>NZ_CP152021.1:0-4131944 GCF_038626375.1 Psychrobacillus sp. FSL K6-2843 | reverse complement strand
TAACATAAACTCCTTTTCTATAGATTAATAAGAGATAATTTCTCTCTTACTTATTTACGAGCATTATTTTTTCCAATAAAGAAAATGAATAATTTTACTTTATATTTATATGTATAATTTAGGTTATATACACAAATCCACGGCCTGTGGATAAACTTTATAAACGTATGGGGAAAAACTTGTCCACAGATTACTAACAGTTGTGGATAATAAAAAATCGCATATTTCGTTTGAAAAAGTAAAACACAGATATCGTATCAAAAAAACGTAGTGATTACAAGATATTTTAAAGTTATCCACAATATTAAAATAATTAACAGTGAGAGTTGTCCACAGTATAGGAGTATGTTAAAAACATGTTCATAAGCTATGTGGATAATTTTTCTGTCGAAAATTGTTATTCACAGGAGTTTGGGAAAAAGCTATAAAGAATGTGGATAAGAATAAGAGAGAGGTTAGACTTGCGGTGTCTAAATAAATATTGACAAATATAGTATAGTTTTTATATAATATCGGAGACTGTCTAAGGAACATTTTAAAGATGATCACTCAGGAGGTGTCATATAGATGAAACGTACATTCCAACCAAATAGCCGTAAAAGAGCAAAAAATCACGGTTTCCGCGCACGTATGAGTACTAAGAACGGTCGCCGCGTAATAGCAGCACGTCGTGCAAAAGGAAGAAAAGTATTATCAGCATAATCATAAGTCCACTGACCAATTCAGTGGTCTTTTTTTTCTTTCAAAACGATTAGTTGGAGCAGGTGAATGGATGAATAAGAAACAACGTATTAAAAAAAATGCTGAATTCCAGCAAATTTTTAAAAAAGGCAAATCATTTGCGAACAGACAATTTGTTGTTTATAAGCTAGAAAACGAACATGACTTTTTTCGTATAGGGTTATCTGTCAGTAAAAAAGTTGGTAACGCCGTAGTTCGTAATCGTATTAAACGGTATATTCGCCAATCTTTTTTAGAGCTGAATGATTCAGTAGATACAAGCAAAGACTATATTATTATCGCCCGAAACTCGGCGGCCACATTAGATTTTCATGAAACGAAAAAGAGTCTGGAGCATGTTTTGAAAGTAGCAAAGGTTATAAAAAAGAAAAGCTAATGAAGTCTTTTCATTGAAGTGTTAAGATAGTGAAAGATAGAATGTATATTAATAGGGGGAAGAAGGTTGAAAAGAAAATTACCTTTACTATTATTATTAATAGTAATGACTGCTTTACTAGCGGGTTGTACGGAATTCAATGAGCCGATCTATAATACTTCGGAAGGCTTCTGGAATGAATACATCGTTTGGCCATTAGTGTCAGCCATAACGTTTTTTAAAGGAATTTTAGGAACGTATGGTTTGGGGATTATTGCTGTTACGATTATTATTCGATTAGTAATCTTACCATTAATGATCAAGCAAACAAAAAACTCTAAAGCAATGCAAGAGATACAGCCAGAGATGCTTAAGCTGAAAGAAAAATACAGTTCAAAAGATGCTGTAACACAACAAAAGTTCCAACAGGAAATGATGGCTTTATACAAAGATAGAAAGATTAACCCTGCTGCAGGATGTCTACCAGTCTTTATACAAATGCCAATCTTAATCGGTTTCTACCACGCAATTAGCCGAATGAATAATACTCCTGAGATTAATTTGGGAGATTTCTTGGGCTTTGCTTTAGCAGAACCGAGTATTATTCTTGCAGTATTAGCTGGTATTATGCAATTAATAGTGTTAAGAACTGGTCCAGCGATGGACAACCCTCAAATGAAGATCATGATGTATATAATGCCATTTATGATTATGGGATTTGGTATCGTATTACCAGCCGCATTAACATTGTATTGGGTAATCGGTAATATTATTTCTATAATCCAAAATTTATTCATTTATAAACCTTGGAACAAAGAAAAGAAAGTACCTGTTAAAGCAAAAACGGGAGGGGCCAAAAAATGAAGCAGATTACACAGACTGCACCTACGAAAGAGGAAGCTATAAACGTTGCACTAAAAAAACTTGAAGTATCGAGAGAAGATGTGTCAATTACCGTAGTGGAAGAAGGTAAAAAGGGCTTTTTAGGATTTGGAGCAAAGCCTGCAGTTGTTGAAGTAACTGTTTTAATAAAAGAAGAGCCTTCTAAGGAAGTTATTATTGAGGAACATGTAAAAGAGTCAATAACTGAAAAGACATTTCCGGATGAATCCTCTGTAAAAGAAGACATAAAGGAAATGATAGAATCCAGTGAGACACCAAGTAACGAAGAAGCGGTAGCAGAAACTATCCAATATATCAAAACTATCGCTAAGGAAATGGAAATAGAGGATTTAGTCATTACAGAAAAAAGAGAAGGCAAATTTATTTATCTCCACTTAAATAGTGAGAAAGCAGCATTGTTAATAGGGAAACGAGGTCAAACATTAAATGCTTTAGAAAAACTATCCCAATTAGTTGCTAACAAATTTTCTCAATCATTTATCCTTATAAAGCTAGATGTTGGTAATTACCGTGAAAGAAGACAAGAATCTTTAGAACAATTAGCTGAGCGTATGGCAGATAAAGCAGTACGTACAGGGCAACCAGTTGAATTTGAGCCTATGTCCTCATCAGAGAGAAAGATTATTCATAATGCTTTATCTTCGAGAGTAGATATAGAAACTTACTCAGTGGGAACTGAGCCAAACAGATATTTAGTTATAGAATCAATAAAATAAGCAAAACGGGTTTTAGCTTAATTACAAGCTGAAATCCGTTTTCTTCTTTTGAGTGCACGCTTTGTTCTTAAATACAACTCGGCAAAAGCTCTATACTATAAAGTCAAACTTTTATTTAAAGCGTAAAGGAAACCATTATGGAGGGATGTTTTATTGGATTTCATAGAGCGTCTATAATTTTTGTTAAAAATGTATACAGTGAAGCGTAAACTCAAGCGTGTTGGGCAAAATATATTTTTAATAAGAAAAATAATATAATTTCCTGGAGTTAGCAAATAATTACTTGGAAGCGTGCTATTTTTGTTCACATAATTAAAAGTAACTATGCTTCTGATTTAGGCTAAAATATGTTATTGTTATATGTTAGATAGTCATGTTCGTTTTAGTTATTCACATGTGGATAACTAAATGTGCAAGGAGGTGTACGTTGATGGAATTTGATACAATAGCTGCAATTTCTACTCCATTAGGAGAAGGAGCAATAGCTATAGTTAGACTTAGTGGGACAGAGGCGATTTCAATAGCAAATAAGGTTTTCCGTTCGCCAAATGGAAAAAACTTAGCAGAGCAGCCCTCACATACCATTCATTATGGACACTTAGTCGATCCAAAGACCAATGATGTAGTAGAAGAAGTCATGATCTCTCTTATGAAAGGTCCAAAGACGTTTACGAGAGAAGACGTAGTAGAGATAAATTGTCACGGTGGACTAGTTACAGTTAATAGAGTCCTCCAGTTAATACTTATAAATGGTGCACGGCTTGCGGAACCTGGTGAGTTTACAAAACGTGCTTTTTTAAATGGACGAATAGATCTGTCACAAGCTGAAGCAGTAATGGATTTAATAAGGGCGAAAACGGACAAAGCGATGAATGTGGCTTTGGGTCAAATGGACGGTCGTTTATCAAGGCTTATTAAGACATTAAGACAAGCCCTCCTTGAGACTTTAGCTCAAGTTGAGGTGAACATTGATTATCCAGAATATGACGATGTTGAAGAGATGACGCTTCCTATGATGATTGAAAAAGGAACCTGGGTGAAGGAAGAGATTGAAAAGCTATTAATTACTTCTTCCCAAGGGAAAATCCTAAGAGAAGGTCTTTCCACTGCTATTGTTGGAAGACCGAATGTAGGAAAATCATCTCTTTTAAATAGTTTAATTCAAGAAAATAAGGCAATTGTTACAGAAATAGCAGGAACTACAAGAGATATTATAGAAGAATATGTAAATGTACGTGGAGTCCCTTTGAAGTTGGTTGACACAGCGGGTATTCGAGAAACAGAGGATATAGTGGAACGGATTGGTGTAGAAAAATCACGCCAAGTTTTGAAAGAAGCGGATTTAATATTGCTTGTTTTAAATAACGCTGAACATCTATCCGACGAGGATAAAAGAATATTCGAGACTATTAAAGGAATGGATTATATTGTCATTATTAATAAGACAGATCTTCCTAACAAACTAAATTATGATGAAGTGAAGCAACTGGCAGGTGACAAGCGAGTAGTAACTACTTCTTTATTAAAAGAAGAGGGAATTGATGAGCTAGAAGAGTCAATATCATCCTTGTTCTTTGAAGGAAATATTGAAGTATCGGACATCACCTATGTATCTAACGCTCGCCATATTGCTTTGTTGAATTTAGCTAAATCCACGATTACCGATGCTATAGAAGCAGCACATAATCATGTGCCGGTAGACATGATACAAATAGATGTCACTAGAACATGGGAAATATTAGGAGAGATAATTGGGGATACAGTTGAAGAAAGTTTGATTGACCAATTATTTGCTCAATTTTGTTTAGGAAAATAAAAAACGAGAGGAAGTTACGAACATGCCAAACTTTGAAGCAGGCAAGTTCGATGTGATTGTTGTTGGAGCAGGGCATGCCGGTGTTGAAGCCGCTTTAGCCGCTGCCAAAATGGGTGCAAAAACGCTTGTTTTAACAATAAATCTTGATATGATTGCATTTATGCCATGTAATCCATCCATCGGAGGCCCTGCAAAAGGAATTGTTGTGCGTGAAATTGACGCATTAGGCGGCGCCATGGGTAAAGTGATAGATAGAACTCACATTCAAATGAGAATGTTGAATACAGGAAAGGGGCCAGCTGTTCGTGCACTTAGAGCACAAGCAGATAAGGTTCTATACCAAAATGAGATGAAAAGATTGCTTGAGGAACAAGATAATCTTACAGTCCATCAAGCAGTTGTCGAAGAGCTTCTAGTAGAAGATGAAAAAATTGTTGGTCTAATTACACAAGTTGGAGCAGTTTATCGTTCTGAAACTGTTGTAATTACTACGGGGACGTTTTTACGCGGTGAAATTATTATTGGGGATCTTAAATATTCTAGCGGACCAAATAACCAACAGCCGTCCATTAAACTAGCAGATAGCATTCGTGATTTAGGCTTTGATCTAGTACGTTTTAAAACGGGAACTCCACCGCGTGTAAATAGTAAAACAATAGATTATAGTAAAACAGAGATTCAGCCAGGAGATGATGTTCCTAGAGCATTCAGCTTTGAAACTACTGAATTTATTATGGATCAATTACCATGTTGGTTAACTTATACGAGCTCAGAAACACATCAAATTATTAACGATAACTTACATTTGTCTCCAATGTATTCTGGTATGATTAAAGGAACAGGTCCAAGATACTGTCCTTCCATTGAAGATAAAATTGTAAGATTTAATGATAAACCACGTCATCAAATTTTCCTTGAGCCTGAGGGACGAAACACGAGAGAAGTTTATGTGCAAGGTCTTTCGACAAGTCTTCCGGAGCACGTACAGCGTAGACTTTTGGCTTCAATTCCAGGGTTAGAAAATGCAGAAATGATGCGCGCAGGTTATGCAATTGAATATGATGCAATGGTACCAACGCAGCTATGGCCTACACTAGAAACCAAAAAAGTGAAAAACTTATATACAGCTGGACAAATTAATGGAACTTCCGGATATGAAGAAGCAGCAGCGCAAGGTTTAATGGCAGGAATTAACGCTGCGCTTAGAGTATTTAATAAGGAAGAGAGAGTACTTAGCCGCTCGGATGCCTATATTGGAGTTCTTATAGATGATTTAGTTACAAAAGGTACTAATGAGCCTTATCGTTTATTGACTTCAAGAGCGGAATATCGCTTATTGTTACGCCATGACAATGCAGATTTAAGATTGTTAGAAATTGGATATAATATTGGCTTAGTGCCAGAAGAGCGGTATAATAAATTCTTAGAGAAAAAGAAAAGAATTGAAGAAGAACTTAAACGTTTACGTTCGATTATTATAAAACCAAATGAGGATACTCAAGAGGTTATTCGTAATGCTGGTGGAAGTGAGCTAAAAGATGGTATTCGAGCTTCCGATTTACTAAAAAGAACAGAAATGAATTATGACTTAGTTGCACAGCTTGTTCCCCTAGAAGTAGAGCTTAACGAAGAAGAAAAGGAACAAATTGAAATACAAGTTAAATACGAAGGTTATATAGAAAAATCTCTTCAACAAGTAGAAAAGCTTAAAAAAATGGAGAATAAAAAAATCCCTGATCAAATTGATTACAATGCAATCTCCGGACTAGCAACTGAAGCAAAACAAAAGTTAATGCAAGTTAGACCACTATCAATTGCACAAGCATCTCGTATTTCAGGAGTAAACCCAGCGGATATTTCTATTCTACTTATTTACATTGAGCAAGGTAAAATAGCTAAAATTACTGGATAGTCTTAAACAATGAGGAGAACAACATGAACGAAGAACAATTTAAAAAAGCCCTCTCTGAAAAGGGAATTGAGCTAACGGAAGTACAGTTAGGACAATTTAGAAAATACTTTGAATTACTTGTGGAATGGAACGAGAAAATGAATTTAACAGCTATTACAGATGAACCATCTGTATATTTAAAACATTTTTTTGATTCTATAAGTGCTTCTTTTTATGAGGATTTTAGTGGTTCCTTTACTGTATGTGATGTTGGAGCAGGGGCAGGGTTTCCAAGTATTCCATTGAAAATTTGTTTTCCAAATCTTAAAGTGACAATTGTTGATTCCTTAAATAAGAGAATTCAATTTTTAACTCATTTAAGCAAGGAATTAAATTTAAAGGATGTACATTTTGTTCATGCTCGTGCTGAGGAATTTGGACAAAATAAGGATTATAGAGAGCAATATGATCTTGTTACCGCTAGAGCGGTAGCAAGACTCTCTGTACTTTCAGAGCTATGTATTCCACTTGTAAAAGTTGGAGGAAAATTTATAGCAATGAAAGCTGCAAGTGCATTAGATGAATTAAATGATGCGCAAAGAGCTATTAATATATTAGGCTCTGAAAAAAGTGCGGAGTATTCTTTTCTATTACCGATAGAAAATAGTGAGAGAACGTTATATGTCTTTTCTAAAATTAAAAGCACACCGAAAAGATACCCTCGAAAACCAGGTATACCAAATAAGACTCCTATTATTTAATGAGGAACGTTCCACGTGAAACATTATTAAATTATTTTCTTTATCGAGAACATAAGTAAAGAGTATCTAAAAGGTGGTGCTAGTTAGATGAAAAGTCCTTTCTCACGTTTTTTCGGAGGTTCTGAAAAGCAAGGACAAGATCCAGTCGTTGAGGCTACGCAGACTAATAACGAAGAAGTAGTACATGTAGCCATAGAGAAGATAGTTCCTAATAGGTTTCAGCCTAGGACTGTTTTTGATGATGCAAAAATAGAAGAGCTGGCACGTACAATTCATACACACGGAGTAATTCAACCTATTGTCATTCGAAAAATGGAAGATAATAAGTATGAAATAATAGCAGGTGAACGCCGTTTCCGTGCGATGTCCAAGTTGAAATGGACAGAGGTTCCTGCCATTGTACGTAATTTAAGTGATAAAGAGACAGCATCTATTGCATTGATTGAAAACCTTCAAAGAGAAGAACTGACTGCAATAGAAGAAGCTGTGGCATATCAGAAACTATTAAAGCTACATGAGTTAACGCAAGAGGCGCTAGCTCAAAGGTTAGGCAAGGGTCAATCTACCGTTGCCAATAAATTGCGCTTGCTAAAATTACCTAAAGAGATCCAACAAGCAATAATGGATAAAAGGTTATCTGAAAGACATGCTAGGTCCCTCATGCAAGTGAAGGATGAAGAAGTACAAATCAAGTTAATGAACGAATCTATTGAACAGCAATGGAACGTGAAGCAACTAGAAGAAAAAGTGAATGAAATTGTTAATCCTCCTGTAAAAGAGGAAAAGAATGCTTCAAAGCCTAAAAGAAAAGCGATTAGTAAAGACGTGCGTATTGCTTTAAATACAATTAAGCAATCACTTAGTATGGTGACTAAAAGCGGAATCAATTTAAAAACAGAAGAAGAAGACACGGAAGATTTTTATCAAATTACAGTAAGAATTCCTAAGAAGAAATCATAAATAGAAATTATACTATATTTATTTTTATATTAAACTCTCACTATTTTGTGAGAGTTTTTCTTTTAATACAATAATAACATTCATTTTTCTGTAAAATTTGATAGAATGGTAGAGAGTTGTTTTTATTTTTATGAAAGTAGGTGCAAGAGTGGGAAGAATTATTGCAATAGCCAACCAAAAAGGTGGTGTAGGTAAGACTACTACATCAGTGAACCTCAGTGCCTGCCTTGCATACTTGGGCAAGAAGGTTTTGTTGGTGGACATTGATCCTCAAGGAAATGCTTCTAGTGGAGTTGGAGTTAATAAAGGCGATGTAAATCAATGTATTTATGATGTGTTAATAGATGATGTAAGTGTGAAAGATACTATTTTAGAAACGAAAGTAGAGAATTTACATATAGTTCCTGCTACCATTTCTTTAGCTGGTGCAGAAATAGAACTAGTATCTACCATTTCCAGAGAAGTACGATTAAAAAAAGCGCTTCAGGAAGTACAAGCTGACTATGATTTTATTATTATAGATTGTCCTCCTTCACTTGGTCTATTAACCATTAATTCGCTTACTGCTGCTGATGCTATTATTATTCCAGTACAGTGTGAATTTTACGCATTAGAAGGATTAAGTCAGTTATTAAGTACCATTAGATTGGTTCAAAAACATTTAAACAAAACTCTAGCAATTGATGGAGTATTATTAACAATGTTTGATGCAAGAACTAATTTAGGTATACAAGTTATTGAAGAAGTTAAAAAATATTTTCAAGATAAAGTTTATAAATCTATTATTCCAAGAAATGTTCGTTTAAGTGAAGCGCCAAGTCATGGGGAGCCAATTATTATTTATGATCCAAAGTCAAGAGGGGCAGAAGTGTATTTAGAACTTGCGAAGGAAGTGATTCGTCATGGCTAAAGGGCTAGGAAAGGGAATTAACGCTCTTTTTCCCGGAGAAGATACTAAACCAGAAGAAAAGGTAGAGCAGATCACTATAGCTGATATTAGACCGAACCCATATCAACCTAGAAAAATATTTGATGATGAAGCATTAATAGAGTTATCTGAATCTATTAAAGAACATGGTGTCCTGCAACCTATTATAGTTAGAAAAAAGGGTTCTAAGTTTGAGATAGTGGTTGGTGAACGTAGATTTAGAGCCTCAAAGAAAGTTCATTTAGAAGAAATTCCGGCTGTTATTAGAGACTTTAACGATCAACAAATGATGGAGCTTGCGATTCTAGAAAACCTACAAAGAGAAGATTTGACTCCGATAGAAGAAGCAGAGGCTTATCAAAATCTAATGGAAAACCTAGGATTAACCCAAGAACAATTAGCCTTTAGACTAGGGAAAAGTAGACCGCACATCGCAAATCATATTCGTTTACTTTCTTTACCTGAAATAGTTAGAAATGCGGTTTCCGAAGGTAAGCTTTCCATGGGACATGGTAAAGCATTATTAGGTTTAAAAAAGAAAAAAAATATACCTTTAATTATGCAAAAGACTATTAAAGAGAATCTCAATGTAAGGCAGCTAGAAGCGTTAGTCCAAAGATTAAATGCAAATGTTCCACGTGAAACAAAAAAGGTAGAAAAGGATATTTTTACTTTGGAAAAGGAATCTGAACTAAGAGAGTTTTTTGGAACAGCAGTAAAGATTACGAAGAATGAAGAAAAAGAAAAGGGTAAAATAGAAATTGAATTTTACTCTAAAGATGATTTAGAAAGAATTTTGAAACTGCTTGAGGATTAAAAATGACCTATTTCTGGGGCAACCTGGAGATAGGTTATATTTTTAGGATGAAAAGAGGATAAGTAATGGTATTATTCGGGGCATTGATCAATGCATTACTAATTATAATTGGTTCACTAATTGGTCGACTTTTAAAGGGAATTCCAGAAAATATGAAACAGACCGTTATGTATGCTATTGGTATAGTTGTTATAGTAATGGGTGTTCAAATGGGATTGGAAAGTAGTAATTTCGTCATTATCATTATCTGTATCGTCCTTGGAGCAGTAGTTGGAGAATGGATTGACATAGATAAGTGGATTAACAGGCTCGGCCAAATGATAGAACTAAAATTTGGTTCTAAAAAACAGGATGGAAGTATTGCCCAAGGATTTGTTACAAGTACTTTAATCTTTGTTATCGGAGCTATGGGAGTTTTAGGCGCTTTAAATAGTGGTCTGCAAAATGATCATGATTTGTTAGTAAGTAAAGGAATCATAGATGGTTTTACCGCAGTTATTCTTTCTGCAACTTTAGGAATAGGAGTTATACTGTCATCAATTCCCGTTGTAGTATATCAAGGAGCAATCGCGTTGTTAGCTACTCAAATAACAAGATTAGTACCAGAAGCTGCACTTGAAATGTTTCTTCAGGAAATGACAGCTGCTGGTGGAATTATGATTATAGGAATTGGGACGAATTTATTAGGACTGACTAAAATTAGAGTCGCAAATCTATTGCCTTGTTTAGTTTTTGTTGGTATTGTAGTTGCTATTATTTTTTAAATTATATCTATGCCAAGCAAGGAGGAGGGAACGAGAAATTACTTTTCCCATCTCAAAAGTAAGGTTTAGACGTGTGCTTTGCAATACATTATATTCCATGAAACCACCTATGTTAACAATTGCTTTAATAGAAATTTCTCCAATGGGAGGTAAGTCTTTTTTTACAGCTTTACCTGGATAAAGAGGTCCGGGGTGGATAATTATTTCACCGATGTTATTCGCATTTCCTAAGCAGGCATCAATTGCAACGATAAAAGGCTTATCCGGTGAGTTATAAAGGGTATTGGTAGTTTCCTCTAAATTCAATGCATGAAGGGGATTATCCAATGTCCCTACAATTTCAAAAGGAAAAGAAACGAGCTGAGTTAAAAAAGACCCGGTCATTGGCCCCAAGGCATCTCCAGTAGAGCGATCTGTACCAATACAACAAAAAACAAGATTTGTATGATCAAAAGGAATATATTCTAAAAAGTAATTGCTTAATCGCCAAATAACGCCAGTTTCTTTATAATAGATAGTGGAGACTTGAGGGATCGAGTTGAGTTGAGAAGTCATATATATATAAACTCGCTTTCTTTTTTTAAATTAGTATATGCCTTGAAGAAAATATTTATTCAATGAGGTGGAGATTACAATGACTGCAATGTATCAACGAGTAGAAGCATACATACTAGATGAGAAAAATTGGATAGATTTAGGGCTAATATGTATTAAAATATTTTTTATTCTAATTCTTGCAACAGTCGTTATTAGAATTGGTAAAACGGTTATTAATAGAGTTTTTACAGTAAGACAAAGAAGCCCTTTAAGATATTCAGAAAGAAGACAAAATACACTAATAAAATTATTAGAAAATATTTTAACTTATGCAGTATATTTCACAGCAATTCTAGCAATTTTATCTACTTTTCATATTGATGTAAGGGGGTTAATTGCAGGAGCGGGAGTGATAGGCTTAGCGATAGGATTTGGCGCACAAAGCTTAGTAAAGGATGTTATTACTGGTTTTTTCATTGTATTTGAGGATCAGTTTGCCGTAGGAGATGAGGTACAAATCGGAACCTCCAGAGGTATAGTAGAAGAAATAGGTTTAAGGACAACTAAAGTCAAAAGCCCAATTGGGGAGCTTTTTATCATACCGAATGGGACAATATCTAACGTAGTTAACTATTCCGTTTTCAATACCATTGTTCTGATTGATATAAAGGTATCTTATGAATCAGATATTCAGGCAGTAGAGAAAATGTTGAGGGGTTTTTTGGGAAGTTTAAATACTAAGTATGAAGAGCTTGTGAAAGTTCCAGAGATATTAGGGGTGCAGGAAATATCATCAGATGATTTAGTGCTTAGAATTGGAGTAGAGACCATCCCAATAATGCAGGATGACATTGCAAGAAAAATTAGAAGAGACCTTAAGGAATTTTTAGAGCAATCTGGTGTAGATATTCCATATCCAATTGTCGTACGCAATGCAAAAAATGATGAGTAGGTGAGGTTAATGGAGAGAAAACAATTTCAATTGAATGACATTGTGGAGATGAAGAAACAACATCCATGTGGAACTAATCGCTGGAAGGTCATTCGATTAGGTGCAGACATTCGTATAAAATGTGAAGGATGCCAGCATAGCGTTATGATTCCGCGTGTAGAGTTTGAAAAGAAAATGAAAAAAGTGCTAGTTAAAGCAGAAGCAGAGTAAAGATAGACTTTTACCTTTAAAATAACTATAATAGACAGGTTAAAAGGAATCCGGTTAGTAAGAAAATTGAAGGGTTGTGACATATATGGCATTAACAGCAGGGATTGTCGGTTTACCAAATGTAGGGAAATCTACATTATTTAATGCAATAACAAAAGCAGGGGCTTTAGCTGCAAATTATCCGTTTGCGACAATTGATCCAAATGTGGGGATCGTTGAAGTACCAGATGCTCGTTTAGATAAATTAACAGAGTTAGTAGTTCCAAAGAAAACAGTACCGACTGCATTTGAATTTACAGATATTGCAGGTATTGTAGCAGGGGCTAGTAAAGGAGAAGGACTTGGAAACAAGTTTTTAGCACATATCCGTGAAGTAGATGCAATTTGTCAAGTTGTTCGTTGTTTTCAAGACGACAATATTACGCATGTTGCGGGCAAAGTAGATCCAATCTCTGACATAGAGGTTATTAATTTGGAATTAATCTTAGCGGATTTAGAAAGTGTGGATAAACGCTTATCTCGAGTAGCTAAGATGGCGAAACAAAAAGATAAAGAAGCAATGGTTGAAGAGCCAATTTTAACTCGTTTAAAAGAAGCATTTGAAGAAGGTAAGTCTGGTCGCTCAGTAGATTTTTCAGAGGATGAGTTGCGAGTTGTAAAAGGCCTTCACTTATTAACGATAAAACCAATGCTTTATGTAGCAAATGTATCTGAGGATGACATTATGGAATCAGAAGATAATGAGTATGTACAAAAAGTACGTGCATTTGCAGCAGAAGAGGGAGCTCAAGTTATCGTAGTATGTGCGAAAATTGAGGAAGAGATGGCAGCTTTAGAGGACGATGAGAAACAAATGTTCTTAGAAGAGCTAGGTATTCAAGAGTCTGGTTTAGATCAGCTTATTAAAGCTTCTTATTCTTTACTTGGACTGGCTACTTACTTTACAGCAGGAGTCCAAGAGGTACGTGCTTGGACATTCCGTAAGGGTATGAAGGCACCACAATGTGCTGGAGTAATTCACTCTGACTTTGAAAAAGGCTTCATTCGTGCAGAAACAGTTGCATACGATGATTTGGTTGATGCTGGTTCAATGTCCGCTGCTAAAGAAGCAGGGAAGGTTCGTTTAGAGGGTAAAGAGTATATTGTACAAGATGGGGACGTAATGTTATTCCGTTTCAACGTTTAAGTTGTATTGTATAAGCTTAATAGCAACTAAATTCTAAAGTAAAAACCGGTCTGCTTATGCGGACCGGTTTTCTTCTATAACGTATAGGATTGGTAGAGCAGGATCATCTTTAATAAGAATATCATTAGGATATTTTCTCAATTTTCTATACATAGCAAAGTCGCCAGCAGCACCGGCTACTAACCATGCACCTAAAAGCACAAGGAGAGGAGATTCAATACCATAACCAAATAACATAGGGATAATTCCTGTTGTCCAAAAGGGAAGTAAGAGAGCTTTTTTCATCGATTTATTAGGAATGGGAATAGAGGTAGTTGCATAGGCAACCCCTAATTTAAGATTGACACCATAATCCATCTTGTTCCAGGGTACCTTTCCAAAGGCCCAAAACCCGATTAAATGGAATGCTTCATGTAACACAATTAACAGGAGATATCCTATAAGAAATAAGAAGATTCCTAAGAGACTAAAATTAATCTCAAATTCTTTATAAACTAAAATATATATTATTAAGCCTAATAAGGAAAAGACTATGGTCATCCATAAACTTTGCCATGCTACCTTTTTAATATCAATCTCTATTAATGTTAGAATAGAATCTTTTTTCTCCAATACAATTCCCCCTTTTATACAAATATACATTAATAAATAAAATAAGAACAATCTCTCCTTGAAAAAAATAACAGCTTGTGGTACAATAAGTTGATGTGAGTAATATCATTACTTGCTCCTTGTCGGCTGGTGACAGTTCGACCAAAGACCATAGGGAGGTGTAAATAGATGAGAAAGTACGAATTAATGTACATTATCCAACCAGCAATCGAAGAAGATGCAAAGAAGGCTTTAGTTGAGCGTTTCAATGAAATCTTAACTTCAAATGGTGCTGAGATCATCGAAGCTAAAGAGTGGGGTAAACGCCGCTTAGCTTACGAAATCAATGACTTACGTGAAGGTTTCTACCAAATCGTTAAAGTAAACGCTGATTCTAGAGCAATCGATGAATACATTCGTTTAGCTAACATCAATGAAGACATTATCCGTCACATTGCTGTTCGTATCGACGATAAATAAGAAAATCGACTATCATGCTGAACGAGGGAGGTTATTAACTGATGATTAACCGTGTCGTATTAGTTGGAAGACTAACAAAAGATCCGGAACTTCGATATACGCCAAGTGGTGTTGCAATGGCTAGATTTACACTTGCTGTAAATCGTACATTCTCTAACCAACAAGGCGAAAGAGAAGCTGATTTTATCAACTGTGTCGTTTGGAGAAAACAAGCGGAAAACACAGCCAATTTCTTGAAAAAAGGAAGCTTGGCAGGTGTAGAAGGGCGTATTCAAACGGGTAGTTATGAAGGACAAGATGGGAAACGCGTTTATACGACAGACGTTGTCGCAGACAGCGTTCAGTTCTTAGAACCACGCGGTAGCTCTGGTGATCGTGGCCAAGGTGGACAATCATATGGCGGCGGACAACAACAGAACTCTTATCCGACATATCAGCAAAACCAACCAATGAATCAGCAAAACTATACACGTGTAGATGAAGATCCATTTGGAAATAGTAGTGGTCCGATTGAAGTATCTGATGACGACCTACCATTCTAAAATCTTCTTGCACGTTTTACTTTAATCGAAAAGGAGGCAACCTATTATGGCACCACGTCGCGGAGGCAAAAGACGCCGTAAAGTTTGTTACTTCACTGCTAACAACATCACACACATCGATTATAAAGATGTAGATTTGTTGAAAAAATTCGTGTCAGAACGTGGGAAAATTCTTCCACGTCGTGTGACAGGAACTAGCGCGAAGTACCAACGTAAGTTAACACGAGCTATCAAAGTATCTCGTATCATGGCTTTACTTCCATTCTCTTCTGAAGAGAGATAAGTATATAAATCGAAGACCGGGAAACCGGTCTTTTTTTGTTCTCTTTTTTAAAGGATAGGAACTATCATTTAACCTTTTGGATTTAATAATTTATTGTCTATACCCTATTAATGTATTGTTACTGGTTTTAACACCTTGAGACAAATTTAGCGGAACAGATTAAACAATTGTGAACAATGGGTGATGGCTTAAGGAAAGCAACCATACGTGATTCATAAACTATAAGAGAATAGGTATGTAGTATAAGAAACTATCTTTATATGGAGTCACATAGGCTTTTCATATCATGTAATTTTAGTTGTACTTGAAAATCTGTTACAATGGATAGATGATTATAATAAAGGAAGGTCGATCATGCAAAAGAATCAGTCAAGCTATTTAACGTTTGGATCTTTAATGATTGCACTATTTGCTATTCTCATAGCAATGTCTGTGTATGTTCCGATTCTAACAATTATCACATCCTTAATAGCACCCTTACCGTTAGCTTGGTATAGTGCAAAATTTGAAAGAAAAGAATCGCTACTTGTTATGGTTGTAGCAATATTTATATCTTTTATTATTGGAGGTATAGTAGGTTTAACACTTGGATTAGTTGTAGGGCCAGTTGGTTTTATAATAGGAGATTCTTTACGAAAAAAGCAGTCCAAGCTATACATGCTAATGGCTGCAGGAATATTCGTACTACTCATGACTGCTGTGCAATACATAATTTCTATTTTAGTTTTAAATATGAATCTGATAGAGCAATTTTTAGAGGGTACTAAAATATACTACGAGCAAGCGGGAAAAATACTGGAGACAGCTGGCCAAAAACCAAAGAACTACGATGAGATGGTTAAACAAATTATAATAGCATTCGAAGCAATGTTGCCAACGCTCTTTATTTTAATGGCGTTTTTCCAGGCATTTGTTTATGTATCTATTCTTTTACCCATCCTAAAGAAGTTAAAAGTACCAGTTCCAAAATTTCCTAAATATATGTATTTTAAATTACCAAAAGCAGTGTTGTGGTATTATTTAGTTGTAGCAATCATCTCCTTAGTCACTACATTTGAGGTAGGGACCTTTAGCTATATGCTAATCATAAATGCGACCTTCCTTTTAAGAGCATTACTGTTGTTACAAGGGATTTCGATTATTCAATATTATTTTCATGTACAGGGTTGGCCAAAGTGGAGTGCTATTTTAGCCACTTTTTTAGCAATTCCCCTAAATTCATTTGTAATAATCCTAGGTGTTTTAGATTTAGGATTTAATTTGCGAGCATATTTAAAAGACAGATTTAAGAAATAAGGAGCTGATCCAGTGGCGTCTTTTTTTAGAAAACGACCAATACGATATCCACTAATATTGTTTATGCTTCTCAGTGGAGTTGCATCTTATTTGCTTCTGTCTAACAACCTTTTAGTTGGATTACTATTTGCTCTCTTGGTTGTGGGAGTGTTTATATACGCTTGGGTAATTGAAAAGCGTGTTTATGAAGAGACAGAAAGGCATATAGAGACTCTTTCTTATCGTATGAAAAAGGTAGGGGAAGAGGCATTGCTTGAAATGCCAATAGGAATTATTTTGATAAATGACCAGCATATAATCGAATGGGCAAATCCCTATATGACTCAAAAGTTACCATTTGATACGATTATAGGGGAGGAGTTACTTTCCATATCTTCTGACTTTCAGCAGCTACTCAAGCAGGATGATTCAAAGGAAATGGTCATTTCTCTAGATGAACATGACTATAAGGTATTTTACAAGGCAGAGGAAAAGCTTCTATATTTCTTTGATATCACTGAGCAAGTTGAAATGGAATCACTTTACTATGGAGATCGAACTGTGATTGGTGTATTATTTATCGATAATTATGATGAGATATCGCAAGGCATGGACGATCAAACAAGAGGCCAATTAAACAGTATTGTTACTTCTACTGTAAATAATTGGGGAGCTAAACATGGGATATACGTTAAAAGAATATCGTCTGATCGTTTTTTAGCAGTTTTCAATGAATCCATTTTGTTGGAAGTGGAAAAAAGCAAATTCTCCATTTTGGATGATATCAGGGAAACTACCTCTAAGTTTGGATTCTCTTTAACACTTAGCGTTGGGGTGGGTGCAGGATCTACCTCTCTTGTAGAATTAGGAGAGCTTGCACAATCGAGTCTAGATTTAGTGCTTGGCCGTGGAGGTGACCAGGTTGCTATTAAGCACCCTAATGGAAAAGTGAAGTTCTATGGAGGCAAAACTAATCCAGTAGAGAAACGTACACGTGTTAGAGCAAGGGTGATCTCACATGCAATGAGAGATTTGATACAGGACAGCGATCAGGTACTCGTAATGGGTCATAAGTTCCCGGATATGGATGCGATTGGCTCAGCCGTAGGTGTAAGAAAGATGGTTGAGATGAACAAGATAGATGGCTACGTCGTGATTGATTTTAACGAGTTGGATAAAAGTGTACTTCGTCTAATGGACGAAATTAAAGAAAAACCTGATTTATATAAACGTTTTATTAGCCCTGAAGAGGCTATCAATAAAATGACTGAAAAGACTTTATTAGTTGTAGTAGATACCCATAAACCAAGTATGGTTATTGATGAAAAATTACTTCAAAAAGCTGAAAAAGTTGTAGTAATCGATCATCATCGTCGTGGAGAAGAGTTTATAACGAATACCATGCTTGTCTATATGGAGCCATATGCATCATCTACTTCAGAGTTGGTCACTGAGCTAATCGAATACCAACCGAAAAACGAAAAAATCACTATGCTAGAGGCTACATCTATGCTAGCAGGTATAATTGTTGATACGAAAAGTTTCACGCTTCGTACAGGGGCTAGAACGTTTGAGGCGGCCTCTTATCTTAGAACCCATGGAGCAGATACCATTTTGGTCCAACGCCTCTTAAAAGAGGATTTAGACACGTATATCGAACGCTCCAAAATTGTGCAGAACGTTGAATTCTTTAGAGAAGGAATTGCTATAGCACATGGAGATGAAGACACTAACTATAGCCAAGTGCTGCTTGCCCAGACTGCAGATATACTTTTAGCAATGAATAACGTATCAGCTTCCTTTGTAATAGGTCATAGAAGTGATTCTTCCGTAGCAATAAGTGCAAGGTCACTTGGTGAAGTAAATGTTCAAATAGTGATGGAAAAATTAAATGGTGGAGGGCATCTAACTAATGCCGCTACCCAACTAACAGATATAACAGTTCCAGAGGCTATTAATCAATTAAAACTAGCTATAATGGAAACAATCGAAGGAGGAAACGCAGAATGAAAGTAGTATTTTTAAAAGATGTTAAAGGTAAAGGTAAAAAAGGCGAGATTAAGAATGTAGCAGATGGTTATGCACACAATTTTTTGATCAAAAATAAACTTGCTGTGGAAGCAAATACAGCTGCAATTAGCGCTTTGGAGGGACAAAAGAAAAAGTCTGAAAAAGAAGCAGCAGAAGAATTAGCCGAAGCAAAAAAATTAAAAGAAAAGTTAGAACAGCTAACAGTTGAACTAAAAGCAAAATCAGGTAATGATGGCAGACTATTTGGTTCTGTTACTACTAAACAGGTTGCTGCACAATTAGATAAAGTTCATGGGATTAAAATAGATAAACGTAAAATGGAATTAGATGATGCAATTCGTGCTTTAGGATACACAAATGTACCTGTTAAGTTACACCACGAGGTAGTAGCAACATTAAAGGTGCATGTATCTGAAGAAGCGTAAGGAGAGAATTTTATGAGCGATCCATTATTGGACCGTGTCCCCCCACATAATCAAGAAGCTGAACAATCGGTCCTTGGAGCAATATTTTTAGAACCACAAGCTTTAATAACTGCAGCAGAGATCGTTATGCCAGAAGATTTTTATCGGGTAGCTCATCAAAAAATATTCCAAACGATGCTTCGCCTGAGTGATCAAGGGAAAGCAATTGATGTAGTAACGGTCACAGAAGAATTATCTTCTAAGAAGGAACTTGAAGATGTAGGAGGCATTTCCTACATCAGTGAAATAGCAAATGCTGTTCCTACTGCCGCTAATATAGGCCACTATGCAAAAATTGTGGAGGAAAAGTCAATTCTTCGCCGTCTTATACGAGTGGCTACGACCATAGTAGAAGATGGGTTTACGCGAGAAGACGAGGTAGAGGCGCTTTTATCCGAAGCAGAAAGAAAAATGATGGAGGTTGCCAATCGAAAGAATGCTGGTGACTTTAAACATATTAAAGATGTATTGGTAGAAACCTATGACAATATTGAAAAACTGCATACTAGAAAAGGTGACGTAACTGGTATTCCTACTGGTTTCCGTGATTTAGATCGTATTACGGCAGGGTTTCAACGTAACGATCTTATCATTGTAGCGGCACGTCCTTCTGTAGGAAAAACAGCTTTCGCGTTGAATGTAGCCCAAAACGTGGCTACGAAAACTGACGAGAACGTTGCAATCTTTAGTTTGGAGATGGGTGCTGAACAGCTTGTAATGCGTATGCTTTGTGCAGAGGGTAATATTGATGCTCAGGTGCTTAGAACAGGGGCCCTTACTACAGAGGATTGGCGCAAACTTACGATGGCGATGGGTAGTCTATCAAATGCTGGGATCTATATAGATGATACACCTGGTATAAGAGTAAATGAAATAAGAGCAAAGTGTAGACGACTGAAGCAGGAATCAGGTTTGGGAATGATTTTAATTGATTATTTGCAGCTTATTCAAGGAAGTGGCGGAAGCCAGGCGAATCGTCAACAAGAGGTTTCTGAAATCTCTCGTTCCTTAAAGGGTCTTGCCCGTGAGCTAAAGGTTCCTGTTATTGCCTTGTCTCAGCTGTCCCGTGGTGTAGAGCAACGACAAGATAAGAGACCAATGATGTCCGATTTACGTGAATCTGGATCGATTGAGCAAGATGCGGATATCGTTTCTTTCTTATATCGTGAGGATTATTACGATAAGGAAACAGAGAACCAGAACATGATTGAGATTATAATTGCTAAACAACGTAATGGTCCAACTGGAACCGTCACTTTAGCATTCGTGAAGGAATTCAATAAATTTGTTAATATTGATTGGAGCCAACACCAAGCTCCACCAGCATAAAGCAAACACGAACGAATTGATGAAGTAATTGTCAATTCGTTCGTGTTTTTTCGTTAAATTGGTTGACTATGGTAAAGATGATTGGTACAATAACACTGATTTTTAAACAGGACATGATGTCTGACGGAGGTGTTGGCAATGCCATCAGTAGTTGTAGTAGGAACCCAATGGGGAGACGAAGGAAAAGGCAAAATTACTGACTTTTTATCGGAACACTCAGAAGTAATCGCACGTTACCAAGGTGGAAATAATGCAGGTCATACAATTATTTTCGGAGGAGAGACTTATAAGTTACATTTAATTCCTTCCGGTATTTTTTATAAGGATAAAATCTCGGTGATCGGGAATGGAATGGTAGTCGATCCACGAGCGTTGGTAAAAGAATTAAAAGGGTTGCATGATCGAGGAGTAACTACTGAAAATTTACGTATTTCTAATCGTGCCCATGTGATTCTTCCTTATCATATAAAACAAGATGAAGTAGAGGAAGCACGTAGAGGTGCTAACAAAATAGGCACAACTGGTAAAGGTATTGGCCCTGCATACATGGACAAAGCTGCCAGAGTAGGGATTCGTATAGCAGACCTTCTGGACTATGAAGTGTTTAAAGAAAAGCTAGAACGTAACTTAGAAGAAAAAAATAGAATGTTTGAGAAATTCTATGAAACAAAAGGCTTTACTGTAGAAGAAATATTAGAAGAGTTTTATAGCTATGGACAAGAGATTGAAAAGTATGTAACCGACACTTCCAAAGTATTGAATGATGCACTCGATGAAGGCAGACGAGTACTTTTTGAAGGAGCACAAGGAGTCATGCTTGATATTGATCAAGGAACTTATCCTTTTGTTACTTCTTCTAATCCTGTTGCTGGTGGAGTAACAATTGGAGCAGGTGTGGGGCCAACAAAAATTTCTCATGTGGTAGGAGTTTGTAAAGCTTATACATCTCGTGTAGGAGATGGACCGTTCCCCACAGAACTTTTTGATGCAGTGGGCAACCAAATAAGAGAAGTAGGAAAAGAATATGGAACGACAACAGGAAGACCACGCCGTATCGGTTGGTTTGACACAGTTGTAATCCGCCATGCTCAAAGGGTAAGTGGTTTAACGGATTTAACGGTAAATTCAATTGATGTACTAACCGGATTAGAAACCGTGAAAATCTGCACTGCCTATAAATTTAAGGATGAGCTTATTACGGAATATCCAGCAAATTTACGAATTCTTTCGGAATGCGAGCCAGTCTATGAGGAAATGCCAGGCTGGAATGAGGATATTACAAAATGTAAGACGCTTGATGAACTTCCAGAAACAGCAAGACATTACTTAGAACGCATTTCTCAGTTGACAGGAGTTCCTATTTCTATCTTCTCTGTAGGACCAGATCGCACACAAACGAATATTATTTCTAGTGTTTGGAAATAAAATTCTAAAAAAAACCGTCAAAAAGAAAATTTTGACGGTTTTTTTGTTGATTTTTGTAAGAATTTTTATTTATAAATCTATTAATGTGACAAATATAACAAAGATTCCAGTAGTATTATGTATGAGAAAGAAATTAATGGAGAAAAAGTAAAGAATATTAGAAAAAGAAACTAGTAAAAAGATTAATATTACCAATATAAAAGAAAAAATAGAAAATAATGGGTGTTAAAATACAATTTCTTTACAAGATTAAATATTGCTACACTTCCCTATTTCAAATATGTTAAATTAAAATAGTGTAAAAATGGAATTAAGGTTTTTAAATAGTTTGGAAGGAGCTTTATCATGTTTTGGAATAGAAAGAATGAGGAGCAGAAGAATAAATCACTTGCTGTTCTTTCAAACAGAAAATCAAATGTGGTTAAAAAAGCTACTATAACGGTTTTACTAACATCATCACTAACCTTTAATATGGCATTTGCCAATGAAGGAAACGACAAAGCACTAAAAGAAATTTATCATATATACTCAGAAGGTCAGTACATAGGAGCACTTTCCGATAAAAAAGAAATGGAAAATTTATTGGAACAAAAAGTTCAAGAGAGTAGCTCACAGTATGGCGCTCTTCCTTTAAAAGCAGGATCTAACTTGAAGGTAGTAGCCGAACAAGTATTTACTCCCTCGACGGATGACGAAACAACACTTCAAAAACTCAACGAGATAGTTAAAGTAGAAGCAACAGCATTTGCTTTGTCAGTCAATGACGAGATGGCGGTCTACGTCAAAGACATTGAAGCCTACCATGAAGCGATAAAAAAATTAAAGCTGCAGTTTATCACGGAAGAAGAGTTAGCTATACTGGAAGCTAAAAAAAGTGTTAGTGAAAATTTACCCGAATTACAAGTAAATGAAACACGAATCGCAGATATAATTTTAAAACAGGAAGTCTCAGGTGTAACTGCTAATGTAGCACCAGAAAAGATTGTTTCTGCTGATGAAGCTGTGAAGTTGCTTTTAGAAGGCACACTAGAACAGGAATCGTATAAAGTTCAATCTGGTGATGTGTTAGGTACTATCGCTAATAAACACAATTTAACCTCAGCAGAACTTTTAGCTATTAACCCTGAACTTACAGATTCAAGTGTATTACAGATTGGTCAAGAGATTAATGTCACAGTATTAAAGCCACTTATAAATATAGAAGTAGTTTATGAGAAAAAAGTAGAGGAAGTAATTCCTCATACAAAACAAGTCAAAGAAACAGATGAAATGTATAAAGGCGATACAAAGGTAAAGCAAGAGGGTTCCGATGGGAAAAGATTAGCTACTTATTTGGTTCGTGAGGAAAACGGTGTACAAGTTGACCAGTCCGTTACGGAAGAAACTGTACTCGAACAACCAAAAGACAGTATCGTACTTAAAGGTACAAAGGTTATCCCTTCTCGAGGGTCAGGAGAATTTGCGTGGCCAGCCGAAGGGGGATACATTTCTAGCAAAATGGGATATCGTTGGGGTCGAAAGCATGAAGGTATAGACATTGCTCGTCCTAATGGATTTAACATAAAGGCTGCTGATAACGGAATTGTGGAAGCAGCTGGCTGGGATGGAACGTACGGAAATCGTGTAATTATTAATCATCAAAATGGCTACAAAACAACCTATGCACATCTTTCCTCTATTAGCGTGAGCGTTGGAGATGTGTTGCCACAAGGTTCAAAACTTGGCGTAATGGGAAGTACAGGACGCTCTACTGGAACTCACTTGCACTTTGAAGTGGAGAAGAATGGAGTAACGATTGATCCATTATCTATGTTAAACTAAATAATAAGTTAGAGACAGTCGCTAGCCGGCTGTCTTTTTATATATGATATCCTTCTAATTAGGTGCTAGATTTGTGCACCTTGCCATCCAAGTAAAATGAGGAATAACATTGGGCGCTGGGAGGCAATCCTTCACATTTCCTCTTTACTTCTTAGGAAAGGCACATAGACACTTACATTTCTCTATCTGGCTTTGCTAGACGGTAGTTAGAAGGAAATTTATTTCATAAAAATTTCCTGGGAAATATTTCGACAAAGCTCGACTTCTCATATACTACATCCTTCCTAGGATCTTTTCTTTAAGGATGCATGGAGAGAAAAAGAATGATAGAGTAATGATATATTAATTGTTTAAAATAATGTATTTGATTAAAATATAGCAGAAAAGGGCGAAAGGGGTTTAACAAGTGAGTAAGAAGATTTTAGTAGTAGATGATGAAAAACCAATTGCAGACATACTTCAATTTAATTTAAAAAAAGAAGGCTATCAGGTTTTCTGTGCGTATGATGGGGACGAGGCTTTGAAAAAAGTAGACGAGATTCAACCTGATCTTATGCTTTTAGACATAATGTTACCTAATAGGGATGGAATGGAAGTTTGTAGAGAAATTCGCAAACGCTTTAGCTTTCCTATTATTATGCTAACTGCGAAAGATTCAGAGATAGATAAGGTATTAGGGTTAGAGCTAGGGGCGGATGATTATGTGACAAAGCCATTTAGCACAAGGGAGTTAATAGCCCGAGTAAAAGCTAATATGAGAAGACATCAAACCATTCAAGAAGATAATGAAGTAGTGACTAATGATATTACTATTGGTCCTCTAACTATTCAACCGGATGCTTATTTGGTATTGAAACGAGATGAAACAATTGAATTGACTCATCGTGAATTTGAACTCTTACATTATCTTTCCAAGCATATAGGACAAGTAATGACAAGAGAGCATTTATTACAGACAGTGTGGGGATATGACTATTTTGGAGATGTTCGTACAGTCGACGTTACAATCAGACGGCTACGCGAAAAAATCGAAGATAATCCTAGTCACCCAAATTGGATTGTGACTAGACGAGGTGTTGGTTACTATTTAAGAAGCCCTGAACAGGAGTAAAACGATGCATAAGGTTGGTTACTTTAAATCAGTTCATGTTAAAGTAGTGATGATTTATGTATTATTAATCATTATTGCTATGCAAATCATCGGCTTATATTTTGTTAAAGAGTTAGAGGAGAGACTTAAAGAGAACTTTGAAGAATCCGTTAAAGATCGAGTAGGGATATTAGAATTTAGTGCGCGCGAGGAAATTATTAAAATACGGGCAGAAGAAGACCAAACACTAGAACAAAGTTTACGTTCTATCCTGTCTGGTCTTAATTCGGATGACCTAAAAGAGGTTCGGATTATTGATGCTAAATATCAAATAAGAGCCACCTCAGATTCAAACAATCAATCGATAGTTGGTCAAAAGTCCATGGACGAGCTAGTTCATAAATCCATTAGTGCGGAGGATACGTTTGATAGTATCGTCCTAGATTCCAACAAACGTATTTGGATATTAGTTACACCGATAATTCATAATGGTTCAGTGGTTGGAACTGTTTATATTGAATCGAATATTGAAAATGTATTTAGTCAAATGAACGAAATCAATCAAATCCTAGCAGTAGGTACCGCGGTGGCACTCGTGATTACGATAGTACTAGGGATTTTAATAGCACAAACGATTACAAGACCTATATCTGAGATGAGAAAACAAGCCCAAGCGATGTCAAAGGGTAATTTCTCTCGAAAGGTAAGAGTTTACGGAAATGATGAAATTGGTCAATTAGCGCATGCTTTTAATCATTTAACCAATAGGCTACAGGAAGCCCAGTCGACTACAGAGGCAGAACGTAGAAAGCTTGCCTCTGTTCTAACAAACATGACAGATGGGGTAATAGCTACCGATCGAAAAGGAAGAGTCATTTTGATAAATGATCCTGCAGTAAGGCTATTACGCATACCAAGAGAGATGGTTTTGAATAGACCCATTATTTCGGTGCTTGGCATTGATAGCGTTCACTCCTTTGAGGATTTAATCCATTCTAAGGAATCGATGAATTTAGATTTTAGTACACAGGACCGTCCATTTATACTCCGTGCTAATTTTTCAGTTATCCAAAAGGAGACTGGGTTTGTGAACGGTTTGATAGCCGTTTTACATGATAATACAGAGCAAGAAAAGATAGATATGGAAAGAAGAGAGTTTGTAGCAAATGTATCACACGAGCTTCGAACCCCTTTAACTACTATGAGCAGTTATTTGGAGGCTCTAGCAGATGGAGCATGGAAGGATGACGAGATAGCACCATCGTTTTTGAAGGTCACTCAAACAGAGACACAGAGAATGATTCGTTTGGTGAATGACTTACTTCAATTATCTAAGATGGATAGTCGGGACTATGATCTTAACAAAGAAATTGTTAACTTTAACAAGTTTTTTAATAGGATTATTGATCGATTTGAGCTGTCTAAATCTCAGAACGTTACATTTCAACGTATGCTGCCGGAAGTTCCTTACTACGTAGATATCGACACAGATAAACTGACTCAAGTAATTGATAATATTATTTCTAATGCCCTAAAATACTCCCCTGACGGAGGAAATATTCGATTTGGTATTATAGTTAAAAATGATTTACTACAAGTTATGGTTTCAGATGATGGCATGGGTATACCATCAGAAAATGTAAATCGAATTTTTGATCGATTTTATCGGGTAGACCGAGCACGAGCACGCTCTATGGGAGGGACAGGCCTTGGTCTCGCAATTGCCCGGGAAATGATAGAAGCCCATGGCGGAAAGATTTGGGCCGAAAGTGAAGAGGGCCATGGGACGACTATATTCTTTACATTAGAGATACTGTTAGACGAGGAAGGTGAGTGGGATTGAAGTATATAGAACCAGTAAAATCGATTATTTTACTCATACTCATCCTGCTAAGTCTTACACTTACCTTTACAATTTGGACTTATTCACCTAACTATCCAGAAACAGATACTCCAGTAGTTGATATTTCAATTGCAGAGAAAAAGAAAATGGAAGAGGTAGTAAGACCATATCGTCTACTAATCAGTCAGCCTGATAATCTGAAAGGCTCTAATTCTCTCGTAGATATCAATAGCGTTATTAATTCTATGAAAAACTGGGAAATTGGAACGGTTAAGCTCTTTAGTAACAATACCAATGTTCAGCAGGTGAACGAGTTAATAAATCAACCATATGCAAGTACCTTATTCTTTCAAGCGGATGTCCCTATTGAGTCATATGGTTCCATTTTAAAATTTGTCGATCCTATTTTTCCTAATACCTCCTTCAACCGTTTAGTTATAGACTGGAACTCTTCCGACGCTGAAGGTACGGAGGGTGAAAAGAATTCAAGTCAGGGCTTAACCCTATACTTTATCAGTACTACTCAAAACAAAATTTACTCAGCAGATGTGTCAAAGGAAGATATCAATAGTTTTTCTGAACATATGATTAAAACCGCAAATGCTATGCAGGTGTACACTGAAATAGCTAGAGGTGGTAAATATTCTATATTTACTACTGGTAATCCAGAAAAGATTGTTCAGTATTCTTATCTGATAGAAGATATTGATATTAATAGATTTAAGGATGCCCTTTTTAACATACCAAGTCTGGTCGTACGCCGAAGTAATCCAGTAGGATCTGGCGAACAGTATACGGATGATAATGCTTTAATGACGGTAGACCCTATGTCAATGCGATTAAATTATGTACTTCCTTCTGCAGAAGGTCAATTCCTCGGTAAGTCGTCAGAGCTTCTATATAATAGCTTGAGTTTTGTGAATGAGCATGACGGCTGGACAGATGATTTTCGTTTTAGTAGGATGAATAAGGAATCCAATCAAGTAAATTTTCAGCTTTATTTTGAGGGATTACCTGTTTTCAGTCATATTATGTCCACAGAAATTATGCAATCTTGGGGAAGTAATCGAGTATATCGATATAATAGACCGTATTTTACATTAAATGATCAGCCGTTCTCCTCTAAAGATATAGAGTTGCTTTCGGGACGAGAAGCATATGAGTTATTAAGCTTAGTTCCAAATCAACAAGTTTCTATGATAGAAGAAATGGTACAAGGTTATTATCTCTCTAGGGACGCAGACCAGCCTTTGTTTACACTTGTGCCATCCTGGTATTACTTAGTGAATGGTGTATGGATAAGACTATCTCCAGAAGATTTAGGAGGTGGTACCTTTGGATTGGAGTAAAACAAAGACTATTTTTATCATAGTGTTTTCCATATTAAACGTCTTTTTGTTTACATTATATTTGAACCGATATACTGAGGGTCAGAACATAGAAGTTTTAAGCTCAACAACTGTAGAGGAACGTTTGGCAATAGACAATATTAATGTTTCCAAAGCTTCTAGTGTTATGGTGGAAGATGCCTATTATGTTTCTGGTAGTGTGCATAAATTTGAATCACAGGAAATAGAAGAACTAGAAAATCAAACGATTGAGTTTAAGCCGGAATCCCAAATTGTCGGTACGTTTATTGAACCACTTCCAATTACCGAGGAGAACAAGCTTGAAAAACTTGTGCAAGACAATATAATAAAGGGTTCATCATATGGATTATGGAAAATAGATGAGGAAAATCGAAATGCTACTTTTTTTCAAAAGGTAAACGACCGTCTTGTGTATTATAATCAAAAGGCAAGATTGGTAGTCTATTGGAATGAGGAAAATGAGCTTGTAAGATATGAACAAACCATGTTAGATAATCTGGAAGATTATAGTGAGTCCAAAAACCTTTTACCTACCATTCAAGCAATGTCCAATTTATATTCCAAAGGCTTGTTAGTTGCAAACTCAACAGTAACTGATATTAGCTTAGGGTATTCTACATTGGTACAACAAGCTGATACGCAAGTATTTGCACCAACGTGGCGAATACTTGTTGAGCGTGAGGATGGAAAAATTGATGAGCATTTTGTAAATGCGGTAGAAGGAAGAATTATTGAAATACCAACAGAAGAAGATTCATCAGCAGTAAAATAAGGAGTTTTGATGATGAAGTTTAGTGTACTAGCTAGTGGAAGCAGCGGAAATGCAATCTATGTGGAAAATGAGCAACATTCATTTTTAGTAGATGTAGGGCTAAGCGGTAAGAAAATGGATGAGCTCTTTAGAGGAATCGGAAGAGATATAAAAAATCTTTCTGGAATTTTCATCACCCATGAGCATAGCGACCATATTAAGGGACTCGGAGTAGTTGCCAGAAAATATGGCGTGCCGATTTATGCCAATGAAAAAACATGGGGAGCAATGGATTCACTTGTTGGAAAAGTGCCATTAGAGCAGCGTTTTCAATTTGATATGGAAACTGTGAAGTCATTTGGCTCCATGGATATCCAATCCTTTGCCGTTTCCCATGATGCTGCAGATCCAATGTTTTATATATTCCATGAAAATGGGCGAAAGCTTGTTTTAATAACCGATACAGGGTATGTGAGTGATCGCATGAAGGGACATATTAAAGGAGCAGATGCTTTTGTCTTTGAAAGCAATCATGATGTCAGTATGCTACAGATGGGCCGTTATCCATGGTCAGTCAAACGCCGAATTTTAAGCGACGTGGGTCACGTGTCTAACGAGGATGCTGCAGTTGCTATGAGTGAGGTAATTGATATTAAACCAACTAATGTGTACCTATCTCACTTAAGTAAAGACAACAACATGAAGGATCTGGCAAGAATGAGTGTGACCCAGACCTTGCAATCCTGCGGTATTATTGCCGGTGAGTTCGTTCACTTACATGATACAGATGCCAATCAGCCAACTGAATTAGTTTTAGTATAACTACAAGTTCCAAGAGCCTATAAGCTTTTGGAGCTTTTTTATATGGTAGCGTTCCGATTTGGTAAGTATAAGTCATCGCCGACTGCCGGATCTATCAACCAAAGTGACCAATGTTCGTGTTTTATTTGTGTAAACTAGAGCAATTCTCTCCTTTTGGTAAAATCAGACGTCAAGGTTTGGGTTCGTCTCGCAAACTTCTGGGCTCTCTGCAAGGTTCTGCGTCATCTCTGCAACATTGTATTTCTTTTGCGCAATGCTTGGAGTCGTCTCTGCAAGGTTTATGCTCATCTCCGCAAGGATTCCCGCAGTTTCCGCAACGTCCGCCACCCTCTTTAAGGTTTATTAACAAACCATTCTCTATTTGCTATTGCTATTTGTGTTTTTTATATAACTTTTAGTTAATTTTCATTTAATTTTAATGTTTAATGGGTAAATTAAAAACACAAACATATTGTTTAATGAAAGGGAGAGTGCAAATGGGTTACTATAATTCATATGGTCCTGAACAAGAACCACCAAAAGTAAGAAATAAAGCAAAGAAAAAAGGGGTTGCAGGATATTTCTTCAGTGGTTTGGCAGGTGTATTAGTCGGAGCACTTCTTGTTTGGTTTATAACCCCTTCCGTCGTAAACAATTTACCAGCACAAACAGAAAGTGAAACGGCAACAAATAAGGCAGCTAAAACAGAACAACTAAGTGTTGATATAACGACAGATGTAACAGGAGCCGTCGAAAAAGCCTCGGATGCAGTTGTCGGTATCTCCAATATCCAATCGGCAAGAAATTTTTGGAGTCAAAATTCCTCCGAACAGGAGGCAGGTACTGGATCAGGAGTTATCTATAAAAAAGAAGGCGGAAAAGCATATATTGTAACTAATCACCATGTAATAGCGGGAGCCGAAGCTTTGGAGGTAACTTTAAAGGATGGAGTTAAGGCTGAAGCTAAGCTAGTAGGTAGCGATATGTGGACAGATCTTGCAGTTCTAGAAATAGACGATAAAGGTATTGAAACAGTACTTGAATTCGGAGATTCAGATACGTTGAAACAAGGAGAGACTGTTATTGCTATAGGTAATCCCCTTGGTTTAGACTTCTATGGATCAGTTACAACTGGAGTAGTTTCTGGTACTGACCGTGCAATACCGGTAGATATTAATGAAGATGGTGTTGAAGACTGGCAAGCAGAAGTTCTACAAACAGATGCTGCGATAAATCCCGGAAACAGTGGAGGAGCATTAATCAACTTAGCTGGCCAGCTGATAGGAATTAACTCTATGAAAATCTCCGAATCGACCATAGAAGGAATCGGCTTAGCAATTCCGGTGAATTCAGCTTTACCAATCATTGAGGACTTAGAGAGAAATGGAAAAGTTATAAGACCGTCTATGGGTATTACATTAATGGATTTAACAAATGTTCCCGCATTCCATCAACGCGATACTTTAAAATTGCCAGCAGAAGTAACTACCGGAGTTGTAGTAGACGAAGTGTATGAAGGAACTCCAGCTGCTAATGCGGGGATGAAAACATATGATGTTATCGTAGAGATGGATGGGGAGAAAGTCGAGAACTCGATTGACTTGAGAAAGCATCTATACAACGAAACAGAAATTGGAGATAATTTAAAGGTTAAGGTTTATAGACAAGGTGAAATAGTAGAATTAACTTTAACATTAAAAGATTCCACTGACTTATAAAGATGTGGATAACTAAAATTTATTAACAAAAGTTTTACACAACGAGTAGTGAAAGAAAAGCTTGTCTTTCCTACTCGTTTTTTCTTTGTTAAAATAGATTGTGGATAACAATGGATGAATTGTGTATAACTATGTTGAATAATTTAAATGAGAAGAGGAGATAAATAGTGAGAATATTCAGTTGCGAAACCCATATAAATCACGCTTTAGACATGTTTGTAGCAGAGAAAAAAACATTTCCAATGATGGAGAAATTAAACGAGGAAGAAATGTTATCCACAAGTTGTACCTATTGTAACATTTCTGCAATATATCTTGTGGCTCATGAAAATGATGACACAAGATGTAGATAACTATTGTGGATATGTGGATAAGTCTTGTTAATAACTTGTTTGTAAATGAAATGTAAAGGTGGATAACCTGTGAATATACAAATTATATCTGTAGGAAAGTTAAAAGAAAAATATTTGAAAATGGGGATAGAAGAGTATACAAAAAGACTTGGAAGCTACGCTAAAATGGAGTTAATAGAAGTAGCAGATGAGAAAGCCCCTGAAAACCTAAGCGATGCAGATATGGAAATCGTTAAGAAAAAAGAAGGAGACCGTATCCTAGCAAAAATCGGAGCAGACACATACGTGATAGCCCTAGCAATCGAAGGAAAAATGAAATCCTCCGAGCAGCTAGCTACAGATATCGAGTCATTGATGACCTATGGAAAAAGCAAAATCGCCTTTGTAATAGGTGGATCACTAGGTTTGCATGAGGAAGTAATGAAGCGCAGTGACGAAAAGCTCTCCTTCTCCAAAATGACCCTCCCACACCAGCTCATGAAGCTTGTATTGGTGGAGCAGATTTATCGAGCTTTTAGGATAATGAAGGGTGAACCGTACCACAAATAGCTCGGTTTTATTGGTAGGGAGATCAGGTTAAGTGACCAATCTAGGTGAATAATGAATAGATGGACAAGTTCCGCTTATTTCACTTTCGCTAGTTTCTTAATTAAGAAACAGATATCCTATTGAAAATAATTGAGGTGGACAGGTAATTCTGTTTTTATCTCAAAAAAGTCTAAGAAAACCTTATTTAGGTACGTCTCATGGTGGAACGTATCACAAGTAGGAGTGTTTTTTGTAAGATTCCATATGAGCAAACAACGGTCATTTGACTTAAAATATAAAAAAGAAAGGGGGCGACCTTTATTCACTCTATACATAAAATAGGTAATAGTTTTTGGTATATCACTCCTACATCGTTGTCCGACCGTCCGATTCTAGGAATGGTGATTGGCACTAAAAAGATATTAATGATTGATGCAGGTAACTCGGAAGAGCATGTAAATTATTTTCTGAAAGAACTTAAAAAAAGGGAAATCCCCAATCCAGATATAGTTGTACTAACACATTGGCATTGGGATCATATTCTTGGTCTTTCCGCATTAACTGATACAGTTTCAATTGCCTCTAAAGAGACTGAAAGAGAAATGGAGAAGCTTATTCCATTTTCATGGTCAGATGAAGCCATTGATGCACGAGTAAAAGAAGGCGTAGAAATTGAATTTTGTGCCAAAGCAATTAAAGAAGAATACACGAATCATCGTGATATTATGATTACTTTGCCAGATATTACGATTGAAAGAAGAGCAGAAATAAATCTTGGTGGAGTGACTTGTATTGTACAACATGTTGGAGGGGACCATGCTGCAGATTCTGTCATTGTGTATATTAAAGAAGAGAAGATTCTCTTCCTTGGGGACTGCATTTATCCAAGAATGTATGCCAAAAAAGTACACTATACAATAAATGAAACCTTAAGATTATTAGATGAATTAGAATCATTTGATGCAGAAACATATATACCTTCGCATCAACAACCAATTTCAAAAGAGACATTTGAAATGGAAGTTGCTAAGCTTCGGACCATTGCGAAATATACAGATATTTGTAATGGTGATAAGCTGAAAATAATGAAGGAATACGAAAACTACGTAAAAAGGGAACTTACCGAAGATGAAATGGAGACAATCTCCAATTTTGCAAATGGTTATTAAATTATCGCTGCGTTATCGATGAATTTAAAATATTACGGAGAACCCTACCATAAATAAGTGTGGATATTAATTAGATAAAAAAAATGTCGATTTTCTAAGTTATAGAAAATCGACATTTTTACAAATCTTATATAGATGGTTTCATGTAGTACTCTTATTGTGCAGTTAATCCGCCATCGATAACGAATTCTGAACCTGTTGAGTAGCTAGACTCTTCAGAAGCTAAGAATAGTACCATATTAGATACTTCTTCTGGCTGTGCTACGCGTTTTAATGGAATATGTTTAGCGAATTCTTCAACAGCTGCTTTTGTATCTTCTTGTACAACCATTGGAGTAGCGATTACGCCAGGGTGTACAGAGTTTACGCGAATGCCCATTGGCGCTAAGTTGATTGCCGCTGCTTTCGTCATACCACGAACTGCGAATTTTGTATCAGTATAACCTACAGCACCAGCAACTAAGCCATTCATTGAAGAAATGTTGACGATTGAACCGCCTCCTGCTTTCATCATTGAAGCTGCTACTGTTTTCATGCCTAAGAATACTGACACTTGGTTAATGTCTACGATACGACGGTATTCTTCTACTGTAATATCAAGCATGTTTTTCGCCATTGTAATACCGGCGTTATTTACTAATACGTTTACTGGACCGAATGCTTCTTCTGCTTTAGCAATAACTGTTGCCCAATCTTCTTCAGATGTTACGTTTTGTTTAACAAAAAGGGCATTTTCCCCTAATTCAGCTGCGAATGCATTTCCTTTTTCCTCATTCAAATCTGTTAAAACAACTTTTGCACCGTGTTCGATAAATAATTTTGCATGTGCTGCACCCATACCTTGTGCTGCACCTGTAATAATTGCGATTTTACCTGATAAACGACTCATGTAAATGGCCCCCTAAAGTAGATTCATATAAAGTGATAGTTGACTATCATCTTTATTAGTAAACAACTTTCTTGATCGAATGTCAATTCATATGACCGTTACTTATTATGGTTGAATATAGCGTAAAAATACATCCTTCATCATCAAAAGCTGCTTGTCCGCAGAAAGTAGCGTTGAAAGATTCGTATCATGCTTTGTTAGGCTTGATTTGTAAGTAAATATGCTAAAATTTTGCACCATTGTCATGACAAAAACATCCAAATCAATACCTGGTCTTAACGAGCCGTCCTGCTTACCCTGCTCACTTATTTTTAATAAAACACGGGCTAAGTTGCTTCGTGCTGATAAATATTCAGCATATTGCTCTGGGGATTCTTCAGCTGTTTTTTCATACAAATCAAAGGAGTCGAAATACTTCGCTAAACGTAGTTGTGGGTCCTTCATTATGCCCATATAATACTCTAAAATTTGTTCGATTTTTTCATATGCCGTTATACTCTGCTCGATAATCTGCCCAATATCCGTGGCCATTTCATCTGTGATCGCATTCGTTGCCGCAATCATTAAATACTCTTTTTTAGGAAAATAGCGGAATAAAGTCGCAATCCCAATGCCAGATGCTGTCGCGACATCTTGCATTTGTACTGTTTGTACGCCTTGCTCCAAAAATAAATCCTTTGCAATCTGGATAATGTTTTGGCGGCGTTGTTGTTTTTGTTGTTCTCGTTTACTCAATTTTCGTCACTCCAACTGTTCTACATCTACATGCATTAATTGTAACATGTTTAGAGGTATCAACTTGTATTCAATTCATATGGGGCGTCACGATACTTGTTATTTATTTTTATTAAGTTATTCATTAAAATAATGGGGTTGTTGGATAAAGGGTATAAAATGACATCAATTCAGGCATTTTTTCATACAATATTTAGGGGTGAAAAAATGGCAAGAGTTAAATACCGAGATAAAGACATTGATCTAATGGCAAGGATGATGAGAGCAGAAGCCGAGGGTGAAGGAAAACAAGGGATGTTATATGTTGGAAATGTAATTGTAAATCGAACTAAAGCAGATTGCTTAGACTTTCAAGATGTAAGAACTATTGAGCAAGTCATTTTTCAGGTACAAGGAGGAAATTATTCTTTTGAAGCTGTTCAAAAAGGTAATTTATTCTATGAAAGAGCGAGAACTTCTGAAAAAAGGTTAGCAAAGCAAACTTTGGACTATTGGAGAGAACACCCAGCGAAGTATGCACTTTGGTATTTTAATCCCTACGCTCCGTGTCCTCCGACATGGTACGGACAGCCTTTTTCTGGTCAGTATAAAAATCATTGTTATTATGAACCGGCAGCTGGAACATGTGAAAGTGTTTATATAGGATAGGTTAAATAAGGGAGCTTAATTAAATCTGAAGTTTTAGTAAATCTTGTTTAATGCTAGCTTAGCATCCTAGAAATAGATTCGAGAATAATATTTCCAGTTCCATATAAAAACATCATTTAGATACATCACAATAAATGAAGTTAAAATGATAAGTACTTCAACAACCTCATATATTATTAATCATTAGTTAGGCATATTCAGATAAAATGAATATGTCTATTTTTTTTTGCAAAATCTTGTAACGTTTTAATATTTCGCTAGTTATTTAGTTAAAGGAGGGGAGACAATGGACTTTGAGGAAATTTATCAAGCATATTTTCATGACGTTTATTTGTATACGAGATCACTGGCGATAGATGAAAATATAGCAGAAGAAATTACACAGGAAACATTTTTTAAGGCACTGAGGTCTATGCACCAATTTGATGGCAAAAAAGATATACGAGCCTGGCTTTTTACAATCGCTAAAAATACATATTTTACCCATTACAATAAAAAGCAACGCGAAGTCAATCAGGTGGAAGTATCAGTGCCAGATGATGTTCGAGTCGTAGAGTATTTAGTGAATGAAGAACAAGCTTTTGAAATTCATCATTTTTTGCACACAATGGAAGAGCCTTATAAAGAAGTCTTCTCCCTTCGTACGTTTGGTGAGCTGTCATTTGAGAAAATAGGTCAGTTGTTTGGAAAAAGTGATGGCTGGGCCAGAGTAACGTTTTACCGTGCGAAAAAGAAAATATTAGCGTATATGGAGGCGAAACGAGATGAAGGAAGTTAAATGTACAATTATTCAAGATTTGTTACCGCTTTATGTAGATGACGTCGTAAGTGAAGATACAAAAGAGCTGGTAGAACAACACTTACAAACCTGTCAAGCTTGCCAAAAGGAGTACGAGCAAATGACGGAAACATTGTATGTACCGATCGAAAATAAAGTGACATTGTTCGAAAAGCTTAATAAAAAATGGAATCGAAAAAAAATGATACTTATTGGTGGATCGGTTTTAATGACTACATTATTGTGTTTTACTGTATTCTCATACGTGTTTCACTATCAAAAACTTATTCCTTATTCAAAGGACTTATTTGTGATTGAAGAGAAAGAAGATGGGACACTTGTTTCTAATTATTTTGGGGAAAGTCACGCGGGGACTTATATGACGCACCCGATGAAAGTTGAAATAGATGGAGAAACAAAATATATCAGCCTAATCAGTTATGTTGAAACAATGGCAAATTCACCTACGAGCAATTTTTTCCGAGAGGATAAAAGAATAGGTCCTGAGCAATCTACGTTACCGGATAGTAAAACTGTAGATGCTGTATATTACGGGGACTTCGATTTGGAAAAAGTAATCATTACAAAAGAGCAATCATGGAAAGAACTTTTGCAAGAGATGACGTTAATTTGGGAGAGATAGAGGGAGTTAGCTAACAAAGGTTTTAATATTGCCGGTTGTTTTAATATAAATAATAATAAGGTACAAACAAGGTAATAGATGAAAGTATTTAAATTAAAGTTTATAGAGAACATGGACTTTACTAAGGAGAAGCAACTATAGCTTCTCCTTTTTTGTAGATAAGAGACCATAAGAGCAAGATAGAGGACGAAATCAACGTCAGTTACTTGTTAAGATTAGTCCGACAAACATTAGGGGGATTTAAAATGAACATGATTCAAGAATTCAAAGAGCTGCATTTTTCAAACGAATTATTATTTCTAGGCAATGCATGGGATATATTTTCAGCCTTAACACTTGAAAAAACAGGATTCAAAGCTATAGGTACAACAAGTTGGGGTATTGCAAACTCATTAGGATTTTCAGATGGAGAATTGATTAATTTTGATAGACATTTAGAAATAATCAAAAACATAGTAGAAAATGTGAAAATTCCTGTCTCTGCAGATATTGAGGTAGGGTATAGTGAAGACATTAACGTGATTGTCGATAATGTCTTAAGGACGGCAGATGTTGGAGTAGCGGGAATCAATATTGAAGATTCATTAAAAAGGTCAAATGGATTAAGAGAGATTTCAGGGCACTGTAACCTTTTAGAGAAAATAAGGATAACATTAGACCATAATGGATTTAAAGATTTTTATATTAACGCAAGAACTGACACGTATTTCCAAAAGGAAACCCCTTTAATAGAAACAATAGAACGGGCAAAGGCTTATGTGGAGAGTGGTGCTAGTGGAATTTTTGTTCCAGGTATGAAAGAAGATGATGATATTAAAGAAATCATCATAAACATAGATGCACCACTAAATGTATTATCTTTACCAGGGCTAACCAATTGTAATCAGCTTAGAGAATTAGGCGTGAGAAGATTTAGTTTTGGAAATGCCTTGTCGGATAAAGTGAATGCTCATTTAGAAAAGAACGTAGAGAAATTACTGACATTTCGGGATACTAGCCATTTGTATGAGAACTAATAAATACAATTGTTATAAGGGTAGCAAACTAAATGAGCAATAAAATCATCAAATATTAAAAATTAAAACTATCACAAGTAAAGGTTCCATCGATTTTAATCGATGGAACCTTTATTGTGTACATAACTCAACTAATAAAATAGTTTTTCCTGAAGAACATCAAGGGCGTGTTCAATTTTCTTTAAATCCTCTTTAGTAGAATTTTGTATTCGAGCTAGAAACCGGGATTCTATGTTTTCAAAGGCTTCTCTCATTATGTCTTCTCCCACGCTTGAAAGACGTACATATTGTTTACGTCGATCCTCGTTGTCATTTATCTTTTCAATTAGATTTTTTTCACTCAATTTTTTTAGCTCACGACTTGTATTCGGCATAGAGACATGAAGACAATCACTAATTTCACTTGGCGTCACTGGTTGACTAACCGTGATATATTCCAAAATGTTGTATTGTACAGGTGTAATAAGATCTGACTTAGCGTTTTGTGTTAATTCATGTGTCACTCGATGAACTGAAGTTGTAAATAATACTAGCTTATTAAAAAGGGTTGTTTTGTCCATATCGCTCACCTCTTAGAAAACAACATAACAAAAAAGTTATCATATTACAATTATCATTTGACAACTAAAATTAACGAGTGTTATTATTTACTTATCAAATGATAAGTAAAAGGGGTGCAAGATGAAAGCGTTAGTAATTTATACTTATCCTAATCATACAAGCTTAAATTATGCGTTTTTACAAAAGGTCATTAAAGGCTGTCAAGAAAATCTAAATATAAAGGAGCTACAAGTACTAGATTTGTATAAAGAGAATTTTAATCCAGTTCTTGTGTTCAATGAGTATAAACGAAGACGAGATATGCACGTAGATAGTTCTATTCAAAAGTATAGAGAACAAATTACATGGGCTGATAAGATAATTTTTGTTTATCCAATTTGGTGGGGAAGACCCCCAGCAATGCTTATAGGATACATAGACCAATTATTTGCTTCCAATTTTGCTTATAGGGATAAGAAAGGTCTTTTCCCAGAAGGATTATTAAAAGGAAAATCGGTTGTATGTGTATCTACCATGAAGGGCCCTACACATTATCCATTAATCTGGTTGAACAACTCGCATAAAATATTGATGAAAAAAGCTTTATTTAGTTTTGTAGGAATAAAAAAAGTAAAGTTTTTTGAATTTGGTAATATGGAAAGTCCGACAGGGAATCAAGAAAAAAAGTTGGAGAAAGTTTACCAATATTTTAAGAGAGTAGGATATTAAAAAGATATCTTATATAATTACAATCGAAATCTTCAATTTCCACAAATTCAAATGCACCTAATTTATAAGAAAGCAGGAATGTTATTTACATTCCTGCTTAAAGTATCTTTTTAATACTATTTATGTTTTCCTAATGCAAGGTCATTAATAGAGTGTTTACTCAAGATTTCTTTTATTTTCTGTTGTGATTCTAGCACTATTTCTAAGATAAATTGGTCCATATCATCAATTTCTTTTGCTACTTGTCTGCTATTGTTCTCCGTCTCAAGTTCAATTATAATAACGATTGCTGTTGGGCTTTTTGGTTTCATCTCTTCCTCTATAGGAACGTTGGCACCAGCCCTAACATCGAGTTTATTTGGCAACAAAGAATATAGCCAAATTTATTCAAATGCTTCTTTGGGATTAGCTATCTCTTCGGTAGTTGCATTACCGGCATATGGTTATATATTCGATTTTACTGGAAGCTACGATGTAGTTTTATATTCAATCATCATTATGTTAATAGTTAATATTATATGCGTAATAGCTGCTTTTAGAGGGAAGAAGAAGCTAGAGCAAGCTGGCTTTTGGAAGTAATCCTTAATAGTTAGGCACGAGTGATGGCTAATAAGCCTATCACTTGTGCTTTTTTATTTTTCAAATTAAGTGTAAATCTCCAGAAGGAGTCCACGTCTAATGCTACAACCAACGAGACAGTGTCCAAAGCTAAGATGATGGCTTATCGCTCATCCCGCGGAACGCGTCAGCTATAGCTTATTCAAAACAGAGACTTTTTTCAATAAAATACAAACTGGAATGGCTACAAGAATCCCAACTACATTTTGAACTATGTTCCCTGGAATTGAAGCCAGTGGTATAACCCAGCTACCAAATAAGACCCTTTCGCAAATATAATAAACCCCTAACATAACTGGTATTGAAGTAAAAATGGCTAGTAAATTGAAAGTAATACTATTACCTTTACGACCGAGCGACCATGCTATTTTCCCAACGATATATCCTTGCAAACCACGTGCTACCACTGTGAAGGGTGCCCACAAAGTCCAACCAGATATTAAGTCAAACAAACCCATACCTATAGCTCCAGCAAGTGCCCCTTTTTTAGGGCCGAATAAGATGGATGCGATAAATAGCATAGCTGTTCCAAGATGAACTAACCCACCATTAGCTGCGATAGGTAGTTTAATATTTAATGTAAGAGTTGCAACAAATACGAGTGCGATTAACATTGCGGATAAGATTAAATCAAAAGTATTTGTTTTTGAATAGCTTGTTGTTTTTTGCATAGTTCTAAACCGTCCTTTTTTTAGAGGTATTATAAATAATTGCAGAGATTGCCTTTAAAAAAGTTTTCCTATTTCAAGCTAAACTTAGCAAATGATTGATCTTTTTAAAAGTATCAATTTTGCAAAAAACGTAGTGGTCAGTTTGGTAAGTAATTATAGAAATAGTTGTTTATACATGTCTTAAACCACTCTAAGTGGAAAAGAATGCAGTTGATGATATAGTTGATAAAATAGACGGTTATCCGCAATAAAAAGGAGTGTTAGTTCATGGAAAGAGTAAAGAATAAAGTGGCTATAGTAACAGGAGGAGCATCAGGTATTGGATTATCTGCAGCAGCATTATTGGCAAAAGAGGGAGCAAAAGTAGTCATTGCTGATTTCAATGTGGAAGGCGCAAAGCAGGCAGCTGAAAATATAAAGAAACATGGTGGGGAGGCTGTAGGTATATTCCTTGATGCAGGAGATGAAAATTCCATAAAGGAAGCTATCGAATATACAGTTCAACATTTTGGTACAGTATCCATACTATTTAACAATGTTGGATTAACTAATCTTCAGAAGGATCTAGATGTTGTAAATCTGGATTTAGATGAGTGGGACCGACTGATGAATGTCAATATTAAGAGTGTGTTGCTTGGTAGTAGATTTGCTATCCCGCATATGGTGGAAGCTGGTGGTGGTTCGATTATCAATACAGCATCTATGGCTGGATTTACAGGAGATGCTGTACGTTCTGCATACGGGGCATCGAAAGCGGCTGTTGTCAATCTCACGAAATATATTGCTGCACAATATGGTAAAGATAAAATCCGCTGTAATGCAATAGCACCAGGATTGATTTTAACACCTGCAGCTGAGAATAATATGAGCGCTGAGGTATTGGATATTTTCGCTAAGTATAATGCTTTGCCATATCATGGTGAGCCCGACGATATAGGACATACAGTAGTGTTCCTAGCTTCCGATGAGTCTAAGTTTATAACGGGGCAGACAATTCAAGTAGAAGGCGGACATTATATAGCAAATCCAAGTGTTCCAGATTTTAAGGACTTAATGAAAAAGGCACAAAAATAAATTTTCCGTGTTCAAATTATGTAAGATGAGTTTAGCTCATAATGATTTTCTCTATTCAAATGTATGTGTAGTAACTACACATACATTTGAATAGAAGTCATTATGGGCTTTTTTGTTTCATTAGATTATTTTCTACCTTCCAATTGGCGAGTTTATCTTTGGATTCTATTTCTGTTATTCAAATAAAACATCCAGTTCATCTTTATTGGGAGTATTTTTTATAAAGAATGAATTTCGTTTTCTTAACCTGAGATAAAAAAGTTTTAAACACTAAATATTGGTTGGTTTTAATTTCATTAATAACACAGTACCAACTAAACACGAACCTCTCATATTTATTGATTGTAGCGACAGGCGGCGACTCCGGCGGGATGAGTGAGACAGATAAGCCAACACAAGCGAGGCCCAAGCCACGGTGATGGCTTATCGCTCACCCCGTGGAATGCGTCCGCCTAGAGTGGAAATCAATTGAATTATATTTTTAGAAAAACAAGTATAAATCATTGTTCCTATCTTAATTGTTAGTGTTTTCCCTGAAAATTTCCTCTTCCGTTAATGGGAGCGACAGGCGACTCCGGCGGGATGAGTGAGACAGATAAGCCAACACAAGCGAGGCGTAAGCCACGGTGGTGGCTTATCGCTCCCCCCGCGGAACGCGTCCGCCTAGAGTGGAAATCAATTAAATTATATTCTTAGAAAACTTGTATATCTCATTATTTCCTCTTCTTTTGAACGCATAAAAAGAAATTATGAAATTGATTCATTTAATTCTTTACTCGGAGAAAACTATTTAGTAAAGAAAATAATTATATGTTCAACTTTTTAGGCTCTGTATCCGTCTATCTTATGTATACACTAACAAATACTGAAAAAGGAGCTCTTAGAGATGAAGCATCAACATGTTGAACAAGTATTTGTGACTTTCATCCGGGCAAATAAAGAGAGATTTTATTTGCTTGCATATAGCTATATGAAAAATGAACAAGATGCACTAGATATAGTACAAGATAGCATTCAAAAAGCATTGCAGTCTCTACACACATTAAAAGACGAACAGCAACTGAAAAGTTGGTTTTATAAAATTGTCGTAAGAACAGCTATTGACTTCCTACGAAAAAACAAGCGCATACAAGTTATGAATGACGAACAATTAGAGTTTCTAACGCCACACCAAAATGATACATACGAAAATATGGATTTGAATGAGGCACTGGAAAGTTTACCTTCTACTTTAAGAGAGGTCATTGTTCTTCGCTACTTTGAGGATTTAAAAATAGAGGATGTTGCGTACATATTGGATGTAAATATCAATACTGTTAAATCGAGAATCTACAAAGCATTGAAGCTACTTAAAATCGAATTGACGGAAGAGGAGTTGACATGATGGACAAGTTGAAAAAGTTAGAAGAAAAATACAAAAATATACCTATCCCAGAAAATTTGGATGCTGTAGTAGAAGCCAGTTTGAAGAAGAATCGTAAGAGACAAATGCCGAAATGGTTTCTGGGTATGACGGCTGCAGCTGCTCTATTTATAGCAAGCCTTAATATGAGTCCTACCATGGCTAAGGCATTAGGAGAGTTGCCGGTACTTGGAGATGTTGTTCATGTACTGACCTTTGTCCATTATGAAAAGCAAGAGGATACGTATTCAGCTAATATTGACGTTCCGCTAATCTCAGGAAACTCAGATGCGATTAATGCCCTTAACGAAAAATACGCAAAAGAAGGAAAGGCGCTATATGAGCAATTTGAAAAGGAGATGGAAGGGATGCAACAGGTTGAGGGAGGACACTTAGGAGTAGACAGTGGTTACATTGTAGCAACAGATACAGAAAAATTATTATCGATTGGACGTTATGTAGTCAATACCGTAGGATCATCTTCTACAGTGATGCAGTACGATACAATCGATAAGCAAAAAGAAATTGTACTGACTCTTCCAAGCTTATTTAAAGATGATAGTTATATCTCAATAATTAGTGAATATATTACTGAGAAAATGCAAGAAGAGATGCTAGCAACGAATCAGGAAAAAGTGTATTGGGTAAAGGGTGCAGGTTTAGCAGATGAAGATTTAGTAGATACCTTTACTTCCATCCGTCCGGAACAAAATTTTTATATTACTGCTAAGAACAAGCTCGTAATAGTCTTTGACAAGTATGAGGTGGCACCTGGCTATATGGGTGTCATTGAATTCGAAATTCCTACGGAGCTAATAAAAGATACTCGCATGAATGATGAATACATCCAGTAAATAGCTTACTAACACAGATCATAAAATGTTAGAAGAGGAGATGTAGGCTAGATGCAAACATCTCCTCTCTTTTGTACGAATAGCTACACTTTACGACTATAAAGACGATAATAATAATTCAATTGTATAAATAGGGTGGTTTAACATGAGTAAGACAAGAAGGAAAACATATGAAGAGGAAGGAAGGGGACCGTCAACTTCGTACTCTCACAGAAAAAATGAACAGGTCAAAGTTAAAAGAAAAATTAGAAAAAAACCAGTATTTGTTTTTTTATTATTATTACTTTTTCTTGTTTTACTTTTTACTATAGAAATGTCGGATACTTCTTTTTCATCTAATGAAGCAGTGAAAGCACAAGTGAGTACACAAGAAACTGAATATGAAGGTATTCAAATTAAAACGGAAACAGTTGAAAATGAAGTATATGAATATACGGTTAAATATCTGTCTACAGATAACGATGCGGATACGTTTATAGAAAAGTTTGTCCAAGAGAAAAGAGATAAGTTTATAGAAGCAGCTATCGCTAAAGAAAACAAAGATAAAAATTTTATTAAGGATATATTTAAGAAAGATACGAATAAAAAAGTACCTACTTTAAACATAGATTTATCTATAAAATATGTCTCTAAAGAGTTATTATCAGTGATTATTCATGCCGATGTTGTTGGAGAAAACGGGAAAAAAGAAACAATCTCATTAAATATAGACCGAAATACAGGAGAGGCCCTAAGCCTACAAAATATAATGGTTAATGAAGGTTCTATCCAATACTTAAAAGAAAGCCTGGAAAGAGTACTTCAAAAAAATGAGGATCAAAATTATACACAAGAAGAAGTAACCCTAGTTAAAGAAATGTCTGCTAATGAAGAAAACTACAAAGTTTTTTACTTTACAGATCGAGGATTCCAAATTGAGTTTAGTGAAGAGGTATTGGATGACAGTATTTTAGAACCTTTTCATGTATCCATACCATATAGTCTATTAACGGGAATTGTTCAAGATTCATTTTTACGTTCCATTTATTCTGATGCTTTTAATGGTTCGACTACGGTGGAAAGAAGTACCCAATCTATCAAACCTTTAGATCCGAACAAAAAATACATAGCATTAACATTTGATGATGGTCCAAATAAATCAAGCACATCTGCTATTTTAGACATATTAAACAAACACAAGATTAAAGCTACTTTTTTTGTATTAGGTAATAGAGTAGAAAAGTATCCTGATATTATTAAGAGAGAGTATGAAGAAGGACATGAAATTGGTATCCATACATGGAGCCATCCTATTTTGACAAAGCTATCGATTAAAGAAATAGAAAAAGAGATTTTAAGTACTTCCAATGAACTTATTAAAATAACAGGAGAAGCTCCTAGTCTGGTTCGCCCACCATATGGAGCATATAATCAGGATGTGAAGGCTGCAGTTAATAATCCTCTCGTTTTATGGTCAGTAGATACACTTGATTGGAAAACAAAAAATCCAGCTAGTATTTTGCAAATGGTTAAAAAGTCTACTTGCGATGGAAGTATTATTTTAATGCATGATATTTATGAAACGACAGCAGCTTCTTTAGAGGGTGTCATAAACTACTTAACGAAACAGGGTTATGAGTTTGTAACCGTCAGCGAATTATTGAATTTAAATGCGCCTGGTATCCATTATGCTGGAAAGGTTTATACGAATAGAGATTCACTTTAATGAGGTTTTATAAAAAACTAGCCGATCTAAGATTAAATCTTAAATCGGCTTTTTTTAATGGAGTATCTATCTTTCTTATTCCTCTCGGACATTACATCTGGCTCGTGAGAATTATCATTATATTATAGATTAGCGATTATGCTTTTCCTCATCTCGTTCTTTTTTTATTTCCTCCATTTGCTCCATCTGTTCATGATACTCTTCCTCTACATCTGAAGTAGCTGGAAGGAAGGACTCATCGTTAAAATCGACTCTTTTTCCGTAACGAATCATTTCATAGATAATCATTCCGTTATTCGGCTTACCGTTGATAGTCGTCATGGGTACTACATCGAATACCACATAATAAAAAGCATAGAAAACAAAGCGATCCCAAAAAGTTTTGTATTCCTCTGCCCATCCGTTGGCAATTAAAAAATTAATGAGGAGGGCTATAAACAAATTAATCAATATTGGCCCTGAATAAATACAAATGTAAGCAAACTTACTTTTACGCTTTAAGTCATCGTATGAAAACCAGCTATACAGATGATAATACTTGCGTATATCAATCATTCCAAGTTTAATAAGCCTGGGCCCAGAACCAATTGTTAGCCTTGGCTTAACAACGCCAAATAACCAGCTGACGATTAAATAGCCAGACTCTCGCAGAAATACTACGACAGGTAAGATAATAAATGCTGAAATAATCAATGACAAGAGATCTGATAGTCCAAACATAAAAGTATCACTTCCTAACGAATAGCTCGTAAGTCTTATAGATACCCCGAATAAATCATTTAAATCCTCCAAACAGGTGGTTGCAAAAACATACCCAACGAGGAAAACATATCCATAACTGAAGGGTACTACAAATTACTAGGTTAAAGCTATTGAGATGGGATAAATTCTGCAAAGAAGAAATGAGCAATATTTCTAAGCCCTTATATTATTGAAATCCTGTTTCAACGAAATAAACTTCTCCTGTCCATGCATCAATATAATGAATATGTCCTTTAGTCGGAGAACTTGGATAATCAATCAAGTAAACGAAGGAATATACAATTGAATCTATGTGTTGCCGTTCAAGTGCTAAATCTACATCTACTAATCGTTGAGCGATGGCATTAGCCTCTTTATAGCTAATGGATGGTTTTCTTAAATTTTTGAATTTTTCATAAGGGATGAGAGAATGATTTATTGACTGAATATTGCTTGTTTCTGTATTAACAATTACTTCGGTTGCTAGAAAGTCTAAAGAGATATTATTATTCATATACACAAAACGATACGATTTAAATAAGTCATTTTCTATTTCAATTCCTAGAGCCTTATGTAAATTGGGTGTTTTTTCTAAGTAAAATCGGTTATATTCATCTCCAACAATTGTTCTTAAAGCGATACATGCCTTTTCCAAAGGATTACCAGCCACAGCTTTCTCCTCTTCATCACTAAAAATCTCCCAACTCTTCATATCCTCCGTTTCATAGACATCAAGTGTTGCATTACGTCCCGCTATTAAAAATACTTTCAAATCAGCCACTGCTTCTACGGGTGGCAATGGTTCAAAGCAAGCGCCTTCCATTTCGGGCATTTCAGTCATATAACGGACTTTACCGTCTGTTTCTACTCCAACTAGATTAAAGTCAGGAGCATATACATAATGCCAGCCAATATCTGGGCGTATAGACAACGTCATTAATTGTTGTTGCTGAATAATTACTTTCGCTTGGTCCTTTGAAATGAGTTTTTCTGGATATGCAAAGTGCACTTGTTCATTTGAAAAAGATACTTCTTCTAATGTCCCGTTTTTTCCAATCGTTAAATTCATTCCAGTTGAATGGACTGGAATATTATATCTCGGCTCTCTCAAAGTAAGAAGCACCATGTAATGAGAGTCGAAGTCTATTATTTCGTCTAAAACTAAATGTTCTCTTTCAAATACTATTTGTACATAGCTCAGGAAATGTTGTTTTTCTTCAGAGGTTGAAAAAGGATGAGACTTCGGATCAAAAAATGTAACATTGGAGATAAATCCATCCAATAAAATAGTTTCTGCTAAAGGCTCCTCTTTCTCTGTATAATAATAAATTATGTCGTCTTCTTGTACTTCTTTAACAATCGTTTTATTTATAAAATCTTGTATCATTATTTGACCTACTTTCACGTGTATTCCTTACATTTCAGCTTTTTAAAAACATTTTAAATTCATTAGTTACCCTTACAGGTTGACTGAAGCACAAATGTATATGATAATTCTACATATTGAATTGTAATTATTCTAAAATAATTATGATGCTAAAGCACCAATAAGAGACAACAGGAGGAATTATTATGGCATTAATAGGTAAAGAAATTCAAGAATTCTCTGCAAAAGCATTTCAAAAGGGAGAATTCATCGACGTAACTTCAGAAAACTTCAAAGGACAATGGAGTGTAGTATGCTTCTATCCAGCAGACTTTACATTTGTTTGCCCAACTGAATTAGAGGACTTACAAAATGAATATGCTACATTAAAACAATTAGGGGTAGAAGTTTACTCAGTATCAACTGATACTCATTTTACACATAAAGCATGGCATGATTCTTCTGCAGCAATCGGTAAAATTGAATATATCATGATTGGTGATCCAACACATAAAATCTCTAGAGCATTCGACGTATTAAACGAAGAAGATGGTTTAGCAGAACGTGGTACGTTCATTATTGATCCAGATGGTATCGTACAAGCTTACGAAGTAAATGCTGGTGGTATCGGTCGTGACGCTTCGACATTAGTAAACAAAATTAAAGCAGCTCAATATGTTCGCAATAATCCAGGAGAAGTTTGCCCAGCTAAATGGCAAGAAGGCTCTGAAACTCTAACTCCAAGCTTAGACTTAGTAGGTAAAATCTAAGATTTAGTAATTTATAAGATAATCATATAGGCGACAAAAACAATCTTATCTTTATGGTTGATTTTTGTCGCTCTATTTTTAGTAAGAAGGAAATAGACAAATGCTCTCTGTCTAAAATATGAGATGAAAAGAGAGGTGGCAGGTCTGCTATGCCTGGAGAGTAAGTGATTTAGATATGTTTTGAGTTAGATGCACTGCTAAATACTGATAGAACGCAGTTACCCTTAACCTATCAAAATCACTCGTATAGCAGCAAAGAATAGATGGTATTAGACAATCAAATTAAAGCACAACTACAACAATATTTAGCGTTGCTTGAAGGCGATCTTGTATTAAAGGTTAGTGTAGGTGATGATAAAGTATCTCAAGATACATTAGAGCTAGTAACAGAATTAGAAAAGATGTCATCACGCATTTCAGTCGAGCATGTGCAATTAGAGCGCACGCCAAGTTTTAGTATAAACAAAGCTGGTGAGGAGTCAGGTGTTGTTTTTGCTGGCTTACCTTTAGGACATGAATTTACTTCATTAGTTTTGGCTTTACTTCAAGTAAGTGGCCGTGCTCCGAAAGTTGATGATGCAGTTATCAAGCGTATTCAAGCAATTAAAGATCCAATGCACTTTGAAACTTTCGTGAGCTTAACTTGCCATAATTGTCCGGATGTAGTTCAAGCTTTTAATATTATGGCTGTGATAAACCCGAATATTTCCCATGTAATGGTTGAAGGGGGCGCATTTCAAGACGAAGTAAAAGCTAAAGATATTATGGCTGTTCCATCAGTTTTCTTAAATGGTGAAAATTTTGCAAACGGTCGTATGGAAATTGAAGACATATTAAATAAATTAGGAAATAGATCAGATGGATCTGAATTTAATGATGTAGAACCATTTGATGTTCTTGTTGTTGGTGGTGGTCCTGCGGGTGCAAGCGCAGCTATTTATGCAGCACGTAAAGGAATTCGAACGGGAATTGTGGCAGAGCGCTTTGGTGGCCAAGTAAATGACACATTATCAATTGAAAATATCATTGGTACAAAAGCAACAGAAGGTCCTCAATTCGTTTCAAGCTTAGAAGGGCATGTAGCAGATTATCCAATTGAAGTGATGAAATCTCAACGCGTATCCAGCATAGTACGTAAAGAGCAGGTGGAAGTAGTGCTTGAAAATGGTGCAGTGTTAAAAGGAAAAACTGTTATCCTTTCAACAGGAGCCAGATACCGCCAATTAAATGTACCAGGGGAAGAAGCGTTCAAAAATAAAGGGGTAGCATACTGCCCACACTGTGATGGTCCAATCTTCAAAGGAAAAAATGTTGCCGTTGTAGGTGGCGGTAATTCGGGTGTTGAAGCAGCTATAGACTTAGCAGGAATAGTTAATCATGTAACAGTGCTTCAGCATAATGATGAGCTTAAAGCGGATCAAGTCCTACAGGAGCGTTTACATAGCTTATCTAATGTAACTGTACTAACAAATGCTTCCACACAGAAAATTACAGGTACGGATAAAGTAAACGGTCTTACGTACTTAGATCGTGTAACAGGAGAAGTACATCACATTGAATTAGAAGGCGTATTTGTTCAAATCGGTCTATTACCAAATACCGAGTTTTTACAAGGTACAATTGATTTAAACGCACATGGAGAAATAATTATAGACAAGCATGGAGCAACAAGCATGCCAGGAGTATTTGCTGCTGGTGACTGTACAGACACAGCGTACAAACAAATCATCATCTCAATGGGAACTGGTGCAACAGCAGCGCTAGGAGCATTTGATTATATGATTCGTAACATAGCTCCCTCAAATTCTGAACTTGTTAAAGTTTAATACAATTATTTATGAATAAAATATATGTCAGGAAGTAATATGAATTACTTTTTAAAATACCCTTTCCAATTCGAGAGGGTATTTTAATGCATATCAAGCAACCTCCTCAACCACGTGTAAGCAAAGGTGATGGCTTATCGCTTACCTGGAAGAAAGTTTTCGCCTAGAGCGGAAATCAAGTACATTATACTCTAAGAAAAGCATGTATATATCATTGTTTCTTTCTTTATTGTTCGTTTTCTTTTCGTAAAAACAGGAATGATGAAATTGATTCAATCAGAATTAATTCACAATTTCTACATACTTTAAAAAAAGGGACAATTATATTATAATAGAATAGATATTCTGAACTTATAAACAAATTTCAAGCAAAGTCATGGTTATATAGAGTCAGAAACGTTGTTAACTTAACCATTTGTTTTGGTAGCGTTAACATTGTTTCTGCAAATATAAAGTATAGGGATGGTAAAAGTGAGCAACACAGAAACTAAAACAGATGTTATCTTAATTGGTGCCGGTATTATGAGTGCGACCTTAGGGACACTTTTAAAAGAATTAGTACCGGAGTGGGATATAAAAGTATTTGAGAAGCTCGATAGTGCAGGAGAAGAAAGCTCAAATGAATGGAATAACGCTGGTACAGGACATGCAGCTCTATGTGAGCTTAACTACACTTCTGTAAAGCCAGACGGTTCTATCGATATCACAAAAGCAATCAATGTAAACGAACAGTTCCAAGTTTCTATGCAATTTTGGTCACATCTTGTAAAAAGTAAGTTAATCCAGAACCCACAGGATTTTATAATGCCTTTACCTCATATGAGTATGGTTCAGGGGAAAGAAAACGTTGAATTTTTAAAGAAACGTTTTGAAGCGATGACACAGAACCCATTGTTTGAGGGAATGGAATTCTCTGACGACTCGGAACAATTGAAAGAATGGATTCCACTAATCATGGAAAACCGTGCGGCCAATGAAGCAATTGCTGCAACTAAAATTGACTCTGGGACAGATGTAAACTTTGGCGCTTTAACACGTATGCTATTTGAACACTTAAAGAGCAAAAATGTAAAAGTGAATTACCAGCATAGTGTAGAAAATTTGAATCGTACGCCAGACGGTAAGTGGGAAGTGAAAGTGAAGAACAACGCAGAGGGGAAAATCGAGTCTCATACTGCAAAATTCGTTTTTGTCGGCGGTGGCGGAGGAAGTCTGCATCTTCTACAAAAATCAGGTATTCCAGAAGGGAAACATATTGGCGGTTTCCCAGTTAGCGGGATCTTCATGGTATGTAACAATCCAGACGTAGTAGCGAAGCATCATGCAAAGGTATACGGTAAGGCTGCAGTTGGAGCTCCACCAATGTCTGTGCCGCATTTAGATACTCGCTTTATTGACAATAAAAAATCACTACTATTTGGACCGTTCGCTGGTTTCTCACCAAAGTTCCTAAAAACAGGATCTATGCTGGATTTAGTTACTTCTGTTAAACCACATAACCTATTTACAATGCTAGCTGCGGGTGCAAAAGAAATGTCTTTAACAAAATATTTAGTCCAACAAGTAATGTTATCAAAAGAACAACGTTTGGAAGAGCTACGTATATTTATCCCAGATGCTAAAGCAGAGGATTGGGATTTAGTTGTAGCAGGTCAACGTGTACAAGTTATCAAGGATACGGAAGCAGGCGGAAAAGGAACTCTTCAATTTGGTACAGAGGTTATCACAGCTGAGGATGGTTCTATTGCCGCATTATTAGGAGCTTCTCCAGGAGCTTCTACCGCTGTTCCAGTTATGTTGGATGTCCTTAAACGTTGCTTCCCAGAGCATATAAATGATTGGGAACCAAAGATTAAAGAAATGATTCCTTCTTATGGTCTGTCCTTAATGAATAATCCAGAACTACTTAAGGAAGTACATGCGGAAACAGCCGAAACGCTTAAACTTAAAGGTGAAGGAAAAACGATAGAGAACATCGAACCTTTGGAAGATGTAAAAGAAGCAATCGATGATATCATCTAAGCTTTTATCCATATAAATGTGCAAAAAACCTACCACTTATTTAAAGATGGTAGGTTTTTTGTTTTAGAATAAGGAAGTAAGTGTACTTCAAATGTTCGTCCAGTAAAAGCGACTTACCTCTTAGTCCAAGGTCCAGCGCTTATTCTTTTAATTTCTTTACTTCAAAGTTATCATCTAACAATACCCAATTTTGAGGGAAGGGATAGCCAAGCACCCAATAGCTAATACCTCTTAAACGGTATTGTTTGACCAAGTTAAATTTAGCTTGAGCGCTACGGGCATCCTCAAACCAAACCTCGTGCTTTTGACCTTGCTCATCGGTATAGGTAAAAAAAGGAGATTGAGCGATTGAATCAAACTGAATTCTTACTTTATGCTCAGTAGCTATTCTAACAGCTTCCTGAGGGCTAAATGTCTCTGCAATTTGTCCTTGCGCGTGAGGTATTCGCCAATCTCGTGCATAAATTTGAAAGCCTAAAAATATTTTATCGGCTGGCATAACAGTCAAAGCGTACTCTACTACTTTCTTCATTTGATTGATAGGAGAAATTGCTTGAGGAGGTCCGCCGCGCCAACCCCATTCATACGTCATCAATATAACAAAGTCTGCAATTCTCCCATGTGCTTCATAATCATGTGCTTCATAAAGTAAACCTGACTGAGTGTCGCTAAATTTAGGAGCAACAGCTGTTGAAACAAAGTAACCTTTAGGATGTAGTGTGTCTACTGCTAGCTGGAGAAAGGCAGTATAAGCATCTCTATCCTCCGGTAACACATTTTCCAAGTCAATATTCAAACCTCGATAGCCTTTGTCCTCCATGATCTGAAGTATATTTGCCATTAATTTTGTTAATATGTCTGGGCTAGAGAAAATGACATGCATTAGATTAGTGCCAGCTTCTGTGGAAGAAAAATTGGTGATGACCATCATCGGTACAATATCATTGGAAACAGCTGCTTCTAATACAAGTTCATCCTTTAAGGGTTCTAAATCCCCATTCTCTGTTAACTTGTATGCAAAGGGACTAATATAGGTCAGGAGAGATTGAAGACTGTTGACCGTCTGAACGGCATCTTCCTCTTTCTGATAGGTGTAGGCATTCACTTCAGTTATAGGCTTTGGTCTAGGAATAATCAATTGTGTTCCTGGGTAGAGGAGACCGGGAGTTTGGAGAGAGTTTTGACTGATTAGAGCTTGGATAGTAGTTCCGTAAAGGCTAGCAATCTGCCGTAGCGTTTCTCCGGGCTGTACCACATGAATAATAGGAGGAATAAAAATTCGCTCACCAGGATATAAGAGATTTGGGTTAGGCAGTCTGTTAGAAGAAAGAATAGATTGTTCAGAAACACCGTATTGTTGTGCAATCGACCATAAAGTTTCTCCATTTTGAACCGTATGGTAAATCCCATAGATAGGGATGACAAGAGATTGGCCAACTAGAAGATTATTTGGATCAGGCAATTGGTTAGCTTGTTGAATGGCATTTACATCTATTTGATAACGATTAGCAATTCCCCAAAGCGTATCACCATTATTGACGACATATATGATCAATGGGCAGCTCCTTTTTTCTTAGGTTTAATAAAGTATATGTTTTGTTAAACGAATATAAATGTGAAACTTATTATTTTTATCAAATCAATAGATTTCCAAAATCAAAAACGACCGGACCAATCGACTAATATACAAAATTCTGTGTTTTAGGTGCTTAAAGAATATTGACTAAAATAATCACATCTTCTACATACAAGATCTGTATAAAATTAAAGGAGATGAAAAGAGCAGCTATTCCTTTAGTTGTTTGCCATTTTACAATCTAGTATAATTTTGGTTAGAAAATATATAGGGAAGATAAAGGGTGAATAACAATGATGTTTGAAGAGATATTACCACGTTTAAAATCTGGGGAAAAAGTAATTAGACAAGGCTGGGGTGGTGCGGAATTGTACGTAATGCTAGTTGGACAAAGCAAGCATGATGGAGAAAATCTAAATCCTTACTTTTTGATTAATGTAGAAGGAGAAGGATATACAATGTTTACCCCAACAGTTTGTGACTTATTGGCTGAGGATTGGGTTATTGTAAGCAAATAAACTAAAAGTCCACGAGATATCGTGGACTTTTCATATTTAGGAGGAATCATATTGAAATTTGAGGAGTACATAGGGAAGACGGTTCTTATTACTGGAGCTGCTTCTGGTATAGGGAGAGCTCAAGCTATAGCATTTATCGAGTGTGGGGCCAACGTATTTGGTTTAGATGTTGATGGAGCCGGACTTAAATCATTAAAAGACCAGTATAAGTCTTGTTTTTCGTACTACATTGGAAATGTAAGCGATAAAAAGAGCGTAGAGGAAGCATTTGAGATAGCCCTCAAGACATTTAAGCAAATAGATATTTTACTCAATACAGCTGGGGTTTTAGACAATTATTCAAAGACTCTAGAAACAGATGAAACACTTTGGGATAAAATCATGGACACCAATGTGAAAGGAACCTATTTGGTAACAAACACAGTTCTCCCTCAAATGATTGAAAGAAAATCAGGAGTCATTATCAATATGGCTTCTATTGCCGGATTAGTAGCAGGAGGTGGAGGAGCAGCTTATACAGCCTCTAAGCACGCCATTATAGGATACACAAAGCAATTGGATATAGATTACTGCCGTGAGGGCATAAGAGCAAATGCTATTGCTCCAGGGGCGATTCAGACCCCAATGAATAATGCTGATTTTGCAGGAGAAGGAGAAATAGCAAAATGGGTAGCCAATGAAACACCTGCAGGAAGGTGGGCACAGCCAAAAGAAGTGGCAAACCTAACTCTTTACCTTGCTAGTCATGCAGCAGATTATATTCATGGAGCAGTCGTACCCATTGATGGAGGATGGATTGCCAAATAATTATATTAAATGGCAATAATTCCTGATATACTATCCGAGTAAGCAATTTTGCTTGCACTACGGCACTTGGAATCCTTTGGTCGTAGTTATTACTAAAATAGCAGTTTGCTATTTTATAAAGGAGAATGTAAATTGAATACTACCTTTTTGAAGGACTCAAGTCGTTCCTCGGTAAATGAGTTAACGAAGACAGCTATGGTTGCAGCTTTATATGTTGCCGTAACAGTACTTTTAGCTGTTTTTAGCTTTGGAAACATCCAGCTACGTTTAGCTGAGATGTTTAATTATTTGGCGTTATACAATAAGCGCTATGTTGTGGCAATTACATTAGGTGTAGTCCTTGCTAATTTTATGTCCCCAACCTGGATGCTCGATGTGCCTATTGGTGGAATTGCAACTTTCCTTGTATTGATACTTTGTCGGAAGGTCACTAAGAGATTGACCAGTGAAATATGGAAAATAGCGATTACAGCTATTATCTTTGCGCTTTCCATGTTTACAGTTGCAGGGCAGTTAGCTATTATGCTGGAATTTCCTTTTTGGTATACCTATTTAACAGTCGGGCTAAGTGAATTGTTCTCGATGACTGTTGGTGGAATTGCTATATATTTATTAAATAAGAGAATAGACTTGTCTAAATAACTAAACCATATTCGCTTTAAGCGAATGTGGTTTTTTCACTTTTATTTATTACATAAATTCTCTCAGGAAAACCAAGCTAGGTGGAAAGCTAGGAGTGAGAGAAGCAGATGGAAGATTATACAGCAGGTGATATTGTTTATATTTTTTACCGTAACCCACATATTCAAAGCGTAGCTAACATTCAATCGGCGGCAGTAGTAAATAACCCAGAAAACCCTGACGAATTGGCTGTTTTTGTTTATGAAACATATTACCCTTTAACGACTGACATGGCTATTTATGCAAGCGCCTATGAAGCGGAACAAGCATATCGTCATTATTTTCAATAAGACGGAGGTTGGACATGAGAAAACCATTTACACCCCAGCTTGTATATTTTGAGCCAAAGGCGCTTGAATATCCTCTAGGTAGAGAGCTGAAAGAGAAATTTGAAAAGCTGGGAAAAGAAATTCACTATACGACTTCCCACAACCAAATACGAAACCTTCCAGGCGATAATGATTTTCAAAAATATCGTATTGCTAAGTCTACGCTAGTAGTTGGTATACGTAAGACATTAAAATTTGATTCCTCTAAGCCTTCAGCTGAATATGCAATTCCCTTCGCCACGGGATGTATGGGGCATTGTCATTATTGCTATTTACAGACGACGATGGGAAGCAAGCCGTATATTCGAACGTATGTAAATGTGGAGGAAATTCTCGGAGCAGCTGACAAGTATATTGAGGAACGTGCACCAGAAATCACAAGATTTGAAGCATCCTGTACTTCTGATATAGTGGGAATCGACCATCTTACACATACATTAAAAAGGGCAATTGAACATTTTGGTCAATCAGAATTTGGCAGGCTTAGATTTGTGACAAAGTTTCACTTTGTAGATCACTTATTGGACGCAAAGCATAATGGGAACACGAGATTTCGCTTTAGTGTGAATGCTGATTATGTGATTAAAAATTTCGAACCAGGTACTTCTCCACTGGATAAGCGTATTGAGGCAGCTGGGAAGGTTGCTAGATCAGGCTACCCCTTGGGATTTATCGTAGCTCCAATTTACCTTCATGAAGGTTGGAAAGAAGGATATTATCATATGTTTGAAAGATTAGATGCTGAACTTCCAAAGGACGCCCGCGATAATATAACCTTTGAATTCATACAGCATCGCTTTACTAAACCAGCTAAAAAAGTAATCGAAAAAAACTATCCTATGACCAAGCTTGAGCTAGATGAAGAATCCAGAAGAATAAAGTGGGGAAAATATGGGATAGGGAAATATATTTATCAAAAAGAAGAAGAGGAAGATATTAAAGAACATCTCTACAGTTATATGGATAAGTTTTTTCCTAATGCTAAATTTGAATATTTTACTTAAAAAGCAGATAGCCCGATTCCTCAAAACGGGAATCAGGCTATTTTGTAATTTATATGAAATAACCTTTTTTTATTAACCATTTTTCAACAAAAAGTAAAGCATTCTCTATACTATCGTTCTCAAATGGTGAAGTAATGTTAGTGTTCTCTAGTAGCTCCAAAAAAGATAGACTTCCCCCAGCCAAAAAGAAATTTAAATTAATATATAAAGAAATTTAATTCAAATGTATGTCTTCAATAAAAAAACACATCAGCTCAATTAGTGATGTGTTTGAAAGGTTATTTCTTCCGCATGATAAAACTTAAATGTCTACCTGTATTTCTGTCTTCTCGATGAGAGAAACCATCAGGGTTTAAAAATGTGCATGTTCGATCGATTGAAATACGTTCAAGTGGAATACCAGCAAGCTCACATTGCTTTTGGACGGTGAGCTGGTTATCGATATGAAATTTACCAGTTTCATTTTTATAGTACATAAAGTCGTTCGCATAGCCTAAATCTTTAAACTTTTTATAGACATCTTCATCTACCTCAAATTTTTCTTGGCTGAGTGCAGAGCCAATTTGTACATGAAAGTCATTTGGGTTACAGTGTTCGTGTTGTTTTAAATACTCAAACAGCTTCCTTGTAATTTCTTTGACCGTTCCTTGCCAGCCAGAGTGTACTACTCCCACCAGATTATTTTTTTCATTGTAGAAAATGACAGGGACGCAATCTGCTGTAAAACTACATAACAAAAGATCTGGTTCAAATGTATAAAGAGCATCTGTATCCTTAATGGCAGTATCTAACAGCCTTGCTCCACGCCCCTTATCAGCTGCAGTTACCTTATGGAAATTGGCGCTATGTGTCTGATTGGCGCAAACAAAATCATCCAAATTACATTGGAGTTGCTCCGCCAGTCTCTTGCGATTTTCCAATATATTCTTTGGATTTTCACAAACGTGTAAAGCCATGTTGTTCTCTTCTAAAGCAGTAACGTCTTTCATTGTCGTTCCTAAGATAAAACGCTCGTTATTTAAATATTTCCTAATATTCATATAATCACCCACTTTTAATATAGTATAATCCTTGGAAGTTGTATAGGAGAGCAGAATGGTCAGTTCGAGTAAGGAAGGGATAATCGGAAAAGATTTTGTCTATAAAGGAATTTTCCTCCTTGAATATTTCAAAAATATTACCTTCGAATAAGCATGAATTCGTTTAATACCGAGCTTTGTCTCTCTGTTGAATTCCTTTGTAATATACCTGTAAAATTGCATCCAATTATTAAGGGATGATTTCCATTCTTTTTTTAATTTACTATATTAGTAGAGTTAAAGAAGGAAAGGAAGATTACAATGTTTAAGAAAAAAATTAAAGTAGCTATTGTAGGACTACTATTACTAACGTTATTAATGCCTATCACTGCATTTGCAGCTAATTCCTATACAGTAGTATCAGGAGACTCTTTATGGAAAATTGCTGTGAAGACACAAACAGGTGTTTCAGAATTAATCAAGGAAAATCCTCAATTAGAAAATGCGGACCTTATTTATCCAGGTCAAAAAATCAATGTCCCTTCAAACGATTCTTATAGTATAGAACAAGAAGTAATTAAACTTGTAAATGTGGAAAGAGCAAACGCGGGTCTTTCAGCATTAAAATATGATTGGGAGCTTGGAAGAGTAGCGCAATATAAATCACAGGATATGCACGATAAAAACTATTTTAGTCACACTAGTCCTGTCTACGGAACTCCATTTACAATGATGAAGAATTTTGGAATAAGCTATAAATCTGCAGGAGAAAATATTGCTATGGGTCAAAAAACAGCCGCAGCAGTAGTAGATGCTTGGATGAACAGTGAAGGTCATAGAGCGAATATCTTAAACAAAAACTATACTCATATTGGTGTAGGTTATGTAAAAGACGGTAACTACTGGACACAAATGTTTATACAAAAATAAGTGAAAAGAGTGCAAATGACGGTGGTAGCCAAGTCATTTGCGCTCTTTTTTTGCGGTTTTCCGATAAGGTGAGAAAAATGAAAAGCATAAATTATAAATAGCTAAAGTTGCGCTTTAAACGAATTCTTTCTGTGGAGTATAGCGATAAGCCATACTGTCGCATGTAATGTGAAACCAGCTTATCTCATGTTTTTTTTATAATATAAAGTTTCATGTGAAACATTTTTCGTCCCGTTCAAAATGGAAATTCTCCTAGAAAGGGGCTTCAACCAATCAACGAATGGTCTAAGAGATCCAAGAATGTATATGGAGGCTTTAAAGCGGGCTTTATTTGATTGGAGCGGCAGGCGGCGACTCCGGTGGGATGAACGAGACAGATAAGACATCACAAACGACGTGCAAGCGACAGTGATGGCTTATCCTCACCCCACGGAAAGCGTCCGCTGAGAGCGGAAATCAACCATCACTTGTTAATCAAATAGTCAAAGTGAAAAGTATTTTATTAATAGCTTTAAATAAATGAGTTAGTTTTATCTATATTCCTTTCTCTTTACTATAAAACTTATGATTGGAGCGGCAGGCGGCGCCTCTTGTGGGACGACTGAGACAGATAAGACCTCATAAAAGATGCGCAAGCGACGGTGATGGCTTATCGCTCCCCCTCGGAACCTATGCCCAAAGGGAAAAAGAAAAAGTATGATAAAGTTGAAAATGCGTTTACTTTAGCAGACTTTTCTTAGCAATTCCTCGGATTATTAGCTTTTTTTAAATGGGTAATGAAATAATTCTAAAGAGATTACAATCTAATAATAGTAATATTTTGTTTAATCAATAGAACACATGTTGACAGATGAAAATCTCTGTTGTAGACTATGAACAATAATTGAATATAACCTCGCTTTATAGAAGTGAGGTAGAGGCGCGATATTTAACAGTCCTTAGTGGAGCGTGAGTAGCTGTGATGCTAGGGAGAAGGAAATGTCGCCGAAGTTTGTAATAAACTCATTATTACATGCTGGGTCTGCAGTGAATAATTGCAGGACTGTCCGTTATAAACGTCCCGGTTTATAATGGTGTGCTATCTCATGGGGAAAAGTAGAGGATTTAGGGCAACCATACATATATGACCTGAGTCTATCTCAGGTCTTTTTTTGTACGGTTGTCCTTTTTGTATGCATGCATACATATACTAATTTAAAAAAGGAGATTAATAGAGATGAAAAAAAGTCTATTCACTTTAACATTATTATTATCAACCATTTTACTGCTTGCAGCTTGTGGAACAAAAGAGGAAGAAAGCGTTGGATCAGCTTCTGATCAAGATACTTTTACAGTAGGTTTAGAGGCAGGATATGCACCATTTAACTGGACTCAAATGGATGACAAAAATGGTGGCGTAAAAATTGACGGTAATGCAGAATATGCTGGTGGTTACGATGTAGAAATTGCTAAAAAAATAGCTGAGGGCTTAGGTAAAGAGCTCGTTGTTGTTAAAACGGAATGGGACGGTTTAGTTCCAGCCCTAACATCCGGCAAAATTGATGCAATTATTGCAGGGATGTCACCAACTGCAGAGCGTAAAAAAACAATTGATTTCTCCGAAAACTATTATACTTCCAACTTTGTTATGGTGGTAAAAAAGGGTGGGACATTTGAAAATGCTACCTCCATTCAAGACTTTAAGGGGGCGAAAATTACTGGCCAATTAAATACTTCTCACTACGGGGTTATTGACCAAATTGAAGGAGTAAAAAAACAACCGGCATCAGATAATTTCCCTGCAATGCGTGTGGCACTAGAATCTGGAATGATTGACGGCTATGTATCTGAACGTCCAGAAGGGATTAGTGCTTCATCAGCAAATGATAAATTTGTAATGATCGAATTTACAGAAGGATTCGTGGCAGATGAAGAGGAAACAGCCGTTGCAGTAGGATTGAAAAAGGAAAGTGACTTAACAGACAAAATCAATAAAGTTTTAGCAGGAATCTCAGAAGAAGAGCGACAAGAAATTATGGACAATGCTATTTTAAATCAACCAGCTGCAGAATAAGCATATAACAACGGCTGCTACTATTTTGCAGCCGTTTCATTATTTACAGCATTTACTGACTTTCCTTGGAAAGTGTGTTTATGGGTCAGCTAGTATGTAAGGAGGAAGACTATGAGTTTAGAATGGATTATATCCATCATTACAAATAATTGGCCAATGTTTTTACGAGGAGCCGGAGTAACCCTCTTAATATCCATTATTGGAACTATCTTCGGAGCTATCATCGGTTTGCTGGCAGGAGTTATAAGAACTGTTCCTATGCCGGAAAAGGGGATTAAAAGATACTTTCTTAAGCTGGTTAACTTAATGCTCTCTATTTATATAGAGTTTTTCCGTGGCACACCAATGATAGTACAAGCAATGGTTATTTTTTACGGCTCCTCATTGGCCTTTGGCTTAGACATGGATCGTCTACTCGCTGCTATTTTCATTGTTTCTATAAACACGGGTGCTTATATGGCGGAGATTGTTCGAGGCGGAGTTATTTCCATAGACAAGGGTCAATTTGAAGCCTCTCAAGCAATAGGGATGACGCATATTCAAACGATGCTTCATATTGTGTTACCTCAAGTTATCCGCAATATACTTCCTGCAACAGGTAACCAATTTATCATTAATATTAAGGATACCTCTGTGTTGAATGTAATCGGAGTCACTGAGCTGTATTTCCAAACAAAATCAGTTGCAGGAAATAACTTTAGATATTTTGAGTCATTTTTTGTAGCTTGTATCTTGTATTTCATCATGACATTTGCTGTTACCTTGATATTACGTCATTTTGAGAAGAAATTGGATGGACCTGAAAACTATACAGTCATTGGTCAACCGATGCAAATGGCAGTCCTACCAAAAGGTCCACATGAAAATCAGTAAGCAAAGGAGGAGCAACTATGGAAAAAGTAATTGAAATTCAACATTTAAGCAAATCCTTTGGAGCACATGAAGTATTAAAAGATATCGATTTCTCTGTTAAAAAAGGCGAGGTTGTATGCATCATTGGCTCTTCTGGATCGGGAAAATCGACTCTTCTCCGCTGCATTAATTTGTTGGAAAAGCCAAGTGGTGGGCAAATCATTTATCAAGGGGAGAATATTCTCGATAATAAGCACGATATCCATTCCTACCGAACGAAGCTTGGAATGGTCTTTCAACAGTTTAATCTGTTTAATAATCACAATGTGTTAGGTAACTGTTCAGTTGGACAGGTAAAAGTATTAAAGCGTTCTAAGGAAGAAGCCGAGAAAATTGCACTGAAATACTTAAACGTTGTAGGCATGGATGGCTACGTTAATGCTAAACCAAAGCAATTGTCCGGAGGTCAAAAGCAGAGAGTTGCTATTGCACGAGCCTTGTCTATGGAGCCTGATGTAATGCTTTTTGATGAGCCTACATCAGCACTTGACCCAGAAATGGTGGGGGAAGTGTTAAAAGTAATGAAAGAGCTTGCGAACACTGGTTTGACAATGTTAATTGTTACTCATGAAATGGAATTTGCCAAGGAGGTTTCCGATCGAGTAGTCTTTATGGATAAGGGAGTTATTGCGGAGGAAGGCCCTCCAAAGCAAATTTTTAACAATCCTCTACAAGATCGAACGAGAGAATTCTTAAAAAGAACATTGAAATAAACTCTAGGTTGTTAGTATCAATTCACCTTTTTGTGTAGAAAAAAAATAGATAAAATAGTATATTGGTAATATATGCAATGGATAAATTATCAAATCTATGTAAGGCTTCCCTTTTAAAAGAAGAGGAAGCCTTTTATATAAGGAAAAAAACTAGAGGTGTTTTCATGAATGAAGTACTAAAACGAAATAATGTAAAAGTAATAGGGAACAAGGAAAAAGTAATAATGTTTGCCCATGGTTTCGGTTGTGATCAAACCATGTGGAGAAATATTGTCCCTTCATTTGAAGAAGAATATCAAATTGTTTTGTTTGATTATGTTGGGTCAGGAGATTCAAATTTAAAGGTTTATAATTCTGAGAAATATGGTTCACTTAAAGGCTATGTTCAAGATGTGCTAGATATAATAGAGGCATTGAAGCTTCACGAAGTAATCTTTGTTGGACATTCCGTTAGCTCCATGATCGGTATGCTAGCAGCCATTCAAAAACCTGAGGCATTTAAAAGTTTGGTTATGATTGGTCCATCCCCAAGGTATCTTAATGATAGAGAGTATTTTGGAGGATTCGAAGAAAGAGATATTCATGAAATGTTAGATATGATGGAGATGAATTTTATAGGATGGGCAAGCTATATGGCTCCAATAGTAGCCGCTAATGACGTGCACCCTGCGGTGGCAAAAGAAGTAGAAAAAAGTTTTAGCTCAACCGACCCGAAGATTACAAAGCAATTTGCGGAGGTGACATTCTTTTCCGACCATCGTAAGGATTTAGAGAAATCATCTATTCCAACATTAATCATCCAATGCTCAGAAGATAGTATTGTTCCTATTCAGGTAGGTGAATACTTACATCGCCATATTGAGAAAAGTGATTTTAAAATAATGGATGTGAAGGGACATTATCCTCATCTAAGTCACCCACATGAAACAATACAGCTGATTAAAGAGTATCTTTACCAAATGCAGTGAAGGGAATGGTATATGTATGGATGAGCGTTTAAATCTTGCGCCTTGTGGTTACGTTACTATCAGCCAAGAAGGTATGCTAATCGATATGAATAAAACCTTCCTTCAAATGACAGGGTTTATGTATGAAGAGATTGCTCAAAAGCATATAGAAACAATTATGTCTAAGACTAATAAGTTTATATTTCATACTTATTTTTATCCCTATATTCGATTATACGGACACGTCGAAGAGTTATTTCTAAGTCTACTGCATAAGGATGGTCAAAGCGTTCCAGTATTGTTAAATGGAAAAAAAGCAAATCGAGAAGGTATAGAGGTAATTGATTGTGTAATGGTTTCTATGGGGAAGAGAATAGGCTATGAACAAGAAATTAGACTAGCAAAAAAACAGTTGGAGGAAGCGTTCCGAGAAAAGGAACTGGCGCTTTCTAAATTAGAGGAATTGCATGAGGAAATAGAGGAAAAGCAAGAAAGACTTATTGAACTAAATGGTAAGCTAGAGAAATTAGCCATAACGGATAAATTGACTGGTTTAAAAAATCGTCGTTATTTTCATATCAAGCTAGAAGAGATGATTATGCAATTTGAGCAGAACAAACAGTCCTTTTCCTTATGCTTAATAGATATTGACCATTTTAAGCAGGTCAACGATACTTGGGGTCATGCGATGGGAGACCAGGTGCTAGAAAGGTTGGCCAAGATAGCAGAAGAAACTGTACGTCCGAAAGATACGGTGCTTAGATACGGCGGAGAGGAATTTATTGTTCTTCTCCCACTAACAAATGCACAAGAGGCTAACCATCAGGCGGAACGTTTAAGGTTGGAAATTGAAAAGACTACTTGGCCCATTGACGAAATTACGATAAGTGTAGGAGTTGCAACTTACACGTCAGAGGATACTCGTACAACAGTGGTGGAGAAGGCTGATCATGCGTTGTATTATTCTAAGAGGAATGGTCGAAATAGAGTTACCCATATAAACGACTTATAGGGGGAATATAAATGGTTGCTTTTAGTGTTATTAAAAAAGACCAGGAATATTGGTTAGCTGACCAAATAAAGATGGATATGTCTAAAGATGAATACTGGTCAAAATTGAAAAGTCTTTTAAAAGATTGGAAGGACGAACAGGTGAATTACCTTTCCCTTCTAATGGTTGAAGAATACGAACAACAGCTAATGAATGAAGGCTTTCATAAGGTTTCCTCTATTGTGGAATATACACGTCTACTAGATGAAAATTTTACTCTAGATGATGCTTTTCATGTGGTAACTCTTTCAGGAAGTTCGCTCGCAGACGAGGAATTTGCTCTATTATACGATAAATGCAGAAGTGGCTCTGCAAACAAAAATAATTTATTTTCCATTGAACAGATAATGGAAGCCTTTGTGAATGAGCTAGGATCTACTTGGCGTCATTATTGTCATATTTTCTTTAAAGGTGAAGAACCCATGGGTATTAGTATTCCGCATATAGAAGACGGAACGGTCGAAGAAGGCAGGCTATTTTACTTTGGAGTAGTACCAGAACAGAGAGGCAAAGGTTTCGGAAAAGTATTTCATCTGTATTCTCTAGAATTATTAAAAAAAATGAACGCCACTTATTATGTAGGAAGTACAGACGAAAACAATGAATATATGATAAGAATTTTCCAAGCAAATGGCTGCATATTAAGAGATAAAAAAGGAATTTATCGGATAGATAAATAAAACTAGGTTAAGCAAAAAGGAGCATGTGATGTTAAATCACTCGCTCCTTTTAATATTACTTATTTAGTGGAAATAGCTTCTACAGTAGAAGCCACTTTAGAAATTATTAATTCACTTCCTAATAGCGGAGATTCTTTAGAAGCTTCAGCAGAACCAGGTTCTGGACGTTTATGGGCTTCCTTGAAGATATCACTATTTCTCCAAGCTTGGAAACCTTCTTCGTTTTCCCAATACATATTTACATTCATTTCATCATATTCAGTTGTACCTTGTGTAATAGTAACCTCTACTTTGATGAAGCCTTCCATTTCTTGAAGTGGGCTTGGCTTTGTAAAATTTGGAGCCATTCTTTCAGCAAATCCTGGTTTTGTTTTAATACGATTTGTTACGATAATCATTAGACATTCTCCTTTTTTACTTATTTGTCAGTGTAATTATAACATTTCCTATACGATATATCTTTTCATAGTATCTAAACAGACATTCATCGGGAGATCTTTTAATGGGGAAGCTTAAGGGGTAAAGCAGACGAGCTAGCATGAATTCTACTAAAAGGAGGAGAGCTATATACGTCCTAGTAAGAATATGATTAGATCTTCTAGCTTTTTCACATAAACAAATTGAATTTTATGCTCAAGTGCTTCATTATTATAGATACAAGACTTTTCATAATCAATAAACAGACGATTATGTAAAAGAAATACATTTACACGAAGGAAGTAGTTTATGTCGGAAGCAAATATAACTCGTTTAGAGGTTGATGGCAAGGAAATTATTTTAATTGGTACTGCTCATGTCTCTAGGTTGAGCGCTGAGCAGGTTAAAGAAGTGATTGAAAAAGAAAATCCTGATTCCGTGTGTATAGAGTTAGATGAACAAAGATATCAATCTATTACTGATAATAACAAATGGAAAGAAACAGATATTTTTAAAATCATAAAAGAGAAGAAAGCGACTTTATTATTGATGAACTTAGCTATTTCTTCCTTCCAAAATCGTATGGCCAAGCAGTTCGACATTAAACCAGGCCAAGAAATGATTCAAGGAATTGAAAGTGCAAAAGAAACCGGAGCAGAACTTGTACTAGCTGACCGTAATATCCAAATAACATTCTCTCGTATCTGGCATAATCTTGGTTGGTTAGGTAAGTCTCAGCTTCTTACATCGGTTTTCTATAGCATCTTTAGTAAAGACACCATTTCCGAAGAAGAGCTAGAGAAGATGAAATCGCAGGACACTTTAAATGCAGTACTTGCAGAATTTACAGAGTCATTTCCAAGGCTGAAAACACCTTTAATTGATGAACGAGACCAGTTCTTAGCTCAAAAAATTAAGGAAGCCCCGGGTAAAAAAATTGTAGCAGTATTAGGAGCGGCACATGTTCCTGGTATTACAAAAGAAATTTACAAACATCAGGATTTAGAAAGACTTTCTACAGTCCCACCCAAATCAATTTTACCTAAAATAATTGGGTGGTCGCTTCCTATCCTTATCATTGCATTGATCGCGTATACATTTATAGCAAACCCAACAGCAGGATGGGATCAGGCATGGAGCTGGATTATTTGGACGGGAACGATGGCAGCAATTGGGGCAATTGTAGCTTTAGGACATCCTTTAGCAATTGTTACAGCGTTCATAGTGGCACCAATAACAGCGTTGCATCCTATATTAGCCTCCGGTTGGTTTTCTGGGTTGGTCCAAGCTTATATGAAACGCCCTACAATTGGCGACTTTGAGAGACTGTCCGAGGACGTGTTTACGATAAAAGGGTTCTGGAAGAATAAAGTTACACGTGTATTACTCGTTTTAGTTCTAACTAACTTATTTGGTTCTCTTGGTACAATAATCGGTGGTGCCGATGTCATCAGAGTGTTCTTTAAAAACTTATAATTATCACTAAAGGAGTAGCGGTCACTTCGCTCCTCCTTTTTCTATTTTTAAGCAATAGATTTCTCTTTTGGTTATGATGTATCAACATCATGTATCTTTAAAAGTATGGAAGACTTCTGATTATGATTGGCAGATAAGTTCTACTATAATATTATTTAACAGGAAAAAATGCTTAATTTTTGGGGATAAACGATAGGTCGGAGGGATTAATGGTGGAATGTAGTGGCTGTATGGTAAGAGACTTAGTATTAGAGTTTAAAATCGAAGGTGAAACTAATTTTCAAGTGTTGCCAGATGTAATGGATTTTATCCAAAATAGGGCATTAAGATTAGAAGAGAACGGCCGTTATTTTACTCTTAAAGAAGATGATGCGCAGGATTTTATAGACTTTAGTAAAGACCATATGGATATCTCTCATATTTCCTTTCGAGTTCCTAATCAAGACTGGAAACCTCTCCATAAAATAGAGGAAATATTAGAGGTTAAGTGGATTGACAAGGTGATTAAGAATGAACAAGTAATTTGCTACTATCAGCCAATTGTAGATGCAGAGAAAAATATTTATGCCTATGAGATGCTTTCTCGATTTTTAGATGAGGAAGGGGATATCCTATATCCTGGAGAAGTTTTTGGCGCTGCTAAAGAGAGAGGACGTTTATATGCTTTAGATCGGATATGTAGAATGACAGCAGTAAAGTACGCAGCAAAACTAGATAATACAAAAGCATTTATAAATTTTATACCTACTTCTATATACTCTCCCGAGCATTGTCTAAGATCCACCACTGCGGTAGCAAATAGCCTCGGTGTTAATCCTGGAAACTTAGTTTTTGAAGTTGTTGAAACAGAAAAAGTAGAGGATATCAATCATTTAAAAAAGATTATGGCCTTTTATAAAGCTAGAGGGTTTCAATATGCATTAGATGATGTAGGAGAAGGGCATAGTACGCTACAAATGTTAGAAGAGATTAAGCCTCACTATATGAAGCTAGATATGAAATATGTTCAAGGAGTAGCTACCAATATAGAGAAACAAAAAGTTGCTTTACAATTTCTACAAAAAGCTAAAGAAATCTATTCCATCCCATTGGCAGAGGGGATAGAAGAAAAAGAAGATTGGGAATGGTTAAAAAAGAAAGGATATCAATTATTTCAAGGATACTATTTTGGGAAACCTCTCCCACATCCTCTGGAAGATTCTAAATAGTTTAAGTAACCAAAGCTATAAAAAAAAAACCGAGCAATAATATGCTCGGTTTTTTTTTTATGCTTTCTTTTTAGCACTTGTATCTTTGTCTTCTAATTTAAATTCTTCTGCTACATCGTCCACAATGTCCTTTGTAGAGTTTTTGAATTCTTTAAGTGTTTGTCCTACTGCTCTACCTAATTGAGGTAATTTAGATGGACCGAATACGATTAATGCAATGATTAGAATGATTATTAAACCTGGTACGCCGATATTTGGCATGTTATTTCCTCCTAATGGATATAATTGTCTATCTATTCAAGTGACATGAGTGTTAGTTATGTGTGCAATGCTATTGTAGCATGCTAGTAAAGCTTATTCACATTAGTTTTCCTCAAGTTCTTTTTCTAAAAGAGCTTCTTTGGCTAACCGACGCTTGTAAGACCAAGCTGATACAAGAATACTAATTTCAAACAATAACAATAAAGGTATGATAATGATGAAATCAGAAATGAAGTCAGGAGGCGTAATAGATACCCCTACAACAACTAATACAAAGTACGAAACTTTTCGCATCTTTCGTAGTCGATCTGGAGTAATAATCCCTAGCTTCGTAAGGAATAAAATAATTACTGGTAACTCAAAAACTATTCCAACTGGAATAATTAAATTGAACATAAATGTAAAATATTGCTGCATTCCATAGGTTTCTGTGGCACCTATAGACTCATTAATATTAGACATGAAGTCTAACATTAAAGGAAATAAAATAAAGTAGCTAAAGCTAATACCGGCCAGAAATAGGAAAAAAGAGACTGGTATAAAGTAAATCGTACCTCTTGCTTCTTTATCCAACAAACCTGGCTTAACAAATAGCCATATTTGGTGCATAGCTATGGGCAAAGTTACTAAAATGGCTAAAACTAATGCACATTTAACGTAAATTAGCAGTCCATCGGTATAGCCAAAAATGTTCCATTCTACGTGTGCAGCTGTAGGCTGTTGTTTTAGGAAATTTAATGTTTTAGGAGCCATCCAAAATCCTAAGGCAAGAGATAGGACAAAGGTTACCGCAATTACAATTAACCTTTTTCTTAACTCAGCCAAATGTTCTACAAGCGTTAGCTCTGGCTCTTGCGGAATTGCCATTATGTTTATCACCCCATCTTATTTAAACAAAGGGAAGCTGTGTTTATATTTAGTACTTAAAAAGCAATTTGTTACATGTTTGTCCTGTACCAACTACCCATTATACTCTTTCCCATGAATTTGTAAACTAGATAACTTTATATTTGTTATATAAGGGAAAAACTGATAACTCCTTATATTCTAAGGGTTTAATAAAAAAAATGAAATATTCAAAGTTGCATTTTTGTGTACTTTTTATGAAGAAATATACTAAAATAATTCTCCAATCATGATGTTGAAATTATTCTCATGACTTTTACGCACTTAAATTACTCTGACTTAAGTATTCTCGAGAAACAATTTATATAGTCGGTTAGTCTCTATCTTTTATTCATTTATATTTTATTATCGCCAGGTAAATATTTGTATAAACACTCTTGTTTTCCTGAAAAGGAAGTATATAATTCTATCTATCTCACATGAAATGGACGGAATGAAAGCATGAGAACGTATAACGAGAAGGTCAGTATTTACCATGGTATGGCTTCTACTATTGCTTTAAACTTTTCTAATAATTTTTTCCCGATTTTTGCTATTACTATTTTAGGGGCAACTAATTATCAGGTTGGCTTAATCAGTTCCCTTCCTCCGTTAATCGCTTTGCTAATGACAGTGCCAGCAGCTATTCTTTTAAACAAAGCTTACACACAAAAAAAGATTGTCGCTGGTTCCATTTTGCTTGCACGATTATGTTTCGTATTTATTGTATTAGTCAGTTATTTACCGTCCCATTCTATGCAGGCGTGGTCCTTTCTAATTATTATCGCCTTAATCAGCGTGCCCAATACGGTTGCCAATATCGGCTGGCAGACGTTCATCAGTGGGATGATTGAAGAGGAGCGAAGAGGACAATTTTTTAGTGATCGTAATAGATTACTGACATTAGTAGGACTTATAGCTACTTTATTTATCGGTATCGTAATGAGGGAGGCTTCTGCTAGTACAGGGGCATATCAAATTTTGTTTTTAGTAGCCTTATTATTTGGAATTTTAGAAGTGTATTTTATCATGAAACATAAGGAAGAACCTGTTCGGGTAGAAGAGAGTCTTCTAAAGAAGAAATCGATGGATTGGTCTATTTTTCGAGACTCCAATTACGTATCTTTTTTAGGAGCGGCACTGTTTTTTAACTTTGCCTGGCAGATGGCTTGGGGCTTGTTTAATATATATAACGTGCGAATAGCGGGGGCTACTATTTTCTGGGTTAGTATGTTTTCGGTAGGTAGTATGCTAATGCAGTTTTTTACATTTCCTTTATGGAAACGCTGGGCAGATAAATACAGCAATTTGCGGATGTTTATATGGGCAGCAATAGGTATGGCTACTACTCCTTTTCTCGTCGTGCTGTCTACCAATCTATATTACTTAACTATGATTCAAACAACGTCAGGCTTTTTTCTTTCAGGAACTGTGCTCATTTTATTTAATTTACTTTTAGAAAAGTCACCGGAACAGTCTAGAACGTATTGTATTACAACATATAATGTTTTATTGGCGTTAGTTGCGTTTGTTGCTCCTCAAGTGGGTATTATTTTATTAGAGATGGTTGGAATGGAGTCGGCAATGACAATTAATTCGTGTTTACGATTGTTAGGTGCTGGGGGATTTTTCTATGTGTATATTCGACAACGAAATAGATAAAGATGATAGAAGGAGGTCTACTTCATGAAAATTTTACTCCCTTTTCTATTAGTATTTATCATTGTTTTGTCTTTTTTCAATGCGCAAATAACTAATCCCTTTAAAGAAGACTTTCAAGGTAAACACGTAACCAATTTTCAGCAAGAGTATAAAGAGAGTCAGATAGAGATTGGTATGGTAGGAGATGTTTTATTGCACAGTCCCCTCTATGAATATTCTAGCTTCTTACCTTCCTTTCAGGAGGTAGAAAAAGAGATGCAAGGAGTAGACTTCTTGCTAGCAAATCAGGAGTCTATACCAGCAGGTACGTCATTCGGTTTGTCTGGATTCCCTAATTTCTCTAGTCCTGCTCATATCGTTAGGGATCTCAAAGCCGCTGGAGTCGATTTATTATCCTGCGCAAATAACCATACGCTAGATCAAAAGGAAGCTGGTTTATTAGCTGCTATTGAGTCAATGAAAGCAAACGAGATGCCTTATATGGGAGCCTATAAATCATTAGAAGACCAACAAACCGATAGAATATTTGAGGTAAAGGATGTAAGATTAGGTTTTTTAAATTATACTTATGGATTAAATGGCCATCGAATCCCTGAGGGTAAAGAATACTTAGTAAATATAATAGATCGTGAACAAATGAAACAAGACATTCAAGCTTTAGAGGAAAAGGTGGATGTTGTAGTAATGAGCATTCATTGGGGAGAAGAGTATGCCCTAAGGAACAATGAAACTCAAAAAGAGCTGGCGCAATGGTTGGCTGATGCGGGGGTAGACATTATTTTTGGTCACCATCCTCATGTTGTTCAGCCCTATGAAAAAATATCCACTAGCAAAGGAGATACCCATGTATTCTACTCACTAGGTAATTTTTTTAGTGCTCAACAATTTGACAGTACCAATATCGGTGGAATTGCTAGGCTACAAATCACGAAAAGAGTGGTTCAGGATAAAGTGATGATCCGTATTGAAAATCCTTCATTTATAGGGACGATTGTCTCAAAGGGAGAACCTTTTAAGGTGTCTTTGCTTGAAGAGGCTAACAGTCAAAAAAACGATTGGGTTCAGCAACATGTTTTTGGTGAATAAAAAAGAATCAAGGAGGTTGGGATGAACGAGTCAGACTATGAGCGATTATTAAGAATACAGACAGCTGGAATGAGAGAATGGCAATATCAGTCCTCCCATTATAATCGTTATGAGGCAACCCCATATAGCGCATTACAAACATTGTTTGAATTGTATGATTGGAAGGCTACTAACAGAATGGTAGATTTCGGCTGTGGAAAAGGTAGATTTCCTTTTTATGTCCATTATTTTTATAACATTTCTGTAACTGGAATAGAGATGAATGGACAGCTTTACCAGGAGTCAATGGAAAACCTCATGAAGTATATGGAAAAAGCTAAGCCAACTCGAGCTTCCATTAGATTTGAATGCTGCTTGGCCGAGGAATACAAAATAGACTCACAGGAAGACTGCTTCTATTTTTTTAATCCCTTCTCTACTCCTATATTTCAAAAGGTTGTTCATAATATTTTAGTGTCATTAGAGGAAGTGGAGCGAACAGTTGATATTATTCTCTACTACCCGACCCCGGAATATCTTCAGTTTTTGGAGGAGGCAACTGCTTTCACTCTTTGGAGAGAAATACGAATACCAGAGCTTTACGAACAAAATCACAATGAACGTTTTATGATTTATCGCTATGAAATATAAAGAAGAGGAAGAATCTGTTTTTAAGATTCTTCCTCTTTTGTGTATTAAATCTGTGGGTAGCTTCTTCAAAGATGTCTGGTAGTTTTAGATGTATCGAATTCTTAGAGACAATGCATCGCTTTTTCTGCCTCCTGCCAGGGAACCTTATATCCGGTGCCCTTTGCACAAAAGATAGAGGTGGAGGTGTATTCCGGATCTGCCTCTTTGTTATACCCAATTCTTTCTATTACTGCCTCTTGGTTATGGCATCGGTCATAGCCACCAAATAAAAGGCTGAGCGTTCCTTTTCCGTGAGTAAAGGAGGCGAAAGTAGTGCTGTAGCTCATAAAAGTAGCTACAGGAACCCTTCCCTTTATAATAACCTTATCACCAGTATTTTCTGGCGGCTCAAATGTCCCGTGAGCTTGCTGAACATCCGACAAAACTCTTCCGATTAAATCCATATCTACTTTGATTTTGTAGTCATAAAAAGGTTCCAGAAGGATATTTTGAGCCTTTTCTAATCCTTGTCGTAAGGCTCGGTAGGTTGCTTCTCTAAAATCGCCACCAGAGGTATGTTCATTATGACCTCTTCCGGTCAGTAAAGTGATTTTAACATCGATCAGTGCAGAGCCTGTAAGTATTCCATGATGATCCTTCTCTAAAAGGTGGTGCTTCACAAGATTCTGGTTACCTATAGACAAATCATTGGCATGACAAATATTATCGAAAGTCAGCCCAGATCCTCTCCCTGTAGGTTCGATCAGAAGGTGTACCTCGGCGTAATGTTTTAAGGGTTCAAAGTGCCCATAGCCTCTAACGGGTGCTTCGATTGTTTCCTTATAAAGAATTTTAGGCTCTCCAAATGTTACATTATAGTGGAAGCGCTCCTTCACAATTTGTACTAGTACCTCGAGCTGGATAACACCCATAACGTGCACATGAATCTCTTGAAAATACTCATCCCAATAAACCCGTAAGGAGGGGTCTTCAGCATCTAGTAGCCTAAAGGATCTTAGTACCTCTTTTACATGGATGGAATCGTCAAAGATTACCTTTGACTTTAAAGTGGGTATCAAATCGAAATGGGTCTTACTTTGATTAGCACCAATTGTATCTCCAATAGAAGCAGCAGTTAATCCTGTTACAGCAACTAGTTCACCGGCATTAGCTTCATCAATTGTTTTAAACTTGCTGCCGTTATATTGACGCAGCTGTGTTATTTTCTCATGCTCATTTTCAATTTTCACTTCATCCCTTACTCTCAGCTTTCCACTTAAGACCTTTAGAAAGGTTACACGATTCCCGCTCTCGTCATGCCGTATCTTATATACTTGGGCTGTAAAAGCTCGGTCGTTGTTGTAGTGTGTGTCTGTAAGCTTGTCGAGAGATTCTAAAAAATCCAACATCCCAATATCTTTTAAGGCTGAGCCATACGCACAAGGGAATACGATACATTCCTCAATCATTTGCTTGAACTTCTTTGTCCAAAGTAGTTCATCAAATCCATTTTCCATGTAAGCTTCCAAAAGAACTTCATCTCGCTCAGCGATAAATTCAATTAATTCTTCCGTATAGCTATTAGTTATGTGACAAGCATCCTCCGATAAGTTAGCAAAAATCTCCTGTAAAACAGCATCAGGATTAGTATCATCGTAATCAATTTTGTTGATAAAGAAGAAGGTAGGTATTTTATGTTTTCGAAGCAGCTGCCAAACTGTTTCTGTATGCCCTTCAATTCCATCAACGGCACTTATTATGATGATTGCGTAGTCCATGACTTGGATGGCTCGCTCCATCTCTGGAGAAAAATCTACATGACCCGGTGTATCGATAATATAATAAGTAGAATTATTATAGGAAAAAACCCCTTGGTCAGCAAAAATGGTAATACCTCTGTTTTTTTCTATGGAGTGACTATCAAGAAAGGAATCCTTATGGTCGACCCTACCTCGTTGTCTAATTGTTTTCGTATGAAAGAGTAGCTGTTCTGAAAATGTGGTCTTTCCCGCATCAACGTGTGCTAAAATTCCTATAGTTTTATGCATAATATCACCTTTTGTTTACGTCCTTTCTTGTATTATAGCAAAAGGCAGGATAAACAAAAGGTGAGTGTGTGCTATCTAGAAAGAGCCTTGGAGCCATTTGTCCTCATACGATTAACAGCTTTCCAAACCCAACCGTCATGAGGCTTAAACAGAAAGACGAGCATAAATAGAACGCCAATCATAGCCGCCATCATACCTGCAATAGAGGTGTTCCAAAGCTTTGCCAAGTAGTATCCAGATATAGCTGCTGTAATACCAAAAGTCATACTCCATATAATCATCCCGCGAACGCTCTTGCTCATTAGATAAGCAGTAGCAGCAGGTCCGATGAGCATAGCAACAACCAATACTGCCCCCACGCTATCAAAAGCAGCGACAGTCGTAAGGGAGACAAGTGTCATGTAAGAGTAATGCATCCCCATTATAGGTAACCCAATGGATAAAGCGAACACAGGATCAAAGGTAGAGAGTTTAATTTCTTTATAAAATAAAACTAGAAAAGCAATATTAAGGAATAGTACAAATAATAGCATCCAAACTGCTTTTGGCATTTCAACCCCTAAAATACTCCAAGTATCCCAAGGTACAAATGCTATTTCACCCATTAGTACATGCTCCACATCCAAATGAACGTTTCCTGCAAACAAGGTAATTAATAATACCCCTAAGGCAAAAAGTGAAGTAAATACTACCCCTATAGCCGCGTCTTCCTGCAATCCTCCTGATTGAAGCACCTGTACTAGAAAAGTGGTCAGTAGCCCTGCGAGGGCCGCACCTATTAGCATCCAAACGCCATTTAAGGATTGTGTAACCATGAAGGCAACTACAATTCCAAACAGCACTGTATGACTAATGGCATCTGCTATCATGGCAGTTTTTCTGAGAATTAGAAAGACCCCCGTTAGGCCACAAGTAATTCCGACAAGGGAGCCAGTTAAAAGAACCCAAAATTCATTCATTGCTTGTCACCTCTTGAGCTATGCGCTGTCGCTTAAATGTACGCTTTTTACGGATTTTAGAAAGCAACCCTCTTGTTGGAGCGAGAAAGTAAGATATTAAAAACAAAGCTGCGGCTACTAAAACGATTATTGGCCCAGTGGACAAGCCAGTACGTAGAGAGCTAATCATAGTGCCGAGAGCTCCCGATAAAGCCCCAAAAAAGGCACTCGTGACCAAAATTATACCAAGGTGACTGGACCAAAATCTTGCAGCAGCTGCAGGTATTATAAGCATGGCTGCCATTAAAATAACCCCTACTGCCTGAATACCGGTAACAATTGTCAAAACAGTCAATGCTGTCAACAACGTGCGTAAACGCTCCACAGGCAATCCAATCCCCTTTGCAAAGATGGGATCAAAAATCATAAGCTTCCATTCCTTGAAGAACAACAAGCACATAAGGATGATTAATATGGCGCTGCCAGATAGCCAAATAAGATCACTTTTTGCCATAGTTGCTGCCTTTCCAAAGATAAAGTCATTTAAACCACTTTGATTACCAGTGCCACTTTGGTTAACAATTGTTATTAATACAATGCCTATTCCAAAAAAGACGGATAATATTAATCCAATAGCGGCATCAGCCTTCAGCTTAGAATGATTCACAATCCATTGAATCATATATACAGAAAGTGCAGCAGTGATAGCAGCGCCTATCATGAGGATAGGCAAATCCTTTTTCTCAAAAATTAAATAAGCAAGGGCAATACCAGGAAGTGCAGCATGAGCGGCTGCATCTCCTACTAAGCTTTGCTTTTGAAGAAAAGCAAATGTACCGTTTAAACCGGCTGCTACCCCTAAAAGAATAGCTCCAGTGAGAACCCAAAGAAGATTACCGGATAACATTAATAGTCACCTCTTTCATAAGTCATTTTTTCCTGACTTAGCTTGATCCATAAAAAATAGCTTACCACCGTATGCTTCTTGTAGGTTATCTGGTGTAAAGGTAACCTCGGTAGGACCAGAAGCTATAGTTGTTTTATTTAATAACACAATCCAATCAAAATAATCAGCTGCTGTCTGTAAGTCATGATGAACGACGAACACTGATTTTCCTTGTGATTTTAACTCCTTCAAGATGGAAATGATTGTTCTTTCAGTTGCAGCGTCTACTCCAACAAATGGTTCATCCATGAAGTAAACCTCCGCTTCCTGTGCCAGAGCTCTAGCCAAAAACACACGCTGTTGTTGCCCTCCGGAAAGCTGCCCTATTGATTGTTCTGCAAATGCTTCCATTCCTACGTTTCTTAAGCAATTCAGCGCTATTTGTTTGTCTCTTAAAGAAGGTCTTCTCATCACACCGATATGTCCATATCGGCCCATTAATACTACGTCCAATGCATTTGTTGGAAAGTCCCAATCTACGGCATTACGCTGAGGAACATATCCAACAATATGATCCTTTGGATTCAGCGGACGCTCTAATATTGCAACAGATCCAGTTTTATTTGGAAGCTGATTTAGCACGGCTTTAATCAACGTAGATTTCCCTGCTCCGTTTGGTCCAATAATCCCGGTAATTAGTCCCTTCGGAATGGTTAGACTGATGTTGCTCAATACAACTTTTTCCTCGTAAGCAACAGATAAGCTCTTTACCTGTAATGCATTCATTTTGCTACCTCCTATTTTAGTGAATCAACAATCGTATTGACATTATGCTTATACATTCCGATATAAGTTCCTTCTTCTGTACCTTCAGCTCCCATTGCATCCGAGTACAGTTCTCCTCCAATTTGTATGGTGTGTCCCTTTTCCTTCGCACCTTCAATTACAGCATTCATGGCTTTGTCTGACACACTGGATTCGATAAAGACCGCTTTAATATTTTGTTCTACTAAGAAATTAACGATATTCTGTATATCCTTTAGACCGTATTCAGCATCTGTACTAAGACCTTGTAATCCTCGAACTTCCATCCCATTGCTTTCACCAAAGTAATTAAAGGCGTCATGAGCGGTAACAAGAACCCGTTGCTCTTCGGGGATTTCACTAATGCGTTCCTTCGTCCAACCATTTAGCTCATCTAGTTCCTCAAAGAACTTTCTTTCGTTTTCTGCAAACTGATCTCCATCAGTGGAAAATTCCTCCGTAAGTGATTTTGTGATTTCGTGTGTAGCCAATTTCCAAACCTCAATGTCGAACCAAATATGTGGATCAAATAATTCTGGATGAGCCTCGTCATTTAAGATTCTATCTTTCGGAACTACTTCTCCAATAGCCACTACAGATTTGTCCTTCTGCATTTTTTCAAAAATATCACTCATTTTCCCCTCAAGCGCTAGACCATTATAAAAAATAATATCTGCATCCTCTAATACTTGTAAATCGCCTTGAGTAGCCTTATAAAGATGTGGATCTACACCAGGGCCCATTAAGGATTTTACCTCCACAGAATCTCCAGCAATTATCTTTACGGCATCTGCAATTTGCCCTGTAGTTGTAACGACAAGTGGTTTTTCTTCCCCAGAACCCCCTGCGTTGTTGTTACCACACCCAACCAATAAAACAGCCACAATAAATAAAAATAAGATCTTTTTCACTTAGCACACTCCTTTTCCTTTGTAATAAAGTATTTCCTAAAGGAAACTTTTAGACCAAAAAAATATTATTTTCTTTTATGATAATAAATTTCCTTAAGGAAAGATTTGTTCAATAGGTTAACACTTCTTTTTTGAATTGTCAAAGTACTTTATGTAAAAATGAAAAAAAGGTGACTATATGTTGGTAAGAAAATCTAGGGTAGAATACGCAAGTGAAGGGCATTTTGTTTAGAAAGAATTCCATAAAAGGAGATACTCGAAAAACCTTTATTTTTTCGTATGTATTTTATACAAGTGCTATACTGTATGAACAATGATAGTAGGGAGGTAACGATATGCAATATTCAAAATCTAAAATGGAAGAGCTAGTAAAATTTAGTCCTGACTTAGCAAAGAGATTGAAGGAAGTAATGAAGGAGCATGACCTAGAAAAAAGCTTTGCTCTTAAAGCTTTGTACCATTCAGAAGTTAAAGACGGCGGAAAATATCAAAGGGATTACCAAGACCTTTAAATCAAAAAAACGAACCACATGATTAATCTCATTTGGTTCGTTTTTTATATCCTTAATTAATATCCTACTTGTATTGAAATGACTCGGGACATGCTTGATTTAGCTTTAGGCGGATGCGTTCGGCGCGGCGAGCGGTACCCGTGGCTTGTGATCCTCCACTGGAGTCTCCGCCTTCCACTCCAATAGAAGATAGCCTTTTGGTTTTATAAATAGATACAATGAATGATGATTGTTGAACGAACCAAATAAATTGAACACTGGGTTCATGGAGCTAGAATTTAGATATATTCTTTTTTTCAAAAGTTAATATTGGCAAAATCGTTTTGGAAGCGTGCGAATGCGCTTTACTTATTCCTCCAATTTCCCTGAAATTTCATTTTTAATCTGATGATGGGCATCAATGAGATTTTGAAGAAAAATATTTTTTTCGTTCATACTCCAGGTTGAACTAAGTTCAATTTCTTTTTTCATTTCTTCATAGATAGACTGCAGAGATATTGATGTACTTGCAACATAATTTGTCATTAATACTTGTTTATATTGTTCAATAAAATTCTCTTTTCTCATTTTCAAAATCCTTTCGCCTTTAACATAAAAAAGCATCCTCTTTTATAAAAAAGAAGATGCTAGTTAGTATGATTTAATGGTCAGTACGCTTGGAAACTCAATAAAATCCACGCTGAAAACAGGAGCCCAATAGCTCCAGTGATTTTATTATGTTTTTCGTACGACAGTATTTTCAAGCTATTGCTTGTACATAGCTGCATTTAACACCCCCTATCCGCGTAGGCTTGTGGTGTGTACTTGAAATAGGCAGGTCTCCTGGCTCATGTTCATCGCTCTTCTTTCCTTCCCGTAGTAACCTTACAGTGGTTTATAAAAAATCGCTCCCATTTACAGTTGCGGGACAGCGTCGGTCTTTCACCGAACTTCCCTTTTAAGTTCTCTTGCTAACAAAAGAACACCTAAATCTACACATTATTTAATTGTTCTTTCACTATAACATAAAGAAAGGTATTCATTATAGCAAATTTGGATAAGCGGCCGATGGTTTCCCTTTTTATAATCAATAGAGAGGTGAGGGAAATGATTAGAATGAAAGATTCGTATCGGCTGTATGTTCATATTTGCTTTCTATCGCAATTATTTTTTACTTATATATTTACAGTCAATCTGTTGTATCAAGTAAGCGTTGTTAAGCTGGATCCGTTGCAACTTGTTTTAGTGGGAACTGTGTTAGAGCTAACCGTATTTCTTTTTGAAATTCCAACAGGCGTCATATCTGACTTAAAAAGCCGGAAGCTGTCCATTATTATTGGTTATTTTTTGATAGGGGCGGGTTTTTTATTGGAGGGTTTGTTTCCTTATTTTATAACGGTTTTATTGGCCCAGGTGGCATGGGGGATAGGCTATACCTTTACAAGCGGATCACAGCAAGCTTGGATTGCAGATGAAATAGGAGAAGAGAAGTCCTCTTTAGCATATATAAGGGGAGCTAAGGCTGGAAATTTAGGTCAATTAATTGCCATTCCGTTAAGTATTTTAACCGGTTACTACATGATTAATCTTCCTATTATTGTGGGAGGCGTATGTATGATAGGCTTGGCTATTTTTCTTATAATTTTTATGAAAGAGAATCATTTTAAACCAATAAAAATAACTGAAAGAATTAATACATTGGAGACAATGAAAGAGAGTTTAGGGAAAATCATTCATTATTCGAAAGCAAGCTTTATCCTGCGTATGCTATTTCTAATTGCTCTGTTTATAGGTTTTTATAGCGAGGGCTTTGATCGTTTGTGGCTAACTCATCTACTGGATATGGCTAGAATAACCAGTTTGCCAAATGAACAGCTAGTGTTATTGACTGGTGGTATTCAGCTGGTGATAGTACTCGTGTCATTTGCAGTACTTCATTTTCTAAATAAAAGCACAATTTATCAGGATCTGCGAACGATATATATCGCTCTTTTTATTGGTAGCTTCAGTATAGTGGTAGCATTAATCGGCTTTGCAGTTTCGAAGTATTTCATTGGCTTGTTTATTTGCTATGTCTTAATTCAAGTGAGTCGAAAAGTAATGTACCCATTGGAGGATATTTGGTTAAATAAAATCATTCCAGATTCCTCGACTAGAGCAACGTTTTTCTCAGTCAAAGGTCAAGTGGATGCCATTGGACAAATAAGTGGTGGGCCTGTTATTGGATATATTGCTACAACCTTTACCATTAGGACTGCCATCATTGTAAGTGCCGTAATTTTAAGTCCAGTCCTGTTTTTATATCACATACTTTTAAAGAAAGCTAAGGGTCGGGAATAACAATATAAAGACCAGCAGGTATATAAATTTTAGCTACCATGAACACAAAACTATGTTCATGGTCTTTTTGTATGGAGGAAGCCTGATGGAGTATTGATAACCAGTTCTATTTAGCAAATAGAAAGGAATTCTACATATGCTTGTTTGAGCTGGATCTTCCCCGGCTAAAAGCAACCGCCTAAATCGGAAAATAAACTTGTTCTATATTTATTGTTTCTCCTTAACCGGAAGGTATATCTCCATGTAGATTTTGTCGTACTCCCAATCATGGCAGTGTTCATCATAGTATTCAAAATCATAGCTATCTTCATCTACTTCATAATGAGAGTCTGGTAGCCAGTCCTCTAAAATATATTGCCAAGTTCCCTTGATAGAGGAAACAAATTGCTCTTTTGGAACCATGGGTGTTTTAAATACCGCATATGTAGAAGCTTTGACATGAAACTTAAGAATTCCCTCTGGTATCGTTGTTCCCTCGTCAAAATTTACCGCAAATAAATACGTGAAATGATCTTCTAGCTCAGGTCCACTTAGATTAAAGCAGTACTCACCATGCTTTTTAGGGGACAGGAGATGATATAGAGTGGTCTCAATAGATTCTTCGGAAGATATTCTTTGATCCCAAAAGGCAGGAGCATCTCTTGTATAGGCTATATTCTGTAAGCGTGTTTCAAACGTTTTTCCTGCGACTGTAAAAGAAGGCATAGAAAGAATCTTAGGCTGAAGAACTATTCCTCCTGTTTTCTTTTGTAGAAGACTTTCCAAACATAGCCTTTGTGGTAATGAAATGGGACAGTGCATCTTATATAGGCTTGGGGGACTCCCGAAGCAGCGCTTAAATGATTTAGTAAAGCCGGCATGTGTTTCAAATCCATACTCATATGCTATATCAATAATCCTTTTTCCCTTTACCAAATCTACCAAAGCATATTGTAGCTTCCTTTTTTGTACATAATCCATCGGTGTATAACCAATAGTTTGATGAAAAATACGAGAAAAATGAAAGGGAGAATAACCGATAAGCTTTGATAGGGTATCAGTACTTATATCTTCCTTAATATGATCATCTATATAGTCAATTACCTTTTGTAATAGTAATAGTTGCGTCATGTAAAATACTCTCCATAAAATTTAAATTTTCAAAAAATATAATATATAATAGTCTATAATAAAAGATAGAGATTGACTAGAGGGGGATGTATAGTGGAGGAGCTTATAAGTAAGGTTCAAAAGTTGATTAAACCTTCCAAGGGAACTTGGGGAATTGTATTAGAGGATTTAAATACAGGAGATAAGTGGGAATACAATGAACAAGAGCTGTTTTACGCAGCGAGTGTGATTAAGGTACCAATAATGGTTGCAGTTTTTCGAGCGGTGGAACGTCTTGAACTATCATTATCTGATTTGATAATACTGGATAAGGATGAGTATGTGGGGGGCTCTGGAGTTCTTCAGCATTTAACTCCAGGTACTTCACTACCACTATCAGATATCATACTTCTGATGATTATTCAAAGCGACAATACAGCAACGAATCTTTTAATAGATTTAGTTGGAGTAGAAAATATTCAACAGACGATGAAAGAAGCTGGTATGGAACATAGTACATTTTATAACAAGCTTATGTTGAGTAAGCCAAATCCACATGGCACAAATCGTATTGCTGCAAAAGATGTTGGTATCTTGCTGACTAAAATGGCTCAAGGAGAGATTGTTAGTGAACAAGCAAGCAAGCAGATGATAGAAATCATGAAAAAACAACAGATGAGAGATTGTTTACCAGAGAAGCTTCCTTCTCCATACTCTAACTTTGATAATGGGATGCCTGCTTGGGAATTCGCAAATAAAGGAGGTTGGATACCGGGTACTCGACATGATGTGGGAATATTTTTTGTAGGAGATAGAAAATTAGTTGCAACCGTGCTTTCGGAGAAGGAGGATGACGTTCTCGCCAAAAGGATTCTTTCTCAAATAGGCTATGAAATATATCAGTACTTGTGTAAAGGAGAATAGAGAATAACTATTCCTTCGTGTGTATATTAATATTCCTAAAAGAAAAAGAAACTGTATAAAAGGAAAAAACTTTGACTGATTGATGGTCAAAGTTTTTTATATGTTCATTCGGATAGTTCTTTGGCTAAAGCTCTCCCTGTTTCTCTTCCTGTGAAAAGACAGCCTCCTAAAAAGGTTCCCTCCAAAGAACGATATCCATGCATTCCTCCGCCACCAAAGCCTGTGACCTCACCAGCGGCATAGAGGCCAGGAACAGGATATCCTTCTGAATTTAGGACACGACCGCCTAAATCTGTTTGGAGCCCACCTAATGTTTTACGGGTTAGAATATTCAAACGAACAGCAATCAAGGGACCATTTTTACTGTCCAATATTTTATGAGGAGCTGCTACACGAATAAGCCTGTCTCCAATGTAATGACGAGATCCTCTTAAGGCAGTGATTTGAAGATCCTTTGTAAACTTATTATCCATCTCCTGGTCACGAGCTATAATCTGCTTTTCTATATTTTCGTAATTTAACAAGCTATTGCCGGTAATTTTATTCATTCCTTCGACGAGTTCTTTTAAATTTGAAGCGACGACAAAGTCTTCTCCCTTATCCATGAAAGCTTTAACTGGAGCAGTCGGGCCAGGTAAAATACGTTTTAGCACTTGTGTGATGCTTTTTTTAGTAAGGTCAGGATTTTGCTCTGAGCCAGATAATGCAAATTCTTTTTCAATTATTTTTTCTGTGAGGATAAACCAAGAGTAATCATATCCAGTATCTTGAATGGCCTTTAATGTACCTAATGTATCGAAGCCAGGGAAGTTTGGCGCGGGAAAGCGATTGCCCTCTGCATCCAACCAAATGGATGAGGGACCAGGCAGGATACGGATTCCGTGTTCCTTCCATATTGGATTCCAATTCTTAATACCTTCAGTGTAGTGCCACATTCGATCCTTATTGACCAAACGACCACCGGCTTTTTCTGCAATTTCCATCATTCGGCCGTCTACATACTCTGGAACACCTGAAATCATGTTAAGAGGAGGGGGTCCAAGGCGTTTCGGCCAATTTTGACGAACTAGGTCATGGTTAGCTCCAATACCTCCACTTGTAACTACCACGGCTTTAGAAAAGAACTCAAACTGATCAATCACTTCTCTTGAACTGGCTTGTCCTCTTTCTACGTTACTTGCCACTAAAATAGATCCGCCTACACCAGTCACTCCATTATTATTAGTAAGTAGACTATCTACTCGATGACGTGGCTTATAAGTAACTAACCCCTCTGACATTGCTTCTCGCACACGTTTTTCAAAAGGAGAGACGATGCCGGGACCAGTGCCCCAAACAATATGGAACCGAGGAACTGAATTGCCATGCCCATCTGCTAAATATCCTCCTCGCTCTGCCCATCCGACTACCGGAAAGAATCGAACCCCTTTTTCATGCAACCAGGCTCTTTTTTCTTCATGGGCAAAACGTACATAAGCCTCTGCCCATTTTTTTGCCCAGTATTCTTCCTCATTATCGCCATCAAACCCTGCCGTTCCTAACCAGTCCTGCCAAGCAAGCTCATAGGAATCCTTAATGCCCATTCTTCTTTGCTCAGGTGAGTCTACAAGAAAGAGCCCTCCAAATGACCACCAGGCTTGTCCGCCTAGAGAGCTTTCTGGTTCTTGGTCTAATAGCAAAACCCGCTTCCCAGCATCGGTTAGTTCGGTCGTGGCAACCAGCCCAGCTAATCCTGCTCCAACCACAATTACATCAAAATTCATTCTCCTATCCCCTTTTTAAAAAATATACAAATAGTTCTGAAAATAATTAACCTAATACTATTATACTTCCTTTTTATGCTAATTAACTATCGGGTTATGATAACAGACTTTGAAAAGTGACCCATGTTATAATGGAAATATTATTGGAGGTAATACGTTGAAAAATTCAAACGAGTATCCGTCATTTATTTATACATTTGCATACAACGATGCAGAACGCTCTCTTTGTCATCTAGAGATGCGCTCTTTTTTTGGATATGATACAGAAAAGAAAATACTGAGAAGTGATATAAGGATAGATCCTAGTCGAAGCCCTTTTATGAAGGGAAGAATCGACATATTAGCAGAGGGAGATACTATAGAAGAAATTATTACTACTGCCCATCTATTTGGTAAAGAGGGGGAGACAAACAAGGTGGTCTTTCTCAAGATAAATGATAGGCAAGGAGACGATAAGATTCAAAACAATGAGCGTCTTCAAATTGAACGAGCTATTGGCTCTGAAATGATGGGGGATTTTGATCTTCATAATCCAGATCAACTGTTTGCTGTTGTTCCCTATGAAAAGCGCTGGTATTTTGGGACATATAAAAAAAGTGAGCCCATCTGGTTTAATCATATAAAAAAACCGAGAGAATATTCTACTGCACTTAGTACGAGAGTAGCGAGAGCTGTAGCTAATATTGCTGTTCCTCATCCAGCTAGTATTCGAGCAATCGATCCTTGCTGTGGTATTGGAACGGTGCTGGTAGAGGCTCGGTCTATGGGAATTGATATTGTAGGAAGAGATATTAACCCACTAGTTTGTATAGGCTCAAGAGAAAATCTAGAATACTTTGGATTAACAGGCGATGTGAAAAAGGGTGCGATTCAAGATATTGAGGAAACCTATGACGTTGCAATCATCGATTTACCATATAATCTATATACTCATGCTTCATGGGAAGAACAATTGACCATATTAACGCACGCGAAAAGAATTGCTAAGCGGGTAGTGATTGTGACGATTGAATCTATGGACGATCGATTAAAATCAATTGGACTTCATATAAAGGATCGTTGTACTACAACAAAACAACAGTTTGAGCGAGAAATTTTAGTTTGTGAGTGAAAAGTATTAGAAAGGGGAGGAAAGGATGCAAGAGCTCTCTCTAGGTGGACTTTTAGATGTAGTTGGTCAATTATTTTCTGATGAGATATCGATAGCCGTCTCGGATAAAGAAAAATACATATACTATAGACCAAGCACACGCATAGACTTAAAGATAAAACCAGGTGACCCTATAAAAGAAGGAACACTAGCGTATAAAGCGTTGCATAGTAACCAAAAGGTCTCTGAGTTTATCAATCGAGAAATGTTTGGCGTTCCTTATCATGGAATGGCTGTACCCTTGCAGCATAATGGTGAGGTGGAGGGAACTGTATTAGCCATCTATCCTGCTTTAACTGATGGGAAATCCGTTATCACCATCAAAACGCTAGATGGTTGGATGCCTGTCCCTTTTTCAGATGTTATCTATTTGGAAGCAAGAGATCGAAAGACACATATCGTGACGAAAGATTTTACTGGCACCCATGCAGGTTCTTTACAGGACTTTGAATACAGACTGCCAAGAGAGTCCTTTATTCGCTGCCACCGCTCTTTTATCGTCAATGTTCATCAGATTAAAGAAATATACCCAGATACTCATTCAACCTTTGTATTAGCTATGCATACGGGAGAGAAGGTATCTGTCAGTCAATCCTACTCTAGCTATTTTAGGAAATTATTAGGATTTTAAATTACAAAGCTTGGATAAGGGGATAATCTCTTTTTATTCAAGCTTTTTTTATTTGTTCCTTTTTCTGAGACGGTCAAATATGAATTTTTAAAAAATTTTTCTCTGTTTTAGTCATTGTTTTTTCTGTTTTATCCGCTTTAAAAGTGTCTTCGACTGTTTTTATCAAATTTGTGACGATACACGATAAAATAATTAGACAAGGCAACGAACGAGGGGGATGTGTCTGTATGTTAAAAAATCTTAATCGTGTAAAAAATTCAAAACTACACGACTTAATAGTAAGCGCAGAAGAAGCTGCTTCCTGGATCCAAGATGGAATGACATTGGGTTTAAGTGGATTTACACGTGCGGGTGATGCGAAGGCGGTTCCATTAGCATTAGTAGAGAGAGCGAAAAAAGAAACATTTAAAGTGAATATTTTTACGGGGGCTTCTGTAGGTTCTGATATAGATAAGCTTCTATCAGAAGCAGGAATCATCAACAAACGTTTACCATTCCAGGCGGATGCAACTATGAGAAAGCACATTAATGCAGGTGATCATCTATTTGTTGATCAGCACTTGTCTCATACATCCGAATTAATTCGTAATGGGGTTTTACCTACAGTCGACTTCGCTATTGTGGAAGCGGTTTCAATTACTGAGGATGGGATGATTATACCAACGACTTCAGTAGGTAATTCTGCGACCTTCGTTACCCATGCAAATAATATTGTTATTGAAATAAACGTAGCACAACTAGAAGAATTTGAAGGCTTACATGATGTTTACGAACCGGCACCACAAGGAGAGAATAGAAAGCCAATTCCTGTAAGCTCTGTAGGTGAACGTATTGGAACAATCGGTATTCCTTTTGATGCTTCTAAGGTTAAGGGGATAGTTTTTACTAAGTATACGGACTCTCCGTCTACAATTGTTCCTCCTGATGAGGAAACAAAGGAAATGGCAGACCATTTACTAGCTTTCCTTCGTGAGGAAGTAAAAGCTGGAAGATTAACAGAAAAGCTAGCGCCTATTCAAGCAGGTATAGGCTCGGTAGCAAATGCGGTGTTACATGGAATGATTGATTCGGAGTTTAAGAACCTTGAAGTATACTCAGAAGTATTACAAGACTCTGTTTTTGATTTGATAGATGCGGGTAAGGTAGATTTTGCTTCTGGGTGCTCGATTACTCTATCAGATGAAAAGATGGAACAGGTATTTGGCAACTTCGATCAGTATCGTGACAAGCTAGTACTAAGACCACAGGAGATCACGAATCATCCTGAAGTAATTCGTCGTCTTGGTCTAATCTCGATTAATACAGCATTAGAGTTTGATATATATGGAAATGTTAACTCCACTCACGTTTGCGGAACAAAAATGATGAATGGTATTGGTGGTTCTGGAGATTTTGCACGAAACGCCAAGGTAGCTATTTTTGTAACAAAGTCTATTGCTAAAGGCGGTAATGTCTCTAGTATCGTTCCATTTGTTTCACATGTGGATCACACGGAGCATGATGTAGATGTAGTAGTGACAGAACAAGGCTATGCAGACCTACGTGGTTTAGCACCTCGTGAGCGAGCGTCATTAATCATTAATAATTGTGTGCACCCGATGTACAGAGATCAGCTAAGTAGTTATTTTGTGGAGGCGCTTTCTAGAGGCGGACAAACTCCACATGTATTGGAGAAGGCATTCTCTTTCCATACAAAGTTTGCAGAAACAGGAACTATGTTAGACAAAGAAGAATCATTAGCATAAGAGAGAACCCGTATCCTATTGTTGGATACGGGTTTTAAATTTAAAGACAATGAGTGGTTATTTGTATCCATCCCATAAACATACATGAAAAGCATGAATGATAGATTGCTGATTTCCGCTTTCGCCGGACGCGTTCCGCGGGGTGATCGATAAGCCATCACCGTCGCATGCGCGCCGTATGTGATGTCTTATCTGTCTCACTCATCCTGCTGGAGTCGCCGCCTGTCGCTCCAATCACACATATGTAGCACCGGTTAAGGAGTCTGGACATAGAAGAAGGGCAATGGACAGACAAACGTCCTTAGATTATTGAAAAAGAGGGTATTCGTGACTCAAGTCACGGATATCCTCTCAAGATTTCCTTAGTATTGATATTGATAAGTCTTTACTCAAGCATACCGAAACAATAAGAAATGTCTCTTTAGCTTTTCATTAATGAATGTCTTTTTTCTTAAATCTACCGCCTTGAACCTCGGCGATGTTACCTACTGCTAAAAAGGCATGGGAATCTATCTCTTCCACAATAGATTTTAGCTTGGCCTCCTCTAATCGAGTGACAACGGTAAAGATTACCTTCTTACTGTCTCCTGTATAAGCGCCTTCTCCATGTAGATAGGTTACTCCACGGCCGAGACGGTCCATTACAGTGTCTCCAATATCCTCTACCTTTTCACTAATGATGAAGACGGACTTAGATTCATCCAAACCTTGTATAACTATATCAATCGTTTTAAATGCTACAAAGTAGGCTAAAAAAGAATACATAGCTTGCTCCCAATTGAAGACAAATCCTGCTATGGAGAATATCACAAGATTGATAATCATAATAATTTCCCCAACGGAAAAGGGTAAGGACTTATTAAATAAAATAGCTAGTATTTCGGAACCATCCAATGATCCTCCGTTACGTATAACTAATCCTACACCAACACCAAGAACGATGCCTCCAAATACTGTAGATAACAGTAAATCCTTTGTAAAGGGATCGATATGATGCAAATAAGAGGTGCAGAGAGACAGTATAGTAATACCGAAAAGGGTAGAAAGGGCAAAGGTTTTCCCGATTTGTTTGTAGCCTAGGAAAAAGAATGGGATGTTTAATATGAAGATAAAAATTCCTAATCTAACTCCTGTTAAGTGTGAAATGATGATAGAAACTCCTACAACTCCACCATCGAGAATTTGATTGGGGACTAAGAAAAGTTCTAGGCCGACCGCCATCAAGATAGCTCCAATAGCTATCATAATCATTCGTCCAGCAACAACTTTTTTGGGGGTTCTTCTGTGGGGCACTTTTAACTTTGCTAGCTCAATCGCTACTTCACTCAATTTAATCTCCTCTTTTCTAAAAAAATAGCCATTCTTCTATTTTATAAAAAAATTCAAATAATTAAAAGAGTAATCCAATATATTAATAAAATAATCTAAAAAATACTATTTAACACTATCGTTATCTAAATAGTTTAAAAATTTATTAAAGTCTGTTAATATAACTTTAGGTTAGCTTTAATAGAAGGAAGGGAGTTCAATAAACCTATCTTTTCAGAAAGCTCGTGTGATAAAAAACATATTTTGTAAGCGCATACATAATTATTTTTTTGCATACTATTTAAATGCGCTAATAAAAAAGGGAGGAATATAAGTTGGTTTATGCATTTCCAAATACAGATGGGGCAAAGGTTTCCTTTAAGGACAAGTATGAAAATTATATTAACGGAGAGTGGACGCCACCAGTAAACGGACAGTACTTTGAGAATGTTACCCCGGTGACAGGGAAAGTGTTTACCCAAGTTGCGCGCTCCACTGCGGAAGATATTGAATTGGCATTAGATGCTGCTCATGCTGCTAAGGATGCATGGGGTATGACCTCAGTCACAGAACGCTCGAACATTTTAAACAAAATTGCGAACCGTTTAGAAGAGAACTTAGAGATGCTGGCTGTTGCAGAAACATGGGACAATGGTAAAGCTGTAAGAGAAACGTTAAATGCAGATTTACCCTTAGCTATTGACCATTTCCGATACTTCGCAGGTGTAATAAGAGCACAAGAAGGCAAATTGAGTCAAATTGACAACGATACGGTTGCTTATCATTTCCATGAGCCACTTGGGGTAGTTGGACAAATTATCCCTTGGAACTTTCCAATTCTAATGGCGGTATGGAAGCTTGCTCCTGCATTAGCGGCAGGTAACTGCGTGGTGCTAAAACCAGCAGAGCAAACGCCAGTATCTATAATGGTGCTAATGGAGTTAATTGAGGACTTAATTCCTCCGGGAGTAGTAAATATCGTAAACGGATTTGGCTTAGAGGCAGGTAAACCTTTAGCGTCTAGTCCTAGAATTAGTAAGATTGCTTTTACTGGTGAAACTACTACTGGTCGTTTAATCATGCAGTATGCTTCTCAAAATCTTATTCCAGTAACTTTAGAGCTTGGAGGTAAATCACCAAATATCTTCTTTGAGGACATAATGGATGAAGATGATGCATTTTTAGATAAAGCGATAGAAGGCTTTGTATTGTTTGCCCTTAACCAAGGCGAGGTATGTACATGTCCTTCTAGGGTGCTTATTCAAGAGTCTATTTACGATAAATTTATGGAGAGGGTACTAGCCCGAGTGGAATCTATTAATATAGGGAATCCTCTTGATCCGAATGTAATGATGGGAGCCCAGGCTTCTACTGAACAAATGGAAAAAATCCTTTCCTATTTAGATATTGGAAAACAAGAGGGTGCAGAATGCTTAATCGGTGGAGAACGTAATACATTAGAGGGTGATTTGGCAGAAGGGTATTACATCAAGCCAACTGTCTTCAAAGGTCATAACAAAATGCGTATATTCCAGGAAGAGATTTTTGGACCAGTGGTATCCGTTACCACTTTTAAAACGAAAGAAGAGGCATTGGAAATAGCAAATGACACCTTATATGGCTTAGGTTCTGGAATATGGACACGCAATATGAATATTGCGTATCGCTTTGGACGTGCCATTCAAGCAGGGCGCGTATGGACAAATTGCTATCATCAGTATCCTGCCCATGCGGCTTTCGGTGGCTATAAAATGTCTGGAATAGGACGAGAAAACCACTTGATGATGCTCAGTCATTATCAACAAACAAAAAATCTATTAGTGAGCTATAGTGAAAACAAATTAGGGTTCTTTTAAGCAAAAATAAGAGAGGGTGCGTGTATATCGTTGAACGAGTTATCGCAACAGCTACTGCACTAGAGCTAATTGAATTATTGAAAAGTAAGCACGGTCCATTGATGTTTCATCAATCAGGAGGATGTTGTGATGGTTCCTCTCCTATGTGTTATCCAAATGGAGAGCTAATTGTAGGAGATCAGGACACACTCCTTGGATATATCGGCGATGTGCCGTTTTATATGCATAAAAATCAGTTTGACTACTGGCAGCACACACAACTCATCATAGATGTGGTAGAAGGAAGAGGAGGAATGTTTTCACTCGAAGGGGTGGAGGGCAAACGTTTCTTAACAAGGTCTAGGGCATTTACCTCTGAAGAAAACAGCCAGCTTAGTAGTAGAAAATAATAATAGTAAGCACAGAAATGGATATCCCTCTTTCTGTGCTTATTTTATTTGATTTACTAAATAGGAGAGCTCGATCTTACTCTCTCCATTTTATTTGTGTTAAGACGCTTAAGCTATCTTTTCAATGCTATAGTTTGCTTTGTTTCATTCCTAAAATAAATTAAGCTATACTAAAATTACAACACACAAAGAAAGAAGGAAATCAGATGGTGAAAGAACTGTTACGAGCACATGCTTCCGTAAGAAAATATAAGGACTACCAGCTATCAAGAGAAGAAGTTGCAGAGCTTATAGAAACAGCACAGCATGCAGCAAGCTCTCACTTTGTGCAAGCCTATAGTGTTATATGGGTCTCGGATGAGGGGAAAAGAGAAGAGCTAGGTAGACTATCCAAAAATCCTACACAATTTAGCACTGCGGGAGCAGCTCTATTAATGTGTGCAGACTTTAATCGATTGCAAGCAGCAGGGGAAATACAAGAGAAGAAAATAACAATCGATACTACTGAAAACGTGTTAGTAGGAGCGGTAGACGTTGCATTGTTCGCTCAAAATCTTGTTATTGCAGCTGAAGACAAGGGCTATGGGATTTGTTATATTGGTGGGGTTAGAAATGCCCCTGATGAAATAAGCACTATGTTTAATCTGCCAGAGGGAGTATTCCCACTTTTTGCAATCACCTTAGGGGTACCAGATCAACATAACGAGGTAAAGCCAAGATTACCAGTAGAGGCTATTTTACATGAAAATGATTATGATTCTGATAAGTACGCTGAACTTTTAAAAGTATACGATGAAACGATGAAGGAATATTACTTGAGCCGTGGGTCAAATCAAAAAGTATCTACTTGGACAAGTCAAATGGCAGATTTCTTAGAAAGCCCTCGGAGACCTCATATGAAGAAATTTTTAGCGAGCAAAGGATTTAACTTAAAATGAGTATTAAAAGAAGAGGATCTCGAAATTAGTCGAGATCCTCTTTCATTGCTTTTTATTTTGTAAAAAAGTTTTCCGTGTAGTAGGGAGTAGCTGTATCATTAAATGCAGTACCTACTCCTAGGTTCCTATAGTTCGGGCTTAAAATATTTTTGCGATGACCAAGTGAGTTCATTAGTCCCTCATGTGCAAAGATGCTGCTGCTTTGTCCATATGCTAAATTCTCACCAGCATAGGTAAAGCTAAGACCATCCTGCTCCATTCGTTCAAAGGGGGTCAGACCCTGTAAGTTATCATGACTAAAATAATTATGAATAGCCATATCTTCACTATGCTTTCGTGCCGTATCACTTACTGGTTCATCGTATGTAAGGATAGGTAAACCTCGAATGGCACGTGCTGCATTTGTTAAATCGAAAAGCTGATATTCAAATCCTTTTTTGAGTTCCTCAGAAGGTTCGCCAAAGGTTGCTTTATGGTTTTTTTCTACAGATTCTTCTACAATTTGAATCGCTGTAATCGTACTGCTCTCATGTATATCATAAAAAAATGTAATATAGCTGTTATTTATCAAAAACAAATCATGCTCACCAGAGTCTGGCAGGAGGTAGACAATGTTACCTTTTTTCAAACGTTTAATAGGCTCACCTAAAGCTGCAACAACTTGATCTCTGTTGCTATCCATAGTCAATCCTAAAAACATAGAGTTAGAAGGTTGATTGGTGAACATGGCATTTACTTTATTTTGTGAGTCATAAGAGATCATCATAAAGTTTTGGTAGTTTTCATGATGAGTATGCCAAACTAAGCCATATTCGTTTAAGCTAACTCTTTGAGCCTTACCGTATATCGTTTCAATCTCACTTTTTTTCATACCCATCTTAATCTTATCTAGCTCAATGCCTGTATCAGAAAGAGGGATGTTTGTTTCAGTTGGTGATGATGTAGGATTAGATTTCATCTCTTGCCAGTATGCCTTTGCCTCATTAAGATACTGACCAACCTCCATAGAATCTATCCATTCATCTACAGGCTGAAGAAAAGAGAGATCAACATATTCAGTTGTATATTCTTCCCACAACGGTCTTGAGAAGAAAATGGCTACTAACAAAAGAAGAAACCAGCCTACTTTTCTCACGCGTTTCACACTCCAACTTATTTCTTAATTTCTCCACATACGATTCTTTTGCCAGAATTCCCTGCAGGGTCGGTTTTATAATCATCAGCACTTTCATGAATAACAATAGCACTACCATCAGCGTCTAACAAAGAATTACTTTTCCCTTGCGTTAATACTACTGCAGGTGAGATTGTTTCTAATTCTATAGTTCCATCCTTATCTACCTCAATATTTGGTAAATCCCCTGCATGGTATCCTTTTGGATTTTGAAAACCATGTTCTTTTTCAGTGGGGTTAAAATGGCTTCCCGCTGATTCAAATGTTGGTTTCTCACAACTGGCTGTCTCATGAAAATGGATGGCCTTTACTCCAGGAGTAAGCCCCTCTGCTTTTAACAAGATATGGGTACCCTTGGAGGTTTCTGAAAGGGTGGCAGTTCCTACTTGTTTACCTTCTGTATTAATCAATGAAACATCAACCTTTTCACTTAAGTTGGCATCAACTGAAGAAAAGCTACATCCAGCTAATAAAACACTAGTTAGTACTATAGTGCCTACAATATGTTTATACACTTATGCCCCTCCTAATTTTATAATTATAATTCCACATAAGTCTTACCAAATATAGGGTTTATATACATCTATTTAAATTAAAAGCACAATGCAGTTGTTTATTCTGCATTGTGCTTTGTATTTAGAATATTAGATTCGATTATTAGTATAGTTATATAGTAAAGGAATGCATGTCCAAATGAAGTAAAACAATTTTATTTATAAAGGTTAGCTCTCAATTGTTTCATTCGAATTAAGAATACAATCAATGTCAAAATAACAATACCGCTAGATAATAGATAGAGACCTTGGTAACCCAGCTTAGATGCGACAATGCCGAGAACAAAAGACCCTATAGCGATGCCTGTATCAAACAATGTAAAGAAGGTAGCAGTTGCATATCCGCTCCGTTCATGAGTAGTAGATTGAATAGCTAGCGTTTGGAAGCTAGGCACAACTGCTCCGTATCCTAGACCAATAAAAGCACCAGATAATAAAAATGTAAAAGGGCTATCCATATATGCCAATAAAATTAGTCCAAACATAAAGGATATTAATCCAGGTATTATTATGTATCTAGGCCCTTTTTCGTCAAAAATTCTTCCGGTGAACGGTCGAGTAACAAGCATCACGATAGCAAATACGGCAAAGAAGCTACTTGTTAGATGCAGTACACCTTTTTGCTGTGAGTAAATAGATAAATAAGAAAGAATACTTGCATATGAAAAAGCAATCAAGCTACCGATTAATGCTATTGGTAAAGATCTTTTCTCAAATAAATCATTTAGTGTCATTCTTGTTTTTACAGGTGGTACTGCTGGCTGTTTTTCTGCTGGAATAGATAATGCTGATAAAGCACCAATCAGTAGAAGTACACTCATAGCAATAAAGAATATATCATAGGAGAAATATTGTACAATCGTTAGTGCTATGAAAGGGCCAACTACTACCGCTAAGTTAGTAGACATAGTAAAGTACCCTAAACCTGCACCGCGTCTAGATGGTGGAATATTATCTGCTGCCAGAGAGCCACTTGCAGTTGTGGCGATACTAAACCAGATACCTTGTACAAATCGTAAAGCAAGTAAGATAGTAAAGGGCTCTATGAAGTAATACAACACTGTACATATCAAGTATAAAATTAAGCTAATCCAGAGCATTTTTCTCTTGCCAGCTATATCTAAAAGCTTACCGGTAAATGGACGCATAATGATTGCAGATAATAAAAAGATGGTCATTAGTAAGCCAGCCTCTTCATCCGAACGCTCTAATACATCTGTAGCGTAAAGAGGAAGGACGGTTACTAAGCCATAGAAAATGATAAATATGGAGAAGTTTGTACTGAACAAACTGATAAAAGGTTTGGTCCATATTGGTTCCTTGTTACTCAAAAAACATTACTCCTTGTTAATTTTTTTTAGCAATCCCATAAAAAGCTCTTGCTCTTCTTTAGAAAGGGCAGAAAGCATTTCGTTTTCAAAAGCATTCATGGAGCTTTCGATATTAGGGAATTCCTGTAGAGCTTTAGTTGAGAGCCTAACTATTTTTTCGCGACGATCTTTTCCAGTCTTTATGTCTAACCAGCCTAAAGTGGCTAATCGATTGACTGTGCGGGTAATAGTAGGTGCTTCTACATTTAAATACTTCCAAATTTGAGTCAATGTCATCTCAGTATGTTTATAAACACAGTTTAAGACCGACCATTGGGAGGAATAAAGACTATAATCCTTTAGCGTTTTGTTACTTTCATAGGATAAAAAACGAGTCTTTTGAAAAAGCTCATGAATAAGTGGATTTGTCATCTTAATGACTCCTTATCTGGAAATATATTTAACTAGCTAAGTTTCTATTTTAATTCGTAGGACAAAATTTGTAAAGTGAATTAGAAGAAAATGACATTATTTTAACCTATACACTTAATAGCATTAGAAAAAGCCGAGAAAACTCGGCTTCTTTTAAAAACATTGAAAGGATGTAATTCTTCCAAGATCAGTTCCGTAGAAGGTCCAGCGAAAACCGTTCCAGCGGAAACCAGATACAGAGTTTCTTCCCACATACGTTGGGAAAATCCAAAAGCTTCTACCGTTGTTCAACCAAATATACGTGTTGCGAAATAGGCAGCTTCTTATAGCACCAGGGTCAACTGCAAAAACGCCTACATCCTGTCTTTGTTGGGGAACAAACGAGGGAGGAGGGCTAGTTGGAGCACCTCCTTGAGTATTTTGCCCAGGAGGTCTACCGGGGCTCCCTTGACCGCCAGGAGGTCTATTAGGGAAACCTGGCATCCCAGGCATCCCAGGTATCCCAGGGAAGCCTGGAATGCCCTGCCCGCCAGGTGGTCCTCCGGGTCCTCCCGGAAATCCACCTGGAAAATTAAATTGATTTGTCAAATTAAAGCCCTCCTTCTACTTAGTCAAATTAGTATATGTAGGAAGGAGTTAATTGGCACGGTATTACCTAACATGGGTTAAAGCGTTGTTTAAAAGGTCGGCACTAGAAAGTAATGCCTCTCCACCTCCCTGAGCAATCATTTCGTTGCCACCACCTTTGCCGTTTATAGGAAGTATTATTTGCTGAATCCATAATTTCATATTTTCTTCTCTGTTTTTCCCCTTGGCCACCACAACTTGAAGCTTTTCATCATTATGTGATACAAAAATACACAATGTGTTAGGTGACTCCTCCACGAGGAAGCGAGCTAGCTTTTGAAGATCCTGGATAGTTCTATTTTCAAAGGTGACACCTATAACTTCATTATTAGACTCATTTAATAAATCTTTCGCTTCATATTGAAGGATTTTGTTGTTTAATTCAGTTATTTGTTTTTCTAGTGATTTATTTGTGAATAGGATGCTATTTGCTGCGTCCTCCAGTTTTTCCTCAGGTGTGCTAAGAGTGCTAATCAGATTGAGCAGGATGGAATGCTTACGATGAAACTGAGTTATAACCCTTTGTCCACAAACAAATTCTACACGAACTTGGCGCTTTTGTTTCTCAGTTTGTAGAATTTTGATCGAGCTCACTTGTCCGGTAGTAGAGGGATGGATCCCCCCGCAAGCATTGTAATCATAATCAGGGATAATGACTAATCGAATATCTTCCTTTACACTTGTCGCCTTACGTAAATTATATTGAGCTAGCTCCTCCTCCGTAACCCACTTTGTCTCAATAGGACGGTTTTCTAGGATAATTTGATTGGCTAAATCCTCTACTTCTTGTAATTGCTCAGCAGAAATCTCGGGTACATCTAAATCTATAGTGACACTTTCTTTGCCTAGGTGGAAGCTTACTGTTTGCAGCTGGAAAAGCTCGGCGAACGCTGCAGATAATATGTGTTGACCAGCATGCTGCTGCATATGGTCGAAACGTCTTGACCATTCAATCTTTCCTTCAATTTTTGTAATATCCGGATCTAGCGGTTCGGCAAGAAAATGTCTGATTTCATCATTTACCACTTCTACATTGATCACTGAAATACCGTTTAATCTACCTAAATCACATGGCTGCCCACCACCTGTAGGATAGAAAGCTGTTTCTGAAATAACCACATATTCCGGTTCTTGTTTTACGATATTGGCAGTAAAGGTAGTTAGATAAGGATCTTCGTAATATAATTTTTTAGTCATTTCATTAGCTCCCTTGTTTTATGAGGATAGTTCTTCCTCTAATACTGTATATATCCCGCTTCTTTTAAAATCCTTCATTTTTCATATTCAAATGGTTAATTTATGTATTTTAAAGAGAACGGGCAAAAATATCAATAGTAATTTTAAAAATCCTTCCCTATACTAAAATTAACGAAATATTAAATAAAAGAGGTATGCAAAAATGAATATAGCATCAAGAGAATATTGGAACTTTTTTTGGAAAGACAATGAGGAAGAGCCAGAAGTATCTGCTTGGCAATTTGGAGATGATGCTGATACATTAGCAAGACTTGTAGTAGACAAAGTGAAATCTGCTACCTGTTCGGCACATATACTATATGAGATTGAAAAGGAGCCACTTCCAAAGGTCGGTGATTATAGTATTATCTTAAATGCAAGGGATGAACCGGTGTGTATTATAAGAACTTCTGATGTCAGTATTGAACCGATGAATAAGGTTTCAAAGGAGTTTGCCTACGCAGAGGGTGAAGGTGACAGAAGTTATGATTATTGGAAAAAAACGCACATAAATTTTTTTACTGATGAATTAAACAAAATAGGCTTAAAGTTTGAAGAAGATCTATTGTTAGTTTGTGAGCGCTTTGAATTAGTAGACGTTAAATAAGAGGGGTGCGAGGATGTTTAAAATAGTAACAATGTATACAAACAGGTTACAGGAACTGCGCGGCTTTTACGAAAATGTATTAGAGTTCCAAATTACCGAAGCAGGAGACCATTATTTTCAAATGGATATTGGTGAGTCTAAGCTTGTTTTTAAAGAATCAGAACACGCTTCGCTATATCATTTTGCCATTAACATTCCAGGCAACCAATACACACTTGCTAAGCTATGGGCAAAAGAAAGAGTATTGCTAAATAGAGAGGATGGGTTGGAAGACATTTATTATGCTCGGTTTGATGCAGACGCATTTTACTTTGAGGACCCGGCAGGGAATGTGATTGAGTTTATCGCTAGAAGACATGTGGATAAATGGAGTGATTTCACCATTGAATCTTTACTAAATGTAAGTGAAGTAAGTATAACGACACCTTTTGTAAAAGAGGTCGGCGAACAGCTTCAAGCGTTAGGTATTTCTGTATCCGGCCATGTCAGCATTGAGCCGGAGGAACTGAATTTCTTAGGCAGAAAGGATACATTTATATTATTAGTTCCCCCAAAGCGCAAATGGTATTTCTCTAAAAGAATGAGCGTTACATCCCCAATAAGCATCCAGCTAACTAATGGCAAAAGCATTACTGTCCTAGAAACTGGAGAATTATCGGAGGAATAATATAAGCGACTGATAACACTTCTGTGTGTTACAGTCGCTTTTTCTTACTATATTCAAGGGTCGTTTTAGAGGAAAATAGATTTAATATTTCTTCATCAAAAGATCTATGAGTTCTTTATTTAGACCCTGCAATTACTCCTCTTTATATTCTATTGTCACAAATAAAACATTTAAAATTCTAAAGCATTCTAAAAATTCTGCTATAACTATTATTTTTTACATTATAATGTATTTATTAAGGTAAGATATCCTTAAAGAGGAGGAGAGAATATCCATGTGGTATAAAAAATCTTCTGAAGAGATAGCAAAAGAGTTGCAAGTGAATGTACAAGGTGGACTAACAACCGAGGAAGCCAGGCAAAGGTTAGAAAAAAATGGTCCAAATCGATTGGCAACTGTTAAAAGGAAGTCATGGCCAGAAAGAATTTTTGCCCAAATTAATAATGTGCTTATTTATGTTCTTATTATTGCTGCATTTGTATCTGCTTTTGTAGGAGAAATAACTGACGCCATTATTATTGGGATAGTAGTTATTATCAATGCCATTGTTGGAGTCATACAAGAGTCAAAAGCAGAGGAAGCATTGGAAGCGCTAAAAAATATGTCCACTCCGAGAGCGGTAGTGAAAAGAGATGGTCAAACTAAAGAGATTGACTCCATTGAAGTAGTCTCTGGGGATATAGTGGTGGTAGGAGCAGGATCGTATATACCGTGTGATATCCGATTAATTGAATCCGCTAATCTTAAGGTAGAGGAAGCGGCATTAACTGGAGAATCTGTTCCAGTGGAAAAAGATGCATATACAACACTTAATGTGGAGGAAAAGACTATTCCGCTGGGAGACCAAAAAAATATGTTATTCATGTCTACACTTGTCACTGCAGGTAGGGGAACAGGTGTGGTAGTAGGAACAGGTATGAATACACAAATTGGTAAAATAGCAGGGATGTTACATACAGTCGATGAACAGACTCCATTACAAAAAAGCTTAGCACAGGTAGGTAAGTATCTAGGTTTTGCTGCAATAGGTATTTCCTTACTTATCTTTTTAATCGGCATGATTCAAGGAAGAGATTTACTAGAAATGTTCATGATCGCAATCAGTCTTGCAGTTGCAGCAATTCCAGAGGGGATGCCTGCAATTGTTTCAATTGTGTTGGCAATTGGCGTGCAAAGAATGATTAAACAAAATGTAATCATTCGTAAACTCCCAGCCGTTGAGGCCTTGGGGTCTGTTAACGTTATTTGTTCTGACAAAACAGGTACGCTTACACAAAACAAAATGACTGTAACTAAATTTTTCTTGAATGGAGAGATTCAAGAGATAGCAGATTTAGGGCGAGCTGGTGCTGGACATGAGCATTTAATGAAAATTTTTGTTTTATGTAATGATGCTACTTATACAAAGGATGCAGAAACAGGAGATCCAACAGAAATTGCGTTAATTGTAGCAGGAGTAAATCATGGATTAGAAAAAACACTGTTAGAGGCTGAGCTTCAAAGAGTTGCGGAAATTCCATTTGATTCTGAACGCAAGCTAATGACAACGATCCATAAATCTGAAGATGGCTACTATTATATGACAAAAGGGGCAATTGATCGCTTACTTGGTCGTTGTAATAGAATCTGGATGAATGGAGAAGTTAAAACATTAACAGAGGCGGATAAAGAATGTATTTTAAATGCCTCCCATTCTATGTCTAGCTCAGCACTTCGAGTGCTGGCAGCAGCATACAAGTTGGAAAATGATGTAGCTGTTGAACAGGCAGAAAAGGACCTGATTTTCGTAGGGTTCGTAGGTATGATTGATCCTCCAAGGTTAGAGGTAAAGGACTCAATTGCTCTTTGTAAAAGTGCAGGTATTCGCACAGTAATGATTACGGGAGATCATAAAGACACAGCATTTGCTATTGCAAAGGATCTTGGAATAGCTTCATCAGATTCTGAGGTCATGGAAGGAATAGAGTTAGACTCCTTAGAGCAAGAAAAACTAATAGAGACATGTAAGAAGATTAATGTATTTGCACGAGTTTCTCCAGAACATAAGGTTAAAATTGTGCAAGGGATGAAGGCAGCAGGTAACACTGTTTCGATGACGGGTGATGGAGTGAATGATGCACCATCCTTAAAAGAGGCCGATATAGGAGTGGCTATGGGGATTACTGGAACGGATGTTGCAAAAGGTGCCTCAGACATGGTACTAACGGACGACAATTTTGCCTCCATTGTTAAGGCAGTTGAAGAAGGACGAAATATTTATAAAAATATTAAAAAGTCCATTATTTTCTTATTGTCCTGTAATTTAGGGGAAATTATTGCATTGTTTTTTGCAATTATTGCCGGCTGGCCGACACCACTACGTTCTATCCATATTTTATGGGTAAACTTAGTAACGGATACTTTCCCAGCTCTAGCTCTTGGTATGGATCCTGAGGAACCAGGAGTGATGAAGGAAAAGCCAAGACCTAAAAAGGAACAATTATTTCACGGGATGCTTCCGTTCTTATTATTGAACGGACTTTTAATAGGTATTATTACTTTAGCAGCCTTCTTAATTGGTCTAAAAGGAGTCACAAGTAATGTCTCGGAGGAATTGCTTACACATGCTCAAACCATGGCATTTATCACTTTAAGCTTTTCTCAGCTTATTCATTCTTTTAACTTTCGTTCTATGAACCAATCCGTTTTTAAAGCAGGATTATTTAAAAACAAACTGTTAGTCTATTCCACACTGTTAGGTGTGGCACTGCAGGTGGTCATTGTTTCTGTTGGGCCTATCTCTGAATTATTTAGTGTACAGTCGTTACAAGCTAGAGATTGGTTAATTGTTATTGGACTAAGCCTACTTCCTTTAGTCTTAAATGAAGTAGTGAAGATTGTTAAAAAATAGAAGATTCATATGGGGGAAATAAAATGAAGAACTCAATAGATCAACAAATTATCTTAGCTCAAAGAGAGTCTCAGTTTTCAGGGAGTATTTTCGTAAAACAAGGGAAGTCTACACTAGCAGAATGTAGTTTTGGTTATGCCAATCGTTCGGAGGAATTGTCTAACATAGCAGACACTAGATATGGTATTGCTTCAGGCTGTAAGATTTTTACTGCAGTAGCTGTTAGTCAGTTAGTAGAGGCAGGGAAATTGTATTTTGACCAAAAGTTAAAGGATTGCTTGTCTTATAATTTCCCTTATTTTGATGAATCAATAACTATTCATCATCTGCTAACACATACTTCTGGAATACCAGACTATTTTGATGAAGAAATTATGGAAGACTTTGAGGAACTATGGATAGATAAGCCGATGTATCATATGCGTAAGCTGGAGGATTTCTTACCATTTTTTCAGGAAGGGAAGATGAAATTCAACCCAGGAGAAAGATTTCATTACAATAACGCAGGATATATTTTACTTGGATTAATAATAGAACAGGCTTCAGGATTGTCCTTTCAACAATATATAGAAAAAAATATATTTGAAAAAGCAGGAATGAAAAGCTCAGGTTATTTTGCAATGGATGCACTACCTAAAAATACAGCCTTAGGCTATATAGACAAAGCAGATGGGACATGGAAAACGAATATATATTCTATACCTGTCCAAGGGGGCGCAGATGGCGGAGCATTTATCACAGCAGCGGATATGGTTCTTTTCTGGGAGGCCCTTTTAGATAATACATTTTTAAGTGAGAAAACCACATCTGCCTTGCTTTATCCACATGTACAGGAACAAGATGATGATTACTACGGATACGGAGTATGGATAAAGAAAAGTGGGAACAATATTAAAAAGTATCATGTGATGGGATATGACCCTGGTGTTAGCTTTCATTCAGCCTACTATCCAGCTCAACAAATTAAACTTGCAGTCTGCTCCAATAAGTCTAAGGGTGCTTTTGCTATGCTGAAAGTGATTGAGCAAACACAAGAGCTTTAATCCTTATTTACGATTCTTTCGCTCCTCACGTTGTTTACGTAACAGCGTAAATGCTAGATAGAGCATCGATATTCCTAAAAGAAAAGATAAGATAGAATAGACGATATTATTAAGTCCATCCCCAAACACCAATAGGAGAAGAAAGACGGGAACAAGAATATAAATTATTTTTTCTGGATTAAGCATGGTGATTCTCCTTCTCTATTTTAATCTCTCTATTATAGCTAACTAAATAAGAAAATGCTCTGTAAAAATGATAAACTATAGACGGAGGTGGACTTTTTGAATATAACATCTTATGAGGTTGAAAAGATAAAGGATCCAACAGGAATTATTGCAGGTGACCGATATGAATTTTTACTAGGCTTTGAGGTTCCGGAGGACGACGAATTATTTGAAGAGGCAAGCTCATTAGACTTACGAGTTATTTTAGCTGTTTTAGATACGGAGTCAAAGATTGTACAATATCATTTCCTTGATCGTAAAGATGGAAAAGTATTAGATTACGGTTTAGAGGAAAGTGAAGAGTCAGTTGTGCTTGCTTTTTGTGTAGAACATTATAGCGAAGTAGAATAAAAAGTGAGGTCGTAAGAAGAAAATCTTACGACCTTTTTATTTTTATAGTTGAAGTAATTTCGTAAATGGCACTTTCCCAATTGTAATAGCATGCGGGTGACAGTTTTATTTGTCCGTATAAACACCAATTATGAAATTGATTCAATTGAAGGACTATTTTGGTAACGCCTTTTCCGGAATCTTGGTTTCCCTTTTAGTTTCCTTCTTATTTGAATTGATGTAAAATTGACAGAGAAGATTTTACAAATAAAAGGTGGCTATTTTGATGGAACTAACAAATTTGATGAATCAACTATCTATAATTGACGTCAAAAATGCTAAAAATATTAATATTACAGGACTTGCTTATAATTCACGTAAGGTGGAGGAAGGACAAGTATTCGTTTGTATAAAAGGCTTTAAGGCGGACGGCCATAAATTTGCTGGACAAGCTGTAGAAAATGGTGCGGTGGCACTCGTAGTAGAGGATTTTATAGACGCTTTAGAAGTACCACAATACAAAGTGGAGGATGCACGTAAAGCTTTAGCTGCACTTGCATCTGCTTACTACGGTCATCCAACACGTAAGCTTAAAACAATAGGTATTACCGCTACTAATGGAAAGACATCTACTTCCTTTATGACTAATGCTATTTTAGAGAATCATGGTCTTAAAACAGGTTTAATGGGAACTGTAGTAGTTAAAATTGGTGATTATGCAGAGCCTTCAGAACTAACCACACCAGAATCTCTCGATTTACAGAGATTTTACGCTAAGATGGTAGACGAAGGTGTAACTCACGCTACAATGGAGGTTTCGTCCTCTGCATTGGAGTTAAATCGTGTAGGCTGTGTCGATTTTGACATAGTGACGTTAAATAATATAAGTAGAGAGCATATTGATTTACATTCATCCTTTGAAAAGTATTTTGAGCACAAATCAAGTTTAATACGTAACGCTGGTGCAGACAAAATAGCAATTTTAAATTTAGATGATGCGTATTCAGCCTCACTAGTAAATAAAACGAAAGCTTCAGTTATTACAATTGGAATAGAAGAACAGTCAGCAGATGTAATATGTAAGGATTTAGACTTATCAACTGGACGAGCGAAATTTACGGTAGAGATTCAAAGAGATTTAGTGGCAGAAGATGTTGTAATTCCTCGTCAACAATTCTCTATTGAACTTTCTACACCTGGATATCATTCTGTTTATAACTCAATGGTAAGTATTGTTGCAGGATTGTTATGTGGAGTTCCTGTTAAGACGATTCAAAAGAGCTTATTTGAGTTTGTAGGGGTGGAGAGACGTTTTGAAATCATTTTTGAAGACGATTTTAAAATAATCGATGATCACTTTGCAAACAGCGGAAATATAGATATAACACTTGGCACGTTAGAAAAAATGGATTTTAATCGTATTTCCCTCGTCTATGCTATTCGTGGGGACAGAGGAGTAATTGTTAATAGAGAAAATGCGGAGGCAATTGCCAAGTGGGCACCAAGATTAGGTATTGATGAGGTAATTGCTACTTTAAGTCGTTCCCATGTTACTCAAAAGGATGTTGTTTCCGACCAAGAGCTTGCCGTATTCAAAGAAGTAATGGATGAAGCAGGTATTACTGTTCGTCTATATGAGGAACTTCCAGAAGCCATCAGTTCTAGTCTAAGAGAAGTTTCCGAAGGAGATTTAGTACTTTTAGGTGGCTGTCAGGGAATGGACTACGGTGCAAAAATTGCACTGGAACAGTTAGAAACCATCCTACCAGATGTAGATAAAAAGAAATTATATCAGCCATTAGAAAAACGTGTAGCTGGTAATTCCTAATTTAAAAGCAGTCCATACATTAAATGTAGGACTGCTTTTCTAATACTATCGTTTTGGGGCGTAATTTAATTGGGCAAATAATTTTTTTCGTTCCTGCTCTGTCAGTTCACGCCATTCTCCAATAGTAAGTCCTTCAATCGAGATATTCATTATACGCACACGTTGAAGTCTCTTTACGGTAAATCCTAGTGCAGAGCACATTCTTCTAATCTGCCGATTCAAACCTTGAGTCAATATAATATTAAATGTGTTAGGACCCATCTTTCTAACTTTACACGGCAATGTTTTAGTCCCAAGAATATTTACTCCTGAAGCCATTTTTTCAATGAATGTATCAGTAATTTTTTCGTTAACTGTAACGATATACTCTTTTTCATGTTTGTTTTCTGAACGTAATATTTCATTTACTATATCTCCATCGTTTGTTAACAAAATCAGACCATCTGAATCCTTATCTAAACGTCCAATATGAAAGATGCGAAGAGGGTGGTTAACAAAGTCTACAATATTTCCTTTTATGTGGCGTTCCGTTGTACTTGTGATTCCAACGGGTTTATTTAAAACGAGATATACTAGAGGCTGTTCGACAACCACCGGCTTACCGTCGACTCGGACATCATCACCGTCCTCCACTTGGCTACCGAGTTCGGCCAATTTCCCGTTAATAGTTACTTTGCCATCTGCAATCCACTTATCCGCTCCACGTCTTGATACTATCCCAGACTCACTTAAGTATTTATTAATACGCATATTCAACACCTACTTTTCTTAGTGGTAATAGTATAACAAATTAGTGAAACCTTTATGGATATTAAACAGTAAAAAAGTAAAGGAGTGAGGAAATTGTTAGATGTACAAAAAATAGAGGCAACTTATAATGAACTGAAAGAGCTTTTGGGGTGGAGTATAGACAAAAGAATAATATTGTCCCTTGCAGGATATTACGCGGCATTGGATAAGGAAATCGATAAGAAAAGGTTCAAGGAAATATCCGAAATTATTAAGAAACGAGTGAGTATGTTCTCTCCTTTACGTTCGCAGCTTCAGCCACTATTTACTGCAACACTGGATGTTAGTGGATTAGAGCCGGAGGAAGCGGTAGATCTGTTGCTAGTAAAAGTCGAGGAACTAAAGAAAAATTCGTTTAAGATGAACAATTACTCATATCTCGCTGCCTTAATGATGTCGGATGAAAAAGAACAATGGGATTATGAGATTAGTCGAGCAAAAGATCTGATGGCAGCTATGAAAGTCCATCATCGCTTTTTGACAGCTAGTGATGATTACCCGTACGCTATGTTCCTAGGTAAGCTGGAAGGGGATACTGCTGTACGCGCAGAAACGATGAATAGATACTATGAGGAGTTAAAAAATCATAAATTCTACCCTGGAAATGAGTTGCAGTGGATGTCCCAGGTTCTAACATATACGAATTTACATTTCGATCCAGAAGCGGTGTCAAGGGTCGTAGTTATTAGAGATGGAATGAAAAGTGTAAAGATTAAAGTCTCTACTCCACAGTATCCAATAATCGGTTTTATGGCTGCATTAAAATTGAACGAAAGTGAGCTCATGGACATTGTAGAATCTTATAGAGCATTGACTAGTATGAAGCTATTCTCTTGGTATAAGGAATCCGCACTCCCTATTGCATTTGGTTTGTCCTTGAAATCTTCGAAGAATGTGTATGAAACAGCCGCTATATCGATGGCTACTTCTCTTGAAATGCTTATTCAAGCGCAACAGGCAATGATGATTTCTTCCATTGCAGCTACCAGTATCGCGTCTTCATCCAACTCAAATTAAAGAAGAAATGTTATACTAAGTTAATAAGATTTTAAGTAATACTTAAGATCTTATGGAAGTTAATCATCAAGGAGAGATTATTGTGAATACAAATCCAATGAGTCAATCAAGAACCATTCAAACCCATTTAATCTTACCTCCAGACACTAACCACCATGAAACAATATTTGGTGGAAAAGTTTTGGCGTTTATAGACGAAATAGCAGCAATCACCGCTATGAAGCATGCAAAAGGTGCTGTAGTTACTGCTTCTATTGACTCAGTAGACTTTTTATCTTCAGCGAAAGTTGGAGATGTAATTGAACTAGATGCAATTGTATCTTCGACAGGACGCACTTCCATGGAGGTGTATGTACGAGTGACTTCCATGAACCTCCTGACAGGTGCAGAGAAGCTGACAACGGAGTCATTTGTAACAATGGTAGCTGTAGATGAAGAAGGTAAACCAGTTCCGGTGCCGGGCATACATCCTGAAACGGAAGATGAAAAACGTTTATACGAAACGGGTCCAGCAAGACGTGAGCATCGAAGACAACGGTTAAATATGAAATACTAAGAGCAGGTGGGTGGCTGTATGCTAAAGCTAGTCGATGAAAATTATAAGTACCTAATGATTTTATTTCTTGCTATCTATTTAATAAATTCCATTTACTTACATGAGGTAACTATTACATTTACCGTCATTCTACTGGTAATCGTATTAGAATTATTCATACATCGTCACCAGATAAAACAGCTCTCCTACTCACAGCTTGCGATAATGGGAGTTGTTATTATTGCAGGAATTGCAGGTATTGTATATTTGTTGGTGTTGCTTCAAATTTTTATAGAGCCATTTAGTCTACCTTCAGCAGTAGAAACAATACTACTCGTATTGTTTTTAGCGATCGGTCTTTATGTCCTCTGGCAATTCCTAAAAAAATTGTTTAAACGTGCTCTAGAGCATTAGTAAAACCCCTCCAGGATATAATTTTTCTGGAGGGATTTTTGAATGGAAAAATATAAAATTCATTTTGAATAATAAATGGTTGATCTCCACTTTAGGCGGACGCGTTCCGCGGGGTGAGCGATAAGCCATCACCGTCGCTTGCGCGTCGTTGTGATGTCTTATTTGTCTCACTCATCCCGCTGGAGTCGCCGCCTGCCGCTACAATCAACAAAGTGATTCATGTGTATAAAATGGATAAAGTAGAAAAGCTTTTTAAGAGAACGGTTTTTTATAATAGACAATAGTTAGATACACCAGAAGCTACTAAATGCGGTGGTAGGAGGGTAAAAGACCATCATCTCCAAAATTTTTACGATAATGATAGAGAATAAGTCTGTCCTCACTGTTTTGAACTTAAAGGACGCTTGCGGTTTTCTTGAAACTATTTCTAGAGATTATCGTAAAATAGTAGAGGTGATTAAGATGAAGCACATATATGAACGTACCGCCCAATATGCCAAAATGGGATGCCTAATTGGTTTAGTCATGTACATATCGTTAGTTATAATCTTTAGAGACTCCCTATTAAAGGATTTTGAACTACATATAACGATGGGGTGGACACTAGTTATATTATTTAGCGTAGCCTTCATGTTTCAGCAAGCAGCCAACAAATTACCAATAGAGCAAAAGACAGATACACAACAATTTTCTTCCGAATTTCCATTAAAGGAATTAAACTACCAAAGTGATGTCTCCATTATTCCGAGGAGCTATTTAGTGTCTCATACTGGTGAGAGACTTTATAGCATCAGTCCTACGGAGGAGCAGCCAGTTGTAAGAAGGCTTAATGCATTTCCATTTATCCGAAAGGGAATGTTATTACCGGTTACTTATGATGTTGTAACGATGGACGGTCAATTGGTTAGCAAGTTTACTATTGCGAACAAACTCAAATTTATGCAAATAGAAGTATATGATCATAACCAAGTACATCTTTCAACGGCAGTACTTCCAATTTTTTCAGTAAAAAACAGAGCAATTGTGTTTGATTCAAATCGTGAAAAAACACATCAAATGGAAGCAAAAAGTATGTATGGAGATATAGATATAAACGACTTTAATGGCAAAAGATTAGCATCCTATCGTTTTGGTATGTTTCCTTATGCTACCCACCCGGCTTTTGAGCTACAAGGGATGAATGTTCATGTTTCACTTGCAGAAGGACTTTCAAATATAGAAAAGCTAACCTTTACTGCTTTGTTCTATTATTGGACAGCAAACCAGTCTTGATGGCCATAAGTAAAAAGAGAGGTTGAACATGAAATTATCATGATCAACCTCTCTGGCGTTCTTAGTGCGCCTTATAGTTATAAATCGGTTTAATAACTTCCAATACATCTACGGTTTCATCAATATGCGCAAGGATATCCTTCATAGCCTTATATGCAAAAGGAGACTCGTCTACAGTGCTTGAAACGACAGAGGTGCTCCAAATTCCTTCCATAGAAGCTTGGAAGTCCTCCAAAGCTACTTGTTTTCTTGCTTGAGACCTACTCATGAGGCGACCTGCTCCATGGGGGCCAGAATAATTCCATTCGGGATTTCCCTTTCCACGACAGATAAGTGAACCATCGCGCATATTCATTGGAATAATAACTATTTCACCATTCTGTGCAGATATTGCTCCCTTTCGCAAAATCATGTTGTCTAAATCAATATAGTTATGAATGGTGTCAAACTCGGATTGGACACTCCAATTCATCCCTCTACAAATAACGTCAACCATTGTTTTGCGGTTAAAAGCCGCGTACTTCTGGGCAATAGAAAGATCGTATAAATAATCCTTCATATTGTCTCCCTCTACATAAGCAAGGTCCCTTGATACGCTATTACCTAATGCATCAGATGCTACTTGTTGATAATGCTCAGCAATCTGTTTTCCTAAGTTTCTGCTTCCAGAGTGAATCACTAGATAGATACTACCGTCTTCGCCTTCATTGAGTTCTATAAAGTGGTTGCCTCCTCCAAGTGTACCAAGACTCAGCCGTGCGCGTTGCTCATTGATAGGAGCAGATACCTCTTCAAAAGGAATTTCTATAGTATTTCGATGCTCTTTTTGTCGAATGCGAGTTCCGCTCGGTACATTTTTTTTAATAGTCTTATCGAGCTTTGCAAAATCCACTTTTTCTTTCGTTGTATCAAGCTTTGCACATATCATTCCACAGCCTAAATCGACGCCTACAAAATTTGGAACCACTTTATCGGTAATAGTCATAGTAGTGCCCACTGTGCAACCTTTTCCGGCATGTAAATCGGGCATCATTCTAATCTTAGTATCTTGGAGAAAGGGTAGACTACAAAGCTGCTCTACCTGAGATTTGGCTGTGTCTTCTATTGTATCCGTATAAACCACCGCATTATTATGTGTACCTTTAATTTCAATCACGCAATCACCTCAAATAATTTTTAATTTCTAAACAGATTAAACCAGCCCTTGTATTTGAACCAAGCAATCATTCCAGTCGCAATAACTATCATTAAAGCAACCACGGTAAAGTAACCATATTTCCACTCCAATTCAGGCATATTGGAAAAGTTCATGCCATACACTCCGACGATAAACGTTAAAGGGATGAATACAGTAGATACAATGGTTAGTATCATCATAATTCGATTCATCCGACTAGCATTGATCGAATCATAGCTATCCCTTATATCTGCGGTTAGCTCTCGATTTGCTTCTACCATCTCTGTTAGTTTTAGAAGATGATCATAAATGTCATCGAAATATGCCCGTTCCATCTGATTTAAATTAATGCGTTCTGAATACATCACCCGGTATAGCAGATCTCGCATAGGAATGATGGTTCTTCGTAAACGCAATAAGTCACTACGTAGGTCAAATACCTGATCCATAGACAAGTGATTCATATCCATTGATAACTTATCATCTACTTCATTCAAATAATCTTCGATATGGTAAACAATTGGAAAGTAAGTGTCTACCACTTTATCCACAATATTATAAGTGACGAGCATGGTTCCTCTATCCCAACCATTAGAATATAGCTTAATACGCTCTCTCGCATCATTTAACTCTCTCATCGGTGGGAAATGAAAAGTAACTACAAAGTCCTTACCAACGAATAAATTTAACTCCTCTGCCTCCATCAGTTTCTCATTAAAGGTATGAAGGACAAAAAATTCGTGTTGCTCATAGTGATCCATTTTTGGACGTTGAAGCATTAATAAACAGTCTTCAATAGCGAGAGGGTGAAAGTGGAAGAAAGTACTTAAGAGCTTCTCTTCTTCCTTGGTAGGCTCGCCAATATCGACCCAATACCATTCTAGTTGATTCGTTTGTATGTATTCTAATGGAAAATCCATAATTATTTCTTGGCTAGTTGTTCTACCTATCGTCTTTATCATGAGTAAACCACACTTTCAACCAGTTCTTTGTATATTATCTCATAATATCCCTTAAAAAATAAATTAAAACAAAAAATGCCAAGGAATAATCCTGGCATTTTTTTTGTTTATTTTTTCTTTATTAACTTAGCTTCATCATTTAGTGATTTAAATAGTGATATGATCATAAGTATCATTATGAAAGAAAATGGCAGAGCCGCTATAATGATAGTGTTTTGTAAGGCGGTGAGTCCATTAACCGACAATAAAATAAGTGCAACGGTCGATTGAATAACGCCCCATGTAAGTTTAACGCTATTAGGTGGCGTTAGTGAACCATTGGTCGACTGCATACCGAGAACAAATGTTGCAGAGTCTGCAGATGTGATAAAGAAAGATGCGATTAACAAAATTGCAAATAGAGAAATGATTAAAGAGAATGGCATTGTATTAAACATTTCAAAAATAGTCAATTCTGTCGGAAGACTTGCTAAATCTGCAAGGCCTTTCTTTTGTAAATCAATCGCTGTTGTACCAAAAGATGAGAACCAAATGGCGCTCAAAAGAGTGGGTACGACTAGTACTCCGAGCATAAATTCACGAATGGTTCTTCCTTTAGAAACGCGGGCAATGAACATACTAACAAATGGTGCCCACGAAATCCACCAAGCCCAGTAGAATATTGTCCACATATCTAACCATTCTCGGTTGGAAGAATCTAGTGGAGCAGTACTGAAGCTCATTTGGACGATATTTGATAAGTAACCACCAAATGAATCCGTGAACATGTTCAAGATTAGTAAGGTTGGTCCTAAAACAATTACAAAAACTAAAAGAGCAATAGCTAGGACTAAGTTAAGATTGGAAAGATATTTAATGCCCTTACTTAGGCCAGACCATGCAGATCCTATGAATAAGACAGTAACAACCGCAATAATGACAAATTGTGAGAAGATGCCCATTTCAACACCAAATAAATAGTTAAGACCTCCGTTAATTTGAACAGCGCCGAAGCCAAGGGAAGTTGCTACTCCAAATGCTGTAGCAAAAACAGCTAGCACATCGACAAGGACGCCCCAAGGACCTTCCATTTTTTTGCCGAAGATTGGCTTCAGCGTTGATGAAATTAATCCCGGTTCCCCTTTGCGGAACTGGAAGTAAGCAAGAGATAAGGCAACTACTCCATACATAGCCCATACATGGAATCCCCAATGGAAAAAGGATTGTCGTAAGGCTTCTTTAAATGCAGCATTCGTATTAGGGTCTTCAGTGGCAGGACTAGTTGCGAAGTGAGATAGAGGTTCAGCGGCTCCGTAGAAGACAAGTCCGATTCCCATACCTGCTGAAAATAGCATGGCAAGCCAAGATATTAAACTGAAATCTGGTCGATCGGTATCCTTCCCTAATCGTATTTTCCCGTAGGGACTGAAGATAAAAAAGATGCTAATTAATACCATAACGGACATGAGTAGCATGTAATACCAACCAAATGTTGTGGAAACAAATGTTTTAGCACGAGTAGTAATAGCCTCAAAACTCTCGGGAGCTAGGGCTCCATACCCGACGGCCAAAATGATAAGGCCTATTGTAATATAAAATACTTTTGAAATATTCTTCATGTTTCCTCCTTTTAAAATCAACTAAGTTAAGTGTAATACTATACTAAGATAAAGTTGTTTAATCAACCCATATACCCAAAATCATCGTATTGTTTATATTTATAGCCATTTTTTAATATAATTAAACATTTAAACTAGTTATTTTGTATGAAATATAAAAAGTTTAAATTATTTGAATAAAATAACTATTTTATTGACAGCTTAACTGATTAAATTTAATCTAATTTTAACCAATATATATTAATAGTTATAAAAAGCCTACATATTGCTAAATTCTAGGGGTCATAGGTCTTAAAGAAGAAGCGAGATTATAACATGGATGTGTAAACCTCTTCTTATTTAAATAGGGGTGTAGTTTTGTTTCAACAATCTTACATAAAGGAGAAATGAACAAATGTCATTAGAACTGCTGCAGGCTTTAAAAGTATTAAAAGAAAAACAATGGGTAGATCTTACACATACTTTCGGTCCCAACTCCCCACATTTTTCAGCATTTGATGCTGCAGAAATAAAAACATTGTTTAACCATGATGACGGTTTTTTTGCCCAAGCTTTTACATTTGCAGGTCAGTATGGAACACATATTGATGCTCCAATTCATTTTGTAAGAGACACTCGTTATTTAGAGGAACTAGATTTAAAAGAACTGGTCCTTCCTTTAGTGGTAATTGATAAGTCTAAGGAAGCGACGGAGGACAATAATTATACTTTAACAAAAGAAGATATTATATCGTTTGAAGAAGAGCATGGGGAAATTGAAGAGGGTGCGTTTGTAGCGCTTAGAACAGATTGGAGCAAGCGCTGGCCAGATGTAGAAGCGTTTAATAATAAGGATAAGGAAGGGAATAATCGAGCTCCAGGATGGGGAATAGAAGCATTAAAATTTTTGTTTGAGCAAAGAAAGATTAAAGCTATTGGTCATGAAACATTTGATACTGACTCGGCAATTGATTATCAAAGAAACGGAACATTACTAGGAGAATACTACGTGCTAGAACAGGATACATATCAAATCGAACTGTTAACGAACTTGGATAAGATCCCTGCCAAAGGTTCAGTGATTTTTAATATAGTACCAAAACCTGAAAAAGCATCTGGATTTCCCGTAAGGTCCTTTGCCATATTACCTTAAGCATAGTAAAAAAAGAATGTCTTAAAAAAAGGCATTCTTTTTTATTGGGCATTGAGGTGTTTGTCTAGGTTGTCTGCCACTTTCTTGCATCTATTAGTATAAGTGCAAGAGGAGGTGAAAATAATGAATAATCACCATATGTGTCATTCGTGCGGCCAAACAAAAGGTTGGGGTCAATCATGTGGTTGCCGAAGACAATTACCAGCAGCGGAACCGATTGTTTGTCCACCACAATATCGTGTTAGTGACTCTTTCGTACCAAGAATGCAGCCAGTCATTCAACCAATTGTAAATGTCAATAGAGAGCACATCGTAAATGTTCCTCAATATTTCGTTACAGAGTCAAATGAAACCGTAGTAGTACCAGGAGTTCAACAAGCATACCCTGTTAACAACCCATCCCAAGGGGGAGCCCATCGAGGTTTTTTCTCTAGATTCCGTTAAAAGCTATAGAAGTGTAGCGTCGACTTAACCAGCTTAGTGTCTATATTTATCGAATATTGCAAATGCCCTTAATATGAGGTGCATTTGCTTTTTTATTTTATATAATTCCGCCAATAGATAGCAAAAACGAGATGTTGTAATTTTCCGTATATTTTGATAAAGTGATGTTTACCAATAGAAAAATAGAGTTGAAGGTTGGGGGAAGAAGAGATGAAGTTATTTGTTTCAGTTGATATGGAGGGCATAACAGGCCTGCCGGATTACACATTTGTGGAGTCGAACAAGCATAATTACGAAAGAGCAAGACGAATAATGACACAGGAAGCCAATGCTATTGTAGAGGGTGCTCTTTCTACAGGTGTTAAAGAGGTACTGGTTAATGATAGTCATTCCAAAATGAATAATCTTTTAGTGGAGGAGTTACATCCAGAGGCATCTTTGATAACCGGAGATTTAAAGCCATATTCTATGGTTCAATCTTTAGATGCAAGCTACATAGGAGCAGTTTTTGCTGGATACCATTCTAGAGCTGGACAACCAGGAGTCATGAGTCATTCTATGATTTTTGGAGTTCGAAATATGTATATCAATGATGTAGTAATAGGAGAGCTTGGTCTTAATGCATACGTGGCTGGTTATTATGGAGTTCCTGTCATTATGGTTGCTGGAGATGACGGAGCTTGTAGAGAGGCGGAGGCTCTCATTCCAGGTATTATAACAGCTGCGGTAAAACAATCTATATCCAGGTCTGCTGTTAAAACCCTACACCCTCAAAAGTCACAAGCTCTTCTTAAAGAAAAAATGGCAGAGGCTATTAAGAAAAGAGATGAAATACTACCACTTATACCACCAGAACAACCTGTTTTAAAAATTGAATTTACTAATTATGGACAAGCGGAGTGGGCAGCACTAATGCCAGGATGTGAAATCATAGAAGGAACAACAATTGTTAAATTTGAAGCAAAAGACATTCTAGAAGCATATCGTGCAATGCTTGTCATGGTAGAGCTAGCAATGCAAACCAAATTCTGTTAGGAGGAAGCCTTCCGTGACAAAGTATATTATTAAGCGTTTTTTAATGATGATTGCAACAATCCTCATCATTGCAACTCTAACATTTGCATTAATGCACACGATACCGGGCTCTCCATTTGATGGAGAAAGAACTTCTAATCCTACTATTCAAGCAAACTTAGAAAAGTTTTATAAGCTAGATCAACCGATGTATGTGCAGTATTTAAATTATTTAAAATCGATTGTAACGTTTGATTTTGGACCATCCATTAAGAAGCCAAATGAATCGGTAAACGAACTGTTGGCAAGGGGATTTCCAATTTCCTTTGAACTGGGTATGTCGACTATTTTAGTTGCATTATTGTCAGGTGTTCTTTTAGGTACATTGGCAGCCCTCCGGCATAACGGTATTATTGATTATTTAGCAATGACCTTTGCTGTTATTGGTATATCAGTTCCTAACTTTGTTTTGGCCACTTTGTTGATTCAACAGGTGGCGGTAAATTGGGAACTGTTGCCTCCAGCTACTTGGAGTAGTCCGTTGCATATGATTCTTCCAACTCTAGCCTTAGCCACAGGTCCTACAGCAATTATTGCTCGTTTAACGCGTTCCAGCATGCTAGAAGTGTTAACACAGGATTATATCAAAATGGCTAGAGCTAAAGGACTTTCACCAGCTAGAATTGTTTTTCGACATTCCTTAAGGAACGCCTTAATGCCTGTTGTAACAATTATGGGTACAATGCTGGCAGGTATTTTGACAGGTACCTTTGTAATCGAACGCATTTTTGCTATTCCGGGAATGGGAAAATATTTTGTGGAAAGCATTAACAATCGAGACTATCCCGTAATTATGGGAACTACAGTATTTTATAGCGCATTCTTAGTATTTATGCTCTTTTTAGTAGATATTGTTTACGGAGTACTAGATCCACGTATTAAATTACATCGTAAAGAGGGGGATGCATAATGACTAAAACGCAAGAGATAGTATCCCCGGTGGAAATAAAGGATGAATGGTTCCGTCCTAAAGAAAAGTCAGACGGAGAGGCGGAATCCGTTGTAAGACCTTCCTTATCCTATTGGAAGGATGCTTGGAGAAGGTTAAAGAAAAATAAGCTGGCAATGGGTGGTCTTTTCTTTTTAATCCTTTTAACTCTGTTTGCTATTTTTGGACCAATTTTTTCCCCATATTCTATGGATGAGATGAATTATCCAATGCAAAATCAAGGACCATCGGCAGAGCACTGGTTTGGAACAGATGAAGCAGGACGAGATGTTTTTACAAGGACATGGTATGGTGCACGAGTTTCCTTATTTGTAGGGGTAATGGCTGCATTGATCGACTTCTTTATAGGTGTAATTTATGGTGGTTTTAGTGGTTATAAGGGTGGAAGAGCCGATGCGATAATGATGCGCATCATTGAAGTACTTTATGGTCTACCGCATTTATTGGTAGTTATTTTATTGATGGTAGTTATGGGGCCAAGCCTTACGACTATTATCGTTGCGTTAACTGTAACCGGCTGGGTAGGTATGGCCAGGATCGTACGGGGCCAAGTTTTACAGATTAAAAACTACGAATTTGTAACTGCATCCAAATCCTTTGGTGCAAAAAGCTCTAGAATCATTCGTAAAAATTTGTTACCAAACACAATGGGGCCGATTATAGTACAAATGACTCTTACGGTTCCGAGTGCTATATTCGCCGAAGCATTTCTTAGCTTTTTAGGGTTAGGCGTATCTGCACCAGCTGCCAGTTGGGGGGTAATGGCAAACGATGCACTACCTGTAATTTTATCTGGTCATTGGTGGAGACTGTTTTTCCCTGCATTCTTTATCTCTGTGACGATGTTTGCATTTAACGTATTAGGGGACGGCTTACAAGATGCCCTTGATCCAAAGCTTAGGAGGTAAGAATGGATGAATGAACATCAATTAGATCATGCAAAGGAACTTGCTCGAGGGAAAGTGGATGAGGTAGCAGTATCTTTACAATCTGATGACTCACTAGTGAGTCGGAATGGTAAAAAAGAAAGAAAAAAAATTACAGACGAGAAAATTTTACAGGTTAATAACCTACAAGTTTCCTTTAAAACATATGGTGGAGAAGTAGAAGCAGTAAGAGGGGTCAATTTTGATCTTTACAAGGGTGAGACGTTGGCAATCGTAGGCGAATCTGGCTGTGGGAAAAGTGTCACCTCTAATGCAATTATGGGATTGATACCTGAACCAGCCGGCAGGATTAAGAATGGTAGTATTTTGTTTAAAGGGAAGGCGTTAACAAAGCTCAGCAAATCTGAACTAAGAAAAATCCAAGGTATTGACATATCTATGATTTTTCAAGACCCTATGACTGCGTTAAACCCAACGCTCACTATTGGTGAGCAGTTAACGGAAGGTTTGCGCACCCATAAAAAAATTGGGAAGCATGAAGCAAAATTAAAGGCAATTGAAATGCTTAACCTAGTAGGCATACCAAATCCAATAGAACGGTTAAAGCAATATCCTCATCAATTTTCAGGAGGGATGAGGCAGCGTATTGTTATTGCAATTGCTTTGATTTGTGATCCAGAACTCCTTATAGCAGATGAGCCAACGACCGCTTTAGACGTAACTATACAAGCACAAATATTGGAACTTTTTGAGGAAATTCAAAGGAAAACGGATATTTCCATTATTTTAATCACACATGATTTAGGTGTTGTGGCTAAAATTGCAGACCGCATTGCGGTAATGTACGCTGGTAAAATTGTGGAGATAGGTGATAAAAGAGAAATTTTTTACACTCCACAGCACCCCTATACACAAGGGCTTCTCAATTCTGTTCCACGGTTAGATTTAATGGAGGAGGAGCTACAACCAATAGATGGAACACCACCGGATCTTTTCGCTCCACCGACTGGCTGTCCGTTTACTGCTCGTTGCAAATTTGCAATGGAAGTGTGTGATCATGTTTATCCATACACTAGTAAGCTATCAGATGCTCATGCAGTAGATTGTTGGCTTCAGGATGAGAGAGCAAAAGTATTACAAGTACAAAAGTAAAACAGGATGAGGGCGCGCAAGTGCATTCACATATAGAAAACAAAGGGGGAAAATAGGATGAAGAAATGGCTTTCATTATTAATTATGGCTTTGTTTGTTCTTGTGTTAAGCGCGTGTACAGCCAATGAAGAGGCTGGGAAAACACCGACTGAGACAGAGCCGACTACAAAGACAGAAGGTGAAGGAAAAGAAGAACCTGTTGTGGAAACGGAAAAAGTGCTTAAGCTAAACAACGGAAACGAACCTACGTCATTTGATCCATCAGTAGGGTTTGATGCGGTATCTTGGAGCGCATTAAACAATTTGATGGAAGGCCTTGTAAGACTAAATAAGGACCATCAAGCAGAAGAAGCTACAGCTGAAAAGATTGACGTATCAGAGGATGGTTTAACATATACATTTACAATTCGTGAGAATGCAAAATGGTCAAATGGAGATCCTGTCGTAGCAGGTGATTTTGTTTATGGCTGGTTGCATATGTTAAATCCAGAAACTGCTTCTCCAGCAGCATTCTTAGCTTACTTCATTGAAGGGGCAGAAGCTTACAATAATGGAGAAGGAGCAGCTGACGCGGTTGCTATTAAAGCAGTTAGTGAGAAAGTATTTGAAGTTAAACTTGCTGCGCCAACAGAGGCATTCTTAAATATTATTACAAATCCAAGCTTCTTCCCTGTAAATGAGAAGGCAGCTACAGAAAACCCTGAATGGTTTACAGAAGCAGAATCATTTGTAGGAAATGGTCCATTTAAATTAGCTAGCTGGGATCACGATGTAAGCTTTACTTTTGAGAAAAACGAGAACTATTGGGATGCAGATACTGTTAAGCTAGACAAGGTTGAGTGGGCAATGATTGATGATTCTAATACGGAGTATCAAATGTATAAAACTGGTGATTTAGACGTTTCAGGTGTACCATCTGAACTTGCAGATCAATTGTTGAACGATCCGGAGTTAAAAAATGAAGACCAAGCAGGTCTGTATTTCTATCGTTTCAACGTTTCTATGGAGCCTTTTACAAACAAAAAAATTCGCCAGGCGTTCGGTATGGCTGTTGACCAACAAGAAATAGTAGAATTCGTAACAAAAAATGGTGAAAAAGCAGCAGAAGGATTTGTTCCTTACGGATTTATTGGTCCAGATGGCAAGGAATTTAGAGAGACTGCTGGAAAGCTCATTCAACATGATGCTGAAAAAGCAAAAGCACTTTTAGAAGAAGGTATGAAAGAGGAAGGATACAATGAACTTCCAACAGTAACCTTAACTTATTCAACTAGTGATACTCATAAGAAAATTGCAGAAGCACTTCAAAGTAAGTTCAAAGAAGTTCTTGGAGTTGAAATAGCCCTACAAAATGTAGAGGCAAGCGTGTTTGCTTCAGAACAAAAAGAGTTTAAATATATGTTATCACGCTCTTCGTTCTTATTTGACTATGCAGACCCTGTTAATGCATTAGAAAGCTTTATTACTGGTTCTTCTATGAACCGTACTACTTGGTCTAACCCAGAATTTGATAAATTAATAGCAGATATCAAAAATGAAACAGACCCGCAAAAACGTTGGGATATGCTGATTCAAGCTGATAAATTCCTTATAGAAGAAATGCCGGTTGTACCTATTCACTATTACAACCAAGTTACGCTTGAGAAGTCCAATGTCAAAGGAATTGTTAGACATCCAGTTGGATACATGGATTTAAAATGGGCAGATAAAGAATAAATAAAGATTTATTCCCTAAAAAAAGATGCGGCACTTTTACGAGTGCCGCCCCTTTTCTTTAAAAACAAAGGAGATTATACATATGAAAATAAGACCAAAACGATTAAAAAAAGGGGACACAATTGGGATTATTGCTCCAGCTAGTCCACCTAATATAGATCAACTGAACCGCTCCCTATCGTTTTTAGAGGAATTAGGATTATCTTATAGGATGGGAAAAAGTGTACAACAAGTTAATGGGTATCTAGCGGGCACAGACGAAGAGCGACTAGAAGATTTACATGAGATGTTCGCGGACCCAAATATAGACGGTATTATATGTGCTTGTGGAGGCTATGGTACGGCAAGGTATGCTGACCAAATAGATTATCAACTAATGAATGAAAATCCTAAAGTTTTCTGGGGTTACTCAGACATTACATATTTACATACTAGCATGAATTTATACTCTGATATCGTTACATTTCATGGCCCTATGTTAGCGTCAGACGTTGGAAAAAGTACATTTAGTGATTTATCTAAAAAAATGTTTCTTCAATTATTCCAGCCAATGGAGCTACATTATACAGAGGATATATCTCCTCTATCAGTAGTTTCGCCTGGAGTCGCTAGAGGAGAACTTGTAGGCGGTAATTTATCACTTCTTGCAAGTGGGATAGGGACTAAATATGAAGTTGATACTCAAGGGAAGCTGTTATTAATAGAGGATATTGGAGAAGAGCCTTACAAGGTTGACGGTATGCTCAATCAATTAAGGTTAGCGGGTAAGCTAAACGCGGCAGCTGGGTTTGTCATTGGAGATTTCTGTGATGCGGAGCCTAAGAGAGGAAAAAAATCATTAACGATGGATGAAGTTTTTAATCATTATTTAGGGGATTTAGGGAAGCCAGCATTAAAAGGTTTTCTGATTGGTCATTGTCAGCCGCACTTTGCAATTCCTTTAGGAGTGGAAGCGGTACTGAATACGGAGAATTTGACGCTAGCAATATTACCTGGAGTTGAGTAAGGGGGAGTCACGAGTGAAAATACAATCTATTGAGACATTTTATGTGGCAGTGCCACTGACAAAACCTTTTAAAACCGCACTTCGTACGGTCACTACTGCTTATTCCATAGTCGTGAAGGTAACTACCGAGGAAGGAATAGTGGGCTTTGGGGAGGCTCCTCCAACACATGTAATTACTGGTGATTCCTTGGAAAGTATTCGTTACGCTATAAACGAAGTAATATCCCCACAAGTAATTGGGCTTTCTTTATTAGAGAAAGAGTTAATCTTTCAAAGAATTCATAAAGCTATTGTCAGAAATTCGAGTGCTAAAGCTGCTGTTGATATGGCTATCTTTGATCTCTTAGGTCAATATGCGAAACTACCACTATACCAGTACTTAGGAGGATATCGAAACAAGCTGATTACTGATTTTACAGTAAGCGTTAATGATCCTATTGAGATGGCAGAGGATGCCTATCGTTATGTTGGTCAAGGTTTTCAAACGTTAAAGGTGAAAGTTGGAATAGGTACAATTCAAGAAGACATTAATCGTATTCAGGCTATTAGGAAGCGGGTAGGGAAAGAAATTAAAATTAGATTAGATGCCAATCAGGGCTGGAATGCAAAAGAAGCAGTCCGTGCTATCGGAACAATGGAAGACGCAGGGCTAAATATTGAATTTGTTGAGCAACCAGTATCTTCAGATGATATAGAGGGCTTAAAATACGTAACTGAAAGAACAATCACTCCTATTATGGCGGATGAAAGTGTTTTCTCTGTATATGATGCCAAACGTGTGTTAGACATGCGTGCTGCTGACATGATTAATATTAAATTAATGAAATCTGGCGGTATTCATCAAGCTATAAAGATTAACGCATTAGCAGAGGCAAGTGGAGTTATATGTATGGTGGGCAGCATGATCGAAACTAAATTAGGCATAACAGCAGCTGCTCATTTCGCAGCAAGCCAACCAAATGTTCAATTCTATGATTTCGATGCTCCTTTAATGCTTGCAGAGGACATAGTCACTGGTGGTGTAATCTATGAAGCTAGCAGCATGACATTTTCAGAAGGCTATGGGTTAGGGATTGAGAGCATAAAAACGGAGGGGGAGAAGCAATGACGTTAGTGAGTAATCATTGGATTTGTGCAGTAAAGGTCGCAACTGTTTGGACAGAGCCTGCTTCTGCTAGAGAAGTAGACAGTCCAGGAATTTCAAATCCTGTTCAGTTAGGAGAGTGGCTAGAAGCTCTTCCATACAAGGAACGTCTTGCTTTATGTGATGAAAATCGTGTTCAAACCCAACTCCTCTATGGTGAGCCGGTTATGGTGGATGAGATAAGTGATGGTTGGGCTAAAATTATCGCAGTGTGGCAACCATCTAAAAAAGATGTAAGAGGATATCCTGGTTGGGTGCCGTTAGTCCAATTAAAAGAAGTGACTGAGGTCGAAAATAAAGGCATTGTCCGAGTGAAGGATAGTAAAACTCAGCTATGGGATATGGAAGAGAAACCCCTACTTGTTCTACCATTTAATGCAATCCTTCCTGTTATATCGGAAACAAGTAGCTATTATAAGGTTCAAGCTCCAAATGGAGAGACATTGATCCGAAAAGAAAATGTACAATTTGCAGAGTCTATTGAGCAACTACCAAAACTTCCACCAGAGGAAGCGGTGAAGCTGGGAGAATTATATTTAGATTTACCTTATTTATGGGGAGGAATGTCCCCATACGGCTATGATTGCTCTGGTTTTTCATACAATATGTTAAAGGCGTGTGGCTATTTGATCCCTCGTGACGCAAGTGATCAGGCCATAAAAGGAAAAGAAGTGTCGAAGGATGACCCCTCTTTATGGAAAAGAGGAGATTTGTTGTTTTTTGCAAATGATGAAGGAACTGGACCCGTGCGACATGTTGGGTTTTACTATGGGAACGGCCAATTATTACATTCGCCTTCGACAGGTAAGTCGGTGGAGATTTTAGTGTTAGAAGGCTCAAAATTAGAAAAAGAGATATGTGCAGTAAGAAGATATGACGGTTAGGGGGGAAACATATGACGGAGAATGTTCTATTATCTGTAAAGGATTTAAAACGTCATTTTGAGGTAGGTCAGGGCAGTACATTAAGAGCAGTTGACGGTATTAGCTTTGAAATTTTCAAGGGAGAAACATTTGGTCTAGTTGGGGAATCAGGCTGTGGAAAATCTACTGCTGGTCGCACTATTTTAGGTTTGTATAACCGAACAGAGGGAGATGTGCTGTTCGAAGAGAAAAATGTTCATGAAATGAACGATAAAGAACGCAAAAATTATTTAAAGAAAATGCAAATGATATTCCAAGATCCCTATGCATCCTTAAATCCAAGATCTACTGTTTTAGAAATTATCGCTGAGCCTATGGAAATTCATAAACTATATAATTCTAAAAAAGAGGTAAAAGAAAGGGTTTATGAATTGTTAGAGGATGTTGGTCTTAATCGTGATCATGCCAATCGATATCCCCATGAATTCTCTGGAGGGCAGAGACAACGTATTGGAATTGCTCGAGCCCTTGCTCTAGATCCGGAATTTATCATAGCAGATGAACCAATATCAGCATTGGATGTTTCGGTACAAGCCCAGGTAGTAAAATTATTACAGCGCCTTCAAAAAGAAAAAGGCTTGACCTACTTATTTATAGCGCATGACTTGTCTATGGTTAAATATATTTCTGATCGTATCGGTGTAATGTATTTAGGGCATATGGTTGAGCTGACAACAAGTAGCCAATTATACGATAGCCCATTACATCCTTACACTCAGGCATTGTTGTCCGCTATCCCAATTCCAGATCCGGATATCGAAGAATCTCGTCAACGAATTATCCTTCAAGGTGAGTTGCCAAGTCCGATCAATCCACCGTCAGGCTGTGTATTCCGCACTCGCTGCCCGCATGCTATGGCAATATGTTCAGAGAAAAAGCCGATTTGGCAAGAGCAAGAGCCGGGTCACTTTGTAGCATGTCATCTTTATAATTGATATTTTAAAAACCACCAGTCTAATTAACATTGGATTGGTGTTTTTTTATTTACAGAGAAGTATATAAATTATGTCCCAAAAGCTAAAGACCTTTAAATTTAGCGAAGTTGAGCAGATCAAATAGATCTTTTAAAGAAAAATTTAATTTTATATATAGGAGTTTGTTCTTCCTCCAACATTTATTATGTTGTGGATTGAAGCGACAGGCGGCGACTCCAGCGGGGTAAGGGAGACAGATAAGACATCACAAACGACGCGCTAGCGACGGTGATGGCTTATCGCTTCCGCCGTATAAAGCGGAAATCCACCATACTTGTTCCAAGTTTTACTTTTTTAGAAGTATAAAAAGGTGCTGGAGCTTTTCTGTTTTTTTCAAAGTGGTGATCTAGCTTTACAAACATTATCCCTTGATATCAAATAGAAAGGGTTATGGTGGACGGAATCTGCCTTTCTCATTTTTTCAACCTTTCATCCGTTATTCCCATGAAAGGAATTAAATTGAAAATTTGTTTGACTCTATGTTAAATCCTAGTGTATTATGTAACTAATACACTAGGATGGTGAGGATGAAACATGAGTCAATGGAAAGGCTTGATTTGGAAAGAATGGATGGCGTATAAATCCTTGCTTTTAATTGGATTACTTATTAACGTACTGGTAGTACTAATGGGCCCATATTTGTTAAAGGTAATCTTCGGAATAGATTTTAGTTTAGGGAATGTACTGCTTGTTTTATCATCGATTTGGGTTTTGGGGCACATTATAGGAATGCCTATTTTATTCTTTGCAAGCTTAGAAAAGGATATGAAACGTTCGGACATGTGGTTTCATTCAAATGCATCTATGTATAAGCTGCTTGGGGCAAAGCTATTTGCCTTTTTTGTTTTCACCTTTATATCACTTTTAGTTGTCATAATAACTACAATGATTGGTTATTGGCTTTTCCAACCCTTAGAGGATATTAGTATGGTATGGATTATGAAATTAGAGGTATATTTTTTATTTACTTCAGCTTTTGCAGCACTTACTTTTACAATCGGAATCTTGTTTACTTGGGTGATTGGCCGACTTTTAAGACCAATCAATAAAGCATTATCTAATATAGTATCTATCGTCTTCTTTTTCTTTGCATTCCATAACTACGCAAAATTTACAGATAGTAAGCTATATGAAACACTAACTAGCTATTGGAAAGTAAACCTACCTAAGATGAATGTAGGAGAAATTAGCTCCAAAGATTTTTATATGTTTTTAGAGGTTACGGATCACTTTTACGTAGGACAAATTATATTGGAATTTGTTGTTTTTACATGCTTATTTATAATCTCAACATTTGTTTTACAAAGGAAAGTGAGAGGATACACCTATGATTGATTTTCTTCCGGATAAGCCCATCTATCAACAAATCATGGAGAAAATTTTTGGGGATTTATTAAAGGGAAACGTGAAGCCTGGAGATCGTTTACCTTCGGTAAGAGAATATGCACTAGAATTCGGTGTTAATGCCAATACAATGCAACGTGTCTATAAGGAGTTGGAGTTGTTGCACCTAACAGAGACCAAACGAGGGCAGGGGACGTTCGTGACTGAGGATATGCAAAGATTAGAAGAGCTAAGAGAAGAAATGAAGCAGACGCTAGTAACTACATTTCTTCATCAAATGGAGTCATTTGGATTTACAGAAGAGGAGATTATTGTCCAATTATCCTCCCGTAAAAGAGGTGAGTTGAATTGATTGATATAAAAGGGTTAACTAAGAGGTATGGAGGCAAAAAAGCGGTAAATGATGTAACAATTTCTTTTGCAAAAGGTAAAATAATTGGTTTAGTCGGTGAAAATGGAAGTGGGAAATCTACACTTTTAAAGCTGATGGCAGGGGTATTGCTTACTAAAAGTGGGTCCATTCAAATTGATGGAGAGCCTGTGTCATATCTCGTAGCTAAAAAAATAGCATATTTACCAGACGCGGATGACGTTTTTCCATATTTCACAGTGAAACAGCTATTTCGATTCTATGATTCTCAGTTCGATGATTTTAGCTATGATAAGGCTTGTATCGTAGCAGATTTTTTACAGCTAGATTTACATGCCCCTTTAAAAAAATTATCAAAGGGAAATCGAGGGCGAGCAAAAATTGCCGCTACACTAGGGAGAGAGGTAGATTATTATCTGCTAGATGAGCCTCTTTCTGGCTTAGACCCAATGGTAAGACAGTCTATTATAAGAGGGTTTATACAGTTTATAGATATAGAGACACAGTCTATAATTTTATCTACTCACGAGCTGAAGGATATGGAACCAATTTTAGATGAAATTGTCGTGATGCGTGAGGGCTCGGTTATTGCTCATGAGTTGGTCGAAGATATAAGAGAATCACAAAGAAAAGATATTACGTCTTGGATGACCAACTTATTCCAAGAACAAAGAGAGAACGAGTTAGAAGCAGCAAAGTCGTATTAAATTTCCAAGAAAAATATAAATGGAATTTTATAGAACTTATTTAGTTTATAGACGTATACCTTAATAAGAACAAAATTATTGATAAGGAAGGTGAATTAAATGGAGAGAAAACCAATAGTAAGACTACAAAATCTTACTAAAGTAATCGGGAAAAAGAAAATTATTGATGATCTTACATTAGATTTATATCCTGGACAAATAACAGGATTTTTAGGGCCGAATGGAGCTGGGAAAACAACCACTATTCGAATGATGACAGGTCTTATGGAGCCGACATCAGGAGAGGTATTTATAGAGGGGAAGCCTATTTCAGAGAATTTTGAGGAGTCCATGAGCAAGGTCGGGGTGATTGTAGAAAACCCTGAAATGTATAAATATATGAGTGGGTATAAGAATTTAGTTCATTTTGCACGAATGAATAAGAATATAACCAAGGAACGCATTGACGAAGTGATTGCTCAGGTAGGACTTCAAAAGCGTATTAACGAAAAGGTATCTACTTATTCTCTAGGAATGAGACAGCGTCTAGGTTTAGCGCAGGCTATCTTACATAAGCCTAAATTTCTCATTTTAGATGAGCCTACCAATGGACTAGATCCAGCAGGTATTCGTGAATTTCGTATGTATTTAAGAAAAATAGCAGTAGAGCAAGGTGTGTCTATCTTTGTTTCAAGTCATCTGCTCGCTGAGATAGAGTTAATGTGCGATAGAATTGCAGTGATTCAAAATGGGAAGCTCTTATCTATTAAAGAGGTAAATGAACAGCAAAAATCTCATTATTACATTGAAGCATCAAATCAAGAAAAGGTAGTAGATTTCTTTAATTATAAGGAAATCACCTTTGAGTCTTTAGGAACTGGCTATGTAATCCCTCTAAACAAAGAAGAAGTTCCTGCTTTTGTTGCAGAAATGATTACAAATGATTTACAAATCTATTCCGTAACACCACATAGAAAAACATTAGAAGATCAATTCTTAGAAATTACAGGAGGTGGGCAAATTGCTGAATCTCGTACGAAATGAGTGGTTAAAGCTTTGGACTAAAAAATCAACATGGGTAATGACTATATTGCTCGTGTTGTTAATGCTTGCTTCGGCTGGTCTTGTAAAATGGGTCTATTCAATAGATATTTCACAGAGTAGTGAAGGAGAAACTATTACTGTAGAAGAGATGACTGCCATTTCTGAGGGTCCTGAACTAACTAAATATAGAACTGATAATAATTTGTCTCCTATCGTTGATGATAGTGCACAAGGGTTTATCAGCGGTCTTCCAAATATGATGTCCGTTGTCACATTATTTACGGTAGTAGTGGCTGGTGGAATAGTAGCTTCTGAATTTTCCCAAGGAACAATTAAAATGTTACTAACGAGACCAATGAAGCGATGGAAAATTCTAACGTCTAAACTAATCACAGTTGGTCTATTTGCAATTATGATGTCGATAGTTCTTCTTGTTTCGGGAATAATCTTTGGATACATTTTCTTTGATAATATTCCAGGTACGCAGTTAGAGCTAGTCGATGGCAAGGTAGTGGAGGTTTCGTACTGGGGCAGATTATTGCTTTTAACTGCTCTGTCTTTAGTAAATGTATTTGTAATTGGATCCTTAGCTTTTATGATTGGCTCAGTGTTCCGCTCTAGCTCATTAGCAATTGGAATATCTATTTTCCTAATGTTTGCAGGAGTACAAGTAACTCAAATTCTTGCAATGCTGGACTTTGAATTTCCGAAATACATTATATTTGCCAATACAAATTTAAGTCAATTTATCGGAACAAATACACCGCTAATAGAAAGCATGACCTTAAGTTTTTCTATTATAATAATTGTCGTGTATCTGTTAATATTCCTAGTAACAAGCTACTGGTCATTTACAAAACGTGATGTAACGGCGTAATTGCCTATTGCATATTTCAAAAACTTGTAGTATTCTGAATTTAACTTAAGGAAAGGAGTGAGGCATTATGGCTATTGTATATAACACAAAACGAATCAGTAAGTTCATGATGTCCCACTCTGTAATTTTCTAAATGTAGGCTGAATAGGTATTGGTTTGATTGTAAACAGACAATCGAGCTTATTTCTCCATACTTTTTGAAATTTCTTTACTAATGATCGGGAAACCATGATTGCTGATTCGTGCAATCATGGTTTTTTTGTTGCCCAGTATTTCGCCGAATAAAAAATGGCGATTAAAATATTTTTAGGGAAAATTAGGAGGAAATTTAAATTGAATTTAATCGAAAAGTATGGATGGAATAGTAAATGGGAAGAAAAGATGACGAGCAAAGAATTAGTAGGCCGAGTTTTACTCGAGCATAAACATTTATATCGAGTAGTCACAAATGATGGAGAGTGGCTATGCTCCCTTTCAGGTAAGTTTAAATTTGACAACAATCGAGAAGCTTTTCCGGCAGTAGGAGATTGGGTTGTTTTAGAGCAAATGCCAGGAGAAGAGAAAGGGATTATTCAACAGGTTTTACCGAGACAATCGCAATTCTCAAGAAAAGTGGCTGGTACAACTATGGAAATTCAATTGGTTGCAGTGAATGTAGATTATGTGTTTTTAGTGATGTCACTCAACCAAGACTTCAATGTTAGAAGGTTAGAGCGTTACTTACTCGCAGCTTGGGATTCGGGGGCGACACCAGTAGTTGTTCTAACGAAAAAAGATGCTTGTGAGCAATTGGATTATTATATCAATGAAGTCGAATCTATTGCATTTGGCGTCGAAATCTTTGCTGTTTCTAGTGTTACAGGAGAAGGAATAGAAGACTTGGCCGCTCTTCTTGGCGAAGGGAAGACAGGTGCATTACTTGGCTCTTCAGGTGTAGGTAAATCCTCCTTGATAAATGCTCTATCAGGAGAAGAAGTGATGGCGGTTAGTGACATTCGAGAGGATGATAGTAAGGGGCGTCACACAACAACTCATAGAGAGCTTTCTTTGTTACCTGGAGGAGGGCTATTGATAGATACACCAGGGATGAGAGAATTTCAGCTATGGGATTCAAGCGAGGGGATTAGCAACAGCTTCCAAGATATAGAAGAGCTTGCAATGCAGTGTCGATTTAGAGACTGTCAGCATAAAAAAGAGCCTGGCTGTACGATTCAGGAGGCTATTCGTTCTGGTGTGCTTAAAGAGGATCGTTATAGGAGCTATGTAAAATTATTACGTGAACTAGCCCATATGGAACGTAAAAACGACTTGGCTGCACAAAAAACAGAGCGAGATAAATGGAAGCAATTAGCTAAAGCCCAAAAAAACAATAAAAAAAGAAAAGTTTAAAGAGGTACTCAATGATTTTATTACTTGATCATCACAATCAATCTGTAGCAGAAGAAATGCTTGAAGTACAGCTTCCGGCTTATCGAAAGGAAGCGGAGATTATCGGTTTTGATGGCATTCCGCAGCTTAAGGAAACTACAGAGGATATTAAAGCTTCTAAAGAAATTTATATAGGAAAGTATGAAAAGGAACAACTGCTTGGTTTTATTTCATATGAAATTAATGGAGATGAAATGGATATCTGTAGGCTAATTGTCCACCCTAATCATTTCAGGAAGGGAATAGCTACTGAGCTGTTAAAATACGTATTGGACCTCGCTCCTGATAGTGTAAGTGTTATAGTAACTACTGGTGCAAAAAATAAACCGGCGCTTACTTTGTACGAAAGACACAACTTTTCCAAAATAAAGGACATTGAAGTAGAGCCTAATTTTTTTATTACACAACTCAAATACAATTCACAAATATAAGAATATAAGTTTACATTTTGATACAACCTAAAACTACTGACAATAAATGTTGGTAGTTTTTTTGTTGTTTTTATGTTAGGCATATCAATTGCACATAAAAAAATTTCGCTATATAATATAGTCAAATATAGTCAAAGTCAGTTTTAATGAGAAGAGGTGAGAGAAGATGAGAAATATATCTGACATTATTGAAGGTTATTTGAAGTCAATTATCGAAGAAGAAAGTAGAGGGCAGATTGAAATAAAGAGAAGTGAAATCGCTGAAAAATTTCACTGTGTTCCCTCGCAAATAAATTATGTTATAAACACTCGATTTACACAGGACCGTGGTTATTTGGTGGAAAGTAAGCGAGGTGGTGGTGGGTATATTCGAATCCTCCGCGTTCGGGCCCATACAAAAGCTGAATTGATTGAGCATATAATACAAAGTCTGGAAGCCGGGGCGTCTGAGTCCGCGACAGAAGATATTGTATTTAGATTATTGGATGAAGAAGTGATAACTAAGCGAGAAGCAAAAATTATTTTAGCAGCCTTAGCCAGAACGACTTTAGCCATCCCACTGCCTGCAAGAGACGATCTAAGAGCAAGAATACTTTGTGCGATGCTATTAACGTTAAAATATGAAAAAAGTGAAAAATGAACGGGGTGTTGAAAAGTGATTTGTGAAAATTGTAAGCAAAGACCGGCCAAAGTGACGGTTACACAGGTGCATAACGGAGAACACTTTGAACGACATTATTGTGAGGTTTGTGCAAATAGCCTACACCCGTTTTATGTTGAATATAAACAAGACCCATTATCTCTCCATCAGCTTCTATCTAATTGGTTTAACCACGCGGATCAGCAGATGGTTCAACAAAAACAACAGAAAACACTTGAATGTAATGAATGTGGCTGGTCTATTGAGAGGTTCTTAGAGGAAGGTAAGTTTGGATGCGCTTCTTGTTATGAAAGCTTTCGTCCTCATTTACCCCAAGTTTTAAAACGTCTGCATAATGGCAATACGACACATATTGGAAAAGCACCAGGGGTACTTGGTGAAAAAATAGCTTTAAAGAAAAGAATTGAAGCGATACGTACACAAATGAAGGATGCTGTCGAGCATGAACAATTTGAGGATGCCGCTAAGCTGAGAGATGAAGTAAAAGAACTAGAAAAACAGCTTGCCGAAGGAGGTGGCGACCACTATGTCGGTTGATAACTTTTTAGATAATTCCAGATCTAGTTGGATGGAAGGGGAAGGAGAGCATTCTGACATTGTGATGAGCACAAGGATCCGATTGGCTAGAAATCTGAATGGATTTCGCTTCCCTCTTGCATTTACAGAGGACGAAGCGCATAAAATTGACCAATCTGTTTCAGCCACTTTGTTGGATGCTGCTGATGAAGCATTGCAAATGAAATTTTCCTCCATTCAGATAAAAGATGTATCTGAGCTCGGACGCCAAGTGTTAGTAGAAAAGCATTTGATCAGTCCCAAATTGGCAAATTCTCCGAATACAGGCTCCGTCCTTTTATCGGAGGATGAATCTGTTAGTCTCATGGTAAATGAAGAGGACCATATTAGGATCCAGTGCCTTTTTCCAGGCCTCCAAATTGAAGAGGCTTATAAACGGGCAGATAATATAGATAGCTTATTGGAAAAAGAATTACCTTACGCATTCGATGAACAGTTTGGATATTTAACAAGTTGCCCTACTAATACGGGCACTGGACTTAGGGCATCAGTTATGATGCATTTACCTGCATTAACGAAAACAAAACAAATGAATCGAATAGTAACCATTATTTCTCGACTTGGAATGGTAGTAAGAGGGATATATGGAGAGGGTAGTGAAGCGCTCGGCAATGTTTATCAGGTATCAAATCAAACGACACTTGGTAAGACTGAGGAGGATATACTTGCTGATCTTCAAAGCATTACGGAACAAATTATTCAAAAAGAAAGAGAAGCACGAGATGCACTATTAAAGCATTCTCCCAATACACTAGAGGATCGTCTTTATCGTTCGTTAGGAACCTTATCCTATGCTCGTCTTATGACAACGGAGGAGGCAGCAAGATGCCTATCCGATGTACGCTTAGGGATAGATATTGGACTTATTCAAGATGTGGATATGTCTATCTTAAATGAATGTATGGTTTTTATGCAGCCAGGATTTTTACAAAAGTATGCTGGTACAACTTTAAATGCTTCGGAGCGTGATATGTTTCGAGCTAAGCTGTTAAGGGAACGTTTGCAAAAAGGAGAAAAAGAGAAAACAAAAGGAGAGGAACCTGCATGATGTTTAATCGATTTACGCAAAGATCGCAAAAAGTTTTACAATTAGCTCAAGAAGAGGCTATTCGCTTAAAGCACGAATCTATAGGAACAGAACATATATTACTTGGACTTATTCGAGAGGGCAGTGGTATTGCGGCAAAAGCTTTAGAAGCAATTGAAGTAGATCCAAAAGTAATAGAAGCAGGTATTGAGGAGCTAGTTGGAACTGGGGCAGAGGAAGTCGGCCCTATTGTTCACTATACGCCTCGCGCTAAGAAAGTGATTGAACTTTCAGTGGATGAGTCTAGAAAGCTTGGTCATTCTTATATTGGAACAGAGCATTTACTTCTCGCGTTAATCCGTGAAGGAGAAGGTGTAGCTGCAAGAGTGTTAAACAATGCAGGTGTAAGCTTAAACAAAGCGCGCCAGCAGGTACTTCAATTATTAGGAAGCTCCGATCAATCTCATAGTAATAGCAATTCCAATGGGGTCGCTCCAGCTAGCACGCCTACGTTAGACGGGTTAGCAAGGGATTTAACTCAAATTGCAAGAGAAGGTACGCTAGATCCAGTCATCGGCCGTAGCAAGGAAATTACACGCGTTATAGAAATTTTGGCTCGTCGTACGAAAAACAATCCAGTTCTTATAGGAGAACCAGGTGTTGGTAAAACTGCAATTGCAGAAGGTCTTGCTCAACAAATTGTACAAAATGAGGTACCGGAAATATTAAGAGATAAACGTGTTATGACTTTAGACATGGGTACGGTTGTTGCTGGTACTAAATATCGTGGAGAATTCGAAGACCGCTTGAAAAAAGTAATGGATGAAATTCGCCAAGCAGGGAATGTCATTCTATTCATCGACGAACTTCATACATTAATCGGTGCTGGTGGAGCAGAAGGTGCGATCGATGCCTCTAATATTTTGAAGCCTGCTCTAGCTCGTGGAGAGATTCAATGTATCGGTGCAACTACTTTAGATGAGTATCGCAAATATATTGAAAAAGATGCTGCACTGGAACGTCGCTTCCAGCCGATTCAAGTTGACGAGCCTTCTGCTGAAGAAGCGATACAAATTATCTATGGATTACGTGACCGCTATGAAGCGCATCACCGAGTGAAAATTACAGATGAGGCAGTAGAAGCAGCTGTTAAAATGTCAGACCGTTACATTTCAGACCGTTTCTTGCCTGATAAAGCGATAGACTTAATCGATGAGGCTGGTTCTAAGGTACGACTTCGTTCCTATACAACTCCTCCTAATTTAAAAGAATTAGAAGCTAAGTTAGAAGCTGTTCGTTCTGAGAAAAATGCAGCTGTTCAAAGCCAGGAATTTGAAAAAGCAGCATCTTTCCGTGATAAAGAACAGAAGATAAAAGATAAATTAGAAACAATGAAAAACACTTGGAAAGAAAAACAAGGCAAAGAAGAATCAGAAGTTACTGTAGAGGATATTGCCTCTGTTGTCTCTATGTGGACGGGAATCCCTGTTTCCAAGCTTGCTCAAACAGAATCTGAGAAATTATTAAAACTAGAAGACAAATTACATGAACGAGTTATAGGTCAAAAAGAAGCTGTAGATGCTATTTCTCGTGCTATCCGTCGTGCTCGCGCAGGGCTAAAAGATCCTAAGCGTCCAATCGGTTCGTTTATCTTCTTAGGTCCTACAGGAGTAGGTAAAACAGAACTAGCTCGCGCATTGGCAGAGGTAATGTTCGGGGACGAGGATGCAATGATTCGAGTAGACATGTCTGAGTACATGGAAAAACACTCTACTTCTCGTTTAGTAGGTTCACCTCCTGGATATGTAGGTTTCGATGATGGTGGTCAATTAACTGAAAAAGTTCGTCGCAAGCCGTATTCGGTTATTCTTTTAGATGAAATCGAAAAAGCACATCCAGATGTCTTCAACATCCTTCTACAAGTATTAGAAGATGGTCGTTTAACAGATTCTAAAGGACGTACGGTGGACTTCCGTAATACAGTAGTAATTATGACGTCAAATGTTGGAGCTGACGCACTTAAATACAATAAGCATGTAGGATTTAATCTACAAGAGGCTGGGAAAACGGATTACAAAGATATGAAAGGTAAAATGCTTGAAGAATTGAAAAAAGCATTCCGCCCAGAATTCTTAAACCGTTTGGATGAAATGATTGTGTTCCACTCATTAGAAAAAGAACACTTAAAACAAATAGTGACATTAATGACTGAACAGCTAGCGAAGCGTCTAAAAGAACAAGGAATAGAGCTAGTGCTTACGGAAGCTGCCCAAGACAAAATTACTACCGAAGGTTACGATCCAACATACGGAGCACGTCCGTTGCGCCGTGCATTACAAAAACATGTGGAGGATCGCCTTTCAGAGGAATTGTTGAAAGGGGAAGTTTTAACGGGTCAGCGTGTAGTATTTGATGTAGAAAATGACGAATTTGTTGTTCGTACAACAGAACCTGTCACAGAAAGTTAATAATATAGGCATTCCGAGATTACCGGAATGCCTTTTTTACAGGTTAAGAAAGTTTATGATTTTTGTGTAAAGTATTTGTCTAGCTCCAGCACCTAGCCACTCGAGGTCAAATGGAAAAAAGCTGCTCATCCGCTTTTCTCCATTTTGTTGTCGTGGCAGACATAGGCGCTTGTGCTTTTCTTAATAGGAGGTTCATATGGCTAAAAAGAAAACAAAATTTATGTGTAACTCTTGCGGCTACGAGGCTGCCAAATGGATGGGTAGATGTCCGGGGTGTGGAGAATGGAACACTATGGTGGAAGAGGTAGAGGTAGTCTCTAAGGGACCTAGACATTCTTTTCAGCATTCGTCTGGAGTCACTCAAAAAGCAACCCCAATCATATCCATTGAAACAGTCGAGGAACCACGTGTACAAACTGATTTAGTAGAATTGAATCGTGTATTAGGCGGAGGAATTGTGCCAGGCTCCCTAGTTTTAATTGGGGGAGATCCAGGTATAGGTAAATCAACGCTTCTTTTACAAGTTTCTGCGCTTCTTGCGAATAAAGGGGAAAGAGTACTATATATATCAGGAGAAGAATCAATCCGCCAGACAAAACTCCGAGCGGAACGTTTAGGAGTCACTTCAAATGAACTTTATATTTATTCGGAAACCAATTTAGAGCTGATCAATGAAACGATTGAACAAGTAAGCCCACGGTTTGTAATAGTGGATTCTATCCAAACGGTTCATCATCCAGAGGTAACAAGTGCCCCAGGTAGTGTATCCCAAGTGCGTGAAAGTACAGCTGAGCTAATGCGGATTGCGAAAACTAAAAATATTGCCATTTTCTTGGTGGGACATGTAACTAAGGAAGGCCAAATTGCTGGTCCAAGAATACTCGAGCATATGGTAGATACTGTTTTATACTTTGAGGGAGAACGTCATCATAATCATCGCATATTGCGATCACAAAAAAATAGATTTGGTTCTACCAATGAGATTGCTATTTTTGAGATGGTGCAACAGGGTTTAAGGGAAGTACTTAACCCATCTGAATTATTTTTACAGGAGCGTTCCCAGGGAGCGGCTGGATCTGCCATTGTTGCCTCAATGGAAGGGACAAGACCGATTTTAGTAGAGATTCAAGCGCTTGTGACACAATCGAGCTTTAATTATCCAAAAAGGATGGCCACAGGGATTGATCAAAATCGAATTTCTTTATTAATGGCCGTGCTAGAAAAACGCATGGGACTGCTACTTCAAACGCAGGATGCCTACATAAAAGTTGCCGGTGGAGTAAAATTAGACGAACCTGCCATCGATTTAGCCGTCCTAGTAAGTATCGTATCTAGTTTTAGAGATACGGGTGCTGCTCCAACCGACTGTTTTATAGGTGAGGTAGGATTAACAGGAGAAGTAAGAAGAGTATCTAGGATTGAACAAAGAGTGCAAGAGGCAGCTAAGCTAGGCTTTAAACGAGCAATTATCCCTGCATCTAATATGGGGGGCTGGGATTATCCGAAGGGTCTGCAGGTTATTGGAGTAGAGTCTGTAAACCAGGTGATGAAAGAAGCCTTTTCATAAAAAGAAATAAGATGTTGCGGGGGAATAAAGTATTCAAGTTTAACTCTTGTTTTAACTGGGTGTACTCATAGATTTAAAAGTAACAGATAGGTAATCCTTTGCTTTGGTTGTACACGTTAGAGTGTCAATCTGACATTTTCATGTTAGTTTAGCGGGCAAGGGATAACCTTCTTCCTTGCGACTTATTAGACGTATAGGGAAAACAGGAAGTATAATAAAATTTAAATGGAGGTGGAAAATTTGTTAAAGTGGATTATCCAAATTGCTTTTGTATTGATAGGTGGAACATTAGGGTTGCTATTCTTACCGCACTTATATGAACTAATCAATTTATCCGACAACCCTTTGATTAATAATTTATATGTTTCCGTAATAATCGGAGCAATCATGCTGTATGTGGCTGCCCTATTTTTAACAGATTACTTAATACATTTTATCAAATGGATGGAAGAAAGGCTTTTAAAGGCCCCAATCGGAGATTTGTTATTTGGGACACTAGGGATGGTAATCGGGTTAGTGGTAGCTTTCTTCCTTGGCTCGGCTGTATCAACTATTGAGCTACCAGTCATTCGTTCGGTTGCCCCTGTTCTCTTAACCATTATTTTAGGATATCTAGGTTTCCAGGTAGGATACAAAAAGAGAGACGAATTGCTACATGTGTTCACCCCGTCCTCTAAACTACCTTCTTTGAAGAAAAAAACAGCTGAGGAGGAAGCCAAGGAACTTCCGTTGGGTACCTATAAGCTGCTAGACACGAGTGTCATTATTGATGGAAGAATAGCAGATATATCGGAAACGGGCTTTATGGAAGGTGTGCTAGTAGTTCCTCAATTTGTTTTAACGGAGCTTCAGCATATCGCAGATTCTTCTGATACGTTAAAAAGAACAAGAGGACGAAGAGGTCTAGATGTTTTAAACAAATTGAAGGATGAAAGAAGCACTGCGGTTTTAATAGTGGAGGAAGACTTTGATGATGTTCAAGAGGTCGACTTAAAGCTAATGCGTCTAGCCAAAAAAATGGGTGGCGTAGTAGTAACCAATGATTTTAATCTAAACAAAGTATGTGAATTGCATCAAGTGCGGGTATTGAATATTAATGACTTAGCTAATGCTGTCAAACCCGTAGTTATTCCCGGGGAAATAATGCATGTTGTTGTGATTAAAGATGGAAAAGAGCATAATCAAGGTGTAGCTTATTTAGATGATGGCACGATGATTGTAGTTGAAGGTGGTAAAGCGTTCATCGGACAAGCGATTAATGTGGAAGTGACAAGTGTCCTTCAAACATCGGCAGGACGAATGATCTTTGCGAAACCACAGGAAACGAAATAAGTAGTAAGGGGTGTTTCCTTTTAGGAGCATACCCTTTTTCTTTGTAACGGAGGAGGAAAACGAAATGGCTTACACAGTAATCTTACCAGCTGCGGGAAGTGGCAAAAGAATGGGAGCAGAGCATAACAAGCTTTTTATAGAATTAAAAAATATACCTGTACTAATACATACCCTCCGCGTATTTGAACGAGATCCCCAATGTGCTCATATTGTTTTAGCGGTAAAAAAAGATGAACAATCATATATAGAGCAGCTTCTTCTGCAGTATTCTATTCAAAAGGTTGCGGCAATAACTGAAGGAGGAGCAGAAAGGCAGCACAGTGTGTATGCAGGCTTGAAGGCAAGCCCCTCTAAAGAAGTTGTGTTAGTACATGACGCTGCTAGACCTTTCATCCATCAAGACGTTATCCATCGTCTAGTACAGGCCGCAGAAAAATTTGGAGCCGCTGTAGCAGCAGTTCGTGCCAAAGATACGATGAAAAAAGTTCAAAATGGTATAATACAGGAAACGGTTGAACGAGAGAGCCTATGGATCATCCAGACTCCACAGGCTTTTCAATATAACATATTGGAAAAAGCCGAAAGAATGGCAGAGCTAGAGTCCTTTTTAGGAACAGACGAGGCCATGTTGGTAGAAAGACAAGGTGAAAAGGTTCACATCGTGGAGAGCACCTATGATAACGTAAAGGTTACCACTCAAGAGGATCTACTTTTTGGAGAAGTAATTTTAAATAAACGAAAGCAGGAGGAACAATAAATTGTTAAGAATTGGACAAGGCTTTGACGTACATGAATTTGCAGACAATCGCCCATTAATAATAGGAGGAATCACGATACCCTATGAAAGAGGGCTAATTGGTCACTCGGATGCGGATGTATTGCTTCATACAATTACAGATGCAGCGCTAGGAGCTATTGGAGAGGGAGATATTGGCAGACATTTCCCTGACACCGATCCCGATTTTAAAGATGCAGATTCCGCTAAATTACTCGAGCATATATGGAAGCTAGTAGATGCGCGAGGCTACAAGCTTGGAAATGTAGATTGCACTATTATTGCTCAGAAGCCTAAAATGGCTCCTTACATTGAGGAAATCCGCGCCAAAGTTGCAGAGCTTTTGCAAGCTGATGTGTCACAAGTCAACGTGAAGGCGACGACTACTGAAAAGTTAGGATTTACTGGACGAGAGGAAGGAATTGCATCTTTAGCTACCATCCTTTTATTGAAAAAAGACTAACTTTAAAAAAACTACTGGCAGTGGTAGAATAGATAAAGTTTACTACTTTAGCAGACAGGCAAAAGTAAAGATATGCCTTGCCTTAAAAACTGATTGATTCCACTTTCCAGACGAAGGTTTAATTTAAACGCAAGATAACTAGGAGGATTTATAATGACACAAGAAGTTCGCGTACGCTATGCACCAAGTCCTACAGGAAATCTCCATATTGGAGGGGCACGTACAGCATTATTCAATTATTTATTTGCTCGCCACCATAACGGGAAATTTATTGTCCGTATAGAAGACACAGATATTGAGCGTAATATTGAAGGCGGAGAATTATCGCAGCTGGATAACTTAAAGTGGTTAGGAATGGAATACGACGAATCTGTAGATATCGGTGGACCTTATGCGCCTTATCGACAAATGGAGCGTTTAGATATTTACACAAAATATGCGGAAGAAATGCTAGAAAAAGGACATGCTTATAAATGCTTCTGTACTTCAGAGGAATTAGAAGCTGACCGTGAGCAACAAAAAGAAAATGGCGTGGCTGCACCGATGTATAACGGAAAATGCAGACATTTATCTAAAGAAGAAGTGCAAGAGAAGGAAGCGGCTGGAATGCCTTATACTATCCGTATGCGTGTGCCTGAAAATGTAACGTATACGTTTGAAGATTTAGTTCGTGGATCTGTTTCCTTTGAATCGAAAGACGTTGGAGACTGGGTACTTGTAAAAGCTAATGGCATCCCAACGTATAACTACGCAGTAGTATTAGATGATCACTTAATGGAAATTTCACATGTATTCCGAGGAGAAGAGCATTTATCAAATACTCCAAAACAATTAATGGTGTTTGATGTATTTGGCTGGGAGTATCCACAATATGGTCATATGACTTTAATCATTAATGAGAGTCGTAAAAAATTATCAAAACGTGATGAATCAATTATTCAATTTGTTGCACAATATAAAGACCTGGGTTATCTTCCAGAAGCTATGTTTAACTTCTTTGCTCTATTAGGATGGTCTCCTGAAGGAGAGGAAGAGATTTTCTCTAAGGAAGAATTCATCAAGCTATTTGACGTGACTCGTCTTTCAAAATCACCATCTATGTTTGATAAGCAAAAATTAACATGGATGAATAATCAATATATTAAACAGCTACCACTTGAAAAAGTAGTAGAGCTTGCCTTGCCACATCTGCAAAAAGAGGGTCTTCTTCCTGCAGAATTGTCAGAGGAGCAACAATTATGGGCAACTAATTTAATAGCCCTCTATCACGATCAAATGAGTTTTGGAGCAGAAATTATTGAATTGTCATCATTGTTCTTCAACGACGACGTTGCATATAATGAAGAAGCTCTAGAAGTTTTGACTGGCGAACAAGTTACGGAAGTCATGACTGCATTTAAAGCACAGCTAGAGAGCTTAGATACTTTTGAGGCAGCTGAGATTAAAGCGTCTATTAAAGCGGTCCAAAAGGAAACTGGACATAAAGGAAAAAACCTATTTATGCCTATCCGTGTCGTAACAACTGGTCAGACGCATGGTCCAGAATTAGCAGATGCGATCAGCTTAATAGGAAAAGAAAAAGTAATCGCTAGAGTTTCTAAATACGCAAAACAATAAAATTGACTTTTCCACTGCAAGGTGTGAAAATGAGTGTACAATTCTTGAACGAAATAAGAAAGCTAAGAAGAGGAGAAGTACGTAACGCAAGTTCTTTAGAGAGGACCATCACCGGCTGAAAGTGGTCTGAACCAATGAGTTATGGAAATGCACCTCAGAGCGCCATGTCGAACTATGAGTAGGCTGGACGTATCATCTGCGTTAAAGATGTGAAGCGGGAAAGAGTATGTGTATCTTTCCAATCAGAGTGGAACCGCGCGAATGAGCGTCTCTGTCTATATTTATAGACAGAGACTTTTTTTGTGGAAAAAAGGAGTGATTTTAATGTTTGAGCGTATGAAAGAAGATATAGAAGTGGTATTTGAGCAGGACCCAGCCGCGACCAGCAAGCTAGAGGTTGTTTTAACATATGCCGGTTTACATGCAATCTGGAGTCATCGGATCGCCCATGCCTTGTATAAAAAGAAATGGTACTTTCTTGCAAGGCTAATATCCCAAATAAGCAGATTCTTTACAGGTGTAGAAATTCATCCTGGAGCAGTAATTGGCAGACGTTTCTTTATTGATCATGGTTCAGGTGTTGTTATTGGAGAAACATGTGAAATAGGTGACGATTGTACCATATATCAAGGAGTAACTTTAGGTGGGACGGGAAAAGAAAAAGGAAAAAGACACCCTACACTTAAAAATAATGTCTTAGTAGCTACTGGAGCTAAAGTATTGGGTTCCATTACAATTGGCAACAACAGTAAGGTTGGAGCAGGCTCTGTAGTCTTAAAGGATGTTCCAGAGAACTCGACGGTAGTTGGAATACCAGGCGTAGTCGTTATTCAGGATGGCAAAAAGGTAAAGAGAAACTTAGACCATCAAGATTTACCGGATCCGTTCACTGATCGCTGTAAGGAGATGGAAGGTAAGATTGTGTTGCTGCAGCAAGAAATTGATCGACTGACAGAGGAAAAGGAGAGAGCTAATCGTCATGACAATTCAAATATTTAATTCATTAAAACGTGAAAAAGAGCCTTTTGTGCCAATAGAAGAAGGAAAGGTAAAAATGTATGTATGTGGTCCAACGGTATATAACTATATTCACATTGGAAATGCTCGACCAGTTATTGTATATGATACTGTACGCAAATATTTACAGTATCGTGGATATGACGTAACATTCGTATCAAACTTTACAGATGTAGATGACAAAATTATTAAAGCTGCAAATGAACTTGGAGAAGATGTATCCGAATTGACTAGTCGCTTTATCGATGCATATTTTGCAGATGTAGAAGCTTTAGGGTGCTCAAAAGCAGATTCCCATCCTCGTGTAACCGATCACATGGTGGAAATCATTGATTTTATAAAGGTATTAGTAGAAAAAGGCTATGCTTATGAATCACAAGGTGATGTCTATTATCGTACAAGAAAGTTCGAGGGTTACGGAAAGCTCTCCCATCAATCGGTGGATGACTTAAAAGTAGGGGCTCGTATTCAGAGAGGTGAAAAGAAAGAGGATGCATTAGATTTTGCTCTTTGGAAAGCTGCAAAGCCGGGTGAGATATTCTGGGAAAGCCCATGGGGTCAAGGTCGTCCGGGATGGCATATTGAATGTTCTGTTATGGCTCGTGAAATTTTAGGAGACACGATTGATATTCACGCAGGAGGGCAGGATTTAACTTTCCCTCACCATGAAAATGAGATTGCCCAATCAGAGGCTAGAACCGGCAAGACATTTGCAAGATATTGGATGCATAACGGTTATATCAATATAGACAACGAAAAAATGTCTAAATCGCTCGGCAACTTCGTATTGGTGAATGATATCCGCAAGCAAATTGACCCACAAATATTGCGTTTCTTTATGCTTAGTGTTCATTATCGTAACCCTATTAATTACTCACAGGAACTTGTGGAGCAAGCGGAGGCAGGTTTGGAACGTATCCGTACCTCGTATGAAAATGTTCTTCATCGCTTAAAAACAACAGCGGATTTAGGTGATCAGCATGACATGTGGATGCACAAAATAGAGGAAGTAAAACAGCAATTTGAAATAGCGATGGATGACGATTTTAATACGGCAAATGGAATAGCTGCATTATTTGAGCTATCTAAATTAGCGAACACATATTTGTTAGAGAAGCAAACATCTGAAGCAGTGCTAAAGCAATTTATTTCGATTTTAGATTCCTTAACAGCAGTTCTTGGAATTACCCTTTCTAAGGAGACAGAAGTCCTGGATGAGGAAATCGATGCTCTTATCGAAGAACGAAATCAAGCGAGAAAAGATCGCAATTTTGTTCGTGCAGATGAAATTAGAGATCAACTAAAAGAAATGAATATTATTTTGGAAGATACTGCCCAAGGTATCCGATGGAAGAGAGGGTGACCTTTTGTTAAACTTTAAAGTATCTGACGTAAAGCAACTTAATTCCTTGGCCTTAGCTTATATGGGAGATGCGGTGTTCGAGCAAGTTGTGCGCGAACACCTCATCCGCTCGGGGCGTGTAAGACCGAATATCCTGCATAAGGAAGGAACAAAGTATGTATCTGCCAAGGCGCAAGCGATGATAGTGAAAGAAATGTTAAACACTAAATTTTTGACAGAGGAAGAGGAGGCTGTTTTAAGAAGAGGCAGAAATGCCAAATCTGGAACTGTCCCTAAAAATACAGACGTTTTAACGTATCATTATAGTACCGCGTTTGAAGCAGTTATTGGAAGCTTATACTTAAGTGAGCAAGCAGAACGCCTGCAAGAGGTCCTGAATTTTTCCATTGACTTCATTGATGGACAGAAAGGAGAGAAAAAATAATGGCTGATCAAACAGAACAAACAGGAGAAATTATTGCTGGTAAAAACCCTGTAGTAGAGGCATTACGTTCAGGAAGAGATATGAACAAAGTGTGGATAGCGGAAGGCATCCAAAAAAGTGGAGTGACGGAAATTATTCAACTGGCAAAGGAGGCTGGCATTATTGTTCAGTTCGTACCAAAGAAAAAACTGGATAATTTAACCGATGCAAATCATCAAGGAATTGTTGCATCTGTTGCTGCCTATAAATATGCGGAATTAGACGATTTGTTTAATCTAGCTGCGAGTAAAAAAGAGGATCCTCTCTTTATTATTTTGGATGAAATTGAAGATCCGCATAACCTAGGGTCCATTATGCGAACTGCAGATGCGGTAGGAGCGCATGGTATTATCATTCCGAAGCGAAGAGCGGTTGGTTTAACTGCAGTCGTAGCAAAAGCATCTACAGGTGCTATTGAGCATATACCGGTTTATCGTGCAGGAAATTTGGCGCAAACAGTGGACGAGCTCAAGGAGCGTGGGGTATGGATTGCAGGTACAGATGCTGCCAAATCTACAGACTATAGAAATATGGATGCCACACTTCCACTAGCTCTAATAATCGGCAGTGAAGGAAAAGGGATGAGCCGATTGTTAAAAGATAAATGCGACTTTCTTTACCATTTGCCGATGGTTGGTCATGTAACTAGCTTGAATGCGTCAGTTGCTGCGTCGATACTTCTTTATGAAGTATTGCGCGTAAGAAACCCGATCAAAGGATAGGATTATGCAAATTCTACTTGTCGATGGTTATAACATCATCGGCGCATGGAGCGAGTTAAGAAAACTAAAAAAAGATAAATTACTAGATGCTAGAGATAGACTAATCGAGCAAATGGCGGAGTATAAAGCATTTACTGGTATTCGAGTAATAGTTGTGTTTGATGCTCACTTAGTACCGGGTATAGAAAACAAAAAGAAGCAGTATGATGTTGAAATTATCTATACGAGAGAAAATGAAACAGCAGACGAACGGATTGAAAAGCTAACACGAGAGCTAAGTGGAAGGCGAGTGCAAATCTATGTAGCCACCTCTGATATGACAGAACAAAGGGTCATATTTGGACAAGGTGCGCTAAGAAAATCTGCTAGAGAACTAGAAATTGAAATGCTTTCTATTTCCTCGAATATTACGAAAAAAGTGAAGAATATCCAAGAGAATAAGCCAACTTCGACAATTATTTTATCGGAGGAAGTAGCGGAAATTTTCGAAAAATGGCGAAGAGGAATGAAATGACTCATTGACGCTATAAATTTGCTTCCTGTATACTGATGGTAAATATGTCTAATTTAGCTGAGGTGACTTCATTGGAAAAAACAGAGCTGGATCTACAACAATTGGATAGTTTACTAGATGAAGAGCTTGTAGAGATGGTTCATCAAGGAAACACTGAAGCGCTAGATTATTTGATAACGAAATACCGATCATTTGTAAGAATGAAAGGTAGATCCTATTTTTTAATAGGTGCTGATAGAGAAGATATTCTTCAAGAAGGAATGATTGGTTTATATAAGGCGATTCGAGATTTTAGAGAAGAGAAACTTTCATCTTTTAGAGCTTTTGCTGAACTCTGTATAACTAGACAGATTATTACTGCTATTAAAACAGCTACTAGGCAAAAACATATCCCACTTAATTCTTATATTTCCTTGGACAAGCCTATCTATGATGAAGAATCAGATCGAACTCTAATGGATATGATTGCTGGCTCAGTTGTAGACGATCCTGAAGAATTAATCATAAATAGAGAGAATTATGATTACATTGAAGGTAAAATGGGAGAGATATTAAGTGAACTAGAGCAGCAAGTGCTCGCCTTGTATTTAGATGGACAGTCCTACCAAGAAATTTCTGAAGAATTGAATCGTCACGTTAAATCTATAGACAACGCGTTACAGCGAGTAAAACGTAAACTGGAGCGTTATATGGAAATTGGAAGTAATTATGCATAATTTGGGATTTTGTTGACATGGTATGGCGAAGGTGATAATCTTGAAAAAGACTTATACGCTGAAAAGGTGAGAAAATGACTAAGAAAATTGTTTTGAGTTGCGTAGAATGTGGTAACCGCAATTATACAGTCCCTGCATCTAAAGATACCGGTTCTGTTCGCATAGAAAGAAAAAAGTATTGCACGCATTGTAATGCTCATACAGTACACAAACAAACGATATGAGTATAGAAGTAAGATAGATTTTCCATGTGGAGGTTTAGCTAAAATGGCTAATATTGGTGGTTTTTTTAAAAACGTAGTATCAGAAATGAGAAAAGTAAGCTGGCCAAAACGTAAAGAGTTAACACGCTATACAATCATCGTGCTTGCAACAGTAGTGGTTATGGCTGTATTCTTTGCAGTAGTAGACTTAGGAATTTCTGAATTGTTCCGTTGGTACTTGGAGTTATAGGTTTGTAGCATGTAAATATTTGAAAATAGCCCGTCTTAGTCAACGAACGGGTTTTTTCATTTGTCTTAGAAAAGGAGGGAAGGACGCTTAAGTCCCGACACTATGGAAAAAAATTGGTATGTTGTTCATACGTACTCTGGGTATGAAAATAAAGTAAAAGCAAATTTAGAAAAACGCGTAGAAACAATGGGGATGTCTGATAAGATATTCCGAGTGTTCATCCCTGAACAAGAAGAAACAGATTTCAAAGATGGGAAAAAACGTGTAGTAACTAGAAAAACATTCCCAGGATATGTTTTTGTTGAGTTAATCATGACAGACGATGCTTGGTATGTAGTGAGAAACACACCTGGTGTTACTGGCTTCCTTGGTTCATCAGGCGGCGGTACAAAACCAACTCCTCTTGCTCCAGAAGAAGTTCAATCCATGTTAAAACAAATGGGTATGAATGATCGCAAAGTTGAAGTAGACTTCTCCATCGGAGAATTGGTAGAAGTATTAGAAGGACCATTTGCGCATTTCCAAGGTAAAGTAGAAGCTATTGAAGCCGAAAAAGGCAAAGTGACTGTTTCTATCGATATGTTTGGTCGCGAAACAAATATGGAACTAGATTTCGAACAAGTAATCAAAGTATAATTTATTACTTGCTAAAAAAATGGATAAGTGGTATCATTTCAAAGGTCAGACTGAAAAAAAGTCTGCATGAATTTTCTAAATGTTATCAGCGCAGAGCTGAGAGACAGATATTTGAGTGGGAGGGGCAACCCAATTACCACATCACGGACTTAAGGAGGTGTGTCTCGTGGCTAAAAAAGTGATTAAAGTTGTAAAATTACAAATTCCTGCTGGTAAAGCAAATCCAGCGCCACCGGTTGGTCCTGCATTAGGACAAGCGGGTGTTAACATCATGGGATTCTGTAAGGAGTTCAACGCACGTACTGCTGATCAAGCAGGTCTAATCATTCCGGTTGAAATTTCTGTATTTGAAGACCGTTCATTTACTTTCATTACAAAAACTCCGCCGGCAGCAGTGTTACTTAAAGTAGCAGCAGGAATTCAATCTGGATCAGGTGAACCAAACCGCGTTAAAGTGGCGACAGTTAAACGTGATAAAGTTCGCGAAATCGCTGAACAAAAAATGCCAGATCTAAACGCTGCATCTGTTGAAACAGCTATGTTGATGGTTGAAGGTACAGCACGTAGCATGGGTATTACGATCGAAGACTAATACTTAATGTGATTTTGATATGACGCAATTGTTTTTTTGGAAGGTTGTAGTTGTTCCTAAGAATAACTGCAACCTTTACACGTGGGAGGTTTATTCCGCTAAAACCACTATCAAGGAGGACATTTTAAATGGCTAACAAAGGTAAAAAGTTACAAGAAGCTGCTAAATTAGTTGACAAAAATACATTGTATTCAGCTAAAGAAGCAATCGAGCTTGCTAAAAAAACTAGCACAGTTAATTTCGACGCAACAGTTGAAGTTGCTTTCCGTCTAGGAATCGATACTCGTAAAAACGACCAACAAATCCGTGGGGCAGTAGTTCTTCCAAACGGAACTGGTAAAACTCAACGCGTATTAGTTTTCGCTAAAGGTGAAAAACTTAAAGAAGCTGAAGCTGCTGGTGCAGACTATGCAGGTGATGTGGAATACATCAACAAAATCCAACAAGGATGGTTTGACTTCGATGTAATCGTAGCTACTCCTGACATGATGGGTGAAGTTGGTAAAATCGGTCGCGTACTTGGACCAAAAGGTTTAATGCCAAACCCTAAAACTGGTACTGTTACATTTGATGTAACTAAAGCTATCGAAGAAATCAAAGCTGGTAAAGTAGAATACCGTGCTGACAAAGCAGGGATCATTCACGCTCCAATCGGAAAAGTTTCTTTCGAAGACGACAAATTAGTAGAAAACTTTATGTCTGTATTTGAAGTAGTTCAAAAAGCTAAGCCTGCTGCTTCAAAAGGTATTTACATGAAGTCTGTAAATGTTACAACTACTATGGGTCCAGCTATTAAAGTTGATGCTTCATCAGTAAAATAATAATTGACAACCTAATAGTCTATCTGTTAAGATGACTTTTGTTGTGAAATATACATTTGTACCGAAGACAGTAGGAGCGACTTGTCGCTTAATATCCTACCGAGGACACGTAAATTCAGATTCTAATTAGATGATGACTTTCTGCCTCTGTGTCTATCCGTAGATCAGAGGCTTTTCTTTTGTCGGTATAAATGGCCCAATTCTTATAGGAGGTGCCAAGATGAGCAAAGCAATTGAAACGAAAAAAGTGATTGTAGACGACATTGCAGAGAAATTTAAAGCTGCTGCTTCAGTAGTTGTAGTAGACTACCGTGGTTTAAATGTTGCTCAAGTTACAGAATTACGTAAACAACTTCGTGAAGCTGGCGTTGAGTTCAAAGTTTATAAAAACTCACTTACACGTCGTGCGACTGAAATCGCTGGAGTTGATGCAATTAACGAATTCTTAGTTGGACCAAATGCTGTTGCATTCTCTAACGAAGACGTAGTTGCTCCTGCAAAAATCATTAATGATTTTGCTAAAAAGAACGAACAATTAGAAATTAAAGCAGGGATCATCGAAGGAAACGTATCTTCAGCAGAAGATGTAAAAGCTTTAGCAGAACTTCCATCACGCGAAGGACTACTATCTATGCTTTTATCTGTACTTCAAGCTCCAGTGCGCAATTTCGCACTTGCAACAAAAGCTGTTGCAGAACAAAAAGAAGAGCAAGGCGCATAATTCCTTATGGAACTTTGCACAAAAATCGGCTAATAGCCTAAAACATATCCAATAATAGGAGGAAAATAAAATGAACAACGAGCAAATCTTAGAAGCTATCAAATCAATGACAGTTCTTGAATTAAACGACTTAGTAAAAGCAATTGAAGAAGAATTTGGTGTTACTGCTGCTGCACCTGTAGCTGTAGCTGCTGGTGGCGGTGCTGCTGCTGCTGAAGAAAAAACTGAATTTGACGTTATCCTTGCATCTGCAGGAGACCAAAAAATTAAAGTAATCAAAGTAGTTCGCGAAATCACTGGTCTTGGCTTGAAAGAAGCTAAAGAAGTAGTTGACAACGCTCCAAAAGCACTTAAAGAAGGCGTATCTAAAGAAGATGCAGAAGCTATGAAAGCACAACTTGAAGAAGTTGGAGCAAACGTAGAAGTTAAGTAATTTTTGGTACAACTCGGGGAAAAAGCTCGTCTTTAAACGACGAGCTTTTCTTCGTATGTATGATGGAGGGTTAAACGGTGTCTGAACATTATTATTCTAGAAAACCTCAAACGGAAAGTAAGCCACAACATTGGAACTTTAAATTGCTAGGCCATAATTTTCGATTTGAAACAGATGCTGGTGTTTTTAGTAAGAGCGAAGTAGATTTTGGCTCCCGTGTATTAATCGATGCTTTCAAAGCGCCAGATCAAGAGGGAGACTTCTTGGATGTTGGTTGTGGCTATGGTCCGATTGGGCTTGCCATTGCAAAAGCAAATGAAGAAAGAACAGTTCATTTAGTAGATGTTAACACGCGTGCAATCCAACTTGCAGTAAAAAATGCGGCTGCTAACGGGGTACAAAATGTGCGAATCTATGAAAGTGATGGGTTGTCCGCAGTGGAAACTGCAAACTTTGCGGCTATTATAACTAATCCACCCATTCGCGCTGGAAAAGAGACTATATTTCGTTTCTATAAAGATTCCTTTGAAAAATTAGTTTCAGGGGGAGAATTGTGGGTTGTCATTCAAAAGAAACAAGGGGCACCATCTACTTTTAGTTTTTTAGAAGAGATTTTTGGTCAAGTGGAAGTTGTGAACAAAGAAAAAGGTTATTGGATTATAAAGGGTACAAAAGATTGACTTGACAAAATCGCTATGATATTATAATAAAATGCAAAAATATTATTTTGAGGACTTATGCCCTTTTGTATAAAGGCTATACTTTATGGGTATACTGGCCGAGAAAAAGTTTGGTGAATCAAAAATGAGCTCTTATTAAGAACTCGTTTTCTTTTTGTCTTTCGATATCATACACCAAAATGTCTATATCGAAAAGACCTATTATCGCTTTATTGAGGGGTGAATGAGTTGACAGGTCAACTAGTTCAGTACGGACAACACCGCCAGCGTAGAAGTTTTGCGCGTATTAGTGAGGTGCTAGAATTACCGAATCTTATTGAGATTCAAACAGCATCTTATGAATGGTTCCTTGAAGAAGGTTTGCGTGAAATGTTTAAGGATATTTCACCTATCGAGGATTTTACAGGCAATCTATCATTGGAGTTTGTCGACTATAGTTTGAATGATCCAAAATATTCAGTCGATGAATCTAAAGAACGTGACGCAACATACGCAGCACCACTTCGCGTAAAAGTACGTCTCCACAACAAAGAAACGGATGAAGTGAAAGAACAAGATGTCTTTATGGGTGATTTCCCACTCATGACAGAAACTGGTACTTTCGTTATTAATGGTGCTGAGCGAGTAATTGTATCTCAGTTAGTCCGTTCACCAAGTGTTTACTTCCATGACAAAACAGACAAAAATGGTAAAAAAGGTTTTGGTGCTACTGTTATTCCAAACCGTGGTGCATGGCTTGAATACGAGATTGATGCAAAGGACGTAGTGTACGTTCGAATTGACAGAACTCGTAAATTACCAGTAACTGTTTTACTTCGCGCTTTAGGATTCGGTTCAGATCAAGAAATCATTGATTTACTCGGTGACAATGAGTATTTACGTAACACGCTAGAAAAGGACAACACAGAAACTACTGAAAAAGCGTTATTAGAAATCTATGAACGCTTACGTCCAGGCGAGCCACCAACTGTGGAAAGTGCAAAGAGCCTGCTATACTCTCGCTTCTTTGACCCAAAACGCTATGATTTAGCAAATGTTGGTCGTTACAAAATGAACAAAAAATTACACATAAAAAATCGTTTGTTTAACCAAACAGTAGCGGAAACGTTAGTGGATCCAGAAACAGGTGAAATTTTAGTTGAAGCTGGTACACTGATCGATCGTCGTGTATTAGACAGACTGATCCCTCATTTGGAAAATGGAATTGGATTTAAAACATTCTCTCAAGTTGGAGGAGTTTTAGAAGACGATATTACGGTTCAATCGATTAAAATTTATGCACCAAATGATGACGAGCAAAAAGAGATAAATGTAATTAGTAATGCGTATGTGGAAACCGAAGTTAAAAACATTACGCCTGCAGATATCGTGTCATCTATTGGTTATTTCTTTAACCTATTATTCAACGTTGGAAACACGGATGATATTGACCATCTAGGAAACCGTCGTTTACGTTCAGTTGGAGAGTTATTACAAAACCAATTCCGTATTGGTCTTTCTCGTATGGAGCGTGTAGTTCGTGAGCGTATGTCAATAAACGATACACAAGCAATTGTTCCACAACAGCTGATAAATATTCGTCCAGTAATTGCATCTATCAAGGAATTCTTTGGTAGTTCTCAATTATCTCAGTTCATGGACCAAACAAATCCACTTGCAGAGTTAACTCATAAACGTCGTCTTTCTGCTTTAGGACCCGGTGGTTTAACGCGTGAGCGTGCAGGCTTCGAGGTTCGTGACGTTCACTACTCTCACTATGGTCGTATGTGTCCAATTGAAACTCCTGAGGGACCTAACATTGGTTTAATTAACTCACTTTCCAGTTTTGCGAAAGTAAATAAATTTGGATTTATCGAAACTCCTTACCGTCGAGTTGACCCTGAAACTGGTCTTGTAACTTCACGTATTGATTACCTAACAGCAGATGAAGAGGACAACTATGTTGTTGCGCAAGCTAACTCTCCACTTTCTGACGACGGTGCATTCGTAAACCAAGAAGTAGTTGGCCGTTTCCGTGGTGACAACACGGTATTTAGAAGAGATCAAATTGACTACATGGACGTATCACCGAAACAAGTAGTTTCTGCTGCTACAGCATGTATTCCATTCTTAGAAAACGATGACTCTAACCGTGCCCTAATGGGAGCGAACATGCAACGTCAAGCTGTTCCTCTTTTAAACCCAGAAGCTCCGTTTGTAGGAACTGGTATGGAGCATGTCAATGCACGTGATTCAGGTGCCGCTGTTATTGCTAAGTATCACGGGATCGTAGAACATGTAGAAGCGAAAGAGATTCGCGTTCGTCGCATTGAAGAAGTGGATGGAAAAGAAGTTAAAGGTGATTTAACAACTTATAAAGTTCACAAATTCGAACGTTCTAACCATGGTACATCTATTAACCAACGTCCAATCGTTAAGGTTGGAGACCGTGTTAAACCTTTAGATATCCTTGCAGACGGTCCATCTATGGAACAAGGAGAGCTTGCGCTAGGACGTAACGTACTAGTTGCCTTCATGACATGGGATGGATATAACTACGAGGATGCTGTAATCATGAGTGAGCGTCTTGTGAAAGATGATGTCTATACTTCTGTGCATATTGAAGAATACGAATCAGAATCACGTGATACGAAACTTGGGCCAGAGGAAATTACGAGAGACATTCCTAACGTCGGAGAAGATGCTTTACGTAACTTAGATGACCGTGGAATTATCCGTGTCGGTGCTGAAGTTAGAGACGGAGATATTTTAGTAGGTAAAGTAACGCCTAAAGGAGTTACAGAACTTACTGCTGAAGAACGTCTACTTCACGCTATTTTCGGAGAAAAAGCTCGTGAAGTTCGCGATACATCTCTACGTGTACCTCATGGTGCAGGCGGAATTGTATTAGATGTAAAAGTCTTCAATCGTGAAGATGGGGATGAACTATCACCTGGTGTTAACCAACTAGTACGTGCTTATATCGTTCAAAAACGTAAAATCTCTGTAGGGGATAAAATGGCCGGACGACATGGTAACAAAGGGGTAATCTCTCGTATTCTTCCGGAAGAAGATATGCCTTTCCTTCCAGACGGAACACCGGTGGACATTATGTTAAATCCACTAGGGGTACCTTCTCGTATGAATATTGGGCAAGTACTAGAGCTTCACTTAGGTATGGCTTCTAGACTTCTTGGTGTTCACATGGCTTCACCTGTATTTGATGGTGCCAACGAGGAAGATGTATGGAACACGATGGAAGAAGCAGGCTTGAACCGTGATGGTAAAACGACTCTTTATGATGGTCGTTCAGGTGAACCATTTGATAACCGCGTTTCAGTAGGGGTTATGTATATGATCAAACTTGCCCACATGGTTGATGACAAGCTTCATGCTCGTTCAACAGGACCTTATTCTCTTGTTACGCAACAGCCTCTTGGTGGTAAAGCGCAATTCGGTGGACAACGTTTTGGTGAGATGGAAGTATGGGCACTAGAAGCATATGGTGCTGCTTATACATTACAAGAAATCTTAACGGTTAAATCTGATGACGTGGTTGGACGTGTGAAAACATATGAAGCCATCGTTAAAGGTGAAAGTGTTCCTGAGCCAGGCGTTCCTGAATCATTCAAAGTATTGATTAAAGAACTACAAAGTTTAGGTATGGACGTTAAGATGTTAACAATTGACGAAGAAGAAATTGAACTTCGTGATTTAGATGAAGATGACGATATTCCGGCAGCTGATGCACTTGGTTTATTACCACTAGCTAATGAAGAAGAGCCAGTTGGAAACTTAGAGTAAGGTCAAGCAGGAATAATTGATTAGATAAAAAATCGGACAGGTGATGCCTGTCCGTATTTCCGTATTAAATTGCATTATGCAGAGCTACTTGGAAGGTCTTTCTAAAGACTCAAGACTAAAGGGAGGTAGGCTCCTTGATAGACGTTAATAATTTTGAGTATATGAAAATTGGTTTAGCTTCACCAGATAAAATCCGTTCATGGTCTTATGGAGAAGTAAAAAAACCTGAAACAATTAACTATCGTACACTAAAACCTGAAAAAGATGGGTTATTCTGTGAGCGTATTTTCGGTCCTACAAAAGACTGGGAATGTCATTGTGGTAAATACAAACGTGTTCGCTATAAAGGCGTAGTTTGTGATCGATGTGGAGTAGAGGTTACGCGTTCGAAAGTACGTCGTGAGCGTATGGGTCACATTGAATTGGCAGCTCCTGTATCACATATTTGGTATTTCAAAGGTATTCCAAGCCGTATGGGGCTGATTTTGGATATGTCTCCAAGATCACTAGAGGAAGTAATTTATTTTGCTTCTTACGTTGTAATTGAACCAGCGGATACACCTCTTGAAAAGAAACAATTACTTTCTGAAAAAGAATACCGTGCATACCGAGATAAGTTTGGTAGTAAGTTCCAAGCTGCTATGGGTGCAGAGGCTATTAAGCGTCTATTACAAGAGATAGATCTAGAAAGTGAAACTGAGAACTTAAAAGAAGAGTTAAAAACAGCACAAGGTCAACGCCGTACACGCGCTATTAAACGTTTAGAAGTAGTAGAATCTTTCCGTAACTCTGGCAACAAGCCTGATTGGATGATCTTAGATGTACTTCCGGTTATTCCACCAGAATTACGTCCAATGGTTCAATTAGACGGCGGACGCTTTGCTACATCTGATTTAAATGATTTATACCGTCGTGTAATCAACCGTAATAACCGTTTAAAACGTCTATTGGACTTAGGTGCTCCTAGCATCATTGTTCAAAACGAAAAACGTATGCTTCAAGAAGCAGTTGATGCATTGATTGATAATGGTCGTCGTGGCCGTCCAGTAACAGGACCAGGTAACCGTCCATTAAAGTCACTCTCACATATGCTTAAAGGGAAGCAAGGTCGTTTCCGTCAAAACTTACTTGGTAAACGTGTAGACTATTCTGGTCGTTCCGTTATCGTAGTAGGACCAAACCTAAAAATGTACCAATGTGGTCTTCCAAAAGAAATGGCAATTGAATTATTCAAACCATTTGTTATGAAAGAACTAGTTGAACGTGGTTTGGCGCATAACATTAAGAGTGCAAAACGCAAAATTGAACGTATGCATCCAGAAGTTTGGGATGTATTAGAAGATGTAATCAAGGAGCATCCGGTTTTACTAAACCGCGCACCTACTCTTCACCGTTTAGGTATCCAAGCGTTTGAACCAACATTAGTAGAAGGTCGTGCAATTCGTCTTCACCCCCTTGTATGTACAGCATATAACGCTGACTTTGATGGTGACCAAATGGCTGTTCACGTACCTTTATCAGCAGAAGCTCAAGCGGAAGCACGTCTACTAATGCTTGCTGCACAAAACATTTTGAACCCGAAAGATGGAAAACCAGTTGTTACGCCATCTCAAGATATGGTACTAGGTAACTATTACTTAACACTTGAGCGTAAAGGCGCAACGGGAGAAGGTTCTACATTCTACGGTCCAGAAGAAGTGCTAATTGCATATAATACAGGTCATGTACATTTGCATACTCGTATTGCCATAGCTGCATCTTCCTTGAAAAATCCAACATTTACGGAAGAACAAAACAAGATGTTGTTGTTGACTACTGTAGGTAAAGTAATCTTCAACGAAATACTTCCTGAAACGTTCCCGTATATTAACGAACCAACGGATTACAATTTACAAATAGAAACACCTGAAAAATATTTCATCTCTACTACGACAGACGTGAAAAAACATATTGAATCTACGGATCTTGTTCAACCATTCAAGAAGAAAATCCTTGGAAATATCATCGCAGAAGTATTTAAACGTTTCCATATTACAGAAACATCTAAAATGCTTGACCGTATGAAATCACTTGGATTTAAATATTCAACTAAAGCTGGTATTACAATCGGTATCTCTGATATCGTCGTACTTCCAGATAAAGGTGAAATTCTTGAAGAAGCACAAGGTAAAGTAGATAAAGTAATGAAACAATTCCGTCGTGGTCTAATAACAGAGGAAGAACGTTATGCAAGCGTTATTGGACACTGGAGTAGAGCGAAAGAAGTTATTCAAGAAAAACTGATGAGATCACTTGATAACATGAACCCAATCTTCATGATGAGTGACTCTGGGGCCCGTGGTAACGCGTCCAACTTCACTCAGCTTGCAGGTATGCGTGGGCTGATGGCCAATCCGGCTGGTCGAATTATCGAACTTCCGATTAAATCATCGTTCCGTGAAGGGTTAACAGTACTTGAATATTTCATCTCAACGCATGGTGCTCGTAAAGGTCTTGCCGATACAGCTCTTAAAACAGCCGATTCAGGTTACCTGACTCGTCGACTTGTTGACGTAGCTCAAGATGTAATCGTACGTGAGGATGACTGTGGAACAGACCGTGGCTTACTAATAGGCTCTCTTATGGAAGGTACGGAAGTAATTGAAGAGTTTGGCGAACGTATTGTTGGACGTCACACGAAGAAAACAATCTTCCATCCGGAAACAGGAAAAGTAATGTTAGAAAGAGATGGCTTGATTACTCAAGATATCGCACGTCTTATCGAAGAAGCTGGAATTACTCAATTAACTATCCGCTCAGCATTTACTTGTAATACAAAACATGGTGTATGTAAAAAATGTTACGGCTTGAACTTAGCAACTGGAGATACGGTAGAAGTAGGGGAAGCGGTAGGTATTATCGCAGCTCAGTCTATCGGAGAACCTGGTACACAGTTAACGATGCGTACATTCCATACAGGTGGGGTTGCCGGTGATGATATTACACAAGGTCTTCCACGTATTCAAGAGATTTTTGAAGCTCGTAATCCAAAAGGGCAAGCGGTTATTTCTGAGATTTCTGGTACCGTTACTGAAATTGACGAAATTAGAGAAGGACAAAAAGAAATTACAATTCAAGGTAATGTAGAAACACGTAAATATCTAGCTCCATACAATGCACGTCTAAAAGTAATAGTAAATGACGTTATTCAACGTGGTCAGGTATTAACGGAAGGTTCTGTAGACCCTAAAGAATTGTTAAAAGTAAAAGATGTTTCTACTGTTCAAGAGTACTTATTAAAAGAAGTACAAAAAGTTTATCGTATGCAAGGGGTAGAAATTGGGGATAAACATATCGAAGTAATGGTTCGCCAAATGCTTCGCAAAGTGCGCGTAATTGAAGCAGGAGAAACTGACTTGCTACCTGGTTCACTTTTAGATATCCACCAATTTGCTGAAGCGAATAAAGAAGCAGTTTTACAAGGTAAAATCCCTGCAACTTGTCGCCCAGTTATCCTTGGTATCACAAAAGCTTCTCTTGAAACAGAATCATTCTTATCAGCGGCATCTTTCCAAGAAACGACTCGTGTCTTAACTGATGCAGCGATTAAAGGAAAACGTGATGAGCTACTTGGATTGAAAGAAAACGTAATTATTGGTAAACTAGTTCCTGCTGGTACTGGTATGCAACGTTACCGTCAAATTCAAATAACTACAAACGAAGCCGATGCTGAAAAAGAAACAGTAAACGCAGAATAACTTATATTAGGGAGATCTATTTATATTTCTCCCTAATATTTTATTGTTAAGCCTTGACACCTTTTTCAAGGAATGATAATATATTTAAGGTTGATAGTTATCGGACTTGTAGCTTTGGAGGATATGTAAATGTCTTATGAAAAAGTAAAACAAGCAGACAAAACGATCATTGGTACAAAGCAAGCAGTAAAAGCAATGAAAAAAGGGCTTGTCAAAGAATTATATATTGCACTGGATGTAGAATTGAGAATCATTGAATTAGCACGTCAGATAGCACAAGAAAATGATGTTCCAATAACCTATGTCGAGTCTAAATTAGAGCTTGGTAGAGCCTGTGGTTTGCGTTTAAGCGCTGCCGTTGTGGCGATTACTGTGTAACAGTTTTTGTGTAATACACAAAAACTTTGTTTTTACCCAAAAAATGAACCACCTGGATGTGTGGTATTAAAAGAACAAATGAAGGGAGGAATAATCGATGCCTACAATTAACCAATTGGTCCGTAAGCCTCGTAAATCCAACATCACTAAATCTAAGTCTCCAGCATTAGGAAAAGGCTATAACAGCTTTAAAAAATCAGCTACAAATCTTAACTCGCCTCAAAAGCGTGGGGTTTGTACTCGTGTTGGTACTATGACGCCGAAAAAACCAAACTCAGCACTTCGTAAATATGCGCGTGTACGTTTAACAAATACGTTAGAGGTTACTGCTTATATTCCAGGAGAAGGTCACAACCTACAAGAACATAGTGTTGTACTTATCCGCGGAGGACGTGTAAAAGATTTACCAGGGGTACGTTACCATATCGTACGTGGTGCTCTTGATACAGCTGGAGTTAATGGTCGTATGCAAAGCCGTTCATTATACGGTGCAAAACGCCCTAAAGTTAAAAAATAATTTATATTTAATAATTTGACATTCGTCGAAAGGAGGAAAACACATGCCTCGTAAAGGTCCTGTTTCCAAACGTGACGTGTTACCAGATCCAATTTATAATTCGAAACTAGTAACTCGTTTAATCAATAAAATGATGATTGATGGTAAAAGAGGTACTTCTCAAAAAATTCTATACGGAGCGTTTGATCTTGTAAAAGAACGTTCTGGTAAAGATGCATTAGAAGTATTTGAAGCTGCATTAAGCAACATTATGCCAGTTCTTGAAGTTCGTGCTCGTCGTGTTGGTGGTGCTAACTACCAAGTACCGGTTGAAGTACGTCCTGACCGTCGTTATACTTTAGGTCTTCGCTACCTAGTAAACTATTCACGTCTTCGTGGAGAAAAAACTATGGAAGAGCGTTTAGCTAATGAAATTCTTGATGCATCTAACAACACTGGTGCTTCTGTTAAGAAACGTGAAGATATGCATAAAATGGCGGAAGCTAACAAAGCATTTGCTCACTATCGTTGGTAAGATTTTAATACAATCATACTCTAATCCGAAATTGGAAGGAGAAATACAATATGGCTAGAGAGTTCTCCTTAGAAAAAACACGTAATATCGGTATCATGGCTCACATCGATGCTGGTAAAACGACTACTACGGAGCGTATTCTATACTACACTGGTAAAATCCACAAAATTGGGGAAACTCATGAGGGTGCTTCACAAATGGACTGGATGGAGCAAGAGCAAGAACGTGGTATCACTATCACTTCTGCTGCGACAACAGCTGCTTGGGATAATCACCGTGTAAACATTATCGATACACCTGGACACGTAGACTTCACAGTTGAAGTTGAACGTTCACTTCGTGTACTTGATGGTGCGGTTACAGTACTAGATGCTCAATCTGGTGTTGAACCACAAACTGAAACAGTATGGCGTCAAGCTACAACTTATGGCGTACCACGTATTGTTTTTGTAAACAAAATGGATAAAACAGGTGCGGACTTCTTATATTCTGTAGGAACTCTTCGTGACCGTCTACAAGCTAACGCTCATCCAATTCAGTTACCAATTGGTGCTGAAGATGAATTCAGCGGTATCATTGACCTAGTGACAATGAAAGCTACTTTATACGGAAACGACTTAGGTACTGATATCCAAGAAGTTGAAATTCCAGAAGAATATAAAGCACAAGCTGAAGAATACCGTGAAAAATTAGTTGAAGCGGTAGCTGAGCTTGATGAAGATTTAATGGAAAAATATCTTGGTGGAGAAGAAATTACAACTGAAGAATTAGTTGCTGGTATCCGTAAAGGTACCCTTAACGTAGAATTCTATCCAGTAGTATGTGGTACTGCTTTCAAAAACAAAGGTGTTCAAAAAGTTCTTGATGCAGTAGTTGCTTACCTTCCATCACCACTTGATATTCCAGCTATGAAAGGTATCGATCCTGATAGCGAAGAAGAAGTAGAACGTCACTCTGACGATTCTGAACCATTCTCTGCATTAGCGTTTAAAGTTATGACTGACCCTTACGTTGGTAAATTAACTTTCTTCCGCGTGTATTCTGGTACTCTTCAATCTGGTTCATACGTTCAAAACTCTACTAAAGGTAAGCGTGAACGTGTAGGTCGTATCCTACAAATGCATGCTAACTCTCGTGAAGAGATCTCACAAGTTTACGCTGGAGATATCGCTGCAGCAGTAGGCTTAAAAGATACAACAACTGGTGATACATTATGTGATGAAAAATCTCTAGTAATTCTAGAATCTATGGAATTCCCAGAGCCAGTTATCTCACTATCTGTTGAACCAAAAACTAAAGCTGACCAAGATAAAATGGGTCAAGCTCTACAAAAATTAGCTGAAGAAGATCCAACATTCCGCGTACATACTGACCAAGAAACTGGTCAAGTAATCATCGCTGGTATGGGTGAACTTCACCTTGATATTCTAGTAGACCGTATGCGTCGTGAATTCAAAGTAGAAGCTAACGTAGGTGCTCCACAAGTATCTTACCGTGAAACTTTCCGTTCATCGGCACAAGTTGAAGGTAAATTCGTTCGCCAATCTGGTGGACGTGGTCAATTCGGACACGTTTGGATCGAGTTCTCTCCAAACGAAGAAGGAAAAGGCTTTGAGTTTGAAAATGCTATCGTTGGTGGGGTTGTACCACGTGAATATATCCCAGCTGTTGAAGCAGGTCTTCGTGACTCACTTGACAACGGTGTAATCGCTGGATTCCCATTAATCGATATTAAAGCTAAATTATTCGACGGATCATACCATGATGTTGACTCGAATGAGATGGCATTTAAAATCGCAGCATCTATGGCATTGAAAAATGCTGTTTCTAAAGTAAACCCAGCACTTCTTGAACCAATCATGAAGGTAGAAGTTGTTATTCCTGAAGAATATTTAGGAGACATCATGGGTGATATCACATCTCGTCGTGGACGCGTTGAAGGTATGGACGCTCGTGGTAACGCACAGGTAGTACGTGCAATGGTTCCACTTGCTGAAATGTTTGGATATGCAACATCATTACGTTCAAATACACAAGGTCGTGGAGTATTCTCGATGGTATTTGATCACTATGAAGATGTTCCAAAATCAATTGCTGAAGAAATTATCAAAAAACACAAAGGTGAATAATTGAATTTTCATCTTGATTCAAGTATAACTTTCTTGTAGTGTATGAAATATAGGGACTACTTGTCCCTATCTTTTATCATAAAAAAAACAAACAATTACTGAGGAGGATTTCTCTAATGGCTAAAGAAAAATTTGACCGTTCCAAAACACATGCTAACGTTGGTACAATCGGACACGTTGACCATGGTAAAACAACTTTAACTGCTGCAATCGCTACAGTTCTTTCTAAAAAAATGGGTGGAGTAGCTAAATCATACGCTGACATCGATAACGCTCCTGAAGAAAAAGAGCGCGGAATCACAATCAACACTTCTCACGTTGAATATGAAACAGAAACTCGTCACTACGCTCACGTAGACTGCCCAGGACATGCTGACTATGTTAAAAACATGATCACAGGTGCAGCTCAAATGGACGGCGGGATCCTAGTAGTATCTGCTGCTGATGGCCCAATGCCACAAACTCGTGAACACATTCTTTTATCTAAACAAGTAGGTGTTCCATACCTAGTTGTATTCATGAACAAATGTGATATGGTAGACGACGAAGAATTACTTGAATTAGTTGAAATGGAAGTTCGTGACCTTCTTTCTGAATACGATTTCCCAGGCGACGACATTCCAGTAATCAAAGGTTCTGCTCTTAAAGCTCTTGAAGGAGAGCCAGAATGGGAAGAAAAAATCGTTGAATTAATGGACGCTGTAGATAGCTATATCCCAACACCAGAACGTCAAACTGACAAACCATTCATGATGCCAGTTGAGGATGTATTCTCAATCACTGGTCGTGGTACAGTTGCTACAGGACGTGTTGAGCGTGGACAAGTTAAAATCGGTGACGTTGTAGACATCATCGGTATTACTGAAGAAGCAAAATCAACTACTGTAACTGGAGTTGAAATGTTCCGTAAACTTCTTGACTATGCAGAAGCTGGAGACAACATCGGTGCTCTTCTTCGTGGGGTTTCTCGTGAAGAGATCCAACGTGGTCAAGTTTTAGCTAAACCAGGTTCAATCACTCCACACACAGACTTCAAAGCTGAAGTTTATGTTCTTTCTAAAGAAGAGGGTGGACGTCATACTCCATTCTTCTCAAACTACCGTCCTCAGTTCTACTTCCGTACAACTGACGTAACTGGTGTTTGTAACTTACCAGAAGGCGTAGAAATGGTTATGCCTGGAGATAACATCGAAATGACTGTATCTCTAATCTCTCCAATCGCTATCGAAGAAGGTACTAAATTCTCTATCCGTGAGGGTGGACGTACTGTAGGCGCTGGTGTAGTTGCTACTATCACTAAGTAATCTATAATTAAATTATAAAATCCATCTCGTGACGACGAGGTGGATTTTTTTGTGCTTAAAAATGGTAAACTAATTTTAAAGGGGTGGTTCCATTGAGCGTAAAAGTATTTTTAATTGAAGATGACATGTCAATATTCGAGATGATACAGGATCGTTTTAAACAATGGGCATTAGAAGTTATAGGCCCATCAACTTTTCAGCGCGTAATGGATGATTTCATACAAGAAGCTCCACAGTTAGTTATAGTAGATATTCAGCTTCCGGCTTATGATGGATTTCATTGGTGTAGGCAAATAAGGGCAGTTTCTAAAGTACCGATTATATTTCTATCTTCTCGGGATCATCCAATGGATATGATCATGGCAATGCAAATTGGTGCAGATGATTTCGTACAAAAACCCTTTCATATGGATGTTTTACTTGCGAAGGTTCAGGCAATACTTCGAAGAACCTATGATTATGGGGAAGAGCAAAATGAAATGACAAGGTGGAACGGAGCGACGGTAGATTTTTCGAAAGGTGTTCTCTTAAGGAACGACCTCTCGGTAGAATTAACTAAAAACGAATTATTTATTTTGCGGGTTTTATTGCAATCTGTAGACAAGATTGTATCGCGCGATGAATTAATGAGAAAACTATGGGATGACGAGAGATTTGTTAATGATAATACTTTATCCGTTAACGTGAATCGTCTGCGTTTAAAATTAGAAGAGATTGGTTTGACTGATGTCATCCAAACCAAAAAAGGATTAGGTTATATGGCCATTTCAAAGGAGGGATAAACATGTTGCTGACATTTCTCAAAGAAAGAATATCGTGGATAATATTCTTTCTTACCCTCCAGGTTTGGTTGAACATTATATTAACCCTTGATGTTGCCTTTAAGGATGTCTCCTTACTTTATATAAATATGATAAATGCAATTGCTTTTTTATTGTTTCTAGTATGGCGATTTAGAAAAGAAACACAGTATATAAAAAGTCTACAAGAGAACCTGGGAGTGGAAACAAGTTTTGATCGACTCCAAGAAGTGTTTCCAGAAGGCAGATCTAGCTTTGAAAAGAAAGTAACTGAGGTATTAGAGGATTGCTTTAGGATAGGAATAGACGAACTAAACGATTTAAAGGTTAAACACCTAGAGGAAGATGACCAAATTGTTTCATGGATTCATGAAGTGAAAACTCCATTAACAAGTATGAAGCTAATGATTGACTCCTTAGAGGATTCTAAAATGCAAAGAAAGCTAGAATTAGAATGGCTTAGAATTCATCTATTGCTAGATCAGCAGCTGCATCACACGAGACTATCCTCATTGGAAAAGGATTATATTATTGAGCAGGTAAACTTAAAAAAGGTAGTTTATCAGGAGATAAAAGAACTGCAGGGATGGTGTATTCAAAAGAATATTGGTTTTGACATAGATGATCTTCAAAAAACTGTCCTAACTGATCAAAAGTGGTTGGCATTTATACTAAGACAAATAATATCAAATGGTGTTAAGTACAGTAAAGAAAACAGCATTATTCAATTGTTTTTACGTAAAGATTCAGTCGGTCATCAACTTCTAACAATTCAAGATTTTGGTAGTGGTATTAGACAAGCGGATTTACCACGAATATTTAACAGGGCCTTCACAGGTACAACGGGACGTGAAACGAATGCCTCAACAGGAATGGGGCTATACCTAGCCAAAAATGCTGCAGACAAACTAGGTATAAAAATTAGTGTTCAGTCTAAGGTTAATGAAGGAACTTCCTTTATACTTCAATTTCCCTTGAAAAATGAAATGTCCAACATCTTAGGTAGGTGACAAAATTGTCATCTACTTTATTTATTCGTCATGTTAATCGAACGATTAAAGGAAGAAAACATTTTAAAATAAGGTTAATAAGGTATAGGAGGAAAATCCATGATCATATTAAGCGGTCGTAAAATAAAAAAAGTATATGGAAAAAAATCTACAGCGCAGGAAGTTTTAAAGGGAATTGATTTAGAGGTTCAAGAAGGTGAGTTTGTAGGAATAATGGGACCATCCGGTTCTGGAAAAACTACGCTTCTTAATGTACTAGCTTCTATAGATCAAGCGACAGAAGGGGTTATTGAAATAGCAGGAAATAACTTGCGTAGAATGAAGGAAAAACAGTTATCTAATTTTAGAAGAGAACAATTAGGTTTCATTTTTCAAGATTATAATTTATTGGATACGCTAACTGTAAAAGAAAATATTCTGCTCCCTTTATCGATTAGTAAGGTAACGAAAAAAGAGGCTGAAGATCGTTTTCAAGAAATTATAAGGACTCTAGGAATAGAAGATATTATTCATAAGTATCCAAATGAGATTTCAGGGGGGCAAAAACAAAGAACTTCTGCGGGAAGAGCTTTAATTGGGAATCCAACCATTGTATTTGCGGATGAACCTACAGGGGCACTAGATTCTAAAGCAGCAAGCGCATTACTTACTAACATGGAAAAAATTAATAAGGATAAGAAAGTTACTATTATGATGGTAACACATGATCCGGTGGCAGCAAGTTTTTGCTCGCGTGTATTGTTTTTAAAGGATGGCCAGCTATATACAGAACTATACAAAGGGGAAAATAATCGCGGACAGTTCTTTCAGGAGATTATGAATACGCAAGGTGTGCTTGGTGGTGATGGTTATGACGCTTAGTCAGCTAGTTTTCCGTAGTATGAAAAAGAATATTAAGCATTACTACTTATACTTCTTTGCTTTAATCTTTAGTGTCACACTTTATTTTTCTTTCGTCACGCTTCAATATAATCCAAGCATAGTGGAAATATCGGTAGGCGTTAAAGTTACTGCAGGTTTAAAGGCCGCTTCTTACTTGTTGTTATTTGTAGTTGTTTTCTTTGTTTTATATGCTAATCGCTTATTTATGAAGAGAAGAAGTAAGGAAATAGGTTTATATCAGCTTATTGGTATGTCGAAAAGTTTAGTAACAAGATTGTTAGCATTGGAAAACACAATACTTTGGATTGGTGCTCTTAGTTTAGGGGTAATCATTGGATTCCTAACGTCTCGGATATTTGCAATGATTTTATTGAAGGTGCTGGAAAAGGATGTTTTAGTAGACCTTACCTTTTCAGTAGAGGCTTTACAAATGACAGTTTTAGTATTTTTAGTGTTGCTCATAGTAGTCCTGATACAAACGACGTTTACTATTAGAAGAGTTTCTTTAATAACGCTTTTCCATTCTACCGCTATTGCAGAGGAGAAAATAAAGAAATTTAGTGGTTTCCAAATGTTCCTTGGACTTTTAGGATTATTAATGATTGGATATGGTTACTACTTATCTACCTCCTTGTTTGAGGTATATTCGGAGAACGCAAATATGCTACTAATTAAAATGCTATCGATCTTAGGTTCGACCATTTTTGGTACATTCTTAGTCTTCCGTTTTTCAGTTGCATTTCTTATGAACTTAGCAAGAAAGCGAAAAAAAGGACATTTATCAATTGAAGATGTTCTTTCATTAACACCAATCATGCACAGAATGAAAGCAAATGCGATGTCCTTAACGACAATTACTGTTATATCGGCAACTGCTTTAGCAATACTTTGTTTATCTTATATCTCCTACTATTCTGCAGGTTCTATGGCAGAACGGAATGTTCCTTTTGATTTTATATTGTTAAATGAACATGGTGAAGCATTTTTAGAGGAACTAGATAACAAGGGAATTAGTTATAATAAAACCGAAATCGATCTACTGAATGCAGAAGTGGAGACTGCTGAGCTCTACGAAGCAGGCATTCCAGCTGGTATGGAGATGAATGCCAAAGGATTCTATCAACTGCTGAAACTTAGTGATGCACAAAAAATGTGGCCACAGCTTTCTTTGGAGGAGGGTGAGGGCTATGTGAGTGGCTATAGTAGTATGATGTCTGAAATTGTAAAGATAGAGAGTGATAAACCGGTAAGCATAACGACTTCTGAAGGTGATATCTCTTTACATATAAAAGAAGTCAAGGAAGAGTCACCTCTTGTTTATAAACTTACGGGTGCAGGAGTATCTTTTATAGTAACGGATCAGCAGTTTGAACAGCTCGCTAAGGATAGTATAATTGGTCAAAATACTATTTGGGAAAAACAAGTAGGCATTAATATAAAAGATTCCTCCAATCAAAAAGAAGCACAGTATATTTACGAGTCTACTACGAATGACGGTTATAATGAAGCAGCAAATAGTGATGGTTACAGTGAACACTTTCAGGTTGACTCGCAGGAAATGTATCGCTCTTCTACGCTAGATATGTTTGGTCTAGTTATATTTATTACAGGTTTTCTTGGATTAGCCTTCCTAGTGACTACAGGTAGTATTTTATACTTCAAACAAATGTCGGAGGCCGATGAAGAAAGAGAATCTTATACCATTCTTCGTAAAATCGGATTTACAACAAATGAACTAATGAGAGGAATCTATCGAAAGCAATTATTCAACTTTGGATTTCCATTAATCATTGGTTTAGCGCATAGCTATTTTGCTGTTAAATCGGGCTGGATGCTATTTGGTACAGAACTAGTAGCTCCTTTACTCATTACGATGGGAGTCTATATTATTCTTTACTCTGTATTTGCTATCCTTACGGTCGGATACTATAAAAAAGTAGTCAATGAATCACTATAGTCTGTATACAGAAAACTCTTTGTTTTACAACAAAGAGTTTTTCTTATTGACTTTTAAATGGATTAACTATAAACTTCTATCATATTAGCAATCTAGTGTGTGAAAGTGAGTGTTTTAAATGAATGCAGTATTGATAGCAGTTGCTGTTATGTTAATTCTGAGTTTACTTCGTATAAATGTAGTGTTCTCATTAATCATAGGTGCATTGGTAGGTGGGCTTACAGCTGGCTTATCGGTCACAGAAACGATAGAAGCGTTTACTGGAGGATTAGGTGCAGGAGCAACAATAGCGCTTAGCTACGGGCTCTTAGGAGGCTTTGCGGTTGCCATATCGAAGACAGGCATACCAGAGTTATTAGTGGCGGCAATTCTCAAGGTTGTCAGAAGGGAAGGGGATTCCCAAAAGACAGGTTTAGCTAAGGTATTAGTATTCTTATTGCTATTGATGATGGCTATTTTCTCGCAGAACTTAATACCGATTCATATCGCATTTATTCCATTATTAGTTCCACCTATTTTAAAAGTATTAAATATGCTCCAAATAGATCGTAGATTGATTGCATGTATTTTGGCATTTGGGTTAATTACCCCTTATATGTTCTTACCATATGGGTTCGGAGCGATTTATCAACAAATTGTGGCAACACAGATGGAGCTATCTGGTCTTACAGTTGCTTTAGAGGATATTCCTCGCGCGATGGCAGTACCAGCCTTAGGAATGGTTGTAGGGCTTGTTATGGCGTTTGTTTTATATAGAAAGCCAAGACAATACCGTCAAGAAGAAGTTAAAGTAGAAGGATTACAACTAAACGTTAAAAAAAGCAGCGTGTTCTTCACAATTATTTCGTTGATTGCGGCTTTGTATGCACAAATCGCAACCGACTCAATGATAGCAGGGGCTCTAGCTGGAATCACAATACTTTATGTAACAGGTGCTTTAAAATGGAAGGAAGCTGACCAGCTATTAACAGAAGGTATGCGTATGATGGCATTCGTAGGGTTTGTTATGATTACAGCAAACGGATTTGCTGCTGTCATCAGTTCAACTGGTCATGTAGAAAGTTTAGTAGAGGCATCTGCAGAATTATTAAAGGGTAATGTCAGCTTGGCTGTGTTAATTATGTTAGTAATTGGTTTAATCGTAACTTTGGGAATTGGCTCTTCCTTTGCCACCATTCCAATAATCGCAGCGATCTTTGTTCCTTTAGCATTAGAGTTAGGATTAAGCCCCTTAGCTACTATAGCTTTAATAGGGACTGCAGGTGCATTGGGGGATGCGGGTTCGCCGGCATCTGATTCCACACTTGGACCAACAGCTGGTTTAAGCGTTGACGGACAACATAATCATATTTGGGATACAGTAGTACCGACATTCATTTGCTACAATATACCGTTAATCATTTTTGGCTGGCTTGCAGTAGTATATGTACTATAAGAGAAAGAGCTCCTCTGGGGCTCTTTTTATATAGGGCAAGATAATAGATGACATTTCCCAATAATTATCGAGGGATACAATAGAGCAATCACTTTTCTTATCCGAGGAATTTCTACCATTCATTTCATTTGTAATTTAAATAAGAATTTTATATACTAGAAAACGGCTAAAAAAACGCATAGTTTAAATGAATATATAAATAGTTGAAGCATATAAAAAGAATTCAAGAAAAAGACTTGCATATTCTTTTTTTATTGTATATAATGTTGAATGTTGGTCTTTGACTGCGATGAAACGAGAGGTTACCGACACACCCGGCCGCTTTGCCATGGCGAGTGTACGGAAAATTTTCGTGGAGAATGTCTAGAAAATAGGCGAAAAGGAGGGAAAATAATGGCAAAACAAAAAATTCGTATTCGTTTAAAAGCGTATGATCACAGAATCCTGGATCAATCTGCTGAGAAAATTGTAGAAACTGCTAAACGTTCAGGTGCAAGTGTATCGGGTCCGATTCCACTTCCGACTGAAAGATCTGTGTATACGATTCTTCGTGCTGTTCATAAGTATAAAGATTCTCGTGAGCAATTCGAAATGCGTACGCATAAACGTCTTATCGATATCGTTAACCCAACACCACAAACTGTTGATGCGTTAATGAAGCTTGATTTACCATCTGGCGTTGATATTGAAATCAAACTTTAATGGTAAAAGATAAAAAACAACTAATTATTATAGGAGGTGTGACGGATGACCAAAGGAATCTTAGGTAGAAAAATCGGTATGACGCAAGTATTTGCTGAGAACGGTGACTTAATCCCTGTAACAGTTATTGAAGCTACTCCAAACGTAGTGCTTCAAAAGAAAACTGCAGAAACAGACGGTTACGAAGCGATTCAGTTAGGTTTTGAAGATAAGCGCGAAAAGCTTTCTAACAAACCTGCTAAAGGACACGTAGCTAAAGCTAGCACCGCTCCTAAGCGCTTCATCCGCGAATTCCGCGGCTTGGATACAGCTAATTACGAGGTTGGTCAAGAAGTCAACGTAGAAAGTTTTGCAGAAGGCGATGTAATTGATGTAACAGGTATTACTAAAGGTAAAGGTTTCCAAGGTGTTATTAAACGCCACGGACAATCTCGTGGACCAATGGCCCATGGATCTCGTTATCACCGTCGTCCAGGTTCAATGGGGCCAGTTGCTCCGAACCGTGTATTCAAACAAAAGAAATTACCTGGTCAAATGGGTGGACACACAGTAACAATCCAAAACTTACAAATCGTAAGAGTGGATGCTGAACGTAACCTATTATTAGTAAAAGGTAATGTTCCTGGTTCTCGTAAATCATTAGTAGTTGTTAAGGCTGCTATTAAATCGAAATAATTCTCTGAAGAAAGGAGGAAACAGGAATGACAAAAGTATCTTTATTCAATCAAGCAGGATCTTCTGTTGGGGAAATCGAGTTAAACGATAAAGTTTTCGGAATTGAACCAAACGAATCTGTGCTATTTGAAGCTATCATTTCTCAACGTGCTTCACTTCGTCAAGGTAATCACAAAGTGAAAAATCGTTCTGAAGTAGCTGGTGGTGGTCGTAAACCATGGAAGCAAAAAGGAACAGGTCGTGCTCGTCAAGGTTCGATCCGCTCTCCACAATGGCGTGGCGGTGGTACTGTATTTGGTCCAGTTCCACGTAGCTATAGCTATAAATTACCTAAGAAAGTACGTCGTTTAGCTCTTCTTTCAGCTCTTTCATCTAAAGTGCGTGAAGAAAGCATCGTAGTACTTGAAGGGTTAGCATTTGATGCTCCAAAAACAAAAGAATTTGTGAAAGTGTTATCTAACCTTTCAATCAATAAAAAAGCGTTAGTAGTAACTGCTGATTTAGATGAAAACGTAGCATTAGCTGCTCGTAACATCCCTGGAATCACAGTTGTGTCTGCAACAGGCATTAACGTATTAGATTTAGTTGGTCACGATAAATTAGTGATGACTAAAGCTGCAGTAGAAAAAGTAGAGGAGGTGCTTGGTTAATGGAAGCACGTGATATTATTAAACGTCCGGTCATTACCGAGCGTTCTTCTGAAGTAATGGCAGATAAAAAGTACACTTTCGAAGTGGACACTCGCGCTAACAAAACACAAGTTAAATATGCAGTTGAAGAAATCTTTGGAGTAGATGTTGAAAAAGTTAACATCATGAACTACAAAGGTAAATTCAAACGCGTAGGTAAATTTGGCGGTTATACTAACAAACGTCGTAAAGCGATTGTTACATTAACTACAGACAGCAAAGAAATCGAGTTATTCGAAATTTAATCCTTTAACAAGGAATTAATAATCAAGAAGGAGGGAATAAAATGGCGATTAGAAAGTATAAACCAACGACAAACGGACGTCGTAACATGACTTCACTTGACTACGCTGAAATCACAACGAACAAGCCTGAGAAATCACTTCTTGCTCCTGTTAAGCGTAAAGGCGGCCGTAACAATCAAGGTAAAATTACTGTTCGTCATCATGGTGGTGGACACAAACGCCAATACCGCGTAATTGATTTCAAACGAAACAAAGACGGTATTCCAGCACGTGTTGCTACTATTGAATATGATCCAAACCGTTCTGCAAACATCGCATTACTAAATTATGCTGATGGGGAAAAACGTTATATCCTAGCTCCTAAAGGCTTAGAAGTTGGAATGACAATCGTGTCAGGTCCAGAAGCTGATATTAAAGTAGGTAACGCACTTCCATTGCAAAACATTCCAATGGGTACTACTATCCATAACATCGAAATGAAACCTGGTAAAGGTGGTCAGTTAGTTCGTTCTGCTGGTACATCTGCTCAATTATTAGGTAAAGAAGGTAAGTACGTTATCGTACGTTTACAATCTGGTGAAGTTCGTTTAATCCTAGGTGTTTGCCGCGCTACTGTTGGTGAAGTAGGAAATGAACAACATGAACTTGTAAACATCGGTAAAGCAGGTCGTAATCGTTGGTTAGGTAAACGCCCAACTGTACGTGGATCTGTAATGAACCCTAACGACCATCCACACGGTGGTGGTGAAGGACGTACTCCAATCGGACGTAAGTCTCCAATGTCTCCATGGGGTAAACCAACTCTTGGATACAAAACTCGTAGCAAGAAAAACAAATCCGACAAACTTATTATTCGTCGTCGTAAAAAATAAAGTGGTTTTACTACGGTTCAAAGAACGAGCCGTGGTGCAATCACAGAGGGAGGTTTCAGCATGGGTCGTAGCTTGAAAAAAGGACCTTTCGCAGACGATCATTTATTGAAAAAGGTCGATGCACAAAAGGACTCTGAGAAAAAACAAGTGATTAAGACTTGGTCTCGCCGTTCAACAATTTTCCCTACTTTTATCGGATTAACAATCGCAGTATATGACGGACGTAAACATGTACCGGTATACGTGACTGAAGATATGGTAGGTCATAAACTAGGCGAGTTTGCACCAACACGCGCTTATAAAAGTCATGGTGCAGATGATAAGAAAACAAGACGCTAATTTGAGAGGAGGTCATTCAAATGTCACAAGCAAAAGCTATTGCTAAAACAGTGCGCATTGCTCCTCGTAAGGTAAGATTAGTCGTTGATTTAATCAGAGGTAAGCAAGTCGGTGAAGCAGTTGCAATTTTACAACTTACTCCTAAAGCAGCATCTCCTGTTGTTGAGAAAGTATTAAAATCTGCTATTGCAAACGCTGAGCACAATTATGATTTAGATATTAACAACCTAGTTGTTTCTGAAGTATTTGTTGATGAAGGTCCAACATTAAAACGTTTCCGTCCACGTGCGATGGGTCGTGCAAGTGCTATCAACAAACGTACAAGCCACATTACTGTAGTGGTATCTGAGAAGAAGGAGGGATAATTCGTGGGTCAAAAAGTTCATCCAATAGGAATGCGAGTTGGGATCATTCGTGACTGGGAGTCAAAATGGTACGCTGGTAAAGACTATGCAAACTTACTTCATGAAGATTTAAAAATTCGTAAGTATATTGAAACTCGTTTAAAAGATGCTTCAGTTTCTACTGTAGAAATCGAACGTGCTGCTAAACGTGTTAACATCACTATTCACACTGCGAAACCAGGAATGGTAATCGGTAAAGGTGGTACTGAAGTCGAAGCACTTCGTAAACACCTGAACGATATCACTGGCAAGCGTGTACACATCAACATCGTAGAAATTAAAAGAGCTGACCTTGATGCTAAATTAGTAGCTGAAAGTATTGCACGCCAATTAGAAGGCCGCGTATCTTTCCGTCGTGCTCAAAAACAAGCAATTCAACGTACAATGCGTGCTGGCGCTAAAGGTATTAAAACTCAAGTATCTGGACGCTTAGGCGGCGCTGACATTGCGCGTGCTGAACATTACAGCGAAGGAACTGTACCACTTCATACATTACGTGCAGATATCGATTATGCACATGCTGAAGCTGACACTACTTACGGTAAGTTAGGCGTTAAAGTATGGATCTATCGTGGTGAAGTCCTTCCAGTTAAGAAGAACTCTGAGGAAGGAGGCAAATAATATGTTAATGCCTAAACGCGTTAAATATCGTCGCGAACACCGTGGGAAAATGCGTGGTGAAGCAAAAGGCGGTAAAGAAATAGCATTCGGTGAGTTTGGTTTACAAGCAACTGAAGCTAGCTGGATTACAAGTCGTCAAATTGAATCAGCTCGTATTGCAATGACACGTTACATGAAACGTGGCGGTAAAGTATGGATTAAAATCTTCCCACATAAACCTTATACGAAAAAGCCTCTAGAGGTTCGTATGGGATCCGGTAAAGGTGCTCCTGAAGGTTGGGTAGCTGTAGTTAAACCAGGGAAAATTATGTTTGAAATTGCTGGCGTATCTGAAGAGGTAGCTCGCGAAGCTTTACGCTTAGCTTCTCATAAGCTTCCTATTAAATGTAAGATAGTTAAACGTCAAGAAATTGGTGGTGAATCTAATGAAAGCTAATGACATCCGTGAACTTACTACTGCAGAAATTGAACAAAAGGTAAAATCACTGAAAGAAGAGCTTTTCAACCTTCGCTTCCAATTGGCGACTGGTCAATTAGAAAACACAGCTCGCATTCGTGAAGTTCGTAAGGCGATTGCACGTATGAAAACTGTGATTCGCGAAAGAGAAATCAGTGCAAACAACTGATAAAGGAGGTTTTCAGGCATGACTGAGCGTAATCAACGCAAAGTATACACTGGCCGTGTAGTTTCTGACAAAATGGAAAAAACTATTACTGTTTTAGTTGAGACTCATAAAAAACACAAATTATACGGTAAGCGTGTAAAATATTCTAAGAAATTTAAGGCTCATGATGAGCAAAACGAAGCCCAAATCGGCGATATCGTCCGTATCATGGAAACTCGTCCGCTATCAGCTACAAAACGTTTCCGTTTACTGGAAGTTGTAGAAAAAGCGGTTATTATCTAATAATAAATTTCGGAAATAATTAATTCCGGAGGGAGGTAACCTAAGTGATCCAACAAGAAACTCGTATGAAAGTTGCAGACAACTCAGGTGCACGTGAAGTTTTAACAATAAAAGTACTTGGTGGTACTGGACGTAAGACTGCTAATATCGGCGATATCGTCGTATGTACAGTTAAGAAAGCAACACCAGGTGGCGTTGTCAAGAAGGGTGACGTAGTTAAAGCAGTTATCGTTCGCACTAAAAGCGGCGTACGCCGTAAAGACGGAACTTATATCAAATTTGATGAGAATGCATGCGTTATTATCAAAGACGATAAAGGACCGCGTGGAACTCGTATTTTCGGACCTGTTGCGCGTGAACTACGTGACAGCAACTTCATGAAAATCGTATCTTTAGCTCCAGAAGTTCTTTAATTATCATGAAAGTGCCAATCAAGGAGGTGCGACAAGAATGCATGTTAAAAAAGGCGACAAAGTAATGGTGATCTCGGGTAAAGACAAAGGGAAAACAGGCGTTATCCTTACAGCTTATCCGAAGAAAGACCGTGTTTTAGTTGAAGGTGTCAACATCATCAAAAAACACATGAAGCCAAACCAAGCTAATCCGCAAGGAGGAATTGAGAGCCGTGAGGCTGCAATTCACGTATCGAATGTTATGTTAATCGACCCAAAAACTGGCGAGCCGACTCGCGTAGGTTATAAAGTAGAAGATGGCAAAAAAGTTCGTGTTGCGAAAAAATCTGGTGAAATTATTAAATAAGTAAAGAGAAAGGAGGTACACACATGAACCGCCTAAAAGAAAAGTATCTTAAGGAAGTTTCTCCTGCTCTAATGAGCAAGTTTGAATATAGTTCAGTAATGCAAGTTCCTAAAGTTGATAAAATTGTTATCAACATGGGTGTGGGTGATGCTGTATCTAATACAAAAGCACTTGATGCTGCTGTTGAAGAATTACAAATTATTTCAGGTCAAAAACCTGTAGTTACGAAAGCTAAAAAATCGATCGCTGGATTCCGTCTACGTGAAGGTATGCCAATCGGTGCAAAAGTTACATTACGCGGAGAGCGTATGTATGACTTTTTGGATAAATTAATCTCTATCTCTCTTCCACGTGTACGTGACTTCCGTGGTGTTTCTAAAAAAGCATTTGACGGTCGCGGTAACTACACTTTAGGAGTAAAAGAGCAATTAATCTTCCCTGAAATCGATTATGATAAAGTTTCGAAAGTACGCGGTATGGACATCGTAATTGTAACAACTGCGAACTCTGACGAAGAAGCTCGTGAGTTATTAACACAGTTCGGTATGCCATTCCAAAAGTAAAATAAGGGAGGCGAAAACGTGGCTAAAAAATCAATGATCGTTAAACAACAACGTACGCCAAAGTTCAAAGTGCAAGAATACACACGCTGTGAGCGTTGTGGACGTCCGCACTCTGTATATCGTAAATTTAAGCTTTGCCGTATTTGTTTCCGTGAACTTGCATACAAGGGACAAATTCCTGGCGTTAAAAAAGCAAGCTGGTAATCCCCTATAACTGGGAAGGAGGTAAATGTAATGACAATGTCAGATCCAATTGCAGATATGCTAACACGCATTCGTAATGCTAACATGGTTCGTCACGAGAAATTAGAAATTCCTGCTTCAAACTTGAAAAAGGAAATCGCTGAAATTTTAAAACGCGAAGGTTTCATCCGTGACGTTGAATATGTAGAAGATAGCAAACAAGGAATCATCCGTATCTTCTTAAAATATGGTCAAAACGACGAGCGCGTTATCACTGGTTTGAAACGTATTTCAAAACCTGGTCTACGCGTTTACGCTAAAACAAACGAAGTGCCTAAAGTATTGAACGGTTTAGGAATTGCTTTAGTTTCTACTTCAAATGGTTTATTAACAGATAAAGAAGCTCGCGCTAAACAAGTTGGCGGAGAAATCGTAGCTTACGTTTGGTAATAATCAACAAACGAATGGAGGTGCAACAAAATGTCTCGAGTAGGTAAAAAACCAATAGAGGTTCCTGCTAACGTTACTGTTACAGTTAGCGCTGATAACTCAGTAGTCGTTAAAGGACCAAAAGGTGAATTAACAAATTCTTTTAACCAAGATATCAAGATTGAACAAGAAGGTAATGTTATTACTTTAGTTCGTCCTTCAGATTCTAAAGAACACCGTACAATCCATGGCACAACTCGTGCTTTATTAGCAAACATGATTACTGGTGTTTCTGAAGGATTTGCACGTGGACTTGAATTAGTTGGGGTTGGTTACCGTGCACAATTACAAGGTAAGAAACTTGTACTTAACGTAGGGTACTCTCATCCAGTTGAATTCACTCCTGAAGATGGACTTGAAGTTGAAGTTCCTTCTAATACAAAAGTTATCGTTCGCGGTATTAACAAAGAACGCGTTGGTGCATTAGCATCTAACATCCGTCAAGTTCGCCCACCTGAGCCTTATAAAGGTAAAGGTATTCGCTATGAAGGTGAAGTTGTACGCCGCAAAGAAGGTAAAACAGGTAAATAATGCATTGCGCATTAGAAAGGAGTGACTACTGTGATTACGAAACAAGACAAAAATCAAGTTCGTAAGAAACGTCATGCACGTGTTCGTACAAAAATCACGGGTACTACTGAACGTCCTCGTTTAAATGTATTCCGTTCTAATAAACACTTATACGCTCAACTTATTGATGATGCACAAGGTGTAACAATCGTAAGTGCATCAACTATGGACAAAGATTTCAATGGCACAGCTGGAAACGTTGAAGCTGCTAAATTGATCGGAGAAACAATCGCTAAACGCGCTACTGAAAAGAACATTAAATCTGTTGTATTCGACCGTGGCGGTTACTTATATCATGGACGTGTTAAAGCGTTAGCTGAAGCTGCACGTGAAAACGGCTTAGAATTTTAAGAAGAAGGAGGGACATATTTCATGCGTGGTATTGACCCAAACAAACTTGAACTTGAAGAACGCGTAGTAACAATTAATCGTGTTGCTAAAGTTGTAAAAGGTGGACGTCGTTTCCGTTTTACTGCATTAGTAGTAGTTGGAGACAAAAACGGACATGTAGGATTTGGTACTGGGAAAGCTCAAGAGGTTCCAGATGCTATCCGTAAAGCAGTTGAAGATGCGAAGAAAAACCTAATTGAAGTACCAAGAGTTGGCGGAACTACTCCTCACCAAGTAATTGGTCGCTTTGGAGCTGGATCTATTCTAGTTAAACCAGCAGCACCAGGTACTGGAGTTATCGCTGGAGGACCGGTTCGTGCGGTTCTTGAATTAGCTGGTATTACTGATATTCTTTCGAAATCACTTGGATCTAACACACCAATTAACATGGTTCGTGCTACAGTACAAGGTTTAAATCAACTAAAACGTGCTGAGGACGTTGCTAAATTACGTGGTAAATCAGTAGAAGAACTGTTAGGATAAGGGGGGAAATTACAATGGCAACTAAATTAGAAATCACCCTTACTAAAAGCTTGATTGGTGCAAAACCAAATCAACGCAAAACAGCAGAAGCTCTTGGATTACGTAAACTTCATCAAACAGTTGAGCACCAAGACAACGCCGCTATCCGCGGAATGGTTGGCAAAGTAGCTCACTTAGTAACTTTGAAAGAAATTTAAGGTTTATTTTAAGAATAAGGAGGTGCCACCATATGAAACTTCATGAGTTAAAACCAGCAGAAGGATCTCGCTCTACACGTAACCGCGTAGGTCGTGGTATCGGTTCTGGTAACGGTAAAACTGCAGGTAGAGGTCATAAAGGTCAGAATTCTCGTTCAGGCGGAGGAGTACGTCCAGGATTTGAAGGGGGTCAAAACCCTTTATTCCGTCGTTTACCAAAACGTGGATTTACTAACATCAACCGTAAAGAATATGCAATTGTGAACCTTGACACATTAAATCGTTTCGAAGAAGGCACAGAAGTTACACCTGCTCTATTAATTGAAACAGGTGTTGTGAGTAGTGAAAAATCTGGTATTAAGATCTTAGGTAATGGAACTCTTGAGAAGAAACTATCAGTAAAAGCTCACAAATTCTCTGCGACAGCAAAAGAAGCAATCGAGAATGCTGGCGGACAAACTGAGGTGGTTTAATGTTTCAGACAATCTCCAACTTTATGCGTGTGAGAGATATTCGAAATAAAATCATTTTTACCTTATTGATGCTAATCGTGTTTCGTATTGGGACATTTGTTCCAGTACCTCACGTTAATGCAGATGCGTTAAAGCAAACCGATGAATTAGGTTTAATTGGTTTCTTAAATACATTTGGTGGTGGAGCACTTGCTAACTTCTCTATTTTAGCAATGGGTATCATGCCATATATTACAGCATCAATCATCGTTCAGTTGTTACAAATGGACGTTGTTCCGAAGTTTACAGAGTGGGCAAAACAAGGTGAAGTCGGAAGACGGAAGCTTGCTCAATTTACTCGTTACTTCACAATTGTTTTAGCTTTTATACAAGCGATTGCTATGTCATATGGTTTTAACCAAATGTATAGCGGTTCTTTGATAAAAGATGAAGGAATCATGACCTACTTAACCATCGCAATCGTATTAACTGCAGGTACTGCATTCTTAATGTGGTTAGGTGAGCAAATCACCTCTAAAGGCGTTGGTAATGGTATTTCTGTGATTATCTTCGCAGGGATTGTTGCAGCTATTCCAAACGGTATAAACCAATTGTATGCTCAACAAATTCAAGATGCTGGTGATGCTTTATTCATCAACATCGTGATTATTATCTTGCTTTTATTGGCAATCATTGCTGTTACAGTAGGAGTTATTTACGTTCAACAAGCGTTGCGTAAAATTCCTATTCAATATGCAAAACGTGTTGCTGGCTCTTCTCAAACTGGAGGTCAACAAACACATTTACCTTTAAAAGTTAATGCTGCGGGAGTTATCCCAGTAATCTTTGCATCTGCGTTCCTTATGGCTCCGCAGTCTATCATTTTGTTCTTTGGTGAGAACAAAACGACAGAATTTATTAGAAATATGTTAGATTACACTCAGCCAGTAGGTATGATCATTTATGTTGCTTTGATAGCTGCCTTTACATATTTCTATGCGTTCATTCAGGTGAACCCGGAAAATGTAGCAGACAACTTGAAAAAGCAAGGTGCGTATATTCCAGGTATCCGTCCGGGGATAAACACACAAAATTACTTAACAAGCGTCTTATACCGTTTAACATTTGTAGGTGCTATTTTCTTAGCAGTAATCTCTATTATGCCATTATTATTTGTAAAGTTTGCTGGTTTACCACAATCTATACAAATTGGCGGAACAAGTCTGCTAATCATTGTTGGGGTAGCCCTTGAAACAATGAAACAATTAGAATCGCAATTAGTTAAACGTCACTATAAAGGCTTTATGAAATAATGTCGGTTTTTAGGAACGGTTAGAGTTCCTAAAAATCAACAAATAGTCCTGGGGGGCATTTCCGTATGAATATCGTTTTAATGGGTCTGCCTGGTGCCGGTAAAGGTACACAAGCAGATAAAATTGTTGAGAAGTACGCAATCCCTCATATTTCTACAGGCGACATGTTTCGTGCAGCTATTAAAGAAGGCACGGAGCTTGGTTTAAAAGCAAAATCGTTTATGGATCAAGGTGCATTAGTACCCGATGAAGTTACGATTGGTATTGTTCGTGAAAGATTAAGTAAACCAGATTGCGATCAAGGATTCCTATTAGATGGTTTCCCACGTACAGTTCCTCAAGCTGAAGCTTTAGATGCTTTACTTTCGGATCTAGGGAAATCTATTGAGCATGTGCTTAATATTCAAGTAGAACAAGAAGAATTGATTAAACGTCTAACAGGTCGTCGTATTTGTAAAGAGTGCGGCACTGCTTATCATCTTGTTTTCAACCCACCTACTAAAGATGGTGTTTGTGACAAAGATGGAGGAGAGCTTTATCAGCGTGCGGACGATAATCCCGAAACGGTGACAAACCGTCTGGAAGTAAATATGAAGCAAACACAACCTTTGCTTGATTTTTATCAGAACAAAGGTGTTTTAAGTAATTTAGATGGCCAGCAAGATATTAAAGTAGTCTTCGCTGACATCGATGCTCTGTTACAGGGCAACCGCATCTAAGAGCCCGGTGCCCGTCGCAGACGACTGAATATCCGGGTAGTATGCAAAGAACGTAAACGTTTTTTTCGAGAGCTGCAAAAGCATATTGCGCCCGGTATACGAACTGGATGAACTTGAAATGTGTTAACAGCGAGGACCCCCTAGTCCACGTGCATTTTGATTTCTGAAAGGGTATAATGGGTTTCGTGGAAAGCATTAATCGAACGGGTACTATGGAACTCATCCAACACATTCGTACGAACATGTTGACATGAGGGAGACAGGTTTCTACCAGTCAGTCTACTCGGTGGATTGCGTTAAAACGAAACCTTACGAGTGTCTTTCGAACATCTCTCATGATTTCCAAACATATGCTTAAAACGAATAGTTTCGTTCATTTTGAGGCTATACTACAGCAAATTACGTTTGAATATTGATGAGAACCTGATTTGTATATAGAAGGGAGACAGGGTTGATGGCGAAAGATGATGTAATTGAAGTCGAAGGAACAGTTGTTGAGACTTTGCCAAACGCGATGTTTAAGGTAGAATTAGAAAACGGTCATACGATACTTGCGCATGTATCGGGTAAAATTCGTATGCACTTTATCCGCATTTTACCTGGAGATAAAGTCACAATTGAACTTTCTCCTTACGATTTAACTCGCGGTCGTATCACGTACCGTTTTAAATAATCTTTTGCACTCCGGACTACTAAGGAGGTTGGGTTAGATGAAAGTGAGACCATCTGTGAAGCCGATCTGCGAAAAATGTAAAGTAATTCGCCGACGCGGTAAAGTAATGGTAATCTGTGAAAATCCTAAACACAAACAAAGACAAGGATAATAAGAAGGAGGTGCACGACACATATGGCACGTATTGCTGGTGTTGACATTCCACGCGATAAACGCGTTGTTATTGCATTAACATACATTTTCGGAATTGGTAAAACTACGTCACAAAAAGTATTAGCGGAAGCTGGTATCTCTGAAGAGACTCGCGTTCGTGATCTTACTGAAGACGAGCTAAACAAAATCCGTGAACAAATCGGTGTATACAAAGTAGAAGGTGACCTTCGTCGTGAAGTATCACTAAACATTAAACGTCTGATGGAAATCGGTTCATTCCGAGGAATCCGTCATCGTCGCGGCTTACCAGTACGCGGACAAAATACGAAGAACAATGCACGTACTCGTAAAGGTCCACGTAAAACAGTAGCTAACAAGAAAAAATAATCGGTAAAGGAGGTTTCTTCTTAACATGGCACGTAAACAACAAACACGTAAGCGTCGTGTGAAAAAGAATATCGAATCCGGTATTGCTCACATTCGCTCAACATTTAACAACACTATTGTGACTATAACAGACATGCAAGGTAACGCACTTTCTTGGTCAAGTGCTGGAGCTCTTGGATTCAGAGGTTCTCGTAAATCTACTCCATTCGCTGCACAAATGGCTGCTGAAACTGCTGCTAAAACTTCAATGGAACATGGTTTAAAAACTTTAGAAGTAACTGTTAAAGGTCCTGGTGCTGGTCGTGAAGCGGCAATCCGCGCACTTCAAGCTGCAGGTCTAGAAGTTACAGCAATTAAAGACGTAACACCAGTACCACATAATGGTTGCCGTCCACCAAAACGTCGTCGCGTTTAATAGGTGATCCTCAATATGTTTGAGAACATCATTTATTGTACAGACTGAGGTTGTGCAACACAGCAATCAGTTAAACGATCGAATTCATGATGGAAAGAACCTATACATTCGATGTTTTGAGGGAGGGTAAATTGGAATGATCGAAATTGAAAAACCAAAGATTGAAAGTGTAGAAATCAGCGAAAATGCCAAGTTTGGTAAATTTGTTGTAGAACCGCTTGAACGTGGCTATGGAAATACTTTGGGCAATTCTTTACGTCGTATCCTTCTGTCTTCTTTACCAGGAGCCGCAGTTACTTCTATTCAAATTGATGGCGTTTTACACGAGTTTTCAACTATTGAAGGCGTAGTGGAAGATGTAGCATCTATTATTATGAATGTGAAAAAACTAGCTCTTAAAATCTACTCTGATGAAGAAAAAGTCATAGAGATAGATGTAAAAGGAGAAGGAACTATTACAGCAGCTGACATTACTCATGACAGTGACGTGGAGATTTTAAATCCGGAGCTTTATATTGCTACAATCGGCAAAAATGGTCATTTCCGTATGCGTATGTACGCAGGGCGAGGCCGTGGCTACACTCCTGCTGATCAAAACAAACGTGAGGATCTTCCTATCGGCGTAATCCCGATCGACTCTATTTATACTCCAGTTTCACGCGTTAATTTTCAAGTGGAAAACACTCGTGTTGGACAAATGTCTAACTACGATAAATTAACTCTTGATGTGTGGACAGATGGCAGCACCGGTCCAAAAGAGGCGATTTCGCTTGGAGCAAAAATACTAACAGAGCACTTGAACATTTTTGTAGGGATGACAGATGAGGCACAAACTGCGGAAATCATGGTCGAAAAAGAAGAAGATCAAAAAGAAAAAGTTTTAGAGATGACTATTGAAGAACTTGATCTTTCTGTTCGTTCTTATAACTGCTTGAAGCGTGCAGGTATTAATACAGTACTTGAACTTGCTAGCAAGTCAGAAGACGATATGATGAAAGTAAGAAACCTTGGACGTAAATCTTTAGAAGAAGTAAGAGCTAAGTTAGATGAGCTTGGCTTAGGATTACGTAAAGAAGACTAAGCGATTTTTGATATAGCTAGATATGAACTATTCACCAAAGGAGGGAAACATCCATGGGTTACAGAAAACTTGGACGTACAAGTTCTCAACGTAAGGCGATGTTACGTGACTTAACAACTGACCTAATTATTCATGAGCGTCTTCAAACAACTGAAGCACGTGCAAAAGAATTACGTTCTGTTGTTGAAAAAATGATCACTTTAGGTAAACGCGGAGACTTGCACGCTCGTCGTCAAGCAGCTGCATACATTCGTCGTGAAGTAGTTACTACTACTGATGAAGAAGGCGAAGAATCAACAACTTTTGCTTTGCAAAAATTGTTTGATGATGTAGCACCACGTTATGCAGATCGTCAAGGCGGTTATACTCGTATTATGAAAGTTGGACCTCGTCGCGGAGACGGAGCACCAGTTGTAGTAATTGAGTTAGTTTAATTTAATGGATCAGTCGTTTATTCGATTGCTAAGTTAAAATTCAAAGCTGAAGAGGGATGTTGGTGTTGCTACCACCCTCTTCTTTTTTCAAACAGATTTATACGACATTATAAAAGCTGAGTGTTATGATGAGCGGACTTTCATTAGTAGCGTCTCGTCTAGCTCTACGCACCTCATTTTCTGACTGGTCTTGAGCAACCAGTCTAGAAATAAGTTATAGAAGAGCGCATTTCTCCAAATGAGGTGCGCGCTTTTTTAATTTGTCTATAAATTTGTTAATATGGAGTTAAGCTGAGCAGAGTTTAGTTAAGGGAGGTTAAGGGCATGAAAGCAGAAATTATTTCCTTACAGGATGTAACATATACCTATTCCGAAGAAAATACTAATATCAAACCCGAAATACATAATGTGTCATTTTCTATAGGTGAAAGCGAATGGGTTGCTATTGTAGGTCACAATGGATCTGGTAAATCCACGTTAGCCCGATTAATGAATGGTCTTCTATTTCCTCAGAAGGGAAAGGTGCGTATTTTTGGTGAGACGTTAACGATGGAAAATCTTTGGGAAACTAGATCGAAAATGGGCATGGTATTTCAAAACCCCGATAACCAATTCGTTGGGGCTACTGTCCAGGACGATGTAGCATTTGCCCTAGAGAATAATGGGATCCCCTTTGAGGAAATGGTAGAACGAGTACGACGATCATTAGCAAAGGTCAATATGCAGGATTTTATGAATAGCGAGCCACATCATCTGTCAGGTGGCCAAAAGCAAAGGGTGGCTATAGCGGGTGCTATTGCGATGCAGCCACGCATTTTATTGTTAGATGAAGCAACCTCCATGCTAGATCCGCAAGGGAAGGAAGAGGTGCTGTCAACGGTTCGTCAGCTAAGAGAAGAAACGGATCTGACGGTTATCTCCATAACGCACGATTTAGAGGAAACCTTGCTTGCAGATAGAGTTATTATGATGAATCAGGGTGAGAAATATGTAGAGGATACTCCAAAAGGTATTTTCGAGCGTGGGCAAGAATTAGTGGACTTAGGTTTAGATTTGCCATTTGCGATGAAAATGTCCAAGCTTATAAAAGCTCAAGGGATATCCCTAATCGCAGAACATATGTCAGAAGAAGAGTTGGTGAACGATTTATGGACATCACACTTCAACAAGTAAGCTATGCTTATGCAAAAGATACCCCTTTTGAAAAAAAAGCCTTGTTTGATGTGGATTTGAATATACCTTCTGGCTCTTATCAAGCTATTATAGGGCACACTGGCTCAGGAAAGTCTACTGTGTTGCAGCATTTGAATGCCTTATTAAAGCCTACGGAAGGTACCGTTAGGATAGGAGAGATAGAGGTCCAAGGTAAAAAGAAAAATAAACAATTGCGTGCAGTGCGCCAAAAAGTAGGCATAGTGTTTCAATTTCCAGAGCATCAGTTGTTTGACGAAACAGTACTCAAGGACATTATGTTTGGTCCTATGAACTATGGTGTACCAGAGGCTGAAGCTAAGGCACGTGCAGTAGAATTGGTTAAGCTACTAGGATTACCTGAAGAGGTCATGGAAAAATCTCCATTTGACTTATCTGGTGGCCAAATGAGACGCGTCGCTATAGCAGGAGTTCTAGCCATGAACCCAGAAGTCCTAGTACTGGATGAGCCGACCGCTGGTTTAGATCCAAGGGGTCGTAAGGAAATCATGGACCTCTTTTATCGCATTCATCAAGAGAAGGGAATAACGACTATCCTCGTGACGCACAGCATGGAAGATGCAGCTAGATATGCAGATCGAATAGCAATCATGTATAGAGGGAAATGTGTGTTGCAAGGCACTCCGGAAGAGGTTTTTGAAAATGAAACTCGTTTAAAAGATTATCAGTTGGAGCTGCCACAAACAGTAAAATTTCAAAGGAAATTAGAACATATGATGGGCAGAAGGCTACCGATTCTCTGTTTAACAGAGGAAGTATTGGCGAAAGAAATGGCGCACCTGTTAAAAAAGGGGTGTGAGGACGAATGTTAGAAAAAATGATTTTTGGTCGTTACATACCTGGGGATTCATTAATTCACCGCTTAGATGCCAGAGCTAAATTAATCTTTGTTTTCTTATTTATCGCCGTGGTTTTCATCGCGAATAATTGGATCACATATGGAATATTGGTGTTATTTACTTTTTTAATAATCCGTATGTCAAAAATAAGATTATACTTTCTAATCAATGGTTTAAAACCTGTCGTTTTTTTGATAATCTTTACATTCTTATTGCATATAATTTTCACTCGAGAGGGCGCTCTTATTTTTGAATGGAAGTTTATAAAAATCTATGAGGAGGGTTTGAAGCAGGGGATATTCATATCTATCCGTTTCTTCGTACTCGTTATACTAACATCCATTTTAACGCTCACTACAACGCCTATATCGATTACTGATGCTTTAGAGATACTTCTGAACCCCTTAAAGAAATGGAAGCTCCCAGTGCATGAATTAGCGCTTATGATGTCAATCTCCTTAAGGTTCATCCCAACACTTATGGATGAAACTGATAAGATTATGAAAGCGCAGATGGCCAGAGGGTCGGATATGACTTCAGGAAGTATGAAAGAGCGAATGAATGCTATTGTGCCGTTGCTGATTCCGCTATTTGTGAGTGCTTTTAAACGAGCTGAGGATTTGGCGACAGCTATGGAGGTTCGCGGCTATAAAGGTGGCGAAGGTAGAACAAGATATCGCAAGCTAGAGTGGAGGAAAAAGGATACGGCAATTCTAGTTGTACTTGTCCTTTTAGCAGTTATACTTGTTTATTTTAGACAGTAATGGGAGGTAACGGTATGCGTTTAAGAGCTATCATCAGCTATGATGGAAGTCAATTTTCTGGTTATCAGGTTCAACCGGGAAAAAGAACAGTACAGCTAGAGCTTGAACGAGTTCTACAAACAATCCATAAAGGTGAACTAGTGAAGGTAGTAGCAAGTGGTCGTACGGATGCAGGGGTGCATGCGACAGGTCAGGTAATTCATTTTGATAGTCACTTCAACTTACCTATGGATCGCTGGAGAACTGCTTTAAATGTTCAACTTCCAAAGGATATCCGAATACATTCCGTAGAAGAAGTTGCTGCAGACTTTCATGCAAGATATCATGCGGAGGGCAAAACTTATCGATACAAATGGACGCTAAATGAGATTCAGAGCCCATTTGAGCGTAATTATACTGTCCATGTGGATAGATATAAGCCTAACGTAAATTTGATGAAGGAAGCTTCCGTACACCTTTTAGGGACGCATGATTTCTCTAGCTTCTGTGCATCTAAAACTAGTATAAAAGACTTTGTCAGAACAGTAAGGTCAATAGATTTTGAATGGAAAGAAGACTCTAATCAGCTGCATATGGTTATCAGCGGTAATGGTTTTTTATATAACATGGTTCGAATTATTGCAGGTACTTTATGGGAAGTTGCAATAGGAAAAAAAAATGTGGACGAGCTACCAGGAATTCTTCAATCTTGCGATAGAAAAAATGCTGGTAAAACCGCGCCAGCACACGGTTTATATCTAGAAAAAGTAGAGTATTCATGATGTAGCAACTTTTCCAGGTGTTTATGGAAAAATACTTGACTATTAACAGTGTGTGGGTTATGATGATGTATGGTATTTTCATTAACCCCACAATATAAGCCCCGAAACTTATTGGTATGAGGATATAGAAAATTATAGATCGATTATGATTGAATTAGGAGGACAAAATACATGCGTACAACATTCATGGCTAAAGGTCACGAAGTAGAACGTAAATGGTTAGTTATCGACGCTGAAGGCCAAACTCTTGGTCGTCTTGCTTCTGAAGTAGCAGCTATTTTACGTGGAAAAAACAAACCAACTTTCACACCGAACGTTGACACTGGTGATCACGTGATCATCATCAATGCAGAAAAAATTCATTTAACTGGGAACAAGTTAAATGACAAAATTTACTACCGTCACACTCAATTTGCTGGTGGACTTAAACAACGTACTGCTTTAGAAATGCGTACTAAGTACCCAACAAAAATGATCGAATTAGCGATCAAAGGAATGCTTCCTAAAAACACTTTAGGTCGTCAAATGTTCGGAAAACTTCACGTTTACGCTGGAGCAGAACATCCACATGCAGCACAACAACCAGAAGCTTATGAGCTTCGCGGATAATAATTAAGAGGAGGACATACACTTGGCACAAGTTCAATATATCGGCACTGGTCGCCGTAAAAGCTCAGTAGCACGCGTACGTTTAGTACCAGGCGAAGGAAAAATCGTTATCAACAAACGTGACGTAGAAGATTACGTACCATACGAAACTTTACGTGAAATCATTAAACAACCATTAGTAACTACTCAAACTCTAGGTAGCTATGATGTTCATGTAAACGTTAATGGTGGTGGATTCACAGGTCAAGCAGGAGCAATCCGTCACGGTATTGCACGTGCTCTACTTACAGTAGATCCTGATTTCCGTCCAGCTTTAAAATCTGCAGGATTCTTAACACGTGACCCACGTATGAAAGAACGTAAAAAACCAGGACTTAAAGGCGCTCGTCGTGCACCTCAGTTCTCAAAACGTTAATCTTACAAGATTACAAAGACTCTCAACCTTTATGGTTGGGAGTTTTTTTATTTTTATTCAAACATTCTCACTTTTAGTTATTAATCCTTTCTAGATGTCTAAGAAGGGATTCTTTTATTTCAAAAAACTAATTGAAATGCCGTATATACTAACGTAACTAACTTAAAAATAACAGATGGTATTAAAAGGTATTTAAGTTATAATAGTAAAGGAAAAAATAGGGATAGGAGAGTGTCGGGCTTGAAAATAACACAGCAATGGAATCAGGTGGATAGTGATTATATACGACAAAAGGTTATTGAGCATAATATGGCTAATATTCCTGAGGAAGTGAAACACCCGAAAAAACAAATCAGTTTCGTACTGCGTGATGAAAACCAAAAGATTCTCGGAGGAATTACGGGTACAATTTTTTGGTATCATCTTCATATTGATTTCCTATGGGTGGATGAGTCTTTGAGAGGTCAAGGTTACGGAAAAGAATTGCTAACTAAAATAGAAGAGTTTGCGATAGAGCATAACTGTAGGCTTATACAATTAGATACCTTTAGCTTTCAAGCACCTGATTTTTATCAAAAGTTTGGTTATGAAGTAATTGGTATCGTAGATGATTTTCCTACGAAGGATAGTAAACAGTATTACTTAGCAAAAAGAATGGGTTAGCTAAAGGTAGATTGGGTCTTAGACTCTAATCTACCTTATTATTTTTTGAAAAAAATAATTACCTGGACATCTTATTTAATGACAAATTATTAAGAATTATTTATCTTCTACCGAAAAAGGGATTGTAGCATAAATTGCGTAAGTGTATATTAAGTAAGCAATTATACATAAAGTGGGGTGGGAGAATGTTTTCTTCAGAAAGATTAGATTTTCGTTTCTATACAGAGGCTGACTTAGACTTTTTATATTCCATGCTTTCAGACGAAAGAATGACAGAATTTATAGGGAACGGGAAGACAAGGAATCGTAAGGAAACCTTAAATTTTTTACAGTGGATTTTTCAACATTATGAGCAAAACAACGAGTATGGGTTAAAGTTATTGGTACGTAAGAAAGATGGAGTGACAATTGGCCATGCTGGTATTGTTCCACAATTAATTGAGGGACAAGTGGAATTAGAAATTGGCTATTGGATTGCTAGAGAGTATTGGGGAAATCGTTATGCGAGTGAGGCTGCGGAGACTTTGTTACAAAGAGGTCTAAACCAGCTAGGAGTGGGAAGGTTTATATCGCTTATTCAAAAGCCAAATTTAGCGTCTAGAAAGGTAGCAAAAAAAATAGGTATGCAGCTAGAAAGAGAAATAATATTAAGCGATAAGCAGGTTTGCTTATATGTATATGAAAAATAGAGAGAAGTAGGGTTGAGATGAGAAAGAAATTTAATGTAGTTACTTCTACCATTTTGGTAAGCATTTTTTTAGCGAGGTTTGGGACGTTTTTGGTAATTCCCTATCTTACTTTGTTTTTGTTAAATGAGTTTGACTATTCGGGTGTGCAGATAGGAGCTATATTATCCACCTTGGCTTTTTCTGGTCTTCTCATGAGTTTTTTTGTAGGTCCCTATATTGATAAATTTCCAAAAAACAAAGTTATCTTAACTGGTTTAAGCGGATATCTAGCCTGCTATATTTATTTTCCATTTATTGATCAATATGCAGGGTTTATTGTTTTTGCGGTTTTACTAGGGATGAGTCAATCAATAGTTGAGCCAACCTATCGTGTGTTATTAAGTCTTTACACAGAACCAGAGAATAGAAGATTAATCTTTAATATACGATATTTTTTGATTAATATCTCTGCTGCTGTAGCACCGCTCACTTCCGTCTATTTTCAGCGGTTCGGGCTTGAGAATATATTTTTCGGTGTCGGTTTTATCTTTCTAGTAAATATTATTACGTTTATGGTGTTATTCAAGAAGTATCCGATGGAGAAACCTGCAGCTAGTTCTTCCAAATCATCTATTTTTCAGTCTTTCCATGTATTTAAAAAAGATTATGCTTTCAGTATTTTTGTGCTTGCCTTGATTTTTATAACCTTTGGATATAGTCAGTTTGATTCGACTTTTAGTCAGTACTTAGGTAAGACATTTGACGCGGAGCTTGCAGTTACATATTTTTCATGGTTGATTACGACAAATGCAATAACGGTTTTAATCATACAATACTTTGTTTATAAGCTAGGAGAGCGGATCAGTACCACTTCATCACTAATGATTGGAAGTGGAATGTTGTCTATAGGATTACTAATTTTCGGGCAAAGTCCAAATATTATTGTGTTAATTGTAGCGATGATTATCTTTACAGCAGGAGAAGTACTGGTTTTTACAATGGTAGATATACATATTGATAGTATGTGTGAGGATCATGAAAAAGGGACTTATTTTGCTCTTACAGGTGTAAAATCTGTTGGAAGAATTATAGGCCCAAGTTTGGGAGGAATATTATTAGATAATGTAGGAAGTGGAGCAGCAGTATTCTTTATCATATCTTTCATTACTATTTTATCTGTCCCATCATTTTTTATAAGTTCTAAAATGAAGCCGAGAATCTAATCATACTCTTTGTCCCTCTTACGTATAATGAGTGAAAAAGGAGCGATTAACCTGAAAAAATGGCTTATAATCGGTGTTTTGTTTTTTGTCACTCTACTAGCGGTAACTTACAGCACAAGAGCAAGTGATATTGGTTTTTTCCTGCCAGAACCATTAAGTGGGGTAAAGGTTGTCATCGACCCAGGGCATGGAGGGATAGATGGCGGGGCGAGTTATGGGGAAGTAGTGGAAAGAGATATAACTCTATCTATGTCTCTTAAACTAGAAAAAATTTTAAAGTCTCAAGGGGCAACGGTTGTTATGACACGCACAAAAGAGGGGGATGCTGTGGCAGAGCATTTACCTGATGAGGATTACCCGACAACTCGTGCGAGAAAACGTGCAGATTTATTGCTAAGAGAAGAGATTATGAATAACTCTGAGCCGGATATGGTCATTAGTATGCATGTCAACGCTGTTCCTGAGGAAAGATGGAGAGGCGCTCAAGTTTTTTATCACGCAGAGGGACATGAGGGCGGACAGCTACTAGCTAAATCCATCCAATCATCCATTAAAAGCAATATTGGCAATACTGAAAGAGAGGCACTCGCTATCAAGCAAGTCTATATCTTGAAGAAAGCAAAAGCACCAGCAGTTTTAGTGGAAACTGGTTTCATAAGCAATACAGATGAAAGAGAATTGCTTACATCGGACAAATATCAAAATGATATGGTAAATGCTATCGCAGATGGAATTAGATTATTCGTAGAAGAAAGCGTTTATTGAGCCGATGAAGGGATGGTAGACCCTCGTATATGGTATACTATATTGCGAATAGTTAACTAAAGGGGAGTGTCTGCACAATGATTAATGAGAAACAAGTTCGTACATTACTTGGGGAATTAAACGATCCGTTTTTACATAGAACTCTTGAAGAAACGAATGGTATCTCTCAAGTTTCGATAAAGGAAGAGAAAAATCATGTTAGTGTCAAATTGGCAATTGCAAAGATTAACTCAGCGGAGCAAATGCAGTTACAAACTAAAGTAGTAGAAATATTGAAAAATGCTGGTGCCAACACGGTTGGTATTCGTTTTGAAGAGCTTCCTAAGGAAGTATTAGAGCAGTTCCGCGGAAAAGGAAAAGAGAGCGATAGCGAGGATATTCTTTCTCCAAACAGTAAAGTAAAGATTATCTCTATCGCATCTGGTAAAGGAGGCGTAGGTAAATCTACGGTATCCGTGAACTTGGCTGTGGCTCTTGCTCGATTAGGGAAAAAGGTTGCTTTAGTAGACGCAGATATTTACGGCTTTAGCGTACCGGATATGATGGGAGTAAAAGACGTTCCTCAAATCAAAGAAGATCGTATTATTCCAGTAGAGCGCAAAGGAGTCAAGGTAATATCAATGGGATTCTTTGTTGAAAACAACACTCCTGTTGTTTGGCGCGGACCAATGTTAGGGAAAGTTTTGGACCAATTCTTTAAAGATGTAGAGTGGGGAGAGTTAGACTTCTTGCTTTTAGATTTACCACCAGGTACAGGAGACGTGGCATTAGACATTCATCAAATGCTGCCTGCCTCTAAAGAAATCGTTGTCACTACACCACATCCAACAGCAGCTTTCGTAGCAGCTCGTGCGGGTGCTATGGCTTTACAAACGGATCACGAGATTTTAGGAGTTATTGAAAATATGTCATGGTACGAATCTAAGTCTACTGGTGAGAAGGAGTTCGTTTTTGGTAAAGGCGGAGGCCCTAAACTTGCCGAAGAACTTCGTACAGAGCTTCTAGGTCAGATTCCTCTTGGTCAGCCTGACTGGAATGATATCGATTTTGCTCCTTCCGTATATTCTGAAACCCATGAGACGGGCAAAATATATTTGGATATCGCTGAAAAAATTATAGAAAAAGCATAAAAAAAAAGGCCGTTTCCTAATAGGAGCGGCCTTATTTTTCTTCCTCTTTCTTGCTTTCCTCTTTCTTAGAGCCACCGCCACTTTCCTCTTTTGAGGCGCCCGCTTCTTCTACTAGCTTCTGCCATTTTGTTTGTAGCGTTGGACTTTGAATAGTTTCTTCTACAACCTTTTGGATCTCTTTACGCATATCACTTGATTTTAGTGTTTTTTCTAATTCCTTTTTCATCTCAGCAGAACTAAAGAAACTCTCTAAGTCCTTAAGGTATTCTGAATCCTTCATCATTTTTTTCATCAAATCTTCTTGTTGTTTCAGCATACTCTTTGCCATAGTCTCAGAAAATTTAGGGTCCTGATAAAGTTCCTTCCAAAACTCCTCTGCTTGCTTAGAAAGCATAGTCTCTTCGACCGATTTTTTTACTTGTTCACTGTCTATTACAAGCATTTCTTGAAATTGAGGATCCTCTAAAAGGGTGCGTATAGCTTTCTTACCATCCTCAGTCTGCAATGCATCGATTAACATCTTTTTGTTTTCTTCATATGAAGGAGTGCTAGAAGATTCACTACAACCAGCTAGGAGCCCAATACTCAATAAAAAAAGGGCAAAATATTTCATTTAAACCTCACCATCCTTTCGATTATTGTTCACATTTAAAATAGAAATATGTATTGCATTTATGAAGAAATAGATTTTTTCCCAAATCGTTGATACAATCGTAAGAGGAAATAGAGTAGATGGAGGAAATCTTGCTGTGACAATTCGAAATTGGTTTAAATTCTTTCTTAATTCAATGATTATCGGCGGCCTCATTACAGGAGTTTTAGGTTTGTTCATCCGTTGGGATGATGCCTTTGCAAAATATTTTGAAGCAGGACAATGGAGTGAATTTATTGCTGCATTTGTTTTTATGGTAGTAATGGGTTTCACTATTAGTGTAATTGCCCAAATGGGATTCTTCGCTTATTTAACCATTCATCAAATGGGCGTAAATATATTTAGAACTCTAACACTATGGAATTGGGTACAATTATTAATTATTGCGTTTGTGATATTCGATTTGATAATGTTCCGCTTTCGTCCAAATGCTGAAACGACGGGACAAGTTTGGTTATACGGAATCTTGTTGGCCATTTTAATAATAACGGCTGTAGTTGTGGGTATAATAAAAGCAAATAAAACAAAAAAGCATGCGCTAATTTCGGCTGTATTCTTTATGATAGTAGTTTCCACGTTAGAGTGGCTTCCAGTCTTAATGGTTAATGCTGACAAAGTAGATAGCTGGGTTACTTTATTATTGTTTCCCATACTTGCAGTTAATGCATACCAATTGTTGGCCTTACCGAAGTACAACGCTAAATCTGATGAAGATCGTTTAAAACTTGAAGCTCGCAGAAAAGCGAGAAGAGAAGCAGCAACAGCTGTGAAGGGTAAATAAGAAAACTGCTCTGACTAATTAGTCGGAGCAGTTTTCTTTAATCAGGAATGCTTTTTGTTTTCATTTTTAAATTAAATATATTTTGTTCAATAGTAACAAAAGGTTGAGATTTTAAATATTTTGCAAGTTGGACCGTGTCGATTCGTTCCTCTTGGTGTATGGGAACGGTAAGTATATCTCCTTTACCAAGCTTAGGAATGCTATCTCCTAAAACTAAAGAAGATCCCAGCAGATTTATTTCCTCCTTCCAAGCATCCTTCTGAAGCTCCATTGGAAACTCATAATCAGAAGTTCTAAACCAATTAGGCTTCTCACCAATCGCTTTTTCAAATCTATCTACTTCTTTTTTAAAGAGACTGCGGTCCTCGGTATACTGTAAACCCTCTTTCCCTAACAGGCTAATAGGAATTTTTTTGTCTTGCATCAATTTAACAATCGGCTCAGAGCGCTCGATCCATTCAATGCTAATAAAAAAATGAGGATAAGGTGCTTTTAAATCTTTTACTAATGCTTCTACATCTTCTCTGCCAAATGTCAGATCTATAGTGACAGTGTTTCCATAGGTACCCTTGGAGATAACGCTTGGTTTTTCTGTCACTTGAAAGACGGGAAGAAGAGTAGAATAAGTATTGGGCATAAAGAGTAAAAGCATGAATAACAGTACAGAGGAGATGGTTATTAAAAGCTTTGTTTTCAAAGAAACACACACCTTTTCAATTTGTTTTAATAAATTTTATGATTAAGTGTTGACATTCATGTTTAAACGATGGTAAGATACAAAGGTCGCCAAAACAAAACGACAAAATACATTATATGAACATTGAAAACTGAACATGCAAAACGTTAAGACATAAAGCATCAAATAACTTCGGTTATGTTGATGCAAAACAATTTTGACATCATTTAATGATGATGCCAGCAAAACAAAATGAGCTTTTTAAGTTCTCTATTATGGAGAGTTTGATCCTGGCTCAGGACGAACGCTGGCGGCGTGCCTAATACATGCAAGTCGAGCGAATGATGAAGAAGCTTGCTTCTTCTGATTTAGCGGCGGACGGGTGAGTAACACGTGGGCAACCTGCCCTGTAGATTGGGATAACTCCGGGAAACCGGGGCTAATACCGAATAATCCATTACCTCACATGAGGAAATGTTAAAAGACGGTCTCGGCTGTCACTACAGGATGGGCCCGCGGCGCATTAGCTAGTTGGTGAGGTAACGGCTCACCAAGGCGACGATGCGTAGCCGACCTGAGAGGGTGATCGGCCACACTGGGACTGAGACACGGCCCAGACTCCTACGGGAGGCAGCAGTAGGGAATCTTCCACAATGGACGAAAGTCTGATGGAGCAACGCCGCGTGAGTGAAGAAGGTTTTCGGATCGTAAAACTCTGTTGTGAGGGAAGAACAAGTACGAGAGTAACTGCTCGTACCTTGACGGTACCTCATTAGAAAGCCACGGCTAACTACGTGCCAGCAGCCGCGGTAATACGTAGGTGGCAAGCGTTGTCCGGAATTATTGGGCGTAAAGCGCGCGCAGGCGGTCCTTTAAGTCTGATGTGAAAGCCCACGGCTCAACCGTGGAGGGTCATTGGAAACTGGGGGACTTGAGTGCAGAAGAGGAAAGCGGAATTCCAAGTGTAGCGGTGAAATGCGTAGAGATTTGGAGGAACACCAGTGGCGAAGGCGGCTTTCTGGTCTGTAACTGACGCTGAGGCGCGAAAGCGTGGGGAGCAAACAGGATTAGATACCCTGGTAGTCCACGCCGTAAACGATGAGTGCTAAGTGTTAGGGGGTTTCCGCCCCTTAGTGCTGCAGCTAACGCATTAAGCACTCCGCCTGGGGAGTACGGTCGCAAGACTGAAACTCAAAGGAATTGACGGGGGCCCGCACAAGCGGTGGAGCATGTGGTTTAATTCGAAGCAACGCGAAGAACCTTACCAGGTCTTGACATCCCGCTGACCGGCCTAGAGATAGGCTTTTCCCTTCGGGGACAGCGGTGACAGGTGGTGCATGGTTGTCGTCAGCTCGTGTCGTGAGATGTTGGGTTAAGTCCCGCAACGAGCGCAACCCTTGATCTTAGTTGCCAGCATTCAGTTGGGCACTCTAAGGTGACTGCCGGTGATAAACCGGAGGAAGGTGGGGATGACGTCAAATCATCATGCCCCTTATGACCTGGGCTACACACGTGCTACAATGGACGGTACAGAGGGTCGCAACCCCGCGAGGGTGAGCTAATCCCATAAAACCGTTCTCAGTTCGGATTGTAGGCTGCAACTCGCCTACATGAAGCCGGAATCGCTAGTAATCGTGGATCAGCATGCCACGGTGAATACGTTCCCGGGCCTTGTACACACCGCCCGTCACACCACGAGAGTTTGTAACACCCGAAGTCGGTGGGGTAACCCTTTTGGGAGCCAGCCGCCGAAGGTGGGACAGATGATTGGGGTGAAGTCGTAACAAGGTAGCCGTATCGGAAGGTGCGGCTGGATCACCTCCTTTCTAAGGATATATTCGGAATACAGATCTTTATCTGTATCTTAACGTTTTGCAGTTCAGTTTTGAGTGTTCATTTTTATGATGAGCATTTAAATTGTTCTTTGAAAACTGGATAAAACGACATCAAAAAAGAAACAAACGCAAGATATTCAAATTGTGATCACTTACGTGATTGCAAGTGTAGTACTTTTAACTTTTAGGTTAAGTTAATAAGGGCGCACGGTGGATGCCTTGGCACTAGGAGTCGACGAAGGACGGCACTAACACCGATATGCTTCGGGGAGCTGTAAGTGAGCTTCGATCCGGAGATTTCCGAATGGGGAAACCCACTGCCCGTAATGGGGCAGTACATTTGCGTGAATACATAGCGCATCTGAGACACACCCAGGGAACTGAAACATCTAAGTACCTGGAGGAAGAGAAAGAAAATTCGATTCCCTGAGTAGCGGCGAGCGAAACGGGAAGAGCCCAAACCAAGAGGCTTGCCTCTTGGGGTTGTAGGACACTCTATACGGAGTTACAAAAGAATGAGTTAGATGAAGCGACCTGGAAAGGTCCGCAGGATAGGGTAAAAGCCCCGTAGTCCAAAATTCATTCCCTCCAGAGTGTATCCTGAGTACGGCGGAACACGTGAAATTCCGTCGGAATCCGGGAGGACCATCTCCCAAGGCTAAATACTACCTAGTGACCGATAGTGAACCAGTACCGTGAGGGAAAGGTGAAAAGCACCCCGGAAGGGGAGTGAAATAGACCCTGAAACCGTGTGCCTACAAATAGTCAAAGCCCGTTAACGGGTGATGGCGTGCCTTTTGTAGAATGAACCGGCGAGTTACGATTACATGCGAGGTTAAGTTGAGAAGACGGAGCCGCAGCGAAAGCGAGTCTGAATAGGGCGAATGAGTATGTGGTCGTAGACCCGAAACCAGGTGATCTACCCATGTCCAGGATGAAGGTAAGGTAACACTTACTGGAGGTCCGAACCCACGCACGTTGAAAAGTGCGGGGATGAGGTGTGGGTAGCGGAGAAATTCCAATCGAACCTGGAGATAGCTGGTTCTCTCCGAAATAGCTTTAGGGCTAGCCTCAAACGTTAGAATCTTGGAGGTAGAGCACTGTTTGGACTAGGGGCCCATCCCGGGTTACCGAATTCAGACAAACTCCGAATGCCAATGATTTATGTTTGGGAGTCAGACTGCGAGTGATAAGATCCGTAGTCAAGAGGGAAACAGCCCAGACCACCAGCTAAGGTCCCAAAGTATTTGTTAAGTGGAAAAGGATGTGGCGTTGCTTAGACAACCAGGATGTTGGCTTAGAAGCAGCCATCATTTAAAGAGTGCGTAATAGCTCACTGGTCGAGTGACGCTGCGCCGAAAATGTATCGGGGCTAAACAAATCACCGAAGCTGTGGATTGATACCTTTGGTATCAGTGGTAGGAGAGCGTTCTAAGGGCGTTGAAGTCAGACCGGAAGGACTGGTGGAGCGCTTAGAAGTGAGAATGCCGGTATGAGTAGCGAAAGATGGGTGAGAATCCCATCCACCGTATGACTAAGGTTTCCTGAGGAAGGCTCGTCCGCTCAGGGTTAGTCGGGACCTAAGTCGAGGCCGATAGGCGTAGACGATGGACAACAGGTTGATATTCCTGTACCACCACCCCACCGTTTGAGTGATGGGGGGACGCAGTAGGATAGGGTAAGCGTGCTGTTGGTTATGCACGTCCAAGCATTGAGGTGTGAGTGTAGGCAAATCCGCACTCTGTAACATTGAGCTGTGATGGCGAGGACTTAGTCCGAAGTTCCTGATTTCACACTGCCAAGAAAAGCCTCTAACGAGGTGGGAGGTGCCCGTACCGCAAACCGACACAGGTAGTCGAGGAGAGAATCCTAAGGTGAGCGAGAGAACTCTCGTTAAGGAACTCGGCAAAATGACCCCGTAACTTCGGGAGAAGGGGTGCTCTTTTGGGTGTATAGCCTAGAAGAGCCGCAGTGAATAGGCCCAGGCGACTGTTTAGCAAAAACACAGGTCTCTGCAAAACCGTAAGGTGAAGTATAGGGGCTGACGCCTGCCCGGTGCTGGAAGGTTAAGAGGAGTGCTTAGCGCAAGCGAAGGTGCGAATTGAAGCCCCAGTAAACGGCGGCCGTAACTATAACGGTCCTAAGGTAGCGAAATTCCTTGTCGGGTAAGTTCCGACCCGCACGAAAGGCGTAACGATCTGGGCACTGTCTCAACGAGAGACTCGGTGAAATTATAGTACCTGTGAAGATGCAGGTTACCCGCGACAGGACGGAAAGACCCCGTGGAGCTTTACTGTAGCTTGATATTGAATTTTGGTGCAACTTGTACAGGATAGGTAGGAGCCTTAGAGCCCGGAGCGCCAGCTTCGGAGGAGGCGTCGGTGGGATACTACCCTGGTTGTATTGAAATTCTAACCCATACCCGTAACCCGGGTAGGAGACAGTGTCAGGCGGGCAGTTTGACTGGGGCGGTCGCCTCCTAAAGTGTAACGGAGGCGCCCAAAGGTTCCCTCAGAATGGTTGGAAATCATTCGAAGAGTGTAAAGGCAGAAGGGAGCTTGACTGTGAGACCTACAAGTCGAGCAGGGTCGAAAGACGGGCTTAGTGATCCGGTGGTTCCGCATGGAAGGGCCATCGCTCAACGGATAAAAGCTACCCCGGGGATAACAGGCTTATCTCCCCCAAGAGTCCACATCGACGGGGAGGTTTGGCACCTCGATGTCGGCTCATCGCATCCTGGGGCTGTAGTCGGTCCCAAGGGTTGGGCTGTTCGCCCATTAAAGCGGTACGCGAGCTGGGTTCAGAACGTCGTGAGACAGTTCGGTCCCTATCCGTCGTGGGCGTAGGAAATTTGAGAGGAGCTGTCCTTAGTACGAGAGGACCGGGATGGACACACCGCTGGTGTACCAGTTGTTCTGCCAAGGGCATCGCTGGGTAGCTATGTGTGGACGGGATAAGTGCTGAAAGCATCTAAGCACGAAGCCCCCCTCAAGATGAGATTTCCCATTACGCAAGTAAGTAAGATCCCTCAAAGACGATGAGGTAGATAGGTTCGGGGTGGAAGCGTGGCGACACGTGCAGCTGACGAATACTAATCGATCGAGGACTTAACCAAATTGTTTGTTTCAACTGATGTCTTTTATCCAGTTTTGAGTGAACAACTCAAAGTCTAGTGATGATGGCGAAGAGGTCACACCCGTTCCCATACCGAACACGGAAGTTAAGCTCTTCAGCGCCGATGGTAGTTGGGGGTCTCCCCCTGCAAGAGTAGGACGTCGCTGGGCACTGGAAAAAGTCGTTACCGAGAAATCGGTGACGGCTTTTTTGTTTGTTCTATAAAGAAATTAGAAGTGCCGAAGGCACTAACCATTTCTAACAAGTGTGCGAGAAAGCAGAGGGGCAAAGAGTTCGAGAAAGAGAGGAAGAGAGGCTCGGAGCGTATAGCATACGCGAGAACCGAACGACTGCGGCTGACGAAGAAATCTTCCGCCCATCTGGTTTCGCAGCCGCGCCGATGGTAGTTGGGGGTTCCCCTGCAAGAGTAGGACGTCGCTGGGCACTGGAAAAAGTCGTTACCGAGAAATCGGTGACGGCTTTTTGTTTGTTCTATAAAGAAATTAGAAGTGCCGAAGGCACTAACCATTTCTATCTAAGCAAGTGTGCGAGAAAGCAGAGGGGTAAAGAGTTCGAGGAAGCAAGGAAGAGAGGCTCGGAGCGTATAGCATACGCGAGAACCGAACGACTGCGGCTGACGAAGAAATCTGCCGTCCACCTGGTTTCGCAGCTCAAAAGCATCTAAATAAAAAGATGCTATTCATTAATACTGTTAAGTGTTTCTTATATATGAAGATGTTCTATTATTGCTAATGGCTCTGATGAAGAAAAAAGTTAATTTATCGAAAATGGTATGGTGAAGGTTGCCCAACATATATTAAAATTAATTTAATCAATACTGAATATTTTTGCTAAAATAGAAAAAAATTATGAAGGTGTTCACGTTACACTAACGCGGCAGTTTCGTTACCGAAGGTATAAATTAGAGGATTCGGAGATGTTGGATGGCAAAGAAAAAAAAAGAAAAGCAGGATGGGTTTTTTAAAGAAATTTTAGGTGAGATTGGTGGTTCTATAATATTTGAAGTGGTCTGGAACATCATAATGTTTATACCAAGAGTAATAATTCGCTTGATTTCAACCCTTTGGTGAAGTCATTATTTCCTATTTTAACTTATAATCACTTTAGTAAAATGGACAGTAAATGCATGAGCTTGAAGATACACTTCCTCGCTCGCTTTTTGTGAACTTTAAATCAACCTTTCTCTTTAACATAACCTTGTTAATAAAAAGATAAAAAGTTCTCCACTTATAAAGAAATAGGATGGCTCCCGAAATTGTATCTTCGGTAGCCGCTCTACTCGTAGGAAGGACAACAATTCCCTTATTATCAATAGCTGCATTAAAAACGTTTCGAGTGTTGTAGGTTGGCGCAGGACTGTCGATGCAATAGGATGACCGAAAAAGAGAGGGATTGTCGTGACGTAAGTCATGACAATCCCTCTCAAAAAAATCCTCGGTTATCTTATAGTAAAAGACCAGTCCGAAGCCATCAGGAAACACACTATCCATTTCAGAAGGATCAATTAAACTAACTTTCCCTGTATAATTAAATATTTAAAGGCCAATATAACATGGTGAAGCAATTCCAATGAAATAATTCCAAATATAGAAAAAGGACACATATTTAAACTAAATATTTTACTTTAACTCCTTAAATTCTATAATATTACATTTTAAATATTTCATTGGGAAAATATCTAAATTAAGCTTGAAATTTAAAGTATACTTGTTATAATTATATTTGTACTTTAAATGATAAGAACGTTCCGAAGTAGCTCAGTGGTAGAGCAATCGGCTGTTAACCGATCGGTCGTAGGTTCGAGTCCTACCTTCGGAGCCATTTTTATGCTTCCATAGCTCAGTAGGTAGAGTGCTTCCATGGTAAGGAAGAGGTCACCGGTTCAAATCCGGTTGGAAGCTTAATATAAAACGTTGATATGATGCGATTCTTTGCTAATGCGAAGGGTTGTTTTTTTGTTTTTAGCTGGTCTCGTGTGACTGATGTGTGACCAATTTCGAAAAAACGTTATTTTTCATCCTTTTTATCGTCTAAAAATAGTTTATCAAATGTTGTGCTAGCATCCTTATCATCGTCTTCATTAATGTGACTATACATATTAAGAGTTGTTTTAATATCTGTGTGACCTAGTCGCTTTTGGATGACCTTCATGTTAACTCCTTCACTTAACAAATAGGATGCTGAAGAGTGTCGTAAGCCATGAAAGGAAACAGAGCTCAATTTCTCTCTCTTAATAAACCTATCCCAGAACTGTGTCACACTGTCAGGGCGATAAGGCTTACCGTATTCGTTCCCAAATATAACAAACACTTCATTCCCCTTTGAGTCTTTAAAGCCCTCCCAGAGGTTTCCCATTTCTTCTTTTAAGGCTAGTCGTTCTTCATAGAACTTTTTTAATCTAATCATTAACGATTTTGGATAAGTAACAAAGCGATCATCTTCTGTTTTGGTTGATTTAATTCGTAGGCCAAATTTTTTAGAGCTTTGCAAAGAGCTCTTAACATGGATTTGATTACTTTTCCAATTAATTACGTCTGGAGACAAAGCTAATACCTCGCCTCTCCGTAAGCCGCCAAACAGAGCAATTGCGGCGATAAGATACTGATGTTCCTGTAAATTCTCCATAGCCTTTAATAACCCTGGTATTTCGTTCTTATCAAAGAATTGATTGTTCTCTACTTTAATTCTTTTATACTTGGGTTTTTGTACTCCAATCATTGGATTGTTTCGTTCATCGATGATTTTCCATAATACAGCGTATTTAAAGATAGACTTCAGTATGTTGTACTTTTTCTCTAAATTGTGATTCATTGATTTTTCTTTAGTGAAGTACCGAACTATTTGGAAGGTAGAAATGTTTTTTATTCGATTTTTGCCGAAATGTTCTTTTAAAATGTCCAGCGTGTATTCATAATTTTCTTTTGTCGAGGCTTCCAGTTCCATTTCTGCGTAGTTTTTAAACCACCGTTGAGCAAAGTCATTAAAGGTAGGATTGTCGTCATCTAAATGCATACTTTCCTTAACTTCATGCTCAAATATTCTCAATAATTCTGCTGCTTTTCTTTTTCCGGAACACTCAACTATTTTAGTTTTCCGTATTCTTGATCCAGAAGCATCATATCCGAGTTCTACAAATAATCTGTATTTTTTATTGGGAACTAACTCCTTGTAAGAGGACATATTAACTCAATCCTTTCTACTCAAGCATAAGCATATTATGTGTATTAAAAAAGAAGCTAACCGATACTTTGTAGATTAAGTATGTATTGTTTTAACCTTTTTTTTGCAAATTCATAATCTACATTGAAGGTCTCTTGTATCACAAATATCGCTTTTGCTTCAGAACTTGGCAAATTCATTCGGTCTATCATAAAAGTAGGCACACAAGCGTGATATGCAAAGTTTGAAGCTTTCCACTCTTGGTATTCTAAAAATGAAGAGGGAAGAACGCGTTGATTCCCATCATGCCATTCTATATGACATAGTTCATGACCGAATTCTTGCCATTGTGCTATTGGTGAGATTCTGCTGTCGATTAAAATGACATCTCGGACTGTCATAGATCCATAAGGTAAGTAAATTAAAGTTATACCTAAACGTGCTGCTATTGACTCCATGTCTAGTTGGTGAGGATGGTAAATTCCAATTGTGTTATACATTCTTTTTACGTATTCTTCCATCAAATTGTAAGTATATCTCATGTTGTAACCTCCAAATCAAACATATGTTCTTTTTAGTATAAAAGAAATCCCTACAAATTGGTAGTAGGGATTGAAGGATTAGTAAAACTATTACTTATTTTTGTGAGCATTAGCTATAATTTCAGCTTGTTGCTTCATTCTTTTGTTGTCTTTGTTATCCTTTACTACAAGTACTGCGTGTATTATCCCTGGAATCCAGAAAAAGAGAGTTAGTACAAAATTAAGAAGTGCTTGAATTGGTTTTCCGCTTAACAACACCGCTACTGGTGGTAAAAAAACTGCTAAAAAATACATTAAAAATTTCCTCCTATTTTACATAAATATATTGTGTGACCTATAAAAATTGTTTTGTTGTCTTGATAATTATATCTTTGGAATCAAGTATATCAAGTGGTTTTACAAATTCAATAATCGTTCTTTCTTTGTCCTTTGGTGCATCATTTAATACAATAAAATTTCTGTTCTTTTCGAAGTAGACTCTTAATATCCACTTTCTGATATTATCATCTAGCATAATATTAAAATAACTCTTATTGTCTCTATAGAAAATTCTTTCTGGATCAACTTCATCTCTTAGAGCGACTCTAACGACAGCGTATGATTCCAGTTCTTCATTAGTAGTAACTATACCATCAGATGAATCTATCTCTTCTATTATTTCTTCTTTTACTATAGGAGTATTACTCTTATTATCATCCGTTGATTTTAATGCAGCATTTAATTTGTCATTTACTTGTTCATTAATTAACTGTTTGAGACCTTTATGAATGATTGGTGTAAACTTTTCAATAGTACTTTTTGTTTTGACACCATCATATATTTCGTTAACCATAAATTTAACAAATTTCTCTGATGGTAAATCAAATTGGGTAGACAAATAGCTCTTAAATGCACTTAAATATTTCAACTCAGATGCAGTACTTGTAATATTATCTACGTCAAATGTTGATTTTCTAAATTTCGCGATCTCTGCAATGTGAATATCACGTAGATCCAAAATGTTAAAAGAGAAAAAAGGAGTAACATCCATTTTGTTAGTTTCTTCTAAATCAGTGAAAAACTTATATTCGATACCATTAGTCAAAATAGAAAATTTAGAAGTAGTTGTTCCAAAGTATCTAAAAAGTTGTGAGTCATGCTTTGTCAGTGTTTGAGTGATACCTTTACATTCAATAAGAATAACTGGTTTGCCTTCTGACAAAATTGCATAGTCTACCTTTTCACCTTTTTTTATTCCTACATCAGCAGTAAATTCTGGGTTGAACTCCATAGGATTAAACACATCATAACCGAGTATTTGAAAAAAAGGCATAACGATAGCAGTTTTAGTAGCTTCTTCTGTTGTAATTGATTCTTTCATTGTTTCTATTCTCTTAGATAAATTCCTTAGCTGTTCAGCAAACTTTTCCACTTAATTTCCCCCTCTAATTTTAACAGCGTAATAGTAATTAGTAATTTACATATAAAAGAATTTCGCATAACTAATTTCCTGTAATTTAATTATGAAAATATAACTACAAGGAGTTTATAAAAATAGAGATATAGAAAACTACATCTCGTATTGCTGTTTTATAACTTACCTTGATTTTTCAAGATTTCCCACATCTTCAGCAAAGCTTCTTTTTGCTCTTCGGAACTCTCATTAAATTCCTTAAATAATATTTTAGAGCGTGGATCGTTTACCCAGGCTTCGAACTCTGCATTGGTATCTATATTGTTTGGGTCTTTAATATCTGTTCTACCTAATAAGTAGTCTGTGGAGACTTCTAACAATGAAGCAAGACTATCTACTATATCTAATGGAGGTAATTTGGTGCCGTTCTCATAAGCTGTGTATGTAGTCCTAGCCATACCGATTTTATCTGCAACATATTTTTGAGTCCAATTAGGATTAGATGATTTCTTTTGTTCTCTGCATTGTTTTAATCTTTGTGCGAACTTTTCCATGATCATCACCTACCTAGTATTGATATTTTCATTATAAATGTTCCTAACAGTAACTTCTATAGATGTTCCTAAGAGTAAAACTTTTTATAAAATATTAGTTGACATGTTCCTAAAAGTAACGTACTATAAATTCATAAGATGTTCCTTAAAGGAACTTAAGGAGGTTGTAGCGTGAGAAACTGGTTAAAAAAAACACGAATGAAGAAATGCAAAACTCAATATGAAGTAGCAGAGTTATCTGGAATTTCTAGAAGTTATTACACAAAGATCGAATTGGGAATTAAAACGCCCACTGTCGATGTTGCTAAAAAAATAGCCAAAGCATTAGATTTTGATTGGTCAAATTTTTTTGAAGAGGAATGTTCTTTTAAGGAACGTAAACAATTAGCATAGGAGGAATAAAGATGAATCAATTACAAACAATCGAACAGTATGGCCAACGTGTATTAACTACAAGTCAACTAGCAGCTAGTTACGGTACAGATAACAAAAGTATTAGCAATAACTTCAACAATAATAAACACAGATATGCAAAAGGTAAACATTTCTTTTTGTTAGATGGTGAGGATTTAAAATATTTCAAGAGCAAATCCGAAAATTTAGGAATCGCTCAAAACCTTAACAAACTATATCTTTGGACAGAAAAAGGTGCATGGCTTCATGCAAAATCACTCAACACTGATCAAGCTTGGGACGCTTATGAAATATTAGTGGACGAGTATTACAAAATTAAAGACCAGCCTCAGTTGCCGAGCAATTATAAAGAAGCATTAGTAGCTTTATTAGAAACAGTGGAACAAAAAGAACTACTTGAATTAGCCAATAAACAAAAAGACCAAATAATTGGTGAAATGAAACCTAAAGCAGACTACACAGACCGCATCCTCAATAGCAAAGGGTTAATGACTATTACTCAAATCGCTAAGGATTACGGTATGTCAGGACAAGCAATGAACATCAAACTTCATGAATTGGGTGTGCAATACAATCAAGGAGGTCAATGGCTTCTTTATAGCAAACATCATGATAAAGGGTTTACGCACTCTCAAACAATAGATATTACTCGTACAGACGGCAGACCAGACACGAAACTTAATACGAAATGGACCCAGAAAGGACGCCTTTTCTTGTACAACCTTTTGAAGTCTAAAGGTATTGTTCCAGTGATTGAAAGGGTGGAACAAACAAAACTTCGTATCGTGCAGTAGTAATTAAACAAATTGGGATATGGAGGTACTTTTATGAAAATACCAGACAAAGCAAAACAATCTGTTAGACAAATGCAGGAGCATTTGAGAGGGAAAGGTCTTCATTTAACAGAGGAACAAGTTTTTCAGAAGCTTGTTGAATACGAAATGATTGATGTGTTCGGAAATCCAACACCATTTGCTTTAGAGAATGGATATGTCGAAACAATTTGAGGAGGGCGATTAACCGCCCAGTAGACAGGAGGGACTAACATGAGAAAAGTTCGAGGAGCAAAAGCCTTATCTGAATATCTAAAATCAATTAACTGCGACATGTCGGAAACTACTATTTACCGGTTATTAAAGACAAGGAGCATCCCATGTCGTAGACCAACACCAAAAATAATTATTTTCGATTTAGATTTAATTGATCGTTGGCTTTTAATTGAGGATGAAGAAAAAAGTGTTTCTTTCTAAGCTAACTTCATTCTACGAGATGTGACCGTATCAATAAATAACCATTCAGATACAAAGGAGATGTGGGGGAAATGACAATCAAAAACGCCGCAAACATGGGAAACGCGGTAGCACGTTTAATGGAATCAGAAGAATTAAATGGTGAACAATTAGCTTTTGATTTGAATATAAGTCGCCAGCTAGGAAGTCACATGAAAAATGATAGAAGGAAGATGCAACAAGATATTGCCAAGGTTTCTATCCAAACATATGACAATCCAGAATACATCACCGACGTGTTACACGAGTTTAGCGAAGGGTATACCTCTCCAGTGTTTAGAGGTAAGCATATCGAGCAACACCGTTTATCTATTGAAGCTTACACGATTCAGGAATTACAAGAAGCTATAAGCAAGATGAAAGAAGTTTGTCTAGCTAAGCCTCCGACTATTATTTCTAAGGAAGAGCGTGAAGAGATTAAAGCTCTTATGGAAGAACTCCTTGATGGAAGAGGTTTTATAGATAACATGCTGATCCAACTCCAGAAAGATTATGGGTTATCCATAAAAAACTGTATTAAAGGTCTATTACCAAGATGGAAGGCGAAAGGGTGGTTAGGGTGAGAGAGGATTTATTTAAAAAAGAAGATTACCATGCAGCATTAAGAGAGCATGCAAGCATCTTAGATTGCAGTAAGGCGATTGAGGAATATTTAAAAACAGGCGATTTAGAAGGAGCCCTATTATTTGTTCGGGATATTAACAAATCACTGGAAACGTTAAAAAACTTAGCAAATAGAAAAATGCTTGAATCACAGATGAAAGGTCTACTGGATGACTTAGTTGCAGCAGGAGTTAATGTGATGGTGGTGAAACGACATGTTCAATAGTCCTGAGAGTGTAATTATCTATGTTGTCTCTATTGGTGCAGCACTTCTATTGGGGAATATGTGGGGAAGTTTGAACACGGAACATAAAAAAACTGACTAACTCGGGAAAGTTAATCAGCTAAAAGTAATTAGGTAATTTCATTATGACGGAGCTTTTGGCTCCCGTCAAGAAGTCTAGGATTTCCCCCTTTGCTTTCCTAGGCTTCTTGATGGGATTCAACCATCGGAAAGAGGGTGAGAGTGATGAATCAAATGCAAAATGAGGAAGTACTCCAAAAAACAAATGACTTTTTGAAGTACCTCGATGATGAAGGTATTTCACAAGAGATAGACCCAGGGCTTCTATCAAGATTAATTATTATGCAGGTTGAATTAAAGAAACAATTTTATTCATTTAAAAATCAAAAAGAGAATTAGATTTATCAATTACTACTTTTGCCTTTTTGTTCTCTACATCAATTGAAATGTTACTAAGTGATCGATTATCTATTTTTACTTCAAATGGTTTTCCGTTATTTAAGCAAATATTATTAATCCCTTGGCTATGAATAGATATTTTGGTATTAAAGTTTTCTAATGAAAAATTAATATCACCAATGTAATCATATACACCATTCTGATCTGGTGCATAGACATCGATACCAGCAAAGTATTTAGAGAAACCGATTATTATACCGCCTTCTAGTTCAGTAAATTCCTTGCCATTTTGTTGAAACCTGGATTTATGCAAATTGTCTTGGAGCGTTTCAATCGTGTAAATTCTGTCTTGGCTCATTCTTTTACCACCTCCTATCTATTACAAGCTTATCAGATTAAAGGTGACAAAATAAAGGCAACGGTAGCTAGAGTAGTAATCATTAAGAAGAGAGGTATTAACATGGAAAACTCATTAATATCAGGTAATTGTTATGAAGAACCTTTAAGAGAACCTAGAAAGGTTGGGTGCTGCAACTATCGACATTGCAAGGAAGATTTATATGAAGGTGAAGGTTATGAGTGGGATGGTTACTTGTATTGTTCTACAGAACATATGGGTGAACACATAGTTGAAGAAAATCTGGCAGTTGATTTAAGCGCATAAAAAAATCCGCTATTGGAGTAGCGGACTTCAAGGATTCTCTATAAAACTGATGTCTTTATTATAACGAGAATCCTTGAATATGACAAGAGGAGGATGATTCATGGTGGTTGATCTGCACAAAAGATATGAAAGCACTTGTAAATTCGTTAAGAAGAACAATATGAAAAAACTAAGCTTAGATATATTAAATCTTGCTTTTAGCATTGAAGTCCAGATTTTGGTTTCATCTCATAAAAACGAGCTTATAACAGAGCTCACTCAACAATATGTGCAACTTGAAAAAAAAATACTAAATGAAACTGGAGTGAATATAGCATGAGTGAACTATCGATGCAATTTCAACAAAGCCAACAAGGTGGAGTAGTAGGTCAAGCGACTGCATCACGTGAAATGGAAGAGGTAAAGGGAGCTATTTTTCTTGCTAAGCAGTTCCCAAGAAACATATTCCAAGCTGAACAAAGAATATTAGATTCTTGCAAACGCACATCACTTGCAGAAGTTGCTATGTACCAATATCCAAGAGGTGGAACGAAAGTAAGTGGTCCTTCTATCAGATTAGCTGAAGTTTTAGCGCAGAACTGGGGAAATCTTTCGTTCGGCGTTAAGGAGTTGGAACAACGTGAAGGTGAATCTGTAGCAATGGCATATGCATGGGATTTAGAAACTAATGTTAGACAGGAAAAAGTATTCACTGTGAAGCACAGTAGACAAGCAAAAGGTACTTTACAGAAGCTTACGGATCCTCGTGACATATACGAATTGGTAGCAAGTAGTGGTGCAAGGCGTGTACGTGCTTGTGTTCTTGGAATAATACCAGGTGACATTGTAGATAAAGCTGTGGCTGAGTGTGAACAAACACTGAAAGGGAACAATAAAGGACCTTTAAAAGATCGTATTTCAAAAGCATTAAAAACATTTAAGGAACAACATAGGGTTACTCAAGAAATGGTTGAAGCTAAGTTTGGTTACAACGCGGAATCCTTTACAGAATACGACTATTTAGAACTGATAAAAATATTTAACTCAATTAAAGATGGCATGAGCAAAGTAGAGGATTGGTTCAATAAAGATGAAGGCAAGAAGAAGTCTAGTGACCTTGGAGAAGCATTCAAAAAAGAAGACGTTAAGGAGGTTACAGTAGATGGTAACTCAACAACCTCAACAGAAACTTCAGTTGAACAGTCAGAACTACCACAGCAATGAAGCAAATAAAGACTACTTTTCAGTTTCGCAATTCAAGAACATGATGGATTGCCAAGCTCGAACAGTAGCAACTATAAATGGAGACTATCAAATGCCGTCCAGCACGGCTTTGATGGTTGGCTCCTATACTCATGCAGCATTCGAAAGCGAAGAAGAGTTTCTTAAGTTTCAAGAAGAAAATCATGATTCGATTTATAAAAGTCGTGGTGGTAAATACGCGGAATATAATCAAGCGGACATGATGATTCAAACCATTAAAGAAGATCCATTTGCAATGTTTGCGATGGATGGTGTCAGAGAAACGATATTTATCGCCAACCTATTTGGAGCTGATTGGAAGATTAAAGTCGATTCAATTAACTTTGAACGTAAAACATTTAGTGATTTAAAGACTACTCAGAGCCTTTCAAACCGCTACTGGTCAGATAAGTATCATAAGTATGTTTCGTTTGTTCAAGCCTATGATTACGTACTACAAATGGCTATATATCGAGAAGTAATTCAAAGGAACACTGGAGAGTATTTCAGTCCATATATTGTGGCAGTTACAAAAGAAAGTCCTCCAGATAAAGCTGTCTTGCATTTTGACGATTCTCGTTTTGAGTTTGAATTAGAGTATACAGAAACAATGATGGATAGCTTTATCCGAGTTAAAAACGGAGTAGACAATCCTATTCGATGTGAGAAGTGTGCTTATTGCAGGCAGACAAAGAAATTGAATAACACATTTGAAATTGAATATTTACTAGATTAGCGGAGGGGACTTCCCCTCTAGGATTTACCGAAGGGAGAATATATATGGCTAAATTTAGAATGATTCATACAGAATTTTGGGATGATCCAAGAGTCGTAGAAGAGATGACACCAGAAGACAAATTCTTCTTTCTCTACCTTTTAACAAACTCTAACACTACACAGATAGGCATTTACCAGATAACCAAAAAGCAAATGGCTTTCGATATGGGTTATTCCATAGAAAGTGTAAATTCACTCATTCAGAGGTTCATAGAGCACCACAAGTTGGTTAGATACAATGATTCAACTAGGGAGATAGCAATTAAAAACTGGGGTAAATACAACCTTACTAAAGGAGGAAAACCGGTTTTAGATTGTATTAAATCTGAGCTTAAAAATGTTAAAGATGGTTTCTTAATTCGTTATATTTCAGAGCAAATTGAGAAACCAGAAATTAAATTTATATACGAATCGTACTACGATACGTACCACGGTTCGAGTAACGAGTCGTCTAACGATACGTCAAAAAGTGAAGAATTCAGTAATATCAAGGGTTCTTACGATACGTCAACGATAAGTGGACAAAAAGAAGAAGAACAACAAGAAGAACAACAAGAAAAAGAAGAAGAAAAAGAAGAACAAGAACAACAACAAGAGAATGTTGGTCAGTCGGTTCGTCCTTTTTCTGATTTTGCTAAATTAGTTGATTTCACAAATAACAATATTCAACCAGTAGCTCAAGCCGTAGGTGAAAAACTTGGTTTTATGCTAGATGACTATAAAGATGCAGATTTAATCATTGAAGCTTTAAAAGAATCAATTATGAAGCCGGATGTTAAAAACAAATATACCTATGCTGAAGGTATTTTACGCAACTGGAAAAATGAATTGATTACTAACCTTGAACAACTGAATGCCAAACGAACAAGGGAGGCTCACCAACATGGAAGCAATGGCATCAACAATGGCCGCAGTCATGCAAAAGCTACAGGAAAAGGTATCGATGATGTCTATAGACAGCTCGAACGAGACAAACAAGCCTGGGGAAACTAAATGTCCGAAATGTAATGGTACCGAGGTGGTATTTAGCCATAAGGAAAAGGTGGTCACACCAGATTACGAGGTTGAATACGACATAAACAAACCTTGTGATTGTAGAGACCGTAACGCTTGGGGACGTCGCTTTAAAAACGCTCTTATTCCAGAAGAGTTTGTACATGCAAACTTAGAGAACTATGAGCAATCAAATGAAAATCAAAGAGCAATGTATGAACTTACCACTCGTTACCTAGAAGAGTTTCCAGAAGACAAAAAAACACTTCAAAAAGTGGGAGCAAAAAACTTAGGTTTTACTGCAACGATTGGAGAACAAAGAATTCGAGCTCTACGACCTGAAGATCGCTCAGAGATTAAATATAAACATAACAACTTTGGTATCGGAAAGACACACCTTCAAATAGCAATTGCTAAGCAACTAATAAAACGAGGGTTTAATGTGTTAATCCTATCCGATGTGACTTTCATGGATGAAATGATGGCAGCCAAACGGATGGACGACAACAACGAGACCTATAACAGGATGCTCAATAGTGTGCTGGGTGCGGATGTATTAGTTTGGGATGATATTGGAAAGGCCAAGCCGACAGAGGCAAAAGAGGGGCTTTATTACACGATTGTTAATGAGCGTTATAAACGTAAGCAACCTATTATTTTTAACACGAATGAGGATAAGAGCACCCTTGCAGACCGTATCGGATATGCAGCGAATAGTAGATTACTAGAACGTGGTGAAGGTGAATACTTCGTTCTTGAAACAGAAGGAATTGACTGGAGGTTGAAAAAGTAATGAGAGAGATTAAATTTCGTGCTTATAATACTGATTTAAATAAAATGGTTTATCCAAATGAAAATGGTTGGTTTGAGAGACTATTCATTTCAAAGAAAAACAACATCTTACAAAGTGTGCAAATTGGTATTATCTTGGATGGTTTAGCCCCAGAAGTAGAGGTAATGCAATACACAGGCCTCAAAGATAAGAACGGTGTGGAGGTTTATGAAGGGGATATTGTTCATTTTACAGACTTCGATACCAGTGGTGGAAATCGAGAAGATAGAGAACATTTAGGAATAGTTAAATATCAGAGTGGCATTTATGAAATATGGAAAAATAACGATTCAGAGTATTACGGTTCGGATGGTGCATTTATTCTAAATCACGCTTGGTTGCAAGATGATGAATTTGAAGTTATCGGCAACATCTACGAAAACCCTGTGCTACTGGAGGTTGAAGCCAATGCCTAAATGGATAAAAGGACAAGGCTTCTACTACGTCCAGTCAACTAGTCCGATTGATGAGGAAGCTAATAAAAAGCGAATGGATCTTCTTGAACAACGTCTGCAAGCTGCAGAGTTACGAATCAAGATGAGAGAGGGGAAATCGGCATGAGAGAGATAAAGTTTCGAGCTTGGGATGAAGAACTAAAAAAAATGTATGACGGTGAAGAAATGGAATCTAGAGAAGATATACATGCCTGGCTATCATATGGAACATTAGCTATCTACAGAGTAGAAGATGGTAATTACGAGGAATTAAAGGAATTGCAATTTACAGGCCTAAAAGACAAAAACGGTGTGGAGATTTATGAAGGGGATATTGTTGAAGAAAATGAACAATATGCGGTTTGCTGTTGGATTGATGAAGTAGCTTCATTTGCATTTGTTCCGATTGAAGTTTTTCCGGCTAAAGATTTCATAACAATTCATGAAACTTATGGATTGGATACCTTTTTTAGAAACGATGTACCAGAACAGTTTGTTGATGTCATCGGCAACATATACGAACATCCACACTTACTGGAGGTGTCTTTATGAAACCAGTAGCTGTATGTGAAAACGAGAACTGTGAAAAAGTTATTCATAAAGGCGACGAGGTATGGCATAAGGGCTCTGAAATGTATTGCTCAGGGAAATGTCTATTTCAATCGTTCGGACACGTTAAACAAACGATTTTGCGTGAAAAACATATTGTTGGAGGTGTGAGATGAATCTTACAAAATTATTTGAAACACAAAGAGTGCTTGATGAACGAATCATGGAGAAACACCCTGAACTCAAAGGTCAAAATAATCTGGATTGGAAGACCCTTGCTTTGCAAGTGGAGTTAGGTGAATGCGCCAATGAATGGCGAGGATTTAAGAAGTGGAGTAATGATCAGGAATCAAGGACACAAGTATTAATGGACAACCCAGATAAAACAGACAAAAATAAACCCTGGATAATGCGAAATCCACTCCTTGAAGAATACGTAGACTGCTTGCATTTCATCTTGTCGATTGGGTTGGAGTTAAAACTCGAGGATTTAAAATACAACTTTGCAAAAAATGGATTACGTGATTCTTTAGAAGCATTTAGACACGTTTTTAACTGGGCAGTCAATTTAGACTTCGTAGCTATCGAGGCACCTTTTTTAGTACCTAAAAAGTTTGAAAAAATGTACCGCAATTTATTTATGAGTTTTGTGTGGCTAGGCGAAATGCTAGGTTTCACATGGGAGCAAATAGAGGCAGCATATTACGAGAAAAATGAAATCAATCATGAACGTCAGGAGAGTGGTTACTAATGAGTACATGTAAACGATGTAACAGACCATTGAAAACTCCTAAAAGCATTGATGAAGGTTACGGACCTGTATGTAAGAGAAAGCATGAGGAAGCTGAAGCAGAGTTCCTTAAACGTCAGGTGACCATTGATGAGGAATTGGAATACCAGGAGAGGATGCGAGCATGAAAAATCAAATATCTGAAAAATCCCTTAGCAACAGAGCAAGGAAAATAACATATGAAAAAACTCCCACTGGATGTTGGGAATGTAATAGTCACACGCTCGATTCGCAGGACAAATATCCCGTCGTGACGAGAAACGGCAAGTACTGGAGAATGTCGAGATACATTTACACTATGTTTAAAGGTCCCATACCTGAAGGTGAGTTTATCTTGCATAGTTGCGATAACCCACTATGTATTAATCCAGATCATCTGAGTTCAGGAACCCCTAAAGAAAACTCTCAAGATATGGTAAACAAAGGGAGGCAAGCAAAAGGGGCTAAAAATGGCGGAGGGGTAAAACTTAATGAGGAAAAAGTACGAGCAATTAGGGAAGACGATAGATCACTATTAACAATCGCTAAAGATTATGGTGTATCTAAAAAGTTGGTATTGCTTGTAAAACAAAAAAAGAAATGGAAACACGTGATATGAGAAATATTTTATTTGAAATACCTGGAAATCCAGTAGCACAAGGAAGACCAAGGGCAGGGAAATCATGGACAGGTAAAACTGTCCTCTATGATCCTGCTAAGTCGAGGGACTTTAAACAATACGTAAAGTTAGTAGCTGGTCAGCACGCTCCAAAAGAGCTTATAACAGGACCGATTGACTTAGCCATAGACATTTATAGGGCAACACCTAAAAAGTATCAGACGAAGCCAAAACAAGCTCTTATTGAGCAAGGCGAATTAAGACCGACCACTAAACCAGATGTAGATAATTACGTGAAGGGTGTTAAGGACGGTCTGAACAAGGTTATCTGGCAAGATGATAGCCAAGTGGTGAATTTAACAGTTAGGAAATTTTATAGCATGCAGCCGAGGGTGGTAGTGAGGGTTGCTTTTTGATAAGACGCACTGGAAACATATTACGTAATAAAAAAACATCTATTTCTCTAAGAAATAGATGTTAGTTACTTAATCTTTAAGGCTTACAGCATAAGTTCCCTTCTCCTTTTTCAAGTGCTGATTTAAGACTACTTAATACACCAGACCATGCCATATCATGCCATTTAATAACCTCTGACCAATTTTCATCACTCTTAAAACCAGAGTGGTTTACTGAAATCTTAGTAATATTATTATCGGTATTAGAAAAATTTACTTTTACAAGCGTTAGAGAATTCTCATCGTTCATGATACTTGCAAATTGGTCTGGTCCTTTCCAAGTAAAATGTAGCTCATTCTGTTCAACTATTTTAGTTATTTTACACCCCTTAGTATTCATGCCAGTTTTATTTCCAGGTATGAAGTAAAGTTCATATGCTCCATCAATTTTAGGATTAATGATTGCTTCAGATGCAAACCATTCAGAAACTCGTTCTGAGATTGTCCAAGCATACCAAACTAAATCAATTGGAGCAGTGATAGTAATTTCTTTGTTAATTTCAGTACCTTTTAATAATGGTTTCATTCGAATTCCCCCTTAATTATTTTGTGCTAATTAATACCAATTATATCAAATATTATAATGATTTTGTTCTTTTAGCGAAACATATTGTATATCTAGCATTATGTCGTTATACGTAGAAAATGCGAAGTAAAGGAGTTGAATAAATGACACGTCCAACTAAAAAGGATGTATTCAAGATACTAGATAGTGGCACAGTTTCCGTATCAAATGCACAGGCAATAAAAGAATACATTAATCACTTGCTAAAGCTAGGGTCTAATCAAGCAAAGAAAAGAGGATGAATCCTTAATCAAGGCATTAAAAGACATAAAAAATAAGACAAGATTCCTCCTGTCTCTCACAAGAAAATTATAACACATTGGAGGGATCTTCGTGAGTATAGAAAATTTAGAAATAGACACAGAGACAATGCAATTAACAGTTGATATAATGGATATACCTACCAGTTGTGTGATTGTTATCTGTGACGGAAAAGCAAAGCTCAGAGAACTTCCGACTCATGGGGAATATAAGATTGTGACGCATCAAGGGAAGGTAAAGAGGATGCGCATGGAAGAAGGGGAAGAGTTTTGAAAAGTATAGATAGAAATATTTTCTATATAATAGCGGTTTTAGGTATCTTAAGTTTTATATCGATCTTTACTTCATTATTAGTAGTAAGTGGGATATTTCAATTTTTTAATTGGCCAAACATTTTATCTAAATATTTTAGACTCTTTTTTTTAAATGATAAGGAGATTGAAGCAAACTTATATATATTATTAGTGTCAATTGTTTTTCCATTATCTTTTATAGTTTACAGATATTCATTGAAATTCGTAACTAAAGAATGGGAAGAATTCAGTAATAGATTAACAAGACTAAATTTAAGAAGAATCATTGCAATTTTAACACTGCTAATTGGTTATATTGGTTTTTTTCAACTATTTTTTACTATATTTAATGATACTGATGTTTTTGCATCAATTTCATCATTTTTACTTTTGTTTTTTATGTTACTTATTCTTCCCTATACAGACTTTGTTCTAAAGGAATCTAGTGAGAATGAAATTAGATTGGAGGTTAATACTGAAGTAGAAAAGAAAGTAGGAGGTAGAAGAGAGTTATTTGAAGAGAAGACATACGTAAGGGAAACAGTTATAGGCGCCTTATTACTAATAATTATTGCATTAATTATTAAGCTACTATCTATGGAAGTAGACTTTTTACCAAGCTGGTTTTTTGAAAATTTATTCCTTGGCATTTTCACGTTATCTGGAGCTTATTTTGGAGCTAAAGTAGCTGGTATGTATGCTGTTAAAACCGCAAGGATGAATATTAATGAAAATAAACTATGGAACTATGAAGATTTTAGAAGACTTCTATTAATATATAAGCACGATATTTATACAGTGAATAGATTAACTGAATTACTTTTAAATCAAAAACTAGAGCCTAGCGACATCGAACATACCCAAAAAAATATAATACATCATTTTAAGGTGATAATAGAAAATATTAGCTTAAATGAAGTTCCAGTAGATTATTATAAAAAAATTGATCTATTATTAAAATACGCTCGTCAATTAGACACTAATGCATTTTTCAGAAATGTAGAATTCGCAGATAATGTCGTCGCTTTTGATTTTAAACATGTACAAAAATTAAATGAATCGTATAAGAAGCACATTGACGCACTTTATAAAGAACTGAATATATAGTCCGCCCCAGCCAACTGGAGGACAACGCTTGATTGCAGCATTAGCTGTGTCATTTGTTGTCCTCTTTTTTTATTTCACAAAAAGGAGAGAAGAAAATGGGAACGTTACAAACGGAGCTTATCGAAAAAGGGTTAAAACAGCCTCTTAGACAAGAGATAGATAAAAAGAATACTAAGACTAACAAACAAACCAAAGAACGTTTTTCTCGCAGGGAGATTGAAGATTTAATGGGGTGTAATCGACAAGTATACAAACGTGTTGGAGGAGCTGTACGAAATAAACGATAGGAGTGTTGAATATGTTCAAAACTGGAACTTCCATAGCATCAATAATCACAGATTACCAAATGATGAAAACGGAAATAGAGAGACTGGAAAGAATACTGTACGGCTATAAAATTCCTATGGAAAACTGGGGTGTTGCTCAATACGGATTAGATGCAGCTATGCCGAAAGGTTCTCCAGGTAAAAGTGAAGCTGAATTAAAAAAGATGGATATTAGGGAACGAAAGCAATTAGAGCGACTCACTTATATGAGGTACTGCGTAAGTATATTAGAGAATTTCACCAATTCATTTTCAGACCTTCGCACAAACATTATTTATGATCACATTTTAGATGGTTGGACATATCGACAGATTGCTAGTGAACTTGGCGTTGGTGTCACTTATGTAAAAGAAAGAAAGCATCAAATTATAGAAATCATTGTTAGCGCACGAAACGCACAGAACGCACAAAAAGCACAAGACGACCAATATTTGCTAAAAGAAAAATCTGCGGTGTAAACTGGAAGGAGGGTCGGCTAGGTAGGTCCCCCGGACGAAAGATAGTTTTCGTTATACCATCTTACGATGCTTTGTAGGAGGATTTTCACTTACTTTGACGAATAATGTCAATGGGAGGTGATTGAAATGGAATTTAAGGTATCTTTGTATTTTGCTGAAGGTGAATCAGAAATAATTAAAGTGCAAGGTAGAGATTTAAAAGATGTGAGTGATAAAGTAGCTAAAATGATCAAAGATGGTGAAGTTTATATTGCTAATGGAGGTCACTACCATTGGAATTATAATATGGCTTTAGTTCGAACTTTTCATGTATCTCAAAACTAACACTCTTAATCAGAGTGTTTTTTTATTTTTATAATGCAAATAGCATAAAGAGGTGATTAAAAAATTAATTAGTTCTCGGAGGTGGTGTTATGTTAGGTGGCTGAAAAATATGAGCTAGCAGAAAAAGATTACATGGCTGGCATGAAGTATAAAGAGATTGCAGAGAAACATGATGTATCCATTAACACCGTGAAGTCTTGGAAAACTAGACATAAATGGTCTAAGGATGCAGCTGAAAAAGGTGTGCACACAAAACAAAAAAGGGTGCATACAAAAAAAGAACTACTAGAGCCTGTTGTTGAGTCGGATGAACTGACTGAAAAACAACGGCTTTTTTGTATGTACTACGTTCGTTCATTGAATGCCACGAGCGCTTACAAAAAGGTGTATGAGTGCAGCTATCAAACAGCAATGGCGAATAGTAGTAGGATGCTAAGTAATGCTAAGGTTAAAGAAACAGTTGCTGAGTTGAAAAGGCAGAGGCTCGAAAGTTTAGATTTGGATAAATACGATGTTCTTGAGAAGTATAAAGCAATAGCATTTGCTGATATTACAGACTTCATTGACTTTTCACAAGTTGAATCGGAAGCTACAGAAACGAATGTAGAGTATAATCCAGACGGCTCTAAGAAATCAGAGAAAATAGAAGTTGTACCGTATACGTACACCAAATTTGCTATGCATCGTTCAGATGAGATTGACGGTACACTAATTACTGAGTTATCAAAAGGTAAGGATGGCATGTTCAAGGTTAAGTTAGCAGATAAAATGGCAGCACTTGCTTTTCTCGTTAAGTACACGGATATACTATCTGATAACGATAAGAAGCGATTGCAGGAAGAAAAATTGAAAGCTGACATTGCTAAAACTCGTTCTGAAACTAAAGGAACTAGCGGTGCAAACATCAGAGTCGTAGATTTCAGTAATTTAAGCACAGAGGAGTTGAGAGCGATTGCCAACTCTAAGCGTAGAACAGATTGAGACACTATCATATGAAGCTGAAAAGGAACTGGCTCGACGTAATTATCGTGACTACGTGGAATTTGTCCATCATGGTCACTATTCACACTATAGGCATACTGAATTAGTGTGTAGCGTACTTCAAAGAATTGCTGATGGTGAACAACTATCCGTCTTAATTGAAATGCCACCGCGACATGGTAAATCAATGACTGTTACCGAATCGTTCCCAAGCTATTACCTGGGACGTAACCCAGATAAGCGAGTGATTGCAGCTGCATATAGTGATGGATTGGCTACTAAATTTGGTAGGTTAAATCGAAATAAGTTTAACGAGTTTTCGCATGAGCTATTTAATGTCCAATTGTCCGAGTCAAACTCGGCTACAAAAGACTGGGGTCTACAGGATAGACGCGGTGGAATGATTGCAACTGGTATTGGCGGTTCAATCACTGGTCAAGGTGCCGATTTAATGATTATTGATGATCCTATTAAAAATATGAAAGAAGCTAGTTCTCAGACCATCCGAGATAACATCTGGGATGAATGGGAAGCAACACTTTCAACCCGTTTACATGATGGTGCTTCAGTTATTGTCATCATGACGCGATGGCATGAAGATGATTTAATCGGTCGCCTACTTACTCGAAGTCCACGAAAATGGGTTCGTTTACGGTTACCTGCTATTGCAGAAGATAAAGACGATCTATTGGAACGTGAAATAGGAGAACCTTTATGTCCTGAACTTGGATTCGATGAGCATTGGGCAGAAGAGAAAAAGAGTGAGGTTGGTTCACGTACATGGGCCTCTCTGTATCAACAACGTCCATCTCCTGCAGGAGGTAATATTTTTAAACGGGAATGGATTAAATTCTATGTCCGAACCACTGAGCAAAAGCAAGAGTGGGGCTTCAGCAATGAGGTTGCTATATTGCCTACACATTTTGATAAGATGGCCCAATCATGGGACTGTACTTTTAAGGATTCAGAAACGAGTGACTTTGTCGCAGGTGGTGTTTGGGGAAGGAAAATGGCACAATATTTCTTGTTTGACATTGACCATAGACGAATGGGTTTTGCTGATACCATGAAAGCAATTCGTGCTATGTCTGATAAGTGGCCAAATGCAAGAAGTAAATATATTGAGGATAAGGCAAACGGTTCAGCTATCATCGAAATGTTAAAAGATGAGGTAAGCGGAATCGTTCCAGTAAATCCAGATGGTGGTAAGGAGGCACGCGCTAATGCGGTGTCTCCTTTATTTGAGGCTGGTAATGTTTATTTACCACATCCGAATATGTGCCCATGGGTAGAAGACTTGATTGAAGAATTAGTCAGCTTCCCGAATGCTGCACATGATGATTTAGTGGATATGACCACCCAGGCATTAAATCAGCTGTATACAAATAACTCTAATCCTCTTGATCGTTACAAAAAGCTTTTAGGAAAGTAGGTGATACCAAATGAAAACAATAGACCAAGCAAAACAATTTAAAGAAGATTTTATGCAGGGAAATGGGAAAGCGAACAGTCGAGATAAGCTCACACGTCAGGTTGCTGGTTCTAATCGAAAGTTATCGCACGAGGAAATAACCAGCCTTTATACAGATAGCCGTATTGTACAAAATATCATTGATATACCAGCTGAGGATATGACGCGTAATTGGTTTACTTTGCGGATGAAAGATGAACAATTAGCACGTGACATTATGAGTAAACTTGCTGATTTAAATGCAAAAAAAGCTTTTAAAGACATGATTACTTATGAGCGGTTACGTGGCGATGGTTTTGTCTCGTTAGGGGTAACTCAGGCAACAAAATTCGATTTAAATGATGAACTAGATATGAATAAGCTGTACTCCGTTGACTACTTACACGCCTTCAGTTCCATGAAAGTTAATGAGTTCCTTATCAATGAGGACGTATTTGATATTAAATATGGTCAACTTGAAGAACTGCGCATCAATCGAGCTTCAAGACATGGTCTGCAAACTAAAACTACTGAATCAGCTGTACACGTTTCACGTTTACTTCACAGTCAAACAAGACGTATGGAAGGAGAGTTTCAAGGACCTTCATTATTAGAGCCGTTATATGATATTCTCACGGTTTTTGATACGTCTGTATGGTCCGTTGGTCAAATACTTCATGATTTTACATTTAAGGTCTATAAGTCGAAGGATATCGAGAATTTATCTACTCAAGACAAACAACATTTATCCTTAATTATGGATTTTATGTTTAGGACAGAAGCGCTGGCAATGATAGCAGATGGGGAAGACCTGACAAAACAAAGTACATCTGTTTCAGGTATTAAGGATTTACTAGACTTTGTGTGGGACCTATTAGCAGGTGCTGCACGCATGCCCAAAACAGTTATTAAAGGGCAAGAGTCAGGAACGATTGCGGGAGCTCAATATGATGTGATGAATTATTATTCTCGTATTGTCGCAGACCAAGAAAATGAGATGAAACCCCATTTAGAAAAGCTTATTCGGATGTTGTTGATGTCTGAAAAGGAACTAGGAGGCCGTATTGATCCTGAATCTTTGGAATGGGAGATTCAATTTAATCCACTATGGAATGTAGATGCTAAAACGGATGCTGAAATAAGAAAAATTGTTGCTGAAACTGATCAAATCTATTTAGTAAATGGAATTATCACTACTGATGAAATTCGAGAATCACGTTTTGGTCAGTTTGGTTTATCCAGTGAAGTGAAATTTAGCGGTGATGAAGCCGATTTTAAGCGAATGGCTGATGAAGTTTATCGTAGTTGGCGTGATTCAAATGGTTAAAAAAATACCAATCACACGATTTCCCGATGCTGCAACAGTTACTTATAGTCGTACATTGAGGAAGATGATAGGAGAGTTAGGTGTTGAGACAATTGCTCTATTTGAAAAGTACATTGAGCCAGAACTAGCAGTAAGACAAGATAGTTCAACATTTGTAAATGACGGACTTTTCGATAGTTTGAAGAAAATGTTTCAGTCATTAAAAAATACAGCAGCTAAAATTTTTACTTCAACTAAAAAAGAACATACCGTCAATACTTTTATAAATAGTGTCAATCGTTTCAATAAACATAATATAGAGCAACAACAGAAGGTCAATGGCATTAGTCCAGTAGAAAATGAACCTTGGTTAGAAGAATTCCTTAAATCAAAAATAGAAGAAAACGTAAATTACATTAAGACAATTGAGGACGATTATTTTAGAGATATTGAGGTAATCGTTAATGAAGGAATAAAGAAAGGCTCGTCTATTAAACAAATAAGTCAACGATTAATGGAGCGAGTTGAAATAACACAAAATCGTGCACAATTTATTGCGATAGATCAAGCAGGCTCTATTTTAGGTCAAATGACAGCTCAACGTCATCAAAATATTGGTGTCGAGAGGTTTAAATGGTTAACATCAGCAGATGAATGTGTGCGAGAATCACATAAAGTATTGAATAATAAAATTTTTTCATACAGCGATCCACCAGAGGTTAACGGAAGAAATTTAATACCTGGTGCAGATTATCGATGTCGGTGTGTAGCTATTCCTGTATTTGATGAAGAAGAGGAGGAGCGTTGAAATGAGTCAACAACGAGTACGTTATGAGAGAACTATGCGTGTAGGAGATTGCCATACAACAGAAGTAGCTGAAGGTACGATTGAAGACGTATTAAAAATTTTAACCAAACCAAATCAACTGGAAATAACCAACAATATAACTATTAATGCTTCTCCCAATGAAAACGCTAGAAAAGTCAAAGAAGCTATTAAAACTAAATTAGACAAGGAGGTTAAACATGGGTAAAAACACTGTAACACAAGAACAAATTGACATTATTATCGAACAATCAAAACTTGAGGTATTCCATCGAGTACATGAGAAACAATGTCTTGTCGTAGCTAAAATTCCTAATGGTTTTACAATTGTAGGTGAGTCTGCTTGCGTAGACCCGCTGAATTATGACGAGCAAATAGGTTTTGATTTAGCGGTAAAACATATTAAGAATAGATTATGGGAGCTAGAAGGTTATGCTTTACAGAACAAGTTATACCAAAAGTCATAGAATGCGAGAATTGTACTGGAAGGGGGTGAAATTGATTGAAACTACAGCGTTATGACAGGTCCTATATTAAAGACTATGGAGAGACACCAGAGGGTTATTTAACGGTACAAGTGCCAATAACTCGTCCTGGTGTTTTTCCATATCAACGGCAAGATGGTACTGTTCAGATGGAAGCTAAGTTGCCAGATGAGATTTTTAATGATCGCACCATTCGTTCTGCCCGTTCTAAGCCAGTTACAGATGAGCATCCTAATGAGCCGGTGACGATAGACAACTATCAAAGTTACGCAAAAGGAATGAGCCATACGGATGCACGTGTAGAGGATTTAAAGTTATATGTGTCATTGACAATAACTGATAAAGAGCTTATCCAAAAGGTTTATGACGGTAAACGAGAAATCAGCATCGGATTCATGTCTGATGTGGTTGCTGAAAAAGGCACTTATAATGGGGAACAATATGATTTTGCACAACGTAATATTGAAATTAATCATATTGCCATTGTAGATCAAGGGCGAGCTGGTCCAGAGGTTGCTATTCGTTCTGATAGTGATGCATGGCAAATTCAAGATGAAAAAGGAGGAAGTACATTGGTTAAAATTAAGATTGAAGGTACAGAGTATGAAGTAGATCCAGTAGTGAAAGCACACATTGAGGCTTTAAAAGCTCAAAAAGAAACAGCAAAAGTAAAAGGTGACAGTTTAGATACCTTACAAGGTCGTTACGATGCATTAGAGGTAAAGCTTCAGAATACTGAACAAGAGCTAGCAACTGCAAAAGAAAATCAATTTTCTGCTGATGAATTAGATAAAAAAGTGGAAGAACGTGTGAATTTAATCAGCACTGCTAAGCCTTTACTTGGTGATTCATACGATTTTACTGGTAAAACAGAACGTGAAATCAAAGAAGCTGTTATAGCTACAACTAAATCAGAATTTAAAGGTGATGGTAAGTCAGATGACTATATCAACGCCTTTTTTGATGCAACTGTAGTACAAGTTGAAGCTAACGGATTTTCTAGCACTGGTACAAATAATGCTTTTACAGGTGACACTAAAACCAAGGAAAAAGAAATTGAAAAAATGAAAAACAAGCGCTTGAACATGCGTAAAGAAGGAGGGAAATAAATATGCCTATTACAAATTATCCTGAGTACATGTTACCAGCAGGTAAACCTGGCCAATTATCCAATTTCCAAGATTATATGGCAGACACGTATGCAGTAGAGACAGTGGTCCCTTTTGGTGCTGCAGTTCAATTAAACGCTGAAGGTACAGCTATTAAGCCTATTGCTACAGGAGGTACAGTTATCGGCATTGCTTTAGCACAAAATATTCACGATTACGTAGAAAAGAAAGACGACCAAAACTATCAAGTGGGTGAACCTGCTGCAATAGTAAAACGTGGTCGTATTTTTGTTGTCGCAGGCGGTGATGTTGTTAACGGTCATGCTGTTAAAGTAGACCCAGCAACACAAAAGTTTGTAGCTACTGGTGCTGCAGTTATAGACGTATCAAATGCAGTATTTAAAAGCAATGCTTCAGCTGATCAATTAGTAGAAATAGAAATTAACTTACCTTAGGAGGAACTTTACATGCCAACACAATCATACAGAGCGGACGCATTGATTCGTCCACAAGATTTAAATGCAATTGACAAGCGAGTATATGAGCCCCATGCTAACGAACTAAAAGCTCGCTCTATTTTCTCATTAAAAACAGATATCCCTGCAGGAGCAAAAACATACAGCTATGATGTGATGACGCGCTCTGGTGCTGCTAAAATATTAGCTCCAGGAGCTACTGATGTACCGTTAGTAGATGCAGATTTAACAGAAGAAACAGTGAAAATTTATTCTATAGCAGCTGCATTCAATATTTCAGTTCAAGAAGTACGTGAAGCGCAAATGGCTGGTCGCCAAATTGAGGTAACAAAAGCAGATACGGTTCGTAAAGCCATTGCTGAGAAAGAGAACCAAATTGCATTCTCAGGTGATTCTAAGCACAGAATAAAAGGCCTAACTGATGCGGTTGGTATTCAAGTTTATGCAGTACCACAAAATGAGGGCGGTACCTCTACTAAATGGGCTGATAAAACCGGTAAAGAAATTGTCGCAGATATCCGTAAAGCAAAAAATAAGATCAATAAATTAAATGGCCATGAGGCAGATACTTTACTTCTTACCCCTGATTCTTCCGAGGAATTAGAGAAACCATTTAACGACTTTACACAGCAAACGGTATTGGAGTATATCCGTTCTCAAAATTGGTTTAAACGAATTGAGACAATCAATGATTTAAAAGGCAAAGGAGTAGCTAATAGCAATTGTTTCGTTGTATTAGACTCATCTCCTGATGTTGTTGAACTTGGAATACCATTAGATATTACTCGTCACCCACAAGAATACGCTTTTCCAAACACGAAAGTACCGTTTGAAGAGCGCACAACAGGATTAATTATTCGCTATCCAATGGCTATTTGCCGTGCGGATGGTATTTAAGGAGGAACCTACATGTTAGTACAAAATAAAGGTAATCACTCATATCAAGCAAATGGTTTAACCCTGGTACCAGGTACAAATAAAGTAGGAGAGCAAGAATTTGAACAATTTCTTGCTCATCCTTTGATGGCTCACTTAGAAGAAACGGGAGAATTTGTTTATGAAAAGGATAAATCAAAACCATCTGCTAAAGAAGTAATAGCTATGATTGAAGACGCTTTTGACATTGATATGCTTAAAGCTTTGAAGGAAGATGAGGACCGTAAGACTGTTCGAGATGCAATTGACAAACGTATCGAAGAGTTATCTAATCCCGAAAAATAAGGGAGAGTGAATTATATGTTAACCACACTAGAAAGGGTTCGCATGTTGAGTGATGAGTTTACGGCGGTTACTGAAGAACGCTTAACAATGTATATAGAGGATGCTTCGCTTGAAGTGTCCTCTTTAAATGTGCCTAAGTCTTACCAAGAGCGATTGGCTCGTTATTTAACGGCTCATTTAGTTACTTTAAGTTTGATTTCTTCCCGTGCTGTAATTAGAGAAAAAGTGGATGTAATTGAACGTCAATATAGTGAACCCAATAAAAATATGGGCCTACTTGCAACCAAATATGGACAAGAATTTCAACGTATTTTAGAAGAAATCGAAGAACAATTAAAACCTAAAAAGACAATTAATTTGGTGGTGTTCTAATGGCCGGTATCAACATTCGCGTTACTGACAGAAACAATATTCCACAATTAATTAAAAATTTAAGGGATTTGAAAAGATTTACTGTTGAGGTCGGGGTATTTGGAGATGATGATTCTTTTTATGCAATGATTGCAAATGTTCATGAATTTGGAGTGACCATTCAAAAGGCAAGTGGGTCGATTATTATTCCAGAGCGTTCATTTCTGAGGACTACTTTTGATGAAAAACAAACTGAGTGGGCTCAATTTGCCAAAAGGCAACTTAAAAACGTTCTTGATTTTAAAATAGACGCTAGGACACTATACGAGCGTTTAGGTGCTCGAATGGTAGGAGATATTCAAGAGAAAATAACTGATATTGAAGCACCGCCAAACGTATCTTCAACCATTCGGAAAAAAGGTTCTAGTAATCCACTAATCGATTCAGGGGATTTGCGCAGGCGTATAACCTACAAGGTGGTGCAGAAATAATGCCTGAAATTATGATTTTTAAAGAAGTAATCGATCAAAATAGTGTCCCGTTCATAGCATTCATTGAAAATGAAGGGCAATATATTAATGGAAAATGGGTTAATGGGAAGCCTACGGAAATTCCTATGAGCGGAATTATTCTGCCTTTAAGTAATGATGACTTGAAATACGTTGAAAATGGCACTTATACAGTAAAGGAAAAGAAGGTATATACTACATTGCCACTTGATATTGGCACGCAAGTAATGTACAAGAATGATTTTTATACCATACAAGCCTTTAAAGATTACAGTGAATTTACTGACGTCTGTATATATTTGATGAGATGGCGCGAAGGAGTCGGTTTGCATGATTAAGTATGATGATATATGGATTCCCTTGCATAAAGGATTATCCACATATACCGGCATTCAAGTGATTCAAGCCGAGGGTATAGGAAAACAACCCGCCTACCCGTTTTTTTCTATTAAAAAGACAACTATTGCACAAGGTGTCGGTCAACCAGTCCAAAAAATTTCAGGGACTACTGCAAGGATTGAACAAGACTTTGAATCAGTCTTATCAATTACTTGTAATGCATCAGTAATCGAAGATGCAGAAGATTATACACAAAAAGCACGTGCTTACTTCTTAGGGCGTGGACATATTGAATTATCAGATGAAAACATTACAGTAGTTGATGTATTAAACGCAACGAACCGTGATGTTTTTTTAACTGTTGATTATGAAAGAAGATGCGGATTTGACTTGCGATTACGTGTACGAGGTCAGGAATCGTTTGAAACAGATGTAATCGAGAAGATAACAATTAATTAGGAGGGGTAAATATGCCACTAAAAGACGTTACAGTCATTATCAATATCAAAAAGCCGTCGGCCTTAACAGGACTTGGAACACCGTTGATATTGGCTCAAAAAACAGGTGCACCGTCATTTAAAATTTACGGAGATATTGATGGTGTAAAGGCAGACTTTGCTGAAAGTACTGATACTTATAAAGCAGCTCGTGTTGCCTTTAAACAAGGGGATACAAGCACGGCTAAAGTTGCAATTGCCACATATGACGGCACAGAAATAACTGCGGCACAAACGCTTGCAAAATATTATAACGAAGATTGGTACTTTGTATCTTTAGCGACAGGTACGGTAGCAGACTATATTGCAATTTCTGATGTAGTAGAAGGAGAAGGTTTTAAATTAGCCGCGCATACTGTTGATAGTATTGAAGATTTAACAACGTTATCAGTTAAAAAATACGATCGTACCTTTGTTATGATGCATGACAAGTTAAATCAATACCCTCACTTAGCGTTAATAGGTGGGCATGGTTCTAAGCCTGTTGGTTCCATCACATACAAATTTAAAAAATTAATAGGAGTGGATCCTGCACCATATGATGCCACCACGTTACTTGCAATCCATGCTTTAAATGGCTTCGCATATGTTGCGAAAAACGGTAACTATCAAACATCAGAAGGTACTTTACTATCAGGTGAATATATTGATGTCATTCACGGTAAAGACTGGGTGAAAGTAAATATGGAGCAAGCAATATCTACTTTATTTGTAAATAATGACAAGATTTCTTTTGATGATGTTGGAATTCCGCAAATAGAAGGTGAGGCACGCACCATTTTAGAAATAGGAGCACAACAGGGCATCATTGCACTTGATGAAGCTGAACTACCACTTTATACGCTTACTGCTAAAAGACGTTCCCAAACGAATGCTGCTGATCGTGTAGAGCGTCACTATAAAGGACTATCATTTAGCTTTGAACTTGCAGGTGCAATTCATGAAACAACTGTTAATGGAGAAATGGTTTACTAAGGAGGGGTAATTAATGACAGGACATATTGGAACATATGATGCTCGGAAAGTAGTAACAACTGTCGGCGGTATATTTATAACGGGTTATGCTGATGGCACAATGGTAAAAGCATCAAAAGACAATGATAACTTTGAAGCTTCTAGTTCAGCGCAAGGTGATGCAGTGGTATCTATAAATGGAGATGGCATGGGAACGATTGAAATCACTCTTAATCAAACATCGCCATCTATTTCAGTGCTAGATGGTTTTGCTAATGCTCGTTCTATGGTGCCAATTTGGGTGAACTCAAATAACGAAGTAAAAGAGGTTGTCGGCGGGACTAAAGCAATGATCACGAAACCAGCAGACAAAGAATTTGGTAAATCAGCTTCAAGTCGTGTGTACACAATTAAAGTATTTGACTACGCAGTTAAATAAATCGAAAGGAGAGTGAGCCGAGTGCTTACTCTTTTTAATTTGCTATGAAAAAAAGACATATAACAAATCACTTAAAAAGAAAAGAATGGGAGAGAAAAGCAATGGCTAAAAAAGGTGAACAAAAAACATTTGAAACAAAAAAAGGTGATAAATATATATTTCAACACCCGGGGTTACGTGAAGCTGTACGCATGCGTGATAATGCTAAGAATGAACATGGTGTTCAGCAAGGAGAAAAACTTTACGACTCAATGATGGAACATGTGATCTTTAAAGAAGATGGAAGTAAGGTAAACTTCGAACATTTCGAGGAAGTAGGGGGATTTTCAGAAGTAATGTCCGAGGCAGTTAAATTTACCTTTCAAGAGAGCTAAACCAATACATGTACATCGACAAACGGTGGATGAGAATTGGGTATTCTGGCGACCTATTATGGAAGGGAAACTTAGCTATGAACGTGCTGAGACTATGACACTGGATGAGTTATTAGAATTTAACGCAGCCATAGATAGCTATGCAGATCGATTAAAAGAAGCGAGGGGAGGTTGATTGAATGTCCTTACGTGATGCAGTCGTAGAAATTGGCATGGACATAGCAGATGAGCCCCTTGTTGCACTTGATAGAAAAATAGATGCAGTAATAAGTTCTTTAAGAGGCATTGATGTCTCTGCGATTGATAGTGCAATAGATGAAGTTGGCGACTTAACAAACGAATTTGATGATCTAGAAGAATCGGTTAGGGATGTAACAGGTGAAGTTGGAAACTTAGATGATACTAACTTGAGTCGGCTAGATGGAGAAGTAAAAAAAGCAGACAAGGGAATGGGTTTTTTTAAGAAAGCTGTCATAGGTGTAGGTTCAGCATTGTTAGCTTTAGGTATCGGTACTGCATTGAAGGATTTTTCAACGGGGGCTATTGAAGCGGCAGCTAGCGCCAAAGCCATGAATGCCCAATTTGATGCTGTATTTGAAGGTATTGAAGAGAGTTCTTCAGCCAGTCTTAATAAAATCGCTGAAGATACAGGTATGTTACCCAATAGATTAAAAGGTAGTTTTACACAAATGGCGGCTTTTGCAAAAACTACAGGAGTGGATACAGCTGCAGCCTTAAATTTGGCGGAAAGATCAACTAAAGCAGCCGCCGACAGTGCGGCTTTTTATGATAAATCCATCGAAGAAGTTTCGGAAACTATGCAGTCATTTTTGAAAGGTAATTTTGAAAATGATGCTGCATTAGGTATATCTGCAACAGAAACAACAAGAAATGCAAAAGCCAATGAATTATATGGGAAATCGTTTATTAAACTTTCAGAGGCAGAGAAACAACTAACTTTAATTGGTATGGTTGAAGACGGAAATAAACTTGCAGGAGCTCTAGGACAAGCTGCTGTTGAATCTGACAGTTTTGAAAACCAAATGGGAAATTTAAAACAAGCGTGGCAGGATTTTTTAGATAAAGCAGGAACGCCTATTTTAGATCAAGCAGTTGGTGCATTGTCTTGGATGAGTGACATAATTTCCAATATTAACCCGGGACCGTTTATGGCTTTTGTTTCAGATGGAATCAGTGGATTATCCTCATTGAAGGATGTAGTTTTAGATACATTTAATATGTTAAAAGAGGGAGATATCTTTAGTTTATCTGATAAATTAGGGCTTCCTCCAGAAATCATTGATACTTTTTTATCTTTTGGTGAGACAGTAATGGGAGTCTTTAACACAGGTAAATCAGCAGTATCTTCTTTTGTAGAGGGAGTCATAGTTCCTTTAATGCCTGTAGCGCAAGAATTTATCGGTGTTGCAATGGGCTTCATTGGAAACATTGTAGGCGGTGCTATGAATATTTTTAGCACTCTATCTAGCATAGTTATGGGATTTGTTGAGGGAGTCATAGTCCCTTTAATGCCTACTGCCAAGTCTGTAATAGAAACTGTTTTTAACGTGATATCTCCTATACTTCGCATAGCTGGAAGTTTGTTTGGGGTTGTCTCTGGAGCTGTAAAGTTTTTAGTAACTGAAATAATAGTACCTTTATTACCTTTAGCCTCTGCAACACTTGCTGAAACTTGGAATTACATGAAACCAGTGCTTGATGCAATTACATGGGCTTTTAATGGTATAGCAGATGCAGTTGAATGGGTAATCGACAAATTAGGTGCAGTTGGAAAAGCCATAAAGAACTTTGATATCGGTGACAAGATTAGTGGTGTCGTTTCGAAAGTTACCGGAAGCTTACCCGGTTTTGAAGTAGGCCTTGGACGAGTGCCTTATGACGAAATGCCAGCACTTTTGCATAAAGATGAGGCCGTTTTACCTGCAGACGAGGCAGATGCATTAAGAAACGCAGGTATATTAAAAGGTGACGGCACAGATCCAACTTTGGACTTTGATGGAGAAAGTTACAACAGTGCCCCGGCTATAAGAAGTAGTACGACAAATACTAGCGTACAAGCTCCAATTCAAATAATCGTTCAAGGGTCCGACAAACCACAAGAGACTGCAAGAAGTATTAAAGAAGAATTAGAAGGTTGGTATAGCGATTTAAGTACTGTATTTCCAGTCATATTGGAGGGGTAGAGATGGCAAAAATAAACGGAATACAAATTCATGTAGAGAAAGAAAGTCTTCAGAATGATGTTGATTTGCCCTCTCATCCAGTAGAGAAGGGAATTAACCTTACAGATCACGTTGACCGAAAACCAGTCGTTCTTTCTATCAGTGGAAAATTGATAAGACCAGATGATACAGCATTGGAAACACTTCTAGGTAGATTATCTACTATTGAAACAAAAGGCACTATAGTAATCTATGAAGGTCGCAGAATCTATCACAATATGATGATTGCGGCCTTTTCTCATGATGCCGATTCAAAAATAATGAACGGGTTTAATTTTAGCATGACACTAAAAGAAGTTCGATTTGCAGCACCTTCATATGTGTCTTTACCTAAGAAAACCAAAGCTGCAGTTGCAGGTGTATCTTCTGTTGGCCGTAAGCAAACAGCGAATAAAAAGAAGTCTCCAGTCTACCATGTAGCCAAAAAAGGGGACACTTACTATGATATTGCTGAAAAATATGGAGCCAAATGGCAAGATGTACAGAAAAATAACAAGTATCCGGCTAAGCAGATTCCAATCGGAGCAAAAATAAAAGTGGGGTGATGAGGAATGAACTTTGAGTATATAGAAATTGAAAAAGAGCTTATTCCTTATCGTTTTGAAATTGAACTAGGGGCAGAATTGTTTGAACTCGAGATCCATTACAATTTAGTACATGATTTTTTCACAATCGATTTATATAAAGATGGTGAGGTTTTGGTTTGTGGAGAAAAAATAACCTATGGTGTGCCATTATTTTCAGAAGTTTATGATTCTCGCTTTCCTGGTCCTACCATTATACCGATTGACGAATCTGGTCTGGAGAATCGAGTAACCTTTGAAAATTTGAATGAGACAGTGTTCTTAAGGCTGGTGAATGATTGATGAGTACCGTTCAATTTGGACGTATCACCGAGATTATTACAGGTGATTTAAATATGTCTAGTGAATCATTAGAGATAGAATTTGAAATACCATTCGATGATGATCCGGACCCAAATGTAAGCGAAATTCTTGTATACAACCTTTCAGATACAACACTTAGTAAACTTAAAAAAGGTGTTCAGGTTACCATGAATGCTGGATATAAAGAGGATAAGGGAGTCATACTTTCTGGCTTCATCTCAAAGGTGGCATCTGAAAAGGGCGGTGCTGACAGGGCTACGAGGGTATCTGTTATAGATAGCCAGCCAATTGATAATAAGAAGACATTAAAAAAGTCTTTCAAAAAAGGAATTAAAGGTGAACAACTATTAAAAGAGCTCTCTAAGGTCCTCGGTTTGAAAATAGCTGTTATCAAGTTACCTAAGAATGTTGTCTATAAAAAAGGATTCTCGGTTAACGGGCCCATCGTGGATGCGATGAAGAAGATTGCAAAAGATTGTGAAGCAAGCTTCTATATCAGTCGTTCCAATGTTTATATTCGCTCAATCAAAGAGGGAGATAACACTCAATTTATCCTTAACTCTGACACTGGGTTGATTGGTTCACCTGAATATTTCGAGGAAGAAAAGGATGGCAAGGTGGTAAAAGGTTATAAAGTAAAATCATTGCTTCAATATCGGATGAATACGGCTTCTATTATTGAACTGCAGTCTGTTTTTGTTAAAGGGAAATACAGAGTCCGCAAAGGTAAGCATTATAGACGAGGAGACGCTTATTACACAGAAGTAGAGGTGATTGCATGAGTAATTCCTCTGAGTTTTATTCTAATTTCAAGAATCAAATACTTCTTTCTATCAATACCTGTATGCCTTGCGAAGTGCTTTCTTACAATGAAGGGAGCCGTACCGCTAAGATTCAGCCGTTATTTATGGTCAAAGAAGTAAATCGCTCTCCTGAAAAGCTTTCTGTTTTGGAAGATGTGCCTGTACTGTTTGAGCGAGTGAAAATAAATAACGGCCAAGAAATCAAAGTAACCATTCCTGAAGGTGAACATGGTGGACATAGTGGTGGAGATGGCAAGCATATTCACACGAAATTAAAGTTTGAGGAAGAAGTGGAGAATGTTCCGGTTCTAAAGAGTGGTGACGTGGTGTTAGTTGTCTTTGCTCAACGAAGTATTGACGATGCTGCAGAAGGAAAGCTTGTCTATCCTGGAGCCTCAAGATTGTTTGATATTCATGATGCTATTATTGTTGGTTTGTTATAGAGAGGTGAGTAAATGAAAACATTGGCATTAACAGATGATGGAGATTTACTTTTCGAGAATGGTGATTTTAAGCTTATAGAAGGTGTTCTAGAGGTAAAGCAAGTATTAACTATCTCCTTGTCTACCAACTTAAAAGAGTGGTTTTTAAACCCAGATTTAGGACTAGATTTTATGAAGCTTCTTGAAAAGCCAACGGATGAAGAAATAAGGTCAGAAATCATTCGAGTAATTGGTCAAGAGGATAGAGTAGAGCTAATTAATGACGTACAAATTATACAAGATCGCAAGCTGAGAAAGCTGAGTGTAAAATATGATGTTCAATTAATAGATGGCCAGACGCTGAATGAGGAGGTGGTATTAGGTGGCGCTTAATTCCAGTGGATATAAAAGAAAGACGTTTGATGATTTACTATCAGACATGTCAGCCAAAGCAAAACAAGTATTTGGTGAAAATGCTAATGTTTCTGAACGGTCAGTATTGGGCATATTGTTAAGAATCATGGCATGGTTTCTTTCCTTGGCATGGCAAGACAATGAAAATGTTTATTACTCGGCTTATCGAAAAACTGCAGAAGGAGCACAATTAGATATGCTTCTACCCTACGCAGGGATAACAAGGAATTTAGATCAATATTCGTTTGGATCTTTAGAAATAACCGGCACACCTAATCATTTGGTGAGTGCTGGTTTTTTAGTTTCTAAAAAAAATACGGACATATTCTTTGAAACTACAGAGGATTTAATTCTAAGTCCTTTAGGTAAGGGAATAGTTGAAATCAAAGCTTTGGAGTTAGGAACTGCTGGTAACACTGCAGCTAACACCATTACAGAAATAGTAAATCCAGATGCAGATGTATTAAGTGTAACAAATATCACTGAAACAAAAGGCGGACGTGAAAAAGAAACAGATTTAGAGGCTCGTGAGAGAGCATCTATTACAGTAGAGGGAATTGGATCAGCAACTACTAATGCTATCAGAACTAACTTATTAAAGATTCCCTCTATTCGGGCTGCAACAGTGAAAGAGAACTTTGGAGATGTTCCCGATGAATATGGAACTCCCATGAGGGCTTTTCAGGCGTTTGTCCTTGGAGGCACCGACCAAGAAATAGCTGCAGCAATATTTGAGAAAAAAGCTGGAGGTATTCAACCATATGGAACTACCTATGTAGATGTTATTGACGATAGTGGGAATCCACAGCAAGTAGGTTTTACCCGTGCAATTGAAATACCTATTTACATTAAAGCAACAATCAACACAAACACCGCATTTCCGAGTAATGGTATCGAACAAGTGAAGTCCATGTTGATTAGATACATTGGAGGTTCTGATGTAGATTCAACTATCTATGCAGGTCTAAATATGGGGGAAGATGTGATTGAATCTCGTTTAATTGCACGCACCTTTCAAGTACCTGGTATAGAAGATGTATCCATACAGTTATCCACGGATGGGATTGACTATAGCGATTCTAATATATTTATTGGTTTACAAGAGGTAGCTCAATTAGATGCTAACAACATTGAGGTGACGGTGATTGTTTAATACAAAGTTGATTATGAGCCGTTTTGTTGATTACTTTGCCAAACATCCAAGCTCTAACCTTTCTAAATTAATTAGTATTTTTTCGGATGAATTAATGGAACTTCAACGAACGAATAAATCGATATTAGAATGGCGAGATATAGACAAGGCAAGAGGAAAGGCGCTTGATTTAATTGGTGAAAATGTAAGTCAATCACGAGGAAAGGCTACTGATGAAGTCTATCGTATTTTATTAAAATCGAAGATTGCTAGAAACCTTTCGGATGGCTCTATTAATACCATTATTCAGGTTATATCCATCGCGTTATCCACAGAACCATCCACAATTAAGATAGTGGAAAAATGGAATGATATAGATGGGCCAGAACCTGCAGCAATAAAGCTAATTGAGTTGCCACTCACTAAAATTAATGAGGCTGGCTTAGATCCTCTTAACTTTATTCGAATTATTCAAAGGACCGTTGCAGCCGGAGTAAAAGTTGGAACTATCGAATTATCAGGCACATTCGAGTTTGGCGATGAAACAAATGCTATCGACATTGTAAAAGGCTTTGGAGATATTAATGACGAATCCATTGGCGGTTATCTAGGTGCTATTTATACACCGAACACTGACAATGAATTACCGATATAGGGGGGATATACATGGCAGAACTATTACCAACTTGGAACGCGGTAGGTGCTGAACCGCCTGCTGAATTGAAAACAACCGGTTGGCAACCCGGAATGAAGCCTTCAGCTCAACATATGAACTGGTTATTTAACCGAATTTATAAATGCTTAGAAGAAATTCAAGCTGGCGGAGGTACAGAAGAATTAGAAAGAGAACTAGCTGCCTTACAATTTTCTCTTACGACGCACTTGGCCGATAATGAGAAACATGTTACACCTCAAGAACGCATTGGTTGGAATGCAAAGGAAGACAAAAATAATAAAAACAAACCGGGCGGCTACGTCGGTTTAGATGCGAATAGCAAAATAAACCCGGCTCAGTTGCCGGATGCAACAAGACTGGATTTAGAGTATTTGAAAATAAATTATAGCAACTTTTAAAGGAGGAAAAAGAATGGGAGTTAGTGCGAGAAGGGTTTTCGGCGCTACCACTTTTAATAATTCGCCGCCATTAGTGGCAGTAATTGAAAGCGGAAAAAGCGGAATGTTACGCATTGCTAGGGTAGATACAAACTTAAGTACACTCGGGGTTAAAATAGAGATTGACGGAGTTATTTATGCAAATGCTTCATTTATAGACTTATTTAATAATCAAAGCCAGGGAGCCGCTAGACAGGTTTTTGGTATGCCCATTAATTATGCTCCTACAAATGTTTTGAATGTAGACAATGCCGCAAGGCTGTTAAACATTCCCTTTAATGATTCATTAAAAATTACATTAAATGCGGGAACAAATACAAATATAAACTGCAGTTACAGTTTTGAATATGTAGTAGATATAAAGGGGAGTGTTTAGTGCATGGGACTAGTAATCTATAGAAAATCAGATAACAAAGTAGAAATGGAAGTCATACAGTACCCCTTGCATGATACAGAAATTTTTGAGAAGTTTATTGCAAACGGTGGACATAAAGCTACTGAGTTCGGAACAATAGAAATCACAGAAGATGAAATAGCAACGGCAATGCAAAAAGAAATTATCATTGTAGATGGTCAGATTACTTTTGGTGAGGATAGGAATCCAGTAGTACCTGAACCATTAATTCCTTCTGAAGCAGATGCGTTAACAGACTATATCGTCGATGTGGATTACCGAGTAACAATGATTGAATTAGGTCTATAAAATAACAGAATGGAGAATGCAAAATGAACTTAACTTACAGAGCATGCAAATCACAAATTGAGCGTCAATCGTATATTTCAAAAGAGGATATGCAACAGAAACTAGATATTTTTTTAGTCGGAGACCGCATTACACAACCCCAATATGAAGAGCTTTCAGCACAATTAAACGCAGCATAAGCTAGCGTTATTTTTTATGTCTATAATCTGATAAACCTTGAAGGAATTCACCCTTTTCTGTCGAATTGATGGGAGAGGGGGAATTTATCTTGAACTACACTGCTAAAAGTATTTATAATACAGCAAATAGTTTTTTAGCTGCGAGTAATGCGTTGAATGAAAAACTATCTTATACAAATGATATTGACACTTATATTGCTCCAATAATTACAAACACTTCTTTTTGCATAGAACTATATATAAAATGTATTTATATGATTGAAAAGGGCCAACCAATACACGGACATTTCCTAGATAAACTTTATCGAAAGTTAAGCAAAGAAAGTAGAGACATTATTGAGGCATTGTACGATATGTTGTTACAGCAAAGCCCATCGGATATAGCTTTGAAACAGAAGGCACCTGGTATGAAGTCTGATATAGGGACTGTATTAGAGGATATGGCCGGTGCATTCATAAAATGGAGATATAGACATGAAGGCGGTCTTACTGGATTTCAAGCAAGCGGTCCGATTATTGATGCACTAAGACATAGAATTAAAATGTTAGAACCGGAATGGTAACACTTCATTTTAGGAACATATTGCGTCGTAACAACATAATAAGAATTATCTTAAAGTGCGTCCAAATCGGGCGTTCTTTTTATTTTATATAAAAGGGGTGAGAGGGTGACAGCAGTAGTTGGTTCTATGCAAGATGCATTTGAAAAAGTCGGAGAACACCATGAATTAATTCACCGCGATATTATTCCGCGGGTGGAAGTTTTAGAAAAAGAACATTCGGTATTTAAGCAAGAAATGACGGCATTGAAATCCGAAATAATTGGGATGCAAAAAGGACAGAAGGAGTTAGAAGTAACGGTAATGAAGGATGGAAAAGAAACAAGAGAGCTTCTTAAACCTTTTGCAGATCACGTGTTAAGTCAGGCACAATATGGAGCTCAAACCGAAAGAGAAATCGCCATCAAAAAATTGGACACTAAAGACAAGGCGACAGTGGCATTATACGGTGCCATTGGTAGTGGCGGTTTAGTTACAATTATCGCTGGCATTATAGCTTTATTTAAATAGGAGGAATTCACAATGAAATTAAATTTAAAAGTACGTCTTAAAAATCCAGTATTTATTTTTCAACTAGTATTAACTGCATTTGCTCCAATCCTTGCTTATACAGGTCTTAGTTGGGAAGGGTTGACTACTTGGCAGTCTGTGGGGGATTTAATTGTACAAGCATATAGTAATCCCTTTCTATGCGGTTTAGTTGCTATTGCTTTATACAACCAATTGACAGACCCTACAACCGAAGGGCATTTTGATTCTTCACAGGTGATGAAGTATGACAAACCTAAGGAGGATGGCAAATGGTGAAAATACAAGATATTCGCCAAAAAGTTGCCCCGTCTAAAACTAGAAGAAATATCAATCAAATAAAAAAAGTAGCACGTCATCATTCAGCAACAACGAGTGGTGACTATTTTGCTTTTTGGAACAATCGTTGGAAAGGTTTGGGATGGACTAAGGGTGGCTACCATGAAATTATTTTACGTGATGGTACTGTTCAACTTTGCTATGATCCATACTATCCTACAAATGGCATTGGTAATCACAATACTGAAACTTATCATATCTGCGTGGTTGGAAACGGCAGCTTTACCGAAGTACAAGAAAAAGCATTTGAAGAACGATGCTTATTAGCTCTACAAAACTTTGGATTGAGTGTAGAAGATGTGCTTGGTCATAATGAGTTTAGTGGTACTGCAACCTCATGTCCTGGGATTAATATGAACAATGTGAGAAAACGACTTAAAGAGCTGCAAACACCTGACAAGGCAGTTGGAGGTGTCACAAACACAGATAAAATCATGTGGGGTAAGACAGAGCTAAAAAAAGGTCAAATTGGAAAGATTACGATTATTAAGCCTATTAACCTGTGGACGGAAAAAGACGGAAAGCTAATGGAGGTTCGTGTTTTAAATCCTGGAGAGGAATACAGAGTATATGACTATCGTGAGGAATTCGACGGGCAGTATAATGTGGGAGACGGACATTGGATTACTAAAATGCCGGAACATATTAAATATGAAACACCTTCTAAAGCTATGTTGGAACGATTAAATAATAAGTAATAAGAATCCCTTTCCACTTTAAATTGTGGGAAGGGCTTTTTTCATTTAGTTAAAATGGATAGACAATACATAAATTCTAATGGTATAGTATAAAAACCATATTTTACTAAAAAGTGAGGATTTTTGATTGAAAATATATCTTCCTAGAAAATTAAACAGAAGTTACATAAATGATTTGATGAAAAACATTGTTGGGAAAGATTTAAAACCCACCCATCAAGAATTAAGCTTTGATTTTACTAATTTGTCTTTTATAGAGCCATCTGGAATAACAACCTTAGGAAATACATTTGAATGGCTTGTGAAAAACGGGACTAAGACAAGCATAACTATACCCAATAAAATTGGTCTTAACAGGCATTGTCCGATAAAATACTTAGATGATTCTGAGTTTTTCCTAAGGTTTACGGGAAACAAATTGGAAGATGATTCAAGCGTTAGACCAACTACAATCCCTTTACAAAAAGTAACATATGAAAATAGTCATCAATGGCTAACTGGTACATTTACTCCGTGGCTTGCACATAGACTAGGTGTAAGAAATTCTGTTTTAGGGAATATAGAAATGTGTCTGGGTGAAATATTTAATAATATAATAGATCATTCCACTGAAAACCTTGGATGTATTTTTGCTCAACATTTCCCAGGCCAAAATCGTTTAGTGATAAGTATTGCAGACTTTGGTATAGGGATTCCCGAAAACATTAGAAAAATTAATAAGGAAGTGGACGATGCAGAAGCATTAGAACTAGCGATACAGGAAGGCGTATCGTCAAAAACTTCACCAAGAAATATGGGTGCAGGATTATATACTTTAATCCGCAACGTAGTTCTTAGTACGGAGAGTTCAGTAAATATACATTCCGGGTATGGTATATTGAATACTTATTTTGGAAATGATAATATTGATATATCATCTGAAATCGCAGATGGTTATTACCCAGGTACCTTTTTGGAAGTAAATATTGATACCAATGTATTACTTGAAGAGGACAAAGAAGAATATGAGGAGGAGTTCGTATGGTAGTGGTTAATGTATTAAATCATGTAGAACGCTGTTACTCCAATGAAGACGGGACAAAAATATTTAAGTTAGTAACTAAATATTTTAACAAAGGAGAAATAGTAATTCTTTCTTTCGAAGGAGTAAATAGTTTAACATCAAGTTTCACTAATACTGCATTAATTGAATTATTGAAAGAATATGACTTTAATTACATCAAAAACAACCTTCGTTTTACAAATTCTAACAAAAATATTAATGAAATGATTAAAAATCGATTTGCATTTGAGGTTAATAGAATGAATCAGAAGGAATTGATCACAGTCTAAATATTATTGTTAAGAGAGCGCCTGATTAGGCGCTTTTTTTTATTTCCCTAAAATTTCAAGTTGCAAAATCAAACGTTTGTTCGTATAATAATTAAAAAGGAGGGAACAAATGTGCGTATTTCAATTTTAAAATCGATGAAAACCAATCAAGTGTCTGAAATGATCTACATGAAAAATAGCGGTGAAATCAGTAAAAGAAGAGTGAAGGTGTTGAGTGTAAAAAATGATTCTTTCCAAGCTTATTGTTTCTTGAGAGGTACAAAAAGGATATTTAAAATTGAGAATGTACTTGCCTTTGTTCCTATTATATATAAAGAAAGAACGGTGATTTGATGAAGAAGAGACAGCAGGATATTTATAAATTTATTGAAGAATACATATCTGAACAACATTACTCACCTACTGTAAGAGAAATAGCCAAGGCAGTTGGGTTAAGTTCTACAGCCACCGTACATGGGCATCTGAAGAGAATGAGGAGAAAAGGGTACATTGATTTTATCGACTCTCGTCCTAGAACCATACAAATAATATAAAAGGGAGTATGGTGTATGAGCATACATGATGAGTTTTTCGAAGAAATCAAAAAATCTAAGTATCCGATAGATCCTCGAAGAAATATTAAATGGGGAACATCTATGATGCTTACCGAACATGTGGCAATGCTGCGTGATTATCATGAAGAAGTTAAAAGAGCTCCTAAGCCAGAATTAACTGAGTACGACTATGTAACATTATCTGAAGCAATCGAGCTAGCTTATATTACAAAAGGTGACACAAAAATAAAGCGCTGGAAAGATGGACAATTTATTTATAGTAGAGGAATCATTGAGGAAATAGATTTAAAGCATAGAAAAATACAACTTCAGGACCCCTTTTATTCCCTATCATTAAAGTTAGATGAAATAGTCGATGTAACTATAATGGATTAAGGAGTAGTTTATGGAAAAGACTAAAGAGCAATTAGAACTTGATCAATTAGTAAATGAGTTATTAGCAAACACACCCAGAGACAAAATCGATATTTATATAGAAAAAATTAAGGAATTAAAAGTAAGACCATTTGATTCTTCTAAAAGTTTTACGAGTCAAAAGATAAAATAGAATATAGCCAAAAAGAAACCACTCCATAAAAGAGTGGTCTTTTTTATAGGAAGAAACTATCTGGAAAATACAAATCTGTGCCCAACGTGTGACCAAAGACAGACAATCTGTGACCAATGAAGATTGAAGAAGAATATTTTTGAAAGTATTGGTGATGAAAATCCTTGCCAAATAAACTATTTGAAAGTAGAATAAATTAAGTGGTTTCTAGGAGCTTAACTATGGTAAGGAAGAGGTCACCGGTTCAAATCCGGTTGGAAGCTTTTCTCATTACTAAAAGCAGGGAAAACATACATAAAAAAGTGCTTGTTTTGAAGATAGCTTTATGCTAAAATATTTATTGTCCGGTTTTTAATTAGGACACAGCAACGGAGGATTAGCTCAGCTGGGAGAGCATCTGCCTTACAAGCAGAGGGTCGGCGGTTCGAGCCCGTCATCCTCCACCATTTATGTTTTATGATTAGCCTGGAGGGGTAGCGAAGTGGCTAAACGCGGCGGACTGTAAATCCGCTCCTTAGGGTTCGGCGGTTCGAATCCGTCCCCCTCCACCAGTTATTGGGGTATAGCCAAGCGGTAAGGCAACGGATTTTGATTCCGTCATGCCCTGGTTCGAATCCAGGTACCCCAGCCATTATAACTCAGCATAAATTGTGGGGCCTTAGCTCAGCTGGGAGAGCGCCTGCCTTGCACGCAGGAGGTCAGCGGTTCGATCCCGCTAGGCTCCATCTATAAAACTCTTTCCATTTAATATGGGAAGAGTTTTTTTGATTCAAAAAATATATTCATCATACTCTAAAAGCGTTATGATTAGAAAAAAGAACAAAGGGTGTGTAATCGGTGGAAAAATTAACTCATAAAGACGTTACGTTAAGGTTATTAACCGAATCGGATATATCTATGCTATGGGAGCTATACGAGCCTAGCGTATTTAAATATATGCTAAATAAGATAGAGGATGAGCAGCAGTTAAGGCAATGGCTACAAGCTGGTATTGAGCAGATGAATGACCAAAAAAATGCTATTGCTTATGTAGTAGAACACACTACTACCAAAAAAATAATGGGTACTACTCGCATTTATAATATAGATCGAGTTAATCATGCTTGTGAAATCGGTTCTACTTTCTATGGAAAACAATATCAACGTACACATGTGAACACGACATGTAAACTTTTGCTGCTCAATTATTGCTTTGAAGATCTTGGTATGATCCGCGTACAGTTTAAAACTGATGAGCTAAATTTGCCATCTCAACAAGCAATTGAAAGGATTGGGGGTATCAGAGAAGGTGTGTTAAGAAATGAACGCATCAGGTCTGATGGAACAGTTAGAAATACAGTGGTATACTCCATTGTGGATTATGAGTGGGCAGAGGTTAAAAAACAACTAAAGTTTTTATTGAATAAATATACATAAAATTGCTCGGTTGAGCCAACTGACCCTTAGGATTTACAATGGATGTATGAACTGAAGGGGGTATAAAATAATGAATAAATTAAATGTATCAATTATCGGTGTTCCTATGGATCTTGGGCAAAATAGAAGAGGAGTCGACATGGGACCTAGTGCCATACGATATGCTGGTGTCGTTGAGCGTTTAAAAGCTCTTGGGTATACGGTGAAAGATGAAGGAGACATTTTAATCAGTCAAACTAGAGAAGAAAAGTCACCTAATACAACTCTTCGAAATTTAGAACAAGTGATAGAAGCAAATACAGCTTTAGCTAACAAAGTCCATTCCGTTGTGACAGAAGGAGAATTTCCACTTGTCCTTGGAGGAGACCATAGCATTGCAATTGGTACATTAGCAGGGCTCTCGGATCAATATGAAAATCTAGGTGTTATTTGGTATGATGCTCATGCTGACTTAAACACAGCTGAAACATCTCCATCAGGTAATATTCACGGAATGCCGCTAGCAGTAAGTATCGGCCTAGGTCATGATGATTTAGTGAATATCCGTGACTTTGCGCCAAAGATTAAACCGGAGAACATTGTAATCATCGGAGCACGTTCAGTTGACCCAGGGGAAAGAGAACTGATTAAAGAAAAAGGTATTAAAGTTTTCTCCATGCATGAAATAGATAAACTCGGGATGACAGAGGTTATGAATCAAACAATGGCTTATTTCCTAGAACGTAAAGTAGACGGAGTTCATTTATCATTAGATTTAGATGGACTAGATCCACTTTATACTCCTGGAGTTGGGACACCAGTACCAGGTGGAATAAGCTATCGTGAAAGTCATTTAGCTATGGAAATGCTGTATTCTTCCCATTTAATTACTTCAGCGGAGTTTGTGGAAGTAAACCCTATCCTGGATGAAAAAAATAGAACAGCTGATGCGGCAGTCGCACTTATGGGCTCATTATTTGGAGAAAGTTTAATATAATTGTTTTAAGTATTTTTTTGAAAAGCAGGCAAATGGTCTGCTTTTTCTTTTTTTAAAATCAACACAAAGCTGGAAATGTTTGATAAAATTAAAAATAACATAAAAAAATGAAACCTGTTGAATCCTTAAACGTATAGGTAGAGACAGCCGCATAGAGCGGAGGGGAAAATCACACGATGGATGCGTTAGTTAACAAGAGAATAAAACAAGTGTTAAAAGGAGATAAAGACGCATTCGCGGAGATTGTCGACCTTTACCAAAATAGGCTTTTCCAAGTTTGCTATCGAATGCTTGGCAATCGTCACGAGGCTGAGGACATTGCACAGGAAGCATTTGTGCGAGCCTATATTAATATTCACACGTTTGATCAAAAAAGAAAATTTTCAACATGGCTTTATCGTATAGCAACAAACTTATGTATCGACCGTATACGTAAAAAAAAGCCTGATTATTATTTAGATGCAGAAGTAAAGGGTACGGAAGGTCTAGATATGTATTCCCAAATTGCAGCGTCTGAGGAACTTCCTGAAGAAGAACTGATGAAGCTAGAGCTACAAGAAAGAATTCAATATGAGATTAGCAGGCTTCCTGATAAGTATCGATCCGCAATTGTACTTAAATATATGGAGGAATTATCTTTACAGGAAATTAGTGAAATTTTAGACCTCCCATTGGGTACAGTGAAAACAAGAATTCATAGAGGTCGGGAAGCACTTCGAAAACAATTAAGTAAACAACCTAATCTATTATAGGAGGAATCATGATGAGTGCGTGTCCAGAACGAATTGTTCACTATATGCATGAATATCTAGATGGTGAAATTAGTCGTGAACACGAGCTGGAGCTCAAATCACACTTGCAATCATGCCCGGAATGTCGTAATCATATGCACGAGCTGAGCGATGTGGTGGCTTTTGTGAAGGGTGCTGCTCATGTAGAGGCGCCAAATGATTTTACTCTTTCCGTTATGTCTAGACTTCCAAAAGAGAAATCACATACTGGAGTAAGCAGATGGTTCAGGCAACATCCGGTTATGACTGCAGCTGCAATGTTTCTTTTGTTAATGAGTAGTGCACTTTTCTCAAATTATAATAACGATCAGCAATTTTCGTTTACTAAGCAAGAGCATGTAATCGTCGAGGGAGAAACGGTTATAATCCCTGAAGGACAAGTCGTTAAAGGCGACTTGGTAGTTAAAAATGGGGATGTTAGAGTAGATGGTGAACTGGATGGTAATCTAACAGTTATTAATGGTTCCATTATTGACGGCTCTAAATATATGGCTTCTACCGCAAATGTTACAGGTAAAACAGAGGAAATAAATCAAGTATTCGATTGGCTATGGTATACCATAAAAGATAGTGCTAAAGGTATAGCTTCATTCTTTAAAAATGAAAAGACAAACGAATAAAAAGTCTATCCAGGAAACTTTGGATAGACTTTTTTCGTTAGAGTTAGAAAGAGAAATCTATACTACATGTATGTTATACTTACTTTATATGGATTCGCGAGGAAAAGTGGGGGATGCCCAATGTCGTTTATGGAACAATTTACGGACTTGATGCCAGTGAATGTAATCGTCAATATTTTAGACGTTTTATTCGTATGGTTTGTTATATATAAATTAATAACTCTTATTAAAGGAACAAAAGCAGTTCAATTGTTAAAAGGTATTTTTGTAATAGTCATTGCAAAGGTAGTAACAGACTTTCTAGGTCTGGATACTCTAGGCTGGATGTTAAACCAAGTAATTGAATTTGGTTTCTTAGCTATCATTATAATATTCCAACCTGAAATTAGAAGAGCGTTAGAACAAATAGGTAGAGGTAAATTGTTCTCTAGAAGCTCACTGCATGAAGAAGAAGAGCAAACTCGTTTAATAGAAGCAATGACCAAGTCGGTTAGCTATATGGCGAAAAGACGTATAGGAGCCTTGATTTCTATAGAAAGAGAGACTGGATTAACGGAATATATAGAGACAGGAATAACTCTAAATTCCCACTTAACTTCTGAGTTGATGATTAACATCTTTATTCCAAATACACCACTACATGATGGCGCTGTTATTGTTCAAAAGAATAAGATAGCCTCTGCTGGTTGTTATTTGCCGCTTTCTGAAAGTCCTTTTATCTCTAAAGAACTTGGAACAAGGCACCGAGCTGCAATAGGACTCAGTGAAGTCACAGATGCGATAACAATTGTGGTATCGGAGGAAACAGGTGCAGTTAGTCTTACATCTAATGGAGACCTACATCGAAATCTTTCTATAGATGAATTTAAAAATCATTTAACAAGACTTTGGTTTGGTCCATCAGAGGAGCAAGCAACACCTTCTAAGTGGCTATGGAGGGGGAAACAAAATGGATAGAATGATGAATAATCCATGGCTTTTGCGAATTATCACACTTACCTTTGCCATACTGCTGTTTGTATCCGTGAAATCTGACATTGAATCTGACAATCAGAACTCAAGCAGCAAAACGATAGATATGATAAGAGAAGTACCGGTAGAGATTTATTATGATGATGAAAATTTAGTTGTGACTGGAGTACCTGATACGGTAGACGTCAATATAGAAGGCCCTACTCAGCTCGTAACATCAGCAAAAATCATGAAGGATTATAAACTATTTGTAGATTTAAGAGAACTTCCAATTGGAGAACATAGAGTTGCCATTTCGAATGAGAATTTCTCCGAAAAGTTAAAGGTTCGTACTGATCCTGTTTATGTAAATGTTGTAATAGAGGAGCGTATCACACAAGAGTTTAAAGTCGACCTAGATATGAATGAAAACTTAATAGCAGAGAACTATGTATTAAAATCTTCTAGTGTGGAACCAAAAACAGTTACGATTACAGGTGCAAAAAGTATCATTCAAAGCATAGGTTATGTAAAAGCAACTATCTCAAGTGAAAAAGGCATCAATAAGTCCTTTGAACAGCAAGCAAGTGTCAGAGTCCTGGACTTAGACCTGAACAAATTAGATGTATCTGTTGAACCAAGGACCGTGCAAGTTAAATTGACTGTGGAAGAATACAGTAAAGAAGTACCAATTTCGATTGTGAGAAAAGGAACGCCTAAGGCTGGGTTAACAATCAATAATATATCTAAAGACACAGAAACCGTTCGGATATATGGCCCACGAGCAACGGTGGATAAAATTGATAGGTTGAATGTCGATGTAGATGTGAGTAAAATTGAGAAAGCCGGTACATTTGATGTGAAGCTGACTCAACCTGAAGGAATCACAAGGATATCTCAAGAAAAAATTGAAGTAAAGGTTGATGTCACCGAAGCCCCTTCTACAACTGAGGCAGAAGAAACGGTGAAAGAAGAGGATACATCTGCATCCAGTGAAATAATAGAAAAATCCTTTCCAGGTATGAAAATCGCTATAAAGGGTTTACCTGAGGAATTAGAGAGTAAGTTTAATGTTCCTGCAGATGGGATTGTCGTTTTAGTGGGAAAGGGAACAGCTGAAGCATTAGAGAAAGTGCAATCAGGGGATATATCCATATATGTTGATGCACAAAATTCAGAAGTTGGAGAAGCGATTCTCCCTATTCAAATTGATGGCCCTTCGAATATAGAATGGCAAACATCTGAATCCGAAGCAAAACTAACGATAATAGAAGCATAAAAGCAGGATAACAGGTAATTAAGGAGAGTAGATCAAAATGGGAAAATATTTTGGGACAGATGGCGTAAGAGGTGTAGCAAACTCTGAACTAACACCAGAACTTGCATTTAAATTAGGTCGTTTTGGCGGTTATATATTAACAAAAGAGTCAAAGGAACGAGCAAAGGTATTGATCGGAAGAGACACACGTATTTCTGGTCATATGCTAGAAGGCGCCCTTGTTGCAGGTCTTTTATCGGTTGGGGTAGAAGTAATGCGCTTAGGTGTAATTAGTACACCAGGTGTAGCTTATTTGACTAGAGTAATGAGTGCAGATGCAGGTGTCATGATTTCTGCTTCCCACAACCCTGTGGAAGATAACGGCATCAAATTCTTTGGTTCAGACGGCTTTAAACTATCCGATGAACAAGAAGAAGAGATTGAGCAACTGCTTGATGCAGAGAAGGACGAACTTCCTAGACCTACTGGTGGGGGAGTTGGATCGGTTTCCGATTACTTCGAAGGCGGTCAAAAATACATTCAATACTTGAAGCAAACGATCGATGAAGATTTCGTCGGTATCCATGTTGCTTTAGATTGTGCGAATGGGGCTACATCCTCTTTAGGGACTCATGTATTTGCTGATTTAGATGCTGACCTATCAACGATGGGCGTTTCTCCTAATGGCTTAAATATTAATGATGGAGTAGGCTCTACTCATCCAGACGGCCTAGCGAAATTTGTTTTGGAAAAGGGAGCAGCTGTTGGTTTAGCATTTGATGGTGATGGAGACAGACTTATTGCAGTGGACGAAAAAGGTAACATAGTTGATGGCGACCAAATTATGTACATCTGTGCCAAGTATTTAAATTCCCAAGGACGTTTAAATAACCAGACGGTAGTTTCTACTGTTATGAGTAATATGGGCTTCTACAAGGCGCTAGAGGCAAATGAAATGACTAGCGTTAAAACTGCTGTAGGAGATCGCTATGTTGTGGAAGAAATGAAGAAAAATGGATATAACTTGGGTGGAGAACAATCAGGACATATTATTTTCCTAGATTACAATACAACAGGCGATGGATTGCTGACTGGTTTGCAGTTAGTGAACATCATGAAGGTAACTGGTAAAAAACTTTCAGAGCTTGCAGCTGAGATGAAGATATACCCACAAAAACTAGTTAATGTTCGTGTAACAGATAAGCATGCTGTAACAGAAAATGAAAAAGTAGCAGCAATTATTAACGAAGTAGAGACTGAAATGGCTGGAAACGGCCGTGTATTAGTGCGTCCATCTGGAACAGAGCCATTAGTGCGTGTAATGGTAGAAGCTTCCTCCGAGGAAGACTGTGAAAACTATGTGAGCCGTATCGTAGAAGTTGTAAAAGCTGAAATGGGCCTAGTAGAATAAATAGAAATCATTCAATATAAATATTTTGCATCCTCGACTGTTAGTTCCTAATGGTCGAGGATTTTTTTGTATGTAAAGAGTCATAGTACATAGCAGTTGTTTTCTGATGTTCTCAATTCCTTTCAGATAGGTTACCCAACAAAGGGAGGGAGAATTCTAAAAGGAATTAGACGATTAGTCTATCCTCAACTATTATTTTTATCAAAAATGTTTAATGCACCTTAAAGTGTGGAATTATAAGAGAGAACAAACAATTGAGGAGTGAGGAAATGGCTAAAGTAGCAACATTAATCACAAACATGTTTGAGGACTCAGAATACGCCAAACCAGCACAAGCACTAAACGAAGCTGGGCACGAGGTGTTTGCAATTGAAGAAGAGGCTGGAAAACAAGTAACAGGTAAAAACGGAGAAGTAAATGTAACGATTGACTATGGGATTGATGATGTAAAACCAGAGGAATTCGATGCATTGTTCATTCCTGGCGGTTTTTCTCCAGATATTTTACGTGCGGATGATCGCTTCGTACAATTTGCAAAATACTTTATGGATGCTAAGAAACCAGTATTTGCAATCTGTCACGGACCACAACTTTTAATTACTGCGAAAACATTAAATGGTCGCGATGCAACTGGTTATAAATCCATTCAAGTGGATCTAGAGAATGCTGGCGTTAAGTTCCATGACGAAGAAGTATTCGTTTGTCAAAACCAGCTAGTAACAAGTCGTACGCCTGACGATATTCCGGCATTTAACCGTGAAATCGTGAAGCTGTTAGCTTAATGTAAATAGGAAGGCTCTTCAATTAGTCTTTCTAAAAACAAAACTATAGAACTAGAAAAGGCAAGAATGCTGTTAAATCAACACATTCTTGCCTTTAATTATGTGTTCTAAAATTTTCTATTTGGTTCAACCACGCATTATGTATATGCAAAAGATATATAGATTTTTTCAATGTAAAGAGTAAACTGTATTTTTCTTTACATTATGTCGTTATAATGATATTTTTGCTTTCTAAAGTAAAGTTAATCATCTATTATATTAGATGGGAGGGAGATATACAATGGGAATTGATGCGGTAGACAAGCGAATTCTAGAACTGTTAACAGCTAATGGTCGATTATCATATGTAGACATTGGGAAGGAATTAAATCTTTCTAGAGTTGCTGTAAGGGAGAGGGTTCATCAACTACAGAAGGAAGGAATTATTGAAAGATTCACTGTAGTGATCAATTCTGAAAAAGTAGGTAAAGGGGTATCCGGCTTTTTTGAAGTGGATTGTGAGCCTTCATCATTAGTGGAAGTTGCAGAAAAGCTAGCAAACAACCCAAGTGTAGCGAGTTGCTACCAAATGACAGGACCTTCCACCTTACATATGCATGTGTTAGTTGATGACTTCATTAGCCTAGAAAAATTTATCAATGAAGAGTTGTATGCATTAGAAGGTATTACGAGAGTTGAAAGCCATATTTTATTGAGAAGATTTAAAAGTCGTAGTGGCTTAAAATTATAAAAGGCATCCTTTAGAGGATGCCTTTTTGCATGGACAAAAAGAATGGAAGCGTTTACTTTTGTACAAAACAATAATAATACATAAAGTAATAAAATAGGAGATATTCTATTCGAAAAGTAATGGATAAATTATTTATTAAGTCTAAAAGTAAAGAATAAATGAAATAAATAAATTTATTTGAAAATTCATATAGATTTTTGTGAATTGTTGTATTATAATCAAAACTATTAAAATTCAGTCATTTGTTAACCAAAAACCAAGAAATGATTAACAAGTGTAGAAAAGGTTGGTGGGATTGTGATTTCTTTAATAGTAAGGCGTGGTATACAGCTTCTTTTCTTGCTTTTCGGTATATCATTTCTAGTATTTTCATCTATGTACATAGCGCCTGGGGATCCTGCCACTATGGTAGGTGGGCCGACAGCAACCGAATCGGATTTGGAGTCCATAAGAGAAAACTTGGGACTAAATGATCCTTTCCTAGTTCAGTACGGTCGATATGTAAAAAATGCGGTTCAAGGAGATTTTGGTTACTCCTATCAATCTAAACAATCAGTTTCTGAGGCAATAGCTATCAGGCTACCAAATACTTTTAAGTTAGCCATTGCGAGTATGATTGTCGCCATCATAATAGGGGTGGTTGCCGGATTGATATCAGCCTTAAAGCAAAACTCATGGCTCGATATGACATCTACTACTCTAGCACTTGCAGGAATATCCATACCGAACTTTTGGTTGGGAGCATTGTTGATATTAGTATTTGCTGTAAATTTACAATGGCTTCCAGTAGGTGGTTTATCAGCACCTTTTTACACGTTAGAAGGCTTTAAGCAGATGATCCTTCCTGCAATCACACTTGGCACTAGTGCAGCAGCAATGATTTCGAGGATGACAAGATCCTCCGTGCTAGAGGTAGCTAAAGCCGATTATGTAAGAACGGCCAGAGCAAAAGGTGTAAAAGAAAGGTCAGTCATTTGGGTACATACTCTAAAAAACGCAATGATTCCAGTAGTGACGGTCATTGGTGTTAACTTTGGTGGCTTACTCGGAGGAACAATTATTACGGAAAAAGTGTTTGCAATCAACGGAGTTGGAAGGTTGATGGTGGATGCTATTGCACAAAGGGATTTCCCAATGGTACAGGCTTCCGTTTTATTAGTTGCAACATTATTCGTGGTCGTGAATCTCCTTGTTGATATTGTCTACACATTCATAGACCCAAGGATAAGCTATGACTAAGAAGGAGGGATCATATGTCTAACACCATTTCAGTTAATAATAAACTTCCAACTGCAACAAGAAAGAAGGATAAGGTAATAGTTACGACGATGAAGCGCCTCTTTAAAAATAAATTGGCAGTCTTAGGTTTTGCTATTATCTTAGGGCTGATTATCATGTCTGTCTTTGCTCCATGGTTAGCAACATATGACCCATCAAAGCAAAACCTTGTAGCAAGTGAACTTCCAGTCTTTTCAGACGGACATTGGTTAGGGACAGATAATTATGGGCGAGATGTTTGGTCTCGTATTGTTTATGGATCAAGGATTTCTCTATTAGTGGGAATCGCAGCCGTTAGTCTTGGGTTGCTTGGAGGAATTACTCTTGGGTTGCTCGGTGGCTATTATAAAAAGCTAGATGGAATCATTATGAGAATAGTAGATTTGCTCTTCTCCTTCCCTGGAATTCTGCTTGCTATGTTAATCATAGCTATCTTAGGTACTAGCTTGGTCAATGTGTCGATAGCAATTAGTATTTGGTCAATACCAAGCTGCGCGCGCATAGTCAGAGGTTCGGTACTTTCTATTAAACAAAAAGAGTACATTATGGCTCTAAAATCATTAGGAGCGTCTGATTTAAGGATTATGATTCGTCATATTCTACCCAATGCCATGGCACCGATCATCGTGTTTGCCACAATGAGAATGGGAACAGCTATCCTCTCAACAGCTTCTCTCAGTTACTTAGGATTAGGGGCACAGCCTCCTACACCAGAATGGGGAGCAATGATTTCACAAGGGCAAAGTTATATGTGGACGTCACCTCATTTAACAATTATTCCTGGAATAGCAATTATGTTAACCGTGTTTGCCTTTAACGTACTAGGAGACGGATTAAGAGATGCATTAGATCCAAATATGGACATCCAATAAAAAGAAGTAGAGGAGAATATGAAAATGAAGAAAAAATGGTTATTTATTTTATTATTTGTTGTTTCAATCGTGCTAGCAGCTTGTTCTGGAGGAGAATCCTCATCAGCACCAAAAGAAAACGGTGGTTCCGGAAGCGATATTAGTGGTAAAACCTTTACTTATGCAACTACAACAGATGCTGTTGGCTTGTCACCAATCATGACCAACGATTCTCCTTCTGCAAATGTTATTGAACAGGTTTATGAAACACTTTTTCAACGTAACTCAGAAACATTGGAAATTGAACCAAAATTAGCAGAATCCTATGAAAATCCTGATGAAAATACATGGATCTTTAAACTAAAAGAAGGCGTACAATTCCATGATGGAACTCCATTTAACGCTGAAGCTGTTAAGTATACTTTTGATAAATTACGCGACCCAGCAACTGGCGCGCCACGTGCTTCTCTTTTAGAATCAGTGGAAGAAATCACAGTGGAAGATGAATACACAGTGAAAATTACAACGAAATATCCTTATGGAGCGTTCTTAGCAGCACTCTCTCATACAAACTCGGCAATCGTAAGCCCTAGCGCTGACCAAAAACAAGACTTAATGAAAGAGCCAGTAGGTACAGGACCATTTAAATTTGTTAGTTGGACACCTGGAGACCAGTTGGAGCTAGAAGCAAACGAGGAATATTGGAACGGAGCACCTGATTTAAAGAAAGTAGTGTTCAAGGTGGTTCCTGAGGTTTCTACAGCAATTTCTATGCTACAAACAGGTGAGGTTCAATTTATCGATAACCTTCCAACAGAACAAATCAATCGTTTAGAATCGATGGACAACATTGACATTCAAAAAATAGATGGCTCTCCAGTCTATTACTTTGCATTTAACCACTTAAAAGAAATGAATCAAGATCCGGAATTCCGAGAAGCAGTTGCTTCAGCAATAGATCGCGATGCGTTTGTCTCTAAATTGAATGGATTAGGTGTTAGAAGTGATAGCGTAGTTGGACCAAAGGTATTTGGATATGATAAGTCAGCAGAGAATGCTGGAACTCCTTACGATTTGGATCATGCAAAGGAATTAGTGGAGAAAAATGGATACGGTGATCAACCACTAAAATTATTAACAGCTAACCGTGCTAATACAACATTAATGGCTGAAATAGTACAAGCTCAACTAGTAGAGGCAGGATTTAAAGTTGAAATCGAGTCTATGGAATGGGCAACATACTTAGACTCAGCTCGTGCAGGCGAATATGACTTAACATTCTTAAGCTGGTCAAATGTAACGGGAGATGGTTCTGAATTATTTTACCCGAACTTCCATAGTGACAATGTAGGCTCATCTAACAGAGCACAATATAGCAATGCAGCATTTGACGACTTAGTAATGCAATCACGCACAACAGTTGATCAAGAAGAGCGCGCAAAATTATTAGACCAAGCAAACAAATTAATGCTAGAAGAAAATGCTGTAGTAGTTATGTATCACGGAGTTGTTACATCGGCTTTGGATAACACCTACACAGGATTGAACCTAGATTCCACTGGTAAATGGACATTAAAAAATGTAACTGGAAAGTAGGTATATCTGATGAGGGAGACATTATTAGAAGTGAACAATTTAGTAACTGAATTTCGCACGGCAGACGGTAATGTTCAAGCCGTGCGAGATGTCTCCTTTTCTGTTTCAAAAGGAGAAACACTGTGCATCGTTGGTGAGTCCGGCTGTGGTAAGAGTATTACATCCTTGTCAGTCATTGGTCTTTTGCCAAGCAATGGTAAAATCGCTGCAGGTCAAGTCAAGTATGAGGGAAAAGAAATTCAAAGCCTTCCATACGAAGAATTGAGAAAGATGCGGGGCAATAAGATCTCGATGATTTTCCAAGAGCCGATGACAGCACTCAATCCAGTATTGACAGTGGGATACCAATTGAGAGAGCCTTTAATGCTTCATCATGGATTATCTAAATCGGAGGCACACAAACAAGGTATTGATCTGCTAAACCAAGTAGGAATCCCTTATCCTGAAAAACGGATGAGTCAGTATCCCCATGAGCTGAGCGGAGGAATGAGACAGCGGGTTATGATTGCAATTGCTCTCTCATGCCATCCTGGTTTACTTATTGCGGACGAACCTACAACAGCATTAGACGTGACAATACAAGCCCAAATATTAGACCTCATCAATGAGTTAAAGGAAAAGCTAAATATGGGCATCATGCTCATTACACATGACATGGGAGTAGTAGCTGAGGTAGCGGATAAGGTTATGGTGATGTATGCAGGCAAGAAGGTTGAGGAAGGCATGGTAGAAGATATCTTCAAAAATCCAAAACACCCGTATACTCAAGGACTTTTAAACTCTGTGCCAAATGTAGACGATCCTGATTTTGAATTAGAGCCTATTCCTGGCTCTCTTCCAAGTCTGCAGGAGAAAATTCAAGGTTGCAGATTTCACCCACGTTGTAAGTTTGCCACCGCAAAGTGTAAAGAGCTGGCACCACCAGAGATAAATGACGAGCAGGGCCACATGGTAAGTTGCTGGTTATACGAAGAGGAGGAAGTAAAAAATGGTCAACTTGTCACCCAAAACTGATCAGAAGGTCCTCCTTGAATTAAATGGAGTTAAAAAGTATTTCCCTATTAAAGGCGGGATATTAAAGAGAGTTCAAGGTCATGTGCAGGCAGTTCAAGAGGTAAACCTTAAGTTATACGAAGGAGAAAGCCTTGGGGTAGTTGGAGAATCAGGTTGTGGCAAATCTACCTTAGGTAGAGCCATCTTAGGACTAGAGGAACTGACAGCTGGAAAAGTAATATTTAAGGAACAAGAAATTCAAAACCTTAAGAGAAAAGAGAAGTTAAAGTTTGTTAAGGAAATGCAGATGATTTTTCAGGACCCTTTTGCATCCCTAAATCCTAGACAGAGAATTGGGCATGCATTAGAAGAGGTCTTTGTTATGCATACAAACTTAACCAAAATAGAAAGGCGTAATGCTGTAATAGACCTCCTAAATGAAGTAGGGCTTAGAGAGGAGCATTACGAACGTTATCCTCACGAATTTAGTGGTGGGCAGCGTCAAAGGATTGGGATAGCTAGAGCTATCGCCTTAAATCCTTCCTTCGTTATATGTGATGAAGCTGTTTCTGCTTTAGATGTATCTGTTCAAGCTCAAGTTTTAAAGCTATTAAAAACTCTTCAACAAAAATACCAGCTGTCTTACTTATTCATCTCTCATGATCTAGGAGTAGTTCGCTATTTTTGCGACCGAGTGCTAGTTATGTATTTAGGTAATACGGTAGAGCTTGGCACAGTAGAGGACTTATTTAAAAATCCAACGCATCCTTACACTCAGGCGTTGCTGTCCGCTATTCCACGTCCTTCGGTAAATCGAAGTTCGAAACGTATTCGACTTCAAGGGGACCTTCCTAATCCAGCCAATCCTCCATCGGGCTGTCCGTTTCATACACGTTGCCCGATAGCCCAAGATATTTGTAAAAAAGATATGCCTGCATGGGAGCAGGTAAAGGAAGGTCACTTTGCTGCCTGTCACTTTGCAGGGACTAAAATTTAAAGCTTATAAAGGGGAATCACATCATGGATTACTTATATCACCCATTTCCAGGTAAGAGAAGTACCGTATTTGCTAAAAAAGGAATGGTAGCAACATCACAGCCTTTAGCAGCGCAGGCCGGCTTAGATATATTAAAAAAAGGTGGAAATGCAATTGATGCAGCTATTGCAACAGCCGCTGCATTAACAGTTTTGGAACCTACCTCTAATGGAATCGGAGGAGATGCTTTTGCTTTAATATGGACAAAGGACAAGCTTCATGGTTTGAATGCATCTGGCCCCGCGCCACAATCCATTTCAGCAGAGAAGCTAAGAGCACAAGGTTTAGAAAAAGTTCCTGTGTATGGAGTAGTTCCAGTAACTGTACCCGGAGTTCCAGCAGCATGGGCAGCCTTATCTGAAAGGTTTGGCAAGCTACCGTTAAAGGAGGTACTAGAGCCTGCTATACAGTACGCGGAGGAAGGCTATCCTCTGACACCAATACTAGGGAAATATTGGAAGGTGGCATACAAAAAGTTTAAAGCAAGCTTTACGACCGAGGAGTATAACGCATGGTTTGAAACGTTTGCTCCAGATGGACGTCCTCCTGAAATTGGAGAAGTGTGGAAATCCCCAGGTCATGCGAGCACTCTCCGAGCAATCGGAGAAACTAAAGCAAGAGCTTTTTATGAAGGAGAAATTGCTGATCAAATTGATGGTTTCATGAAAAAGCATGGAGGATATCTTTCTAAAAGTGATTTGGAATCCTATCAGCCTGAGTGGGTAGATCCCATTTCTGTGGATTATCGGGGCTATGATGTTTGGGAAATTCCACCAAACGGCCAAGGAATGGTTGCTTTAATGGCATTAAATGTATTTAAAAGGATGGATAAACCTCAGTGGCAAAGTGCACACACCATTCATCAGCAAATTGAATCGATGAAATTAGCTTTCACAGATGGACAGGCATTTATAACAGATCCCGAAGCAATGCCAGTAAAATTCGAGCATTTATTGTCAGAGGAGTATGCCGAGAAACGCAAAGAGGTAATTCAAGATGAAGCAGCAGATCCAGAGCCGTATGAATTACCAAAGGGCGGGACGGTTTATCTGGCAACTGCCGATGAAGAAGGAAATATGGTTTCTTATATTCAAAGTAATTACATGGGCTTTGGGTCAGGTGTTGTCATTCCAGGGACAGGAATTGCTCTCCAAAACAGAGGACATGACTTCTCTTTAGATGAATCACATCCTAACGTATTGAAGCCAGGTAAAAAAACTTACCACACCATTATCCCTGGATTCTTAACGAAAGAGGGAGAAGCAGTAGGGCCATTTGGCATAATGGGAGGCTATATGCAGCCACAGGGGCATTTTCAAGTAGTGACTAGTACCATAGATTATATGTTAAATCCACAAGCGACGCTTGATATTCCTCGTTGGCAGTGGATGAAGGGTAAAACTGTACATGTTGAGCCAGAGTTCCCTAACTATTTGGTACAAAGTTTGGTGAGAAAAGGGCATGATATCCAAGTGGCAACTGATGGAGGAAGCTTTGGACGTGGGCAGATTATTTGGAGAAATGCAGATACGGGCGTTCTACAAGGGGGAACAGAATCTCGAACGGATGGAGCTATCGCAGCGTGGTAGAACGTCAGCCTTTGGAGAAAAGCTCTGTGCGTCCTAAGCCGGTACTTCAAAGAGATATAAGTTGGGCATTCTTCCGAGTTGGTATGCTTGGATTCGGAGGTGGACCTTCCTCGATACCCCTAGTTCATCAGGAAGTTGTTAAGAAGTATAATTGGATGGATGATGAGGAATTCGGTGATACATTAGCACTGGCAAATACAATGCCAGGTCCAATAGCAACCAAGATGGCAGGCTACATCGGATATCGCATTGCTGGCTTTTGGGGTTGTGTCAATGCACTCATCGCTTCGGTCATCCCTACAGTAATACTGATGATTCTTCTGCTAGGATTTCTGCAATCATTTAAGGACTCACCAAGAGTTCAAAATATGACAGCTGCAGTTATTCCAGTTGTCGCAGTTATGTTAGCATTAATGACCTGGGACTTTATCAAAAAAACTGGAGAATCCTTTGGATGGTGGCAGGCATGTTTAATAATAGCTGTTGCTGCATTGCTTATGGAGCTTATACATATACATCCAGCAATTATCATAGTAGTTTGTATGGCAATCGCTTTTTTCCCTCTATTAAAAAGGAGGGGAAGTAAGTGATTTACTGGCAATTGTTTTTAGCATTTTTTATTCCAGGTATATTGGGCTATGGCGGTGGCCCTGCCTCTATTCCATTGATAGAGCATGAGGTAGTTGAAAACTATGAGTGGATGACAACTCAGGAATTTAGTGAGGTTGTAGCCCTTGGAAACTCATTACCTGGACCAATAGCTACAAAAATGGCAGGCTATATTGGATATGCAGAGGGCGGAATATTAGGGGCAACTATTGCTCTTTTTGCGACTGTCGCACCCTCCTTAATACTCATGATTAGTATGATGGCTGTTCTATTAAAATATAAAGAAGCGCCGGAAGTCAAAAACCTTACAAAGCTGATAAGACCAGTAATCGCTGTATTACTAGGTGTAATGACTATCCAGTTTGCACAAGAATCATTAGATGGGATTGGTATAATATCAACTCTTATCTTAATAGTAGGAAGCTATTTGCTTTTAGAGAAGGTAAAACTACATCCTGCATTTGTTATCATAATAGCGCTTGCTTACGGAGCAGTTATTGTATGAGTAAAAGAGACCATTAGCGATAGGTCTCTTTCTTCATTTATACATTTCTTGGTACTTTTGGCCTTGTGGTTTCGATTGACTCACATATAATGAGAAGATATAATGATGGAGTTACATTATATTAGAATACTGGTAACCGCGTAGAAAGGAAGGATAGGTAACGCGTTAAAAGCAGGAAAACAATTATAGCGCCTGAGCTGAAGAAATTGGACGAAACGAATCTTCAGCAGACGAGGTGGAGGTTATCGATATTTCGGCGGATGCCTCCCGACCGTATTTGCCCGGTTGTAATTCTTTTTCATAAACCATTCAAGTGATTGAATGACAAAAGGGAAAAGAAGGCATTCTTAGCTTAATAGGTATGTGTATGTGAAAGATGTTTAGGATAAGCGCAATAGTGGTATCGCATAGATTATGTGTGTTTCCACAGGCGTTTTATCGCTAAGGCAAGCTTTTCAACATGCTTATTTTGACATGAATGATAACGGAGGAATATAAATTATGTGTGGAATTGTAGGATATATCGGTGAAAACGATGCGAAAGAAATTTTATTAAAAGGCTTAGAAAAATTAGAGTACCGTGGATATGATTCTGCGGGAATTGCAGTTTTAAATGAAGACGGAGTAATGGTATTTAAGGAAAAAGGACGTATCGCAGATTTACGTGAAGCGGTAGATGGAGATGTAAGTGCAAATCTAGGAATTGGTCATACTCGCTGGGCAACTCACGGTGTTCCAAACCAAGAAAATGCTCACCCTCATCAAAGTACAACAAAACGTTTTACACTAGTGCATAATGGTGTAATCGAAAACTATCATTTACTGAAAAAAGCTTATTTAGCAGACGTTGAAATGGCTTCTGACACAGATACTGAGGTTATCGTTCAGTTAATCGAACGTTTCTCCAAAGATGGTCTATCTACGGTAGATGCTCTTAGAAAAACATTGCACTTAATCCATGGTTCTTATGCAATCGCATTGATAGACAATAAAGATGAAAACACGATCTATGTAGCTAAAAACAAATCTCCACTTCTTGTAGGTGTAGGAGAAGGATTTAACGTAGTTGCTTCTGACGCAATGGCTATGCTACAAGTTACAGAGCAATACGTAGAGCTTCATGACCAAGAAATCGTAATCGTGCGCAAGGAATCAGTGGAAATCCAAACGCTTGATGGTACAAAGGTAGAGCGTGCTCCTTACAAAGCAGAGCTAGACATGAGTGATATTGAAAAAGGGACTTACCCTCACTATATGTTAAAAGAGATTGATGAGCAGCCAGCTGTTCTTCGTAAAATTATACAAGCATATCAAAATGAACAAGGTGAGCTTACTATTGACTCTGCAATTTTAGATGCACTAAAAGAAGCAGACCGCTTGTACATTATTGCAGCAGGAACTAGCTATCACGCTGGTTTAATCGGTAAAGAATACTTCGAGAAAATTGCTGGTATTCCAGTAGAGGTGCATATCTCAAGTGAGTTTGGATACAATATGCCTCTACTTTCAAAAAAACCTTTATTCATCTTCATCACGCAATCTGGCGAAACAGCAGATAGCCGCCAAGTATTAGTGAAAATCAAAGAAAAAGGTTATCCAACATTAACCGTAACTAACGTACCAGGATCTACGCTTTCTCGTGAAGCAGACCACACGTTATTACTTCATGCTGGTCCGGAAATCGCTGTAGCCTCTACAAAAGCTTATGTGGCACAAGTAGCAGTACTTATGGTAACTGCATCTGTATTTGCTAAGTCACAAGGCCAAGAGTTAGACTTTGATGTTGTGAAGGAGCTTGGAATTGTAGCAAATGCGGTTCAAGCGATTGTAGACACTAAAGAAGAGCTAGAAGAGATTGCAGCAGAATACCTTTCTACTACAAGAAACGCTTTCTTCATCGGAAGAAATGTGGACTTCTATGTAAGCTTAGAAGGTGCTTTAAAGCTTAAGGAAATCTCTTATATACAAGCAGAAGGCTTCGCTGGCGGAGAATTAAAGCATGGTACAATCGCCCTTATCGAAGACGGCACACCAGTAATCGCTTTAGCAACACAGAAGGCTGTAAGCTTAAATGTTCGTGGTAACGTAAAAGAAGTAGTGGCACGTGGCGCTAACCCATGTATTATCGCAATGGAGGGCCATGAGGAAGAAGGCGACCGCTTCGTACTTCCTAAAGTACACGAATTCTTAGCTCCACTAGTAGCCGTAATCCCATTACAGCTAATCAGCTACTACGCTGCTCTACACAGAGACTGTGACGTGGATAAACCAAGAAACTTGGCAAAATCTGTTACGGTTGAGTAATAGGGTTAAATAAATTTTTAGGTTATGTAAATGTCCAGTTACAACATAGTTGGTAACTTAACATTAAAGTAGGTTACTAATATTTATAAAAGAACGTCAAAATCACCTCTCTAGTTTAACTGAGAGGTGATTTTTTGTTGGGTACCTATGTTAAAATAGCTATAAATTGTGAAGGGTTTCACTTAAACTAACGCAGCAGTTAAGTTCAATAAGGAATGGTAAATCTGAAGTGATTAAAATGTTTAAGGGAATAAGAAAATTTGTGCTAAAATAGATAATATAAGAGGACGTATTATTCAATAAATGGAGCCATTTTGCAGAGGATTTCTTTAACATTTTTATTTTCAAAAGGAGTATCATATGGAAAAGGTATTAAAGTTTATAATCGCCATCTCATTATTAATTCTTGCCCTTAATAGTTTCCGTGTTGTTAGCTACCTACGCAACCTCACTGAATTAATGGGAGCATTAATAAACACTACAAATTAGAAGCGATTTATCGTGCTACAAACGGGCACGATGGTTGAACAAGTGATACGTGATTTATTAAGAAATATGGTAAGTAATAAAACGCACAGGCACAAAAATCTGTGCGTTTTTTCTAGCTTATTTTATTGTTAATCAATGTCTAAAACATATGCAAAATCGGTTGCTATTTGACTCGCTATTGGTGATTTTCTCCCCATCTGACGAGCAAAAATCACAACTAAATATCATGCTGGATGATGTGAATTTTAAAGGTCACGGGTTTACCGATAATTTCTTTATTCGTCCTAAAGATGTACTTCCATTTTTCGAACAGTTTAGTCTTGAAAAACTACATTTGCTTAATTCGAAAGTTTTTTATATCTACGTGAGGCAGAACTCCTTAGCCGACCGCCTGAAGTGGTGTCTGCGTGGCTAGACTTAGCAGAGCAAGTATGCGAACGCGAAGATATGCTGGGTTTAGCAGAACATATTATGTATATTGCCAAGAAAGTCAAATAAGCACTCTTCAACTAACGGGTGCTTAGTTAAATATTCGCTAGCCGAAATAATTAATAATATTAATGCGTACTTTAAAGTTAAAACCATAACATTGAGTTACTAACTATAATGTAAAAACCTTATGGTGCAATTAGATGGGTTACCAACTAAAATTAAATATTACGAAAAACCCGTATTTTGTTGCTGTTATTGAATTTTTGAGATACCGACTATAATGTAACTGGACATCCAGTTAGATCATAGTTGGCAACTGATATTTAAATCACCTCTCTAGTTTACTGAGTGGTGTTTTTTTATTGGATAATTATATTAAAATAGCTGATTGCAAAAATTTTCACTTGAACCAACGGAACAGTATGATGAAACCAAGTGGTTATTAAATCGTATATATTATTAAAATATTTTGACATATCGAACTTTAAAGATGTGTGGAGACGATTCTGACATTGTAAAGGAGGTGATAAAAGGTGAGTGTTCAAATTGAATTTGGTGATACTGCTTTAATATTGAATATATCAGGCAAGACAAAGGTTACTACATTAAGAAAAAAGATGGAAATTCCTTACAATTCGGTTGAAGAAGTACAGATTAGTAATTTCAATTTTCCTTTGACAGCTGTAAAAAGAACAGGTATTACTACAATCGGCTATAAAGCTGGGATTTTCATTATTGATAAAAAGAAATATTTCTTATCCTATCATGACGCAAATAAAGTAGCTATCCTTGGTTTGAAAGGATTTGAATTTGACAAAATAGTGGTTGAAAGCGAGGATCCAGAACAACTAGAGAAAAATATCTTGATGCGTTGCTCTCACATAAATGATCAAACGACCTAATTATATAGGCTCTATCTTCAGTGTCTTATCGTATTTCCAGTGTGACAAATTGTGAAGCAGACTTCAAAGAGGATGCAGAATCCGTTTGGAATTACTATAACAGCTATAATGTTCCAGAATATTTCGCTATTAAGGAAATAAATGTAATGGTTAGCCAAGGAAATCACAGCTTCCTTGGCTTTTTTAGTTGTTAGGTGAATATCGGCAATTCAGAAGGTGAAGCACTCTTCAGACATATTAAGAGAGAGAATATTGAATTTTGGAGTTAGCAACTATGTTGTAACTGAACAGGTTTTTTCTAATGAGTGGCATGTCCTAAAAGAAGGATTAATATTGAGAAGAATGAGTTTTTTTTATTGATGAAAATCGTTGTAATCACTTTCTTCTTCCCCATATAACCCATGCCTTGTGGTGGATTCTAGTGTATTTATACCGAAAAAGTGAATCTTTCAACCAACTAGGATTTCTGTTGTATTTATTCAAAAGTTATAAGCCAATTAAGCGTGTTGTCACCAAAATTTGTTAGCGTATAGACAAATTTTTCTTTTTGCCATGTTGCAAGGCTACCTTGATCATTTGCATCAATATGCAGATGGCCATATTGCTCTGGAATTGGCATCATATGTGTTTCCAAAAATTCCACAGTTTCTTTTGCTATCGTTAAGCTTTCCTCTGATTTTTCTGTTGTTGAACGTGCTATAATGGCCCAGCGCCCTTCATTCCAACTTGTAAATATTGAGCCTGCTCCTGCATCTTGATACCCAGTTATACCATGCCCTAAATCAACAGCTTCCCCATCACTGAAAACCGTTTTATCTATTTCTTCACCTGCGGATTTTGCCGTGGCATGTTTAGTAATTACTAACTGCCCAACTAATTGCCCATTTTCTTTTATCTTCGGATCGTTCATCTCTAGTTGTTTGTCTGCTTGATAAAATTCAAAAGTTACAACATTCTGTTTTGAAGAAGCAATAGCCGTTAAATGTTTTCCTTTTGTCACGGGGAAATCTGTTGGTAATTGAATGTCCCAGTCACTCGGGATAATACTTTCGAAATTTGTATTTCTAGCATTACTATCACTTGTTACGTTTTCATTCGATTTAACTGGTTCTTTATATTCTGTTCCTAGCTCTTCTGACTGACCATTATTTATTTCAACATCGTCTACTATTTGTTCAGGATCATCCTTTTGTAAAGCTTTATTATCTTCATTTCCACAAGCAGTCATCATTACAAAAATAAAAGGTAGTATTATTAGCTTTTTCAGCGTAATCCCTCTCTTCTTTTTTGTTTATCTTCTTCAATTGAATTTACCCTAAAAACCTCTTTCAAAAACTAATCTTAAACTAGGATAGCCGGTAGTATAACTTCAATAGGACTAAAAATATAACTCATAATGAGAACAACTTATAGTTGATAACCTATCCAATCATATTCATTTTGTTTAAGTTTTTAGCAAAGATTAAGTTAATAAATTAATGTTTAAATATGGAAATGTTAAACTCGCTTGCTTATAATTCATATAAGCGAACGATTTTTTTATATTGCCATGCCGTATTAAAACAGTAACAAACAAATAAAAGTAGAGAAAAATAGAAGAAAGGTGATGTGTACGATGGAACAAAATACTATAGACATGGAAGCACTTTGGACAATTCGTACGGAGCAATTCAAAAAAATATTTTTAATTGGACTACAAAAACAATTACCACAGTCTTATGAAGAAGAACAGGAACTCTTTGCAAGAGTTGAAGCGAGAAAAAACGAAATAATGGAACAAACATTGACTAGTAACACCTTTATGGTGATACATGACAATGGATCAAAAATGACTGTAGGATTAATGGTTAATAAAATCGAAGAAGTACCGGAAGGGATGGTATCTTTAAGCCTGTCCGCGGAAGAATATGTAGTTTTTAGATTTGAAGAAAAACATATTTGTTCTTTCTGGCGGTATTTTAGTTCCCAGGATAATCAAAAGAAATACGATCTCGATATAGGAAAAGCTAGGCTCGAAACATTTAATGATTCTTTACAGCCAAAAGGAATGACTGAGATTTACTTTCCTAAGGTGAGCAGATCGTTGTGAAATACAGCTCATTAATAAAAGGAGATAATGATGGATAAGCTATTACAAGAAATTATATATTGGGTTAGAATGACGAATGAACAAATTATTATTGGTGTTTCAGGACATGGTGCTGCGGGAAAAACAACGTTTGCCAATAGATTAATAAGCCTACTAAATGAAAATGAAGTGAATTATATTAATACAGATCCATATATTATTACCTCAAACATTCGAAAACATGCCATTATCGACTATACATACCAAAACGAAAATCATCGGTATAAAATGACGGCATGCCATCCATCAGCTCATCATTTAATTTCTTTAGAAAGAGATATTCAAATGGTTAGAGATGGTTTAGATTTATATACGATTGATACAGATTATATGAAAAGCGAGCTAATATCTTCGAAAAACAAAATTACGATTGTAGAAGGAATGAGTGTAGGATTTATTAATCCAGATTTATTTGATTTAAAAATTTACTTCTATACAGATGGTGAAACAGAATTAATGAGAAGGTCGGGCCGTGATATTGTTGAAAGGGGTGCCGATCTGAATTACTTAACACAATCTCATGATGAAAGAAGAATTCAGTACGAAGTGTTTATGCATCCGTACAGTAAGCATTTTGATATCATTATCAAAAATTCTAATGACACAGTTTATATAGAAAAAAATACATTTAAATTTCCAGTTTCATAGATATATGATTACTATAATAACTAACGACATTGACAAAAACATTGTAGAAATATTATATTAGAAGTCCTGCCAACAAACGTTGGCGTAAAGGGGACTGTGAAAAGTTCATTCTTATTTGAAAGAGGATGGATAAAATGAATAAAGAAATGTTAATGGAAAGTGCACGTAACATGAAAGTAAAAGCATATGTACCGTATTCCAAATTCCCGGTTGGAGTAGCATTATTATTAAAAGATGGTACTGTAATTAATGGAGTAAACGTGGAAAACGTTTCATTAGGTGCAACTAATTGTGCTGAGAGAACAGCTATATATACTGCAGTAGCGAATGGTTATAAAAAAGGTGATTTCCAAGCTATAGCTGTAGCAGGCGATACGGTTGATTTTCTTCCACCATGTAGCATTTGCAGACAAGTTTTAGCTGAATTTTGTTTACCTGAAATGCCAGTTTATTTAACTAATGAAAAGAAAGATATATTAGAATTGACCTTAAGAGAATTATTACCTTACGCATTCACAGATTTAGAGATGTAATATTAAGATATAGATATTATTATTATACAATAAGTATTAGGAGCCTTTTTTATTGAGTTTTCTCAAAATAGGCTCCTTCTATTTGTTCGGAGCGAAGGCGGCGACTCCTAGGGGACAAGCACGGGGGAGAGACTACAGGCTCGACCCGTGCCCCGTCCGTCATAGCGGAGAACAAAGACCTTGGAGAAGACAAAAAAGCCCCGGTAATTTTACATGTCGTAAAATTTTCGGGGCTTTTGGTTTTCTAAGGTGGGTTTTGTCCCAGCCTCTATCGAAGTGTATTAAAATTATTTTAATTTGTCTTTTTCGGGGTAAACCATGTGATAATGAACGCTATCATAGAGATAACAAACATATATAAGTATGTGTTACTTGTTGCACCAATATAACCTGTCGTAGATTCTAAAGAGACATTCAATAATTGAATAGAATAAATTGTCATGATAACTGCTGTACCAATCGCTCCAGCCAGTTGGCGAACTGTATTATTGATCGCAGATCCGTGAGAGGCTAATTCTTTTGGTAATGAATTTAACGCGGCTGTGTTTAATGGCATCGTAATAAACGCCAAACCTATACGTAATAAAATTGTACGAACTAAAATATATGCTGTTGTTGTTTCTGGTGATAAATCAATCACTGCAAGCATGGATAAAGCGATTAAACCTGTTCCTAGAATGAATAAAGGTTTTGCTCCAAATTTATCGAATAGCTTACCGGTTACTGGGGAAAGCATAGCATTGATAATGGCGCCAGGTAATAATAATAATCCTGCTTCAAGTGCTGTAAAACCTCGGCCATCTTGCAAATAAATCGGCAGTAATATTAAATCGGCATACATTAATATTGTAATCGCAATATTGACTATCGACGTCATCGTAAAAATTTTAAATCTGAATACATTTAAATTCAATAAAGGTTCAGTAGCCTTTATTTGTCGATGACAGAATAATATTGTTACAAGCAAACCGGCAATAATTGATGTAATGACGATAAGATCATCCCATCCTTTGCTGCCTGCACTACTAAAGCCAAAAAGTACAAGTCCAAAGCCAACAGTTGAATATATAACACTGATTATGTCGAGCTTTACTTTTGATGTTTCAGCTACATTAATTAAATATTTACTTGCTAGAATAATAATCAATGCTGCGAATGGAACCATGATGATAAATAACCATCGCCAAGATAAGTACTCTAAAATAAAGCCTGCTAATGTTGGTGCAATTGCTGGTGCAAAAATAATTGCAAAGCCAATCTTCCCCATCATTGCTCCGCGTTTTTCAGCCGGATATAAATAAACAATTACAGTCATCATTAAAGGAATGATAATTCCAGCACCTACTGCTTGAACCATTCTACCTGTTAATAGTATGCCGAAATTATTTGCACATGCTGAGATAATAGAGCCTATTAGTAAAAATAGCATTGAGCTAATAAATAACTGACGTGTGGAAAAACGTTTCATTAAGTAAGCTGTGATAGGTACTAACACACCATTTACAAGCATAAATCCTGTTGCTAACCATTGAATCGTTGCCGTGCTTACATCAAAAACAACCATTAAATCACTAAATGCAACATTTAACAATGTTTGATTTAATGTAGAAAAAAAGGTTCCAGTTATCATTATAATAATTAGTAACTTTTTAGTACTATTTGATATTTCATTTTGCATATTAATTTCCTTCCCATATAATACATATTATCGACATAGTGTCTGAAAAATATCATAGCAGAAGAATTAAAACGTCCATATACAATCAAGTCATTTCTGTCGATTAGTAGAAATTTAATATATAAAAGGAATGATTTAAATGTCTTTTAAAGAAGATCCTCGTGCCATTCGTACACAGGAAATGCTTAAAGCTACCCTACTTGAACTGTTACAAGAAGGTCACTCTCTACACCAAATTTCTATTCAAGAATTAACGAAGAGAGCAAATTTAAACCGAACCACCTTTTATTTACACTATCAAAATATTAATGAATTAAAGGAACATTTAACATATGACATTTTACAAGTGCTAACAGACAAAATAGAAAATTTGACTGCCGTTTTTGATAGGAATAGAAAAGAGAACTTAATACAGCTTTTGGATTATCTGCGTGAGCAAAGAAATCATATACTTGCGTTAGTGCAGTTTGAACAAGTTGAAAAACATTTACTTTTTTTGATGAAGGATTTGATTGTAACCCGGAGAAATCAATCTAAAAATATAGGAAGAAAAACCTTTGTAGACAAAGATATTAAAACTGCTTCTATTGTCGGCGTCATTATGTGGTGGTTAAAATATGGCTTACATTTAGATTCAGCATATATTGCTGATCAAATCAATCTTATGTATAGAACTTGAGTGTTCGCTACTTTTTATATTGTCCTTTCAAATGCAAAATGTTCCCTATCTATGGAAACAAATAGGGAACATATAATGGCGGCTCCTTCCTTTAAATCAAAAAGTAAAGCAATTGCGCCTCTTGTGGGATGAGTGAGACAGACAAGTCATCACAAATTGATATTGAAAAGGTTAACTGGTTTTACTCCGTTGGGTAATTTTATCTAAACGTTGTTTTTTTATTTCCAAAATAAAAAGAAGGAAAAATAAATGTGCATATAAAAAAAGAAAGAGCCAGTTAAAATCCAAGATAGCTTCAAAAGCTTACCTATTGCTAACGGGCAATAAACAATTTATTATCAGTGCTCAATAAATTATTTATTTGATACGTGTTATATTACCTTATCCACATGCTTACTTTTTCATATTCTGTAAGTATCAGTAGGAAAGGGGGTATATATGATGTCTGGATATGAAGGTCAAGGTGGCGGCGGTTACGGTAATAGTGGATCGGGCTTCGTTTTGCTTGTAGTACTGTTTATCCTACTTATTATTGTAGGAGCAAGCTTTATTTATTAAGCATGGTGGAGAATAAGGTAGTGTTTCAGCTTTGACTACACGACTTTTGGTCGTGGGTCATTTTATTTGTCAGTTTTCTACACGATCTTTAAAAAGAATCAATTAGGTTATAATGATACATTCCCATTTTGTATCTCTTTTCTAAAAAAGTCGACTTCCTCTTAAGTGAGCTAGTCGATTTTTTTTAGCATCTACAATAAAAGTTAGCATATGCAAAAATTTAAATACATAAAAATGCGTGTCATATTTCATTTCTTTTATACTTGAATTAATTAGAAAAATGTAAAGGATTGTAAGATGTGAATTACGAGGAATTCTGTCATTTATTTTTCTTGAGGTTCAAGTTACTTTAAGGTTTATGATGTATTTAAGGAGGTAATTATTTGAAGCATTCTATTACTATTAAAGAATTATCTAAAAAGACCGGTATTTCCCCAAGCGCAATCAGATTTTATGAAACAAAAGATTTAATTCGTTCCAATAGAAATATGAGCGGCTACAGAGTATATGAAGATGATCAGATAGAAATGTTAAAGTTAATAGCCAGCTTGCGACTTATAAATGTGCCTCTAAAAGATATTCAAAGATATCTCCTAGAAAAAGATAATTTTCGAAAGCACGAGATGGTAACTGTATGGAAGAGCAATCTTGAGAAGCAAAGAAAATTATTAGATGTTAGCTATCGTTTTTTAGATAGCAATTCCTTAAATGAGCCAATTTATTTAAAGGAGAAATCTGAAGAAGTAATTATTTGGTTTGATAGTGAGGGCGAAATTGGTGAATTTGGTGAGCATATTAAAGCGAAAGCAAAGCTGTTAAAACGGAGAAACATTACATTTGAGAATTGTTATTTAAGGTATTTATCTGGAGATCATTTTTTAAAGGTAAGAATTGGTTTTGTAATAGACTCCAAAGTAGATTTAGAGCAAATAGAGACACCTTTTAAAATAGAAATTATGCAGCCTTGTATTGTACTTGCACTTCCATTTAAAGAGTCTATTAAGCTGGTTAAATCTGGATATTTGAAATTATTGGGATACGCAAATGAAAATGAGTGGATTCCAGTTGGTTCTATAATGGAATGCTATTACGGAAATGATTTTATGGAAATGGAAATTATTTTGCCTGTATTTCATTTAGAGGAAGAGGAGAGGAAGTAATTGTCCAATGAAGAGCTAATATTGAAGTTAGTAAAATTGCAAGGAAGCTATTTCAAAATTGGTGTACAGCAAGGTGAGGAATTACTTACTTCGGTAGCATCTGAAAATCAAGAAATGTTAAAGAAGATGACAGCACATTCAAAATACGAGAAAAGTGAAAAATGGCTGGAGCAAATCTCCCCAAGTATTTTAGAAGAAATCAAAGGACTTGCAAAAGGTGCTCGAATGAATATTCCTAATGCAATTCGATTATATAGTGGATACGATATGGAATTCCTAACAATGGGCTGCACTTCTTTTGTTAGTAATGGCATGTATGTCCGGAATTACGATTTTAGTCCAGACTTTTATGACTCAAGATTAGTTTTTATGAAACCAAAAGATGGGTATGCATCCGTTGGTTTTAGTCAACAAATCATTGGTAGGCTCGATGGGATGAATGAAAAAGGTCTAGTTGTAGGATTACATTTTGTAAACAATGAAGAACGTAAAGAAGGTTTTATGGCCACTACAATAGTCCGTATTCTCTTGGATAACTGTAAAAACGTAGAGGAAGCAATTGAACTGATAGAAAAAATTCCTCATGCCTATTGTTATAATTATTCAATGACAGATAGTAGTGGAAAAGGGGTTGTTGTAGAAGCTGCTTCTAACAACATACATATCAATATTGATAAACAAATCACTTGTACTAATCATTTTGAAGCGCATAGATTAAAAGGAAAAAATAGAAAAGATATACAGAGTTCTATTTTGCGTAAAACGTACTTAAATGAACTATTAACAAAAGCACTATCTAAAAATCAGTTGTACCATCAATTTAATGACGGAAAATCTCCACTCTTTTTTAATTATTACAAACAATATTTTGGTACATTACACACAGTTATCTATTCCCCACAAGATTTAAGCATCACGTTTGGAGTAGGTGAAAATTGTAAGCCTTATACAGTAAAATTACTAGATTTTATTAACCAGAACATAAGTCTACCAAGCTCTATTAGAGGAGAAATCAAACAACAGTGAATGTAACGATTGACGCCAAATTAATCCGATCTCTGTATTCTCAATCATTTTTAAACTAATCAAATTTTATTGGTTTACTTTACTAGCCTCTCATAATTTTTGCATGGGAGTAGTATTATTAGAAAAAGCCGATGTCCCATATGTAAAAGAACATCGGCTTTTGATTATCTAAACAAACCTATAACAGACCCTAATTGTCTCATCATAGTATAACCATTCCGTATCGTACCTGCATGACCCATAAGTGTGTTGATGTGATTTGGTAGGTTTCCTAAAACACCTGGAGAAGATTGGTTCCCTCTATTATTATAAGGAGGGCCAAACTGCTGTCCTTGATAAGGAGGACCAAACTGTTGCCCTTGATAAGGGGGGCCAAATTGTTGTCCCTGATAAGGGGGGCCAAATTGTTGTCCCTGATAAGGAGGGCCAAATTGTTGTCCCTGATAAGGGGGGCCAAACTGTTGTCCCTGATAAGGGGGGCCAAACTGTTGCTCCTGATATGGAGGGCCAAATACTTGTCTATTTCTTGGGGGAAAAGATCTTCCCGGAACTGGTGAAAAAAGTGGCATATGCTCACCTCCTAACAGAGTAACCTATCTATAATATATGGCAGTATGCTTTATAGAATTAGACTTTTAATGGAACTATTATAAGAAGAAAGAAAATATACTTTACCATCAACTATTTTATAACTCATATTAACTGAATTATTTAATTTGTTAAAAAAAGGATAAATAGTTCTCCTTAGCTTTAAAAATTGTGTTATAATATAAATATCAGTGTGCAGCAATAAGTAGGGCCATCTGTATGGTCTTGCTTTTTTTGTGCCGTTTTTGCACAAATTTTTTGTTCGCAGGTATCTGCCATCTGAAATATTACAGTATGGAGATGAAATTTATGCAATACAGAGAGGATCGTCTACCTCAAAATGCAAAAGAAGGTATTTTGTTTTTATTAATCATTTCAATTATTTCCGTCAACACGATTGCTCCAATTATTATGGGGTTGGAACGTGAATTTAGCAAAGAAGTTTATATAGATACACTAAAGATTATTCCTATTATGTGGGTCGTCGTAGTATTATTAGTTAGACTAGTTGCAGGACCACTTGTAGGTAAAATAATGCCAAAGTTTGTTGGACAAACTGATGGCTTTAATGCTCGTATTTTATTGAATACTGTATTAAATGTAACCGTTTTGTCTATCTGTTTATCTATAATCGGCACATGGATTGGCATGGGTGAAGTTACTCTAGATCCTTTTAAAAACTTTCTTCATATTTGGCCGAGAAACTTCGCTATCGCATTTTGGATTGAATTGATTGTTGCACAGCCTATTGCAAGATTTGTTATGAAAAAAATGCATCAAAACAAAGCAAATAAAGTAGTAAGTGCCTAATTAATACGAAAATAGAGAGAGCCCTGCCTGAACAAATTTTGTTCAGGCAGGGCTCTTATTTTTTTTATATCTTTGATACACCATTCAGCTATTGGAGGCATAACCCGGAGTTGAGAAACTGGGGTCTTACTACTAAGAACGATTATCCTTCAGCTCTTTATATAGTTAATTTAATTTAAGACATTATCTACATTATGCTGTGATATGTTGATTTCGTCTTATTTTGGACAAGTTTATCGCAAGAATATGTAAAAGAGAGCTTTTTCATTTGCCTATCTAAAAATAAAGGATTATACTAACAAAGTTATATAAACAAAGTACTCTAATTAAAGTACTTTATTTAAAGTATATAAGAAATTAATTTTATTTGAAAGAAGGAAAATTAAACACATGAAGTTTACACAATTTTTGAAAACAAAGGGAGCTATTGCTTCTATTTTTATGGGGATATTTTATGCAGTTGCAATGCTAGGTATCTTTTTACCTGGGTATACGGCTATTCCAGGTAATATCGATAAACTACCTATAGCGATCGTTAATGATGATGCTGGGGAATACGGTACGATGATTGCCGATCAGCTAAAAGAAAATTTACCTTTTGAAGAGGTTAAAACAGATTTAACCAATAAAAGAGCATTAGAACAATTAGAAGAGAATGAAATTACTCTAGTAGTGCACATTCCAAAAACATTTTCAGCAGATATGGAAAACGGTGAAGTATCATCCAGTATTGATTTCACTGTAAATGAAGCAGGAGCAACGGTTGTTTCATCCTCTATGACATCTATTATTACGCAAATAAACAATCAGTTAAGCGCTCAGTTTTCTCAGCAAACAGCACAGGGAGTATTAATGAACTTTAATGTGCCGGAGGAGCAAGCTGCTGATATGGCAAAAATGATTGAAACTTCTTATGTTGGAAACGTAGTGACTATAAATGACATTCCAGATGGTATGCATAACAATATGTTGCCTATGTTCTTAACGATGGCTGGTTATGTAGGGGCAATGATTGCAGCAATGCAATTAGTAGCTTCCTTTAACGAAAGTCGTGGGAAAGCGAGTAAAACTCGTTTATTCGTATATGTGCAATTGACTGCGTTAATAATCGCAGTATTAGCAGGATTAGCATCAATGGGTATTGCTTATCTAGTAAATGAACCAAGTGGAGAACTATTCTTAAGTCTTTTCGGACAGCAAGTTTTAAACTACATGGTTGCCTTCAACTTTACAGCAATGTTTATATTCCTTGTTGGAGAGGGTGGTATGATTCTCAACATACCAGTGCTTCTTGTACAAACAATTGCTAATGGCGCTACAATTACAAGAGACATGATGTATGGTCCGTATGAATGGGTAAGTTATATTTCGCCTATGTATTACTCTGTCCAAGCATACTTTGCTAATATGTATAGTAGTATTAGTCCAGCGCCTTTTGTATGGGGTATGATTGCAGTAGGTTTAGGAGCAATGCTAATTAATATTTTGCTTGTTGCCTTCGTCCATAAAAAAGTTCCATTAGAAGCTACTTTGGTAGAGGATACAAAGGATGTTATAAATAATACTGAAATTACTGTATGATTTTGCTACAATGAATATAATTCTTGCCAAAGGAGCGGTATTATATGGCAATTCAAATATATATTTTGGGTAAATTAATGCAGGATAATAACTATCCATATAAATTAAAAAAAGAGCTTTCAGAGCCTATCCCCTTTGACCAATTAGGCGGAGTTACAGAAAGCAAACTGTACTATCACTTTGAATCGTTAGTAAAGCAAGGGCTAATAGAGCCAGTAGAAATTATTAAGGAAGAACATCGACCAGATAAACAAGTATTTGCTATTACTGATAAAGGTAGAGAAGCCTTACCACAAAAGATTTATCAATTATTTGGGAATGCCGATACAATTAGCGGAATGGTTATAGCGTTAGCGAACATTGAATACGTGGATCGAGAAAAAGTGATTGAGTTACTTTATCAAAAACTAGCTAGAATCAAAGAACATTGGGCTCATATTAAGGATTTGGAAATTAAAGTACAGTTATCGGAAGAAAAAGAGCATTTAGTAAAGTATCTTGGAGAATATTTTTCAAGTAAAAAAGAGCATACTACGTATTGGCTCGAGGAGTTAATTAAAAGAATTGAAAGAAATGAAATATAAAATAAGGGTTATTCAGCTATGGAAATGGCTGAATAATCCTTTTTCTTATGAAATACATTTATGGTTTTTGCATACAAATTATTATTTCAAACAATTCAAAGGAACCAATTTACGAGCAAATTTACTTGCAGATTAAAAAACTAATCCTTACAGGTGAATTAAAGAAAGGGCAGTCCCTACCTTCTATGCGACAGCTTGAAAAGGATTTAGACATTAGCGTTATTACAACTAAGCGGGCGTATGAATTGGAGAAGAATGGCTTTATTTATTCCATAGTGATATTATTTGTAATACTTTTAAAGATTTTTCAAGACTCTATTCCAAGGATTACCGAACCAATAACAAATACGGTTGTTCTAGTTGGTTTTGTAATTTTAGCAATTGTGGTTGGTATATCGCAACTAACAAGAAGTAGTGATTAGTAAGCCAAAAATTTTATAATACTTGGATAAAAAGCTGTTTAGACTTATTGGGCAGTTTTTTTATTCATTATAAGGGAAATAATGTTAATATAGATTAAAATGGAGGTGAGAAGTTTTTGAAACAATTGATTCAAGCAGGTTTAGCTATAATGGTTTTAGTATTTTCTACAATCGCAGCTTGGTATGAAGGGAGTACGCTTATACACTCTACATGGGAATGGAAGCATACTGCTATTTTTTCGAAGTGGATCAATGGATCTGTAAACCATGCGAATGATATTTTGACAATAGATTATTTTATATATGCTGCTAAATTCGCTCCTGCCTACCCTTTGGCTATGCTTGTAAGTGGAACGTACTTACTTATCCTTATTGGTTTCGTTTTATTTAAGGGTAATACTCGGCCATTTTATTATTTTTTAGCTTGTGTTGGGATTATGTCCTTGGTCCTGTGTAGTTTAGTATCAGGTTCACCAACGACGGGTTTAAAAATGCTTTTTAATACCTCTTTATTATTAGGTATCTTAGCTGTTGTTATTTCACTTACATTCGTTATTAAAAACAATAATAAAGAAATTACAAACTAAATTGGAGATTTCCTTATGAGTATTTCAGAAATACTGATTATTTCTTTAGTTTATGGCGGTTTATTTATATATTTATCGACAGTTTTCAGTACAAAAAATAAGAGACGCAACAACGCTTTAACAAGTATAACCCTTAAGAATACGTTATTATTTGTGCTATACAGCTTTACTATTTCATGTGTATGGTCAATGTTTAAAGCAGAAGAAGCACATAGGAACGAACATAGTGGGTTGAAGGAAGTCAGCCTCAATGCACCTGCCTTATTGTTTATAGCCGGTGTAACCTTATATTCTCTATTACTTTTTTTGCTGAGCAGATATTTGATAACAAAAGGGAGAGGCCAATATAGGCGCAAAATGAAATACCGATAAAGCAAAGGAGCCGATACTTCATTAGTAAAGGTTTCTTTTTTTTGGCAACTCCTTGGTTTTATTTGGCTTCAGCAACGGTGATGGTTTATGGCTCACCCTACGAATGCGTCACTCTAGAAAGGAGATTTATCCCATAATTAAATTTTCTTCTTTGATTAATTCAACCCGTTTACAAAATATTGAAGATAGTATACTATATATATATGAATATATAATCATATATTAGTTTTATTGTTTATATTAAGGGGAAGGAGAGGATTTATTATGGCCGATCAACATAATCACACACATAGTTCCAACAAAAAGGTATTGCTCATTTCATTCTTTGTTATCTTCACCTATATGATTATTGAGGCAGTAGGAGGATATCTGACCAATAGCTTGGCCCTGCTGTCGGATGCGGGACATATGCTAAGCGATGCAGTTTCTTTGGCTATTGCTTTATTAGCTTTTACTTTTGGAGAAAAAGCAGCAAATATGAACAAAACGTATGGCTATAAGCGTTTTGAGATTTTAGCAGCTGTGTTAAACGGCATTACTCTAATGGCAATCGCATTCTTTATCTTTTACGAGGCAATTGTTAGATTTGCCAATCCTCCGGAGGTAGCTACAACCGGAATGCTAATTATTAGTTGTATTGGATTAGCAGTTAATATTTTTGTAGCATGGTTTATGATGCGAGGCGGTGACACGGAAGACAACTTAAATATGCGAGGAGCATTTCTACATGTTATCAGCGATATGCTAGGCTCGGTCGGTGCTATTATAGCTGCCTTACTTATCATGTTCTTTGGTTGGGGATGGGCTGACCCATTAGCAAGTGTGATTGTAGCAGCACTTGTTTTAAGAAGTGGATACTTTGTAACAAAAGCTTCTCTTCATGTTCTAATGGAAGGAACGCCACAAAACGTAGATATGAATGTTATTGTTCAAACGATTGAGCAAAACTCTGAGATAAAAGGGGTTCATGATTTACACACTTGGTCCATTACTAGTGGACTGAATGCACTTTCTTGCCATGCGGTAGTTAGTGAAGACATGACAGTTGCTGAGGGTGAAAAACTACTGCAGAAAATAGAGCATGATCTAGCCCATCAAAATATACAGCATGTCACTATTCAATTGGAAACAGAATTCCATAAGCATGATTGTTCCATTCTTTGTACAACTAAAGCTGAGGACACAGGTGCACATCACCACCATCATCATTAATCATAAATAGGAGGGTATGAAATGGAGGAAAAATTACAGCATGAGTTAGACGATGAAACGCTATTCGTCGTATCTCAGACTTTTAAAGCATTAAGTGATCCCACTCGTATTCGTATATTAAATTTTTTATGCTGTGAGGAACATTCAGTAAACGAAATCGCAGAGGCATTAAATTTAGGGCAAACAACCGTTTCTCACCAGCTACGATTTTTAAAAAATTTACGCTTAGTAAAATTTAGACGTGAGGGGACTACCTTGTATTATTCAAGTGATGATGATCATGTGATGAATTTACTACACCAGGCAGTGGATCATGCAAAGCATTAATATGTAAAACCTCACTATATCGAATAGTGAGGTTTTTTGTGTGCGATGACTTAATTTTTCACATCGCTGATGATGTCTCTTACTGCTGGAATCGTGCGATGGCTGTACTTTTTCACCAGTTCATAGTACTCGTTTAAGCCGCCGAACTCGGACTGTTTCCAGTTTGCAATTCGTTTCGCAGCGATATGCTCCGCGTGCTTTGCTTCTAGGTCTAAACGAAGTCTGCGCGCCTCTGCATTGGTTTTCATGGCTTGGCTGCCTGATTTGTATGCATTTTTGTACATTTGGTCCTCAACTGCCAGCTCTTTCACGCTAGGGAACAGGCTGAATCGGTTGACTCGTGTACGGTAGTGATCCATCATGATGAATGCTTTGTCATGCTTCGGGTTCGCCGATAGATTGATAATAGCAATTGTCTTCTGGTTGATATTGTAGTGCGTCACCAATGTTTTGACGTTGAAGTATGCCATATGGCACTGATTTTGCGTATAGTGAAGAATAAACAGATGGCGTAGACGGTGAATAGCAATAGAATGCCACCGTTTGGAACCGTGTAACCGTCGATTAACTCTTTCGCAATGCTGTGGATGACGAACAGTAAGCCGTGAAGGAATAGTGCAGGCGTCATGTGCCACACGCTGTTTCGGATGAAAGTCCACACGATCATCAGAATACTTGTTTGAAAATTGACTCCCATTTTGAGTCCCGGACGCGCAACACGTCTATGTTTTGTGTGGCGATTGTTCTTTTTGTTCTCTAATTTGATGTCTCTGATATTTAGGTTAAGCATCATTGTATTCACCTCTTTTATCTTTTAATTTTTGGTTTATTATAGTCCGACGCTATTTGCACTGTGCGTCTCTTGTTCTTCGGTGAAACCTTCATGTATCAATTGGCTATTTGTTTTATTATTTTACATACGTAACATGACTACCAGTTCCACCAGCAATAGGTAGTTTAAAGGTATTTGTATTCGTGCCAATTTTCAGCTTTACATTAATTTTAGTGGATATGTTAATCCCACGGACAGATACATATTTGTTTGATAACTTACCATCACCAGTTAGGACGTTTTGTGAGATGGTTCCTTCGTTATTAGTAGAGCGTATTGCAATAGCAGCAGGTACTACGTACTTCTTGTCCTGTACATCCTGAATTTTATTTTTAGTAATTAAAAACTGATTATTATGGGTGTTGATACTAATACCATTAGCGAAGCTATTCTTCAAGGTATTTTCTTTTATTATTAAATCTTTCGTAAACTTGGCACAGATTGCACCTGAGATACTGCTTCCTTCTTTCCCTGCATTTGTTAATTGGTTACCGCTTATCGTAAAACCACTGGCATAATCTGACGTTGATCCGGCAACAATAATGCCACAACCTTTGCCGATTCCTTCGATTTGGTTACCTTTTGCCGTTGAGCGCTGTGTACCAAATATTCCTTTTTTGCCATCACCTGTCGCATTAACAAACGCTATACCGACTTTCGCGTTTCTTATTTTATTATGGTTAAACGTAATATTTTCTCCACCATGCGTGTCTAACGCTTCCCATAATGGGATATCTTCTATGGTGCTATTTGTTACCGAGCTGTCTTTGCTTCGTGGATATTGTATCAGGTCACTCTTAGAACCTCGCCTAGAAAAGAACACACCATATGCATTTCCGTTGGTTCCCGGAGCAATAGCTTTAATATGGCTCTTATCTACGTTGAAATTACTAACAGAGAATCCGCCAATGCCTGCATAGCCGATGTCCTCAATGTTTGTATTTGTAACAGTCACATTGTCTGCAAATTCGGCTTTAATGCCATAAAAACCGATGTCATGAATAAAGCTATCATGAATAACAATATTTTTAGCATAATTCGCTGAATTCGCGCCATTAATGTTTATTCCGATACCCTTTACACCAGCATCTTTGTTGCCTGCGCCCTGTATTTCTAAACCGTATATATTCACCCCGCTACCTATCGTTAGCAGTGTCGTGTGCTTTTTATCATTATAAATTTTAGAACCATAACCAATAATAGTTGTATTATCAGGAACTTTTAATCCGCTCACCTTAAACGAACTACCATATGGTAATACAACAATTTTACCGGCTCCGAGGTTCAATGCATCTTGTAGTCTTTCAGTCTCACCCGCAGTTTCTACAAGTACAACTTTGTCTTTATTACTATCTGAAATGCCAAGTTCAAGTCCAAGTTTAGCCTTTTCTGATATTTCTTTTCCTAACGTATTGATATCATGGGATTCCGCGTTCACTTTCACATCTGCACTGACACCAATAGTCAGCACCATAATAATTGCTAAAATACTGGTAAATAATACTCTCGATAATCTCATCATTTTCATCGTCTTCTTTCATCTTTTAATTTCTGGTTTATTTATATTCATGCCTTTTATCGCACGTGGCGGTACAAAGTATCACATCAGGTCATCTTTAGGTGGGAGAAAAAAATCACTCCGCTTTAAAAAAAGTAGGTCTTAATCACTTGGACTCAGACTATGTATCGGATTTTTAAATCACATATTTACATAAAAACAAAAAAAAGCCCCGTCATAAAAGGGGCGTGAGTCTTCTTATTTACCGCGTAGTTGCGTTTGTGCTTGACGCACTAAACGTTTCGTTATTTCTCCACCCACAGAGCCGTTTTGACGAGACGATGCGACTGCGCCGAGTGTTACACCGAATTCTGATGCAATTTCTGCCTTCATGCTATCTAGCGCTTGCTTTGCACCGGGAACAACGAGTTGGTTTGAGTTAGAGTTAGCCATTATTTATGTCTCCTTTGTGTGCATCATCAAGATGATTTTTCATCTTGTGCTGTTCAGTATGCTCCTGTTTTTTGCGATTATTCCTTCTCTACACGTTTATAAAAAAAGAACCCCACGGCGCTATGCCGAAGCGTTTTATTTTGGGTTAAGTTGGGTGTCGATCAGCGATTCGATGTGTTCGTTGTAGTCGGAATAATCGAAGTCCGATAGCTGTTCGACGATTTTTGCCACATCAATCTGATTGTGCTGTTCATCTGTCAAGTCCGCATAGGCGTCAACAACGACTTGTACGTCCTCGTATCTGTGTTGGTTGTCATGACGGTCTCTTTCGACGACCTCCATTTGTGTGTCCTTTTGAGCAAAGGCAAACGTTTCTGCTGCCTCTTTGGTTTCAAATTGGGCGATAACGTAATACGACATGTGATACGACTAGGTATTCCAAGAACATATTAGACAATCCCGAACGAATGTAGATCTATTAGCTGCGGAGATGAAGGAAGCATCTTACAGGGAGCAGAATGATTTGATGGATGAAAAAGCTCTGATGAAAGACTAAATATATATTTTGATTATCTGTATTTTATATATAAACATAAAAAAACTCCCGTAATTTTACGGGAGTTTTCAGCTTTTTCTATTAAGCTTTCAGCTTTACTTCTCCTGGCTTTTTCATGAATAGAGAAAGAACAAGGTTTACGATTGCTAAGATCAACCCAAGCGTAAATACGAATGATGACCCGGAAGCAGTTGCTTCTGCTAAGTTATCACTAACAGTTGTTAAGTAACTGTCTTGTTTTGCTGATAACAGAGATACCATAATAGCGATACCCATTGCCCCAGCTACCTGCTGAACAGTTTGAGTCAATGCAATGCCGTCTGGATAATATTCTCTTGGTAAAGAATTTAGTGTATTTGTTTGCGTAGAAGCTAGTACCATACCAATACCAAGCATCATGATAATATGTGTGACAACTATTAACCAAGTAGCCGTATCAGTACCAAATGAAGCATAAAGAATATATCCAATGACAACAAAAATAGTACCTGGTGTTATAACAGCTTTTGGACCAAACTTATCAAACATACGTCCAATTGTAGGTGCTAAAATACAATTTAATAAGCTACCCGGCAATAAAACAAGGCCCGTAGTGAAGGCAAGCATTAATAATCCCATTTGCATATACATCGGTAAAACAACTAGTAATGACAGCATATTAAAGAATGTGATAAAGCTCATTACTACTCCAAGGATGAAAAGAGGGTATTTAAATGCTTTTAAATTCAGCATTGGATTTTCCATTTTCATTTGACGTATGGAGAAAAGTATTAATGCAATAATCCCGACAATTATCGAGGTAATAACAATTGTACTTGTCCAACCATGCTCTCCAGCGACACTCACTCCATAAACAACTCCACCAAATCCAATAGTTGAAAGAATTACAGATAGAATATCGATAGAAACTTTACGTATTTCGTTAACGTTAGGCAAGAATAGATAGCCAAATACGGCAGAGAACACTAAGAAAGGAAGGGTTACCCAGAAGATCCACTCCCATGATAATGTATCTAAAATAAGTCCGGCGATTGTTGGTCCTAAAGCTGGTCCTGCTAACATAACTAAGCCCATAACACCCATTGCAGCCCCACGTTTGTTAGGAGGGAAGATGGTGAAGATTACATTTTGAGTTAGTGGTAAATTAATCGCTAATCCTGCTGCTTGAATAATACGTCCAACCAATAAAATGCTAAATGTCGGTGATAGAGCGGCTAGAATTGTTCCGATAATTGATAAAGAAATAGAAGTAAGGAACATTTGTCGCGTTGTGAATTTTTGCATCAGAATACCCGTTACTGGCACTAAAATACCTAAAGTTAAAAAGTAGCCCGTGGCTAACCATTGGATGGTTGTTGGTTTAACATCAAATAATGAACTTAAGTCTCCTAAAGCAATATTTAATGCAGTTTCACTAAAAAGTCCGACAAATCCTGCAACTAAAAGAGCAGCCATTATCGGTCCTGTCTTGATCTGTTTATTCATCTTTGTTTGAAACTCCCTCTAAAAATAGATAATCCCCCTAGACATAATCAGTAGGGGAATACTTCTTTGTTTTGTAAACTTAAGTATAATTGACAGGAGCTACATCGAATTCATTCATGAAAATGCAATTCTATTGAAACTCGCTGTTTGTACTATCCGTTCCATTTTAGAGAAATATGTTATTCACCATTACTGTACAGCTAGAAACAACACATACTCTTATCTATACGATGTATTAAAAATTTGAAATAATAGTTAGAGAGCTCTATTCATATTCCCTCTTCAAATAAAAAAAGTAATCACTATATGTCGACTATAAGCGATTTTAACATTTCTTTTTACCATTTTTCCTTTTGCTTCGACCGGTCTAGTTGTTACTATAACAAAATAATTTCGAGTGGTGTAAGTGTTTTTTTTCTACTAAATTTTATGGTGTTCACATTTCAGACACATTTAAGATTGAATAAGAATGTTTAATGGTGAGCTGAACGAGGGAAATTGGTCTTGTTTGGGAAGGAGAAGAACGTATACTTCTAAAATGGTCATAAAGTATAAGTGTTCGAGAAAATAGTTAATCCTCCAAACATTATTTGCTTGGAGGAAGAGTATTAATTTTTAAATTTTAGCCTTTTTATAGCTGTCTACTAGCTCCATAACTGTAGAAATGACTAGAGATACCACAATGATAATCCATATTATTTCAATTACAGATAGCAACGAGGGGATGTTCATTTCTAAAACTTTTGCCATATAAGGAATCGTAGCCTCGTTATATAAATTAGCATTACTTGTAATGATGATAAAAGTAATAATACTCATCGTATGGATGATTCCATTTACTATTGCAACATTCTTTGTCCATTGACCAACGTTCCACTTGTAAAGAGCCAACCCAATCTCCAGTACAATAAATGCTACTACTAAAGGCAAATAGGATAGTAACATCTGATGGTCAAAAATAGGCATTACTAGCTGTAAGCCGGTACCTTCAGTTGATCTGTATATTCCAACGAGGTGATCAGCGTTCCAATAAATTACTGCCCAGATTACAGTCCACATGATACTAAAAACTATTTCTCCGGTAGATATAATTTTTTTTGCTGGGATGATTTGAACATTCTTTAAATCCTCAGGAGTCCAAGGTGTACCTTTCTTCGTTAAAGGTAGGTCATTTTTGGATAGACCAACTCGTTCTACAATGACAAATACTATAGTGACCCAGATAAATATTTGTGAAACAACGTATATGACATTGACGATAATGTCTGTAAAAGTATTAATTATTACCGTTAATACTGCATCTTCTCCATTGAACAGTCCAATGCTTGCAACAACACTTACGATGATACATATAAGGATTGCCCAAGGAAAAATCATTTTTAGTGTCTCTATATAAGCATCGTAAACCTTAGGACCGATTAAATACATTGGCTTGTCACGATAGCTTGCCGCTAAAACAGCAGGGTCATCCATTTTAGCTAATGCTTCTTTAACTTCCTTTTCGGTGTAGTCCTCTGGAAGCATATCTTCAATTGAAAATCTAAGCTCCATTGCAATATCATCTCGTGATTTCTTTGGAAGCCTTCGTGTTACCTCATATACATAAGCATCAATCAAATTCACTGCGTTCATCCCCCTCTAGAAGTGACTTCAATTCTAATGTCATTTTCTCCCACTCTCCTTTTAATTGTTCAAAAACTTCTATGCCATAATCACTTAATACATAATACTTTCTTGGTCTGCTTTCTGTTGTATCCCAGCTGCTTGTTAATAGATCTTGTTTCTCTAAACGACGAAGTAAAGGATATAGTGTACTTTGTTCAATAGAAACCCCTGCACTTTCTAATCCTTGAACTAACGAATATCCGTACTGGGGCTTTCGCAATTGACTTAGGACGGCTAAAGGAAGAGTTCCTCTTCTAAGCTCAGTCATGTATGAATCCAACAAATTAACCAATTGTACTCACCTCATTTTCTATACTGTATATCATACACTAATGTATTACAAATTATAACATATATAGTACTTTATTTTTATTTTTTTATATTGTGTAGGCAGTCTACAAAAAACTTTTTTGTATAAAACAGATTCAGGTTACTGGGTTTAAAGCTAGTTAATAAATGGAGATAATGGAGTAACTGTTTTTAGATATACTACTAACGTGAATTGTAGTAAATTTGTTATCAGGACAACCTGTACCAAAAATGTAATATAGAAAGGAAGATTAAAGATGAATAGATTACAGAACAAAGTTGCCATAATTACAGGAAGCGGAGCAGGAATTGGCAAGGAAATAGCAACTGCTTATGCAAAAGAAGGAGCTAGTGTAGTGATTGCTGACTTCAACGAAGAAGCTCTGCAATCTACTGTAAGTGAATTAACGGAATCGGGTTATTCCGCTTTTGGCGTAAAAGTGAATATTGCTAACGAGGAAGATGTTCAAAAAATGGTTTCCTCTACAATTGAACATTTTGGACGCATTGATATTTTAGTGAATAATGCAGGTGTTGGAGACAATATGCAGGCTGCTGCTAATGTTGAGGACGATGTATGGAATCGAGTGATGAATATTAATGTAACGGGAGTTATGCGTTGTATACGACAAGTACTCCCTCATTTTGAAAAGAACGGGAGCGGTACGATTGTTAATATGGCATCTTTAGCAGGCGTAATGGGAGGACGCGGTGGTCTAACTTATACTGCGGCGAAGCACGCAGTTGTGGGAATGACTAAAAATGTAGCTTCTCATTATGGTCCACTTGGTATTCGTTCTAATGCAATTGCACCAGGTCATGTTGAAACAGGATTCTCAGCTGCTATGAATAATATCGACCCATTCGGTATGAAGCAATCTACACGTGGTGTTGGAATGATGACTAGAGCTGGGCAGGTTACTGATATATCCAATATTGCTCTGTTCCTGGCTTCTGACGAATCTTCACTTATCAACGGTATTGTAGTAACAGCTGATGGTGGCTGGAGCGCTTATTAATCATAAAAACTCTCTAGATAGCTTCTAGAGAGTTTTTTATTTTGTAATCAATATTACTTTCCTTGTGTTACCTAGCATACAATGGAAACAATCTATATTTTAAGGCGTCTGTATAAATTATAAAACGTTTTATAGGGGGTAAAATGGAAGATTTACTATTTACTTTAAAAATGATTGTTATTGGTCTTGTTCAAGGCTTTACAGAGCCAATCCCGGTTTCATCCAGTGGACATGTGATGATTGCAAGTGAGCTATTAGGACTTGGAGAGCAAGGCTTCACCTTTGCAATACTAACGAATACAGCCTCTTTGCTAGCCATTCTATTAATTTATAGACATGATATTATGAGGCTAGCAACGAACTCAATTTATTATGTAAAAAAGAAAGACACACGTTACAAAAGTGATTTTCGATTTGTACTTTTTATCGTTATAGGAACCATTCCCGCAGGCGTATTAGGAGTTTTATTGAGTGATTGGATAGCTGAAAGTATCAGTATGACGGTAATCGCAATCATGCTTTTCATTACGGGTTTAGCTTTATGGACCATTCGTAATATGAAGGGGACAAAAGGGGAGAACGATCTAACAACTAAGGATGCTTGGATTGTCGGTCTTGGCCAAGCTGTTGCTTTAACACCAGGTATTAGTAGGTCAGGAGCTACCATTATTTCTTCCATTGCAGTTGGGATGAAACAGGAGACCGCGTTACGATTCTCCTTTATGCTCTATATTCCGATAAGCTTGGGAGGAGTTGTGCTTGGTCTATCAGATTTTATCAATGAGCCTAACAAGGCAGATCTGGCAGTTCCTTATCTAGCAGCATTTATAAGTACATTTATCATGTCCTATTTTGCTATGAGATGGTTTATGGGAATTATGAAAAATGGAAGGCTGCATTATTTTACTTATTATTGCTTCATCGTCGGTATACTATTGTTAATATTCTTCTAATGAGAGTTTATGAGAGCTAGAAATTAGGGGAATGAAGGGTGAGGCAAGAATAACTTCTCTTCATTCGATTAGATGGTTCGCCTAGATGGACGTAATGGATTTGCATATACAAATGGTGAGACTATTTATGGTTATTGTACAAACCAATTGCTCGAAATAATCACCATGAAATAAATAAGGAGGCAAATCAATGTCATTACTGCCATCTGATCCATTTAATCAGCTAACAAATAATATATTTAAAGAAATAGAACGCTTTTTTGCGGAAATTCCTCTTTTTAAAGAACTGCCAATCGGAAGTTTGCGTATGAATGTCCAAGAAACAGAACATGAAGTGGTCGCCATATGTGATATGCCAGGTCTGGAGAAAAATAGTGATATAAAGATTGATGTCATAAATAATATGTTAACGATTAATGGTGTTATTAACCATTTTGCACATACAATCGATCGAAATGCACAGTACATGAGCAGTTTCCATCGTTCCGTGTCACTACCGAGCCCTGTTTCTAAGGAAGGCTTGTCAGTGAATTACCAAAATGGCCAACTAGAGGTTAGGATGCCAAAGCTAAAATAAATGGCAGAAAGAGGAGCTCTCAATATGTTGAGATGCTCCTCTTAGACTTTAAACACAACCATTATTCTTCTAAAAGTGTAGTATAGACGATTCGTTAAAAGTCGTATTCTGCCTCCTTCTTCTCTTTGATTGCCTTGTAGGTCTCTGTTAAGACAAGGGTATCTTCTACTAAACGTTGAATCCGAAAAATCACATCATCATTTACAATTTCCTTGCGGTGAAAGTCTTTTTCTTCTATGAAGACATACGTCTGAACTATTTGTGCTTTCATATAAGCCAAGATTGGCTTTAATTGTTGTTCAACTATTAAGTAATGCTTAGCAGAACCAGCAGTAACAATCATGCTCACGATTTTATCTCTAAATGCACTAACAGGGAGTAAGTCAAAGATATTCTTAAGAGTGGCAGGGATAGAAGCCTGAAAGATAGGTGTACCTATAATGATGGCATCTGCCTCCATAATCTTTGTCGTTACGAATCCTGTATCCCCTTCATACTCTAAAAAATTTCGACCATCACTAAATTGAATATCATAATCTGCTAAATCGATTAAAGTTATCTCTACCTCAGGATACTTCTCTGATATTTCTTTAATTGTATAATTCATAGCCGTTCGGGTTTTAGATCCAACTCTGGATCCAGATAATCCAACAATTTTCATCTTAAGACACTCCTATTTAGAGGTATATTTTTTTATGGCAGGCAGGATTTCATTACCAATTAATTCAATATTTTTCACTAAATACTCATAAGGGACTCCTCCGAAATCCATTTGTGCAATATAGCGCTGATGTCCGAAAACTTCATGCTGATAGAGAATTTTCTCAATAATTTGTTGAGGGCTACCAATATTCATCACATTACGAGGATCGGCGCCTTGTGCAAATTGTTGCTTAGGATACCCATGCCCGTTTATCAGCTGTAGCCCCTGATTCAAATATGGATAAATTTCTCGTTGTGCCTGCTGAGTCGTTTCGGCAGCATAAAAGAACCCTGCTGTTGCAACTGGAAGTGTTGCCGGATCATGACCATTTTCCTTAGCGGCATCTCGGTATGCATCTATGGAAATCTTAAAGCTGGTTGCAGGACCGCCTAACGTTGCGATAAACATTGGTACACCTGCATAACCCGCTTTAATAGCACTTGCTGGTGGCCCGCCAACTGCTCGCCAAATTGGGATGAAGCCGTTATCAGGACGCGGCAGAACCTTGGCGTTCCTTAATGGTGCACGAAATTCACCATTCCAATTCACTATATCTTCTTCATTGATTTTAAGAAGCAGCTCAAATTTTTCCTCAAATAACTCCTCATAATCTCTTACGTTGTAGCCTAATAAATCGAAAAGACCAACTCTAGAAGCTCGTCCAGCAATAATCTCTGCGCGTCCTTTAGATATTAAGTCAATCGTTGCAAAATCCTCATAAACTCGTACTGGATCTGAGGTACTTATTATTGTTGAGGAACTAGCGATTTTAATTTTGCTTGTGGCTTGTGCAATTGCAGCCAATACAACAGAATGTGCTTGTGTTGTAAAGTACTCCTGATGACTTTCTCCTACACTAAAAAAGTCTAGCCCAGCTTGCTCTGCTAACTTTGCTATCTCTATTATTTCTTGAATACGTTGAGCAGAGGAAATACGCTCACCGGTATGTGGATTGGGAATGTGGTCACCCAGCGTATAAAGTCCAAATTCTAAGCCTTTGCTTGGGTCTATTCTATAGTTTTGCATGTATCTTCAACCTCTCTTAGTGTTTATTCTTTGTTTTAAAGTTTGAAGTAGAGATGAGCTTATATTATGAGTATGACGCATCGTTTAGATTAGGGTAAGTACGCACTTAAAAGTGGTATAGTATACTTAAAGATACTTAAGGTGGTGTGCAATATGGACTTACAGCCTGAACTATGTAGAGTAGACGATGCCCTTGGGATATTGGTAGGAAAATGGAAACCTATCATCTTATTGACGTTATTACAGGAAGGTACTCAGAGATTTAGCGATTTAAAACGAAAAGTACCGGGTATTACACAGAAGATGTTAACCAACCAGTTACGTGAACTAGAGAAGGAGGATATTATTTCGAGAAAGGTATATCCTCAAGTCCCTCCAAAGGTGGAGTATTCCATTACCGAATATGGAAAAAGCTTAGAACCCATTTTAAATGCGATGCATGAATGGGGAACTGCCCATATTCTACATAAGCAAAAAAAACAACAAACCAACAAAATGCTGTAAGAGATACAAGAGTACCTCTCACAGTGTAGACAAAATGGTTGGAAACCATTTCGATTTCCAACCATTTTGCAATTAATCTAGGTTTAATCTGGCTAGTTTCTTAAGATTTAAGTCAGCAAAAGTAAGCATCGCCTGCATGGACAATTTTTTTATTCCATTAGGGTTGTCCATCGCATACCATGCTTTTCTATACTCTTTCCATATATTTCTTTAAAAATTGTGTCGCAAGTCCTCAGCTACATTATCCATCCCCTCATTCCTTTAATAGGAAGCACTGTTGATGAGAGCGGAGAGCGGCGACTCCAGCGGCTGAAGCCGTGCCCGCGGAAAGCGTCCGCTCGCAGCGGAGATTAACATTTCTAGCTTTATCTCTTAAAAGAAAAAAAGACTGTAGGCAAAACGCCAAAATTCATGGTGTTTGTCTACAGTCTGAGAGATACAAGAGTATCTCTTTTTTTTTGAGCAAGAAGGTATTTCAATTTAGATATGGTAAATGGGAACAGTCCATGCTCTTATCTTATGGATTTATATTTATAAACAACTTTCCCCAGTGTACAATTTATATTGTATTAAATACATCTAAACTTAGATGTTCTCCACAAAGTTACTCACATATCCCATGCTAAATATCTTCATCAGAGTAAAATTAACATCTTACTCCAAAAGTTATGCACTTATACACAGAATATCCATACTTAGACAACAAATATAAAGTTATACCCATCGCTATAACCTTTCACAAAAAACGTGTGACAAATTAGTGTTGTTATTTCTTTTTATCTGTACAACTCCTTCGATATATGGTTTCCTTATTTGTTAGAGGAAACTAGTGGAGGCAAGACGAAAGTGGAAAATATTGAATATATTAAGAATGAGCATTTTTTACAAAATATTTATTGCTCTACGGTGAAAGAAACGGTTGAGTCAAGTCTGTCAGATGAGCAGTTACTATATGTTAACCAACTGGGTGCTATTAAATTAGAGGTACCTTTTGATCAATACGATGAGGTTGTGGCTCAGCTAACAGTACGTTTGCAAAACGAGGAACTTGCGAAAGATACCGTGAAGCAAGGTGCTTTTACATATAGGCAAGTACGCTATATAGCAGAGGCGGGCTTAATAGAGGGACTAATCTTGGAGGAAAGCGGACGTGTTCAGCTACAGAATGAGTCATTAGGAATGAGTGCTGCTATCGCTTTTGCACAAAGTGCTTGGAATGGTGCTACGCGTGAGGAAGCAGTAGAAAATGCCGTCTACACAGGCCTAAATATAGTAGGAGAGGCCGTAGTGGATGAGATACTGGCAAATGATATGCAGGATATTGAGCTAGATGATGCCTTTGAATTAGGGAGTGGGGTTAGAGGTGCCATTCAAAAAAATGGCGCGAAGGTTGTAGCAAAGAAAGCTGCGGGGAAGTTCACTCACAAGGCAATGATCAGTTCTCTAGCAGCCAAAAAAACAATTTTGTTGCTCAATGCCAACGTAGTTACGGGAGCGCTTGTAACTGGTGTGCTTTCAACATTAGATATTTCACGGGCTGTTAAGGGCGAAATGTCTAAAACCCAATTATTTAAGAATATAACGAAAACAGCGGCAAATGTAGCGGGTAGTATAGGTGGTATGGCAATCGGTGCCAGCATAGGCGTTCTCGTTCCTTGGGGAAGCACAAGCACGGGCGCTTTGGTCGGTGGTATAGTTGGTTTAATCATTGGTAGTATCCTCACCTCTAAAATTGCTGGTAGAATTTTAGATCGTTTTATTGAAGATGATGCAAAGGAAATGCTAGATATATTTGAAGTAGAGCTGGAGCAGCACGTCTATGATCATTTATTGAATGAGTTGGAGCTACAGAAGCTTTTAGATATATTTAAGTCGAAATACAAAATCCCTAAACTGTTACGTAATATGTTTAAGGCTGAGAATCGAGAGCAATTTTCTGGGGAGATTATTCAAAAGGAACTGATTAATATTTACAGTGAACGAAAATTACTAAAGCTACCAACGATAAGTGAAATCTATAAAGTTCTATTAGAAATAAAATAAAAAAAGGCCATAAGCTGAGTATTACTCAGCTTATGGCCTTTTTGATGGTTTTTCATGTTTTAACGATTTCTATCCTACAATGCTAATACTTGAACTTTCAAGATTTAAGCCTCTTTATTTGTCTCGGTTATTTCACAGCCATCGTCGGTACAAGTTGCTTCCGAATCCGAATGGATATGTTGCAGAGGAGAGGACTGATTCTCTTCTTCCCATACCTTTTTCAGTGTTTGGACAAAAGCTTCATGTGGTTGTGCTCCAGAAATAGCATATTTTCGGTTGAAAACAAAGAAAGGTACACCTTGAACACCAAGCTGTTGGCCTTCCTGTTGATCCATACGGACATCATCTAAATATTCGGAGCCAGAAAGTACTTTGCTTGCTTCCTCACGATTTAAGCCTACATCAGCAGCTAAGCTTAAAAGAGTTTCCTGCTCTCCAAGAAATTGAGATTCCAAGAAATGTGCGCTTAAAAGGCGTTCTGTTAACTCGCTACCTTTTCCTTTTGTTTCCGCATATTTAACTAAACGATGTGCATCTAGCGTATTTGTTTGTTTCATCTCGTCAAATTGGTAAGCTAACCCTACTGTTGCTGCACTAGCAATAATTTGTTGATTCATCGCTTTAGCCTGCTCAGGTGTCGTATTCATCTTTTTGGCAAGCATTTCATGAATAGTTACATTTTTATCACTTGGTAGATGAGGCTGAAGCTCAAAGCTTTTATAGCTAACCTCTACCTTGTTTTTGTGGTCAAATTCCTCTAAAGCTTGCTCTAAACGACGCTTTCCTATATAACAAAATGGACAAACAAAATCAGACCATACTTCAATTTTCATGATCTCACCCAACCTTCCTTTTTATAGAGTTAATATAGCATATTTTCTAGAAAACCCCTCTTTGTCTGCTCAGTAATTGCCAAAGGTTTACTATACAAGAATGTTAATAGTAAGTATTATAATTCCCTCTTCTAAAAGTAATTTGTTTAACCCATTTGTATAAGGGAATTTAATTGGTAACAAACTTTTTTTAAAGGAGAGGATTTCTATGAGTAAAAACGTCGCAGAGGTTATATTAGACCAGCTGTCGCTTCTAGGGGTTAAGCGCATTTATGGTGTGACAGGTGATACTATTATTGGATTGTTAGATGCGATGGCCAAACAGGATAAAATCGAGTTTATCGCAGTAAAGCATGAATCAGTAGCAGCTTTCATGGCTTCGGCGGAAGCAAAATTGACAGGAAGATTGGCAGTATGTACATCCACTATGGGACCAGGAGCGGCAAATCTTTTAAATGGGCTAGGTGACGCATACTCAGACAAGGCTCCTGTCTTAGCCTTAACTGGACAGGCTGCTCAAAAAGATATGGGAACGGACTTTCAGCAGTATGTCGATCAGCAGGAGTTGTTCAAGCCATTCGCGACCTATTCTGCAAATCTAAACAGTGAAAGTGCTATTGTAGATTTGCTTCAGAAGGCAGCTGAAATTTCTCTTCAACAGAGTACCGTTACACATATATCAGTTCCTAAGGATTTATTTGAAAAAGAAACTAAAGCAAGGGCACGACAGCTCCCTCGTATTTTAGAGGGGACAGGCTCCTTTGAACTGAACGATTTAGAAGAGGTATCCAAGGTGATGAAGCAGGCTCGACAGCCAATGATCTTAGCTGGTGCAGGAGCAAGAAAGGCCGCTGGGGATTTAGAAGAGCTTGCTATGACCTGGGGAGCAGGAATTTTAATAAGTCTAGGAGGTAAAGGAATCTTTAAAGATTCTACGCCTCATCTTCTTCAGGGAATTGGGGAAGGTGGAAATCCTCATGCGCCAAAAGTTTTTAAGGAAGCTGATGTTGTTTTAATAGTAGGTGCAACCTGGTGGCCAGAGGGATATGTTCCTGAAAATGCGACCATCATTCACATTGATCTAAATCTAGAGCATGCCAAGAAGAGAGTTGCTGCAGATTTTGGGATAAAGGGAAGAGCCGAGCAAGTTGTTCCTTTACTGCAACAAAGTGTGAATGGACACAAAAAAAATGATGAGTGGCTTAATCGTATAGAGACAATAAAAGAAAAATGGGCAGATCAAAATGAACAGGAAGGCCAAATAGAAGGGGCGCCAGTCCATCCATCTCGAATAGCTAGAGGTCTAGAACAAACGGTGGCAGACGATGCGGTCATCACTTTAGATACAGGAGATGTAACAGTCTGGATGAACAGGAACTTCCGACAAACCAACCAAAAGGTACTCTTTTCAGGCTATTGGCGTTCCATGGGCTTTGGGCTTCCAGCAGCAATGGCTGCAAAGCTGGAGCAACCAGAAAAACAAGTGGTAGCTGTGGTGGGTGATGGCGGTCTTGAAATGACGTTAGCCGATCTATTGACTGCTACTCGCTATGGGCTAGATATCACGGTAGTCGTTTTTAATAATGGAGCACTTCAAATGGAAAGTGATAAAATTCAAGCGTCCGGCAATGAAGAGCTAGGTACACAACTTACCAACCCAAATTTTGTTCAGGTGGCAGAAGCCTGTGGATGGGAAGGGTTTCGAGTTGAGAGTGATGAAAATTTAGAAGAGTTACTAAGTCAAGCCCTTCAAACAAAAGGGCCAACATTGGTGGATATATACACAGAACAAGCATTCTTCCCAGAGACAGAATAACCGTATAAAGAAGTCCTTATTAATAGAGCTTCTTTTTTTATATGAAAGTAAATAACTTTAGCTCCTAAAAATAAAGTGAAGGTGCAGGCAACGTGGAATGTGCAATAGAACTTTTAAGTAAGGCAAATGTAGTTGAAATATAAGAAGGGTGAGAGGTAAAGGGATTTTTAAAAGGGAAAATCCACGTCCGCATGTGGTCAGACGTGGATCTTAATACCAATTAAAACATTGGAAATACGTAAGAGATTAGGAACCAAAGGATACCAAAGAATATAATTAAGTAAGCAGCATACTTGATGAAAGTAGCTCCTACCATCCCAGAATCTGTTCGTTCTTCACGATGTACTTCTACTCGTTTTTCTTCATCCATGTCCATCCCTCCTCTCGCCGTATTTTTGAATATATTTTAATTAGGAAGGTTAATAATTAGTTACCCACAAAGAAATCTGGATAAACCTTCCTCATATTGAAATGTGTTGAATGGCTTAGATTACTATATTAAAATGAAGAGTAAATGGAGGTAATATAATGACGACAGCTTTGCCGAATTGCCCGAAGTGTAGTTCTGAATATACATATGAGGATGGCTCTCTTCTAGTTTGTCCTGAATGCGCACATGAATGGTCATTGATAGAAGAAAGAGCAGAAGTAGTAGACGAGTTAGAAGTAAAGGATGCTAACGGCAATATCCTCCAAGATGGAGATTCTGTAACCGTTATTAAAGATTTAAAAGTAAAAGGAAGCTCCTCTACATTAAAAATTGGTACCAAGGTAAAGAGCATTCGCCTAGTAGACGGAGACCATAATATTGATTGTAAAATTGATGGATTCGGAGCTATGAAGTTAAAATCCGAATTTGTAAAAAAGAGTTGATTTGCACCCTTTCCAAGTGGAAGGGTTTTTTCTTTATAAAATGTTGTTATTAAGATATTTAATAAAAAAGATAGAAAGATAGATTGAAGTTTTTCAAAAAAGATATCACTTTATGCAAGCGTTTGCATTATAATGAATATATCAAATATTTCTGATGGGGGTCGGAGAAGCATGAAAACAAATAAAGAGCCTTGGTGGAAACGAAGTGTGGTCTACCAAATCTATCCGCGGAGTTTTATGGACTCTAATGGAGATGGGATTGGAGATTTACCAGGGATTATATCTAAATTAGATTATTTACAGAGACTTGGCGTAGATGTTATTTGGTTGAGCCCTGTTTTTGATTCTCCGAATGACGACAATGGCTATGACATTAGAGATTACCGTACTATATTGGATGAGTTTGGAACAATGGAAGACTTTGATAGATTAATACAGGAAGCAGATGCAAGAGGATTACGTATCGTAATGGATCTTGTCGTAAACCATACCTCCGATGAACACGCCTGGTTTGTGGAATCGAAATCCTCGAAGGACTCTAAGTATCGAGACTATTATATTTGGAAAGAGGGAAAAAACGATCAGCCACCAAATAACTGGGGCTCTGTGTTTTCAGGCTCTGCATGGGAAAAGGATGAGGTAACAGAGTCTTATTACTTACATTTATTTTCAAAAAAACAACCAGATTTAAACTGGGAGAATAAGGCTCTTCGTGACGATATATATGAGATGATGACCTATTGGTTGGATAAAGGAATAGGTGGATTCCGAATGGATGTAATTAATTTCATTTCCAAAGTGGAAGGTCTGCCGGATGGAAAAGTGAATCCGGGTCAGGCGTATGGAGACGGAAGTCCATATTTTATAAATGGACCTAAAATTCATACTCATTTAAAAGAAATGAATGAACGAGTACTCCAACACTATGATGTGCTAACAGTTGGGGAGATGCCAGGAGTTACACCAAAGGATGCGCAGCTCTATACAAATCCAGCGAACAAAGAGGTGAATATGGTATTCACCTTTGAGCACATGGATATCGATAGTGGACCTTTTGAAAAGTGGGACGTGAAGCCACTAGATTTAGTAGCATTGAAGCAAAACTTCCAAAAGTGGCAACATGCACTTCATGAGGTAGGATGGAATAGTTTATATTGGAATAATCACGATCAGCCTCGCATAGTTTCTCGTTTTGGTAACGATCAGGAATTTCGAGTAACTTCTGCAAAAATGTTGGCTATCTGTCTCCATATGCTTCAGGGAACCCCTTATATTTATCAAGGGGAAGAGCTAGGTATGACTAACGTAAAATTTGATAGAATAGAAGATTACAAGGATATTGAAACTATTAATATGTATAACAGTAAAATAGAACAGGGTGTTTTAGAGAAAGATATTATGAGGGGTATTTATGCAAAAGGAAGAGATAACGCTCGTACCCCTATACAGTGGACGAAGGATGGCGGATTTACAACGGGGATTCCCTGGATTCAAATGAACCCAAATACTAACGAGATTAATGTAGATCAGGCATTAGATGATAAAACGTCTGTTTTTTATACGTATCAGAAGCTTATTGAGTTGAGAAAAGAACACGACATCATCACGTATGGTAGCTTCCATTTGCTATTACCCAATAATCCAAGCCTTTTTGTGTATAAGCGAAAAACTGAGAAGGAAGAATGGCTTGTCATCACGAATTTCTCTGATAATACGGAGAAGCTTGAATGGACAAGCTGTGAAGTGGATGGACTAGATGGAAAAGTAATAATAGCTAACTATGACTCTCAAGAATTGGGAGAACAAGGGATGAATGTACGTCCCTATGAGGCATTGGTATTAGCTTTTGAGAGGAGATTATAAAGTGAAGAAGGTACTTGGAGTAGATATTGGTGGAACAAAGATACGGATGGGTGTTGTCAATGAAGCTGGCGAAGTGTTAGCAGATATTACAGTACCAACCGAGCTGCCATTATACCCTTATTTAGAGGAACAAGTTTTAAAGGTCAAGGCTGAGTTTCCAGACATCACAGGGGTTGGTATTGGGACTAGAGGAATTGTAGATGCGGATACTGGGACCGTGACGTTTGAGAAGGAGCTTCCAGGTTGGGAAGGTACACCTGCCAAACCTCTATTAGAAGCTGCTACGGGACTGCGAGTAGAATTGAATAACGATGCTAATTGTGCAGCTCTTGCAGAAGCACGTATTGGCGCAGGACAGGGATTTTCTAGGGTTGTCTGTATTACAGTAGGCACCGGGTTAGGCGGGGGCTTTGTTTTTGATGGACAAGTTATGAATGGTGCAAACGGTGGATCAGGAGAAATCGGTCATTTGATCTTATATCCAAATGGGTTAGTTTGTGGTTGTGGTAGACCGGGCTGCAGTGAACAATATGTGTCGGGAACTGCACTAAAGAGGTTAATCAAAGAAGAAGATGTGGTAGACCCGACAACAGGTGAATTGGCGAAACCACATACTTTATTTAAGTTGGCTTCTCAGAATATAGAAAGTGCGAAGCTTGCAAGAGATCGCTTTTTAGCAGATTTTGCTATTATCATTTCTACCCTTCAAGCGGTTCTAGATATGGATTGTATTGTGATCGGTGGAGGCGTTTCGGAATCAGCTGATGAATGGTGGGACTTGCTTCTAGAAAAAGTTAAGCCATTATTGATAAAACCAGTAGAAATTAAACGAGCAGCCTTCGGTAACGAAGCAGGCATGCTTGGAGCTGCAATGCTTGTAGTATAAAAACGGTTTGCTTTATAGTGAAAAATTGACAAGCGGTCGGTTTTACCCAATAATCGATCGGTATCAATATTCGGGTGGAATAGCGAAAAAAACGCACAACACGACCCAAAAAATAAAAATGTAGCCCCAAACAGGGGCTACATTTTTAATATCCAGGCTTTTTAAGGATTTTAAAGATATTGCGTTTATAGTCTTCTACACCTGGCTGATCAAAAGGATTAATATCTAGCAAGTAAGCACTATAAGCACAAGCCATCATGTAAAAGTATAATAAGTGACCGATATGCTTTTCGTCCAGTTGTTCCATCATTAACGTTATTTGAGGAACGCCTCCGGCTAAATGAGCAGATGCTGTTGCTTCGTGACATGCTTTGTTGAAGTCGTGTAAAGTCAAGCCGCTTAAGTAATTTAGTTCATCACGATTATCTTCTGCCTCAAAGACAGTCAGGTCATCTGATGCTTTTTCTACCATTAGAAACGTTTCAAACAGCATACGTTTACCATCTTGGATGTATTGTCCTAAGGAATGCAGATCCGTTGAATATAGAACAGAGGCTGGGAAAATACCTTTTCCTTCTTTTCCTTCACTCTCACCAAATAACTGCTTCCACCATTCTTGGACATACGTCAGCTTTTCATCAAAGGTTGCCATGATTTCTACTGGATAACCCTTATCATATAAATGCTTTCGTATTACAGCATATTTAACTGCAGCATTTGATTTAATATCAAATACTTGTAACTCCTCTTCTGCTTTTTTAGCTCCAGCTATCAATTGCTCAATATCATGCCCAGCTGCTGCGATTGGTAGTAGACCAACCGCTGTAAAAACAGAATAGCGGCCACCAATGTCACCTGGTACCACATATCGTTTATAGCCCTTTTCCTTAGCAAGTGATAATAAAGCGCCTTTTTCCTCATCCGTAGTCACAATGATACGAGATGCTGATTCCTCTCCATAACGTTCCTCCATGTATTGGCGGAGAAAACGGAAAGCTATAGCTGGCTCAGTTGTTGTGCCAGACTTAGAAATAACGTTTAGAGTTACTTCCTTAGAGTCTAGGTAGGCAATCAATTGCTTTAAATAAGACCCACTTACCAATTGTCCTGCGAAGATGACCTCTAAATGGTCATCCTTTTGGAAGGGAGTAGAAAGTGCCTCAAGCACTGCCTTTGAACCAAGATAGGATCCTCCGATTCCAATTACAACTAATACCTCAGAGTTTGAGCGTATTCGATCTGCTGTTACTTTAATATCTTGAAGGAACTCTGGAGTTAGGGAGCTTGGCCAATTCACCCAGCCTAGAAAATCTGATCCCGTACTCGTTTTTGTTTGAATACCCTCATGAATAGCCTGTAATTTTTCATGTAGTTCAGCTGAAACCAGACCCTGATAGTCCTCTGAGTAATTAACGGAAATGTTCATGAAATACCCCCTTATCTTGCATTATTTAATGTGACTTAATTTTACCATATTCAACTAGAAAAAGTTAAAAAGGAGCTATGAGACTATTGATTGAAATTTAACCTATTCATGCTATTGGCCGAGTTGTCTCTTTTACGAATTGTATATATTGATAGTAGAAATTACAGGGAGGAGGATAGAAATGAAGATAATGCAAATTGACTTGTGGATATCTAACTATGAAGAAACAGTCGCTTTTTATCAGCATACATTGGAGCTTCCTTTAAAGTCCTGGAATGAGACAGAGGCTACATTTCAGGTCGGAAATAGTGTACTTAAACTAATAAAGGATTTGGAAGCGAGGAATTATTACTACCACTTTGCATTTAATATCCATGCTAATATGTTTCAAAAGGCCAAATCGTGGCTTCAAGAACGTGTTACTTTATCGACAGAGGATGGGGAGGATGAGGTAGAATTTGCCGGTAGATTTAAAGCGACATCCTGCTATTTTGAGGATCCTGCAGGGAATATAGTAGAATATATAGCAAGAGATGGTATTACCCCATCATCGGAATCCACACATTTTTCCACACGAAACGTTATTGAAATTAGTGAAATTGGGTTAACAACAAAGAACATCCTTAATAGTGCTGAGCAAATATTACATTTAGGTATACCTCCCCAAGATGGAAAAATAGTAGACGAGGTAGATTATTTGAACTTCATGGGCGAACAAGAAGATGGAGCATATATCCTGCTTGGACCAGTAGGAAGAACGTGGTTTTTTTCACACAAAAAATCAATTGAATCGCCAGTAACGATCTATACGGATAGAGGTATAATCAGTAATCTTTTGTAGATGATACCTGCTAGCAATAGCAAGTGGTAATACAATTAATCTCTAGTTCCTTTTCTAGTTTAAAAAATCGTATAATACGTTTATGTGTTAAATTTAGTCAACTCAAATAAGTAATGAAATAAAAGGTATGAACATATAGAAGAGAACAAAAAATACTTCATAAATTGATTTTCCTATTGGCTTACGTTCAGTGGGGTAATTGATAAGCTATCATTACAGCAATCGTGTCATTTGTCATGGTTTATCAGTTGCTCTGCTTATACATAAAATAGATTAAAAGGAGAAACCCATGTTAAGTTATAAAAATTCAACTAAAGAGATCAAGGACAGCGGTACAGAAATAGCAATCATATCGCTTGGGGCAACGGAGCAGTTTGGCCCATATTTGCCCATGCACTTAGATACATTAATAGCAGAAGTCTATGCTAATTCCTTTGGAGAAGCTTTACAGGCGTATGTGTTGCCAACTATACCTTTTAACACCTCTGAAGAACATGCCAACTGTATAGGAACTGTTACTGTTAGTCCTAACATTTTGACAGCTATGATTGAAGAGATAATTACAAATTTACATAGACAAGGTTTTAAAAAATTTGTGATTTGTAATGGTCATGGAGGAGCCTACTGGGAATCAGCATTCGTAAAGTATATTAATTTTAAATATCCAGAGTTGCTCGTCATTACTACTCATCGACATTTAGCATGGGAAGAGGCCTTGAAGGAAGCGGGGATAGAAGGACTTAATGAGACTCATGGAGGTCTGTTATCTGTTTGTACAGCCATGTGGCTTTGTCCTGAGTTAGTAAAATTAGAATCCATGGGATCGGACGTTCCTACAGAAAACAATAAATTTGCCGATTATATTTTCTGGGACAAGCTAACTGCGGATGGATGTTGGGGGAAATTTGAAAAGGATCATTACACCCCTGAAGAGCTTGCTAATATAGGGGAAAAATTTTGGACAACGTATATTTCTAAAAGAAGTGAAAAGCTAAACTCCGTAATGGAGGAGGCATATAGAAGGAAAATGACTTAAAACGGGAGAAAGAGAGGAGACCACTTTCTAACGAAAATATTTTTCTTTCCTACCAATAAAAAAGGTCATGACAAGTGGTCATGACCTTTTTCTATTACTGAACTTCCATATGTAAATCTCCAGTTTTAGCTAATCCTCGTGCTTTTAACAAATGATAAGCGGTCAAAGAAATAACTGCAGGTAAAATTACACCTAATACTATATACATTAGCAATACTCCAATTCCTTGGTTTGCTAGAACATTTAGTGGAGCAATAAATGAATTTAGCCCGAGCCCAGCTAATGTGTAAGGTACCTCAAAATTAAATAATAAAATAGCAATTGGAGCGCAAATCACAGAGGATAGAAACGGACCTATTACTAAGCATGGATTTTTCACCAAATTTGGAACTTGTACTTTAGGAGTTAGGAATGATTGTGCAATGTTGGCTCCTAAATCATTTTCTTTAAAGGACATAGCTGTCCATCCTGCAAATTGAGCTGTACATCCTATTAATGCTGCAGCACTTGAAACTGGATCCAGCTGTAAGGCAATGGCAATTGCTGCGGAGGAAGCAGGCGACATAAGAAAAATACTCCAAACGAGAGCAATAACAATAGATCCAACCAGAGGTGACCCTGACACAGAGCTTGCTATAAATCGACTTAATTGTTCTAAAAGAGGAGTAGTTACAGCGGCCAAGCCGACCCCGACAACCCCGCCTATAAGAATTGCTGCAAAAGGAATGGCTAGCATATCCAGTTTTGTTTTCCCTGCAATACGTTTTCCGACCCATATAGCAACAATTGCTGCTAATACTGCACTAATCGGTTGCCCTGTTGTCAGAACCCAAATTCCATCTTGGAGTATTAAAGCATTGGCCCCTATAGTACTACAAGCCATAGCACTAAAAATAACTAATGTATTACCACCGAGCTGATAAGCGATACCTGCCCCTATCGCGGGAGCAAGCATCAATTGAGCTGTTTTCCCAATAGCTGTAAAACCATCCCAGCCTGTAAACGTACCAATTGTCTCGATAAGTAGTCCAATTCCTAATGTTACAAGTACGGCATTTGCAAGTCCTTGTGAGCCTTTATACATTCGATTGATTAAGTACGTCTTAGTTGCCTGTTTCATAGTGAATCCCCCTGATTATATAATATATCGCATGAAATATATTGTTGAAAAAGAAAAAATAAAAAGTCCTTAATGGACTACAGCAATACATTATATTTGAATAACAAATAAATGTTATTCTAAACCGTTAAATTGTTATAATATTAATATAATTTTTATATACAGTCAATACTTATTTTCAGATAAAATAATAAAGAAAAGGGCTACCTTTAAGAGGTGGCCCTTTTCAATCGGATTTTATATAAATGGATTATAAAATCGTCCATTATTTATAAAAATAAATAAAACCATTAATAAAAATAGCATGAAAGATAACAGAATAGCTATTAAATCTCTTCTTCTGAACTCTTTTAAACTGAACCAAGATCTTGTTTTAAATTTCCCAAAACCTCGCAGATCCATTGTGTTACTGACAGTTTCTATTCGCTCTAGGCTAGAGAAAATAAGCGGCATTATAATAGATCCAGCATTTTTAATACGGGTATATAATCTTTCGTTGCGAGACATGTCCACACCGCGTGCCTGCTTCGAACGAGAAATTGTTTTAAAATCCCTTTGTATATCTGGGATATAGCGAAGGGCAATAGAAACAGAGTAGGCAAGACGATAGCTTACACCAATTCGGTTTAATGAGGCTGCGAACTCACTTGGATGTGTAGTGACTAAGAACAAAAGAGCGGGAGGGATGACGGCAAAATACTTCAATGTAATATTAAGCTGATAAAATAATTGCTCCTGCGTTAGTGAGTAACGTCCCAGAGATCCTGTGAGTGGATGGGAAGTGCCGTAAATAGTTGTCCCATGCTGGGGGGCAAACAAAAATATAGCTATATTGTTTAACAATAAAAAGACTAAGATGAAACCGAGGACGAAGCTGATATCCTTTAATTTAATATCGGATACATAAAACAATATAAAGCTCCCAAGTAGCAACACCATTAACACTCTTGTGTCATAGGTTAACATAGCTGCAGTGGACCAAAGCAGAAAACATATCAGCTTGGTGGAACCTGTCAGGCGATGGATAATAGAATCACGGTCAAGATAGCTTAGCAGTTCGTTGCCCATTAAAGCGCACCTCCCGATCGTATTGTATAAATTGCTCTACAAAATCAGAGGGATGCTCCATCTTGAGCTGTTTTGCAATTTCGTATAAGGAGGATTCTTTTAAGTTTGCCTCCTGGATTAAGGTAGGGTTAGATAAAATATGTGCAGGGGAATCATCGACTAAAATTCTTCCGTTTGATAGGACAATGGCTCGATCTGTGTATTCCGTCATTAGGTGCATATCATGGGTGATTAGTATAATTGCTGTACCATTTTTCGCTAAATTTTCTAAGAACATCATTAACTCTGTAGTATGCTTGTAATCCTGCCCCGCAGTTGGTTCATCCAATAAAATAATTGGAGGTTCCATTACAAGGATAGAGGCAATGGATAAACGTTTTTTCTGCCCATAGCTTAAAGCAGCAATTGGCCAATTTCTCAATGGGTACAAACCACAAATTTTTAATGTCTCCTCCACACGTCTTCTCGTCTCTTTATCGGATAACTCGAATTGAGCAAGCCCAAATGCAACCTCATCAAGGACATTTTGTTTTGAAAACATATGATTTGGGTTTTGCAGAACAAAGCCTACGCGATGTGCACGTTCCATTATAGAGTCGTTAATCGCATTGAATCCTTCAAAATAAATAGTACCTTCTGTAGGACGTTCAAATCCACAGATAAGAGAGGAGAGTGTAGACTTACCGGTTCCATTTGCTCCAATAAGACTGATCATTTCACCTTTATGTAATTGAAAGGAAACATTTTTAATAATGTCTAGGCCGTTCCCATAGTGGAAGCTAATATTATCTAATGTCAGTACAGGCTCATTTTTAAAACCTAACTGAATAGGCGAGCATCTTGCATCACTAAATGCTTTTAGTTTTTGATGAAAGGAATCATTCACGATGGAGTCTACCTGAGTTAGGTTAATCTGATCATTCAGTTCACAGCCGGCATATTTCAAAGCTTTAATATAGAGTGGCTCTCGTATCCAGTTATCCGTCAATAATGACCCTGCCAGAAGCTCATTAGGGGTACCATCCGCTATAATACGACCGTGATTCATTAATATAATACGGTCGATAGGCTCAGACAAAACATCCTCTAGTCTATGCTCGACAATAATAATCGTTTTATTAGAATCCACTTGAAGCTGGTGAATTAGCTTCATTGCATCCTTTCCAGATGCCGGATCAAGGTTGGCAAGAGGTTCATCAAACAAAAGAATATTAACGTCATTTACTAAAACACCAGCAAGAGCGACGCGCTGTTTTTGCCCGCCGGAAAGTTCATGAATTCGAGAGTTTATGTGCTCAGACATTTTTACTAGTGCAGCGGCTTTTTGAACACGTTCATGCATCTTTTGCATAGGAACTGAATTATTTTCCAAAGCAAAGGCTATATCCTCTCCAACTGTAAGGCCGATAAACTGTCCATCTGTGTCCTGTAGAACAGTCCCTACTTCCTGCGAGATAGTAAATAGATCAAGTTCCCTTGTTTCTTTTTCTTGAATGGTAAGATTTCCTGTAATTTCACCTTTATAAGCAAAAGGAACAAGCCCGTTCAAGCAATGAACGAGCGTGCTCTTTCCGGAGCCAGATGGTCCAACGATTGCTACTTTTTCTCCTTCATAAATTGTTAAATTAATGTCATGTAAAGTAGGCTCGGATTGACTATTATATTGAAAGCTAAAGTGTTTAAACTCGATGACTGGCTTTTTCATGTGAATCTCCTTATCTACTTATTCCTCGTAGCTCAGGCTTCCTTTTTTGGTTCTTGTCTTTGCATAAGCAGTAAGCAAGAGTGTGCCAAGTATTGCAACAGTACCAATATTAGAAATAGCGGCTACGATTCCTTGTGTAAATACCTTGTTTGCAGGCTCTGCATAAATGATAATATCTAGTAATGGAGCTACTAAAGCCCATGCAATAGCCTGAACTATGATTTGAACGATATTAAATAATATAATATGCTTTTTACCAAATTCTCCATCCTCAAAAGAAAACCTTTTAAAATATAACCCGATACCTAATCCTACAATTGCGGATGAAATGACCCAGCTCCACCAAATAGAACCGTAAGAAGTAAGGTCGTTTAAAGCATGACCAAATAACCCGACAAATAAACCTGCTATTGGTCCAAAAATAGCTGAAATAAGTGCTAGAAAACCATAGGATGTTTGAATCGTTGTGTTCGGTATTCCTGTAGGGACTGCTGCAAATTTGGCTAGTATCAAGAACACCGCCGTTCCAATACCTATCGCTACAACAGTCTTTGTTGAAAAGATAGACTTTTTCATTCTTCATTTCTCCCCGTATTTATATTTTTAAACCAGTCATCCTTGTTAATTGATTGCAATAGCAGCTTTTCGAATAGTTATTTCTGTGCTAGAACCAGTGAGAACTTGGTAGGTATCGGCAAAGGAACCTTGGTTTAATGCAATTCCGATATTATCCAGAGAATTCACGTACATGAGAGCTTCTCCGATCCCTGCCGCAGCGAAGGAGCGACCATAGGTGACTATTCCCTCATAAACAAGTTCTCCGTCTATGGTGAGAGAAACTTCAAAGGCATCTCCATAGGTAACGTCCAGCTGTTTAAATTGAAGTCGGCGAATATTGGTCCAGAGATTGCCGAACGGTCGATCAATGACGTCAATAACACCCGTAATGCAGTTATCTTCAATAATTGTTTCCTTAAGTGGTAGCTCCACGATAAGAGAAAGGGGGATAGATGGTCCAATATCCTCCAAACTTATTTCTCCTGCTGCTAAACGCGCTCCTGTATAAGCAAATATATCTCTACCATGAAATGTATGTGATTCTCCAGATTTTGGTAGGCGATTCTTGCTTTCATCAATTTCTCTTACTTCTTTAATACCAATAAATCGGTTAACGTGCGTTAATGTCCCATTGTCCGGAGTGACAATATACTGATCCTTCACTGTTTTCACAACTACACTTCTTCGATCTGATCCAACGCCTGGGTCTACTATGGAAACGAACACTGTGTCACTTGGCCAATAGTTGATGGTTTGTAGGAGACGATAGGATGCCTCCCAAATATTGTACTGAGGAATCTGATGAGTTAAATCGAATAACGGCAGCCCACGCTTCACGCTATTGGCTACCCCATGCATAGCGCTTACTGCCCCGTCGTTAATACCAAAATCTGATTGAAATACTAATAATCCCTCTGTCATGTTTAAACACTCTCCTTATTATTTTTGTGGAGGAGAGCGAATTAAAAAACTCGCCCTCCTCAATCATTGGATTGAAAAGGACGAGATACTCGTGTTACCACCTTTGTTCACTGCTTACTCACATAAGCAGCCTCAGCAGTGCAGAATCCTATTAAGATGGATCCTAGACTGTGGTGTGGATAACGGGTACCAATCCCGCTAGCATCTCAGGCGCAGGTAACTAACTGCACGTTCAATGTAGTGCTCAGAGGCCATTGTTCAAATGGTGTTTTCTGCTTCTTTTCAGCTACCGAAGCTCTCTATGGAGAAATCTACCCATTTTACTTTTTCTCTTCATCGCATTAACTTATTATAGAGAATTTACAATTAATTCTGATAACTGTCAAGTGTTTTTTAGTACTTTATGATGGGCTATAAAATTGTTGCTTGTGTCTTTTCCCATTCTTCTCTTAAAATACCCATTCGAATGGAGTCATAGTAAACACCATTATATAAGCGTACTTTGCGAATTCGCGCCTCCATTGTCATACCAAGCTTTTCTCCAACCCGAATCATCCGTTCATTACCTGACCAGGTGGTATAGCCTACTCGGACAAGTGGCATTGTGGTAAACAGGTGATTCATCCAAAGTTTTAAAGCACGTGTGCCAAGTCCCTTACCCCAGCTTGGTGCCTCATGGAAACCAATACCCATTTCAAGCCATTTAGAAGGTTCATGTTCCCAATAATATGACACGATACCACGTAATATTCCATCTACCTCGATACCCCAGAACCTTTCGCTGTCTACATAGGTATCTGCTTTTTCCATAAATACATCATAAGGAGTTGGTTTATATTCATAGTAAGGAGCATCCCATTCTTTCCACTCTGGCTTCTCGTCCTTACACATTAATTCCCAAAGTCTAGGTATATCATTGTATTTAATTGGTCGGATCATTAACTCTTGATCTTGATACATTCTGTTTCCTCTTTTCATTTTTAGTTATGTTTTCATCTGTTTGTTTGATAAGAGAATTTATTATTTATCTACTTTTCAATCACCATTAAATTGTTTTTCATTTAAACCACTCCCTTCATTACTAATAAAATATGTTGAGATAATTTCATTATCAATCACGCACGTACAAAGAGAAAGAACATTCGGGATATATATAAAGTATAATAATTTCCGCTTTAGTCGGACGCTTTCCGTGGGGTGAGCGATAAGCCATCACCGGCGCTGTCGCGCACGTTGTGATGTCTTATCTGTCTCACTGATCCCACAGGAGTCGCCACCTGTCGCTACAATCAGAGGTGGTGTGGAACTAAGAAAGTTAGATGATAATCTAACTTAGCTATTTAAGCTATTAGTTATATTCCATTTATAAAGGCAGGAACTATAGATGCCGATTTCCGCTTTAGTCGGACGCTTTCCGTGGGGTGAGCGATAAGCCATCACCGGCGCTGTCGCGCACGTTTGTGATGTCTCATCTGTCTCACTGATCCCACAGGAGTCGCCGACTGTCGCTACAATCAACATAGAGAATAATATTTCATTCGTGTTTTTTGTAATGATTATTTTTTATGTCCAATTCAATTATATGTAAATTTTAGAAAAATGAAAAAATATTTTGTGCTATAATATTGTTACTTTAATGCAGAGAGGGGATAGTTCTATGTTTTGTATATTTACTTTGTTAGAGGTGAAATATCTAAACTAAGGAGAGTCAAAATGAAATTAGAAACAGAGAGATTAGAAATTATCCCCTGTACACAAGGATCTGCTCAAATAGCAGTGGAGCAGAGTTATGACAACGGTCCACAGATTTCCATGTCATTAGAAATGCTAAAAGCAGATGCTACGTCATTGGGGTGGGGTACATGGCTGGTAGTAGAGAAAAGAAATGGCAAAGTTATTGGGGATATCGGTTTTAAAGGGAAACCAGATGCAGATAACCAAGTTGAGGTAGGCTATGGCTTTTTAAAGGAATATTGGAACAAGGGATATGCGACAGAGGCAGTGGGTGCAATTATGCAGTGGGCTTTTGCAACTGGCTTAGTGGAAGTGATCATCGCGGAAACACTCCTTGATAATTATGGTTCTATGAGAGTGCTAGAGAAGCTGGATATGAAAAAAGTAGAAACTAGTGAAGAAATGGTCAACTGGAAGCTAGTGAAGTAAAATAAAAAATCCTGTGTGGAAGCACAGGATTTTTTATAAAAAGTTCAATCTCGTGTGGAAATAAATATTAGAACTATATATGTATCAGTTTCTCAATGCTCTGCCTAGCTCCTCGATCGAGCTTACAATGACCCCATTTTGCTTAATCAATCCGATGACAAACAGATTGCGATACATAAATTGATTTTCTGTTCCATCTGCTATTAAAGCTTCAATTTTTTTCGTGTTCTCTCTACCTTGCTGGCGTGTATCAGTATAAAGAGCATAAATAGGGCGATCTAACATTGAGAACGCTCCAATCTCTGCTGCAACTCCAGAATCTATTTCCACTCCATCAATCACTGCAACTAAAAAGTCACTTTCCTTTAATGCCTCGATATCTGCACTTGCAATAAGCAAGCTATCTGCATAGGCCATTTTGTCATTGATGGCTGCGTTTTCTTGTGGCACATATAAGTCAACGCCCGGTAGTGAGGCACGAATCTCCTTTGCAACAAGTTCGTTTACTAGGCGATCCCCTAGACCAAATAATCCATTTGCTAAGTAACCTTTTTTCATCATTCATCCTCCTTTTCCAACTTTCATTGTAGGCAATTTTCGAAGATATGCATAGAGGTAGAGGAAATTAGGATGGTCTAATAGAAATATTAAGGAGGGGGAATGACATATGAATAACAAGAGAATTTATTTTATTAGACATTGTAAGGCAGAGGGACAGGAGCCGACTGCTGCTTTAACAAAAGATGGGTTGGAAAGTGCAAAAAACCTTGTGGAAATTTTAAAGGCTTTCCAAATTGACTATCTCATTTCTAGCCCTTATGAACGGGCGATACAAACGATACTGCCATTTTCTCAGGATACTGGCTTGCCTCTCCATATTCATGAAGGGTTAAGCGAGCGTGTGCTTAGTAAAGAGCCTATGGATGATTGGCTAGAGAAACTGAAACGTACCTTTTTACATAAAGATCTTAGCTTTCCTGGAGGAGAGTCTAGTGACGAAGCGCTAAATCGTATAAAAGAGGTCATCAATGAAGTGATAGGAAGGGATGACGTGACTAACGTAGCAATTGTATCTCACGGAAATATCCTTGCTCTTCTCTTCAATCATTACGATAATACCTTTGGTTTTGATCAATGGCTTCAAATGAAAAACCCTGACATCTTTTTGATAGAAAACAACATATTACAACAAGTGGAACTAAAAGAAATCCTGTCTAATTAAAGGCAGGATTTCTTTCGTGTAGTATTTTTTAAGCTTCTTTATTGCTAGAAGAACTAGAAGGAATTCGGATGTTGCTCATTTGACGCTCCTGTTCTTGCTCCGCGATGATATCGTTGTCCTCTGCATTATCGCGCGTTACTTTTTGAGTAAGAATAGCACCAACAGCCACTAAAATCATTACTGCAATATAATATCCTTTTTCATTAAGCTGCAAATTATCTGCATTATAAAGACCAATACTAAACATAACAACCCCTGCAAATAACGTGAAATAAGCTAGCACTGTAAAAGCCATCGTATTTCTTCTTCTATACCTCTTTGTGTTCATGACAAACGCCCCTTTGTATTGGTTGTAATTGTTATTATATGAATTATATTCTAGCATGAATGAATAATAGTGTAAAATATTCTAAAGTATAAGATAATTGTTAGAGATAGATATATTAAAGACAATTTTCACTATAATTCTACTTCTATATAAAACAGTTAGAGAGCTTGCGGTATAAATAAAAAATAAAGGAGAAAAAAATGGAATTCAGGATACCAGAATTTTCGGAAATACAGACACTAACATCTAGAATAAATACTATTCAATCGTTACCTAGAAATCCCATGGGAGCACGGATATTGGTGAGAGGTAATACTCATGCCTTTGCAGTAAAACATATTCCAGGACCAGCCTTTAACACGGTTAGGGGTATTAATGATCAGGATTTAGATTACTTAGATGAAATTTTTCACTTTTATAAGGATCATGCTATTTCGTTTCGAATAGAGGTTACTCCACAAAATAGTTCCGAGTCATTGTTTCTCAGGCTTTCAGAAAAAGGGTTTTATCAATCCGGCTTTCACGCTTCTTTTTTTAGAGTTGCTGACAATATAGATAGCTTTAGCAATCCATCTTCTATAGTGGTACGTCCTCTTCAGAAGGACGAATTTGACTTGTTTGCTGCGATTTATGTAGAGGCCTTTGGTTTACCTGCTTCTATACAAGATGGCATAAAGCAAAACAACCAAGTTTTATATGATGTACCGGGCTGGGAGTTTTACTTAGCGCTTCGACATAATGTTCCGATTGGCATAGGAGTTATGTATGTGGAGGGGGAGCTTGCCACGTTGGCAGCAGCTGCTACTCTACCAGATTATCGAAGTTTGGGAGTGCAACATGCCTTGCTGCACAAGCGAATAGAGAAAGCTATCGAAAAAGGGGCAAAATACATTACTAGTGAGGCTGCCTTTGGGAGTGTTAGTCATAGGAACATGGAACGGATTGGTTTGAAGCTCGCCTATACAAAGGCTTTCTGGACAAAGCGCTAGGATTATAGAAGTGAAAGTAGAATTTTTGAGGTTCTCGCTTTATATATAACTGCTACTAGGATTATGTAAAATTGAATCAGATGCCTGTTTGGAAGAATTAGAAACGAAAAATTAATCCACAGTGAAGAAAGGCTGACGATTAATGACAGCTGCTGCTTTTATAAGAAATATACTAGGGATAGTTTTATTTCCCTTATCCCTTTGGAATCTATCGATGAACCAAAAAAATAAAATGACTCCTCCGGGGAAAATAGTTAAAACAGAAAACTCAAGTGTGCACATTATTAAATCAGGTGAGGGGCCAGTCACTGTTATTTTGGAGGCGGGATTAGGTTCTCTCTCTATTGATTGGTGCCAAATTCAGCCGGAAATTTCGAAGCGTGCCAAAGTCTTATCCTATGATAGAGGAAATTACGGATGGAGCCAATCGACTAAAAAGTTTCTCACGGCTATTGATCACGTAGAAGAGTTAAAGGAAATATTAGTAAAGGTAGACCTTGCTCCACCTTATTTGTTAGTAGGTCATTCCTATGGTGGGCTAATCATGAGGTTGTTTGCAAGTATGCACCCTGAACAAGTAAAAGGTTTAATCCTTGTTGATTCCGTACATGAGAACCAATATATGCCTGGCAATCAAAACAAAGGGTTTAAACATAAGGTTACATTCGGATATGTTATTTCCTTAACTGGCTTCCCGAGATTATTAAAACAAAAGGTAGGACGAAAATTTTTAACTGGTGAATACCAGCGGTATTTAAATTACACGGGGTATACTCTAGGTGCGTACCAAACGATATATCAAGAATATAAGGATAGCCCTATTTCAGCGCAACAACTAAAAGACTCAGCAGCTATTCATAAGGATATTCCGGTAGTTGTCATTAGCTCCAACAATTCCACTAAACAATGGAAGGAGCAACAACTTCTATTAGCGAAACTGACATCGAAAACAGAGCATATTCAAACGGATAAGGGGCATTCCATCCACTTGGAGGATCCTACTGTAGTCACGGACACTATTTTCAAGCTGTTGGAAAGAGAGGCTACAAGTCATGTTTGATATAAAAATGGTTATTTCTGAGATAAAGAGCTTAAGCCGCCCTTTTCTTTTGGGCATAGATGGGTTAAGTGGAGCAGGAAAGACTACCTTTACGAACGAGTTAGTAAAGGAGATAGAGAGAGCAGGACATCGAATAGTAGTAATTCATCTAGATGATCTAATAGAAGAACGAATACGTCGATACAATACTGGAAAGCCCGAATGGCATGAATACTATCATTTACAATGGAATGCTTCAGAGATTCAAGAGAAACTGTTTACGGCTGTTCATCAGAAAGAAAAATTACTTCAGCTTAAGTTTTATAATGCGCATGAAGATCGATGCTATTTGAAAGAGGAATCTATAGAGAATTGTACGGTTGTTTTGATAGAAGGAATATTTCTTCAGCGTAAGGAATGGCGTTCCTTTTTAGACTATGTTATTTACTTGGATTGTCCGAGAGAGCTTCGAAATGAACGGATTTTAATAAGAGAATCCTATACTGGTGACTTGAAGGAAAGAATAAATAAATACGAAAGGAGATATTGGAAAGGAGAAGAATATTATTTAAAAGAAGTAAATCCAATAGAACAGGCAAACATTATAATCAAGAATGGGGAGAAATAGTATGAAGCAAGCATTATTAGTGATCGATGCACAGCAAGATTTAATAGAGGGAAATGAGCAGGAGAAAAGTGTTTTTCAAAAGGAACTGCTAATAGAAAACATTAATCTTGTAATATCAAAAGCTTTGGATGCAGATGCTCAAATTATTTTTGTTAGAGACTTGGATATTGCAGAAGGTAAAGGGGCAGGGTTTGAAGTGCACCAAGCAATAGACATACCTACTGAAGTCACTTTTTTTAATAAAAAGGCAACTAATGCATTCTATGGTACTGGACTAAAAGAATACTTAGCGAAAGAGAATATTCAACATGTAGTCATTGCGGGATGTTCAACAGAGCATTGTATAGATACGGCTGTTAGAACTGCAACGGTAAATGGCTTGGACGTTACTTTAGTTGGCGATGGACATTCGACCGCTGACTCTCCTGTTCTTTCGGCAGAGCAAATTATTAAACATCATAATAAAACTCTACATGGACATTATAATGTAGACAATTTTTCTGTTGTAAGAAATGCAGAGGAAGATCTATTTACACCGACACACGATACTTATAGATAAAAAAAGTAGCTCTTCCCAAATAGGGAGGAGTTTTTGATAGGTAAGATAAGATATTTATGGGTAAGTTCCAAATCGGAAAAATAGGTTCTCAAAAGCTGTATCCTCGCTTTTCTTTTCTAAATTTAATAAAAGGGAAAGAAGAGTCTTCTGGAGAATGAGTAAATATCTAAAGATGTATATCTAATTAGGAGGATTGTTATGTTTAATGAGGTGAAAATAGAGCAATTAACATCTACCGAAGAACATATGGAAGAGCTGTCTGAGTTGCTAATACAAGTCGTTGAAGACGGTGCTTCCATTGGCTTTTTACCTCCACTAGAGTTAGCAGATGCAATGGGATATTGGGAGGATATACTGAAACCAGAAGTACTGTTATTTGTGGCTAAGAGGAACAACCGAATAATAGGTAGTATTCAATTGCATCTTTGTAGCAAGCAAAATGGCCAACACCGTGCCGAAATAGCTAAACTTATGACTCACCCACACTACAGACGAAGCGGTATAGGGCGTCAGTTAATGTTTAAGGCTGAAAATAGAGCTCTGAGAGAAGGAAGAACTTTATTAGTTCTGGATACAAGAGAAGGTGACCCATCAAACAAACTATATACATCACTTGGTTACATCCAAGCTGGTAAAATTCCTTATTATGCTGAGTCAGCGGGAGGAGAATTCCACGCTACTGTGTTTTATTACAAAAAGATAAATGAATGAAAATACTGGAATTGATTAAACTAATACCTAGCTATCCCTTGCTTATCATTACACTATAGAAGGTAAAAGGTAACGCATGCTATGAAATAGCATGCGTTTTTTATATTACTCATAAAACTTTAGGCTCACATAAAGTGAAAAATTTAAATAAAAATAGAGAAAAAGGGTATCTTTTTACCTGTTTAATAGGTCGTAAAACAACTTAAAATGACTATCTTTGTAGAAAAGTCAGAAGTTTCAGAGAATGTATTGAAACGAAATACAACGAAAGTATAATTATGGTTATCTTCTGTTACGAAATAATTATAAGTTAACTAGAAGTGGTGTAAAAAATAATCTTATTACCTATAAGAAAGAGAGATGATAGTTATAAAGAATTATGTAAGCGCAATTTGAACCATGTAGTTAAGCGCTACTAGAAAGGAGTGCCAACTATGAAAAAAAGAGCAATAGGATTTATTTTAATATTTTCTGTATTACTTGGTTCCAGTACTATTTACGCTAGTGGCATTCCAGAGGCTAGCTTCTCAAAATGGTATGGACATGCTTTCAAGAAGGAAAGTGAGATTTTTAAAGAAGTTACCATTTCTGGTCTCAAAGAGATTGGAAGAGAAGTTAATAATTTCTTACAAGAAACGAAAGAGAATGTTACTAGTTCAATCACTTTCTTTGTAAATGAAGAAATAGATAAAACCAACTCTCGATTGGCAGAGCAAGAAAAATCAATACAAGAAGAATTGCAAGCAACTGTTGTTAATCTGGAAAATGCAAACTTTGATAATTATCCTGATGAACAGAAAATGAAAGAAGAAATTAATGCAGAAGTAGAAGTTATTTTAGAAGACCTACTAAATGAATTATAAGTTTTGTATAAAACAAAAAATAGTATCTATAGAAAAGGAAGTCTATCAATGAAAAAAACAATAAAACGAAAAGTAGTAGCAGGAGCGGTTGCAGTAGCATTCTTATCAAGTACTGGGGTAGCTTTTGGGGCAACAGACGCAGGAGCTGGTATTAAAAGCTGGTATGATTCGCAATTTAGAAAAGCCACTACTGAGGTTGCTTTCGAGACAGCGAAGCATTCTATAAATAAGTTCGGAGAATTAAAGAGTGCTACTACAGGCTTGAAGCAAGAAGCCAGCACAGATATAAATTCTACGAGAGATACCGCTACTACTAATGCAACGGATGGGATTAAAGCAGAAAGTAAAAAATATATTGACTCCGTGAATGATAAAAAAGTAGAAATACAAAATAATATAGATAGCCAATTTATGAAAATTGAAAAAGACGCTAATGCAGCTTTAAAAGTTACAAGTCTTGGGGCAAAGAATCTGGCTGAATATGATTTGAAAAGTCATACAGGCAAAGAGGGCCAAGCAGCGTTAGCATATGTAAATAAAGAAATTGATAAAACTACAAATGCTGCAATAACGGATTTGGAAACAGAAATTCGTGCTACTAAATCCTATTTACAAGGTCTGCTAGATACGAAGAGTGATGCAACAGTTGAGAAAATTAATAAAGCAGTAGACGATGAGATTACAAGGATAATTGGTTTGATTACTGCTAAAACAGAGCAATTAGTTGCAACTCATCAAGCAGCTATTAACAATAAAGCGGCAGAACTAGAGGCGGCTTCTAAATTGAAGTTAGAAGCGCGTGTAAAAGAGCTAATTAACGAAAAGTAAGCAGATTGACATAATCCTGTTAATTTATATATTCACAAAAAACTATAAAAACTAAGGGAGATATTAAAATGAAATTATTGAAATCAGTTAAAGGTAAAGTAATGGTAGGAACAATCGCAGTAACACTATTTGCAGGAGCAGGAGCAGCATTTGGAGCTTCAGATGCTGGAACTAAACTAGGTGGTTGGTTTACAGGGCAATTTAACCAATCAAAAGCTGATTTAAGTACTAATGTAAATGGCTATGTAGGAACAAAGGTAGCTGAGACATTGCCAAAATATAATGCGATGAAGGCTGGAACTACCACTACAATTGAGAATGAGCGTAAAACTTCAACTGCTACAGCGAATGCTAATATTGATAAAGACCTAAATGAGCACAAAGATGCTTTAGAAAATAAAAGAAAAGAATTAGTAAATTATACTAACACAGAATTCAATAAAATTTTTGAGGCGGAAAAGAAAAAACTCCATGATCTTGGTGTACAGGCAGCAAGACAAGCGCAATCTGATATGGATGCACACACGTCAGAAAAAGGAAAAACGGCTCTAGCTACATTAAATACGGAACTCGAAGCTACTACAGAAAGAGCAATTGACGATTTAGAAGCAGCAATTGAAGCAGCTAAATCTAATTTGCAGGGTAATTTGAATAGCAATGTAGAGGCTAAAACTGCTGATCTTAAGAAAGTAGTAGATCAAGAGGTTAAAGACTTCCTTCTTTGGGCTCAAGGAATGGCTAACTTTTCAGCACAAGAGCAAACAGACTTAATTGAAGCAGCTGCAAAGAAATTTGAACAGGATGCTAAAGCTGATATGGCAGCACTAGTTGACGGGATTTGATAACAAACTATAGGAACCTCTTTCTCAAGAGGTTCTTATTCTTCAAAATGGAGGCATCAACATGGTGAGTAGAGTAGAGAAGTATAAGAAAAAGAGACGAATTAGAAAAAGTGTTTTAATAGTAGCGGCTCTATTTTTAGTTCTTACATTTGGAACAGGGCTAAATAAAGCTTTAGCGGATTTAGATGTACAAACGTTATTAACCAATTGGTTCAATGAGAAGCAAAATGAGTCTGTAAAAGACATTGAAGGTGCTGTCGCTTCTGAAACAGATCGACTGATGAGAGGACTTGGAGAAGATTTAGAGCAAGAAATGACTAAAGCTCAACAAGACTTAGTAAATTTCACCAAAATTCAAAAAGAGAGCCGTATTGCTGCATTGCAGTCATACGCACAAGATTTAAAATCTAGTTTGAAAATAGACAATTCGGAACAGGAAGCTGCTATCCTAGCAAATATCGACACAATCGTTGCTCAAGCCAAGGCTCAAATGGATGGTCAGGCATCGGAGTTAAAGTTGTTGCCAGTTCCAGTTATACATCCAGTAGAAGCTTCTAGTCCAATTCAAACAACACCAGCTCCAAGTAACGAAGGTAAAGAAAATTTATCGCAACCCACTCCTCCTGATGTAACCCCTGAGAAGGACGGTACCGATGAGGCTATATCAGAAAAAACGGAACAGCCTAAAGCTGAAGTTAAGGCTAAAGAGGCAGAGCCAGTGATTGTGGATGTTTATACTATCACGGATTGGTTTGCAATGCCGAGTGTACAAAATGTTACAGTGGAAGAGGTAGAAATCCCAAATGGTGTGTTTTCGATAAATAGTACATTTTCCGATATATTAATGAATCCAAAGGCAGCAGATGCCATGAGAAGTATTCTTCGTGGAATTGAAAAGCATCCACATTTCGCTGAAATCCAATATAAGACAATAGATGAAATGTCTCGTATTTGTCCTTCGCTATTTAATGAGACCATTTTATATATACTAAACAAATCGCTTGTTCAAATACAAATATAATGAGATAGCGAGTACCAGGTTGATCAACAACTGAATTTGTTGATGAATCTGGTACTCATTTTATTTTGGAGTAAAAATAATTACTTTTAAAAATAAAATATTTGCTTTTAAGAGTAATTTAGTTTACCATATAAAGTAACTGAGGAGGGATGATATGGAAGAGATACGACTGAATGTCGCTTTGCTTAGAAGAAAAGTGCCTAACTTAACGACAGCCGCTAAATCCATTGGGATTCGCCCGGCTACTGTTTCTAATTTATGTACAGGGAAGATTGATTTGGGGAAGGCGGAGGTTAAAACACTTGTTGGTTTAGCTTCATTGGCTAATTGCACGGTAGATGAATTGATCATACGGGGGGAGAAGAAACATATGATTGAGACACAAATTAAAGCATTGGACTTTTTTGCACCACTAGTAAAGGAAGGGACAATTGGATTAGTGGCTAGACCGGGGATGGGACAGCTAGTAATACTAGCAGAGCTAATGCATCGTTTTAAGGAAAGTAATCACACTTCTGTGTTTTTATTGCCGCAAAAAGAGCATAGTGAGCTAGAAGGGACAAAAGAGCTAGCAGATTATATAACTACTTCTGTTGAAGATGCATATGAAAAACTTTCAGAGATAACTGGAGATATTATCTTTATCACAGATAGAAGCTATATTATCTCTGGAGAACTATTGGATTTACAGGAAAAAATTATTTCAGAGAATATAGATGGAATTACAACCATTTTAGTGGATTTATCAGGAGAAGTAGTAGATGAAGAGATGCCTTTTGGACCTTTGGAAACAGTGTGGCAGCTAGATGCAGATCTTGCAACTCGTCATATGTATCCTGCTCTACATCCTATCTATTCGACCTCATCCGTAATGGAGGGGACAGATGTTGACCAACGTCATTTTGGTTTAAGACAGCGTGCACAAAAGCTACTGAGACGCTATAGAGAATTACGTTCTATTGTCGCTGTGCATGGAATTCAAAAGCTTCCAGAAGGTGAACTAGCAACATATGAATGCGGAGAAAGGTTAGAGGCATATTTTACTCAGCCATTCTATGTTGCCGAAAAATTCACGGGTCCAGGAAAAGCTGTTTCAATAGAGCAAACTCTAAATGATGTCGAAATGATTTTAGAAGGAAAACAAGATCAAGTAAGCGTTGAAGAGTTAAAGTTTGTAGGTAGTTTAAGTTAAATAAAAGCAAAGATGTGAATGAAATAGCATTCACATCTTTTTTGGTGTGACAAAAAGTATGCGGCTTAATGTTCAAGACACTTGAAGGGAAACTGAGTGAGCCTTGACAAGCAGTTTGTTTAAGAACTACTTTTCAGGGAAAAACTTAAACTAAATTAGACTTTTCAAACTAAAAGGAGGACGCTATGGCCACGCTAAAAAGTAATGCGCTTAATAAGGAAAATCAAAGGCATTATTCTATCAAGAATATGTGGACGGGAATACTATTTGGATTAGGGGTAGTTGCCTTTATAGACGAAGTAATTTTCCATCAACTTTTACATTGGCATCACTTTTATGATAAATCTACCACAGACATTGGACTTGTCTCAGATGGCATATTTCACGCTTTTAGTTTCTTTGCTACCGTGGGCTCAGCATTTCTTATGGCAGATCTTCATCGCCGCCAAGCATTTTGGCCAAAAAGATGGCTAGGAGGGATATTCTTGGGGGCAGGTGTTTTTCAACTGTATGATGGTACCATTCAACACAAGCTCATGGGCTTACATCAAATTCGATATAACGTGGATATTTTACCTTACGACTTAGTGTGGAATATAACTGCAGTTTTAATGATTGTAGTAGGTATAGTTCTGTTAAAGCAAACGAGTAAAAAAAGTAGAGGTGAATAGTATTGCATGATCATCCTCATCAAACTAGTTTAGATTTTGCTCAAATAATACTTGGAGCACCTTTTGTACTTCTCCTGCTTTTATATTTAGTCGCTGTATATAAATCCAATAAAAGTAAAAAACGATGGCCGAGACGTCGAACATTGTTATTGATCACGGGAATTATTCTTGCTCTTCTATCAGTAACAGGGCCACTTGCAGAGCGGGCGCATACGGACTTTGTAGTGCATATGATTGGTCATTTGTTTTTAGGGATGCTATCCCCGTTATTGATAGCGTTAGCAGCACCAATGACACTGTTCCTAAGAACCCTACCTGTAAAGGCTTCAAGAAAAATAACTAGCTTACTGCGAACGAAATTTGTTCACTTTTTTCAAAATCCTATTGTTACCTCTATATTAAATATTGGTGGGCTTTGGTTATTATACACTACACGTTTATTTGAACTGATGCATGAAAATATATTGCTCCATATCGTCATTCATATACACATTTTTCTAGCTGGATATCTTTTTACAATTTCTATCCTTTATATTGACCCAACACCGCATAGAAAAAGCTATATTTACCGTTCTGTAGTCTTTATATTTGCTCTAGCTGGTCATGCAATCCTGTCCAAATTTATTTATGCAAATCCTCCGGTTGGTATTTCCAAAGTAGAAGCGGAAATAGGAGGCATGATTATGTATTACGGTGGGGACGCTATTGAGATAGGATTAATTATCATTCTTTATTACCATTGGTTTAAACAAACTCGTCCTAAAGTTGAGATAATTAATCCTAAACCTATAAATGGAAAAGAGGAGCTAATATGAAGGGGAATAACGCAAAATATACAGTGGTTGGAACTGATATCGAAGAAGTAAAGAGGAAAAACGCCAATTCTGGTTTATCCTACAATGAATTAAATGAATTAATAGCAAAACAAGCGAAGGATCCTAAAACATATAGTCAAAAATCTACTTAAATGAAAGGCTGTGGAATAGTTGTATTTCAAAACGTTTCTCATTAAGTTAATTATGACGACTGCTATCATTTGGATCGTACTGGGCGGGTATTATGGGGCTAATCTATTGGGAGTCTTCATTATAAGCATCGTTTTGACGGTTTTAGGTTTTATAGGAGATATATTCTTAATGCCTAGGCTAGGTAATATATTAGCGACAATAGGTGACTTTATACTTGCACTTGGGTTAGTTTGGTTAATGGGCATTTACTTATTCGACCCTTCTGTGCCAGTAGGCAGAGCTGCTTTTATAATTTCTCTTCTATTGATGGTCGGTGAGATGTATTTACATCAATACATTAAGCTGCATATTTGGGAGCCTAGAATAATGAATCCAAGAGACAAAGCAGGATATTACCAACGAACAGATACACAATTGGAATTTGCAAGAGCGTTTAGTAAAGAGGATTTTCAGAAAAAGTAAAAGAAAAACGTATATTTCATCCCTACTTGCCCATTCTAAAAAGGTAAGAGGGGAGGTAAAGAAAATGGCAAACAACAACCGTAATAACAATAATCGTAATAACAACAACAATAACAATCAAAACAACGAATTCGGTGATGAATTCAACTTCGAAAATTTAAATAATAATAACAATAATAACAACAACGACAGAAACAACCGTAACAACAATCGTAATAACAACAACAATAACAACAATAACAACAATAATAACGAAAATAACAATAACTATTAATTAAGTTAACAAAAGCAACTTTACCCTTTTTTGGTAAAGTTGCTTTTTGGTTTAAATAAAGCAGTTGGTGGTATCTTAAGGTTAGGTATTGGAGGAGGATTAAGGATGAATAACATAAAGGAATTAGAGATAAACAAATCGTATGTTACCTATATGTTTCCTTTCTCCTTTCATGAGAAACAGAGACAGAAATTGATGGAAACTTTAGAAAGACATCACTTTAAATTTTTTGAGCTTAATAATAAGGAACTCCAAACAGGCTACTATGGAGAAGGAGTAAAGATTCGTCATGAACGTCTCAGTCAATTTTTCTTGCCTTATATTGAAGATAAACTGTTTCCAAAAACAACAAAGAATAGAGGGTTTTTGAGATATTCCAAAGAAATTAATGAGAAATTTGTTTGGAAGCTAAGAGGACAAAAAAGTAATTTTGTTATTAATAGTGTAGATATTACTCTTTGTCCATTTGGTATTGGAGTTATTACAATCCGTACTTTAAAGGAAGATCAAGAAACTCTATCAGACTTTTTGCATTTCCTTTCTCATTTTAGGGTTTTGGAGCCTAAGCTGGAGGAGGAAAAGGGAGTTAAAATATCTAACGATTCTTATGTTTTTGAAACAACTAATCAATTAGTATTGGATTATTTATGTCCATCTGTTAAGCCATTTATCATAAGAAACGAGCATTTAGAAGGGTATTACGGAAGTCTTCCATTTTTTGAAGATGCAAGAATGATGTCCTCCATCTTTTTAGTTGTTAAAAAGGACGAAGAAATTTTACAGGAGCATTTATATCGTGTGGCTCAGGTTGATGGCAGAGTAGATGGTGAGCCATATATTTCAAGTACTAACTCCGATTATATAGAACGTTTTGTAGAAGAGCGTCTATATGATCGTTGGGCGCCTAATACATATACTATTACTTCTGAAAACGTACAGGCGACAGTAACAAATAACGAAGAACAAACTTATCGAAAAGATATGGAAGAATTTATGGGAACTATGTATTACAATTTATTGCTGCATTATTACTATAAAATTATGCTATTAAAGCTATCGTTCGAGCATAGTGAGGTCAGCTGGTCTAAGGACAAAGATTATGTAAAGGAGCTTATTGAGCTTATTTCAAAATTCTATTCAAGATATTACTTTGGACAGGTTTCAGCCAGGCAGGAAGGGAAGGAACTTACCCATTTGCTCAGAGAAACCTTTAACTTGAATCATCTTTTTATAGAAGTCAAGAAGACGCTAGATGATTTATACCGTGCTCAGGAAAATCAAACAAACAATCGTCATAATATGTTATTGTTCATGCTAACTATCTATACAACTATTTCCGGAATTTATGGTATGAACTTAGTAATAGAGGACTGGAAGGGATTCACGGATTGGTCTAAAGTACCTGGATATTCGTTCTTTGAATGGATTTCTCTTGTTACTGCATTAAGTGGAATTGGTTTAGCTATTGCTTTACTTGTGAGCACTGGTGGGAAAGGCATGTTAAATAAATATAGAAAATGGAAAAGAGACAGGCTAGGATAATCCCCAGATAAGGGGATTATTTTTTTGCCTAGTTATATGAAACAATTACATATATCCGGTAATAATAGGCCTGCCCTAAAGTTTGCAGAAAATAAGAAATAGGCACTTATTTAAATGAATGTTTTTCTTTTATTGATAAAGTAATAAATTGTAGGATAATAAAGGATATAAGAAAAGAAAATAAATGGGGTAAGATTGTGAATCAAGAAAAAAGATCTAAGTCGATTGTGTTACCGTTAATTGTTTCGATTGTAGCTATTTCGTTTGCTGCAATTTTTGTTAAATGGTCAAGCGCACCTGCAACTATTTTAAGTATGTACCGCATGATTCTGGCGAGCTTATTGCTGTTGCCTGTTGTCTGGTTAAAGAGAAATGAATTTAAGAAAATTTCTAAAAGAGAATGGTATTTATTGTTTTTCTCTGGAATGTTTCTTGCATTGCATTTTGCCCTTTGGTTTGGTTCTTTGAAGCTAACTACTGTGGCTAGCTCTACTATTATCCTAGCGCTACAACCAATTATCGCCCTAATCGGTGGAATGATTCTTTTTAAAGAAAGAACAACCTCTAGTGCCTTGCTGACTATGGGTATTGCAGTTATAGGAGCTGTAATGGTAGGTTGGGGAGATTTCGGACTTAGTAAAAGTGCCATACTAGGAGATATTCTTTCGTTTTTAAGTGTCATTGCAGTAGTAGGATATTTGCTGATTGGACAAAGTGCTGTAAAAAAAGTCTCTCATTGGATTTATAGCTTCTGCGTGTTTAGCTTTGCAGCCGTTGCGTTAGTTTTCTATAATGTCATCACTTCGGTTACATTGACAGGTTATGATGCAAAGGAATGGGGGATTTTTGTTTTATTGGCCGTTGTTCCTACTATTTCGCATTTGATAAATAATTGGCTGTTAAACTATGTCAATGCAACTACTATATCGATGAGCATTCTTGGGGAGCCTGTTGGAGCAACTATTTTAGCTGTAATTATTTTAGGTGAACGTATAGTTGCATGGCAGATAATTGGCGGGTTAATAGTATTGGTTGGCGTATTTTTCTTCCTCATGCAACAAATAAGTGGATATAAGAAAGTAAATAAAGCTAGGAAAGGTTGATCTTGTATGAACAAAGCGGCAATGCTAAAAATGACATTGTCTATGGCCATTTTTGGGTCTATCGGTTTCTTTACAGGGAAGACCGGTATACCAGCCATAGAATTAGTATTTGTACGCTGCATCTGTGCCACTCTTTTTCTCGGGGCGTTATGGGTAATTACTGGTCAGCATAAGACGGAGATTTGGGAAAAGAAAGAGATAGTGCAAATTCTTTTATGTGGGATCTTCTTAGTTTTAAATTGGGTGTTTCTTTTCAAAGCATTTGAGGTGACATCTATCACGATTGCTATTACTATATATAATTTGGCTCCCATCTTTGTATTGCTACTAGGAACATTGTTTTTAAAAGAGAGGATGACTTGGAACTCTCTTATAGCTGTCCTGATTTGCTTCCTTGGAAGCATGCTGATTGTAGGGATTAATACGGTCCAATCTATTTCCGATTTTCTTGGGTCGGGCTTCGTCTGGGCGCTTCTCTCTGCTTTTTGTTATGCTATGACGATGCTTCTAGGTAAGGGCGTTAATCAGTTAAGTGCCTATGCGATGACCTTTGTACAAACATCTATAGGTGTGCTAATCCTACTGCCTTTTCTGAATTTTACTCTATTTCAAGGATTAACGACAACGAACTGGCTATATATAATTGGCACTGGCCTGATACATACTGGATTTGTTTATTATTTATTTTTTGATAGCTTAAGAAAATTAACTACTGGTGTTATTTCAGCACTAGTCTTTATAGACCCTGTAGTGGCTATATTGCTCGACACGCTAATCTTAGATTTCCGACCAACACTTCTACAGTCCCTAGGAATCCTACTAATTTTCGGAGGTATCATTTATACCTTAATAAAACCAAATAAGCAACAAGGACCAGGAGGAATAGAAGCTTAGTCAAACCTCGAGGTTAGTCTGTTTTTCTTCAAGCTGAACGACCTTTAAATAGAGTTAAACTTAATAAGTAATTGTTTTTCATTTATATATTATATGTATTATTTGTTGATTGTAGCGACAGGTGGCGACTCCAGCGGGAGGAGGGAGACAGATAAGACATCCCATACGCGCGCGTTAGCGACGGGGATGGCTTATCGCTCCCCCCGCGGAAAGCGCCCGCCTAAAGCGGAAATCAATTCTACTTGCTCGAATCGACCAATCCATTTAACCTTTAATTCACTTTATTAGGAGAAACAAATCGGGGACTCGATCAGCTTCATTAAAAAAGGTGGCCATGTATAAGTCATGGCCATCTTTTTTTATTTATCCCTGTAAGCTACGTTTCCGGATGGGTATTAGTATAAGTGTAGTTATTATAATTAAACTCGCAATAACAACTGCGGAATAAAATAGTCCCCCGTAGCCATCCTGTGCAGCAACAGTGGTGACTTGATTGACGCTTGTTTGGATAACCTCTAAAAGTTCTTGGTCTTGTATCTGAGTTAAAGCCTGTGACATAGTTTCCTGGGAAATAATTTCCCCAGCAGATGTCACTTGAGCAGAAAGTGACTGAAATTCCATCAGACCTGCTTCACTAATATTTGCCTCTCGTATATTATCCTGCAAGATTTTTGGAAAGTCATTTTGAAAAATGGTTGGTATTTGATTGAAACCTCTAGCGATAAATCCCGCGTAAATAGTCGGAGCAATGGTCATCCCAATTTGTCTGCTTAAGGAAAGAGTGGCTAATGCAGTTCCCTTATCAGATTCTAGCTTCTCCGTTGCCAATATATTCAGTGGAGCTCCAAGAATAATTCCCATCCCAAATCCTGCTACAGAGGATGCGATGATGAATTGCCATTTTGCTTCAATCCACATAGGGAACAGTAGAAAGCCAATTGCTGATATAATACCTGATAATAATACAGCGAAAATAGGACCTTTTTTATCGACAAACATACCACCCATTGCTGCACCCATACCAGCTGCAAGAGCAAGAGGGGTCATCCAATATCCAGCATTTTCTTGGGCAATCCCAAGTACTTGCTCTGAAAACGCAGGGATAAAAATCATGCCCGCCAAGAGTGCCCCTGAGAACGCACCAATTAATAGAGTTAATAAGTAAGAAGACTTTGATAGTAAACGTAATGGAAGAATGGGATCACCACCACGTTTTTCTAATCGACTTTCGTGAAATAATAGCACTAGTAAGAGAATAATACCTGCTAGAACATATCCATACACCTTTAAGTCTAGTAAGCTCTTAAAGAAGTTGACACCTTCAATATTCGTTAATCCATACATAATCCCTAGAATAGATAACGAAATTAATATAGTTCCGAGAAAGTCTAATTTTCCTGTTGCTGCATCCTTTGTTTCCTCTAGTTTTAAAAAGCCAAGTATGACAAGGGCGATTGCAATGGGAACATTAATGAGGAATAAAAAATGCCAACTTCCTGTAAGGTCTAATAACACGCTACCTAGGTTTGGTCCCAATACGGCAGCGATACCGTTCATTCCACCTAGCATTCCCAACGCTTTTCCTTGTTTTTCAATGGGAAGTGTACTTAAAATGTGTGAGCTTCCAATAATAAAGATACCACCGCCACCTAAGGCTTGAATGAAACGTGCTATTAAATAAAAGGTAAAGTTAGGACTTAATGCAACTAATAAAGACCCAATACCGAAAATGGCAATTTCTACAATGAAAAGACGCTTTCGCCCATAACGGTCAGAAAGCTTACCTACAATTGGTACGCTAATCGCTAAACCAAGAGTATAAAGAGTTATTCCCCAAGCACCCCAGTTTGGAGTAACATCAAAAGAACTGTTGATGGTTGTCAAAGCAGCACTGATTATCCCATTGTCGAGGGCAGCCATAAAAACTCCAATAGAAAACAACAAGATTGCCCAAGTTTGAGAAGTATTTTTTTCTACCATACCTTTAATCCCCCTATTTTAAGACTTGATAGTACACCATTTGAAAATACCAAAATTATACACTAATTTACATATAATAGTAATAAGCAGAAGCTTAAAATATTTTGATGCAGATTAAAAGATGATATATTAAAATTAATGCTTTAAAAGGAGAAAACAAATGCCCATTTATCACTACACACAACCATTAGCAATTGATATTACCCCTAAATCTATAGTCTATAAAACAAATGGAGAAAAAGTATGCACTTTTCAACGGTATTATTCTAATAATTTGAAGAGATTGCTGGATAGAGCTATGGAATATCGATATTTCCTTCGTTACGATATATATGATTTAAATGACCAAATCATTTTCACATGTAAGAAAGTATCGAAAAAGGGAAGAGTTTATTATCAGGCTTATGACTATGAAACAAAAGAGCATTACACGATTACATACGACAAATGGAAGGAGCTAGTCGCAGACCTTTTAATAATAGGGAAGGACCTAAATATAGTGATTGACAAGGAACTAGAAGATTGGACACGCTATCTTTGGGAGGGTAAGGAAATTGCTAGATGGAGAGCAAAGCTTGAAGAGGAGTTCTTGATTGAGCTTGAAATATCCGATGACTCTCCTATTCAAAATCCAGCTTTTTTTATTGCGATTAGCCAGTGTACTTTATATATTGGCGGTTGATTATTAAACTTTGCAGAGCTCTTTTTTTGAGCAATTGCAAAGTTTTTTTGATGAGGATTTTACTAATACGAACATTTAGAAATTAAATTCTTTTACTTTTTCTATAAAATGGGATATTATAAAAATACATCGTGTACGATGTATTTTTGTTAGGAGAGTAGGACATGGGTAAAGAAAAACCCTCTAAATTAGAGCAACAGCTGTGTTTTGAGGTATACAAGGCCTCGAGTAATTTTGCTAAGTTATATGCTAAAACCCTAGAACCTTTTCAATTAACGTTTCCTCAATATTTAGTATTATTGGCTTTATGGGAAGAGGATCATTTGCAGTCGAAGGATATTGGAAATCGTTTAGAGCTTGGGATTGGTACGTTGAATCCTATCATCAATCGAATGATGGAACGCGGATGGTTAGAAAAGAAACAATCCATGGAGGACAAACGAGCTTCTATTATCTCTTTAACGGAGAAGGCTAAAAATGCAGAAAAAGAAATTGAGCTATCTATTATAAAGAAAATTACAAGCTGTAATTTCTTAGACGTGAATGCTATTACACTCATGTCTCAATTAAAAGAACTAAATGCTTTTTTATCAAAAATGGAGGAATGATGAAAATGAGTATTTATGACATTAAAGTACAAAAAGCAGATGGAACAGAATACGATTTAAGTGAGTACAAGGGCAAACCCATGCTAATTGTTAACACTGCAACGAAGTGTGGACTTAGTAACCAATTTGATAGCTTAGAAAGTCTCTATAAAAAGTACAAAGATGAAGGACTGGTTGTACTCGGTTTTCCTTCCAATCAATTTTTTCAAGAACCAGGAAATGGTGCCGATGCAGAACAGGCTTGTCGCATGAGCTATGGGGTAACCTTTCCAATGCACGAGATGGTGAAAGTAAATGGCAGTGAAGCTCATCCATTGTTTGATTACTTAACGACAAACAGCAAAGGATTACTTTCCAAAAAAATAAAATGGAATTTTACAAAGTTTTTAATCGACAAAGATGGTAACATTGTTAAAAGATATGCGCCAACTGACAATCCAACCGAATTTGATGAAGACATAAAAAAATTATTAAATGAATAAACATAAAGGACCTAATCATAAAAGATTTAGGTCCTTTATGTTTAAGGATAAGGAGAAAAAGGAATAAAAGATAAAAAGAGTCGAAATGGGGAAATAATATGGAGAGATTAACGGTAAAGGAACAGACATTACTGGCCTATTATGTATGTAATTTTCTTGAAAAAGGATCTGAGATTAGCTTAGCAAAATTATTAAAGGATGGATTGGGGGACCGTCTTTCCGTTGTGCAAGAGGAGCTTACAAAGAAAGGTCTATTAAGCAAAGAGGATAAAATGATTACAAATGAAGGAATATTGTATATCGACAATACACTACACATTCAATCATATGCTACTGAAAGAAATAAGCTTGCATACGTGAAGGATAGTTTACAAATCAACGAGATAGAGTTATCCGAGCCAGCTTTCAAGCAATATATCCACGAAAACATAGGTATCGAGCACCCATCTATCCATTAAGTATAATATACGTCTATCTCTGCGGAGTTAGACGTATTTTATATTATTATGGCGATTACTGACCAAAATGTTCAATATTGCTTGCACTTAAATTATTCCCATCAGGATCTTTAAAACCAAATCCTCCCAAGCCTTCCTCGTTAACATTCAGTGGACCAACCTCCACTTTATTTTTCTTTAGCCAATGATAAAAGTCTTTTAGCAGAGGCGTATAGAAATCAATTACGCTATGGACCACATTTGAGTGTGTATTAGTAAAAAACAAAGGTCTAACTTCCTTTGTTTCTACTAAATACATTGTAGGAACTCCTTTTGTATGAAAGGAAAGCATGGCGGCCTTGTCTCCTTTAGATTCAACATGAACTCCAAGAACAGACATATAAAAATCCATAGAGCGTTCTAAATTACTGACAGGAATTTCTACGGTGGCGATACGGGAGATAAAGTGAGACATTTGCAATAGACCTCCTATTTTAGATTTGCACGAGTATTATATTCTATTTCTACCCATACTTATCCTCTTTAATCTTGCATTTTTTGCGATAGTTTAATAAGTAAAATAATATTATAATTCCAGTTTTATGAAAAATACAAACAACCAAGAAAGGTCCAATGAGTTGTGGTGTCTAATCTGACTCAATCATCCCGCCGGAGTCGCCGCCTGCCATTACAATCAACAAAGAAGAGCTGTCTGTGTTTAATTGGTAAAAGGCGATTTGATAATTGAATGAATAAAAGAATCTATATGTTGTGAAAATTATCTTATAGTAGAATGGAAGTTTCTGTGGTAAGATTCTTTTGTTGAAAAAATGTATATGTAAAGAAGGAATAAAATTGGCGATTAGAAAGAAGAAGGATTTAGGAGAAAAGCTAAGCTTATTTCACTTAACTTGGCCGATCTTTTTAGAAGTATTTTTGTTTATGTTAATGGGTATAGCAGATACATTTATGCTTAGTGCTGTGTCTGATAATGCGGTTTCTGGTGTAGGAGCAGCCAATCAATATATCCATATTGCGATATTAATATTAGAGGTAGTAGGCAATGGTGCTGCTATCGTAGTCTCACAATATCTAGGATCCAAAAGATATATGGAGGCATCTAAAATTTCAGGTCTAGCGGTAACTTTAAATTTAGGAGTAGGGATACTTTTAAGCATAGGATTTGTCATATTTTCAAAAAATATTATGGCTGCCATGAACCTAGAAGGCGAGGTACTTGCTTTTGCTAATCAGTATTTAATGATTGTTGGCGGAGGTATTTTTCTTCAGGCACTTATTAATGCTTTAGCGGCCATTATTCGTGTACATGGTTATACAAAGCAAACTATGTTTGTATCGTTAGGGATGAATATCTTCCACGTAGTAGGTAATTATGCTTTAATCTTTGGTAAGTTTGGTTTTCCTGAGCTTGGAGTTCAGGGTGCAGCAATATCATCTGTTATAAGTCGGTTTATAGCACTAGTTGTTTTCTTTTGGCTATTATATCAAGTGATGGAATATCGTGTTCAAGTAAGTTATTACTTTACTATTTCGAAAGAATACATTAAGAAAATCCTCAAGATTGGACTCCCTTCTGCCTTTGAGCAAATTTTATACCAAGGATGTCAAATTATCTTCTTGTATTATGCAACTTATTTAGGGACTGAGTCTTTGGCTGCAAGGCAGTATGCCGTTAATATATCTATGTTCACTTATTTATTTGCTGTCGCAATTGGTATGGGAACTGCGATTATTGTCGGGCGATTTGTGGGTGCAGATGAGAAAGAGGAAGCCTATAAATCAGTTTGGTATAGTGTAAAAAGAGCATTCATTTTTACGTTGGCGATGGTTGCCCTTGTAATCATATTCCGCTATCCACTAATGGGCTTATTTACGGATAATGAGCAAATTATTAAAATTGGAGCATCGGTTCTTGTCTTAAGTATCATTCTCGAAACGGGTCGAACGTTAAATATCGTAATTATAAATTCATTGCGTGCAGCAGGAGACGCGACCTTCCCAGTAATCATGGGAGCCTTGTCTATGGTCATGATGAGTGTGCCGTTAGGATATTTATTTGTTTTTGTATTAGATTTAGGACTACCAGGTATTTGGTTGGCTATAGCAGCAGATGAGTGGCTTCGTGGTATTATCATGTTCTTTAGATGGAAAAGTAGAAAATGGGAAAAGTATGCACTTGTTCATAAAAAAAAGGATAACTCCGATTTGGAAAGCCAAACAGTTTAATTGTTTGGCTTTTTAGCCTTTTTATATAGTACAAATTCTATGGATTGGTAGAAAGGTTAAAGGTTTAGGTTTCCAAGCACTTATATCTATGCTTAAATTAAGACAACCAATATTTTGTAATGGTGGTGTGGTAAATGTATGAATCTTCTAAGCTTTCTTTAGTAAAAGCATTAACAGAAGGGATTCAAGAAGTAGTTTTTATTATGCGGGTCGAGGAAGAACAAAGATTCCTTTATGAGTTTGTTAACAATGCAGCGAATAGCATTATAGGGAAATATGCTGTCGGAAAAAGTTTTCGCGAAGTTTTACCTGAAGAGATTGCAGAAATCTTAGAAAATCATTTTGCCGAAGCCTATACCACTAAAAAGATTATTAAATTTGAGATCAGAGTTCCTCATTTTTCTCCTGAAAATGGATATGCGGAAACAACACTCACTCCAATATTAAATTCTAATAATGAATGTACCCATATTGTTGCAATTGCGAAAAATATTACGGAAGAGAAAAGCGTAAAGATAGAGTTTGAAGAAAATCTACAATTATTAGAAGAAACAAAATCTGAATACCGTTCATTATTTGACTATAACGGAGATGCTATATTTTCTTTAGACCTTGAAGGAGTTATTCAAGATGGTAATCCAATGATTCAAGCTGTGAGTGGTAGAACTGTAAAAGAATTAAAAGGTGAAAATTTCACAGAGCTGTTGGATTACAAATACAGAGAAAAGATTTCTGATGCATTTAGCCTGGCTTTTACAGGTGATTTAAAAAGCCATCGCATTCGCTTACTTCAACAAACAGGTGAAAAAATAAGCTGCTTAATCCATTTTGCACCGATTAAAAATAGAGAAGAAATATTAGGCATATTTGCAATCGTTAAAGACATGCGTGAAATAGACAAACTATTAGGTCAGTATATCCAAAGTGAAAAGAATTTCCGAATAATAGCTGAAAATGTACAGGATGTTGTCATTTTGATGAATCATGACAAAGAGTATCTGTATGTTTCTCCTTCCAGTAAAAAAGTCTTTGGATTTGATAATACAAAAATTGATAAAAAGGCACCGTTTTTTAATATTCATCCTGATTATGTTTCCTTACTAGAGCAGAAGTTTCAGCATTCAGTTTCAGAAGGAAGCTCTTTTACTATAGAGTTAAAGGGGATGCATGGGGAAAGAGGATGGATATGGACTGAAATTAATGGTAATCCAGTCTACGATGCTTTTCATAACTTTCGACATATGGTGCTAATAGCTCGTGATATTTCTTTGCAAAAAGAGAATGAAAGTCAGTTAGAATACTTTGCGTACCATGATTCTTTAACAAGCCTTCCCAACAGGCGATTCTTTAGGAATCAGTTATCTGAGGCGCTGGCTAAGATAAAAGCAGGATTAGAAGAGTTTGCGGTCGTCATGCTAGATATTGATAACTTTAAGTATATTAATGATACGTTTGGGCATGAGACAGGGGACGAAGTGATTCATGAATTTGCAAAACGTCTAAAATACTCCCTAGACGATTCAGACTTTGTTGCACGATTAGGGGGAGATGAGTTCATCATCTTGCTACCGAATATTAAGGAAATCCCACTAATTATAGAAAAGGTAAAACGAATTCAAAAAGCTATAAAAGAACCCTGGTTAATAGAAGGGTCACTCATTTCTATAACGAGTAGCATTGGTGTGGTACATATTAAAGAAGCTACTTTTACAGCTTCCTCTTTACTTAAAATGGTAGATGACGCAATGTACACAGCTAAAAAAGCAGGGAAAAATATGTATTATATTAACGAAAGTACTTCTTACTAAAAAACCATCGACAGCAAAGTGTCGATGGTTTTTTTGTAATAATAAGAATGTTATCGAACTAATGAAGGAAAATGTAATTTCTTTAATTGTTCGACAGCTTTTTTAAGTATTTCTGTATCTTGTACTAATGCTACTCGAACGTAGCCTGCTCCAGCTGATCCAAAGACTGTCCCGGGTACCATTACTACCCCAGTTTGAGCGATGACTTCAAATACGAATTCCTTATCATCTATTTCGTAAGGGTACTTGGCCCAGACAAACATTCCACCATTAGAGGGAGCTACTGTCCAACCGAGATTCTTTAAACCATCCATTAGAACCTTGTGTCTCTCTGAAAATGTTTTTCGTAAAGCGTCGGTAATTTCCTCTGCGTGATCTAATGCCACAATTCCTGCTTCCTGAATTGGGCCGTAAATCCCAAAATCAAGATTAGATTTTAATTGCTTCATAATCTCAATCATCTTAGTATTTCCTGCTATATAAGCAATGCGAGTCCCTGCTAGACTAAAGCTTTTAGATAGGGAGTTAATCTCCATACCTACTTCAAGAGCCCCAGGTGTAGAAAGGAAGCTGCTAGGAGAGTCGCCAGTAAAGTAAAATTCAGAGTATGCTGCATCATGTAGAATAATGACATTATAAGTGTTAGCAAAAGCAACTACCTGGCGGAAAAATTCCTTGTTTGGCATAGCGGGGACTGGATTTCCAGGTAAATTTAATATCATAAGCTTGGCTTTTTGAGCAATTTCTGTAGGAATTGCTCCTAAATCAGGTAAATAGTCATTCTCTTCTAACAAATCCATATAGTAAGGCACTGCTCCTGCTAGTTTGATACCAGCGTCATATGCCACATAACCGGGGTTAGTCGTAAGAATAATATCTCCCTCATTGCAAAAGGCAAGGGGGAGGTGCACTAAACCTTCTTGAGAGCCCATTGTTTGAACAATATCTGTAGTTGGATCTAGTAAAACGTTATAGCGACGTTCATAGTAATTAGCTACTGCCTCATAAAAACGTTTAGTGCCACTTAATGTATATCCATAAGAATCAGCTGAGTAGCTCAAGTCAGACAATACTTTCCTAGCTGCCTCACTTGGTGGTATATCGGGACTTCCTAAGCTTAGGTCATATAACTCAAAGCCTGCATCTCTTTTCCTAGCTGCGGCTGCTTTTAACTCTCCAAAAATCGCGGGCTCAAATAAGGACATTTTAGTAGACGGTTGGATATTCATTAATAAGCGCACTCCCTTACAAACAATTAATAAATTTTTATGTATCATCATAACACAAATTATATTAATATTGTGAAAAAATATTGAAAAACTACTGTTACGGAATAAAGGTTTTTGCTTAAATAGGATGTGTTGTTACTCAAGTAAGGTATATTGTCGAATTAAGCAGATTGATAACTAGACAATTAAATCTAATATTCGCCTAACAATCATTTTATACTAGAAGAAACCAAAGTTATAAGCTTCTATGTCTACCCATCCAAAATGCCACTACATTTTACTTATTTTATTTAGAGAGGAAGGATGTAAATTTTAAAAGAATATAGCACAATTTTTCTAAAAAGAGGACTGTGGTTTAACCACAGTCCTCTTTTTTCCATATCGGATAAGCTAGTGAGAAAGAGGATCTGTTTTTTCTACCTCTTTCTTGCTCTTTTCCTCTAATACACCATCTGTCATAACATATACTTTATCACAGTATTCGATCAAACGAGTGTCATGGGTAACCACTATAGTAGTAGTACCATTGTTTTCTGTTTCTTTTTTTAATAGCTTCATGACTTCGTAGGCACGGTCAGAATCTAAAGAAGCTGTTGGTTCATCAGCTAATAGTATAGAAGGCTTGCTATAAAGCGCCTTGGCAATAGCAACTCGCTGACGTTCTCCTCCAGATAGATCTGAAGGATATTTTTTTCGTAATTCCGTAATTCCTAGGTTTTCATATAAAGCCTCTAGCTCTTCTTTTGTCATATTGTCCTTTTTAACATTATCGAGCAGCTTCATTTGTTTATCTACTGTAAGGAACGGGACTAGATTGGAGGCTTGGAGGATAAAGCCTATCTCCCTAAGTCGGACCTTGGAACGTTTTTTTTCATTTAGATTAGAAAGGTTTTGATTGTTTACTATAATTTCTCCGCTAGAAGGGGATTGCAGGCCCCCGGCAATTGTAAGGAAAGTACTCTTGCCTGAACCGGAAGGACCTATAACTGCAATCAGTTCTCCTTTGTCTGCTACAAAATCTGTTTCCTTTAAAGCATCTACCTGTTTATGGCCGGAACCAAATGTTTTCTTTACTTTATCTAACTTTAAAATTGCCATTTTCTTATCCTCCAATCGCTTTTAGTGGATCTATTTTTACAATGGTTAACACTGAAAACACTGCCCCTAAAATTGCAACAACAATTAATACTGCTCCGTAGATTAACATTGTTGTCAAATCAAAGGAAACAGGAACTGCACTTGGTAAAAACTGTCCTGTTAAAATTGTTAATCCAAACCCTACAAGAACCCCTATGAATGCTAGGAGGAAGGTTTGAGCAATTACTGATACAGATAGATAACCATTCGAAATTCCTTGTGCCTTCATTACACCAAACATACTTATTTTTTGTACTGTTAATACGTACAAGAAAATTGCAACGATTACAGAGGAAATACCAAATAGAAAATAAATCATAAAGTTTAAGGTAAGTGACTGCTCGGTATAACCAGGCAGATTCTCAATAAAGTTTTCAATTTCAGTAACTTGTAAATCTTTGTTGGAAGTTTCAATAGAGGACAGACTGTCGTCTGAAACAACTACCCCATTAATCTTATCTTCATTGGCTTCAGCAGCTTCTCCAAATTTTACTTTATGAAAAGTTGCTAGCTCACCATAAAGTACGGGTGCCCCATTAAAGCGAGAGCTTTCTGTAAAGCCGACTATAGTTAATGTTTCATCAGAAGAGGACAGCTCTAGTTCATCCCCAATTTTAAATCCCTCATCTTTTAAATTGTCGCTTGCTACTACTTCATTTTCGCTGGAGAATTCTTCTCCTTCGCTAACGCTGGGCATTAGAAACTCTTCCTTATCTATGCCGAATATAGATACATTTTGTTTAGTATCCCCATTTGTTGCGATAGCACTTATTTGTCCCAGAATTGCCTTATCTTTTGCTTCAATATTATCTAGCTCTTCAGTGCTAATAAATGATTGAGGAAGACTTTTATCCGATTCTTCGGTTAATACAATGGCTGTTGCATTCCATTTATCTACTGCCTCTCTATTCAGGTTTGCTAATCCAGTAGCGAGACCTGAAAGAAAAAACACAAGATATGCAACTAGCATTAGGACACCTACGATTAGGAAAAAGCGTAGTTTATTTTTTTTAATTTCATTCCATGCTAAAAACATTCTTTCACTTCCTATCTAAATTTTTAAAGCTGTACTGCTGTTTGATAGAGACTGTCTGCAGTAACGGCAACTGTCTTTGTATCGTTTGATATGTCTCTAATAACTTGTACGAGGTTAGAGACTTGTATTTCTACTTGGTCTATATGGTTATTATTTTCATCTATTGATAGAAGAATTTTGTTGAATTTACGGTTAGTATCCATTGAGCTTTCCAATCCTAATTCAACGCTCTTTTCCATATCAGAAATGGTAGAAACCGCTTTGTTTGTTAGCTTAGTAGAGGTTTGAACAAGGTATGTAATTTCTTCTACAGAACTTTTGGATTGCTCTGCTAGTTTTTTTACCTCTTGTGCTACAACGGCAAAGCCTTTTCCATGCTCACCGGCACGTGCGGCCTCAATAGAGGCGTTTAATGCAAGAAGATTTGTTTGTTCAGCTATTTGCTTTACTAAGCCGACAATTTGAAAAATTTCATCGGAGGATTGTTTTAAATCTCCAATAATCATAGCCATTTCTTCTGTATTACCAGTGACAAGCTCCATTTGAGTTTGAAGAAGCTCTATTAGCTTGTTGCCATCATTAGCGTCTGACTGAATTTGTTTTACGCTATCTATATTAGCCTGAACACTTTCACGAATTCTAGATGTATTCGATTCTACGTGTTCAATAGAAGTGGTGGTCTCCTCAGTTAAGTTTGCTAAGTCTTCACTTATAGAGGAAATTTTGCTTTTCAACTCTGTTTTAACAATGTCATACTGTTGCTGGCGCAGCTTCACATTTTCTTTTTCATATTCCTCTAGAACAATTTGCATTTCTAAGTTAATGAGCTTGGAAATAGTAAGTGAAGTTTTTTCTTTCTCATCAAGCACTTTTATTTCCTCGTTTACTAAAGAAATGATAATAGATTGGATTTGGTGGAAGGTTCCCATGTACCATTTAGGCTCTAATCCAATTTTGAAGTGCATTTGAGCAAGTTTTCGTTTTCTCTCAATGGTATTCTCGGTGAATTCACCACTAAACATTTCAATAATATAACTACCAACGGTTTTCTTTAAACGATCAACTTGAGTTCTATCTTCAATAATTTTTCGTAAGGAAGGAACTGAAAGGACTTGCTGATAAAAAACAGAGACAATATCGTTAATACCCTTTTCCACATATGGCTGAAACGTAATAATTTGCCTTAAGTCTTCTGTCGTCAATCCAATAAGTTTCATTTGCTTCTGTAATTCTGGATAACGATCCAGTTGTATAACCGGTTCTTTTAAAGTTGTTTTATCCTCTGGTTCTTTAACTCGTTTTCTTGTAAAAGGTAATACCAATTTAATCTCTCCTTGTGAACAACTTTAATGTATGAGTGTAAGTGGGTTATCTTATACACCTATTATTAACAGGAAGTACACTCTTTGTCAAATGTTTGTATAATTTATTTTATTAAAAGTTATACAAAAAATAATTCTTGTAGGAGATAAAAGGCTTATATAAAAAGCTATTGTATAATGGTGTTTATACAATAAATACGGAAGGAATTTTCTTTTTCGTAGAATTGTTGTATAATGTTAACGGTTGAATGTTATACTGTTGGTTAGCTATAATGAGCAATAGCAGCTTTTATAATGAGGCTGAAAGGATGAATATGAATGATGCAATCTCGCCCAAGTGGGAATTATAATATTCAGCAGGTGTCCAATGTTACAGGTTTGTCTAAGCAAGTTATCCGGAAATGGGAAGAGCGCTATGAACTTATACAGCCTGAACGTTTAGACAACGGTTATCGGATTTACAGTGAAGAGGATGTAAAAAAACTATTAAAAGTTAAGACTTTATCAGAAAAGGGATACTCATTAAAGCAAGCTGTGGCACAGGTTTTGGAGGAAGATGAGATAGTTCAAATGGAAAGTGAGCTACCCTTTGCACAGGAAGAATCTTATCCGGAGTTTAATGATTTCGTTTTTAAGCTGTTAGAGCACGGGACTGCTTGTGACGAGATAGAACTTAATTATGCTTTACAGCAAGCGTACTTTCATTATGGATTAGATAACTTTTTGAATAAGGTCGTATTGCCCTTTCTCCATGAAGTGGGAAATCGTTGGGAAAAGGAAGAATGGGATGAATACCAGGAAGCTGTCTCTAGTATGATGGTCCGCGATTTTCTAGTACAAATTCGTCGTAATTTTCATTACAGGGATGATGCGCCTCTAGTGTTAGGTTGCTGTCTTCCTCATGAAACACATGAAATACCCGTTCATATTTTGTTGTTACAATTTATGATGAAGGGGTGGAAGTCTGTATTAATAGGCGCATCCCCTGCACCTGGAGCAATTGAGTCGATGGTTGAGAAGCTAAAGCCACAAAAAGTATTAATGTCTGCTTCGACAAGCATTCCCTTTGAACGAAATCCTAAATTACTAGCAAGTTTGGATCAGTTTGCTGAACAGCATAAGGAAACTAAATTTTATATAGGTGGTCCAGGCTCTATGCAATATTTTGCCTGCAAAAATCTTAAAAATATAAGCTTAGCCAATTCACTAGAAGAAGTGATTAATTAAAAAAGCTACTTGCTTTCCTATAAGGGAAAACAAGTAGCTTTTTAAGTTGTTGGCTAATTCTATTAAGAAAAAAATATTATATTATTAGACTAATAATCCGCCTGTTTTTAAATATTTTTCAATACCTTCTGCTGTACGGTAAGCTAATGCTCCGACTGTACCTGTAGGGTTCATTCCTGAGTTATGAGGGAATGCGGATGCCCCTGGTACGAAGACATTTTCACAATCCCACATTTGTAGGTAGTTGTTTAGGGCACTTGTCTCAGGATTTGCGCCCATAATTACTCCGCCAGTGTTGTGCGTAGTTTGATATTTGGTAGTATCCCAATCTCCTTGATCTCCAGGAACTGAAATCATTTCTGCTCCCATTTCTTCAAGAATCTTAGCTGTTACTTCTTTAATATATTTTTGCTGATTTTTTTCATTATCATGATAGTTAAACGTCATACGAATAAGTGGATCACCAAATGCATCCTTATAAGTTGGATCCAAGTCAATATAGTTATCTTTATGAGGCATTACAGAACCTTGGGAACCTACTGATAAACTGCGATTTGCCCAGAAAATACTCGCGTCTTTATATTCTTTACCCCAGCCTGGAGTATCTTTTGGTACAGTATTATTTGAAATAGGACGTTTACCATAATGTCCTAGTGCAATGTTACCGCCATGAATGAAGTCCAAATCAGTGTGGTCAAAATTATCGCCATTGAAATCGTCTATTACCCCAGCAAGTGAACCTGTACCTGCATAAAGGTTAAATTCTCTATCTTTAAAGAAACCAGTAGAAGCAGCAGAAGTCATTTGGTATGCATAGTTTTTTCCAATAACTCCAGTACCAGTTTCAGGATTGTAAGGACGACCAAGTTTAGAGTTCAATAAGATTTTAATGTTGTTTAGTGCATATGCAGAAACCACGACTACATCAGCCTCTTGTATATACTCTTCTCCAGTGCGGGTATCAACGTATAATACTCCAGTTGCTTTTCCGTTCGTATGAAGTACTCGACGAACAACAGAGAACGTACGGACTTCAAAATTACCAGTTTCTTTTGCTACTGGTAACACTGTTACTACAGGAGATGCTTTAGATCCATACTCACATCCGAATCTTTCGCAGAAACCACAATACTGACAAGCGCCACGTGATATTCCATCAGGATTAGTATAGCTTTCAGAAAGAGTGGCAGCTGGTGCAATATAAGGATGATATCCTAATCCCTTTGCAGCTTCTCTGAACATTTTCATAGATGGTGTTTCTTTTAATGGTACAGTTGGATATTTTACCTTTGGAACATCTGGATGTGGATTTTCTTCACCTGAAATACCTGCCATTGCCTCGAACTTCTCAAAATATGGTACTAGCTCATCATAAGTGATCCCCCAGTCTTGAAGTGGCATATCTGCAGGTATTTTATCTTTTCCGTAACGTTCAACCGTTTTTGTATAAATTTCGAAGTCATATGGAAAGAAACGGTAAGTTAAACCATTCCAGTGTTCCCCGGAACCACCCACACCATCACCGATTAAAAATGAACCGTGTTGGCGATAAGGCAATGCTCTTTGTGAAGGATTATGACGTACTGTTACAGTTTCCTTCGAAAGGTCTTGCATCATTTCATTTCTTTGTTGATATCTTAACTCATCATGCACCATCATATAGTCTTCGGTAGAACGAGATTTTCCTCGTTCTAAACCTACTACCTTGTAACCTTTTTTAGTTAATTCGGCAGCGACTATACCTCCAGTCCAGCCGACTCCAACTAAAACTATATCTGTTTTTGGTAATTTTTTAGCCATAATTATTTACTCCCTTAAATTAATGATTGTGTTGTGAATTTAAACTCTTAGGTTCGAAAGTGACGAACTCTTCTTTTTCAATAATGTCTGTATAGCTCATTTGATGGCCAGGGAAGTTTTTCATTTTCCAGCCTTGCATATCCTTGTTTCCGCCGTATAAAGGATCTGAATAAACACCCTCGATGGTTGCACTTTTCAGTAGTTTAAAGAAATAACTAGAACTAACTGCGCCATTTAAAGTAATTTCTCCAGCTTCCATAGCTGTTAGAATAGCTATTTGCTCTTCATCACTAACCTCAGCAAATTTTTTATCATATTGTTTTTTTGCTTCTGCATTTAATGCTTCAATACCTAAGTCAAATATTTGTTGTCTGTTTAAGTGAGTTTGATGTCCAAATAAAGCTGTAGCCTCCGCAGGATAGAAAGGACCGCTCATGTATTCCTTAGCGTTAAGTCCCCAGTTTCCCGCCAACTGATGATCGATGTAGTAAGTAACCAGTAATTCTTTTGCTCCAGGGCCTGCATCCGTTTTTGGGAAGATTTGTTCTGTCGCCGCTTCGATTGTAGCGAATTGAGCTTGATCAAAATACATAAGTGCTTGATTGTAGTTTGTAGAAGATTTAGATGCAACATGAGATTCTTTAGTTACTTCAGTGGAGTCTTTTCCTAATAGACTCCCAAGAGCACCACCTAAAACTACTCCACCTACTGTTAATCCTGAATTCTTTATAAATTTACGTCTAGAAGAACGTTTTTCTAGAAATTGATTTTTTGTTTCCTGTTCTGACATATAAATACCTCCAACATAAAATGATTGAAAATTCATGTAACTATTTACTTAAGTAAATATCTGGATAAAAAAATTTGTTAACTACTTTCATTAGTGAATAAGATTACTCCAGTTGTATACTAACGAAAATAAAACTGTAAACACTAAAAGGGAACCTATAAAATATCCATGTTTTTTACCAGTCCAACAAAGAACTATAATTGCTAGCCCGACTCCAGAGCCTAGTAAAGCAAACCAAGGAAATGAAGAGTTATAGAAAAATAAAGCAAGTGCTAAATCTGCTACTATAAATAATGCAAAAAGTACTTGGTTTAACATTTTTAATTCTGCTAAATTGTAAGCTGACACATCTTTTCCTCTTTCTTTTATAAAAATTATCACTTAATAATCTAAAAAAATAACCGTCCTCAATTTTACTCTTATTTGTCATAAAATCTACTCATTTTAAAAAGTTTTTATATTCCGAAAAAATAATTAATTGGTTATATTGGCATAGTATAGCGGTTTATAGAGGGGGACTAGTAATAAACAATCCTAATATTAAAATGTTATTGAATAGAGGAAAGATATTATTAATAGAGAGGAGGGCATGAATATAAATATAAGTATTTACCTATTTTCATCGGTTTGTATGCTTTTTTATTATTCTTATATAATAAATAAAGTTTCTCTCCAAATTCGAGAGAAACTTTATTTTAGTTATGATCTTCTACGTTTAAAGCGAATTACTATAAAGATTAAAGCTAAGAGTATAACAATTCCGGCTAGGGAAGTTATTACAAATGTTTTGGAGTAGCCTGTTGACCGGCTCTCCGAAAATCCTTCTCGACTAAATCCAGACATAGCATTATTAGACTTTTGCCCACCATTAGGAGGCTCCATCCCCTCCGGCGCTTCAAAACCTTCTGGCATTTGCCCACCATTAGGAGGATCCATCCCCTCCGGTGCTTCCAAACCTTCTGGCATTTGCCCACCATTAGGAGGCTCCATTCCTTCCGACGCTTCAAAACCTTCTGGCATTTGCTCGCCATTAGGAGGCTCCATTCCTTCGGATGCTTCAAAACCTTCTGGCATTTGCTCGCCATTAGGAGGCTCCATTCCTTCGGATGCTAGATTTCCTTCCTCGGAAGGATTAGCTTGTTCAAGAGAGGTGGTGTTATTTTGAACGACTAATTCACCTGATAGCTGAGCTAATATAGAATCACTTCTTTGGCTTGCAAATTCTATAATTCCTGTTTCACCATATACGTCTTCCTCGAATTCATCCACGCTGAAAAAAGCTGTGGGATCTTTCTCTACGTATGGTTTAATCATTGTATGAATTTCATCTACCATAGAAGTAAATGAATCCTTGTCTAAAAAGGTAGTTGCTATCTCATTTAAATAATCTTCATATATAGTAATGTTCTCTTCATCATTTAGAAGCGCATTAACAAGAGGACGATCCTCCATTGTAACTCCGCTAACGGGCTCATAAATGCTTAAGTTAATGTTTTCTTCTGAAACAGCATTACCACCCATCATTCCCATGCCCATTTGTCCACGATTTTGTTGTCTATTCTCCAGGTTTGAGTTTGTGTCTTCTGCATCTTGTGGTAGAGTAGCTTCATTTGTTTCGGGGGCGACAGCGAGAGAGGAGTGGTTTTCGTCAGCTTCCGCTCGTTCATTTCCTTGACCCAGGAATCCAGTTTTTCCGCCACCACCAGGGGCTCCTCCAGCACCAAAGCCTCCAAAGGACATATTATAATCCCAAGGCAATATAGAGAAAATCCCTTCCTCTTCGTATAGATAGTAGTTGTGCTTCATATTTCCTTGGTAGCTATCCATATTAACAAGGGCTGTATTGGCAGCAAAGTATCGAAGCATCTCATCGATATCTAATACGGATCCTAAGTTGGAACCTTCCTCATTAATAGCACTGATAAATTTCAGAAACTCTTTCTCATCCTGATCGCTAATAGATGTCTTTGCCCCGATGCCAGAATAATCCTCATAGTTCTCCGAAATATACTGAAGGTCGCTTCCTGTACCATCAGGTTTGTATAAGGAGTCTGAGCCTTTATCGAAATTACGTGCTAGGAATGTTTCTTCTATTGCCTCAACTCCGAGGTATAGCCCTCGCTCTTCACCATTGATGGAGACGTACATGTAGGAGTAGCCTGGAGTGACGATTCCAAATTGCTCCATTAATTTATAGGACATGTATTCACGCATTTGCGATGCGTCACTGTAATTATTATTTAAATTTAATTTTTTTAATCCGTCTAAGCTTTTCGTGCTGTCATAGTAATCGAAATCAATCTTAAAGCTATATCTTTCGGAATCATCCATTTGTACGACGGAACGAAGTGATAGATTTCCTTTCGTACGAATCCCTACGTTATTTACAGTAGTCCCATTAACAGTGACGTTTGCCTCGAATATTTCTTCATCCGATGCATTTTCAATCATTGAATCAAAATCACTGTCAGCCATTTCTATGTCAACGTTAGTGACTTGTTCCTGATTGAAAACTGTATTCATGTATTGATAACCTCTATCAGCAGACTCCAATCCTAATTTCGGATATAAATATAGAAAGCTTAGAAAGAGGCATATTAGGATGATAAACACTAAGAATACATGTGATTTCTTCATGTTGTATCCTCCTTTTTATGCTGTGAAATTGCCATCATAGCTAAGCATTACAGCAGAAGAAACTCCTTCTACATCTGCAATGATATTAACGATATTTTGTTCTTCTTTTTTCAACTGAACCTCATATGTTATTTCAAAGTATTGCTTTCCAACAGCTGACTTAGATTTTACAGAATGCTTTTTCGATAAATTGCCAACTAATTTTTCTAATGTCTTTTCTGTATGAATATTGTCGTACTTTACTACTAATAAGTATGGGTCTTCAATAGATATCTTATTGACAAACAATACTAACACGACTCCAATCAAGACAGAGCCTAAAATAACAAGTGGGATAAAGCCTGCACCACATAAAATTCCTACAACAATTGCCCAGAAAAGATATATTAAATCCATTGGGTCCTTAATTGGCGTACGAAAACGAACAATTGATAAAGCCCCAACCATACCAAGAGACAATAGGACATTTGTGGAAATACCCATAATGATAAGAGAAGTAATCATTGTGATGGCAATCAATGCAATATTAAAAGAGTGAGAGTAAATGACGCCTGAAAATGTTTTTTTGTAGATAACATATATAAACAATCCAATGACAAACGAAACGAGCAATCCTATCAAGGAATCGACAAGTGAAAAACTAGCAGTTTGGTCTAAAAAGCTAGACTTGAAAATATCTGAAAATGTAGTTGTATTATTATTCATTTCAATTTCCTCCGTTATTAAATAATAAATTAGCCAAACATTCGGCCTAATTGGTATTTAGAAAAAGCACTAGCCTGTCTATCACTAACCTGTAGTAATTTTTTTATAACATCCGGCAAGAATCCATCATATTTAACCTCGACTATGACTGTTCCATAATCTAACACGTCTATCATTGGTGTATGGGGATTTAATAGGTCCGTGTTATGAAAACTTGTTTTTACATCACTGTCAAATGTAATACGGACGTTGCCTTCTTCTTTAATGAAGACTTCCCTCGTGTAATCAATGATACTGACTGGTCTTATTTGATAAAGCGTCATATGTAGATGAAGCTCGTTCAATAATTTTCGTTCATCTGCTTGCAACCAATCGATGTCACCAAGACGGATTCTTTCATACTCTTCAGGGGTGATTTGGCATTTTTCTTTATATGTCATGTTATTGATCTTCGATTTTTTTTCTAAATTTAAGTAATCGAATTTATGGTTGTACAACCTTACTCTGAATTTCTGTCTTCGGTAAAAGCCCTCCTTCTTCTCTGTAAGAATCTTATTTGAAAAATTATCAAAATAGATGCTTCGAATGAAGTACTTTCCATCTGGTCCCGCATGTGAATCCTTAGACATGACATGCTGGAGTTTATGTTTAAGGAGATAGCAATCTGCCTTTGTCATTTCATGCTTCAATTCATGTCTACCGTTCATATGTCATCCTCCTTTCCTATCTGTACAAAGTATAAAAAGCAAACCTTAAAGAAACCTTAAACTAGTTTTAAAATCTAAATAATTTCATATAAAAAAAAGCCTCAAATTCTTATTTTGAATTTGAGGCGTAAAAATTATTTATATGGAAGCTTTACTTGAAAGGTAGTTCCGCTAGATGGTTTGGAAGAAACTCTAATTGTACCGTTATGACTTTCTACTATCCATTGTGCGATAGATAATCCTAGTCCGGTGCCACCTGTTTCCTTAATTCTAGCTTTATCCTCTCTGTAAAACCGATCAAACACTCGCTTTATATTTTCTTCCCTTATACCAATACCCGTATCACTCACATCTATGGTTAGGTACTCTGGATCTTCTCTTAATACCACGTGAATCTTGTCTTGCGGTCTTGTGTACTTAAGGGCATTGTCTAAAAGAATGACAAGAAGTTGATGAATTCGGTTTTTATCAATAGAAATTGTTCGTTTGCTGTGTATTTGGGTAATAATTTCTTTTTGTTCTAGCTCTGCTAATTCGTAGAAGGGATGAATAACTTCATTAACTAAATTACCTAAGTTTACTGTCTCTTTTTGTAGTTGCTGCTCCAACGAATCTGCTCTAGCTAAAGTGAGGAGATGGGTGGTCATTATATTCATCCTGCGAATCTCCGATAAGCTTAGGCCAATACTTTCAAATTGATTCATAATTGTATCTTCAGGCTTAGTTAGCAGGTGCTCCAACTTGCTTTGTACAATAGTTAAAGGTGTACGAAGCTCATGGGAGGCATTCTCTACAAACTCAGATTGCTTGCCCCAAGAATTAATAATGGGGTTCATCGATCTTTTGGCTAAAAAATAACTTGCTGTTATCGAAAGTAAAACAAAAATGATTGTACAGATAAATAGAATCTTTATAAAGTTATTAACTATACTTTGTTCAGCTTCCACACTTATTAATAATTCAGTATAGCTTCCATTACTATTTGGATACATTAAGGAACGAAACACATAGTCATTTGCTAATTTTGTTGTCTGTATCGTCTCTATAGTCTCAAGAGAGAAAGGGAGGTCCTCAGAAAATTCATTGATAAACCTTGTCCCAATTTGTTCCTCATTTAATATTGCGCCTTCTGCATCTCGAAGCAGCACAATCATTCGTGGGTTGAATGGAACTGGCATTCTGTTGTTTGGACGTTCACTCATCTCTTTGGCTCGTAATAATTCATTGTCTACGGAGGAATACAATGTCTCTTCGACTAGCTGATAAATGATGAAAGAAAAAATGGAGAAGATTAGACTGAATGCAATAAAATTAAGTAACACTAATTTATTTTGTTGTTTCTTCAGTATGTTTTTTCTATACATTTTTTTCACCAATACTTAACATATATCCAAGGCCCCGAAAGGTTTTAAAGTATTGATCATAACCAAAAGGCTTAAGTTTTTTTCTAATGTGGCTAACATAAACCTCTACTACCGTTTGAGATGTCTCTGAATCGAAGCCCCACACTCGGTCGAATAATTGTTCCTTTGTCACAATGGTTCCCTGGTTCTTTACTAAAAACTCCAGTACATCAAATTGACGACCGTTTAGTTGCACAGACTCTCCATTAATGGAGGTCATCTTATTTATTAAATTTAATTGTAAATCCTGAAAAGAAAGGGTGTGGTCTCTGACTTGTTTATTAGATCTTCTAACAAGAGCATTCAGTCTGACCAGTAGTTCATCCCTATGAAAGGGTTTAACCAAATAATCATCTGCACCAAGATGAAAGCCCTTGACCTTATCGGAGATTCCATCCTTCGCAGTAAGCATAAGAACGGGAGTCAGAATGTTTTTTTCTCTCAGAGCTGCTAATACTTCATAGCCGTTCATATCGGGCATCATGATATCCAAAATAAGAACATCTTCGATTCCTTGCTCAGCCATGAACAAACCATCTTCACCGTTGTGAGCCATACGGACTTCAAAGGTGTCACTCACTAAGTCTCGAATACTTTCGGCCAAACGAATATCGTCCTCAATTATTAATAACTTCAAGTTATATCCTCCTACGTCCGATATCTTTATGAAAATAATAATAAACCACTCCGACAAAAAAACAAAATCCATAGTACAAAATTAGCTGCGTATGGTATGATTAAAGTTAGTAACAGGTACTAATAACAGGTGAAAACGGGAGGTTCTTATGAAGGACTTAATACAATTAAAAAATAAAAACATTGTCGTAATGGGTGTGGCAAATGAGCGAAGTCTCGCTTGGGGAGTTGCAAAATCCTTATATGAAGTAGGGGCTAATGTTATTTTTACTTATCGTAAAGAGAGATCGTTAGGTAAAATTCAAAAATTATTAAGTGCTAACGACTTGGAAGCTAAGCTAGTAGTAGAATGCGATGTTAATAGTGATGAAAGTGTTAAGTCAGCATTCGAAATGATAGGCAAGGAAGTAGGAGTCATTCATGGGGTTGTACACTCTGTTGCATTCGCCCATGCGGAAGATTTAAAGGATGATTTCATTAAAACGTCTAGAGAGGGTTATGCTTTTGCGCAAGACACTAGTGCGTATTCCTTAATAGCTGCAGCAAGAGAAGCAGCGCCTTTTATGACAGAGGGTGGATCAATTGTAACGATGACATACTTAGGAGCAGAACGTGTTTTAGAAGGATACAACGTTATGGGGATAGCTAAAGCATCATTAGAGGCTTCGGTAAAATATCTTGCACTAGATTTAGGTAAGCAAAATGTTCGAGTCAATGCGATTTCGGCAGGGGCAATTCGAACTTTAGCAGCAAAAGGTATATCTTCCTTCAACACAATTTTACACAAAATAGAAGAAACTGCTCCTTTACAAAGAAATGTAACACAAGAAGAAGTTGGCGATATGACAGTGGCTCTTCTTAGCAACCTATCTAGAGGTGTCACAGGGGAAATTGTGTACGTAGATTCTGGATATAATATTATGGGATAAATAATTTATTGAACTGTAGTTGGTATTATTCAACTACAGTTTTTTTATTTGTCCAGATTCTCTCACATTGCCCTCGATAAAAAAAGTAAACTCATAATAGCTGATTTCCGCTTTAGACGAACGCTTTTTAGCGGGTGAGCCATAAGCCGCCATCATTGCTAGAAATCGGGGAGAGAGAATAGCTTAAAAGTCGATGGCTAGCGAAATTTCATAAAAATTTAAAACTTATAAAGTTATTACTTATTAATAAAGATTATAAAAAAGAAGTTTTCTAACATACAATTTCGGGTATTTATACTAATAGAGTCGAATTAGATAAGAGGAGGAGTAAACTTGGACAAAAAGATAAATGAAAATAGTAAGAATGAACAATTAGAACAATTTCGTGTTGTAGATAAAGACAAAGCTATGACAACTAATCATGGTTTAAAAGTTTCAGAGGACGAATTTTCTTTAAAAGCTGGTGAGCGTGGTCCTACTCTTATGGAGGACTTTCATTTTAGAGAAAAAATGACACACTTTGATCATGAACGAATCCCAGAGCGAATTGTGCATGCAAGAGGGTACGGTGCTCATGGAGAATTTGAACTATATGAATCTATGAAGCCTTATACAAAAGCGAAGTTCTTACAAACACCTGGCTCTAAGACCCCTGTATTTGTAAGGTTTTCGACAGTAGCAGGATCCCGTGGCTCTGGTGAGCTAGCACGTGATGCTCGAGGGTTCTCAACCAAGTTCTATACTGAAGAAGGAAACTACGATTTAGTAGCCAATAATATTCCTGTCTTCTTCATCCAAGACGCTATTAAGTTCCCGGATCTAGTTCATGCCATGAAGCCAGAGCCTCATAACGAGATGCCTCAAGCGGCTACAGCACATGATACATTTTGGGATTTTATAGCGAACAATCAGGAATCTGCACATATGATTATGTGGGCAATGTCGGACCGAGCAATTCCACGTAGTTATCGTATGATGGAAGGTTTTGGCGTACATACTTTCCGATTCGTAAATGAAGAAGGAAAAGCTCATTTTGTAAAATTCCATTGGAAGCCATTGCTAGGAACTCACTCAGTAGTATGGGATGAAGCCCAAAAAATTAATGGTAAGGATCCGGATTTCCACCGCCGTGACCTCTATCAATCTATAGAAATGGGTGACTATCCAGAATACGAGTTCGGTGTACAAATTATTGCAGAAGAGGACGAGTTTGCCTTTGATTTTGATATATTAGACCCTACTAAAATTTGGCCGGAGGAGGATGTGCCGGTTAAGAGAATTGGGAAAATGACATTAAATCGTAATGTAGATAATGTATTTGCAGAAACGGAACAGGTTGCATTCCACCCTGGTAATGTTGTGCCAGGAATTGATTTTACAAATGACCCTCTTTTACAAGGAAGATTGTTCTCTTACACAGATACACAGCTTATCAGACTAGGGGGACCTAATTTCCACGAGCTACCTATTAACCGTCCAGTTTGTCCGTTCCATAATAATCAGCGAGATGGATATGGTCGACAAACGATAAACGTAGGACAAGTTAGCTATCATAAAAACTCATTAGCTAACAATACTCCAACACCAGTTAGTGAGGCCAAAGGTGGATATACACACTATCAAGAAAAAATAGATGCACACAAAGTAAGAGCTCGTAGTGAAAGCTTTAAGGATCATTTCTCTCAGGCAACGATGTTCTGGAATAGTATGAGTCAACCTGAAAAGGAACACATCATTGATGCATTTAGCTTTGAACTTGGTAAATGTGTAGAGAAGTCTGTACGTGCGCAAGTATTAGAAATGTTTGCTCATGTAGATTTAGAAATGGCGAGCAAGGTAGCAGAAAATCTTGGTATGGTTGTTCAAGGGACAGCTGCCAATACAGTAACTAAATCCTCGCCAGCGTTAAGCCAGCTAAATACAGTGATGAAGCCAGATACTAGAAAAATAGCTATACTAGTAGGCGATGGCTTCGATGAGGAGCTATTGAGCATTATAGATGGCTTAAAAGCAAAAGGAGCTCTCCCGCTAATTGTTAGTGATCATCATGGCAGTGTGACGGGAGCAAATGGTACAAGCTTACCTGTCGATCATACATTCTTAACCGAGGATTCTGTTTTATTTGACGCAATTTATGTGGCTAGTGGAGATGGAAAAACTCCAACGTTTAAGAAGAATGCTATGTTGTTTGTACAAGAGGCATTTACACACTATAAACCTATTGGATCTACTTTTAGTGGAGACGAAATTTTAGAAGAGATGGGACTTGTAGGTCAAATTGGTGTATTTGCAAATGACAAAACACATTTTGTTGACACTTTCATTGATGCAGTGGCGAAACACCGCTTCTGGGATCGAGCTGTTTAATAAAGTTATAGTAACAATAGTAATTAATGAAAAGGTATGTCCGATGATAAAGGGCATACCTTTTTAAAATAAATTACATTTCACTTTACTAAAAAAAAGAGAAATACATAAAATTTTGTATTTAAATGGCGTATATAAGGGCATTGCTTACATAAGAAGGAATACCATTATTGAAAAGAGAAGTACTAGAGGTACTAAAAGGAGGAAAAGTGTATGCATTATGTAATCATTGGTGGGGATGCAGCGGGGATGAGTGCTGCTATGGAGATTGTCCGTAATGATCCAGACGCTCAAATTACCACACTTGAAAAAGGAAATATTTATTCGTACGGTCAATGTGGGTTACCTTACGTTGTTGGTAAAAAGGTGTTTTCAACAACAGATGTTATAGCACGCAGTGTGGAGATGTTCCGGACCAAATACAAGATAGATGCAAAAATTGGACATGAAGTGACCAAAGTAAACCCTGTAAACCAAACAGTTACTGGTAATGTCTTAGGAAGCGGAGAAAGCTTTGAGATTAAATATGATCGTCTATTAGTAGCTACAGGGGCTAGTTCAGTTGTACCTGACTGGGAGGGTACACAATTAGATGGGATACATACGTTTAAAACAATTCCTCAAACGGAGGCGTTAATAGCCGATTTAAAAGAAGTAGAACATGTAACCATCATAGGTGGAGGATATATCGGCTTAGAAATGGCAGAAAATATAAAGGAAATTGGTAAAGAGGTTCGAATTATCCAACGAGGAGAACAGTTAATGCCAATCCTTGATCCTGAGATGGCAGATATGCTACATCAAAAAGCAAAGGAAAAACAAGTGGAGCTTAAACTAAATGAGGAAGTTCGATCATTTACTGGGAAGGGACGAGTACAATCTGTAGTGACTGACAAAGGGACTTATTCGACAGATTTAGTGTTGATAGCAATTGGAATAAAACCTTCAACCTTTTTCCTAAAGAATACGGGAATAGAAACTCTTTCAAATGGAGCTATTATCGTAAACGAATATATGGAAACAAGCATCCCATATATATACGCTGCAGGTGATTGTGCTACACATTATAATCGTATCAAACAAAAAAACGATTATATCCCTTTGGGTACTACTGCCAATAAACAAGGCAGACTAGCTGGGTTCAATATGGTTGGTAATAAAATACCTTTTAAAGGTATTGTCGGCACCTCTATTATGAAGTTCTTCGAATTGTCAATTGGTAGAACAGGACTATCAGAAAAAGAAGTAAAGGAATTAGACATTCCCTTTGAAACAAGTACGCTGGAGGCAACAGATATTGCAGGGTATTATCCTGGTAAAGAGTTAATGACGATTAAATTGCTTTATCGTAAAGAAGATCAGTTGCTTCTAGGTGGACAGATCGTGGGTGGACATGGGGTAGATAAGCGTACCGATGTTTTAGCTACTGCGCTATACCATAGCATGAAGCTTCCTGACTTATTAGATTTGGACTTAGCGTATGCCCCTCCGTTTAACGGGGTTTGGGATCCTATACAGCAGCTGGCTAAAAGGAATTTTGATAAGAATAAATAAAGAAAAGTGGGAAACAGGAAATGCTAATAGAGTCAAAGGGATTTAATATTAGGGGTATCTCCTATACAGTCAGATCTGCGAGTCAATTAGATGCCGACCAACTGTCTAAGGTAAGGCTGCAAATAGATGGAGAAACACAAAACCTAGATAGAGAACAAGGGGAAGCGTTTATAGATAAAGAAGGATTTAAAGAATTAATAGAAAATGATTCCCAATCTGATAAAAATCTTTTTTTAGTAGCTGAAGTGAATCATCAGATTGTTGGATTCTCAAGGTGTGAGGGAAGCGATTTAAAACGATTTGCCCATAAAGTAGAATTTGGAGTCTGCGTCTTGAAAGAATACTGGGGATTAAGAATTGGAACAAATTTTTTAAAGGAATCTATTGCTTGGGCAGATGCCAATGATATTAAAAAGATTGCGTTAAGCGTATTACATACGAACGAGAAGGCAATTGCCCTATATCAAAAATATGGTTTCGAAGTAGAAGGAATTTTAAAAAACGATAAAATGCTAGCTGAAGGGGAATATTATCATACCGTTGTAATGGGTAGAAGTATGGTTTAAAAAAATAGTTGACTATTCAAAACTTGTTGAATATACTATTAAAAATCAATTTAACTTTTTTAGGCAAAGAAAAGGACATGAGTCATTTAGATAATTTCTTATTAGAGAGCAGGGTCGTCGGCTGAAATCCCTGTAGGAAAAACGAATGATTTACCACCTTGGAGCTATTATGGTGAACAGTAAGTATCCATAATCGGGGAACCGTTATCTTCATTTTGAGGCAATTCACTTTAAGAATTGCAAAATTAGGGTGGAACCACGACCACACTCGTCCCTTTACCAGGACGGGTGTGGTTTTTTGCATGAGTAATTTTATATTTGAGCTGTGAAAAGGACACGAATCATTCAATATTTTCTATTTAGAGAGCAGGGTCACCGGCTGAAAGCCCTGCGAGAAAGTAGAATGGTTTACCACCTTAGAGCTATTAGGGGGAACGCTATTACTGCTAGTATCCGTAATCGGGAAACCGTTATCTTTTATGAGAGTCGTATTTTTATTAAGTACGACAAAATAGGGTGGAACCACGACCACATACGTCCCTTGACCGGGACGGGTGTGGTCTTTTTGATTTTATTTAAAAAATAGGAGGAATTTATTATGTCAGTAAAAGCAGAGGAAAGATTAAGTCACCAAAAATTGGGTCAGCAATTAGAATTATTTATGTCCATGGAGGAAGCGCCGGGTATGCCATTTTATTTGCCGAAAGGAATGATTTTACGAAATGAGCTTGAAAAAATTTGGAGAGAGAAGCATCAGCGAACAGGCTACCAGGAGATAAAAACTCCTATTATGATGAAGCAGGAACTCTGGGAAAAATCAGGTCACTGGGACCATTACCATGAAAATATGTATTTTGCAGATGTAGATGAACAAAAATATGCTATAAAGCCAATGAATTGTCCTGGAGCAGTATTAATTTTTAATAGTAAAAGAAGAGGGTATCGAGAGCTGCCTATACGATATGCTGAGCTAGGATTAGTACATCGCCATGAGCTTTCAGGGTCACTGAATGGACTATTACGTGTTAGAGCATTTACTCAGGATGATGCACATTTATTTGTTCTGGAAGATCAGATTGAGAGTGAGCTTGCTAAGGTGTTAGATCTAGTAGATGAATTCTATAAGGAGTTTGGCTTTAGCTATAAGGTAGAGCTATCGACTCGTCCGGAAGATTTTATGGGCTCCGTAGAGGCATGGGATCAGGCAGAAGAAGCACTAGAATCTGTACTAAAAAGCAAACAAGTCGATTATCAAGTAAACGAAGGAGATGGAGCCTTTTATGGTCCTAAGATCGACTTTCATATACTTGATTCGCTTGGACGAAGTTGGCAGTGTGGAACAGTACAACTTGATTTTCAAATGCCTGAAAAATTCAATTGTCAGTATGTCGATGAGAATAACCAATTGCGTCAGCCTATCATGATTCATCGTGCCATCTATGGCTCTATAGAACGTTTTATGGCTATTTTATTAGAACACTTTCAAGGCAGTTTCCCTCTCTGGCTAGCACCAGTACAAGTAAAAGTCTTACCCATTGCAGATGCACATGTCGCTTATGCAGAAGATGTAAAGCAACAGCTAGAGCAGAAGGGATACCGAGTGGAGATAGATGACCGTGTAGAAAAAATAGGACTAAAAATAAGAGAGGCGGCAATGCAAAAGCATCCTTACATGCTGATTATCGGAGACCAAGAAATGGAGAAGCAGATTGTTTCCGTTAGGAAGCATAAAGCTGGAAGTCTTGGTGAAATGAAAGTGGAAGCTTTTATTGAACAGCAGCTAGGACAATAAATCGCGAAGTTGGTCAAAGCGAGTAAGCTGTAGTAAAAAGAGTGAGGATTGTCGCAAATCTGGTCAAAACGAGTGAGAAATGCGTGGATTGTAGTAAACTACCGCTACATTGTCGTAAAGCATGGCCAGATTGTCGTAAAAACCGTGGGGATTGTCGTAAACGGGGTCAAAACGAATGAGTAATGCGTGGATTGTAGTAAACTACCGCGGCATTGTCGTAAAGCATGGCGGGATTGTCGTAAAAACCGTGGAGATTGTCGTAAATCTGGTGAATACGAGTGAGAAATGCGTGGATTGTAGTAAACTACCGCGACATTGTCGTAAAGCATGTCTAGATTGTAGTAATAATAGTGAGGATTGTCGTAAACGGGGTCAAAACGAGTGAGAAATGCGTAGATTGTAGTAAACTGCCGCGTTATTGTCGTAAAGCATGGCCAGATTGTCGTAAAAACCGTGGGGATTGTCGTAAACGGGGTCACCTAGAGCAGTTAAGCTCCCAAGTTTCGCAGAGAAAAGGATTTTAAAGCTTCTATCTCGAATAAATGCTAAAGAGGGGGTATAGCAAGATGAAATGGCTTGTATTGTTTGCAGGAATTGTTTTATTAGGAGGTAATATTTATGGTGTATACGACATGTATCAGCCAAAAGTAGGGCCTCTAGGCGATGTGAAATTTTCTGCACATGTTTGGATTAGCATCTTTGTTAGCGCATTAGTAGGAATTCTTGCGATTGCTCAATTCTTTATATTATTGGGCTATGATCTACGTAAGAAGAGGTTTCCGAGGATGGAAACAGAACGATTTTTATTGCGCCAAATAGAAGCAAACGATGCGACAGAGGTATTCCATTATTTTTCACAGGACGAGGTCATGAAATATTATGATTTAGATGTCTTGAAGGATATTAGCGAAGCAAGAAAAATAATTGATAACTGGCAAAAAAGGTACCATAAAAATGAGGGGTTACGTTGGGGAATAGCAACTAAGAAAGACAATAAGATTATAGGAAGCTGCGGCTATCATAATTGGGAAAAAGAACATTTTAAGGCGGAAATCGGTTTTGAGGTTACGCCAGAGTTTTGGAGAGCTGGAGTAATGACAGAGGTTTTAGAGCCAATTTTAAAACATGGTTTTGAAAAAATGGATCTGCATAGAATTGAAGCACTATATGACCCGGAGAATATTGCTTCGAGAAGAACTTTAGAAAAGGCAGGATTTGTGTACGAGGGAACATTAAGAAAATCAGCATTTGAAAAAGGCCGTTTTTGTGATGCTGCTATTTGCTCCTTATTAAAAGAAGAGTTTGCGAAATAGCAGCAAACCCTCCACTTTATATATTAATATTTTACCCAGCTTAGTCCAGTTGTACCTTCCCCTGCGTGAACTCCTACACAGGCGCTCAATGGGATAACAATTACCTTTAGCTTAGGGAATTCCTGCAGAATTTCTTCTCTCCAGGTTTTAGCATCTTTCAAATTGTTGCAATTAATCACGGCGACTTCTGGAATTTCAGCTTTTTTCATATCATTTCGAAGTAAGTCCATTACATAATTCTTAGCTCTTTTATCAGCACGTACTTTTGCTTTCATAACAACTTTTCCGTTATCAAAGGAAATGACCACTTTTATATTTAATAGATTACTCAGAAAGGCTTTAGTGCCAGATACACGGCCACTTTTATGGAGCTGAGTTAAGCTAGATGGAATAAAGGACAATTCGGAGTTTAATGTCATGTTTTCAATATGATTCACGACTTCCGCTACGTCATGGCCTGCCTCTACCATGCTTTTTCCGACTTCGAGCATTTTGACCATCGGATAAGAGCCTATCTTAGAGTCTATTGAATACACTTTAAAATTTGCCATTTTAGAGGCGGTTTGTGAACTGTTGTAGGTTCCTGACAACTCACTGGAAGTGTGGACAGCAATAGCACATTCGTATCCTTGTGCTTTCAAGTCTTTATACAATTGTACCATCTCACCAATCGGAGGCTGAGATGTTTTAGGATGAACTTTGGCGGTTCTTAATTTGTCGTAGAATTCATCGTGTGTCATATCAATTGTTTCTTTGAATGCACCCTCTTCAAAAACAATATTTAATGGCAAGACATGTATATTATGTTTTTCTATAAATGATTGTTCCAATAAAGCAGCAGTATCAGTTATCCAAGCAACTTTTTTATTCACAGTTTGATAATCTCCTCACTAAAAATTAATTTGTTAGCGCTAATGTAACCTAGTCTTATTTATTGGAATAGTGTTACTTGTCATGTTTTGTCGAAATTTCGGAACCTGGGACATATTTTGAACATATTTAGAAGGAGGAAACAACAGTGGGATATGTATTGCCGCATCCTGTTCATGACATAATGCAAAAATATTTACAGGCATTAAATGCCTCCTTACCAAGTGCCTTTATTGAAGGTGTTTATATGTATGGTTCTATTGCGTTAGGAGCTTTTGATGAAAAGAAGAGTGATGTAGACTTTATCGTTTTATTAAAAAGATCGGCAAATGAACAAGAAGTAGAAATTATAAAAGAGATCCATTTTCAAATATCTAAAGAGAAATTAGGGGCTCGGATGGATGGAATGTATATTCAAACAGCTGACCTGGGTAAAACAAATGATATTCTCCTGCCGTATCCTTATTGCTCAGATGGTGAAGTAAAAGTTGGCCATTGGGATATCAATCATGTTACTTGGTGGATTTTAAAGAAACATGGGATTGCATTACAAGGAAGACCAATTCATGAGTTAAACATTTCTACTAAATGGGAGGATGTCTTAGGAACGTTAAAATATAACATCAACGAATATTGGTATAAGAAATCAAAAGAAATACCTAATTCAGTGCCTGATGATATGGTGGAGTTTGTTACAACTACTATTTGTAGAATTCTTTATTCTCTAAAGTTCCAACAAATCATTTCAAAAAAAGAAGCACTAGAAAAGGGATTAGTTATATTACCTTTTCGATGGCATACTTTACTAAAAGAAGGGATGAGGATTCGGTCATCAGAGCAGCTCCCCTCACTATTCGACACAGAAAGCTCTCGTGCAGAAACCTGCAAAGATTTTATATTATACACACACGAAATATGTAATGAAGGTTATTTTTTGGAGGTTTAGGAATGGATATTAGAAGATTAACAGATGTAGATGCCATTGCTTATTGGGAACTAAGGCTAGAGGCTCTGCAAAACAGTCCAGAAGCATTTGGAACAAGCTATGAAGAGGCTCTTCAAAGAGAAAATCCAATTGAACGAGTAAAAGGTAATTTTGAGGTAAATGGCAATTACACGTTCGGTGCGTTTGAAGAAGATAAATTAATTGGTATGGTTACTCTAGCACAAGAGAGTTCCTTAAAAATGAAGCATAGAGCAAATATTTTTGCAATGTATGTAAGCTCAAAGGGAAGAAGAAAAGGTGTAGGAAAGGCCCTAATGGAGCGAGCCATTAACCAGGCAAGAGAAACTAATGAAATAGAAAAGATTAATCTATCTGTTGTGTCGAATAATGAATCCGCAAAAAATTTATATTTACAATTAGGTTTTAAGGTATTTGGAGTAGAAGAAATGGCTTTAAAGGATAGAGACGTCTATTACGAAGAACATCACATGACACTTATTCTAAATTAAAGGAGATAATTTAATGGAGGAAAAATCAAGTAACTTAGAAAAACAAGGGGGAAAGCTACCATTGTTTCAATCCCCAGTCCGTTCCATTTTCGAAAAGTTTTCCAGAGAAAAAGATGTGTCTCTTATATACGGAGAACCAATTGTATTGGAGAACAAAAGGATCTTACCTGTTGCCAAAGTTAATTATTTTGTAGGTGGAGGCGGAGGTGGAGGTGACACGATTTCCGATGAAGAAAATTCTACAGGTCAAGGAGAAGGAGGCGGTGGTGCCTTTTCGATAAAACCGGTTGGAGTATATGAAATCACTGCGGAGGAAGTTAAATTCAAGCCTGTCCTTCCGTTTAATCAAATACTTACTGTTTTTTCAGTAGTCACGCTAGGGATTGTTTTCTTGTTGAGAAAAAGATGTAAATAGATAGGGAAAGAACGCTTCCTTCTAAAGGTTAGCGTTTTTTCTATGCTTCAACCATTGAACAAACGTTAGCAGAAGCATGACAAAAATAGCCCCGCCTGTATCTAATAGAACATCCTGAAAAAGGGCAGATCGTCCACTCGTAAAGGATTGATGGAATTCATCTGCGACTGCTAGAAGAAAGGTAATCATTATTGCAGTAAGTTTTCGATACTTTCTCTTCGGCAAAGCAATATAAATAGCTAAACTAATCAAACCAAAATAAAAAAAGTGGACTCCTTTTCTTATTAAGAATTCGACAAATGCATAGTAGCCACGTTCCTCGACAGAGACATAGAATCCCCAATAAGGAATATGAAATAATGATAAAAAGGACTCCAATGGCTTGTTTGGAAGCCATTCTTTAAGCACGGCCTCCAAAGACTGTTGCTCGGAAGTCTGCCCGGAGGCTATAAATACAAAGACAAGTAAAAGTAAAAGTGGAATAAATTTTTTCATATAAAAACAGTAGCATAAATTGAATGAGAAACAAAATAATTGCAGACTTTATAGCTAATAAAAGAGTAAAAAGCTGGTTGTTTCACAAGCTTCTATCACCAATTGAAAGGCTATGGTACACTTACGATAAGTGAATAATTTTTGCAGGGAAAAGGTGCTGACTTGTCAGCTTAATTAGGGAATTCGGTGAAAAACCGAAGCTGTATCCGCAACTGTAAATGCTGATGAAATAAGAAAAATACCACTGTTGGCTAAAAGCCAATGGGAAGGTTCTTAGAGTAAAATGATGCATGAGCCAGGAGACCGGCCTTTTCTTGAACGTATAAATACTCTTCGGAAGTTAAGGGGTTGTACGGCACGTTTCTATTTTCGATTAAATTTCTAACGATAAATAGGTATTGCGCCGCCCTTTTTTAGGGTGGCGTTTTTTTGTGCTGTAAGAAGTTGAGTATTGTATTGCCGAAAATTCACAAATAACTTGGAAAGGGGGCAGAGCATTGAAAAAAGACATGCGATATATTTGTTATCCATTTATGAGAGAAAAGCCGTCTACAGTAGACTTTGAGATTCGAACAGACTCATTGACCACACGTATTGGATTGGCCGCATCTTTAACAAAAGATATTCCAAGAGTTTACGAGGATTTAATGTATCTGGCACCGATGGCATATCACGTAAATGGTTCTGTTAGAGGGAAGCTAGCAATCAATGAAGAGGATTTACAAATTCTAAGTGATATGTATGATTTCTACGTAAGTGAAGTGGAAGGAAGAGTAGATATATTCGTACTTCCACAAGGCTCAACAGCTGCATGTGAATTACACGTGTGTCGTAGTGAAGCAAAAAAATCTGTAAGGGCTTTACATAAAGTTTCATTAGAAAGAGAAGTACCAGAGATTTTGTTTGATTACACACAGCTATTAGCAAATGTATTGTTTGCAATGGCGGTATATGTAAATAAGCATCATGGAGTAGAAGAGATTCAATTTGTCAGTAAATCATATCCGATGAGAAATAAGAAAAAAGTGGAGGATTAACAAATGAATAAACAATTAAGGAATTGGTTAGCGGTACTAATACTTTCTATCTTACTTGTAGGCTGCCAAGAGGCTGAAAAAAATACAGCTGTTGAAACAGATTCTGTACAAGAAGTAAAAGAATATACTGTAACGGATGATATGGGGAAAGAAGTTACATTCGAAGAAGTTCCGGAAACGATTGTGTCTCTACAACCAAGTAACACAGAAATCCTGTTTGCCCTTGGTGTAGGAGATAAAATTGTTGGAGCTACAGAATACGATACCTATCCAGAAGAGGCACTAGAAATTGAACGAGTTTCCGATTCTATGAAGTTCAACGCAGAACGTATTTTAGAGATAAATCCAGATGTTGTGATTGCTTATACAACTGGATCTGAGGAAGAGCTTAAAGTGTTGGAAGACGCGGGGTTAGATGTTTTTGTCATTCAATCGGCGCTATCATTTGAAGACGTCTATGGAGATATTGAACAGTTGGCCGCAGTAATGGGAGTAGAGGATAAAGGAACCGATCTTGTTGACTCTATTAAAACTACTATTCAAAGTGTTCAGGACAAAGTATCAGGTGTAAGCGATCAGAAACACGTCTACTTTGAAATAAGCCCATCTCCAGAAATTTTTACAACAGGAAAAAATACTTTCCAACAAGAAGTTTTGAGTAAAGCTAAAGTTGTAAATATTTTTGGAGACCAAGAGGGATGGATTAAATTATCTGAGGAAGATGTCATTAAGAAAAATCCTCCGATTATCTTGACTACCGTAAATTATGTAGAAGATCCAATTGGTGAGATTAAGGCTCGTTCAGGCTGGAATCAGTTGGAGGCAGTGCAAAACAACTCCATTTTCCAATTAGATCAGGACATTATGTCTCGCCCAGGACCACGAATTGGTGAAGCTGTAGAACTAGTAGCTAAAACCGTTTATCCAGAGATATTTGAATAAAGTAGAAGTTGGTCTCGTTTTGAGGAGACCAACTTCTTTTGTTTTAAAACCGGTACCTTGCAATGAATAATAGTGTTATGGTATAGTACTATCTAATGAATAGTACCGAGGGAGAGAGAGACATGACAGCGAATATTTATATTGAGACGTTAGAAAAAGAGCTTTATATGTTGAATACAAAGGAACGCCAAGCAATAGTTAGAGATTTCCAAAAGTATTTTTGTGATTTGTTAAGAGAGGGACAAACTGAGAAAGCAATAGTTGAATCATTAGGAGCACCATCGTATATAGCAAGGGAATTACTTAAGGCTTACTCAGACGAGGAAATGATTGTAACAGAAGTGGAATATGAAGGCGCATATATATAAAATGCTACAAAGGCTAGTTACCCTTCGTAGCACGATTTCATTTACAATCGTTTAGTAAACTGAACTAGTTCAACTTTTTTATATTACAGGAATCCAAATTTCTGAACAACAGTTTGGATCAGATGGGTCATCATCTGTATACACTTCCATCTCTGGTGTTCCTGCCTGTTTGTAGGAGTTAGAGGGAAACCATTCTGAGTAAATTTGTTACCATGTATTTTGCATAGCATTGGGCATTGCTCCGTGAACCTCAAAGATTGCCCACTTTGATGCTGGTATTTCTAATGTCTCCAGATTTTCTGGTGTGTCGCCTATATAACTGACCCCTATCCAATAATCCATCATACTGTCGACTTTAAAATTTTCTCCCATCACACAAACACCAAGAGCACCTTTTATTTCTTCGTTATTTAAAGAAATAATGAAACAACAAGCTCTTGTATAGATTCTTATAGATTAATCTAGCAACGTATATTAACACATACAAAAAGCCACCAATTATAGAAACAGGTGGCTTTTTGCATTAGATATTTTTTTTAGTTTCTGTTTCTTTGTCTTCTATTCTAAATTCTTCTGCAACATCGTCTACTATATCTTTAGTTGAGTTTTTAAATTCTTTTAACGTCTCTCCAACTGCTCTACCCAATTGAGGTAATTTTTTAGGACCGAACACGATTAAAGCAATAATTAATATAATGATTAAACCCGGTATCCCAATATTTGGCATTATAATCTCTCCCATACTGTTTCTATATATTTTCACGTGGTTTTTGCAATAGTAGTTAATCTTAAAAAAAATTGGTTGTTTTGTATCAATAACACATTATACTCCTACGTTTAAATTTGTAAATACTTTGGTATTAATAATGATCAAATTGTGTGAGCTGGAAAAGTCTCTTCGATATAAAACTCTCTTTTTCCTTTCTATAACTTTCTATAACTTTGTTTATACAACTAGTCCTTTAGCGTTTTTCAACCACAAAACACTAGTTATTTTATACCGATATAGAAGAGTTTTTACTATTAATTTGCAATTTTTATGTGAATTTAATGTTTTTTCAGAATAAAATTATATTTTCTAATCCGAAATAAATATGTAGTATTGAAGAAATAAAAGGAGTAAACTGTTAAACGGTTGTTTTGTTATGTATAAAAATTACATTTTCATAGTTGAGTGAACTATGTTAAAGGAGAATAAAAGTGACGCAATATAACTTAGAAGAATTAAAACTGTTGAATCAAGTAATTTTCGCTTTATTTATAGTAGCAGATTTAGCTCTTGGCCTCTTTTACTATAATAATGAGTTTCCTTGGTTCGCGTTAATAGGTTCAAGTATTGGACTAGCTATTATTGTTCTTTGCTGGACTGGAAAAAAATATATATACTTTATCTCATTTTTATTGGTTTATACTATCCTATTCTCATTAGTTTATAACTGGCATGCAGTTTTTCATTAATCAGAATATTTTCGACTCATTGTTTACCTGAATAAACAATTTAAGCTATTTTTTACTAATTTACGTTGGAGGTTATATTATGTCAGAACAGGAAAAAAAGGCTCCATACTTAGATAAACGTTCATCTAGACGTACTTTTATCAAAAATTCTGGATTAACAGTTGGTGGAGTTGTACTAGGTGGAGCACTCGGTTCTTTACTAGGTAAAGACTCAACAACTAAAACTAACGAGACTGGGGTTCATTCAGCAGCTACTGGGGTTAACTTCAACCAGGCACTGATGTATTTTGACAAAGCACAATTTGATACGATAGATGCTGCAGCAGAGCAAATTTTCCCTAAAACTGAGGTAGGACCCGGTGCGAAAGAATTACTTGTTGCATATTATATCGATCACCAACTAGCAGGGAGCTTTGGCCTGAACTCAAAAGAATATATGACCGGTCCTTTCTTCCCAGCAGAAGCAGTTCCACAACAAGGGTACCAAACACATTTGAATCGTCAGCAAGTGTTTAATCTTGGAATTACAGCTTTAAATGCAGAGGCTGCAAAGAAATCTGATGATAAACCTAAATTCGCCAGTTTAACAGAAGAACAACAAATCGAAATCTTAAAAGATTTTGAAGCTGATAAAGTTAAATTAAATGGAGCTGTTAGTTCATCCTTTTTCTTCTCTTTACTTAGAAAAGTAACAATTGAAGGAGTATATGCTGACCCTATGTACGGCGGTAACAAAGATATGGCTGGTTGGAAAATGAAGAATTTCCCTGGACATCAATCGAGTTATACTAATGTATTAGAAAAAGATGAATTCGTGAAAATAGATCCTATGAGCTTAAACTCTCAGCATCAACACTAATATACACCAATAGAAAGGGTGAACAACTTTGGCAACTAAATTACCAAAAACAGATATAGTTTTAGTAGGGGTAGGTTGGGTAGGCGGTATTATCGCAGCAGAACTTACAAAAAAAGGATACAAAGTAGTAGGTATCGAACGTGGTAAAGAACGTTCAACTGAAGATTACTTTATGGCTCACGATGAACTACGTTACGCAGAGCGTAAAGAAATGATGCAAGATCTTTCTAAAGAAACAATTACATTCCGTCACAATATGACACAACGAGCATTACCTTACCGTGAATGGGGTAGCTTCCTGATAGGAGAAGGAACAGGTGGTTCAGGAGAGCATTGGAATGGTCAAACTTACCGCTTCCTGCCATACGATTTCGAGATCTATTCAGAAACTGTTAAACGTTACGGAAAAGGTAAAATCCCTAAAGGGATGATGCTTCAAGACTGGGGTATAACATACGAAGAGTTAGAACCATACTTCGATAAATTTGACGCTATGACTGGTATTAGCGGTGAGGCGAATCCACTACCTGGTTCTCCACAAATAAAATACCCTAACCCGCCGATGTTGGAAACACCTGCTATAAAATTATTCAAAAGTGCAGCGAAAGATCTTGGATATCATCCATACCATCTGCCTTCTAACAATCTATCGCAATCTTATACTAATCCAGATGGCATTTCTCGTGGCGCTTGTCAATATTGCGGTTTTTGTGAGCGTTTTGGTTGCGAATATGGAGCAAAAGCATCACCAGTAGTTACAGTATTACCTGTAGCTAAAGAAACTGGTAACTTCGAAGTACGTACTCATTCTGTTGTACGTAAAGTTCTACACACAAATGGAAAAGCTACCGGCGTATTATACGTAGATATACGTACTGGTGAAGAGTTTATCCAAGAGGCAGATGTAGTTGTAGTATCAGCCTATCAAATGAATAATATTAAACTTTTATTAAACTCTCAACTTGGCCGTCCATATGATCCAGTTACTGGTACAGGAGTCATTGGTAGAAACTATGCATACCAAACAATTCTGGGGACTGCTGTAGGTTTCTTCGATGAAGAGTTCAATTTATACGGTGGTGCAGGATCTCTAGGAGCCCAAATTGATGACTTCAACGGAGACTTCTTTGATCACACTGACTTAGATTTCTTACATGGTGCGACAATTCAAATTACCCAATTAGGGGATCGTCCTATTGCAAACAATCAGGTTCCAGCAGGCGTTCCAACTTGGGGGAAAGAATTTAAAGACGCTTCTGTTACAAATGCAAACCGTGCTCTTATTGTTAAAGCACAAGGGGCTTCCCTTCCTTGGCAAGATAATTACATCGATCTAGATCCAACTTATAAAGATGCATTCGGTGATCCATTACTCCGTATGACGTTTAATTGGAAAGATCAAGATCGTCAACTAATGAAATTTATGGGCGAAAAATCAGCTGAGATCATGAAAAAAATGGGTGCAAAAGATATCAAAATTAATGGTGGCGAAGTCGGAGATTACGATATTCGTAACTACCAATCTACTCACAATACTGGTGGAGTAATTATGGGCTCTGATCCAGAAACAAGTGCTTTAAACAGCTATCTACAAATGTGGGATTGTGAAAACGTATTTGTACCAGGTGCAAGTGCTTTTGCTCAAAACTCAGGTTACAACCCAACTGGCACAGTTGGAGCACTAGCATATCGCGCTGCAGAAGGTATTGAAAAATACTTAAAAACTGGCGGATCTTTAGTTTAAAAACGAGACGCTTCTAAATAAACAAATAATATCTGCTTAACTATAACAAATAATTTCTATTCATAGAATTAGCCAACAACTTAAAAACTGCTATCTTCTTTCCATCAAAAGAAGGTAGCAGTTTTTTAATATATGGATTCATCCTCAAATTTTCAACTACTCTTTTGGATTTCTAAGAAACTTGCACAGTCTTTATAAATACTTCTACCATCTTTGTGTAAATTTCAGGTTGTTCATCATGAACCGAATGCCCTGCAATCACCTACAAAAACGTATGAAATACATGCATTCAAGGTACAGTTTAAGCATCCTATTACAGGACAAATGATTATTGCTGAGGATAAACGATAAAAGATTATCCTCTTATACTAACTATGATACAAAAACATCCAATTGAAATAATTGGGTGTTTTTTTAGTTAAGAAATATATAGTTGAATAACTTTGCTTGTTGAATAGATTCTACCCATCCCAATGGTTAAACACTCCTTTCATTTATCCTAAAATATTTACGTTAAATACCCCTGTCTTTTTGTGCTTTCCTTGGACTGTTTAATCTGCCAAGATTGCTTCTACTATTTCTTTAGGACGAACATCTAACGAGGTTAGGTCCTTAAGGTTGATCCAAATGGGTTCATAGCTTCCTTTTTTTATAGAAGGGTTTTTATATTCATCCCCAGTACCTGCACCAAAGGTACCGCCTATAATTTCAGCTAAATAATAATATTGCTTTCCGCTATAGGGTAATACTTTTAAAAGACGTTGGATTTTAACATGCACGCCTATCTCCTCATATGTCTCTCTAATAGCAGCTTCCTCAGGGGTTTCCCCAGTCTCAATACCACCACCTGGAAATACATAATAGGTAGTATGTGGTTTTGTCCTTTTAATTAGTGCAACTCTATCCTTTTCTAAAATAATAGTGGCTCCTCTATTTCTCATTTGAACTCCCTTCCTGTACCTTTTTGAAAATTATAACAATAATTGACGTTCATAAGTTATTTAAATTTTATGTAAAGGTTTCTTTACATAAATATAGTTTTAGATTATCCTTATGTAAAGATATATTTACATTGGTTGCAAGGAGGAAACAGATGACAAAGGTCATTAATCATATAAGAGAGATACGTTTAAAAAAGGGAATCACACAGGTACAAATGGCTGGTGATTTACAAATTACCCGACAAACGATTACTGCGATTGAGAACAATAAATACAATCCCAGCTTAGAGCTGGCACTTAAACTAGTGCGTTACTTTGAAGTACCCATAGAAGAATTATTTTATCTTGAGGGGGATGAAAATGACAAAAAGCTATAGAATTTTACTGTACGGAATTATTAGTGGATGTATCATTGTTGGTGCCTTTTTAGGGGTGTATATTGCAGGTAAAGAGGAAGGCATTTTTGATTGGGGACTGTTTTTACCGATGGTAGTTGGATCATTAGGGGGCTTTATAGGCTTTTTTCTATTTGTATGGTTACGTCAAAAAAAGAATGGCAAAATTCCTGATATGGACGAGCGTACAGCTGTAATGATGAAAAATTATTTCTCTACTGTCCTGTATTTTGTCCTGTTTGGGAGTGGTGTTATATTGTTGATCTTATTTGCAATTGGTGTGGAGACAATTGAAACTGGAATGCTCATTGTTTACATGATGATTTTATTTATGTTAATTGGTATTGGTGCTTTTATAACAAAGAGAATCTGATTGATTTAGCAAGTGAATTAAACGGGTATTAAAAAAGTATGAAGAAATGTAGAGAAAGTAATTGAAGTATTTCAAAAACAGAAAGCTTAGAAAGGATGATAAAAATGGTTAATGTTTTGTTTGTCTGCCTTGGCAACATTTGTCGTTCTCCTATGGCAGAGGCTGTATTTAAGCATCTAATTCAAAATGAAAAATTAGAACAATATATACAAGTAGATTCAGCGGCAACAAGTGGATGGCATATTGGAAATCCACCACATAAAGGGACAATAGCTAAGCTAAAAGAATATAACATTTCAACGAAGGGTATGGCTGGACGCCAACTTAAAGAGGAAGATTTTGAAGAATTTGACTATATCGTTGGGATGGATGAAAATAATATTAGAGATATACGTAAGATGCTTGGTCAACCGAATCATCCAAAAATTATTCGATTTTTAGATTTAACCATTCACAAAAAAGATGTGCCAGACCCTTATTTCACAGGTGATTTTCATGAAACCTACGATTTAGTAATAGAAGGCTGTGAAGCACTACTAAACAAAGTAAAAAGTGATCATAAAGAGCTGCTTCAATCATAGGAGGAAATTGGAATGGATTATATGTATTTTCAAGGTGTTCCAGATACTCAAACACTTTCAGGAGTCTTGGAGCTTCATAAGCATGTATTCGAGGGTTCCGAGTTGGAAACTGAAAAGTTGAAAGAAAAAAGTAATTTGATAGTATTCGTAGCAAAAGATCATGAACGAGTAATTGGATTTAAAATTGGATATGATTACGGAAATCGTACATTCTATAGCTGGCTTGGTGGGGTTCACAAGGACTACCGAGGAAGAGGGATAGCAAAAGAGCTGATGAGTAGACAGCATGATCTAGTAAAATCCATGGGTTATACAAAGGCTCGTACTATTTCGCGCAATGAAAAAAGAGAGATGCTTATCTTAAATATAAAGTTTGGCTTTGATATAAAGGAAACTTTCACTAGTAATAAGGGGAAGCATAAAATCGTGTTAGAAAAAATGCTATAGGGAGGATTTTAAATGACTGAATGCTTAGGTTGTATGTTAGCTAATAAGGAACAAAATGTTTTCGTTATTTTTGAAAATGACCATATCACATGTTTTCTAGATCATGAACCTTTTAATAATGGGCACGTACTTATACTTCCAAAAAGACATTATGAGGATGTGGATGACTTAGATGTAGAGGTCGCCTATTCTATAATGGATGCTTCCCGACTTATCTCCAAGGCAATTAAACAATTATACACACCAGATGGGATTACGATTTGCCAAAATGGTGGAGTGTTTAGTGAATTGACTCATTATCATATGCACGTTGTCCCTAGATATGAGGGACAACAGTTTGCAGAGTTCTATCAAGAGCAACCTTTCGAACGAAATAATCTAGAAAGCTTGCAAACTGTTACAATAAACTTAAGGAATGCAGTTCGTAACATTATAGAAGAAGGATAACCAACTTATGATTGGAGTGGCAGGTTAGCGACTCCCGCGGGATGGCTTATCGCTCTCCCCGCGGAAAGCGTTCGACTAAAGCGGAAATCCCCCCCTCTTGTTCCTGCTTTTTATGAGAACTGAACTTTAGATATCTAGCTATAACGTGGGATTATACTCCACAATAAAATCTAATGATAAACAGAAATAAGGAAAGAGTCTTGTCCAATCATGGAGAGGCTTTTTTTCTAACTTGATATAAGGGAGAGTTTAAATGTCTAAATATAAACAGAAGACCTTAGAGACTGATCAGGATGTGGCAGAGTTTATAGAAGGAGTCGATAGCTTAAAGAAAAGGGAGGATGCATATAAACTTCTAGAGATTTTTGAAGAATCTACTGGCTATCAAGCGAAAATGTGGGGGCAAAGTATTATTGGATTTGGTTCTTACCATTACAAATATGCTTCCGGTCATAAAGGGGATGCTCCTCTTGTTGGGTTTTCACCAAGAAAGGCAAAGATTAGCTTGTATTTTGCTACCGGAGATTCAGATCGCGCGGAATTGTTAAGTAGATTAGGAAAACATACTTCAGGTAAGGCATGTGTTTATATCAATAAAGTAGAGGATATCAATATAGAAGTTCTTAAAGAAATAATTTCTCAATCTATCATTTTTTTACAAAAATTGTATCCGAGCGAGAATTGAATGGAAGTTAATGTATTTATTTTTGCTACTTATACTGGTTCTAATGTATAATAACACAGTAGAATTCTAGAGTACGAAAACAATATGTGAAAGAGAGTGGGACTTTTATGGGTCGTAAGTGGAATAATATTAAGGAAAAGAAAGCTTCTAAAGATGCTAATACTAGCCGTATCTATGCTAAATTTGGTCGTGAAATATATGTTGCAGCAAGACAAGGTGAGCCAGATCCTGTCTCTAACCAAGCTTTAAAGGTCGTATTAGAGCGTGCAAAAACTTACAGTGTGCCAAAGCATATTATTGATAAAGCGATTGAAAAAGCAAAAGGTGGATCAGAGGAAAGCTATGATGAGCTTCGCTATGAAGGATTTGGTCCAGGAGGATCAATGGTTATTGTAGATGCATTAACAAATAACGTAAACCGTACTGCTTCTGATGTTCGTGCTGCATTTGGTAAAAATGGCGGCAACATGGGAGTTAGTGGTTCTGTGTCTTATATGTTTGATGCAACAGCAGTTATAGGCTTAGAAGGCAAAACTGCCGATGAGGTGTTGGAAATCCTGATGGAAGCAGACGTAGATGCTCGTGACATTTTAGAAGAAGAAGATGCAGTCATCGTTTACGCTGAGCCTGACCAATTCCATGTGGTGCAAGAAGCTTTAAGAGCTGCGGGAGTTGAAGAATTTACAATTTCTGAGCTAACAATGCTTGCACAAAACGATATTGCGTTAGATGCAGATGCACAAGCCCAATTTGAAAAAATGATTGATGCTATTGAAGATTTAGAGGATGTTCAGCAGGTTTATCATAATGTAGATTTAGCATAAATATAGGAAAGTAAAAGTCTCATTTACAGGAAGCTGTAGATGGGATTTTTTTTTGAGTAGAAAGTAATCTATCTACTTAAAAAACATGAATAATAGATGTTAGTTTATTGCTATAGGCGAATTATAAACACTACTTTTATATATAAATTAGGACTCAAGAAACTGTTTATTTTGTGATGCGTCAAATGTAGAAAGGGGGAATAGGATGAGAAGTTTTTTTGCTTCATGTTTAGTTATTTTATTCATAGCAAGCCCTATCAAAACAATGGCTGACTGGGCATATCCCTTCGTAGTATGGGATGGATATGTTTATGTTCTGCAAGATGAAGAGGTCAATGAAATTGGTAAGGAAATTGGTCATGTTACAAAATACTCCGATCTAGAAGGGTCTTACTCAGGGAATTTTTCTAATGCTTACCCAAGAGGAACTAAATATTATGAAGTAAAGGAAGTTAGTAGTAAGGAGGCAATTGCAGTAGAAGTTTCCTCAGGGATTTATAGAGTGGCTGAGCGAGGAGGTCCCTATGGGGGGAACAGATATGCATTTTGGGATCCCGATTCACCGTTTTTTATAATTGGAATTTTATTTGTAGCTGTATTTACAGTTGTAGTGTATTTTTCGGTAAGGGAGAGGAAGAACGATTAAATGAAGGAGAAACACCAGAACCTATTACGGTGACTAGTGCAATGGGGAAAACCTTATATAATGACTTAAGAATGGCCGCTCTAAATGATTTGAGCAGCCATATAATTACTTATTGCTATAGTTTAGAGCCTTAAAAAGAAAAGATTGAAAAAACAAGGGAGAACTATGATTACAAACAGTTCTTCTCTTTTCTAGTTGTAGAAAATCTTAATGTGTTGCAGAGTTATTTCTTCGATACTTCCATTGCTGGTATTGGAAACGAAAGAAGCAGCCTATACAAAATCCTAGTATAGCAATAAATGCAGCTAAACCGACCATAACAGTTGCAATATTAAATGAAATACTCCACTTCAAAAAGAAGCTAATACTAGCTATAAGTAAAAAGCCAACTGCCAACCATTGATTAAACCTTAGCTGAGCATAATCTTCTTGAATATATTCCTTACTAGGCTTCTTTAGAAATCTTTTGGCTACAACTAAAATGGGATGAAAACCAAATAATAAACTAGATAAATTGGCAATTAACGGAATGAGCAGAATCCATGCTGATTGAGTGATAAGCGCGATGACGACAGAGATTACAATTGTCCATTGATTGACCATAACGAGAGGCTTCGGAATTGTCTTCATGATAAAACCTACTTTTCTGATTGGATTTATTATATTATATGTTGTTTCTAATAGAATGTAAAAAAATTGAATCCGTTGACCTATTTCCCGGGAAATCGACATTTTTATGCTCCTAACGACAAATGGCTGCTCTGGGATTTTGAGCAGCCATTTTGTTTACTTATTTTTTAGTTGATTTATCTTTTGGGTTAGCATTTTAAATTGTTCATCTAATTCCATGTACTTGGAATCTTTAGATGGAAGATAGCTTAATTGACCTAGTACAGCTTGTCGCTCTGTTTCTAGAGCTAGAAGTAACTTGTTATTGTCGTTTTCTTCGCTTCTACTAAGCCAATCAGTATAATTCATCTCAAGCTTTTGAATTCTATTTTTATCAAATATAAGAAGCTTGTTTGTTAGCCTTTCTAAAAAATAACGGTCATGGGTTACGAGTAAAATAGTACCGGGATACGTAGACAGTGTCCTTTCTAGCTGTTCTCGAGAAGGCAAATCGAGATGGTTCGTAGGCTCATCTAAAATGAGTACATCCTTTTGATCTACCATGAACTCCATTAACTTTAGTTTTACTCTTTCTCCCATACTCATTGTAGAAATTGGTCTTAACCAATGATCCTTAGAGAAGCCCAAATTGTTCATTAAGGTTTGAATTACACCCCTTGTATCATAATCGGTAGTTGTAAAAAAGTCAGAGGGGGTTTGATCTTCTGGAAGATCGAATACTGTTTGGCGTAAAAAGCCGATGTTCATTGATTCGGTTTTCCAAAGCTCACCTTCAAATGTTTCTTCTCCAGTCAGCATTCGGAAAAAGGTTGTTTTACCACTCCCATTTGATCCGAGGATTCCAACACGTTCTTTAGCTTGGATAGTAAAGGAAGCTTTTTGAAATAGAATTTCTTCGTTAAAAGATTTGCTTAAATTTTTGCTTCTATGACGCGTTTCCCTTTTTTCTTATTACCTTCAATAGAGAAATTGATTTCCTTTTCCTCTACTGGACGTTCTACTTGATATTTGGAAAGCTCTAGCTCTAGTCGTTTTTGCTTGGAGCGAATTTGAACATCCTTTTTCTTAGCCTTCATACGAAAATACTCTTTTGCACCGTCTTTTTTTGTCGATTCTTCATGTGCTTTGTTGGACCAATTTTTCAATACTTCCATTTGCTTTTCAACTTGTCGGATTTTTGATTGTTGTGCATCATATTCTCTTTGATGAGTGATAAGTTTTTCTTCTTTTCTTTTACGATAGGTAGAATAATTTCCTGTATAGACGGTTAGGTTTTTATTTTCAATTTCCCAAATATAATTTGATACTTCGTCTAAAAAGTATCGATCATGTGATACTAATATAATCGTTCCAGAATAGGTAGCTATTTCTTCTTTTAAGAAGGATAGACTACTTTGATCTAAATGATTAGTAGGCTCATCAAGTAAAAGTAACTGAGAACTTTCTGCAAAAACCTTAGACAGTCTTTTTTTCATTTTTTCTCCGCCACTTAATGCATCGTAAGGACGATTATTAGGGACAGACCACTTACTGATATAAGTCCGTTCATCTTTTTCCTCTACATTTGAATGGAAATGCTCATCTTCTTGCTTGAAATAGCTGATGGTGGGAGTAGTCCCTATCCATTCGATTTGTCCGGAAGTGGGAGAGCTTTCACCTGAAAGAATGGAAAGAAGAGAAGATTTTCCTTCACCATTTCTACCGACAATTCCTATTACAGCCCCTAAATGTATATCGGTTTTTATATTGTTAATGATCTCTTTGTCACCATGGGTTATGCTGATGTTCGTTAATCTTCCTCGTAAAGTCATTGTATTACCTCCCTTGGAGAGATAAAAAAATCCCTCCGATTTAGACGGAAGGATTTTACTGGCCATTTAGTGTACGACAAAAAATAACTACAAATATATATGCCTGTAGTAATTTATTATCTCAATTTGAAAAATGGGCAGACTAATCCTATTTCCGTCAAAGCTAAAAATATTTTTCTGCATAAAGCAGTAATATTAAGCGAGAAATAAGATTATAAAATCATTGTCCACCCATCGTCCCTTCGATATTAGTTACTATATAATATAACATATTCTTCTGAAAATTAAAGAGGTAATTAATACAATGCTTGACTCGATCTACTGCCCTCTATTCCAAGCTCGTCGTCTGTTCTTCTTTTTTGTATGAACCAAATTCCTAGTATGAGTACAAGCCCAAGTACACTACTTAAAATTTCTGGAACAATAAGCATTAACCCAGCCACAAACAAGATGAATCGTTCCCAGACCTTAGAGTACCTTATAAAATAGCCAATCATGGAACTGCTGACAGCTACCATTCCTACTAAGGAAGCAGTAACAGAGACTATAAGCATTACTGGTTCTACATCTACCATTACTAAGATTGGATTATAGATAAAGATAAACGGAACGATAAAGGCCGCGATGGCTAGTTTGACGGCGTTCATACCTGTTTTAAAAGGGTTTGCTCCTGCAATACCTGCCCCGGCATAAGCTGCAAGACAGACAGGTGGAGTGATATCTGCGACTATACCAAAATAGAATACAAACATATGGGCAGCAATTGGAGCTACTCCGAATTCATTTATTAAAACTGGAGCAGCAATAGTAGCTGTGACTACATAGTTTGCTGTAGTGGGTAATCCCATCCCCAATACAATACAAGCAATCATGGTAAATATTAGAGCGAGAATGATATATCCGTTTGATAGAGCTATAACTCCAGCAGCAAATTTGGAGCCAAGGCCAGTCATACTAACAATTCCAGCTATGACACCAGCTGTGGCAACGGCTGCTATAACCGGTAGAGCGACTCTTGTACCTTGTTCTAATACATTTATAGTTTGCTTAAAGGACATCCTTGTTTCTTTGCGTATTAAGCTTACTAAAAACGCAGCGACTATTCCAAAAAGAGCTGCACGTTGAGGGGTAAAACCATAAATTATCGTTCCAGTAATAACGAAGAGAGGTAAAAGCATATACCAATTTCGTTTCATAGTCTTTCTAAAAGAAGGTAATTGAGACTTTGGGAGCCCAAGTATTTTAAGTTTTTTTGCTTCAAAATGAGTGCCGATAAAGATACCTGTGAAATACAATATCGCTGGTATAATCGCCGCCATCATAATAGTTCCATACGATACACCCAAAATTTCCATCATGATAAAGGCCGCGGCGCCCATCATTGGAGGCATAATTTGTCCTCCAGTAGATGCAGCGGCTTCGGTAGCACCAGCAAATTCAGGCTTAAAACCTGCTTTTTTCATCATAGGGATAGTAAAGGACCCTGTTGCGACTGTATTACCAACGGAGCTACCTGATATAGTCCCTTGCAATGCACTTGCTACAACAGCTGTTTTTGCAGTACCTCCTGTATATCTTCCGGTTAAAGAAAAGGCTAAATCGTTGAAGAACTTCCCTACATTTGTTTGTACGAGCATTACGCCAAAGAATAGGAAGAGGAATATAAACTTTGCTGAAATTTGAACGGGGGTGCCGAATATTCCACTTTCTTTGTACCAAAGTGCAGTAGCGGTTCGCTCTAAAGAAAATCCAGGATGGGAAAGGATTTGAGTAGGGACAAAATTTCCGAAGATAGCATAAAGTATGGCTACTAAAGCCACTATGACGATTGGTAAGCCAACCGTTCTTCTGGTCGCTTCTAGGACAAGAAGAATCCCAAGGACGGAGATGATTATGTCAGGTATGCTATATCCGGAAATTCTGCTCTGTAGAATAGAATCAAAAAAGATTATTTTATGATAAGTTACATACATGGCGGTAAAGGCAAGCACGATGTCATACCAAGGTATTTTCTTTTGTGTTTTAAGTAGGTCTCTTTTTAATGGGTACAATAGAAAAATGACACCGAGAGCAGTTCCTACATGAACGGCACCTTGTTTTTGAGTTGGTAGGGTTCCAAAATAGGCCGTGTATAAATGGAATACGGTTAAGGCCACCCCTAAAAAGGTAACAACCCATGCCCATTTTCCAATATTTGATCGAAACTGATTTTCCTTATCATATTTCTCTAGTATTTCTTGTGCATTTATTGGTTGCTGATCTTTCATTGTCTCACCTCATTTTTAATTGGATTTTATACCTCGATTTTATTTCACATCGTCCAAACTTTTAATATCAGAGCTTTTACGTGTGACAATTTGAATAACCTCTGGATAAATATGACCAATAAATGCGGCGTTTGGAACTTCATGTCCTTCAAATGCTGCCTCGCCATTGACTGCTTGTATTGCTGGTACATGTACAGACATACCTAAATCCATGTTTCCATCTCGAATACTAGATAGGTTTTCTACAGATGCGCCAGTTTCTGTGTTTGTTAAGTTAAATCCTTCGATATGTTTGTTCCAAATACTTGCCATCTCTCCCCCTAGTGGATAATAAGTGCCGCCTTGACTTCCAGTTCCGAGTATAAAATCATTCTTGCGGTTGCTTTTGTCAGCAGTAAGCTCTGCTACTGGGTTGTCAATAGTGAGACCCTGTTCCTCATAATAACGCTTTGCGCCAGGATGAATAGGAAGCCCCTCAGCTCCGTTTAGTGCGTTTTCTAAAATCATCTGCTTTGCTTGAGCATGTGTATTTTCATTTGCGTTTTCAATCATTATCTTTGCTAGCTCATAACCAAGCTCATCATCGATCGTATCTGTACTTCCCATTAAAATAGCGTAGGCAGTCACAGTTTCCACATCTGAATCTAAAAAGTCATACGTATCCTTAGGAATAGTGTGACGTCTATATCCGCTATTCTCTTCAATATAAGAGATTGCATCATCAGATAAACTAATCATCACAACATCTCCTGCAGAATTTTGCAAGCTTTCGATACTTGCAGCCGGGAGTCCAAGGATACCTATAGAAATATCAATATTTCCATCCTGTACACCATCAGCAGCATCACCAAAGCCCTCCTGATAAGCTTTGTAATCATCATCAGTAATTCCATAGGCATCTAAAATTAGCTTAGAGACGGAGCTAGTCTCACTAGCCGGAGGGCCGATAGCAATATTTGGCTTCCCTCCACTACACGCTGCAACCAAAAGTGCCAAAACCATTAACAAAACAAGACTAAGACTCTTTTTTTTCAATTTCTCTCCCCCAAGGTTTATTTTTCACCCAAATGATAGCGCTTCCATTATGTTGTAAAAAAATAAGCCGGTTGGCATATCAAATAGATGATTATTAATATTATACTTTTAATCTATAATTTTACAACTAAATATCAGTATTTTCTGATTTTTATAAATGGTTGCAGGATTATTACAGGTGCCAGGCACCTGTAATAATCCTGCAACAATCTCTTTTAATATGTAGATAAGATAATTAATTATTTGAAAATGTATTTAAATTCGTGATTTTTAATAAAAATTAATGTACAATAAGCACATATTTGAGGAGGTAATGAGAACATGAAACAGTTAGATGCACATGAGATTATTTCTTACATTCAACACGCAAAAAAATCTACGCAAGTGAAGGTATACATAAAAGGAAGTGGGATTGACCAACTTTCTTTCGGAGAAAATACAAAGGTTTTTGGACAAGGGAATTCTCTTATTCTATTTGGAGAATGGTCTGAAATTCAACCGACATTAGATGAATATAAAGCACAAATTGAAGATATAGTAGTTGAAAATGAAAGCAGAAACTCTGCAATACCTTTATTAGATTTAAAAGGTATTAATGCAAGAATTGAACCAGGTGCAGTTATTCGTGATCAAGTGAGCATTGGTGATAATGCAATTATCATGCTAGGTGCTGTAATCAACATTGGCGCTGTCATTGGTAAAGGTACAATGATCGACATGGGAGCAATCCTTGGTGGTCGTGCAACAGTGGGAGATAACTGTCACATTGGAGCTGGAGCAGTGCTTGCAGGTGTTATTGAGCCACCTTCTGCAACTCCAGTAATAATTGAAGACGACGTATTAATCGGTGCTAATGCTGTAGTTTTAGAGGGGTGCCGAGTTGGCAAAGGAGCAGTTGTTGCTGCCGGAGCAGTTGTAACAAAAGATGTACCGCCATATACAGTAGTTGCGGGTACACCAGCTAAGGTAATTAAAGATATCGATGCACAAACAAAATCTAAAACAGAAATTATGCAAGAACTACGTCAAATTTAAGAAGGTGACACATGAAAACCTTACTTGATATTCGTCGCGATTTGCATCGTATACCGGAGCTTGGATTTAAAGAGGTGAAAACGCAGGCTTACTTATTGGAGCAAATCCACTCGCTTCCACAGGATCGATTAACGATTGTTACGTGGAAGACAGGTATTGTCGTGAAAGTAGAAGGACTCCAGCCAACTCAAACGATTGGCTGGAGGACTGATATTGACGGTCTCCCAATCACGGAGGCTACCGATGTTGCCTTTTCATCTGAGCACATGGGTAGAATGCATGCCTGCGGGCACGATATGCATATGACCGTTGCGCTCGGTTTGCTTCAAAAAATAGTAGAGTCACCATTAAACGATCATATGGTGTTCTTGTTTCAACCAGCAGAGGAAAGTCCAGGTGGTGCTCTTCCGATGTTACATTGGCTAAAGGAAGAACAGCCCGAGCTTATGCCAGACAAGATATTTGCTTATCACGTAGCTCCAGAATATTCAGTTGGTACGATAGCTACTCGCCCTGGCTTACTATTTGCCAATACCTCTGAGCTCTATATGGACTTAGTAGGGAAGGAGGGCCATGCTGCCTATCCACACCAAGCAAAGGATATGTCGATTGCGGCAGCGACTCTTTTGCTACAGTTGCAGTCTATCGTTAGCCGAGTAGTCAATCCAATGAAGCCTGCAGTTTTAACTATTGGAAAGTTTTCATCGGGAACTGTACAAAATATTATTTCTGGTCATGCTCGTTTAGAGGGAACTATTCGGACAATGGATGCTTCTACAATGACACTCATTAAAGAAAAAATAGAAGCATTCTGCCATGCCACTGAAATAGCATTTGATTGTGACGTGAAAATCGATTATGGGTCTTCTTATTATCAGGTATATAACAATGAGGATATCGCCAATGATTTTCTAGCTTTTGCAGAGCAGCATGAAGCAACCAACGCCATCCACTGTGAGGCCGCGATGACAGGCGAGGATTTTGGCTATTTCTTAAAGGACATACCAGGCATGTTATTCTGGGCTGGTGTCGATTCTCCTTTTGGACTTCACCACGCGAAGATGAATCCAAGTGAAAAGGTTTTAGACTATCTCGTTCCTTTTGTAGACAAATACTTCAGAACACTTACAAGCAAATAGACTGGACAGAGATGATGAATCTCTGTCTTTTTTTTCTAAGAAACAATAAAGTCTTCTGATTTATTGCCTTTAGAGTAGGATTGAATTTTTTTGAAAATTGGAGGTGATATTAGCAAAATCGTACTATCTATTACACATGCTTTTCGCTTAAGCTGATTCTATTTGATGGCTGAATATAACAGTATAAGTTATTCCCCTCTAATTACTCTCAATCTAATGATTGGAGCGACAGGCGGCGACTCCAGTGGGATGAGTGAGACAGATAAGCCATCACAACGTGCGCGCTAGCGACGGTGATGGCTTATCGCTCACCCCACGGAATGCCCCCGCCGAGAGCTGAAATTTGTCATCTATATACATGCTTGCCGGGTAAACTATTTCTATTTAATAGTTGAAAATAGTATAAATTATTTCATCTAGCAGGGATTATCCTACTGCAAATAGAACTAATATTAAAATTGATGAAGAATGTAGGTGTTTGTTATGAGTGACATTATTAATTATTACAACCAATTTGATGAGTGGGGGAGACTTGAAAGAGAACCAATTGAATTTCAGGTGAATTGGCATTACATAAAGAGATATCTTCCTCCTGCTGGGAATATACTCGATAACGGGGCGGGACCGGGGAAATATTCAATCAAGCTAGCAATGGAGGGCTATAGGGTAACCCTAACTGACCTTACACCGAAACTAGTAGAGATAGCGAAAGAAAAAGCAGAAGAATTTCATCTGGAAAATCACTTTTCAGATTTTCTTGTAGCAGATGCAAGAGACTTATCCGGGATCCAAGATGAGCAGTTTGATGCGGCTCTTATGCTTGGACCTATGTATCATTTACAGGAAGAAGCCGACCGGATAAAAGCAATACGTGAATTACATAGAGTAACCAAAAAGAATGGGCTTGTTTTTATTGCGTTTATGCCTAGGATTAAGCACATACTTACTTCTCTCATGTACCCTGAAAATTGGAAGCCAAATAACCAGATGAAAAGCATTCAACAATTTAACGACACAGGCAGCTTTAATCACCAAGAAGCTGGGCGTTTTACAGGAGCGTATTATTTTAATATCGAAGAGATAAAGCCGTTCATGGAAGCGCATGGATTTGAAAGCTTAGAATTAATAGGCTCAAATGTCGCTTCAATATTGAATAAGGAAAATTGGGACTACTGGAAAGACAAAGGTGAGCAGGAATACAAAAATCTAATTGACCTGCTGATTGAAAAAGCCAATGACCCTTATATTTTAGGGATATCCTCTCACCTATTGTATATTGGAGTAAAAAAATAGCTGAACAATAAAGAGGGTGAAAGTGATTTGTCACCGCCACCCTCTAACATTTATTAATCCACCAATTGAACATTATAATCTTTAAACCAAATATGCGTTTGAGCTAAGTAAGCTAATAGCTGGGGACCAGTCATCAATTGTCCAAACCAAGGAATCTTAAAGGCCTCTCCATTAGATTCGATTAACGTTTGAAGACTTCTAGGGTCAAATAGTTCATGCAATATAGAATTCTTATCTAGCAGTTGCTCCTTCAGCATGAGCTGAACCTTTGCTGCATAGACCGGATTATGGGTTTTTGGATAAGGGCTCTTTTTACGATAGAGCACTTCGTTTGGAAGAATTCCCTCTAATGCCTTCCTAAGAATGCCTTTTTCTTGGTTTCCAACCATTTTAAAATCCCACGGAATATTCCACGCATACTCTACAAGACGATGGTCTGCAAAGGGGACACGCACTTCTAAGCTTGCTCCCATGCTCATCCGGTCTTTTCGTTCCAAAAGTGTGGACATAAACCAAATCATATTCATATAAAAGAGATTTCTTCGTTCTGCTTCTAAGGAGGACTCGCCAAACAGCTGAGGTGTTTCTGCTACGCTTATATCATATGCGTTTTGTACATAATCTTCAATTTTCAATTTTTGTTGCCAGCTATCGTTTAGCAAGGAGTGTCTTTCATGCTTGGATCGAATCCAAGGGAAGCCTGTTTCTGCATTTCCAACCTTATGAAACCAAGGATAGCCCCCAAATATCTCATCCGCACATTCTCCGGACAATCCTACGGTAAAATCCTTTTTTATTTCTTTACAGAACCATAGTAAAGAGGAGTCTATATCTGCCATTCCAGGTAAATCACGTACATGGACTGCCTCCGTTAAAAATTGGGCTAGATCATCCTGTGTAATGACTGAAAAATGGTGAGTAGTATGAAGAGAGCTAGAGACTTTTTGGATGAAAGGGAAGTCCTCGCTAGGCTGAAATTCATTTCCCTTGAAGTGAACATTATTGTTTTCATAATCAATCGAGTAAGTATGAAGAGGGGGTATTCCATCTCTTTTATAAGCATTTGCAGCAATTGCAGAAATAGCACTAGAATCTATTCCTCCCGAAAGGAATGTACATAAAGGCACATCGGACACAAGCTGTCTTTCTACCGCATCTGTTACTAAGTAACGTACTTTTTCTATCGTTTCCTCTAATGTGTCGGTATGCTCTTTACTTTCCACGTTCCAATATCGCCACATACGCAGGCCGTTTTTCGAAAAAGTTAATGCATGTGCTGGTCTAAGCTCCTTTATCCCTTTATATACACCGAATCCAGGAGTGCGGGAAGGCCCAAGCCCAATAATCTCTGATAATCCATTCCGATCAATCTCTGTTGGAACATCTGGGTGTGCAAGCAATGCCTTTAATTCAGATCCGAATAGCAATCCATCATTTCTTTCCGTAAAAAACAATGGCTTTACTCCTAAGCGGTCTCTTGCTATAAAAACCTTTTGCTCTTCTTCATCCCAAATGGCAAAAGCAAAAATTCCATTAAAGTAATCAACACACTTTTCCTTCCATTCAATATAAGAGGTTAATAATACCTCTGTATCTGAATGCCCTGAGAATGAATGCCCTCTACTTAATAATTCCTTTCGTAAATCTTCCGTGTTATAAAGCTCTCCATTATAGCAAAGCGTATAATTCCTAGATTGATAGCTTTTGCTCATTGGCTGTTTGCCTCCGACGGGATCAACAACAGTCAATCTTCGATGACCAAAGAGAGCATGGACCGCACTCCACACATTATGATCATCTGGTCCCCGCTTTTTTAAACTCTCTGCCATTTTCTCCACAACAGGAGAATACCCCCGTAAATCTTTTCTAAAATCAACCCATCCGGTTATTCCACACATATAATTCGCATCCCTTCTTTCACCCCCATAGTATATGCAAAAAAGTGCTGAAAAAGTGACGAGAGATAAGTGACCGAAATAAGTAAAAGTACCACGAACATGTGAGGTTCGTGGTACTTTCATTTAGGATTATGTTGTTACCTTTAATACAGTTTTAATCTTTTGGATAATACCGCCTGAGCTATAAGTAAGAACGCTTCGTTTATAGAAGGACAGGCTGATGATGAATGCTACGATAGAGGTAACGGTTAGTATTAGTAGAGCTAGCATCGGCTCAAATGCCCCGATGTCAGTTGCACCAATGCGTAATGGCATTACCATACCCGATGTAAATGGTATGTAAGAGAATACCTTTACAAGCATGGTGTCTGGACTTTGCGCTCCGAAAATTAATACATAAAATCCAATGATTCCGATGATAGTCATTGGCATAACTGCCTGACCAGCTTCCTCTACTTTAGATACAAGTGAGCCTAACAATGCACCAATGATTAAATTTAGCACAATGGTCATGATTAAAAATGCTAGGGCATACCCAATATAAGAATAGGAAAGCTCTTCAATCATAGGCTGTAAACTATCAATTTTAGAGCCACCATCAACTGTCATAAAAATAACTGCTAACAAAATTATCAAAGCTCCGATTTGTGTAATTGCCAAGAGAAATGTACCTGTTAATTTAGCTATTAAATGAGTAGATGGTTTAACACTTGCAAGAAGAACCTCTAAAACACGAGAACCTTTTTCAGAAGCCACATCTGTTGTTATCATAGATAAAAAGGATATTAAGAAACCATAAATTAAGGAGCCGATGAGCATAGAAGCGACGATTCCTACCGCCTTCTCATCCTCACTCTTGCCCCCAGCAGAGGCTTCATCTAAATTTTTCATTGTAATGATGGTTTCGGACTGTAGAATTTTATCTGCTTCTTCGGCTGTGAGGTTCAGCTGCTGTACCTCATACAATTTCCCAGCATATTGAAGAGTGGAAGATAGACTGAGCTGATCAGTAAATGCTAATGGCTCATATGTTGCTATTTCCGCGTTAAGAGAATTCTCTTCATCTTTGATAAAAATGGCAGCTGCATAGTCTCCGTCAATGACTTCTTTTTCTACCTCATCATTTGGAGAAGTAGGGAACGAAAATGCTAAATCATTATTAGATTGGAATAAAGCCTCTATATCAGCCTCTGTCTCATTTATAACTGCAATTTCTAATGCTTCACTTTCAAAGAATGCAGCCTTTATATCTGACCAAAACATTACGATGGAAATAACGCCAACATAGATGGCAAGCATGATTATAAAAGATTTTGCTTTTATTTTTTGAGTATATAACTGTTTGACTAACAACCAAAATTTAGACATTCTTGCCACCTACCTTATCCTTGAAGATTTCATCTAATGACAAATAATCTAGGCTAAATTTCTCGATATACTTACCATCAAAAATAGAGTCAAAGATTGCTTGAGCGTATTTTTCATCTGCTAGTGTAAGGATATACTGGTCTTTTCCAACATGGACATACTTAACGCCCTCCATGCTTTCAAGTGTCTCCTTTGAAAGCTCTGTACGAATAGTAAGTTTTGTTTTTCCATATTGTTTCTTTAAGTCTAGCAGGCTTCCAGCATACAAAGAGACACCACGTTTTAAAAGACATAAATGATCACAAAGCTCTTCTACATTTTCCATCTGATGGCTAGAAAATAATATAGTTGTGCCCTTGTCTTTTAGCTCTAAAATGGCACCCTTCAACAAATCCTTATTTACTGGATCCAGTCCACTAAATGGTTCGTCTAGTATAAGAAATGCTGGCTGGTGAATGAAGCTTGCGATCAATTGCACCTTTTGCTGGTTTCCTTTGGACAGTGTTTCAGCTTTCGCTTTTCGTTTGTCCTCTAATTCAAAACGATCAATCCAGTAATCCACTTCTTTTTTTAACTCCTTACGGGATTTACCACGAAGCTCTCCAAAGAAGTATAGCTGATCCTCCACTTTCATAGCAGGGAAAATACCTCTCTCCTCGGGTAAATAACCTAAAAGATCTCTATTAATATTATTGATATTCGTACCATCCCATGTGATGGTTCCTTCCGTAGTTTCCTGTAAATCTAGTATCATTCGAAAGGTCGTAGTTTTACCGGCACCATTTTGACCGATTAAACCAAATATTTCACCTTTTTCTATGGTGAAGGAGAGATGGTCAACTGCAGTAAAATCTTGATAACGTTTGGTTACTTCATTAATTACTAACGCCATGTTTAAGCTCCATTCCTAAGTATTTTTTCGTACTACTTTATACGCATTAGAATAATAAATGTTTCAAAAAATTTTGAAACGTTTATCATGGTGTTCCGTCTAATTCACTGATGAAAACAAAGGGGATGATCAGAAATGAAAAAATTACACTATCTTTCGTTCAGCTTTATAGCAATCTGTCTTCTTCTCACACCTACATTTGTTTTGGCGAAGGAGGGAGAGGATACCATGGTTAATGAAAACTCTAAACTGGAAAGATTTACTGGTATCGTTAAAGAAGTCGTAAATAAAGAAGACAATGTCATACTTACTGTTGAAACAGAGCAAAAAGAACCGATTGTCACTGTTTTTACAATCACAAACGAGACGCTTTTATATAATAGCGGCACAGCCAAGGAAATAGAAAAAAAAGAATTTGTCAAAGGGCAAAGAATAGAAGCCTACTATGATAAAACAAAAGCTAGGACTATGATCTATCCAGCCCAAATTTCGCCAGAGTTAATAATTGCTCATGATGACCAAAATGTAGGCTATACAAAGGTTGGAGTCTTCGATGAAAAGTTAACAAGTGAGGACAACCAATTAAAGCTGAATCTTTCTAAGGAAACGCTTGTTGTTAATAAGGATGGAGAAAGTATCGATCAAAAAAATTTAGTGGGTAATGAGCTGATTGTCTTTTATAAAACCTCGACAAGAAGTATTCCTGCTCAAACAATACCGAACAAAGTAGTTGTTTTAGAAGAAAAAGATGCCAGCAACTTTATGAAATTCTCCGGTACTATTAAGGAAGTTTCTAAAAATAATAAAGAAGTAACCTTAACTGTAGAAACGAATGAGAAAGAGCCTCAGATTTCTATTTTAGTATTAAATAAAGATGTAATAGCTCTTAATAGCGCTTCTACAAAAGCGATTTCTATTGATTCCTTTAAAAAGGGGATGAAAATTGATGCCTATTACGATAAAAATAAACCAATGATTTTAATTTATCCACCAAGAATCTCTCCAGAAATCATTGTTGCTCATGAAGAAAAGAGTGGCCTAGTGAAAGTGTCAAAATTCGATAAGCAATTTGTTAGTCTAGATAAAGAGCTGAAACTTCAAATTACCAACAAAACAGAATTGGTGGATGAAAAGGGAAAGAAAATTTCCAAGAACGATTTAACAAACAAAGAGTTAATCGTATTTTATAGTTCACCTAAGAACAATCAAAAACTTACGACTCCATCAAAAATTATTGCACTAGAATATATTGAACCTGTTCAAAAAGAGCTCAACAAAATAATAGTGAATGACCATTTAATTCAAAATGGAGTTAAGATGATTCCTATACGTGAGGTGGCTCAGTATTTAGGATATGAAGTAATGTCCCATCCAAAACGTAATAGTGTGTACTTAAAGCTTGGCAATAGCTCACTTTCCATTACTAGGGGAGAGCTGAAGTATGGATACAATAGAAGTATAAGAGAATTTCAAGAAACACCGGTTTTGCACAACAAGAAAACCTATGTGTCTGAAGATATTTTAGAAATTCTTGTTCCAGAGTCTTAAAGAATATGTCGTCCGCTCATAAAGAGAAGGACGGCTTTTCTTTTGGTACAATTTATGTTGAGAAATACTCCAGGGGGGAAGGAAATGAATGTATGCAAAATAGACAGCAATTTTCCAATGGATTTGATGTTGTTAGCAGATCCCGCAGAGGAATTAGTTAAAGCTTATTTAGATAAGGGTCAATGCTATATAACGAAAGCCGGAAATAAAATAATTGGCGTATATGTCTTAGTGCCTTTGAATAACCAGATTGTGGAGCTTAAAAATATAGCTGTACATGAACAACATCAAGGAAAAGGAATAGGAAAAGAATTAGTTCTCGATGCCATACAGAAATCAAAAGAGCTTGGTTATCAAAAAATAGAAGTAGGTACAGGAAACTCCAGTATAAATCAGCTTGCACTCTATCAAAAGTGTGGATTCAGAATTATTTCTGTGGATAAGGATTTTTTTAAAATTAATTATCCCGAAGAGATTGTGGAAAACGGCATTCCTTGTGTGGATATGATACGACTAGAGAGGATTTTATCCACAGAAAAATAAGAAAGCTCTAAGCGTATCATTACTTAATAGAGGTGTGTTTCGACGAACGTAGCAGGTTATGCTAGATTGGGGGAAAGATAATGCAAATTATTGAGTTACAGGAAAGGAATAACCTATTCGAAAAAGCAATTCAAGTATTTTGGAAAGAATGGGGAAATGAGCACAATTATAAATTTTATGAAGATGCTATGATTCATTCTTGTTGTTTTTCAGATATTCCAAGATTTTATGTGATGATTGAAGAGGAGGAGATCATTGGAACTTATGCGTTATTAAGAAATGACCTTAATAGTCGCCAAGACCTTTGCCCATGGCTCGCCTGCTTATTCGTGAAAGAAGAATATAGAGGTAGAGAAATAGGCTCAATGCTGCTACAACACAGCCTGAAAGAAGCAGCAAGAAAAGGATATGATAAGCTTTATTTGTCCACAGATCTTGAAGGCTATTATGAAAAATACGGGTGGAAAAATAATGGCGTTGTGTACGGCGTGAGTGGTGATCATATCAAGCTATATGAAAAGGAAACAGGTTTAAAGTAAGGTAATTCTAAAGTAAATTATTTTACTTTAACTAATGATCTATTTAGTGAAAATACAATGAGCTTGGATATATATTTCCTAGCTCATTTATGTATATCTTTTGTTTTTAATAATTATAATGTTTAATTTTGCCAATTAGAATGCGAATTTCCTCAGCCTTAAACATTAAAACTGCCCCCCGAATAATGATTGGGAGCAGTTATTACTATGCGTTATGTAAAAGTCCTAACACTTTCTTTAATTCTTTTGCTTCAATTTGTCCTGGAGCGGAAGCTGATACAACTGAACCAAAGGTAGCTGCTGAACCGAAAATTTCTCCAGATAAACGACTGATAATACCTGATTTAGCCATAGACATTGTAATAATCGGACGATCCGCATATGTAGAATACATCGTATAGGTAGCATCCAGGAGGGTAATAACATCGGCTGGACTATTAGGCATAACAGCAATTTTAGGAATATCTGCACCTAGTCTTTGCATAGCTGTTAAGCGTTCTATTATTACCTCTTTTGAGGGAGTTCCATTAAAATCATGGTTGGACATCACCACAGAAATATGATTATCCTTAGCTAAAGAAACTAGCTCCTCAACTTCCTCTGAGAAAAGCTCAATATCAATTAAATCTATTTCCTTTGTCTGGATCACTTCACGTAAAAGTTGCTTATAATAATCAGGTTCAATAACTTTATTGCCGCCTTCCTTGTGACTTCTAAAAGTAAACAAAAGGGGGGTAGGATATAAATAACCTCGTATGTATGAAAGGGTGTCTTTGACAGATTCTAAGCTTTCAACTTCCAGTAATAAATCTACTCTCCATTCGACTACATCAGGAGAAGCATCCTTAACTAATTGTAGCTCCTTAAAAAGGGCTTCTTTATTTTTTCCGACTAGTGGAACAATAATTTTTGGTAGTCCTTCCCCAATATGAATATCCCGAATAGAAATAATTTTCATAAATATCTCCCATCATGCAACGTTTTACGTTATATTAACATAAAACGTTACAAAGGGGATGTAAAAATGAGATTTCAAATCTATGAAAGTGCAGAGAAGTTTTACGATATTGCAAAACCTTTTTTAAAGCAAAACGAGGACAAATTTAGCTTATTTTTAGGTGTGCTTGAAAGAATTAGAGTGGGAGGATATGAGGATCCACTGATGGCTACTATTGAGGAGGATGGAGAGTTATTGGCACTTTTCCAGATGACTCCACCACATCCACTTAATATTATTTTTGTCGATTTAAATAAAATCGAAGCGTCAATCGATTTATGTATTGAAGAGATTTTACAACGTGGTATACATATAAACTCGATCATAAGTGTAAAGGAATGGGCTATTCGCTTCGCGTCAAAATGGGAAGAGAAAACGGGACAAGCAAATTCACTATTAATGGAACAGGGATTATATCGATTAAATAAAGTGGATGATACGCTAGAAAATAGCCCAGGATCTTGGAGATTTGCTAATAACGATGATGCTCCATTAATAGAATCATGGTATAGCCAATTTGAAGAAGATACTGGACTTCCTAGTACTGCTAAAGAGGAAATAGCCCAGAGAGTGACTGCTATGTTGAATGGACAGGAGGTTTTCTTATGGGAGGACGATGGAGAGATTGTGTCTATGATGAAGAAGGCTAGACCATCAACTCATGGAGTGACTGTTTCTATGGTATTTACTCCTAAAGAAAAGCGACGCAAAGGTTATGCAAGAACAATGGTAGCAGCCTGCAGCAAGGAGCTTTTAAAGGAATATGACTTCTGTGTTTTATATACCGATATGTTAAATCCCACATCCAACAAAATATATCAAGAAATTGGTTATCAAAAGTTGATGGATTCAGTTCATTTAAAGCTGGGGAATAAATGAGATAGTAAATGTTAGATAGATAAGGAGACATTTATTCACATATTGACTTTAGTATTTGATTCCATTAAAATTAGTGAAAATTCATACACAATTCGATGATAAAGAGAGTATCTGATGAGATAATGATTAGCGAGTCAGGGGTAGTGAGAGCCTGATACAGGACTTTTCAGAGAAACGCACTTTGGAGAAGCTTTTTGAACTAGAGTAGAAAAGATCGGGGAAGTCCTCGTTAATAACGTTAAAGCGGTCACAATATGTGACAACTAGAGTGGTACCACGGGAATTTCAGCTCTCGTCTCTTCATAGAGATGAGAGCTTTTTTATATGGAAAAACAAAATGGAGGGTGAATATATATGGAACTATTAAAGCAAATTGCTATTTCGATTGAGACTGAGATAGAAAGTAAGTTAACAGTGAAAGAAATACAAATGCTTTTAGAAAAACCAAAGAACATTGAATTAGGAGATTTAGCATTTCCTTGTTTTACGCTAGCGAAATTATATAAAAAATCACCACAGCTTATCGCTTCTGAATTGGCAAAACAGGTGAAGAGTTCACTTATTGCTAATGTAGAGGCAGTAGGGGGCTATTTGAACATCTTTTATGACCAGAAAACTATTGCGAAAGAAGTGTTAGGGGAAATACTTAAAAATCAAAACAATTATGGCCAGCTACCAATGAAAGACGAACAAGTTACTATAGACCTTTCCTCACCAAATATTGCTAAGCCATTCTCTATGGGACATTTACGTTCAACTGTAATCGGAAATGCTCTTGCCAATATTTCTGAGAAAAATGGCTACAAAGCTGTTCGTATTAATCATTTAGGTGATTGGGGAACTCAATTTGGAAAGCTGATCGTTGCTTATAAGCTATGGGGAGACAAAGAAAAAATTGAAGCCTCCCCAATAGTGGAATTATTGAAAATCTATGTAAAATTCCATGAAAAGGCTGAAGTGGATGAAGAGCTCAATGTTGAGGCAAGAGCTGCCTTCAAGAGTCTAGAGCAGGGTAACGAAGAGGCACTACAGCTTTGGAAATGGTTCAAGGAAGCCTCTCTTAAAGAATTTCAATATATCTATGAATTACTAGGAATTCAGTTTGATTCCTTTAATGGAGAAGCATTCTATAATGACAAAATGGAACCGGTCGTCAAAGAAATAGAAGAAAAGGGTTTGCTCGTGGAATCTGACGGGGCGTTAGTAGTCGAGTTAGAGAATATGCCACCATGTTTGATCAAAAAAACCGATGGAGCTACTCTATACGCAACGAGAGATTTAGCTGCAGCCTTGTATCGTCAAAATAACTATGCCTTTACTAAAGCATTTTATGTAGTCGGCAACGAACAATCACTTCACTTTAAACAGCTTTTCAGTGTGCTTCAAAAAATGGGCTATGCGTGGGCAAAGGACTGTCAGCATGTACCTTTTGGGATGATGCTTAAGGATGGTAAGAAGATGTCGACTCGTAAAGGAAAAGTGATCTTATTAAAAGAAGTCTTAAATGAAGCTATCGAGGAGGCGAAAAAAAGTATTGAGGAGAAAAATCCTTCACTTCTTCACAAAGAGGAGGTTGCTAAATCAGTTGGAGTAGGGGCTGTCATCTTCCATGATTTAAAAAATCATCGTATGAATGACGTAGAATTTTCTCTGGAGCAAATGCTTAACTTCGAGGGTGAGACTGGACCCTATATTCAGTACACTCACGCACGCATAAACTCACTCCTTCAAAAAGGTAAGTTTGAGATTAATGACATGAGTTTTGAAGGACTAGGCGAACCTGCATGGCCAACGATAATGACACTTCAAGGCTTTCCACAGGTTATCCAGAAATCCTTTGAACAGGCAGATCCATCACTTATCGCAAAATATTGCCTAACGCTATCTCGCCATTTCAATAAATATTATGCGAATACAAAAATATTAGTTGATAATGAAACAAAGCAATCGAAGCTGACGCTTTGTTATGCGGTTGCCATAGTTTTAAAGGAAGGGTTAAGTTTACTTGGGATAGATGCTCCGGAGCAGATGTAGAAAAACCCCACTGTCTTGCTGACAGTGGGAATTTCTCCAAAGTTTCTTACTTGTTAGCCTTATGTTGGAACCCTTTACCTCTGTAAAATAACCTCCAAATAAATTCTAAGGGACCTGATTGAAACTTTAAATGTTTAATCCAAAGATAGCTAAGTAAAAACTGAAATATATAAATGGATATAGCGATGATAGTGGTTTGCCAAAGCTGAATTTCTCCAAATAAGCCCAGACCATAGCTATAAAATAAGAGGCTACAAATCACGGATTGTAAAATATACATACTAAAACCAAGCTTTCCAATGTAAGAAAAGAATAATAGTTGTTCTTTATATTTTAGGAAAGCAAGACAGAAGAAACAAAGATAGCCTAGCATCAGTAATGGACCTGCTATAAATACACATATCATTTCCAACATAAGATTCGAGGAGTTTGCCAATAACATAGGTAACTCTAAGATAACTCCAGACAATGTGGCAATTAGTCCAATAACAAGGAAAGAATGCTTTTTCTCATGAAGGTTCTCTAATATACTTTTTTTTCCAAAAAATACTCCAAGTAAAAATATCCCTAAAATTTGGGGGAAAAATAATATCATATTGAAAAAGCTCATAACAAAGTCCATAGAACGTTTTGCTACTATTTCAGAAAAAGTTCCTTCCGCATAAATTTGCTTATCTATTTCTTGAGATAATTTAATCTCTTCGGAAAAATCAATAGAAGAATAGTTCCCTGTTCCAGAGGTCAATCCGGTAGATATACCAAGTAGAAGTGGGACAATAGAAAGTAATACAAGAGACCAAATAAGTATTGTCTTAGACTTTCGTTTTAAGAAAAATAACAGTACAATGCCAACTATTGCGTAAGTGGTTAAAATATCGCCATACCAAAGCAACAAGCCATGGATCAATCCGAAGATGAATAAGGCAAACATCCTTTTTAAGTATAAAGGGGTAAATTTTATCCCTTGTGTAGTAGATTTCATGTACAAAATGGTGGCGCCATACCCAAAGAGAAAAGAAAATAGTAGCATAAACTTTCCTTCAACTAAAAGTGCAGTAAAAAAGTCAATCGACTCGTTGAGCTTACCTTCTATAGGAACTCCTCCCAAACTAATTGCTTGAAGTGATTCGTTAAAAAAATGTATATTCACTAACAAAATCCCTAATAATGCAAAACCTCTTAAAGCATCAATAACTTCAATTCTTTTCAAACTAATTCCTCCTTAACTTGTTATAAGAATAAGAATAGAATTGAAATATAATAAAATAATAAGTAAAAAGTTTATACTTTTGTTATAAGTATGAAATAGTATGAGTAAAAGGGGAGGTGTGCCATATTGCTCAAAGAAAAAATCCTAATTGTGGACGATGAAGTGGATATAGTTTCTTTTATGAAGGATTCTCTGGAGGACGAGGGTTATGAAATCTTAACTGCTCACAATGGATACGATGCTATTCAATTAGCTAAACAGAATCCACACTTAGTTTTACTCGATGTAATGATGGATGGGATAGATGGATTTGAGGTATGTGAAAAAATAAGATCCAATCTCTCTGGTCCTATTATTTTTCTTAGTGCTTGTCAGGAGGAATCTAATAGAATTAAAGGCTTGTTAGTTGGAGGGGATGACTATCTCATTAAACCATTTAGTCTTACGGAGCTTAAAGCTAGAGTATATGCGCATATAAGAAGAGAAAAAAGAAGAATCGAAAGCTATGCTTATGAAGTAAAACAATATGGGGAAGTAACCATTGATTACAAAGGTAGAATGATCCATATAAATGGAGTGAATATAGACTTAACAAACAAACAGTTTGATATTGTTTGGTTACTTGCAGAGAATAAAGGACAAGTTTTTTCTAAATCACATATTTATGAGCGAGTATGGGGATTAGAAGCTAATGGAGAGGATTCCACAGTTACCGAACATATAAAGAAAATAAGAGCAAAATTTCAAGCAATCAAGGAGGACAATACATATATACAAACTGTATGGGGAGTAGGCTATAGATGGGGGTAAAAACAACAACTCTTAATAAGAGACTTCATCGATTAATTGTCTACATTTTATTATGCAGCCTTCTAAGTACAATTCTTACATGGAGTGTTTTGATATATATCGGAGAATCAAAAATGCGTGAGGCCAGCTTTTATGAACAAATGATTCCTAAAATAGAATCGAAAATTCGATTAGAAAAAGACTCAATCTTAGAAGTTTCTCAAAAAAACAAGTTAGATATGATTATTCCATCCGAAGGTTTTAAATATAAGGTTATCGATATAACGGGTACATATAAATACGGCAGCCATGAGGATCAATTAGACATAGATGTCAAACAGCTATATGAAAGATTAAATATTGTGGATTACAGTGAGAAAAATTACTTTGTTAAATATATCCCTATAATTGATGCCAACGAAAACTTGCAAGGAGTAGTTATGCTTTATTATCAACTGAAGGTTACACCAATCGAATCCTCTGATACTCTGTTGCTAAAAGTGGGAATCCCATTAATTCTGCTTACACCTTTTTTCTATATTATTTTATTCACTATTATATTTGTACGAAGACTTAGCAGAGAGATAAAATTACCTCTAGAGCAACTAATGATTGCGACAAGCTTTGTACGTAAAAAGGATTTAAATTTCAACATAAATAAGTATGAAAAAATAAGAGAAATACAGCTTTTAATAGAAGCTTTTGAAAATATGCAAAGCGAGCTGAGTGATTCTCTACAACGTGAGTGGAAGCTTCAAAAAGAACGTAAGGAGGCTATTGCTGCCCTGGCACACGATTTACGAACACCACTTACTATTATCCAGGGTCATGTAGAAGGCTTAGAAGAAGCAAAGAAAAAAGGAATTGATCGTTTTGATAGATACCTAATTGTGATTAAGTCAAATATTCAGCGTGCAGTTAAGCTAGTTTACGACTTAAATCAAACGACTCTTCTAGAAAACGATTTTTTTCAGTTAGACAAAAAAGAATTTGATCCCATTTATTTCTTTCAGGGGAAGATGGAGGAATATGAACACTGGTGTATGAAAGAACAAGTTGTATTTACAGGTAAGCTTAAAGATGAAAGAAGTAAGAAAATCGATATTTTCGCTGATTCCAATAGAATATCGCAGGTACTGGATAATCTCTTCACCAATAGTCTTAGATTCGTACAAAAAGGAGAGATTAGCCTAAATGTACTTATGACGGATGACTGGTTATATATAAAAATGGTGGATAATGGCCAAGGGTTTGAAAAAGGAAAGGAAGCGAAAGTATTCGAATCCTTTTATCAAGGTATAACTGGAGAAAGCCGCAGAAACGGACATGCTGGCCTTGGTCTGTATATAGCAAAGACAATTATTGATAAACACGATGGAACTATCCAAGCTTTTAATAACGAAGACGGCGGAGCAACTGTTTCTATTAAATTACCTTTGTATTAAGTAGATATTGCCTTTATAAAGGAAAAAAGCTAAGCTCATTTTTAATGGGCTTAGCTAAGGTTAAACAAGAATTCGTTTATTTTAAATCGATGATTATGTCATCCATTTTGTATTGTTTTTGATCCGCGGTGCTATTATAGGAGCGGCCACGACCAATAATTGAACCACCCTCGCTATATCTAATGATATCATAATCATATAATTCTACGTCAGGAGTTATTATGAGTTGAGTAGCCTCAGGGTTAATTTTCTCATATATAGCGCCCCATTTAATATTATTCTCGTTATTCTTTAAAGAAGAACCACCACTTCCACTTTGCTCTTCCAGCGAATAAAGATTACCTAAATCATCACGTACTATTAAGTCGACTGCGATACTATCCCATTCTTCTTGCAATTTATCGGAGGGAATTTGTTCATAAAGAAAGTGAAACGAATTTGGAGATATCGTAAGCTTTTGAAGATGGATTGTAAGATCGTCTTGTTCAAGCTTTTTATCTATATTATAGATAGATATATCTGCCTTATTTAAAGTAAAGTTAAATTTCCAATCACCTTCAATAGGGTCATTATCAATGGTTCTTCCTGGACGTAAATAATCTATGTTCCATTCTATTGGTAAAGAGGTATCCTCTTCGTCCATTTTCATAGTGAAAATACCTACATATTTGTTGTCGCTCTCTGATACTTTACTTGCTTCATGACTTCCCGTTTTCGGAGAATTTTGAAGGTGTGGAATTCCCCTAATTACTACTGGATATCCTAAATCTCTATTGGCATCAATAGTATAGGTGACAATCATAGATTCACCATCATAAATGGCATCATTTACTGTTATATTAATTCCATTGCTTGTTGCGGTTAAATTAATAGGAGTAGACACATCTGCGTACCCCGCGTAAAAATCTCCTTTGACACCACTAGTTTCATAAAAGAATTTATAAATATTGCTGATTACTGGGATATTGTCCGCGTAGGCAGTGAAAGATAGTCCTACTATAGCTGAGACGCTCAGTCCTACGGCAAGGGAAGCGGCAGCTAAAAACTTTTTACTTTTCCTTTGTTTAGATGTGTTGATTTTATTTTTTAATTCTTTTTTTACCTTCGCTCGCTCAAATTCGCTTACTTCCATCTCTTCAAATTCGTCTACATCTATTTCAATATTATTAAATTGCTTGTAAAGATCTTTCATACATAGCTACCTCCTAGAAGAAATTTCTTAACCTGTCCATTTAGCCTCTTTTTTCCTCTGTATATACGATTATCAACAGATGCTTTTGTTTTCCCTAGCTTCTTAGCGATGGCTTCTGTACTTTCGCCAAGAAAAAAACGCATGATGAAGATCTGTTGATCGATTGGATCTAGTTTATGGATTAATTGCATTAGTTCATTTCGATTTTCTGTTAGAATCAAACTTTTTTCTATAGAGTCAGCTGGCTGAAGTTCCATCTGTTCACTAGAAACCTCCATATTACGAGTTGCTTTTCGGTAGTAATCGATAGCTTTGAATTTAGCGATTATACAAATCCATTTTTTAAAATCAGTTGTGTCGCCATTAAAATCCTTTGCATGATGCCAAATAGATAAAAAGATATCGTTTATGCATTCATCTATCATCCCATCATTTTTTAGAGGAGAAAGAACCTTGTAGGAAACGCCTTTTATTAATGGTAAGTATTTATCCACAACATATTCCAGTGCGTCTTCTTTTTCTGATTTTAGCCTGTGGATAAAATTAGATTCAGTTGATTTCATCTACAATAGCTCCTTTTGGTATTTGTAAAAGCTTTTACACTCTATATAACGCACAAATTTTAAATTTTTCTCAAAAAATGAAATATTTATTTTAGAGTAACATGAGAATTACAATAATTGGGCATAAAAAAAAGCCGCGTATTATACGCAGCGTTGTGTTACTTAATATTTTTACTTTGGTAGAGTAACTGAGATTCGCCTGAGAGTTCCCAATTCTCTACTGTTTCATATGCTTGCTCTGGGGTATATCCTTTACCAACGAGGACACCCATGAGTATAAATTCCTGGAGAATATGCTTTAAATTAACGCCTCTTTCCACATCACTGAGAGCTTCATTTACAAGGTATTGTGTATATTGAATCCACTGGTCAGGGAAGCCAACAGGCTCAGGCTTGTTCCAAGAAGTATTTGCTGAAGTATTTTCTAGCATGCTTTCCGGTACATTTTTTGAAATATTTTCCGTTAAAATATAATTATATAGTTGAGCATGTTTCATTTCGTCTGTCAAAATTTCGAAAACAATATCTCTGTATTCGCGGTAGGGTAGTCCTGCTCGTATTACTCTGTATTTTTCCATTGCTTTTAACTCTCCGAAAAAAGCTTTCTTAATACCGGCCTCATAATTGGCAGGAGAAACGAATTGCTCTTCTGTCGTAACCACCACATCATTACCAGTCAATGCTTTATACATTTCTCTGAACCACTGATTATGCTTTATCTCATCGTTTCGGATAGACGTGATTATTTCTATTTGTTCTTGATTAGGAGCTAAGGAGATTAGGTAGTCATAAAAAACTTGATCTTCCTTTTCTCCTTGTACGGCTTCGGCTATTAATGTTAACGATTGCTGATAAGCCTGTTGGGCATACATCTGTTGGTTGTAGTTTTCGGTATTATTCATACATTTCCCCTTTTGTTATAGTCCTTACCTAGTCTATGAGAAAAGAGGAAAAAAGGTGTTTGGATCTTGTGCTAGGTTAAGTTAGGTACCATTAGTTAGTAATCCCGGATATTATCCGTTTTGCTACAGTTAATCTGCCATTGTCAGAGGTTAACTTTACTTGATTCGTTCCTGCACCGTAAACAGTTTTGGAATTACGTTCTCCAAAAATGTCTATTTTACCCCAGTCCACTTTAGCGTAAATAGATACATCTTTAGGCTCGGATTCGGTTTCAATCATGATACTGCCATTGTCTGTTTTTAGATCAATCATTCGATCAATGCTAGTTGTTAACAGTTCGATTCGTCCATTGTCGGTTTTCCCCAGGATATCCCCACTTACATATTGCATCGTTATGCGGCCATTGTCTGTTTCTGCATAAGTTTTCTCTGTATCCACATTGCGGAGTTCAATTCTGCCATTGTCGGTCGTAGTAGTTAGCTTGTCAGCCTGTACTCGATCTAACTCAATTCGACCATTGTCTGTGTTAACCTCCATAATAGTAGCAGCTATTTCTTGAAGTGCAATGGAGCCGTTGTCAGAAGTAATCTTCACATTTTTACCAAGCAATTTCTCTACTCGAATACGACCATCATCAGTTTTCATAATAATAGTTGAATAAAGTTTTTTTGGTAGAGCGACATTTACTTTTAGTTCTTTCACCTGAAAGATAAAAGTAAAGAAGCTCATTTTTTTAGATTTCAAATTAATGGAGAGAGTATCATTTATCACTTCGACTACAAAGGAAAGCTTTTCATTATCCCCAATCAGTTCTACAGTAGTTTCATCCGTTTCAGAGGGAAAAACGTTTAGAGAACCATAATCAAGATCTACTAACACATTAGAAAAGTTAGGCTCCGGAATGCGTATCAACTTATCGCTTGTAAACGCTTTTGGCTGGGATTTCTCTGGAACATAATTCTCAAGAAGCTCCTGCGCAATAATCTTTGGTGAACCAAGTGAGGCAGATATTTCGCTGTCCGTTTTTCCATCTTCCCGTGCATTAGAGAAATATTCTCGAATATCCGAAATAATTTCACTGCGCTCGTCAGTAGTCATTTGATGTAATGCAAGTTCCAATTCCTTAATAAATTGTTGCTCAGTCATTATTTACACCCTCTTCGATTAGATTATTTACACCATCCGTAAAGCTTTTCCATTCATTTAATTGCTCATGAAGATATGTTCTACCGAGGTCCGTCAGCTTGTAATATTTACGTGGGGGACCTTCCGTTGATTCCTGTAAATAAGTTGTGAAGTAGCCTTCCTTAGTTAACCGTCTAAGGAGTGGGTAAACCGAGCCTTCAGAAATTGATATTTGATCAGATATTTTTTGTACCAGCTCGTAACCATATCGATCTTGTTTATCCAACAAGACAAGGACGCACAGATTTAAAACACCCTTTTTAAACTGTATATTCACTTTTCTTTCACTCCCTTAGCTACTATTCAATAAACAGTACCGTTGAAAGTAATATATCATATGCTATTATACATTGCAAGGTACTGTGGAAAATAATATAAATTATAGGATTGCTTTTTCTTCATTTACGGGTGAACCCAGATAGTTTAGGAGACATTTGCATGGGTTTAGGGGCGAATTTGGACGCTTTAGGAGACATTTGTATGTGGTTTAGGGGCGAAAACTGCGTAAATAGGGGTGTATCTTTGATTTAGGTACCACTTTCTACTGTTTACGGGCGTATCCGGTGACATTAGGAGACAGTTGCACAGGTTTAGGGGCGAAATTGGCCACTTTAGGAGACAGTTGCATGTGGTTTAGGGGCAAAAAATTAGTAAATAGGGGCGCATCTTCGATTTAGGGGCTACTTTTTACTGATTATGTGCGGATACCGCCACTTTAGGAGACAGTTGCATGTGGTTTAGGGGCAAAAAATTAGTAAATAGGGGCGCATTTTCGATTTAGGGGCGAAAACTTAGTAAATAGGGGCGCCTCTTCGATTTAGGGGCTACTTTTTACTGATTACGGGCGCATTCGGCGACTTTAGGAGACATTTGTATGTGGTTTAGGGGCGAAAACTTAGTAAATAGGGGCGCCTCTTGGATTTAGGTGCCACTTTCTACTACTGTTTACGTGCGAATCCTTTCGAAAATATAGATTAATCATTAACTTAGGGCCACTTTCCCATAATCCCGCTACTTCACCGATTTTCTGGGGTGCGGTATAATTAAAGCAAAATGATATGTGGCAGAAGAGGGGAATGGGAAATATGTTCAAGTGGCAAGGGGCAGCTGGTATTTGTTTTAATGAGCGAAATGAAGTGTTGATGGTTTTACAGGCTGCACCAGGAGAGGATAAGCTGTGGACAGTTCCATCAGGTACGTTGGAAGAGGGAGAAACATTTGAAGAATGCTGTGTCCGAGAATTTTGGGAGGAAACAGGTTTAACTGTTCATCCGAGTGAAAAGGTACATCAAAAGAATGGTTTACTAAGTGATTATGGTATTTCGTATTATGTAGAATACTTTGTGGTGAACTTTGTTAGTGGAGAATTGACAATCCATGATCCAGATGAATTTATCCACGAAATTGCTTGGAAGTCATTGGACGATATTAAGAGATTGCCATTAGCTTATCCCGATGATATCCACATACTTGAGCAACTTTTAAAAAACTAGAAGGCAAGCCTTCTAGTTTTTAGTATATTCACGAATAGCATCTCGTAAAAATTGAGCTGCCCCAGCCTGAACTTTATTATAATAAGCTGCAAAACGTTCGTCTGCCACATACATTTCGGCTAGACCCGCGTGAGCTTCCTTCGAATATTTTGGCCAATAGAAACTTATCCACTGCTTATGCAGGCTTGCTGTCTTTTGCCCCAGGTCACTTGTTGGATCGCCAGCTGTCATAGCTTCTTTTAAACTATCTAATACTTCTTGTTCTAATTTAACTATCTCCTCATATTGTTCCTGTGTCATATCTTTTAGCTTAGAGTTGGATTGATCTACTGTTTGATTTCCGTATTTATTTCGAATTTCTTCACCATACTTATCCTCATTGTTGTCCACAAGCTGTTGTTTAAAGCCTTCAAATTTTTCATTATCTGTCATTTTAATACCCCTTTCATTTTCTTGAATCGATTTATCCACATTATTTATTAACAAATCAAGCTGGACCCTTTTTTGAAGTAGTTTTTCTTTGTGCTCCTTTAATGCGGCAGTACTGTCAAAGCTTGGAGAAGAGATGATTTCTTTTATTTGTTCTAAGTTTATCCCCAACTCTCGATAGAACAATATTTGTTGGAGTCGGCTTACTTCGGCTGAACTATAAATTCTGTAGCCTGCCTCACTGAATCGGGCTGGTTTCAGTAAGTCGATTTCATCGTAATAACGTAAAGTACGAGTACTAATTCCTGCAAGTTCCCCAAGCTTTTGAATCGTGTATTCCATTTCTTCACCTCCTGTTATAAGTAGTCTAAGGGTTCACGTAGCGTAAAGGTCAAGTGATATTATTTAAATCTACTCAGACATTTTTACAAGGCTTATGGACAATTACTTTACGAAAAGGAAATTCTATTTTATCTTTGAACAAAGGGGGATTTTAAATGACTACAATAGGATTTATTAGACATGGTGTTACGGCCTGGAACAAAGAAGGACGAGCACAGGGTACAACAGACGTACCTTTAGATGATGAAGGGATACTAATGGCAGAGCGAGTTGCTGAGCGGATGGAGAAGGGACAGTGGGATATCATATACACTAGCCATCTTATTCGGGCAAAGCGGACTGCAGAAATTATAGCAGAAAAGCAGCCTAGTATTGATTTTCGAGTAGATAAGCGCTTAGGTGAAATTGGTGGCGGTATAATAGAGGGAACTACCGAAAATGAACGAGTTGCGAAATGGGGAACAAATTGGAGAGAGCAGGAAATGGGCTTCGAGAAGGAAGAAGTTATTATCTCTAGAGGGATGTCCTTCATTGAGGACATAAAAAAAGCACACCAAGGTAAAAAGATTTTAGTTGTTAGCCACGGAGGATTTCTTGCAAGAATTTTACATGCGCTTATTCCGGATGGAGAATTCTCTACAGACATAGGAAATACCTCTTTGACCATCGTTGAGCTGCAAGACGAGGCAAACCACTGTCATCTATTTAATTGTATGAAGCATTTAGAAAAGAGGGAAGTATAATGAAAAAGGATGCTTCCTATTATATTGAGTTTTTAGGCTTAGAACCTCATCCAGAGGGTGGTTACTTTAAGTCTTCATTTGCCTCGACAGAAACTCTAGATGTATCTGGGTCATCTAGAAATCTATATACAAGCATTTATTTTTTACTTGGAGAGAAAGATATCTCCCACTTTCATCGTTTAAAGTCAGATGAGTTATGGTATTTTCATGGTGGAGACCCATTAGTTGTTCATGTAATTGACCCAAAAGGAAACTACCATGAATATAAGCTTGGGTTAGATATAGTCAACGGAGAAATGCCACAAGCAATCGTTCCTAAAAATTCTATTTTCGGCTCCTCAGTTTTAGAGGGCGGAGAGTTTTCTTTAGTGGGCTGCATGGTTGCTCCTGGATTTGAATATGAAGATTTTGAGCTTTTCACTCGGGATGAACTTTTAGAGAATTATCCGGAGCATGAGTTCATTATTCGAAAGCTTGCGTATGAGATAATTCCGAATTAATCGATTAGCCAAAACGCTATCTTTAAATGATGTATCAGTTCAGTAATTGACCTAGTAGCAATAAAGATGACTTCGGTGTGAAACCGAGGTCTTTTAATTTTGTCTAATATTCGATTGAGTAACTCTAAGTGCCTGGAATGATTATACTGATTCAAATTAAAAAATGAGCTTGGAATTACATTTCCAAGCTCATTTACCAATAGAATACTTTCTTAAGAGGCCAATTACTCTTTTCTTACCTGCGCAGAATAGGCATCGAACAGCATCGGAACGAACCACCTGATTTAATGATTTCTGAGAATTCGATTTCCAATACTTGATAACCATGCTGTCTCAGCTGGTTATTAACATCACGATTTGTTGGCAAACTTAGCACTCGGTTTTGTCCTATAGACAACACATTTGTACCCATTGAGAATTGCTCACTTTCGCTCACTTCGATTAAATGATACATGCTCGATAAATTTTCTACAATTTTAGGATCGAGCGCGTCAGGATAAATTAATGCATCTTTGGAGGAAAGAATATTGAACACGCAGTCTAGATGCAAATATTTTGGATTAAAAGGGATAGGTATAATTTCATAATCCGGCAATTCTTTTTGTAAAGCTTGAACAGCATCTTTACATGTACGATGGCTAATGCCAATAAACACACGATTGCCATCCACAATTACATCGCCACCTTCAATGGAATGTGTGGAAAGCTTCTTATACGAAATATCATGTTCATTCATCCAAGTTGCCAATACTTTCTCTTCGCCTTGACGAATAGGATTTGCCATTTCGGATATAAATAAACGGTTGCCCAAAGTAAACCCAATATCTCTAGTGAAGACCTGTTCAGGGTGGTCTTTGCTTGGTTGTAGTTTTATCACTTCCACGCCTGCATTCCTTAAAGTCTGTTCAAACTTTTGATGTTGCGAAATAGCTAGTGAACGGTCTATATTATCATTTATATATTTTTTTTGTACGTCATTAATCACTTCTCTAATTTCCATGAATTGTGGTTCACATAAGACTACTTTTTGAAGAGTGCCATATTCACTTTTACAATGTATTTGAGATTTATCTTGAATTATTTTCACCATAAGTAATCCTCCATTTTCTTCACTCATTACTTTTGTATTCCCTTAATTTTTCATCTCATAACCTATTTGTGAAATTTATTTCCTTTTGAACCTAGTTGTTTCAAGAATTTTAGAATGGGGTAAAGAATATGTACATTAGTTAAAGTGAAGAATAGACATAATAAGATGTAAGAATGAAGATAGTGGAGGAGATCGTATGATTACAAAGGAACAAGCATTATTAACAAAAGAAGATTTTCATACTAGAACTGACTTGCCTAGTTGGCTTTATAAAGAATACGAAACCTTTCATAACACAGTAACAGATAAAACGTTTCCTTGTTTTTTTGGAATGAGTGGCGAATTAAAAGGCGAGCTCCGCTATGCTTATATCAATCAAGATGACTGGAGTAATTTACCTTCTGCAGTAGAAGAATTTCTCAATTTATTTAAATTACCAAACTACAAGAGACACGGTCTTTTTGTATTTGTGGAGCCTTTTGAGCAAGAGGGTTCTATTGAAGATTACCGAAAGCAGTTTTGGGATATCCTCCAATACTTACATGAAGTCGACGAAGTGGAATGGCCTGAAGACAGTCCTCGCGATCCAGAACACTATTTATGGGATTTCCGATTCAATGGTGAGCCAATTTTCGTGTTTGGAAATGCTCCTGCATACAAGAAGCGAAAGACACGTCATCTAGGAAATGCGATGGTTCTTGGATTCCAACCGCGTAAAATTTTTGAAGGGTTAGAAGGAACTGAAAAAGGTGGCATTATGTCACGTGAAAAAGTTCGTAAACGTGTAGAAGTGTGGGATCAGCTACCTAAGCATCCAGACATAGGCCACTTCGGCGACCCGACACATAACGAATGGAAGCAATCCTTTATTGGTGATGATAGTGAGCCAATTCGAGGGAAATGTCCATTCCGCCATAAATCACAGGCATAATTTCCAATCCCCGTTTGGGGATTTTTTTGTGGAAATAAAGTACAGAGTGAGTACCGTAGAGATATGTTGCTTGAATTCAATTATGACCCATTCTGTATTAAGTTAATTATTTGTTGTGCAAATTGGTTTAATTAATTTAGTTTTGACATTTGAAAATGATTGATTATTAAAATTAAAATACAAAAAAAGGTATAGTGTCGGTACTAATTGAAATACAATAGGGTAGACGATCATTCGGGGGCCTTTAAAATGATTAAAAAAATTGGAATTATTATAGTAGTAATTTTTATGTTTACTATAATAGAAGCGGTCTTAACAACTAACAAAGAAGAGAAACCAAAAGAGTTTATAAGTGAAGAAGAAGCAGCTAACGAAGGACAGGCAGTTGTCTCTCTTGTTTTTGAGCTAGCTGAAAAAGGACAGGTTATAAATGTGCCCTTTATAGTTGGCGAAACAGATACAGAACAATTGTACGAGCTATGGGGAGTACCTGATGAGAGTAGCAATCTTTCGAATGATATTTATGACACCTATCTATCTCGAAACGCTACTGTTGGACATCATTCAGGAACTGTTTTTGATATCCGAACTAATTCGACATATATACAAGAGGTTCAATTGGAAGACATCCATTCGGTTGCAGGAGAGCCAGATATTATACGTAGCTATCAGGATGAAGGGAAAGAAGAAACTATTTTAGTTTATGAAATTCTCCCGAATATACAATTAAAATGGATTCTACCAAAGCCTACGGAAAATGATCCGAATCCTAACGTTCATCATATTTCGGTTTATACGGACTTAAAGGAGGTAGACTCACCGGTGACAACTTCTCCAGTGGATAGTATGTCCTTAGAAGAAAAAGTGGGTCAAATGATTTTTGGAGGAATTGAGGGAGTAGAATTATCGGAGAAAAGTAGGGAAATGATTCGTGAGGATAAGGTTGGAGGAATCATTTTCTTTAAAGATAACCTGTTAAATGCAAATCAGATAGTGACATTACTAAATTCCATTAAGGCTGAGAATATGCAGCAGCAATATCCGCTGTTTTTAGGGATAGACCAAGAGGGAGGAAGAGTGACAAGGATTCCAGAGCTCAGCAATCTTCCCACCAATAAACAAATTGGTAAAAAGGACAATCCAGCATTAGCATTTCAATTGGGAGAATTATTAGGCAAGCAGCTGAATGCGTTTGGATTTAATTTGGATTTTGCACCTGTGCTTGATGTTGACAGTAATCCTAATAATCCTGTTATTGGAGATCGTTCTTTTGGAAGTGACCCTAAATTGGTGAGTGAGCTTGGTATTTCTACTATGAAGGGCTTGCAAAGTGAAAACGTTATTTCAGTTATTAAGCATTTTCCTGGTCACGGGGATACAGAAGTAGATTCTCATATTGAACTTCCAATAGTAAGTAAGAATATGAAAGAGCTTCAGGCTTTAGAATTCATTCCCTTTCAAAATGCTTTAAAAAGTGGAGCAGATGTGGTCATGATTGGTCATATATTATTACCAGAAATAGATGCTAATAAGCCATCATCCATTTCAAATGTGGTCATTACGAAAATACTACGAGAGCAGCTGAAATATGAAGGTGTCGTCATGACGGATGATATGACGATGAAGGCCATTTTGGATAATTATGAAATAGGAGAGGCAGCAGTTGAAGCTGTCAAGGCTGGTAATGATATTGTATTAATCGCACATGACTATGAAAAAGTGCACAGAGCAATTCAAGCTATTTTAGAGGCCGTACGAAATGAAGAAATAAAGGTAGAACAAATTGATAGGAGCGTGGAACGTATTCTTCAGTTAAAGGAGAAATATCAACTAAGCAACGATCAACTTTCTTCTATTAATGTAAATGAACTAAATAATTTAGCTGAAGAACTAACAAATAATATTTTAAAATAGCAAAAGCTTCCTATTTAAAAGGAAGTAAAAAGGTATGGGGAAAAATTCCCCATACCTTTTGTTGTCTTCATGGTTATTTTATAGACCATTATTTTTTAGGTTAACCGAAAGAGATCCATTTGTTTGTAATTGTGCAAAGTATACCTCATCGACTGACTGAACCCCGTGCTTGCGCAACTTCTTCATTACCCATTCTTCGTCTAGTTTCAATTCTTTTAGATTTTTCCGTACAATTTTACCGTCTGATATAATTTCGGTTGGAATATAAGTGGGCATGGAAACGTCTGCCTTCACATCTTGTTTTGTTGCATTTTGTTCTGCAGGTTTTTTAAAAACACTTAGCTCTCCATTTGTTTCTAATACTGCATACTGGACATCGTCTATAGAAAAGATGGATTGTTCTCTTAATAACATCATTACATCATCCATGTTCATGCGAGAAGATTTTAAGGATTTTAAAGATATTCTTCCATCTTTAATGATAATTGTTGGCTCATCATCTAAAAGCAGACGCAACTTAGGAGAAAGCTGTGAAAGATATGTCATAAGGATTGTAAGTAATGCCCACCATATTAGTGATATAATTCCGTCCACAAAGGGAGTTTCTTTTTGTGAAGCAATTTCCGAAGCGATAGATCCTATAGTTATTCCTGTAATGTAATGAAAGAAAGTTAATTGGCTTATCTGCTTCTTTCCCATTATGCGTGCTAAAAAAAGCAAAACTGCAAATGAGATGGTAGTTCTCCAAATCATTTCCCAAAAACTTATATCAGCCATTGTGATCAATACTCCTTTAAATATACTTCTATGTATTGTGACCCACTAGCATCTAACTATTCTCTTTTAGGAAAATTTTATAAATTCAATGATTTTGCGATATAATAACTAAATTGGGTTATTTTCATAATTGCACTTACTATTAAACATGAATATTTATAACTTTTTGATTGTATAAGCTGCGACGATACCAGCTAAATGAGAGATGACCGATTAGAGTGGAAATCATTTTTGTTCATGTTTTTCATATAGATAGAAATTATAAAATTGATCCAAAAACTATTTTTATAGGGAGATGTGGTAAATTGTCGCAAACAGAAACTCTGAATAGACAGGGGAATCCTGTCTATCCTATTATGGTGGCTATGGGAATATGTCATCTTTTTAATGACACTTTACAATCTATTGTTCCAGCTATGTTTCCAATATTTAGAGGTGAACTTGGATTAACCTTTACTCAGTTAGGATTTATAACATTTTCCCTTAATATAGTTGCTTCTATACTACAGCCAGTGGTTGGCTTTATAAGTGATAAAAAGCCAATGCCATATGCTCTTCCTCTAGGAATGGTAAGTTCTTTTATCGGTGTGGCAGGATTAGCTTTTGCACCAGATTACTGGATAATACTCGTAGCTGTTATATTTTTAGGCTTGGGATCAGCAGTATTCCATCCAGAGGGTTCTAGGGTTTCTTATATGGCAGCGGGGAATAAAAGAGGACTATCTCAATCGATTTATCAGGTTGGAGGGAATTCTGGACAAGCTTTAGCCCCTCTTATTAGTGGATTTATACTACTTCCGCTTGGACAAAGAGGAGCCGCGTTATTTTTAATCGTTGCGGCGATAGGTATTTTTATATTGAGTAAAATTTCTAGATGGTATAAGGAACAACTAAGAGAAGCGGATTTAGGTGCTAAGAAAAAAGCATTTATATCTTCTTTGCCTGTATTGACTAAGAAACAAGTAGGGATTGCACTAGGGCTTTTAATGATAATTATTTTTGTGCGCTCTTTTTATGTTACGAATATTACTAGCTTTTATATTTTTCATTTGACGGAAAACTATAACTTCGTAACAGATAAAGGCCAACTAATTATTTTCTTGTTTTTAGCTATGGGGGCAGTGGGGACGTTTTTTGGAGGTCCGATGGCTGATAGGATTGGAAGAAAAAAAGTGATTGTCATTTCAACCATTGTACCAATACCATTGTGTCTTGTATTACCTTATGTGCCTGTTTGGGCTATTTTAATACTACTAACTGCTATTGGATTTTCAATCATGCTCAGTTTTTCCGTGACAGTTGTTTACGCACAAGAGCTAGTTCCAAACAAAATTGGAACAATGGCTGGTCTTACGGTTGGATTGGCGTTTGGAATGGGAGCTATAGGAGCAGTAGTTATTGGTATTCTTATGGATTACATAGGAGTGTATTCAACTATGGTGGTTGTGTCGCTTCTTCCTATATTAGGATTAGTAGCTTTTGCTCTACCAAAGGATGGGAAGGTTGCGGCATAAGAAAAGCGCAAGCGCCTGTGTCAGTTAAATGGAGAAAAGTGAGGGGACAGTTCCTTAGTCATTCCAAACGCTCTTGTTTGTAACTAGCTTACGCAGGAGCAGCGCCGAGCTTTCATATTTACAAAAAAAGAGCAATCCATATAGGATTGCTCTTATATATTATCTTGCTTTTAGTCTACAATCAGCTGGAACTTGAGATGGATCAGTTACTAGATTGTCTTGGATATGAACTTGCTGCATTTTGTTATTATGCATAAATTTGAATATCCCATTATCAAAATCTGTACCAATTTCTTTAAAGAAAATTCCTTCCTGACACATATTCTTTGCACAGGTAAAGGATACTTTATAAGTATCTCCATCATTCACCAAATAGGCTCTTACACCTTTTTCAAATATTCCTTCTTCTTCTTCTTTTATCGCACGTTCCACCGAAACCACATGGAAATCTACAAATGGGATTTCCTTTAATAGTACATTCATAAAGGAGCCTTTCGTAATTTCTTCCCATCTGCTCTGAGCTGTTTGTCCGATAATAATCTGGGTGATATTAAATTGATGTGCTACTTCCTTAATCACTTTAGGAGAAGGACGCTTTTCATTATCACGGATGATAAATTCTTCCACGTCTAGTTCATCTGCTAAAGATCTCCACTGCTCTACGTATCCTGATTTTTCCGCATCGAAAGCATCGTACGGAAGTGGATCCACAGTTAAGATATAGAGTGGACAGTCCATAATACTTGCCATCTTGTGTCCTCTTCTAATGAGTCGTTCACCATTTGGTCCATAGTATACGCAGACAAGTATACTTTCGTCCATTCTACCTTTTACGCGTTTCACGGTTGTCTACACCTCATTTATTATAGTCTCATCTATTCTAGTAACATGTATAAAATATTGCAAATTATAAGCTATTGTAAACACCAGAAGTGCAGAGATGCATCATTTAGTGTATAATTTACTTAGGAAAATCATGAAAATACTATTAGTTATTTTTAAGGAGTTCTAAAGATTTACCATATGCTCTAAATGTTTTAAAAAAATTGTCTTTGATTCACTATTAAAATTTGCATAGAGGATTGTTTTGCTCCTAACCTCTTATGCATTGGACATACCCTCTATAAATAGGACTATTAAATGTCCTTGTCTATACGTTTTATAGCCACTCATTTCGTTATAAATCACACCAAACAAGTTAGCTTAAATTCAGCAATGGTAAACACCCCTGTTTCAACTAATGCTCTTATTGGAACCCCATATGGAATCCTATTATGCAACTAGTTACCCTTATAGTCAAGTCTCTCTTTCAAATGAAATAAATCTTTCTATATAGAAAATACCCTCAATATATGGAAATAGGAGGTTACAATTTGTTTTCTGTTAACTTTGCTATTATTTTACCTTTTATAGTAGCCGCAATTATACCGATTTTTTATAGGAATTTAAAAAAAATACATATTGGTTGGTTTGTGTTGCTAGTACCGACCATCTTGTTTGCAATGCTTGCAAGCTATATTCCCTCAATTGCAAGTGGAAAAACATACTCTCACACATATAGCTGGATCCCCTCATTAGATATAAACTTCACTACTTATTTAGATGGTCTAAGTATAATATTAGGTTTACTTATTACTGGTGTAGGTAGTTTAGTTATACTATATTCTATTTTTTATCTTTCCACTAAGGAATCTTTACATCATTTTTATTGTTACCTCTTGTTATTTATGGGAGCCATGCTAGGTGTAGTGTTTTCTGATAACCTGATGGTTTTATATGTGTTTTGGGAACTAACGAGTGTTTCCTCTTTCTTATTAATAGCCTTCTGGAGCCATCGTAATGCTTCTAGACGTGGGGCTCAAAAGGCTATGCTTATTACTGTCAGCGGTGGTATAGCAATGCTAGTAGGATTTATCATGCTGCATACAATGACTGGCACCTTCAGTATTCGAGAAATCATTCCGATGGTATTGGAAATTACGAATCATCATTTATTCGTACCTGCCATGATTTTAATCCTGTTGGGTGCATTCACTAAATCTGCTCAGTTTCCATTCCACATATGGTTACCAGATGCGATGGAAGCGCCGACACCAGTTAGTGCTTACTTACATTCAGCAACTATGGTTAAAGCAGGAATATATTTGGTGGCGCGTTTTACACCAATATTTGGAGTAGACCAAATATGGTTTTGGACAGTTAGTATTGTTGGGATGATCACCATGTTCTGGGGGTCCTTTAATGCAGTTAAGCAAACAGATTTAAAGGCATTACTTGCTTTCTCCACAGTTAGTCAGCTTGGCCTAATTATGAGTTTACTAGGTCTTGGTTCAGTTGCATTACAATATGGTTACTCTGAGGATTCGGTTATTTATACTCAGGCCACCTTTGCAGCACTATTCCATATGATTAATCATTCCACATTTAAGGGTGCTCTGTTTATGGTTGTTGGTATCCTTGACCACGAGCTTGGAACACGGGATATTCGAAGATTAGGCGGGTTAATGACTTTAATGCCGATTACTTTTACAGTAGGGACAATTGGTAGCTTATCAATGGCAGGATTGCCGCCATTTAATGGATTTTTAAGTAAGGAAATGTTTTTTACGGCTACCGTTTATATAATGGAGGCAGATGTCTTCTCCTTGCAAAATTGGGGTATTATTTTCCCGGTCATCGCATGGATAGGGAGTGTGCTAACGTTTGTATATTGTATGATTTTCATCTTTAAAACCTTTCTGGGTGATGCACAGCCGGAAAAACTGGATAAACCGATTCATGAAGCACCGATTGGTATGCTTATATCGCCAATCATATTAAGCGTTTTTGTTGTAGGTATATTTTTCTTTCCAAATATATTAGGGAATTATATATTGAAGCCAGCAATGGCTAGTATCTATCCAACTTTTGGTGATCCGGAGAAACTAACACCTTCTATTTACGCATGGCATGGTTTTAATACGGAGCTACAGATGACAATTGGAGTAATAGTTGTCGGTTTTCTTCTTTTTAAGATTTTAAAATATTGGAGACCAATTTATAGCATATTACCACAGAAATATTCCTTTAATGCTTTATATACCAACTTTTTAAATTTTTCAGAGAAGCAGTCTACAGTTACAACGAAAAGTTATATGACAGGTTATTTAAGAGACTATCTTCTATATATTTATATATTCTTTATTGTGACAGTTGGTGGCTATTTAATAATTTCGGGTGCATTTTCAGTTGATACAACTCCAAGTGCTAAGTTTAGTGCATATGAGATTATTTTGGTGATTATTATGGTAATTGCTAGCTTGGCCATGCTACGTGCTAAATCGAGAATTACTGCAACTTTACTCAATGGAGTTTTAGGTTATACCGTAGCTATTTTCTTTGTAATATTCAGAGCTCCTGATCTCGCATTGACACAATTGGTAGTTGAGTCAGTAACCACTGCACTTTTCCTATTGGCGTTCTCTCATTTACCAGATTGGAAAAAAGAAAAAGTATCCTTGAAAACCAAGAACATGAATGCCATTATATCAATCGGGGTAGGGCTAGTAGTAGTTTTAGTTGGTTTGTCTGTGTTAAATTATGACCAGTTTGAAAGGATTTCTTACCTATTTGAAGATGCTTATAATTTAGCTGGAGGAACTAATATTGTTAATGCTATATTAGGGGATTTCCGTGGCTTTGATACTATGTTAGAAGTAGTCGTTCTCTTTATAGCTGGCTTAGGTGTATATACCATGATTAAGCTTAGAGCAAAAAAGGAGGATACCGATAGTGAAAATTAATGATGTTATTCTTCGAAATGTTGCTAAAATAGGTGTGTTTATTATTTTAACCTTTGGGGTTTATTTATTTCTTTCAGGTCATAACACGCCGGGAGGAGGCTTCATCGGAGGCTTAGTATTAGCCTCAGCATTTGTTCTGCTGTACTTATCGAATGGCATAGAAAAGGTTCATAATAGTCTTCCCTTAGACTTTAAGCTAGTAGCTGCTGTGGGAGTGCTATTAGCAACAGCAACCGGTTTTGGTTCATTGATATTTGGGGTGCCATTTATGTCACAATCATTTGCCTATTTTGATTTGCCTATTTTCGGTAAAACAGAGCTTACAACCGTCACAATCTTTGAAGCAGGAGTGGCTTTAACGGTAGTTGGGGTGCTAGTTACAATAATTTTAAGCATAAGTGAGGATGATAGCTAATGGAAACAATTATGGTTATATTGATCGGTATTTTAGTTGCCGTTGCTACTTATCTAATCCTTTCACGTAATATTATTCGAGTAATTTTAGGGACTGCGGTGTTATCACATGCAGCTCATTTACTCATATTGACTATGGGAGATTTAAAAAGAGGGAATGTGCCTTTGTTAAAGGAAGCAGATGGTCCTTATACAGATGCGTTGCCACAAGCCTTGATATTAACTGCTATTGTAATAAGCTTTGCAGTAACAGCTTTCATACTTGTTCTTGCATACCGAGCGTATCAGGATATTGGCACAGATGACCTGGATGCATTGAGAGGAACAAATGATGAATAATATAATTGTCTTGCCTTTAATAATTCCTATAATGATAGGAGTATTATTAGTATTCTTTAATCGATATATTAAGCTGCAACGTATCATTACTTTATTGACGGTGTTATCAATCACCGGGATTAGTGTATTTATCTTAAATAAGATTCAATTAGAAGGAATTCTTCGATTGGATTTTGGTGGGTGGAAGCCTCCGTTTGGAATTCTATTTGTTGCTGATTCGTTTTCAGTGCTACTAGTGCTTACTGCAAGCATTGTAACTGCACTTTGTGTTATGTATGCTTTCTCTTCCATTGGAGAAAGACACGAGAAGATGTACTTTTATCCGTTTGTGTTGTTCCTATTAGCTGGAGTAAACGGATCGTTTTTAACTGGTGATATGTTTAACCTATTTGTGTGTTTCGAAGTTACGCTTCTGGCATCTTATGTGCTAATAACATTGGGTGGTACAAAACGCCAGCTAAGAGAATCTATTAAATATGTGGTGATTAATGTAATTGCTTCATGGTTCTTCCTACTAGCGCTTGCCTATTTATATGGTTCTCTTGGAACGCTCAATATGGCACACCTTTCAGAAAGAGTAGCTGAAGCAGGGCAAGATCCCTTGCTAACAACTATAGGTATACTATTTTTAGTCGTATTTAGTATAAAAGCAGGGCTTCTACTATTCTTTTGGTTGCCAGGTTCATATAGTGCGCCTCCTATGGCAATCGCTGCCTTATTTGGAGCTCTTTTAACAAAGGTAGGTATCTATGCATTGTTCCGTACCTTTACGATCATTTTTTATCACGATACGCTAATAACTCACACGATTATTGGTGTTATGGCTGGTATTACACTCGTCGTTGGCTGTATGGGAGCAATCGCTTATAAGGATTTACGATTAATAGCCTCCTATAATGTAGTGATTGCAGTAGGATTTATGCTTGTAGGTTTAGCGATAGGAACTCCTGTAGCCATTGAGGGATCAATTTATTATATAGTGCACGACATGATTGCTAAAGCAATGCTATTTTTATTGGTGGGTACGATGATTTCTTTAACAGGAAAAACAAAGATTAATGAAATTAGTGGTTTAATAAAAAACTATCCTTTACTTGGTTGGCTGTTCTTTGTTGTTACTTGTTCTTTAGCTGGAATTCCACCACTTAGTGGTTTCGTAGGGAAAATTTTAGTAGGACAAGGGGCGATAGAGTCAGGATCATATATTTTATTGGCTTTGGCATTCCTCTCCAGTATAGTAGTTCTGTATTCTTTACTTCGTATATTCTTAAACTCTATTTTCGGTGAAACAATCATCAGCTTAGAGGATGAAACTCCTATGAAGTTTGGTATGATTTTTCCAATTTTCCTACTAGGTATTGGAACGCTTGCACTAGGACTTGGAGCAGAGGTAATTTCCGGATATGTTACTGATGCAGCAAATACGCTGTCTAATCCTGCCATATATATTGATGCGATATTAGGCGGAGAAGAGTAATGGGAGAGGTGATTAACAATGCCAGCACAATTTCTACTTAATTTATTTATAGCGTTTTTGTGGACTCTGCTCATGGACACTGAGGAGTTACAATTACAAACTTTTGTAAGTGGGTTCTTCGTAGGAATCGGGATTGTGTTCCTTATGCATAGATTTTTTGGAACACAATTTTATTTAAAGCGTCTATTTGCAATTATTAAATTGATATTTATCTTTATCAGAGAATTGGCTACATCTAGTATAGTTATTAGTAAACAAATATTAAGTCCTAAGCTAAAGATTAAGCCAGGGATATTTACTTATAGAACGAAGTTGTCTAGTGAATGGGAAATTACGACGCTTGCGTTATTGCTTACTTTAACTCCTGGTTCTGTCGTAATGGAAGTAAATCCAGAGGGAGATACCTTTTATATTCATGCGATGGATATGGAAACTTCAAAAGCTGATGTTTTGCGTTCCTTAACTAAGTTCGAAAAAGCAATTATGGAGGTGACTCGCTAATGGTAGAAAAAATATTAGTACTTTCACTTTCTTTGTTTGCAATCTCCATAGGAATCGCACTTTTTCGAATTATAAAGGGTCCTTCAATGCCAGATAGAGCAGTAGCATTAGATATGATAGGAGTTAACCTAATATCTATAATAGCCATAGTGTCTATTGTACTTAAGACAAAGGCATTTCTGGAGGCAATTCTTATTTTAGGAATTTTAGCTTTTATCAGTACAATTGCTATTGCCCGATATATTGAAAGGGGGGTTATCATTGAGCGTAAGTCAGATAATTGAGCTAATCGCTGCTGTAATTGTCCTTTTAGGAAGCATAATGAGTGTTATTAGCGCTATTGGGATTGTTAGACTTCCCGATGTTTATACCCGCTCACATGCTGCAACTAAAAGCTCTACGGTTGCAGTATTACTAACCCTTTCAGGTGCGTTTATCTATTTCTGGGTACATGATGGCTTCGTAAGTGTACGTTTGATATTAGGAATACTATTTGTTTTCTTAACTGCTCCTGTTGCGGGTCACCTTTTAACAAGAGCTGCTTATCGGTCAAATGTAGAATTAGCAGATAATTCTTCCGACAATTCTTTAACGGAAATCCTATTTGAAGAAGAAGATGAAAACGCGAAAAATAGCTAGCTAATAGATTTTTTATTAGCTAGCTATTTTTTTATGTTTTAAATTAAATAAATGTTCTATTAATTTTATATAATATATTGCATTCTGTATAAATTCATAGTATTATCATGATTGTTATTAGCAATTAAGTGATGATGAATAATCATTTAGCACATGTATTTAATACAACTAGAACAAAATAAAAAGTAATGATTATTTTTTATATCACAGGGGGCAAGTACAATGGACAATAAATTATCTTTTTCAAGTTATTTGGTTATTGGAGTAATGTTATTTGCTTTGTTTTTTGGAGCAGGTAACTTAATTTTTCCAGCCAGTCTGGGTCAAAACGCAGGGACAAGCTTATGGTTTGCTATAATAGGCTTTTTAATAACTGGTATCGGTCTTCCATTCTTAGGAACTTTAGCAATGGGCTTCTCAGGAAGTAAAAATTTACAGGAACTATCTAGTAGAGTACATCCGACTTTTGCTGTGATTTTTACTTCCTTGCTATATTTAACAATTGGACCTTTCTTCGCTTTACCGAGAACCGGAGCTGTTTCATATGAAATTGGGATTATGCCTTTTGTAAATTCAGAATATACACAAATCGGTTTATTGATATTTACAGTCGTTTTCTTTGGTCTTACTTTATGGCTTTCCTTGAACCCATCCAAGATTGTAGATAATGTAGGGAAATACCTTTCACCAGGGATTTTAATAGGGCTCTTAATCTTATTGGTGTTTGTAATCTTTAAACCTATGGGTGAATTTAGTACGCCACAGGGCAGTTACATTGATAATGCTTTTATGACAGGATTCACAGAAGGATACAATACAATGGACGCGTTAGCTTCATTAGTATTCGGTATTATTGTGATAAATGCAGTTCGCTCTATGGGTGTAACTTCTAAGAAGGGCATCTTAGCGGCCACTGCCAAGTCTGGTGCTATAGCTATTTTCTTTTTAGGAATAATATACGCTGGTATTGGTTACTTAGGAGCTACTTCTGTTGATTTGTTCGGAATAATGGAAAATGGTGGACCAGTTTTAAGCGCTGCTTCGGAGCATTACTTTGGATCCTTTGGAGCTATTCTATTAGCAATTGTAATTATTCTAGCGTGTCTAACAACAAGCATTGGGTTAACTACTGCTTGTGCAGAGTACTTTCATACGTTAATTCCTTCCATTAGCTATAAAGCATTTGTAATCATTTTTAGTGTATTTACATGTGTGATTGCTAATTTTGGTTTATCGAATATTATCACTTACTCAGTACCTGTTCTAATGCTTTTATATCCATTGGCTATTGTTTTGATATTGCTAGCTTTCTTGTCGCCGTTGTTTTATCATGCACGATTTGTGTACGTAGCGGTAATGATTTGTACATTCCTAATAAGCATAATTGACGGCTTAAAAGCACTATGTGATTCATTAGAAATCGAATACTTTGGTTGGTTAGAATCCATCCTAGATTTCTATGACAATGTATTACCATTTTACGATGTAGGTCTTGGTTGGATAGTTCCTTTCGTGATTATTACTCTTATAACAGGTGTTATAGCTCGAATAAATGGGAAAAGACCAGTACCATTAAATAGTTAATATTAAAAAGCCTATCGACTAATTTTGTCGATAGGCTTTTGTAGTTAAGTGTGAAATCTTATAGGAAGTAGCATTCTCTATAACGTGCACCCTTATTTACTATTTAATTTTAGAATTTTTCAATGGTATAAATCCAGTTAGCACGCATTACTTCAGCTAGCTTTGGAATATCCTTTTCTTTGAATAATCGTATTAACTCCTTATGCTGTTCAATGGAATATTCCCTTAAGTTAATTTTTTCATAATAGTAAAGTCTACGAACATGTGCTTGAAGCATTTCTACCATAGAGAATATGTATGGATTATTAGCTCGATCCACAATCAGCTGATGAAATTCCTCATCTAATTTTAATGCTTTTGTAAAATTCTGTGCATGCAGAGCTTCTGCAAATTCATTGTTTTTTTGTTCTAACAGGTTTAATGTTTCTTCATCCATATTAGGTGTTGCTAGTTCAGCTGCAAGTGCTTGTAATACAGACAGTGGAGGAAGCAGGTTATAGATATCTTCAGGCTCCACTGGCGTAACCTGTGTTGCTCTGCCTGGTTGCATCGTTACAAAGCCCTGCGATTCCAATAACTGAAGAGATTCTCTAATGGGTGTCCGGCTAACTCCTAAAGCTTGGGCTAGCTCTATATCGTTTAACTTTTCGTCCGGTTGTAGAGTACCATCTATAATCCATTGTTGAAGCTGATTAAATGCATGAAGTTTCGCTGTAGTACGAACTGGTTTAGTATGATCGACTGGTATAGGCATGAGACAGCCTCCTTAAATTTTCCTAGTTGAATCATATTATACACTATATTATACAATATATCGCAGTTTTTATTGAAAGATTTCCTTATTCTACTAAAATTTTTAGCGTAATACTTTTAACGTCAATTACAGATTCCTCTGCCATAATGTCCTGAAGCATTATTTCTTTAAAGTAGGCCACACTCTTTTCTAATGGCAAATGTAATATTTTTCGTAAGGCTGTCTCGTACATCTTAATAAATTCAGGATCGGTATTTCCATGTTGGAGTTCTGTAAAGGCTTCGTATACCTGGTCCATTTTATCTGCCAGCTCTAGTAGACGACCCTCTATTGTTTCGTCCTTACCTTCTTTCATTCTGTCGAAAAAGACGGGACGGAATTCTTCAGGTATTTCATCTAATATAAACTTTTCCATCATCTTTTCTTCGACATGGGAAAGCATTTGCTTTAATTCCGGGGAAGCATGTTTGACGGGAGTTTTAATATCTCCGATAAAAATCTCTGCAAAGTCATGGTTAATGGTTTTTTCGTACAGGGATTTCCAGTTAATCACTGCACCATTATTTTCTTCAATGGTTCCAAAGAACATAGCATACTGAGCTACCTTCCATGAATGTGCAGCAACGTTATGTTCCTCGTATTTAAACCTGCCTGGTGCTCGAATGATTCTTTCTAAGTCATTCATGCTCGTAAAAAAACGATGGATACCCATTGTTAATCACTCCTTTCTTTTATATTACCTAAATAGCCGAAATTCATGTAGTGGAAACTTCCAAGAATTCTAATTAGTTTTATTTTCCCTACATTGGGGTAATCCTAATACTAACGTTAAGGAGGAATTGATATGGCGAAATATGAAAAGTTAAAAGAAAATTTACTTGATCGGTTTAACGAACTAGAGGAAAGCTTAAATAATGATGAGGAATTTGAAACAACAGAGTTGTCTAATTACGACAATCATCCTGCTGATAATGCTACTGATTTAACTGACCAACATACGAGATTGGCTCTGCGAAAGCATGCAGAAGAAGAAATAGAAGATATTAAAGATGCCTTACAGGCTTTAGATGAGGGTACTTATGGAAAATGTAGTGTATGTGACAAGCAAATCCCTATTGAACGATTAGAAGCTGTTCCGACAACTCTAACCTGTGTAGACCATGCGCAGCAAGAGGTAAATGATCTTCGACCTGTAGAAGAGGATAGACTAAATGCTGATACTGATCATCCAGTGGATAAAGAAGCAAGAGAAATCAGGGATTTTGAAAATAGCTTTGAAGATGTGGAAGCCTTTGGATCATCAGATACACCGCAGGATAAATGATAAAAATGATGCCAATTCCAATACGGTATTGGGCATCATTTTTATTTTTTAATTTTTATTTTATAGAATGTTGAAGCAATGTCTTTTTTAGCATCGGTCAAAAGTCTTAAGAAATATCAACCACTCTCATTTAACAGCCTGAATTCTTTCTGATACACTAGAGGCAAGGAGGAATTTAAAATGGCAGAAGCTATCGTAATGTTTGATGGTGTGTGTAATTTTTGTGATTCCAGTGTTCAATTTATAATCAAAAGAGACTCTAAAGGTCATTTTCAATTTGCTGCGCTTCAAAGCGATGCAGGAATGAAATTAAAAGAACAATACAGTATTTCTCATAATATAGACAGTTTTATTCTCATAGAAGACGGGAAAGTCTATAAATTTTCTGATGGTGCGCTAAGGGTATGTAGAAATTTAGAAGGAATATGGAGATACATGTATATTTTTATATTTGTTCCAAGACCAATTAGAAATAGTATTTACAAATTTATCGCAAAGAATAGATATAAATGGTTTGGTCAAAAGGATAGCTGTATGCTTCCTTCTCCAGAAGTACGAAGCCGTTTTTTATAAAAGTAAATAATAGATTGATGAGGTGATTGATTACATGAAGCAAGAAGTTTTTGATGTAACAATTATAGGGGGAGGACCTACAGGTTTATTTGCTTCCTTTTATGCTGGACTCCGTGATTTAAAGGTTAAGATTATTGACAGCCTTCCAGAGCTAGGCGGTCAATTGATGGAACTTTATCCGGATAAGTATATATATGATATTGGAGGGTTGCCTAAAATCTTGGCAAAAGATTTAGTAGCTAATTTAGTTGAACAGGCTGCCTACAGCAATCCTACAATATGTTTAGAGGAAACTGCAAACGAGCTTGAAAAGCAGGATGAGTATTTTATATTGAAAACTGATAAAGGGGTTCATTATTCAAAAACAATTCTCCTGACATCAGGGGTTGGTTCTTTCCAACCACGGAAATTAACTGTGCCTGGAGCCAAGGAATATGAAGGAAAAAACCTTCATTATAAAGTAAGGGATTTAAATGACTTTCAAAATTCCAATGTATTAGTTTTGGGTGGCGGGGATTCTGCATTAGATTGGTCGTTAATGCTAGAGGACATAGCTTCCAGTGTGACCATTTGTCATCGACGAGAGCAATTTACAGCGCATGAAAAATCTGTTCAGCAGTTAGATAATTCAAAGGTAGTTGTTAAAACCTCGTATGCAATCAAAGAATTAATAGGCGATGGAGAACGTATTCAAGAAGTTGTAGTGGTAAGTAAGGACAAGATAGAGGAAAACATCCCGGTAGATCATGTGCTAGTCAACTACGGAAATGTTGCCTCGCTTGGACCACTCAAAAGCTGGGGCCTCGAGATGGAAAAGAACTCGGTAGTAGTCAATGAAAAGATGGAAACAAGTGTAGAAGGAATATATGCTGCGGGTGATGTGTGTACACACGCTGGGAAAGTGAAGCTAATAGCTGTTGGATTCGGAGAAGTCCCTAATGCAATCAGTCATATTAAAGCCTTCATAGACCCAAAAGCTCGAGTGCAGCCAAAACATAGTACCAGTCTTTTTGAAGAATCCAAATAAAAATCCCATGCCTCTATTAGGAGGCATGAGATTTTTATTTGTAAAATACTTTATCGATGTTATATTTTGCTTTTAATGTATTGATGGCATATGTTTCATATATTTCACGATCCATTGGCTCTTCAACTACACAAACACTAATTTTATACACTTCTTCGCGATGCTTAATCATTGGAGAAACATTATCCTCAAAGTGTTTTTTAATGCGTTGACGAATTTTACGTGCTTTTCCTACGAATAATAGCTCATCATTTTTGTTATAAAACATAAAAATGCCGCCTTTATCTCTAGGAATTTGGTGGAAGTCGATAAATCCGTAAATTGATGGGATTTCAACTTCTCCTTCATTTAGTGCTTGCTTACGTTGAGTAATTGTTACAGTTGGTTTTGGTAATTCGATTTTAATCATTTCTCTCACGTCCTCTTATTGTCTGTCCCTTAGTTTATCACATTGGAGCGGTAATATCTATTCGAAAGAGGCAGGATTAAACTTACGAGGTACGAAGTTAATTTAGCAACAGAGATAAGGATCTTTAAAAAGATGTATAGTTAGAAGCATTATGCTAAAAAAGGGTAGAGTGACACTAGGAAAGATGGGGAGAAGTTATTTTCCTCAACTAGTTTAGAAAATAGTATTCACATTTGTAAGGTATGTGGATGTGCTAGGAGGATTATAATTTGGGCAGCTTACCAGAATGGTTTTTTGCAGTAGCAATTGCTGTTGTCATTTGTTTTGTTATAGTAGCAGAGTGGTGGACGCGAAGAGGATAGAGTTTATGGTATAATAATATACTAATGATAAGAAAAGAAAGAGGAATCATATGCTAACATTTGAAGAAAAAGAAGCAATTATTCAAGAATTTCCGGAACTAACTCGTAAGGAAGTATCCATGAAGCGAGTTAACTACCATTATGAAGAGAGCTTATACGATAAAACTACAGTAATCTACCATTTACATCCAAACGGAAATGGTTTTGTTTATGTTGGAGATCTTCCTCAATATGAAGCAAAAGAAAAAGGATTAGTGAATATTCGAGAAGTATCAGCAGATGAGCTTCGTAAAATGATTAAAGACTCTATTGACTACTTGGCAACGGAGGAGGAAGAAGCCTTTGATGAAGAAGTAGAAGAGGAGTGGACAAACAAAGAAAGCTCTAAATTGACTCTTTTACAAGAGGATACTCTTTGGAATATTTATCATGGCTACAACCTAGAAGAAAGCTTTGGCTCCTATGATGAAGCAAAAGCTTATCTTTTAGAAGAAGGCTTCCGACGTGGAAAAAGATAAGGAGGTTTTCATATGAAGGGAAAATCGACTGTAGTAATTATTATAGCGATTTTACTCGTAGCTATCGGAGCTACATTTTACTTCATCATGAACTTTTTCGAGAATAATCCTACACAAACACAGCCGATAGGCTATACTACTGGAATTATTATTGATACGGAGGATAGCGGTATCCTTGTTGTAGGAGATTTAACTGAAGAGGAAGCAACACAGTTAACGGTAGAAGAAGCGATAGAAGCTGGAACAAATGCCACTTGGTTTAGAATTTCGATGGCTCAGCGCAACGATTTCGAGTTATATGACCTAGTTAAAGTTGGATATGAGTCTTTACAAGAATCTCATCCAGCTTCAGGTGAAGCTAAAACAATTGAAAAGTTAGATGAATGAATACAAATCTCCTTAGTGATTATCGCTATGGAGATTTTTTTTCTAACTCAAAATCAGCAAGAGAAGGCTGATTCCGCTTTAGGCGGACGCTTTCCGTGGGGTGAGCGATAAGCCATCACCGTCGCTTACGCGTCGTTTGCGATGTCTTATCTGTCTCCCTCATCCCACCGGAGTCGCCGCCTGTCGCTTCAATCATAAGTTGCATAGAAATGAGAAAGTTGCTTGGATAAATAACTCAATACTAAATTACAGGAAAAGCATCCATAGAAGGCTGATTTCTACTTTAGAAGGACGATTCAATCCTATATGCTGTAATAATGGTTAAGATGTAGTTGTATTAAGGGGGCTCTTTTATTTTGCATTATGCCTGTATGGGTATGTGCTTGAAATTCACGACATCAAAAAGTCCTGTATCAGTGAGCTTTAATTCTGGTATGACTGGTAGGCTTACGAAAGATAAAGTTAAAAACAAATGAAAGTCTAAATGAGGATGTATTAAGTGTAGTGCATCGTGTAAAGCCTCTAACTCCTCGACGGTTTGATGTGCAGGTTTATCTGACATCAGCCCTGCTATAGGCAAGGCGAGGGAAGCCATTACCTTTCCTTCATCCATAATTACAAATCCTCCCTGTATACTTTGCAAGTACTTACAGGCTGCAAGCATATCCTCATCATTTGTCCCAAGTACAATCATGTTATGGGAATCATGAGCAACAGTAGTTGCTATTGCCCCCTTCTGAAGGCCAAATCCGTTTACAACTCCGAGACCAATATTTCCAGTTGCTTGATGACGTTCAATCACTGCAAGTTTAAGGAAATCTTTCTCTGTACAAGGAGTAAACAGACCATCGGAAACAGGAATTTTGACAATTTTTTTGCGAGTAGTGATTTGATTGGGTATTATTTCTATTACATTGGCCGTTCCATCGTTCGTAATAGGAATGGAAAAATCAGAAACAGAAAGTCTAGGTAGGTGAACGGTCTCTGTAATTTCTTTGGAGAGGTAGTTTTGGAAAGATTCTTTTTTTAACATCACGTTATTTTCTGCAATTTTTTGCCCATTCTTCCATACAGAAACTGCACGAAATGATTCTAGATTATCTATCATAAAAAAGTCGGCGTTAAAACCTGGAGCTATTGCCCCTTTGTTGTGAAGTTTATAGCATTCTGCTGCATTTAAGGTTGCTAGCTGAATTGCCTGTAAGGGCTCCATACCTTCGTTAATAGCTAGACGGATGGAATGGTCAATACTTCCTTCTTTTATTAGCTCGTCCAAATGTTTGTCATCAGTACAAAACATAAATCGACGAGCGTTGTGCGTATTTACGGCAGGTAGAATATCTTTTAAGTTTTTGGCAGCAGACCCTTCTCTTATCAAAACATACATGCCCTGTGAAATCCTATCCAATGCTTCCTCGGCAGTTACACATTCATGATCAGTTTGGATTCCTGCCACTCGGTAGCCCCTAATTTGATTTGATTTAAGCCCAGCTCCGTGGCCATCTATTTGGACATTAGCTTCGATGGCCATTATAAGCTTGTCTAGCATCTCAGGATCTCCGGAAAGCACTGCAGGAAAGTCCATTACTTCAGCTAAGCCTAGAACCTCTTCTTTGCTTAAAAATGGTTGTAAGTCTTCAGCTTTTAAGACAGCTCCGGAATTTTCGAAAGGAGTAGATGGAACACTAGAGGGCAGCATAATAAAAATATCCATTTCACTTTTTTGAGCATCATCCAGCATAAATTGGATGCCATCAGGTCCTGAGACATTTGCTATCTCATGTGGATCAGTGATAACTGTTGTAACGCCGCGCGGAAGGAGAATATCACTAAATGCAGATGGAGTTACCATAGAAGATTCAATATGTATATGAGCATCTATTAGACCTGGAATGACATATTTACCTTTTGCATCTTCCTCAGACTTCGCTTCAAAAGTGTTTGTTGTATCAACAGCCACGATATTTCCGCTGGATACTACAATATCTGCTAATCTCCATTCTAAAGAATAGACATCTGCCACCTTTGCATTTCGAAGAATAAAATCAGCTTTTGCTTTCCCTTGGGAAACAAGAATTCTATCTTTTAGTTGCTTTGGATTAATGTTCACAAAGTCGTGCTCCTTTTCTGAATAATTTACTAATTCTAGTAGAACTGCGAGTATAAGGAAAGTTATAATGAAATTATAATCGTATAGGGGGAATAGAGATGATTTATCGAAAAACACAGGCCGCCAATATTGCATTAGCCTTTCTTTTGCTCGTGCTTCTGTCTAATTTTCTATTGTATCGCCCACAGGTGCAGGACTTCTTTTCACTTCAACTTCACAGTGGCGTAGCAATAGGGTCTCTTATTGATTTAGCTATTGTAGCACCTTTATTAGTCTATGCCACCTTTAAAATTTCTATCAAACAAGTAATCGGTCTTATGGTTGGTGGTGTGTTCATAGCTAGATTTTTTATACCTTTTGAATTATTTGCTCCGTTTTCGGGGTTGCTTTATATTGGTATTGCTTTTGAAGTATTGTTAATTTTGGCAGAGTTAAGCCTAGTTTTTCTAGTCATTTACAAGATTCCAAAGATTAAATTGCATATGACTGATATGAAGACTTCGGCACTATATAGCTTGATACCTTCTGTTAAGGAAGTAGTTACAAAAAATATTCTTATCCGTATTATCATTTCCGAATTTTTAATGTTTTATTATGCAATTTTTACTTGGAAAAAGGAGGCCCCGAGTCATCCAAATGTAATTACCCTGCATAAAAAGACAAGCTATATAGCCTTTAATATAATGCTTATTCATGCAATTGTTATTGAAACAATTGGTCTTCATTGGTGGCTACATGATAAATCTGTTATATTGTCTTTGGTCCTATTAGCTTTAAATATTTATAGTGTTTTCTATTTCTTAGCTGACATTCAAGTGACTCGACTACACCCAGCGGAGATAAAAGACGAAAAATTGTATGTGACACAAGGACTAAGTGCTCGAATAATTGTCCCTCTTCATCTGATTAAAGAAGTAGAATGGGGTGCACCCTTACCAGATAAAAATGTCCTTAAATTTATGTATCGTGATTTTGAACCACTAGAGCCTCAGGCAATAATACACTTACAGGAGCCTGTAGAGGCGACTATGTTCATGGGCAAGGAAAAGAGGGTGACACAATTCGCCATCCGTGTAGATGAACCGACGAAGCTGATGGAACTATTAAAAGTGCAGTAAAACACATTATTTGACGAGAGATTATAACTTGGCTATAATTATCTCAAATTCGAGATAAAAGAGGAGCTATTGTTATGAAGCATTTATTTATGCAAGGTGAGGATTCTTCGAAACCGACCTTATTATTACTGCATGGTACAGGTGGAAATGAGCATGACCTAGTGGGATTAGGAAAGGAAATAGACAGCTCTGCAAATATTCTAAGTGTACGTGGGAATGTATTAGAAAATGGAATGCCACGATTTTTTAAACGTCTTGCGGAAGGCGTATTTGATCTTGAGGACTTACAAGCCCGTACAGAGGAGTTAAAAAACTTCATCGAAGAAGCGGCTAATAATTACAAATTTGACCGTGATAAAGTAGTTGTAATTGGTTATTCAAATGGAGCCAATATTGCAGGAAACCTTTTGTTTGAATACAAAGATGTCTTCCAGGGTGCGATTCTCCATCACCCAATGGTGCCACGACGCGGCGTAGAGGTTCCAACAATGCCTGGTACGCCTGTGTTCATCGGGGCAGGGAAGAATGATTTTATGTGTCCAGCACCAGAATCCCAAGAACTGAGAGATATATTGCAGGATTCAGGAGCAAACGTAGAACTATATTGGCATGAATATGGTCACCAATTGACGCAAGACGAAGTGCAAGCTGCTAAGGAATGGTATAAAAAGAACTTATAAGAAAAATTGTTCAGCTCACGATAAAGCATAAAAAGGCCTAGTAGGTTTTGAATATCTACTAGGCTTTTTTTATTGTGTCGTGTTTATTTAAGTAATGGCAATCGCATCATTCACTTAAACCATGATGTTTTACTATTAGTTTGTAACTTCAACTTAATGAAAGTTCTTTGCTTTGTAAGGTCCTTTTCTAAAAGGCAACCACCAGTTCCAATTACCGAAGAGCTTCATCAGGCTTGGTACTAGAAGCAAGCGTATGATGGAAGCATCTATAGCCACAGCAATAGCTATACCGATACCGATTTGCTTAACAGGCATTACTTCTGTGAAGGCAAATGCTCCAGTAATGACAATCATGATTAACGCAGCAGAGGTAATAATTTTGCTAGTAGAGGTCAACCCATCTACCGTTGCCTTAGTATTGTTGTGATGCTTCAAGTACTCCTCTTGAATGCGTGATATCAAGAATACCTCATAATCCATACTTAGCCCAAACACTAGACTGAAGACAATTACCGGAATAATTAAAGCAATAGTCGTTTCCTCTAAACCAAAATGACCATATTGAAATATATAAACCAGTATGCCAAACGTCGAAGCCAAACCAATAACATTCATGATGATAGCTTTTAAAGGGATTAGCACTGAACGGAATGCAACAGTTAGTATGACAAAGGTAGAGCCAAGTATTATCGCTAGGAGAATCCCAACCTTATCAAATATTTCATCGAATATTTCTTGGTTGAACTTCGGTTGACCGCCTATTAAAATATCTGTACCAATATCTTTGTCGGCCCATTCCCTTGCCCAATCCTGTGCTTCATCGGATGAGCCATTAAGCCCTAATGTGACAGGAATCATTAATTTGTTTTCTTGTATAAATGTCTCTACTAGTGGAGTAAGCTGACTAGAAACTTCAGGAACCATCATGCTTTGCTCCCATTGTTCGACTGTCGATATCTCACTGGCTGTGAAAATCGTATCTATCGATTTTACATCGGGATCGTTCAACAATTGCTTTTCTAAATCCTTAATTGAGTTTAGTCCATCTGTATTTTCCCAACCATCTGGACGATCAGCAATTACATAGATCGTAGACTGGTCCCCCATATCAAACTCATCTTCCATCAATTCATACGCTTGTCGCGAATCATAGTCCTCTGGAAGAGAATCTACAGATGGAATTGTTAACGTCATCTCTTTAACTGGAATTATACCAATTCCTAGCAATACCAAAGCAACAATTATTAAAGTGACCGGTCGCTTCATAACGAAGGAGGCAAAATTTCTCCATTTAGTAGTAGCACCAGGCTTCACACGAAGAAGGGTCCATTTATTGATGCGTTCTCCTAATACCATGAGTAAGGCAGGTAGGAGTGTAATTGAGCCTAAAACTGCTAAAGCAACAACTAACATTCCACCAAGAGCAATATTTTGAAAGATTTCTACTTCTAAAACAAACATGGCTCCTAAGCCAATAAATACACAAAGCGCAGAAAAAATAATAGAGCGACCCGCTGTTTTTACAGAAATTTGTACTGCTTCTATAACAGAATTTTCGGCGAGCTCTTCCTTATAACGATTGATGAGCAATAATGCAAAATCAATACTAAGTGCTAGCCCTAGCATTGGGACTATGTTCAATACGAAAATAGATAAGTCTAGGGATCCACCAAAGAATGTCAGGACTCCAAGTGCGGAAACTACCGTTACAATACCGATAGCAATTGGAACCAGGGCGGCTACCACACTTCCAAATGCAAGGAGCAGCACGACTAGGGCAATCGGAAGACCTATGGCTTCGGCACTAGCTAAATCCTTTTGACTTGCGGCATTAATATCTTTATTGATGGCAGCTGCACCGGTTAAGGTGATGCCCTCTTGGTTGCCGATAGATTCACGAATTTCATCTACTACTTCAGACATACTTTCAGTATCATTGTTAAAATGTAGCATTGCATAGGATACATTTTCCTTATGTAGAGCAGGATTCTCTAATGGTGATTGAATGTCCTTTACAATCTTTAAATCTTCTATATCATTTAACGTTTCTTCGATTTGTTGTTCCGATGTTTTATCAAATACAACAAAGAGCGTCTCTGCTGGAAGGTCAAAGGTTTCCGTAAGCTCATCCATTACTTTCTGATGTTCTCCATCCATTTTAAAACCGTCGCCCTCCAATAAACCCGGAAGACGTAGGGCAAAAAAGGCGAGAGCGGCAAACAGGATGATCCATATTCCCAAAGTGACTTTATAGTGACGTGTCACTAGGTTAGCTAAAAACTTCATATATTTCCTCCTTAGGTAAAGCCAAATAATATATAGCTTACAATTTAAACAGTAAGATCAAAGTGGTAGAGTTTCCTTTTTATTGTAATAGAAAGTAAGTTCAACTGCTAATATAATGCTATGATAAGAGTAAACTTTTGAAGGAGGAGTAACCTTGAAAATTACAGCTCCAAAATGTAGAGAAGAATTAGAGGCTATTAACATAAAAGATGCTTTAGAGGAGGATTACTATATATCTAACGGAACTATTAGCTCACTGGAGGGGATTACCGAGTGGGAGGAAAGAGTCGTTTTTGATCAAATTCATTTCCAGCAAGCATCATTTGAGAGCTTACATTTTTACCAGGTAGAGTTTATTGATTGTATTTTTGAAAAGTGTGATCTATCTAATGTAGTAATGGACCAAGCACTATTCCACAGAGTGGAATTTATCGAGTGTAAGCTTTTTGGAGCTAACATTACTGACGGCAGACTAACAGATGTCAGGCTGGTGGAGAACCTCGCAAACTACTTAAATTTAAGTTTTTCTAAGTTAAAAAAGGTGTCTTTTACTAAGTGCATATTGAATCATGCAGATTTTGTAGATTCAACCTTTCAACAGGTAGAGCTAGAAAACTGTGAACTAAACGAGGCAAACTTTACAGATACCTCATTGAATGGAATTGACTTAAGTACCTCAACTTATGAAAATCTAATAGTATCAATGGAGGACCTTAAGGGATGCACTGTGTCCATGGAGCAAGCGATAGGCTTTGCCAAATCGTTAGGAGTAATCATAAAAGAGTAAAAGAAAAAACCTCGTATTCAATTACGAGGTTTTAATTATTTAAAAGAATAAATTTAAGATTTGGAAGATGATAGCTGCTACTAGAGCAGAAATAGGTAAAGTGATAATCCAAGTTAAGACAATTTTTTTAGCAACTCCCCATTTAACGCCTTTCACACGTTGTGCTGCTCCAACCCCCATAATAGCGGATGAAATAACGTGTGTTGTAGAAACTGGCAAATGAATAGTTGTTGCACCAAAAATAATCATAGCAGATGATAAGTCAGCTGCCGCCCCGTTAATAGGACGAATCTTCATGATTTTACCACCAACTGTTTTGATGATTTTGTATCCTCCGATAGAAGTACCAAGACCCATTGCGGTTGCTGCAGCAATACGAACCCAAAGTTGGATATCATCTGTAGCCTGCCATTGGGCAGCAATTAGAGCCATTGTTATAATACCCATTGCTTTTTGGGCATCGTTTGTACCATGAGTAAACGATTGTAATGCCGCTGTACCAATTTGAAAAATACGAAATCTTTTGTTTGTCCCATACAAGCTTCCCTTTTTAAAAATAACTTTAAATAGAGACATCATTAAAAATCCGATTGCTAAAGCAAGGAATGGGGATAAAACTAATGCGATTAAGATATTGGTAAAACCATTATAGTTCAAAACCCCAAATCCAGCAGCAGAAATAGCTGCTCCAGCAATAGAGCCTATTAAAGTGTGGGACGAACTAGATGGAATTCCGTAATACCAAGTAACTAAGTTCCAAATAATCGCTGAAAGAAGAGCCGCTAAAATGATTAACGATCCGTTTTGAAGAGTAAAAGGATCGACTATATCTTTTGTAATTGTTTTAGCAACTCCTGTAAAAGTTAAAGCTCCTACAAAATTCATAATAGCTGCCATTAAAACAGCAACTCTAGGCTTTAAAGCTCTTGTAGAAACTGAAGTAGCAATTGCGTTTGCGGTATCATGGAAACCATTAATAAAATCAAAGGCAAGTGCAAAAAATACAACTAGTATTGTTAGTATAAAAATAGTATCCATTACTGAAACTCCTACGCGTTACGCATAATAATTGTTTCAAGCGTATTAGCTACGTTTTGACAATAATCTGCGATATCTTCTAATTGTTCATATATATCTTTAAATTGAATAATGCGAATTGGATTTTTTTCGTTTAAGAACAATTGCTTAATGGAAGAGCGAAGTACCTCATCACATTTGCGCTCATAATCTTTAATGAGAATGGAATGCTCATGCATTTTAAGTAATTTTTTCTGAGCTAAAAGCTCCATCGCTTTAACAATTTCGTCAGTACTCTTAACGATATACCCTAAGAAGGTACGCATTGAATCATCGATTTCAACTAAAGTAAACATCTCCAGATGCGCAGTGAAATTGTCGATTCCATCTAAAATATCGTCCATTCGGATTGCTAATTCCAGAATATCTTCACGTTCAATCGGTGTCATGAAGGATTTGTTCAACATAACGATTAATTCATGAATTAATGTATCCCCAGCTGTTTCGTAATTCTTAAGGTGTAAGCTAATTTCTTTTAAATCTGAAGCATTATTAATACGGAAATCATCTGCGTAATGAGTGGCTTCACGTACATTTTCTGCAATTTTTAACAGGGACAAGAAAAAAGGATCTGGTTTTTTTGAACTAATCATAAAAGCCTCCTAGACTTTGAGAATGTATTGTTGCTATGAATTTACCTCAAATAGCATACCAAAAAAAATGCAAAATCTACACACTTTTTACTTGAAATTTGCGAAATTTACAATTCTGTAACATTTCAGTGTAGATAAAGGGGGAATAAAAGGCGAAAAAGCCTAATTTTGACGAACTTTGACGGTAATAACTTGTAAAAATAACCAATCAATTATTGTTAAATTTTGAAACTTCTTTGTATTAGATACGTATAACTAGTAAGCAATCAATAAACTGGTAAAGGGGTGAGAAAAATAGATCAAATTTTCTTATACGGCTTAATTGTAATTGGTCTTCTTACTATTCTTTATGTGTTATTTGCAGATGCAATAGATGGCTTGGAAATGGGATTTTTTAATCCGACAACGGTACTCTCCTTCCTATTATTTATTTGTGCTGCTGGATTCATTCTTATGAAGCTAACTAATTGGAGTGAAATTGTAATAATCGCTGTTTCTGTTGTCATATCAGTCCTTTTAACCTTTTTGCTTTACTTTTTTGTCCTTTTACCCCTTGCTTCTGCAGAAGTATCCACAGCCTATACAAACGAATCTTTACAAGGGCAAGTCGCAAAGGTTATTGTTCCTATACCCTCAAATGGGTATGGTGAAATCATTATTGAGACAGTTAACGGTTTAATTGCAAAAAGAGCAACAGGTTTTGACAATGAAGAAATAAATTATGATAAACAGGTTTTAATAATTGAAGTGAAAGATGGCACTTTTTTAGTCAAAGAATATGTGCCTTTTATAAAATAAAAAGGGGGAATTATAGTGGGAATGGAAATGTTAATAGTTATAGGAGTAGTTGTATTTGTTCTATTAATAATGTTGGCAGTCTACGTAACAAAATATAGAACAGTTGGGCCAGATGAGGCACTAATAGTTACAGGCAGCTATTTGGGTTCGAAAAACGTCCATACAGATGATTCGGGTAATCGCATTAAAATTATTCGCGGTGGAGGTACATTTGTATTTCCAGTATTCCAGCAAGGCGAGCCACTTAGTCTTTTATCAAGCAAATTGGAAGTAACCACCCCAGAAGTTTATACTGAACAAGGAGTTCCAGTTATGGCTGACGGGACAGCTATTATAAAAATTGGTGGTTCAATTTCAGAAATTGCTACAGCAGCTGAGCAGTTTTTAGGGAAATCAAAGCAGGATAGAGAAAATGAAGCAAAAGAAGTACTGGAAGGTCATTTACGTTCTATTCTAGGGTCTATGACAGTAGAAGAAATTTACAAAAATAGAGATAAGTTCTCTCAGGAAGTACAACGGGTAGCTTCACAAGATTTAGCGAAAATGGGATTAGTCATTGTTTCATTTACGATTAAAGATGTTCGCGATAAAAATGGCTACCTGGATTCACTAGGGAAACCAAGAATCGCACAAGTTAAGCGTGATGCGGATATCGCAACAGCTGAGGCAGAAAAAGAGACGCGCATCAAGCGAGCAGAGGCTTCCAAGGATGCTCAAAAGGCAGAAATTGAGCGAGCGACAGAAATAGCAGAGGCGGAAAAAGACAACCAGTTAAAGGTTGCTGAATATAGACGTGAGCAAGATATTGCGAAGGCACGTGCAGACCAAGCCTACGAGTTAGAAACAGCTAGGTCTAAGCAGGAAGTAACCGAGCAGGAAATGCAAATTCAAATTATCGAACGTCAAAAGCAAATTGAGTTGGAAGAAAAAGAGATACTACGTCGTGAAAAGCAATATGATTCAGAGGTTAAGAAAAAAGCGGATGCAGATCGCTATGCTATCGAACAAAATGCAGCTGCATCCAAATCACGTGAAATTGCCGAAGCCGATGCAGAAAAATATCGAATTGAAGCAAAGGCAAAAGCAGATGCGGAAAAAGTTCGTTTGGATGGTTTAGCTAAAGCAGACGCTCAGCGTGCACAAGGGGAGTCTGAGGCAGATATTATTCGACTTAAAGGTCTTGCAGAGGCGGAAGCAAAACGAAAAATTGCTGAAGCGTTTGATCTGTACGGTCAGGCCGCAGTTTTGGATATGGTTGTAGATATGTTGCCTGAATATGCAAAACAAATTGCTAGCCCACTTTCGAATATTGATAAAATAACTGTAGTAGACACTGGTGGTGGAGAAGGCGGCGGTGCTAACAAGGTTACCTCTTACGCTACTAATTTGATGTCTACACTTCAAGAAACTTTAAAGGCTTCCTCCGGAATCGATGTGAAGGAGATGCTCGAGAGTTATGCGGGGAAAGGAAATATTCGCCCAAGCATTGAACAATTAACTCAGGAAGTAAAAAAATCCAAGGATGAACAGGAAGTACGTGAAGTTCAAGAAGTTAAATAATATTTCTAACAATATTAGTATTTAAAAGAAGGTTCTCAATGACTGGAGAACCTTCTTTTTTTATGTATATATTTCCTTTGTAGGTAACTAATTGTATAATTGAGGTTAAGAATGTCGAATTTTGTTGGACTCCGGAGGAATAATGATACTTACAAGAGAGCAACTTCAAGATATTAAAGAAAAGCAAAGTCTACCAAAAGTAATCACAGACAAAACGGTTACTACTTATATTGGTAGTTCTAATAATATTTCATATGCCCTTTATACACTGACGCCTGCAAGTACCTCATGGATATACAGTAAACAAAATAATACTAAGAATTATATAGAGAAATATACTATCATAACTGGTAGATTAAAAATAAATTGGTGTGACGAACAAGTAATTTTGAGCCCTGGTGATGTAATTGAACCAAAATTTTATGATGCACTCATAACGTGTCATGCAAAGGATATAGTTGAGATTTTAATCGAAATGACATCTAACTATTTTGAAAGAAATTTTTCAGAAAGAAGTATAATTCATCGGGATGCTCTGCGCATTCAGGAGGTGGATGGATATACTTATCACCATTGTGCAAGAATTAGAGATTACTCCATCGAGCTTTGGAAAAGAATGAGGCCAAATGGTGAAGGGGTGGATAGATTAAGTTTAGGCTCCTATTTTCATGATATAGGCAAATTAGCAATTCCCATTGAAATCCTTAATAAGGCTGGAAAGCTTACAGAGGAAGAATGGAAAATTATAAAAATGCATACGACATTAGGGGCAGAAATAATGAGGAATCATGAAATTCCACGTATTCGTGAAGCTGCTTTTATTGTCGAAGAGCATCATGAGAGGTATGATGGAAAAGGGTATCCCTATGGACTGCTGGGTAATGAAATTTCCTTGGAATCATCTATAGTTTCGGTTGTAGATGCGTTTGATGCAATGACAACTAACCGGGTCTATCGGGGTGCAATGACCTTTGAAGAAGCCATTCAGGAAATGAAGGATGGTAGGGGAACTCAATTTAACCCAAAGGTTCTAGATGAATTTCTTAAAATGTTAGAAGAACACAATAATCAATGGTAAAGAAAAGGAGCGAGAAAAAATGTCTTATCGTATTGAGCATGATTCTATGGGAGAAATTAAAGTTCCACAAGACAGTCTTTGGGGAGCACAAACACAAAGATCTAAAGAAAACTTTAAAATTGGCACAGAAAAAATGCCGATTGGTGTCGTACATGGACTAGCTCTATTAAAAAAATCTGCAGCAATCGTTAGCCACTCTCTTGGTAATTTATCAGAAGTAAAGAAAGATGCTATAGCAGCAGCAGCAGATGAAATACTTGCAGGAAAATTAGACAATCACTTCCCATTAGTTGTTTGGCAAACTGGTAGTGGTACACAGTCTAATATGAACGTTAACGAAGTGATTGCCAATCGAGGCAATCAACTATTAGAAGAAAAAGGTAGTGAAGAGAGACTTCACCCTAATGATGATGTAAACAAATCACAAAGCTCAAATGATACATTCCCAACTGCACTTCATATTGCAGGTGTTCTTGCTGTCGAAAAAGATCTTTTACCTGCAATTGATGTTCTACAAGAGACGTTAGGTAAAAAATCTGAACAGTTCATGGATATTGTTAAAATTGGACGTACACATTTACAAGATGCAACACCCCTTTCCCTCGGTCAAGAATTTAGTGGCTGGCACAGAATGCTAGAGAAATCTTCTAAAATGATTACAACAGCTGTGGCAGATATGAAAGAGCTTGCTGTTGGAGGGACAGCGGTAGGTACTGGCTTGAACGCCCCAAAAGGTTTTGGTGACCTAGTGGCAGCCGAAATATCCAAGGCACTAGGAATTGAATTTACATCAGCAAAAAATAAATTCCACGCTTTAACAAGCTATGACGATGTTGTTTATGTACATGGTGCAGTTAAGGCTCTTGCAGCGGACCTAATGAAAATTGCTAATGATGTCCGCTTACTTGCAAGTGGTCCCCGTTCTGGTATTGGGGAAATCTCAATTCCTGAAAATGAACCAGGAAGCTCTATTATGCCTGGTAAAGTTAACCCAACTCAAAGTGAAGCGATGACTATGGTTGTTGCTCAAGTTATGGGGAATGATACATCCATCAGTTTTGCGGCGAGTCAAGGTAACTACCAGTTAAATGTATTTAAACCTGTAATCATTCACAATTTCCTACAATCTGTGCGATTATTAAGTGATGCAATCATTAGCTTTAATAACAACTGTGCAGTTGGAATCGAACCGAACTTAGAAACAATTAAACATCACGTAAACAATTCTTTAATGCTTGTAACTGCTTTAAATCCATACATTGGATATGAGAATGCTGCGAAAATTGCTAAGCATGCCCACAAAAATGGCACTACTTTAAAAGAAGCAGCAATTGAGCTAGAGCTTTTAACTGCTGACAAGTTTGATGAAATTGTACGACCAGAAAAAATGATTTAATCGAGGTTAATATGAAAAAAATTCTATTTATATTATGTTGTTCTATATTGGTTCTTGCCGCATGCAGTCAAAAAGAAGAGAGTAAAGAAGAGAAAGAACACATGGAGCACGACCATGTGACTCATTTAGATAACGGCGATATTCAAGAAACCACGTCGTCTACAGACGTGCTTCCAGAGTTTTTGAATGAACAATCTGAAGATATGCAACTAATCTATCAGGCAGCTGCAAAAGCAAATGATGTCCTTAAATGGATGCCTTGCTACTGCGGATGTGGCGATAGTGCTGGCCATAAAAGCAATTTCAACTGTTTCGTCGATGAAATTAAAGAAAATGGCGAAGTAGTCTGGGATGACCATGGTACACGCTGTGCCGCTTGTTTAGAAACAGCCGTTACGTCTATCAAAATGGTTCAAGAAGGTAAGTCACTTACTGAAATTCGCGCAGCGATAGACGAAGCATATAAAGAAGGCTATGCAAAACCAACAGACACACCTATGCCATCTTAAAATAGTACTGCTCCTATCTCATTAACAGTGAGAGGGGAGCAGTTTTTTTGTCTTAGCACATTGACCCCTTAAAGACTTATCTTGAAAGTCCCCTGAAAATGAGAAAAGGGAGTGTTTGCTTGTTGATGCAGTATTACTTTCTAACAATCGGTCGTCGGTTTCCACAAAATCAGATGGCCATTACTTTATCGTTACTATCTGTTATTTGCTTATAAGTGACATGGGATTGTGTCGAAAATACCCTATCTACATAAAGTTATATACAATCTTAAGAAATTCTTCATCTTTATCCTTCTTAAATGTTAAGAAAGGCTGGCTAGAATGAGTGTATAGCAAAATATGAAAGGGGAATAGGCATGATACACGTAAATAATGTTAATCATACATTTTTAATAGGAAAGAAAGGAAAGGAAAAGAAGGTACCGGTACTAAAAGGGCTAACCTTTAATGTGCAAGAGGGAGAAATAGTAGCGGTTGTAGGAAAGAGTGGTTCTGGTAAATCTACCTTATTAAACACAATAGCAGGATTTATGAGTCCAGAACAAGGATCCATTATTATTAATGGGCAAGAAACGGCTGCATTAAATGAAACAGAAAGAGCAGAATTTCGTTTAAACAATTTTGGCTTTATTTTTCAAAGCTTTCAACTTATGCCAGGATTGACTGCTTTCGAAAATATTGAGCTTCCTTTAAAGCTGAAGGGGGTATCACCTAAAAAACGCAAAGTTAGTGTCCTCCAACTTATGAAAAAGGTTGGGTTGGAATCTGTGTCTGATCATTATCCTAATGAGTTGTCCGGTGGTCAGCAGCAACGAGTAAGTATTGCTCGTGCCTTGATAACCAACCCGCCTATTTTATTGGCAGATGAACCAACAGGTAGCCTGGATTCAGAAACAGAACAAGACATTCTGCTGCTCATCCAGGACTTAAATCAGACTATGGGGGTAACTTTTGTCATTATTACACATGACGATGAAGTAGCAAGCATTGCTCACCGTAAATTTAAGATGCACGATGGAGAGTTGAAAAAGGAGGACATGTCTCATGTTATTTAAAGATCAATTAGAATTTGTGAGCCAGCATATTAAGAAAAATAAACTAAGAGTATTTATGACTGTACTTGCAGCGACAATGGGGTGCGCATTTTTAATCGTGTTAGCATCAATCGGGTTTGGGGTACAGGATATGATGCGTACTGAAATTCTCCAGGACCAAGCTATCACGGAGATAGAAGTATATGAAAAGGAAGATGGCATTGACTATGAGGAAATAAAAAATATAGAGTCTATTGGTGCAGTTGTTCAAAGAACCAGTATAGAAACACAAAACTTGTTTCAACTAGATGATAGAACAATATACGGGAATGCCCTGATGACAGACTTTGAGGAAGAAAAAAAATCAAATCTTAAACTATCTGAAGGTAGAATGCCTACAAATGATAAGGAAATTGTAGTTGGTTATCATTTTGCAGAAAATTTATGGACCGAACAAGAGCGATCAACATGGGAAGAAAAGGGAGGAGAAGAAGGTGATATGCCCAAAGGATATGAGGGCTCCATTCTAGGCAAGGAAGTCACCTTATCCTTACAGCCATATGATCAAGAGGAAGTATTCCCAGAGCAATGGACGTTTACGATTGTAGGGGTTGCAGCTCAACCAGCAAGAGACTGGATAGTGGACCAAAATATACTTATAGACAATAGTTGGATGGACGAGTTAGTAGCAGCATATAAGACGAATGTTGGAGAGATACCAGAGAACTTTTTATATACTAGAACTACCATTTATACGGCAAGCCTAGAGCATGTGAAAGCAGTGACGGAAGAGTTAAAAGAAATGGGTTACAGCGTTTACTCTGTATCTGAACAGCTAGAGCAGTTAGACGTGTTTTTCATGGTATTTAAAATAGGTCTTATATTTATCGGTACTATCGCAGTTTTAATTTCATCTATTGGTATCTTCAATACTATGACAATGGCAGTAACGGAGAGAACAAGAGAAATTGGTGTTATGAAAGCAATAGGAGCAAGTCCTAAACTAGTTAGACGCCTTTTCCTGATGGAAAGTGCCTGGATTGGAATTATAGGGACTGTGCTGGCGGTCATTATCTCTTATGCAGTAAGCTTTTTAGCAAATTGGGTACTGCCAATCGTAGTTGGAATGGCATTAGAGGAAGAGAGTATTGAGGGCATGGCACTTACTTTTTCATTAATTCCTTGGCAGCTTGTTGCAATTGCTTCTTTCATAAGTATAGGCGTAGCAATGATTTCCGGCTGGAGACCAGCTAAGAAAGCAACTAAAATTGACGTAATTCAAGCCTTAAGACAAGAACTATAAGACAAAAAAGAGTGAACAGGTACCATTACGGTATCTGTTCACTTTTTTGTTCCAGTTCCAGCACATTGCCCCATTTGCTTGTCGGGGCAGCCATAGGCGCTTGCGCATTTCGTGTTTGTCTAGCTCCAGCGCCTTGCCCCTCGAGGTCAAATGGAGTAAAGCAGCGGTGGCCGAAGAGCAGCCACCTTGCATTCCCCCATTTGCTTGTCGGGGCAAACATAGGCGCTTGCGCATTTCGTGTTTGTCTAGCTCCAGCGCCTTGCCCCTCGAGGTCAAATGGAGTAAAGCAGCGGTGGCCGAAGAGCAGCCACCTTGCATTTCCCCATTTGCTTGTCGGGGCAAACATAGGCGCTTGCGCATTTCGTGTTAGGATGCGGCAATAGTAAAATATGCGATGAATAGTACAAATACTACAATCATATTTAATAAATTATATCTCATTCTTGAAATCGTCTGTTCAAATTTCCCTGATTTTTTAACTGCTGTAATGCCTGCGTATATTATTAAAATGGCTATGACAAAAGAAAGAATCGGGTGGAGTGGATAAATTCTTACATTTAAGAAATGGACAATAATCACCGCAATAGCCATAACGATGCCATAGGCAACTTTTTGGTAAGTAGGATCTTTCACTATTTTCTCTCCTTGAAATGAAGTGGTTAGTTCGTCGTCAAGTATTCCTTTAATTCATTTTCTAAAAATGGCTGAGCATTTAGCATCTGTTTAAATTGTTGATAGGCTTCCATTTGTTTAGAGGTTGGCTTATGTCCTGTTCTATAAGCACGTATTAAAATATTCTTTGGTGTGTTTTCTAAATCTATAAATTCCACTAATTGAGCTTCATATCCTACCATATTTAAGATTTCCGCTCGAATAGAATCTGTTGCTAGTGCTGAAAAGCGTTCTTTAATGAGACCATGCTTCAACATGATATCTAAATTAGGTGCTTCGAGCTGTTTGTTCAATTCGTGCTGACAACAAGGAACACTTAATATGACACTCGCATTCCATTTGACTGCACGCGCTAGTGCCATATCTGTCGCTACATCACAGGCATGTAAGGTGACAACCATATCTACGGCAGTTTCTTCGTTGTAATCATTGATATCTCCTACTAAAAATTCAAGCTGATCATAGTTTAAGTCTTTAGCTATTTGCGAACATTCCTCAATGACTTCCTTCTTCAAGTCAAGCCCGGTGACGCGAATGTCTAAGCCCTTTTCAATTTTTAAGTAGTGGTATAGCGCAAACGTTAAATAGGATTTACCAGAGCCAAAATCGAGGATTCTAACCGTTTTATCCTTTGGTAAGTAAACAAGAGTATCATCAATGAATTCAATAAAGCGATTAATTTGTTTAAATTTATCATACTTTTGTTTTTTCACTTTTCCTTCAGCAGTTTGTACCCCTAAACGAATTAAAAAAGGATAAGGTGTGTGCTCGTCTAACAAATAATTTTTTTTGCGGTTATGAGACAAATTCACTTGTTTAACAGAAGCTGTTTTTTCAGCTTTAAACATAACTTTATTTTTCTTAGAGAGTTGTATTTGAAGCTTTTCCTCAAGAAAATCAGCATGGAATTGACGGAAATCCTCCAGTAACTTCTCCCATATAGCAGGAAACTCTTCTAATAGAATATTTTCGTGCTTTAAAATACGTTCGTACTGGTATTCTAATTGGATATGATACATATTTTTTATCTCAATAGGTTTTAATTTTACACGTTTAATTTCATTTGATTTAGCCCTTGGTTGACTAACAGTCGCCTGAATAAGCTGTTTAGATAAAATTTGGTCTAATACCTTTTCTTTCATTTCTAGGAATTCCATTAATATCGCCTTCTTTTTCGTAAGATACTTGAAAATAGTGTATCACAACGAGATATTACGTAGGTAAAGAAGTTCCTTTATGAGACGAGAGAAAACACTTAATACTCTTTTATGCTATCAGAATTTTATGATAATATAAAAGATAAGTAGTCAATCGAAAGGGGAGATTGGTTTGTTAAATGAAAAAACGATTGGAGAAATTGTTAAGGAAGCAGCGAGTTTGTTTCCTAATAGAGAGGCCTATGTGTATCCAGAGCATGGAATTCGAAAAACGTATAAAGAGTTTGATGCTGAAACAGATGAGCTGGCAAAAGCCTTCATTGGAATGGGTATTCAAAAAGGGGAACATATAGCCATTTGGTCAGACAATAAAAGAGAATGGCTACTAAGCCAATTTGCCACTGGCAAAATGGGAGCCGTTTTAGTAACCGTCAATACGAACTATCAGGAGAAAGAACTTGAATATCTCTTGCAGCAATCTGATTCTACTACCCTTATTTTATGTGAATCCTTTAAATCTACTTCTTATCTCGATATTATTCGAGCAATTTGTCCAGAAATTATTACGTCTGAAAAAGGAAACATCCAATCTGAAAAGCTTCCTCATTTTAAGAGAGTAATCGTAATGAGTGAAAATGACTATCCAGGGATATATAAATGGTCAGAGTTTGTTGCATTTGCAAATAAAGTGTCTGATGAGACTTTAGAGAAGTCTTTGGAAGCGCTTCACAATGATGAAGTGATTAATATTCAATATACATCCGGTACTACTGGATTTCCAAAGGGAGTAATGCTATCCCATAAAAACATTGTTAATAACGGTCAACTCGTTGGTGACTACATACATCTTACAGAACATGATCGTCTATGTATTCCTGTTCCTTTCTTTCATTGCTTTGGATGTGTAATGGGTACGATTGCTTCGGTAACGCATGGCACAACGATGGTTATAATTGAACAGTTTGATGCAGGGAAAGTATTGAAAATGGTACAGGATGAGAAATGCACTGCTTTGCACGGAGTACCTACGATGTTCATAGCGGAGTTAAACCACCCAGATTTTAAACAATTTGATCTGTCTTCCTTACGTACTGGAATCATGGCTGGCTCGATTTGTCCAATTGAGGTCATGAAAAAAGTGATAGAAGACATGGGTGCTTCCGAAATAACCATTGCTTACGGACAAACCGAAACATCTCCAGTTATTACGCAAACTAAAACAGACGATGCAATTGAAAAACGCGTATCTTCTGTTGGTAAGGCTCATCCGGGAGTAGAAGTGAAAATTATTGACCCAGCAACTGGAGAAGATATCCCCGCAGGAGTGCCTGGCGAGCTCTGCACAAGAGGATATTTAGTCATGCAGGGCTATTACAAAAATGAAGAGGCTACAAATTCGACAATTGATGACAATGGGTGGCTGCACACTGGTGACATTGCGGTAATGGATGATGAGGGTTATATCGACATAACGGGTAGAATTAAAGATATGGTAATTCGAGGTGGTGAAAATATCTATCCTAAAGAAGTAGAGGAATTTCTTTATCAGCACCCATCTATACAAGATGTACAGGTAGTAGGAGTCCCAGACCAAAAATATGGTGAGGAACTTATGGCATGGGTTATTTTAAAGTCTGGTGAAAATCTTACTCCGGAGGCTTTAAGAGAATATTGTAAGGGGAAAATATCTTATCATAAAATACCGAAGTACATTGAATTCATTGATGCATACCCAATGACCGCTTCTGGGAAAATTCAAAAGTTTCTGCTCAGAGAAATGTCGAAAAAGAGAGTGGAGGTATAAAAGGTTTATTTCCTGGGAAATCGACAAAAAAGTATAAAGCTTAACAAAAGCGACATAGAGCATCCTTATATTAAGAGATTGTTTACTCTTTAAGCACCGAGATTACAATCGGTGCTTTTTTCTATTTTACTGTATACTAAAATGAAGGAAATGGAACATAATTTTAGGATAAGAGGTGAAAGCATGTATCTAGACCATATAGTTCATTTTGTAGAAAAAAATCCATTAGAAATAGCTGAGGATTGGCAACAGCAAGGGCTTCATGCTGTAGTTGGAGGGCAACATATAAACTGGGGAACGTATAATGCGCTTCTTTATACAAAAAATAGTTATATAGAATGGCTGTCAATTGAAGATGAGCATATTGCTCAAAATACAGATCATCCTTTAATCAGTTTGATGTTACATGATTTAAAGAAAAGTCCGGGATTTGGGACTATTTGTATTCGGACATCTAAAATTGACGTATTGAAACAAGAACTTGAAGAGAAAGGTATAGAAACCTCCGGAGTCTTATATGCTGAGAGAAAGACAACCAGTGGATTTGTACGTAAATGGAAGATGCTGTTTATCCGAGAGGAAGTAAGCGACCAATTACCAATGCCTTTTTTCATTGAATGGCAGGAAACAGATGAGGATAGGTATGAGTTGCTAAAAAAAGATGGAACAATTGTGGAAAGCAATCTTCAGCTGTCCATTGAAAGTTGTGAGTTTCATGTTAAAAAACCTAGGGAAATAATAAAAAAATGGGAAAAATACTTGAATGTAGAGCAATATGATGATCAAACACTATTGCTACCAAATACGAAATTAGTATTTAAACAGCTTGAAGATGGAACAAAAGAAAGGCTAATACGTGTGCAAATCAAAGGCGACTCCAGACAAGAAGCTATTATTTACGAACAAGGAGAATATCGTTTTAAATTATGAGGAGGATTTTGAATGGAAGAGTTAGTGGAAAAAGCCATAGTAGTGGCAGTAAAGCTACAAAAGGACGAGCATTTCGATTATGAACTAGAGGAGCTTTATAACTTAGCCGAAGCTTTAAATGTGGAAGTAGTCGGTGAAATGACGCAAAATCTAGAACGAGTTACATCCTCCCATTACGTAGGAACAGGAAAGGTAGAGGAGATTAAAAATCTTTTTGACGCAATGGATGCAAACTTAGTCATTTTTAATGATGAGCTTTCTCCATCTCAAATTAGAAATTTAGAACGGGATTTAGAATGCAAGGTAATAGATCGTACCATGCTGATTTTGGATATTTTTGCTCGACGTGCAAAGTCCAATGAAGCACAAATGCAGGTAGAGCTTGCACAGCTTCAATATATGCTTCCGCGATTAGTTGGACTTAGGGCGTCTCTTGGTCGTCAAGGTGGAGGAACTGGTGGAGGATTCAAGAACCGTGGTGCTGGTGAAACCAAGCTAGAACTGGATCGTCGTAAAATTGAAGACCAAATATCTAAGCTAAAAAAAGAATTAGAACTAATTAAGGACCAGCGGGAAACACAAAGAAAGCAACGTAAGAAAAACAATATTCCAGTAGTCTCTTTAGTCGGTTATACTAATGCTGGAAAGTCGACTATCATGAATCAGCTATTAAATAAAATTGGGCAAGAGCAATCTAAACAAGTTTTTGAAAAAGATATGCTGTTTGCTACTTTGGAAACATCCGTGAGACAAATAAAATTATCGGATCAAAAAGAATTTTTACTCACTGACACAGTTGGGTTTGTCAGCAAATTACCCCATCATCTAGTAAAAGCCTTCCGTTCAACTTTGGAGGAGGCAAGAGATGCAAATCTATTGCTTCATGTAGTGGATGTATCGAACGAGGAACACCGATATATGATGGATGTCACAAATCATACCTTGCTGGATGTCGGGGTGGAGGACGTACCAACTATCTATGTTTATAACAAATCAGACTTGGCAGAGTTGAAGTATCCATATATATCGGGAGATAATATTTGGATATCTGCTAAAGAGGGAAAAGGTCTAGATGAGCTGCTAGAGATTATTAAGAAATTTATTTTCTCAGACTACGTTCAATGTAACTTGTTAATACCCTTTGACCGTGGAGATATTGTCTCCTATCTAAATGAGAATGCTTCGGTCAAATCTACCTCCTATGAGGAAGAAGGGACCTTAGTGCATGTAGAGCTCAAAAAATCAGATTATAATCGCTTTGAAGAATATGTATATCAATTATAAAAAGGAAAAGCTGCCATGATTGGCAGCTTTTTTGAAAGGGAAGAAAATATATTAATTTAATTTTACATAAAAGAGTAAACAATTACTAAGTGATTTCCGCTCTAGACGGACGCATTCCTCGGGGGGAGCGATTAGCCATCACCGTCGCTAGCGCGTCGTTTGTGATGGCTGATCTGTCTCCCTCCTCCCGCTGGAGTCACCGTCGCTCCAACATGCATTTGTTTTTAGATTTAAAGCTGTTTAAAGTAGACATTCATTACTTTTGAGAAAAAATATACTAACAGTTATATGTGTTTATTATCAAGTCAATCCATAAAAAAGCAGAACATAACATTAAGTTATGTTCTGCTCAAATAAACTAAATTTGTTGAAATTGTATATTATGAAGTCTAGCGAATATTCCATCTTTAGCCACAAGCTCATTATATGAGCCATCCTCGGCAATTCCTTCTTCTGTCACTACAATTACCCGATCTGCATCACGAATTGTTGCCAAACGGTGGGCAATTATAAGTGTAGTTCGATTTTCTGCGAGTTCCATTAAGGATTGTTGTATAATTTTCTCTGTTTCTGTGTCGAGAGCGGATGTTGCTTCATCCAAAATGAGAATAGGTGGATTCTTTAAAAACATACGAGCAATTGCAAGTCTTTGCTTCTGTCCCCCAGATAGCTTCAGACCTCGTTCACCAATTTGCGTGTCATATCCATCAGGGAGTGAAGCTATTAAGCTTTCTAAATGAGCTTTTTTAGCAGCACTATGAATTTCCTCATCGGTAGCGTCTCTTTTGCCGTAAGCGATATTTTCACGAATGGTGCCAGTGAACAAAAAGACATCCTGCTGTACAATTCCAATTTGGGAACGAAGGGAGTGAAGTGCCAAATCTTGAATATTTAGTCCATCAATGGAAATTGCTCCTTCATTTACATCATAAAATCTAGGTATTAAGGAACAAATGGTTGTTTTCCCTGCTCCAGAAGGTCCTACAAACGCAACTGTTTCACCAGCTTGAATAGATAGATTAATATCTTTTAAAACAGATTGGTGATCATCATATCGGAAGCTAACATGGTCAAAGGAAATATCTCCTTTTAAATGCTGAACTTGAAGGGCATTTGGCTTGTCTACAATTTCTGGCTCTTGCTCTATTAATTCTAGGAAGCGTTTAAAACCAGCCATTCCTTTTGGATATAATTCCAATAAAGCGGTAATTTTATCCACTGGCTTAATTAGTACATTTACATATAAAATAAAACTTACTAGCTCTCCAGAGGTTATGTAATCTTGGTAAGAGAACCAGGCTCCTACTACTAGTACAACTAAAGTTACTAGCCTTGTCATCATATAAATGCTAGAATGAGTACCTGCCATGACTTTGTAAGCTGCTAGCTTTGCTAATCGGAATTGTGAATTGTCCTCTTTGAATCTTGAAATTTCAAAATTTTCATTTGTAAAGGATTGGACCACACGGGCTCCGGAAACGCTGTCTTCCACTCTTGCATTTACGTCAGCGATTTTGCCGTACATATTCTTCCATGCTTTATTCATCATTATATTTCCATAGGTTGCAACGATGGATAAAAAAGGAACCATAATAATAGCGATAACAGCCAGCTCAGGATTTATGTTGAACATAATAGTGAAGGCCCCTATAATCGTCATAATAGCGATAAATAGGTCTTCTGGTCCGTGATGTGCTAGTTCTCCTATATCAAATAGGTCATTTGTGATTCTACTCATAATGTGGCCCGTTTTGGTGTTATCAAAAAATCGAAATGATTGTCGTTGCACGTGGTTAAACAGTTTTTGTCTCATATCAGTCTCAATATTAATACCTAGCTTATGCCCCAAATAACTCACGACATATTGGAGAACGGTACTAATAATGTAAACGAATAAGAGCACAATACTAACTCGAACAATTGTAGCCCAATTACCGGTAGGAAGAAGATCGTCTATAAACCATTGCACAGCTACTGGGAATGCTAGTTCTAAAATTGCAACAAAAACGGCACTGCTGAAATCAATAATAAATAATCGTTTATGTGGTTTGTAAAATGAAAAAAATTTTTTAAGCATCTCGTAACTCCCTTTTCATTGTCATAACGACTATTATAACTAATAATTTCAGTTGTCGAAATATTATAATGTTTCTTTTTTGAAAAATTAGGGAATATTTAATTATATTTTTTGTAGAAACGAGGCGTAATAAGATGTTATCGAAAGAAGAAATAGTAAAATCTGTACCTCAAACAGGGTTTTTTGGCCAACCTAAGGGTCTTCTATCCTTATTTTTCACGGAGTTTTGGGAGCGTTTTTCATACTACGGTATGAGAGCAATTTTAATCTATTATATGTACTACGAAGTGACCCAAGGCGGTTTAGGGCTAGAACGATCAACAGCTAACTCTATTATGGCCGTTTATGGTTCATTAGTATATATGTCTGGGATTATCGGTGGTTGGATAGCTGATAGGTTATTCGGTACTACTAGAACAGTGTTCTATGGCGGAGTATTAATCATGATTGGTCATATAATACTGGCATTTCCTGGAGGATTAACTACCTTATTTTTATCGATGGCGTTTATCATCATTGGTACAGGTCTATTGAAAACTAATATTTCTACTATAGTTGGTGATTTGTATTCAGCGGATGATGCTCGTAGAGACTCAGGATTCAGCTTGTTCTACATGGGTATTAACATGGGAGCGTTCGTTGCACCATTAATCGTAGGAACAATTGGTTTAGAGTACAATTTCCATTTAGGATTTGGACTTGCGGCAGTAGGTATGGCAATAGGTTTAGTAGTCTTTTTAACTACGAAGAAAAAATATTTAGGTTTGGCAGGCTCTTATGTACCAAACCCACTTTCTAGTGAAGGAAAGAAAAAATTCTTTACTAGATTAGCAATAGGTGTTGTGATTATTGCCGCCCTTGGTTTCTATTTAATCCAAGCTGGTATTATGACGATTGATGTTTTCACAATGACTATTTCCATATTGGGTATTCTTATACCAACCCTATACTTCATAGTTATGTATAGAAGTGATAAGTCAACAGCAGACGAAAAGTCTCGTTTACTTGCTTATATTCCACTTTTCGTAGCAGCTATGATGTTCTGGGCAATTCAAGAACAGGGTTCCAATATTTTAGCCCAATATGCTGATGAGCGAGTAGATTTAACACTTGGCTCTTTTGAAATTTCACCAGCCTGGTTCCAATCGTTGAATCCATTATTCATCATTGCACTCGCTCCACTCTTTGCTTGGCTATGGGTGAAACTTGGAAATAGACAGCCGTCTACTCCTCGTAAGTTTGCATATGGATTATTCTTTGCAGGTTTGTCTTTTGTTGTGATGATTTTCCCTGCTTACTTTAATGGTACTGATACGTTAGCTAACCCGATGTGGCTAGTTCTAAGCTTCTTCTTAGTAGTACTTGGTGAATTACTTCTTTCACCTGTTGGTTTGTCTGCAACTACAAAGCTAGCACCGGCAGCCTTTGCTGCTCAAACAATGAGCTTATGGTTTATGACAAATGCTTCGGCACAAGCAATCAATGCTCAGGTTGTTAAATTGTATAAGCCTGAAACGGAGATTATGTACTTTGGAGTAATTGGTGCAATAGCGATAGGATTGGGGTTAATCCTATATGTAATGACACCACTAATCCAAAAATACATGCGCGGTATTCGTTAATTTTTCTTAAAAAGTGAAACCTTTCGTTAATTTGTTCGTAAGTTATGTTGTGAAACAAAGAAGGGATGGGAATAAAGTGAAAAAATGGAAAACGCTTTTAGCAGTTACTACACTTACTTTTGGTTTAGCCGCGTGTAATGAAACTGCCACACCAGCAAACAAGAACGTAAAAGAAACTAGTGAGATGACTTTAGAAGAAGTGTATAACAAATCAATGGCAGTGTCTGAGGAATTGAAAAGTGTCTCTGCTAAAGTAGACTTAGCACAAAAGATGCATATACCGAGCGAAGAGATGAATGTAGATATTAGCACTGCTATGGACATGAATTTAATAATAGAACCTATGCAGATTTATCAAAAAGGAACTACTTCTATGAAGTCTGAAGATGGTTCTATGAACGAAACAATGGATACAGAAATATACTTCAATGATACTGATTTGTATATGTATGAAGGAACAACGCAGCAGTGGATGAAGTTACCACAAGAAGCAATGGGTGACGTCATGGCACAAACAAATTCTGCAAATCCTGCTAATTCACTAGCTGAAATTGAAGAATATTTAAAAGACTTTAAATTTGAGCAAGATGATAAAAATTATATTTTGACACTTGATGCATCAGGGGACAAATTTAACGACTTAGTACAAGCACAAATAGATGAAACAATGCAAAGCATGGCACAGGCTGGAGAAGATGTTCAACTAGACGTTAAAATTAACTCAATTAACTATTTAATTCATATTGATAAAGAAAGCTTCCAAACTACTAAATACGATGTAATTGTAGATATGGACATGGAAGCAGAAGGCGAGTCTATTAATATGAAACAAGATTTAAAGACAGATTTCTCTAACTTTAATGGAGTCGATAAAATCGAGATTCCACAAGAAGTTATTGATAATGCTGTAGCTATCTAATCTAATTTAAATTTTTCAAGTCTGCATGTAATTGTTAGGTATATGACAATTACATGCAGACTTTTTGTTTAGTAATAAATTTATAAAGAAATAGAGAACTACTTTGGTGCACAAGTTAAATGCGATAAAGAATGCAAAAAAATCGTTTACCTGTTCCAGAAGCATATCTGTTAACTGTATTAGGTATAGAACAGTTAGACTTAACTACTGAGCGCGAGGAGAAATTCCTCGTGTTTTTTTGTAAAAAAAGATTATATTGCATGTATGCTTGAATATTTTAATTACTTACTTAGAAAAGTAATGTTAGTAAAAGAAAAAAATAGGGAACACTAATGAAGAAAATTACTTAAAGCAAATTGGATGGTTGCTGGTCTAATGTAAGGAGGCACTAAGCATGTATGATTGTATTATTATTGGAGGCGGTCCAGCGGGGCTGGGTGCAGGTTTAACGTTAGGAAGAGCAAGAAGAAAAGTTGCCTTGTTTGACGATGGAACAAATCGAAACAGAGTGACCCATGAATCGCATGGATTTATCACTCGGGATGGGATAAAACCTCATGAATTCAAAGGTATAGGACTTAAAGAGCTAGAGAACTATCCGAATGTCTCTTATTTCAATAAAACGATTATTGAAATTGGAAGAGAAGGAAACGAAGGTAATTTTATCGTTAGAACAAGAGATAATGAAGAATACGTTTCAGAGAAGCTCTTACTAGCTACTGGCATCCAAGAAATGTTTACAATTGAAAGTATTCGAAGCTTTTATGGAAAAAGTCTATTTAGCTGTCCGTATTGTGATGGATGGGAATTGCGCGATAAGCCTCTTTTAATTTTAGCGGAGAAAGAAGAACACGTTCTTCATATGGTTAAGCTAATTTATAATTGGTCAAATGACTTGATGGTTCTAACCAATGGAAAAGAATTATCTCACGAAGGTATGCAAGAGTTGGCTAAACATAATATTGAAATAAAGATTGAGAAAATAGATGAGCTTATAGGAGAAGCGGGTTATCTAAAGGGAGTAAAGTTAGAATCTGGAGAAATTATAAATAGAACTCAGGGATTTGTTGCGCCCACATATTATCGTCCAAATTATTTTGCAGAAAAATTAGGGTGCGAAATAGATGAAAAGGGAAGGGTAATGACAGATCCTCGATGTCGTGCATCTCAAAAAAATGTTTATGTGGCTGGAGAAACAAGAAAGCCTATTCCCTCATCACTAATGATTGCGGCTGCAGATGGAAATAAAGCAGCAGTATCTATTAACACAGATTTAACAGAAGAGCGTTTCTAAATATTTTAAAGCATATATAACTTTATGAAGGATGGCCTTGAAATGAGTCATGACCATCCTTCATAAAGTTTTATCACATAGAATAGTCTGTTCCAAGGTTAGATAATAATTTACCTATTTCATTAGGTATTGAATGAAGGGACTAGAAAAGTCCTTTTATATTGCTCACTACGTATTTTTATAAACTGTAATTCTCTAATTCTTTGTACTTATAAGTTATCTAGCTTATAATTTTTATAACTAATAGGAGGGATACTGTGAAGAAATGGTTCTATCCACTTGGACTTGTTACATTACTAGGGTTTGCAATGCTGTATTTAAACATTACAAAAGATGAAGTGGTGTCATTAGACCACAAAATTGCTAACCTACTTGGTGGCAGTCAATTCATCACAGCATTTCACTATTTTGGAGATACAAAATTTATATTGCTTATTGCACTATTAATCATATTATTGTTGTGGATTCGTTCTCATAATTATCGTGGCATGTTATTTGTTTTGTTTACAGTTGGGGTAGGGAATGCTTTGAACCAACTACTAAAAAAAGTGATTCAGCGGGAACGTCCTGATGTATCCAATCAATTAGAAACGTTTAGCTTTCCCTCTGGACATGCGATGGTTGGCTTGCTCTATTTATTTACAATTGCTTATTTAGCTACTGAGCATCAGACAAACAAAAAAATTTCGCTAACTATTTGGTCAGGAGCCATATTAATGACCATTATGATAGGTCTTTCCCGAATAGCTGAATCACGTCACTATGCATCAGATGTGTTTGCTGGGTGGATGGCAGGGTATACATGGTTTATACTAGTTGCTATTTGGTACGAGCTTAGAAAACGTAACAGAAAAAGTAAAAAGAATAAATTATAAATCCTTTCCAATTAACGGAGGGGATTTTTTGTAAGGAGGAAATTTTTTGTTTGAGATACCGAACCATTTAATGGATTTATGCATAAAAAGAATAGAGGGTTATCCGGTTGAGGGTTTTGTAAAAGGGAAAGGGCCAAGAAAGCCTACTCTTATGCTAATTGGAGAGGCGCCTGGAGAAAATGAAGCCATTCAGGGCATTCCTTTTATCGGAAGAGCAGGTGAGGAATTGAAAAAATCCCTAGCCAGTATAGGTTTAACAAGGGAAGACGTATATATGACAAGTGCCGTAAGAAGTCGTCCCTTCGTTTGGAGAGAGAAAAAGGAAAGAAACGGAGAAGCAGTAAGAAAAAAATATAATCGACCGCCTACTCAAAAAGAAATTATTGCACATGCCCCTATTTTGGACTACGAAATAACAAATATTTCACCCTTACTAATTGTTACTTTAGGAAATGTAGGATTACAGCGATTACTAGGAAGAGAAGCAACGGTTTCTAAATTACATGGGCAATTACTACAAAAGCCTGTTCAATTTCTACAGTCGCTAAACTCATCAGAATTTGTGTGGTCCACTGAAACCTATACCATTATCCCAACCTATCATCCTGCTTCAGTATTCTATCGTCCATCTAATCGAGATTTTTTAGAAGAAGATTGGATAAAAATCGGTGAATATATTAAAAGCCAAATATTATGATATCTTCTTGTGTTGAATAAAGTTGCTTGAAGGAAACTTTTTAAGTATAATAAGTTTATATTAGAGAGAAAGAAGATGGGTCAATGGATGGAAATGTAGTTTTTGCATTATTACTTACTTTGTTTGCTGGCCTTGCTACTGGGATAGGGAGTTTGTTGTCTTTACTTACTAGTAGAACAAACAAAAAATTCTTATCTGTAGCTCTTGGATTTTCAGCGGGAGTAATGATCTATGTTTCGCTCGTGGAGATTTTCGTTAAGGCAAAAGACTCCTTAGTAGAAGAACTAGGATCTACTAATGGCTATTGGGCTACATTAGCTGGTTTTTTTGGAGGAATGATTTTCATAGCCTTAATAGACCGATTGATTCCTTCACATGAAAATCCGCATGAAGTAAAAAGTGTTGAGGATATGAAACTCAAGCCAGCTAATGCAGAAGATGCTCGTTTAATGAAAATGGGTATGTTCACTGCACTTGCTATTGGTATTCATAATTTTCCAGAGGGGATTGCCACTTTTGCTTCAGCATTACAGGATCCTAATCTTGGTATAGCAATTGCTATTGCGGTAGCTATTCATAATATTCCAGAGGGGATTGCGGTAGCTGTTCCTATATTTTATGCTACGGGCAGTAGAATGAAAGCATTTAAATTGTCGTTTTTATCAGGGCTTGCAGAACCAGTAGGCGCTTTAGTTGCCTTTTTAATATTGATGCCATTTTTAAATGGAATTATGTTCGGAGTAATTTTTGCAGCAGTAGCAGGTATCATGGTGTTTATATCATTGGATGAACTACTGCCAGCAGCTAAGAAATACGATGAGACTCATTCTTCTATGTATGGAGTAGTGGCTGGGATGCTTGTGATGGCTTTAAGTTTAGTGTTAATGGCATAAAGAGAAGGCAGTGCAATTCTCCTTAATAAGAGGGGAGTGCATGCTTTTTTGAGCTCTTTTACTTGTCGGTTACTTAGAAATGCGAGAAAGTATAAATTGTATGGTTAGATGAATATATCCTTAACAGGGAATGTATGAATTATAGGTTGATTTCCGCTCTAGTCGGACGCTTTCCGCGGGGGGAGCGATAAGCCATCACCGTCGCTAACGCGTCGGATGCGATGTCTTATCTGTCTCCCTTCCTCCCGCAGGAGTCGCCGCCTGTCGCTTCAATCAAACACGGCACACTAGTAGGGATAAATTAACTCAAAAAAATTCACAGGAATAACATGAACAATTAATGGTTGATTTCCGCTCTAGTCGGGCGCTTTCCGCGCGGGAGTGATAAGCCATCGTCGCCGCTAACGCGTCGGATGCGATGTCTTATCTGTCTCCTTCCTCCCGCAGGAGTCGCCGTCTTGCTGCTCCAATCATTAATGTGGAAGCTGTAAGGTTAATCACGGATTGGCAAAAAACTTATTATTAACGCAAAAGGAGGATGGTCGTGACTTGGGTCACTGACCATCCTCTCTTAAATTCTTCCTATATGATAGAAACAAGTCATTCCCGAAGCTTTAGAGATCAAATGGGAGATAGCTGTGAATCTGATATCTCGCTTTTCCTTATTTGTGTGTCGGGGTAGGAATAGGAGGAGCTCGGGTTTATCCTGTTTTTAGTTGCAATGATTCCTGTCTTGTTGATAGAAACTGGAACAAGATCAAAGCTTGGGAATTTATCTTTCATTTGGGAGATAAACTCCTGTTCCTTGCCCTTTTGGACAAGTGATAATAGAGTTGGACCAGCCCCACTAATACAAGTACCAAATGCTCCAGCTTTTTTAGCTGCAATCTTTAGCTCCTTGCTTTGTGGGATAAGACCTAAGCGATATGGCTCATGAAACAAATCCTCTTCCATATAGATACCTGCCTGTTCAAAAGACTGTGATAGAAATGCGGCTACCAATAAATTGGCGGATGCGCTAGCCTGAGCTGCGATTGATCGTGTGTAATGATCAGGCAAGACATTTCTAGCTTTTTCTGTCTTCAATTCAAATTGAGGAATAGATAAAACAAAGCTAGCTTCTATGTGATACGAATGAAATACGTGGATTTCACCGTTATCTGTACTAGAAGAGATAGTAAATCCTCCAAAAATAGAGGCAGCGGCATTATCGGGATGACCCTCCATCATCGTAGCAATTTTTAGCTTATCGTGAGCAGTCAGTTTGAGTTCAAGCAATTGATTGGCTAGCTCTATACCTGCAACGATAGCCGATGCACTACTACCCATACCGCGGGCCAGAGGAATCTCACTTTTTAACTTCAATGTACAAGCAGGTAATTCTAGTCCATGCATAGCCGCCGTTTTTACCGCGGACTGTACAATTAAATGATCAGCCGGATTAGGGACAAAAGGCAGATTTTCAGTCAAGTTTTCGATTGAAAGTTGGGAGGCAAGCTCCACCTCTAGTTCTAGATATTTGTCTAATGCAATACCTATCGAGTCAAAACCTGGACCTAAGTTTGCAGTGCTTGAAGGTATGGAAATAGACCATGTCATTATGCAAGCACCCCCTCTATAAATGCGCTTAGTGCAGGGGCATTACTTTCAATTTTATGTGGTGGTGCCACTTTTACATCTATTGCAGTCTGTGGATCTTTTAATCCATTTCCAGTTAGAACTGCAACGACCTTGCTACCGGGTATTATCTTGCCTTCTTTGACTGATCTTATAACGCCGGCGATAGAAGCACAGGATGCTGGCTCTGCAAAAATGCCCTCTCTACTAGCGATTAGTTTATATGCATCAAGCATTTCATCGTCTGATACAGCTTCAATCAGTCCTTGTGACTCATCACGGGCAGCTACTGCGTAATCCCAGCTAGCTGGATTACCGATTCGGATGGCTGTAGCAATTGTTTCAGGGAATTCAATCGGCTTACCTTGAACGATAGCCGCTGCCCCTTCTGCTTCGAATCCATATATTTTAGGTAGACCAGTTTGTTTTTTCTCATTATATTCTTTGAAGCCTTTCCAATATGCTGTGATATTGCCAGCGTTCCCAACTGGAATGGCTAAGTAATCTGGGGCAGAGCCTAGTACATCACAAATTTCAAATGATGCTGTTTTTTGTCCTTCTATTCTATAAGGATTTACAGAGTTTACGAGAGTAATAGGTGAGGATTCGCTAATAGCACGAACCATTTCTAACGCTACATCGAAGTTGCCTTCTATTTGAATGACCTCTGCTCCATACATATAAGCTTGAGCAAGCTTCCCCGCAGCTACCTTGCCCTCAGGAATTACAATTACTGCACGCATCCCAGCTCGGGCTGCATAAGCTGCAGCTGCAGCAGAAGTGTTTCCTGTAGAAGCACATATAACTGCCTTACTTCCTTCCTCCTTCGCTTTAGCTACCGCAAAGACCATTCCTCTATCTTTGAAGGATCCTGTTGGATTTGCTCCTTCAATTTTCGCATATAATTCAATGCCTAGTTCATTGGACAGGTTTTCTAATTTAATGAGAGGGGTATTGCCCTCTAATAATGTAAGTTTTGGTGTGTTTTCAGTTACAGGTAAGAATTCTTTATATTGTTCAATTAGTCCTTGCCAAGCCATGTGATTTCCGCCCTTCTGTTCTCCTTAGATAAACAACTGTATTTATATAAAGGACATTTTACTCTAAATAATCGAAAAATACAAGTGAAAATTTCTGTTGTAAGTTTACAGTTCTATAAGTATACTATTGATGTAAACAAAAAACATTACAGGTGTAAAGACAGGGGATAATTATGACAGCAGTTCTAGAAAAAAATACAAAGAAGGTAGAAAAACCATTATCTAAAAATAAATTGCTTGGTATAGCAGGACTTGCGTGGATGTTTGATGCAATGGATGTGGGAATTCTCTCATTCGTTATTGCTGCATTGGCAAGTGAATGGGCATTAACACCAAACGAGATGGGATGGATAGGTAGTGTAAACTCCATTGGGATGGCTGTAGGTGCTCTTGTATTTGGAGTATTTGCTGACAAGGTAGGCCGTAAGAAAATATTTATGATTACATTAATTTTGTTCTCAGTAGCTAGTGGGCTATCTGCTTTAACTACCACGTTATTTGCATTTATGGCATTACGTTTTCTTGTAGGTATGGGGCTTGGTGGAGAACTACCTGTAGCATCTACTCTAGTATCAGAAAGTGTAGCAGCAAAGGAGAGAGGACGTGTAGTTGTTCTTCTTGAAAGCTTCTGGGCAGCAGGTTGGATTGTTTCAGCAGTAATTGCCTATTTTATAATTCCTGAATATGGCTGGAGAGTTGCACTATTGATAACTGCTTTACCAGCCTTTTATGCAATTTATCTGCGTTTGAAGTTACCTGATTCACCACAATTTACATCAAAGAATACGGAGACTAGATCAATAATCCAAAATATGAAAGATGTCTGGTCAAAGAAGTTTGCTAAGGCAACTTTAATGCTATGGATTGTATGGTTTACGGTGGTGTTCTCCTACTATGGTATGTTTTTGTGGCTTCCAAGTGTAATGGTCATGAAGGGTTTTTCACTTATCCAAAGCTTTGAATATGTACTCATTATGACTTTGGCTCAATTGCCTGGTTATTTTTCTGCCGCGTGGCTCATTGAAAAAGCAGGACGTAAATTTGTATTGGTTACTTACTTATTAGGTACTGCAGCAAGTGCATTTGTTTTTGGTTCAGCAGAGTCGACAGCTATCTTAATCGCATCAGGAATGCTGCTATCCTTCTTTAACTTAGGTGCTTGGGGAGCTTTATATGCATACTCTCCTGAACAATATCCTACAGTTATTCGAGCAACTGGATCGGGGATGGCTGCTTCAGTCGGTCGTATAGGAGGTATTCTTGGACCATTGCTAGTTGGTACATTAGTGACTGCAGGCTATGAAATTGGCTGGATATTCGGTATTTTTTGTATCGCTATCGTTATTGGAGTAATCGCAGTTATATTCTTAGGTACTGAGACAAAACAAATAGAATTAGAATAAGAGTAAAGCTGCTCCCTAGGGAGCAGCTTTTTATTTGTCTCCGAGTTAAAACATAGTACAATAAATATGACTCAGGAAAGGGGAATTATAAATGGAACGATCTAGACATAAAAAGGTATTAATAATTGGTTCTAGTGGAGCGGGTAAGTCGACTTTTTCTAAACAGTTAGCAAAAAAGTGGAATTTGCCATTAATTCATTTAGATTCCCTTTATTGGAACGAGGGGTGGGTTCCTACTCCAAAAGATGAGTTTATAGAAATAGTAAAAGATAAGCTGGAAGAAGAACAGTGGATAATGGATGGGAACTTTAAGTCTACGCTTGAGTGGAGAACAGAGTATGCTGATTTAATCATATTTTTGGATTTCCAACGAACACTCTGTACGTATCGAGTATTAAAGCGAGTATGGATGCATCGAGGGAAGACTAGAGACGATATGGCTTTAGGATGCAATGAAAAGCTAGATTGGGAATTTCTCCGATTTGTATGGAGCTTCCCTAAGAAAGTGCGACCTGCAATATTAAATGTCTTAGAAGATGCGTCCACTCAAAGAGACATATGTATCTTAAGGAACCCTAAGGAAGTAAAGGCCTTTTTAGACACTGCTCGGACAACAAATGAAAATATAATAGGGGTGCATACTAATGAAAGACAAAATATTAAGTGACAGGCAAATAATCGAGTTTATTCCTCCAAATGCAGATATTATTCTGCCTTTAACTAACGGAGAACCACATAAACTTTTAGATATATTAGAAGAGAATGCAAATGATTTAATAAACGTGAAGGTGCATCAGCTACTGTCATTAAAGCAACGTCCCTATATGGAAGGGGCTTTTCCTGATAAGTTAAAGCATGTTTCCTACTTTTTGAGTGGAGCAACAAGAAAGAACTTTCATCAGGGCCTGGTAGACCTAGTACCAAACAACTTTCATGAGATGCCGAGGATTTTAAAAACATCTACTAATCTTTCCATGATAATGGCTGTTGCATCTCCTATGGACGAATTCGGTTATTTTTCACTCGGGACCCAGGCGGATATAGTGAGCGAATTTATTGGGTCGGTACCTTTCATATTAGAGGTTAACAAGCATATGCCTCGAACATTTGGTCAAAATCAAATCCACATTAGTCAAATACTTGGTTATGTAGAGAATGATCGTCCTTTGTTCGAAGATGTAGCTCCGCCAATTGTAGAAAAGGATATTAAAATTGCTGAGTATGTTACAGAAATGATTAGTAATGGGGACACCTTACAAATCGGGATTGGTTCTATACCGAATGCAGTTGTCAGCCTACTTAAAAATCATCGACATTTAGGAATTCATACAGAAATGTTTGTAGATGGTATAGTCGATTTAGTGGAAGCTGGTGCAATTGATGGTACACAGAAGTTCACGAATAAAGGAAAAATAGTGGCGACCTTTGCTCATGGATCCAAGAAGCTATACGACTTCCTAGATAACAATCCTTCGGTAGAATTCCTACCAGTTAGTGTAGTCAACGATCCAAGGGAAATTGCTAAGGAGGAACGAATTGTCTCTATAAATGCAACTACCGAGGTTGACCTTTATGGGCAATGTGCCTCTGAAACTGTAGCTGGCAAATATTATTCATCTTCTGGAGGACAAGCTGATTTTGCAAGAGGTGTAAGGTTTTCCAAAGAGGGAAAAGGCTTTGTATGTATGACATCCACCGCAAAGAATGATGAAATTTCTCGTATTAAGCTTTCACTGTCACCGGGCTCCATAGTAACGACTTCTAAAAACGATATCGATATGATTGTAACGGAATACGGTGTAGCTAGTATGTTCGGTCAGCCAATTTCTAAGCGAGCAGAGCAATTAATAGCAATTGCTCACCCTAAATTCCGAGAAGAACTAACATTCGAAGCGAAAAAAATGGGGTTTATCTAATATGAAGCCAATCGAGCCATCTTTTTTTCATCAACCTACTTTAGAATTGGCAAGGGATTTAATAGGAAAGTATATAGTTCATGAGCATGAAAGTGGTCTTCTGATTGGTAAGATAGTTGAAACCGAAGCGTATATGGGGGCAGAGGATCAAGCAGCTCATAGCTTCGGTAATCGTAGAACTAAGCGAACGGAAGTAATGTTTGGAGAGCCAGGCCATATTTATACTTATCAAATGCATACCCATACGCTGATTAATGTGGTGTCAGCCCCGTTAGGCACCCCTCATGCGATTTTAATACGCGCTGTAGAGCCTGTAGAAGGGTTAGAACAGATGAAGGAAAATCGGCGTGATCTTCCGATGAAGCAATGGACGAATGGTCCTGGAAAGTTAACGAAGGCAATGGCGATTACAATGGAATATTACGGGCATCATTGGAGCAAAAAGCCCTTGTATATGACAGAGGGAGAGAAGGCTATATCTATCTCTACCGGTCCAAGAATTGGTATAGATAATAGTGGAGAAGCAGTACATTATCCGTATCGCTTTTGGGCAACTGACAACCCATATGTATCGAAAATGCGTTAGAAAAAGAGTAAGTAAAAGACCGATCACAAATGTGGTCGGCTTTTTTAGTTACAATTTTTTCAGAGTTTCCTTACCTCTGACAGACTATATAATTTAGATTAAGTTAATTTAGCCAAATTACTTTATCATTCCATATTTGATTGTAGCGGAACGCGTCCGCCTAGAGCGGAGATCACTCACTAGGAGACATGCTTTTCTTATTCTATTATTCTACCCATATAGTATTCATCTACGTATTGGCCGTTAATCAGTAAGGAGTTTTTTCTTGTTCCTTCCTTTTCAAAGCCTGCCTTTTGATAGAGTTTGTGGGCAATAGCATTCTCTTTTATAACGGAGAGCTCCAGCTTAGTAACTCCTACTTCCTTTGCCCACAGAAACGCCCTATTAATAAGAGAAGTGGCAATACCTTTTCTAGAAAATTGCTTTTTTACTCCTACTACCAAGGAGGCGCGATGTCTTGCTCGTGGAGCATGCGTACCTTGAAGTAATATAAAGCCTGCAATCTGTCCATTCATAATGGCCAGAAAAAGAATAGAATTAGACGAGGTTTTCCAAGAGGTCATCCTTTTTCGTATTTGCTGAACAGTCATTTGAAAGTCAGATTCTCCATATAGCATGAAGTCTGTTTCAGAAAAAATAGCTTCCTGGAGATTGATGAATGGTCGAGCATCTTCCAGCTCTGCTTCTCGAATAACTAATATATCTTGTTCTTTGTCATCCTCTTCATCGTCTATCTCTTTGCTCGAATGAAAAATGACCGATTTTCCTAGCTCAACGTCCTTAACAGAATATCCGTTATCTATCCATGCAAAATAGTGTAAAGCAGGGGGTTTTGTTTTTTTCCACCAACTACTACTTAAGTAAGCTGCATTTGGTAGCGCTTGACCGATGATAGCCTCAATTTCTTCATATGTAAGAATAAATTCTTTTTTAATACACTTTTTAAAGTAGTTAGATAGGGGAATATACTTACTTTCAAATTGTTTAACCATTATAAATTTATCACCCATTTCTATTTTTAAAATAAATATAGGCTAATTATAGCACTCCTTTTTGACTAAGCATATATCTAAAAGCATGTTAATTGGTAAAATAATACCTAAAAAAGGTGCTACTTCACTAGGGAGTAGCACCTTTTCATATTGGTTTTATTAAACTTCTTTTAAATTTAAATTTAGCGCAGGTCCAAAGAACTCATAGTGAATATTATCTTTTGCTAAGCCAATATCGAGTAAATGATTAATCATCGCTTCCATAAAACCGACAGGACCACATACATACACATCTCCATCTAGATGCGCATACTCTTGAATGATTTCTTTCGTTATATATCCATCTCCTTCTTCTGAATAGAGAGTTTTATAAGTGCCATTTTCCAAAGATTCCATTAAAGAGCGAATATCTTGGTCAAAGGGATGTAAATTTTTCGTACGAGCACTATAGATAAAGGAAACTGCACGTTCTGGCTGACTTTTCGCAACTGTTTCAAGCATACTCATCATAGGTGTGATTCCAACACCTCCGCTGATGAAAGTAACTGGAGTGGTTCTTTCTTTACTAAGTGTAAACTCCCCAGCAGGAGCGCTTACCTCTACCTTATCTCCGATATTTAAATTTTGATGCAGATGTACTGATACTTTACCTTCGGGATTGTTTTCATCATCTTTTTTTACTGAAATTCGGAATGATTTCAAGTCAGCGGCTTGGGACAGACTATATTGTCTGTTTAACAAATATTGTTCGCCTGGGATATTTACACGAACTGTAATATACTGACCAGGCTCATATGAAGGTAAGACAGACCCATCTGCAGGCTGTAAGTAGAATGATGTAATGTTATTGCTTTCCTTTACTTTATCTATAATGATAAAGTCTTTAAAAAATCTCCAGCCTCCTTCTTGAGTTTCGGCTGCTACGTACATTTCTTCTTCAATTCCTATAAAAGCATCAGCTATAACTCCATATGCTTCAGCCCATGCGTTAATAATTTCATCAGTAGCCGCATCACCTAAAACTTCTTTAATCGCTTCCAATAAATATTGCCCGACAATTGGATAGTGTTCAGGCTTAATCCCTAGGCTGACATGCTTTTGCCCAATTTGTTTAACTACTGGGATAATGGCAGCTAAGTTATCAATGTGAACAGCAGCAGCATAAACAGTATTAGCTAGAGCATTTTGCTGACGACCTTTTTCTTGGTTTGCGTGGTTGAAAATATTTAATAGCTCTGGATGGGCTTCAAAAAGATTTCGATAGAATGTAGTAGTAATTGCTACTCCGTGAACTTCTAGGACTGGAACGGTAGATTTGACTATATCAATAGTTTTTTGTGATAACATATGCGTTTGCACATCCTTTTAGTTTTTAGCGCTATCAATGTTTAATCAATTGAAATATTAGCGCTTTGTTTTTATAAGTTCACCATACTCCTCTTAAAAATTAAAAGCAATATCTAAAATACTTCTTTTATTTTTTGTAAATAAACAGTCACATTTCTTTCACGAGTTTGTCATAGTAGGTATAATGGAATGAATGGCGGTGTTAGTATGAGAATGACAATGTATACAGACTTTTCCCTTAGAGTATTGATCTATTTAGGAGCTAAAGACAAAGGGGAACTTTCAACTATTAAAGATATTTCAGAAGCATATGGTATTTCTAAAAACCATTTAATGAAAGTGACCTATGACTTAGGAAAACTTGGATATATCGAAACGATTCGTGGCAGAGGTGGAGGTATCCGTTTGGCTATGAGGCCAGAGGATATTAATATAGGACAAGTTGTAAGGAAGACGGAGGATGATTTCCATCTAGTAGAATGCTTTGACTGTCAGGCAAACCGGTGTGTGATTACTCCAGCTTGCGGGTTACGTAGAGCACTAAATAGAGCCCTGAAGGCGTATCTAATGGTACTAGATGAATATACATTAGCGGACTTTCTCAATAACAAGGATGTATTAGCAAATTTACTTTTTAATGATAGACAAGATATATGATAAAATAAGTTCGGAAATAGATTTTTAGGAGGATTACTTATGGAAAAAGTATTAGTTTTTGGACATCAAAATCCAGATACAGACACAATTACTTCTGCGATTGTATACGCTTATTTAAAGAATGCTATTGGGGTAGAGGCAGAGGCAGTTCGTTTAGGTGAATTAAATAACGAAACTAAATATGCGCTTGAAAAGTTTGGGTTTGAAGCTCCACGATTGATAAAAAATGTAGAAACTGAAGCAACAAAAGTAATTCTAGTAGATCACAATGAAAAACAGCAAAGTGCTATTGGAATAGAAGAAGTTCAAATTACAGAGGTTATTGATCATCATCGTATTGCTAATTTTGAAACGGCAGATCCTTTATATTATCGTGCAGAGCCAGTAGGGTGTACAGCTACGATAATCAATAAAATATTTAAAGAAAAAGGTGTCGATATTCCATCTAATATTGCAGGATTGATGTTATCAGCTATCGTTTCGGACACATTATTATTTAAATCACCAACATGCACAGAAGAAGATATTACAGCTGCACGCGAGCTAGAAAAAATGGCAGGAGTAAACGTTGAGGAGTATGGACTAGCTATGCTAAAAGCAGGGGCTGACCTTAGCGATAAGAGCCTAGAAGACCTACTTTCCCTGGATGCAAAAGAATTTAGTATGGGAGAGCATAAAGTAATCATTGCTCAAGTGAACGCTGTCGATGTAAATGATGTGATGGGACGTCAGGGACAATTAGAGGAATTAATTAACCTTGAAATTCAAGAAAAAGAATTAGACCTCTTCTTCTTCGTTGTAACAGACATATTAAATAACGACTCTGTTGCTTTAGCTTTAGGTAAAATGGCGCTAAAAGCAGAGACTGCATTTAATGTAACATTTGTTAATAATGTTGCGCTTTTAAAAGGCGTGGTATCTCGTAAGAAGCAAGTAGTACCAGCGTTAACAGAGGCTTTAGCTGAATAAATTAAAATATAAAAACTTCCTAGTAAATTTACTAGGAAGTTTTTTTTATAATTATTTTCTTCTAGGTAACAAATCATTTTAGAAAGAAAATAAATTAATCGAAGGATAATTGTTATTTATAGTTCGAATAGGGTATATACCATAGAGTATAAAAATTGGAGGTAAGAAATATGGGTTGGATTGAAAACATTGTGGATGGATTAAACAATGTGTTATGGACTTATATATTAATTGCTTTGCTCATTGGAGCAGGGTTGTATTTTACAATTAGTACGAGGTTTGTGCAATTTCGTTTATTTGGTGAGATGTTTCGCTTAATCACAGAAAAAAAAGAAGATAAAAGTGGAGTTTCTCCCTTTCAGGCATTTACAATTAGCACAGCATCCCGCGTAGGTACTGGTAATATTACCGGGGTAGCTTTAGCAATTGGTATAGGAGGACCTGGGGCTGTTTTTTGGATGTGGGTCATAGCTATTATAGGAATGGCTACAGCTTTTATAGAAAGTACTTTAGCGCAAGTATATAAGGTAAGGGATGGAGATAGCTTCCGAGGTGGTCCTGCTTATTATATTGAAAAGGCATTAGGTAGTCGTAAACTTGGAATAGTTTTTAGTATTCTATTAATCTTGTGTTTTGGCTTCATATTTAATGCAGTGCAGTCTAATACAATAGCTGCTTCAGTAGGGGATGTATTTAACATTCCTCCATACATTATCGGGATAGTATTAGTGTTACTAACAGCAATTATAATTTTTGGCGGAGTACATAGAATTGTCAGTGTCACCCAAATAGTGGTACCTGTAATGGCAGTATTCTATTTGGCTATAACACTTTTTGTAGTTATTACTAATATTTCTGAAATTCCAGCAGTATTCAAACTAATTATTACACATGCGTTTGGACTAGAGGAAGCAGTAGGAGGAACAATCGGTGCTGCAATCATGCAAGGGGTTAGACGAGGATTATTTTCGAATGAAGCAGGTATGGGTAGTGTACCAAATGCTGCAGCGACAGCAAGTGTATCTCATCCGGCAAAACAAGGGCTTGTTCAAAGTTTAGGGGTATTCTTTGATACCATTATTATCTGTTCAGCAACCGCATTTATTATCATTTTAGCTGGGCTCTATAGTACTGGGGAGGATGATGGTGTCATCCTGACTCAAAATTCCTTGGCAGTTCATGTAGGTGAATGGGCTCCTTATTTTGTGGCCATAGCAATTATTTTCTTTGCCTATAGCTCTGTTATGGGGAACTATTACTACGGAGAAACTAATATAGAATTTATGAATGCTGGCAAGGGCTGGCTTACTGCCTATCGTTTTCTTGTATTAGGAATGGTAATGTTCGGCTCCCTTGCACACGTTCAGCTTGTTTGGACCCTAGCAGATTTATTTATGGGTTTAATGGCCACAATGAATATAGTAGTCATTATACTTTTAGGTAAAGTAGCCTTTAAAGTATTGGATGACTTTACAAGGCAACGAAAAAAAGGACAGGATCCAACATTTTATGCAAAAACAATTCCAGGTCTGAAAAACACAGAATGCTGGGAAGAGGAAGATAGATAAAGAATAAGCCTGCTTTTCCTTAAGGGAAGCAGGCTTTTTTGTATCGTACAAGCTAGGGAAGTAGCAAGTAACATTCTACATTCCTTATCAACTATAAATGCTTAACGACACGTTTTGTTCTAGTATGTGCGGGTACAAAAAGTTTAAGAGAATTAATGTACCTTTATCTAGCATTGACCAAAATGAGAACGTAAAAGACCTACAAGCAGTATAAAAAACAACTAAATAAACATCTCTTTCCATTTTATTCGTTTTAGTTGAATAAAGTTTGCAGAATAGATAGAAACTAGTAAAAAGGAGGAAAAATGATGACAAAAACAATTTTACCCGGGAACTCAGAGTCCTATTGGCTATCTACCAATGATCTTTCGTTTTTTCCAAAACTAAATGAAAATATAGAAGTTGATGTGCTGATTGTGGGAGCAGGTTTAACAGGAATAACAGCAGCATATCTATTAAGCAAGAGTGGAAAATCAGTAGCTGTTATTGAGGGAAGTAAAATTTTAAATGGTACAACAGGTTTTACTACCGCTAAGGTAACAACCCAGCATGGACATGTTTATCAACAGCTTCTTGATACTTTTGATGTTGAGAAAGCACGACTATATTATACTGCACAAAATGAGGCACTTAATTTCATAGAACAAACTGTTTCCGATTTAAATATTAAATGTGATTATGAAAAAGTACCTGCTTACATATATGCGGATACCGAAAAAGGGGTAGAAATTGTAAGAAAAGAAATGGATGCCTATCAGAAGATAGGGATTGGTCCTGCTTCATTAACAAAAGAAACAGAGCTTCCTTATGAAGTAAAGGAAGCCCTCAAACTAGAAAATCAAGGGCAATTTCATCCAGTAAAGTTTGCAAAGGCATTAGTGGACTTTTCTATCGAGAATGGTGTCCATTTTTTTGAGGAGACACGAGCCAAAGACCTTAATTTAGAAAATGTAGTAGAAACGGTTGATGGTCACAAGATTAAGGCGAAAAAAATTCTCGTTTGCAGTCACTTTCCTTTTAATGATGAAAACGGTTTGTATTTTACACGTTTAGAATCAAATAGATCCTACGTAGTAGCTGCTCCTGCCGATAAAAAGTTTCCAAAAGGGATGTACATTAACGTAGAACAACCAACTAGATCGATACGCTCTACGCTTGGTTCTGACGGTAGAAGATATATTCTTTTAGGAGGTGAAGGTCACGTAACCGGTAGAAATGAGGGAGACACCACTGCGAACTATGAGGCATTAGCAGCTTTCGGACGTGAAAAATTTAATTTTGAACAGTACAATTATCGATGGTCTGCACAGGATTTGGAGTCATTAGACAAGGTTCCATATATAGGTGCAATGACTTCAAGCAAGCCAAATGTATTAGTTGCAACAGGATATCGCAAATGGGGAATGACTAATAGTATAGTCGCCGCTAAAATTATGGTAGATAACGTATTATCGAAAGAAAATGGGTTCTCAGAATTTTTTTCACCTACAAGATCTAAAATGAAAAAAGAAGATATTACTAAATTTACAAAAGCCAACGCTAGTGTAGCGAAGGAGTTTGTTAAAGGCAAGACAGAAAAAGTAGATCTTCAGCTAGAGGATTTAAAAGAAGGCACAGGAGATATTGTAAAAGTAGACGGGAAAAAGGTAGGAGCCTACAAGGACCAGGATGGAAAAGTGTATTTAGTAAAGCCTGTATGTACACACATGGGATGTGATGTAGCTTTTAACAATGCAGAAAGCTCGTGGGATTGTCCATGTCATGGTTCCCGTTTTAATTACAAGGGTGAAGTGTTAGAGGGACCTGCGTTTGAACCATTAGAAAAATTAAATTAGCTGTTTCTAAGAGCGTCGGAAACTAGCTTAAAAGTCGAGAAAGAGGAACCATACTTTCTCGGCTTTTTTTGTCTTTTTAATTTTCACCTATTGTCTTCCTAAAGTATATCGATTAAAATTATCGATATACATGAAGGGTGTGAATGATATGAAAAGGAGAAGAGGTTTCGTGCAGCTGGCTATCCTTCATTTGCTTGATGAAGAGCCGAAGCATGGATATCAAATAATGAAGGAATTAGAATATCGCTCTGGTGGCTTTTATTCGGCAAGTGCCGGAACAGTCTATCCTGCATTACAGGAGTTGATGGAGCAGGAAATGATTGAGTTACTACCTGATACAGGTAAGAAGATATATTCTCTAGGGGTCAGAGGCAGAACTCGCCTAACCGAACATTCCAATAAAAAAAAGAGTGATTTTTGGGAAGACTGGAAGGCTAGATGGGAATGGCAAAATTCAGAGGAAGCAACCCAACTAAAAGAAGTGATCGATCAATGGGAAAATGAACTAAGAAAGGCGATTAAAGCCTCAAGGAAGGATAAAGATAGTACTTCCAGGCTTATTGAATTTATTCAAGATACGACAAAACAATTACAAAAAGAAATACAAAAGAAAGGAGAGGAAACATGAAGTCTCTACAAAAGCTACTTCAATATTTAAAGCCATATACTCTTTTTGCCATATTAGCCCCTCTCCTAATGTGTATAGAAGTGGCAATGGACTTACTTCAACCTACAATTATGCAGCATATCATTGATAACGGGATTGCACAGAGTGACAATGCTTATGTTATCCAGATGGGATTATTGATGCTCGTCACTGCATTTGTAGGTTTAATAGGTGGAGCTGGGTGTACGGTTTATAGCTCTAAGGCTGCAGTCAATTTTGCTGCAGATATTCGAAGAGATGTTTTTCGAAAAACACAGCAGTTTTCTAGCAGAAATACTGACACATATGGGGCAGGAAAGTTAATCACGATTGTGACAAATGATGTCACTTCTGTCCAACAAGCTTTAATGATGACACTTCGCGTATTTGTAAGGGGCCCACTTTTGTTCATAGGCTCCGTTATTATCGTATGGGTCACAGCAAGAGAGTTATTCCCGGTCTTACTTGTAACCATTCCTATTTTGATGGCATTCATTTATTTCTTTTCTTCTAAAACTGGAAAGCTCTTCGTAAAGGTCCAAAAAGCTATGGATAAGGTGAATACTAAGCTACAGGAGACCTTCTCTGGAATTCGAGTAATTAAGGCATTCAATCGGAAGAATTATGAAATGGATTCCTTTAAGGATGTTAATGACACTTTAACAAAAAGAAACATGGCGGCGGAACAAGTCATTCTATCCCTTATGCCCGTAATGTTATTTGTAGTTAATGTTGGGGTCGTTTTTGGTATGTGGATGGGTGCTATAAAAGTCGATGAAGGGACTATGCAGGTTGGGGTCATACTTGCTTTTATCAATTACCTTAACATTATTATGAATGGCCTTATATCTAGTAGCCATGTATTAATGCAAATCACCCGTTCCTTTACTTCTGCTAATCGTATTCAACAAGTGTTAGAAACGGTAGTAGATATTCAAGAACCAGTAAATCCAATACATACTAGCGACATAAAGGGTTCGGTAGAATTTGACCAAGTTAACTTTAGCTATAGTAAAAATGGAGAGTATGTCTTAAAAAACATTTCCTTCTATGCTGGCGCTGGAGATACAATCGGTATTATTGGTTCAACAGGAAGTGGTAAGTCTACATTAGTAAAACTTATATCCCGGTTATATGATCCAGACACGGGTACCATTCGAATAAGTGGAAAAGATTTAAAGGATTACTCGTTGGAGGAATTGCGAACTTTAATAGGTTTTGTTCCTCAAAAGGCAACCTTGTTCTCTGGTACGATTGAGGAAAATTTAAGCTATGGGAAAGAAAATGCAAATCCAGATGAAATGGAGTTAGCTGCTCGTTCAGCGGCAGCATATGAGTTTATCGAGAGATTGGATAAAGGATTCAATCATGAACTCATGCAGGGTGCAACCAATCTATCTGGTGGGCAAAAACAGCGTCTTTCTATGGCTCGAGCATTCATCCGCCATCCTAAAATACTTGTTTTTGATGATTCAACTTCAGCTGTAGATGCATTATCGGAAGCTGCTATTCAAAAAACGTTAAGAGATCACTATGGAGAAACAACAGTTTTTATCATTTCTTCAAAGGTATCTTCCATTATGGATGCCGACCAAATACTAGTGATAGATGATGGAATGATTGAAGCAGCTGGTACGCATGAAGAGCTTCTTCAAACGAGCCAGGTGTATAGAGATATTTATGAGACACAAAGTGGGAAGGGGGTTCTATCAGATGAATAAAGCATCTACTCCACCACCAAATGCCATGGGCCGAGCGAGAGGGCCGAGAGGATTCGGAGGACCAGTTGTTAAAGCAAAGGATAGCAAGGGTACGATCAAACGAATATGGCGCTATATGGAAAAGCAAAAAATAGCATTGATAGCAGCCAGTGGCCTTGTCATTATTTCGACCTTGCTGAATTTGCTGGCCCCATATTTGATAGGGGTAATTATCGATGATTATATTATTCCAAAGGATTTAGATGGCACTATTCGATTCTTAATATTTTTAGGAATAGTATACATTGCTTCTTCCGTTTTCACATGGCTCCAAACATTTTTAATGGTACGTGTATCGCTAAAAACTATTCAAACACTTCGACAAGATTTGTTTAACAAGTTCCAAACGTTATCATTGCGCTTTTTTGATAAACGGACACATGGAGATCTCATGAGTCGAGTCACGAATGATATAGAGAGTCTTAATAATGCATTGAGTCAAAGCGTTATTCAAATATTTTCATCTGTTCTGATGGTAGCCGGCGTTACGATTGCTATGTTTGCTTTGAACTGGTTATTAGCTATAGTAGCACTACTAATCATACCGCTTATCATATTTACAACGAAGAAAATAATAAAATATAGCAGTAGTAACTTCATTAAGAGACAGCGTGATTTAGGAGAGTTAAATGGTTTCATCGAGGAGTCAATTTCAGGTAATGAGGTAATTACCCTGTTTGGTCAAGAAGAAAATACATTTAATAAATTTTCCTTAGTGAATGAGCGTTTGAGAGGATCAGCAATGGCTGCGGATACAGTATCAGGTTTTCTTGGGCCTATTAATAACTTTATAAATAATCTTGGGTTGGCCCTTATTATTGGGGTTGGTGCGCTTATGACTGTTCAGGAAATGGCTACCGTTGGGATCATTGCAGCTTTTGTTACCTATTCCCGACAGTTCTTCCGTCCGATTAACCAATTATCTAACTTACTAAATACTTTTCAATCCGCAATTGCTGGGGCAGAGAGGGTATTTGAGATCATGGATGAATCCCCAGACATGGTGGATAAGACAAATGCCATAGAAATAGAATCTTTGAAAGGTACTGTAGAATTTTCTCATGTGAATTTCTCCTATGAAAAGGGAGAAACTATCTTAAGGAACATTAGCTTCCAAGCAAAAGCAGGAGAGAAGATTGCGCTAGTTGGTCCGACTGGTTCTGGTAAAACAACCATTATAAATTTACTAATGCGCTTTTACGATATTGATTCTGGAAAAATTGAGATAGATGGAATTGATATACAAGACTATAAAGTTAACAAGCTACGTGAAAAAATCGGAATTGTGCTTCAGGATACATTCTTGTTTTCAGGTACGATTATGGAGAATATCCGATATGGGCGATTAGATGCTTCTGATGACGAAGTAGTTGAGGCTGCTAAGCTAGCATCAGCACATGGGTTTATCAAGCATTTGCCGGATCAGTATGAAACACTCATTACATCAGGTGGATCGAGCTTAAGCCAAGGCCAAAGACAGCTACTGGCTATCGCTCGAGTGATTTTGGCTGATTCCGATATACTAATATTAGATGAGGCTACTTCTAGTATAGATACGAAAACAGAGATTGAAATACAACGTGGACTAAATAGATTATCAGAAGGACGAACTAGCTTTGTCATTGCGCATAGGCTAAAAACAATTGAATATGCAGACAGAATCTTAGTAATTCATCAAGGTGAGCTTATTGAATCAGGGACTCACCAGGAATTATTGCTGAAAAAAGGCTTTTATTTTGAGCTATATGAAAGTCAATTTAATATATAAAAGGAAAAGTTCTCTGGGGATTGTCAATGGCCTCAGGGGACTTTTTTTAAATAAAAGTAATTTAGTACTAGCAACTTTAGGGTGGTAAAGTAAAATATAAGTCGAATTATATAAAAAAATAAAAGAATATTAGTATGAAAGTAGTGATAATTTTTCACGTTTAAGTGCTATTTTCAGAAGGTACTTTCACAACTTAAAGATATGGCTTTTAACATAAAAATATACAATAATTAAGATAAGAAAAAAAAAGGAATAGAGGTGAAAAAAATGGAGAGAACGTTTTCAGTCAAACTATTATTTGAACATATTTCCTCGCCTGAATCTATGCCTAATAAAACATTTGAAGAAACGATAAACATCGTTCGAGCACCTCGATTCGAAGATGTAGATCGTTTAGTAAAGGAACATTTTAAAGACGTCACTTATACCAATGCCTTTGGAGAAAAGACAGTAATAAAATTAGTGATGATTCTTGATGTTTTCGAAATGGTTGATAAAATCGAAGAATCATTAGAATTTGCGGAAGTCTACAGCCACCATATTATTTTAGACGAAGCAGTACAATTAGATAGAACATATTGAATAGATTATCAAAAAAGGACCCCAGTTCAGAGAACTGGGGTCCTTTAAGTTATATTATAGTGCCTTAAATCCAGGTTTGATTGAAGTGATTTCTGGTTTTGCATCATATGCATATTCAATTGTTTGATCCACTGCTAAAAATAATCCGGCTAAAAAAAGTACCCCAACTAATAATTTTTTCATAATAATTCCTCCCAGCTTGTAATATTTAACTGTTTTAAATAATATTTAAAACCTAAATCGAAATAAATAGTCGCTTGTTTATACTGTTTCTCTTCTGCTAGCTTTTGAGCTAAAACATAAGAATAAACGGAGCAATACTTATACTCTTGTTTTAATTCGAAATACTTCAATATTTTTTTGAAAGTGCTAAGTAAATCATGTTTATCTAAAAGTATTGCTTGATATACTTCCAAATGGCTTGAATAAAATGTTCTGGTTTTTTCTGGAAGTAGATTTAATAGTTTAAAGCCTCTATTAAGCCACACTATGGCATTCTCTATATCAGAAATTTTATGGTATTCCTTGAGAATATTTAGGATAGTTAATAAATTTTCCTCAGGATTAGTATTTTCACTTAAGCTATTTTGAAAATGTAATAAAGCTTGCTCGTGATTTTTAAGAAGTGAGTGACAAGCTCCCAAATTATGTTCTATTTTTCTTTTAAATTTTGAAGACTCAATTTTAGAGCTAATGTCCTTAGCTTTTTCAAAGGTTAAAACCGATTCATTTATAACACCTGTATGTTTTTGAGCAATTCCTAAAATTATCAGACATTCAATTGAACGTTCAATTAATATTTCTTGATTAAAATAGGATAATGCAGATTTAACGTAATCGATAGCTAAAATATACCTTGATTCTGATAATACGGCTAAACTAGATATATAGTATAATTCAGCCATTTCCCAATCTTCCATCCGATAACTTTTAATAAGCGTGAAAATTTGTGTTAATAGTTCCGACGCTTCTCGAAATTGATTATTTTGATATGCTATTATTCCTTGAATAGAGAAAAAGTAAAAAAGCTGTTCAGTATCCATTTCTTTTTTAAATTCTTCAAGTATTATTACATTAGCTTGTACTTGATTCAAGTAGTTTGGAAGCATAAGCATTAGTCTTGTTTCCATTAATAGAAGTGTTAGCCTTTTGGGTTCAAAGGGATGTTCCTCTATGTATGTCCGAATATCTTGAAACAGACTATTGGCTTTTAATTTATTTCGAGAGTTAATAACGGTTTTGAAAAAGGCTTTGAAGTACGATAATTTTGCTTCATCACCATCATTATTTAATGCATCTAAAGGCACGTTTAATCGTTTTAATAAGTGTTGCTGTATATCCTCACTAGGGATAACTAACCCATTTTCTATTCTACTTAAGTAAGAAGGAACGCAAATACCTGAAGCTAAATACTCCTGCTTCATATTTTGTCTTTGGCGTTCTAATTTGATTAGCTGCCCTATATTCACCTAATTCAACCCCCCTCGAGTAGGATCTTAATAGGAAACAAAATCAGATACTATAATAAAGATAGCATAAAAAAACTGAAAAAAGTATAGAATTGAATTATTATGAAAGTGAACAGCGAAATAGGTCAAAAAAGTGAGGTTTTCTTCGTTCACTTTCTTAAAATAGTTATGTTTCTTTTAAATTTTGTTATTAATTGGATTTAAATTGAATTAATTTTACTACAGTGTTTATTGACTAAGATAGTAGTTTAGAAACTTCAAAGTAAAATATTTACATTGTGATTGTGTTTTTTTAGGTGAATTTTGAGGGTTAAGTAATCTTATTCACAATCTACTAAAAATATTACTGATGGTGAATAATGTGTTTATATGATTATCAAGACAACCCTTGCCCTTGAGTGAATTCTCTATACAATTCATGGTGATTTATTAATTCCTCGTGTGTACCTTTGCCTGTAATTTTCCCTTGTTCTAAGAAGAATATTTGATCTGCATGGATAATAGTAGCTAAACGGTGAGCGATGATTAGAGTGGTGCGACCTTTCATCAGCCGTTCTAAAGCTTCTTGAACAAAAGTTTCTGATCCACTATCTAAGTTTGAGGTAGCCTCATCCAACAGTAGTATCTTAGGATCATGTAAAAGGGCTCTCGCAATAGCAATTCGTTGTCTTTGTCCTCCTGAAAGCTTCATACCTCGTTCGCCTACCAATGTATCGTATTTGTCTGGTAACTCTTCGATAAAGGAAGAGGCATTTGCCGATTCTGCTGCAGCTTTAATTTTTTCCATGGAGGGAATATCGGTCATTCCATAAGTCATATTGGACAAAATCGTTCCACTCATTAAAGGACTCTCCTGTGATACGTAAGCCATCTTCGAACGCCAATCTCTTAAAGAAAGTTCTTGGATAGGAGAGTTGTTAAAATAGATAACACCATCGTTTGGCTCATAAAACCTTTCAAGTAAAGAAAATATAGTTGTTTTACCTCCACCACTTGGACCTACAAAGGCGGTAACTGTACCTGGTTTAGCTTCAAACGAAACTCCGTTAATGACTTTTTTGTCTTCTCCATACGAAAAATGAACATCTAGGAATGTTATAACACCATCCTCCAATGGTTTGTTTGCCTCTTGTTCAATAGGCTCACTGTCCATCTTAAATATCTCTTGAATACGTTCTGTTGCTCCAACCGCCTTCTGAAAGGAGGTAAAGAAAGTGGCCATTTGAGCAAAAGGAAATATAATTTGTACAAGATAGAAGATAATAGCAACAAGATCTCCAGCGGAGAGATTGCCATTAGAGACCTGTAAGCCTCCATAGCCTAATATGACTACTAAAATTCCCATCATTATAAGTGTCATTAAAGGGGATATGAATGCCTGGATTTTTGCTTCCTTTAAACCGAATCGATATAAGCTATGAATGGCTTCTCCGCCACTAGTTGTTTCGGTACGTTCTGCACGATATGATTTGACGAGTCTTATCTCAGAAAGTACTCTGCCAAGCAATCCAGAAAAAGAGGCCATTTCTTTTTGAGTAGCCTTAGCTACCTTATGCATCTTGGAGCCAAGAGGAATCATAATTGCCATGCTTAATGGTACGCTAATCAGCATAATCAGTGTCATTTTCCAATCGATGAAAAATAAAATAATAACTGAACCAATTATCGTTATTATGCCTGACACAAAATTTACTAAATGGTCGGTAACCAATGATTTTAATGTGGTCGTGTCCTGTGTGATACGACTCATTGTCTCGCCGCTTTCATGGCGATCATAATAGGGGACGGGTAGATGGAGAACCTTACTCCACAGTTTCCTTCTTAAATCAGCAACTACAAACTCACCAATGTAAGCTAAGAGATAATAGGAGAACCCTCCGAATACCGCCTGCAATATAAATACACCCAATAATATGAGAATAAGTGTCCAGTTGAAGGAAGCAGAGGTCAAAGAATCAACCAAGGTTTTAGTTACTAAAGGTACAACTAGACTAATGACAGTGCTCAATAAGGAAAGGACTATTGCTAAAATAGCCATTTTGATTGGCCATTTTAAACTCTTCAGTAATTGAAAAAAGTTTTTAGTGGATGAGGACATCCTAAACACTCCTTTCTTCTTTGTAAATTTTTAAAGAAAAAAATCGTGCAAACAGTGAGTTGCACGATACTTATAATGCCTTAGTCTCTGCTTTAGGTCTCTTTTGTAGTTCTACAACTAGCGGATCTGCAGACATTTCTAATAGACTAGCTTGTTTGTTTTGCAATTCTAATCGCATTTTTTCCGTTTCTAATAGGAAATTGTCATATCTTAATTTTTCTAATTCAATTTCGTCCTTGATTACTTTAGATTTCATAGATTGCATTTTGCGTAAATGGGTTGTCCAAATTGCGGTTAAAGGGATTGAAAAAACCATCACTACAGCAACGAATCCAATAAAAAGTCCAAAAAAGTCTTCCATGTTATTTCCTCCTATTTCTTTTTCCCTAGTATATACGAAAAATAAAGAAAATAGTTTCCAATTAGTAAAGTAATTTCAAAAAAAGGAAAAGCTATTCTATTAGGTGTGTATCGACCATTAGAATAGCTTTTCAAGATTTTCTATTTATTTAGGTAGGCCCAAGCGTATTGAGCATAAAGCTCTGCTCCTGTTGCAAGTGCATCCTCATCGATATTAAAGTTTCCGTGGTGGTGGGCCCATTCTGTATCCTTTTCTGGATTTCCACTTCCTACAAGGGCAAAGCTTCCAGGTGCCTTAGTTAAAAATGCTGAGAAATCCTCTCCGCCCATAGTAGGCTTTTCGTTATAAACTGAATCAGGGCCAAATGCTTCAGCCGCAACCTGTTGAACAAGTTTTGCGCTTTCTTCCTCGTTATCTACCGCATCAGTTCCACGTGTGTATTCTACCTCTGCTGTCGCTCCGTAAATAGCCGCCACGTTTTCAGCATACTGGGTAAGGGATTTTTCAATAAAATCACGAGTTTCGGGATGGAAGGTACGAACAGTTCCCTCAATCTCTGCATTTTCTGCAATTACATTGAACCTCGTACCAACCACCATCTTTCCAATTGTTAGTACTGCCGGGCTTTGCGGGTCGATTGTCCGCGATACGACTGTCTGAACATTCATCACAAAGGAAGAAGCTACAAGAGCAGCATCAATACATGCCTCAGGTATCGCCCCATGTCCACCGCGTCCTTTAAATTTAACTGTGAAAAGATCTGCTGCTGCAAACGAAGGGCCAGGTGTGCAGGATACTTTGTTCGTCGGCATTTGTGACCAGATATGTATACCGAAAACATTGTCCACGCCTTCCATAGCACCCTGTGCTACCATAGCTTTAGCACCCTGAGCGACCTCTTCGGCAGGTTGAAAAAATAACCGAACATTTCCTGGCAGCTGATCCTTCACCTCTGATAAAGCCTTGGCAGCGATTAATAGCATGGACGTATGAGCATCGTGTCCACAAGCATGCATTTTTCCATCTGTCTTAGAAGCGTAAGGGACATCATTTAGCTGCTGGATGGATAATGCATCCATGTCACCTCGAAGAGCCACTGTCTTTCCAGCGGGATTTCCTTTAATCTCTGCTATAACACCAGTCGGATTGGTTTTTCGATAGGAGATTCCTAGTTTTTCTAAATAATCACAAACAAATTCCGTCGTTTTAAACTCTTCAAAAGATAATTCAGGCTCACTATGCAATGTTCTGCGTAATTGGACTAGTTCCTTACTATTGTTTTTTATAGATTCTTTAATTTGATTGTTTATCATGCTGTCCCTCCGTTAGTCGTAATGCTGTTTCATATAAAATAGTTGCCCCTTTAGCAAGATCGTTTACATCGGACCATTCCTCTGGGCAATGGCTTAATCCATCTCTGCTAGGGATGAAAATCATTCCACAAGCTGTGTAATCGGAGAAAATCATAGCATCATGTCCTGCACCACTGTTGATATGACAATAGGGAATGTCAAGTTTCTCGCAGGTTTCAGTTAAAATAGTACCAATATTTTCGTCCATCATTTTTGGAGTAGTATAAAGCAACTGCTCTATAGTAGTTCGTATGGTTGGGGTGGTCTTAGATTCAATCAGTTGCCTCACTTTACTAATCGAGTACTGAACATTTTTTTCATCTCCAGAACGAATGTCTACTGAAAAAATCACTTTGTTTGGAATCACATTGGAACCGTTAGGGAAAACTTCTAGCTGACCTGTTGTAATAACTGTTCCATGTCCAATTTCCTCAGCTAGCTTTGGAAATGTTGATATTATTTCGGCTGCTATTACTAATGCATCTGCCCTTCTGTCCATAGGGGTAGTACCTGCATGGCCGGCCATGCCTTGGACAGTGACTTCTAGCTGGGTCAGCCCCACGACTGCATCAACTACTCCAATGGATATATTTTTTTCCTCCAGAATAGGGCCTTGCTCAATATGTAGTTCCAAGAAGGCTTTAATTGATTTTGGGTCACGGTATTTTTCCTTTGTACAATCCAAGCCAATACTAGTCATAGCTTCTTTTATAGAAATACCGTCTTTATCAACGAGGGCTTGAAAATCTTCCTCTGACAATAATCCCATCATTCCCCTCGAGCCCATTAATCCTCCACCATAGCGAGTTCCTTCCTCCTCAACCATGGCAATAATCTCAAGCGAGTTAACTGGTTGGATTTGCTGTTCCTGATAAAGAGCTGCGACCTCTAATCCTACTATTACACCAGCAGCTCCGTCATAAGCCCCTCCGTTTGGCACGGAGTCGAAATGAGAGCCAACTAAAACAGAGGGGGCTTCAGGGTTAGAGCCTACTAATTTACCAAATATGTTACCTAAGCCATCCTCCGATACAGAGAGGTTATATTCTTTCATTTTATCTTTAATATAGTTTCTAGCATCTAAGTCATCCTTTGAATATGTAAGTCTAGTCACTCCAGCTCCTGGAGTTGCTGTATATTCACTTAATAGGTTAATATGCTGTTCAATTCTTTGCTGATTGGCTATCATTCTATCACTCCTTATAAAAATCCTACGAAAATACCAGCTAGAATAACAGATACAACAGTTACACTGATGAATCCTCCTACTAGCATTGGAGGAAGCATGTGACTAGTTAAAACTTCCCTTTCCTTCTCGTCCTCTGTTAAAGCCTTTATAACTTCATTTGTAATGATGTAATCAGCAGGGAAACCGTATAAAGCAGTTAAAGAAACAGCAAATGCCATGTTTTTGCTTACCTTTAAAATTTTCCCGATGATAAAGGAGAATATGTACATTCCAATTACACCTAGAACGATTGTCCCCACCAAAGGATAAAGAATTTCCATGATCATGGAAGGTGTAGCATTTTTTAAAGCATCGAAAACAAATAGCATTAAAACAAGAATACAAATACCAAAGCTATTTGCCTTTTGAAGTACGTTACGTTCTAAGAATCCGACACTTCCAGCAATAATGCCAAATAATAAGCAGAGAACAAAGGGACTAATTTCTACAATAGGATTTAAAAGAGTAGAAACTCCATATGCAAGGAACCCGACAAACGCTAATCTAAATAGCTTGAAGTAATCTGAATTGTATTTGGTAGGTAAATTTTTAAACATTTTAAGTTCTTCTTTTGAATCCTCAGTTGAATTTTCTAGTTGCCCAGCAATAGTTAATTTTCCTTGACGGAACTTGTTAAGTAGATCCTTTCCTTCTTTTTTGAGAACAATTGAGGTGAGGGGATACCCTGCAAATCCCTGCATAACGTAGATAACGATTGCAAATACAGACAAAGTTGTAAGTCCTGCATTTGCCGCACCTTCTGACATGATTAATGCAGATACAACGCCACCAACTAATGGAGGGATAGCTACCACAACAGTTTCAAAATCAAACAATAGAATTCCAATCGTGAATAGAGCGACAATTATACCTAAAATACCAGCTAATGATATTAAAATAGTTTTCCATTGTTCCTTTAGCTGTTGAAGAGAAAGAAGTGTTCCCATATTAGTGATTAGCAGGTAAATCATCATAGTTGCAACTACAGGTGGTACTCCTGCTATAGATACGATTTCCTTAGGGAAAAAGGTCCAATAGCCAATGATGAAAAGGACGGCTGAAACAAAAACAGAGGGGATCCAGGCCTTTGTTCGAGTGGAGACCAATTCTCCAATAAATAAAATAGCAATAACTATAACTAAAGCAAGCATTTGCGGCATAATTTTCCGTCCTTTCTGACAATAAAGAATAATCAATACATTAACATAAAACTTTATCGGAATAAAGTATATAATATATTTCAGAATAATTAATTTATTAATAAAATTATGTAAGTGTTTTCATTGAGAAATATAAAAAAAGGCATTTCCATTTCTTATGGAATGCCCTTTTTCATAAATTTTTTTATTCAGCAGGATTCAGTTCTAACTCTACTGTAATTTTAATATCTTCTCCAACTAATACGCCGCCTGTTTCAAGTGCTTGGTTCCAAACTAAGCCAAAGTCTTTGCGGTTTATCTTAGTCTCTGCCGAGAAAGCAACTACTTCTTGCCCCCAAGGATTTTTGCCTTTACCACCATACTCAACCTCGAATGTAACTGGCTTAGTTACGTCTTTAATCGTAATGTCACCTGTTACATCGTATTCGCCTACGTCAGTAGTTTTAATATCTGTTGCTACAAATTTAATATTTGGATACTTTTCAGCATCGAAGAAATCTTCTGATCGTAAATGATTATCACGATCCTCATGATTAGTATTAATGGAATTAACGTCAATATTAAAATTAATTTCTGCACCTGTTAAGTCTTCAGCAGTTCCTTCTAAATCAGCAGTGAAGTTAGTAAAGCTTCCTTTTACCTTAGAAACCATCATGTGTTTTACAGAAAAATCGATACTAGAATGTGCTGCGTCCAAGTTAAATTTTGTCATTTTCATTTCCTCCTATAAATCTATTTTTATGGCTCCATCATCTAAAAGATGGATGTGGACTCAAATATTTTATATTTGAGAGTCGTGAGCAACTTGCTACAAGTTACTTTATGTAAGTAACTATAATTTAATAATATGATTACGTCAAGTAATTTAATTACTTTGGTTTTACAAAAAATATGAAAAGGCGTATAATGCGTAGTGATAGAGGTGAATTATATGAAAGAATTATCATTGTGTCCGCGACTTTCCAAGGCTATGGAGTTGTTAGGTAAAAGATGGACAACTTTAATTATTTATCAATTATTAGATGGCTCTAAAAGATTTAATGAAATAGAGTCTTCTCTTCCTATTAGTGGACGTTTGTTGTCTGAACGATTAAAAGAGCTTGAGAGAGAAGGTATTGTTCAGAGAACTCTTTTTTCTGAGGTGCCAGTTCGAGTAGAATATAACCTAACTGACAAAGGAATGGCCCTTAAAAATGTTATAACTGGGATTGAAAATTGGTCCAAGGATTGGTTATAATAATAAACTTGAAAATTTATATAGGAAAACGCATACTATGTAAGGTGACAGGTTAAAGAAGAAAGGATTGTCTTTTTTGAACAAACAAGTATGGTACCAAGACTTAATTACAAAGCTAGACCCAAATAATGTAAAAATAGATGAATCACTTCATGTACACACGATGACACGTATGGGTGGCATGGCTGACTTATTTGTTACACCTGAAAATGAGGATGAAGCAGCTTTCATAGTTGATTACACTCATAAAAATAAAATTCCTCTGTTATTGTTAGGCAATGGTTCTAATATGGTTGTAAGAGATGGGGGAGTACGTGGCATTGTTCTTTCCTTAGAAAAGCTGAATAAAATCATTATTGAAGCTAATCATGTATATGCTGAAAGTGGTGCTGCTATTATTGATGTTTCTAAAGCAGCTGCGAAGGAATCATTAGCAGGATTAGAATTTGCGTGCGGTATTCCGGGAACAGTTGGTGGAGCAATGGCTATGAATGCTGGAGCTTATGGCGGAGAAATCAAGGATATAATCTTGCAATGTACCGTTCTTACACCTAGCGGAGAAAAACTTATTCTTTCAAAAGATGAGCTGGAGTTAGAGTATCGTAAAAGCATCATTACGAAAGAGGGCTACTATGTGTTATCGGCGGAATTTGAGCTGAAACAAGGAAATCCAGAGGAAGTAAATGCAAAAATCGCTGATTTAACCTTTCAACGCGAATCTAAACAACCATTAGAGTATCCTTCTGCAGGAAGTGTCTTCAAAAGACCACCAGGATATTTTGCAGGTAAGCTAATTCAAGATAGCGGGATGCAGGGTAAAGGGTTTGGTGGAGCAGAAGTATCTACCAAGCATGCAGGTTTTATCGTCAACAAAAACAATGCAACAGCAACAGATTATATTAATACAATCGAAATGGTTCAAAAAGCGGTGCGTGACAACTTCGGGGTGGAACTAGAACTAGAAGTTAAAATCGTTGGTGAGAACAGTAAATAATATAAAACAGGTTCTATGAATATACATAATTCATAGAACCTGTTTTATTTTCATTTAGAGACTTACATTAGATTATTTTATAAGAAATTGAACGGATGAGCAGGGGTTAAATGCATTTCGTCGAATTATGTCATAGATAGATAAAGGGGGTAATTATTTGAAAAAGGGTTGGAAGGTAGCTGTCTGGATAATTGGGATTCTAGTAGCTATTGTAATTGTGGGGGTGGTTGGTTTAAATGTTTTTTTGTCTAACACTAAACCTATTATTCGTGGTGAGCTGGCTGTAGATGTGTTGGATGAAGAAGTGAAGGTAACAAGGGATCAGGATGGGGTTCCTCATCTTAAAGCGCAGAGCGATGCAGATCTTTATCGCGCTCAAGGATTTGTTCAGGCGCAAGATCGTTTGTTTCAAATGGATTTAGCTAGACGACAGGCAAGTGGTCAGCTTGCTGAGGTAGTGGGCAAAGGCGCGTTGGATACAGATAAATTCTTTTTAACTTTTAGCCTACGAGATGCAGCAGAAAAATCCTATGCAGGCTATAGTGATGAGGCAAAGCAAGTGCTGGATTGGTATTCAGAAGGAGTAAATGAATTCATTGATTATGCGATAAAAGAGGGCAAGCTTAGTTATGAATTTAAATTACTAGGCTATGAGCCGAGAGAATGGTCTCCGGTTGATTCCTTAACAATTGGAAAGTTTATGGCTTATGATTTAGGTGGTAACTGGTCAAGCTTAGCAATCAGGCATTGGGCAATCAATGAGTTCGAGCAAGAGAAAGCAGAAGAGCTTTTTATAACTTATCCTGAGGATTCACCATCTATTATTGAAGCAAATCTGAAGAACCCAGTTACTGTTAGTGGCCGTTTTGATACTACTGTACTGCCGAATGAATTTAATGGCAGTAATAACTGGGTAGTAAGTGGTGAGAAAACTGCTAGCGGAATGCCGCTATTAGCGGATGACCCACATTTAGGGCTTAGCACACCATCCATATGGTACCAAATGCATTTAGAATCACCAGACCAAAATGTGAGCGGAGTAATTTTTGCAGGAATCCCTGGTATTATATTGGGCCATAACGAAGAGGTTGCATGGGGAGTTACGAATGTAGGGCCAGATGTACAGGACTTATATATAGAAACACCGAACCCTGACAATCGTACGGAATTTATGTATGAAGGTAAATGGGAGAAAGCAGATATACGGAAAACGAACATAAAAGTAAAGGGAGAAGAGGATGTGCCATTTGAGGTTGTAGTGACTCGGCATGGGCCAATCATCTCTGATGTGCTGTTCAAAGAGGAGGAAGCATCAGGTCTATTCTCTATGCAGTGGACAGCGCTAGAGCCTACTTTAGAATTACAGGCAATATTGAAGATGAATAAGTCATCTAATTGGGATGAGTTTGAGAATGCACTAGAAGATTTTCATGCCCCTGCACAAAACTTTGTATTTGCAGCGAAGGACGGAACAATTGCTTATAAAGCAAATGGTAGAATTCCATTACGTAAAACAGGGGATGGACAGCTACCGGTTCCAGGAGATTCAAATGAATTCGGATGGACTGGATATGTGCCTTACAATGAGTTACCCTCGGTTGTAAACCCGGAGAAAGGTTTTATCGCAACAGCGAATAATGAGGTAGTAAATGACTCTTATCCATATCATATAACTGATTTTTGGGCTCAATCCTATCGCTACGAAAGAATTGCCGAAGTGCTTGAGGGCAAGGATGACCTTACTAAAGAAGATATGATGGACCTTCAGATGGACCAAGAAAACTTATATGCAAGGGAATTTTTAGCTTCGATGGTAGAGTCGGTGGAAAAACAAGATAGCAATGAGCAATACAAGGATGTATTAGTCATATTAAAGAATTGGGACCAAGTGGACGATAAAGATCAGTCTGCCCCATTAGTTTTCCACAAATGGATGAAACAGCTTCCAAAAACTTTATTTGAGGGGCAAATGCCCGAGGACGTCTATGCTATGTTACCGGGCAAGGGTAATATTTCTGATCAATTATTAAGAAAGGGTTATCAAAACGAAGCCAGTGCTTGGTTAGAAGAGTATGGTGGAATTGATAAATGGGTCTACGATTCATTTGTGATTGCTGTTAAAGAGATAGAAGAGGATTTTGGTGAAAATGAAGACAAATGGAGATGGGGAGATTTCCACCAATTAACCTTCGATCACCCAATCTCAAGTGCCTCTCCAATACTTGCCTATTTCTTAAATCCTAAGCCGGTGCCTATTGGAGGGTCTAATATTACCGTTCAAGCTGCAGGCTATGGTGAAGATGGTAGTGTAGATCACGGTGCCTCTTGGAGGTTTGTTGCCGATTTGTCTGACCTTTCAGAGGCGTACCATATTGTAGGCCCGGGCCAAGTTGGTCATGTTAAATCTGATTGGTATCACAGCCAGGTAAGAGACTGGGCAGATGGTAATTATCACACCACGGTAATTGATGGAGATATAGATGAAGGTTTTGAATTGATATTAAAAGCTAATTAGAAGATTGAAAGACAGCTAGGGAACCGAGAATTTTTCTCTCGGTTCCTTTTTTAGTGAAAAATATTCAGAGCACTTGCATTTATATGAAACATACCATCCAGACACAACCTATGATTGTAGCGGCAGGCGACGACTCCGGCGGGATTAGGGAGACAGCTAAGACATCACAAACGGAGCGAATGCGACGGTGATGGCTTAACGCTCCCCCCGAGGAAAGCGTTCGTCTAAAGCGGAAATCAGCCATCTATAAGTGTGCTTTATATAAAATATACTTTCTTCCCGATTTGTTAGATTACATTAAAATTTGTATTTGAATATAGTTGCTTTTCGAATTATCTGAACATATAATGAGGGTAATAATCAAACGACCATTTGAATGAGGTGTCCATATGCAATCAAAGGATATATGTGATGTAACAAAAGTAAATGAAAAAATAGTAGGAGAGGTGAAGCAACAGCTTCCGGATTTAACAAAGGTTGTAACTCTCTTTAAAGCATTAGCTGACGAAACAAGGCTTAAGATTGCATACGCATTAACAATTGAAGAAGAACTATGTGTATGTGATGTGAGTGAAATAATTGGATCATCAGTGGCAACAGCTTCCCATCATCTTCGTTTTCTCAGAGATCTATCTCTAGCAAAATCTCGTCGCAAGGGAAAATTAGTTTATTATTCTTTAGCTGATCATCACGTGAATGAATTAGTTAAGATTGCATATGAGCATTCGGATGAAGAGGAGCTGGGTTCAAATGAACAACTTAGATAAAAAAGAGTACCGCTTAGAAAACCTATCATGCGCCAACTGTGCTATGAAATTCGAAAAAAATATTAAGAGTCTTCCAACTGTGCAGGAAGCGACTGTTAACTTTGGAGCTTCTAAAGTTTCTATCATAGGAGATGTATCCGTTGGTGACATAGAAAAAGCAGGTGCCTTTGATGGAATTAAAGTCGTGCCCGTTAAGCAAAGAAAAATAGAAAAGACTCCTTTTTTTAAACGGCATGAAAACGTTGTGACAATGATTTCATTTGTTTTTCTAATAGGAGGAATCATTGCTTCCTTTGTTTATGAGGAGTCTCATCCAGCAGCTCTCTCCTTATTTGTTTTATCTATCTTAATTGGTGGATTTGAGTTGTTTAAGGGTGGTCTTATTAACCTTTCTCGCTTCTATTTCGATATGAAGACACTTATGACGATTGCTATTATAGGTGCGGCTATAATTGGGGAATGGAGAGAAGGAGCAGTTGTAGTATTCTTGTTTGCAGTGAGTGAGGCATTAGAGGCATATTCCATGAACAAGGCTAGACAATCTATTAGTGAATTGATGGACATTGCCCCGCCTACAGCAACCGTAAGACGTAGCAATGAGTTGATTGAATTAGATACGGAGTTTATTCAAATTGGAGACGTACTTGTCGTGAAGCCGGGACAAAAAATTGCAATGGACGGCATTGTTTTAAAAGGAAGCTCGACAGTTAACCAAGCATCCATTACTGGAGAATCTGTACCCGTAGTCAAAAAGAAAGGCGAGGAGGTTTTCGCCGGGACGCTAAACGAAGAGGGCTCCCTGGAAATACAAGTGACCAAGCGTGTAGAGGATACTACAATTGCTAAAATCATTCATTTAGTGGAAGAGGCACAGGCAGAAAAAGCTCCTTCTCAACGTTTTGTAGACAAGTTTGCGAAGTATTACACACCAGCCATTATTGGTATTGCTTTTTTAGTAGCAATTATACCGCCACTTTTAGGTGCAGACTGGCAGACTTGGATTTACCAGGGGCTAGCTGTTTTAGTTGTAGGATGTCCTTGTGCTTTGGTCGTATCTACTCCAGTTGCTATCGTGACAGCTATTGGAAACGCAGCAAAGCAGGGAGTTTTGATAAAGGGTGGTATTCATTTGGAGGAGATTGGTCGTATCGGGGCAATTGCATTTGATAAAACCGGCACTCTTACAAAAGGCTATCCAGAAGTAACCTATGTAGAGGCAGCTTCTGAGAAAGATTTTATACGAAATATAATGTCTATAGAGGCCTATTCACAGCACCCGCTTGCTCAAGCTATTGTTCAGTATGGGGCTAAGGAGCATATTCATCCGATAGAAGTAGAAGAGTTTCAATCAATAACTGGAAAAGGTGCCGAAGCAGTTATTAATGGTATAAAATGGTCTGTAGGGAGCGTTACCTGGATAAAAACCATTAGTTCTATTTCAGAGGAGGTTCTGCAAGCAGTTGAAAAGCTACAAACGGAAGGAAATACAGTAATTCTTGCAACAGAAGAAGGGAATTATAGAGGCTTTATTGCCATAGCAGATCCAATACGATCCAATAGCAAAAAAGTGTTACAAAGCTTAAAAAATAATGGGATTAAGCATACTGTTATGCTAACGGGTGATGACCCAAAAACAGCTAATGCCATTGCTAGTAGATTGGGAATGACTGATGTAAATGCAGGTCTAATGCCAGAGCAAAAGCTAACTGCCATTCAAAGCTTAAAAGAAAAATACGGAGCAGTGGCCATGGTAGGAGATGGTGTCAATGATTCTCCGGCCTTAGCTGCAGCAAATGTCGGAATAGCTATGGGTGGGGCTGGTACAGATGCAGCTTTAGAGACTGCTGACATAGCTTTGATGGCTGACGACTTAGAAAAATTACCATATACAATACGTTTAAGCAGAAAAGCATTGCATATTATTAAAGAAAATATTATGTTTGCATTAGGGTTAAAGATTATTGCGCTACTTCTTATCATTCCGGGATGGTTAACATTATGGATTGCCATCTTTGCTGATATGGGTGCTACATTACTGGTAGTTCTAAATTCCTTACGGTTATTAACTACATTCAGTCAAGATAACAGCCCTTGGAAATAACACTTTCAACATATTGTTTGATAAGTCCCTGTCCAGACTAAAGGACAGGGAGAGAATATTTAGAACAGAATATATTTATTCATTAGGTTCGGAGGGTTATCAATGAAGCTTACAGAATGGACAATGGAGGAGCAGGAGCAGCTGATCCATTTCATGACAACGAATACATGGCCATATCACGGAAATTCGCACCCTGTACGAGAGTTGATTGAAAAAACAATTGAAGAGGGCGGTTATCAATCAGATGAAGTGAAAACCTTCTGGGTTGAGAATGACGAAGATGAAAAAGTGGGCATTGTGAAGATTTATGATCTGCAGGATGATATTCCTCTTTTCGATTTGCGTATTGCAGACGAGGCCCGAGGTAGAGGGTATGGCCCACTTGCACTAAAAAAGATTACGGAATATGTTTTTAATCTACCGGAGGGTAAAATTCGCTTAGAAGGTCATACCCGCCAAGATAATTTTGCAATGCGAAAAACGTTTGAGCGTGCAGGCTTTGTCAAAGAGGCACAGCTCCGACAAGCATGGTTTTCTCCAAAAGAAAGTTCATACTACGATGCTGTTACATATGGAATGACGAGAGACGACTTTATGAAAGGTACCTCAACCCCGGTTAAGTGGGATGATGACTTTCATATAATTGAAAAAGTAAAAGAGGAATTAGTTTTTCCAGAGGAATTTTATACGGATCGATTAATCATCCGGGCTCCTAAAGTTGAGGATGCAGAAGCAGTGCAAAGAGCGGTAGTTGCTTCTCAAGATGCTTTAAAAGACTGGATGCCTTGGGCACAAGAAAAGGAATCCATTGAACAAAGAGTGCGAAATCTTCGTCAAGCAGTAGCAGATTTCATCACGCGAAAGGATCTACGACTTCATTTATTTTTAAAGGAAACAGGAGAATTCGTAGGATGTTCTGGACTCCATCGTATAGACTGGGATGTCCGAAAATTTGAAATTGGCTATTGGATTGATAGTAAATTTGAGGGTAAAGGCTTGATGACAGAGGCAGTCGAACGCATTACAACCTTTGCCTTTGAGGAGCTAAAAGCTAATCGAGTTGAAATTCGCTGTGATAGTGAGAATGTCCGAAGTCGATCTGTTGCTGAAAGACTTGGCTATACTCTAGAGGGGACTCTCCATCATGATTCTTTGTCTGCTGATGGTAAGAGTTTAAGAGATACGTGTATTTATGCTAAAACCAAAAGTAAAGGGGTTGCCTAATGGCAACCCCTTTTGTCAGACAGCTCGTCTACCAGTGACAAGTTGAATAACGAAAATAATACCTGCAATAATTAATAGCGTGTGGATTAATCCTCCGCCAAAGTCAAGAAGTAGTCCTAACAACCATAGTACGATAAGAACTACTACTATACCCCATAAAATTTTACCCATTATTAGTCATCCTTTCTTCTTAAAATTGTTGATACGTGTTATTATTAGAAAGTTACCCCTATATACTAAGGGTTAAACATTTTTGATATTTTTGAATAATGAAAGAAGGATAGAATTGTTAACAAATGTAATGGAAGAAATCGTTCAAAGCCTTGTGAGAGTGCTGATGAGAGGAACAGAGTATCAAACTTTCTGTAAGTGTCCTCAATGTGAATTAGATATAATTGCCCTAAGCTTAAATACTCTTCCAACCCACTATGTTACAACCGAAAAAGGAAGAAAGGCTGTTTTTGAACGTATGAATACTTTAGAAAATTTAGAGTGGATTAATAAAAGAATCATCCATTCCATTCATGTCGTTGGAAAATATCCTCATAGATAGAAAAGGAGCCTTGTCATTCGATAAGGTTCTTTTATACTTTATTGCTCGGAGAATTCTAAAAAAGAACTTAGAATTTATATCTACGCTTGCATGATGCTATTATCCAATTTTTGCTGCTATTATAATGTTCATAAAGTGAAACTATTGTAAAAGCTAGGGCAATACTAACATGAATTGAGATGGTAGGTCTGTTGTAGTAAAATATAAGAAGTGATGAAAGGAAGATAAATATGCCAACACCAAGCATGGAAGACCATATCGAACAAATTTATATACTAATCGAGCAGAAAGGCTATGCACGTGTGTCTGACATTGCAGAAGCATTATCTGTACTGCCATCTTCCGTAACCAAAATGGTGCAAAAATTGGATAAGGATGGCTTTTTAATATATGAAAAATATCGTGGGCTTACTTTAACGACTAAAGGAATGAAGCTAGGAAAGAAGCTAGTGAAACGACACGAACTGTTAGAGGAATTTTTACGCCTTATAGGAGTGGAGGAAGAAAATATCTATGCGGATGTGGAAGGAATCGAACATCATCTTAGCTGGAACTCCATTGATCGAATTGCAGATTTGGTCTTACTCTTAGAAGATAATGCCTCTATACAGACACAACTTTTAGAGTTAAGAAAAGACTTAAGTGAGTAAGTATTTGTAGGAATGGAATAGAATAGAATGTCATGCAAAGTCTTGCTATATAGTTTTTGGCAGGAGTTGCTAGAAATACGTTGATATTCTTAAGGTTGACAATGCTATGACTAATCAAATGGATGAGACTAGGGAAATTGTGAAAAGAATCTCTCAGAAATTTTTCCCCAATGTATAAATACATATTATTAGCTGAGTCAAACTTCTATTGTACATAGGTCACTTGGCGAAAATTTTAAGCAAGTATGCAAAAAAAAATGGGCATAATAATGGTAACTATAATTAAATAAAAAAATTCTAAAGTACAGAATATCCCAACAAGTGATGACTATAAGAAGGATATGCCTAGTTGTTTATAATGAGGATGAATCGGTTATAAGGGAAGTAGCAAATGATTCGGAAGCACAATGAATCGAAAAGTATACTAATTGACGCCTAAAAGTTCAAATATTTTTTATTAGAACGAGTAGATAGTGCACTAGATATACTAAAACAAAAGGTAACGACCAATTTCATATATGGTCAGAAGGAGAGCGGTAACTTTGACAGAATTAGCATCAGGAGAAATAGTAAAATTACAAGTGAAAATGAGGGAAGGATCGAAATGGATTCTTCAGCACAAGGATATGGAGATATCTTTAAATGCTTCCGAGGCTCCAGAAGAATTACAAGTCGACGATACACTAGAAGTATTTTTGTTCGTAGATAGAAGAGGTAATCTTTCTGCTACTACACAGCTCCCTACCATACAAAAGGGAACTTACGGATGGGCAAGAGTTATAAAAGTTTCAGATAAAGAAGGAGCCTTTGTAGACATTGGTACTTCTAAAGAAGTGCAAGTGAAAGCCGAGGATTTGCCAAAGATCAAAGAGTTGTGGCCAACTCAAGGGGACCATTTATATATGACACTTCGAACAGATCGTGAGGGTGAATTATTTGGCCGTCTTGCTACGGAGGATCGTGTAGAGGAATTATATATAGATGCGCCAACCACACTTTTAAACAAAAATTTACAAGCAAGACCATACAGACTACTTCCTGTAGGAACCTTCTTGCTTAGCGTTCCCGAAAATTATCGTATTTTCGTTCATGAATCAGAGCGAGTTGAGGAACCTAGATTAGGACAAGACTTAACCGTGCGTATTATTGATACGAAGGATGATGGGTCTCTCAATGGCTCTCTTCTCCCTAGAAAGCATGAACGTATGGGCGACGACGCCGAATCAATTTATCGCTATTTAAATGATGTCGGTGGGAAAATGCCATTCACAGACAAATCTACACCTGAGGAAATTCAAGAAATGTTTTCGATGAGTAAGGCTGCCTTCAAGCGTGCTTTAGGGAAGCTGATGAAAGAGAAAAAAATTAACCAACAGGACGGATGGACTGAGTTAAAGCAATAAGATTAGATAAAAAGGAGTAAGAAGCATCGATGACCATCGGAACTTTTTACTCCTTTTCACGTACTAATGATAGTACCAACCAATAGAAAGGGGTTTTAATGGAATGAAAAAAATGGTACAAGTGTACTTGGCATTTTTACTTGTCATTGGAGTACTAGTAAGTCCTATTGTAGCTTTAGCTGATACAAATGGAGAAGCTGAAACTGAAGTTGTAAATGAAAAGTTTGGGGCGCCTATTGTTGTTTATGGAGGTAACCTAACTGACGATCAAAAAAATAGTGTAAAAGAGAGTTTAAAAGTTACAGATAAATCAGAGGTACAAGAAATTGTAGTTACAGGTAAGGACCTAGCAACCTATCTAAATGATGGAGACGCTTCGGCTAGAATGTTCTCTTCTGCTAAAATTACCCGAAAAGATGCTGGATCTGGTCTAATTATTAACATCGTAACTCCAGATAACATTACTGAAGTTACGGCAGATATGTATGCTAACGCTATGCTTACTGCTGGAATAGAAGACGCGGTAGTAGATATTGCAGCTCCTAAGCCTGTAACAGGACACTCCGCCCTGGTAGGTATTTATAAAGCATATGAGGTTACGGGAGGAGAACTAGACCCGGAACGTACAGATGTAGCAAACGATGAGCTATCTGTCGCAACTATCCTGTCTAAACAAGGTGGGGTAGATGAAGAAAAGGTAACAGAGCTCTTAACAGAAATTAAAAAGCAAATTGCTGAGCAAAACCCAGCATCCCGCGAGGAAGTTGAAAAAATTGTTTCAGAACAGCTATCTAAGCTTAAAATTGAACTTTCCGATAAGGATCGTCAACTACTGATTGATTTGATGGATCGAATTCGTCAACTAGATATAGATTTTAGTAAATGGTCTGATCAGTTAAATGATTTTAGTAAAACAATCGAAGATAAATTTAACCAAATAAAAGATAACGAAGGATTTTGGCAAAGTGTCAAAGATTTCTTTAACAATCTAATCGATTCCATTCGATCTATCTTTAGTTAAATGATAAATCTACCTGTAAATTCAGGTAGATTTTCTTTTGTTAATAGCGAGGATAAATTATTTGAAGTGGAGAAGATTATTTGATAAGATAAAATAAAATAATTTATCTCGAATTCGAGATAAATGAGTGGAGGAAAATCAAATGAAATTAGCAGGAATTCATCATGTATCCGCTATTACTGCAGATATAAATAAGAATCATGATTTCTTTACGAGAATATTGGGAATGCGGTTAGTGAAAAAGAGTGTAAATCAGGATAGCCCATCCACATACCATCTATTTTATGCAGATGCAGAAGGTACTCCTGGTACAGACATGACCTACTTTGACATACCAATGGCTGGCAGAACATATCCTGGAGTGTCGAGTATTAGTAATACGGGTTTTAGAGTGAAGAGTGAAGAAGCTCTACAATTTTGGGAAAGAAGATTGCATGATTTCGGAGTTCCTCATGATAAGATAGTCGAAAGGTTTGGCAGAAAAACACTCTATTTTGAAGACTTTGAAGGGTCTAGAATGATGTTAGTTGTAGATGATGGTAAGGGTATTCCTTTTGGAAAGCCTTGGATAAAAGAAGAGATTTCTGCAGAAAATGCTATCGTTGGTTTAGGTCCTGTTACTTTAACGTTAAAGGATCCAAGTGCTACTGAACAGGTTTTAGAGCATATATTAGGCTTTGTTTTTATCGGCTCCTATCCTTCAGTTGTTACAGATGCTCCAGATATTAAGGTTTATTCAACTGGGGATGGAGGACCAGCTGGCGAGGTGCATATTGAAACTCGAAAAGACTTACCGAGGGAAAGACCTGGTAGAGGTAGTGTACATCATGTGGCTTTCCGTATTCCAAACATGGAGGATTATCCTAAATGGGAGGAAATGTTAAGAGCAAACGGATTTACAACGTCTGGTCTCGTCGATCGTCACTACTTCAAAGCTATTTATTTTAGAGAACCAAATGGAGTGTTGTTTGAGCTTTCTACTGACGAGCCGGGATTTGATACAGATGAGGATTTAGCAAAGCTTGGTGAAAAGTTAGCCCTACCACCATTTTTAGAGCCGAAGCGAAAAGAAATTGAAGCGAAGCTCCGTCCGTTGTCAATTAAATGATTGTTATGTTAAGATTCTAAAAAAGGAGTGTGTGTTAATGGATTTTCAATATAAAGAACTTGGCAATGATGTATTTGCCTATCAAGTAATAGAAGATGGGGAAAGACTTGGAGAAATTACATGGACATTACTAGGTGATGTAATGGTTATGGACCATACCTATGTTTCGAGTAAGCTAAGAGGCCAGGGGATTGCGAAAAAGTTATTAGACAGCGCCGCTTCCTATGCAAGAGAAAATGAATTGAAAATGGAGCCAGTTTGCTCATACGTAGTAGATGCATTTGCTAAATCTAACGAATATGATGATATAAAGGCATAATAAAAGGCAATCCTCTTTAATATAAAGTGGATTGCCTTTTACGTTTTAATGATTAAATAGAAGTAAACAGAACTAGAATTCCAGTTAATGCTGATGCACCTGCCAGTGTATATAAGAAGTCGGTTTGATTAAAGATAAGTTTCTTTTCCATGTAAATCTTCCTTTCTATTTTGGTCTTACTATTAAATTACCCTGTTATTAGTAGACTCAAACAGGTTTATAAAAAATATTGCAGGGAAATCAGAGATTGATGAAACCTTTTGGCTATGTTTTCGTAAAATAGCTATATCAATTAATAATAGGGGGTAAAAAAATGATTTCACGTACAGGAGAAGTTGTTTTAGGCGTAGTTGGAGCTGTTTTTAATGTAATAGCAATTATACTAGTTTCATTGATTGTCATTAATGGTAGTTCGGTAATGCAGGAGGAAGGGTTCACACAAGTCTTTGAAGAAGACATTTATAGCGATCCAGCACTAACTGCTGAAGAAGCTGCTGCAGCTACGGAATTTATGGAAGTATTTGTAGACTTGTTTGGCGTTTTTGGCTGGGCGGCTGTTATAACGTTTGTTATTAGCTTAGTATTTAATATTTTAGGAATTGTATTCGTTTCGAAAAACAAAAAGCCAAAATTAGCAGGAATCATGTTTATTGTAGGGGGAGTTTTTGCAGGAATTATCTCATTAACATCCATCGTTTTATATGTTGCTGCAATTATGTGCTTCGTACGCAAAACACCAGTTAAATTTGAAGAAGAATATTCAACTGAACAAACTTATTAAAAAAACACCGGCCTAATAGGCCGGTGTTTTTAATGGATATAAATATTTTGCGGTAGATAGAGGGTGACCCTCGAAATACTCATCAAATTCTTCTAGACATTCAAATCCATACCGTTCATAAAAAATACGAGCGCTTTCATTTTTGCTCTCTACATAAACAAATAATTGTTTTCCCACAGACATATGATTCACACCTGCTTCTAACAGCTTTCTACCGTATCCCATTTTTTGGAACTCGGGAAGCACATAAATTGCGGTGAGCTCAGCATCACCATCTTCATCAACATAAGTGAAGTTAGCAAAGCCGATAGTTTCACCTTTATATTCCGCAACTAAAAAAATTGTTTTTTCTATTCGTTTGGCTAGCATCATAGGAGAGTAAGCTTTTTCCAAAAATATTTCCTGAACATTTTCTGGTATTATATCTTTATAAGTATCATTCCAACTGATCCTAGCGATCTGTTGAATAGTAGTAATATCTTTTAACGTAGTCGCCCTTATCATTTGAAATCACCTCTTCAGCTTTTTGTAATCATAACAAAATTTCTGTCAATCTTCTATAATTAAATAGAAAAATATTGAAAATAAACATTTTTACATAGGAGGCAAACATGTCCTGGGATTTGAAGAAATTTAGTGAATTAGATATTAATTATTTATATGAAATACTAAAGCTTCGTGTAGAAGTTTTTGTCGTCGAACAAAATTGTCCATATCCAGAGCTAGATAACTATGATCAGCATGCCCTTCATCTAAGTTATAAAGAGAACAATGAAATTATTGCTTATTGCCGTATTATCCCTGGTGGACATAAATATGAAGAATGCTCTATTGGAAGAGTTATTGTGAAGGAGCATGCTAGAGGAAGAGGCTTAGCTCGTATTCTTATGTTAGAAGCTATTGAGAAAGCAGAGAGGACTTGGAATGTTCCAAGCATTAGAATCTGTGCACAGAGTCATTTGCAAAAATTCTATTATTCAGTAGGATTTCATACTATCTCGAATGAGTTCGAGGAAGACGGTATACCACATGTGTATATGATGAGGTCTACAAATTAAAAAAGGGTTATATTGTATGTATTAGGGTATATATAGTTTATCAATAAGAATATTGGAGGTAATAGAGATGGCAAAAAATAAATCTCTTTTGTTAGCAGGGCTTGCAGCAGGGGCTTATGCTTACTTTAGGAAAAAGGAAAATCGTGATAAAGCAATGGAAGCATTTAATAATACGAAAAATAAAGTAAATTCCTTTATGGAAGCTCAAAAGCAGCAAGATACTAGTAATGAAAATACAGGTAACCCAAATCCATATCATGAAGAAGATAACAGAATGGTGGATGAGGGTGCGATGACAAGCGTTCAGTATTATAATGAGGAAGAACAAGTAAAAGATGATATCGACAATGATACTAAAGTGGGAGAAAAATAAACTTTTCTAAAAAGGTGCCTTCGGGCACCTTTTTTATTTTACATATATAGATATTACTGTATAATTTCTAAAAAATACCTGTTAAGTTAGAGAGTAATAAGGGGAGCAGGCATTTCCATTATTTACTCAAATAAAACTAATCTCATTTCTATATCGTCTACATTATTGATTTAGCATTTTTTTAATAATTACGCAGTTTCAAGGTAGGATATTTAGGGTACGAAAAAGAGACGATTATATTCTAAAGGAGGATGCAAAAGTGAAAAAGGCCATGTTAATTTATAATCCTTCTTCCGGAAGAGAAGAAGCTAGTCAATTTAAGGATAGAGCAATAGAGGTTTTAACTAATTTAGGATATGAGGTTATGGAAAAGGAAACTCAGAAGCAAGATGATGCTACCCATTTCGCTAAATTAGCCTGTGAAAGAAAGATGGATTTTCTTTTGGCTATGGGCGGGGACGGGACTATTAGCGAGGTAGTGAACGGTCTCGCAGAACAAGAAAATCGACCATTGTTTTCTTTTGTTCCGCTTGGAACTGTAAATGATTTTGCTAGAGCTTTAGGTATTCCTCTTGAGCCAGATATAGCAATTGAAGCGTTAAAAATGACTAATACAGAACAAGTAGACGTAGGGCGTATCGGGGATAAATATTTTGTGAACGTGGTAGCAATAGGAGATATTGCAAGTAAGGTTGCAGATACTCCAGTTGAGCAAAAAACCAGATATGGTTCTATGGCCTACTTAGTAGCTGGCGCAAAAGCCTTACTCTCCAATGAAGAAGTGGAAATGACTATAGAGCATGATCAGGGTACTTGGAAGGGGACTTCTATATTAGTTTTAGTTGCTCTAACCAATTCTGTAGGTGGATTTGAGGATCTGGTTAATTCTGCTAAAATTAATGATGGGAAGCTACATGTTTTTATTATTAAACAGGCAGGCTTTACTTCAATTGCGCGTATGGGTGCTAAAGTAATGCTAGGCACATTAGGTGAAGACGAAGGTGTAGAAACTTTTAAAACAGAAAGATTACACATTGACTCGAATCGAACGTTATTTTGCAATGTAGATGGCGATCAGGGAGACTGTACACCTCTTAATATCCAGGTTCTTCCAAAGCATTTAAATATGCTTTTGCCTAAAAAAATCTAAATAAATTAAAAAGGCTAGTTTTTTACAATTAAATGTTATAAAATGATTCTACATCCCTATAAACATAAGGTTACTAAAGAACTATAAAACTGATTAGAAAGATGAGGTTCTTATGGATAATACAGAAAAAATATTCTTAGATTACTTCACAAAAGCCTATGCCAAGGAAATGGGTATTACTAATAGAGTTAAAGGTCTCGATCAATTTTTTGAATTAGAAAAAAAGTTATTCTTAGATATGTATTCTTTCGAGATTGAACGAGCAAAAACAGTGCTGAGAGAGATTATTGATTTAATTATAGCGACTAATAATAAACAAATGATTCAAAATGTAAAATACTACTACATACAATTATCAGCTGTCATGGCTAGAAAGTTGTATGAAAGCCAGGTTCCATTAGATAAAGTTATGGCGTTTAATAATGCGAGTGTGGAAATTATTGATAACAAAATGAGTGATGCACAATTTTTACAATGTGCCGATGAACTCGTTGAGTTCTTTGTAATGGTTATAACAGAAAGAAAGAAGCCTTCTTTTGGTCACCAAACGGTAAACAAGGTCATTCTCTATATTAATGACGAAATAGAAACAAACTTAACTGTAGAAGACATTGCAAAGCAATTTAATATTAGCACTAGCCATCTATCCAGAATTTTTAGAGAACATACTGGGGTAACATTAGTAGAATATTTAAATATTCGTAAAGTAGAAGAATGCCAATACTTTTTGCGCCATACAAACAAAGCTATCTCGGAAATTTCGAATTCTTTTCACTTTTGTAATCAAAGCTATTTTACTCGTATCTTTAAAAAGTATACAGGGCTTACTCCGAAACAATTTAGGGATCATCAGGAACACCCGAACTTTAAGTATAATTTTCCAAAAGAGCCCAAAACTTATTGATTTTTCATCTAAGTAATATTTGAAAAATAGCTTCATAGAGGGTATACTCTTTATAGTTTGAAAATTGTAGGTGAAACGATGAAGAAGAAAATTAGTTTACTCTCTATTCTTGTTTTTGCAGCAGTTTTACTGAGTGGTTGTTCAGGAGTAGAAAACAAAGAAGGAACTTTTTACAATATATTTGTTCGACCTTTTGAATTTTTAATAGAATTTTTTGGGGACATTTTTAACGGTAGCTATGGGTTAGCAATTATTGCTATTACCATTATTATTCGTTTAGCTCTCATGCCTTTAATGCTTAAAAATTATAAGAATCAACAAGGTATGAAAGAAAAAATGGACAAGCTAAAACCAGAAATGGATTCAATCCAAAAGAAACTAAAAGAAACTAAGTCAAAAGAAGAGCAAATGGCTCTACAACAAGAAATGATGGGCTTATATCGTAAACATGGCGTTAATCCTTTAAATATGGGTTGCTTGCCAATGATTATTCAAATGCCAATCGTTATGGGACTCTATTTTGCAATATTGTATTCTGCAGATATTAAGTCTCATGAATTCTTATGGTATAACCTGGGATCTCCTGATATTGCTATGACACTTATTGCAGGAGCGGTGTACTTTGCACAAGCAAAAGTGTCTCTATGGACAGTTCCAGAGCAACAACAGCAGCAAATGAAAATGATGGTTTATATTTCACCTATTATGATTATGTTTATCTCATTTAGTTCTATGGCAGCGCTACCGTTATATTGGGCTGTTGGTGGGATTTTGTTGATATTCCAAACATATTTAGGACGTAAATTCTACTCAAATCATCCTGAAAAAGCAGAAAAGTCTGTATAAAACAAGGAGAAGCTTTTTGCAAAAAGAGCTTCTTTTTTTTGGCTAGAAACTGCCTCCTCGCTTTTCTCCATTTGCTAGTCGGGGCAGACATAGGCGTTTGCGTTTTACTAAGTTATGAGGTGATAAAATGAAACGAAATTGGATATTTGGTATTTTGATTGTTGCTGCGAGTATCGCATCTTTAGTATTTATTATTAAAGGGAACATTAATCTCGCTGTTTTATTCATGACAGTTATTTTTATTTTAAGTAATGGCTATCGGGCAATTGTTTTTAAGGAAAAAGGGCATATCCGTGAAGCAAAGTGGATGAGAACGATGGCAATAGTTTTCACCATCCTTTTTGTACTAGTCTTAGTTTTAATAATAAATTAAAAAACATTACCTTTCGTAGGTAATGTTTTTTTATGGAATTATACGTAGTTAGTAGGCATATTTTTTTCTAGATAGGAGAAGTATTACGATAGCTGGAATTGTACAGAAGGCCATTCCTAAAAATGCAAGTCTTGGCTCAACATCATATAAGTAACCGCCAACGAAAGTTAGGAATGCACTGCTTAGACTCATAGATAATGCGGCATAAATTCCTTGGGCTGCAGGTATAAGGCTTTTGTCCAGCGTTCGAGAAATATATTGGATAAAAGCGTAATGGGCAATACCAAATGAAACGGAATGTAGAACTTGAGTTAGGATGAATATCCAGACGGAAGGAAATAGGTAAATACTAATCCATCTGACCGTTGCGCCAATTCCGGCTAACAATAGCATCCAGGATACTTTTTTATTGGAAAATAGCTTGTCTGCAAATAGAAAGAATACAATTTCAAAGATTACTGCAACGTTTAAAACAATCCCAATATAAAGGCTGTTTACTCCAATATCCTGCAGATAGATAAATCCATAATTATTATAAGAGGCATGTGAGCCTTGAATAAGAATAGTTAAGATTAAAATAACGATAAATTGCTTAGAGGTAAATAGGTTTTTCCAATTGCCTGTGTTGTCTTTAGTTACCTGGTGAGGTAATTCGCTCAAAGAAGCAGGCATTGGCTTGGAATAAGTTATCATAATGACGGCAAGTGCTCCTAACATCGTCCATAGTATCGCTTGCTCGTCCCAAATAGCGGTTACTCCACCTATAAATAATAAGGCGACCATGAATCCCACAGATCCAAAGGAACGACTCTTCCCGTAGTGGATTTTGTCCTTCTGCATAAGTATGGAGGCACTGCTCTCCATGGCAGGTAAAAGATTTGGATATATTAAGCTAAAAGTAACAGTAATGGCTAAGAGAGAATAAAAAGAATTAAAAGGTATGTATAAAACTATAGCTGCAAAAGAGAACAGTGCAAGCAATCGTAGAACTCTCTGCATGCTAAAACGACCCGTTGCTTTGGGAAATAAAACAAAGGTGGAGAAGGCTCTTGCTAGCATCCCTGCTCCCATTACAATACTTGCAGAGGTAACACTTAAACCTTTTGCATTTGTTAGATAGCCTGTCCAATACGGCATAAACACGCCCCACGTAAAGAAAAAAGTAAAGAAGTTGATAGATAACCATTTTTGGGATTTCATAGCCGACCTCATTGCTTTCGTATATTTATCTAATATATTATAATGCATTTTGAATTGATTAGGGATTAGTTCATTAAAAAATGTTAAACTAATAGTATCGTAAATTGGAAAGAAGGAAGAGCAAGGGATGCAATCTAGATTTAGCTTTATGAAGCAAAAGAAAAAGAAAAAATGGCCGAAAATTGTTTCGGGTATAGTCGCGGGTTTAATAGTTGTTAGTGTCGTTGCATGGATTGGTATAAATGATTGGAATATAAATAAGAGCTTAGAATCATTAGGAATTCCAACTAAGGAAGATGAAGAGGTAGAAATAGTAGAGGAACCAACAGAGTCAATAGATGAAGTGGAAGAACCACCAATGGAAGAGCCCGTAGTTGAGGAACCTGCAGAAGAAGTGGATCGTTCGGGCGCAAAAGGCTACGTGGGCAATGAAATTCTACCGGCAGAGCCTACTTATGTGGACGGAATATTAATAGCAAGTAAGAGGTACCCTTTACCTTCTACTTTTGCACCAGGAGAAAGTGAAGAAGCGAGAGAAGCCTTTGAGGCATTGGCAGCAGAAGCAAAACTGTCTGATTACGAATTAGTAGCATTTAGTACATATCGATCATTTGACTATCAACAGCAGCTTTATGATAGATATGTGAGCAATGACGGAGTAGATGCAGCGGACCGATATAGTGCCCGTCCTGGATATTCTGAGCACCAAACCGGTCTTGCGTTTGATATAGGTGAACTACATTTTGAGCAACATTTTGCCAGAGAAAGTTTTGGAGAGACACCAGCAGGCCAATGGTTGGCAGCGAATGCTCACAAATATGGTTTTATCATGCGTTATCCTAATGGAAAAGAGAAAATTACTGGCTATATGTTTGAGCCATGGCATTTCCGATATGTTGGTGTAGATCATGCAACAAAAATATACGAAGCTAACACTACTTTAGAAGAATATTTAGGTATATAAAAATACGAGATTCCAGTTATTCATTGGAATCTCGTATTTTATGTTGGTAGCTATTTGTTCCTCCTATAAAATAGGAGAAATCAATCGAGAAAGTGATTCCTTAAACTTAATTAGAGATGTGCGTTGTTCATAAAGCTCCCAAGTCAATTCGGTAGAGAGCTTCATGTCTTCTTCGAATAGCTCTGCTAACTGATGGGAAGTTTCTCGATCATAGATAAATGCATTCACCTCGAAATTTAACTTAAAACTTCTAACATCAATATTGGCGGTACCTACAGTAGAGGCTTCGTCATCAATGACAATCATTTTTGTATGCAAGAAGCCATTTTCATAAATGTATATCTTAGCGCCAGCTCTGATAAGCTCTCCTACATATGAATAAGTTGCCCAATATACAAACATATGGTCAGGCTTATTAGGGATCATAATCCGTACGTCAATTCCTGATAGACAGGCAATACGAAGAGTGTCCATAAAGCTTGCATCCGGAATGAAATAAGGAGTTTGAATATATATATACTTTTTAGCCATCATTATTAGTTTAAGATATCCATTTTTAATTTGTTCCCATTCCGAGTCTGGTCCACTGGATACAATTTGAAGTCCAACAGAGCCCTTCATAGGAATAGCAGGGAAAAAATGATCTGAGTATTCAATATCATGATCTGCAGAGGCTTGGTTCCAGTCCAATATAAAGCGAGTTTGCAAAGGATGTACTGCGCTTCCTTCTATCCGAAGATGAGTGTCTCTCCAGTAACCAAATTTCTTTTTCTTTCCTAAATATTCATCTCCCACATTGAAGCCCCCGATATACCCAATACGCCCATCAATTACAACGATTTTACGGTGATTACGATAGTTCATTCGTGGATTAATCAGAGGAAGAATAGAAGGGAAGAAGGACTCGACACGACCGCCTAGCTCAACTAATTCTTTAAAATGCCTCTTTCTTAATGATCGAGATCCAGTGTCATCATATAGTATACGTACTTTTACACCTTGCTTAGCTTTTGCTAATAAAACATTATATATTTCTCGTCCTAAATTATCCAAACGGAAAATATAATATTGGATATGAATATGATCTTTCGCATTGTTCATGTCCTCTAAAAGTGCATCAAATTTTTCACGCCCATCCGAGTAAATCTCCAATTTGTTGTCTTGTGTCAGAACAGCATGATTGTTATGCAGATGCATAACGATTAATTCCTTGTAATGGCTGGCGTCATCTAAACGAAAATCAAATGATTCATCCTCAATGGCTTCCATTTGAAAATCAATTAGTTTGTCAATGCCGATTTTATTTTTTCCTTCCCAACGGAAAAGTGTTTTACGTCGCAGCTTTCTCCCGAACAATAAATATATTCCAAATCCTAGAATGGGGATAAAGAAGAGAACTAATATCCAAGCCCAGGTGGAGGAAGCATCTCGTCTCTCTAAAAATATTAAGGCAATCGCTAGCGAGATATTCAAAATTAGTATTCCAGAAACGATAAACCCATAAATACTTGCAGCCAAAATTGCACCCCCAAATCATACATGTCTTTCTTCTCTAGTATATCCGATTTAGTTAAAAGAAAGAAGAAATGTAACATATTTAGTAAACCCATAAGCATAAGTGATTAATATTAGTGAATTTCCAGGAAAAGAAGTTTGAATTATTTGATATAATTAAATAGGGATTTTGACTTAAGGAGATGGGATTATGCTACAGGCGAGAAACCTTCAAAAGAAATTTAAAACAAAGGAAGTTGTTAAAAAGATAAATTTGGAGCTCGGTGCAGGAGAATCAGTAGGGTTATTAGGTCCAAATGGAGCAGGGAAATCTACAACTATATCTATGTTGTCTTCTTTAGTTCAACCAACTAGTGGAGATGTACTGTGGAATAATGTTTCCATTAAGGATAATCCAGAAGCACTTCGTAAAACATTAGGAGTAGTTCCTCAGGAAATTTCTTTATATCCAGAGCTCACTGCGAGGGAAAACCTAAAATTTTTTGGACGGATATATGGTCTTAAAGGTCAAATTCTAGAGCACAGAGTAGAAGATGTTCTAGTTAAAATAGGGTTGAAGGAGAGGGAGAAGGATCAAGTCAAGACTTTTTCAGGAGGGATGAAACGTAGACTCAATATCGGGGCTGCTCTGCTACACCTCCCATCGTTGTTAATCATGGATGAACCTACCGTTGGAATTGATCCTCAATCTAGAGCCTATATCTTAAATACAGTCAAACGACTAGTAGAGGAAGGTATGACTTTGCTTTACACAAGTCACTATATCGAAGAGGTTGAGTTACTTTGTGATCGAATTTACATCATGGATGAAGGAGAAATTATTGCATTTGGAACAAAGGAAGAACTAAAATCTCTTGTCTCCGGAAACCAAACAATTGAACTAAAGGGTCATACATTGCCAGTTTTATTTGAAGAGTCACTTCAGAAGCATTTTCCTGCAGCTACCGTATACCGCGAGGAGGAATCTCTCTTACTTGCCTTAGCCAAAGAGGAAGAACCACTACCGCGTATTTTTGCAATTGCTGCTGAGAATGGGGTGACCATTACTTCAGCTATAGTTAAGGTGCCTTCTCTCGAGGATGTCTTTTTACATTTAACAGGCAGAGCATTGAGAGATTAGGAGGAAGATAGGAATGTTATTGAGCCTAATTAGTAAGCAGCTAAAAATGCTTGTTCGAAATAAGCAACCACTTATTATTTTATTGGTAATGCCGATTGTTCTCATCACTATTTTATCCTCTGCTCTGGCAGGCGTTATGAACCGTACAGCAGAGGTGGCTATTCAAGCAGATTTAGTAATAGTTGATTCATCCAGCTGGGAGCAGGAAAGTGAGGAAATAAAATTATTTTTAGAGAATGAGGGATTAGCAGGATCGGCGCAAGATTCTCTTCTTCAAACATTGAAAGAAAATGATCCTATTTTTGTTTTACAAAACTCGATTCTTTCTTCCATAGAAATAGAAAAATATCTAAAGGTAGAAAACGGAAAAGCTGAAGACCTAGGAAGCCTTCGAAAGGATGAAGAAATCGATGGCATTTTATCTTTTCCTGCAAATTTTCGATTAGAGTATATAAAATATGCTTATTTCAACACGGGTGAAGAACCGAAATTTGAATTGTTTTTAAATCAAAACAGTGAAATCAGAGCCTCCATTGTCCAATCAATTATTGAGGAGTGGCAAAGAGGATATAGCCAGTCCTTAGCCCTTACGAAAGCTGGAATACCTCCAAATAAAGTTATGGGAGCAACGGAGCAAGTAATAAAAATAGAACACGTATTGCCAAAGGGCGAGCGAACAGTTCCGTCCTCTATATATTATTCAATCGGAATGCTTGTGATGTTTGCACTTTATATACCATCTTTTCTGGCGGGCTTTGCTTTACAGGAAGTACAGTGGAAGGTGTATGATCGAATTATTTTGGCAGGAGTATCTCGCACCTTATATGTACTATCTATTTTAATCACTGGAACAATTGTGGCGCTTATACAGCAAGCTTTAGTCTTACTGTATGGCAGTTTGGCATTAGGTATTGATTGGATTGGCTGGCCATCGATGGCCGTTATTGTTCTAAGCTTTAGTTTGTTTATTGGGGGACTTTCCGCTCTACTCACTACCCTTCAATTTAAGACTGGAACAGAAGGAGTTGCTAATGTATTTAATGGATTGGTCATTACTATTTTCTCCTTCTTAGGCGGTTCCTTTTTCAAAATAAGCGATATATCGGAAACACTAGCGAACATAGGGAGTTATACACCCAATGGTGCAACGATGAAAGCAATACTCTCTATTCAATCTGGGGAAAAGCTTAGCGGAATATGGCTTCATCTGAATGTACTTTATATTGGAATTTTTATATGTGTATTACTTTCCATAATTCTATTTCCGAGAAGAGGTGCTAATTCGTGAAGGGAATTTGGATTGCAAGGCTTCAGAATTTAAAAAGAAAACCATTAGTACTTATAATGATGACACTCATGACCTTAGTGCTTGCCTACGTTCTTAGTGGAGGAGTAGGGAGCCAAACACCGATCTTAATTGCTTTAGATGATACATCTACAAGTAAGGAAGTTTTAGACGAGTTAAATACATTTGAGGAGTATTCTATAAAAGAGGTAACAAAGGATGTTCTTTATGAAAAAGTGGAACAGGATCCAGACTTAATCGGCGTCCATCTGACTCAAACAGCCTATACAGTTCTGACGGGTACTGAGACAGACTCTGTAAGGGAAATCTCGCTTGCTATCGAAACTGCATATAGCGAAAATGCCTTCCAGCAAAAAATAATAGAGATGGGTGGAGAACTTAAATGGCTCGAGGTAAAAGAGAATCTAAGTAATCAAGAAGCCTTTCAGATGAACACAAGTGCGATGGATGAAGCGCAGGCTTTTCGATATGACGGAGCACTTCAAAGTCTATTCGGATATATGCTCTTTTTTGTGTTTTACACGATTTCCACTAATGTTCAATTTATATTGGAGGATAAGCGAACTGGCGTATGGAATCGCTTAAAGCTAGCATCTATTAGTAGATTCCAATTGTATTTTGGCCATTTATCCTTTAGCTTTATAATTGGGCTTCTGCAAATGCTTTTAGTTATTTTGGTTTTTCGATTTGTAGTAGGAACCAATATGTACGGAGCACTTTTGGAAGTAATTTTAATAACGAGTATTTATGTATTATTAGTTTTAGCTGTATCATTGCTAATCATTTCTCTTGTCAAAACAGTTAGCCAAAGCGGAGTAATTATCTCGTTACTGGCAGTTGCCTTTGCCATGATAGGAGGTGCTTATTGGCCTCTTGAAATAGTACAATCGGAAGGTCTTTTGGCCATGAAATGGCTCTCTCCAATCTACTATGCAATGGAAGCATTAAAAAGGATTACCATATATGGGGAAACCTTAGGTGCTGTTTCGACGTACTTATGGATGATGCTACTATTTGCGGCTACGTTAATATCGGGAGCAATATATCTTTTAGAGAAGAAATCAGAACGTGGCCATTCAATTGAGTAAAAAGGAGGATGGGTATGTACTGGTGTAAAATAGCAAGATCTGAAAAAGAATTTGAAGCTATAGCTAGATTAAATTATGAAACATTTGTAGAAGAGATTCCACAGCATGAACCAAATCCAAGTGGGATGAGAGTTGATCCATTTCATCATGAAAATGTCTACGTGATTGTGTTAAAAGATCAAGAGCTTGCTGGAATGGTCGCCTTTAGAGCGGAGCGACCATTTTCTTTAGACAAGAAGCTAGGACCGGTGGAGAATATTCTGCCGGAAGATGCGCTTCAAGGAATGCTTTGTGAGGTTCGTTTACTGGCAGTAGATAAAAAACATCGCAATGGGCGTGTGTTTTATTATTTAGCTAGGGCGTTATCTGACTATGCATATGAGAATGGGTATGGTGCGGCTGTTATATCTGGTACGGTAAGGGAGCAAAAGCTTTACAACCAATTAGGCTTCGAACCGTTTGCTGCCCCAGTAGGAGCGGAGGGTGCTCTCTATGTACCAATGGTGTTGACAAGAGAGCGTTTTGATAATTCGGTAGCTGCGCGCTTTAAGCAGAAAAGGCATTCCTTTTATCCTGGCCCAGTTCATCTAACTGCACCAATCCAAATGGCTTTTCAAGAAGAACCAATTACTCACCGTTCTCATGAATTTGAAGTTATGCTCGAACGTGTGAAAAGCAGACTTTGTCAAATGAGTGGCACTAAACATGCTCATCTACTAGTGGGCAGTGGTACATTAGCGAATGAAGCGATGATAGCTCAATTGAAGGTATTAGATGAAAAAGGCTTGATTTTGACGAACGGAGCTTTTGGAGAGCGTCTTGAAAAGCAGGCGATGCGATGGGGACTAGAATATAATGTGTTGAGCTATGAATGGGGACAGACCTATCATCTAGAAACAATTGAAAGAAAACTATCTTCCGGCAATTATAGTTGGTTACTCATGGCTCATGGTGAAACTTCCACAGGAATGCTAAATAATTTAGATGAACTACAAGTAATCTGTAAACGCTATAACGTGTTGCTGTGTGCAGATTGTGTGAGTTCATTTGGTTCTCTACCGTTTTCAATGGAAGGGGTATATTTGGCAACTGGAGTTAGTGGAAAAGCGATAGGTTCTATGAGTGGCTTGTCATTTGTATTTGCTAACTCAGAAATAGTATCCTGTGAGCGAATTCCAACTTACTTGGACATAGGTTTAACAACAAATTCTGCTATTCCTTTTACAATGCCATCTCAATTCATCCTTAGCCTAGAAAATGCATTAATGGCCTATGATAATGGACAAAGATATAAGCTATTACATAAACGCTGGATGTTTATCGAGGAAGAAATAGAAAGGCTCGACATAGAACTTTTTACAAATCATAACTATCCAATGATTTTCACTATCCAGGAAAAGGAATTCCCATACCTTGCCGAGGATGCTAGAATGTCCGGCTTCGACCTGCACTACAGAAGTGATTATCTAAAGGAAAAGGGACTTATACAAATCTCTTGTATCCAGCCTGATTTCGAGCTTGCTTGGACTAAGTTTGTAAAATGGTTTGCTAATTATCGTTTATATCATGATAGTGAACAACAAAGCAGCCTGAATTGAGATGTTTTATTCAGATATGACTCTTTTAGGTGTGTATGACCGGATAGCGGGGAGTTATGACCGGATAGCAAAATTTATGACCGGATAGCGTGGGTTATGACCGGATAGAAAAATTTATGACCGGATAGCACGGAGTTATGACCGGGTAGAAAAATTTATTGTCGGATAGAGTGGAGTTATGATTGCATAAAAAAAATTATGACCGTTCAATGAAAAGGCCGGCTCTTCTCTATGAAAGCCGGCCTTTTTCTTTATTTGTCGCATAGCACAACAGGAGGATAGGAGTAATTTTTTAATCTGTTACGATTTGTTTGTAAGTTTCCTGTATGAAAGTTTTGTAAGGAGTGTCAGGCATTTCTTTTATAAGATCGAGTGCTTTTTGGGCAAATGCTTTTGCTTTCTCTGTTTGACCAATTGCTGTATAGCATAAGGCTAGATAAGCATCCTTTTCATAAAAAATTGATAAATCAATAGGATGGTTAATAACATCCTGTATTACTACCTGCTCCAGTTGTTCGATTGCTTCTTCAAATTGTTTTAAACCGTAAAAGGTTTTTCCTCTTTCTAATAGAAAGTAGTGAGTAAACAACTTGTCTTTTTCTAAATTATACGTTTTAAATAATTTGTCTGCTTCTTCATATTGCTTCTTATAAGAATTCAGGTAATGGGTTTTTACAAAAAAGGAGAAACGTTCTGCATCTATGTCGTCTGCAAAAACTCCATAAGCTTCTATTTTTTTTAAATAGTATTCTATTTTTTCCTCATCCCTGCTCATCATGGCATGGGCTGCCGCGATTCTATAAAGGTCATCTAAGTGGTAAAATGTTTTATTTTCTTTAGAATACTCAATTGCTTGATCCATAAGCTTTAATGCGGATTCATGGTCGCCTATTGCGTAGTAAAGCGCTGTTTCTACATAGTCAAAGTCAAGTCGAGAGACGGGGTCCATCCAAATTCCTTTTTTCTCTAAATCAGCACGTTCTTCTTGAAGGATGTTTAAGGCTTCCTGATATTTATGTTCTTGGAATTTAACTGCCGTTCGTACGATTCCAATTTTAGCTCTCCTAGCAGTGATATTTAACTTTTCATATATTTCTGCAGCCTGGTTCAACGGTTCTTCCCAGTCTTTTTTGTGTGCTTGGTGTTTACAGCGGCTATACATTTCTAGTAAACGAGCAGATTCATATCCCTGACCTAGCTTGGGCAAATAAGGCTCGACTAAATGTATTAATTGCTCATATTCATCGGATAGAACATCATAGTTTGTATTGAAAAGTATTTCAGCCTTCTCTAAAACTTCTCGTAATTCATGACCACTTACTTCTTCTAATAACTCAGATACTTCCACATTCAATTGATTCGCAATGTATTGTAGGCTTTCCATGGAAGGCTTTGCCTTATTATTTTCAATTAGACTGAGCATTCCTTTTGTTAACTCAGTACCTGCAAGAGCCTCTAGAGTCATCTTTTGTTGTTTTCTTAATGTACGTATTCGCTCTCCAAGCGTCTGCATAGCTTCACCTCATTTATCGTTAGTTTAATTATATTAAACTTTTTGTTGTAATGGAAGAATGAATATGATATTATTTGTTTAATAAAATTAAACTTTTAGTTTTTTCAGAACTATTTAGGGTGAAATTGAAAAGGCTAAACAAAGGGGAAATAGTTATGGAAGAGGTATTAAAGTTAAAAAAAGCGACGTATCATTTGTGGACATTTACCATTAGCAAGCTCCTATCGACTTTTGGTGCACAAGTATATGCATTTGCTATCAGTTTTTACATTCTGCAGTTAACCGGATCTGCAACTAGCTTTGCAGCCAATCTAATCTGTAGTATTTTACCAAGAACTCTGTTGGCTCCATTTGCAGGCTATGCAGCCGATAAATATTCTAGAAAGGCCATTATAATTGGTGCTCAAATCGCTGCATCACTTGCAATAGGTGGATTATTAATCGTCAGTTTAACAACTGAGTTATCATTGTTTGCAATTTACACGACAACGGTTATTTTATCCATAACATCCACGTTTTCTGGAGTAACATTTAGTTCTTCTATGACAGGGTTAGTAGATGAATCAAGAATTCAAAAAGCAATGTCTCTAAACCAAATGTCGATTTCCTTTGCAGCAATCGGAAGTCCAGCGGTAGGAGGTATATTATACGGTACAGTGTCTATGCCGGTTTTTCTACAAATTTATTTAGCTGCGTCTATTATAGCTGTGATTTTAGAATCCACGATGAACTTTAAATTATTTGCTACAAGAAAAGAAGTAGTAGAAGGGGCACCAAAGGAATCCATGTTACAAAGCATCAAAGAAGGATTTTCTTATCTTATGAAGCAGCCTATATTAAAAATTATGATTTTCATCTCATTGATCGTTAACTTTTTGTTTGGAGCATTTCAAGTGGGATATTCGTTTATTCTAATCGAAAAATTAAAGCTTGACCCTGTCCATTTTGGTTATACAGAAATGGCCTTTGCCATTGGAATGCTGCTAATGTCTATTTACTTCTCCAGCACAAAGGAGTTAAAATATCCATTTCTTGTATCGAAGTGGAGTATAGTTGCAACTGGAATTTTATTAGGGGCCATTGCTACGCCACTATTGGTTAATATGTCATATTTTGTGACCACTCTATTTTACATCATAGTTCTATTTGCTTTCGGGGTTTCTATGATTGTCACCAATACGCCAATAATGGTCATGATGCAAAAAACGATTGATGATGATTACAAAGGTAGAGTATTTTCTATTTTAGAAACAGGATCCATGGCGTTAATGCCGCTTGGGATGGTTATCTTTGGGTTCCTGTATGATGTGCTGGCGGCAGAGCTTATCTTAATCGTGTCAAGCATCCTCCTAATAGTGATTGTATTAGTGCTTGCAAGACCATCCGTCATTAAATTGGCACATCCTGAGCTTTCGAAAGGTAGAGAAGACGCTTCTCCAGAACCTCAGCCAGAATAAGAAATTGCCAGCCGAGATTTGGGAAAAGTGCGAAGCTGGGAAACACGAATATTTGTTATTCTGTTGATTGGAACGGCAGGCGGCGATTCCCGTGAGATGATTGAGGCAGATAAGCCATTATTAATTGGGCACAAGTTTAGATGATGGCTTATCGCTCGCCGGAAATCATTATTTGCTCTTCATTAGTAGTGTTTTCTCACATAAATAGAATCAGCTTCTTTTAAAATGAAAATGCCAAGGGAAATAACTCCTTGGCATTTTCTTATGCTGTTCTTTTTAATGTTTTAGTTGATTTGCGATAACCAAAAATTAAACCAATTGCTAGAATCGCAAGAATACCAGATAAAACATAAATATTATCCGGCTGTTTAGTGAATAACCATGCGAATAAAAGCGGGCCGATTATGCGTCCCAAGTTATCCATTGAGTAAGTCATGCCAGCTGCTGTTCCATATCGACCACCAGATTCCTTAGAGGTGAGTGATACAATAGTAGTTCTTGCAAGGGCGTTACCTGCGGTGAATACGCAAAGGGAAAACCCTGCCCAAAAAATATTAGTTGTAAACACTGTCATGATTAATCCGATAGCCGTAACGATTTGTGCATATATCAACCAGGTTGTTTCCGTTCCATTCTTGATCCGTCGAACGACTCCTCCTTGAATTGCAGCATCGACAAATCCACTGAACATGAATAGATAGCCAATTTGTAAAGGTGTTATAGAGACTCTTTCAATTTGAAATAACTGAAAGGTTGCCTCTAAACCTGCTAGCAGGAAAGTAACCATGAAGGAGAATAGGAATAAGTATTTAATGCGATAGGACCACAAACTTAAAGCTCCCTTAGGAAGTAACGCGCGTTTGTTAGCTTCACCAGTACGTGTAGGTTCTTTTAAAATTATCAAAGCATAAACAAAAATAACTAACAATAGAATAGCGGAGACGATAAACGGAGTTTCTAAGCTTATATGTCCTAAAACTCCTCCAATTGCTGGTCCAAAGATAAACCCTAATCCAATAGACATCCCCATGAATCCCATATACTTATTACGATTTTCTTCATCCGATAAATCTGCTATAAAACCAGTTACTGCTGTATAAAGCGCCCCTGAAAATAATCCACCTACTACACGAGAGAGGTAGAGCATGAACAATGAATCAAAAAATAAGGAAAATAACCAAAAGCTTAAACTAAAACCAACTAAACCTATTAAAATGAGCATTTTACGTCCAATTCGGTCAGATAGCATTCCCCATAAAGGAGCTGTGAAAAAGGACGCCAAAGCGTAGACTGTCAGTAATCCTCCTACATGCACCTCGTTGTAGTTTTCTTGGAGTATAACCTCAGGTAATACGGGGATAATAAGCCCGAAACCAAGATAGACCAAAAATTGGACTGACATTAATATAAAGAGAGATTTTTTCATTGTAAAACCTGCTTTCTCAAACCATATCCTTTATATTACATCTTTCTTCAGGATTTTTCATCTCGAAATGGTGCAGAGAAAATGAGGTATTATCAAAAAAGCTACCCTATTTTTACAAGGATAGCTCCACCTGTTTAATAACTTCTTGGTTCGGATATACTTTGTATAGCTTCGGAAACTTCTTGAATATGAGGAAAAGGAAAGGCTAAATCTGCAAGGGATACAAAGCCTACTAAAGTCCCATCCTCCACAACGGGGAGTCGACGAACCTGATTTTCACCCATCACATTAGAAGCATCTACTGTAGTATCCTGTGGTGAAACAGAAATGACTGATTTAGTCATGACTTCTTCCACTTTACATTTAACGTCTTTAGCAACAGCTCGGGTTACAATATCGCGGTCAGTTATCATCCCAACGAGTTTGTTTTTGCTTACTACAGGTAAACAACCGATATCCAATGAACGCATTTGCTCGGCAACTTCGTTCACGTAATCTTGGGGACTACACGTAACCACTTGCTTGCTCATTACATCTTGTACAATCATCGATATCACTCCTTTAAAGGTTATGATGGTTTACAATTGCGTAAAATATGTAATAAAAATGAAAGGTTTAGACTATGTAAAAAGTGGTATGATAAGGTAAGAATAAATAAAAATAAAAGAAACTTTTTAAATATAAATTCGTAATAATAATTGGAAGGGACTGAGGTGGATTGGCTAAGGAAGTTGATTTAAAGAAAATTGTAAGTAATCTATCGAAACTTGGTGTGACTGTTACAATGACAAAATCTAGACTTGAAATGCTTAAGGCTTTATCACCACCAGCACAAAGTCCACATGTGCACTCCTAAAAAAAGAGAGACTTGTAAATTCGTTTAAAACGAACGCTCAAGTCTCTTTTTTTATGTGGAAAGAGGAGGCTAACACCGCAGTATGCAGCGAGCCTCCTCTGTAATTTATTCATCCTCGTTTTTAGCGAACATATAAGTTTTATGATGGAACTTCATACTAAATACTAAACCAATGGCGAGCATATTACCCATAAGCGAACTACCACCATAGCTTATAAATGGTAAAGGTATCCCAGTTATAGGTAGCAGTTGAATTGTCATGCCGATATTCTCGAACACATGGAAAGTAATCATCGCAATAATTCCTGCACACACATACGTGCTGTACATATCCTTAAGCTGTAAAGTAATTTTCGTTAGATGATAGATAAGTAAAAAGTAAAGACTGATTACGACACTGGCACCGACAAAGCCATATTCTTCTCCGATAACGGCAAAGATAAAGTCTGTATGATTTTCAGGTACATATACTACCCGACCACCATATCCTTTACCGAAAACTTCTCCTGATCCAATAGCATTCAATGCGCTTATTAGATGCATTCCTTCATTAGAAGCATATGAATATGGATCTATCCAGGAATAGATACGAGCAAATTGGTAAGGTTCGAAGTTGAAATGCTTGGCAAGGAAATCCTGCGCATACAAGGCCATCCACAACAAAAATCCGCCAATGCTAGCTCCACCTAAAAATAAAGGTAAAATAATTTTCCATGAGATTCCTGCTACGACGATTAACGCAGCGGTAATGGCTAAGAAAACTAAGGATGTACCTAAATCGGGCTGAAGCATGATAAAAGCTAAAGGTATTATTAAGGTTATTCCTATTTTTCCTAACAGAATAAAGTCTGTTTTAATTGTTTTCATCGCATACTGTTCATGATGATAGGTTATAAGGCGAGCTAATCCTAAAATATAAAAGGTCTTCATAAATTCGGCTGGCTGAATGTCTCCTATCGGTAAATGAAACCAGCTTTTTGCTCCATTCCGCGGTTCTACTAATGACAAGCTGTCTGGAAGTATAGCGAGAAGGGCTAATAGGAAAACTCCTATTCCGAATATATACCAAGCCATCTTTTTATATTGCTCAGGCTCAAAAAACATAACTAATCCAATAATAACGCAACCAACTAAATACCAAAAAAGCTGCTTCGATACAAAGTTATAGCTTGCATATTGACCTGTAGTCTGAGCTGAAGAAATAGCTAACAAGCTAACAATTAAAAATAATAATATTATAAAAGCTAATGTCCAATCGAAGCGATCAGCGAAGCCTTTTTTATTTTCCATAAAAATCACCTAGATTTCTTTCTAATTACAAATTTTTGTTACATTTTCCCTCTCTTAAATCGAGGGAAACACACTTTTTCTATTATAGCCTAAATACTCGCTTTTTGCTTGTGAGTAATATAGACGATATTACAAAAACAGTTGTTTCGTTTAAATGAAATTATGCTAATATATATCTTATATGAGGAGTGAATTCAGTGGCTAAAAAAGAGAGAGATATAGATGATTATTTAGCTCATCTATATGTTCATACAAATGAGATAGAGCATTTTGCATTATTTAGTGGGATTTCAGTTCAACAATTTTTGAAGTTTACTGATTTGCCCTTCCTATTATTGTTAAAGCATCGATATGAAGATTCTTCTTTTAATATGCATACGCAAATGGAGTTCATAGGAAAAAATCAATATGCACACTTTTTAAAGGAAATGGCTGAAAAGTCCTTTTCGCTGTGCTTATTAGATTTCTCGGATGAACGAAAATTAAATATGCTAACGCCACAGGAACAAGCTGAACTTTTATATATAGCTCACAAGAAGGAAGCTTTTCGCTCACCATTCTATCATCATCTTCAAAATCGATTTGTTTATATGACTGATGAGGATCAGCATATTACTAAAATATATTTTAGAGATCATGAAGATTTTTATTATTTAATTGCTGACTGGTTTAACCAACAGATTAAAGATAAAACAAAATCTACTGCATTTTGGAGAAAAAAGAATAACGTTATATTGCCAGAGCTTTCCTCTACCACAGTGGAGAGGTATACAGACTTTTATGAGGACGGAGTAATTATGTCTTTATTCCGAAGTGATAAAACAAATTATGGGATTGAGATACGTTGCTTACCGGAAAATATTTTCCCGGATGAGGTGCTAGAGGATATTAAGCACCATATAAAAAGACCATATGATTTCATAATAGAAGTATAAGGGAACGCTTTTGCTACATTTCGTTGCAAAAGCGTTTATTATGTATATGAGGTGATTGAGATTGGCTTGGATTCTACTAGTAATTGCAGGATTAACTGAAATCATATGGGCGATCGGTTTAAAGGAAGCGCATGGCTTCACAGAGCTAGTCCCGTCCATCATCACAATATTATTTCTTATAATAAGCTTTTTTTTATTCGCGAGGGCGATGAAGACGATTCCAATAGGAACTGCATATGCTATATTTACCGGAATAGGAGCTGCCGGCACGGCGATTGTCGGAATTCTTTGGTTTAATGAACCAGTTAGTATAGGGAAAATTGTGTTTTTATGTATATTACTCTTCGGCATTATAGGTCTGAAGCTAAGTGATACCGAGGAGGTGGAATAATGGAATGGATTACACTAATTGCTGCGGGATTATTTGAGGTGGCCTTTGTTATTTGCATGAAGCTCTCCAATGGCTTTACAAACAAAAAATTTACAGCCCTTACCATTATTTCTGCTTCTTTAAGTTTCTTTTTACTATCGTTGGCTTTAAGGGATATTTCTGTGGGTACAGGATATGCAGTGTGGACTGGAATAGGAGCAGCAGGAAGTGTGTTAGTCGGTATGTACTTCTTTAACGAAAAGAAGAGCCGTCTGAAATTATTCTTTTTAAGCTGTATTATATTTGGAGTCGTAGGTCTTAAACTTTTTGGCTAATGGTTCATGTATTAATATTAGAAGTGATAAAATAGAAATATCCAAAACGTGGAGGTAACAAGTGATGAAATTGAAATTAGGATTATTATATGGTGGGAAATCTGCAGAACATGAGGTTTCTTTATTAACAGCAAGAGCAGTTTCTCAAGCAATTGATTTTGATAAATATGAAGTATACCCCGTCTTTATCTCAAAGGAAGGAGAATGGAGAAAGGGTCAAAAGCTATTAGGTCCTGTGGAAACAGTAGAAACACTTCAATTTGGGGATGATACAGGGAAAGCGAATGACATAACTAGCTTCCTGCCGGCGGAGAACTCTGCACAAGAGCTTGATGCATCGACTGGTAATGAAGGATTAGATGTGATATTCCCGTTGCTTCACGGCCCAAATGGAGAGGATGGTACCGTTCAGGGATTACTAGAAGTATTGAACTTGCCATATGTGGGAAATGGAGTATTAGCTTCAGCTGCTGGAATGGATAAAGTAGTTATGAAGCAACTTTTTGCACAAGCAGGTTTAAAGCAGGTTCCTTTTGTACATTTCATCCGTAAAGAGTGGAAAAACAATCAAGCGTTATTACTTGAAAAGATTGAGAGCAGCTTGAAGTGGCCATTATTTGTCAAGCCAGCTAATCTAGGCTCTAGTGTTGGGATAACGAAAGCAAATAATCGTGAGGAACTAATAAAGGCAATCGACCTTGCTTTTAAATATGATCGTAAAATCCTAGTAGAACAAGGTATTGTAGCTCGTGAAATAGAAATGAGTGTTTTAGGAAATGACACGCCAAGATGTTCGGTTGCTGGAGAAGTATTACCAACGAAAGACTTCTATGATTACTCTGCAAAATATATAGATGGCACTACAAACTATGCTATTCCAGCAAAAGTATCGGATAGATTGCAAAAATCATTAGAGGATGCTGCAATTCGTGCATTCAAAGTGTTAGACTGCTCTGGATTGGTTCGCGCAGATTTCTTTGTTACGGATACAGAAGAGGTATTAATCAATGAAGTGAACACGATGCCTGGCTTCACACCAATTAGCATGTATCCAAAGCTTTGGATGGCTTCTGGCTTATCATACTCAGACCTAATCGAGGAGTTAATATCACTAGCTATCGAACGCTATGAGGAAAAACAGCAGCTTGAGCATTCAAAGGACGGAGAGTGACTAAGTTGAAAAAGACATTAGCACAAATTGCAAAGTGGTTAGGATTAGAACAGCCAACTAGTAACCCTGTAGTTACAGGGGTATCTATTAATACACGCACATTAAGACCAGGAGATTTATTTATTCCCTTTCGTGGTGAGAATGTGAATGGTCATAAATTTGTAGAGGCTGCATTTGAAAATGGAGCAGCTGCAGCATTTTGGTTAAAGGATGAGCCGAATCCTCCGAAGGATGTTCCCTTACTCTTTGTAGAAAGTAGTGAAGAGGCACTTCAGCAGATGGCTCGAGCTTATCGGTCTGAGCTTTCTACGGTATTTATAGGAATCACGGGCTCTAACGGTAAAACTTCCACAAAGGACTTGCTAGCAGGTATGCTTACCCCTTACTTCCGAGTGAAGAAAACAGAAGGAAATTTTAACAATGAGCTAGGTCTTCCTCTTACTATTCTTTCTTTAGAGGAAGATACCGAGTATGCAGTACTTGAGATGGGTATGAGCTCTTTCGGAGAAATAGAGTTCCTTTCTAATATGGCAAAACCGACATACGCAGTTATAACTAACATCGGAGAGGCACATATGCAAGATCTAGGTTCTCGTGAAGGTATTGCAAAAGCAAAATTTGAAATTATTTCTGGTTTAGCCAAGGACGGACTACTTGTTTATGATGGTGATGAACCGCTTTTGAAACCATTCATATCAAATGTTCCCGAGCTAAACACTAAATCCTTTGGCACTGATGAGTTAAATGATTTACGTATTGAACAGGTGACTTTTACAGAACAGGGAAGTAGTTTTATGGTAAGTGGTGAGCTAAACGAAGAAATGACTATACCTGTTCTTGGGGAGCATCAGGTGAAAAACACCTTGGCAGCTATACTGATTGGGAAGGAAATTGGACTGTCTGCCCAGCAAATGCGTGAGGCATTAAAGCAAATCGTACTAACAGATATGCGAATGCAGGTCATCGAAGCAAAGAATGGCAGTATCTTTATAAACGATGCCTATAATGCGGCGCCAACTTCTATGAAAGCTGCCATTCACTTTCTAGAAAAATCGACTATTAAACCAGATAAGTGGTTAGTGCTAGGGGATATGCTAGAGCTTGGTCCAAATGAAAAATCATTCCATGAAGAAATTAGTCATTCGATTTCCAATGAGGTATTCTCTGGTATTTGTTTATTTGGTCCACGTATGAAATGGTTATATGACCAGCTGGCAGATAAATTCAGTGAACAACAGCTAAAATGGGTGGAAGATGATTATGAATCGCTTATATCTTTTTTAAATTCAAACATTAAGAAGGATTCTATTGTTTTAGTGAAGGGTTCAAGGGGAATGAGATTAGAAAAGGTTATTGAACCCTTTCAAAAATAGTAGCTATAGGAGAGTAGGTCTTACATGAAAACAGGAATACTTTGCATACATGGTTTTACTGGAGGTCCATACGAGGTGCAGCCTTTCGTGGACTACTTGGAAGCAAATACAGACTGGCAAATTGTAGTTCCTACTCTTCCTGGTCATGGAGAAATTTTAGAATTAAAAAGCTTAACCGCCGAATCGTGGATGATGGCTGCCGAACAGGCACTGCGTATGCTTCAAAAGGAAGTAGATCGTGTGTATGTAGTTGGCTTTTCTATGGGCGGAATTATTGCCATTTATTTAGCTCTGCGCTATAAAATTGATAAAATGGTTTTATTAAGTGCTGCCGCAAAATACATAAATCCAGCACAGCTGTTACATGATATAGGGGACGTAGCAAAAAAAATAGTGGAAGGTAAGTCTGAAGAAAATACACTTTTCCAAATCTATAGTAAAAAGCTACGTGCAACCCCTATTCCAGCAGCTTTAGAATTTGTACGCCTGGTTAAGATGGTAGAACCCTATTATGAGCAAATTACTATCCCTGTATGTCTAGTCCAAGGGAAAAAGGATGGTATAGTTCCTTATACGGCAGCGCCCTTCTTATTTGACCACATTAAATCTACAAACAAGCAGCTAATCTTTTCGGATAGCGGAAAGCATCATATTTGCTATAGCGATGATTGTCAGAATTGGTTTCCAAAAGCTCTTGCATTTTTAAGGGAAGAAGTGCAGGAAAAGATTTGTTAACTACTGGATATAAATTCGAATTCATTGCAACTAGCAAAATTGCATGCTATACTACGTTTAGAACAATGGATACATTTTGTGTGAAGACTCTTCAGCGTTTATTGAAGAGTACTTTTTTTTGAACATAACGGTTTGTTTACGCAAGAATTAACGAACCGCTCGGCAAAAGACCGGGCTTTCCCTTTATATAAGACCCCTCTGATCTAAAACCACAGAGAATTTTAAGTAACGGAAACGTTCCTCGTATAGGCTCGAATTTGCCAATTTCATCTGAAAATGTAACCATTTGTCAAAACAGAACAAAAAGGAGATTAAAATTTTGACAAATTTTTCAGAATTAAATATTAGCGCTTCTACACTAAAATCCGTACAACGAATGGGATTTGAAGAAGCTACACCAATCCAAGAAGGTACTATTACTCATGCTATGGAAGGCCGCGATATTATTGGCCAAGCACAAACAGGTACTGGTAAAACTGCCGCTTTCGGTATTCCGATGATTGAAAAAATTGACCCTAAAAACCCTAATATCCAATCTTTAATCATTGCTCCAACACGTGAACTTGCAATTCAAGTTTCTGAAGAGCTATATAAATTGGGCTATGATAAAAAAGTTCGTTTACTTTCTGTATACGGAGGACAAGAAATTGGCCGTCAAATCCGTGCACTTAAAAACAAGCCACAAGTAATCGTTGGTACACCTGGTCGTATCCTTGACCATATTAACCGTCGTACTTTAAAGCTTGATCAAGTAGAAACATTAATCTTGGACGAAGCTGATGAAATGTTAAACATGGGCTTCATTGATGATATCAATACAATTTTAGAAAGTGTTCCAGACAATCGTCAAACTTTATTGTTCTCAGCAACTATGCCGGGACCAATTCGTAAAATTGCTGATAAATTCATGAAAGATCCAGTTGAAGTAAAGATTAAATCAAAAGAAATGACTGTTGAAAATATTGAGCAGTTCTATGTAAAAGCTACAGAGCGTGAAAAATTTGATTTCCTTTCAAGAATCTTGAACGTTCACCAACCAGAGCTTGCAATTATTTTTGGACGCACTAAACGTCGTGTAGACGAGCTTGCAAATGCCTTAAGTATTCGTGGCTACTTAGCTGAAGGAATTCACGGAGATTTAAGCCAAGCGAAGCGTATGTCTGTCTTGAAGCAGTTCAAATCAAACAAAATTGACATTCTTGTTGCAACAGATGTGGCTGCTCGTGGATTAGATATCTCAGGTGTTACTCACGTTTATAACTTTGATATTCCACAAGATCCAGAAAGCTATGTTCACCGTATCGGTCGTACAGGACGAGCTGGTAAAAGTGGGATTGCGGTAACATTTGTTACTCCAAGAGAAATGGGCTACCTGCGCATTGTAGAAGACACTACGAAAAAACGTATGACAGCTCTTCGTCCACCAAGCTCAGATGAAGCATTAGTTGGACAGCAACGTGTAGCAATTGAAGCTCTTACTGAAATTATTAACAAAAATGACTTAGGTGACTATCGTACACTTGCAGCAGAAATGCTTGAAAAGCACGAAGCTATTGATGTAGTTGCAGCAGCAATTAAATCAATGACAAAAGAGCCAGACGATACACCAATCTCACTTTCTGAAGAACGCCCATTACCTGCTCGTAGAGAGCGCAGTGGTGGCGGACGCAGCGGTGGCGGCGGATACAAAGGTAACCGTAGCGGCGGAGGACGTAGTTCATCAAGTCGTGGAAGTGATCGCGGATCTTCTCGTACCGGTGGCAGTTCACGTCCAAGCGGCCGTCGTAGCAGCGGACCACGTGACGGTTCTACTCAACGTAGCACAAGAACTCGTTCACCACGTAACGAAGGCTAATTCTAAAAAATATAAAGGTGAATCCAATTTATTGGATTCACCTTTTTTATACATAAGCAGTATTGCAACGGCCTAATACCACGAAACGCGTCATTTGATAAAAGCAGAATTCATTAATGCTTTATCTTGTATTTATAAATAAAGAAAAATTATGAACTCAATGTATGATAAAATGAAACATTTCCCTTTCACTTTCGTATACAATGACAAGAGAAGAGGTGCATAAGAATGAGAAGAGAACCGATTAACCGAATTTCCGTAAAAGGTTTAAGAGTTTGGAGAATTTATGGCATAATCCAGACCCTAATTGTTTTGTTATTAGGGATAGGGACAGGAGTTATCAACTACTTTACCGGAAATTATATATGGTTATACATAGTGGCAGGAGCAGTAGTATTGCTTGTCGGATATTTATTAATTTACTTATTTCCAAAGGTAAGATGGAGTAGATGGAGATACGAAGTAAGGGATCAGGAAATCGAGCTGCAGCACGGATTGTTTGTAGTAAAGAGAACACTGGTACCAATGGTTAGGGTGCAACATGTAGATACTGAGCAAGGACCAATTTTACGAAAGTATGATTTAGCTTCTATCACAATTTCTACAGCAGCAACAAGTCACACTATCCCCGCGTTAATAACGGAGGAAGCAGATGAATTGCGCGGAAGAATATCAGTGCTTGCAAGGGTGGCGGAAGAAGATGTCTAAAGAAAAGTATAAGCTTCATCCGATTTCAGCCTTGATTAATTTTGTAAAAGTGTTAAAGGAAATGATTCTTCCATTAATCGTTTTATTGGTGGTGAATGGTTTTGGAGACGATTCAAACTTTTGGTCTGGACTTTTCACATATGGAATTTATGCAATAGTACTTTTATTCATGTTAGTGAGTGGAATTATCAAGTGGAAGAGATTCCGCTATTGGTTTGAAGATGGAGAACTCAGAATAGAATATGGACTTTTTGTAAAGAAAAAGCGTTATATCCCTTTTGACCGTATTCAAAGCCTCAACTATACAGAAGGTATTTTCCATAGACCTTTTGGATTGGTTAAGGTAAAAGTAGAAACTGCAGGAGGAGGGCCAACAAAGGAGGCCGACGCTGAGCTCACTGCGATTAGTAAGGAAGCTGCAGAACAAATAAAAAAAGAGATAATGCTGGCTAAAAGTCAAGATACTCCAATTCTAGAAGAGGGAATAGAGATTACAGAAACCATGAAGGAAGAAAAAAAGCCAATCTTTCGTATGTCTACAAAGGAACTGTTGGTTCTAGCAAGTACCTCAGGTGGAGTAGGTGTATTCTTTTCTGGTCTTGCAGTATTTGCATCCCAGTTCTCTGAATTGATACCTTACGAGAGAATTTATAATGAGATTATGATCTTCATTAAATTTGGTGTACTCATGGTAGCGTTAGTTGTTTTCTCTGTTTTACTCGTTGCATGGGCAGTTTCTGTCTTGCTAACTTTCATCAACTATTATGATTTTACAATTAGAATAGAGGATGAGGAGATTATTATTACTAGAGGGCTTCTAGAGAAAAAGAAAATCACCATTCCTTTAACGCGCATACAAGGAATACGATTAGTAGAAAATCCCCTTCGTCAGCTCACTGGATATGCCACGGTAACTGTAGATAGCGCGGGAGGATCAATGGCAGAAAAAGACGAAACGATTCGTCTGCTTCCATTAATAAAAAAAACAGAAATAAATCCTATTTTAGAAGAGATTTTTCCGGAATTTCAGCTACAGCCTAGCTTTCAAAGAGTTCCAAACAAATCTAGAAAGTTTTTCTATCGCTTAGACTTGCTGTGGATTATACCTATAGCCGCTGCAGTCATTTACTTCTTTTATCCATATGGATTATTATCTCTTCTATTAATACCTGCTAGTTTTGGCTTAGGAGTTTGGCAAAAGAAAACTGCCGGCTTTTATATAGAGGAAACACAGTTAGTCGCTCAATATCGATTATTTAGTAGAGTGACCGTTTGGATGGAAAAGAGACGAATTCAGTCTATGACTGCTCGAACAACATATTTTCAAAAGAAATCAGATGTTGCATCTATAGTGGTGACCATTAAATCTGGAGTTGGAGGGGCAGAAACAGTGATTCCCCACATAGAAAAAGTGGATTCGGAAAAACTATTAAGCTGGTATGAACCAACACGAAAATCTAAAACAATCATAGAAAAAGAACAGTCCGAATAAGGGCTGTTCTTTTCATTTCATCTTATGAGATTTTTTATGATTTACTATACTACTGTATACGGATTTTTCTTTTTCTTCTTCCAAGAGCCAATTCGCTTAGGATGAAAGAAAACCATTCCTAGGACAAAACCAGTGATTAATCCACCAATATGTGCGGTCACACCTACATTCGGCTGTAGGAACGAGAGTATGACACCGATAACGATGATTGGAATAATGATTTGTCTAAGCTGTGGTAACAAGTGCTTCGTGTAATGGACTAATGCCGCAAACGCGCCTAAAATTCCATAGATTGCCCCACTGGCACCAAGACTTGCGTAGTTCCAGTCATGAATCAAATAAGTGGCCACATTTCCGATAAAACCAGAAAGGAAGTAAATTGTTAAAAATCTTGCCTTTCCTGAAAGCTGCTCTAATTCCGGGCCAAATATATATAAAGAGAACATATTAAATAGTAGGTGAGCAAAACCTGAATGCAGGAACATTGGAGTGATCAGTCTCCAATACTCTCCTTCTGCAATGAGGAGGTTGACACCCATTCCAAAATAACGCAAATATATTCCATAAACCGGTATAATAGTTAACAGGAAAATAATAATATTTATAGCCAATAATGTAGATACAACAGGATATAATTTTATGTATTCTTTAAAACTTTCTCTTCTTGAAAACATACTGTCACCTCGGATTTCTTACTATATAGTATATCTTGAAAAGGCCATATTTGAAAGGAAGAACAATTATGATTATCGGTATAGGGTTAGATATAACAGAAATAAAAAAAATAGAGTCCATTTTATTAAAAACCTCTAAATTTATTCCACGAGTTTTAACGAAAAAAGAAATAGAAATAATGGAGACTTTATCATCCTCAAGGCAATTAGAATTTGTAGCAGGGAGATTTGCAGCAAAAGAAGCATTTTCCAAGGCTTTAGGCACTGGAATAGGAAAAAGTTGTAGCTTTCAGGATATAGAAATTTTAAAAGAAAGTAATGGTAAACCTGTACTATATTTTAAGGAAAAGCCTCTAAATGGCTTTGTTTCAATCACTCACACAAAAGATTATGCTGCCGCACAAGTAATTCTTCAATCATAACCGGTCGTCCACCTACATACAATGAACGAAGGCAGTGATAATAGAAAGGGTGGACAAAATTGAAGAGCCTAGTGGCTAAACTGGTAGTTTTATTTGCAATGATCCTGGTACTATCTGCATGTGGAGCTGAATCGAAGGAAGACGTAGTGAAAAAACTAAGTAACAAATGGAGTGACGCAAAAGGATATGAGCTGACCGCAGAAATGAGTATTCTAACGGGTGCAGAACCAAGAGTTTATGATGTAGAAGTTTGGCATACTAAACCTGAGTTTTATCGTGTAAAGGTCTCCGATGCTAACGCAGAAAATACTCAAATGATCGTTCGTAACGCTGAGGGAGTTTTCGTCGTAACACCAGCCCTTAACAAAACTTATAAATTCCAAAGTAAGTGGCCTTCAGAAAATAGCCAAGCTTATCTAATTGGTTCGTTGGCAGAGGATATTAAAAAAGATAAATCTGCTACTTTTAAAGAAGAAGGAGACAAATATGTATTTGAAGCAAAAACAACTAATAATCACAAAAATATGCTTCCTTCTCAAAAAATCTATATAGATAAAAAGACGTTGTTACCAACAGACGTTTCTATATTAAATGAGAACAAAGAAGAGCAGATTCATATTAAGTTTAACAAAGTCTCTCTAGGTAAGACTCGTGCTGCTGGAGATTATAAAATTGAACAAACACCAGCTGCAATGGAAGAGGGAGAAAAGGTTGAAACGTCTGCTGAGTTAGAAAGCAAGGAGTTCGAAACACATTATCCAGTAGTTAAATGGGAAAACACCCCTCTAGTAGAGGAAAAAGTGATTAAATTAGAAGACCAAAAACGTGTAGTTTTAACTTTTGGTGGAGATAAAGGCTTCACTGTGATTCAAGAATTAAGCGATCCAAATGTATCTTCCTCTATCCCTGTGTTTGCACCTGGAGATCCAGTAGATTTAGGTGTTGCTATTGGAGCAGTAACTGATCATTCCATCAGTTGGGAACAAGATGGTATGTCCTTCTTCATTGCTTCATCTAGCTTAACGAAAGAGGAAATGATCGAGGTTGCGGCATCTATGACAGTTTCTGAATTAAAATGATTATTAGTTGACGACCTCTTCTTCCGAGGAGCATAATTATGATAAAGAATTGGAAGAAGAGGTTCAGCAATGTCACAAAAATTATATAGACCGACTTTTGTAGAAGTTAATTTACAGTCAATACAAACAAATATTGCTCGACTCAAAGAGATGCTGCCTTCTTCAACAGAGGTAATTGCAGTAGTAAAAGCAAACGCTTATGGACATGGCGATATTGAGGTTGCTCGTGCTGCCATTCAAGCAGGTGCATCCATGCTAGCTGTAGCAACTCCAGAGGAAGCTTTGCATTTAAGAGATTTTGATATAAAAGAAGAGATTCTCGTCTTAGGGGCCGTACCAGTTTCCTTTTTACCTGAAGCAAGTGCCCAAAATATTACTTTAACAGCATATTCACTTGACTGGTTTTTTGCCACTAAGGGAAACGAAAAACCAGTTAAAGTGCATATAAAAATTGATAGTGGTATGGGGAGGATTGGTTTTTCAAGCACCCAGGACCTCCTGACAGCTTTAAAGTTTTTAAATGAGGAGCCAAATTCTCTAGAAATAACGGGAGTTTACACACATTTTGCAACTGCAGATGATGTGAATACGGAGTATTTTGAAAAACAAGTGAGTAGGTTTGAAAGCTTTTTAGAAGTATTTAAAGAAAAGCCTAAAATGATTCATACTTCCAATAGCGCCGCTGCTCTACAGCATCTAAGTCAAAGTTGGGATGCCGTTCGCTTTGGGATTTCAATGTATGGAATAGCCCCTTCTCCCTATTTAAATGATCATCTACCTTTCTCTTTGGAGAAATCTCTTTCCTTGCATACAGAAATTGTGCACATCAAAAAGGTTAATAAGGGAGACTCTATTGGTTACGGGGCTGCCTATACAGCGGAAACAGAAGAATGGATTGGCACATTGCCAATCGGGTATGCCGATGGCTTGCTTCGAAAACTCCACACACAAAAAGTATTAGTAGAAGGAAAAAGGGTGCCTATTGTAGGGAAAATTTGTATGGATCAATGTATGATTCGTTTAAATGGACCGGTGGATATAGGAGAGAAAGTTGTTTTACTGGGAAGACAAGGAAATGAGGAAATTAAGGTTGAAGAATGGGCAACTACGCTTCAAACAATTCCATATGAGGTATGCTGTACTCTATCTACTAGAATACCTAGAATTTATCACAAGTAAAATGTCGACAAAACGTAGTTCTTCATGCATAATTTGTCTAACCATTTCTTATTATGTCTTTTATTTCACCTCTAGTAATGGTAAGATGAAGTATATTGTCAGATAGGGAAATGTTTTGTCGGAGGTGTTTGCTGTGGTAAGTGATAAAAAGAAAAAAGAAGCGCTTATAGAGATTCCAATGCAAATGGTTAGTGAGGGAGTGCAAACTTCTAAATCATTAACTGGTAGGGAAAGCGTTGCTCGTGTACATGCAAATGAATATATGAAGAAAGGCCAGGCAAATCTTATAAGAGAAGCGATGATGAAAGGTTATGTTGAGATGTCTCATATTAACTTATCCATATGTATGGAATGTCTACATGCGGAATATGAAGCCCAACATACGACAGAGCGACTCGTAAGTGGAGGATGAAAACTTGATCGTAAAACGTGGGGACGTTTTTTTTGCAGATTTATCACCAGTAGTCGGGTCTGAACAAGGTGGAACTAGGCCCGTACTGGTGATACAAAATGATATCGGAAATCGGTTTAGTCCGACTGTAATTGTGGCAGCGATTACCGCTCAGATACAAAAAGCGAAATTGCCGACACATGTAGAAATCGATGCAAAAGAGTATGATTTTGAACGTGATTCAGTTATATTATTAGAACAGTTACGAACTATTGATAAGTCAAGGCTTACGGATAAAATCACACACTTAGATGAAGATGTGATGGAAGAAGTCGATCATGCACTAGGCATCAGCTTAGGAATCGTAAAATTTTAAATACATAGACAAAACGCAATGTGTAGCCGACAAATACGCATTGTGTTTTTTTGTTTCTAGATTTATTCCATTTATTCTTCATCTAAATATTTTAATCCATTTAATGTTAAATGGATTTCCCCAAAATATATGTTACTGTATTCTGCATAACGGGTAGAATCATTGTTGAAGATATAATAGTGTTTCTCTATCAACTAAATGTGAAAAAGAATCTTTCGGAAATTATAAAAGATGTAAATTTCTTTAAGATTCGTTACAATATAATTACCATTAATTTTGTGAGGAGTTGGGTATACCCAAATGAACAAACAAATAGCTACGTACATTCACGATGACATCGATGAAATATTAGAAAAATGGAAAGAGAAAATGGAAGATGAAAAAGACGATCGTTTTTTTCAAATAATGTCAGAACAAGTAATTGATCATACTGCTCGTGAATTTGGGGAGTTAATGATTTCAAGTCTTACAGAGGATCATGAAACTTATACTGGAAAGCTAAATGACTTTTCTGTTCAAATTGTTCGTTACGGCTGGTCCATATCCTTTGTGTTAAAAGCATTAAATAACTTTACAGAGGTTATTTACGAAAATATGGAAATTGCAGGACACTTAAATGAAAGTAATTACAAATCTTACCGTACTATTTTAAATAACTGGTTAACACCTGTTACTCATACGATCGTTGAAGCCTACGCGAAAGTATGGGAAAAGACAGTGAATCTACAAAAAATTGCTTTACAAGAGCTTTCAGCATCCCTTATCCCTGTTTTTGAGAAAATATCTGTAATGCCTTTAGTCGGAACAATTGACACGGAACGTGCAAAGCTTATAATGGAAAACTTACTGCAAGGTGTAGTGAAACACCGTGCAGAGGTTGTATTGTTAGATATAACTGGAGTTCCTGTAGTTGATACAATGGTCGCTCATCATATTATTCAAGCAGCTGATGCAGTTCGCCTTGTTGGAGCTAAATGTTTCTTAGTAGGTATTCGTCCAGAAATTGCACAAACAATCGTTACACTTGGCATTAATCTTAATGACTTTACGACAACTAGTACGTTACAACGTGGAGTTGAACAGGCGTTAGCACTAACAAATCGAGCGATAGTAGAGGTGAACTCATAATGATGACGAGAATTCCAATCTTAAAGTTAAGAGATTGTTTAATTGTATCTATTCAATGGGAACTGGACGATCAGACAGCATTAGCATTTCAAGAGGATTTATTGGACAAGCTTCATACCACTGCTGCTAGAGGAGTAGTTTTGGATTTAACGCCAATAGACTTTATTGATTCGTTTATCGCTAAAGTTTTAGGAGACGTTATCAATATGTCAGGCTTAATGGGAGCTAAGGTAGTAATAACAGGAATACAGCCAGCTGTTGCTATAACATTAATTGAGCTAGGAATAAGACTTGAAAATGTAGCAACAGCTTTAGACTTAGAAAATGGATTGGAAAAACTTGAACGAGAATTGGAGGACTAATCCATTATGAATATGAAGTCTTCTGTTGACATAATAAGTGAGTGGGATATAGTTGCTGCTAGGCAGCTTGGAAGAAACGAAGCAAAAGATGCTGGTTTTGGCACAGTAGACCAAGCTAGAATTACAACTGCTATTAGCGAGCTCGCTAGAAATATATATTTATATGCAGGAAAAGGTAATATAGAAATAAAACAGATTGTAGAAGGAAATCTCAAAGGCATTTTGGTTATAGCTTCTGACGAAGGGCCAGGTATTTCTGATGTCCGTAAAGTAATGGAAGACGGATATACTACATCTGGAGGCCTAGGAGCAGGATTGCCAGGGGTAAAGCGTCTAATGGACGACTTTAAAATTGAGACTGTAGTCGGAGATGGTACAACAATCATTGCCACAAAGTGGTTGAGATAGGGGGTAAAATAAGTGCCTCAAGAGTTTAAAAAGCAGTATAAGGAAATTTTAAAACAGTATACATTAAGTCAAACAGAGCATAATTTATATGAAGGTCAAAACGTTAGTAGACAGCTTATTCAAAAAAGCATCTCTCCGGAGGAAGTTATCAGTATACATAAAGCCTCTCTTGAAGAGATTATACCAGGCTTACCGGAGGAAGTTTTACACTCGTTTGATTTTTTAATTGAAGTGATGATTAGATATGGCTTAGCTTTAAAAGAGCACCAAACCCTAATTGAGAAACAACAAAATTTTAAAATGGAAATGGATTTGGCTACAAATGTCCAACAAACATTGCTAAAAACTAAAATTCCAAATATGAATGGCTTAGACATTGGGATTATTTCTGTTCCTGCTAAAGAGATGAACGGCGATTACACTCACTTTTTGAGCAACGAGAATGCAATAGGAATAGCTGTTGCTGATGTTATAGGAAAAGGGATACCAGCGGCTCTATGCATGTCCATGATTAAATATGGGATGGATAGTTTAGATGGTCCAGAAACAGATCCCGTCGTAGTATTGGATATTATTAACCGAATTGTTGAGAAAAGTGTTAGTGATTCAATGTTTATATCCATGTTTTATGGCACATATGATTCAGCTTTAAGTGAATTCACTTATGCTTCAGCTGGGCACGAGCCACCTCTTTTTTATTGTGCTAAATCAGGCGAGTTTAAAGAACTTCAGGCAAAAGGTCTGTTGCTAGGGGTTATTCCTAATGTAAGATATGAGCAACATTCAATAGTTCTTGAAAAAGATGACTTTATCGTGATGATGACTGACGGAGTAACCGAATGTCGTTCAAAGGAAGGCTTTATCGACCAAAAAATAATCCTGAGTATTATAGAAAGCGTTAAGGATAAACCAGCTCAAGAAATGGTTGAGTATGTATTCCATAAGCTAGAAGAATTGCAGGAATTTGAACAGCGTGATGATTTTACTCTTGTCATTTTCAAAAAATCACTGTGAACATGTTTAGCGTTGGCTCAAACGTGGTATAGATACACTATATATAGCGAAAACGGGGGATAATTGATAATGAATATATCAGTAGAATTATACGAAGAAGATAAACGCGTCAAAGGAATTATAAAAGGTGAAATTGATGCTTTTACAGCACCTCTTTTAAGAGAAAAGCTATCAGAAATTAATTTAAAGGAAAACTTACGTGTAGAGTTAGACTTAACAGACGTAACTTACATGGATAGTACTGGTTTAGGCGTATTCGTAGGATTTTATAAAAGTGCTAAAGAGTCCAACGTTCACATGGAATTAACAGGGCTATCATCTCGACTAAAACGATTGTTCGACATAACCGGTTTAGGAGATATCATGGACATCCAAGCGAGCGAAGAGGTGAAAATAGATGAAACCGTTTGATTATGTTGAGATTCGTTTACCAGCAAAGCCTCAATATGTTAGTGTAGCACGTCTTACAATTTCTGGATTAGCGAATCGTATGGGCTTTTCTTATGATGATATTGAAGATTTAAAAATTGCAACAAGTGAAGCAATTACTAACGCAGTTCAACATGCTTACGCAGAGGATGAGGATGGCGAAGTAGTAATTGGCTGCGCTTTATATAATGACAAGATAGAAATTATGATTGCTGACCATGGGAAAAGTTTTAATTTTGAGGAAACAAAAGCGCAAGTGGGACCTTACCATGATTTGGAGGAGGGATCGTTCTTACGTGAAGGTGGCCTTGGCCTATATCTAATTGAAACTTTAATGGATGAGGTGAAGGTCCATCACCAAGAGGGTGTAACTGTATTTATGACGAAGCATGTCGGAGTAAAGCAGGTGGATGAAAATGTCGAACACATCTCTTCCTAAGGAGTCAAAAGAACAGATTCTAGAATGGATAAAAGAATATCAAAGCACAGAAAGCGAAGAGGCTCAAACCAATCTAGTATTAAACTACGAGCGTTTGGTTGAGTCTATTGCCCGTAAATATTCTAATGGTAAATCTCATCATGAGGATATAGTACAAGTAGGTATGCTTGGCCTTCTAGGAGCTATTAGAAGATATGATCCTTCATTCGGTAAGAACTTTGAGGCTTTTGCTATCCCAACTATAATTGGGGAGATTAAGCGGTTTCTAAGAGACAAAACATGGGCAGTACATGTACCAAGAAGAATTAAAGAATTAGGTCCGCGTATAAGATCAGCTGTTGAAGTGTTAACAACAGAATTTCAAAGATCTCCACTTGTGCCAGAAATCGCGGATTATCTTGATGTAGAGGTAGAGGATGTATTAGAGGCGATGGAGATGGGGAAAAGTTATCAAGCCTTATCTATGGACCATTCTTTAGAATCGGATGCAGATGGAAGTACTATTACATTATTTGATGTGATTGGCCAAACCGATGGAGAATTTGAAAAAACAGACCAGCGCTTACTTGTAGCCGAAGCTTTCAATGTTTTATCTGAAAGAGAAAAAGAAATTATTAAACTTACATACATGGAGCAACTGAGTCAGAAGGAAGCTGGAGATCGTCTTGGCATCTCTCAAATGCATGTATCAAGAATACAACGTAAGGCAATAAAAAAATTGCAAGAGGCAATATTATCGTCAGGTGGTTTAGTAAATTGATAAATTACTCAGATGAAAAAGTTGAGTTGCTAGTATTTCAGGAAGCAAAATCAGGAAATGCAGAATCTGGAGATACATACTATGTATCAAAGCATGAGGACTTTATGCTCTGTGCCATTGCTGATGGACTAGGTAACGGTCCTGTAGCAAAGGAATCTGCAGATGTTATACCTGCAATTTTAGAACAATACCCTGAGGAGACGCTGGATAATTTATTGTTGAAATGCAATGAGTTGATGGTTCAAAAACGAGGAGCAGCGGTTGCTCTTGTGAAAGTAGATTACAAAACACAAACTATCTCATATAGCTGTGTTGGCAATATCAAATTTTACATGTACCAGAGAGCAACAGGAAAGATGATATATCCTTTGCCAGTGATGGGCTACCTATCTGGAAGAAAGCAAAAAATTAATACCCAAACGTATGCCTGCGCAAAAGATGACCTATTTCTTCTTCACTCAGATGGAGTAGTGATGAATAGCCCGAAATCTACTATTAAGGAATCTGGCTCTGCAAAATGTTTGTACGAAACTGTATATAAGGAAATAGAGCATGGTGATGATGCCACGTTTATTGTAGGAAGCTTACTCTCATAATAGAAGGGTAAGTTTTTTTACTGTCTTCATTTAGGGGTAAGCGCTAAATATGTTAAAATAAAGGGTATATGGAAAGGGTGAATTTGTGTTGGAACTAAAGAAAATGCTTCAGCTTGTTTCTAAAGAAACTGGCATAAAAACTACGCAAGCCGAACAAGTAATAAAGCTTTTAGAAGAAGGAAACACCGTTCCTTTTATAGCTCGTTATCGTAAAGAACAAACAGGATCTTTAGATGAGGTCCAAATAAAAGCAGTAGAAGATCGGTATCAATATATACAACAGCTTGAACAACGCAAAGAGGAAGTACTGCGTTTAATAGATGAACAAGGAAAGCTGACGGAAGAGCTTACTACTTCCATACAAAATGCTACGGTGCTTCAGCGAGTAGAGGATTTATATCGACCTTATAAACAAAAGCGAAGAACAAAGGCGACAATAGCGAAGGAGAAAGGGCTTGAACCTTTAGCAGATGAACTATTAACCTTCCCTAAAGCATCTATCTATGATTTAGCACAAGCCTATATTAATGAAGAGCTAGAAGTATTGACGACGGAGGATGCACTCCAAGGGGCTCGTGACATTCTCGCAGAACAATTTGCTGATGATGCGAAAATACGCGAACAGATTCGAAATCTATCCCGTATGGACGGGAAAATTGTTACTGCGCTAAAGAAAGCAGAGCTTGATGAAAAAAATGTCTATGAAATGTACTATGAATATGATGAACCAGTGAAGAAAATTGTGCCTCACCGTATTCTTGCATTGAATCGTGGAGAAAAAGAGGATGTATTAAAAGTTGGTCTCCAGGTACCACTTGAAAAGATTTTAAGAGTAATGGAAACTCAATGGATTCCTAATAATATATCTAGCAGTGCTACAGAGCAGGTAAAGCAAGCAATCGAGGATTCCTATAAACGGTTAATACAGCCTTCAGTAGAAAGAGAAATCAGAGCAGAGCTGACTGAAAAAGCAGAAACACAAGCTATTCATATTTTCTCTGAGAATCTACGAAACTTATTGCTTCAGCCTCCGTTAAAGGGGAAAGTTGTTCTAGGAGTGGATCCTGCATACCGGACAGGTTGCAAACTAGCAGTTGTAGACGATACAGGTAAATTACTAGAGGTATCGGCTATTTATCCACATGCACCAAAAATGGATGTGGAAGGCTCGAAAAGAAAGGTACTTTCTTATCTTAAAAAATATCCAATTACTTTAATTGCAATAGGAAATGGTACAGCTTCTCGTGAAACAGAGCAATTTATAGTAGATTGCCTGAAAGAAGTAGAGGGTGAAGTAGCATATGTTATTGTCAACGAAGCAGGTGCTTCTGTTTATTCAGCTTCCGAAACAGCGCGAAATGAGTTTCCAGACCTTCAAGTGGAGCAACGAAGTGCAGTCTCTATTGCCAGAAGACTTCAAGATCCTTTAGCGGAGTTAGTAAAAATAGATCCAAAGGCAGTAGGGGTAGGGCAATACCAGCATGATGTTTCACAAAAAAAACTCTCGGAATCACTTTCTTTTATAGTAGAAACTGCTGTTAACCAGGTAGGGGTCAATGTAAACACAGCGTCAGCCTCCTTACTGCAATATGTTTCTGGTCTTTCTAAAACGGTTGCTGAAAATGTGGTGAATATGCGCAATGAACAAGGGCGCTTTACTTCAAGAGCTCAGCTTAAAAAAATTCCGCGTCTTGGAGCCAAAACATATGAGCAGGCAATTGGTTTCCTGCGTGTACCAGATGCAAAAAATCCTTTTGATGCAACAGGAATTCACCCAGAAAGCTATAAGGCAGCTGAACAGGTCCTAGAAATTGTAGGATTGAAGAAAGGCCAAATAGGTTCTAAGGTAGCAGAAGAAGCATTAAATAACATTTCTATAGAAGAAACTAGTAAGGAATTAGGAATCGGCGAAATTACTTTGAAGGATATTTTAGATGCACTTATTAAGCCTGCACGTGATCCACGCGAAGCTTTCCCACAGCCTATACTAAAGAAAGATGTCTTGAAGTTAGAGGATTTAAAGGCTGGAATGGAGCTTCAAGGAACTGTTCGTAACGTAGTAGACTTTGGAGCCTTTGTAGATATTGGTGTTAAACAGGACGGACTTGTACATATATCCAAGCTTAAAAAAGGATTTGTAAAACATCCCCTAGATGTAGTTTCCCTTGGAGATATCGTTACAGTTTGGGTAGAACAGTTCGATGCTAACAAAGGTAGAATCGCATTAACTATGCTTCCGCCGGAACAACAAGTGTAATAATAAGAGTGTCCAATGATGAGAATCATTGGACAAACTCTTTTATTTAGGAGAGGTAATATGACAGATGAACAATTGAGTGAATTAGTAAGTAAAATCTCAAAAGAGATTTTTGGGAAAGAATTTCGACATAAAGCCTGTTTTAATAAAAGACTCCGCAGTACTGGAGGCAGGTATATGTTAAGAACTCATATAATTGAAATAAACCCTCTTGTTCTAGAAAAGCATGGAATGAAAGAATTGATAGGAGTGATCAAGCATGAGTTATGTCATTATCATTTACATATAGAAGGAAAAGGCTACAAACATCGAGATGCAGATTTTCGCCAGCTTCTAAAACAAACAGATTCCCCCAGATTTTGTTCCACTTTAGTAGAGCCTAAAAGGCAACCACGTACTAAAGTTTACATGTATAAATGCTCAAAATGTGGGTTGTTATATAGACGGAAAATTCGAGTAAATACTCACAAATTCAAGTGTGGCAAGTGTTTTGGCGACTTAGTTTTAAGCTCTTCAAAAAAAATATAAGAAATTTGATGAAAAGTGTTGACGTTTGTCCAAACCCTCTCTATAATAGAAAAAGTCGAGTAAAACAAAACGACAAAAATTATTCCGAAGTAGCTCAGTGGTAGAGCAATCGGCTGTTAACCGATCGGTCGTAGGTTCGAGTCCTACCTTCGGAGCCATATAACTTACATAGGCCCCTTGGTCAAGCGGTTAAGACACCGCCCTTTCACGGCGGTAACACGGGTTCGAATCCCGTAGGGGTCACCATTTAAATTTAATAAAACATACATAGGTCCCGTGGTGTAGCGGTTAACATGCCTGCCTGTCACGCAGGAGATCGCCGGTTCGATCCCGGTCGGGACCGCCATGTTGGGGTATAGCCAAGCGGTAAGGCAACGGATTTTGATTCCGTCATGCCCTGGTTCGAATCCAGGTACCCCAGCCATTTAGTTTCGTGAGCCATTAGCTCAGTTGGTAGAGCATCTGACTTTTAATCAGAGGGTCGAAGGTTCGAGTCCTTCATGGCTCATCATTATTACAATAATTGTTGACAGACTCTTGCGAGTGAGTTATAATAGAGTTCGTCCCATTTTATAACTAAGCGGTCGTGGCGGAACGGCAGACGCGCTAGGTTGAGGGCCTAGTGGGGGATAACCCCGTGGAGGTTCAAGTCCTCTCGGCCGCACCAAGCAATGTCTCTTACTAAGCGCCCGTAGCTCAATTGGATAGAGCGTCTGACTACGGATCAGAAGGTTGTGGGTTCGACTCCTGCCGGGCGCGCCAATAAAACAATTATTTAATAAATTATATATGCGGGTGTAGTTTAGTGGTAAAACCTCAGCCTTCCAAGCTGATGATGAGAGTTCGATTCTCTTCACCCGCTCCAATTTAACTATAGCAAAACATGAACATTGAAAACTGAACATGCAAAACGTTAAGACATATAGCATCAAACAACTTAAGTTGTATTGACGCAAAACAATTTTTGACATCATTTAATGATGATGCCAGCAAAACAAAATGAGCTTTTTAAGTTCTCTATTATGGAGAGTTTGATCCTGGCTCAGGACGAACGCTGGCGGCGTGCCTAATACATGCAAGTCGAGCGAATGATGAAGAAGCTTGCTTCTTCTGATTTAGCGGCGGACGGGTGAGTAACACGTGGGCAACCTGCCCTGTAGATTGGGATAACTCCGGGAAACCGGGGCTAATACCGAATAATCCATTACCTCACATGAGGAAATGTTAAAAGACGGTCTCGGCTGTCACTACAGGATGGGCCCGCGGCGCATTAGCTAGTTGGTGAGGTAACGGCTCACCAAGGCGACGATGCGTAGCCGACCTGAGAGGGTGATCGGCCACACTGGGACTGAGACACGGCCCAGACTCCTACGGGAGGCAGCAGTAGGGAATCTTCCACAATGGACGAAAGTCTGATGGAGCAACGCCGCGTGAGTGAAGAAGGTTTTCGGATCGTAAAACTCTGTTGTGAGGGAAGAACAAGTACGAGAGTAACTGCTCGTACCTTGACGGTACCTCATTAGAAAGCCACGGCTAACTACGTGCCAGCAGCCGCGGTAATACGTAGGTGGCAAGCGTTGTCCGGAATTATTGGGCGTAAAGCGCGCGCAGGCGGTCCTTTAAGTCTGATGTGAAAGCCCACGGCTCAACCGTGGAGGGTCATTGGAAACTGGGGGACTTGAGTGCAGAAGAGGAAAGCGGAATTCCAAGTGTAGCGGTGAAATGCGTAGAGATTTGGAGGAACACCAGTGGCGAAGGCGGCTTTCTGGTCTGTAACTGACGCTGAGGCGCGAAAGCGTGGGGAGCAAACAGGATTAGATACCCTGGTAGTCCACGCCGTAAACGATGAGTGCTAAGTGTTAGGGGGTTTCCGCCCCTTAGTGCTGCAGCTAACGCATTAAGCACTCCGCCTGGGGAGTACGGTCGCAAGACTGAAACTCAAAGGAATTGACGGGGGCCCGCACAAGCGGTGGAGCATGTGGTTTAATTCGAAGCAACGCGAAGAACCTTACCAGGTCTTGACATCCCGCTGACCGGCCTAGAGATAGGCTTTTCCCTTCGGGGACAGCGGTGACAGGTGGTGCATGGTTGTCGTCAGCTCGTGTCGTGAGATGTTGGGTTAAGTCCCGCAACGAGCGCAACCCTTGATCTTAGTTGCCAGCATTCAGTTGGGCACTCTAAGGTGACTGCCGGTGATAAACCGGAGGAAGGTGGGGATGACGTCAAATCATCATGCCCCTTATGACCTGGGCTACACACGTGCTACAATGGACGGTACAGAGGGTCGCAACCCCGCGAGGGTGAGCTAATCCCATAAAACCGTTCTCAGTTCGGATTGTAGGCTGCAACTCGCCTACATGAAGCCGGAATCGCTAGTAATCGTGGATCAGCATGCCACGGTGAATACGTTCCCGGGCCTTGTACACACCGCCCGTCACACCACGAGAGTTTGTAACACCCGAAGTCGGTGGGGTAACCCTTTTGGGAGCCAGCCGCCGAAGGTGGGACAGATGATTGGGGTGAAGTCGTAACAAGGTAGCCGTATCGGAAGGTGCGGCTGGATCACCTCCTTTCTAAGGATATATTCGGAATACAGATCTTTATCTGTATCTTAACGTTTTGCAGTTCAGTTTTGAGTGTTCATTTTTATGATGAGCATTTAAATTGTTCTTTGAAAACTGGATAAAACGACATCAAAAAAGAAACAAACGCAAGATATTCAAATTGTGATCACTTACGTGATTGCAAGTGTAGTACTTTTAACTTTTAGGTTAAGTTAATAAGGGCGCACGGTGGATGCCTTGGCACTAGGAGTCGACGAAGGACGGCACTAACACCGATATGCTTCGGGGAGCTGTAAGTGAGCTTCGATCCGGAGATTTCCGAATGGGGAAACCCACTGCCCGTAATGGGGCAGTACATTTGCGTGAATACATAGCGCATCTGAGACACACCCAGGGAACTGAAACATCTAAGTACCTGGAGGAAGAGAAAGAAAATTCGATTCCCTGAGTAGCGGCGAGCGAAACGGGAAGAGCCCAAACCAAGAGGCTTGCCTCTTGGGGTTGTAGGACACTCTATACGGAGTTACAAAAGAATGAGTTAGATGAAGCGACCTGGAAAGGTCCGCAGGATAGGGTAAAAGCCCCGTAGTCCAAAATTCATTCCCTCCAGAGTGTATCCTGAGTACGGCGGAACACGTGAAATTCCGTCGGAATCCGGGAGGACCATCTCCCAAGGCTAAATACTACCTAGTGACCGATAGTGAACCAGTACCGTGAGGGAAAGGTGAAAAGCACCCCGGAAGGGGAGTGAAATAGACCCTGAAACCGTGTGCCTACAAATAGTCAAAGCCCGTTAACGGGTGATGGCGTGCCTTTTGTAGAATGAACCGGCGAGTTACGATTACATGCGAGGTTAAGTTGAGAAGACGGAGCCGCAGCGAAAGCGAGTCTGAATAGGGCGAATGAGTATGTGGTCGTAGACCCGAAACCAGGTGATCTACCCATGTCCAGGATGAAGGTAAGGTAACACTTACTGGAGGTCCGAACCCACGCACGTTGAAAAGTGCGGGGATGAGGTGTGGGTAGCGGAGAAATTCCAATCGAACCTGGAGATAGCTGGTTCTCTCCGAAATAGCTTTAGGGCTAGCCTCAAACGTTAGAATCTTGGAGGTAGAGCACTGTTTGGACTAGGGGCCCATCCCGGGTTACCGAATTCAGACAAACTCCGAATGCCAATGATTTATGTTTGGGAGTCAGACTGCGAGTGATAAGATCCGTAGTCAAGAGGGAAACAGCCCAGACCACCAGCTAAGGTCCCAAAGTATTTGTTAAGTGGAAAAGGATGTGGCGTTGCTTAGACAACCAGGATGTTGGCTTAGAAGCAGCCATCATTTAAAGAGTGCGTAATAGCTCACTGGTCGAGTGACGCTGCGCCGAAAATGTATCGGGGCTAAACAAATCACCGAAGCTGTGGATTGATACCTTTGGTATCAGTGGTAGGAGAGCGTTCTAAGGGCGTTGAAGTCAGACCGGAAGGACTGGTGGAGCGCTTAGAAGTGAGAATGCCGGTATGAGTAGCGAAAGATGGGTGAGAATCCCATCCACCGTATGACTAAGGTTTCCTGAGGAAGGCTCGTCCGCTCAGGGTTAGTCGGGACCTAAGTCGAGGCCGATAGGCGTAGACGATGGACAACAGGTTGATATTCCTGTACCACCACCCCACCGTTTGAGTGATGGGGGGACGCAGTAGGATAGGGTAAGCGTGCTGTTGGTTATGCACGTCCAAGCAGTGAGGTGTGAGTGTAGGCAAATCCGCACTCTGTAACATTGAGCTGTGATGGCGAGGACTTAGTCCGAAGTTCCTGATTTCACACTGCCAAGAAAAGCCTCTAACGAGGTGGGAGGTGCCCGTACCGCAAACCGACACAGGTAGTCGAGGAGAGAATCCTAAGGTGAGCGAGAGAACTCTCGTTAAGGAACTCGGCAAAATGACCCCGTAACTTCGGGAGAAGGGGTGCTCTTTTGGGTGTATAGCCTAGAAGAGCCGCAGTGAATAGGCCCAGGCGACTGTTTAGCAAAAACACAGGTCTCTGCAAAACCGTAAGGTGAAGTATAGGGGCTGACGCCTGCCCGGTGCTGGAAGGTTAAGAGGAGTGCTTAGCGCAAGCGAAGGTGCGAATTGAAGCCCCAGTAAACGGCGGCCGTAACTATAACGGTCCTAAGGTAGCGAAATTCCTTGTCGGGTAAGTTCCGACCCGCACGAAAGGCGTAACGATCTGGGCACTGTCTCAACGAGAGACTCGGTGAAATTATAGTACCTGTGAAGATGCAGGTTACCCGCGACAGGACGGAAAGACCCCGTGGAGCTTTACTGTAGCTTGATATTGAATTTTGGTGCAACTTGTACAGGATAGGTAGGAGCCTTAGAGCCCGGAGCGCCAGCTTCGGAGGAGGCGTCGGTGGGATACTACCCTGGTTGTATTGAAATTCTAACCCATACCCGTAACCCGGGTAGGAGACAGTGTCAGGCGGGCAGTTTGACTGGGGCGGTCGCCTCCTAAAGTGTAACGGAGGCGCCCAAAGGTTCCCTCAGAATGGTTGGAAATCATTCGAAGAGTGTAAAGGCAGAAGGGAGCTTGACTGCGAGACCTACAAGTCGAGCAGGGTCGAAAGACGGGCTTAGTGATCCGGTGGTTCCGCATGGAAGGGCCATCGCTCAACGGATAAAAGCTACCCCGGGGATAACAGGCTTATCTCCCCCAAGAGTCCACATCGACGGGGAGGTTTGGCACCTCGATGTCGGCTCATCGCATCCTGGGGCTGTAGTCGGTCCCAAGGGTTGGGCTGTTCGCCCATTAAAGCGGTACGCGAGCTGGGTTCAGAACGTCGTGAGACAGTTCGGTCCCTATCCGTCGTGGGCGTAGGAAATTTGAGAGGAGCTGTCCTTAGTACGAGAGGACCGGGATGGACACACCGCTGGTGTACCAGTTGTTCTGCCAAGGGCATCGCTGGGTAGCTATGTGTGGACGGGATAAGTGCTGAAAGCATCTAAGCACGAAGCCCCCCTCAAGATGAGATTTCCCATTACGCAAGTAAGTAAGATCCCTCAAAGACGATGAGGTAGATAGGTTCGGGGTGGAAGCGTGGCGACACGTGCAGCTGACGAATACTAATCGATCGAGGACTTAACCAAATTGTTTGTTTCCATTAATGATGTCTTTTATCCAGTTTTGAGTGAACAACTCAGTAGGGTTTCAAAACACAAGTAGTGCTAGGAAACGAGTGAGCGAAGGAAGGAACGTACTTACGTACGTGACTGACTGAACGAGCGAAGTTGACAACGCAATGCGCAGTGGATTGAAAGCCGACAAGTCTAGTGATGATGGCGAAGAGGTCACACCCGTTCCCATACCGAACACGGAAGTTAAGCTCTTCAGCGCCGATGGTAGTTGGGGGTCTCCCCCTGCAAGAGTAGGACGTCGCTGGGCACTATAGGAAGTCGTTACCGAGAAATCGGTGACGGCTTTTTTGTTTGTTCTATAAAGAAATTAGAAATACCGAAGGCACCTAACCATTTCTAACTAAGCAAGTGTGCGAGAAAGCAGAGGGGCAAAGAGTTCGAGGAAGCAAGGAAGAGAGGCTCGGAGCGTATAGCATACGCGAGAACCGATCGACTGCGGCTGACGAAGAAATCTGCCGTCCATCTGGTTTCGCAGCCGAGCCGATGGTAGTTGGAGGTTACCCCTGCAAGAGTAGGACGTCGCTGGGCACTATAGGAAGTCGTTACCGAGAAATCGGTGACGGCTTTTTTGTTTGTTATTATTAAAGAAGTAAAGTCGAAAGTAAGCTTCTCTTCCAAAGAAGGAATGTCCATGATGCTATTGTTTCTCCAATGCTAAATTAAATGAAATCTTTATAAGCGCATCTTTCGTCATCATTTTAAGAGGGGTATTTATTATGTCGAACAAAATTATCGATTATTTCCTTGAAATGACATTTCCCGGGAAATAGGAACGAAATATGACAGAAAGAAAATAATTTAATCCTTTAAGTAAAAGCGTATCTGATTTAGTATTATTTTAGGCATAAATTTAATTGGAATAATATGTTTGCAAAAAATCAAATTGAAAGGATTTGACGAGGATAGAGTAACTGATAAGAAGAGGAAATATTGAACGGTCATAAAATAATTTATCCGGTCAGAAAAAAATCTATCCGGTTATAAAATGACTCTATCCGGTCATAAATTTTTCTATCCGGTCATAAATCTCCACGAACGGTCATAAATCCAGAGATTCTTCCTAACTGCCGTTATTTTATGTCTATAATTTACCTTTCCAACGAAAAATCCGCAAAAAATATCAAAACATCCTAACTTCTACCATATAAACTGTAATTAATAGGAGGTGCATGAGCGAATGAATATAATTCAACAAACAATTAACTGGTTGGAAAATAAATTAGAGGAACCAGTTCGTAACGAGGAAGTAGTACAAGTTACTGGCTATTCTTTTTATCATTTTCATCGATTGTTTCAGCAAAAGGTTGGAATGTCGTTACATGAATATGTTCGTAACAGAAGACTTACGATAGCAGCACAGCGATTGATTTATACAAATGAACGTATTCTAGACATTGCGTTTACTTACCAATTTGAGTCGCAGGAAGCATTTACGAGAGCCTTTCGTAAGGCCCATGGGTTGCCGCCAGGGAAGTATAGAATGCTCATGCGTACCTTACTAGAAAATTCAAAGGAGGTAGAGGTTATGAAAGGTTGGTTTATAAGTGGTACGAACCCACAGAGCTATGAAATGGGTAGAGATTTTCAAGAGGTGCATAAGGGAAATGCTTCAGGCTATTTGCGTTCTGTAATGGCTACAAAAGATGAAGAATTCGGCACTGTCATGCAACAGTTTCAGGCAAGTAAATACTGCGGTAAACGATTAAAGCTATCTTGTTTTATAAAGTCTATGAATATAGATGGGTTTGCTGGTCTTTGGATGCGGATTGACGCCAAGGACGGCGACACACTTCAATTTGATAATATGAGCAATCGTCCTATTAAAGGGACCACTGGATGGAATCATTATAGCGTTGTACTAGATGTACCTCCAAATGCAGGAGTGATTTACTTCGGTGTTTTATTGCAAGGCTCAGGGAGTATATGGATGGACGAGTTTGCTTTTGAAGAAGTGGATGATAAAACTCCTACAACAAACTTAAATACTCCTGATAGTATGCCGGCTGAACCAGTTAATTTAAATTTTGATCTGGAGTTAGAGTAGACAAATGAATATCAGGGGTACCTTTTTATAAGGTCGTTTTTCTACTCATTATAACCTTTATGTTTTTTTCGGAAATACATTCTTTCAAATCAAATTAAAAACCACATCTTAAAGGTGTGGTTTTTTATTGCCTAAATTTTATAGACAATTTCGTTTAATTATTATATACTACATTACAACACTAATGTACTAACTTCAATTGAGAGGGGATTTACCGCAATGATTTTAAATACGGATAGTGCAAAGCCCATCTATGTACAAATTGCGGAATGGCTAGAGAATGAAATAATAGCCGAGCGGTTTAAAAGTGACGAAAAGGTATATTCCCAATATCAGCTGGCAGAACTATTTAATATTAATCCTGCGACTGCAGCTAAGGGACTTACAATATTAGTAGAGGAAAATACGTTATATAAGAAAAGGGGACTTGGGATGTTTGTTGCGACAGAAGCCAAGACGATGATTCTAGATAAACGAAGAAATGAGACACTTACAAAAATGGTAACAGATCTGGTATTAGAAGCTAAAAGGTTGTCAGTGACAAAAGAGGAGTTAATTCAACTGATTCATAAATGCGGGGGGGAAAATTGATGAAGACAATTGAATGTCGAGAAGTCAAAAAAAAATATAGTAATATGAATGCTTTAGAGGATATAACCTTCGAGCTAAGTGATCAGAAAATTACAGGCCTTATCGGTCGCAATGGGGCAGGTAAAACAACATTATTGAAAATATTAACTGGTTTTATCATGCCTAGCTCAGGGGAAGTATGTGTCTTTGGGAGAAATCCCTATAATGACTTATTAGTATCTGCGAACAGTATATTAGTAGATGATCAGATGACTTTTCCAGACTCTCTGAATCTAGAAGAAATTTTAAACCTAGCACCAACCTTTTATAAAAAATGGGATGCTGAGCTTGCCAAACGCTTACTAAATTATTTTAAAATAAATCCAAAGCTTAAGTATTCTAATTTGTCCAAAGGGGCATCTGCTACATTTAATCTGATTTTTGGACTTTCTACGCACTGTGAGCTAACTATGCTGGATGAACCGATGAATGGGATGGATGAAGCAGTGAGGACTGATTTCTACCGAGCATTACTGAAGGATTATATAGCACATCCACGTTCCATCTTGATCTCTAGTCACCACTTAGCGGAAATAGAGCACTTGTTAGAGGATATTTTATTGGTTCATCAAGGGAAGGTAATATTACATCAATCACTTGATGAAATAAGAGATTATGCTGTGGGACTTCAATGGACGACAGCTGATTTAGATAAATGGACAGCAGGGGAAGAAATTTATTACTCAAAGCAGATTGATAGTGAGAGAAAATACGTAGTAGTGAAAAACACTTCTACCATTGAAAAGGCTTGTGCAGAAGGTGCTAGTATTCAGTCATTGTCGGCAAGCGATGTGTGCATGTACGTGACTAGTGATACTAAGGAGGGTATTGATGATGTTTTTAAGTAATGTCAGTTTAGCAAGCGTAGTGAAAGCACAGGTGAAATTTAAGCTACAGGCTTTTATTGGATCTTTTCTTTCATTAATATTCATCCAAGTGTTAGCACTGCTACTTACTAGTAGTACTGGAACGAGCGGAACCAGCTTTAATGGCACAGAAATCACTTTTAACATTTTTACACTTGATGGTGTCTTTGTATTTGTAGCAATATGGGCCGTATTTGTCGGGAATTTAATCACTACTAAGGCGTATCGTTATGATGATTTTTCGTTTGTCTCTACTCGACTAAGCAGTAATATAGCCAATATAATTGTACTGATGATTGTAAGTATAATTGCAGCGGTCACTACCTTTTTATCGACCTACCTGTTGCGTTTATACCAAGTAGTGTTTAGTAAAGTAGAGTTTATAAAAAGCCCAGGAATATTGAACGAGCCAGGGGAAACAGTCATGACTCTTCTTTTATTGTTCATCCTTATTTGGATGTTGACCTCTTTTGGGTACTTGCTTGGAGCATTAGTCCAAAAGCATAAGGGATTTATAATATTACTTCCTTTACTCTTTGTAGGGCTAGTGATTACCTCCTTGGGGCAAAATATTATACAATATTTCTTTATAGTAAATGGAGACTTGTGGAGCTTTATGCTAAAAGTACTTGGTGTAACTGTAATCTTCTTTATCATTTCACTTGTAGCCGCAAATAGATGGGAGGTAAGAGCATGAGTAGCATGTTTGTATTCCTAGTAGCCTTTCTCCCAATTGTTTTAATAATAGTAGTAGCTTTAATTTTAATACAACTGTTTAAAAAGCGTAAAAGGTCCTTCAATGGCTCCTTTAAGCTTAAGAAGTATATTATTTTTACTTATATTGTGATTCTCTTAATGGCAACGCTTGTTTTTGAGCTTATCCCAAGTAATCATTCAAATCTTCTAAAAAAGGAAGAGGTTCAAGATCTAGAAGCAGAAAATAAAGCATTAGAAGAAGCTTTAAAAAACTCTGAGACAAATAGTCTTACTGAAAAATTTCTGATTGAAGAGTGGACACAGGAATTAAGTGGAACGAATCTATCTATTGGATATGAAGGAATTGACACTTACTCGACTAGGTTTGTGGTGGAATGGACGGACTCTAGCGATCAAGTCGTAGAAGGTAAAGTTTATAGAACTAACACCCTTATATTTGGCATACCTATGGAAGAAAAAATACCTCTTCATATGATATATTGGTCTGGGAACCACCTAGTTTCGAAGGAGATAACGGGACAAAAAGTAGAATTTAATAAGTTTTCTAACAGTTTAACGATTCTCCCGGATGATAGTAATGAAGTGTTTTCGTATGAAAATGTAAGAGGCGTCACATATATTCACTTAAAGGTTCCGAAACATATAGAAATAGATGATCCATTAGGTTTGCAAATTTATTAATTAGGAGTGGAATAATTTGGGTTTATTTATAGGCATTGCACTATTATTAATCGTTTTAATCTCTTCTAGTACAATTGAAAAGAGATTAAAAAATATAGAGAGACAAAACGATCGCCTCATTGAAATTTTAGAAAAAATAAGTAATAAATAATAAGTGCCTGCTTAATGCAGGCGCTTTTTTTTATAGCCTCACATCAAATAAAAACTTGAGACGCCATAGTAATGCTTTAGATGGGAGAAGAGGGAATAGAAAGTCTCGAGCAGCGGCGATAGGACGTGAGGAAATTTGAGCAGTTTCCCCAATTTGTCTAGAGAGGCGAATTACTTTAGCTGTACGGGCTACTCGCTTCTTCTCATAATGTGCCAATACTTTATTTACATCTTTGAATTGTTTAAATCCGTTTCCTAGTACAATTGAGTCTTCGATTGCCTGTCCAGCGCCTTGTCCCATATTCGGTGTGGTTGCGTGGGCAGCATCTCCTAATAAGACAACTCGATCAAACACAAAATTTTGAAGAGGCTTAATATCGTAAATGTCATGATGGAGAAGATTTTCCGCAGGAGTAGTAGCAATAATATCGGATGCTACGCTAGGAAAATGAGTGAAGATAGTTGCCACTTCTTGAGGCTTTAGCTGTTGATAAGCAGGATTTCTAGGAGTGGTGTTAATACAAGCAAACCAATAAATAAGCCCGCCTCTCATTGGTGCCATGCCGAACCTGCCTCTTGTGGACCAAAGCTCTTTGGAAGTGTATTCTTCTACCCTTCCTTTGTTCTCTGTTATACCTCTCCAACAAGTATAGCCAGAATATCTGGGTGTGGTATTAGGTAAAAGCTGTTGGCGGATAGGAGAATTAATACCATCAGCTGCTATTAGAAGCTCTGCTTCAGCTGTAGATCCGTCTTCGAAAAAAGCTGTAATCCCATTTTCATCTTGTCGAATGTGAATGCATTTTTTATTATACTGAATGGTATTTGGTTTGAGAGCCTCTAAAAAGGTTCGGTGGAGGTCAGCACGGTGTATGGTGATATTCTCTTGTCCATACATTTTTTTTAGGACGGAGAAGTCGATGGTGTTTAACGTTTTTCCATGCACATCTTGAAAAACTTGTGTATGCAGCACGTAGCCGTTATTGAAAATTTCTTCTCCTACACCGATTCCCATTAGAGCCTGCAAAGCATTGGAGCCGATTCCTATTCCTGCTCCAACCGGTTGAAAGGCTTTAGCAGACTCAAAAACTTGTACTTCTTGACCTTGATTTTGGAGAGTCACTGCTGCACAAAGTCCTCCAATACCGCCACCAATTATGGAAATTTTCACGTTAACCATCCTCCTTAATAACATCTAGTCTAGCAGAAAATTTATGTTATGCTAATAAAAAGGGGAGGGAGAAACATGATTGCATTAGCAAAATATGAACCAAACTATCGAGAGGCATTGGACAATTACACATTGTCTGAGGAACACCTAGCCTTCACAGGTCATCCAATAGAAATGTTGAAAAAAAGTGAAACAAATCCTACCTACACTCCAATAGTTATATTAGAAGGGGAACAAGTAGCGGGCTTTTTTGTATTAGACATAGGAGATGACAAGCTACATTACACCGATATACCAGAAAGTATTTTACTAAGAGGATATTCCATTCATCCCAATTATCAAGGGAGAGGAATAGCTAAAGCCTCTATTAAGCTTCTGCCTTCATTTGTAAAAGAGCATTTCCCAGATATAAAGCAAATTGTGCTCGGGGTCAACGAAGCCAATAAGGCTGCCCAGGCTGTCTATTTAAAGAATGGATTTATAGATGAGGGGCGCAGATACTTAGGGCGTTCAGGATTTCAAATAGCTATGTGTCTTAAGGTAAATGAATTACTAGTACGTAAAGCTCAGCAAGGGGATGAGCAGGGGATAGTTGATGTATGTGTAGCTGCACAATGGAACACATATAATGATTTATATTCTAAGGAGTACATAGAAGGTGTTATTCAAAAGTTTTACACGGTAGAGAGAATCCAAAAGGAAATTGGGGAAACTAATCGTGATTGGAATGGATACTTTGTAGCGCTTCTCAACAATGAAATCGTTGGTGCAATTGGCGGTGGAGTAGATGATAAAGGAATTTCAGAGGTATATGTCCTTTACTTGGATCCAGAGAAAAGGAACAAAGGAATTGGAACAAGGCTGCTGAGCTATCTAACAGATGTTCAGCGAAGTAAATACGGTGCACATGAACAATGGGTGTCGGTAACGAAAGACAATATGCTTGGAATTCCTTTTTATGAGGCACGAGGATTTAAATTTCAGCATGAGCAGCAATCCTATGAGAGCAAGCCAGAGGATCAAGCCATTTCCTTAAGATATAAACGAAATATATAAATAGAAGAAAAGCATCTGGACCAGATGCTTTTTTATGTTTTAAAAATATATGCTTTGTTTTCCTATTTTAGCTTATATAAAATATCATCGTCCTCGCTTGGATTACCACGACCATCTGTATTATTAGTGACAAAATAGAGTGCTTCACCATCTGAAAAGACATCACGTACACGTCCAAAGCCAGTGATGGACTGTTCTACATTGCCCGTTTCTACATTCATCACCTTTACTGCTTCTCCGCGAAGAGAGGCTACATATAGCTTGCCCTTGTGAAAGGTGATGCCGGAAGGTGCCCATGTCTCACTACTGCCCGAAGTAATGATTGGGGTCACAAAGCCATCCTTTGTCTCATTCCCTTCAATAATGGGATAGCCATAATTCTTGCCCTGTTCAATTATATTAATCTCATCGTTAGCTGATTGGCCATGCTCTGCCTCGAAAAGTGTACCATTTTCATGCCATGCAAGTCCCTGAGGATTGCGATGACCAGTGGAGAAAATTTTGAAAGAGCCATTGTCCTCCATTCGTACAATTTTTCCGTTCATTGATGTGTCATCCTGAGAATTATTAGGGTCACCTGCATCACCAATAGTTACATAGAGTTTTCCATCAGGTCCTATTTCTAGTCTTCCGCCATGATGGATATTACCAGTCTTTATTTTATCGATGTGTATTTCTATTTCATTCCATTTCTTGTTTTCTCGCTTTAAAGTAACTACACGATTAAAAGATTCACCATTTAGGTCGTACGTATAGTAGGCAAAAGCCTCCTTAGTTTCTTGAAAGTCTGGTTTAAGTACAAAGCCAAGTAGCCCTGCCTCGGAAGCGGAGGATAGCTTATCCGAAAGCAAGACCTCCTCGTGAGTAACAGTTGCTCCATCAATAACAGCTATGGTACCAACTCTCTCAGATATATAAAAGATGCCATCCTGCTGGTTGATTGACCATGGAATATCTAAATTGGTCGCAACTTTTTCTGCAATTTCTTTTTCAGGTTCAATTGCCTCCTGAGAGCATCCGAATAAAATAAGTGATAATAGTATGAGTCTTTTCATATAAAAACCTCCTCCAGTTAGTACTTCTATTAAAGAAAAGCATAATCCTGCCTAAGACAATAAGTTTTATAAATGATAATCGATAGATTCTATCGAATTTACTTATCATAAGAGGGAGGGTATGCTGAATTTACAGAAGAGTTAAGAAAGAAGGCTAGACAATGGAATTTCTAATTTTTTTTATAATTGGAATAGCAGGGAATACGGTAGGAACGCTAGTAGGGGGCGGAGGACTTATCAGTCTGCCATTGATGCTGCTTATGGGCTTACCGATACATTCAGCAATCGGTGCGAACAAGGTATCAAATACAGTTAGCTCTTTATCAAGTTTTCTGGTCATTTTTTCTAAAAAGGAAGTGTCAGCGAAGGAAGCACTTTCTGTATTAATATTTTGTTTAGGGGGAGGAATATTAGGGGGACTCACTGCGTCGTTCCTAAGCGGAGAGACGTTGATGATCCTTGCGATTGTGTTATTAAGCTTTGCATTTATTAACTCCTTTATGGGAAAAGGTAATTTTGATGGAACTTCAACCTTCCAGCTGAATAAAAAAACGATTCCTTCCTTAGTGGGGATTGGAATATATGATGGAATGTTCGGACCCGGAAGTAGTACACTGGCATTATACTTGTATGCTAGTGAGAAAATTGCCTATATCCGAGCGGTAGGGCTAGCTAGAATCGGTGTATTTGCTAGCTGTTTTGGAGCCTCTATTACGTATATATCCACTGGGAAAATTTTGTGGCCAGTTACTCTAGCGCTTATGTTAGGAGCAATTATTGGAGCGCAGCTAGGAGTAAGGCTAGCGCGCAAATTAAAATCTAAGCACATAACGCCACTTCTACGGGTAGTAACAGTTTTGTTGATAGTGCAAATAGTAATTGATTATATAAAATAATAGGAAAGGAGAGGTTATATGAAATTACATTGTGCAATTTTAGATGACTACCAGCATGTAGCTATGGAAATGGCCGACTGGTCAACTGTGAAGGAGCAGGTAGATGTACAATCCTTCTCTCAGCATTTTGAAAAGGAAGAGGAACTATTAAAAGCAATTAACCATTGTGAAATTATTGTTATCATGCGAGAGCGGACCCCCTTTACAGCATCACTTTTTGAAAAGTTACCCAAGCTAAAGCTCTTAATAACCTCAGGAATGAGGAACGCTTCTATAGATTTAGCAGCTGCAGCTGCACATGGAGTAACTGTATGTGGAACAGCGAGCTCTTCAGAGCCACCGACTGAGCTGACATGGGCTCTAATCTTAAACCTTGCCAGAAAAGTTACAGAGGAGAATATAGCATTAAGAGAAAATGGTGCATGGCAGAGCACCGTAGGAACAGATCTACACGGTAGAACTTTAGGATTGCTTGGATTAGGTAAAATCGGTAGTCGTATGGCTATAATTGCAAAGGCATTTGGGATGAATGTTATCGCATGGAGCCAAAACTTAACGAAGGAGCAAACCGACCAATATGGTGTTCGTCTTGCAAATTCAAAGGAAGAGCTTCTAGTAACAAGTGATTTTGTCTCTGTTCATTTAGTATTAAGCGACCGAACAAGAGGGCTAATAGGAAAACAGGAATTACAGCAGATGAAAAGTACCGCCTATCTGATCAATACTTCTCGCGCTGCTATTGTAGACCAGGAAATGTTAATAAAAGCCTTACGTGAAAAGTGGATTGCAGGAGCAGGCTTAGATGTATTCGATGAAGAGCCACTACCAGAAAATCACTCATACCGCACACTAAATAATGTGCTAGCAACTCCGCATTTAGGCTATGTGAGTGAGATTAACTACAGTACCTACTTTAAAGAAGCAGTTGAGGACATTGCAGCTTTTCTAAAAGGAGAAGCTATCCGTAAAATAAATTAAAGCTAGATGAGACACCAGGAGTAGAACCGACTGATTTGTGCTGAGCTGACTCACAGGGTCAAAAAAGAAGGGGCACAAGACTAATTGTAGTCTTGTGCCCCTTTTACTTACCTTATTTCAATTGTTCAAGCTGTCTGCCAAGCTCTCGCAAGTCAGCAATTTGCTCAGAAGTAGTTGTTTTCAATAATGCTTTTTGAGATTTTAATACTCGATCCAGAACTGCAATTTCTTCTGATAGGTCTGGATTTTCTGTATCCCTTTTTTCTTTAAGAGAGTGGATTAATGTGTACAGATTTTCGTGTCCAACGATTCGTCCCTCTCCCCACATTAGCTTATCGGCTGGCGCATCTAGGACGTAGGCTGTGAAGTAATCAAATACTTCTTGGTCGAAGTCATAGGCATACCAATTATTATCAATATTCCAAAGGTATTCATCTAATGGTGTAGCGATATCTCCATCCTTTAATGCTTCAATTGATAGAGTTAAGTTATTAATGTTGTTTTGCGGATGCTCAAATGGGAATATAACTGCATCCTCCCAAGTAAGGCGAGTGAAGCTGTCCTCTGTATGCTTAAATGCAGATAGCAAGTCACTGTTGAGCTGACGGCTTTGATTATAAAGCTTTTTAGCAGTGGCATGATCATCCTTAGAAAGGGCATTTAAGTAATCTTCATTAATCTTTGCCACCTTCTTATTTACGTCTTTTGCCACTTTAAGTACATGATCAATTTCTTCTATTAGCTTGTCCGAAGATACCTCAGCTTGTTCAAAGATATTTTCATCTAATGTTTCTTTCATAGCGTTTAGACGGGTTGTAAAATCTAAAGGTACAACAGCAGTTTTGTCATAATGCATGGTTAAAAGTCCATACAAGTTTAAGTGGAATTTAAATGCATCCTCATTATACTGCTCCTCTGTATCGAACTGAGAATGGTAATGAGTACGCATATAATTGCTATCTTGGAAATCATTACGTAGGGCAGGGACGCCAGCAATATTAAAGGAAAAATCATCTGACCAAGTACGTAATGGAGATACAACAGAAATTCCGTCTTTATAAACTCCTTCTACAGTAGGAACATCTTTAGAGAACTCTGTAAGATAATTATTCAATTCGTAAGTAGCTCGAATTTCATCCTGTGTAGTATGCTCATAAGCAGGTAATTCAAAATTCATATTGGCAAATGCTTTTCCAACCCATTCTGGATGGATTTTAAAGATTTGATTGTATGCTCCAGTTGACCAGTCATAACGAGAGTTAGAAACTCCCCATTCCTCAGCTGCCAAGGCATTAAAGATAATTGTTTTTTCCGGCTGATAGCCACTGTCGACTAACCCTTTTGCAACACCCATCATCAATCCAATTGCTGCATTGTCATCCTGAAAACCTGTGAAGTAGGAGTCATAATGGGCAGATAGGATAATATAGGACTCGGGATCCTTTCCTACTATTTTTCCGTAGTAGTTATAGGATTTACCATCCATTTCAACAGTAGATTTTGCATCAAATTTTACTTTAATGGAGCCAGTCTCACTAGCTTCCAATGCTTTTTTAAGATTATTTCCATCAGTTTGGGACATTGAAAATGCAGGGGCATCATCTGGTCCACAAATATCCTGAGCATTAAGTGCATCTGGGGATGCTTCGCCATAACCAGCTTCTTGTACGGCTATAACACCTGCAGCACCTTTTACATGGGCTTGGTAAGCAGGATAATTTATCCACCATTCCTCACGCTGATTAATATCTATTAAAACGAGCTTGCCTTCGATGTCGAGGCCTTCTAAATCCTCTGCAGTTGCTTTTCCACCGTAAACAATATCATATTCCTTCATACCATTTGTATTGAAATTAACCTGATACCCACCAAGAACAGCTAAATGTTCCTTCCCGTTTTCATCGGTGAACGTTAAATCGGCTTTTTCAAATGTCCAAGTATCTAAAGAAAACTCATCCTTCGTTACTTCGGTAAGACCTATTTTCTCCATCTCTTGTCCAATTTTTTCACCAGTTTTTAGTTCAGCCACAGAACCAGCAGTTCGGTATCCAAGCTTTTCATTTGTTTTAAATTCTTCTAAGCTTTTAGTAAATTCGTAGGCATAATTTACATCAACTGATGATAAATACTCATCTGAAATATTATCGATTAAACCATCTTTTACTTTATCAGCGTCCTCTTTTACCTCTTTGTCAGTACAGCCTGCAAGAGCAAGTCCTACCAGAAGGGATAGAGTTAGCGCCTTTGTGATTCTTTTCATGTATCACATTCCTTTCATACTATGTAGAAATTAATATTATCAAAAAATAATAATTATTACCACTTTTCTTTACGGGAAATAGGGAATATTATAAGATGAAGGAAACTTAAGGAGGTCAATTATATGTTTAAAAAGCTTGCGTCAGATGCTTTAGGAATTTCAGATATCGGAGTTGTTGTGTCTAAAGCAGATTTTGATAAGACAGAATCGGATGACTTTGTCATGCACGAAGCAGGTGAGATAGTTTATTTTCTCATTAAAACAAAATCTGATGAATATTGCTTTACCAACAAAGCTCTGATTCATGTAGACGGGGAAAATGCTATTAGCAAGAAAAGAACATTACGCCGCTATGACTATGCGTACAATCCGATTACTGATGTAGCGCTCGAAACTGCAGGCACCATTGATCTTGATATGGAGATTAAATTCACGATTGGTAATGTTCCATTAAGCATTGATATTCACAAAAAGTTTGCGACAGAAATTAAAGATTTGTATAAGGCAATCCATACCATTTCAATTCAAACGATAGACAACAAAAAGAAATATGAAATTGCTCAAAACAGCTTAGGCTATGCGGCTCAGTCCGTCGGCAAAATGGAAAGTAAAGATACTACTCCATTGTCTTCATTCGAAGCAATTACTCAATTCTCTTCGAATTGGATGCTAGAGCAAAAAGACAAATACTTGAAAAAAGACTTCAAGGATGTATTTGATTTATTTATTAACGAATAAGATGAACTAAGCCACTACCTGTATGGGTAGTGTTTTTTTATGTCAAATAACTTGTCTAATTTATGCTCCTCTATTACAAGGGAGTTAACTCCTATTTTGTCAATATTATCAAAGTAATGCTTCTTATTTCTGAAAAGTTGGTCTATTATTGAGCTATATGTCTAATTCAGAACAGGAGGGACAAGTAGTGGAATCACTGAAGCCGATAGATAGAAGTCAATTACGCATTTACTTTGGAAAAAAGTATTTTCGTATGAAGCGTTATGTTGATTGGTATGCTGGAAAGAAAAAATATGCTTTAGAGAAGGTAGAGAATAGAAAGCCAAAGGTTATTGCCTCTCATCAAACGCTTCTACTCCGCGAATTACAAGATGTAGAAATGTGGCTACAGCATAACAAGATTAGGAATCTTAAAATTGCAGCTAAGCAAATAAGTGGTGTCATCGTTCAACCTGGAGAAACGCTCTCATATTGGCGATTAATCGGAAACACGAGTAAGAGAAAGGGTTACGTCGAAGGCATGATTTTACACTATGGAAAGGTAACGGTAGGAGTCGGAGGTGGCCTGTGCCAATTATCAAACCTGATCTATTGGATTACATTGCATACACCGCTTAAGGTAACGGAGCGATATCGCCATAGTTATGATGTATTCCCCGATTCTAATCGCAGTCAACCATTTGGAAGCGGGGCTACCTGTGCATACAATTACTTGGATCTGCAGATTACGAATGAAACAAGTCAGCCCTATCAATTAATATTATATCTAACGGATACCCATTTAGTAGGAGAATGGAGAGCAGACAACCCTGCTACTAGTAGATATGAGGTGTACGAGAAGGACCATTTAATTTCGAAGGAATATTGGGGAGGCTATGTTAGACACAACAGTATTTATAGAAGAGTATATGATTTGCAGGGTGGGTTAATTGATGATGAGTTCATTACGCAAAATCACGCGATAATGATGTATGAGCCTATGCTGACAACTTCTGCAAAGTATTAGGGGGTAATAGAATGGATGAACGAAAAGAGTCACTAAGAGCAAAAATATTCTATGCATTTTTTAGTTTAATAGGCTTAAGCATGATAACATTTTTCATTCTCGTAGTACTTGCATTGACTGGAAACATTTATTATATAGCGACATTAATAACTGGAGCAATTGCCCTGTACTTATTTTTCATTTTCCGATTGTTTAATTTTTTTACTACTAAAAAAAGGACAAAATGGTTTTTAGGAATCATGGGAATAGCTCTAGCAATTAGTGCAATTACTCCTGTTAAAAAGATGTACGAGAATAGTATTCCAACAGTGGGGGCAGAATTAGATATTTGGGAGTATCAGCCATTCATTGAGCCTTTAAAGATTGCAACGCTAGAAGAAGAGGCGTCGCTCAAAATTACAGATAATCTACCTAAGATGGACGGAGCGACTGCTTTATATCCTTTGTATGCTTCTTTTGCTCAGGCGGTTTACCCAGAAAAAACATATGAGCCAGGTTCCAGTGAAGTCATGGTGAATACAACTCCCGATGCATACAATAATTTAATCCAAGGTAAGGTAGATATGATTTTTGTTGCGCAGCCTTCTCAGGAGCAAATCAATCACGCAAAGCGTAATGGTGTAGAGCTTAAACTTACACCGATTGGGAGAGAAGCATTTGTGTTTTTTGTCCACCAAAAAAATGAAGTAGACGGGCTCAGTATTAAGCAAATCCAGGATATTTACTCAGGGAGCATTAAAAATTGGCAGAATGTTGGAGGAAGTGACGATTCTATACGAGCATTCCAACGACCTGAGGGTAGTGGGAGTCAAACAGCTTTACAAAATTTAATGGGAGAAACTCCTTTAATGGAAGCTCCGACTGAGGATATTGTGAATGCCATGGATGGAATTATTGAAGAGGTAGCCCAATATAAAAATTATAAAAATGCTATTGGTTACACCTTTCGTTATTATTCGAATGAAATGGTGAAAAACGACCAGATTAAACTATTAAACATAAACGGGATAGCACCTACGAAAGAGAATATTCGAAACAACCAATATCCAATTGCATCAGAGTTTTATGTAATAACAACCAATACTAAAAATCCCTATGTAGATGAACTCATCGAATGGATTCTTTCTCCGCAAGGGCAGGAACTAGTTGAAAAAACAGGATATGTACCAATACATGAATAATAGGTTGCGAGTTTTCCTCATAACCTATTATTCTTGTGTTAGGAAATAGGAATCTGCGAACTACCTCCACAGATTTCCTACACTTTTCTTATATAGAGTTTAGTTCTTTGTTTAGTTTTTTTGCTTGTATACGGAAATAGTAGTAGAAGGCTAGCCAATGTAAGGTATAAACAACAACGAAAATGGCAAGTGCAGTTCCAAAACTTAACAAGGTAAAAGGAATCCAGCCTATAAAGAAGGCAAAGATAAAATATGCTACAAAAACAGTTAGAAAATGGAGGACAGTTGCTTGCATCATTGTAAAACGCATATTCTCGAAGTAGAGTGGAGTTACTGTGAATAACCAACCGCAAAATATAGAACCTAATGAATTTTTCAAGAATAGCGGCCCGTTTAATGTTTCTCTGTCACTAAAGAGAACGACACCATTTGTTAATAGGACAGCTATAAATGCACCGAAAAAGATACCAATCATGCTTCTAAACAAAAAAGTTTTCATTCGCTTTTCCTCCTGTTCATCTTTAGGGCCTCCTTAATATGATTGACGTACGTTCTAGAGACATATTCTTTTGCTCCAGATTTAAAGTAAACACATAGCGTCCCATTGAAAGAAGCCTCAAAACGATTGAGTTCATAGAGGTTAGCTATTACAGATTTAGATAAACGTATAAATTTGCTTGATGGTAAGATTTCCTCTAGCTCATATAACTTTTCCTTCAATCTATACGATCCAGTTGAGGTTACTGCAATAACAGCCTCCTTTTCTGTATGAAAATAATGAATATCCTCTGGCTTTAGAATATGCTGCATTTCACCTATTTTACCAACTAAAAATTCAGTTTCTCTGCCTTTTATAAACTCTAATAATTCCTGAACTGATTCACTTAGCTTAGGCGTTTCAATTTTGACTTTCGTCTCTTTAAATTCACTATCAATAGTTAACGATACTTTCATTTACAGCACCTCTCTTATCAATAGTGTAAACCTTCAAATAATAATTGTCTTTAGATTTTCCGCTTGTGCATGAAACGAATAAGGAGGATAGATACAATCAGAACCCCTCCAATATAGCTAAGAGAAATCAGTGTTTCATTAGACAAAGAAAGCTGACCATTCCACACTGCCTTAAACATGTTATTCATATGATAGAGAGGGTTTAGCTCTGCAATAACCTGCACAAACTTTGGCATTAAGTTAATCGGCTGTGCAAAACCCCCGGTAAAAATGACAACCTGCATGATAACGATAGAAAATACAAGAGCACTGTTCATATTCTTGAAAAAGGAGTAAATAGCAGACGCCATGATTAGTAATGCAACGTTCATAAGTATAAAAAAAACGTAGGAAGTAAGAACGTTCATTAAATCAAAGGACAAATCATACATAACTAATCCAATGCCAAATATCATAAGGTAGCCTATGGTTGTAATAATAATCGCCCGTAAAATGCTTGAAGTTAGTAAAATATTTTTGGGTACAGGAGATAGACGAATTCGTTTTTCAACACCAGTTGTACGATGAGTGACCTGATCAAACCCAAAAGCAAAAAAGACAACGGTGAATGTTATAAGTAAAATAAAGGATGGTGTATAAGATTGTGCATAATTTAATCCATGATCATACGTCATTTCACCATATAATTGGCCCATAAAGATATACGTGATTGGTGGTATAACAATGGCAAAGACAAGGTAAAAAATTTCTCTAGAAAACATAAGTAAATCATATTTTAATTGTGTAGCTAACATGATAAGTCCCCCTTAGATAGATACTTTCTGAAGGTAAAAGTCATTGATGGAGCGGTGGCCTAAAGCTAAAATTTCATCGGTTGTAGCAAAAACCTCGTTTGTACCATTGTTGATTAGCAATACCTTGTCACAGTACAGCTCTACCTCATCCATATTGTGGGTAGTCAAAATGACGGTGCCTCCGGTGCGTTCATTGTATTGAGTTATATAGGACCACAGCATATTACGCATATGTGGATCTAAACCAGTGGTTGGCTCATCTAAAATAAGCAGCTTGGGCTCGGACAAAAATGCAATAGATAGGCTTACAATTTGTTTCCAGCCACCAGATAATTTATCAAAATATTTTTTGCGATGTGGCTCTAATTTAAAGTCTCCCATAATTTTTTCTATATCAATGGAGGATCTATAATAGGACTTAAATAGCTTTAATAATTCCTCTACCTTTAACGTACGATAAAATTGAGTCGGCTGTAGAACAACCGCAATTTGTTTTCGAAGCTCTTCTAAGCGCTGCATGGAAATGGAACAAATATTTTCTTCTAGTACTAGGACACTTCCAGCATCAAATTGTTTGATAGTCATGAGAATTTCTAAAAAAGTAGATTTACCTGCTCCATTTTTTCCAATCACCCCGATGATTTCCCCCGTTGTTGCTTGAAAATCTAAACCTATTAGTACCTCCTTATCCCCATAAGATTTTTTCAAATTTTGAACTTCAATAATATGCAAAATAATCCCTCCCGTTTTATTTATAAACCAAGTGTATGATGATTCTGCTTTGCATTCTTCTGTATTTCGGTAAGTGGTAAGTTGGAGGAGGTAACTTGCATAAATTTATAGGTCAGTTGCAATTGTCTACTAAAAGGAAGTATATTGAGAGTATTAAAGGAGGAATTCAAATGAATCAAGCATTCTTAAACAAAGTAACTCCCATGATTAATCATGAGGAAAGACTGGTCAGAGAATTTGCATCGTATGTACTGAATGAATTTCCATTTACGCCAAGTGAGACGGTAAATGAACAACTAACGAATGCGCTAAATGCTGACGTACAAGAAAGGGATTCCATTCTAGTCTCGGGACAGGAGAATAATGTAACAGAAGAAACGTTCCCGATTCTGATGAAGCTCCTCCAAAAGGTAACAAAGTCGAAGAGACATTTAGTCCTTCAATATGTCATGAATCTACCTTCTCAGGTTCTGGTGGACAAAGCAAATCAGCTTACTCCTTATATTGGAACGGAGTACATTGAATTCAATCAATTATTATTGGAGGCAAGCAAGGATGCGCTTTGGAAAACGTATGAGGAGGTTGTTGGGAATGTTAACCGTGATGGATTCAACGCGCTAGAATTTCAAAAATCTAAAAAGATACTTGGACGAATGATTGAGAAGGACAGCTATGGCCCTCAAGAAGTGAAGAAAATTCTGGAGCAAGAGATAGGAGAAAAACATTTCTCGGTCGCTGGCATTTTAGCTGTAAGAGCAGTTGGTATCCTACAGTTAAATGAATATATACCTTCGCTTGCTACCCTATTAGATAGAGAAGAAGATATTCTATTAGAAGAAGTGGCAGTTGCACTTAGTAGCTTTCAATTAGATGATGTAGTGGAAGCAGTTGCTCCCTATGCGATGAAGAATGAAACGTGTATTTATGCGACCAGTATTTTAAAAGAAACGAAAACGGACAAAGCAATAGAAGTACTAATAAAAAGCTATGATAAGTTAGATGAGACTGGAAAAGAGACTGTTATTGAGTCTATAACAGCTCACTTAACAGAGCAAGCATTTCCTTTAATAGAGGATTACCTTAGTAATGGCTACCATGGCGGTATGATTGATTTAGAACAAACACTTTACGCTTTCTATACAGTAATGGGACGTTCACATGATTCGTTGGGAGAATGGAAGCAAATTGCGGAGCAAAACGCCATAGAGTTTGAACAAGAGCAACAAGCACAGGCTTCCCAACCAGTAGTAAGCGAAAAAATAGGTAGAAATGATCCATGTCCGTGTGGCAGCGGTAAAAAATATAAAAAATGCTGTGGAAAATGATTAGCTTTATTGAAAAAATTAATGAAATACAGGAGAACCACCATTAACTGGTGGTTTTTCTATATAATGATATAGCAGAAAATTTAAAAAGTTAAATAACATCTAAAAATTTTACGGGGGAAAAATTATGAAAGGAGAAGGGGATATGGAATATTTAAGTATGGTTTTTTTACAGGTAGTAGCACCTATTTTAATCATGTTGATGATTGGTGCATGGCTACAATGGAAGTTTTCGTTTAACCTGAAAGCGTTATCTAACCTAATCACCTATTGTCTAATGCCAGCCGCTGTGTTTATTAACATTTATGAGACTGAAGTTAATGCAGGAATATTAGGAAGCATTACGCTATATCTGCTTATTTTTAGTGCTTGCTTAATGGTGGTTAGCTGGCTGCTTGGAAAACTTTTAAAGCTAGAGAAGAAGCAGTCAGCTATTTTTAGTAATAGTATCGTGCTGATCAATTCTGGAAACTATGGGATTCCGGTCAGTCAAATGCTTTTCTATGCCAATCCACTGGGAACTTCTATTCAAATCATTATTGTTATCTTTCAAAATATCATGACCTATACATATGGACTTTATAATTTGATATCTACTACAAAATCTGGACTGGACATATTGAAAAGTTTATTTCGTCTCCCATTGGTACATGCGCTGATAATAGGGGCATTGATGAATTACTGGAATATTGGCATTCCTATATCATTGAGAATTCCAATCGACTATTTAGCTAATGCATTTATATCAATTGCGCTTATTACACTGGGCGCACAATTGGCGCAGCTCAATATAAAGACTATTTTCAACAAGCTCATTTTGTTTAGCACATTTGGTCGCTTAATAATAGGCCCATTGCTTGCCTTTGGATTAATCACTTTAATGGAATTGGATGGAGTCGTTGCTCAGTCTTTGTTTATCGCAAGCGCTTTTCCGACTTCTAGAAACAGTTCAACCTTGGCACTAGAATATGATGTGGAGCCAAACCTAGCAGCACAAATAGTATTGTTTTCAACCGTTGTTAGCTGCCTAACAGTAACAGTTGTCATTTATTTATCGAATATATGGTGGGGATGAGATGAAGAAGCAGAAACGTTCATTGCAAAAAAGAATATTTGGGTTTGGTGCAATCTTTGTGTCATTAGTTGCAATTATTATCGGTGTCTCTCTTTATTTTACAATGTCTCATGCAATAGAAGATGAAATTGGAGAAAGGGCACTCAGTATAGCCAAGACGACAGCGGAGCGACCGGATATTTTGGCGGGCTTTCAGTCAGAAAATCCTACTGAGCTCCTACAGCCAATAGCTCTAGAGATTCAGGGTTTAACCGGAGCGGAATATATTGTTATTGGAGACGAGGAAGGCTATCGTTACGCCCACCCAGTAGAGGACAGAATAGGAGAAAAAATGGTTGGCGATGACAATGAGCAAGCATTAGTTTATGGGAAATCCTACGTTTCCGAGGCGACTGGGACATTGGGATCTGCGTTAAGAGGAAAGGCTCCTGTTTTGGATGAACAAGAGGAAATAGTCGGGATTATTTCGGTAGGGTTTTTAAAGGAAGACATGAGTCTTATCTTTGCAAGGTATATTGATAATATTGCATATATTGTTTTGATTGCAATAGCCATTGGAATTATTGGCTCTAGTATTTTGGCACGGACTATTAAAAAGGAGCTCTTTAATCTAGAACCCTCGGAAATTGCTAACTTGTTCATGGAGCGAAATGCTTTAATAGAGTCGATACGGGAGGGAGTCATAATGGTCGATGCTAAGGGAATCATTACCATGATTAATACGGCAGCTCATGAAGTTCTCTCTTTACCTACGGAAGCCCAATTGGTTGGGAGGAACATTTGGGAGGTTATCCCTAATACATACCTCCTGCAGGTTATGGAGACTGGGGAGCAGCATTTAGACCGACCTATGGAGATTAAAGGGAAAAAGGCTATTGTTAATCGAATTCCAATACGTGTCGGTGAGGAAATTATAGGAGCAGTTTCAAGCTTTCGTCTTCAATCTGACATAGACAAGCTGTCGGAGGAGCTTTCACAGGTAAAGCAGTACACAGAAGCCCTAAGAGCACAAACTCATGAGTATCACAATTTTCTTTACACAATTTCTGGCTTAATACAGCTTCATTCCTACGAGGATGCGATTGAGTTAATACAGTTAGAGACAGCAGAGCATCAGTCGCTTATTCAATTTATGACTAGAAGACTGCAGGACCCTTTTTTAGGGGGAATTGTGATTGGCTTTTTAAATCGTGCCAAGGAGTTGAAGGTGCGCTTTATCTTAGATGAGGATAGTTACTTAGAAAAGATTCCAAGTCATTTACAAAAGCATTTATTTGTCTCTATTATAGGAAATTTAGTGACAAATGCCTTTGAGGCGGTCGAATCTAAACCAGAAGCAGAACGAAATGTTCGGATATATATTTTTGATAATGGAGAAGAAATTATTATAGAAGTCGAGGATTCTGGAGATGGAATGCCGAATGGGCTATTAGATATTGTACTAACTGAAAAGATATCCACAAAAAGTGAGGGAGATCATGGATACGGATTGGTTAAGGTAAAGGATAGTTTAAATGATTTAGCTGGAAAGATTTCCATTGAACGAGGAGATTTGGGTGGGGCATTGTTTATCGTGTCTATACCAAAAGGAGGTTACTTGCATGACAAAGGAAATTGAAGTTTTAATCATAGAGGATGACAGACGAATTTCTGATATTCATCGTAGATTTATAGAGAAAATTGAAGGATTCCAAATGATTGGTGCAGCCTTCACGGGAGAAGAGGCGAAGGATTGGATTATTTCATATAAGCCGGATCTGATTTTACTAGATGTGTACCTACCTGATACGAAAGGGACAGAGCTACTAAAAGTCATTCAGGAATATAGTCCAGAAACAGACATTATCTTCATCACAGCTGCCTCTGAATCTAATATTGTAAAAAAAGCATTCCGAAGCGGTGTAGCAGACTATATCTTAAAGCCACTTACCTTTGAAAGATTTAAAGAAAGCTTACTTGCGTACAAGGCAAAAAGAGACATTCTAGAAGAAGAGGGCCAAGTCCAGGAAAGCATCATCAAATCTCTTTGGGGAAACAGTACAACTAACGGTACGTTAGAAAAGGAAGCAATACCTCCTAAAGGGATAGATCCAATTACAAAGGAAAAGGTAGTCAATCATATTAAACAAATTAAGGATGGGATTACAGCAGAGGGACTTGGAATGGATATTGGTGTTAGTCGCTCAACTGCACGGCGATATCTAGAGTATTTAGTATCGGAACGAATCGTTTATACAGAGCTTATTTACGGTTCAGTAGGAAGACCAGAGAGAAGATACTTTATAAATCAGTCGTGAACAATATGAACAAAATGATTTTTATGTTCCTTATTGAACTTATAACCACAAACATTGAATATATAAAATGTTTTGATAAATTAATAGAAAGCGTATGAAAACGCTCTCATAAAATAGGTTATAAGGAGGGAAAGTTAGATGTGGATGAAAAAATTTGCTCCTATCGCTTTAGTCGCAACACTTACATTAGGTCTTGCAGCGTGTTCATCGGATGATGGAGGTGTTAAAGCATCGGAGTATCCAAAGAATAACATTACACTTGTTGCTCCTTCTGGAGCAGGTGGTGGCTGGGATCTTACAGCACGTGCCATTGCAAAAACATTAAACGATACAAAATTGGTGGAGAAGCCAATTACAGTGGAGAATAAACCAGGTGGTGGTGGAGCTGTATACATGGCAGAATTCGCTACGAAAGAAGTAAAAAATGATCATGTCCTAATGGTTAAATCACCACCAATTCTTATTAATAACAACAAGGCTGAAGGGAATAGTCCATATGGCTACAAGGATACTACTCCTTTAGCACAGCTTACTCGTGATTATGGCGCAATCGTAGTAAAAAATGATTCTAAGTTTGAATCACTTCAAGACGTGCTAGACGCTATTAAAGCAGATCCGAAAGCAGTTACTTTAGCTGGAGGGTCAGCACCGGGCTCTATGGATCATTTAGTTGGAGTACTACCAGCACATGAAGCGGGAATCGACCCTAAGTCTGTAAAGTATGTGCCCTATGACGGAGGGGGAGAAGCAGTTGCTGCTCTTCTTGGTGGAAATGCTGATGTGATAGCTACAGATGCTTCTACTATCGCAACTTATGTGAAGTCTGGAGATGTGAGAGTTTTGGCAGTTAGCTCTAGTGAACGATTAGAGGGAGAGCTTGCTGAAGTTCCAACATTCAAGGAATCCGGAATTGATGCAGAATTCACTATTTGGCGTGGAATTTTTGGCACTAAGGAAATGTCTGAAGGTGCTGTAACCTATTGGTCAGAAAAGCTGGAAAAGATGACGGAGACAGACGAGTGGAAAGCAGAGCTTGAGAGAAACGGCTGGGCTAGTGAATATCGTAACTCAGAAGACTTTACCGCTTATTTAGAAGAGCAAGATGAAGTAATTGTAGAATTGCTAACAGCTCTTGGTATGCAGAAATAATCAGGTGAGGCGACTAGTAAAGTCGCCTTTTCCTTTTGGTGGGAGGGATAGATAGATGAATAAAAGCTTTGACCGCTTTGCTGGTATTGGCTTTTTATTGGTAGGAATAATTTTTTTGGTGGAGAGTCAAAAAATTTCTGATAGCGCATATGGCTCCTCAGTAGGACCAAAAATCTTTCCGATGTGGCTTGGAATTATATTAATGCTTCTTAGTATTCGCTTAATATATGAAACGTTTAAATATAAATCAGAGGAATCTGGCAAAGAAAAGCTTCAATATAAGAAATTTATCATAATTTTTGTTAGTGCCTTACTTTACGCCTTTTTACTCGAAAAGATTGGTTATGTTATTTCTACTTTTCTCTTTCTGCTTGTTGCTTTTCAAACAGTTGAACGTGGAAAAGTTATTTACTCGGTCATCATATCTGCCGTATTTTCAGTCGGGGTTTATTACTTATTCTCAGAGCTGCTCGGAGGTTCGTTACCAGGATTTCCACTGCTATAAGGAGGGAGACATCAAGCGATGAGTACATTACAGTTTTTAATGGATGGATTTAGTGTTGCCTTCCAATGGCAAAATATATTATTTGCATTTGTAGGTGTAATTATTGGAACCGCTGTTGGCGTTTTACCTGGGATTGGACCTATGAGCGGTGTGGCTCTCCTAATTCCGGTAACTGCAACTATCACGTCGGGGATGCCAACAGAAGCTGCAGCAGCTAGCTCTATTATATTGTTAGCAGGGGTTTATTATGGTGCTATGTATGGGGGGTCAACGACATCTATATTATTGAATACACCGGGAGAGTCCTCATCCGTTGTAACTACATTAGACGGATACCAAATGGCACAGCAGGGCAGAGCAGGAGCTGCTTTATCCATCGCTGCTATCGGATCATTCGTGGCAGGAATTGTTGCCCTTCTCGGTCTAGTGCTGCTAGCCGAGCCTCTTTCTAATGTCGCGATTAAATTCGGACCAGCTGAGTACTTTTCTTTAATGCTGCTGGGGCTAGCTGCCGTTAGTGGGCTCGCAGGAAAGTCTATGACCAAGGCATTAATAATGACTGTTTTAGGACTCATGCTAGGAACGATTGGTATTGATGCAGTTTCCGGTATTGCTCGCTTTACATATGACCAACCGATTCTTTATTCTGGTCTAGAGTTTTTAACAATCGCTGTAGGATTATTTGCACTAGGTGAGGTATTTAAAACGATATTGGAGAAAGATGAAGAGACGGGTAATATAGCAAAGATAAACCGCATACTACCCACTAAACAGGATATCAAGGACAGCTCTGTACCTATTGTCCGAGGTTCATTACTTGGCTTCTTTATTGGAGTCTTACCAGGAGCAGGGGCTACACTTGCATCCTTCTTTTCCTACACTACAGAGAAGAAATTTAGCAAAAAGCCTGAAACTTTCGGCAAGGGGAATATTGCAGGAGTGGCTGGTCCAGAATCAGCAAACAATGCAGCTTCAGGTGGAGCGATGATTCCACTTTTGACACTAGGTATACCTGGATCTGGGACAACAGCGATCCTTATGGGAGCACTTATTATGTATAATATTCAGCCAGGCCCGTTATTATTTGATGAGCATCCAGAGGTTGCATGGGGTTTGATTGCTAGTATGTTCATTGGGAATTTGATGCTGCTTGTGTTAAATATGCCATTAGTTAGAGTGTTTGCAAAAATTATTGAAACACCTAAAAAATATTTGCTACCAATGATTATAGCCATTTCATTTTTCGGAGTGTACGCTGTACAGTACACAACCTTCGATTTGTTTTTATTATTAGGCTGTGGAATACTTGGGTATCTCTTATCTAAAAATGATTTCCCAGTTGCCCCATTAGTGCTTGCACTTGTGTTAGGTCCTATGATCGAAAATAACTTGCGCCGTGCACTGACCATTTCTAACGGAGACTTTAGTATCTTCTTTACGAAACCATTATCATTAGTTTTCATAATTGCGGCAGCTGCTTGGTTGTTAGTCCCTCTTATATTAAAGGCTAGAGGGAAACAAGTGATTATTAATGAGGAAGAATAGATATAAGTGATTCTTAAAAGATGGTTTTAAGATATTTCCGCTTTAAGCGGGCGCTTTCTGGTGGGGGAGTGAAAAAGCTGGCCCTGTCGCGTCGCTTACACGTCATTTGGAATGGCCTTAGCTGTCTACCTCCCCGCCTGTCTATATGCTTTTCTTATCCCTCAAAACAGCTGCCAGAGTCATAAACTTTGGTAGCTGTTTTTTTATAAAAATGTATTGCTATAGGCGCTCACTTTTAATTGAGGTGATCGATAAATATTAAAATAGGAGGACGATCATGAAGTGCGATCATCCTCCTAAAAATTATTCGGTATTGAATGGACTATAGGTCTGTAGCTTTCGAAAAAGAGTAAAATGGAGATATTTTTATGCTAGTTTGAATTTATTTATTTCTTCTTGTAAGTCCTGAGCATTCTGTGACAGCTCAACCGCCACACCACTGACTTGCTCCATACTAGCTGTCTGCTCCTCGATAGCTGCTGCAATACTTTCTACGTTAGAGGAAGCATTTGCTGCTCCGTTAGCGATTTCCATTGCAGAGGCGGAAACCTGTTCTGCAGAAGCTGAAATTTCCTCAGAAGTAGCTGAAATTTCCTCAATTTGAATGTTCATCTGCTCTACAGCAGTGACAATTTCCTCAAAAGCTTGGCCTGCTTCTCCAATAATTTTTACACCTTCTGTAACAGAAGTGAGGGAGTCCTCAGCAGCTTTCTCTACATTGCTTGTATCTAATTTTATCTCCTTAATCAAATTCACTATTTGATTTGCGGATTGTCTAGATTCTTCTGCAAGCTTGCGAACCTCATCAGCAACAACTGCAAATCCTTTTCCATGTTCTCCTGCTCGTGCTGCTTCGATTGCAGCGTTTAGAGCTAAGAGATTAGTCTGCTCTGTGATATTCGTAATCACATTAGTGATATTTTCAATTTCAATTGTTTGTTTGCTAAGCTTTTGTACTAAATCATTCATCATCTCGGAAGAATGGTTAATCGTATTCATCTGCTCGCTAGCCTGTTGAATAATTTTACCTCCAGCGAGTGCTGCTTGATACGTCTCGTTCGAATTGTCATGTAAGCTCTGTGTTGATTCGGCAATTCTTTGAACTCCCGTTGCAGTTTCATCCATAGCGCGCGAACTTTCGTTGGCTGACTGGGCAGAAGAAGCGGAAGATTCTAGAGTGTCATTAGCACGATTGGCGATCTCATTTGTAGAGGCGGTTACCTCTTCTGTGCTAGCAGATAGCTCCTCAGCAGCTGCGCTTAAATGCTCCGAATTCTCATGTATGCGTTTGAGTAACGTTTGAAGATTGTTTTTCATTTGATTAGTAGCAGAAGAGAGCTTTCCTATTTCATCCTTAGATACATATTTCAAATCATCCACCGATAAATCTCCAGTCGCAATGGTTTCGGACACTCTCACCATTTCTTTTAACGGATTAGAGATCTGCTTACGAGTGAACCACATAACAAAACACCCGTTTATCAGAATGATTACTAACATAACAATTGCTACAATGTTAGACAGAATCATAGCGTTATCCGTATCTTCCGATATTTTATTCAGTTCCTTATCCTGATAATCGAGCATTTTTTTTGCAACATCTAAAATACCAGCATTTGCAGGAGTAATACGATCCTTTAAAATTCTTGTTCCAGAACTCATGCTACCTGTTTTAGCATACTCCAAGTATATTCCAGATGCCTCATTGAATTCATTTTTATAAACGTAAATCTCCTCAACATATTTCTTCATAGTTTTGGAGTGGGCAAGAGATGCAATTTCAGCAATTTTGTCGTCGACATACTGGATATAGTATTCTAACTGCTCCTTCGTCTCAGGAGAATTATCAATTAACAGTTCCTGTGAATATTGACCCTGCATTCCAATCCCAAAACGAATCTCGTCGATTATTCGTAATTGAGTGACTCTATAGTCGAGAGCCTCATCCACTTTACTTTCCACATTAGCAGATGTAAGCATAAATGTTCCAGTAGAGATTAATAACAAAACTAGAATAGTGATAAATGCGATGTTTAACTTTTTGCCGATACTCATAAGCTGCCTTCTTTCCAATAAATATAATCACTTCGTATTTATCGACTATTAGTAATGTCATTTGAAGTAGGCTAATGAAAAATTATTACTAAAAGGACGTTATTGATAAAAATTTAATAAAAATAGTCTGAAGTAGCTTAAAAACATTGTTGACATGGAGTTAACTCCACGATTTAAAGTCAAAGAGGAGGTGTTGGAGATGGAAATAGTTGTTCATAGTTTAGTTTGTATGTATGGATTATTAACATTAGTAGCTGGAGTGGTACAATGGAAGGAAAAGGGTTTTTCTATACGATCCTTATTATTTGTGTTAACTTCGCTTGCATTGGTTGTAAGCTCGTTCATTCCAAACTGGACGTTGTATTTAATAGTAGTCTGTTTTATAAGTCTACATTTGCTAGCAATCTGGGAAGGAATACAGACAAAGGGAAGGATCAGCTATAGTCACCATGGTTTTCGGTTTGTTTTTCATATGCTAATTGTAATAGGGGTGATATTGTGAAAATTGGAGAATTTGCTTCCCAGACCGGGGTTAGCAAGGATACTATTCGTTATTATGAAAAGATAAAACTATTAAAGCCAAACATAGAGTGCCATCACCGAGATTACACAGAAGAGGATATACTGTCTATCCAAGTAATTATTAAGCTAAAACAGAATGGTTTTACATTAAATGAAATAAAATTACTCTTTGAGTGGACTGAACATGTAGATAAAGATAGTGAATTAACTGAGGAAGAAACAGATAAATTACAATTGCTAAGAAATTTATTTCAAGAAAAATATCGGGAAATGATACAAAAAGAAGAACAGATTATACAAATAAAAGAAGTGTTGCTCCGTGCAGACAAGAAAATGGAACAATTACTTGGAGGAACAAAAAATGAGACCTAATCTAACAAAAAATTTAAGCATAGAGGAATTTCAACAGTACTATTGGTTAAAGGAAGAACTTCAAAAGTTTTGTAGAGAACACAGTATTAGTCCCTCTGGCTCTAAAATAGAAATCGCCAATCGAATAGAGGTTTTTCTGCGCTCAGGTGAAATACTTCAACCAGTCAGGAGGACTAAACAGGTTAAAGCAGATGCAGTGCTGTCTTTAGATACTGTTATAAATGAGGGACATCGCTGTAGCCAACAAGTAAGAGCATTTTTTCAGCAAACCATTGGACCAAAATTTCATTTTTCTACCTATATTCAGGACTATTTTAAAAATAACGTTGGAAAAACATACCGTGATGCAGTGAATGCTTGGAAAGAGGAAGAAGAACGTAAAAAAGATCCAACCTATAAAAGAGAGATTGCACCTCAATTTGAATATAACCGTTTCACTCAAGACTTTTTTGCCGATCCTAACAATAAAGAAAAAACACGTCAGGATGCAATCGATGCTTGGAATGCTATCAAACAGCTACCAGGTAGTAATAAATATCAAAAATAAAAAGCCGTACATTCGAATTACTTCGAGTGTACGGCTTTTATCAAGTTAATTCCGAAGAATTAAAGTTTTACGATGTTAACTGCTTGTGGTCCGCGGTTACCTTCTTCGATATCAAATTCAACTTTTTGACCTTCGTCAAGAGATTTGAATCCTTCACCTTGAATAGCTGAGAAATGAGCGAATACGTCGCTTCCGCCTTCAACCTCGATAAATCCGAAACCTTTTTCTGCGTTAAACCATTTTACTGTACCTTGTGTCATGTAAAAAACCTCCATAAAATAAATTAAATAATATAAATCTTTCAACAGATAAAAAAATTCACATATTACAAAGAGTATCGACAAACATTTCACGATCACTTTTTGTAATATGTGAATTCAATGTTTTGATGAAGCAATTTAACTATTGAACTCAGTATATAACGTAACTTCTCATTTGTCCAGTAAAGTACTTAAGATATCTCAAAGTATTTCCCTAATCCTGTAAAACAGAATAAATAATTATCTTATACTTTATATAATGAATAGCTAAGCACCAGTACTTAGGGAAGTTTTAAAATAGTGAATAGTCATTCATTTTATGGTATTCTTTTCTAAAGAAAATTTTTAAAAGGGGAGAACGTATGCTTTTTAAAAAGGAATTTGATGTTTCCACTAAAAATGGTGTGGTAATGGGAAACGGGAAGGTATCCTTTCAGAGTGTTAAACTAAATGTCCATTGTTTTGTAGTGGATGGCGTTTTAATAGATACAGGGTCACAATCTCTCGAAAAGGAATTTAAACCATTTTTTCTCCAGCAGGAAGTAAATCAAGTAATGATTACTCATTATCATGAGGATCATACTGGCTGTGCTTCTTATCTACAAAATCAAGGTAAAACAATCTATATGAACGAGCTTTATATAGATTGTTGCGAAAAGAAAGCCGACTATCCTCTCTATCGCAGGCTATTTTGGGGGAAGAGGCAGCCGTTTAAAGCAGAGCCGATTGGCGAGACGTTTACTTCCAAATCCGCCACATGGGACGTCATTCCTACACCTGGACACGCCGAGGACCATTTAGCATTTCTTAATCGACAGACCGGGCAATTGTTTACAGGAGATCTCTATTGCCAGGAACGAACGAAGGTCGTACTTCGAGAGGAAAGCATCCCGACATTAATAGAGTCCCTACAGCGAGTTCTTATGTATGATTTTGATGAAGTTTATTGCTGCCATGCAGGCTACTTAGAGAAGGGTAGAAGACAACTCGAAAGAAAGTTACATTATTTATTAGAGATACAGGACCGTATTTTGCAGCTTCATGCGGAGGGTAAACGTGAAGAAGAAATAACCCATATTATTTTTCCGAAGAAATATCCCATCACTCGCTTCTCCATGGGTGAATGGAGCTCCCTACATATCATACGTTCCGTGATTAATGAGAGCCTCAAAAGGACTGCTACATAGTAGAGTCCTTCAGACTGTAGACAAACACCATGAATTTTGGTGTTTTGCCTACAGTCTTTTTTCCTTTAAGAGATAAAGCTAGAAATGTTAATCTCCGCTGCGAGCGGACGCTTTCCGCGGGCACGGCTTCAGCCGCTTCCTTCGCTACGCTCAGTCCAGGGTCTTCAGCTCGCGCTATTCCCGCTGGAGTCGCCGCTCTCCGCTCCAATCAACAATGCTTCCTATTAAAGGAATGAGGGGACGGATAATATAGCTGAGGACTTGCGACACAACCATGAAAGAAATATATGAAAAGAGTAAAGAAAAGCATGGTATGCGATGGACAACCCTAATGGAATAAAAAAAATTGTCCATGCAGGCGATGCTTACTTTTGCTGACTTAAATCTTAAGAAACTAACCAGATTTAACCTAGAATAATTGGAAAAAGGTTGGAAATAGAAATGATTTCCAACCCTTTTGTCTACACTCTAAAGGACTGCTACATAGTAGAGTCCTTTTTTACTTAGTCTATTTCTCTGTACAAAGTGAGCAATCATACTAGCGAATATAGAAAAGGACAGCTTTTTTCAAATTCCTCCTACATACACTCCATTATCCCTACTATTTTACCTTTATCTAAAAAGCAAAAGACCTTCCTAAAATACATTATATAGAATCCCTGCGTAAGCGTTCTCCTAAAAGAAGTTTTTGCTCGAAGAAAACAGTTTTATACCGTATGATTAATGGAGGAAGGTGAATTTATTTGAAAGCTTATATTTTAAAATTATCATTTGAGCACGTAGATCCGAAGGTGTGGAGAAGAGTCGTTCTGCCGGCAGATGCGACATTTAATAGACTTCATGAGACCATTCAATACGTGACAAATTTTCGAAGCATGATGGAACCATATCATTCCTTCGCGATAGAAACAAACGACAAGTATATTACGAATGATGAAGAAATCATACAAAAATATAAAGGGAAGAAGTATGAAGGCAAAGAGGTTAAGCAGCCAATCCGTATAAAGATTGACAAGTATCTTCAAGAGAAGGGTTACCTCATTTATAACTATGACTTTGAAGACGATTGGAGAATTCTAATAGAGCTAGAAGAGATAGTAGAGGATTATTATTTTGGTTATCCTACTATATTGGATGGAGAAGGCATGGCGCCTCCTGAAGATATTGGTGGTCCAATTGGCTTTTCGGAATTTAAAAAAATTATGGCCAACCCTAATCATCCGGATTATTTACATATGTATGGCTGGGCTGAGCGTCAGGAATTTAAACCTTTTGATAAAGACAAGTTAAATGAACTGCTAAAAAATGTGAAGTATAAAAAGACAGAGTGGGAGAAAATTGATCATGATAATTATCTTGTCCTCACGGATAAATATCGAGGTGGAGAATCTACTATTCTTGAGCATTCAGAAAACACGGAAGCTATTTTAAAGTATACAGCTGCTTGTATTAACTTATATGGAATTATTGACTTCTCTAAATTTCTAGATATATATAATTCGCAAAATGTTAAAGCTCTGACGAGAAATGAATTATTGTCATTTATAGATAAATCGTCAGAACAATTACAAAATCAATTTGTTACAGTTAATTCAGATGAGTTTGTACATACTTCGATAAACTCCAATGATTATGAAATCTTAAAAGAAAGCTCTGTAGGAAAGCCTTATTACGTGCCAGCAAAGGAAGAGCTTCTTCGTTATGCAGATCCTAATTATTACGAGGAAACAATCTATCAAGAAAAGCTTGCGTCCATGATGCAAAAGGATCTATTTGGTGGTAGCACATTAATGATCAAAGAAAATATGGATCAGCTAATCAGAGATATGCGAACAGTCGGTAGTAGTATTAATACGGTGGTTCAGCAATTTGCTGTTCGTCATAACATTCAAGATCAGGAAATGTTCAATGAATATGTGCAGGCAATTGCCTTCGTGTCGGTAACAACTCGCCTGTGGGGCAATAGAGGTCATACCCCACATGAAATTACTTTGATGGAGCAGCCAAATCTAAAAGCAGTACCAGCTGCACCGGAGAGCAAACAAACAGATAAAAAGGTCGGTCGAAACGACCCGTGTCCTTGTGGCAGTGGTAAAAAGTATAAGAAATGCTGTGGAAAATAAAGACTGTGACACAACTCACCTTAAAAAATGAAAAGCTTCGAAAATTTTATGATCAGTAAAATTTTCGAAGCTTTATTTTTTGTTATAGGCTGAGGCTGCTATTGTTTTCGCAACAGGGGAAACTTTTTCTTGATATGACCTCAGTTTTATAGAAGCTAGTTATGTCAGGCTTGTTTTGAATGCAAAAGAATTTTCAGACTGTGTTTCACCTTCTGAATAGGTTCGTTCTGCAAAGGTAACCTGTTGATTGTAGTCCATTAACAATACAGTCGAGGAGCGTGTACCGTAGTTAGGTATTTTGATAAACATTGGAGATAAGCTACGTTCAAGCTCGAGAGCTACACCAGTCTCGGGAAGCTCATAATCCTGTGCAACATTTTCGTCTTTAAGTATTTCGAACAGAGGCTCAACTTCTACTTTATCTAATAGAAGATATTCAGCTAATTTCTGCTTTCCTTTTTTCACCTTTGGCCAGGGTGTGTTTAAGGTATGATTGCTTAAGCTATGTGTACCAGGCGCAATTTCATTCATTTCATCTAGGATATTGTTATAGTGATACAGGTGATTACTATCCCCAATGACAACATTATAGCCACCGTAGTTTTCTCTTTTTCTCTTTAAGCCTGCGATAAACTCCATTGGTTCTTCATTGCCAGCTAAAAAATCTCGAACGATATCACCTCGAGAAAGCCGACCCGGTTTTAGTTGAGGATCCCTAAAATTGGTCAATGCTGCAAAGCGACCAGCTTTAGAAACCCCTAGCCATGTTCCCATTTGAAGCAAATCTCGTCCGGCAAGGATGTTAGGATAATCCGTCCAAAAATGAGCAGACTCAGTTGGACGTTCATAAAATTCGTCTCGATTGGCAACTACTATGAGTGGATAGGTAGGATGAGTTTTAAATTGAAAATTAACGAGACACATATAAGATAGCTCCTTTTTGAACAAGTTATGAGGGAAGTCTGGTCTATAGCTAACTACTTCAATTATTATATCACTATCAGATTTGATGAGTGTCTGCATTTATTGATGAAAAGTGATAGGATAAAATGGAATAAACGATTTTAATGGAGATGACAGAGATGAGTAATACACATATATTTTCTAAACGAGAAGAGCTTGCAAATGCAATCATACATGGTGTTGGTACACTTTTAAGTATAGCTGCACTTGTTATTTTAATCGTTTCCTCAGTCAAGTATGGGAATGCTTGGCATGTGGTGAGTTTTACACTGTTTGGGGCATCCATGGTGCTATTGTTTACATCATCGACCCTTGTACATGCATTTCCAGAGGGAAGAGCCAAAGACTTCTTTGAAATCATGGATCATTCTTCTATTTATTATTTAATAGCAGGCTCCTATACTCCACTTCTATTCTTAGTAGTAAAAGGTCCGCTAGGTTGGACATTGTTTGGTATTATGTGGGGATTAGCGATAGCAGGTACAGTGTTCAAAGCCTATTTTGTTAAGCGGTTTTTGCATACCTCTACTATCTTGTATGTTGTGATGGGCTGGTTAATAGTTTTTGCATGGAAGCCGCTCATCACCAATATGTCCATAGAGGGACTTGTTTTGCTAGCGCTTGGCGGATTGCTCTATACCGGAGGGGCGGTCTTTTATGTATGGAGAGGCTTTCCGTACCATCACGCAGTGTGGCATGTATTTGTGCTCGTAGCGGCTATTTTAGTTTTCTTCGCTATCATGACGCTACTGCCAATACCTGTATAACTAAGGAGGAAATCACATGTATGATCCAACCGTCTTCGAAAATTTAAAGGTTGCATTTGAGAATCTTCTATATGATATGGACAATATAGAACGCAAAATCAATATAACTAACAGAACAGATCGAATGGACTTTTCTATTATAAAAAGAGACTTTTCTATTGAATTTGTCCTTTCCGATAAACAAAAAGTAACGGCAGAGATTATAATAGAAGCTTCCTTGGAGGAGTTAGCATCCGAAATTTTGGAGACTCCTGGTAAGGACCCTGGATGTACGCTACAGTTAAAATTTCAAAAAAGTGTAATAGAAGTACCTGAAGTGTGTAAGAGTATTGAGTTAGCCCTAAAGGAAATATGGGAGGACGACATAACAATCACTCAGCGTTTAAGCTTTGAATACGGACAATTAAAGAAAAACTATGTAAATACAATTTTGCTAAGCTTCCACCAAAAAATTAAAGAAGAAAATATAGACGAAATAGATGATTTTCTAAGCAGTGTAATCGAAACGTTAGAGCTTCTTCATACTATATAGTCCTTTAGCAGAGAGATATTACTATTTGAGACCGGCTATCAAGGGTTTATGACCGCATAGAAAATTTTATAACCTGATAGCGAGGATTTATGACCGGATAGATTTTTTTATGACCGTTCAGCGAGATTTTATGACCGCATAAAAATATTTATAACCGTTCACGCAAAAAGAAGTATTACATAGCCCAAACTTGACGGGAAGGTAATTAAAGCAGCAGTAGGAAGTAAGAATATTACTTTCTACTGCTTATTATTTGTTTCTGTAAGGAGTATTGTCTGAATCGACTGTAGAAAATAACAAGGTTGAACAGAGCGAAATATAGTTTTGAATTACCATAAACGAAGAATAACTATTGCCAGCGTATTTATATAACCAAATTGCAAGGAGATGTATACTAATATATATAGAAGGAAAGTGATTTATCATATAATTTTTTGCCTAATATCAATCCTAGAACATTCTACTAATGTAGCTAACTCTGAAGAGGAATGAGACTCTAATAAAATCTTTTTAAAAAAGTTTTTAAAAAGTGTTGACTTATAATATAAACGAGAGTAATATAGTAGAAGTCGCCAAGAGGTAAACAAGTTTGGCTGACACGATGAACATTGAAAACTGAACATGCAAAACGTTAAGACATATAGCATCAAACAACTTCGGTTGTATTGACGCAAAACAATTTTTGACATCATTTAATGATGATGCCAGCAAAACAAAATGAGCTTTTTAAGTTCTCTATTATGGAGAGTTTGATCCTGGCTCAGGACGAACGCTGGCGGCGTGCCTAATACATGCAAGTCGAGCGAATGATGAAGAAGCTTGCTTCTTCTGATTTAGCGGCGGACGGGTGAGTAACACGTGGGCAACCTGCCCTGTAGATTGGGATAACTCCGGGAAACCGGGGCTAATACCGAATAATCCATTTCCTCACATGAGGAAATGTTAAAAGACGGCATCTCGCTGTCACTACAGGATGGGCCCGCGGCGCATTAGCTAGTTGGTGAGGTAACGGCTCACCAAGGCGACGATGCGTAGCCGACCTGAGAGGGTGATCGGCCACACTGGGACTGAGACACGGCCCAGACTCCTACGGGAGGCAGCAGTAGGGAATCTTCCACAATGGACGAAAGTCTGATGGAGCAACGCCGCGTGAGTGAAGAAGGTTTTCGGATCGTAAAACTCTGTTGTGAGGGAAGAACAAGTACGAGAGTAACTGCTCGTACCTTGACGGTACCTCATTAGAAAGCCACGGCTAACTACGTGCCAGCAGCCGCGGTAATACGTAGGTGGCAAGCGTTGTCCGGAATTATTGGGCGTAAAGCGCGCGCAGGCGGTCCTTTAAGTCTGATGTGAAAGCCCACGGCTCAACCGTGGAGGGTCATTGGAAACTGGGGGACTTGAGTGCAGAAGAGGAAAGCGGAATTCCAAGTGTAGCGGTGAAATGCGTAGAGATTTGGAGGAACACCAGTGGCGAAGGCGGCTTTCTGGTCTGTAACTGACGCTGAGGCGCGAAAGCGTGGGGAGCAAACAGGATTAGATACCCTGGTAGTCCACGCCGTAAACGATGAGTGCTAAGTGTTAGGGGGTTTCCGCCCCTTAGTGCTGCAGCTAACGCATTAAGCACTCCGCCTGGGGAGTACGGTCGCAAGACTGAAACTCAAAGGAATTGACGGGGGCCCGCACAAGCGGTGGAGCATGTGGTTTAATTCGAAGCAACGCGAAGAACCTTACCAGGTCTTGACATCCCGCTGACCGGCCTAGAGATAGGCTTTTCCCTTCGGGGACAGCGGTGACAGGTGGTGCATGGTTGTCGTCAGCTCGTGTCGTGAGATGTTGGGTTAAGTCCCGCAACGAGCGCAACCCTTGATCTTAGTTGCCAGCATTCAGTTGGGCACTCTAAGGTGACTGCCGGTGATAAACCGGAGGAAGGTGGGGATGACGTCAAATCATCATGCCCCTTATGACCTGGGCTACACACGTGCTACAATGGACGGTACAGAGGGTCGCAACCCCGCGAGGGTGAGCTAATCCCATAAAACCGTTCTCAGTTCGGATTGTAGGCTGCAACTCGCCTACATGAAGCCGGAATCGCTAGTAATCGTGGATCAGCATGCCACGGTGAATACGTTCCCGGGCCTTGTACACACCGCCCGTCACACCACGAGAGTTTGTAACACCCGAAGTCGGTGGGGTAACCCTTTTGGGAGCCAGCCGCCGAAGGTGGGACAGATGATTGGGGTGAAGTCGTAACAAGGTAGCCGTATCGGAAGGTGCGGCTGGATCACCTCCTTTCTAAGGATATATTCGGAATACAGATCTTTATCTGTATCTTAACGTTTTGCAGTTCAGTTTTGAGTGTTCATTTTTATGATGAGCATTTATACTTGCTCCTGCGATTACTCGTCGCAAAGGGACAAGCCCTTTGTTCTTTGAAAACTGGATAAAACGACATCAAAAAAGAAACAAACGCAAGATATTCAAATTGTGATCACTTACGTGATTGCAAGTGTAGTACTTTTAACTTTTAGGTTAAGTTAATAAGGGCGCACGGTGGATGCCTTGGCACTAGGAGTCGACGAAGGACGGCACTAACACCGATATGCTTCGGGGAGCTGTAAGTGAGCTTCGATCCGGAGATTTCCGAATGGGGAAACCCACTGCCCGTAATGGGGCAGTACATTTGCGTGAATACATAGCGCATCTGAGACACACCCAGGGAACTGAAACATCTAAGTACCTGGAGGAAGAGAAAGAAAATTCGATTCCCTGAGTAGCGGCGAGCGAAACGGGAAGAGCCCAAACCAAGAGGCTTGCCTCTTGGGGTTGTAGGACACTCTATACGGAGTTACAAAAGAATGAGTTAGATGAAGCGACCTGGAAAGGTCCGCAGGATAGGGTAAAAGCCCCGTAGTCCAAAATTCATTCCCTCCAGAGTGTATCCTGAGTACGGCGGAACACGTGAAATTCCGTCGGAATCCGGGAGGACCATCTCCCAAGGCTAAATACTACCTAGTGACCGATAGTGAACCAGTACCGTGAGGGAAAGGTGAAAAGCACCCCGGAAGGGGAGTGAAATAGACCCTGAAACCGTGTGCCTACAAATAGTCAAAGCCCGTTAACGGGTGATGGCGTGCCTTTTGTAGAATGAACCGGCGAGTTACGATTACATGCGAGGTTAAGTTGAGAAGACGGAGCCGCAGCGAAAGCGAGTCTGAATAGGGCGAATGAGTATGTGGTCGTAGACCCGAAACCAGGTGATCTACCCATGTCCAGGATGAAGGTAAGGTAACACTTACTGGAGGTCCGAACCCACGCACGTTGAAAAGTGCGGGGATGAGGTGTGGGTAGCGGAGAAATTCCAATCGAACCTGGAGATAGCTGGTTCTCTCCGAAATAGCTTTAGGGCTAGCCTCAAACGTTAGAATCTTGGAGGTAGAGCACTGTTTGGACTAGGGGCCCATCCCGGGTTACCGAATTCAGACAAACTCCGAATGCCAATGATTTATGTTTGGGAGTCAGACTGCGAGTGATAAGATCCGTAGTCAAGAGGGAAACAGCCCAGACCACCAGCTAAGGTCCCAAAGTATTTGTTAAGTGGAAAAGGATGTGGCGTTGCTTAGACAACCAGGATGTTGGCTTAGAAGCAGCCATCATTTAAAGAGTGCGTAATAGCTCACTGGTCGAGTGACGCTGCGCCGAAAATGTATCGGGGCTAAACAAATCACCGAAGCTGTGGATTGATACCTTTGGTATCAGTGGTAGGAGAGCGTTCTAAGGGCGTTGAAGTCAGACCGGAAGGACTGGTGGAGCGCTTAGAAGTGAGAATGCCGGTATGAGTAGCGAAAGATGGGTGAGAATCCCATCCACCGTATGACTAAGGTTTCCTGAGGAAGGCTCGTCCGCTCAGGGTTAGTCGGGACCTAAGTCGAGGCCGATAGGCGTAGACGATGGACAACAGGTTGATATTCCTGTACCACCACCCCACCGTTTGAGTGATGGGGGGACGCAGTAGGATAGGGTAAGCGTGCTGTTGGTTATGCACGTCCAAGCAGTGAGGTGTGAGTGTAGGCAAATCCGCACTCTGTAACATTGAGCTGTGATGGCGAGGACTTAGTCCGAAGTTCCTGATTTCACACTGCCAAGAAAAGCCTCTAACGAGGTGGGAGGTGCCCGTACCGCAAACCGACACAGGTAGTCGAGGAGAGAATCCTAAGGTGAGCGAGAGAACTCTCGTTAAGGAACTCGGCAAAATGACCCCGTAACTTCGGGAGAAGGGGTGCTCTTTTGGGTGTATAGCCTAGAAGAGCCGCAGTGAATAGGCCCAGGCGACTGTTTAGCAAAAACACAGGTCTCTGCAAAACCGTAAGGTGAAGTATAGGGGCTGACGCCTGCCCGGTGCTGGAAGGTTAAGAGGAGTGCTTAGCGCAAGCGAAGGTGCGAATTGAAGCCCCAGTAAACGGCGGCCGTAACTATAACGGTCCTAAGGTAGCGAAATTCCTTGTCGGGTAAGTTCCGACCCGCACGAAAGGCGTAACGATCTGGGCACTGTCTCAACGAGAGACTCGGTGAAATTATAGTACCTGTGAAGATGCAGGTTACCCGCGACAGGACGGAAAGACCCCGTGGAGCTTTACTGTAGCTTGATATTGAATTTTGGTGCAACTTGTACAGGATAGGTAGGAGCCTTAGAGCCCGGAGCGCCAGCTTCGGAGGAGGCGTCGGTGGGATACTACCCTGGTTGTATTGAAATTCTAACCCATACCCGTAACCCGGGTAGGAGACAGTGTCAGGCGGGCAGTTTGACTGGGGCGGTCGCCTCCTAAAGTGTAACGGAGGCGCCCAAAGGTTCCCTCAGAATGGTTGGAAATCATTCGAAGAGTGTAAAGGCAGAAGGGAGCTTGACTGCGAGACCTACAAGTCGAGCAGGGTCGAAAGACGGGCTTAGTGATCCGGTGGTTCCGCATGGAAGGGCCATCGCTCAACGGATAAAAGCTACCCCGGGGATAACAGGCTTATCTCCCCCAAGAGTCCACATCGACGGGGAGGTTTGGCACCTCGATGTCGGCTCATCGCATCCTGGGGCTGTAGTCGGTCCCAAGGGTTGGGCTGTTCGCCCATTAAAGCGGTACGCGAGCTGGGTTCAGAACGTCGTGAGACAGTTCGGTCCCTATCCGTCGTGGGCGTAGGAAATTTGAGAGGAGCTGTCCTTAGTACGAGAGGACCGGGATGGACACACCGCTGGTGTACCAGTTGTTCTGCCAAGGGCATCGCTGGGTAGCTATGTGTGGACGGGATAAGTGCTGAAAGCATCTAAGCACGAAGCCCCCCTCAAGATGAGATTTCCCATTACGCAAGTAAGTAAGATCCCTCAAAGACGATGAGGTAGATAGGTTCGGGGTGGAAGCGTGGCGACACGTGCAGCTGACGAATACTAATCGATCGAGGACTTAACCAAATTGTTTGTTTCCATTAATGATGTCTTTTATCCAGTTTTGAGTGAACAACTCAGTAGGGTTTCAAAACACAAGTAGTGCTAGGAAACGAGTGAGCGAAGGAAGGAACGTACTTACGTACGTGACTGACTGAACGAGCGAAGTTGACAACGCAATGCGCAGTGGATTGGAAGCCGACAAGTCTAGTGATGATGGCGAAGAGGTCACACCCGTTCCCATACCGAACACGGAAGTTAAGCTCTTCAGCGCCGATGGTAGTTGGGGGTCTCCCCCTGCAAGAGTAGGACGTCGCTGGGCACTGAAAAAAGTCGTTACCGAGAAATCGATGACGGCTTTTTTGTATTAAGGAGAAAAAGGCCGAAGGCAATCAACCTTATATAAGCAAGTGAGCGAGAAAGCAGAGGGGCAAAGAGTTCGAGGAAGCAAGGAAGAGAGGCTCGGAGCGTATAGCATACGCGAGAACCGATCGACGTAGCTGACGAAGAAATCTGCCGTCCATCTGGTTTCGCAGCCTGCGCCGATGGTAGTTGGGGGTTCCCCTGCAAGAGTAGGACGTCGCTGGGCACTATAGGAAGTCGTTACCGATTAATCGGTAGCGGCTTTTTGTTTGGCATTTTTTAAAATGAATATAAATAAATTAAGTCTAAAGTAAAATACATAATTAGACGTTTCATATATCTAAATGGCACTTCACATTATTTTAAACGAGACAATATTAATGTTACTCTTATAATAGAGAAACTAAGCAAGGGGGGAACTCCATGTTCTTGGAGGAGCTAAAGAAAGAATTACACCATAGACAGCCACTATTTATTGGGGAGGAAACAGCTCTGCGCTCGGCAATCATGCTTCCACTTGTGGAAGTGGAAGGAGAATGGCATATTTTGTTTGAAGTGCGCTCCTTAACGATGAGAAAGCAGCCTGGAGATATTAGTTTTCCAGGTGGTCGTATTGATGCTACAGATGCATCTCCAATGGAAGCTGCTATACGAGAAACCCATGAAGAGTTGGGTGTAGCCCCGACATCTATAAAAATTTTAGGACAAATGAGTCCTTATATCACTTCTTCATCTTTCGTAGTTTATCCATTTGTAGCGACTATTGATCATCATCAAATCGAAAATTTTAACAAACAAGAGGTTGAAGAAGTATTTACAGTGCCAATCAACTGGCTCTTAAACTATGAGCCTTATATGCACACTGTCTCTGTTCAACCTATGCCTCCGATGGACTTTCCATTTGAAAAAATTTTTAATGGAGACAAATACCAATGGAGACCCCGTGATGTTGAAGAATGGTTTTATGATTATAAAAACTATACAATTTGGGGATTAACAGCACGGGTATTAAAACATTTTGTGGAAACAATAAGAAATGTTAATAGATAATAATAAGAAATAATCTAAAAAGGGGGAGAAATATGTACCATGATACTTTCATAATACTAAGGAGATAAATTTAACACAAAGCTCTTAGCATTGTATAAAAGTATTAGAGTATTAAATTTATAGTAGTTTTAAAAGGCTTTCTATTGATAGGGAGTCTTATTAATTTGTATAGGAAGAGTATCAAAATTAGAATTAAATAATAATAATTAGCACTTTATAAATGCGCCTATGCTCCTATAAGTCATTCCTTCTAAATAACCAGTTTCCTAAAAAAAGACAATTCTTCTGAATCATTTTAATATGAAATGACAGTCTTCACTTTACCTTTCTATATAAAAAATGGAATATTATAGGTAATGTAAGTTTGCTAGAGGAGGAGATTTTATGTCTATCTGGTGGGGAATATTGTATAATAGAGAAAATTGGAAATGCTTCATTGTACCTGATTCGATGAGGACATGCCTATGAAAATCCTAGATGTAGACTTACTTCAAGATGGGCTGCAACGTAACATAGCTATGCTTGAACGACTGCAAAACGAAGTAGGAAATATTCAAGACACAGTTAAAGAATTAGTAGCAATGGAAGAGGTATTGAAGGGGGCGGGAGGTAGTGCAATCCGAGGCTTCTATTCGGATGTTCATTTGCCATTCCTTCATTTTTTTCTTGTCTTCTCAGACAGCTTCAAGCAAAAGCTCCAACAAGTTGAAGCTGCCCTCATATCATTAGAACCGGATGCAGCTGGCTATATTCTCGAACAGTTTTTAGAGGGAGAGCTGGAACAGGGACTTACGCTAATTGCTAATATAACGGAAAGACTTACGAACGAGGCAAACAGTATCATGGACTCGGTAAGTGATATAGTTGCTTTACCTCATTTGAATGACAGTGAGGTGCAAGAAGGGGTACAAAACTCCAAAAAGAAACGTGATGACACAGTTTTACAGCTACATGAATTTGATGCCTCTCAAACGACTTCGCTAAACCCGGTGGAACAGAATATTCAAACGATGGGCTCTTGGCTTGCAGATATGGAGGGAATGTTCAAAGCAGGAGTGAAGGACATTCATTTCCAACCGAGTCAATGGAATGCACTTACGTTTGGAAGTGGAATTAGAACAGAACTATTTCCTAAAGTATACTTAGATCCTAATAGTTTATGGGTAGAAGAACATGAAAAAATGATCGGTACGATGATTAGTACCCAAACTTTTCAAGCCCTAGATTTGAAAAGAATGAATACAATTGAAGAAAACGTCGGAGAGAATGTAAAATACCATCAGTATGCAAATGGTCTCCTGATAAAAGAGTACTCGGAAAACGGGACAGTATACTACGAAATCGTTTCTAAAGTAGAATACAAGGAAGAAGTAGTCCAAGTTGAGCCACCAAAAGAAAATAAACTGTTGGATGGAATACAGTTTGGATTAGATTTAGTAGGGCTAATACCCGGAATCGGAGAAATAGCGGATGGGGCAAATGGGATTATTTATACAGCTAGAGGAGATAAGTTGAACGCAACACTCTCGTTTGGTGCGATGATTCCATTTGCAGGCTGGGGAAGTACCGGAGCAAAATTTGTAAATAAAGGTAGCAAGTTTTTTCAGCCCAAAAATGTCTTAAGTGATGAGGCTGTAGAATCTGTCTATACTTCAGTTTACCGGGATGTGGTCAATAGTCCACTGGGTGGAACACAGACAAAATTAAATCTGTTTACTAGCTTACAGAATGGGACACCGAACGCTCTAGCATTCAACCATTTGAATAGTCCATCAATGTTTAATATGCCAACAGCGAAAATGGATATACCTACAACCTCCAAAAGTACAAAGGCAATTAGCACGCCGTCTACAAAAGTGGATACTGCCCCAACAAATAAAAGTATCTATGATAATGTTAATAAAGATATAATGAATGTGGATGTAGATACTAAGGGTATAGATAATGCTAAAGATATAACAAAATTAACTGTTGAAGATATACCAACTGCAAAGAGTGGGCATTTTAATAAATTTTTCAATTCCCTCACAAGTAGTGAACTAGACGAACTTTGGAAAGATAAAAAGATTAGAAAGAAAATTGAACGTCAACTAAGAGAACCAGGAGGATTACATGAGTGGCACTTAGTTTCAAGAGCTCCTCAATTTAAGTATTGGAATATTGGTGCTGAGGAGATTAAAGATTTAAGAACAGCTATATCCGATGTCAAATTTGTCAATCCAAACGGTGTTCATGGAGGGTTAGGCTCAACTAAGGCACATAATGAATTGTTAGCAATAATAGATACTTCTAGCGACTATAATACATTTGTTAGACGACTTAATAACTGGGCTAATTATAGATTAGAGGGTGGAGTTTCGTCTTTACCACAAGGTCTAAGATTAAAGTAGGAGGGTACTATAATGGAAAAACAAGGATGGGTTTCAATTTGGTTAGGGAATATTAACGATGAGGACTCAATAGGAGAGTATGTTGATTTAACGTATGATGAGGATGGAGAGTCTGTCCCATCCCAATTTTTTATCGATTTTAATATTGATATGGATGAAACAGATGAGGATACTATAGAAAAAGCGGTCTATAAGAATAGTAGTAGTGATATTTCAGTATTATTAAATGGGTGTTCGTATGAAGAAATTGTCATCCCAAAAATCCAGAAAAGTATAGACCTAAAGAAATCATATAATGCAGTAATTTTAATATATAATTTTGAATATAAAAATGAAATTATTTCAAAAGGTGCTATTGATTTTATTGCTGCTACAAATTATGAGTAAGAGAAATCTTAAGGTATGGAGAAATGATTTAGTTGATGGTTAACTCAGAAATTACTTATCTGGTGGGGTTGCTTTATAATACAGATAAAAATATTTTAATCAGCCAGTTAAAAAAAGTAGATAATTCACTAATACTTCATTACTTTGCTGCAAATTATAATTGGACTAGTGGGTTTGATGTACCAACAGTCATCTTAGATAATGAGGCTTGTGATTTAGGGACAGGTTTACTAATGTTCCATTATGCAGATGGCTATCGTTTGTTAGAGAGTTCAGATGAAGTTTCAAGTTCTTCATTAGAGGAATGGAAAGTTTTTTTGGGAAAGATTTATAATAAACTATTAAGCTTAGACTTTAAATCACAAGACATTTCCTTTGACCCTGAATTAACAAAAATTCAAAAGTATAAGTTGAAAAAGAATAATCCAGACCTTCCTGATGTTTTAATTAGTAAGTCTCCAGGCAAAGAGATTGATATACCTAAAATATGATGTGATTTATTAGAAACCTTGATTGGCAAAAAAATTTCAAGGTTTCTTTTTTGTGGGGGCTACCTAGTGCCGAATGAACGACTTATTATTTTCAGAGTGGAGATAAGCCTTGTAAGCCCTATATAATGTTTTAACAAATTATAAAGTGCGTACAACACCTTTAAAACGTATAACCAATTTAATGTATTCTACCTCTTAAAAGTAGTCACAAAATCATCAGTTACCACCATCTATATTCTCAAATACTATACCTTTGCTTTCCCATGCTTTTTAAAATTTTTCGCAACTATGACGTACATAGAACGATTACTAGAGTGAGGACTACTCCACCTCGATTAATTCCTGAATGTCGATGTCTAACACTTTGCATACTGTTTCTAATGTCGATAAATAAACCCTGTCCACGTTGTCTGAACAAAGATGGCTTATTGTATTAGGGCGAAGCCCTGTCATTCGTGCCAATTCACGTTGTGAAAGGTCACGTTCTTTAAGGATTTCCTTTAGCTTGATTGTAATAGGCATGGTACTTCCCTTCCTCTTATTCATGTTACCTTTTACGATACATCACAAACTTGTATCGGTAAAGGGGTTGATTGTATCGTTAAAGCCGCATACAATGAATTTATGTTAATTATAGCGGCTAAGCGTTACGTTAATCCTAATTAGCGTAACGGAGGGGGAAAATACCATGAAAGTTATCGGATATATTCGAGTATCTACACAAGGACAAGCAAGGGATGGATACAGTCTTGCTTACCAAGAAGATGAAATTAAGGCATATTGTCAGGCTCAAGGATATACACTTTTACGCTTATTTAAAGATGAGGGTATCAGTGGGGCTAAAGTAGATGAAGAAGCGTTAGAAGTGGACAGAATGGGCTTTCAGGAGATGTTGGAGTATCTCACCCTCCATGAGGTGGATTATGTTGTCACACTGAATACAAGCCGTTTATGGCGGTCAGACATTGTGAAAGTGTTAGTCCATCGAGAATTGAAAAAGTATGGATTAGACATTCGGAGTATTGAACAACCACAATACAGTATCTATAAGAAAGACCCTAGCGACTTTTTAATTAATGGTTTAATGGAGTTATTAGACCAATATCAACGATTAGAAATCTCTTTAAAGCTAGGGAGAGGACGAAATAAGAAAGCCCAACAGGGCGGCTATGCAGGAGGAAATGTGGCTTTAGGCTACAAAGTGAAGAAAGGTCAGAAAAGCCTTGTAGTAGATGACAGACAGGCTCAGACCGTACAAAGAGTGTTTGACTTAAAGGAACAGTTTCCTTCATGGTCTTTAACTCAACTAGCAGAACAACTGAATGAAGAAGGACATCGAACAAAACAAGGAAAATGGTTTACGAAAGTCCAGATCAAACGGATTTTAGATAGAAAAGCGTTTTATAGTGGTTTATACCACTATGGAGAAATAACAGCAAATGGCAAACACGAAGCCATTTTATAACGGTTAACAGATAGAGAATGGATAGGCTTTCGTACCCTTGCGAGTCCAAGTGACTAACGCTCGACCTAAGGTTGCCGACATTCTCTGTCTTGCTTTATCCGTTTAATCTAATGTAGGGGTGAGGATTTCTGATGAAAAGAGATAAGTATATTTATATAGGACTAGATTTACATAAGTTTCAACATACAGCGGTGATAGTGGATTGTTGGTTTGAGAAGTTGGGTGAGATGACTTTTCAAAATAAACCATCTATTTTTCCTAGTTTATTAGAATATGTGAATAGATTTCTAACAGAAGGGTTGACCCCTGTATTTGGATTAGAAGATGTGGGCGGTTACGGAAGAGATTTAGCGTTATACCTTTTAGAGCAAGGGTATATTGTGAAGTTTGTTAATTCCTCTTTATCCAATGCAGAACGAAACAGCTATGCGATGACACAAAAACATGATAGTTGGGACGCTCAATGTGTGGCAAGGGTTTTAATACGTGACCTACCTTATTTGCCTGAAGCTACACCATCCGATATTCATTGGATAATCTCTCAATTGGTTGGAAGAAGAAATACGATAGTGAAAGCACAAACAGCCTTGAAAAACCAACTGCATATGCAATTAAACTATCATTTTCCAAGCTACAAGGAGTTCTTTTCAGAAGTGGATGGCAAAACTGCATTAGCTTTTTGGGAGAGTTACCCTTCACCTTCTCATTTGGATGGGAAAACAGTAGAGGACTTACGAAAGTTTCTATTAGAAGCGAGTAGCAAAGCTTGTTCAACTAAAAAAGCAGAACTAATATTATCTTTAGTCCAAGATGATGGAGAAGTAAAACGAGAATATCAGACATCTAGAGATTTTATCATTCAAAGCATGGTCAGAGATATAAGCCCTTCTTTGCATTATGAGAAGATTAGTCAGAATAATCTATGGTATGATGAAAAATAAAACGGCTTACATCATGCCAGAGCAACTTGTAACAATAGCTAGTTAATCAATTTGGGTGGTGGTTGAATAGACTGCCACCTTTCATAAAGTATATTTTTCGATATTCCTAAGGGTACGGGTAAGCCTAAAAAAGAAAAACCAAAACAAGTTCATCACTATGCGACAAATAAAAGTAAAACGTATACTCACCAGTTAGAAAATGTGAAAAAAAAGTATGGTTTGGAATTAGATGACGCTTGGAATAAAGAATTATTGCCACCTCAAGGTAGAGATCCGAACGCATATCATGAGTATGTGTTAGACAGGATAAATGAATATGATGCTATTGCGCGTGGGAATAAAGAAATTTTTTTAGAGCTATTTGAAGGTTTAAAGAAAGAAGTCAGGGAAAATCCAGATATGCTTTACAAAGAGTATTGGTTAAATTAAAAATAGGTAGGGAATACAGATGAAATTTTATAAGCTAAGCATAGAAGTTTCAGGTGAAAATGATATAGTTTGTCTTTATAAGGATGATTTAAGTATTCAACAATATGAATTTAAAACTGGACAGACTTTTAATAGATGGGATGGAAGTTTTAAATTTTACTATGATAAAAGTGAGGGAGAAGTGCCTACAGACTATCTTGCAAATGATATGGGATGGTCTGTGGTATCTAGAAGATTGAAAACTATTATGGAGACCTTAAATACAAAAATTGAGTACTTTCCAGTTGACATTGTTGAGTTGAAAAGTGGAGATAGTTTAGAAGGGTATTATATTGCTAATATTCTTAAAGTGGTCGATGCAATTTGTTTAGAAGAATCAGACTACCATGAAATACAGACTAAAAGTGTTGGGACAATATATAATGTACGAAAATATGCAATTTATGAGAGTAAAGTAGAAAATAGTGATATTTTTAAATTGGGAAATAGACAGGAAATTCCTATTTTTGTTTCAGAAATATTTAAAAAAGAAATTGAAAATAATGAATTAACGGGTATGGAATTTTACGAAATTAAAGCTATCTAAATTTTAGAATAAGAATTTTTTACTAGAATATATTCGAAAATAAAGACTCCATGAAGGTAATACCATCATGGAGTTTTATTTATATAGGAATGATAAGAGAAAAGTACAAGAAATGGTCGATTTGACATTTCACATGTTGGTGGTAACGATACGGATACATAAAGATAGTGAATAATAGCATTATGAGCTTTGTCATTGCCTTAAGTTTGTAGGTTTTGCAAGTAAGATTTTTGAGTGAGACAATAAGAATTTGTTTTGTTTGAGAATCGAAAGCTCATGATGGTTATACCATCAAGGAGTTTTATTTTAATACTGGCTAGGAAGAAAAGTATGAGTTGGGCGAGACGACATTTTACATGGCGGGGGTAGCTATGACATGTAATGGCTAAAAAACTAACGAGAATGACAAATCTCGTGGCGATAACAATAAGATTACGTGAAAGAGAGTTCTTATATTGCTTGGGCTTAAAATTTTGGGGTTGTATTTTTACTAGAGACGGTCGTGCTAAAAAGTTGATATTATCAAATATTTTAAAAGCGGTGAAATAAAATTAAAGCACTTGATTGTCTACTATTGGGCTTTCTTGTTTCGCACTCTCCCTAACTTTAATGCAATTTCTAATCTTTGATATTGGTCTAATAACATTTTCCTATTCTAGAAGGAGACATTTACCCAAGGAATAAATAATATTTAGAAGGTGATTATTATATGTGGAGAGAGCAAGTTAGTCAGATTTCCAAAATGAGAGAGAAACGAAATCGAGAACTCAATTTACCTGCCAATGAAAACGAGTTATCAGAATTTCGTAAATCTGTAGTAGAAAAATTTGGTGAAGAAGTACTGCCTCAGGAATACTATGAATTTTTACAAAGAGTGAGTGGAATTGAATTTAATGGACTTAAAATCTATGGGATTGACCAAAAGTTTGAATCTGCTTTTTCTGAAGCACTTAGTTAAAATATACAATCCGGCGGCAGCTTTTAACAACAGCACCTTTGACAAAAAATCAAACAAAAGGTTTCCCAGAATTACAGGTGAGGGAAATGTAGTAGGTAAAGGTAAAGGAAGGTTTGAAGGTGGTACACAAATACCTCCTACAAAAGTAGAGATTATTAGACCAGAATAGCGAGGCGAGAGATATGTCAATATTAGAAACTGATAAAATTGATGCTATGGGTATAAGCAAGGATGGGAAAGGCTTGAGATTAATGCTTTCAGACCATTTAGATTGGGAAAATGAAGCAGAGCATTTAAACTTATTGCAAGATAAAATTAATGCGTATCTAAGTTTTATAGAATCAAATCAGTACGCACAGACCTATCCAGATGAATCGTTTGAATATTACATTATTGATGTAGGGTTTAAATATGAAGCAAGTGAGAACTGTTTAAAATTTGTTCAAGTTATTAATAAACAATTGAGAGAATACAATATCCAAGTGGTTATAAGTAAGAATTGAATCGGAAAGAGATTGATAGAATATGAGCAAAAATCAAAAAGACCGAGAAATAGAAAAAATGATAATGACCAACATAAAGCAAGAGGCGAAAAAACAAAAATTCAAGGTGATATCCAACTGTATTTATAAGGTTGTGGGTGAATATTTTGTTAATGCTGTATTCTGGCCTCAATGCAACGAAGACAAATGGACTTTATTTCTCAGAATGAATATTAAATCTTATAACTATGACAATTTATTTTGGGAAATCTTTGAAATGCCTGAGAACATAAATGCAAAAGAAAGTTTGAGAGCAAATGGGGCATTTGCATGTCCTTCATATCAATGGATTGAAAAAACATATGAAATAAGTACATTAGAATCGATGCAGATAGATATTGCAAATGCAATTTAATGATTTTCAGTATGAAGTAAATAAATTAATTGAATTGATTAAATTGGAGTTTGGTGATTTCAATTCCACTATATTATTTCAGAAAAATATTATTGATGAGAATTTATTAAAAATGATAGCAAGTATATCTAAAGATGATTAATCTGTTGTAAAGGAGAACTATGCAGCTTTTGATACCAAGGAGAAATTTAATGAGATGGATGACAAGGGAGATCCTATAAAGTTGAGCAACTAAACGCTTGCATTCAAAAATACAAAGCTGCAAAAGTGGATACTATAATGCTCCATTACCAGGTGGTTTTAGTAAATAGAGGAGGAAAGTGAATGTATGAAAAAGTAGATGCAGTATTATCTGAAAATAGCGCAGATAATTATTTTTATGACGATGAATTTATGTATGTGCAAGAATTGATGAGTGAGTTTACTAATATTGATTGGGAGAATTTAATTCGAGGATTAAAAGATAAAGATGATAAATATAAAATTAGATTGGCCTACTGTATAGATGAAGATAACGGAGTATATGGATTTAATTTATTATTAGACTTACTTAATGAGAGTGATGAAGTGGCTGAATATGCAATAGATTCTTTACGTTCTTTTGATGGAGAAGAGTATAAAAAAATAATTGCTTCTAATAAGCAAATAAAGGACAAAGTAGAGAAATTATTAAAAACTGCTAGTTTACCTATTGAAAGGATTTTAGAAGCATTTTCACAACAAAACAAATTATAAAAAAATCTTGTGAAAGCTAAAATATTGAAAAATTAGATGATTATTTAGTGAAATTAATTGATAAGCATTATGAAAAAATAGACTTAGGTGACTAGTATATGAGTCAATAAATCTTAAGACTATTCTTAAATATAATGTATGTGGATGTAGATACTAAGGGTACGGAAAAAGTTGTAAAAGAGTATGATGTAATTTCTTATCGTCCTGCAAATGGAAAGCACGGTCTCGAAAATCATCATGGAGTAATGAATGAGTGGGCAAAGCAAAATATTCCAGGATATAAAGAAAAAGTTGGTAAGTCACCTACAGTTGCTCTCACAGATAGGAATAATGGTGGGATGCACGAAGCAACTAAAAAGGTCTATAGAAAATGGCTACGGGAGAGAACAGGTAGACCTGTAGGAGCGAAAGTTGATTGGAAAAATGTTAGTCCTAAAGAGATACAAAAATTATCAGAAGATATGTTTGATGCTGCAAAGGTTCCGGAATTAACTAGGAGAGAATATTACAGACAAATAAATAAATATTTATATACACTAGACTAATAATAAGGAGGCTATTATGAGCATAAAAGAGATTCTTCAAAAAATAAATGAAACAGAATACTGTAAAGTTTACCCACCTCAAGGACTTCCAGAAAATATTGAACAGGGTGACGTTCTTCCGAAAGATTTACTTGAATTTTATACGATTTGTGGAGGAGTGGAGTTGTTTACTAATGTAGATTTTGGCGTTTCTATCGTTCCTTCTGATAAATTCGTGCTGGCAAACCCTATAATTGTGGGGGAAAAATGCGAATGTGATATTTCCTCACATTGGTATATTTTCGGTGACCTAGGTAGTGGTAATTATTTATCGATTGATTTACATCCTGACAGGTTAGGAAAATGCTATGATAGTCACTGGGATTCCCATGGTGTAGTAGGTAGTAGTACAGTTGTAGCAATTTCATTTACTGATTTATTAAATAGAATATTAGTAAGTAAAGGCGAAGGTGAGAGTTGGTATTGGTATAGTGATGATTTTGATTCACTAGGAGATGCTTATGACGGAATTGAAATAGAGTAGAAATTTTACTTGTTACCTTGTTTGGCTCAAAGCTTTTCAAGGTTTTTTATTTTAAATTATATTAAATCAGCTGATATTGCTTCTAGGAAATAGAGGCTAAAGGAGAAATTAAGATGGATAAGAAACAACTTGCTAAAGATATTAGAAGTGCCATAAAAAGTGGTAAATTGGATACTTTGAGAGATTTACTTGAGAAAGAACCAGAAATGTTAACATGGATGACACCTGTTGGTACATGGTTACATGTAGCGGCAGCACATGGGCATTTAGAAATAGTAGGATATCTTATTAATGCTGGAATAGATATTAATGCAAAAGGTGGAACTTTTTCTACAAATGCTCTTGAAAGAGCTACTGCTAAAGGACATTTAGATATTGCTGATTATCTAATTAGAGAGAATGTGGAGATTGATATTAGTGAACCCGATAGAAATCCTCTGTTTGCTGCAATATATGGAGGACATATGGATATTGTTAAATTATTAGTTGAGAATAATATAAATATATTTATAAAATACACTGGAGAAACCATGAAAGATATGGATGCCTATGCATTTGCCGTAGAAAGAGGACAAAAAGAAATTGCTGATTATCTAAAGCAGAAGATGACAGAAAAAGAATAAAAAATTTATATAGACGGGTAGCCTTAGAATTTTAAGATTAATAGGCTCAGTAGTATAGAGATGATATTAAAAATTTAATCATAAATAAAGCACTTGATTGCCTTATAGGTAACAGGTGTTTTTTTTATGAAACAATTATACTTTGTATAACATGAATATAGTCTAAGTAACGACAAGAAGAAAATAATTGTTTGAGAATCCAGAGATCATGGTGGTTGTACCATCATGGAGTATCGTTTTAATACTAATGGCAGTATTAATCAAGATATTCAGAACGCGCATGCTACAATAAGGAAAAATGAGATGGATGATCCTAGAAAGCAGCAACCAAACGTTTCGATCCAAAAATTCAAAGACAATTAACACGCCGTCTGCAAAAGTGGATACTGCCCCAACAAACAAAGGTATCGATGGTAATGTTAATGAAGATATAATGAATCCCAGTCGCCACCTTGTTTGTACTTAATGTAGAGAAAGATTTTTAATTAGATGTAATTATCCCCAGCTTACGCATCCTCAACCTCTATCAAATAGACTCCATCATTGAAGCCCCCTCGCTTTTCTTTTTTAGCTATGCGAATTTGTTCAAGCTCTTCATATGTAGCTTCAAGAATGGGAAGTGCTGCGTGTATTAATTCTAGAATGTCAGCAAGCTCCTCGAGGGCATCCTTTCTATTATCCGTAGCTTCAAATTCTTTCATTTCTTCATAAAATTTATTTTTAACTTCGGTTAGATGCTCTGATTTATCTAAAATACGAGTAGAAAACCTCCTTCCAGAATTCTCAATTACTTGCGGAATTAGGTCTCGTACTAGCTTATTGTATACTGGCATTTAAATTCCTCCTGTCATTATTCCTTTCATTAAAGCGGCTAAGAGTCAGGATAACTAATATTAGTTTTATGTATCCTGACAATACAGGAAATTGTTAAGTTGTCTCTGTTTACTTCTATCTATTCAACTTAAATGTTCAGTTTGTTGGTTGATGGTCCTTGCCCCTTCTTTTAGGGCTGGCAGATAGACGTCAGCAATTTGTTGTTCAGAGCTTCGTAATAAGTTGGTAGAGATGTTGATGGCTGCTATTGGTAATCCCCTGCGATTGAAAATGGGCATTGCTATGGAACGTAGTCCAACCTCTAGTTCGCCATTGCCTTCAGCATAGCCCTGGGAACGGCAAATGGCCAAATGGGCTTCAAATTCTTTATAGGATGTTATGGTTTTTTCCGTAAAGGCCTCTATCGTTGCAGAGTCCCATGTTTTTTTCCTTTCGCTCTCTGGAAGCCAAGCAACAAGTGCTTTTCCTAGGGAGCTTGCAAAATAGGGAAGTCTAGATCCAATGCGCAAATTTGATCCAATGATTCGTTCGGCGGCATTGACACGTAGTACATAGACAACCTCTGGTCCATCAAGCACTGCCATATTGGTTGACTCCTTCACATTTTTAGCAATGTCCTGAAGGATTGGTAGTGATAGGTCAGGCAGGCTTAGAGTCTCTAAGTAATTTGATCCTAGATCTAATACTTTAGGGCTTAACTGAAATTTATTCTCTGGTAATAATCGAAGATAGCCCAAATCGACTAAAGTGAGGGCAAACCTTCTGACTGTAGCCTTGTTGATACCTGTTTTTTCTTCCAAATCACGAAGGGACATTGTACTAGCATTGGAGGTAAAGGCATTTAACACCTCAAACCCTTTGGCAACGGAATTTACAAAGTAACCATTATTATTTTTTTCCAAAAAAATCTTCTCCTCTATATATGAAACCTTACGATTATTTTACAATATTATCCTTAAATATTCTAAATATTTTATATTATTCTTGAAAAATAAAAAATTAATATATATAATTATAGAACACATAACGTATTACTGTACGGATAGTGTACAACTTAATGAGAAGTATGGCAATGATGTCTATATTTTTTATACATAAATGTAAGGGTTTTCAGGGTTTCTACAAAGGAGGATTTATCAACATGAATAAGATTGTGACTGCTGAGAAAGCAATCTCTTCTATTAAAAATGGGGATATCGTTGCAGTGGGAGGCTTTGGCTTAATAGGCTGTCCGCTTCAGCTTGTGGATACACTAGCTGAGCATGAGGTTTCTGATTTAACAATTATTAGCAATAATTTGGGAGAACCAGGTGGTAAGGGCTTAGGCAAAATATTAATGCAAAACAAAATAAAAAAAGCAATCGGCTCTTATTTTACAAGCAATAGGGATGCTGTCCAATATGCAAAGGATGGAAAACTTGAAGTAGAGCTTGTACCTCAGGGGACGCTTGGAGAGAGGCTTAGAGCTGCTGGAGCAGGGCTTGGTGGTTTTTACACTCGTACATCAGCTGGTACATTGCTCGCAGAGAACAAGGAATCACGAGTAATAGATGGTAAGGAATATGTATTGGAGTTTCCTCTTCAGGCGGATGTGGCCCTTATTAAAGCTAAAAAGGCCGATAAGCTAGGCAATTTAGTTTTTTCAAAGACTGCTAGAAACTTTAATCCTGATATGGCGATGGCTGCCAAAATCACTATTGTGCAAGTAGAAGAGTTAGTGGAGGTAGGGCAACTAGATCCTGAGCATATCATCACTCCACATTTATTTGTCAATTATATTGTGGAGGAGGGGAAGTGAAAAAATGGAAACTATAAGTAGTAAAGCAAAAATCGCGAAAAGAGCCGCGGAAGAAATAAAAAACGGTTCCATTGTGAATCTTGGAATAGGTATCCCGACGTTAGTAGCGGATTATTTAGACACAGGCAAAGAAGTTTATTTACATACGGAAAATGGATTGCTAGGCGTTGGTCCATCTCCGAGCGAGAAACAGTTAGATCTCGAAATTATTAATGCGGGTAAGCTACCAGTTACCGCTCAACTAGGCGCTTCCTATTTTTCTTCCTCCGAATCCTTTGCCATGATTCGTGGAGGGCATGTGAATACGGTCATTCTAGGAGCATTGCAGATTAGTGAAACAGGGGATTTAGCAAACTGGGCAGTTCCTGGAAAGGATATTTTAGGAGTAGGTGGGGCTATGGATTTAGTAGCTGGTGCAAAGGAAGTCATTATAACGACTCAGCATTGCTCCAAGGATGGCGAGCCGAAAATCGTTAGTGAATGTACCTACCCAGTAACAGCAAAGAATATCGTAAGTACACTTATTTCGGAGTATGCCGTGTTTCGTTTTGTAGAAAACAAAATGGTTCTGGAGGAACTAGCAGACGGCTGGACAGTAGAGAAGCTAAAAGAAATTACACCTGCGAAATTTATTGTGTCTCCAACATTATCAATTTATTAATAGAAGAAACTACAAGGGGGATTAGAATATGGAGCATGAATTTGTGATTGTTAGTGCCAATCGAACAGCGGTAGGCAGATTTGGTGGGCAGCTAAGAAACGTTCCGGCTGCTGATCTTGCTGCTACCGTGATGAAAGAAGCAATTACCCAAGCAGGATTGACAGTCGAACAAGTTAATGAAGTAGTGTTCGGTGAAGTAAGGCAATCGACGGAAGCCTCCAATTTGGCTAGAGTCGCGGCTCTGAAAGCAGGAATTCCAATCGAGTCATCTGGTTATACAGTAAATCGCCTTTGTGCATCAGGTATGCAATCGGTTATATCCGGTGTTCAGCATCTCGCTTTCCATTCTCAAGATATTGTTCTAGCAGGTGGAGCAGAGAATATGAGTAGAGCACCTTTGTATTTACGAAATTCTCGTTTTGGAGAAGGAAATCCATATATCGTAGATTCCAATTTAGAAAATGGTCAACAACCGATGGAGATGTATGGTAAGGATTTAGGAATGGGTATGACAGCAGAAAATGTAGCTGAAAAATATGACATATCTCGCGAAGATCAGGATGCATTTGCTTTGGAAAGTCAAAAACGAGCGAAGCAAGCCTGGGAGGAAGGCCGTTTTGACTCTCAAATCGTTCCAATTGAAATAAAGTCTAAAAAAGAAACTAGTGTGTTTGCAAGAGATGAGCATATGCGTGACACCTCATTAGAAAAATTAGCAAGTTTAAAGCCGGTGTTTAAAAAGGACGGAACAGTAACTGCTGGAAACGCATGCGGAAGAAATGATGGGGCAAGTGCGATTATCCTTATGACTGCAGAGAAAGCAAACATACTAGGCTTAAAACCGTTGGCGAAAGTAAAAAGTTGGTCCACAACTGGAGTAGACCCCCGTTATATGGGGATTGGTCCAGTCCCAGCAATTGAAAAACTTCTAAAACAAACAGACTTGAAGGTACAGGATATTGGACTATGGGAGCTAAATGAAGCATTTGCCTCTCAGTCACTTGCAGTTATCAGACAAGTGGGGATTCCAATAAGTAAGGTAAATGTTAATGGAGGGGCTATTGCTTTAGGACACCCCCTAGGTGCTACGGGTGCAATTATTCTTACGAAGCTATTACATGAAATGAAGCATAGAAATGAACAATTTGGAATCTCAACGCTATGCGTTGGAGGTGGCCAGGGGATGGCTGTACTTCTGGAGAATATGTAAAAATACATAAAACAAAGGATGATATGATGAGTAAAGAGGTAAATCAATATTTAATTCCACCTGCTACATTTGGTGAGAAGCTGAAGCAGGTTGGTCCAGGAATCGTCGTGGCGGCAACCGGTGCTGGAACGGCCGACTTAATAACATCGCTTGTAATAGGTACATCTTTTGGAATGACTTTTGTATGGGCAGTAATTGTTGGTGCCATTTTAAAATACTTCTTGAACGAGGGAGTAGGGAGACTGTATTTAGAAACCGGTCAAACGATTGTGGATGGCTGGCATTCTCTCGGTAAATGGGCAACTGGTTACTTTGGTGTTTATGCAATTATATGGGGCTTTGTATATGGTGCGGCAGCTGCTTCCACATCAGGGATGGCGATGCATGCCATGTTCCCAATTATGCCAATTTGGGCTTGGGCTATCATCCACTCAATCGTAGGTTTTATATTAATATGGGTTGGTCGCTATCTTCTGTTTGAAAAAGTAATGACTGTTTTAGTTGGAGTCATGTTTATCACGATTATCGGTACAGCAGTAATGTTCTTACCAAGCTTTGGTGATTTCGCGTTTGGATTTGTACCCCGTATTCCAGAAGGTTCATTTATTCTTATGCTTGGTTTAATCGGTGGAGTAGGTGGGACAATAACAATGGCCTCCTACGGATATTGGTTGACTGAGAAAGGGTGGAAGGGTAAGGAATGGGTTAGTGCCATGCGTCTGGATGCCAAAGTCGCATATACTCTAACAGCTCTTTTTACACTAGCTGGTTTAGTCATAGGGGCACAGTTCCTAGCAGGTACGGGAGTGAGTATTCGAGATGATGAAGGACTGGTTAAGCTAGCTGACATGCTAGGAGCTGAATTTGGAACACCTATGCGCTGGATGTTCTTAGTGGCCTTCTGGTCTGCAGCATACACTTCTCTACTAGGTGTTTGGAATGGCGTTCCTTATCTGTTCGCAGATTTCATGAAAACCATTCGTAAAAAGAAAGGCCCTGGAAAAGAGAAGGTTTCTACAAAGGAACCAGCTTATCGCTTCTATTTAGCATGGCTGACATTCCCTCCAATGGTTCTGTTTTATTTCGGAAAACCAGTAGAACTAATCATTATTTATGGAGCGTTAGGATCTCTATTCATGCCATTTTTAGCCCTTTCTTTAGTATTGCTTCTTAATGCTAAGAATTTAGAATCACGTAACAAATTAGTGTCCAATACCGTACTAATAGGATGTCTCATTATGTTTGGTTATTTGGGAATAAGTGAATTGGTTAAAATATTGTTTGGTTAATATAGGAGCCATCACGTTTGTTAACGTGATGGTTTTATTTTTTATACGATTTTTATTGTTATAGCTATAGCAACAGGCGACTACTTCAACGGAAAACAGCTATTTTAAAAATGACACTTAAAGGGTACCTGCGCCTTTCGCTATAGATAAAGTTGCATGTTGCCTATACAAAAGTGGGCTTTCTCCATACTTCCCCTTAAACAGTTTTGAAAAGTAGTTGGCGTCATTAAAGCCGGTCTTTGATGCAATTTCATGGATGGTTAGATTGGTTTCCTGAAGCAGCTGCTTTGCATGAGTAAGACGTTTTTGGTTAAGGTATTGCTTGAATGTCATCTCTTTTGTTTGTGAAAAGAGCATGCTTAAATAGCTTTGGCTGATCCCTATAAAACTAGCTAGTACCTCTAAATTTAACTTAGGATCCGTATAGGAATAATCGATAAAGTCTATAGCGGCATTTACATAGTCGAACTGGCCTTTTTCTTTTTGTTTTATCGATTGGTTCATGGTGTCCTGACAGAATAGGACGAATTCCTGAATAATCGTGTAAAGGACCGGATGATTCAGGATGATATCGAAGAGTCGGTTGTATCGCAATTCTAAATCTAATCGCTTTTCCATTTGGTATTTCAGCATGAACCTCCTTACCTGAGCAAGTATGCTAGTAAGCTGAATGCGGATGGTGTCCGGCTGATAGTAGATCTCATTGGCTGTGATGCTATATAAAAACCTCTTGATAGTTTGAACATCGTTTTGTTCAAGACTTGTTATCCACAGTCGTTGTTGCTCTATAGTTAAAAAAGGATCTAAACTATGAAATTTAGGAAGCTTGCTGACAAGAAAAACTTGTCCGAAGCCATGCTGAAAACGTAGCTTTAGAGTTTCTTTTATAGCTTGATACATTTCCTTAATGGATTTTCTCGGTAAATCATAGATCGCGATATTTAAGTTTGCGTTATGTGTGCTTGTCCATTCTCTAATAATTGCTTTTGCTCTTTTAGTAAGCCCCTCCAGGGAATCATCCGTTGAAAATGCCACAATGCGCTTAGAAAGGGGTAAAAGAGTCAGATGATTTAAAGATTCTAGCCAATGAAATAGCTGCTCGTTTTGCTCCAAAAACTCTGTTTCTAACATGAGACAGAATGTAAATTCATTATTTACTACCTGATGCTTCTCTAAAAATAAAGAAGGATAAATAGAATGATCGCCAACTAAGGGGAGAACCTCTCTTTGAACATTTATTTTCTGTCTTATTGCATGAGTTATATATTGCTTTAGCATGTTTAAATCGAGGGGTTTAACGAGTAGGGTGAGTGCTCGTAGAGATAGAGCATTTAATGCGTGCTTAAAAAGAGGCTCTGCCGTCATACCAATGATGTGCTGAGAATTTAGCAATAAAGCCTTACTCAATCGATTTGACTCCTCCTGAGTAAGTAGTTCCATCTCCAATAAAATAACCTCTGGGTTCTCTGCTTCGATCTGTTGAACCGCCTCATTAATGTTTCCCGCCTCTAAAATAGTCGTAATATTTAACTGATATCGCTTGATATACCACTGAATTCCATTTCTTTCTGTTTGATCTCGGTCAATTATTAAGAGCTTCACTCAATTACACCTCATTTTTTACGATAGTTATCTAGCTTTAAATCTTTATCCCGTTAGGAATTTCTTATGATTTTATTCATTCTGTCAAAAAATCATAAATTATTCCTTCTCTTTCTTAATAAAATTCCATCTTATCTAAAGAAATTCCTTTATTTTATAACAATATTACATATATTTAATCTTTTCTGAATTTTATAATTGATTGAAAAAGGAGTGGTGGGTTTGGTAAATATCCCGAATAAAGGGCTCATTCAAGAGGGTAAGACCGAGATGCTTTCTGTCTTCAAGTTTGTTATTTGCAGTTTAATAGGAATCTTTAGCTTCTTTGTTACCTTTACGTATAACGAGAAATCTTCTATTCTACTTGATCATCTTGTAACGTGGCTATCAGTGAATGCACCTACTTTTGTAACAATCTATATAGTAATCATGCTTGTATGTGGAGCTGTATATCCATTTGTCACTAAAACATGGAATAAGGATAAGGTCAGTATTATTATGTCCTTATTTAAATTGGTTGGTCTGGGAGTAGGGATATTGTTGTTGGTAGGTGTCGGACCTGCTTGGCTATTTGACCCAAATGTCGGACCATTTTTAATGGATAAGCTGATTAAGCCAGTTGGTGTTTTAATTCCGATAGGAGCTATCTTCTTAGCATTGCTAGTCAGCTATGGCTTACTTGAATTTATAGGTGTGTTCATGCAACCAATTATGCGACCGGTTTTTAGAACTCCCGGACGTTCTGCAGTAGATGCAGTTGCTTCCTTTGTAGGAAGTTATTCTGTTGGTTTATTGCTGACTAATCGCGTGTTTAACCAAGGGAAGTACACAATCAGAGAAGCTGCAATTATTGCAACAGGCTTCTCCACTGTTTCTGTTACATTTATGGTCGTAATTGCAAATACATTGGACTTAATGGCTTATTGGAGCTGGTTCTTCTGGGTTTCACTAGTCGTAACATTTTTAGTGACAGCTATTACGGCACGTATTTGGCCTTTAGCAAAACTGAAGGATGAGTACATCGTAGAGGAAGGAGACCCTGAGGTTATTGTTAACGAAAATCGACTGCAGATAGCTTGGTCAGAGGCGATGCAGGCAGTGCGAACAAATCCGCCGTTGTGGAAAAACCTTTTGCAGCATTTAAAGGAAGGCTTAATAATGACGATGGGTGTTCTGCCATCCATTCTTTCTATTGGACTTTTAGGGTTGCTGCTTGCTATGTATACCCCGGTGTTTGATTGGATTGCGTATATTTTCCTACCATTTACTTGGGCTTTGCAAATTCCAGATCCATTACTTACTGCAAAAGCATTATCTGTATCTATTGCAGAGATATTCCTTCCTGCCTTATTAGTGACCTCTGCTACTACTTTGACGAAATTTATCGTAGCTGTCGTATCGGTATCGGCGATTTTATTTTTCTCGGCTGTTATTCCAGTCATTCTCTCTACCGACATTCCGCTAACAATTCGTCAGATGGTCGTTATTTGGTTCCAACGGGTTGTACTTACTTTAATTATTGTTACACCAATCGCATTTATATTATTTTAAAGGGAGTGTTATTTTATGAAAAATGTATTACAAAATATAAAGGCACCAACAGGAAGTCAGCTATCATGCAAAGGATGGACACAAGAGGCTGCTATGAGGATGCTCATGAATAATTTGGATCCAGAGGTGGCAGAAAATCCAGATGAGCTAGTTGTGTATGGAGGAATTGGTAAGGCAGCACGAAACTGGGCGAGCTATGAACAAATAATTGAATCCTTGAAAAAGCTAGAAAACGATGAAACCCTACTCATTCAATCTGGTAAGCCAGTAGCAGTGTTTCGTACCTATGAGCATTCTCCACGTGTACTAATTGCAAACTCTAATTTGGTGCCAGCTTGGGCAAACTGGGAGCATTTTTACGAGCTAGAGGATAAGGATTTGATGATGTATGGTCAGATGACTGCAGGGAGTTGGATTTATATCGGTGCTCAAGGAATTTTACAGGGAACATATTTGAGCTTCGTGGAGGCCGGTAAAAAGGTGTTTGGCAGTTCAGATCTCCGTGGAAAATTAATCCTAACAGGTGGTATGGGAGGTATGAGTGGTGCTCAGCCACTTGCTGGTAAGATGGCAGGTGCAGTCATTCTTGTAGTAGAAGTAGACAAGAAAAGAATTGAACGAAAAATAAAAGAAGGCTATTGCGATTACTTAGTAGAAGATTTAGATGATGCCCTGAGAATGGCGAAGGAATTACAGGAAAAGAAAGAGCCAGCATCCATCGGGCTAGTAGGAAATTGTGCAGATGTATACAGAGAAATCTATGAACGTGGTATTGTTCCTGATCTAGTGACAGACCAAACAAGCGCACATGATCCGTTAAACGGATATATTCCAAACCATATGTCATTAGAGGAGGCACTAAAGCTTCGCAAGGTTGATCCAAAAGCATATGAACAAAAGGCGAAAAAGGCAATGGCTGACCATGTGCAGGCAATGCTGGATTTTCAAACAGCGGGGTCTGAGGTGTTTGATTATGGCAACAACATAAGAAAGTACGCACAGGAAATGGGAGTGGCGAATGCCTTTGACTTCCCAGGATTTGTACCAGCTTATATTAGACCATTGTTTTGTGAAGGGAAAGGTCCGTTCCGCTGGGCAGCTTTATCAGGGGATCCAGAGGATATCCTTAAGACAGATGCACTGGCAAAGGAAATGTTTGCAAACGATGAGGCGCTCGTGAACTGGATCGATATGGCTCAGAAGATGGTGAAGTGGCAGGGACTTCCTGCTCGAATCTGTTGGCTAGGCTATGGAGATCGTCACCGCTTTGCGCTTAAGGTCAATGAAATGGTCGCTTCAGGTGAACTTAAGGCTCCGATCGTTTTTGGACGTGACCACTTAGATTCAGGCTCTGTGGCATCCCCTAATCGGGAGACAGAGGGAATGAAGGACGGTTCTGATGCAGTGTCCGATTGGCCAATCTTAAATGCATTAGTGAATGTTGCTGGTGGAGCAAGCTGGGTAAGTGTACATCACGGTGGTGGCGTAGGAATGGGGTATTCACAGCATGCTGGTCAGGTGCTCGTAGCAGACGGCACGGATATGGCAGCAGAGAAGATTAGCCGTGTGCTAATATCTGATCCTGGTATGGGGGTTGCTCGCCATGCAGATGCAGGTTATGAGATTGCCATTAAAACTGCCCAGGAGAAGAATGTTCATATACCAATGCTAAACACAAAAGGATGAGAATACATGACACTACTAATTACAAATGCAAATCAATTAATTACTCTAGCGTCGGCTAGTAAGAAAGCGCGTACGGGAAAAGAAATGACTGAGCTTAACATTATAGAAAATGGAAGTCTATTAATAGAAGAAGACCGCATTGTAGCGGTTGGTACTAAGGAAGAACTTCAGGAGCAGCATCCAGAGTTAATGGAGAAGGCAGAGATATTAGATGCCACTGGCAGTGTAGTTATGCCGGGACTTGTTGACGCACATACGCATCTAGTATTCGGGGGAACTCGTGAAAATGAATTCCAAATGCGTTTAAATGGAGCTACCTACATGGAAATCATGAATGCCGGCGGAGGAATTCATGCTACCACGAAGAAAACGAGAGAGTCATCCTTTGACCATTTATATGAGAAAACATATGCACACCTAAATGATTTTCTTCGTCATGGGATAACAACAGTAGAAGCAAAAAGTGGCTATGGCTTAGATTGGGAAACAGAGGAGAAACAGCTACAGGTTGCAAAGAAGCTTCAGGAGAATCATACAATCGATGTAGTAAGAACGTTCATGGGGGCCCATGCGGTACCTGCTGAGTATAAGGGAAATCCTGATGCGTTTGTAGACTTGATTGTCAATGAGATGATTCCGAAAGTAGCAGAGTTAGGTCTAGCGGAGTTCAATGACGTTTTCTGTGAAAAGGGTGTCTTTACTCCAGAGCAGTCTCGTAGAATTTTATTGGCTGGTAAAGAACACGGGCTCATCCCTAAAATCCATGCAGATGAAATCGAGCCATATGAGGGAGCAGAGCTAGCAGCGGAGGTAGGAGCTATTTCAGCGGAGCATTTATTGGTAGCCTCGGATAAAGGAATCCAAGCAATGGCGCAGGCTGGAACAGTGGCTGTTTTGTTGCCAGGGACGGCTTTTTTCTTAAAGGCAGCTTCTGCGCGAGGGCGATTGATGGTGGATGAAGGTGTGCCGGTTGCCATTTCAACTGACTTTAACCCGGGTTCTTCTCCAACGATTTCGCTGCCTTTCATCATGAATTTAGCCTGTATGAATATGGGCATGACGATGGAGGAGGTTCTGACAGCGACCACCATTAACGCCGCATATGCGATTAACAGAGGAAATGAGATAGGTTCTTTAGAATCTGGTAAGAAGGCGGACGTGCTTATTTTAAATGTCGAAAACTATCAGCAACTTCAATATTTTTACGGAATGAACCATACGAAGACCGTTGTAAAAAATGGAAAAGTAGTTGTGGATAATGGGGTGATCATAGATGGACTACAAAAAAGCACCAATTGAGCCTGCTCCATTTAACTGGCAGAGAATAGAACATCAAGATATGAAGGTCAAGGACTGGATTGTTCCCCAGTGGCGAAGTGAGAAAAAGGACTGGGAGGTAGTGCTTCTTGGGGCACCGCTTTCCAGGTCTTCTATTAGTGTTTCAGGAGCATCTGAGTTTCCAAATGTCTTTCGTCAGTCATGGGAAAAATTCTCGACATACTATATTGATGAAGATATAGACATTCGTGAGTTGAAGGTGGCGGATATCGGAAATGTAAAGATGCATTTCACGGACATATTGCGTAGCCATCAACACATCGAGGACGCTATGGAGAATGTGGCAGGAGAATATCCAAACGCATTGAAGGTAACAATTGGCGGAGATCATTCAGTAACGGCTGCAACTATTCGTGGATTAAAGAAGGTTATGCCAGAAAAGAAGATTGGTATTTTACAGTTAGATACACATTTAGATTTGCGCTCCACAGATGACCACGGTCCGACAAACGGAACCCCCATTCGCCAATTAATAGAAGGTAGAGTGATCGAGGGGAAGCATGTCTACAATATTGGATTGCATGGTTTTTATAATGCACCTTCTCTAATAGAGGCTGCAAATGATTATGAGGTTCACCGGATACGATTGAAGGAGCTGCGACAAAAAGGCATCGAGCAAACGATACAGGACGTACTATCTGTATTGATGGAGCAAGTAGACTTTATTTATGTCACCGTAGACATGGATGTCCTAGATATAGCCTATGCGCCCGGAGTTCCAGCATCCACACCCGGCGGCATGCGTTCGGATGAGCTATTTGATATTTTATATGAAGTAGGGAAATGTGAAGGGATAGGAGCCATTGACTTTGTATGTATTGATCCAACGAAGGATAACCCAGTACAAGCTACTGTCAAGACGACCACTTACGCATTTTTAACGTTTTTAGCGTCCTTTTATCAGCACCAAGTGAAGAAACCCGAGGCATTATGAGGTTTATGACCGGATGGGGAAATTTATGACCGTTCGGGAGAGGTTTATGACCGGATAGAAATTTTTATGACCGTTAGCGCGAGATTTATGACCGGATAAAAATTTTTATGACCGTTCATATAAAAAGAGCGTGAAGCTAAATATAGCTTCATGCTCTTTCAAATAAAATTCAGAAAAATAAATCTTTTTCACCTGTTTTAGCGTATAATAGTAGTAAATGGGACAGGGGAGGAATTGTATGATAGAAAGGATATCCACTACGTTTATCCAATATATTAATAATATTTCAAAGTTTGTAGTGTCCATGTTTCTTTCTGATGGAAGGACAAAGGAAGTAACCACGGAAGAGAGTCGAAGGGCCGTCCGACATATGCGAAGGATGTACAAATATGATTGGTATGTAGAGCTGAAGAATCGATTCGAACAAAATTGGGATCATCATCCCGAGGTTTTACACTTCATGAGTCAGGTAGATGTTAAATCGTTAAATAGCGAGGAGAGCAAGGAGAACTTTTTAAAAAATTTTCAACAACTATTGGAGAACCTAAAATGGATATAAAAGTCTGATCCAGAAAGAAACGAGCTTATCGCTTTCTTCTCTGGATTTTTGTTTGCTTAAATTCTAATTAATAATCGATAGTGAAATTAATAAATGATGAGAAATATGTCTCCTAGCTCGCGCCCGTAACGGATTCTGAAGTGTCTCCTAATTATGTAAAAATCGCTCCTACATTGAAGAAAACCGCTCCTAAACTAAGTTTGCGCCCCTAAAATGAAGAAAAGCGCCCAATCATAGTCAGAAGTGTCTCCTAATTATGTAAAAATCTCTCCTAAATTGAAGAATATAGCCCCTAAATTAAGTTTTCGCCCCTAAAATGAAGAAAAGCACCCATAACGAAGTAGAAAGTGTCTCCTAAATATGCAAAAGCCGCTCCAAAATCGAAAAATATAGCTCCTAAACTAAGTTTGCGCCCCTAAAATGGAGAAAAGCGCCCGTTAAGTTTTAAAAATTGCCCACTTAAAAGTGTGAATATTCGATTATTTTTAAATGAAAATACAATTTTGTAGATGTTGAAAAGGGGTTGTTTTATTTAGAAAAAAATGGGTATTTTTATTTAATACAATGACTCTTTATGATATTTTTATAATGTGGAATTAATAGGAATTTGATGAATTTAATCTCAATCTATTATGATATAAAGTCCTTTGTTTCTCTAAAAACTTTAGTTGTTTCGAACGAAACCTTCTATTTTTTTATTTAGAGGGTTTGTTTTTTAAAGTTTTGGGGCAATACTCTAGAGAGTTTACGAAAAGAGGTACAAAGGAGGAACTTTATGTTCAAGGTTAGGACTATTTTATTCGTTGCGCTAATTACTTTAACTACAAACTCAGTAGCGCACGCATCGAATGTTTTATCCCCTACGGATCAAAGGGATGAAATGATTCTTCTTACCGACGCTTCAGACCAAAGGAATTTAGTAGACGAAGAAACTGACTTAGAAACTGAGATGGACGATTTTAATATACATTTTGATGACTTATATGCAATGAAATTGCTTATGAAAATTCGTTCTGAGCCAGTAATTTACACGGTTACCGAGGGGGACAATCTCTATAGGATTGCTCTAGCAAATGATTTGTCACTCAGCGAACTTATGAATATGAATAATATAACAGGAGATTTAATATTTCCAGGTGATGAATTAATAGTGAAGCAAGGAACTGGGAAATCGGAGGATTCACCGAAGAGACAGGTGATGGGGGTTACTGCTCCACCAAATGAGCCAGTAGCTCCAAGCGCAGCATCGACAAAGATTGAAGTATCTGCACCAGTTGTAGCAGAAGCACCAAAAACAGATGGTTCCATTGAGATGACGATGGAAGCAACAGCCTATACAGCCTATTGTACAGGATGCTCGGGTACAACTGCCTACGGTATTGATTTAAGAGCCAATCCCGAAGAAAAAGTAATTGCCGTTGATCCACGTATAATTCCACTTGGGACAAGAGTATGGGTAGAAGGTTATGGAGAGGCAATTGCAGGTGATACTGGTGGGGCTATTAAAGGTAATAAAATTGATGTATTTATGCCATCCTATGAAAATGCAATGCAATGGGGTAGAAAGCAAGTTAAATTAATCATTTTAGATTAAGTTAGAAGCCTATGTAAATATTACATAGGCTTTTTCTCTGGTCGAAGATAAAGCACTTGTGAAGATTTTCAAAATGAAGGATAATGAGAAAATTAATATTTACGTAAAGGGTGTTATAAAAAATGGACGATGTACAAGTTAAGCAAGTGTTGAATACGCATCACAATACTTTGGAAAATCGAGGACGCCTACTAGTAAAATGTGTAGATAAGCCGGGTATTGTATCAGTGCTATCTACTTTTTTATATGAGCATGAATGCAATATCATAGAGTCTAGTCAGTATTCAAGCAATCCTGAAAATGGGATGTTCTTTATACGAATTGCGTACCACGGGGACAACTTAGTGGCAAAGGCAGCTCAAATGGAAAAGGATTTTGAGGAAGTAGCACATACCCACGGAATGGAATATAAGTTTTCATATCCAGCACAGCGAATTCGTTCTGCAATCCTTGTCTCTCAAGAACCACATTGTTTAATTGAACTTCTATGGGAATGGCAAAATGGTGATCTGGACACTGATATTGTTGTTGTCATAAGCAATCATGAAACGGCTCGCCCGATGGTAGAGTCTTTAGGAATTCCATTTCACTATATTCCCGCTAACAAAGAAATTCGTAAGCAGGTGGAAGAGGAGCAGATTCGCTTAATGGAGCAATATGAGGTGGATTTATTAATCTTGGCACGATATATGCAAATACTCACTCCTGGTTTTGTTGCTCATTTTGAGAATCGCATTATCAATATCCACCATTCATTCCTGCCAGCATTTATAGGAGCTGGTCCCTATGAACGTGCATATGAACGAGGAGTAAAGCTGATCGGTGCTACCTCTCATTATGTAACAAACAATTTGGATGAAGGGCCAATCATCGAACAAGATGTGGAACGAGTAGACCATCGGGATGATGTGACTGATCTTAAGAAGCTTGGACGTCAAATAGAACGACGAGTGCTAGCAAGAGCTGTAAAATGGCATTTGGAAAACCGAATAATTGTAGAGGGCAATAAAACAATCGTATTTCATTAAATAGAACCCATAGTGGGAGCTTTAATTAGTAAATCGCTAGAGATTTCAAGCGAAGGAAATATAAATAAAAAACCTGTATCGATTTATCTCGATACAGGTTTCTTTTATATATTACCTTTAGCAAGCCAAGGTAAAAAGCCATCTAGGAATCGTTCAGTTGCGGGCATGAAATAAGAGCCAAAATGATAGTCTGGGTCAAGTGTAGTAATAATCCAAGTACCCTTTGTGCTGACCTTATCAACGTAAAGAACAGCTCCTCCGTCCTCAGTAGTAATCAGCTTTTGAGCACCTTCCTCTGGCCAAAATACACCGTGCTGGTGCCAAGTTGCATCTTTCAAGGTTATATAGTTGAACAAATCATATTTTGGATCAGCTAACACTAAACCACTTTTTGCGTCCTTTTCTAGCCACCACCAAAAATTAGTCTCACGTTCTTCCCATTTTTGATTTGGGAGCCATTCCCAGGGCTGAGGCCCAAAGGCTAATACAATTCCTCCATCATTAGCAAAAGCATGAATTTTCGCCTTCGCATTCATCAATAAATGCTCATTCAATTGAGAGGGCACAAACAATACATCTACTCCCTCTAAAGAAGCATCCTGGAATTCAGGGAAATAGATTAGTCGGTCAATGTATTGCTTATATTTTGGTTCATTAAAAGTCCGGTGATGAGGCGCATGTCCACTGTAAATCACGGCAATTTTTCTCATTTGGTGCTGCCTCCCTTTTGTAATACCTGATATTCATCTTGAATCCATTGAAGCAGCTGAGTGCTAATGCGATCTGTCGATTTATTTTGCATGCGATGAGCGAAAAGATCTCGACCAGAATGGACTAAAATCGTGCCTTTCGTTGATTGTCTATCAATATATGTAATAGCCATTCCGTCTCGGAAAGTCAGAAGTACATCTGAACCAGCTGGAACAGGGGAGTGTGTCACCCTAGCAAAGAAGCCTGCTACACCTTTGTTATAGGTCATATCATCCGTGTCTACTCCTTCAAAAATGGGATGATTTATTTTCTTATATACATTGTAATCTTCATGGGATTCAATAGTTCTAGGAGTAAAAATAGGACAACCAGGAAGCCACTCTCTAAATAAATGTCCCCCGAAAATAACAATTTTACCTGCCTCTAAAAAGTCTTCAATAATTGCTCTATTTTTATATAAATACTCTTGGTCTGCAAAATCGTGAACTACTATACAGCAGTATGGCTCTAGATTATGTTGAGTTAATTGGTATTGATCGATAATCGTAAAATGTTTGTTCATGAAAGGATTGGTACGGTTGGACAATCCAAAGGCATGACCTGGATCCAAATATAGAATACTGTTTGAGTTAGCCAAAAAGAGCCCTCCATTTAATTTAATTGATAACTATTCTCATTTGTTTGCATCATAACACAAAAATTAAAAATATGAAAAGACAAAATTTTACTATATTGCATTCTGAATATTATTTTTTTAATAAGCTTTCTTGACCTTTTGGGATAATTATTATAAGTTAGTTAGTAGTTGAAAATGATTCTCAATAAGAAACGGAGACAAATGTAATGAGGAAACGTACATATAGATATTTAATTGCATCGGCTTCCATAGCGTTATTGCTAGCAGGCTGCGGTAATAATGATAATGAAGTGGGCAGTAAGGATTTAGAGGCTAGCCAAGAAACGAAGCTAATTGTAGACGAATTAAATAGAGAGGTAGAGATACCAGGAACATTGGATAGTATTGTAATGGGTGGAATCCTACCATACTTCTCTACATGGTTTATCGCTACAAATTCTACTGAGGAGATTGCAGGGATACATCCAAATTCTTATAATGCAGCTTCCCACTCTATTTTAAAGGAAATTTCACCATCTATTCTAGATGCTAAAACGAACTTTATTGAAAATGGTGAAGTAAATGTAGAGGAGCTATTGTCTTTAGATCCAGATGTATATTTTGAGATTGCTAATCAAGAAAAAACGGTGAAAAAACTTGAAGATACGGGTATAACAACGGTCGCTTTAGACACTGCTACTGACTCACTTAACCCGCTAGATACATTGAATCGCTGGTTGACCTTAACTGGAGAGATTACTGGTGTAACAGATCGACCTGCAGAGATAATTGCAGAGGGTGAAGAAAATCAACAAATGATTTATGACACGTTGGACGAAGCAGGTATTGAAGAGAAAGATATGCCTCGAGTAATGGTATTGCAATACCATAATAATGGAGAGATTTCTGTAGCTGGAACAGGTATGCACGGTAACCGTTGGTTGAACTCTACTGGTGGAATTGATGTTGCAGCAGAAGAGGTCGATGGTATTAAAGCAGTAAATATGGAGCAAATTTATAAATGGAACCCTGATATCATTTATATCACTAATTTTACAGAAACTCAGCCTGAGGACTTGTATAACAACGTTTTCGAAAGCCAAGACTGGAGTGAAGTAAAGGCAGTTCAAGATAAAAAGGTTTATAAAATGCCGCTCGGTATTTATCGCTGGTATCCACCAAGTGGAGATGCACCATTGATGCTAAAATGGATGGCTCAAAAAAATCATCCAGATTTGTTTACGTATGACATGAACGAAGAAATAAAAGACTATTACAAACGTTACTATAGTTATGATTTAACTGATACACAAGTGGAAGAAATTCTAAATCCACCATCGGAAGCAGCAAAATACTAATACAAAGGTGTCTTAAAAATGAAGTCTAAATTAATCAAGATATTACTTTGGACATTGCCTGTCATAGTTGGTCTGATTTCGATTGGGGTAGGCCGGTATCAAATTGATTTCATTGTTCAAATCAAAATATTACTTTCACAAATAATTCCAATGGATCAAACATGGTCTAATATGGAAGAAACAGTCGTCATGAATGTCCGTTTGCCGAGAATTTTATTAGCTATGCTGATCGGTGGAGGTTTATCTATCGCCGGTGCAGCGTTCCAGGGAATGTTCGCCAATCCTTTAGTTAGCCCTGATATTTTAGGTGTTTCCGCTGGTGCAGGATTTGGTGCATCAATTGGAATTTTGTTATTCGGTAATAGCTTTACGATGCAAATCATTGCATTAGTAATGGGGATGCTTGCAATTGGCTTCACATTTTTAATAGGTGGAGTAAAACGAGATATGCCTATATTTATGCTTGTCCTTGCAGGAGTAGTTACTAGTGCATTGTTTCAGGCCTTAATCTCTCTCGTGAAGTTCCTAGCTGATCCTGAAGAAAAGCTGCCAGCAATAACATATTGGTTGATGGGTAGTCTTGGTACTGCAAGCTATAGCGATTTAATGATTGGTGGACCAATTATTTTGGTTGGAATACTAATTTTGTATGTGCTGCGCTGGAGATTGAATATCCTTTCCCTTTCGGAGGAAGAGGCATTATCATTAGGTATTTCTGTAAACAAGCTGAAATGGCTAATTATTTTAGGGGCAACCTTGATCACTGCGGCAGCAGTTTCAATAGCTGGTATCATTGGCTGGGTAGGGCTGATTATCCCACATATCGCTCGAATGATTGTAGGGAGTAACAATCAATATGTCCTTCCTGCATCTATTTCCATAGGAGCAGTATACTTATTAGTCATTGATAATCTTGCTCGAAGTCTAACGGCAGCTGAAATCCCACTTTCTATTTTGACAGCTATTATCGGAGCTCCTTTTTTCGCGTATTTACTTCGTAAAACAGGAGGTGGCTGGAAATGATATTACAGGTAAAGGACGGCAATTATTTTTACAAAAAAGCCAAAAATCCTGATGCTCAAAAACTACTTTATGCAAATGATATCAACTTTGAGCTTCATCCTGGTCAAATATTGTCCATACTTGGCCCAAATGGTGCAGGGAAGACAACTCTATTAAAATGCATGATGGGTTTACAGGATTGGAAAAGAGGGGCAACCTTACTCGATGGCGAGCCGCTTTCTAATATGAATTCTAAGGAAGTCTGGACAAAAATTGGTTACGTTCCTCAAGCTTCGAGTATGACGTTCAGCTATTCCATTTTAGATTTAGTGACGATGGGAAGAGCAGTTTACATTCGCTCATTCGCCCAGCCATCTAAAAAGGACTATGCTTTAGCGTTAGAAGCATTAGACTCTGTAGGCATCAAGCATTTAGCAGAGGAATCCTGTACATCTGTCAGTGGGGGAGAACTGCAATTAGCATTAATCGCTCGAACATTAGTGGCAGAGCCAGAAATTTTAGTATTGGACGAACCTGAATCGCATCTAGATATGCAAAAGCAAAAGATTATACTACAAACAATTAAAAGGTTAGTGAAAGAAAAAGGGTTAGCCTGTGTCATCAATACACACTATGCCAACCATGCATTTTATTTAGGAGATAAAGTTTTAATGGTCGCCAAAGAAAAGCCAGTGATAACCGGAAGTGTTTCTGAGGTTATGACGGAAGAAAACATTTTGAATTATTTCCAAATTGAAGTAAAGCGTCTAAGACATGAATTGGACGGACAGGTTTATGAAACCGTGGTGCCTACATATTTCGGAAATGATACTTATTAGGGGCGAGTTGAAGAAATCAGAAAAGAGTAGACGTTTAAATGTCTATTCTTTTTTATATAATCTAAGATTTGTACTGTTTAGGATACACATATAAAATATAGTTGCATAAAATGAAGTAATCCATTAGTAATGAAATCTATTAGTAAAAAGCAGAGAAGTAAGGCATATTTGACCAGTATGAGTTGAATATGCATTGCTTTCTGTATATAATAACAATAAGCAAGTAAGTTAAAGGACTGGATACTGCAATATCCAGTCCAACAATATGCAGACCGCAGAAAGAGCGGTTGGTCCTAGGTCAGAAATAACCGTCAAACCTTTGCCAGGGGACGGTTATTTCTTTTTTATGAAGAAAATAATCAATGTCACTACGATAGAAAAAGCTGTTAGAAAGACAGCACTTAGCTGCATTAACAAATTCATCGTTTCGTAAATTGTCATTGGCATCACCCCTTTGAAAGAAGTGACCGCCGCCCAACCTGGTATGCAATTGCTTTTTCTATTATAACACATTTCAGAACAAATGTTCTTGTTCGTAAAGTTTTTATTTAGAAAATATTTACTGAAACATCAAAAAACCGCCAAAATGGCGGTTTTTAAATTTCTATCTGCATTGGTTTTTTTGCGCGGATATCTCCTAGCAAAAATTTACCATATGGGATAACGTTTTGAATAATGACCGAAATAATAATTGGAATTAGAGTACATAATATAGTGTAACCGACGACTCCATATTCAACGTAATCGTTTAGAATCATGTCCGTAAAAATATGTAAGTACATAATTGCAATGGAATGATTTTCGATTTTTCTTAACCAATCTAACGAAATAATCTTCGTAACTCTTTGGAAAAGACCGACAATGACGATGATAAAGGAGATCGGAACGATTAAATCTAATAACATATGGTCATATCGTAAAAATTTCATACTTAGCTTATAATTGATTAATCCGTTTTGGTCAGCTAGAATCATACCAAACGCTACAAAGCTTGCACTGAAAAGCCAAGGCTTGGTTACATTCATCCAAAGAGATTTACCATAATAACCTAAGGAGAAATATACAACTGCCATTAATACTACATCTAAATTCCATACCATTGGAATAGATTGTGCTGACTCTACTGCAGATTCACTAATTACTTCTCTAGCAAAAATACTTTGCAAATGTGCAGCTAAATAACAAATAGCGATTAGGCTTATTTGTTTTGTTTTGCTTAAATATTTAGTCATCCACATAAATAGTAAATACGTAAAGAATAAAGTGGTTACAAACCAGAAAACTCCGTATGCACCTCGTACAAATCTTCCTGCAATAATTAGCTTCCATAAATCTTGAAGATACCAAGATATATTATAATTACCTTGAGCTACCTCCATTCCGTAACGAATGCTGGTAATGGATAAAAGGAAAAATAGATACGGAACCATAAGCTGTAAGAATCTCTTTTTGACGGTTTTATTAGATGCTTCATCTTCTTTAATTTCCTTAAAAAATATACCGCTTAGCAAGAAAAAAGCTGGCATGTGAAACCAATAGATATATTTGGATAATGGGAAGTTTAGTTCACCAGGATAATGACCTATAACTACTAAAATCATTAAAAAACCCTTTGTGACATCTACCCAAGTAACTCGTTTTTTATTCATGATGTTCCTCCAAGGCAGTCTTATATGTTTGTATAACCGTTTTTTAGTGAATATAAACTTATAGAGCACTATAAAAATATAAAAATTAATAGATTGGAGGTTTGTAATATGACTACTGTCGTTTGCTTTGGTGATAGTATCACCGCAAGAAAAGAAGGTTACCCTGCTCCAGCGCTAACGTTTAAGCTATCTCATAAATTGCCTGACTATGACTTTATTAATGCTGGAGTTTCGGGAAATACAACCGAACAGGCAATCGAGCGCTTTGCCGCAGATGTTATTGCAAAAAAACCTGATTTTGTCACTGTTCTGTTTGGAGCCAATGATTCTGCCTCACATCGATTAGTAGACATTGAGCAGTATAAACGAAACTTATGTACATTTGCTAAAGTAATTGGTCCCCATAAAACTATTCTCATCACACCAGCTCCTGTAGATGAATTCTTACAAGAAAATCGCACTAATGAGAGACTACAAAGGTATGCAACTGTAGTAAATGAGGTCGCCAAAGAAACTGGAAGTCAATATATCGATTTTTTTACCGCTATGTATTCCAGAGAAAACTACAAGGAGCTTTTAATTGGAGAAAAAGATGATGGCCTCCATTTTGGAGAGGCGGGATACGAAATATTGTCTGATTTAATCGCAAATAAGCTCGTAGAAATAAATCGAGATCCACCAAAAAAAGGGCTTTTTGAAAAGGTCATTAGCTTATTTTTTGAAAAAGAAAAATGATTTTCTCATCTGTATGTTATCGCTCGCTTTGGGAAACTCTATAAACGAGAATTCATATGAAGGAGTGATAGCAAATGCTTCAGCTTAACACAGAACTAGAAGGTAAGTTCGCAAATTTTGGAGATTTACAGGATCGTATCTCAAGTCTAGGCTATTCAATCGGAGGAAACTGGGATTACCATAAAGGTAGCTTTGACTCTATCCTCTGTCGCGAGGAAGGTGAAACAATCTACCTTCGAATTCCCTTTACAGTGACTCAAGGGATGCTTGATGATTCTGATGCACACATTAGATTCCAGTCCCCCTATTTGATTAAGCATGTCGTAAACGTCGGTTTAGATAAGGATGAAAATTCATTGCTTACCACTACTGGCTTCGATCAGTTTCAGACGCCTGTTGATCAGGATGGCAATATCACTGACAAAAACCGCTGGGAGCATGCTGGAGAGCAGGAAGTTCAAAAAGTGCTTCGATTACTGCAATAAAATCTTACTTAGGACTGTCTCACAAGGGATGTGAGGCGGTCCTTTTGCGTTTTGGAGTGTTTGGAGAAAATTGCATGGGAGAGGGAGAGTAGATTGGGGATTGTAGTAAACTGGAAGGGGATTGTCGCAAACTACGAGGGGATTGTAGTAATTCAGGCATGAATTGTCGTAAAAAACGATTGGATTGTAGTAAATCAGAGGGAAAATGTAGAGCGGATATAGGATTGTAGTAAACTACGGGTTGATTGTAGTAATCCAGACGCGAATTGTAGTAAACCAAGCGTGAATTGTCGTAAAAAACGATAGGATTGTAGTAAATCAGAGGGAAATAGTAGAACAGATTGAGGAATGTCCCAAACCGTTCGAAGTCCAGTGAGCGGACTGTTTATTGCAAAATAGATTATCGTTAATTTGTTTAAGAGATCTCTCGACAAAAATGCCCTATAGTTACATTATGAGCTGTAATTCTTTATAATAGAGTCAAATAGATTTGTACTTGAAAGGAAAGCGATCGACGATGTATGAACGATTGATTGATTCGGAGCAGGAGACGGAAGCATTAGCCCGACAGCTCGCTGAAAAACTAAATCCTGCAGATGTCCTGACATTAGAGGGAGACCTTGGAGCGGGAAAGACAACTTTTACGAAAAGTGTGGCGAAGGGGCTTGGAATCACGAGAAATGTGAACAGTCCGACGTTTACTATATTGAAGCAATATGAGGGCAGACTGCCTTTAAATCATTTGGATGTGTACCGATTAGCTAATAGTGATGAAGATTTAGGCTGGGACGAGCTATTTTATGGTGAAGCGGTAAGTATTATCGAATGGGCTCATTTAATACAGGATGATTTACCATCAGAACGTTTAGCGATACAGATTCACCGACTAGAAGGAGACAAACGCAGATTTACGTTTGAACCCTTTGGGAAACGATATGAACAATTATGTGAGGAGCTTTTTGAATGATTTGGTTAGGAATAGATACATCTCATACACCGCTTGCAGTAGCAATCGTGAAAGATGGACAGGTGCTTGCGGAATATAAATCCTCAGTGAAGGTAACTCATTCTATTGGAACGATGCCCGCGATAGAGGAACTCATGAAAAAAGCTAACATCAAGCCGAGTGAGCTAAATGCGATTGCTGTTGCAAAAGGCCCGGGCTCGTATACGGGAGTGCGAATTGGTGTAACAATTGGCAAAACGCTTGCATGGACGCTGAACCTTCCGATTTACTCTGTTTCAAGCCTACAGGTGCTAGCTGGGAACGCGCCATATTTCCAAGGTGCAGTTTGTTCAATTATGGATGCGCGACGTGGAAATGTATTTGCAGGAATTTATGTAAACGGAGAAACAGTGAAGGAAGCTCATATGTCGATGGTAGACCTGTTAGCTTTGTTAGATGAAATGGAGCAACCGGTTTTATTTGTTGGGATGGATGTAAATCTTCATTGGGAACAAATAAATGAGGTGCTTGGTGATAAGGTAAAACAGGCGGGAGCGGCGTTCTCCTTACCAAGTGCAGCTGTTCTAATAGAAATTGCTCAAAGCATGGAGCCGACAAATGTACATACAGCGGTGCCAGAATATTTGCGAATAACTGAGGCAGAGGCAAACTGGATGAAAGAGCAGAAGAAAAATGGAAACTAAAACTATCACCTATCGCAAAATGACAATAGAAGATATTGACCAGGTTCTTTTAATAGAAGAAGAAGCATTCACTCTTCCTTGGACTAGAGAAGCATTCGAGCATGAAATGTCGACCAATCTATATTCCTACTATTTAGTAGCAGAAACAGAGGAAAAGGATATTGTTGGCTACTGTGGAATGTGGATTGTTATGGATGAAAGTCATATCACGAACGTGGCTGTTGCTGAGCGGATGCGAGGACATAAAATTGGGGAAGGCTTAATGCGCGAGGCTATTCGTGTCGTGAAGGAGCAAAAAGTAGTCCTCATGACATTAGAGGTGCGCGTATCCAATATAGTCGCAAAAAACTTATATTATAAGCTAGGCTTCCAAGACGGAGGCATTCGAAAAAACTATTATACAGATACACAAGAGGATGCTCTTGTAATGTGGGTGGAATTCAAATGACAAAAGATCAATATATATTAGGAATAGAAACGAGCTGTGATGAAACCGCAGCTTCCATCGTCAAAAATGGAACAGAGATTATAACCAATGTAGTAGCATCTCAAATAGAAAGTCATAAACGATTCGGTGGAGTAGTGCCTGAGGTTGCTTCTCGACATCATGTGGAGCAGATTACGCTTGTTATCGAAGAAGCATTGAAGCAAGCGAACATGACACCGCAGGAACTAGATGCAGTAGCGGTGACTGAAGGACCTGGACTGGTTGGGGCACTTTTAATAGGAATAAACGCAGCAAAAGCATTCGCGTTTGCAAATGACCTTCCTTTAGTAGGCGTCCACCATATCGCAGGACATATTTACGCAAATGCATTAGTCCAACCGATGGAATTCCCATTGCTTGCTCTAGTAGTTTCGGGAGGGCATACCGAGTTAGTATTGATGAAGAAAGACGGTCAGTTTGAGCTAATCGGAGAAACACGCGATGATGCAGCTGGTGAGGCTTATGATAAAGTTGCAAGAGTTTTGAATCTTCCTTATCCGGGTGGTCCACATATTGATCGTCTGGCGAATGAGAGCGATGAAGCAGTTTCATTTCCAAGAGCTTGGCTAGAGGAAGGCTCTTATGATTTTAGCTTTAGTGGCTTAAAATCGGCAGTCATCAACTATCAGCATAATGCGGAGCAACGTGGGGAAGAGATCAATCCAAACCACCTAGCAGCTGGCTTCCAGCAAAGTGTAATAGAAGTACTGACTACTAAAACCTTACGAGCAGCTAGAGAGTTCAATGTAAAGCAGGTAATTGCCGCTGGTGGAGTAGCCGCAAATAAAGGACTTCGTAAATCTTTAGAAGAAGCCTTTGAAAAGGAAAACATTCCATTCTATGTACCACCTATAAATTTATGTACAGATAATGCTGCAATGATCGCAGCTGCTGGGAGCTCTAAGTACTCAGCAGGGCAAACGGGAGATTTGTCGATGAATGGAAGACCAGGGTTAGAACTAAATAGTTGGAACTAAATGAAATCCTCTTTTCTTCGACAAGAAAAGAGGATTTTTTACCACGTATTATTTCTGTTGTCAATAGAGAACATTCGTACTTATGCACAATCTGTGAATAACTTGTTAGTAAGTTGCGTTTTTTCAATATATTGTGGTTATTTATGCTTACACCTTGTGGAAAAGTTTGTTTTAAAACTGTGGATAATGTGGATAAACCTGTTGATAGATTGATATAACAGTATTTTTGATGTTAATAAATATGTGGAAAAAGAATTTGTTGAAAAAGGTACTTGACCTATATATATACCAGTGTTCGACAAAATGCAACAAGGCTATTATATATTCTTTCAGAAGGAGCGCAGAACCATCTCCAAAAATCGGACGGTTTGAGCAAATAATTGGACAGTTCACCCCAAAAATTGGTCGTTTTCTCTCTAAAATCGGACCGTTCGACAATATTATTTTTCCTCATATAAAAAAGGTAAACCGAGTCAATCGGTTTACCCTGTAATCTCTTCTAATTGTTCCTGTAGCTCCAGCCATTCGTTGGAGATTGTGTCTTGCTTTACCTTTAGTATATCCAATTCGCCTTGTAGCTTTTGGACTGCCTCATGATCCTGGAATATCTCTGGATCACATAGCTTCTCTTCTATAGAAGCAATTTCTGAATCTATGGAAGGAATCTGTCCTTCTAGTTCCTCAATTTGACGACGTAGCTGGCGTTCCTTTTTCTTCGCCTCTTTATCAATTGTAGACGTATTGACCTTTTGAACTACAGTGTTTTGAACCACTGCATTTTCCATGGCGATTTCCTCGAGCTCTTCCTTTTTCTCTAAATAATAATCATAGTCTCCCAAGAAAAGGGTGGCATCATCAGAGGAAAGTTCAATTACCTTCGTTGCAATTCGATTAATAAAGTAACGGTCATGTGATACGAAAATAATCGTTCCTGGAAAATCAAGCAATGCATTCTCCAAGACTTCCTTGCTGTCTAAGTCTAAATGGTTAGTAGGCTCATCTAGTACAAGTGTATTCGACTTCAATAGCATGAGTTTTGCAAGTGCAAGTCTAGCCTTTTCTCCACCGGATAGATTAGACACAGTTTTTTGCACATCGTCTCCAGAGAAGAGGAAGCGACCTAGCACATTGCGTATATCTTTCTCATTCATCAGAGGCCATTCATCCCATAGCTCTTTAAGGACGGTTTTATTGCCAGTAAGAGCTGCCTGCTCCTGGTCATAGTATCCAAATTGCACATTTGTGCCGTATTGAATATTACCACCAGCTGAAGGGAGCTGCTTCATAATAGTTTTTAGCAAGGTGGACTTACCGACACCATTTGGTCCAACCAAAGCGATGCGGTCTTGCTTATAAACGGAAAATGAGATGTTAGAGGAAACGGTTTTATTTGGATAACCTACAGCAATATCCTCTAAACGCAGAACATCATTACCGCTAGGACGGTCAATGGTAAAGCCGAAGTTAGCGGATTTCTCATCGCCATCTGGGGCATCCATCCAGTCAGTTTTCTCGATAACCTTTCTTCGAGATTGTGCCATCTTCGTTGTAGAAGCACGCGCCAGGTTACGGCTAACAAAGTCCTCTAGCTTTGCTTTTTCCTCCTGCTGCTTCTCATATTTCTTTTTATCGAGCTCATAATTTTTCGCTTTCTGCGTTAAATAGGCGCTATAGTTACCTACGTATCTCGTAACGTTATGACGTGAAACCTCATAAACTAAATTTACTACCTGGTCTAGGAAATATCGATCATGGGATACAATTAAAATGGCACCACTATAGTTTTTTAAATAATTTTCAAGGAAGCTGAGTGTTTGAATATCTAAATGGTTTGTAGGCTCATCGAGTATAAGTAAATCGGGCTTGCTCAACAGCATTTTAGCTAATGCTAGTCTCGTTTTTTGTCCCCCGGATAATGCTTGTACTGGCTTATCATAATCCTCTGGGAAAAACTGCATACCATGTAAGATGGAACGGATATCCGATTCAAAGCGGTATCCACCAGCCTCATTAAAGGCTAGCTGAAGCTCGTCATAGGTTGCTGCAACTCTAGCATAGGCTTCTGAATCTTCATAGATAGAAGGGTCAGCCATTTGTGCTTCTAGTGAGCGCAGTTCTCTTTCAGAATCAATCAAATGACTAAAAATCGATTTCATTTCCTCCCAAATCGTCAGCTTCGATTCAAGACCCGCATGCTGCTCTAAATAGCCAAGTCTAATATTTTTAGGCATAATAATGTCACCGGAATCGTATGACATTTCTCCAGCAATTATTTTAAGTAAAGTAGATTTTCCCGCACCATTACGCCCAACCAGTGCAACTCGGTCGCGGTCTTGAACTTCTAACTTTACGTTTGTTAATATATCTTCACCATTAAAGGATTTAGTTACTTGGTTTACTTGTAAAACAATCACGTTAATTTGCACCTCAATTCTATCCTAAGTGTAATAGATAGGACTTGTCGTTGCAACGTTCTCCCTTTACAATAAAAGAAAGGTAACGTGTAAAAATGAATTTGCCTTATACAATAGGAGGACACTTATGAAACGTGATGTACCTCGCATCCCTCAAGCGACAATGAAACGACTTCCTTTATATTATAGATTTTTACAAAGCTTTCATAATGCAGATCATAAACGAGTTTCATCCCAACAGCTAAGTGAAGCGATGAAGATAGATTCAGCAACCATTCGAAGAGATTTTTCTCATTTCGGTGCGCTAGGAAAGAAAGGGTACGGCTATGATGTACCTCATCTACTTGAGTTTTTCAGAAAGACACTTGACCAAGATGAAGCGGCACGGGTGGCACTAATAGGTGTTGGTAGTTTAGGAACAGCATTTGTAAAATATAACTTTCAAAAAAATCATAACACTAGAATTGTAGTAGCATTCGATACGAAGGCACCACTCGAAGGAACGATTATTAGCGACATTCCTGTATTTCATTCTAGTGTGATGTTGGAAAAGCTAAAGGAATACGGAATTGAATTAGTGATTTTTACACTTCCAAGTCGTGCGGCTCAGGAAGTTGCTGATCTTTTAGTGGGCTCCAATGTAAAAGGGATTTTAAACTTCACCCCAGTCCCAATAAGTACTCCAGATGAGATTCGCGTACATACGATTGACCTTTCAGTTGAACTTCAAACACTCATCTACATGATTCGAAACGAGATCTAAGAAAAGCGAAAGCGCCTATGTCTGCCCCGACAAGCAAATGGAGAAAAGCGAGGAGGCAGTACCTCAGCCACCAGAGCTTTTATCCATTTGAACTCGAGGGGCAAGGTGAGCGCTGATACCAATCTTATAAGAAAAAAAGCCTTCGACTATTATCTAGTCGAAGGCTTTCCTATTTATATTCGCTTTTTAGTAGGGAATAGATAGCAAGATCGATATAGCGTCCCTTTTCGAACTCATGCTGTCTTAAGACTCCATCTTTGTGAAAACCTAGCTTACTCAAAAGGTGAAGGGAGGCATCATTCTCTGAAGTAACCTCAGCTTCTATTTTGTTCATGTTCATATCATGAAAGGCAAAATGAATGATGGGCTTAAGCGCCTCCGTCATAATTCCCTTTCCCCAAGCTTTAGGTGAAAGATCATAGCCAATTTCTATACGCTTATGCTCAGCCTCATAGTTTAAATAACCACAAGTACCGATTACTTTTTGGGTTATTTTATCTTCTATTACCCAGCGCATACCAGTTTGTTCGAGAAAAATTTTCTCGTACCAACTAATTTCGCCCTTTGCATCTTCAACAGAAGTAAAGGGACCGATTGCCATATGCTGTACTACGTTTTCATTAGAATATAACTCTAAAATATCCTTTGCATCCCGTTCGATTGCTTTTCGAAGGATGAGTCTTTCTGTTTCTATTGTAGGAAAACTTACAAATGAAAAAGTCATTATGATTACCCCTTATTGCTGCAACTCAGCAAGTTTTTCTAAAAAGTTGACGATCTCTTCATTATACAGTTGAACAATTACTACGAATCCATTAAGTAGCATATGGGCAATAATAGAGGTGATAATTCGCTTTGTTTTATAGTAAATGAAAGCGAATATAAACCCAGACACAGCATATATTAGTATGTGTGTGAACTCAAAGTGAATGACGGCAAAGGACAGTGAGCTAACAAGCGCTGCTACAAAGAAGTTCGTTTTAGGCAATAAAGTTCCGAAAATGATGCGACGGAATATAAGCTCCTCTAAAATAGGTGCGAAGAGCACAATGGAGAAAAAGACAAAAGGTACTGAATTGCCAAGATCCATAAACTGCGACGTATTTTCAGAACCAGCTTCTATACCAAAAAATCTAATTTCAATATTAGCAGCTAATGTTTGGCCGTACAAAACCATGAGAAAGCCAAGAATTCCCCAGCCAATTGCTCCGGGAAGACCGGATGCCTTCCCTTTTAGAGGCCGTATAAAATTCTTGTCTTGGCGAATCATAAGCAAGGTGATAGCTGTAGCAATTCCCATTCCAAGGAAAACCCACCATCCAGAAGCTAGGTACCTTGCGTTTTCTAAGCCGAAATAGTTAAAGATTATTAGTAGAAGAGGAGCAAATAATGCACCGGAGAGCTGCATCACACAGTAGGTGATTAATATGTATAAACCTGTCTTTTGTTGTTTCATCTAAATATCCTTTCTATTTATAGCAGTTGCTTTTATAAGTTTACTAATCAGGATAGTAAATAGATAATCTTGCTTTTGTAAGATGTACTAGCCTTAGCCTTATTGTAAAGGAAAACTAAAATAAAATCGCTCCTTAGCCATTTTATAATCATCTTTAATAGTCAACTTTAGTATCTTCGTTTTCAAAAACTAGAAGCCTCATAGGTTTTAAACCAACTGAGGATTAGAGCGTTAAAAATTATTAAAAAAAATGATGTTCTCACTTGCAAATTCTTCTAAGTTTAATTATTATTATAAGTGTGTTAGCACTCAAAGTGTGAGAGTGCTAATAAAAATAAATTCAACTATTTTAGGGAGGTAGTTTCACTTGTTAAGACCATTAGGTGATCGTATTGTAATCGAATTAATCGAAGCTGAGGAAAAAACAGCATCTGGCATCGTACTTCCAGACTCTGCTAAAGAGAAACCACAAGAGGGTAAAGTCGTTGCAGTAGGTACTGGACGAGTACTAGAAAACGGAAACCGCGTTGAATTAGACGTAGCAGAAGGGGACCGTATTATCTTCTCTAAATATGCTGGAACTGAAGTGAAATATGAAGGCCACGACTATTTAATCTTACGCGAAAGCGATATTCTTGCTGTAATTGGCTAATAAAAGAACTTAAAAAGAAAAATTAGGAGGGCATATTAACATGGCAAAAGAAATTAAATTTAGTGAAGACGCTCGTAGCGCAATGCTGCGTGGGGTAGATAAATTAGCAGACGCTGTAAAAGTAACTTTAGGGCCAAAGGGTCGTAACGTAGTTCTAGAGAAAAAATTTGGTTCACCACTTATCACTAACGATGGTGTAACAATCGCAAAAGATATCGAGCTAGAGGATGCATTCGAAAACATGGGTGCGAAATTAGTGGCAGAGGTTGCTTCAAAAACTAATGACATCGCTGGTGACGGTACAACAACTGCAACTGTTCTTGCACAATCTATGATTCGTGAAGGACTTAAAAACGTAACTGCTGGAGCTAACCCAGTTGGTATTCGTAAAGGTATCGACTTTGCTGTAGCTTCTGCTGTGACAGAGCTAAAAGCAATCTCTAAACAAATCGAAGGTAAAGAATCTATCGCTCAAGTAGCTGCTATCTCATCTGGTGATGAAGAAGTTGGTGAGCTAATCGCTGAAGCTATGGAGCGCGTTGGTAACGATGGAGTTATTACAATCGAAGAATCTAAAGGATTCACAACAGAGCTTGATGTGGTAGAAGGTATGCAATTCGACCGCGGTTATGCTTCTCCATACATGGTAACTGATTCAGATAAAATGGAAGCTAATCTAGACAATCCATATATCTTAATCACAGACAAAAAAATCTCTAGCATTCAAGAAATCCTACCAGTGCTTGAGCAAGTAGTTCAACAAGGCAAACCACTTTTACTTATCGCTGAAGATGTAGAAGGGGAAGCATTAGCTACTCTAGTAGTAAACAAATTACGCGGAACATTCAATGCAGTAGCTGTTAAAGCTCCTGGATTCGGTGACCGTCGTAAAGCAATGCTTGAAGATATTGCTATCCTAACTGGTGCAGAAGTAATCACAGAAGATTTAGGACTAGACCTAAAATCTGCGAACATCACTCAATTAGGACGCGCTTCTAAAGTAGTAGTAACAAAAGACAACACAACAATCGTAGAAGGTAACGGAGATACGAAAAACATCGCTAGCCGTGTTGCTCAAATCCGTGGCCAATTAGAAGATACAACTTCTGAATTCGATAAAGAAAAACTTCAAGAGCGTCTTGCTAAGCTTGCTGGTGGAGTAGCTGTAGTGAAAGTAGGAGCAGCAACAGAAACTGAGCTAAAAGAACGCAAACTTCGCATTGAAGATGCACTTAACGCAACTCGCGCAGCTGTAGAAGAAGGTATCGTATCTGGTGGTGGTACTGCACTAGTAAACGTATACAACAAAGTAGCTGAGCTTGCAGAAACAAAAGAAGGCGACGTAGCAACTGGTATTCGTATCGTACTTCGTGCATTAGAAGAGCCGGTTCGTCAAATCGCTAACAACGCTGGTTTAGAAGGATCTATCGTAGTAGATCGTCTAAAACGCGAAGACATTGGCATGGGCTTCAACGCAGCAACTGGCGAATGGGTGAACATGATCGACGCAGGTATCGTAGATCCAACTAAAGTAACTCGTTCAGCTCTACAAAACGCTGCATCTGTAGCTTCTCTATTCTTAACTACTGAAGCAGTAGTAGCAGACATTCCAGAACCAGCAGGAGCAGGCGGCATGGGTATGCCTGACATGGGCGGAATGGGCGGCATGATGTAACCTGCCGTATGAACCCATAATATGAATGGGTTTGTATGTAAGATTAAATTGATTTGCTAACATGAGGTTATTAGCGGGGGCTTCTCGAAAGTTTATTAGACTTTCGAGAAGCCTCTTTTTCATCTTTTGAATATGAGAGATTGGGGTAACAAATAAAATTCATACTAAAACAGCACAAACTTTAGCTAGTCAAAGTAAGTGCTGTTTTATTTATGGAATAGCTGGAATTGATATTTCAACTGTGGAGTCTGGATCGTTAACACTGCCAGTAAAGACATAGATAGGCTGATAATACCCTTTAGTATCATAAGTATAGCCTAATTGAACATCCGTTATTGTTAGCGTATCTCCTTTTTGTAAAGGATTGAATAAGTTAAACTTTCCGTTTGTCAAAGCTTCATATGCTTCCTGTTGTGAAATGATTTTCTCTTTCCCAACTATTTCATTGTTACTAACATCGTAGATGATGTTGTCGGGTATTTGCTGATCAGAGAGTGTGATTACGAGGAAACCTTGAGAAAAATCATCACATACAGTTTGTAAATCCACTGCTTCAGCTAAATCCCAACGAATTGTACGTTCATCCTGCTGCTGATAGATAGCGTTACTTGGAAATAAACCTTCGTTATCTAGCCAATTTTCTATAACCTGCTTTTGCTGTTCAATATCAACTTTTGGCGGCTCTTCACTATAATTTTCAGAGGAAAAGGACCAAAAACCATTTGACATGAAATAAGTTAAATAATAGACAAGGCCTTCATCATCTATAAATTTTAATTGACGGTTTTCTCCTTCCCTGCGGATGCCGCCTTGCTGTTGTAATTCAAATTGTTGTGCAATGGATTGAGAGATTGATTTTATATTTTTCATATCTTTAACATTTGAATTGTAATAAACGCAAGCGTTCGATGATTTGTTGGAGAGCTTTGTTTCCAGTTCGACATCTATTTGATCCATGTTTTGTTTTTGTGAAGGCTCGAATGGCAGATTTCCAAATTCCTGTGCATTATATATAACGGTTGCAACACCAAATAATGCAACAAAAAAAATAGGAATAGATATAGCTTTTACAATTGGAGCAAATTTTAACTTTCGTTGCTCTATGCTTAATATGATTGCCATTACGAAAAAGTACCCAGCTAAACTCCCTATTGTATTATGCAAAAGGTCATCCAGTTCGAAAATTCCTTTACCTGAAACAAATTGGAAAATTTCAATGCAAAGTGTGAATACAATTGTTATAACTAGTACACGCGAAAACGATTTGTTTTTTTTGTGAATTAACGGTAAGAGTACTCCTAATGGCACAAACATTAACATATTAAAGATGATTAGCTGAAATTCAGACACTGACCATTTGTTCCATGAACTTACATAGCTACTCAAAAGACTAAGATTAAACTGACCTGCAAACATCGCCGGTCTATTTAAAGTTGTGATACCTAATACAACAATTCCCCAGCAGATTAGTAAAATGATAAAAATAAATTTAGATAGATTTATTGTATATTTTTTCTGAAAAAAGATCTTAAATACGAAGTAGCCAATCATTAAGATGACGAAAATGAAAATAGAATATTTTATATACGGTAAAAGACCAGACACTACACTCAGTAAATCCATGAAACGTAACCTCCTAAAAATTTTGGTACGTTTATCGTAGCAAGGAATTCTTAAGAGGCTGTTAGTATAAATCTTAAGATTTTATGAGTAATAAGTTTAAACAGCAATATTTAATTTTTAGTACCAATCAATTTTTTCACTGATACATTCTCAAATAGTTTTGTAAATGTAAATTTAGTAGCTTTGAGTTGGATAGATCTTCATTAGAGCCAAATGTACTTTCAAGTCTCTCTTCATAGTTATTTTGACCCCTTATATTTAGCGCTTTTGAAGAGCCAGGGTATCTGTTCAGTGAAGAAGGAGACTGTACTGTTTTTAAAGGAATAAATTCTGTATGCTCTTGATCAAACTTTTTAAATGTAGGATTAATTCGGATAAAATCCTCTACATAATTAATAATAGTATTAGTAGAAAGTGCCTCTTTATTATCCTCACTTAGCTCATTATAAGTTATATCATATTCGGAACCAGAATCACTGTTTTTCCAGGCAGTAAATTGCATTGCCCGTGGTATGTCTATAAACACATTACTTTGGAAGGTAGGATTAAGGGCGCCGCTTGCTATAATCCCCCTGTTAGCGTTGTATTTACCTGGAGCAACATTTTTAAACATATTGTTTTCTATCGTTGCATTACTCCAGTTCAACACGCGAATTGCATCCTGACGCATTTTCTCTATTTTATTATTTCTGATTATGATTTTATCGTGATATTTACCACCTGAATATTTATGGGTGCCAATTGCACGATCAAGGCCGTAGAAAATATTGTTTTCTATCTTCATATTGGAGTTAGGTGTTTTGTCGAACTTACTCCAAACAGAGCTCCAGCCATTTGTTAGCTTATCAGGAGTATCGATATTAATTGCTTCTTTGATTTCAGTTGTTGAAGGTATTGAATTCATAAATTTATTGTTGGTTATAACAGCATCCTTTGTTGCATCTATCTCAATGAAATGACCGGAATACATGTTTTGAAAATTAATATTTTCAATCCTAATATTTTGATTATGACCAGCAATAATAGCAATAGCATCCTTTTCGAAATTCAAATCAATCGTCGCTGAACCAGCTCCAATGATGGAAATATTTTTTTCACCATCATACCCTCCATAGACACCTTCTTTTTTACCAAGAGAAGGACGAATGAAATGGAAAAGTGAGTGGTCAGCATTGAGCTTAGATTTACCTGTTTCACTACCATTCATAATTTTCGCGCCATCCTTTAGTTTTATCGTTGTATTAGATGGTACGAACAATACATTAGAAACTATGTATGTTCCCTTTTCTAATTCGAGTGTGCCACCACCTGTTTCTTCAAGTCGTTCAAGATATGTACGAAGTAAATAATAATGTTTCGTATCATTATTGTAATTAGAATCGTTCATTAGATTCCTATTATATGTTTCGCTATTTGGCGAAATAGTATATGTTTCTGCCTTAGCTTCAATTGAATTCGAAGGATAGATAGCCCACAAACTCCAGACAACTAAGATCAGTAATAATTTTTTCATGATTCCTATGTTCCTCCTGACAATGCTTTTAAATATGATTGTAAACTTAGCTCATTATCAATTGTAGCGAAAGGCTCAACTCTAGCAGGATGAATGAGACAGATAAACCTCACAAACATGCGGAAGCGAAGCTGATGGCTTATCACTCACCCCGCCTAAAACTGTCCATCTAAAGTGGAAATCGATATTGGATTCAGTTGTTCAATCTTTTAAATGTATACCCTAAATACAAATAAATAATCTGATGAAAGAGCATTACATCGCAATCTACTGAGCAAGAAATGACACATTCTGACTTGTATAAAGTAATTCTATATCTTGCATAATAAAATGAGCGTAAATAATGGGAGGGTACAATATGAGGACAGGCATTCAAATAACTAGAATAGGTTTTTTTACATTGATACTATGCATGTTTAGTATTCAAGCACATGCACAGTTGGGTCCGGATGAAAAAGTGTATTATGATAATTATCAAAGTATATTGCAAATCATGGAAAAGGGAATGGAAGAATCGATTAAAACAGGTGATCCCAGTCTTGATTTCCTTTATGAAATGATTCCACATCACCAGGCAGCTGTATCGATGTCTGAAAATGTCTTGAAATATAGCGATAATGAACAAGTCAACAAAATAGCAGCAACCATTATAAGAGAACAACTGGAAGGTATTAAGAAAATGGAAGCTCTTAAAGATAAAATAAAGGTGAGCCCAGAAGTAAACGTACAAGCGGAGGCATCTTACTTAAAAGCTTATAATAACATCTATAAAACGATGATTGCGTCTATGGAAGATGCCAGGCCAACAGGGAATATAGATAAAGATTTCCTGGAAGAAATGATCCCCCATCATGTAGGTGCAATAAAAATGGCTGGAAATATCTTGAAATATACTCAAAATAGTGAACTCAAAACAATTGTAGAAAACATTATAACTACTCAACAAAAACAGGCTACAGAAATGCAAAAACTTTTAAAGACTATAGATTAAAAAAGTAAAGCCAAGAAGAGGCTGACCAAAACGCTCATTTAGGAATCCTTTTGGCCAGCTTCTATTTTTTATTTAAATTTAATTCTCTGTTTGAGACGAACCCAAGGTGGCTCGTCTCTATTTTTATACTTAAAAGTTAAAAAAGTATAGGTAATATTAAAAGAGTGCTATTGATAGCGCTTTCATAAAAGTATTCAGAATTTATAATTAAAAGGTAAGGATTTTATACAAAGGGAGAGTGTTAAAAATGTTGAAGAAGTTCAAGGGATTCACATTTTTATTTATGTTAATGGCATTTGCCATAGTAGCAGCAGCTTGTGACGCAAGTGGGAGTAGCTCAGTAGATGTGGGAATAGTGTTGCCTACGAAGGATGAGCCTCGTTGGGTGCAGGATGAGCAACGTTTTAAGGATGCTTTAGCGGATTCGGATTATTCTACGGAAATCCTATTTAGCCAAGGATCATCTGCAAAGGAAAAAGAAAATGTAGAGGCATTGTTGAATAAAGGTATTAAAGTATTAATCATTACTCCTCATGATGGTGCGGCAGCTGCATCTGCAGTAGAGGCAGCTAAGAAAGAGGGAGTTACTGTAATTGCATATGACCGTTTAATAACTGATACCGATGCTGTCGATTACTATGTAACTTTTGATAGTTTAGCAGTTGGTGCAGCACAGGCTCAGTACTTAGTAGACAATGCAAAGGGTTCTAATGCACCTCTTTACCTGTATGCTGGGGCGGCATCTGATAATAATGCATTCCTATTTTTTGAGGGCGCTTGGCAGGTGCTTCAGCCGAAAATCGCTGATGGTACATTTAAAATTGCTAACTCCAGTGAAGCAGAGGCTTTAAAGGATTCTGCAGATCTTTCTCGTGATCAGCTCGGAAAAATCATCGGGCAAATTACGACTAACTGGGATTCAAATGAAGCAAAAAACAAGGCACAAACACATTTAACTGCCGCGAGTGATGACCTAAAAGGGGATGTTTTAATCCTTGCTCCTAATGATGGGACTGCACGTTCAATCGCAGATGTGTTTGGTTCTGATAGTGCTATTACAAGCTATTTTGTAACGGGCCAAGATGCGGAGAAAGCTTCTGTACAATACATTATTGATGAAAAACAATCGATGACGGTGTTTAAAGATGTTCGTTCATTAGTAAAAGACGCTATGGGCATGGCAGTTGAAATTTTGGATGGAAAAACTCCTGAAACTACTGGTTCTTACGATAATGGTGCTATAGAAGTGAAAGCGAAACAAACGAATGTAATTGTTGTAGATAAAGACAATGTGAAATCAGAGTTAATTGATTCAGAGTATTATGAGGCAAGTGAATTCACCGGTATAGAGTAAAAGCCAATAAGAGGAGAAAAAGTGTAGTAGCGATCAATCACTTTTTCTCTATCTTTAATTTGTATAGGTGAGGGAGGTACGAGAATGAGTGGCTATATTTTAGAAATGAATAACATATCCAAAGAGTTCCCTGGAGTAAAGGCTCTCTCCAACGTAAATTTCAAAGTAGGTAAGGCAGAAATCCATTGCTTAGTCGGAGAAAACGGAGCAGGTAAATCTACTCTAATGAAGGTATTAAGTGGAGTATATCCATATGGTACCTATGATGGGGACATAGTGTTCGAAGGACAGGTACAACAATTTCAAGTAATCAGTGATAGCGTAAAGGCTGGTATTGGAATCATCTATCAGGAGCTAGCCCTTTTTCCTGATTTATCGGTCTACGAGAACATATTTGCCGGAAATGAAGTTAAAAAAGGTCCCTTTGTTGATTGGAATCAAACGATTGTCCAGGCTACAGGGTTACTTAAAAAAGTGAATTTAAAAGTGACTCCAGAAACATTGATTAAGGAATTAGGTGTAGGTAAACAACAACTCGTGGAAATTGCCAAAGCACTAAGCAAGGACGTTAACTTACTTATTTTAGACGAACCAACAGCAGCTCTGAATGAGGATGATAGCGAAAATCTATTAGAACTCTTAAAAGAATTGAAGAGTCAGGGAATTAGCTGCATTATGATTTCGCATAAGCTGAAAGAGGTTATCCATATTGCAGATAAGGTAACGGTGCTTCGTGATGGGAAAACCATTTGCACATTAGATGCAAGTAAGGGAGAGGTGGCTGAAAATGTCATCATCAAAAATATGGTTGGAAGAGACATCGAAGATATTTATCCAAAACGACCTGACAAGAATATCGGAGAGACCGTTTTATCATTAAAAGATTGGTCTGCCTATGATACACAGCTAGGAAGAAACGTAGTAAAAAATGCAAATCTTCAACTCAAGAAGGGAGAAATTATTGGTGTTGCTGGTCTTATGGGCTCAGGGCGTACAGAGCTTGCATTAAGTATTTTTGGCAATCCCAAAAATTATAAACTTCAAGGAACGTTAGAAATGCAAGGAGTAACTAAAACACTTAAGCATACTAGCGATGCGATTAAAGCAGGTATTGCCTATGTGACAGAGGACAGAAAGGGAGACGGTTTGTTTTTGCTACAGGATATAAAGAGCAATGTCTCTGCTGCTCATCTGAAGGGGATATCAAGCAGAGGAGTCCTTAACTTAAATGAAGAGGTAAAGGTCGGTAAAGAATATAAGGATTCTTTATATATTAAAGCTAGTTCTCTAGAACAAATAGTTGGCAAACTTAGCGGTGGAAATCAACAGAAGGTGTCTCTTGGAAAATGGTTGTTTACTGGACCTAAGATCTTAATTTTGGATGAACCAACACGAGGTATTGATGTGGGGGCAAAATTTGAAATTTATACGATTATGAATCAGCTAATCAATGAAGGAATGAGCATTATCATGATTTCCTCTGAACTCGGTGAAGTGCTAGGAATGAGTGATCGTATTTATGTAATGGCTAATGGAGCTATAAGAGGTGAATTGACTGCAGAAGAAGCATCTCAAGAAGCTATTATGGAACTCGCCACTCAATAGATAGAAAGGGGAAGAATCATGAATTTATTCAAAGAGGCTAAGGACCTTGTGAAAGATAATATACGAGATTATGGAATGTATATTGCATTAGCAGTCATTCTATTAACATTTACGATTATGACAAACGGTTTGTTTATGTCTTCTAGAAATATAAGTAATTTACTAGATTCCGCGGGCTACATTGCTGTGCTAGCAGTCGGAATGACTCTAGTTATCGTAATCCGTCATATTGACTTATCGGTTGGCTTTGTCGCTGGTTTTTTAGGCGCAGTGGCAGCAATATTTTTGACACAATGGGGTGTTTCCATATGGATTACAATTCCAACAGTCTTAATCTTCGGGGTAGTTATAGGTTTATTTAACGGTGTTTTAGTTGCGAGAATCGGTATTCCTTCTTTTGTTGCCACTTTAGCAGGAATGTTAATATTTCGAGGAGCGCTTTTACAGGTAACGGAAAGAACAGGGACAATTATTATTAAGGACAGTCAATTTAACGCTATTGGAAATGGGTTTATACCATCTCTTATGCAAATTAACGGATTACACCTTATGACATTGATTGTTGGGTTGATCGGTATACTTTTGTATATTTATAGTGAATTTTCTAATCGACGAAATAAATTGAAATATGGCTTTGAAGTAATGTCTAATGGCATATTTACTATTAAGCTTATTTTAATATCAGGAATTATTGCGTATATCACTTGGATTTTAGCGGGATATAATGGTTTTTCTTGGACGGTTGTTATTATGGTAATTGTGGTTATTATTTATCATTTTTTATCTACTAAAACGGTGCTTGGTCGACACATTTACGCGGTGGGTAGTAACCCAGAAGCCGCACATCTCAGTGGCATAAACGTACAAAAGATTACATATATCGTCTTCGGCTCTATGGGGATGCTTGCAGCCTTATCAGGAATATTATTTACTTCGCGTCTTCAATCAGCTACCACTACAGCTGGTACTCTTTTTGAGTTAGATGCTATAGCAGCGGCTTATGTAGGTGGGGTTTCGTCTGCAGGAGGAGTTGGAAAAGTAACTGGCGCCATCATTGGTGCAATTGTTATGGCTTCTCTTTCAAGTGGCATGAACCTACTAGGCGTTGGAATATCGTATCAATATATGATACGTGGTGGGGTTTTAGCTGGAGCAGTAATATTTGATGTGATGACACGAAAACAAAGAGCTTAATAGAAGAAATGGACAAAAGGTATTAAGAAAGGTCTAATACCTTTTTGTCTTTTTATTTCTTACAATTTTTATAATACTTGAAAACTATTGCAGTATCTTAATGCATTTTCAACATTATAACTTTTCCTTTAAAAATAATGATTGATCAGTCTGTTGATTGTAGCGGCAGGTGACGACTCCTGTGGGATGAGTGAGACAGATGAGTCATCACAAACGACGGTGATGGCTTAGCGCTCCCCCCGCGGAAAGCGTCCGTCTAAAACGGAAATCATGCTTAGTAGAGGTGTCTTCATAGAAGAATGAACTTCCGTTTTATATAGCTTATTGTCAATTAATGGACAAATGATAATATAGTAGAAAAAGCGAGATGCAAGGAGAGAAGGGAATGGGGAAAAAAGTAGTTTTCATACTTGGAGCACTTATTTTGATCTTTAGTTATTTGACCTTTTCCACGGCAACCCAGGCGCTCCGTACTACTAGCGAAATGCCCAAAACCATTCCCTCTAATGAGGATACCATTCGCCTTGTACTTATAACTCAGGAACTGGACACCCCTTTTTGGAATAAAGTCGGGCAAGGTGCAGCAGAACAAGCAAAATTAGAAAATGTTCAATTAGAGGTCTGGGGAAGCTATGGTAATAACGAGGAAGATTTTTTGAAAAGAGTGGAGATAGCCCTTCATTCAAAGGTTAGCGGAATAATTGTTCAGGGACTAGATAATGAAGAATTTAAAGAATTGACCAAAGTGAAGGCTGCATTCTACGGTATTCCAGTCATTACAGTCGCTAACGATGTCCCGGTCGAGGAAAGTTTAAGAAAGACCTATATCGGTTCAAATCAGCTCGAAGCAGGAAGAATGGTCGCACAACGATTAGTCAGTACAATGGGTACAACTGGAGATATAATCATTCTAGGAGATAAGAAACTAGCACATTATCAGAAGGAACGCTTGCAAGGAATTCAAGAAGTGCTTAAACACTATGAGGGAATTCAGGTGACCGTAAGAGGGACCGAGGATACTAAGGAACAGGTGATGGCTACAACTCAGCAACTTATGAACGAAACTCCACAGGCACAAGCTTTTATAGCAATCAATGCAAATTATGCTGGACCTATGATACAGGAAATTGGGAGACGTACAAGGGTAGAGCCATATCATATTTATACATTTGATGATGGAATTGAATCCAAAACTTTACTAAAGCAGGGGCAACTAGATGGTGTGTTGGAGCAACAGCCGGAGAGAATGGGTAAGGAAAGCGTGAAAAGACTCATGAAATGGTTAACTAATGAAACTGTTCCCCTTGACTCTGATGGTTATTTAACTGAAATAAGAATGGCTGAATTGGATGGTACGAAGCAATGACTACGATTCATAAAAAGATTTGGATGCTCGTTTCAGTAGTCCTCGTTATAATGGGTATCATTTGGTTAATGCTCACGTATTACAACCAAAGAACACAAGAGCAAACAAATGATGTATTACAGCGATACTTAAGGATGAATGAAGTAACTACAGCTAGTCAAAAAATAATAACTAATCTAAACAATTATTTACTAAATCCTACAGAAGCACATAAGCAACAGCTGGAGAAAAGTATAGTAGATATAAAAGAGGTTCAAGAGGATGTTGCAGAGCTTAGAAACGTGGAGAATTCATTTTCCTTAACGAATTATATTCATTTAATTGATAGTTTAGTAGAGACTACGGAGCGTTCTATTATGCTCATACAGGAACGAGATATAGAAGACTCCACCAAGGAATTCAATGAAGCTAATCGTATTTCTATGTACATATCAGAAATGACATTGACTATTTTGGATCGTGAACTGAAGACATATAACGAATTTTATCGGGCAATCATTAACCAATCCGAAGAGTTAAAAAAGCTTGGAATTTATTTGCTGCTATTGATTACCTGTGTGCTACTACTGGCGACTTATTGGTTTTCATTGAGCATTACTAAACCAGTTCATCAGCTTACAAAAGCGGCCAATGAATTAGCACAGGGGAGATTCAACCAGCAGATAGAAGTGAAATCTAATGATGAAATAGCATTTCTAGCCAAAACATTTGATGAAATGCGAATCAATATTAATGATTTAATACAAGAAATTCAACAAAAGGCACAACTGGAGCATGAGCTACAACAAAGCAGACTTCTACTAAAGGAGAGCCAATTAAAGACTTTACAAAGTCAAATAAACCCTCATTTCCTGTTTAACACTTTAAATACCCTTTCTAAAAAAGCTTATTTGGACGGGGCAGAGGAAACGAGTGACCTACTTGTAAGTGTCGCAGGATTACTTCGCTATAACCTCAAGCGAGGGGATGGAACGGTAACATTATTTGAGGAGGTTATAGTTCTCAATCAATACATGGAGATTCAAAAGGCTCGCTTTATCGATCGATTACGATTTATATCTCACATTGATGAGACGTGCTTACATATAAAAATTCCAGGTCTAACACTTCAGCCAATTATCGAAAATGCAGTTATTCACGCTATTGAGCCTGAGATAGATGGAGGCACAATTTGGTTTAGAATTCTTAAAGTGGAATCATTCGTGATTATAGAGATAGAAGACAGTGGCAAGGGGATGACAACGAAACAAATTGAAGAATTACTTAAGGGAGATATTGTGCCTAGCGAGGGGCATTCAACAGGAATGGGCTTTCAAAATGTTGTAAAAAGGCTGTCTTTGTTTTACGGAGATAAAAGCACTATCACTATTCATAGTATAGAAGGTCAAGGGACAAAGGTAATCATACAAATTCCAATAGCATGGGAGGAAAATGATGATGAAACTTCTGATCGTCGATGATGAACCGATAGAACGTGAAGGAATGCAGGCTATACTTCAAAAATCTTTTCCAGAGTACTCCTTTTATCAGGCTAAAAACGGGAAGCAGGCAATCGAACTTGCAGATAGTATTCGTCCAGATTTAGTGTTAATGGATATTATGATGCCAGGCATGAATGGGCTAGAAGCCATAGAAAAAATAAAAGAAACGAATTCATCTACCAAGTTTGTGATGGTAACTGCATTCGATATGTTTGATTATGCAAGGAAAGCTATTAAGCTTGGAGTGAAAGATTACTTACTCAAACCTAGTAAAGTAACCGAAATAGTCTCTACTGTAGGTAAAGTATTAGAGGAATGTAGAGTAGAAAAAGAAGCGGAGGCTAGCAGCCGTCTAGCAAATGAAATGTGGCAAAAAACATTGACTTTAGCAGAGACAGATATTGTAACACAGCTATTATTTGATCATGTTCACGAAGTGCATATAGACTTACTAGTGGAAATGTTAGATACCCCTTCTACACAAGAAAAATTTGTAGTTGTTATACTCTTACCGGAAGGTGCAGAGCATTTGTATGTGGACATCAAGCAGAAAGTTCGTCAAACAACCAATGCTTGGGTTGGTGCCTTATATGGAAGGCAATTACCAATTATTGTGTTTAGAAACCCTGATCAAACATTTCGTGCACAGGCAATAGCATTTTCAAAAGAGATTTTATCCTTAAATAAAGAAAACATCGGTATGGATTGGTTTATTGGAATTGGTCAAGTATATGGGGAACTCTCGGAAATTAGGCAATCCTACCAAGAGGCTCTTATTGCTACGATGGATCCCACTTTGGTTGTAAAGTATCGGTTTTATTCTGAAGTTCAGGCTATTACTGTTGAAACAGACTATCAGGTCATCAGACAACGGGAGCAGCTGTATTTCGAACAATTAAGACTAGGGGATTGGGAGTCGATTCGCTTATTTGTATTGGATATGATTCAACAGCATGAAAAAAAAGGAAATGCACTTATCTACACTCAACAAAGAGTATTGGAGTTATTGTGGATTGCACATAGAGTCATGAATGAATTAGGAATTGACTCAGAGGTACCTGTTTTCCCACTTCAAGCACTTGAGTATCGTCAGTTGCGATTGGAAACTACACGTTTGCTTGATCGTATGCAAACTGTTTATAAGAGCTATTTTGAACGGATGGAAGTTGATAAAATTCAACAAATCAAACAGTTTATATATGATAATTCCCATAAGGACATATCCTTAGATATACTGGCGCAAAAAGTCGACTTAAGCCCAATCTATATTAGTAAAATGTTCAAGGAGAAGCTAGGTATTAACTATATTGATTTTCTAACGGAGTGTCGAATTGGAAAGGCTAAAAAGCTCCTCAATAATTCAGAACGAAGCTTAAAGGAAATTACGTTTGAAATTGGCTACCATGATCCTAATTATTTCAGCAAGGTATTCAAAAAGATGTGTGGAATCTCTCCAAAGGAATATAGAAAAACCATGTTAAGTAAGAAAATAGAATTTTAATGAGAGGGGGAAAAGGATGAAACAAAGGGCTAAACCTATTTGGCTTTTGGGTATCATTCTGCTGTTAGTTGCTTGTTCCCCTGATACTGAAAGGGAAAGTATTAAACCAGAGAAAGGACCCCCTTCTCCAAAAGAAGAGGAGCCGATACGAATAGGGTTTTCTATGGATACCTTATTGGAAGAACGATGGCTAAAGGATCGAGATTTATTCAAGGAGGCTGTGGAGGCTTTGGGTGCCGAGGTAGAAATATTTGCAGCAAATGGAGATGATGCACTTCAAATATCTCAAGCAGAGCGACTTATTCAAAGCGGTGTCGATGTATTAGTAATTGTTCCGCATAACGCCGAGGCAACCGCGGCCATTGTCCATAAGGCTCATCTTGCAGGTATACAGGTGATTGCATATGACAGACTTGTGAAAAACTCTGATCTCGATTTGTATGTTTCCTTCGATAATGAACAAGTGGGAGAAATGCAGGCAAAGGCTATTACAGAGCTTGTACCAAAAGGGAACTATGTGATTATAGGGGGAGCAATCACGGATAACAATGCGCATCTTCTGAAAAAGGGAGTATTTAAAGTACTTCGTCCATATATAGAGAATGGAGATATCAACATTATTTATGACCAATGGACGAAGGATTGGACACCAGTAAATGCAAATGCGAATATGGAAGAAGCACTTCGTACAACAAATCTACAGATTGATGCAGTAATTGCAGCAAATGATGCTACTGCTGGTGGGGTAATAGAAGCACTTGAGGCCAAAGGGCTCGCTGGACAAATACCAGTCGCAGGCCAGGATGCGGATTTAGCAGGGGTACAGAGAATAGTTAAAGGGACGCAAACTATGACTGTATACAAACCTATTCACATGCTCTCAGAGGAGGTTGCGAAACTGGCTGTATCCATGGCTAAAGGTGAAAATATTAATGCGGGGCAGAAAGTTAAAAACGGAAAAATTGAAGTTCCTTCGGTGTTATTAACACCAATTCCAGTAAATAAATCCAATCTTAATACCACAGTTATTACAGATGGTTTTCATTCAGAAGAGGAAGTTTATCAAGAGTAGAAAGAGTAGCCCCCTTAATAAAAGGCAATGTGTTTGATTAACAACCCACTTCTGACTAATTTAGCAATATAAATTACACTAAGAAAACGCTCAGAGTAATTCAGTCTATATGTATTCCACACAACAATGGAATGTTCCTGTAATAATTGTTTTTATCTATTTAACCTACTGTGTCATTTAAAGTATAAAGCTTTAAAACTTATTCTTATATTAACCTAAGCATTTTATTTGATTTAATTGTCATCAAAGCATTTTAAGAGGACTCGACTTTTGATGTCCTTATAAATTAAAACACCCTCCAATCAACTGGAGGGTGTTTTATAATGAAGCAAAAATACTAATTACTTTGTTTAGCTGTTTGTTGCTTTCCTTTAATAAAGAAAGATAGGATAATTCCAATTACTGCTAGAGCAATAGCGTATTTAAAGGATGTTTGTACCCCATAAATAAACGCGTCTACTGATGAAGCTGATGCACCTTGCTCTGTCACAAAGGAAGCTTGGGCAGAGGACATAATGGTAATCGCCACTGCAGTCCCGATTGCACCGGATACTTGCTGAAGAGTATTCATTAATGCGGTGCCATCTGGATATAGATGACGAGGCAATTGATTTAAGCCATTTGTTTGAGCAGGAGCCATAACAAGCGATACACCAATCATCATTACACTATGTAGCACGATAATCGTTAGCTGAGATGTCTGCTGGTCAATTTGCATAAAGAATACGAACGCAATCCCGATTAAGATGAAGCCAGGCATTACAAGTACCTTTGCACCGTAATTGTCAAACAGGCGTCCGACAATTGGAGAGAAAATACCGTTAATAATTCCACCTGGTAACAAGACTAGACCAGCGGCAAATGTTGCTAAAGCCAATCCAGTTTGTAAGTAAAGTGGAAGTAAAATCATAGTTGAAAGAATACACATAAAGGCTATAAATACGGCGATTAAGCCTAATGTAAACATTGGATATTTTAGAACCTTTAAATTGATCATTGGTTTTTCCATGTTGTTTTGACGCCAAGCGAATAAGGCAAGACCAATTACTCCTGCAGCTAGAGCAATAATTACAATCGAACTGCTCCAGCCTTTATCGCCAGCTACACTAAAGCCATACACAATGCCTCCAAAACCAATACTAGAGAAGATAACAGATAGAACATCAATCTTCGGATGGGTAAGCTCATTGACATTTTGCATATAGAAGTAGCCGAAAATCAATGCAAATACAAGGAATGGAAGTGTAGTCCAGAAAATCCAGTGCCAAGTTAAGTATTCTAAAATAATTCCAGAAACGGTAGGGGAAATCGCAGGTGCGAACATGATAACAAGTCCCATGACACCCATCGCTGATCCACGTTTTTCAATTGGAAAAATTAATAAAACCGTATTGAACATCAATGGCAATAAAATCGCAGTACCAATAGCTTGAACTATACGAGCCATCAATAAAAACGCAAAGGTCGGTGCAAGTCCTGCTATAATAGTTCCTATTATAGAAAATATCAAGGAAGTCAGGAATAGCTGACGAGTGGTGAATTTTTGAATCAGTAATCCGGAAATAGGGACTAGAATACCAAGTGTTAATAAATAGCCAGTAGTCAGCCATTGAATAGTTGTATGTTCAACGCCGAGCTCAATGACTAATTGGCCTAACGCCATGTTTAGTGCTGTTTCACTAAATAGTCCAATAAAACCAGCGATTAGAAATGCTGCTAGTATTGGTGTTTTTTTGATTGGTTGTGACATGAAAATCCTACTCTCTTAATAAATTACTTTTTGGTGCTACTAAATAAGGGATTTGCTTGGCGATTGCTCTGAGCGGATCACCAGAAGCACTTGTGATGCTTAATAATATACCACCTTCAAATAGTGCATTTAATGTGATTGCAAGATTACTTGCATCTTCCTCCTGCATCCCACAGTCAATAAATTTGTCTTTTATCAGTTGTTGCCAGCTTTTAAAAACCTGATCACAGGCTAGGCGTATCTCATTGTTTTTAATCGCCATTTCACCAGCAATATTACCAATGGGGACACCATCTATTTCGCGGTTCAACTCAACTTGTGAAGCAATATGATTTAAATGGCTTGATAATATCTTTATAGGATCTGCGGATTCACTCAACAAATTCCTTGTATCCTGTAGCATAATTTTTCCTGTATATTGAATAGCTGCTAATAACAGCTCTTCTTTGCCATTAGGAAAATGATGATAAAGGGCACCCTTTGTTGTATTACATTCTTTAATGATTGTTGCAATACTAACCGCCTCAAAACCATACCATCGAAATAGATGACCAGCAGTCTGAATTATATGCTGTTTAGTTTCCTGCCCAACGGACATATCAATTACTCCTTTCCACAAAACAGAACGGTCGGTTTGTTTTTTAGCACAAAATCTAGTATAAAGAGTGATTAAACACAAAGCAAGCTTGGAAGCTCAGGCTTTAGCTCAAATCCATTAAAAAAATCAATGAATGGGCAAAAATAAAAGAACTCTAATGTAGCAACGCTGCACTGGAGTTCCACTCTATATTTTACAATGTTCCGCGATCTACTTGTTCCTTTAATATTTGTAGATTACCTAATACATTCTTCGAGACCTCTAACGTTTCTTCGATTGCATTAGCTTTTTCATCGGCTAGCTGGTAAATTATTTCGTTAAATAATAGCTCCATCTCCTCTAATATAGCTAAGGCAGCGACATTGTACAATCTTACATTTTCAAATTTAGCTGGTTCAAAAATGGCAGTATCCAGATAGGGCTTAAAATTGTCTAGCATTTCCGGTAGGTTTACATTCATCCTATTGAATCCAATGTGCAAACTTTCCATTAAGACCTCCATTTCTATAAGAGGCTCGAGGGCACTAGCTACAGCACTTTTTACTCTATGTTCATAATCTGTAAACAAACTCATCAGCAAACCGATGGGATTTCCGTACAGACCGATATTTTGAGCAGCCTTTACAGCGAGGATAATTGCAGTTAATGCAGCTTCTATTAGAAGTGCAATAACTTCTAGGATGGAAAGGATGGGACTTAATATTGTTGTTCCTAAAGTAACTATCGTATTATGGGCCAATTGGACTTGAACTTCCTTAATTTTCATTCCTACTACTAAATAAGAGGATTCCTGAATCGTCTTAATCTCTGTTTTTTGAACTGCATCTACACGATCTCCAGGTGAAGATCCCATGTGTATGGCATCTGCTAGGCTGACATCACGGTTAATAAAGGAATTGGCAATGTCATTAACCTGAGTTTCGTACTCAGTTAATTGATTGTATACTTCTTCTTTATTTATTTTTAAGATGTTATAGTGCGCATCCAGCTCCCCGACGACTGCATCGACAAAATTGTCTGTTCCTCCTCTAAATAATTCAGGGATATCCTTATACATAATATTGTGTGCACTCGTCACTAGATTATCTACGTCTAGCTTAAGCTGATTTAAATAATCTCTTGCTGGAGCGAAGAGTGTTTCTACACTTATGTCAGTTGAGGTAATAAACTCAATGATTTCAGCCGGTTTAGAGTTTAAAATGCTGTTTAATATTCTACAACGATCCTCTGCTGTATTAAGAAGATCTATTAGATCATCTATGGCTGCCTTGATAAAGGCCCCTGTCTCTGCGATGCCCTTAAAAACGGGGTCTCCGGCTATTTCTTCAAGCATTTGTTGAAAGATTTCTTGGAGGGTAGTTACACGCTGACTGAATTTAGCATTCTCATCCTCAACAATACTTACCGAGTTACCTATATACTCTTTGACATTTGTTATTCGACCTTTTACTTGGTCTCTTATCCCGTTGGAGAGTAAAATCATATTTTCTTGGTTAATCTCAATTTTTTCAGTATAGCCTCCATAAATAGGATTTCCTGTCCAAATACTTGTTACAATATGATCGTCAGCACCAATGTGGATATATCCATGTCCGGGCTGTCCTTTTATACCAACTTCAACAACAAAGTTCCCGTCATTATCAGGGGTAACGTAGCCTGTATGATTCGATACAATCTGTGAAAGCAGGGGAACCCCATTGTTAATGTTATATTTTTTCCCTGGTATTCTATTGCCCATTCCAATAGCTTCTTCTGTGCTCGTAAGAAAGTCGAAGCGGCTGTAATAATTGGTGATATTCTCATACATCATCGTAGGATCCACTAAACCAGCAGGAAGGATTGCAGGGTTCAATGTTACAGCCTTAACCTGAGGGTTATTAATTGCAACAGAGTTAGTAAGTCCACCACCTAGAGAGTTACCTGTTACTGAATCTACGTTTCCAAGACTAGTATTTACCCAATCAAAATACTTTTGTGCATCCTCTAATTGAGCGGGAGGAGTATCCGCTAGTAGCTTTGCATTTGTATCAATCCAATCCTTGTTGTCTGCACTACCAACAAAAACTACAGTCAATTCCTTTGTTTCATTGTTTTGGACGGTAAGTGCATCAAGACCTGAAGACATCCCGTATTGGGTATCCACTACTCTGAATACTTTATCGTTAACTGTTATAATTCTACCTTCTGGATAATTTCGATAAGCATGAGAACCAGCTAATTCTACTAAATCTTGATCATTTGTCTGGACGTTAGAAACAGGATTAATAGTAGTCATCGAGATTTCCACTCCTATTCTTTCATAATCTCATTTAATTTAGTCTTGTTTATCGAGCTTTTTTTTGAGCCGTTAGCATACTCTGCGTTAATCAAGTTATCGTGTAAAATTACCGAGTAAGAGCCTTGGGGTATTCCTTCCATTTGCTCAATATCGGAAACAATTTGGTCATAAAGTGCTTCATCTGGGGCGGTATCGGATTCTTTCATATATAAAGTAATAGTGATGAGCATTAGATTAGAATCGAAATTATACTTTTCAAATGAGCTTTTTAATTCTTCCTTGCTAATTGTTGGGTCTTCTATATATTTGTTATAAAGCTCTGTAAAGTATTCACCTGAGGCACTTGTGTAATAATAGGGAGTTGCAAATCCATTAGCACCTACTCTTTCCACTGCCTCCATACGAACTCCTACTATAGGATTTTTTGAAGTTATTTCATTTAAGTATTTATCAAGGTTAGAAAATTCCTGATCATTAACCATTGCATAAAGACCAGTAGAAATTGCGTCTTCTATCTGTCCCTCTTGAGACCACACTTTGTCTGTTTCTACTTTTTCCTTTTCCACATTAATAGGTACAATGGCAAAAGTGTAAAAATGAGGCTCTCCAATAGATTCTACGAATACAGAGGCACCGTCCACAGCTCCCACGATGTTATGGATTTTTACCTCTGTTTTATACTTGTTTAGAAAGAACTCATTTACCGCTTGTTCAATCGAATCACGATTCTCCTCCGCGATTTTGTCCGTTTTTTCTCCATTTTGTAAGGTGTATTCGTCCCCTTTGTAATCTTGAACGCTGACAAAGCTTTCACTATCTAAAGCAATATCACCATTTCCAAGTATTTTGGTTTCCTTTGTATTCTCTACATCCACGTTGCAACCTCCTAATAAAAGTGTTGTGCTAACAATTGCTAAGGCCATTTTGCTTTTCTTCATATTAATCCTCCCGCTTTAGAGCTAAATCCGTCGGTTTTTATTTATTGTAATCAAACCTTACGAGATAAGAAAATAAAAGCTTAATATTTTGTTTGAATTTTAAGAAAACAGGTGAAAGGTTGTATAGGGATTTTGTGTAATAAGGACTTTTGTTTTAAAGGGGAGAAGGTCATCCTTGGATGTGTTAACACCAAATTCATGAAGGGAGAGTAATGAGTGAATCAATTTTTCGCAATCGTACACTATTTATTTTAGATAAGAAAAATCTCATCCCTAAGATGTACTATAATTTCGTTCCGGAGATGTACTAGAAAATTTTACTAAATTGTTATACTTATTATGAGATCTAACAAAAAAGGAAAGATAGGGCAATTAGAAAGAGAATAAAAGAGTACAAGAATAGGGGAATGGTCGCGTGAAAAAGACAAAGAAATTAATCATATGTATTTTAGTATCAATTGTAGTAGTCCTAATAGGAGCCCTTTTTTCTCCGACATGGACAGCGTCTATTGAAGGGGAAAACAGTATTAGTGTTTTAGAGCAAGTGGAGGTTAATGGAAGTAACCATGAAGTATTGATTCGTGGCAATAATACCGATAACCCTGTTATCCTTTTTGTGCATGGGGGACCAGGAAGTTCAGAAATACCGTACGCTTCTCAATACCAAGACTTGCTAGAACAAGATTTTACAGTTGTTCAATATGATCAAAGAGCAAGTGGAAAATCATATCATTTTACAGAGGACTATTCTAATCTTTCAACAGATTTACTAGTAGAGGATCTGTTAGCTATGTCCGATTATATTTCGAAGAGACTTAATAAAGAAAAGATCATATTAATTGGTCATTCGGCAGGTACCTACATTGCTACCCAAGCTGCATATCAATCACCTGAAAAATATGAGGCATATATTGGCATCGGGCAAATGAGTGATACCATTGAAAGTGAGCTAGAGAGCTTAGCCTTCTGTATTGATCAAGCTGAAAAGGAAGGGAATATGGAGGATGTTACATATTTACAAGGGTTAGTGGAAGATATTAAAATTGGTGACACGGTTACCCCAAGAAATTATGTGATGAAATATGGTGGGACCTCTAGAATTATCGAAAGTCCAGACGGTAATAGCTTAAATAATTTTCTTAGCAAGGAATATAATTTATTGGACGTGATTCGTTATAACTATGGGATTTCCTACTCACAGAAAATGATGTTACCTGATTTGTTAAAAAAACCGTTACCTAATATCGTTACAAAGCTTGAATTACCAGTTTATTTTGTAATGGGAAAGTACGATTATCATACTACTTATAATACAGCCAAAAAATACTTTGATGCTTTAAAAGCAGAACAGAAAGAATTTATTACCTTTGAGAAATCAGCTCATTATCCACAATTCGAGGAAAAGGAAAAATTTTATGAGTGGATGTCCACCACTTTTCCACAATAAATATAACTTAAATCAAGTTTTAAGGAAGGTGAACGAATGGAAAGGGCTTTAACCAATATTATTAACAGTGAAAATTTAAATGATTATCCGTTGTTTAAAGAGTTTTGCCAATACAAGGAAAAAGGTCTACGTAAACAATCGTTAAAGTCATTAAATCTTTTTCTTCAGCAAGCATTAGGATGGGATATAAAAAAACAACAACAATTTGCATGTTGGATTTATGAAATATTTGAAGTATCAGAAGATGTACATCAGGTACTTATTCACCCATTAGAACTGAGATTATTGAAGCCTTTAATGGAGGAATGGATGGATTTGAATCCTGAAGACCCAAGATTGTACAGATGGTATGGTCTATTTCTGAATATCGATAAGCGGACAACCTATTTAGACAAAGCTTTAAAATTAGGTGGCGATAAGGAACAATTAGTATTACTAAAGCTAATAGATATTTATATAGATTCTCTTTGGTACTCTTTTCACCATATTTCAGAGGACCTATACTTAGGTAATATACAAGAAGATAGATTACTACTGAAAGAAATAGAACAGCTAAGCGAGAAAGTAGAAAAGGAAGAATACAAAATAAATATTTACCAACTCGTATCTTATTATAGTAATTTGATGAGTGATTGGATTTCGTTTTCAAGTGAAGGTACAGTCGGCTTTGTGCAATGGTGTGAGGATAAAGGCAAGGCCTATGAATTTACTAAGATCTATTATTATGAAAAGTAGGTTTCAGCATATGCATTAGGAGATTTGTATGATTTTTTATAAAAAACAGAAAAAATAAAACTTTCCTGCTTATCGTTACGTCTAATGGGTAGAAGTGGAAGAAGGAGGGATATAATTGAAGAAAATACTTTTGTTACTGCTACCATTTGTTTGGATCGTAGGGTGCAGTTCTAGTTCAGAAAAAGATATAAATGAAACTAACGTTGCGCCAACTCAAGAAGAGGCTGAGGATACTGAAGAAACAGCTAGTGACCCTTCAGGAACAAAGGAAACTTATTTAAATAAATTAAATGAGATTGAAGTTAGTTTAAAGGAATTCGACAAGGTATATGAGTCTGGAACACAAACGGATATGAATCAAGCTAAATCAGAAACATTCAAAAGATGGGACGAAGCTCTAAATGAAATTTATGGTGTACTTAAAGAGCAACTTTCTGAAAGCGAAATGGAGGATTTAAAGATAGAACAACGCGATTGGATTAAGCAGCGTGATAAAATCGCAGAAGAAAAATCCAAGGAAGCAGAGGGTGGAACACTTGAGCCATTCCTGTATTCGAGTGCTTTAGCTGATCTTACTAAAGAAAGATGCTATGAATTAGTAAATAATTATATGAAATAAGTGAAAACGCCCCTCCGAGTGAGTGGCGTTTTTTTCGTTCAAAGAATTTGTGAAAACGAAGTATTTAGATAAGACAGAACCTGAAAGTCTAATTAAAATAATCTAATAATATCTAACTCTTAAAAATTTATTAAATAATTTTAAAATTAGGTAAATTTTAGTTTCTAATTTCCAGAATTTGCTTTACAATATAATTATTACCGTAAAAGGGGGACTATTTTTGAAGAAGATAGGTATTATATTAACGGCTTCGGCTTTATCAATTGGAATGTTTTCATCTGCTGTAAGTGCTGCTGGTACAGGAGGGGCACAACCATATAATGTGATGACTCAGGTTGCAGCAGTGGATGTTACTGTATCTAAGGAGGACCTGCTAAAGAAATTTAAAGCGAGCTTTCCAGGGATATTTGACTCTGTAAAGGCTAGTGAATTTTATATGCACTCCTATGAAAATCCGTATGAAAACAAAACAAGATATGATATGTCTTTTAATAAGCAAGTAAAAGGTAAGGAAATCTACGGTAGTATTGGGTTTTCTGGAGACAATTTTGAGATAGAATCTTTTCACTATGAGCCAGTGACTACCGCTGATGCTTTATTTCCTGCAAAGGTATCCAAGGATGAAGCTAAAAAAATTGCCAATGACTTTGTACAAAAGTATATCAAGGACGGAAGCTACCAGCTAACAGAAGGGATGAATGATTTTTATTATTCTCCTCAACTTCTAACTAGACCTATTCGTTATTCTTTTTCATTTAATCGAGTCCAGGATGGAATTGCTATTCAAGATCAGAATGTAAACGTAACTATTTTAGGTAGCGGAGAGATTGTAGAATTTAATCGTTTTAATCCAAGTAAATCTTCAACGTTTGAAGATGTGAAAAAAATGAATGATTCAAAAGAAGCACTAGCAAAAATAAAAGATAATGTAACAGCTAAACTACAATATCAAATTACTGCATCGGATGAAATTAATAAATATGATGTGAAATTAGTTTATACGCCAGATGTGCTTAGTTTAAATGCAACAACTGGTGAATGGTTTAATAGCTATGAATTTTTAGCCGAGAAGCCTGCTAAAAAGGGATATGAAATGATTGTAGAAAAGGCATTGCCTGCAAAGCAAAATGGTATCACGAAGGAAGAAGCCAAAAAAACGGCAGAGAATCTACTAAAGGTAGATTCAGGTAAGGTAAAGCTATCTATTCAATCGGTAGAAGAGACGAAGAATTACAATGGACAAGATGTAATCAGTGTTCAATATATGTATAACTACTCAAACGGAAGCGGTTCTGGATCTAATATAGAATTCGATAAGAAAACAGGAGAGCTAGTTCAGTTTCATAGTATGAAACGTGAAATAACGGAATATATAGAAGAGAAAAAAGATGACAAAGCTATTTCCTATGAAGAAGCACTAGCTAAGGCAGTGCAATATGCTAAGGAATATTTACCTTCTAATCTTCACCAATATGCACTTCCGACAGATTCTCTTTATGAAGATCCTAGGGGTCTCTATTACTTTTCATTCCCTCGAATTGTAGATGGAGTACTTGTTTCAGGAGATCAAATAAATGTGCATTTAGAAAACGATGGCACTTTAGGCGGTATAAGTATTAATAGACCACAGATTGACGAGTGGCCATCAAAGGATAAAGTGATTTCTGAAAAAGAAGCAGAAGAGATTTTCAAGAAGTCTGTTTCATTAAAAACGAGTTACATGAAAGAATATCAGAAGATAGAAAGTAATCATTATAACTTAATATATTCTCCACAGTTTAATGAAGAAGATTATCAAGTATTAGAGGCAAACACAGGTAAATGGTTCAATCAATATAATAGAGAAGTGTTGCCAGAAGTCTCTCATAAAACCGCAGCAGATGAATTAAATTATTTAATACAAGCAAAAGTGTTAACGGTTAAGGATGCAAAAACCTTTAATGGGGATGCAACTGTATCGAAGGGGGAAGCCATCAAAATAATGATGAATTCCTTGACGTATATGTATTCTGGTTTTCCTGGAGGAGATTCAGAAAACGTCAAACAAACCTTTACTAATGTAGATTCTAAGCATACATCTTATCAGGCAATAGAAAGAGCGGTAGAGCTAGGAGTACTCACAGCAGACAAGTCTACCTTTGATGTGGATAGTCCGATTACTAAAGAGGAGCTATCAGTATGGTACATCCGTGCTCTAGGCTTAGAGGAAGCTGCAAAGCAATCTAAAATATTCAAAAATGATTATACAGATAGTAAAAAGATTAAAGCCGAGAACGCAGGCTATGTTGTGTTGGCAGACTCTTTGGGATTGGTAAAGGCAGAGAAAAATCAATTCAACCCTACTAAGCAAGTAACCTATGCAGATCTAGCAGTTTCTACTATCCGTTTAGGACATGAAATGTCTAAAAAAGGCAGAGACTATAGATTCGGTTATTAAATTTTCAAAAAGCGGTCAAGAACGCTGTATAACGAAAAGAAACGTTGTACAAATGGAAAGAAGTTTAAAGAAGAGCCCTCTATTTTTAGAAGGCTCTTCTGTTTTGTAGAAATCGAGACGGTATCAAAAGACAGTGCAAAAAACTCACCAAGATTTTCTCTTGGTGAGTTTACTTTATTATTTCAGTTTTAAATAAAACCAAACAGCATTGATGAATGTCTGAGTTTGACCCTTAATAGATGTCCCATTAAAGGTTACTAAGAAAGGATTAAGCAGTGACTGAAGCACGCTTTTACGTATACGCTCCTGTTTAAGCTCAAAAATAATGGCCTCATAGAGATCCTCTTGTTCCATTGTGAAGTTCCCTGTTGCTTTAAGATGCTTGGCCATCTCCAATAGTTCGTTTATTTCTAGCGGTTTTCTATCTATATTCATTCGCATCAAATGGAAAGTAGATTGATCGATTAAAGAAGTATTATGTTGAATCATATGGGGAATGATAAGGCCAATGTATTCAAGTAAAACCTCTACAATCCGATGGAGTGAGAATGGTGCGTTAGTTATGCGTATCGTAAACATAATGTGCTGTAGCATACCATGGAATAATATAGCGCATTCAAAGGCGTGTTCTGAAATTTCTTCTCCAAATACAGCTTTAAATCTTATGGCTAACCATTCTAATTCAAATATGCGATGCTGTAAAACCAATTTTTTGAGATCTTTTTCGTTAGAACTAAGAATGGCATCGAAGAGTGCATGAAGGTTCCGCTCTTCATTTAACTGAATGATACTATAAATCTGCTCGGTTAAAACTTGTTGGTCTTTTTCGTTTTTCCCGACCTGACTTTGCATACGAAGCTGACTAGCATCATAACGTAATCCTTCAAGTATTTCTGCTATACAATCATTTTTAGAAGTAAAGTAATTATAAAAAGTTCCTTTTGAAATATTTGCTCGATCTATAATATCTTGTATAGATGTTTGTTGGATGCCTTTTTCCACAAAAAGCATTAAGGCTACATCTGCGACATGTCTTTTACGTTTATTCATAAGTCCTCCACTACTATACTGATGGCTTTAGTATATATTTTGTGAACATAAAGTTCAATGTTTTTAAACCTTGAGTATAAATATATTGAAATAAATGGACTAATGGTTTAATATAATTCGAGTAATTAAATAAAAAGAGAAAAATAGAATAGGGGAAGACGAAAGATGAGTCATATTGAAAATAGAAAATCTACGTACTTAATGCTAGCCGTACTGTTTGTCGGGGCATTTGTGTCGTTTTTAAATAACTCGCTTTTAAACGTAGCGTTGCCTTCCATTATGGTGGATTTAGATGTCGATTATTCCACGGTACAATGGTTAGCAACGGGTTACATGCTAGTGAGTGGAGTATTAATACCAGCATCCGCATTTTTAATAAGAAGGTTTTCAAATAGAACGTTGTTTATTACATCAATGGCGATATTCACATTAGGTACTGCTATGGCAGCATTAGCACCAAATTTTGGCCTGCTATTAACTGGTCGTATGGTTCAAGCTGCAGGTTCGTCCGTAATGGGGCCATTATTGATGAATGTTATGCTAGTTGCCTTCCCACGTGAAAAACGTGGAGCTGCAATGGGGATTTTTGGATTAGTTATGATTACAGCACCAGCGATTGGTCCTACATTATCAGGGTTTATAGTAGAGTACTATGACTGGCGTGTTCTTTTTATCATGATTCTGCCGTTAGCAGTCATTAGTTTAGGCTTAGCTGTATGGAAGTTAGGAAATGTAATGCAGACGGATAAAACTGCAACCATTGACTTTGCATCTGTCATTCTTTCTACATTTGGTTTTGGTGGTTTATTATATGGTGTCAGCACAGCAAGCTCAGCAGGTTGGGATGACCCAATTGTATTAACAACCTTAATAGTCGGAGCTGTATCTTTAGTAATTTTTGTTGTACGTCAGCTGAAGCTAGACGAACCACTATTAGATTTGCGTGTATATAAATATCCGATGTTTACTTTAGCGTCTATAATTGCTGTTGTTAACTCGGTAGCAATGTTCTCAGGTATGATTTTAACACCGGCGTATGTACAAAATGTACGTGGTATTTCACCTCTTGACTCAGGTTTAATGATGCTACCTGGAGCAATTATTATGGGAATCATGTCTCCGATTACAGGGAAATTATTTGATAGGTTTGGACCACGTCTTTTAGCGATAATCGGATTAGTTATTACAGCAATTTCGACGTATGAATTGTCCACGTTACAAATAGATTCTTCATACTTATATATTATTTCTATTTATACAACTCGAATGCTTGGGATGTCTATGGTTATGATGCCTATCATGACCAATGGTTTGAATCAGTTACCAACACGCTTAAACCCGCATGGTACAGCTGTTAATAACACTGCTCAACAGGTTGCTGGTTCTATAGGTACTGCAGTTCTAGTATCGATCATGAATTATGTGACTACAAAAGAAGGAGAAAGTCTAATGTCTAAAGTAGACCCTGCTACTCTTACTGAGCAATCTATGGGATTATTAGGTCAACAAGCCCTACTAGCAGGTATTCAATATTCTTTCCTAGTAGCATTGGTTATGAACATAATCGCATTAGTATTAGCCTTCTTCTTAAAACGAGTAGATGTAAGCCCTGCTGCACTTCGTAAGCTAGAAGAAGAAAATCAAGTAGAAACAACAAAATAAAGTGTATAATTTTGGCCTCCTTCTTATTTAGAAGGAGGCTTTTTATATGTAAGTGGAAAGTTCTATTTAGGTTATGGAAGTACGCTTAGCCCATAAAAAACAGGATTTAACTAGAGAAAAATAGGGTAGATGAGAAATACAACAAAAAAGGAGGACATACTATGAATCACTTAAAAGCACTTCTTATTAAATTTGTCATGATTGCAGTAGTCCTTATTGTGGTTTTGACGCTCATTTTTGATGTCCCATTTATGGATTCTATTTGGACTAGCTTAATATTAACTGTATTAGCTTACATTTTAGGAGACTTTCTACTATTCCGTCTTGCGGCAAATCGCTCCAGTCAGAATGTCCGTAATATGATAGCGACAGGCGGAGATATTATCATTGCCTTTCTAACTATTTGGTATATGCAAGTTGCTCTAGTAGATGCCAACGGATCTATTGCACTTGGTTCATTTATTGCTGCGGTTATTATCGGTGCAGGCGAATGGTTCTTCCATCAATACTTGGATGGAAATGTAGTTTCTAAAAACACTCGAACAACCGCTGATTTAGAAGCAGATTATAAAAAATAACCTTAAAAAATCCCTTTCAGAAATTCGAAAGGGATTTTTTTACATTAAGATAAGAAATGTCTTCTAGTGAAACAGGATTGTAGTAAAAAACTTCTGGATTGTAGTAAAATACGGCAAGATTGTCGTAAAAAGTGAAGACATTGTAGTAAACAAGAGCAATCCTTAGGTAAATAGCTCTCAACAGTTGGTTTATTCCTCTGCAAATTATTTGCGCTCCTTAAAAAAACTTACTAGCCAAAACCTACAACAAAATAGAATCCACTTTATCAGGAATTAAAAATAAGGGCTATCCCCCCAGAATGCGAGAATAGCTTTAATTTGTATAACCTTCATAAATCTCCTGTAATCTCTCTTCGAATTGACTCATATGGACAATACGCGCTTCCCGTAAATATTCTTTCCCATCTATAAATAGAAGCAGCGCAGGGACTGAAAAAACAATGAACCGTTCAGCAATCTCTTCCACTTTTGCAGAATTTATATGTGCAAGCTGTATTTCTGGAAAATTTTCCATTAGTTTCCCGACCTGTGGTAAAAGGGCATGACAAACACTGCAGTCTGTATGCGAAATATAAATAAAGGATAATGGATTGCTGGAAATGAAACTGTCCACAGCTTCAATTGTGTGCAACTCCTCGAAAGTTCTCATTTTGCTCCACCTTTCTGTGCATAGTTTAGCCACCTATTAGACAAAAGTAAAGAAATCTACAGGAAAACTCATACTCCAAAAATCAACCATATTCTTCGAAAGAGCTGTTAAAAAACCCATTTTCATCAAATCCTACAGCGCAATAACCACTATTTCAAGCTAACTGTTTTTTATTTAGCTTACCTAAAGCGGTATATGGTAATTGATCGACGAATACTATTTCTTTTGGCAGTTGAAGGCGAGAGACCCTTAGGCTAAGCCACTCTATTAAGATGTCCTTTGTTACATACTCAGTACTGCTCTTTAATTCTACATATGCTACTAATCTTTGGCCGTACTGCTCGTCAGGTATACCAACAATAGCTACTTCCTCTACTGAAGGATGAAGTATTAATACTTGTTCCACTTCGATTGGATAAATATTGACTCCAGCAGAGATAACTAAATCGTCTGTTCTTCCACACAAGAAATAATAACCGTTCCGATCTCTATAGCCCAAATCTCCGGTTTCTATCCATGACGCACCTGTGTTTTTCATAGACCATTTATTTTTTATACAAAGCTGACCAACCTGTCCTTCCTTTAACGGCTTCCCGTTTTGGATGGTCTGTAGTCGCACTCCTTTAACCAATCGGCCGATAGTGTAAGAGGAGTACTGTAAATCCTGAGGAGTAGCAATTATATTAAGCCCTGCCTCCGACGTTCCATAAAGGTTGTACAATACTTGCCCTAATTTGTTGCTAACCTCAGCTATCAGCTTAGCATTTAGCTTGGCTCCACCTGAAGCAATACATTGTAGAGAGCTTAAGTCATTGGAAGAAACCTGAAGTAATCTATGAATCATAAGCGGAACGACTGTGATTACTTCGACCTTATGCTCACTAATAATTTTACTTGCCTTTTCTGCTCGAAAGTTCTCGGAAATTATCGTTTTTTTCCCTAATGCAATAAACGTAAGCAATATAGCTATACCATAACCATGGTATAGTGGCGTCGCTATATAAGCTGTTTGGTATTGCATTAACTTCAAGCGTTTTAAAAGGGTTAAAAACGGATTTAAGTAATTAAGAATAGAAGGTTTATGGATTGCTTCTTTAGGTGTCCCAGTTGTGCCTCCAGTTAGTAAGACGAGACTACTTTTAGAGGACTTTTTGAGTGGTACTTCCCTCAGATTTATATTTTCATTAATATTGCTAGCAAAGTTACTAATAATAGCTTGGTGGGATAGATGATGCTCTTCTATGAGTGAAAAGGCTTCTTCATCATGTATGTAAAAGTCAAAATTATAGGCATCAACCAATTGTTTAAACTGATTCTTACTTATATCAGGATTAAGTAAATAAATGTTTGCTCCAAGGCGAGAAACAGCAAAAATAGATTGCACGAAATAGTGATGATTCTTACATAGAAAGGCAACTCGTAGCTCAGTGCTAATATGGTAATTGTTTTTTAAATAAATCGAAGCGGCTTCGCATTGCTTAGCTAGTTGGTTATAAGTAAAGCTTTCCTTGTCACTCACTAACGCAATTTTATTTCCATATTTTTTTTCCGCTAGGCGCACTAAAACCATTAAGTTAATACCTTCTTTATAAATAGTAGAGATTAAACTAAATAATCCAAGAGGTGAGAGGAGGCCCATCTTCCATAATACTTTTAATAAGGAACCAATCATTTGTTCAACCCTCTTTTCAGTAAAAGCCTAGGTAATATTTTTTCCCAAATTCTTCGACCAATCAACGAACCAATCTGACCAATGAATAGCCACCATGGCTTATAGATTTTGTTTTTGGTATACATGGATTTCGCAATAATATTCGCTACATGGACTGGACTCATGGCAGGAGTATTTCGGTAAGCGGCAGTAGGCTCGATCATTGGAGTCTTCACTAATGGAAGATAAATGGAGGTAGTCGAGATACCTTTCCCGTTTAACTCTGGAGCAGCTGAGCGAAACCATGTATCAAAGGCAGATTTAGATGCCTGATAGGCTGCCCAAAAAGGTATAGGAAGAAGTAATGCATTAATGGTAGATACATTTATGATTTGTCCCTTATTTTTTTCTAATAAAGGAACTGTAGACAAGAGTAATTGAACCGGAGCAAAGTAATTAATAGCCATTGTTCGAGTAAAATCATGATAACGTTCTAAGGATTTTTCAATGGATCGGTTGATTGATAATCCAGCATTGCTCACAATAATATCTATTCCATCAGGTTGTCGATGTAAAAAGTGTAACAGTTTGTCCATTTCGGCTATTTTTCTCAAATCGGCAGAAAAGACACTAACTTTGGCATTGGATTGTTCAATTTCTGCTTTTATTAATAATAGTTGTTCCTCGCGTCTAGCTACTAAAATGAGGTGGGCGTTTATATCTTTTAAAACCAACGCTAGCTCTTTTCCAATCCCCGAGCTGGCTCCAGTGATAAGAATTGTTTTACCTTCAAGCTTCCTATGAAGTTTTTTTTCATTCAAAAGAGTTGAACAAAACAACAATTTTTCTATGTGGTTGTATCTATGCATTAAAACAATCCTTTTTTATTAGAAAATTTAGATAGTTATATTTTAACACTTGGATTATAAATAAAGTATAAATAAAATTTAAAGTTAAGAAATGTTGACTTCTAAGTTTTATATATGATATTATTATCTCGAATTAAAGATATATGAAGTTGAGGTAACTTTGATATATATCTCGAATTCGAAATATAAGGGTTAGAATATTTGGCGTTCTAAAACTAGGAGGCTAATAAGTATGAGTTTATGGAATAAACTTTTTGGACAAAATAACAAAGAAAAAGAAATAGGAGGAAAAGAAATGTTAAAAATAGGTATTATTTTAGGGTCAACTCGTGAAGGACGCTTAAGTCCACAAGTAGGTAACTGGGTGAAAGAATTAGCAGACAAACGTGGAGATGCTCAATATGAGATTATTGATATTGCTGACTTCAAACTTCCATTATTAGGGGAAGCTGGCGGAGACGCTTCAGGTGCTGCTGCTTGGTCTTCAAGAGTAGCTGATTGTGACGGATTCGTATTCATCGTTCAAGAATATAATCACTCTATTACTGGTGCATTGAAAAATGCTTTAGATTATCTTCGTGTAGAATGGAACAACAAAGCTGCAGGTATCGTATCTTACGGTTCAGTAGGTGGAGCTCGTGCAGCTGAACACTTACGCGGAATCTTAGGGGAATTACTAGTTGCAGATGTTCGCGTACACCCAGCTTTATCATTATTTACTGATTTTGAAAATGGTACTGATTTCAAACCAGCTGCAGTTCAAGCAGATTCTGTAAATCAAATGTTAGACCAAGTTATTCCTTGGGCAACTGCTCTAAAAACAATTCGATAATAAGAAAAGCGCAAGCGCCTATTACTGCCCCGACAAGCAAATGGAGAAAAGCGAGGAGGCAGTTCCTCAGCCACCGGAGCTTTTAACCATTTGACCTCGAGGGGCAAGGCGCTTGCGCTAGACAAATAAGAAAAGCGCAAGCACCTATTACTGCCCCGACAAGCAAATGGAGAAAAATCGAGGAGGCAGCTTTTCAGTAAAAAATCCACACTTCTAGAAAATAGAAGTGTGGATTTTTTTGTGTTTAAAATAGCGATAAGAATGACTTTTATTTGAGTATAGGTAATTCTTCAGGTGGATGAGATAATTGATAAGTGGAGCACAAATAACTGCGAACAAAAGAAGAATGTGTCATAGTAGAGAAAACTAGTATTATTTTTGCAAAAGGAGTTCCAAATGTCTTATTTAGAAATTGGGAGAATAACGATTCCTGCGATATGGATAATTGTAATAGGAGCAGTCTTTATAAGTTCTTTTCTCTATCGAGTTGCTTTAAAAGAAAAAGTAGGAGAATGGGTTAGTAATGCATTTTTTACTTATATTCTTGTGTGGAAGCTATCCTATATTTTATTTAACTTTTCGTTAGTTAGCCAAATGCCGCTATCAATCGTTTATTTTAATGGAGGAACCAAAGGGCATTTTCTTGGTATCCTTGCAGTAATTATCTATGTGATAGTTGTTGCTAAAAAGAAACCCCGGCTATATATGGAGGTACCGTATTTTCTGTTGTTATTTTTTGCTACTTATGAATTCATGAACAATATAGCAAACGAAAATATTATAATAGCTATACTATTTCTAGTAATTATCATAATCCAAATTGTTTTACATAGAAAAAAAGCAGAGTGGATGAGGGAAGCATTTACACTGTTATTTGTTGTTCAGCTTTTGCTAGTCACTATAAATGATTCGATCTTTTCCATCAAAGCCTTCACTTTTATAGGCTTTTATTTACTTTCAATGTGGATTAAATTTTTCAGAGAATAAGGCAGTTCCATTTAATGTGGGCTGCCTTTTTATTTGTTTGTTCCTTTGTATATAGACCGGACAGACTTCTTTGCAATTTAAGGTCATTATCTTCAACATATCTTATGGTAACTTTTGTATATAATACACGACTAATGCAAAAAGGGGGGACAATTATTTGAAGGTAGCACTTTTAGTGATGACAGCTGTCCTAAATCTGTTTTATTGGTCCGGAGAAGGGGAGAAGATAGCATCTATAAAGAAAAAAGAACAATTGGATCAGTCTGTGATTAGACAAAAACCACCGAAGCTAGCTGTCACTATAGGAGAAATCCCCATTAAAGTCTTTCTGTCTGGATATGGATGGAGTTACAAAGATTCAAATGGTGATTGGATGACAGTAGAGACCCATGCTATAGAACCTACGAGTGTAAAGAATATAGAGAAAGCACCTGTTGTCGAGGTGGGAGAAAAAATGGAATTCACCTTTGAGATCGCTCCTCAAAGCTTTGATGCTTTTCTATTAGAATCAGAAATTGGTCTAAAAGGGGAGCTATCCGAAATTAGTACTGGCGAACTGAAGGGAAGGGCTTCTTTTCAAGTAATCGCCGAGTGGGAGCAAGGAAGAGGTAGCTATTTGTTTTATGTAGATTTTCAATGAAGGAGCATTTGGATGATGCGTTTATTAATAATAGTCGTTCTATTGTTTGCTGGCTGTAATGTCGAGACTCCCCTCCAAGCTAAAACCTTTCAGACGTTTTATGAAGATGGAAGTACTGGACAAATGAAAACAATAGAAGAACAAGAAAAAGTCAATGAGTTCCTCCATTTAGTGAATGAGGTTGAATTTATACCGCATGAAGATCAGGAAGGAAGCGTTGGCTGGAGATACGCTGTTTACTTGTATGATGGAAAGACAGTTTTTAATACAGACTTATCTAATATCCAAAACCAAGTTTATCATTCCAAACCTAATATTATTCCATTGGTTGATACTTTTTATAAGGAGTTAAATATAGAAGAAAGCCCCATCACAGAATGATGAGGCTGGTTTGAACTAGTAAGAAATAAAATATTGTTATCTTTTCGTACCTCGGAAGCCTGCTGCTTCAGCTTCTTCCTTGCTACAAAACATCTCTTCAGCAATTGTCATTTCGTAATATTGTTGTCCAGGTGTATGATAGATTTTTTCACCTTTAGAATTGATATTACCTTTAATCGTACAATCAGCATCGTTGTTTTTTGTTGAATCTGTTTCAGTAACTTTTTCTGACTCCTCAATCGCCTCTTTATCGTAGCCTCTATCTGTTACATAATTCTCGACAGACCATATGCCAACCGCTTGTTGTTGAGCGGACTTTTGAATAGATTCGAACCAGTCAACATGCATTGTATTCGGGGCGTATATATATGCCACCCGAGCAAGTCCTTCTTTTAATAATTCTTCTTGGACACTCTTGCCATCAGCAGTGTAAATGTAGGCGAGGAGACGATTATACTTATCTCTATAAGAGACGTCAAACTCTAAGAAGACCGTATCTTGTCCCTCTAGTAGCTGTTTCGTAAAATCCTTTGCCTCCTGTCCAAAAGGCTGTACTCCAAGCTTTGGATGATTAGTTTCAGGAGTGTCTACCAATAAAAAACGAACATTTTCATTTGCACCGTTGTATTTTATTTTAATCGTATCTCCATCAATCACGCTGACTAACGGAAATTCTTCAAATTTAGATATATCGTGAATGGTACCTGGTGACGTGACCTTTGTTGGTTCTTTTTCAGTTTGTTGAGTTTCCTCAGTTGGTCCTGTAAATGGAGTTTCTTCCACTAGTTCATCTATACTGCTGCATGCCCCTAACAAAATGGTTAAGGACAACAAATACATAATCCATTTTTTCATATCAATTACCTCTCTCTTTCAATCGGTCACTATCTTAACATACAAATAAAAGGAAGAGGAAGAGAAAATGAAGAATACAGTACGTTAGACGTAGCTTTTTTCCATTTAAAATATATTTTATTTCCATTGAACGTTTTCTTTAAAGAGAGAGTCTAACAGATACGAAAGAGGGGGAACGAAAATGGAGCACCTAGTTAGGAGAGCAATCGCTGGAGATGACGATGCTTTCTTACAGCTAATGCAAATACATCGTGATGTTTTATATAAAACAGCCTTCATCTATTTGAAAAATGAGCATGAAGTACTGGAGGCTCTTCAAGAGGTGACTTATCGAGCTTATACAAAGCGTCATCAAGTGAAGGAGTCATCTTTTTTTCAAACATGGCTGGTAAGAATACTGTTGAATTATTGCATGGATACATTGAAGAAACAAGGGAAGCTAGCATCCTTAAATGAATATGTAGAGAAAGAAGAAAATACTTCTAACCCAGATCTCAATTTAGCACTTCAAGCCCTGCCAACTGCACAGCGAGAGCTTATTCATTTAAAATACTTTAATGATTTAAAGGTTAGTGAAATAGCTAGAAGGCTAAAAATTCCAGAGGGGACAGTAAAATCAAGGTTACACCATACATTAAAGAAAATTCGTGTGTTTATGGGTGAGCGAGGGGGGGATATTTGATGAGCGGTATAAAAAAGATACAGCAATTAATGGATCAGCAGATGGAGGTAATCCAGGTTAGTCAATCTACTGGAAGTGCCATATTGAATGGTATCAAGCTAGCCCAGAGAAAAAAACAACGCAAAACAAAAATAGTTTTTAGCTTATCAGCAGTAGCCGTGCTGTTCCTTGGCTTTACCTTTATGACCCGAATCTCTCCAGCCTTTGCTCAGGTGTTTGAGAGCATACCTGGCTTGGGTGCTATTGTAGCAATTGTTGAATACGACAGAGGGGTAGAAGACAGTGTTCAAAATAACTATTTTGAGGAAATCGGTGTATCCAACACAGAAAACGAGGTTACCTTTACATTAGACGGTGTCATTGCAGATGAAACTGGAATGTTACTTTCCTATACCCTCGAGTCTCCTCGATCCGTTAATGATTATCGCTTAGGTAAGACTGTACTGCTACAGAATGAGGAAGAGTTGGGTCTTGTATATGTAACTTCAGATTTTGCGCAAGATGAACAAATAAATGAAATAAAGAACACGATTAGAATTTCTGATCCTAGTAGTGTAATCGATTATTCTAATCCATCCTTTGAATTAGAAGTGTCCGTTATAGGGCAGGAGGAACTAAAATTTGTAATACCTTTTACATTAAATAATAAAATAGCAAAACCAAAGAAATATAATATTAATCAAGAGGTGGTAGTAGCTGGGCAAAAGTTTACGGTTGAACAAGTGAAAATTTCACCCTTGCATGCTGCTATTGAGATAGAAACAGATAACCAAAACGATATGGTCATTTTTGATTTCCTTTCCATTGAATTGCAAGATGGAGATGGGGATATGTGGGGAAATGGATCTTCTTCCATTAGTGGTTTTGGCAGTGCAGATAATACGAAAAGAACGTTTTTTTTGGAAAGCAGTTATTTTCAGGAACCAAAAGAGTTATTTTTAGTCATTGGTGATTTAGTCGCTTTACCAAAGGATGAGCGAGAGGTCGTCATAGATTTTGAAAAAAAAGAGGTTGTTTCTATGTCCGAGCAGTATCCGTTACAGCTTGAAAATATAAGCGAAGAAGGATTCGCAGTAAGACTAGATGAACATATACATTATAAGCACACTCTTTTTAATAATGGATTAGATACAAATGGAAAGAATATCGTGCTAAGCGTATCTAATAGATTCTCTGATACGGAGAATTTTCAAGTATTTACCTTAGAAAAAGGAATGTATGAAAATCCAGTGACCTTTGAATTGCAGGGATATCCTAATTATTTGGAGAATGATATAAGCATCAAGATAAAATAGGATGATAAGTAATGGAAGATATAAAAATAAAAAAACTTTTATGGATGTTTCCGATCGTGTTTCTTCTTCATGATGTAGAGGAAATTTTGACAGTAGAGAAATTTATTCTGCCACTTCCCTTTCAAGTAACAGAAGAAGAATTTGCGCTTGCCTTTAGCTTGCTATGGGTGATTGTTACTGTGGGATGTTTAGTCACTGCAGCAAATAAAAGATTTTTAGGGATGGCTCCTAGTTCATTTTTAATGCTGATGGTTGGAGGAATTTTTTTAGCGAATGGAATTGGTCATGTACTTCAAGGTATTTTTTTTCAAAGGTATGTGCCCGGCCTAATTACTGCGGTTATACTTTTAATACCGTTTTGCGTATATAGTATTCGTGTATTGCTAATAACTAAAATGATTAAGGGAAAACAATTACCTCTATATATAATGCTCGGATTTATATTACAAACCCCTTTTGCATTTACAGCCTTATTGATAGCAAAGTATTTGCTAAGTTAAAAATTAATACCATTTAGTTTCTTTTTATGGGATAATTAGGTAAAAATATTCAGGAGGTTATATGGCACTTTTATTAGGAGTTTTATCTATGCTGTGTGGTTCTCTTTTGATGTCTGTAAAGGTTGAAATGCTTGATAATTCGTTCTTAATGGTTTACGGGGTGGGGCTATTTTTTTTAGGTGCAATGGTACTTAGCTCGAGGAAAACAAGGAGAGTAAAGAAGCCTGTTAACTCCAAAATAATTCGTATATTCATGCTAATTTTGGGGCCAGTCATTGTGCTAAGCGGAGTTTTATTAGGGGAATATCTTTTAATATACTTAGGTTCTTTACTATTTTTATTTGGAGCTATCTTTTTTATCCTGAAAATCGAGCTTTTGGAATGGAATGTTAAGCCACTAGTAATATGCAAATATATGATTATTTTTGGAATGATTATTGTGGTGAGTACAATTATAGGATTGCAAAATGAAAGCTTAAGGTCCTTTGGGTTCATTCAGTTAATATTAGGCGTTATTTTTGCCTTGATTGAAAGCGTGAAGGAAATAAAACCGCCTGCTAAGCAAATGCCATCTAAAGCAAAATAATTTATTTTTTCTCCGAATGAGGGTACGCTAAATGTGTAAGGAAAACATGTACATAAGGAGAGATTCGCATGCAAGCAATTAAAGGGAAAACGGCATTGATTACTGGTGCAGGTCGAGGCATCGGTCGTGCAACAGCTTTAGCATTCGCTAAAGAGGGGATCAACCTTGGACTTTTAGGAAAATCAATAGAAAATTTAGAGGCAGTTGCAAGTGAATTGCAATCGTACGGTGTGAAGGTTTCTTTAGCTACTGCAGACGTTTCCAATATGGAATCTGTGAATGCTGCAGTTGAGAAAATTCGTGGCGAGCTAGGTCCAATTGAAATTTTAGTAAACAATGCTGGGATTTCAAAGTTTGGCAAGTTTCTTGAAGTAGACCCAGAAGATTGGGCTAAAATCATTCAAGTGAATGTCATGGGTGTTTACTATGTAACAAGAGCAGTATTACCAGATATGATTGAAAAAAATGCAGGAGATATTATCAATATTTCTTCTACTGCTGGCCAAAAAGGTGCTCCAGTCACAAGTGCTTATAGCGCCTCTAAAGCAGCAGTTATCGCACTAAGTGAATCATTAATGCTAGAAGTAAGAAAGCAAAATATTCGTGTAGTAACATTGACACCAAGTACTGTCGCAACAGATATGGCAGTTGAATTAAATCTTACAGATGGCAATCCAGAAAAAGTTATGCAGCCAGAAGACATTGCTGACTTCATGGTAGCCCAGCTGAAGATGAATCCAAGAATTCTACTTAAATCAGCTGGATTATGGTCAACTAATCCATAAATATTAAAAGATGATCGTGATGAAAATCACGATCTTTTTTGTTTACGACAATATTGGTATGGATTACTACAATCGCCCAATAGATCGCGACAATCACTCTATGGATTACGACAATACAGGCTTGAAATACTACAATCGGCCAATGAATTACTACAATCATTACTTGGATTACGACAATCACTCCTCGAATTACTACAATCCCCTCAAAGTGAATTTCATTAAAACTATTTCTTTATTAATGTATAAAAAAAATCATAAATATGGAATATTCTGATTCAATCTAGCATATAAATAAGTAGGTTTGTGTTTTTCTATAAAAGGGAGGAGACTTAAGAGCTAAATTATGTTCAAGCAACCTATTCCATAGGGGAAATTAATAGACAAGCATAGGGAAGATAGATAAAAAATATGAGATTACAAAATGGGGGACAATCTTGGTTAAATTAAATAAGCTTGGGATCATCTTGACTTCATCTGCATTGACCGTTGGATTATTTTCTACTACTGCTAGCGCGGCAACTACGGGATTGGGGCAGCCGGATAAACCGTTAGTTCAGGTAGCATCTTCAGAGGTTGTTTATACGAAGGAAGATTTGATTAAAAAGTTTCGCTCGTATTTTCCAAAGCAATTTGATTCATTAAAAAGTAGTGACTTTCAAATGAGTAGTGGCAGCTATTACTTCCCAGAGGATGAGACAACTCGATATAATCTAAGCTTTACTCAAACGGTTGAAGGAAAAAGAGTATATGGCAACGTGGGATTTGTTGGTGAAAATTTAGACATCGAACATTACTCGTACTCACCACCAATTGGATCGGATGCCTTATTTCCAGCGAAGGTTTCCAAGGATGAAGCAAGAAAATTAGCAGAAGACTTCGTTAAGAGTTTGTTGAAGGAAGACTCATACAAGTTAGAAAGTGATAACAATTATTATTACCCAACTCGCATTTTAACAGAGCCTATTAATTATTCCTTCTCCTTCTCAAAAACCAAAAATGATATTTCAATATCGGATAACCGCGTGGAAGTGACGATTCTTGGAAATGGTCAAATCACTAATTTTTACAAATATCCATCCAAACAAGAAAAGAACACTTTTGACGAAGTAAAAAACATTAAGTCTGAAAAGGATATATTAAGTAAATTAAAAGAAAATGTTAAAGTAGAGCTTCAATATCAGGTGAATGTGGATTACCAGTCAGGAGAGCGCACGGTTAAGCTGATTTATCAACCAACGGGTAATTTTATTGGGGTCCATGCTTCAACTGGCAAATGGTTAACTGCAAATGGATTGACAGATAAATTTCCTTCAAAGACAAAGGTTACAAAGATTGTAGAGAAACCTCTACCTGCAAAACAAAAGGGAATAACGGTAGAGGAAGCTAAAAAAGTTGCAGAAAAGCTCCTACAAAATAAATCAGACAAATTGAAGCTAAGCATCCAATCAATTGATGAAATTGAAAATTATAATGGTCAGACTGTTTACAGCATTCAGTACATGTATAACCACAAAAATGGTGGAAGTGGTGCTAGTATTGAGATTAATAAAGCTACTGGAGAAATTGTTCAATATCATAATATGATGGGATATTTACTTCAAGAGCTAGGAGAAAAGCAAGCCGTAGCAAAGCCAATTTCTCAAAAGGAAGCCTTAGCGAAAGCAACAGCTTTTATCAAAGAATGGATTCCTTCTTCCTTGCATAACTTTAGCATGCCAGTTGACGAGCCATACTATGATGAAGGAATGGGAACATATAACTTCTCCTTCCCTCGAGTAGTAAATGGAATACTAGTAAACGGAGATATGATTAATGTAGGTGTTTCTGCAGATGGCTCACTAAGCAGCCTATATGTAAATGAACAAAAAATAGATGAGTGGCCTTCTGTAAAGGATGTACTTCCTGAGAAAGAGGCAATGGCAATCTTAAGTAGTTCTTTAAAGGTAAAGTTAAATTATACAAAGCAAATGCAAAAGAAGGATAATAAGCATTATGATTTACTGTATGTGCCTGTCTACAACGATAGCCTTTACAGTACACTAGATGCTAAGACCGGTAAATGGAGCAGCCTATATGGAGAGCAAAGCTCAGTGGTTGTTTCACACCCGACTGCTGAGGAAGAACTAAATTACTTAATTAGCACGAAGATTTTAGATGTGAAGGATGCCAAAACCTTTAATGGAGATGCTGCTATTTCAAAAGGTGAGGCACTTAAAATTCTGATGAATTCTCTCACCTACTTCTATGAGGGAAGATATTATTATGAAAATGAAGCAATGGAGCAAACATTTGATAATATTGATCCAAAGCATCCGTTATATCAAGTAATTGAAAGAGCCGTTGGTTCTGAAATTCTGAAAGTAGAAGGCAAAAAATTTGATGTAGACTCACCAGTAACAAGAGAAGAACTTTCTACATGGTATATTAGAGTACTCGGCTTAGAGCATGCTGCAAAGCACTATGATATATACAAGGTAGACTTCGCTGATACAAAAAATATAAATCCTGATTACATTGGATATGTCGCTCTAGCAAATAAATACGGGCTATTTGAAACAGATAAAAATCAATTTAATCCTAAGCAAGAAGTGACCTATGCGGAAATGTCAGTTTCTACTATTCGTCTAGCTCATGAGATTGCCAAAAAGGGAAGATATATTAATTATTAAATAAATGCGAGCCCTCGTGTAAGCGAGGGTTTTTATTGTGGTCAGAGGTTTAAAATATTTACAATTGGGGTTGTTATAAAATGAATAAATGGATTACTTTTGATTTGGATGGAACAATTATGCAAAACCCTTTTGTTAGTCATGTGTTTCCAAAGATACAGCGTATCATCCATGAGAAAAAGAGAGATTCTGGAGATTGTGTAGAAGCATTTGTCCTAGAGCATCAAACTCTATTGAGCCAGGGGAAATTTGTTGAGGCATATGATTGGGAACAAATTGTGAATTCATATACTAATAGCATAAACCTGAACCTCCCGATTAATGTGGAAGAGATAGTGAAAAAATATTGTATGCCAACATCAATCTATCTCTTAGAAGAAGGAATTATAGAAGTTCTGCAGGAGTTAAAGCGAAGAGGATATTCACTGGCAGTTATAACAAATGGTTATTTAAAGTATCAGCTGCCTGTATTGGATGCTTTAGGGCTTACTGCATGTTTTGATAAAATAATTACCCCTGATACAGCTGGCTATGCTAAGCCAGATACAAGGGTGTTTAAGAAGCTTCAAGCAGTTGTAGCACATATAGGAGATCGAATTGATCACGATATTATTCCAGCAAATAAGATGGGAGTAAGGACTGTATGGATCAATAGGAGCCTACCTAATCACTTCAAGAAAGTTAAGTCCAATGCAAGAGCGGGATGTAAAGGAATGGAGGATATTCTCCTAGTTAAGCTCACAAAGGAATCAAATAATAATGTAATATCTCTCCCAAGCGAAGCTATCCCAACACACGTAATTTTTAGTATTACTGAGCTTTTGGATATTTTGACATAAGCCTCACTGTATTTGAGAAAAATTAATTAATTGCACTTATTTACAAAGATTGGTAATTTATATATTAGAAAATTAGAGTGGGGAGTAAGGGATATGGAGCAATTCATTCAACCGATTCAATACAACATCCTAAAGGAACAAGCAAAAAAGTTAGTGAATGGGCTTGGAGTTACTAAGGATAAAGCAGTTACCAAAGCTTTAAAGGAGCTTGTCCAAGAAAAAAACAGTGAAGCCTTTACGGATTTAAACAAAGAACAGCAGCTATTAATCGATAAAATTTTAGGCCTAGAGAACAAGGAACAGTTAGAAGCCTTTTTAAAAGAACTAAGAACTTTAGTAATTCCTTTTCCAGAGGTTTCGGAGCATACGATAAAAAAATTCTTTCCAAAGGATAAAAAACTAAAGGCCCCTAAACAAAGCGTAGAAGAAAGAATTGGTTCAGTCTATTTCTGTATCACCGATAATGGTACTAATCGAAAGTATATAATATACGAAAAAGATGGCCAATTACATGGAAGACGTGGAACATATGGTAACCAAGTGAAGAAAGGAATTTGTGCCATTTGTAATCACCTCGAAGACGTCACTATGTTTATGGTGAGTTCGAAAAAAGGAAATGAAGGAACATTTACGAAACAAGGAAATACCATTTGCGTGGATAGCATACGATGTAACGAAAATATCACAGACGCCTCTAAGCTAACAGAATTTTTAAGTGGTTTGAAATAATTTGAAATGCTCTTTGATGGAAGAAAATTTGTCAAAGAGCATTTTTTAGATGAAGGAGTAAGAGAAAAGATAATTCTTTTTAGGAGTTGGCATGAATTTCATTGCCTGCTCCTTTTTTCTGTTCTTTAATGTGGGACTAGACAATATACATGGTGTATAGGAATTATTGAGTGTGATAAAAGAGGTGCAAAGGGGATAAAAAGTATGTTTTATAGGTTTTTTTCTAAGCAGAAGTTACACATCTTCGCCCCTGTAGATGGGGAGGTACTTTCTTTAGATGATGTTCCAGATCCGGTGTTTAGTCAAAGGATGCTAGGAGATGGAGTAGCCATCATGCCAAGTGGAGGAAATATTCTTGCTCCTTGTAGTGGGACGATTATACATCTTGCTAACACAAAGCATGCTATTGGTCTACGAACAGGCGATAATACAGAGCTTCTTATCCATGTTGGATTGGAAACTGTTTCCTTAGGGGGACAAGGCTTTACTGCTTGTGTAAAAGCAGGGGATAAGGTGGAAAAAGGTCAGCTGCTACTAAAGGTGGATTGGGATTTTCTACAGGAGAATGCTGCCAGTCTGGTGACACCTCTTGTCATAACTAATAGTGCAGAAAAGACTGTTCAATTAGAACAAGTACAACATTGCGAACAAGGGAAAACGGTTTTGATGACCACTTTCTCCAAATGAACAAATTAAAAGGAATTTGGAGGTGAGGAGAGCAAGTTAATTGTTTTGGCTTAAGCAATCATTTTAAAGATTCCCTAAATCTATAAGGAGAATAGGAGATGTTAAACAATGAAAAGCTATATTCAAAGGCTCGGTCGTTCATTAATGCTTCCAGTAGCTGTATTGCCGGCTGCGGCTATATTGATGGGGGTAGGTTATTGGCTGGATCCAACTCCAACTGGCTGGGGAAGTGGTAATGTAGTTGCAGCTTTCCTTATTAAAGCTGGAGGAGCAATTTTAGATAATTTAGCAGTCCTGTTTGCGGTCGGAGTTGCAATTGGACTTTCCAAGGAAAGAGATGGCGCAGCAGCGCTTAGTGGTTTGGTTGCATTTTTAGTCGTAACGACTATGCTATCTCCAGGTACAGTTTCCTTGCTCCAAGGAATTGATGTAGGCGAGGTAGATGCATCATTTGAAAAAGTAAATAATGCATTTATAGGGATACTTTCAGGAATTATAGCTGCAGCTATGTTCAATCGCTTCAGTCATGTAAAGCTGCCGGACTTCCTTGCTTTCTTCAGTGGTAAGCGAATGGTGCCAATCGTTACTTCGTTTGTGATGCTTGCTGTTTCCGTAGCACTATTCTTTATTTGGCCAATTGTTTACGGTGGATTGGTTTCATTTGGAGAAACTATCAGCGGATTAGGTGCAGCAGGAGCAGGGCTGTATGGATTCTTCAATCGCCTTTTAATCCCAACCGGCTTACATCATGCGTTAAACGCTGTTTTTTGGTTTGATACGATTGGAATAAGTGACATTAAAAATTTCTGGTCGAGCTCTGGTGTCAAGGGCGTAACAGGGATGTATCAAGCGGGCTTCTTCCCAATTATGATGTTCGGTTTACCAGCAGCCGCTTTGGCTATGTACCATACTGCTAAAACAAAGCGTAAAAAACAAGCTGCCTCTTTAATGCTAGCAGCTGGATTTGCCTCATTCTTTACAGGCGTAACAGAGCCTCTTGAGTTTGCCTTTATGTTCTTAGCACCAGCATTATATGTGGTTCATGCAGCTTTGACAGGTTTGTCTTTATTTATTGCAGCTTCCTTCCAGTGGACAGCAGGCTTTGGATTTAGTGCTGGATTTATCGATTATTTCTTAAGCTTGAGCATTCCAATTGCAAATCAACCTTATATGCTGATTGTCCAAGGGCTAGTATTTGCGGTGATCTACTACTTCTTATTCCGTTTCTTAATCGTCAAATTCAATTTGAAAACTCCAGGAAGAGAAGATGATGAAGTTGAACAAGTTGAGGAAATATCAACTACTGACAATAAATTTGCAACGATGGCGACTAAAATATTCGCTGGTCTTGGTGGCAAGTCAAATGTATCATCAGTAGAGCATTGTGCTACTCGCTTACGCGTTGAAGTTAGAGATATGGACCAAGTGGATCAAATGAAAATAAAGTCATCAGGTATACATGGTATTAATGTTGTCGGTCCGAAAAGCATTCAAGTAATTGTTGGAACGAGCGTGCAGTTTGTCGCTGATGAAGTAGATAAACTTCGAAAATAGAGGTTGAAATTTGGCTTATCCAGTAGATTAGAAGTTGATTCACCTAGGGGTCTAGATGAGTAAGCTCACATAGTAATAAATTGAAGACTGGCCGACTTCCTTTTGGGTCTGCCTCTCTTTTTTTCTATAAACCTAACGGGGGTGAGACGATGAAAAAGCGTTTTAAAATTACAGCTCAGGAAGGTATTCATGCTAGACCGGCTGCGTTATTAGTTTCAAGTGCTGCGTCTTGTAGGTCATCAATGGAATTGGGTTTCAATGGTAAGTCAGTAAGCTTGAAGTCAATACTTTCAGTTATGACCTTATCTATTCCTGTAAATTCAATCATTACTATTTCTGCTGACGGCGACGATGCTGCTGAGGCACTAGAAAAGCTAGCTGAAGTCATACTTTCTCATGGGATTGGTGAAGTATGCGAGAGTTAAAAGGGATTCCAGCTTCAACTGGTGTCGCGATTGCAAAGGCGTATAGCTTTGTAGAACCGATTCTTTCTTATGATCAAAACCATATCCAGGAGCCAGAAATAGAGGTAAATAGACTTAAAAACAGCATTGCTAGTACAAAGGAACAGCTCCAGTTAATATATGCAGCAACACGTCAACATTTGGGAGAAGAAAAGGCTACTATTTTTTCTGCTCAGCAGCTCGTTTTAGAGGATCCTGTTTGGATTGCTGCTATTATTGAACAAATCAATGAAGGGAAAAATGCAGAGACAGCTTTAACTGAGATTACAGACATGTACAGGGCGATGTTCCTCGCACTAGATAATGATTACATGAAAGACCGAGTTATAGATATTCAGGATGTCTCAAAGAGACTACTTGCCGACTTATTAGGAGTAAAATTGCCTGATTTGAGCTTGATAGATTCTGAAATAATTATAGTAGCAGTGGACTTGACTCCCTCGGTAACTGTTCAATTGAACAAGCGATATGTTAAGGGAACTATCACTAACATTGGGGGCACTACTTCTCATTCAGCAATATTGGCTCGTTCATTAGGAATTCCAGCAATTGTAGGTACAAAAACAGGGACCTTAGATATCGAGGATGGTACATTGCTTATTATAGATGGTGAAGAGGGAAGAATAATAATCGATCCACCAGAGGATGTAAAAATGTTTTATCTTACTAAACAAAAGGTATTAGAAGAAAGAGAAGAATTGTTGAGAAATTATCTTTCCATGTCTAGTGTTACGATGGACGGGCATCAGGTTCATCTTGTTGCAAATATTGGAGCTCCTGAGGATGGAAAAACAGTTCTTTCTGAAGGTGGGGAAGGTATTGGTTTATTTCGCACCGAATTTATGTACATGAATCGCAATAGACTACCAGATGAGGAGGAACAATTTAAAGCTTATCAAGCTGTAATTTCCAAGATGGAATACAGACCTACCGTGATTCGAACAATGGATATTGGTGGAGACAAGGCATTGCCTTACTTAGAGCTCCCAAATGAAATGAATCCTTTTTTAGGTTATCGAGCTATTCGGATTAGTCTAGATAGGCAGACAATTTTTCGTACACAGTTGCGAGCTCTCTTAAGGGCAAGCAAATTCGGAAAGTTAAAAATTATGTTTCCTATGATTTCCACACTGGAGGAGTTTAGGACTGCGAAGTCAATTCTATTTGAAGAAAAAGAAAAGCTTTTAAATGCAGGAGTTATTGTATCGGAAGAAATAGAAGTTGGGATGATGGTGGAAACGCCTGCAGCTGTAATGATTGTGGATTTATTCGCTCTGGAGGCTGACTTTTTTTCTATCGGAACAAATGACTTGATACAATATATGTTTGCGGCGGATCGTTTGAATGAACAAGTATCCTATTTATATCAACCATATCATCCTGCAATTTTAAGAGCAGTTCAAAAGGTTGTAGAGGCAGCACATCTTAACGGAAAATCGGTAGGTGTTTGTGGAGAAATGGCTGGTGAGCAAATTGCTATACCTCTTTTACTTGCATTAGGTGTGGATGAGTTGTCGATGGACCCTTCGGCTATTTTGAAAGCTAGGTCACAAATAGCTAAATTGAATCATGAAGAATTAAGGAAGCATATGAAGCACATATTAACATTGGCAACTGATAAGGATGTAACAGAATATGTAAAATTACATCTCCTGTAATCTTACTTCTTTTCTTTTGCCTCTAAATATGTAATGATGAAATATCAGGTGGGAAAACTTGAACAGATTAGATCATTGTTAGGAGGAGATTGGAATGGAAGAAAACACTGGTAAAGTTGAGATTGGCGATATTTTTACTGTTATAGATGAAAATGACCAAGAACAAGATATTGAGGTATTAGGTTTGTTGGAAATTGAAGGAGATACTTATGCAGCTGTTGGCTTTGCGGATGAAGTACAAAAAGAAACAGATGAAGATTTCGATGTATTTTTCTTACGTATTGAAGGCGAAGACGAGCTAGCTAACATTGAAAGCGACGAGGAATTTGAAAAAGTATCTGCGGCATTTATGGCTGCTGAAGCTGAATAATTTTCTTTTCTACCCCCACTTAAACAGTGGGGTTTTTTTATTTATAAAATTATTGATAATAGTGCCTTTCAAATGGCAGTATTAACTATACTCTATCCAAATATTGTTCATTCACTTATTGGATTAACTTATCATAAACCCCACGGAAAGTGTCCGCCTAAGCGTAAATCAAATTATATAATAGAAATTATGAAAAATAATTCTTAAATGTAATTTCTTACAATTTGATACAATAAAGATAGAATTGTATATATTTTCAATTGTTTAAGGAGGAGAACCGATGAAACATGCACTTGTAATTGGTGGCACAGGAATGCTAAGAGAAGCAACTCTACGACTTCAAGAAAAAAAATTCAACGTAACAGTGGTCGCAAGAAATCAAACAAAGATGCAAAAACTTTTAGAGGAATCCTCAGGAGCACACACAATTACACCTTTATATGTGGACTATAGCAATGAGCAGCAATGGGAAGAAGAGATACAAAAGCTTATAAAGGAAAAAGGAGAAATTGATGTAGTTATTGCATGGGTTCATTCATATGCAAGCAAAGCTTTACCAACTTTAATAAAAGCAATGTCTAAGTGGGAGCACAACTGGAAGCTCTATCACATATTAGGGAGTAGTTCGAATGTGGAAGAGACTAGAAACGGCCTTCCAATTTCACAAAATTGCTCATATTATCAAGTCCAGTTAGGATTTATGCAAGAAGGCAATACATCCAGATGGCTAACACATTCAGAAATTTCGAAAGGTGTAATAGAAGCGATTACCAGCGATCGAGAAAAGCGCTCATTTCAAATAGGTCAGATAGAGCCGAACTGAGAATATAAAGCATAAAAAAACAATGAAGAAAGAGAAGAAGTGTTATGTCTAATAACTCTAATCAAATACGAGCAGACCTAGTTCCAGATTGTCAAAATTGTTTTGGACTATGCTGTGTTGCTTTACCATTTGAGGCTTCCTCTGATTTCGCCTGCAATAAAGACGGAGGAAGACCTTGTCGGCATTTACAGTCTGAATATCGTTGTGGTATTCACAGTGAGTTAAGAAACAAAGGATATCGTGGCTGTACTGTTTTTGAATGCCTTGGAGCAGGACAGAAAGTATCTCAGCAGACCTTTAAAGGAATGGATTGGCGAGATAATCCTAACATAGCTAATCAGATGTTTCTTGCCTTGCCAATTATGCAACAGCTACATGAAATGCTTTTATATTTGTCGGAAATTCTTTCTTATGATAAAACATCTTCTTTACACAAGGATGTCCAAGTATTGATAAATAAAACAGAAGAGTTAACATCCTTGGAAATAGAAAGTCTTTTAACGGTGAATATTCCTTTACATAGGGTGCTTGTAAATGAAATCTTGATAAAAGCAAGTGAATTAATACGCTATGAAGCAATGAGAAATGGCAGCAAAAATAAAAAAAATTCCCAGCTTTCAAAAAGAGGAGCAGATTTAATTGGGGCTAAGCTTAAGCGAGCGAATTTAAGAGGTGTCAGTTTTAGAGGCGCATACCTTATTGCTTCTGACTTACGGGAAGCAAATTTACGAGAAGTCGATTGGATAGGAGCAGATTTAAGGGATGTAGATTTAAGTGGAGCCGATTTAACTGGTTCGTTCTTCCTCACTCAAATGCAAATTAATGCGGCAAACGGAGATATTTCTACTAAGCTACCCGACAGACTAAAAATTCCTACTCATTGGAGAAAATAAAATTGTTTGAAGAGTATAATTTGAGATTGATTGATAGGGTCACCATATTAATATTTTGTCGGGTAAGTATATAGCTTTATTGCGATGTATCAATAAATATACAAACAAGCCCAATAAAAAAATAGCTGCTGCTAGAAAACTAAAGATACGATGCATAAATCAATGAAGAAAGGTGATGATAAATAGAAAGAAAGGATGATCCATATGGAAGATTATAAATTTGCGGAACTAGATAGCGAGCAATTACAAGAGCTAAGTGAACTGGAAGAAAGGCTTGGCGTTACTCTGATCGCTTATAATGCTGCTTTACACGAACCTACTATTATAAGTGATCAATCATCTCCTATAACTTAATGTGGTAAATGAAGGGAACATTTTCTAACTAGAATTTGTTCTTTTTTTATATAAGTCAAAGGATATAATATTTTTTTTAGTAATAAATAGAACGTACGTTTCATACAATGTTGTAAAAGGAGGAAACGGGCTTGCGTATTTTGGTATTAAAAGCTTTAAAATATCATCAATTAGTAGAGATGATTTATATAAAGGATAATGGGGAAATTAGCAAAAGAAGAATAAAGGTAATAAGTATAAAAGCTGATTCATTTCAAGCATATTGCTACTTAAGAAAAACAAAGAGAACCTTCAAAATGAACAATATTTTGGCATTTGTCCCTCTAACAGAAAAAGAAAAGTATGTAATATAAGAAATGCTTAAACGATAGTATAAATGGCTTTCAAAAAACAAAAACTAGAAATAGGAGCAATTAAAAAAATTGCTCCTATTTCTAGTTCTTACTTTAAAAAAGTAGAGTGCATATTGAATGCACTCAGTAAATATTTGGATATAAGTGAAGCGTTTACGTTTGTTTGTCTATTTCCGTCATCGTTTGATAGTGTAACGGGCAGGTCAAAAATATGGTTTCTTAAGGTTACTAATGCACCTCTATTCAAGAAAACAATTGCCAGACCGCTATTTTGCCTTGTACTACGTGTCTCATAGTATTTTGGGATTGGTTTTCCATTAACGAATATTGCAGTCGGTTAATTTTATTTACTTTAACCGATTAAGCTCTGCATTATCCTCTTTAGACTATGCCTGCTTAAATCTGTTTAATGTTGTGTAAGAAAGACTTAAGTAGACCTCTTATTAGGAACTGTTCGTTCCGGGAGTATAAGCAAGCATGTGTAAAGTAGAATAACACAGCCTCATTTTTTTCCTTAACATCAGTAGCCGCAGAAGTGCCAGTAGTTCCTCGACTACCTTTGAAACAGCAGCAAGGATAATTATCACATCCTAACAGCATTTCCATTAAAGGAACTTGTTAATTCATTTTCACCCCCTCTATCACATCCTATTATTTTTTAATGTGTTGATAGAGGTCAAAGGACTACTTGTCTAAATTATTTTAAAGAATAAAGACCTTTTTTTAATAAACTCCATACATTGGTTTATATTTTGCGATATTTCCTTATAGAAAGTACTACTTTAAATTATATATTTTAAAGAATTAATCATTTTATGCTATTTGATAAATTCTTTTTGAAACATTTACTTACTATTCCTTTCTCATTAACGACCTTCCTTTCCTCCCATATATTTAGAAGTCGTCGTGTGTAATGGTATTGCTTTGACATAAATCAATACATATAATAATATTCTTTTATAGTAGATAGAAAATTCGGTAAAAGGAGGGTGTGTAATGGACATCACAAAAGAGTACGCCAGAAAGCTAGATAAAGAGGACACCCTGAAAACATACCGTACAGAATTTTATATTCCTTCTGGAACTGTCTATATGGATGGGAATTCATTGGGGCTGCTTTCCAAAAGGGCTGAATCAGCAGTATTATCTCTACTCGACTCATGGAAGAATTTAGGTATTGATGGTTGGATGAAGGGGCAGCATCCTTGGTATTATTTTGCGGAAAGGCTGGGAGGGATGTGTTCACCGTTAATTGGTGCTATGGAAGAGGAGGTCATCATTACCGGTTCTACCACCTCAAACCTTCATCAATTGATAGCTAGCTTTTATAAGCCCCATGGCAACCGAACGAAAATATTAGTGGATGAATTGAATTTTCCTTCCGATTTATACGCGGTTAGTAGTCAGCTGGCGCTTCATGGATATGATCCAAGCGAGCATATGAAGATAGTAAGAAGCCAAGATGGCATGCTATTGGAGGAAGTGGATATTATCCAATCAATGACAGAGGACGTGTCATTGATTGTTTTGCCGAGTGTGCTTTACCGCAGTGGACAAATATTGAATATGAAGCTGTTAACAGAAGAGGCTCACAAAAGGGATATTTTAATTGGTTTTGATCTTTGTCACTCCATAGGAGCTATTCCACATACCATGGATGAATGGGGAGTTGATTTTGCCTTTTGGTGTACATATAAACATTTAAATGGAGGACCAGGGTCAGTCGGAGGATTATATGTTAATCGTAAACACTTTAGAGTTGGCCCAGGACTTGCTGGTTGGTTTGGATCAGATAAGGATAAGCAGTTTGACTTAGACATTAAAATGACGCCTGCTACTCAGGTCGGCTCATACCAAATAGGGACACCACATATTTTGAGTGCAGCCCCATTGTATGGTTCTCTTCAAATATTTCAGGAAGCTGGCATAGCACGAATTAGGGATAAATCATGGAAACTAACAGAATATATGCGTTGTTTAATAGATGAACTGCTAAGTGAATATGCATTTCAGAATGTCTCTCCACTGGAGCAGGAAAGAAGAGGAGGACACTTATTTCTATTACATGAGGAAGCGGCAAGAATTTGTAAGGCATTAAAGGAAAAAGGCGTAGTTCCTGACTTCCGTTCTCCTAATGGCATTCGTTTGGCTCCGGTTGCTCTCTATAATACCTTTGAGGAAGTCTGGGAGACCGTTCAATTTTTAAAGGAGATTATGGAAAAAGAGGAGTATTTGAAATTCGAAAATAAACGAGAAGTAATTGCCTAGGAAGGAGTGAGGAATTGTCCGGACAATTTGCTAAACAAGAGGATAATAATTCAAATGAAAAGGGGATTCATACTAACTTTCAGCAGGATATGACCTACGGTGAATATCTTCAGTTAGATACTATTCTGGCTAGCCAAAAAACCTTATCTACTCATCACGATGAAATGCTATTTATTATCATTCATCAAGTAAACGAGTTATGGATGAAGTTAATCCTACATGAGCTAACTAGTGCTATACAGGCTATTCAAGCTAATAATCTACAATCCGCCTTTAAAATGCTAGCGAGAGTAACGAAAATACAATCACAACTTATCCAAGCATGGGATGTACTATCTACTTTGACCCCTGCTGAGTATTTAGAGTTTAGGGATCATTTAGGTAAGTCCTCTGGATTTCAGTCATATCAATATAGGCAGATTGAGTTTGCTCTTGGCTATAAAACAGCACATATATTGAAAATTTATGAAAAGGACACGAAGCTGCATGAACAGCTAGAGAAGGCATTTCATGCACCGAGCATTTATGATGTCTCGATTGAAGCTTTGTCGAAGGGCGGTTTTTTCATAAATCCTGCTCTTCTGAATAGAGATTATTCTATAACGTATTCTGGAGACAAGTCAGTGGCAGATGCATGGAAGACTGTGTACCAAAATGTCAATCAGTATTGGGATCTTTATCAATTGGCTGAAAAGCTTGTTGATATTGAGGATTGGTTACAGCAATGGCGTTTTCGTCATATGAAAACAGTGGAGAGAATAATAGGCTTTAAGGTTGGAACTGGTGGTTCATCTGGCGTCAATTATTTGCGCAAGGTACTCGATCATCGATTTTTTCCGGAGCTTTGGGAACTAAGAACTGACTTATAGGAGGAAGAAAGATGTCTAAAAGATGGATAGACATTACGCAACCGTTAACGAACCAAATTGCAACATGGCCGGGAGATACTCCTTTTTATTTTGAAGTGGCTCACACAAAGGAGCAGACAGGCTCTGTTAATATAGGTCAGATAACAGCTAGTGTGCATACTGGAACTCATGCGGATGCACCATTTCATTTTAATAGTAGTGCGGCTACGATCGAACAGTTAGATGTTAATCATTACATTGGACCAGCCAAAGTAATAGATGTAACTGGAATACCATGGGTTGGTCAAGAAGAGTTAATGAATTTTGACCTAGATGGAGTTAGGCGGCTAATCTTAAAAACAAAAGAAAAGGTTCAAGTTGAAAAATTTCCAGAGGATTTTACCTTGTTAAAAGAAGATATTGGTGAGTTTCTACAGAACAAAGGAATATTCCTGTTAGGCTTAGATATTCCCTCAGTAGATTCAGCTGATAGTAAAGATTTACCGATACATCATACGCTATATAGGAATGGGGTACACATTCTAGAGAACTTATATTTGCAGGATGTATCTGCTGGAGACTATGAACTGATCGCTTTGCCATTAAAAATTGTTGGAGCAGATGGAAGTCCTGTTCGTGCTGTTTTAAGAAAAATGTAAGTGGATAATGTTTATATGTAGTAAAAAAAGGATGGATAAAGCTGTTCCGCTTTTATCTATCCTTTTATTTTCTCGTAACGACAGTAAAATGTATGAACAATGGATGGCTGATTTCCGCTTTAGGTGGGCGCTTTCCGTAGGGTGAGCGATAAGCCCACTGAAGTCGTAGTCAGTCGCTACAATCATAGAGTGCAGCAAGAAGAAAGTAAGAAGGTTGACTCTAACTAAATTATTTAAAGATTTTTCTTAACAATCCTGTCTTAAAATTTATTAGGAAATTGTTTTACGACTCCATTTGATAATGTATCAGCTAGCTGGATGATATGATTTAACCCCTTATCTAAAGCAACAATAGATGCATCCCAATCTTTTGCCAGTCTTGCCGTAACATCCTCTGTTATTAAAGCTAAATGCATTTCCAACATTTCCTTTAATTCTGCTTTTGGCCAATTTGGGTTGGCTTTGCTAAGGAATTCGGCTATGTCGTCAGCATTTTTATACCACTCTTTATTGTATTTTTCCAAATCCGCTTTGTTACCTCTTTTTGCCGCATCCACTACGTTTCCGGCAATGAGGATATGGTCCTTTAACAGCGCAGTCAATTTATTGCCTGCAGCTTCTCCATAATAAGTCTTGAAAGCATTCCCAATGTCCTCCTGATTTTTTAATAACCTCGCTAGTACATTTTCTTGATCGTCCAGACCTTCCAAAGCGCTCACAATATAAAGCCTAGTCCACATGACATGTTCTGTCCAAAGCTTTCTTAAGTCACCCTTCAATTGACATGCTTCTTGGCTAAAACACTGTTCTTGGGATCCGGTTTCAGCTTTTGTAGTTAATGGTGAAACAATCAAAGCAATAGACATAAACAATAACGCTAACCTCAAAGAATGTTTTTTCATACTATCTGCTCCTTTTGAAAGAATTAGAAAAATGTCTTTATTACTTTGGTTTTTTTCTCTAATTTTATCCTTCTTTGCAAAAAGAGTACTTAAGCTTTATTCTTAAGTACTCCTTTTGCTATATTTAAAAGAATTAACCACCAAGGGAATCCTGATAGTCAATCACTTCGATCAGAAATAACTTCAACTATAAATGCAAAAATTATAGACCTTATTCTTCAGTTGTTTTTTCTCTATCCAAATTTGACAATCCTGTAAACTATCAGAGAAAATCACCTAGAAGAGTGAGAGAAATCATACTCTATCCTGTATTTTCTGTTTATACTTAAGATAACATAGTACGTAAGAAGAACAGAGGAGTGAGCTTTTTGAAAAAGATAGTTGTAGTTGGTGGTGGAATTACTGGACTTTCTGTGATGCATTATTTGCATCTGCTTAAAAACGAAAAAGCTTTAGATATGGAAATGACTTTAGTGGAATCGAATGCTTATCTTGGAGGAAAAATTCATTCAGTTTATGAGGACGATTTTATCATGGAAGTTGGTGCAGACTCCATAGTAGCACGTCACGAATCAATATTGCCCCTTGTGGAGGAACTTGGTTTACAAAAAGAGCTAGTATATAACGCAACAGGAATTTCCTATATTTATACTAATAATGAGTTGCATGCAATACCAGCAGACTCAGTTTTTGGAATCCCTACAAGTGTGGAATCGCTAGAAAGTAGTTCGCTTGTTTCTGGAGAAGGAAAGCAGGAGGCACTGAAGGACTTAGAGCTAACTAACGAAAGTTTTACAAAAGAAGACTCAATTGGTTCGTTTTTAAAATACTTCCTTGGAGAAGAACTAGTAGAAAAACAAGTAGCTCCAGTATTATCAGGCGTATATTCAGGTGACTTGGACAAGCTAACATTAGAAACAACTTTACCCTATTTAATTGATTATAAAAATAAGTATGGCAGCATCATTAAAGGGCTTGGGGCCAATAAGGAGCAATTCCAAAAATCTGCTAACAAAAAATTTATTTCATTTAAAAACGGTTTATCTACACTTATTAATCAAATAGAAGATGAATTAAAGGATTCTAAAATTATAAAAGGTGTTCATACAAAAAAAATTGAGAAAAAGGGGGAAAGTGAGTACAGCGTATATCTGTCAGACGGACAAATAATAGAGGCAGATTATGTAGTGCTGACCACACCTCATCAAGTTGCACAAGAAGTGCTAAATAATGAACATCTGAATGAGGACTTCAGCAAGTTTAAAAATTCTTCGTTAATCAGCATATATCTTGGTTTTGATATATCAGATGAGCAACTGCCGGCAGAGGGGACTGGTTATATTGTTTCGGAGAACTCAAATGTGAAATGTAACGCTTGCACATGGACTAGTCGGAAATGGGAGCACACCTCAAAGAATAACAAGCTATTAGTCCGTATGTTTTATAAGAGCACTAATCCAGAGTTTTCAAAGATGAAGCATATGAGCGAGGAAGAGCTTGTAGAAGTGGCAATGCAAGATATTCAACATAGCTTGAAGCTTGATGGGAAACCTCAAGTAGTTGAAGTAACGAAATGGAATGATTTAATGCCAAACTATCATATGGCGCATGCGGAGGCTATCAAATCTATTGAGAAAAAAATGTCTACATTATTTCCTCAAGTCATACTTGCTGGTTGCTCATATTATGGAGTTGGTATTGGACCTTGCATTAAGAATGGGAAAGAAACAGCAAAACAAATTATTGAAAAATTAAGTTGAACACTTTAAAAAAGGACGTTTGTTAGAAGGAGGAATCCTTCTACAAATGTCCTTTTTAAGTTATTATTCGTACATACTTTAGAAAACTCTAGAACTCCAGTATGAATAGTAGTTAGCGTACAAGTGCTGAGCCGTTCTTTGCCTTTTTCAGTTGAACGACAATAATAATGCTTATAATCACGAGTAGAAACCAAGAGCTAATCTTCCCAATATGAACGATGGACCACACTTGTTCTTGGTTAGGGTATTGCCAAGCACCTAAAAAGGTAGTGATATTCTCAGCGATCCATATGAAAAAACCAATTAACAAAAAGGATAAGACGATTGGCATTTTATAAACCTTTTCCTTTACTCGAAAGCTGACGACAGTCCGGAAGAAAACAATAAGTAAAAGAGCCTTTAAAAACCAGCGTATATCGAAAAAGTAATGATGTGTAAAAAAATTAAAATAAATAAGAGCGCCAATAATTGTAGCTGAAATAGAAGGTGGCCAATGATAGATATGTAAGTCAAACCTTCGCCAAGCTTGACAAATATAACTTGCGACACTTGCATACATAAAACCGCTATAAAGCGGTACTCCCCCAATTTTGCTGTATGCATTCTCTGGATATGACCAAGATCCCATATAGGTTTTAAAGAGTTCCAATGCTAAACCTATTACATGAAATAGACAAATGACTTTAAACTCATCCCATGTCTCTAACTTTGAAATTAACATAAATATTTGGCCAGCTATACAAATAATAAGTATGAAATCATAGCGCGGCAGGTAGGGTATAGAGACTATCTTAGAAAGAGCTAAAGCTCCAAAAATAATGACAGGAAATATGCATGAAATTGCTTGTAAATAGCCAAAATGTATAAAGTTTTTCACGTTCTCGCTTACCTCCTCTATGTAGAATTTTTTAAAGTTGTTATGTATTTTGCATGAAAGTAAACATGCATTATAGAAGGAGACGAAAAGTAATAATGTAAGTTTCCAAGGGAATAATAGTATATAAGGACTATGTTATTTGTATAATACTTAGAAAAAACTCCTACCTAAGGAACGAAATATGAGGTATAATATTCATCGTGAATTGGAACTATATAAAATAGCCATTATAGGGGAAAGTTCGATAAAGGAGAATATGTGTGACTACTGATAATATTAATGTAGATAGAAGAGTGAGAAGAACAAAGAAGATATTCAAGTCTCATTTTATAGATTTAGTGAAAGAAAAAGGATATAAAAATGTTACGATAACAGATGTTGTAGACAGAGCAGACTACAATAGAAGTACTTTTTATATATATTATAAGGATAAAGAAGATCTTGCCGAGGAGCTTGTCAAAGAAACTTTAAAGGATCTAGAATATGCCTTTCACAGTCCATTTTTAGGAAGTTCGGTAGTTGATTATGGTAAAATTATTCCTACCTCGAATGCTTTTTTCAGACATTTATATGATCATAGAAGGGTGTACAGTCTTTTATATATATCAGACACTATACCAGGCTTTCAAGAGAGTTTTTTAAATAAATTTAAGAAAATATTTTATGGTATTACTTATTTAGACCAGTCTAATGAAGTCATCGGGATTAAGCATTTTAATACTTATAAAATGTATGGGTCGTATGGAGTAATATTAGAGTGGCTAGAGGGAGGGTGTATAGAAACACCTGAAGAAATAGCAGATACACTTTTAGAAATATTTAAAACATCGGAGAGTGCCTTTAAGCTAGAAAAGACAGCTATTAGAAAATAGCTGTCTTTTTTGCTATATAAATATAGGACTTCTATATCTATTGCTCACTAAAGTATCTTTTATGAGCAAAAAAGTGGGCTAGTAACTAATGTCACTACCCACCTCTTTGGAAACTATATATTATATTTTCTTTTCTTTCTCAGAATCCTCAAGCTTTTTATCATCTTTTTCTTCATCATTGATGATGTCTCTTGTAGAAGTTTTAAATTCTTTTAAAGTTTGACCAACTGCTTTTCCTAGTTGAGGCAGTTTGGAAGGACCGAAGATAACTAAAGCTATAATTAAAACGAGTATTAGACCCGGGATACCTATATTTGGCATATTGTTTCCTCCTTGTCTGTAATATAAATGTTGACGCATGTTAACTATAACACATCATTACAGAAAAATGGTCTCTTCTAGCTTCGATTCGTTGACTAATCTATACCTATATAAGAGATTACACTAATTCTTTTGATTTTGTCGCTGATACTAATTGTCCGCCACCGTTTTTAAGGTATTGTACCATACCTTCTGTTGCTCTATAAGTAAGGGCAGCAGCTGTTGGGGTGGGATTAGTCGGTCCAAAGTGAGGGAAAGCAGAAGCTCCACACACAAATAAGTTTTCAGCGTCCCACATTTGAAGATAATTGTTTACTGCAGATGTTTCTGGATTGTCTCCCATGATTGCTCCACCAGCGTCATGCTGGAATGTGAATCTTCCGCCAAAATGTTCGGCCATAGGGATTACATCTATAATGTCAGCACCCATTTCTTTTACTACATCCGCACATTTCTCTACTAGGAATTCGTTACGCTTATGGTCCTCCGCAGTATAGTCGAATGTAACACGAATTAATGGATCACCATTATCGTCTTTATAAACTGGATCTAGATCAAGGTAGTGATTTTTATTCGGTAAAATGGCTCTTTGAGAAACAACGGTTACATTTCTATGGAAGTAATGTAAAGAGTTTTTCTTGAATTCTTTACCCCAAGTTGGTGTTCCAAAAGGAGCAGGATTGTTAGCAATTGGTTCATTACCGAATAAGTGCATTTCAATTTGTCCACCATGGATAAACTCAACTCCATTATGGTCGAAATTATCTGCATTGAAATCGTTAAATGCAGAACCTAAAGAGCCAGTACCGATGAAGCTATTGAATTTCTCTTCTTCAAAGTAACCGATTGCTCCAGTAATAGTATGGTGATCTGTGTAGTTCTTCCCGATAACCCCGGTGCCTGTTTTCGGATTATAAGGCTGCCCGATACCAGACAAAAGAAGTAGGCGGACGTTATTAAATGTATAGCTTGTTAATGCTACTACGTCAGCAGGCTGTTCAAATACTTCACCAGTTCTGATGTCCTTATACAATACTCCAGTTGCTTTGCCATTCTCATAAAGTACACGAGTTACTAAAGAGTGGGTACGCAATTCAAAGTTACCTGTTTTCTTAGCAGTAGGTATAACTGTAACGATCGGATCTGCCTTAGCTCCGTATTCACAGCCATAGTTACCACAGAAAGAGCAGTACTGACAAGCGTTTAGTGTTTCCCCATCTGGATTTGTATATGATTCGGATACGTTTGCTGTAGGAACGACAAATGGGTGATGACCAAGTTTTTCAGCAGCTTCATGAAACATCTTCATTTGTTTTAGTTTCTTTAATGGTGGTGTTGGATAGTCAATTGAACGGGGACCAGCTAAAGGATCTACCTCCCCAGAAATACCAGCCATTTGTTCAAACTTGGAATAGTAAGGTTCTATTTCATCATAGGTAATGCCCCAGTCTTGAATAGTTACATCTTTTCCGATTTTACCTTCTCCATATTTTTCAATGGTTTTACTGCGAATTTCAAAATCGTAAGGGAAGTAGCGATAAGTTTGTCCACCCCAGTGGGCACCACCGCCGCCAGTTCCAGTACCAACAACTAATGCTGACTCATCGCGAACTGGACGAGCTTCGTCATTTAAAGTGTTTCGAAAAGTAATAGTATCCTTGTTTAATTTTTGCATTAACTCTTTACGAACGTTGTACTTTAATTCATCATGTCCGTGCAGATAATCCTCAATAGATCTTTCAACTCCACGTTCAAGACCGACCACTTTATAGCCTGCTTTTGTTAGCTCAGCAGCAACTATTCCGCCTGTCCAACCCATACCAGTTGTTACAACGTCCACCTTTGGTAATTTTGTAACCATAACCTTAGTAACCTCCATTTTTTTAATAGCTTAGTGTTTATGTCCACCTAGACTTACAGGTGGTATTGATACGAATTCTTCTTTATCTAAATAGGCAGTGTACGACATTTGAGCTCCTGGGAATTCTTTCATCTTCCAGCCTGCCATATCCTTATTTCCTCCATATAGTGGATCAGCGAAACATCCTTGAAGTGTTGCAGATCTTAATGAATTAAAGAATACTGCAGAGTTGATAAATTGCATTTCTACTTCACCCATTTGGAATGCAGTTAAGATAGCAATTTGTTGTTCTTCCGATAGATCTTTGAATAGTGCTCCTTCATGCTGCTTCTCTGAAACCTCGTTTAGCTTGCGAACTCCTTGTAAAAAGATTTCACTGTTATCTAAAGGAATTTCTCCAGCCTTAAATGGACCTTTTCTATAGTCATCGGCATTACTTCCCCATGGGCTAGCTAATTGTTTATCGATAAAATACGGTGCTCCTAAAGCAATTGCTCCTGGGCCATGCTCATCTTCTGGATAGATAAGCTCAGTAGCAGCTGCAAGTGCGTCGAAATCCTTTTGACGAACAAAAAACTGGCGTGTCTCGCTATAATCAACTGACTTATGAGCTGTTTCGACTCCAGATTTAGTAGTACTTTCTTTTCCGCCAACTAAGCTACCAATAGCTCCACCTAGTACTAAGCCTCCGACTGTAAGCCCTGAGTTTTTGATAAACTTCCGTCTCGAAGAACGTTTATCTAAAAAAGTTTCTTTGTTTTCTTGTTCTGACATATTTGTAAACCCCCTATTATAATTTGATTAATGGAATATTGAATGCCAATTGTAGATTAATAAAAATAAGCCTGTAAAAACTAGCAAACTGGCAATGAAATAGATTTGTACTTTTTCTGCCCAGCAAAGAACAATAATAGCTAAACCAATACCTGCGCCTAGTAATGCAAACCATGGGAAAGAACTATTAGAGAAATGAAGAAAAAGTGCAAAATCTGCTACTAAAAATAGAGCAAGTAGTACGTTATTTAATAAAACTAGTTCTTCTCTATTATAATTAGACATTATTATCCTCCTATATAAGACAAAATTTTCTTTAATATACTATTTCACAAGAACTATGTAACGAAAGAATTTTATCAATAATAAATATAATCTACAATCATTAATAAATTGATATTTGCCTACCTACACAACAGATTCTTTCTATTTGTCTAATTTTTAAATATAATTAATTATAATTTCGATTGTATTGCCAATAAATTCAAAAAATACATCTTAGGTCTTAGTTGATTTCCTCCTGCAGACTGTTCAGTAAGTTCTCTTAAATAAGAGATGATGAAGGAACAAAAAGAGAGCATCTTGTTGATGGGGTGGAAAAGTGGAGAAGACGGTCTATATTATATTAAGTGACACAAGTACATGGTTTTCTAAAATGATTGGAATGTATACGGGAAGAAACAGAAATCACGCGTCGATTGCCTTTGATGAGCAATTGAATGAGATGTATAGCTTTGGTAGAAAACAGAGATATAACCCAATTAATGGTGGCTTTGTTCAAGAAAACGCGAGGGGCGGGGTGTTTAAAAACGCCAACTGTTCTATTTTTCAATGCAAAATATCTTTAAGTGAATTTGAGCAAATGCAAAACAGAGTACTTGCATTTCGGGAGGAACAAGATAGGTATAAATATAATTTGCTTGGTTTGTTTGGAATTGCCCTTCGATTGAAAATTCATCGGGAGAATGCATATTTTTGTTCTCAATTTGTAGCTACGATTATGAATGAATCTTCTACTTTAAGCATAGACACCCCTACTTATTTAGTTCAACCACATCATATTGCAGAGCACCCAGCGCTTCAACTGATTTATGAAGGACAATTTCAGTATTATTTATTAAATAACAATTTAGGTGATGCATCTAAGTGGAAGGAACTTGCATATTAGCTACTTCCTTTCTCCTTTGCTAGAATATTTACTTTTACTTTTGGACAGAATGAAGACGAAGTAAAGTTCAAGCTTAGGAGGATGAAAGATGGCAAAGGATCATTCTAAAAATGAAACTAACCGAGAGACAGAGGATACACTGACGAATAGACAGGGGCATCCAATTACAAACAACCAAAATATAAGAACGGTTGGAAACCGTGGCCCAGCAACATTAGAGAACTATGATTTTATCGAGAAAATTAGCCATTTTGACAGAGAGCGAATTCCTGAACGTGTCGTTCACGCTCGCGGAGCTGGAGCACACGGGTATTTTGAAGCGTATGGTGCAGTCGGGGATGAAGACATTGCAAAATATACTCGGGCGAAGCTATTTCAAGAAAAAGGTAAAAAAACTCCGCTTTTTGTACGTTTTTCATCGGTTATTCATGGAGGACATTCCCCTGAAACATTGAGAGATCCACGAGGTTTTGCAGTAAAGTTTTATACAGAAGACGGAAACTGGGACCTGGTTGGTAACAATTTGAAAATCTTCTTTATCCGTGATGCGATGAAATTTCCAGACATGATTCATGCTTTTAAACCAGACCCTGTTACTAATATTCAGGATGCAGAAAGATTTTTTGATTTTTGTGCAAGCTCACCTGAGTCATTCCACATGGTCACATTCATTTATTCGCCTTGGGGTATTCCCGCAAACTACCGTATGATGCAGGGTTCTGGGGTAAACACATACAAATGGGTTAATAAAGAGGGAGAGGCAGTCCTGATAAAGTATCATTGGGAGCCAAAACAAGGAATACGCAATTTAACTCAAGCAGAAGCTGAAGAAATTCAAGCAAAAAACTTTAACCATGCTACGCAAGATCTATACGATGCTATTGAAAAGGGAGATTTCCCTGAGTGGGAGTTAAACGTTCAAATCATGAGTGATGGTGATCATCCAGAACTAGATTTTGATCCACTAGACGACACCAAGCTATGGCCTAACGATCAATTCCCATGGATGCCGGTTGGTAAAATGGTTTTAAATCGAAATCCACAGGACTATTTCACTGAGGTGGAGCAGGTGGCGTTTGGTACAGGTGTACTAGTAGATGGCTTGGATTTCTCAGATGATAAAATGCTTCAGGGACGAACATTTTCGTATTCAGATACACAGCGACATCGTGTTGGAGCTAACTACTTACAGTTGCCAATCAATTCTCCAAAGAAACGTGTTGCAACCAATCAAACTGGCGGACAAATGGCATACCGTTTAGATAGAGGGCCCTTCCAAAATCCTCACATAAATTATGAGCCTTCAATTTTAGATGGCTTGCATGAGGCTGAACAAACTGGCAAAGAATATACTCCGATGATTAAGGGGAACTTAGTTAGAGAGTCGATAGATCGTCAAAATAATACGAAACAAGCAGGAGAAACTTACCGTAATTTTGAACAATGGGAGAAGACAGAATTGTTGTCTAATCTAATAAATGATTTATCTAAATGTGATCAAAGAATCCAAGACAAGATGATTTTCTTGGCAGAAGAAGCGGATGAAGAATATGGAAGACTTCTAAGAGAAGGTTTAAAAAATGCACCAAAAGGTGGCTCTAGTCAGCATCCACTTGGAGATGTAGACGGTGAAAAAGCCCCACAGCAAGCAGTAGAAAATAGCCATGAATCAGATCCGTATTAATTAGAGAAAGACACACTAAAATAGTGCACAGGCTGTAGAGATTCAAAGAAATTTGAAAATGTCTACAGCCTTTTCCTATTTATTATAGTAGGAAAACGTCAATTTTAAGGTTCAGTAGCTAGACTACCATAGGCTGAGCTAAGTCCGACTATCAATTTAAAATAGTGAACGGGACTTGTGATTTATACTTAGGTTTTCATTGATCAATGATTTTAATAGTCCGAATATTGTTAAATTTGTTTTAGTGTAGTAAAGTAATATAAAAGCAAGTGGTTTACTAGGTAAAGTTTTAAGGCCCGACAAATAAGGAAAGTAATAAATAAACGATAAGGAGCTGCTAATATGTCAAAAATTTATATTATCCATGAAAATGATGAGTGGACAATTCATTTAACCAAACGATTAGAAGAGCTGGAGTTGCCTTATGAGACCTGGCACTTGGACAAAGGAATTGTGGACTTGACAATAGAGCCACCAAATGGCGTTTTCTATAATCGTATGAGTGCATCTTCTCACACTAGAGGACATAGGTATGCACCAGAATTGGCAGGTGGCGTACTTACGTGGTTGGAGCACCATGGAAGAACAGTATTCAATGGAACTAAAGCATTAAATCTAGAGTTGAGCAAAATCAATCAGTACACTGCGCTAGAGGCAAGTGGTATTCGAACTCCGAAGACAATTGCTGCTGTTGGCAAGGAGCATATCGTTTCAGCAGCAGAAAAATTAGGGAAAGTCCCTTTTATCACTAAACATAATAGAGCTGGTAAAGGATTAGGGGTGCAATTGTTCCAAACAATCGATGCATTAAAGGAATATGTATATGGGTCACTTTTTGAAGATCCAGTGGATGGCATCACACTAGTTCAGGAGTATATCCAATCGCCAGAATCATATATTACTAGAGCAGAGTTTGTAGGGGGAAAATACTTATATGCAGTTAGAGTAGATACCTCGGAGGGCTTCGAGCTCTGCCCGGCAGACTCCTGTCAAATTGGTGATGCGTTCTGTCCAGTTGGGGAAGAGCCAGAAGTTAAACCAAAATTTGAGATTAAAGAAGATCTAGATGAAGGTTGGATTGCTCGTTATGAAGCCTTTCTACAAGCAAACAATATTGACGTTGCAGGCATCGAATTTATTCGAGATAGTAACGGAGAAGTTTACACGTATGACGTCAATACAAATACAAATTATAATGCGGATGCAGAAGAAAAAGCAGGCAAATATGGAATGCTAGAGCTGGCTAAATTTCTAGGAGCTACACTTGAGAGCTTGAAGGCATTTAACTAATGAAGAAAAGGCTGGGACATGAGTAAATTCAAGCAACGTAAAAATGCTGTGAGTTGAATCTGGTAATAATACCCAACGAGAAGGATACTTCTTTCTGAGTGAAATTCGTTTTGGTAATTATTAATTTCACTACAGATGTCCTCTTTTTACTTAAAATATATACAGTTTTCACTTGGTGTCGAAGAAATTGTTCGGAGCGAAGGCCGCGACTCTTAGGGGACAAGCGCGTGTGAGAGACTACAGGCTCGACCCGTGCCCCCAGGAAAGCGTCCGCTGTAGCGGAGAACACCGATGCTTAAATTTTTAAGGTGGGTTTTGTCCCAAGCTCATTTGGTTTTTAGAGAGGGAAATCTTCCTTTAAAATAGAGTAAATCTTCAAATCCTCATGGTTACCTCTTACCTTCATCCCTTTTCACATAACTCCCTCATAGGACATGCCGGCTTTTTCCATAACGCGGGAGGAGCCAATGTTTTTTATAAAGCATCTAGCCTGTATTCTTATTAAATCCATATGGGTAAATCCAAAATGGATTAACTCCCTTGCAGCCTCTGTTGTTATCCCTTGTCCCCAGTATTCCTGAGAAAGGACATAGCCAATTTCGGCGCTATTATGTTTTGCCTGCCACCCTACATAGTCGATTGTTCCGATTAGCTTACCGTTTTCCTTATATTCAATGCCCCATGGGGAGATACCTTTGTTTTCATACTGCCTCAGAACAAAACGTATGAATTCCTTTGTATCTTCAATCGTATGGTGCGTATCCCAAGTCACATATTTGGAGACTTCGGGATTGGAGGCATATGTATACATATCCTTTGCATCCTCTAGCGTTATTTTTCTTAGAACTAGCCTCTGCGTTTCTAATCGAGGTAGATCCCCATAGATTGATTGAACTTCCACTATAATCCACCCTCTTTTTTGTTAGTTCTTTCCATTATAAATTTTATTTTAAAAAAGGAAAGCAATATTTAGATGAGTTAATTTCATAATTCCTATTATTATTATTATTATTATTAAGAAACACGAACAATCGAGAAGAGAATAAAGAGTAAAATATAATTGATTTCCGCATTAGGCGGACGCCTTCCGTGGGGGTGAGCGATAATCCATTACTGCCCTCTACGCCCACGTTTGTGATGTCTTATCTTTCTCAAACATCCCACTGGTGTTGCCGCCTGTCGCTCCAATCACTCATTGACAAAAGTTCGTGTTTTACTGGTAAAGTGCTATTTAGGAAATTAACTAAGATATAATAGTAGTAACAGAAAATTTAATAGAGAAGAGTGGGAGTATGAAAAAACTTGAGATTATCTTATTCGATTTAGACGGAACAATTTCTGATCCTAAAAAAGGTATAACAGCATCTGTCCAATATGGACTAGAAAAGATGGGAATTGTGGAGCTGGATCTTCAAAAGCTAGAATGCTTCATAGGCCCACCCCTACAGGTTTCTTTTGCTGAGTATTACGGATTTGATGAAAAGCAATGCCAACAAGCCATAGAGTTTTATCGAGAGAGATTTAAAAAAACTGGTATGTACGAAAATGAACTTTATGAGGGAATTGAATTGTTACTGGAAAGATTGAAGACAGAAAGAAAAAAGCTTGTAATTGCCACCTCTAAGCCTACCGTTTTTGCAATTGAGATTTTAAAGTACTTTCAAATCGATGAATATTTTGATTTGGTGGTAGGTAGTGAATTAGACGGAACTAGGTCAGCTAAGGCAGAGATCATTCAATATATTTTAGACCAGTTCGAAGATTATACAACTGACAGCTTTGTCATGATTGGAGATAGAAAGCATGATATTATCGGTGCTAATTTAACTGGCATCGATTCTATTGGAGTAACATATGGATATGGTTCGGCAGAAGAGTTAGAGAATGAGAATGCCACTTTTATTGTGGAGAGTATAAGAGAATTAGAGAAACTACTTGTCTAAACAATATTAGAGGAAAGAAGATTGGCAAGGAAACAAATTATAAAAATAGTTAGGGGTGTAGAATAATGAGTTTTGTTGCGTTGTTGATTAGTCTTTTAGTAGTTATCTTTGGTATAGCCATTTTAGCGGGTATTATTTATCTATTGATGAATGCGGCAAAGAAATAATACTAAGAGTTTTACTGTTTAAATAAGAAAAGCCTCAACGTCTATGTCTGCACATCGATAGGCAAATATAGGCGTTGAAGCTAGACCAGAGCAGGCTGATTGTTAAATTCTAATCGGCCTAACCATTAATATTTATATGATTGTCCGCCATCAATTGTAATTACAGAAGCATTTACAAACTTAGACTCATCCGACAACAGGAATGCCACAACGTTTGCTACCTCTTGAGGTTTACCGAAACGTTTCATAGGATTGGCTGAAACAAATTCCTTACCTGCTTCTTCCCAGCCTTCTTCACCACCGATTTGTTTTAAAGAAGCTTCAACCATAGGCGTCATAATAGCACCTGGTGCAATCGCATTAATATTAATACCGAACTGACCATATTCAATTCCTGAGTTTCTAGTAAGACCGACTACACCATGTTTACTAGCAGAGTAACCGGATTGATTGCCGACTCCACGAATACCACCCACAGAAGCAGTATTTACTACAGAACCAGCTCCATTTTTTTTCATCTCAGCTAGCACATATTTTAAGCCATAAAATACTCCGTTTAGATTAACGTTTACTACCTTGTGGAATTCATCAATACCGAAATCCTCTGTAAGGTTTTGTTTACCTTCAATCCCAGCGTTGTTGAAGAACCCATCTATACGCCCAAATTTGTTTACTGTTTCATCCACATAGTTTTTCACAGCTGCCTCATCTGCAACATTTGCCGTAACTAGAAGCAATTCTGCCTCTGGCGCCACTTCAAGAATTAGCTTTTTTGTTTCCTCTAAACCATTGCTATTTAAATCGACTAATACCAGCTTAGCGCCATCTTTCGCTACAGTTACTGCCGTTACCTGGCCTAGACCTGAACCAGCTCCAGTAATAATTATTACTTTATCTTCAAAGCTTTTACTCATGATTAATCTCTCCGTTTCTTTTATCTTCGATTCGTATATCTCGAATGCAAGATAAATATATACCCTAAATTTTTGTAAATCAATAAATTTGCTCAAAGTATATTGGCACACAATTAGGACTTATATACATTTGCCTCTTTGTTAATTTACAGACCTTTTAGGTTCCTTTTATAATAAGAGAGTTATACAATGATAGAAAAGTTAACCTGATCTTTTTAAATTGGGTTTTTATTCAATACAAAGAAGTTGTCTTGCTTTCGTGCTATATTTTTCAATAGGTGCACTAGGCGTAGACTCCGGTGAAATCAAGCATATTTTGCTCTGTATGCTTTTGAGTAAGTACATATATAGAAAAATTAACACTGCAAGGGCGCCATGCGCTTTTCTTATTGGGAGGTACTAAAATGAAGTTAGTATCGTGGAACGTAAATGGGTTAAGAGCCTGTGTAAACAAAGGATTTTTAGATTACTTCCAGGAAGTAAATGCTGATGTCGTGTGTCTGCAAGAGACGAAGCTTCAAGAAGGTCAGATCCTCTTAGAGCTAGAAGGCTATGAGCAATACTGGAATTATGCATTGAAAAAAGGGTACTCGGGAACCGCTATCTTCACTAAGATAAAGCCTCTTTCCGTTAAATATGGTGTAGGTGAATTTGAAACGGAGGATGAGGGACGTATCATTACGATGGAGTTCGAGGATTTTTACTTGGTAAATGTTTATACCCCAAATGCCAAACGTGATTTAACAAGACTCCCTTATAGATTAGAATGGGAAGACGAAATGCGAACATACTTAAAGCAGCTGGATACAGTAAAGCCCGTCCTCATGTGTGGAGACTTGAATGTTGCTCACGCCGAACTAGATTTAAAAAATGCTAAATCTAATAGAGGAAATTCAGGATTTACTATAGAGGAAAGAGGGAAAATGACCTCCCTTTTGGAGGAAGGGTTTGTAGATACATTCCGGTACTTCCATCCTGACAAAGAGGGTGCCTATACGTGGTGGTCCTATATGAGTAAGGTAAGGGAGCGTAATATTGGTTGGCGCATCGATTATTTTATTGCTTCTCAAAAGTTAGTTCCTAGACTAAAGAGCGCTTCGATTGATTCGCATATTTTAGGCAGCGATCATTGCCCTATTTTGCTAGAAATTGAAGATAAATAGTCGTGACAACCTCGTGGAATACTCAATATATTATGAGAAAGGATACAATCCCTGAATAAAATAGAGTACAATGTTTTTAAAATAGAAATTCTGGAGGTACCAATAGATGAATACTTTAGCTGTCCAATTAAATGAAAAGATGCAAAAAGAAAATCCAGCAATTTTTAATATGTTATCCGATTTAGGCAAGGATTTATACTATCCCAAAGGAATATTGAGTCAAAGTGCGGAGGCTGGGAAAAAAGCGCACCGCTTTAACGCTACAATTGGAATAGCTATTGAAAATGGAGAGCCGATGCATTTTCGCCACATCCAAAATAAAGTAGATTATAATCCAAGTGACATTTATCCATACGCTCCGCCGCAAGGAAAGGAAGCACTTCGTTCTGCTTGGAAGGAAAAATTACTTATCGATAACCCCTCTCTTCAAGGAAAAAACTTTGGATTGCCAATTGTTACAAATGCATTAACCCATGGGTTAAGTATTGTTGCTGATCTATTTGTGAATCCGGGAGATGTGTTAATTACTCCTGATCATTATTGGGGTAACTACAATACAGTCTTTCAAGTTAGACGAGGTGGCAGAGTAGAAACATTCCCTCTATTTAACGGAGATGGGGGCTTTGATGTAGAAGGTTTCCGTACAACACTATTGAAGCAAACAGGAAAAGCAATTGTCGTGTTAAACTTCCCGAACAATCCTACTGGCTTTACTCCATCTATTCAAGAAGGAGAAGCAATAGTGGAAGCCTTGAAGGAAGCGGCAGATGGAGGCTTGAATTTAATAGTACTATTAGATGATGCTTACTTTGGTTTATTCTATGAGGATTCTATTAAGGAATCTCTTTTTGCTCTGCTTGCAGGTGCTCATTCTAATATCTTACCTATCAAAATAGATGGGGCAACAAAAGAAAATTATGTCTGGGGTCTTCGCGTTGGGTTTATCACCTACGCAGCAGGGCCAGATGTTTTAGATGCATTGGAGCAAAAAACTAAGGGAATTATCCGAGGTACAATCTCTAGTGGTTCTCACATTTCACAAACGATGATCCTTGAGTCTCTTCAGTCAGATGAATTCCCAAAGGAAAAGCAAGAAAAATTTAACATTATGCAAGGTAGAGCCATTAAAACAAAAGAAGTACTCGCAAATGAAAAATTTGATGCTTACTGGACATACTATCCATTTAACTCTGGCTACTTTATGTGCCTAAAACTTCACAATCTAGATGCAGAAACGCTTCGATTACACCTATTAGATCAGTATGGAGTCGGTGTTATTGCTAGCAATAAAACGGATATCCGTGTAGCCTTCTCATGTGTAGAAGAAGAGGATATTGAAGAGCTCTTCAACCTCATTTATAAGGGCTGCCAAGATTTAACTAAATAATCATTTAAGTAATGCTGGAACAAAACACACCTAACAAAATCAAAAGCCTCGGAAATTTTACGATTCGTAAAATTTTCGGGGCTTTTTTATCTACTTCTCTGCCGTTGATTTCTGCTACGTTGGACGCTTTTCAGGGGGCATGGATCGAGCCCCCGCGCGCTTGTCCACTAGGAGGTCGCTCCGAACAATTAGGATTTCCATCTACATTAAGTGAAACTCTATATATGTAAACAAAAGCTTTAAGAGGAAGAAATGGCTGCGAGTGATTATCAACGTAAAATAAAAGAGTAGTCAATCTTGGGTTTCATGCAAGCTCTTTTTACGAAAAGAAAGCATATGCTTTCATGCAATTACATACCTTTGTCCGCCTTTAGCTAGGTGAAAATATACATAGGAAAATAGGGTTGAGAGGAGATAGTTTACTAGGCTGGCACTTTCTTAACTTTAGAGAGATTTGAATAGTCATGGCCCGATAGAAGAGGAAATTCTATTAACGTTACCTCACATTTATTTGTTAAATATGTGACTGTATTTCCTTTTCAGAGAATTAAAAATAATTTCTGCGCATATTTTGTAGAGTATTGAATCTATTTTCTTTAGGAGTTCGGAATAATAAAGGGGGGAAAGGAAATGCGTAGAAGAAGAGAATCATCAGTCATATCTCAAATATTTGTAGGTAGCTGTATTGCCATGGTCGTGATATTTGGGCTTTATCTTATTGCAGACAAGGACAAGGAAGCAGTGCAGCCTGTCGTGCCACAAAAAGTGGAAGTCGTACAGGAGACCAAAACAGAAGAGCCGAAGATAGAAGGAAAGGTGACACCAAGTCCATCTAATCCCAATACAAAAGTAGAATATTCTTCTAAGGAATGGGTGACTCATGGGGGAGATTACTATAATAGGAGGTATTCTATTCTCGATCAGATTACATCTGAAAATATTGGAGATTTGAAGCCGACATGGGTAACGAGCTTAGGGTCTGGGGCAGAGCCAAAGTATTCGGGGGAGGCAACTCCATTAGTCGTTGATGGAATTATGTACGTGGCGACTGGAGCAAATGACATTTTTGCTTTAGATGCAAAAACGGGAGAACAAATTTGGGCCTACGAACCTGATATTAGTCAAGAGATGGATACCGTTTGCTGTGGTTGGACAACAAGAGGTTTAGCCGTAGGAGATGGTAAAGTATATGCTGGTTTACTAGATGCTCGTCTAATCGCACTTGATCAAAAAACCGGGGAATTGCAGTGGGAAACAAAAGTGGCAGAATGGGAGGAAGGCTATACCGTTACTAGTGCACCTCTTTACTATAATGGTAAGGTCTATACCGGTGTAGCAGGTGGAGAATACGGAATTCGTGGTCGTGTAATGGCATATGATGCTGATTTAGGATACGAGGTATGGCGATTCTATACGATACCGGGACCAGGAGATATAAATGGCGATACATGGCCGGACAATGACTCATGGTTGACTGGTGGAGGCCCTGTATGGAACACTCCAGCTGTTGATCCAGAGCTTGGATATATTTACTTTGCTACTGGCAATACGGCTCCGGACTTAGACGGTAGTAATCGAGAGGGAGACAATTTATACGCTAACTCAGTTGTTGCGATAAATGCTGAAAATGGAGATTACGTTTGGCACTTCCAGGAGGTACATCATGATATATGGGATATGGATCCAGCAAACCCTGTTGTTTTGTTTGACGTAGAGAAGGACGGGGTTATGAGAAAGGGACTAGGGCAGGCAGGAAAAACTGGCTGGGTGTATTTTTTAGATCGTACAGATGGGACACCTCTTATTGGAATTGAAGAGAAGCCAGTTCCGCAACTGGCAGAACAAAAAACCTCTCCAACACAACCTTTCCCAGTAGGTGATGCTTTTGTGCCTCAAGGAGTTTTCCAGGAGGACGTGGATAAGGATCTAGGAGATGAATTTGAAGGTCAAATAGGAGATATTTTTACTCCTTTCTGGGAGGAGCCAATTACGCTTAAGCCAGGTCCAGCAGGCGGAGCAAACTGGCCACCTTCAGCATATAATCCTGATACTGAATTGTTCTATGTGTTAGGGAATGATAATTATTTTTCATTTGCAAGACAAGAAGAAGAAGCTTTTGAAGAAGGCTCAATGTATATCGGAAGTATAATGCAGCCAGTTTCTAATGCGCCGGTTAGAGGAACAGTCACCGCGTTAGATGTGAAAACAAATAAAATTGTGTGGCAGCAAAACTGGGATGCACAAGCATATAGTGGGGTTTTAACTACTAAAGGGAACCTTGTATTTGTAGGTCATAACGATGGAAGACTCATTGCTTTTGACGCAAAAACAGGCGACCAATTATGGGAGTACATTATGGATGCAGGAGCCAATGCTCCTTCGATCACCTATGAAATAAATGGTGAACAATACATTTCAATTTATGCAGCAGGTAATGCTTTAGCGGGCTCGAAGCATGGAGATAAAATCTATACCTTTAAGCTTGGGGGCACTTTACCAGAAGGGCAAGTGATCGATGGCTCTGTAAAAGAAAAGGTAGACGTTACTGAAGAAACGGAAGGCGAGACGGTTAGCTCTGATTTTGGCCTTGGAGTATACACAAATAGCTGTATAGCTTGTCACGGAGATCAAGGTGCGAATGGACATAATGGGCCGAATCTACAGGATAGTAAATTCGCGGAAAATAGAGAAAACGTAATAGAGCGAATCACTAATGGAGGAACTTCTATGCCATCCTTTAAAGATACATTAACGCAGGAGGAAATTGACGCCGTTGCCGATTATGTCTTGACGGTCATATCCCCTTTAGGTAAATAATAAGATAGGCCACTTAGCCAGTCCTGTTTTGGGCTGGTTTTCTTGTGGGGTAAAGGATTAAATGGTTTTGAGTGTTCAAAAAGGAAAAAAATTTATTTGTAATTTTATAAATAGTAGTTTGCTACCTATGCATTAATATCTATTACATATTGATTGAATCGACAAGAGGAAGATAGATAAGTCATCCTAAAAACGAAGCGTAAGCGACGGGGATCCGCGGAAAGTATCTTAACTAAAGCGGAAATCAGCTATTCCTTTTTCTCAGAAACCAAGGAGCTTTATCCTCGCTATTCTAGTGGTTAATTTTCATGCAAAAGGGTAAATAGTGTATACTAAGTTCAATAGTTATGAGAAGGAGATCATCATGAGAAAAAAATATCCAGATGACAGTTTAGCATTACATACTGATTTATATCAGATAAATATGGTAGAGGCCTATTGGGCTGATAATATGCATGAGAGAAAAGCAGTTTTTGAATTATTTTTCCGTAAACTTCCTTTTGGAAATGGGTATGGAATTTTTGCTGGTCTTGAAAGATGTCTCGAATACTTAAGAGACTTCCATTTTTCAGAAAGTGATTTAGAATATTTACAAAATGGGCTTGGGTATCGTGATGATTTTATTGAATATTTAGGAACTGTTCGCTTTACTGGCGATGTTTATTCGATGAAGGAGGGGGAATTAGTATTTCCTAATGAGCCTATTATTCGAGTCGAGTCAACTCTTGCTGAGGCACAATTAGTGGAGACTGCACTATTGAACATCGTAAATTACCAAACGTTAATCGCCACTAAAGGGTCACGCATCAAGCAGGTGGTCAAGGATGAAGTAGCAATGGAATTTGGTTCTAGAAGAGCTCAGGAAATGGATGCCGCTATATGGGGAACCCGTGCTGCATTTATCGGAGGAATTGAAGCAACTAGCAATGTTCGTGCCGGAAAAATGTTTGGTATTCCAGTCGCTGGAACACATGCACATTCAATGGTGCAGGCATATAAGAGTGAATACGATGCTTTTCTTTCATATGCGAAAAGACACAAGGATTGTGTATTCCTAGTAGACACTTATAACACCTTGAAAACAGGTGTACCAACTGCTATCAAGGTAGCTAAGGAGCTAGGAGACAAAATAAACTTTATCGGTATTCGTCTAGATTCAGGAGATATTTCTTTCTTATCGAAGGAAGCAAGAAAAATGTTAGATGCTGCTGGATTCCCAGATGCCAAAATAGTTGTATCAAATGATTTAGATGAGTATACAATTTTGAACTTAAAAGCTCAAGGTGCCAAAGTAGACAGTTGGGGAATCGGTACTAAACTCATCACAGGTTATGATCAGCCTGCACTAGGAGCAGTATACAAAATTGTTTCTATAGAAAACGAGGCCGGAGAGATGGAGGATACTATTAAAATCTCTTCTACAACTGAAAAGGTGACTACTCCTGGCCAAAAAAGACTCTACCGTATCATTGATAAAGAAAATGGTAAAGCAGAAGGTGATTATATTACGATGCATGACGAGGATCCTACCCACGAGGAACGTCTAAAAATGTTCCACCCTGTTCATACGTTCGTTTCTAAATTTGTCACGAACTTTGAGGCAAAGGAATTACACGTAAAGGTTATAGAGAACGGGGCAGTCATATATGAAAATCCAGAGCTCACCGAGGTTCGTCAATATGCTCATGAAAATCTAGATTTACTTTGGGAGGAGTATAAACGATCTCTGAACCCAGAGGAATACCCAGTCGATTTAAGCCAAAAGTGTTGGGACAATAAAATGCGTAACATTCGAGAAGTGAAGGAAATGGAACATAATTTTATAGCACATAATGGAGGGAATTAAAATGTCTGAAAAACAGAGAGAAATTATCGAAGCCTTGAAGGTGAAGCCTGAGATTGATCCGAAAGAGGAAGTTCGTATAAGTATCGATTTTATGAAAGACTATTTAAAGAAGCATCCATTTTTAAAAAGCATGGTATTAGGTATTTCTGGAGGACAGGATTCTACACTAGTTGGTAAGCTTGCCCAGATGGCAGTAGATGAGTTGAATGAAGAGATGGGCGCAGGTACTTATACATTTATCGCTGTAAGCCTGCCATACGGTGTCCAATTTGATGAATCTGATCGCCAGGATGCATTAAGCTTCATCCAGCCAAGCAAGCGTGTAACTATTAACATTAAAGAAGCAGTAGATGCGAGCGACCGTGCATTGAAGGAAGCTGGCATCACCTTAAGCGACTTTGCTAAAGGGAACGAAAAGGCGAGAGAACGTATGAAGGCACAGTATTCTATAGCAGCAATGCATAATGGAATTGTACTTGGTACTGACCACGCTGCCGAAGCAGTCACTGGATTTTATACAAAGTATGGAGATGGTGGAGTAGATTTAACTCCTCTTTTCCGTTTGAATAAAAGACAGGGTAAACAATTGTTAAAACATCTAGGAGCACCGGAGCATCTTTATACGAAGATTCCGACTGCAGATTTAGAGGAAGATCGTCCTGCTTTACCAGATGAAGTTGCTCTAGGTGTAAGCTATGATGACATTGACGACTATTTAGAAGGAAAAACGGTATCACAGGAAGTAGAAGAAAAGATTGTTGGCTTCTACGACCGTTCCGAGCATAAACGACAGCTACCAATAACTATCTTCGATGACTTTTGGAAGTAATAGAAGCATGGAATTTCTAGAGATAGAAATTTCATGCTTTTTATTGCGTTTATCAAAGGGGAACTATTTTTAGTTATCTTTTTATTAAAACTATATATTTAATTGCTCTACCTACTGAACGTATCCGCCTATTCTTCTTTTGTTCGTATATCATTAACTAAATTGAAATTATGAAATAGATTGAGTTCCAAAATATATCCTTTTTAAATGAGTGTCGTCTAAATTAAGGTACAGCTTTATAAATTTTAAAAATAGGATTAAGAACTGGATACTAAATTCATATATTATAAATTTTACAGCAGAGATTTTAGACAGTTTTAAGCTAGATTTTGGATTCAAAAAAATTGGCAGAATATAACTCTTTATATAGGATAAGTAATTTTTAAATTGTTTTATCCTTTTATTTTCGTTATGCTTAGAGTGTATTATAAAAATTTTCTAACTAATCATTTAATGATAGTTTTGGGGGAAACCATATGAAGGATCAAGCACAGATTCAAGCAATTATTACTAACATAGAGAAAGTTATGATAGGGAAGAAAAGCATTGCGGAATTAGCAGTCATCTCACTTTTGGCAGATGGACATGTATTACTAGAGGATGTACCAGGAGTGGGTAAAACTATGATGGTACGAGCTCTCGCTAAATCTATTGGAGCAGAGTTTAAGAGAATACAATTTACGCCAGACTTATTACCATCAGATGTATTAGGAGTATCTATATATAATCCTAAGGAAATGGAATTTGAGTTTCGACCTGGACCTATTTTAGGAAATATTGTGTTGGCTGACGAGATTAATCGTACATCGCCAAAAACACAATCTGCGTTATTGGAGGGAATGGAAGAATCATCAATAACAATCGATGGTATTACTATGCCGCTACCAAAGCCATTTTTTGTTATGGCAACCCAAAATCCTATAGAGCATGAGGGTACATATCCATTGCCAGAAGCTCAGTTAGATCGCTTTTTGATGAGAGTGAAAATGGGCTATCCACATCCAAGTGAAGAAATTGAAGTGTTAAATAGATTAGAGCATGCCTCTCCTATTGACAGCCTTCAACCAGTCATTTCGTTGGAAGAGCTTATTCATCTTCAAAAGCAAGTGAAAAATGTTAGCGTGGATCAAACCATGAAGGGCTATATTGTAGACCTTGCTAATAGAACTAGAGTTGATACATATATTTACCTAGGGGTAAGTCCTCGTGCTTCTATTGCTCTAATGCGTGCTTCACAAGCGTATGCATTGTTACAGGGGAGAGACTATGTTATTCCAGATGATATTCAGTATTTAGTGCCATTTGTTTTTGGACATCGTGTGATCCTTCGACCAGAGGCAAGATATGATGGTATATCCTCTGAGGAAGTACTTTCTCGTGTTGTAAAAAGAACTTCTGTCCCTATAAAGAGGAAGGTAAACGGATGAATAGTTGGTTAGAGGGATTTAAGAAACTTAAAGGTATTGGTGGAGTCCTCCTTCTATTAGTGGTCGCTTTTGTTTACGCAATGTTCCAGGGAGGATTTGTGAGCTGGTTTCTTTTTTACCTCATTGTCCCTATAGCTCTATATTCGGTGCTCCTGTTTTTTTATCCTCTATCCAAATTAGAGGCCGAGCGGACGATTGAAACACGAAAGGTATATAGCGGAGGAAAATTCTCTGCAACAATCAAGGTGACAAGAAATGATAGCTTTCCCTTGCTGTTTGTTTGGTTTGAAGAAAGAGTGAGTAATTCACTTTTGCATACAGGCTCTAAGAAACAGCTCATCTTTTGGGGTATGAAAAAAGAATTTACCTGGACATATGAAATTGAACATATGCCTCGTGGGGAGCATGTATTAGAAGGAACATCAATCGAAATAAGCGATTTGTTCGGATGGGTGAAAAAAAATGTATTTATTCCTAATACTAAAACCTTACTCGTCTTTCCAAATCTAGTGGATATGGTTTATATTCCTATCGAAACTAGGTATGATCAGGGAGCAGCGGCCTCAAGAATTCAGGTTATGAAGGATACTTCTATGGCTACGGGGGTTCGCTCCTATCAGCCCGGGGACCGAGTATCCTGGATACACTGGAAGTCATTTGCTCGTACTCAAACCCTTAAAACAAAGGAATTTGAGGATCGTCAATCACAGGATTTGTTTATATTAATCGATCGGACTTTGTCTCCTATGTTCGAGGACGTGGTAGATTTATCTGCATCTATTATGCAGGCGATTGTCCGTCACCAAGCTAGTAGCGCTTTTCTATCTATAGGGCAGAATCGTTTTTTCGTACAGAATGTAGAAAATGAGGAACAGCTTCATAGAGTGCTTTATCATCTAACGAAGGTACAGCCAGATTTAGACAAGCCAATCGATCAAGTAATATCGCAAGAGCCTACTTTGGCTCAAGCAACTTCATTGTTATACATTACTAGCAAGTTAACACATGAGTGGGTTGATGGGATACAACGAAATGCTGGAAACCTGCGAGTGTGTCGTTGTTTTGTCGTGAAAAATAAAGACGAAAAACCAAATAAAAATGAAAATGCCCTCTACCAGTATGCGAAAAGTAGAGGAGTTGAAGTTCATAATATTACGAAGGATCGTTTTGCCCAAGCGTTTATGGAGGTGAATCGCTCATGAAAGAAAGCTACCAGCAGAAAATAGTTTCTCTTCTCATTTATATATTTACTTGTCTTTTGATGGTGGAATGGTTAAAGCCGGTAATGGAATTGACAGATACAGACCATTTGTCATTGTTTGTCTTTTATTTGGCCATCTCATTCTTCTTTTACTTTATTAAATTGGATTGGAAGCTTGCTATACCTATTAAGTTATTATTTATATGTTGGATAATAGTTTATATATACACTGATTACTCCTTTTTCTCGAAGGTTTCTTTAGATTATCTTGGTGTAGAGCTTCTACATAACTTGTCTGCTATTTTTAGTCAAGAATGGGGAGCGATTACTGATCCATTCCGTACGTTTTTATTTTTTGTATTGCTTTGGATGACGACCTACTTATTAAATTATTGGATTAGAGTTCGGAAGACACTTCTGCTATTTTTTATCCTCACGGTATTATTTATAACCATTTTGGATGCATTTAGCCCGTATAGTGGTAAAGATTCCATAGTCACTACTCTAATATCTGGATTTATAATTATGGGATTATTGTACATTCAAAAGCTATTGGTAGAGAATAATATATCACTTAAAGGTACTTTTATTACTGCTTCCATCGGCAGCTTAATACTGCTGCTTGCAATTAGCGGTATCACAGCTTATGCTTTGCCAAAAGCAGGACCAATCTGGCCAGATCCTGTTCCTTTTTTCACTACTTCTACTCTTGAAGTGGACGAGCGTGAGGGAGGAGTGAAAGGTACAGGCGGCATAAAGAAGGTTGGATATGGAGAAAATGATGAACAGTTAGGTGGTGCCTTCCAAAGCGATGATACGCCTATTTTTTGGGCAGATGTAAATACACAACAATATTGGAAGGTAGAAACAAAGGACACATATACCTCTAAAGGGTGGATTCAGTCGGAGAGTGAGGTAGAGCTTCAAAACTTTGGAATTGGAGAGATATTTGAAAGCGATATACCACCAGGAGAAGATAATTTAACAACAGATGCCAACATAGTTATGGCACAAGATTTTCCGTTAATCCTTCAGCCATATGGCATTAAAAGCATACAAACAAATGAAGAAGCAATGTTTACACGAAACCCATTAAATCAAAAAATTTCGGTTCTTAATAGCTCTAATTCTAGTCTATGGGATTACAATGTTTCATTTAGTGAGCCTACGTACAGCCTGAAAGCGTTGCGTGCTACTAATACAGAGAGCTTGAATTCATTATCTAGTGATTTTGATAGATATTTGCAGCTACCAGATACATTGCCAGATAGAGTGAGAGAGCTAGCAGTTAGTATTACACAAGACAAGTCAAGCCTCTATGATAAGGCGAATAGTATTGAAAGATATTTTAGATCAAATAGTTTTAGCTACAACCAAACAATGGCTGCAATACCTGATAAGGACACCGATTACGTAGACCAATTTCTGTTTGATACGAAGGTAGGGTATTGCGATAACTTTTCTACATCTATGGTAGTTTTACTTCGTTCTATTGATATTCCAGCACGTTGGGTGAAGGGCTTTGCACCTGGGGATCGTACGAATATGGAGAATTTGGGAGATGTCTATGAGGTAACGAACAATAACGCACACTCATGGGTAGAAGCTTATTTTCCAAATGTGGGATGGATAACGTTTGAGCCAACGATCGGCTTCTCTTCAAGCGCTAATATTGTATACGATGTTGAGAAACAGACAGACGAACTACTAACGCCAGAAGAACAACAGGAAACTCCTAAGAGCGAAGGATCTAAAAAAGAGGATGAAGTGTCTTTCAGCTTTACAGCTTTTTTACAAACCATTATAGACTGGATAAGTGAGAAGAAAGTGACAATCCTTTGGTTTGTCATTATCCTTGGAATCTTAAGCTTATTTGCCTACATACACCGAGGCAAATGGTTGTCAAAGGTTTTAATCCCAACATCAAGGCTGCGAAAAAATGACTGGAATTCCTTCGAAAAAATGTATCATCAGCTGCTACGGCAATTGAGTCGTCGCGGCCTTGTAAGAGAGCAAGGTCAAACCTTGATGGACTTTGCACGAAAAGTAGACAAGGACTTTGGCGATACTCATATGATAAGGCTAACTAAAGCGTATCAACAAGGATTTTATGGTAACAATAAAACTGAACTCAATTACGCGTCAATTAGAGAAAGTTGGGAATATTTAATCAATCAGCTAAGCGGTTGATTTTAACCTCAACAACCTGTAAACTGAAGTCAAATTAAATTGACCAGTTGCCCTCGTATATGTCCGATAATATGGTTCGGATGTTTCTACCAAGTTACCATTAATAACTTGACTATGAAGGTGAATGCAGTCATGCCTTTTTTAGGTGGCGGCATTCACCTTTTAATGTAGTAAGCATAAACGCGTAGAAAGAGGATACTTTCGCACGCGTTTTTTTGTATACGTAGTGAATTGGCACAAATATTAGAAGAGGTGGAATGCATATGTCTTCAACTCCATTGTTGAAAGAGCAAGAAAAGATTGTTGTTCTAGATTTCGGTAGTCAATACAATCAACTAATCACACGTCGTATCCGTGAATTCGGAGTTTATAGTGAGTTACATCCTCACACAGTAACAGCAGAGGATATTAAGAAAATGAACGCTACAGGAATTATTTTCTCTGGTGGTCCAAATTCTGTTTATGACACTAACGCTTTTCACATTGACAAAGAAATCTATGACTTAAATATTCCGATTTTGGGAATTTGCTATGGAATGCAGTTGATGGCTTACCAATTTGGTGGAAAAGTAGAAAAGTCTTTTACAAGAGAATATGGTAGAGCTGAAATAGATATAAAGAATCCAACGACATTGTTTGGTGATCTTCCTTCTAACCATGTAGTGTGGATGAGTCATGGAGACCACGTGACAGCAGCTCCTGAAGGTTTTGAGGTAATCGCTACAAGTCCATCTTGTGACATTGCAGCAATGGCTAATGTTGAAAAAGGCTTATATGCAGTACAATTCCATCCAGAAGTTCGTCACTCTGTATACGGGTTAGAATTACTTCGCCAATTCGTATTTGATGTTTGTAAAGCAAAAGGTGATTGGTCAATGGAAAGCTTCATCGAGATGGAAATTGAAAAAATCCGAGAAACAGTTGGAGACAAAAAAGTTCTATGTGCACTAAGCGGCGGAGTAGATTCTTCTGTAGTTGCAGTGTTAATCCATAAAGCAATTGGTGACCAGCTGACTTGTATGTTCGTTGACCATAATCTACTTCGCAAAGACGAAGCAGAAGGTGTAATGAAAACCTTCACTGAAGGCTTCAATATGAACGTTATTAAAATTGATGCTCGTGAGCGTTTTATGAGTAAATTGGCTGGAGTATCTGATCCAGAGAAAAAACGTAAAATTATAGGTAATGAATTTATCTATGTTTTTGATGATGAGGCTTCTAAGCTAGAAGGTATGGATTTCCTAGCACAAGGAACTCTTTATACAGACATTATCGAGAGTGGTACAGCTACTGCTCAAACGATTAAATCTCACCATAATGTTGGTGGACTTCCAGAGGACATGCAATTCAAGCTAATTGAACCTCTTAAAACTTTATTTAAAGATGAGGTGCGCGAGTTAGGTTCAGAGCTTGGCTTAGCTGATGAAATCGTATGGCGTCAACCATTCCCAGGTCCTGGACTAGCTATCCGAGTATTAGGAGAAGTAACAGAAGAGAAACTAGAAATCGTGCGTGAATCAGATGCAATCCTACGCGAAGAAATCGCTAAAGCTGGTTTAGAACGTGATATCTGGCAATACTTCACTGTACTTCCTGATATCCGTAGCGTCGGTGTAATGGGAGATGCAAGAACTTATGACTACGCAATCGGTATTCGTGCAGTAACATCTATCGACGGCATGACCTCTGACTGGGCGCGTATCCCATGGGACGTTCTCGAAAAAGTATCTGTTCGTTTAGTAAACGAAGTAGCACACATCAACCGCGTACTGTATGACATTACGAGCAAGCCACCAGCTACTATTGAGTGGGAATAGTACTCTTCATTAATATAATCTAAACAGGTTAAACGCAGTCATATCCATGTCTAGCCTAGTATGTTAAGAACTATCAGTGATTAACGTACAACTTTTTATATTTCAAAAGTTAAACTCTCTTTTAGTTATTTATAACAAATAACTAGAAGAGTTTTTTTGTTTAGTTAAAATTAGGAACTTGATTGAAGACTTTAAAGTCGTTTAAAAAATAATGCGAGTCATTCTATTTAATAAATGGTCTATACAGTGAAGTGAAGGAAACAGTTGGATTTTATACATCTCAAGCCCTAGCTTTAAATATATCTCAGGTCCATTAACAGGAATTCATTCGCACTGTAAGATAGAAATATAAAGAAGTAAGTAGTGGAACGATTATACATAAAATAAAAAGTTTGATTTTCGATTGCTATCAGTAATTATTATGAAAGATAAGGAGTGAGAATATGAAAAAGCTTTGGTTCTTATGGTGGATTGCTAACACTTTTTGGGTTGTCATTTTTGCATTAGGAACGGCTTTCGTTTGGTTAAGGGAGGTTGATGGTGCAGGTGCAACTCAAACATTTGAGGCAAAATTAGCAGCATTTATAGTTTTATTAATCGCCTTTATACTTCCCTTAATAATTCAAGTTGTATGGCTAATTGTTAACTTGGTAATCAACAATAGTAAAAAAACAAAAATTCAGCAGGTATAAAAGGGAATTATGTACTTAAGAAATTAGCAAAATAAGCAATCAGACGCGATTATAGAACAAAAAAATTAGATTTTTAAACGACTTTATTGTTATATTTTTAGTGCAGTAAGTATCTTTCATCAAAAGTTAAACGATTATATTTTAACCCCTTTCTAAATTTAGAAAGGGGTTATGTTTGTTTGTTCTTTTAAAATTAAAGAACTTTATTGTCATTTTACATTAAAATGAATCAGCAAATTTTAGGTCGTAAAGATAAGTATAATGAATACCATTTGGCTAAGAATTATTTTAATAAGTTTTTACTGATATATTCAAGGTTAGGCAGTACACTAATAAAGTAAAAAGGTTTAATTCAGTAAAGTAAGGTATATTATATTTGTTGAATAGATTCTCTTTAAAGACAAGAAAAGAAGGTGAACAAAGTGGGGAAATACCAATTGGATACCAAAGGTAAGGCAGTTGTGGCAAAGTATCATGAAAAACACAAGCCTGCCAAATTTGATAAAAAGCAGCAACTTGAAAAAATACGTGCGGAGTATTTGAAAAAGAAGCAAAAACAAACAGATAATTAATATGAATGAAAACATAGGAAGACTAAAATCTCCCTATGTTTTTCTTATTCGATGTCCTTTTTTTAAAATTGAAGATAGAGTTTATTATTCTCCTAAATTTCAGATTCGTTGACAAAAAAACTCGTCATCAGATATCTCTTTCGAAACGACATAGCCATTATTCAAACTAATAGCGTTGTAAACAGGGGTTCACCAGCTACAAAAGAGGACAAGAATTACATGATCTGAACGGGTTTTTCTGTGTTGATAAACAGCGTTATATTTCAATGGTTGGCGCGTGCTTTATGATATTACGAGTAAGCCACATGCTACTATGAGTGGGAATAGTATAAATAAAACCTTGGACTGCCTATTTTATAGGTTTTCCAAGGTATTTTTATTCTGAGAAATATAGGTCTATTTTACTTTAAAAATTATTTTGCCTATAAGCAGAAAACGAACTATTATTTGGTTAAATTAAATAATGTTCGTATTTAGTATTGATTTCGGCATAATTCGGTGTTATATTACATATATAATTTAATTATGTCGTCGTATAACGTTGGGAATAAGGCCCAAAAGTCTCTACCGAATCACCGTAAATGATTCGACTACGATGAGTGAGCCTATTTATATTCACTTATTGGGGATAGTACATGTATACGACCGAAAATGGTTGTATACTTTTTTTCGTTATCGCGACAAAAAATGGAGGAACTTATGAAAAAGTATTTTCGTTTTGAGGAATTAGGAACTAACTATCGCCGCGAGATTATTGGTGGATTAACAACGTTCTTAGCTATGGCTTATATCTTAGTGGTAAACCCTATGACGTTATCACTAGAATCAGTGCCTGGATTACCTGAATCTATGTATATGGATAAAGGGGCAGTCTTCACTGCTACTGCAATCGCAGCAGCATTAGGTTCTATTTTAATGGGTGTCCTGGCTAAATACCCGATTGCCTTGGCACCTGGTATGGGTCTCAATGCTTTCTTCGCTTACACTGTAGTACTGAAATTCGGAATTCCATGGGAAGTCGCTTTGACTGGTGTTTTTGTAGCCGGGGTAATCTTTATCTTACTTTCTTTATCAGGTATTCGTGAAACTATTATTAATGCCATCCCATCTGAGCTTAAATATGCGGTAGGAGCGGGGATTGGATTATTCATAACCTTTGTTGGTCTACAAAACGCAAAGATTATCGTTGGTAATCCTGATGTGATTGTTGCGCTTGGTGATTTAGCTGACCCAAATGTTCTATTAACAATTTTTGGTCTTATTATAACAGTTATTATGATGGTTAAAGGCGTTAAAGGCGGAATTTTCTACGGTATGTTAATTACCGCTATCGTAGGTATGATCTTTAAGTTAGTAGAAGTTCCTCATGCGATTGTTGGAGAGGTTCCAAGTATGGAATCAACTTTCGGGGCAGCACTCAAACCTATTTTTGAAAACCCAGCATCTTTAATGACATCACAATTTTTAATTGTAGTGCTTACCTTCTTATTTGTTAACTTCTTTGATACAGCTGGAACATTAATTTCCGTTGCGAACCAAGCAGGGTTAATGAAAGATAATAAATTACCTCGTGCAGGTAAAGCTTTACTAGCAGATGCTATTGCTACAACTGCCGGAGCTGTCGCTGGTACCTCAACTACTACATCTTATGTAGAATCTACAGCCGGTGTTGCTGCAGGTGCTCGTTCAGGGTTTGCTGCAGTTGTTACTGGAGTTCTCTTGTTATTATCATTGTTCTTCTATCCTGTATTAGATGTAGTAACTTCTTATGTAACGGCACCAGCATTAATTATAGTGGGTGTACTTATGGTTTCATCTTTAGGAAGTATAGAATGGACGAAATTTGAAGTAGCAGTTCCAGCATTCTTTGTTGTAATTGCAATGCCATTAACTTATTCAATTGCAACTGGTATAGCAATTGGTTTCATATTCTATCCAATCACGATGATTGTAGCTGGAAGAATAAAAGAGATTCATCCGATAATGTATGGGCTATGGGTAATATTTGTGGCCTACTTCATATTCTTATAATTTTCAAGCTATCGAGAGGGGCCAAGTGCCTCTCTTTTTTTATGTGTTTTAATAAGAGGGTTATAAAGAGTTTATAGAGAAATAGTTTATATAGTAGAAACTCGAAAAGATAATGGGGGGGATTGTAGTGATGCAAATAAGAAAAGCAACACCTTTAGATGCAGAGGGTATCGCAAGAGTTCACGTAGAAAGCTGGAAATCTACTTATATAAACATTGTCCCAGAGGATTTCCTAAAAAACCTTTCCTATGAAAAAAGAGTAGAGTATTGGTATTCTGCTATACCCGATGGAGAAGTATATGTAGCGAAAAATGAAGAAGGGGAAGTGATTGGTTTTGCTTCTGGTGGCAAGGAACGAAGTAGGAAGTACCCTAAGTATAATGGAGAGTTATATGCCATTTATATTTTGCAAGAGTATCAGGGGAAAGGTGTCGGAAAACTACTGATTAAACCAATAGTGAAAGAACTAAAGCGCCAGGGAATCTCATCTATGTTAGTGCTTGTGTTAGAGGATAACCCTTCGCGGAAGTTTTATGAAAAGCTTGGTGCAAAGAAGATTGATAGTATAATAGTTGAAATTGGTGGAGTGCAGCTTAATGAGCTAGTATACGTATGGGAGGATATTGATCTTCTAGCTTATGAATAAAATCAGGAATTAAAGCCGTCTAAAGCGCATTGAGAGAGGGATTAGAAAGTCTAAAAGATTTTAAAAGACTTATCAGAATAGATTGTTATTATATTTTCGCTTATTTTATTAAAAATACTGTTGACGAATAGTTAAATAGGGTGGTATAGTTATCAAGTTCTCATTTTTACTTCTGATTTCAAAAAAACAATTTAAAAAAAGTTGTTGACATTGATGATTAGATTTGATAAGATAATAAAGCTGTCGAAACAAAACGACACAATGAACATTGAAAACTGAACATGCAAAACGTTAAGACATATAGCATCAAACAACTTCGGTTGTATTGAAGCAAAACAATTTTTGACATCATTTAATGATGATGCCAGCAAAACAAAATGAGCTTTTTAAGTTCTCTATTATGGAGAGTTTGATCCTGGCTCAGGACGAACGCTGGCGGCGTGCCTAATACATGCAAGTCGAGCGAATGATGAAGAAGCTTGCTTCTTCTGATTTAGCGGCGGACGGGTGAGTAACACGTGGGCAACCTGCCCTGTAGATTGGGATAACTCCGGGAAACCGGGGCTAATACCGAATAATCCATTACCTCACATGAGGAAATGTTAAAAGACGGTCTCGGCTGTCACTACAGGATGGGCCCGCGGCGCATTAGCTAGTTGGTGAGGTAACGGCTCACCAAGGCGACGATGCGTAGCCGACCTGAGAGGGTGATCGGCCACACTGGGACTGAGACACGGCCCAGACTCCTACGGGAGGCAGCAGTAGGGAATCTTCCACAATGGACGAAAGTCTGATGGAGCAACGCCGCGTGAGTGAAGAAGGTTTTCGGATCGTAAAACTCTGTTGTGAGGGAAGAACAAGTACGAGAGTAACTGCTCGTACCTTGACGGTACCTCATTAGAAAGCCACGGCTAACTACGTGCCAGCAGCCGCGGTAATACGTAGGTGGCAAGCGTTGTCCGGAATTATTGGGCGTAAAGCGCGCGCAGGCGGTCCTTTAAGTCTGATGTGAAAGCCCACGGCTCAACCGTGGAGGGTCATTGGAAACTGGGGGACTTGAGTGCAGAAGAGGAAAGCGGAATTCCAAGTGTAGCGGTGAAATGCGTAGAGATTTGGAGGAACACCAGTGGCGAAGGCGGCTTTCTGGTCTGTAACTGACGCTGAGGCGCGAAAGCGTGGGGAGCAAACAGGATTAGATACCCTGGTAGTCCACGCCGTAAACGATGAGTGCTAAGTGTTAGGGGGTTTCCGCCCCTTAGTGCTGCAGCTAACGCATTAAGCACTCCGCCTGGGGAGTACGGTCGCAAGACTGAAACTCAAAGGAATTGACGGGGGCCCGCACAAGCGGTGGAGCATGTGGTTTAATTCGAAGCAACGCGAAGAACCTTACCAGGTCTTGACATCCCGCTGACCGGCCTAGAGATAGGCTTTTCCCTTCGGGGACAGCGGTGACAGGTGGTGCATGGTTGTCGTCAGCTCGTGTCGTGAGATGTTGGGTTAAGTCCCGCAACGAGCGCAACCCTTGATCTTAGTTGCCAGCATTCAGTTGGGCACTCTAAGGTGACTGCCGGTGATAAACCGGAGGAAGGTGGGGATGACGTCAAATCATCATGCCCCTTATGACCTGGGCTACACACGTGCTACAATGGACGGTACAGAGGGTCGCAACCCCGCGAGGGTGAGCTAATCCCATAAAACCGTTCTCAGTTCGGATTGTAGGCTGCAACTCGCCTACATGAAGCCGGAATCGCTAGTAATCGTGGATCAGCATGCCACGGTGAATACGTTCCCGGGCCTTGTACACACCGCCCGTCACACCACGAGAGTTTGTAACACCCGAAGTCGGTGGGGTAACCCTTTTGGGAGCCAGCCGCCGAAGGTGGGACAGATGATTGGGGTGAAGTCGTAACAAGGTAGCCGTATCGGAAGGTGCGGCTGGATCACCTCCTTTCTAAGGATATATTCGGAATACAGATCTTTATCTGTATCTTAACGTTTTGCAGTTCAGTTTTGAGTGTTCATTTTTATGATGAGCATTTATACTTGCTCCTGCGATTACTCGTCGCAAAGGGACAAGCCCTTTGTTCTTTGAAAACTGGATAAAACGACATCAAAAAAGAAACAAACGCAAGATATTCAAATTGTGATCACTTACGTGATTGCAAGTGTAGTACTTTTAACTTTTAGGTTAAGTTAATAAGGGCGCACGGTGGATGCCTTGGCACTAGGAGTCGACGAAGGACGGCACTAACACCGATATGCTTCGGGGAGCTGTAAGTGAGCTTCGATCCGGAGATTTCCGAATGGGGAAACCCACTGCCCGTAATGGGGCAGTACATTTGCGTGAATACATAGCGCATCTGAGACACACCCAGGGAACTGAAACATCTAAGTACCTGGAGGAAGAGAAAGAAAATTCGATTCCCTGAGTAGCGGCGAGCGAAACGGGAAGAGCCCAAACCAAGAGGCTTGCCTCTTGGGGTTGTAGGACACTCTATACGGAGTTACAAAAGAATGAGTTAGATGAAGCGACCTGGAAAGGTCCGCAGGATAGGGTAAAAGCCCCGTAGTCCAAAATTCATTCCCTCCAGAGTGTATCCTGAGTACGGCGGAACACGTGAAATTCCGTCGGAATCCGGGAGGACCATCTCCCAAGGCTAAATACTACCTAGTGACCGATAGTGAACCAGTACCGTGAGGGAAAGGTGAAAAGCACCCCGGAAGGGGAGTGAAATAGACCCTGAAACCGTGTGCCTACAAATAGTCAAAGCCCGTTAACGGGTGATGGCGTGCCTTTTGTAGAATGAACCGGCGAGTTACGATTACATGCGAGGTTAAGTTGAGAAGACGGAGCCGCAGCGAAAGCGAGTCTGAATAGGGCGAATGAGTATGTGGTCGTAGACCCGAAACCAGGTGATCTACCCATGTCCAGGATGAAGGTAAGGTAACACTTACTGGAGGTCCGAACCCACGCACGTTGAAAAGTGCGGGGATGAGGTGTGGGTAGCGGAGAAATTCCAATCGAACCTGGAGATAGCTGGTTCTCTCCGAAATAGCTTTAGGGCTAGCCTCAAACGTTAGAATCTTGGAGGTAGAGCACTGTTTGGACTAGGGGCCCATCCCGGGTTACCGAATTCAGACAAACTCCGAATGCCAATGATTTATGTTTGGGAGTCAGACTGCGAGTGATAAGATCCGTAGTCAAGAGGGAAACAGCCCAGACCACCAGCTAAGGTCCCAAAGTATTTGTTAAGTGGAAAAGGATGTGGCGTTGCTTAGACAACCAGGATGTTGGCTTAGAAGCAGCCATCATTTAAAGAGTGCGTAATAGCTCACTGGTCGAGTGACGCTGCGCCGAAAATGTATCGGGGCTAAACAAATCACCGAAGCTGTGGATTGATACCTTTGGTATCAGTGGTAGGAGAGCGTTCTAAGGGCGTTGAAGTCAGACCGGAAGGACTGGTGGAGCGCTTAGAAGTGAGAATGCCGGTATGAGTAGCGAAAGATGGGTGAGAATCCCATCCACCGTATGACTAAGGTTTCCTGAGGAAGGCTCGTCCGCTCAGGGTTAGTCGGGACCTAAGTCGAGGCCGATAGGCGTAGACGATGGACAACAGGTTGATATTCCTGTACCACCACCCCACCGTTTGAGTGATGGGGGGACGCAGTAGGATAGGGTAAGCGTGCTGTTGGTTATGCACGTCCAAGCAGTGAGGTGTGAGTGTAGGCAAATCCGCACTCTGTAACATTGAGCTGTGATGGCGAGGACTTAGTCCGAAGTTCCTGATTTCACACTGCCAAGAAAAGCCTCTAACGAGGTGGGAGGTGCCCGTACCGCAAACCGACACAGGTAGTCGAGGAGAGAATCCTAAGGTGAGCGAGAGAACTCTCGTTAAGGAACTCGGCAAAATGACCCCGTAACTTCGGGAGAAGGGGTGCTCTTTTGGGTGTATAGCCTAGAAGAGCCGCAGTGAATAGGCCCAGGCGACTGTTTAGCAAAAACACAGGTCTCTGCAAAACCGTAAGGTGAAGTATAGGGGCTGACGCCTGCCCGGTGCTGGAAGGTTAAGAGGAGTGCTTAGCGCAAGCGAAGGTGCGAATTGAAGCCCCAGTAAACGGCGGCCGTAACTATAACGGTCCTAAGGTAGCGAAATTCCTTGTCGGGTAAGTTCCGACCCGCACGAAAGGCGTAACGATCTGGGCACTGTCTCAACGAGAGACTCGGTGAAATTATAGTACCTGTGAAGATGCAGGTTACCCGCGACAGGACGGAAAGACCCCGTGGAGCTTTACTGTAGCTTGATATTGAATTTTGGTGCAACTTGTACAGGATAGGTAGGAGCCTTAGAGCCCGGAGCGCCAGCTTCGGAGGAGGCGTCGGTGGGATACTACCCTGGTTGTATTGAAATTCTAACCCATACCCGTAACCCGGGTAGGAGACAGTGTCAGGCGGGCAGTTTGACTGGGGCGGTCGCCTCCTAAAGTGTAACGGAGGCGCCCAAAGGTTCCCTCAGAATGGTTGGAAATCATTCGAAGAGTGTAAAGGCAGAAGGGAGCTTGACTGCGAGACCTACAAGTCGAGCAGGGTCGAAAGACGGGCTTAGTGATCCGGTGGTTCCGCATGGAAGGGCCATCGCTCAACGGATAAAAGCTACCCCGGGGATAACAGGCTTATCTCCCCCAAGAGTCCACATCGACGGGGAGGTTTGGCACCTCGATGTCGGCTCATCGCATCCTGGGGCTGTAGTCGGTCCCAAGGGTTGGGCTGTTCGCCCATTAAAGCGGTACGCGAGCTGGGTTCAGAACGTCGTGAGACAGTTCGGTCCCTATCCGTCGTGGGCGTAGGAAATTTGAGAGGAGCTGTCCTTAGTACGAGAGGACCGGGATGGACACACCGCTGGTGTACCAGTTGTTCTGCCAAGGGCATCGCTGGGTAGCTATGTGTGGACGGGATAAGTGCTGAAAGCATCTAAGCACGAAGCCCCCCTCAAGATGAGATTTCCCATTACGCAAGTAAGTAAGATCCCTCAAAGACGATGAGGTAGATAGGTTCGGGGTGGAAGCGTGGCGACACGTGCAGCTGACGAATACTAATCGATCGAGGACTTAACCAAATTGTTTGTTTCAACTGATGTCTTTTATCCAGTTTTGAGTGAACAACTCAAGAGGGTTTCAAAACACAAGCAGTGCTAGGAAACGAGTGAGCGAAGGAAGGAGCGTACTTACGTACGTGACTGACTGAACGAGCGAAGTTGACAACGCAATGCGCAGTGGATTGGAAGCCGACAAGTCTAGTGATGATGGCGAAGAGGTCACACCCGTTCCCATACCGAACACGGAAGTTAAGCTCTTCAGCGCCGATGGTAGTTGGGGGTCTCCCCCTGCAAGAGTAGGACGTCGCTGGGCAACTATAGGAAGTCGTCACCGAGTAATCGGTGGCGGCTTTTTTTGTTCTACAAAGAATTTTTAAGTACCGAAGGCACTAACCACTCCATTAACATAGCAGTTCTTTTTACTGTTGAACATAATTAATAAGGAATGTCCTTTTATAATGTCGAAAAAATTAAAGGTCTTTTCCTCGAAATGACATTTCCCGGGAAATAGAAACTAGATATGACAGGAAAGATTAAAAATAAAATAATTAAAAGGAAATATAGTATATTTTAGAATAATGAAGTTATATATTTATTCAAAGTGAAATTGTTGTTGAAAAAGAGAAATTTACAATATCTCTATTTATGCTATTATGCAGAAAAGGAGGGGAGTTTTGATTAATAAAAGTGGCTCTATAAATTATAATTACATTGGTTTACAGGCTCTATATGAGCGATTAGGGAATGATCATCCTATGAAAGCATTAATACATTCCAAAGTAATGTCTGTAAAAGCAGGTATTAATGGAGAGGCAATTATAGAAGGTATATTTAATAAATATGCTTTTCCCTTTGAATATAATATCATGTTTGATTTGAATCTTAGTGCGGATGGTAAGTTTCAAATAGATGCCTTATTCATTTCTCGACATTATATATTAATGCTTGAGTCGAAAAACATTATTGGTGAACTAAGCTTTGAAAGAGAGCCATTTTGTTTAAGAAGAAAACTGGAGAGCGGTCATGTTGATATTTTTGAGAGTCCAGAGGTTCAATTGGAAAGAAATTTGAACATGCTACATAGATGGCTAGAGAATCGAGGTATACAAATACCTCTAGTTGGGGCCATCGTGTTAAGCTCTACAAAGTCTGAAATTATAAAGCCTCCAGAGAATGCATGCATTATGTATCCAAGTAGTATTCCGAATTTTATATGGAATCAGTCAAGAAAGGCTGCATTTCTATCAACCAATCAATTGGAAGAGTTAAGTAAGAGTATTCTTAAGGCTCATAAAGATTATTATCCTTATCCAATGTGTAAAGCATGGGGGATAGATTCTAATGACTTGATCAAAGGTGTGAGATGTAAGGTATGTAACAAGATAGGCATGCGGCGTGTTATACGAACATGGAAATGTCCACATTGTCTTAATCAGCACAAGGATGCGCATATTTTAGCTATTAAAGAATGGTTTATGTTAGTTGGTGAAGAAATGACAAACAGTGATTGTCGAAGTTTCTTAAAGATAGAAAAGAGTCAGACAGCGACTAGGTTATTGCAGAGCATGAAGTTGAAAACTATTGGTGAAGGAAAAGGTGCAAAATATAAAATGAGTAGAAAAATGCTGAACGGTCATAAAATAATTTATCCGGTCATAAAAAATTCTATGCGGTCATAAAGTCAGCCTATCCGGTCATAAAACCAAGCTATCCGGTCATAAATCTCCACGAACGGTCATAAATCCAAAATCCATCCCAAAATAGACCCCAATTCAAGCTTCATTTCAGTCACAACATTCAAAATTTCCATCAAGCATTCCAAAAACATGTATTTTCCTCATACTTCATTCATTCCTCTGTCATTATGGATATTTTCACCCACACATTCTTAAGAACAACTACAATTCTTCAATTTTCCGATTAGGTCTAACCATAAAGGGTATATATTAATACATCTTCAACCAATGGGAAAGTATTAAATTAGAGGAGTTGAAAGAATGTTAGAAAATGCATTTACTATGGTTTTGATTATCTTTGCGATTAACATTGTTTATGTTACCTTATCAACAACAAGAATGATTCTAACACTGAAAGGCTATCGTTATGTTGCAGCGTTTATGAGTATAATAGAAGTAACCGTTTATATAGTAGGTTTAGGACTGGTGTTAGATAACTTGGATGCAATCCAGAATTTAATTGCTTATGCGCTTGGTTTTGGTACAGGGATTATCGTTGGTTCTAAACTTGAGGAAAAAATGTCTTTAGGATATATTATGGTCAATGCTATTTCTACTGAAAGTGACGTTAACCACTTATCCTCTATTTTGAGGGAAGAGGGGTATGGTGTTACAGATTGGACTGCAAATGGTCTGGAAGGTCACAGACAAGCATTGCAAATATTAACTCCGAGAAAATACGAAGTTAAGCTGTATAATCGGTTAAAGGAAATCGACCCGAAAATATTTATCATTGCTTATGAGCCCAAAACTATTCATGGGGGCTTCTGGGTCAAAACGGTTCGGAAAGGGAAGTTATTTAGATGAAGCAAGAAACCAAATGGTTTGAAGTGGAGGAAAACGAAAGCATCTCTGCTTGTATGGAAAAGATGGCAAAGCAAGGCTTTCAGGTGGTCGGTAGGAGAGAAGAGCCTTTATTTGCAGAGATAGACGGAGTTCCTACCCCTATAAGACAAATGATTCAATTAAAAGGAATAAAAGATAAAGAATCTTGAAATAAGTACTAAAAACCGAACATTATAGTTTTCTGAAAATTAATTGTTCGCTTTTAACCGTTGACGTTACTATCTAGACTTGTTAGAATATTAATAGTAATAGAACGATTTTATCCCCATATATGCTAAAGAATTGGCTTTAGCGTCTCTACCAAGTCACCGTAAATGACAGGACTATGAGGGAAAGCGACTTTTGGAAACTACTAAAAGGGTGAGTTCTTATATGCATATGCAAATAACAAACCCATTTTCTATGTTCCTCAAGTAAACTGCTTTTCTTCTAAAAGAAGACAGTTTATTTGAGGAATTTTTTGTTTAAAAAGGAAGGGACGAAAATAATGGACGCAAAAATTGGTGTAATTATGGGTAGTTCTAGTGATTGGGAAACAATGAAGCATTGCTGTGAAATCTTAGATGAGTTACACATTCCATATGAAAAACAAGTAGTTTCTGCACATCGTACCCCTGATCTTATGTTTGAATATGCGGAGCAGGCAAGAGATCGAGGTATACAAGTTATTATTGCTGGAGCTGGCGGAGCAGCACATTTACCTGGAATGGTAGCTGCAAAAACAACTCTTCCGGTCATCGGGGTGCCAGTCCAATCTAAGGCATTGAATGGATTAGATTCCTTGTTATCAATTGTTCAAATGCCTGGAGGAGTTCCAGTAGCAACGGTAGCTATAGGAAAGGCAGGAGCTACAAATGCAGGGCTACTAGCGGCACAAATTCTTTCCATTCAAGATGCAGAAATTACTAGTAGATTAGAGAATCGAAGAGAAGCAACGAAAAATAGCGTCTTAGAAAGTAATGGTGAGCTACGATGACGAAGACAATCTATCCAGGACAAACAATAGGAATTATTGGTGGGGGACAGCTTGGTAGAATGATGGCCCTTGCAGCCAAAGAGGCAGGGTTTAAAGTAGCGGTACTCGAGCCAACGATGGACTCTCCTTGTGGTCAGATTGCAGATATTCGAATTGTGGCGCCATATAATGATGAGGCTGCATTAGAAGAATTAGCCGATGTAAGTGAAGTTATAACATATGAGTTTGAAAATATAGATTATGAAGGTCTAAAACGTCTTGCAGAAATTGCCTATGTTCCTCAGGGGGCAGATTTGGTAAGAATTACGCAGGACCGTATTTTAGAAAAGAAATCTATAAGAGCAGCTGGAGTTCCGGTGGCAAAATTTATAGAGGTACAAAACTATGATGAGCTAGTGTCCAACATTGACAACATTGGTTACCCTTGCGTGGTGAAAACTACGCGAGGAGGGTATGATGGTAAGGGACAGCAAATTGTCAAAAGTAAGGATGCTTTAAAACTAGCTAAGCCTCTTTTTGAACACTCGGCGTGTATTGCAGAGGCGTTTGTACCATTCAATAAAGAAATCTCTGTAATCGTTCAAAGAAATGGAAATGGTGAAACCTATTGCTTGCCAATCGGGGAAAATATTCATGTGAACCATATTCTACACGAAACCATTGTTCCAGCAAGAATTAGTACATCTCTATCGGACAAAGCGGTGGAAGCTGCTGAAACAATTGCGAACCATTTGAATTTAATAGGGACGCTTGCTGTTGAAATGTTTGTGCTAGAGGACGATAAATTACTGATTAACGAGTTAGCACCTAGACCCCATAACTCCGGTCACTATTCTATAGAAGCTTGTAATGTCTCTCAATTTCATCAGCATGTAAGAGCTGTTTGTGGTTGGCCATTACGACAACCAAAGCTATGGACGAACGCAATTATGGTTAATGTACTAGGACAGCATGTTATCCCTGTAACAAACTCGCTAAGCAAGTATCCAAACTGGTCGCTGCACTTGTATGGTAAAAGTGAGGCAAAGGAAAATAGGAAGATGGGACATGTTACTATCCTTTCGGACAATATCGAGGAAACACTGACAGAAATTGAACAATCAAAAATTTGGTCTTAATTTGGAGGAAAAGAAATGATAGAACGCTACACACGCCCTGAAATGGGAGCGATTTGGACAGAAGAAAATAAATACAATGCGTGGTTAGAGGTAGAAATACTAGCTTGTGAGGCATGGGCAGAGATTGGTGATATACCAAAGGAGGATGTCGCACTTCTTCGTAAAAATGCATCCTTTTCTGTAGATCGTATTTTAGAGATTGAGCAAGAAACAAGACATGACGTAGTAGCATTTACTCGTGCAGTATCCGAAACTTTGGGGGAAGAGCGTAAATGGGTGCATTACGGACTGACATCTACGGATGTAGTAGACACCGCTCTTTCTTATGTGATCAAACAAGCTAACGGCATTTTACGTAAAGACATTCAAAATTTTATTGAGATATTAGAAAACAAGGCTAAAGAGCACAAATATACGGTAATGATGGGTCGTACACATGGTGTTCATGCAGAGCCGACTACCTTCGGTTTAAAACTAGCTCTATGGACAGAAGAAATGAAGCGTAATCTTGAGCGCTTTGAGGCTGCGGCTACTGTAATTGAAACAGGAAAAATGTCAGGAGCAGTTGGTACTTATGCAAACATCGATCCATTTGTTGAACAGTATGTATGTGAAAAGCTAGGATTAGCAGCATCACCAATTTCAACTCAAACATTACAACGTGATCGTCATGCTCAATACTTAAGCGTAATTGCATTAGTAGCAACTTCTATCGAGAAATTTGCAACAGAGATTCGTGGTCTTCAAAAGTCAGAAACTCGTGAAGTCGAAGAGTTTTTCTCAAAAGGGCAAAAGGGTTCATCGGCAATGCCTCATAAACGTAACCCGATAGGATCAGAAAATATGGTTGGGATGGCACGTCTCATTCGTGGATATATGATGACTGCCTATGAAAATGTAGCCTTATGGCATGAAAGAGACATCTCTCACTCTTCTGCTGAGCGTGTAATTTTACCGGATGCAACAATTGCACTGAACTATATGTTAAATCGTTTTAGTAACATCGTGAAAAATCTTACTGTGTTCCCTGAAAATATGAAACGAAATATGGATTCTACTTTAGGGCTGATTTACTCGCAACGTGTTTTACTTGCGCTTATTGACAAAGGGCTGGCTCGCGAAACTGCTTATGATACAGTACAGCCACTAGCAATGAAGGCTTGGGAATCTCAAACAGCTTTCCGTAACTTTGTGGATGCAGATGAAAAGATTACTTCATTATTAACAAAAGAAGAGTTGGATGATTGTTTTGACTACAATTACCACATTCAGCACGTCGATATGATTTTTGACCGCTTAGGCTTAAACGAATAGAGTTAACGAAAACATTAAGGCATATCTGAATAATGGAGGAAATTACCGTGATAAAAGGCGATCTATTATACGAAGGTAAAGCAAAAAGATTATATGCAACAGAGAACGAAGACGTTCTCTATGTTGCATATAAGGATAGTGCCACTGCATTTAATGGAGAAAAGAAAGCAGAAATTGGTGGTAAGGGAATATTAAATAACAAAATTACTACCATACTTTTCGAACAGCTAAAAAAGTATGGTATTGAGTCTCACTTTATCGAGCAAATCTCTGAAAATGAGCAGCTTGTAAAGAAGGTGGAAATTATTCCACTTGAGGTTGTCGTTAGAAATATAGCCGCTGGTAGTCTTTCAAAAAGACTCGGGATGGCAGAGGGCACTCCTTTAAAAAAACCAATCGTTGAGTTTTATTTCAAGGATGATGACCTTGGGGATCCACTCTTAACGAATGCACATTTGGAATTATTAGAAATTGCTTCACCAGTAGAAATAGATACGCTTCAAACAATGGCGCTCGAAGTTAACCAGGTGCTTCGCCCAATATTCTCTGATATTGGTGTTACTTTAGTAGATTTCAAATTAGAGTTTGGTAAAACAACTGACAGCGCTATTTTGCTTGCTGATGAAATCTCTCCTGATACTTGTAGACTATGGGATAAAGAAACAAACAAAAAATTAGATAAAGACGTGTTCAGACGCAATTTAGGAAGCTTAACAGAGGTTTATGAAATTATACTTTCCCGTCTAGGAGGACTATCAAAATGAAAAAAGTTAAAGTATATGTGACACTTCGTGAAAGTGTTTTAGATCCACAGGGGAGTGCAGTAATGGGTGCTCTACACTCTATGGACTATAACGAAGTAACTGACGTTCGAATCGGTAAATATCTGGAGCTACAAATTGAAGAAGGAACACGTGATGTAGATACAGTTGTAAGAGAGATGTGTCAAAAGCTTTTAACTAATACAGTAATCGAAGACTATCGTTATGAGGTTGAGGAGGCTGTAAGCAAATGAAGTTCGCGGTAATCGTATTTCCAGGATCGAACTGTGATTTAGATATGTACCATGCGATTAAAGACGAGCTTGGAGAAGAAGTAGAATATGTTTGGCATGATGAGAAGGATTTAAGCGGATTTGACGCTATTTTATTGCCAGGCGGATTCTCTTATGGTGACTACTTACGTTGTGGTGCTATTTCTCGCTTCTCGAATATTATGTCAGAAGTAGTGAAGGCTGCTGAAGCTGGTAAGCCTGTACTAGGCGTATGTAATGGTTTCCAAGTACTGACAGAGGCTGGCCTTTTGCCTGGTGCACTATTGCGCAATAAAGACTTGAAATTTATGTGCCGAACAGTTGACTTAAAGGTAGTGAACAATGAAACTCAATTTACCTCTTCATATGAGAAGAATGAAGTTATTCAAATCCCTATTGCCCATGGGGAAGGAAATTATTATTGTGATGAGCTAACACTAACGTCTTTAAAGGAAAACAACCAAATTGTTTTCACCTATGCTTCAGAAAATCCGAACGGAAGTATTGAAGATATCGCAGGTATTGTAAATGAAAGAGGAAATGTTCTTGGGATGATGCCACACCCAGAGCGTGCTGTAAACGAAATTATGGGTGGAAATGATGGATTAGCGTTATTCAAATCTATTTTGAAACAGTGGAGGGAATCTCATGTCAGTCATGCTTGAACCAAATCCGGAGCAAATTAAAGAACAGAAGCTATATGCTCAAATGGGAATGTCCGATGAAGAATTTGCTATGGTAGAAAACATTCTAGGTAGACTACCAAACTATACAGAGACTGGTTTGTTCTCGGTTATGTGGTCAGAGCATTGCTCTTATAAAAATTCTAAGCCAGTTTTACGCAAATTCCCTACTAAGGGACCACAAGTTTTGCAAGGTCCTGGTGAAGGCGCAGGGATAGTCGATATTGGTGATGGTCAGGCAGTAGTATTTAAAATGGAATCTCATAACCATCCCTCTGCAATCGAACCTTATCAAGGAGCTGCAACTGGGGTAGGAGGAATTATCCGAGATGTATTCTCTATGGGCGCTCGTCCAATTGCAATGTTAAATTCATTGCGCTTTGGAGAACTAAAAACACCACGCGTAAAGTATTTGTTTGAAGAAGTAGTGGCAGGTATTGCTGGTTATGGTAACTGTATAGGTATCCCAACTGTTGGAGGAGAAATTCAGTTTGATGACTGCTATGAGGGTAACCCATTAGTAAATGCTATGTGTGTAGGCTTAATCAATCATGAGGATATTCAAAAAGGTATTGCGGCTGGTGAAGGTAACACGGTGATGTACGCAGGAGCAAAAACAGGACGTGACGGAATTCACGGAGCAACATTCGCTTCCGAAGAATTGACGGAAACTTCTGAAGAAAAACGCCCTGCAGTTCAAGTAGGAGACCCATTTATGGAGAAACTTTTGCTTGAAGCTTGCTTAGAGGTTATTAAATCTGACGCTATTATCGGAATTCAAGATATGGGAGCAGCAGGATTAACTTCTTCTTCAGCAGAAATGGCTTCCAAAGCTGGTTACGGAGTAGAGATGAATTTAGACTTTGTTCCACAACGTGAGACAGGTATGACTGCCTATGAAATGATGCTATCTGAATCACAGGAACGAATGCTGATTGTTGTAAAAAAAGGCCGTGAAGAGGAAATTGTAGAGATTTTTGAAAAATACGGTCTAGACTGTGTAGCAGTTGGTAAGGTGACGAACGATAAAATGCTTCGTCTATTGCATAAAGGGGAAGTAGTGGCAGAGGTTCCTGCAGATGCATTAGCGGAGGAAGCACCTGTTTATTATAAGACATCAGCTGTTCCTGCTTATTTCACAGATTTTCAAGCAATGGAAAACAAAGAACCACTAGTAACAGACTATAAAGAAACTCTTTTAAATCTTCTCCAACAGCCAACGATTGCTTCAAAGGAATGGGTATACGATCAATACGATTACCAGGTCCGTACTAGCACAGTAGTAACACCTGGTTCTGATGCAGCAGTTGTACGCGTTCGAGGAACAAATAAAGGTCTTGCTATGACGACAGATTGCAACTCCCGCTATATTTACTTAGATCCAGTTGCTGGAGGTAAGATCGCTGTGGCAGAGGCAGCACGTAATGTAGTGTGTTCTGGTGCTAAGCCGCTTGCAATTACAGATTGCTTGAATTTTGGTAACCCGGAAAATCCAGAAATATTCTGGCAGCTAGATCAGTCTGCTGAAGGAATTTCAGCCGCATGTATCGCATTAGAATCACCGGTAATTGGAGGAAACGTGTCCCTTTATAATGAAAGAAGTGGAACAGCAGTTTATCCGACACCTACGATTGGTCTTGTAGGATTAGTGGAGGATTTGGCTCATGTAACGACTCAATCCGTTAAACAAGCGGGGGATCTAGTTTATTTGATTGGTGACACTAAAACTGAATTTGGTGGATCTGAGCTACAAAAATTAGTAGAAGGACGTATTTTTGGTCAAGCACCTTCTATCGATTTAGATGTAGAGGCAGCTCGTCAAACGGCTTTACTATCAGCGATTAAAGCTGGCTTAGTACAGTCTGCACACGATATTGCAGAAGGTGGATTTGCAGTAGCCCTAGCTGAAAAAACGTTCGATGCTAAAGGGCTTGGAATTGAAGTGACGGTTCAAGGTTCGGCAATAACAACCCTATTCAGTGAAACACAGTCTCGTTTCATTGTGACTGTTAAATCTGAAAATGCTAGTCAGTTTGAAGCACTAGTACAAGATGCGGTGAAAATTGGACAGGTAACTGATACAAACAATCTAGTAATCTCTCAAGAAAACGGAACTACTTGGATAAACGGTTCTGTTGAGGAATTCCGTTCCGCTTGGAAAGGAGCAATACCATGCTTACTGAACTCAGAGGCTTAAATGAAGAATGCGGAGTGTTTGGAATTTGGGGACACTCAAACCCAGCAGCTATGAGCTATTACGGTTTACATGCATTGCAGCACCGGGGACAGGAGGGTGCTGGAATCGTAGTAACAGATGGTAAGTCATTGCGAGCTGTTAAAGGTGAAGGTCTTGTAAACGATGTGTTTAACAATGGGAAGTTGGAGCAGCTTGAAGGTCATTCAGCAATTGCCCATGTCCGCTACGCAACTGCAGGGGGATCAGGTATAGAGAACGTACAACCGTTACTATTTAATTCTACTACTGGCAGCCTGGCAATTGCTCACAATGGTAACATCGTAAATGCCACTCGTTTAAAGCGTAATTTAGAGCAGCAAGGGAGCATCTTCCAAACAACTTCGGATACAGAGGTGCTAGCACATTTACTTAAAAAAAGTAGACTTCCTTCATTTGAAGAACGTGCAAAGCAATCTCTTCGACTATTAGAAGGAGCATTTGCTTTCATCATTTTAACTGAGGATGGAATGCTAGTCGCACAGGACCCACAAGGTATGCGTCCTCTTTCTTTAGGGATGCTAGATAATGCTTGGGTGGTTGCTTCTGAGACGAGTGCCTTTGATTTAATAGGTGCAGAATTAGTTCGCTCGATTGAACCAGGAGAGCTATTAATCATTAATGATAATGGCTGCCGTTCTGAACGATATATGGAGAAGAGAGATCGTGCTATTTGTACAATGGAATATGTATATTTTTCTCGTCCAGATTCAGATATAGATGGTATTAACATTCACTCAGCAAGAAAACGATTAGGAAAACAGCTTGCAAAAGAGATCTTCATCGCTGCTGACGTAGTAACAGGCGTTCCGGATTCAAGTATCTCTGCTGCAATTGGATTTTCAGAGGCTACAGGAATTCCTTATGAATTAGGACTTATAAAAAACCGATATGTAGGCAGAACATTTATACAGCCTTCGCAGGATTTGCGTGAGCGTGGAGTGAAGATGAAGCTATCACCAGTGCGTCAAGTAGTTAAAGGTAAGCGAGTGGTAATGGTAGATGATTCAATCGTTCGGGGAACAACGTCTAAAAGAATTGTGAATATGTTAAAAGAAGCCGGAGCAACAGAGGTTCATGTAGTAATTAGCTCTCCTCCTTTAAAAAATCCATGCTTTTATGGAATAGATATTAGTTCCGACTCGGAGCTGATTGCAGCAAATAATACTATCGAAGAAATGAGAGTCCTAATTGGTGCGGATTCCCTTTCCTTCTTATCGGTTGAGGGAATGGTAAAAGCTATTGGGAGACCCGAGGGAGAAAAGAATTGTGGTCATTGCTTAGCCTGTTTCACAGGAGAATACCCAACGGATATATTCCCAGACACGAAATTACCACATGAAAAAGAGCTTGTTCGATAGGAGGATTATAAATGTCAAAAGCATATGAAAAAGCTGGTGTAAATATTGAAGCTGGCTATGAAGCAGTTGAGCGCATGAAATCACATGTCGAACGCACAGCTAGAAAAGGAATCATGGGTACATTTGGTGGCTTTGGGGGAATGTTTGACTTATCTTCCTTGAATTATAAGGAACCAGTTTTAATCTCTGGAACAGATGGAGTTGGGACGAAGCTCAAGCTTGCCTTTATGACTGACACTCATGACACAATCGGGATTGATTGTGTGGCTATGTGTGTAAATGATATTGTCGCTCAGGGTGCAGAGCCTTTATTTTTCTTAGATTATGTGGCAGTAGGTAAGGCAGTGCCAGCTCGCATCGAACAAATTGTGAAGGGCGTTGCAGATGGCTGTGTTCAGTCAGGAGCGGCTTTAATCGGTGGAGAAACAGCAGAAATGCCAGGGTTATATGAAGAAGACGAATATGATTTAGCGGGATTTGCTGTTGGAGCATGTGAAAAGTCTAAAATTGTTTCGGGTGAAAAGATATCTGAAGGGGACGTTTTAGTCGGTATTGCCTCTAGTGGAGTTCACTCTAATGGATATTCCCTTGTGCGTAAAATAGTATTTGAAGAACAAGGATACGAGACGGATACAGTAGTAGGAGGCTTCGAAGAGCTTGGAAAAATAGGCAAGGCTCTATTAACTCCTACTAAGATCTACGCGAAACCAGTAATGGAGATGCATCAAAATTTAAACATTCACGGAATGGCACATGTAACTGGCGGAGGGTTCTATGAAAACCTTCCACGTATGATGCCAGAGGCTTTAGCGGTGGAAATTGATCTTGGCTCATGGGAAGTGCTTCCGATATTCCAATTTTTAAAGGAAAAAGGTCAGCTCACGGATAAGGATCTTTACAATGTATTTAATATGGGAATTGGTTTTGTACTAGCATTGTCTCAAGAAGAGGCAGAGAAGGCGATTGCTATAGCTGAGTCTCATGGAGAAAAGGCATATACAATCGGTCGTGTGGTGAAAGGTGAAGGTGTTCTATTCAACGGAACACATGACGGGAGCTTAGTGTAATGAATACAGGACCAAGATTTGCCGTCTTTGCTTCTGGAAGCGGCTCTAATTTTCAAGCAATCTATGATGCTGTACGGACAGGTAGGTTAATAGGTGAACCCGTATTAGTTGTAACTAATAAACAAGACGCTTACGTTGTAAAACGTGCAGAGGCAGTAGGAGTAGAAACACTTGTTTTAAAGCCGACTAGCTATTCTACAAAAGACGCCTATGAGCAGGAGATTTTAAAAAAGCTACAAGAACTGCAGGTCGAATGGCTAGTGCTTGCTGGATATATGAGATTAGTTGGCAATATATTGTTGGATGCATTTCCAAATCGTATTGTTAATATTCATCCATCCTTACTCCCAGCATTTCCTGGAAAGGATGCTATTGGTCAAGCATTGAAGCATGGAGTAAAGGTTACTGGAGTTACAGTACATTTGGTAGATGCAGGTATGGATACCGGACCAATACTATCTCAATATGCAGTAGAGGTTGTAGCGGAGGATCGAGAGAAGACAGAGGAAAGAATCCATGCAGTGGAGCATGAATTATACGTGAAGACCTTACAACAGCTATGGAGTTAATGGAAGAAGATAAGACAATGCCTGTAACGAATATTCACATTGACAAGGTAGTATAAGCTCGTACTTTCAAAAAAGTATGTCATAAAATAAAGTATGTTGATTTCTGCTCTAGTCTGACGCTTTCCGCGGGGTGAGCGATAAGCCATCCCCGTCGCTAACGCGTCGTTTGTGATTTTTCCGCACGCTAATAAGTAGGTGCGGACATAGGCTGCACTTTTCTTATTAATGAGTAATATTGATTTTTCGATAAATTAGGAGGAATTATTGTGTCAAAACGTGCATTAATCAGTGTATCAGATAAATCAGGAATTCTTGAGTTTGCAAAAGAGCTGGAACAGCTTGGTTACGAAATTTTATCAACTGGTGGTACTAAATCATTTTTAGAACAAAATGGTGTTGCCATTACTTCTGTTGACCAAGTGACAAACTTTCCAGAGATTTTGGATGGTCGAGTAAAAACATTAAATCCTATGATTCACGGTGGATTATTAGCGAAACATGATGATCCTTCTCACCAAGCTCAGTTGGAGGAACATAAAATCACACCGATTCAAATCGTTTGTGTAAATCTTTATCCTTTCCGAGAAACAATATCAAAGCCTGACGTAGCATTTGAGGATGCGATTGAAAACATCGATATTGGTGGACCATCTATGCTCCGTTCTGCAGCAAAGAATCATCAATACGTAACAGTGGTTACCGATGCCGCGGACTATGATGAAGTATTAAGCCAGCTAAAAGAAAACGGAGAAACTACTATTGAAACACGTCGTAGACTTGCTGCTAAAGTGTTCCGTCATACTGCTGCATATGACGCCTTAATCGCAGATTATATGACAAATCTTGCGGGGGAAGATTTCCCAGAGCTATTAACCCTTACATATGAGCGTAAACAAGCGTTGCGTTACGGAGAAAATCCTCATCAACAGGCTGCTTTCTATAAACGACCACTTGGCTCAGATTTCTCAATTGCATCGGCTAAGCAATTACATGGAAAGGAGCTTTCCTATAATAATATCCAAGATGCCAATGCTGCTATCCAAATTGTTAAAGAGTTTGAATTGCCAGCTGCTGTAGCGGTGAAGCATATGAATCCATGTGGAGTAGGTACAGGAAAATCAATCTCTGAGGCATTCCAAAAAGCCTACGAAGCAGATTCTACCTCTATTTTCGGAGGGATTGTAGCTTTAAACCGTGAAGTGGATTCAGCTACCGCTAAAACATTGGCAGGAATTTTCTTAGAAATTATTATAGCTCCGTCCTTTTCTGAGGAAGCTATTGCAATGCTTACAGCAAAGAAAAATATTCGCCTATTGACCATTTCTTATGAACAAACTAAAAAAGACAAATGGAATACTGTATCGGTGGAGGGCGGATTATTAATACAATCTCCTGATACATTTGGATTAAAAGATGCAAATATAAAGGTTGTTACGGACCGTGAACCAACAGAGGAAGAATGGAAATCGATGTCATTAGGTTGGAACGTTGTGAAGCATGTGAAATCTAACGCAATCGTGGTAGCGACTAAGGACATGACAGTCGGTGTAGGTGCAGGTCAAATGAATCGTGTGGGATCTGCAAAAATTGCACTTGAACAAGCAGGAGGCCTTGCAAAAGGAGCAAGCCTTGCATCAGATGCTTTCTTCCCTATGAATGATACGGTGGAGACTGCTGCAAAAGCTGGAATTACAGCAATTATCCAAACTGGAGGATCTGTAAAGGACCAAGATTCCATCGATAAAGCAAATGAATATGGAATTGCTATGGTATTTACAGGTGTACGTCATTTTAAACACTAAAGGAGGCTTCCCCATTCATGAATATTCTTGTTATTGGTAGCGGAGGGAGAGAGCATGCAATTGCTAAGCAGTTTCATTTATCTCCGTCTGTGGAAAAAGTGTTTGTAGCACCTGGAAATGCCGGAATGGCAAAGGAAGCTCAAATCGTTCCAATAGAGGCCCTTGCATTTAAAGAATTAGCCAAGTTTGCAAAGGATAATGAAATAGATTTGACGTTTGTCGGACCAGAGCAACCCCTTGCAGAAGGAATTGTAGATTTCTTTGAGGAACAAGGCTTACGCATTTTTGGACCAACGAAGGCTGCTGCACAAATTGAAGGAAGTAAAACCTTTGCTAAAGAATTAATGGACAAATATGGTATTCCGACTGCTGCTTATGAAACCTTTACAGAGGTAGACAAAGCAAAGGAATATATTGAAAGGCTTGGGGCTCCAATTGTTATAAAAGCGGATGGACTTGCTGCTGGCAAAGGTGTTGTAGTTGCCATGACGGTTGAAGAGGCAAATTCTGCAGTAGAAGACATGATTGGTAACCAATTGTTTGGAGAATCTTCTTCGCGTGTTGTAATAGAAGAATTTTTAGATGGAGAAGAATTTTCATTTATGTCCTTTGTTCACAAAGGGACTATTTATCCAATGGTTATTGCTCAAGACCATAAACGTGCTTTCGATGGCGATAAAGGTCCGAACACTGGAGGTATGGGGGCGTATTCCCCAGTTCCACAAATTTCTCAGGCAGTGGTGGATACTGCTTACGAAACTATCGTGGTGCCAACAGTTCAAGCAATGACGGCTGAAGGCACGTCATTCACAGGTATATTATATGCTGGTTTAATCCTTACTAAGGAAGGACCAAAAGTCATTGAATTCAATGCCCGTTTTGGTGATCCAGAAACCCAAGTAGTTCTCCCTAGAATGAAAAGTGACTTTGGGCAGTTCATGAAATCATTGATGGATGAAAAGCCATTTGATTTGTTTTGGTCTGATGAAGCTATGCTAGGTGTAGTGATTGCTGCGGATGGTTACCCAGAAAATCCAATCAAAGGTGCAAAACTACCTAACTTAGATTCTTTATCTGAAAAAGGCTTGCATATTTTTCATGCAGGCACGAAGAAACAGGATGAAGACTTTGTTTCAAATGGGGGTCGCGTAATTTTAGTAGCAGCAAAAGAGACCTCATTAAAAGCTGCGCAAGATAAAGTATACGAAGGTCTTTCTAGTCTAGAATGGAATGACTTATTCTATCGAACTGATATTGGCTGGCGTACATTTAAATGACCACGAAAAGAATGTCCGGTAACATTACGGACATTCTTTTTTAAGATAGGAAGCATATTTCTTTTTACAAAACTTTTTAATTGAAGCGACAGACGTCGACTCCAGCGGGAGCAGGGAGACAGATGGCTTATTGCTCCCTCGCGGTAAGCGTACGTCTAAAGCTGAAATCAACCGCAATTTGTTGAAGGCTTAGACGCTTGCACTTTTCTTATCATATTTTTTTCAAATAAAACTATTATATAGTATCGAGTACTTTTATTCGTGAAGTAAATTTTAAAGTGTGATATAAACATCTTCATAAAATATAAGGGAATATACCTTTAAATTGGTTGATTAATTAGTAATGACAATAGACCTATTCATGTATCAGAATTTACAAAAAATACATTTCAGTGCTTTGCTTTACTAAAGTACTGTGCTACTATTATTTAAATAAAAGACTTACAGGAAGGAGAAGGAATCATGCATTATCCAATATGGAAAATCGAGCATATAAGGCATCAAATAGAAGTGGTGAACGGAACGAAAGCACCAGACATATTAATAACCAATGCTACCTACTTACATAGTCATCTTAAAAAATGGATTAACGGAAATATTTGGATTGTAAAAGATCGAATTGTTTATTCAGGTACTGATATGCCGCTTATTACGAATCAGACAGAAGTATACGATGCTGCTGGACAAAAAATTGTACCAGGCTATATAGAACCTCATGTTCACCCTTTTCAATTATATAATCCACAAACGTTTGCAGATTTTGCTGCACAGTTGGGGACAACAGCGTTTATTTCAGATAATTTAATCCTTTTCCTAATGTTGGAAAATAAGAAAGCGTTTTCAATTATGGACGAGCTTAAAAAGTTGCCTTTCTCTTTTTACTGGTGGTCTCGATTTGATTCTCAAACAGAATTAGAAAATGAAGAGCAACTATTCACCTCTAAAACAGTGGGAGAATGGATTAATCGTCCAGATGTTATTATGGGAGGAGAGCTGACAGGTTGGCCAAGATTATTATCTGGTGATGACCAAATGCTTTATTGGCTCCAGCAGGCAAAAACAAATGGAATGAAAATTGAAGGTCATTTTCCAGGAGCCTCAGAAAAGACGCTTGCCAGAATGCGTTTACTAGGAGCAGATGGAGATCATGAATCGATGACGATTGAAGAGGTTGAAAGAAGAATTCTTCATGGCTATGCTGTAACTTTAAGGCATTCTTCTATTCGTCCTGATCTGCCAAATCTCTTGAAGGACATTTTAGAAAAAGATCTTCACATTTTTGACCATTTAATGATGACTACAGACGGTTCTACACCCTCCTTCCATACGGACGGTGTAATGGATAAATGTATTCAAGTTGCTTTAGATGCTGGAGTTGACCCGATAGACGCTTATTTAATGGCTTCCTTCAATGTAGCAAAATATTATAACTTATCGAATTTACATGGTGTAATTGCTAGTGGTCGCTTTGCCACACTCAACTTCCTAGAGGACGAGCAAAACCCAGTGCCAATAAGTGTTTTGTCAAAGGGTGTTTGGTTAAGGAAGAATAGTGAAAAAGTAAGAGCATTAGATCCAGTTAATTGGTCAGGAATGCCGCCATTTAAACTTGACTTTGATCTTACTGATAGTGACTTTCAATTCTCTATGCCGTTTGGAATAGAGATGGTAAATGATGTTATTACAAAGCCTTATTCTGTAAGCGTAGATACTACTGACAATGAGTTATCTACAAACCATGATGAAAGCTTCCTGTTGCTTATAGACAGAAATGGTAAATGGAAGGTATCAACCTTGATAAAGGGATTTGCGAATAAGCTTATGGGCTTTGCTTCCTCTTATTCCAACACGGGGGATATATTGTTAGTTGGAAAGAATAAGGAAAGCATGCTTCAAGCCTTTAACGAAATAAAGAAGATGAATGGCGGAATTGTCATTGTAGAGAATGAACAAGTTGTTTGTTCTATTAGTCTTCCAATAGGAGGAGGACTCTCTGATAAACCGATGGAAGCACTTATAGAAGAAGAGGTAGAACTAAAAAAAGAACTAGCTGCTAGAGGCTTTAAGCATGGGGATGCTATATATACACTGCTGTTTTTACAGTCCACTCATTTACCTTATGTCCGGATAACACAAAAAGGGATATTCGATGTAATGAAGAAAAAAGTACTATTTCCAGCAGTTATGAGGTAGGAGGATTCGAGAAAGTGTTCAAAAAATGGGGAATCATTGCTGTTGTTTGCTTGTTGCTAGCAGGTTGTTCAAAAGATGCTGGCATTGAAGAAGCTGTCGCTGAAGACACAGGAGAAGACATAGAAGATGTTGTAGAGGAAGTGATAGAAGAGGAGCCAGTTCCTCTTCCGTTTGTTGCTCCTTTTACAGGTATAGGCTCTGAAGTGGAGCTTAAACAAAGACCTGTCATGGTAACGATTAATAATCATCCGCAAGCTCGCCCACAATCCGGAATTTCTCAGGCGGACATGATTTATGAAGTGATGGCAGAAGGGAATGTAACCCGTTTTTTGGCTGTTTTCCAAAGTGAGGTCCCTGATAATATAGGACCAGTTCGAAGTGCGAGAGATTACTTTGTGGAGATAGCTAAAGGATTAGATGCTTTCTACGTAGCTCACGGCTATAGTCCTGATGCTCAAAAAATGTTAAATGCAAGAGTAGTAGATAATATAAATGGTATGCAATATGATGGGATATTCTTTAAGCGTTCTAGTGAAAGAAAGGCACCCCATAATTCCTATATTTCTAGTGAAAATATTTTTGCAGGAGCAGATCGAGTAGGAGCTTCTATGGAAATAAATAAAATTCCTACTTTTTCATTTTATGAAACAGCTGAAGGAGCAAAACTAGGCAGCCCAGCTTCTAATGTTAGCGTTCGTTATGGTTCTGGAACAAGCTTTGAGAATGAATATAATTATGTGCAAGAGCAAGGTATTTACGAAAGAAAATCTGCAGGTATTTTGACAATTGACAAAGAAAAGCAGACTCCAGTGAAGCTTGCTAATCTAATATTTATGGAAATACCACATAAAACCATTGATAATGCTGGTCGTCAGAAGCTATCCTTAGCTGATGGAGGAAAAGCATATCTTTTCCAAGCTGGTATTATGAAGGAAATAGAGTGGAAAAACGTAGACGGAATATTAGTTCCGGTGGAAAATGGCGTACCGGTCAAGCTGGTGCAAGGCAAAACTTGGATTAGCATTGTTCCTACTAATCCAGGGATAGAAAGCATGGTAAAGTATTTGCCATAAGTAAACGATGAAAGGAATGAACTATATGCAGATTGATAAAATTAAAGGTAAACAAACAGACCAATTATTTAATGCTATTTTAGAATTGAAGGATATAGATGAGTGCTATCGCTTCTTTGATGATCTATGCACAATTAGCGAGATTCAGTCACTTGCTCAACGATTTGAAGTAGCACATTTGCTTCGCCTCAAAAAAACTTATGAATCTATAAAAAAAGAAACTGGAGCAAGCACAGCTACTATTTCACGAGTGAGACGTGCATATGATTATGGAAACGATGCATACGATGAAATGTTAGGCAGACTCTATCCAGACGAAGCACCTGTCATAAATAGAAAAGAGTAGTAGTGAAAAGGAAACGTACATAAGCCTTTATTGCTATTTAATATGAAAAGGCAAGAATGCTGGTAAAACAGTCATTCTTGCCTTTAGCTTTTTAACTTTATAATAGTTAACCGGCATCCTTTTGTGACAGCTAGTTTTGTTTATGTGGGGATCTAAGTGAGTGTAAAAAAACGATTTAAAGCTAACACCTATATGCTGCGTAATTATTAGAAAAATATTGAAGGGACCAATTAGATATTATTTATTACAAATTTAGAATCATTATGGGCTGAACAGCGATGTCTGTTCGGTTTTTTGTTATAATGGGTTAATGTTAATAAACAATTATATGTAGGTGAAAAAATGGATTATAAAGAATGGCGACATATATTTAAGCTAGACCCTGCCAAAGAAATTGCTGCTGATGCGTTGGAGAAGGTTTGTGAGTCGGGAACCGATGCTATTATTATTGGGGGCTCTGATGGGGTGACCTTAGATAATGTGATAGATCTTTTAATGAGAATTCGGAGATACGCAGTTCCTGTGGCATTGGAAGTTTCTACAATTGACAGCATTACACCTGGGTTTGACTTTTATTTTATTCCTAGTGTTCTAAATAGCACTGACACCAAATGGGTGAAGGATCTGCATCATAAGGCAACAAAGGAATTTGGTGAGGTTATGAATTGGGAAGAAATAATCCCAGAAGGTTATTGTATTTTAAATCCTGATTGTAAGGCTGCAGAGCTGACACATGCAGAGCCAGTCAATTCAATCGATGATATAATTGCCTATGCACAAATGGTGGAGCATATGTTTAAATTCCCTATTTTCTACATGGAATACAGTGGTATGTATGGAGAAGTTCAGACCGTGGCAAAGGTAAAATCAGGCTTGAAACAGACTCAGCTTTTTTATGGCGGGGGCATTAAAACAGAGGCACAGGCTCGTGAAATGGCAGCCTATGCAGATACCATTATTGTCGGAAACCAAGTATATGATAATTTAAACGAAGCATTAAAAACTGTGAATGCTGTTAAATGATAATTGAGTAAATGCAAAGCCAAAGGTATAATATAAGGAACAAATGTTCTTGTAGAGGAAGTGTAGTATGGAACTTATAGCAAAAAACCTATTAAACGGGATGAATAAAGAGCAAGAAGAGGCAGTCAAAGCAACCGAGGGTCCATTACTAATCATGGCTGGGGCAGGATCAGGTAAAACAAGAGTGCTCACCCATCGTATTGCTTACTTGATAGTAGAAAAGGAAGTATACCCTTCTAAAATTTTGGCCATAACGTTTACAAACAAAGCGGCACGGGAAATGCGCGAACGTATAAATACTATTTTAGGAGAGGGCACTGGAGAGAGAATGTGGGTTTCCACTTTCCACTCAATGTGTGTGCGAATTCTAAGAAGAGATATTGATCGAATTGGTTATTCTAAAAGTTTCTCTATTTTAGATACTTCCGATCAGCTAACGGTTATTAAAGGTATTTTAAAAGAGCTAAATATTGATACTAAGCAATACGATCCTCGTTCTATGCTGAATGCGATAAGCAGCGCCAAAAATATATGTATCGATTCGGATACTTATAAATCACAAATGAATGAATCTAATCCTTTTGAAAAGACGGTTGCAAAGGTTTACGAGGGTTATGAAAAACGCCTGAGAAAAAACCAATCCTTAGACTTTGATGATTTAATCATGACTACTCTAACGTTATTTAAGCGAGTACCAGATGTTTTGGAATTTTATCAAAATAAATTTCAGTACATCCATGTAGATGAATATCAAGATACGAACAAAGCGCAATACGAACTGGTTCAAATGCTTGCTAAGAAATTTAAAAATATTTGTGTTGTAGGCGACTCGGATCAGTCCATCTATCGCTGGCGTGGAGCGGATATTCAAAATATCCTTTCCTTTGAAAAGGATTATCCGAATGCAAAAGTGATTATGCTGGAGCAAAATTATCGTTCCTCCCAACGAATCTTGAAGGCTGCAAATGACGTCATTGGTAATAACCAAAGTCGTTACCCTAAAGTGTTACGCACAGAAAATCTTGAGGGCGAAAAAATTGAACTATTCCGCGCCAATGATGAACAACAGGAAGCCCAGTATGTAGTACAAAAAGTTCAAGAGCTGATTGAAACCGAAAATAGGACGTTAAACGATTTTGCCATCTTATATCGCACGAACGCACAATCACGTGTAATGGAGGAAGTGCTTGTAAAATCGAATATGGCCTATACAATAGTTGGCGGTACTAAGTTCTATGATCGAAAAGAGATTAAAGACTTATTAGCTTATCTTCGCTTGATCGCCAATAATGACGATGACTTGTCACTTGCACGAATCATTAATGAGCCGAAGAGAAATATAGGAGCTACTTCCTTTGATCGTATTGCGAGATACGCTATTGAACAGGATCGCTCTATATTAGATGCGTTAAACGAAGTAGATTTTATAGGATTACCAGCTAGAGCTGTAAACTCGGTCGTTAAGTTCCATGGACTTATTCAAAACCTGACACAAATGCAGGAGTTCCTATCAGTAACTGAAATCGTGGAGCAGGTGTTAGAGAAAACTGGTTATAAAACTATGCTTAAAAACGAGAAAACGATTGAAGCAGAAAGTCGATTAGAGAATATCGAAGAGTTTTTATCTGTTACGAAAGCATTCGAAGAAAACAGTGACGATAAGTCACTTGTTGCATTCTTAACAGATTTAGCGTTAGTTTCAGATATCGACAAACTGGACGAAGATGAGGACATGTCACAGGGGAACATTATCCTAATGACGATGCATGCTGCTAAAGGCTTGGAGTTCCCGGTAGTATTCATCATTGGAATGGAAGAGAATATTTTCCCTCATGCTCGCTCAATCGGAGACGATGATGAGATGGAGGAAGAGCGTCGTTTAGCTTATGTTGGAATTACCCGAGCAGAGGAAAGACTTTATATCACTTGTGCACAATCTCGTACAATATTTGGGCGAGGTAGCTTTAACAGCCCTTCTCGCTTTATCTCGGAAATATCGGATGAGATTATTGAGGTTGTTGGATGGTCTCGAGATATCCGTAAAAACAAAAGCAGAGATACGAAGGTAATTGCACCAGTACCAAGAGCTGCTGTTTCAAGACCAGCATACCAGTCCACTGGTGGTGAGCGTTTAGGCTGGCAGGTTGGCGACAAGGCTTCTCATAAAAAATGGGGAGAAGGTATGGTAGTAAGCGTTCGTGGCGAAGGTGAGAATACAGAGTTAGATATCGCTTTCCCTAGTCCAACGGGTATAAAACGACTACTGGCTAAATTTGCACCAATCGAAAAAGTATAATTTTCTTAGCGGAGGAAAGTTCATGGATAAATTAGAAAGAGTGAAAGAGCTGCACAAAATATTGCATGAATATGGATATGCTTATTATGTGTTAGATAAGCCCACCGTTCCTGATGCAGTTTACGATCAATTCTTACATGAGTTAATCGCTTTAGAGGAGGAAAATCCTGATTTAATCTTCCCAGATTCTCCTACTCAACGAGTAGGCTCAACGGTAAGTGAAGGGTTTAAGAAAGTTACCCATGCTAATCCAATGCTAAGTCTGTCCAACGCATTCAATGAAGAGGATATTAGAGACTTTGACAAGCGTATTCGAAATATTATTGATGAGACCCCTGTCTATGTATGCGAACTGAAAATAGACGGGTTGGCAGTTTCGCTTCTATATGAGGATGGCCGACTAGTGCGTGGTGCAACTCGTGGAGATGGAACTACAGGTGAGGATATTACAAGCAATATTAAAACCATTCGTGCAGTCCCTTTGCGACTAAAGGAAAATGTAACCCTAGAGGCTAGGGGAGAGGCGTATATGCCTAAGTCATCCTTCCTTAAGCTAAATGAACAACGAGCTGAGAAAGGCGAGGAACTATTTGCCAATCCAAGAAATGCTGCAGCTGGATCTTTGCGACAGCTAGACCCTAAAATGGCTGCAAGTAGGAATCTTTCAATGTTCATCTATGGAATGGGGGGAGATGGGGAAGAGTTTAATATCGATACCCACTCAGAAGCCTTGAAATTTATGAAAGAGGTAGGCTTACCTACTAATAACGAAACTCGAGAATGTCGCTCAATAGAAGAGGTTATGGCATTTATAGAGGAATGGACGACAAAAAGAAATGATATTCCTTATGAAATAGATGGAATAGTTATTAAGGTGAACAATTATTCTCAGCAGGAGGAGCTTGGCTTTACAGCAAAGAGTCCCCGCTTTGCCATAGCCTATAAATTTCCGGCAGAGGAAGTAGTGACAACTATTATTGGTATCGACCTAACAGTAGGACGAACCGGTGTTGTGACCCCGACCGCATTATTAGAACCTGCTCAGGTAGCGGGTACTACCGTGCAAAGAGCTTCTTTACACAACGAGGATTTAATCCGTGAAAAGGATATTCGTATTGGAGACCGCGTTATTATAAGAAAAGCTGGTGACATTATTCCAGAGGTCGTAGAAGTCATCCTACAAGAAAGAAAAGAAGACTTACCTCCTTATGAAATGCCGACTCATTGTCCTGTCTGTGAAAGTGAGTTAATACGAATAGAGGAAGAGGTTGCACTAAGATGTGTCAATCCGCAATGTCCAGCTCAAATTCGTGAGGGAATTTACCATTTTGCCTCTCGTAATGCGATGAATATTGAAGGGCTAGGTGGGAAGGTCGTAGAACAACTGTACAGAGAGAAACTTGTCCAAGACATCTCCGATTTATATAAGCTGACTGTAGATGATTTAGTCAAGCTAGAGCGAATGGGATTGAAATCTGCTACGAATTTGGTAGAAGCGATAAGTGCTTCCAAATCTAATTCTATGGAAAGAGTGTTATTTGGTTTAGGGATCCGTCATATTGGTGAAAAGGCTGCCAAAATTCTATCAGAGAAATTCCACAACTTCGATGCGCTCATGCAGGCATCTAGAGAAGAAATAACTGCTATACATGAAATTGGAGAAAAGATGGCTGATTCTCTAGTAACTTATTTTGAGCAAGAAGAGGTTCAGCAACTGATTGGTCGCTTAAAAGAATCTGGCCTTGATATGAAGTACACAGGTAAAATTATTGATGCTTCGACAATGGAAAACAGTCCTTTTGCAGGCAAAACAGTAGTTTTAACTGGTAAACTAACACAGCTGACACGCCCCGATGCAAAGGAAAAAATTGAATCATTAGGTGGCAATGTAGCTGGAAGTGTCAGTAAAAAAACGGATTTAGTCATTGCAGGTGAAGATGCCGGATCTAAGCTTGAAAAAGCTATTAGCCTAGGTATTGAAGTATGGGATGAGCAAAAGCTGCTCAATAATTTAGAGGAATAAAAGGAGTTCTAAGCATGGCAAAAAAATATTTAGGTATGTCTATATTGATTTTATTGCTAATCGTAACTGGATGTACTCCTAATCAAAAAGATAAAACGGAAGTTATACAAAATACGGAGGAAGAAGAAGGTGAGACTGTTATTATTCCAAGTCTCCAGCTAGATGAAACATATTACCGCACTCTTTTTCCATATAAGGAGAGCGCTAGCAGGGGCTTGGTTGTCTCCAATCTTTATACGAAATATGATATGAAAGAAGTCGAATTAGGCCTCTTTAGAATTTCTCAAACAGAGTTTTCTCCAGACAAGTATTTATTCCAAGAGGGACAATATTTAGATAAAAAAACAATATCCTCCTGGCTGGCAAGAAACAGTCAAACAAAGGATGGGTTAAATCCAAGTGATGAGGGGCTTACTGGAGAAGAGAAAGCATTAAAGGCTCCCGTTTATGTGACTCATATTGTGGAGCAAAACTATCTAGAAGTAGTTGATAAAAAGGCAAGGCTGGCTGGAGTCTCAGTAGGAGTTTCGTTAAACTCTATATACTACTATCAAAAAGAACAATATGGAGCAACGTTTGAACAACCTCTAACACAGGAAGAGATTAAGAAAAACGGTGAAAGAATTGCAGCTGAAATTGTCAATCGTATGAGGCAAATAGAAGGATTAGAGGAAGTACCTATTGTTGTAGGGTTATTTGAACAAAATAGCCGCAATGCTATAGTACCAGGCTCCTACTTCCAATATAGTGTAGCATCAAAAGGAGCTAATTTATCAGATTGGAAGCCGGTCGATGAAGAGTATATTATGTTCCCATCCACTGATGCCGAAAAAAAATATCGTGACTTAAATACAATATTTAGCAACTTTAAGCAAGATGTAGGAATATACTTCTCAAACTATACTAGCGTTATCGGAAGAGGCTACTTTAGAGATCAACAGCTTCAAAAGCTTACGATTGAAATACCTATACAATTTTACGGCACTGCAGAGGTAATAGGCTTTACCCAGCAACTCGCTGTATTAATGAAAAACCATTTCCCTGCCGAGATGAGTGTAGAAATTCAAGTGACCTCTCTAGATGGGGCTGAGGCATTATTAGTAAAAGAAGCTGGAAAAGAGGACGCATTTGTTCATATTTATAACCAGTAATGAAACCAATCGTACTCTGTTCAACTAGTGCGAAAAATGATATGATTGTTGTTATGGTTATTGAATTCGGAGGTGTAAAAATTGGCGAATATTTCAAAAGAAGAAGTAAAGCATGTTGCACATTTAGCTAGACTTGCAATTACAGAAGAAGAGGCAGAAATGTTTGCAGATCAACTAGCTGCAATTACAAAATTTGCGGACGAGCTTAATGAGTTAGACACTACTGATGTCGCTCCAACTACTCACGTATTACCATTAGTGAATGTTCTTCGTGATGACAAATCTGTACCTGGATTAGATCGTGAAAAAATGATGAAAAACGTAAAAGAAGAAGAAGCAGGACAAGTTAAAGTACCAACTATTATAGAATAAGAAAAAGTAAGGAGGGCATCTGATGACATTATTCAAACATTCAGCAGCAGAGCTTCAAGATCTTATCAAAAAGAAAGAAGTATCTATTCAAGAGCTAACTGCTGAATCCTATAAAAGAATTGATAAAGTAGACGGAGAAGTTCAAGCTTTTCTAGCGTTAAATGAAGAGCAAGCTACTGCTCAAGCAAAAGAAATGGATCAAGTTCCTTTCGAGGAAAGAGGCCCCCTTTTCGGATTGCCAATCGGAGTTAAGGACAATATTGTAACTGAAGGCATTGAAACAACATGTGCCAGCAAAATTTTAGAAGGCTTTAACCCTATTTATGATGCAACTGTTGTACATAAATTGCGTGATGCAGGTCTAATTACTATTGGTAAGCTAAATATGGATGAATTCGCTATGGGTTCTTCTAATGAAAACTCTGCCTATAAAAACACACGTAACCCATGGAACTTAAATCATGTACCTGGTGGTTCGTCAGGCGGCTCTGCTGCAGCAGTTGCAGCTGGTGAGGTTCCTTTTTCATTAGGTTCTGATACTGGTGGTTCTATTCGTCAGCCTGCTTCTTTCTGTGGAGTAGTTGGGATGAAACCTACTTATGGTCGCGTTTCACGTTTTGGATTAGTAGCATTTGCTTCTTCTCTAGACCAAATTGGACCTGTTACTCGTAATGTAGCGGACAATGCCTTCTTACTAGAGGCTATTTCAGGCTTAGATGCAAACGATTCTACTTCTGCAAATGTAGACGTACCAAGCTTTACTAAATCATTAACAGGTGATATTAAAGGACTCCGTATTGCTGTACCTAAAGAGTATTTAGGACAAGGTGTTGGAGAAGCTTCCAAACAGTCTGTACTTGACGCACTAAAGGTTTTAGAATCTCTTGGAGCAACGTGGGAAGAAGTATCCTTACCACACTCTAAATACGCACTAGCAGCTTATTACTTATTATCATCATCTGAAGCCTCATCTAACTTGGCTCGCTTCGATGGCATTCGTTATGGCTTCCGTGCAGACAATGTAGAAAACTTGATGGAGCTATATAAAGAAACGCGTGCACAAGGCTTTGGTGACGAGGTTAAACGAAGAATTATGCTTGGAACATACTCGCTAAGTGCTGGATCTTATGATGCTTATTATAGAAAAGCACAGCAAGTACGTACATTGATCAAGAAAGATTTTGACAATGTGTTTGAAAAATATGATGTAATCATCGGGCCTACTACACCAACACCAGCTTTCAAAATTGGTGAAAATGTAAAAGATCCATTAACGATGTATGCAAACGATATTTTAACAATTCCAGTTAACCTTGCAGGTGTACCGGGAATCTCTATCCCATGTGGATTTGCAGACGGTCTTCCACTTGGTTTACAAATTATCGGTAAATACTTCGATGAAGCAACAATTTATCGTGTGGCACATGCTTATGAGCAAGCAACAAGCTTCCATAAACAAACTCCGCAAATATGGGAGGGAGCAAAATAATGAATTTTGAAACGATTATTGGACTAGAGATTCATGTAGAGTTAAAAACTGATTCTAAAATGTTCTCACCAGCACCAGCTCACTTTGGAGCAGAACCAAATACAAACACACATGTAATTGATCTTGGTTATCCAGGGGTATTACCTGTAGTAAATAAAACAGCAGTAGAGTGGGGAATGAGAGCCGCTCTTGCGCTTAATATGGACATTGCTCCTATTACGAAGTTCGACCGTAAAAACTATTTCTATCCTGATAATCCGAAGGCTTACCAAATTTCTCAATTTGACAAGCCGATCGGTGAAAATGGTTGGGTAGAGATTGAAGTAGGCGGCGAAAAGAAACGTATCGGTATCACTCGTCTTCACCTAGAAGAGGATGCTGGTAAGCTTACACATACAAGCAATGGATACTCTCTTGTAGACTTTAACCGACAAGGTACTCCTTTGATTGAGATCGTATCAGAGCCAGATATTCGTACGCCGGAAGAAGCTTATGCTTATCTAGAAAAGATTAAATCCATCATTCAATACACTGGAGTTTCTGACTGTAAAATGGAAGAAGGATCACTTCGTTGTGATGCGAACATTTCCTTACGTCCATATGGTCAAGAAAAATTCGGTACGAAAACAGAGCTTAAAAACTTAAACTCCTTTAACTTTGTACGTCGTGGTCTTGAGCATGAACAAGTTCGACAAGCTGAGGTTCTTTTATCAGGTGGAGTTATTCCACAAGAAACTCGCCGTTATGACGAATCAACTGGTAAAACAATTTTAATGCGTGTCAAAGAAGGCGCGGATGATTACCGTTACTTCCCAGAGCCAGATTTAGTACAAATTGTCATCGATGATGCTTGGAGAGAAAGAGTTCGCTCTGAAATTCCTGAGCTTCCAGATGCTCGTAAAGCACGTTACATTGAAGATTTAGGCTTACCTGCATATGATGCAATGGTGCTTACTTTAACAAAAGAAATGTCTGATTTCTTTGAGGAAACTATTGCCCTAGGAGCAGATGCAAAGCTAGCTTCTAACTGGTTAATGGGTGAGGTATCTGCTTACTTAAATGCCGACCAAAAAGAATTGAAGGATATCAAGCTTACTCCTTCTAATCTTGCTGGCATGATTAAGCTAATCTCAGATGGAACAATTTCATCTAAAATTGCGAAGAAAGTATTTAAAGAGCTGGCGGATAATGGCGGAGACGCTGCTGAAGTAGTAAAAGCTAAAGGCTTAGTACAAATTTCAGATGAAGGCGCTCTTCGTGAAATTGTTACAGCTACATTAGATGCTAACCCACAATCCATTGAAGACTTTAAAAACGGGAAAGACCGTGCAATTGGTTTCTTAGTAGGACAAATTATGAAAGCAACAAAAGGCCAAGCTAACCCGCCTCTTGTTAATAAAATCCTAAATGAAGAAATTGTGAAAAGATAATAAAAGAAGATGACTCCTTAAAGGGGTCATCTTTTTTGTGTATAGTATAAGTAATTATAGATATAATTTGTTAAAAAAACGCCAATAATATATGGTTGATTTCCGCTTTAGACGGACGCTTTCCGCGGGGGGAGCGCTAAGCCATCCCCGCCGCATGCGCGTCGTATGGGATGTCTTATCTGTCTCCCTGCTCCCGCAGGAGTCGCCGTCTGCCGCTACAATCAGCGGTTATGTATAAAAATGGGGAAGTCGTATAGACAACACTCACCCAACTACATAAAGCTTGAACAATTAAATAGTAGATTTCCGCTTTAGACGGACGCTTTCCGCGGGGGGAGCGCTAAGCCATCCCCGTCGCATGCGCGTCGTATGGGATGTCTTATCTGTCTCCCTGCTCCCGCAGGAGTCGCCGTCTGCCGCTACAATCAGCGGTTATGTATAAATGGGAAGTCGTATAGGACAAAACTATTTAACTACATAAAGCTAGAACAATTAAATAGTAGATTTCCGCTTTAGACGGACGCTTTCCGCGGGGGGAGTGCTAAGCCATCCCCGTCGCATGCGCGTCGTATGGGATGGCTTATCTGTCTCCCTGCTCCCGCAGGAGTCGTCGTCTGCCGCTACAATCAAAAGTTGAGTATTATTTATAAGCTTATTTTTGTCTTTATTAATAAAGCAAACGTTACTTCAACAAGAATTTCCTAATTTTTTACACTAATGTTATATCTATTTTGACACCATAAAAGGTTGAGAGCTTAAAACTTCTTTTCCATTTTCTGAGACATAAACTCGCACTTCTTTGCCATTTATAATTCTTAAGGGGTTCTTCATGGAAACATATAGTTCTCCTTGCTCATTAGGTTGAAATAAAGTTCCCCCAACCATCGTTCCAAATCGTACCTCTACATTTTCTTTAGGTCCAAAAACAACTCCTTCGCTATTATCTCCTCCAAGTGAAATTTCATAGTTTGCAGTCGGTTTTAAACCTTTTACTAATACAATTACATCAATAATTCCATCTTCAATAGTACTGTCATCGATTATTTGCTCAAAGGCAATAGTTACTCTACCTGATCCATCTTCCAAAGGTATATCTTCTGCCATATAAGCTTTGACTTCTGTAACACTTTCTTCATTTGAGCAACCGGTTAACACTAGTCCAAAACCTAATAAAATGATAATAATACTACGCATTAGTATCCCCCTATATTGATTAGCAATTTTTATTTCTATTGTCCAAAATAATTCTTTCTTTTATATTTTAACTTAAATATCCATTTACGATAATATATAGGAAAAGCCATTTTTCAAATTCCTTAAAGATAGAGGAGAACTAATTTACATTTAATTTACTAACAAATGGTGCTATGATGAGAGATAATTATGAGGGATAGGGTGATGAGGATGGAGCTTTTTTTTATTGGTGGTGGACATGTTTTAAAGGGTGAACTTAATGATGTTTTGGAAGAATTGGAGTGTAAAATTAATCCTAATGCAAAAGTTTTGATTATACCATTTGCAACAGACGAATCTAGATATGATAGCTGGATGGAAAGCATGAGACAGGCTTTTGCTTGCATTCCTAACGTGACACTTGGTTTATTGCATGAAGAGTTATCAAAAGAAAAAATGGTGACGATGATTCAAGCTTACGACGTTCTTTATTTTATAGGAGGACAACCAGAGAGATTGCTTCAGGTTATCTTGGATAAAGAGCTGACTGGAACTATTAGTAGCTTTCCAGGATTGATGATTGGCTATAGCGCAGGTGCATTAGCTTTTTGTACTGACTGCATACTGACAAAGGATGAAGACTACCCTGACACAATAGTATTACAAGGATTAGGGTTAGTGGATTTTAGTGTAGAAGTCCATTATCGTCCAGAATCAGATAATGAGCTATTGACTCTATCTAAAGGGAGAACCATCTATGCTCTTCCAGATGGTAGTGCTATCTTTTATAAGGATGGAAACATAGACACAAGAGTAAATAATATCATTACCTTTGAGAATTCGAATAAAAGCATTGTTTAAGAGAAACTGTCTTCTGGGGCGGTTTTTTTGTGTGAAGAAAAAAGTGCTGGTTAGGTCGCATATCAGTAAAGCGAAACGATTATTTGCCCTAAACCGACCGATTCCAAAATACCAATATAGAAAAGCCCCTGCTATCTGACAGGGGCCATTAGCTTTCCTCACCCAGTAAATATCTGATCATTTGGAAATTTATATTTTACCTTTTTTGGTTTAGTCAAAATGAAGAATAAAGTCAGTGGTCCAATCCTTCCTAAGAACATCAATATACAAATTAGGATTTCTCCTATATTTGATAGCTGTGGGGTGACACCCATTGTGATTCCGACCGTTCCAAAAGCTGAGAAAACTTCGAATAGTAATGGAAGTAAAGGTAAGCGCTCCGTTATGGTTAATGCAAAAGCAAATATAAATACTGTTGCCAAGCTTACGGTACAAATAACAAGAGAACGGATAATAATCTCTCTGGATATGGACCTTTTAAACAGCACAGGCTCCTCCTGTTGACGGAAAAATGCGATGGTTGCAGCTATAATGACAATAAAGGTCGTTAGCTTAATACCGGAAGCAGTGGAGGCACTACCTGCACCAATGAACATCAAAAGCATTGTAAATAATAGAGAAGGGTCCTCCATTAGGCCATAATCGACCATATTAAAGCCGGCAGTTCTCGGAGTTACTGCATTAAAATAAGAGGTCATAATCTTCTCTAGTAAACTCATTTCACCGATTGTATCGTTATTATTAAATTCTAAGATTAATAGAACTAGAGTTGCAAAAGTATTTATACATAGTGTCCCTATAATCATCAGCTTAGTATGGAGTGACCATACTCGAAAGCTGTTTTTACGTAATACATCAATTACTACTACAAACCCAATACCTCCAATGATTATAAGGCTCGTGATAAGTAACACTACTATAGGGTCGTTTGTAAAGTCCATTAGGTTATCTGAAAACAAAGAGAAGCCTGCGTTATTAAAGGCGGAAATTACATGAAAAAAGCTATAATAGATTGCATCGACGAAGCCATACTTCGGAATCCAATGGATCGTTAAAAGAATAATAGCCACAGACTCGATACAAACAACAAACAGGAGAATATGTTTAACTAGCTTGACGATACCTCCGATAGAGGGCTGGTTAAAGGATTCCTGCAAATAAATTCTTTGCTGTAGACCAATTTTCTTTCGGAGAAGAATAAGTATAGCGACAGCAAATGTCATTAAACCGATACCGCCACATTGTATCAAAATAAGTAAAACTATTTCCCCGAAAAGCGTAAGAGTACTACCAGGATCAAAAACGCTAAGACCTGTAACAGTGGTAGCAGAAGTTACCAAAAAGAGAGCGTCTACCCATGAGATATACGTTGTCGTCGCTATAGGCAGCTTTATCATAATTGTTCCGATAAATATTAAACAAGCAAAACTACCAGCAATAAGAACTGGCGGTGAAAAAGAGAGCTTCTTTCCCATGTGGCACTTCCTTTTAATGGATATAAAATAATAATTACTTTAATCCTATTAAGATCGGCTGTCAACAACTTGTTTGAAACAAGTTGTTAAACGAAGTATACTAAAGAAAAAGGGGGATTTTTCATTGAAAACAGAACAGCATTACTTTGAAGAAGCTAAAACGTTGGAGCAATATATGAATGATATGACAACGAAAAAAGAGGAATCCTTTAGTATTTATGACCAATTTGAAGTCCCAGCAGATGATGAATTTATTGAGATATTAAAAACAAAAAAACCGCATATACTAGCTATAACTGAAGACTGGTGTGGAGATGCTATGATGAATAATGCGATTATTCGTAAAGTTTCAGAAGCAGCAGGTCTAGAAACCCGTGCTGTATACCGCGATGAAAATTTAGAGCTTATGGATCAATATTTAACGAATGGTGGACGTTCTATTCCTGTTTATTTATTGCTCAATGACGATGGGAAAGTAATTTCTAAGTGGGGACCGCGTGCAGAGGTCGTTCAAAAATTTGTAATGGACGGTAGAGCGAAATTTCCAGATAAGGAAGATCCTGCTTTTGAAGAAACGCAAAAGAAGTTTTATGAGCAAATGACTCATGAGTTTATGACTAACAATGAATTCCATTTAGCCGTATACGAAGATATTCGTAGTCACTGGCTGCCAATTCTTCAAAACAAATAATCGAGCATTGTTTTTTATGGGAGTCGGCTATAGTCGGCTCTTTCGTACGTTAGGAACTTATTGTGAATAAATATAGTCTTTATAATTAAGAAATTGTAAAGTAGAAAGGAAATCTGTATGAAGCGTGCACGAATTATCTACAATCCAACCTCAGGAAGAGAATTGTTTAAGAAACACTTACCAGGAGTATTGGAGGCTTTAGAAATAGCAGGCTATGAAACATCCTGCCATGCGACCACAGGTGAAGGGGATGCGATTAACGCAGCCAAGAAAGCAGTAGAGAATAAATTTGATATCATAATTGCCGCTGGGGGAGACGGGACTCTCAATGAGGTAGTAGCTGGTGTAAGTGAATTTGAAAATCGCCCGAAAATTGGTGTCATTCCAATGGGAACGACAAATGACTTTGCACGAGCTGTGCATATACCAAGAGATATTCATCGAGCGGTTGAAATTATTATAAAAGGCGACACAATACCAGTTGACGTGGGTAAGGTCAATGACCGTTATTTCATTAACATAGCAGGTGGTGGTCGTATCACTGAGCTTACATATGAAGTGCCAAGTAAACTAAAAACTATGCTTGGACAGCTGGCCTATTATTTAAAAGGAATTGAGATGCTTCCATCCATAAACGCAACTAAAGTCCGTATTGAATACGATGGCGAAGTATTTGAGGATGAAGCTATGATGTTCCTTGTGGGGCTTACAAACTCTGTAGGCGGCTTTGAAAAGCTAGCTCCCAACTCAAGCATTAATGATGGGAAATTCTCCTTACTAATTCTTAAAAAGGTAAATATTGCAGAGTTTATTCGCTTGGCAACACTCGCTATTCGAGGAGAGCACTTAGGAGATCCTCATGTCATTTATAAGAAAGCGACAAATATTAAAGTAACTTCTGACGATAAGGTTCTTCTGAATCTAGATGGTGAATATGGTGGTACCATTCCAGCAACATTCCATAACTTATACAGACATATTGAGGTTTTTGTACCAATCGATGAAATTCGAGAGCAGGACAGACCGTAAAATTATTGAACCCAGCACAATATAAGTGCTGGGTTTTAGTGTAACTTTTTTTATGCAATCCTTCATTATTCATATTTGTTCTAATTTTACTAATAGTATGTTAGGAATCCATCTTTTTAGGGAATAATTTAAAACTAATACTGGATAAGGAATATGAAGGAGTGGAATAGTATGTATAAGAGACAAGAGAAGTATTTGATGTGGCTCGCCTTTGTAGTTGCGGGAATTATGATACTTTCGATTGCTGGAAGAGTTTTTGGAGGATGAGGAGGGTTTAGCATGGGAAATGCTGATTCATTATTTTATAGTCGAGTTTTGACAGAGTTGACCTTATCATTTCATATTATTTATGCGACGATCGGCGTTGGTGTTCCTTTAATGATTATGATTGCACAATGGGTAGGTATTAAAAAGAACGATGAACACTACATATTGTTGGCAAGACGTTGGGCAAGAGGATTTGTAATTACGGTTGCAGTCGGAGTAGTTACCGGTACAGCAATTGGTATGCAGCTATCACTTTTATGGCCAAATTTTATGGAGCTAGCAGGGAATATTATTGCACTTCCATTGTTTATGGAAACATTCGCATTCTTCTTTGAAGCAATTTTTCTAGGAATTTATTTGTACACTTGGGATCGTTTTGAGAATCAGAAAAAACATTTATTATTGCTAATTCCTGTAGCAATCGGTGCTTCCTTTTCAGCGGTATTTATCACCATTGTAAATGCTTTTATGAATGCGCCCCAGGGCTTTGATGTAGTAAATGGAGAGCTAGTTAACATTAGCCCCATACTAGCGATGTTTAATCCAGCGATGCCTACAAAGGTAGCACATGTAGTTGTAACAGCTTATATGACATCAGCATTTGTGTTGGCTAGTATAGCAGCCTTTCGTTTGTTAAAGGGATCTAATCATATTTATCATAAAAAAGCTTTATATTTAACGGTAAAGCTCGGATTAATCTTTTCGATTGCGACAGCCATTATCGGTGATTTTTCTGGTAAATACTTAGCGGAGTATCAGCCCGAAAAATTAGCGGCAGCTGAATGGCATTTTGAAACAGAAGAAAATGCTCCACTTATTTTATATGGGGTCTTAGACGATGGAGAAGTTAAATACGCTATTAAGATTCCTTATGCATTGAGTATACTTGCACACTTCAACCCAACTTCAGAGGTTATTGGATTGGACCAGTTCCCAGAGGATGAAACACCTCCGCTATATATACATTATCTCTTTGATATTATGGTGACAATCGGTATGGGATTAACTGCACTTTCAGCGCTATATTGGCTAGGTAAACGATTAAAATGGGCATTTGTCGATTCTAAGTTTTATAGATGGCTTCTCGTTTTAGGAGGCCCAGCAGCTATTATAGCAATTGAAGCTGGCTGGTGGCTTGCAGAAGTAGGGAGACAGCCTTGGATATTAAGAGGAATAATGAGAGTAGAAGATGCAGCTACTACGAGTGATCAAGTAGATTTTATGTTAATCCTGTTTGCAGGTCTGTATGTGGTACTTGGAATAGGTAGCGTTGTAGTGCTTACTCGTATGTTCCGAAAAAATCCGGTTGAGCAGGAGATTAAAGATAGAAATTCAGAAAAGGGCGGTGATATTCAATGAGTCTGGAAATCATAGGTCTCACAGTTCTTTGGACATTTCTATTTGGATATGTAATTGTTGGCTCCATTGATTTTGGTGCCGGGTTCTTTAATGCTTATAGCTTGATAACTGGGAAGCAACATATATTGAGTAATATTATTCAGCGATATTTATCCCCTGTTTGGGAGGTAACAAATGTATTTCTCGTATTTTTCTTTGTAGGAATTATTGGCTTTTTTCCTAAGACAGCTTTCTATTATGGAACAACTCTTCTTGTCCCAGCGGGTATTGCTTTAATATTGCTCGGGATTAGAGGCTCCTATTACGCGTTCGAAACATACGGGTCCAGAGGGCATAAAGGGTACTCCTTTATGTATGGTTTATCCGGATTGTTACTACCAGCCTCATTATCAACAGTCCTGACCATTTCTGAGGGTGGTTTTATCGAAATGATTAACGGCTCACCAAGCTTAGATTACAACGCCTTGTTCATCAGCCCCTTAACCTGGTCAATTGTAGCATTAAGTCTTACTTCTGTTTTATATATTTCGGCTGTTTTTTTAACATGGTATGCCAACAAGGCTGGAGATGTAAAAGCAACAAATTTGATGAGAAAGTATGCATTAATCTGGTCTTTTCCAACGATCATTACAGCTGGTGGAATTATTGTAGAATTGCGCTCGCACAACGTGGAGCATTACAATAATATGCTCGATATTTCGTGGGCCTTTGGATTGTCATTCCTATTGTTTTTAGGTACCGTCTGGTTATTATGGAAAAAACGTAAGTATGGTTTGGCATTTGGATTATTGGCAGGACAATTCTTAATCGCCTTTTTTGCTTACGGCTTTTCCCATAAACCTTATTTGCTTTATCCATATTTAACAATCTATGATAGCTTCACAAATGAGGCAATGGCAATATCCTTAATAATTGCGTTTATACTAGGTTTAGCCTTGTTAATCCCGTCCTTATATCTTTTATTGAAGCTTTTTCTTTTCAATAAAGATTATGTCAAGGGGAAGAAGAATAATCACGCTTAGGAGGAACGAACGCTATGACTGAATTTCTAATTTTTTATGCACCCTTCATCGTACTGATCGGCTCCATTATTATTGCATTTTGGGTATCCACCAAGGATGGTCCGGTTAAGGAAGAATAAGTAAAAAGGACCTCATTAGTAGAGGTTCTTTCAGAATGTAGACAAACACTATGAATTTTGGTGCTTTGCCTACAGTTTTTTTTTAAGAGATAAAGCTAGAAACGTTGATCTCCGCTACGAGCGGACGCTTTCCGCGGGCACGGCTTCAGCCGCTTCCCTCGCTAAGCTCAGTCCAGGGTCTTCAGCTCGCGCTATTCCCGCTGGAGTCGCCGCTCTCCGCTCCCATCACCAGTGCTTCCTATTAAAGGAATGAACAAGCCGGTTTGGCATGGAAACCCCAACTTGAAGTAATAAGAACCAAAATGATAAGCTGCAACGGACTTTTTCGTCGATTTAACCTAGATTAATTGGAAAAGGGTTGGGAATCGAAATGGTTTCCAACCCTTTTGTCATTTATTTTTCAAAATAAGTACACTGATTTGGAGAAATGAAAGCCTCTTTGAGGCAATCATCCCTTTTCTAAGCTCCTTGCCAAGTCCATGTGGCCAGCTTTTTCAAATTCATTGCAGCAAAAGTAAGCACCGCCTGCAGGGACAATTTTTTAAGGCCTCTTAGCGTTGTCCATCGCATACCATGATTTTCTTTCGCATCTGCAAAGACCGTTCAATCGTCTCTTTGCATTTTGCATAAATTGATTTCACTTCCTGATGATGACGAAGATGTTCGACTTCTTCTAAATAATCTGCCCAAATAGGACGCTGAATCAATTTAGTAGGATTTTTACTTTCTGTACATCTGTTAAGAAGGGACAGTTTGCAGTCGAATATAGTGGCTCAACAATAGGATAGAAAAAAGAAAACTCAATAGCAGCATCTAACTTCCGTACTAAGTGATCAGAAGGAACAAGTTGTTCCATTGTTAGTATTTCAAGCTGTTCACGTTCATTGATTTGATTTTTAGTCATCATATTTATAGACCTCACTTTATTACATAGAATATTTAAGTTGATTGGAATGGAGGGACCGTGACTCCACCGGGAACAGCACGAGCGGAAGATCCACTAAATGGGCCTACCGTTGTAGGCACCATTTAGTTAGCTGGAGCCGTGCCCGGGGAAAGCATCGGTCCCGGAATGGAAATCAACGATCTTATTGTTAATTTAATTCTAAAATATAAAAAGACTGTAAACAAACCCTATTTTAAGAGTTTGTCTCAGTCTGAAAGGACCTCATTAGTAGAGGTCCTTTTTGCTTAACAATTTCTAAACAAACAAGAAAAGTGATTATGCTAAAATAGAATTAGAAGGGGTGGAGAAATAAATGAGATATGAAGTAATTATGTTCGATTTAGATGATACCTTATACGATTTTGGAATGACTGAGAAAAATGCATTTCAACAGTTATTTGTAGAATATGGATTACCAAATGGACTTCAGGATTATTTAAGCAGCTATAAGGCAATTAGTAAGGTATTATGGGATGAATTAGAAAACGGCATTACAACACTAGAACTATTAAAAATAGAGCGATTCAAACGTTTGTTTTTAGAGCATAGCCTCGAGTTAGATGTAGAAAAAGTAAGTGATAAATATATTGAAAACCTTGGAAGAGAAATTCACTTAATCGATGGTGTAGAGGAAATGCTTACGGATTTATCTGGCTGCCGTTTTGCTGTTTTAACGAATGGCTTCCAAATAGCCCAGCATGCAAGAGTCAACGGTTCTCCTTTGAATGGGAAATTTGAAGCTATAATCACTTCAGAAGAGGTTGGTTATCAAAAACCGCAGTCAGCTATTTTTGAATATGCATTCAAGAAACTAGGAATAACAGACCCGTCTAGCGTTTTAATGGTTGGTGATTCACTTACCTCTGATATACAAGGTGGGAATAATTTTGGTATTGATACTTGCTGGTTCAATCCTCAGCAAAAAGAAAATAGAACTTCTATTTTACCTACATATGAAATACAAAATTGGAAAGAGATGAAAAAAATAGTTCGAGGTCAAATGTTAGAAATTTAAGCTTTAGGAGATTCCAATATTAACAATTTTATTAAAAGAATAAACAAATCTACAAAGCAAATTGCACTCCTAATTTGTTTTATAACAAAAGAACGAAAAACAACAACGTACAAATAAACGTTGTTGTTTTTTTATTATTTGAGATTATAAAGATGCTCCTCTCATTGTATCCGCTGTAAAAGAGTGTTAAGTATTAAGCTCCGTCCCCTGTAGAATTAGCCTCTTACAATCCAACTTTTCCATTAAAAAAACAATAAAAAGATATTTTAACTTCTTTTAGTTTTTTATATTAATCTCTGCATAATTTCTTCATATTTATTATCTATACTATTCGTGAGGATAATGAAAGGATAGGTGAATTTATTGTTTGACCAATTAAGTTTATTCTTGGCTTTTGGGGCGGGATTTTTGTCCTTTATATCGCCTTGTTCATTACCCCTTTATCCCGCATTTCTTTCATATGTAACTGGGGTATCTCTAAATGAACTTACACAAGATAAAGGTATGTTAAATAGAAAGGCATTGGTACATACGCTTCTTTTTTTACTTGGATTTTCATTCATTTTTATGGCATTAGGTTTCTCCACATCTTCTATAGGAACAATTTTTATTGAATACCAAGACTTAATACGCCAAATAGGAGCAATTCTTATAATATTTTTTGGTTTAGTAATACTAGGTATTATTAATTTTGACTTTCTCCTTTCAGAGAAGAGAGTTCAGTTTAAAAAGCGTCCCAAGGGACATATAGGGTCTGTGTTGATTGGTATGGGATTTGCTGCTGGATGGACTCCATGTACAGGACCAATTCTTGCTGGTGTTATTGCTTTAGGGTTTTCTGATCCTGAACGTGGAATCCTATATATGTTATTTTATGTCCTAGGTTTCTCTGTTCCATTTCTCATTATGTCGTTATTTATAGGAAAAATGAAGTTTTTACAAAAAAGAAGTGAAATGTTTATGAAATTTGGAGGAACTTTAATGGTTGTCATGGGAGTCTTACTATATTTTGATATGCTGACAAAGATTATAGAATTTTTGACTCCTTTTTTTGGAGGATTTACAGGGTTTTAAATTAAATCAAAACTTATTAGAGAGTAGGTTTTTTACTATGGAAAACAAAAAGAAAAAAAGATTTTACATGCGACTTACACTTTTGACGTTAATGGTTGGAGTAATTGTCTTTACCATATACACTAATTTAAGTAAAAGTAAAAATGAAGTTTTACAAGTAGGAGATACAGCGCCTGATTTTGTATTAATTGATATGAATGGAGAGAGACATAAATTATCTGATTACAGAGGTCAAGGGGTCTTTTTAAACTTTTGGGGAACTTGGTGTAAACCTTGTGAGAGAGAATTCCCGCTGATGGACAAACAGTATAAAAAAGTAAAAGACAACGGTCTTCAAATACTGGCAGTAAACATAGGTGAGTCCGATTTTAAAGTGCAAAAATATATTGATCGCAAAGGTTTGAGCTTCCCGGTTTTGATAGATAAAAATAAAAGTGTAATGGAGACATATAATATTAATCCTTTACCTACTACTTTTCTTGTTAACCCGGAAGGTAAAATTGAGAAAATAATCACTGGTGAGATGAGTGAGGAAAGCATAAAGCGATATATGGAGCAGATAATGCCTTCATAATATTTAGTTTCATTTGGTTATTTGGATTCTTTAGTGAGAAGGTGTAAATGGTTTGATGAATAGAATTTCGACAAAGTTAACAGCTTATTTTTTCATCGCTGTACTGATAATGGAAGCATTCCTTATTTTTTATCTCCATCAAAATATTGTACATGCAAGAATTGATGAGGAGTTCTCTTTATTATTAAAAAACGGATCAAATCATCGCGAGGTACTTCTTGAATACTACTCTGATACTACTATGAGACATATCGTATTGATGGAAAAGGGAAAGGAAAGAGAAGTCGTTATTACAAATAACAAAGGGGAAATCATAAATAGCTCATTTGAAAAAAATTTGCCTTTAGATGACTATATCCCAATAATAAAAAATCTGGATTCGAAAAAAGATGAAGTACTAGTTTCAGAGTGGAATGAATCACCTTATATTATAAGTGCACATCCCTATAAAGTGAGTAATGATCAATCTGGTTATGTTGTCATGTTTCAAAGTACATCTTCTATTAAGCAATTGGTGGACAAGCTAAACATGCATTTTGGAATTGCCGGTGGGACAAGTGTTATCCTCTTGTTTATCGTCTATACGGCATTATCTAGACTACTTACGAGACCTTTAATACGTATGAAAGAAGCTACGGAGAACTTAAGCAAAGGGGATTTTGCTGTGAGTCTTCCTTCCATCGGTAAGGATGAACTCGGGAAATTGTCAGGTTCTATTCAAAAGTTAGCGAATGACCTAGAAAGAATGAAAACGGAACGAAATGAATTTTTAGCTTCAGTTGCTCATGAACTGAAAACTCCTCTTACATATCTAATTGGATATTCTAATGTAGCAATGCGAAAAGAGATTAGTAAAGAAGAACGTGAGCAGTATCTTTTAATAATTGCAGAAGAGTCAGAAAGAATGAAAGAACTTGTAAAAAATTTATTAGATTTAGCAAAAATGGATGAGAATTCTTTTACTGTATCAAAGGAGTATTTTGATGCACAGCCGTTTTTTGACAACATCATCAAACTAGTTGGACCTTCTTTTGAGATGAAGAATATCAAACTAAGTTATGTATGTGAGGACAATTTTCAAGTACATGCCGATTCTTTGCGATTAGAGCAAATTGTATTGAATTTACTTGATAATGCATTGAAATACTCTAAAGAAAATACAAAGGTTTCATTGGATGTACGTAAAAAAGAGAAGAGGACAATCATTTCTGTTATTGATTGTGGAATAGGAATTCCCAACGATGAAATTAGTTTCATATTTGAAAAACTATACCGTATAGAAAAGTCACGTTCACGTTCGTTTGGTGGATCAGGAATTGGGCTTGCTGTTGTGAAGGAATTAGTGGAAGCGCATGGAGGAAGCATTGAGGTTCATAGTATTTTGGGAAAAGGAAGTACATTTACAGTAATAATTTAGGATTATGTAAGGATTGAATAGGAGGTTTTGAGCGTTCATGCAGAAAATTTTGTTAGTTGATGATGAGCCTAGAATGTTAGATTTAATTGAATTATTTCTTCAGCCACTTGGATTCATATGTATGAAAGAAACAAGTGGCAAGAAAGCAATAGAGATACTGCAAAATGAGAAAGTTAATCTTGTCCTTTTAGATGTCATGATGCCAGAAATGGATGGATGGGAAGCTTGTAAAAAGATAAGAAAGTTTTCTGATGTTCCTATAATTATGCTTACAGCCAGATCTGAAAAGTTAGATTTAGTAAAAGGATTAAACACTGGGGCTGACGATTATATAACAAAACCTTTTGATGAAAAAGAGTTGGTGGCAAGAGTTAATGCAATATTACGCCGGTTATCTGTGAATGAATTGGAGGAAGTGTCTATAACTTACGAAGCTTTTAGACTAAATAGGGAGACTTATTCATTACAATACCATGAAGCAATCGTACAACTAACATTGAAAGAATTTTATATTATTGAAGCATTAATTACTCGCCCCAAAAAAACATATACACGCGAAGAGCTATTGAATGCTGCATGGGAATTTAGCACATATACAGACACAAGAACGGTAGACTCACATATACGCAATTTGAGAGAAAAATTGAAAGCTAATGGTTTCCCTATTGATGAATTTCTTAAGACGGTATGGGGAATCGGATATAAATGGAGCTAAGGGAGTTATATTAAAATGAAAAAATATAAATTTTTAATTGGTTTAATTGTAATATTATTTCTCCTGTCTGCATGTAACTCAAATGAAAAGGAAGGATATTTATTTAACGAAGTTAAAAATAATAAAATTGATCATATACACGGTATGGGATATATAAATGGAGGAAACGAATTTGCCATTGCAACACATTTAGGATTATATGAATATGGCAAAGAAGGATGGAAAGAAGCAAATAGTCAAAAACATGATTATATGGGCTTTCAAGCTGTACGAGAAGGATTTTTCTCAAGTGGTCACCCAGAAGAAGGAAGTGAATATAAAAATCCTCTAGGTCTTATAAAGAGCAACGATAAAGGAGCAAGTTTCGAACAATTAGCTTTTTATGGAGAGATTGATTTTCATTATCTTGCGGCTGGCTATGATTCAAATACAATTTACGTATTAAATGAAACACCCGTTAAAGAGATGGATGTAGGTTTACACTATTCTGTAGATGAAGGTGTTTCTTGGAAGAAGGTTGCTATGAATGGATTTACGTCAGATTATATTTCCAATTTGTCTGCACACCCAACGTATAAGCAAACTATTGCTGCAGCAAGCAAGGATGGATTATTTATTTCGGATGATTATGGACAAAATTTTAAACGGAAGAATGATACTAATAATATCACGTATGTAACATTTAATGAGACAGGAGGTTATTATTCTAATTTTGATAATGATAAGGTATTTCTAAAATCTTTCATGATAGAGAATAGTGAGGAAACAGAAATTGAACTACCATCTGATTTAGAAATGGATCCCATTATCTTTATTGCAATAAACCCAGGGAATCTAAAAGAGATCGTAATAGCTACAAACAATAATAATATTTATGTAACAAAAGACGAAGGATTTTCTTGGGATAAACTCGCTTCAAATGGTGAGTTATCAATATAAGAAAATAGAAGGTGAATTTAGATGTACAGTTTGATGTCAAAGATAAGTCAAACAATAAGTAACCCAGTTACTGATTTCTTACACTCCTTCGAACATTTTCCGATTGTAGTCGCACTTCTACTTGGTTTAATTGGGGCGGCTGCACCTTGTCAATTAACGGGGAATTTAAGTGCTATTACCTTTTATGGAAATCGAACAATTCAAATGAAGGGGAATTGGGGAGAGATTATATCTTTTATCGTAGGGAAAATCGTTGTATTTAGTTTAATTGGATTATTGGCTTGGATATTTGGTCAATCCTTTGAGACAAAAATGACAGAGTTCTTCCCACTATTTCGTAAAGCGATTGGGCCACTTATGATGGTTACAGGTCTTGTACTTTTAGGGATTTTTAAGTTTGGCTTTATTAATAGATTAACTATGCGCATCCCATTGGTATTAAAAGAAGGGAAGTTAGGTTCTTTTCTATTAGGAGCTAGTTTTTCATTAGCATTTTGTCCTACAATGTTTATCTTATTTTTTGTTTGGTTAATGCCTACTGTTTTATCAACCTCTTATGGTTTTGTCTTACCTGCAGTATTTGGATTTGCGACGTCCTTACCGCTAATTCTTTTGTTTATATTAATTTGGTTATTTGATGCAAGGCAATTAATAATGAAAAAAAGTATGAAGCTGGGAAAAGTTATTCAGAATTTAGCAGGCATTATAATTCTTATGATAGGACTCTTTGACACAATCACTTACTGGGAAATATAAGCTTTTTGGTCAATTATTTATGGGGAAGTTCTGCATAGTTTTTTCATAATTTCAGTGTATGATTGTCTTCAACAACAAAGTTTATATTGTTGTGTGTAATTAATAAAGATTGAGGAGGATTATAATGAAAAGAAATTTAATAATAGGTACCATTTTGTTGGTTGTTGTAATGATTATTTCTGCTTGTGCTAGTGATGAGAAGGAAACCAATACAAACCCTAATCCTAATAATATGAACATGAATGAAAGTTCTGGCGAGAGTATGGAAGGTATGGATCATTCTAATATGGACATGTCTGGGTCTGGTGAAGTTCCTGACGGATTGAAAGTAGCTGAAAACCCAACTTTTGAAATTGGCAGTCAAGCAATTTTAGAGACTGACCATATGAGCGGCATGAAGGGTGCAGAAGCAACTATTGTAGGAGCTTATGATACATCTGTATATGTCATTTCTTATACTCCAACAACTGGTGGCAAAAGGGTGGAGAATCACAAATGGGTAATTCAAGAAGAAATAAAAAATGCCGGTGATCAACCTTTAAAACCAGGAACAGAAGTTACCATTGAAGCTGACCATATGGCTGGAATGGAAGGTGCTAATGCAGAAATTGACTCATCAGAAGCTACGACCGTATATATGGTAGATTACATTTCAACTACAGACGGGGAAGCAGTTACAAATCATAAGTGGGTAACAGAAAGTGAACTATCAGCAAAATAAACTAAAATTTTTATAACTTTCACGAAAGAGTTTGTTTGAAGTTGCGGAAGAAATGTCAATATTATGATTCCACTTCTATAGGGAAAACTGCAGAACAGATACTTCTTTCTTAAAATTACTTTCTAAAAATAAAAATGGCGTTGATGCCATGCTGCTTTTTTGGGTTGTATAGACTATTATCAAAAAGAAATTTAATGTATTTTGAGATTTTAAAAATTATAATTTTTTTTAATATATAGTTTTATAATTTTCCAAAAAATGTATACTTTTCTTTTGTTTAATGAGATACTATGGTAATAACAATGATAAATTGTTAATGCCATAAATTGGAGTTGAACATGTTTGTGATTGCACGTAGCACGAATGGTGTTACAGAAGTGTTGAAAAATTCAAATAGCCAACTGATAAAAGTATTTTACAATCTTGAAGAGGCCGAGCAATTTGTAGCTCGGTTAAACAAAAGTATATTACCTGAGAAGCAGTGGACTGTCATAGAGGATTCATTAATGTTAAAGTTAAACGAGTAAGGAAATTTTCCTTACTTTTTTTTGTGGGTAAAAAAAGTGAGAAATTTAATACACTTAAGCTACCTGATACTATTGGACGCCTATATTTGATATAATAATATCCATTACACAAGAACGGAGATTTAAAGTGAACACACCAGTAAAAAAGAATGATCAGTTAGCGGTTTATATAGAGGATTTGACACATGATGGATCTGGCGTTGCTAAGGTCGACGGCTATCCACTATTCATACATGGTGGTCTGCCAGATGAAAAAGCGGAAGTACGTGTTTTAAAAACATTAAAGAACTATGGCTTTGCCAAATTATTAAATATTGTAGAGCCCTCCCCATTTCGTGTAGAAGCTCCATGTCCGGTATTTTATGAATGTGGCGGCTGTCAGCTCCAGCATATCAATTATGAAGGTCAGTTAAAATGGAAAGAAAATATGGTTCGAAATGTTATGCAACGATTAGGTAAGATTGATGCGCCAGTATTACCTGTAAAAGGAATGGACAACCCTTGGGAATATCGTAATAAATCTCAAATTCCATTTGGTTTAGCGGATGGAAAGGTGATTGCAGGGTTCTATCAGGCGAAGTCTCACAGAATTGCAGACACTCCAACTTGTTTGATCCAATCGGATGAAGCTGATCGATTGATGAGAGCATTCAAGGAAAAGGCATTAGAGCTAGATTTAGTCCCTTACAATGAAGACACAAAAAAAGGTCAGCTGCGTCACTTAGTAGTCCGTAAAGGCAGAGCAACTGGCGAAGTGATGGTCGTTTTAGTAACAAAGCATCCTAAGCTTTCAAAGAAGGAAGCAATTATTGAACTTATTAGAGAAGCAGAACCAAAAGTCACCTCGATTATGCAAAATGTCAATTCAAGAAATACGAACGTTATCTTTGGAGACGAAACAAACCTATTGTGGGGGAAACCAACGATTGAGGATTTAATCGGAGATGTCCGATTTGAAATATCTGCTCGTTCCTTTTATCAGGTAAACCCAGAGCAGACAGAAGTATTATATAAACAGGCACTCGATTATGCTCAGCTTTCAGGTGACGAGACAGTGATTGACGCTTATTGCGGAATTGGTACAATCTCTTTGTTCCTAGCACAAAGAGCGAAGCAAGTGTTGGGTGTAGAAATTGTCCCTCAAGCGATTGAGGATGCAAAAAGAAACGCAGAGCTAAATGGCTTCACTAACACATACTTTGAAGCTGGCCCAGCAGAGGAAGTCATTCCACGGTGGTACAAGGAAGGAAAAAATGCAGATGTTCTAGTAGTGGATCCTCCGAGAAAAGGCTGCGACGAAGCACTTCTGACGACAATCATAGAGCAACGCCCAAAACGTGTAGTTTATGTCTCATGTAACCCAGCAACACTTGCACGTGATCTTCGCATTTTAGAAGATGGAGGCTATAAGACACAGGAAATTCAACCAGTGGACATGTTCCCGCAGACGACACATTGCGAAGCTGTCGCTTGGCTGGAACTAGCATAAGTTTTCACAAACGAATTCTGATTTTGGAATTCGTTTTTTTTATTTTTCTCTTACCTAAATTAAGCCTGGAAGAAGCTCCTACTTATGATATAAATTCAATACATCTACTAGGGTCTTTGATTCATTTTTAAATTCGTACTTGAAACGTCGTGATTATTATCTTGTTTGCCGTGGTGCTTTCAGTTAAACTTAGTGTAATTAAATGAATTTGCAGGGGGACACGTTTGTGTTGAGAAGGTAAAACCTGACCCTTAGAACCTGGCTGTTAATACGGACGTAGGGAGCAAAGTACACGATGATCAATATGTACTTACTTAAGCTCCGCGTATTATTTACGTGGAGCTTTTCTTTTGCAAATACTTTAATTGCGGGGGGACACATTGTGTTGAGAAGGTTAAAACCTGACCCTTAGAACCTGACAGTTAACACTGGCGTAGGGAGCAATCATGGGTGTAGTCTACACTTTTTGGGCGTCTCTATTAGAGGCGCCTTTTTTGCACTTACGTCCACCAATTAAGGAGGACAAAAAAATGGAGTTTTGTGAAAAAGTTAGACAGGAGACGCAATTTTATTGGGAGGCTAGTTTTAACCATCCGTTTGTGCAAGGTATTGCTGATGGTAGTTTACCACTCGAAAAGTTCAAGTTTTATATGCTACAGGATGCGTATTATTTAAAGCATTACACAAAAGTCTTAGCTTTAGCAGCTGCAAAGGCAACAAATGATGAGGACATTCAGTACTTTTTAAACAGTGCGAGATTTATTCATGAAGCAGAGCTTGAGCTTCACCGTACAACTTTTCAAGACTTAAATGTAACGGCCGAAGAAATTGAAAATTTTGAGGTGGCACCAGCTACTTATAATTATGTGAGTCATATGTACAATGCAGTACATAATGGCGATGTAACAGAAGCATTTGCTGCTATATTACCTTGCCCTTGGCTCTATCAAGAAATTGGGCAACAGCTTAAGTATGCTCGTCCGAATATACCGCTGTATGCGCAATGGATTGCATTATATGCATCTGACGAAATGCTTCAATCGATCAATAAGCAAAAGTCGATGTTAAATCGTTTTGCGAAGGAACAGCCCATGAAACAAAAGGTTTTAAAGGCACATTTTGAAAAAAGCTGTTATTACGAGTGGATGTTTTGGGAAATGCCATGGACGATGCAAAATTGGACAAAAGGGGTGTATATGAATGAGCCTACAAAAAATTAATCTACAAAAACCTTTAGTGCATTGTATCACCAACTATGTCGTGGCCAATTTTACAGCAAATGGCTTACTAGCAATAGGAGCTTCACCTGTGATGGCCGATGCGGTTAAAGAAGCGGCGGAAATGGCATCAAAATCGAATGCGCTTTTATTAAATATCGGCACATTAAATGAACAGACAATAAAATCAATGCTTCTAGCAGGAAACAGTGCGAATGTGAAGAACATTCCTATAGTTTTTGATCCCGTCGGTGCAGGGGCAACGAATTTTCGATTAGAAACAACGATGGAAATATTACAACAACTTAAAATTAATCTAATTCGGTGTAATGTCGGAGAACTCGCGGCTATTGCAGGTGTTACCTGGCAAGCAAAAGGCGTCGATAGTGGCGTGGGTGAACTTGATGTAGCTGAGACGGCCATGCATGTTGCAAACAAATATAACTGTCTTGTGATTGTGACAGGTGAGCAAGATGTGATTACAGATGGTATCAGAATAGAATGGATCGTAGGTGGTCATGAAAAGGTAACGAAAATGACAGGAAGTGGCTGTCTATTAAGTGCCCTTTGTGCAGCAGAGCTCGCAAGCTGTGAAAATGAATTCGAAGATCTTGCGAATCTACTTCGTGATTATAAACAAGCAAGCTCAAATGCGTATTCAACGATTGGGACATTCCATATGAATTTTCTAAATCAACTTGAATATTTAGCGGAGGGACACCAATGATTACATTAACGATAGCGGGTTCAGATAGTGGAGGCGGAGCAGGCATTCAGGCAGATATTAAAACGTTTCAAGAGCTTGGTGTATTTGGTACAAGTGTTATCACTGCCTTAACCGCCCAAAATACGTTAGGTGTACAGGGCATTTTTCCAACAACAGTACAATTTGTAGAAGCACAATTGAAGGCGGTCCTTGAAGATTTTAATGTGACAGCGATTAAAACAGGCATGTTATTTAATTCAGAGATTATTGAGTGTGTCGCTGCTACACTTAAAAATAGAGGCTTACCTCTTATCGTTGACCCTGTGATGATTGCGAAGGGCGGCGCCAGCTTGCTTCAACAAGAGTCTATACAAGCTCTTAAAAATAAGCTGCTACCCATTGCAACTGTTTGCACACCAAATATACCAGAAGCCGAGGTCATAAGTGGTCGCTCCATTCATACGGAACAAGAACTATTTCTAGCTGCTCAAGATATTATCTCCCTTGGGGTACAATGTGTGGTTATGAAAGGTGGACATTTAGCTGGTGACAAAGCGATTGATGCGGTGTTTATAAAAGGGGAGGTTCCTTTTGTCTTAGAAACGAATCGATTTGAAACTAAACATACGCACGGAACAGGCTGTACATTTTCAGCAGCATTAACAGCAGAAATAGCAAAAGGAAAATCTTTGCAAGAAGCCGTTTTGGAAGCGAAAAAATTTGTCCATTTAGCGATTGGCAATCCATTAAATATTGGGCATGGTTTTGGTCCAACGAATCATTTTGCCTATCGTCAGCTTGAGGGGAAGTGTGATGTTGTATGTCACTAAATCTCGATAAATATTTTATTATGGGTACGATTAATTGTAGGCGTGATCCTTTAGTGGTGTTAGAAGCAGCATTACAAGCCGGTATTACGATGTTTCAATTAAGAGAAAAGGGTGAAAATGCACTTACTGGGGATTCCTATGTACAATTTGCACGTAAATGCCAAAATTTATGTCACGCTTACAAAGTGCCATTTCTAATAAATGACGATGTAGAGCTAGCCTTAAAGCTTAATGCTGATGGGATTCATGTTGGTCAGGATGATTTAAATATTGAAATGTTTCGTAAGCGTGCAGAAAATAAAATCATCGGTGTTTCTGTGCATACGATGGAGGAACTGGAAAAGGCGATTGCAAATGGTGCAGATTATGTTGGGATTGGACCCATTTTTGAAACATCATCAAAAAAAGATGCCGAACCACCAGCAGGGGTTGCATTTTTAAAGAAAGCAAGAACTGACTATCCGAATGTCCCCATTGTAGCAATTGGTGGTATTTCACCAACAAACAGTAGCATCGTACGTGAAGCTGGGGCTAATGGTGTTGCAGTTATTTCTGCCATTAGTCTTAGTGAAGATATTTGGAAGACTGTTAGAGAAATTTAAAGTGAATTTTCGTAGTTAATACAAATATAATTTGTTATAAAATCTATAACTTCATTAATCATTATACGCATTGAAGTATGAAGATAAATATGAAAAGGCTACCTTTAACTATAGCAAGTCCTAGCTAATTGCTTAAACCACTAGCATCAAAGTGTTGCCACATAATGCGAAGCAGTGGCATGGTTGGAATTAGTTTAAAGTAACTAAGCAGACGGTTTAGTAGTGCTATAATGCATTTCTAAACCGTCTGCTTTTATATTTATCCTATTTTTAATCAGATAAGAATGGGGATAAGTAAGTATTGTAGGATTAAACCGAAAAAGAATAGGTGGTTTTACGTCATTGCTAAGCTTAATACCTTGTTTTATCTGTCTAACTTAGTTTTAATATTCCATTACATATGGAAATCTTCTGATTATTAATCTGTATATTTTCCCCTTTTAGTGTATATTTAGGATAACTAAAATAAATAAGTACGCAGCATTGAATGCGTTATTTGAAGGGGATGTACTATGAGAAGGATAATTTTATCAACAGAGAGTGGAGCGGATTTACCGAAGGACCTGGTTGAAAAACATCAAATTCAAGTGGTACCGATGCACGTCATCATGGATGGGAAGGATTATTTAGATGGAGAGCTGCCTGTAGAGGAAGTCTTCGATTATCATAGTCGCACAAAAAAAATTCCATCTACAACAGCAACGAATACACATGAGTATCATGAGTTGTTTATGAAAATCAGAACTAATTTTCCTGAGAGCATCATTATTCACATTGGATATACGTCAAAAGCATCTGCTTCCTTTCAAAGTGCGTTAATTGCAGCGGAGGATTTTGAAAATCTTTTCCTAATTGATACGCTAAACGTGACAGGAGGATTAGCTGCAGTTGTGCTGTATGCTGCCAATTTAATGGAGGAAGAACCTTCCATTGATCATAATCAGCTAATAGAAAAAATAGAATCTATCGTTCCTAAAACAAAGCTGGCTTTCATACCAGGCAGTTTGGACTTTCTAAGATCGGGTGGGCGCGTAAGTAACATGGCTTATATTGGAGGGTCATTATTAAAAATAAAGCCCTGCATTGAGCTAAAAGAAGGAAAGCTTGTTTCCACTAGAAAGTATCGTGGGAAAATGAGCATCGTAGCGGAAAAGCTCATGCAAGATTACTTAAACCAATATGATATTGATAGAAAACAGCTGTATTTGATCTATTCTATCGGACTTGATGAAAGTATTAAGAGGCAAGTGGATGAAATCGCAAAGGAAACAGGCTTCGAAAATGTAACATGGATGCAAGCTGGTGCAATGATTTCTACCCATGCTGGACCTGGAGGCTTTGGGATTGCAGGGGTAGAAAATTAGAAAAAGTTCTGAAAAAACATCAATGAGTTATAAAGTTACTTATAAGTACTGGTCGCGTTGTGTGTCTAAGCGAATCAAGCACTTTCTTTAAAACTCACCAACATCTCCTATTTACCATATACACTAAACATATTGTGAAGTGGTCGCTAAGTTAAAATTAGGATAAGAAAAACGAATTCCAATGATGGATTTCGTTTTTTTATTTGGCTGTTTCCTAAACTTCCAATTACCATTTTATGGTATAATTAATTAGGAAGTAGAATCTTGAAAACGTGTCAGGTTACTTAAAGAGGGGAATACGACTAGGATCATTTTATTTGTTGTATAAGTAAAATTATTTAATTAGTAGTTTAGGTTATTAGATGTTTTTACATATGATAATAGACAAGGAGATGATTCAAATGAAAAATTTAGGATTTGTCAAAATTACTGTCCTCCTCTTAGTCGTATTGACTCTTTCTGCTTGCAGTATGCAAGAAGAAAATAGTAAAGACATGGAAGAGCCAGATGATAGCATTGTCGATAATGAAAACGAAAGCAACGAAAACGATTTAGACTTTGTTACAATCGAAAAAATTGAAAAATACGAGGGAATGGAAATTTCCGACTGGATCGATGAACAGACCGTTGTCCTTGCAAAAGAAAACCAAGAACTTGGAAAAATGAGTCTCTTAGAGAATGCAGAGTTCTACCCTAGAAGTATATATGAGTACAAATTGGACACAAAAGAGTTTAAAACGATAAAAGCCCAAAAAGACATGTTCCTTGGTGGGGCAATTTTGTCTCCAGATAAAAAACATCTATTGTATTATGAATACTCTATTGGGGATGTAGCCTATTATCTGATGAGTTTGGAGGACGTGGGGCAATCTTCTGTGACGGAGGACATTATTGGTAGCGCCTATACAGCTGGGTGGACTGACGAGCAAAATGTAATCGGTGCTTCCTATGCAGGAGGGGCATATATGGCTGACACGAGAGGTAAACTAACTCAAATTGCCGAGCTTCAGGAGGAACAATTGTTCACAGTTCATAAAATGAAGGAAAAAATCTATTATATAACTACAGACAGTCCAACCTTTCAGGTATATATGCTGGATCTGGTGACCAAAGAAAAAAAGAATCTGCAAGTGGAAAATGCGGATGGAATCACACTCTCGCCTGATGGAAAGCAAATGCTAGTTACTCAAGCAACAGAGACTAAGAAAAGTCTAAAAATTGCTGATGCCGATGGAAATATACAAAGTACTATTACTGAAGGTTCTGATGTGACTGGCGCTTCCTGGTCTCCCAATCAGCAAATGGTTGCATATCAATTAGATTCTGTTATCAACGATGTAGACAGTAGTGGACTATACCTGTACGATGTATCAACCGGTAAATCCATACAAATTGCTCCAAATGTCAGAAATGCGAAAATCAAATGGAGCCCTTCAGGTAAAAAAATTTCCGTTACAGAACTGGATGAAAGAAACTATAACAGCAGCATTATATATATAAAATAGTGCGAGGTATTTACTTTTTACTTAAAGAAGACAGTTAGCTAACTGTCTTTTTTTGTGTTTAATAAAAGTTTTAAGAATTAATGGAAGCGTTGTGAAATTAAAAGTTATTGTAATATTACAAAATTTAAGTTATGTTTTAAAATATTCATAAAAATTTAGAAGAATGTATTGGTTGTTCAATTTAGTGTGAACATCTCAATGAAGTAAAACTAAATCATAGAGAACGAGAGACACACTTTCTTTTAAAACTATAAATTAGTATCAGAAAGAGGTATAAAATAATGACACTTCAACAGTTAAAATATGTAATTGAAGTTGCAAGAAGTCGTTCTATTAGTAAGGCTGCACAAAATTTATTCATTAGCCAGCCAAGTCTTTCAAATGCACTAAAGGAGTTAGAAAATGAAATAGGGATTATCATTTTCCAAAGAACTAATAAAGGAATTATTATGACACCTGAAGGCGCAGAGTTTTTAGGTTATGCTCGACAAGTGGTTGAACAAGCAAATCTTCTGGAAAATCGCTATTCCAATATTCAATCTTCCCAGCAACACTTTTCTGTATCAGCTCAGCACTATGCTTTTGCGGTAAGTGCATTTGTCCGTCTGCTAGAGGAATACAATCGAGATGAATACGAATTTACATTAAGAGAAACCAAAACCTATGAAATTATTGAAGATGTAAAAAATCTACATAGTGAAATTGGTATTTTATATGTAAATGATTTTAATAAAAAAGTGATTCATAAATTCCTGAGAGAAGGTAATCTCATCTTTCAAGAGCTGTTTGAAGCAAAGCCTCACGTATTTATTAGCTCTAGAAATCCGCTAGCAAAGCAGGAATTTGTAACTTTATCAGATTTAATTCCTTATCCTTATCTTTCCTTTGAACAAGGAGATTATAATTCTTTTTATTTTTCTGAGGAGATTTTAAGTACTCTTTCTAGGCCAAAGAATATACGAGTTAGTGATCGAGCGACACTCTTTAATTTATTGATTGGACTTAATGGTTATACAATATCAACTGGTGTGATAAGTCATGAACTAAATAGTAATAACATCGTTTCAGTTCCTTTACTTGTAGATGAACGGATTACAGTTGGATATATTACACATAAAAATGTAAAAAACAGTCCTTTAGCGACTATATATATTGAATATTTAAAAGAAACAATTGCTGAAGAACAAGTTCAGCTATAGTTTAAAACTATAGCTAGAGATACTTAATAAGTGTTACATGTTACCAATTGTATAGTGCTAAAATTTCCTTACATACACATTGCTTTGCTTTTTTAATAGCCTATCCCTTTATTTTCTATCAAACTGTTGCGAGACAAATAGAAATGATAGCTAATTATCTACCTTAAACTACGTGTATATAGGAGGTACCAAACAGTCAACCCGATTGAAATAGTTAATCAGAGTAAATTGAAAGTCTTTCATTACGTGCTTATTCTTTGTTTATTTTTTATCATGATGTTCGACGGCTATGATGTGGTCATTTATGGTGCAACCATTCCAATGTTAAAAGCGGAGTGGGGAATCTCTGATTTAGTAGCGGGGGCGATAAGTAGTTATACGACAATCGGTACAGCAGTTGGAGCTGTTTTATTCGGTCTGTATTCAGATCGTTTTGGAAGAAAGCGTATTATTATTTTAACGACCTTCTTATTCAGCTTTTTTACATTATTATCTGGATTTGCAACGTCACCGATTTTATTTATTGTTTTTCGTATTATTGCAGGTTTAGGATTTGGTGGTGTTATGCCAAACATAGCTGCTTTAATATCAGAATACGCTCCGTCCAAACACCGTGCTGCAATTATTTCAATCATATTTTGCGGTTACTCCGTTGGTGCAATTCTAGCCTCGTTTAGCGGGCAGGTATTGCTCGAAAGATTCGGTTGGCAACCGGTATACTGGATAGCCGGCTTACCACTGCTTGTGTTGCCTTTTGCTATACGTATCATTCCAGAATCTATTAATTCTTTAATTAAACAAAAGGATACAAAACGTCTTGTCAAAGTCCTTCAAAAAATAAACCCAATGATCTCTAAAGATGTTCAATTTAAATATGTCCATCAAGAACAGCAACAAAAGTCATCGGTTCGTGATCTTTTTAAAAACAAACTTGGATTAAGCACGATGATGTTCTGGCTGTCTTGCTTCTGTACATTTATCCTCATGTATTCACTAAATACATGGCTTCCAACTTTAATGATGAATGCAGGCTATAATCTGAAATCTAGTCTGTTCTTTGTTGCAGTACTTCAAATTGGTGCCATAACTGGTACAATGATTTTCGGTAACATTATTCAACTACTTGGTTTCAAACGTGTCCTTATTCCACTTTACTTAGTAGGGGCTATCTCATTAATACTGATTGGCTACTCAAAAAATATTTATATAGCTTATGGGTTAATTGCCATTATAGGTGCTGCATCAGTCGGTTTACAAAACATGTCTAATGCATATGTAGCTCAATATTATTCTGTCGATATTCGAGCAGCTGCTCTAGGAAGTACAATGGCTTTTGGACGTATCGGTTCGATTGTTGCTCCAACTTATATGGGAATTTTATTAACTTTTAATCTGCAGCCACAGTTTAACTTTTTTGCAATTGGTATTGCTGCAATCTTTGGCGCAATAGCTATGAGTTTCATTCGTGAAGTCCATGCAGACTATGCAGTAGAGAAGCAATTAGTTTCTAATGAAATAGCCTTTAAAAAAGAATCTTTATCATAACAGAATACAAGGAATTCATCATATTTTGGTGAAGACTTACCTAGAAATCAGGAGTGTTGAATGAACAACACCCCTGATTTTTTTATTGTAAAATTATTGATATTTTATACTATCTATCGACTTAACCAACTCCTAATATGAATTCATTTATTTTTCCAAAATTACAAAAAAATTCTTCGGTTTATATGGTTTAATAAAGATAGAGAAGTAAATAGGGAGGGGTTTAGCAATGGGGAAAGAATTCTTTAAAAGACTTGAAAAATACATAACGAAAAATAAAAAATACTTAAATAAAGGTGCATCTAAAAAAGAACTCCTAAAATTAGAGCTGGAAACTGGCTACCCATTACCTGAATCCTTTAAAGCTACGTATTCTGTTCATAATGGTGAAAAAAAGTTAGGATTAATGTTTGGATTAACCTGGTATTCCATCGAAGAAATTTTATCGGCATGGAAGGGGTACAACAACTATTATGAAGAGTCCGTTACCGATGTCATTTCATTCGAAAAGAATAAAATCCAAGAGGCATACTACCATCCAGGATGGATTCCTATAGCATACGATTATGGAGGAAACTATCTTGCGATGGACTTTGCACCTGGGGAGAATGGGAAAGCTGGACAAATTATAAATTTTGGGCGGGATGAAAGACAAATGTTTGTCATAAGTGAAAGCTTTGATGCGCTCCTCGAGCTACTAATACAACAATTTGAGAACGGAAATTGTTCTCTAATTACGGAGGAAGACGGTAATCCATACGTTATATGGGGAGATTATGGTCACTTTTTTGATAATCTCATTGAACTTCAAAAGACTCCTTGTGCAGGAGAGGATGTACCTCTGGAGCTGGATGAAAGCTGGACAAACTTTCTTACCCAAATGTTAGGAAAAACGCCTAGTAAGATTCATGAGTTACAAAACATAATAACCCTTAGGTTATTTCCATCTAATATAACTAACTTAAAACCACTTGCTTACTTTCAAAACGTCCGCGAATTAATCGCAAGTGGATTAGAGATCACAGACTTCACACCAATTGCTGAGATGCAAGACTTAAAAAAACTCTATTTGGCCAAAACATCTTTGCAGCATTTAGAGTTTTTAAAGCCACTTAAAGATTTAAAGCAATTATCTATTGGAAACACCAAAGTAAGAGACATATCTGTATTGAAAGAGCTGCCTTTACTTCAAGAGCTGTCACTTGAAAATTTAGTAATAGATGATTTGTCTCCTTTGGCATCCTGTAAGAAGTTAAGTCACTTAAATCTTTCAGGTATTCAAACAGCTGATCTTCATGGTATTAAAGATATTTTCAGCTTGCGTGAGCTTGATATTACGAGGATTAAAATGAGTAATCTGGATGTTCTAAAAGGGATGATGAATCTACAGGATATTAGATTCGAGGAAGTGGAGAATTATTCAGCTCTCCAGGAACTGGATAACCTTCAATCACTTACTTGTCCGTTCAATGCTTTTATTGCAACAAAAGATCTTTTCGATAAAAAAATGAACTATACCATTATGGGAGAGATTAACGACGAACAAGATGAAATTTACACTAATTATGTGATGGAAGGATAAGCTAAGAACACAACTAACAAAATTGCTGCCCTCTTTTTCATCACCTTCCAAATGAGTATAGGCATTTAGAGATACATTGAAGAATAAATTGATATTAAGTAATTAGTTAGAAGTAAGGGGTACAAGTGAAGAAATAAAGAAATGTGGGTTATAATAGCAATGCTATACAGCTGGATGATTTCCAGAACGGATAAAAAAACAGTAAATGAAGGTGACAGATGAACATCTATTTAAAACCAATAATAAATCCTGATGAATGCTATAGGGAAGCTGAGCAAAAGGCAGCCCAATATTTTAATAAACTTACTGTACAGGCCACAGAAAAAAGCTATATTCCGGTGTTAACGGACGATATTAAAACATGGAAATCTGATCACGTTCATCATCCCATGTTATCCCTTTTTACGCTTGGAAAAGGAAAGGACGATTCTAAGAACTTTAACCATTATATACAGTACTTAAATTATAGGGGGAAGCTAGATAGCTACTTAAACAGGAGCATCTCCTATATTTTTCTCCGTGATTTAGGAAAGTCCCTTGATTCCCCAAATACGCAGACCAGAATTCATAGTGTAGTGAGTAGCTTAAAGGATCAGCTTACCAATTCTAAGCCAGATGGCGAGGAAGCTGAAGCATTTAGTATGGTTGGACTGTATCGGATGGCAAAGAAGGATGGTGTGGAATTAACTTATATTTGGCTATTAAACAAGCTAAAGCAAGTGTCCAATCATATACCAAAGGGAATGGATGCAGAGCACGCCCAACGAAAACTTATAAAAATAATTGCTGGGGTTATTATGCAAGAGAATGAGGAGATGGACAGTGATATATCATCTGATGAGCGTGCTGCAAGGCTCGATAAAGCTATCAGACTGGGATATTCCTATGGATTGACCTATCCATTTATTGACGATTTGCTTGATGCCAAGATTTTGTCGGACGAAGAAGAAAAGCAATATGCAAATTTAATCAGGACAACGCTTACTACAGGCAAAGTACCAAAATTGGGAGAATGGCTTGGAGAAAACGAGGAATTGATCACTTATGTACATCAGGAGCTTGGTGAGGCTTTTCAGTATATTGAGCAAAATCAGCATCCTGAAAGAAGGAACAAATTTTTTGAGCAAGCATATGTGTTTTTCCATTCACAGGAAGTAGATCGTGAAAAGAATTTAATGAACTCTCATTATACGAATGAAGAACTATATATACCGGTTATTTTAAAAGCATCCTCATCTAGGCTTATCGTCCGTTCAGTCCTTAGTGCCTCTGACGATAAGGAGATGGATAACCGTACTTTTTACTACGGTATTTATAATCAGCTGTCAGATGATTTTGCAGATATGTTCGAAGATATGAAAGATGGAGCGGTAACTCCCTATACATATTATTTAAAATATCACGGGACTCGACCAGACCTGATTAACCCCTTTGAATTATATTGGACTGTCATTAGCAACTTAATCCATAATGTTTATGGTTCTGACGAGAAAACACGAGAAGTAATATTGGACAGAGCCATAAATGGACTCAAGCGATTGAAAAAGCGTGTAGGTACAAACAAATACAAAGAAATTATGAGTCTATTTAGATTCGGAAATCCAAGATTCAATAAACTTCTACAAGAAATGGTTCGAAAAGCAGCTGACGTGGACTTTTTTGATAAATTACTGCGTGATCACATGATTACCGTATTAAAGAATGAAAGTAAGGAGAGAGAGGATTTCTCAAATACGATTAAAACAGTGCGAAACGAAATAAACCAAATATTAGCCATTCCTCTCACGGAGAGTTCTTCCTTCGGAAGAGATTCTATAGCCGAGGCAGCAAATTATAGCTTGGAAGGGGATGGCAAAAGGCTGAGACCGATTGTTACATGGTTTATGAGTGTAAAGGTGTACGAGTTAGATGAAACTGCAATAATGCCACTTTTGAAATCATTAGAATACCTTCATACGGCTTCTCTTCTATTTGATGATTTACCTGCTCAGGATAATGCAGCGATGCGACGTGGACGTCCAACTCTACATGAAGTTTATAACGTAGCGATATCCGAATTAACCGGTCTTTTTCTCACTCAAAAAGCAATTTGGGAGCAGACTAAACTAAATCAATTTGATTCAAAAACGGTACTTCAGATGATTCAATATTCTTCCCAAACAATAGCCGATATGTGTAAAGGGCAAGCTATGGATCTGGAATCTAAAGGAAAACCACTTAGTCGAGATCAGTTAAACACCTTATGCTTTTATAAAACAGGGATAGGATTTGAAGCAGCTCTTGTAATGCCAGCTCTCCTTGCCAACGCAAAGGAAGAGGAAATAATTGCTTTAAAAAGGTTTGCTCGTTTTGCTGGCATCGCCTTTCAGATTAAGGACGACTTACTCGATGTAGAAGGAGATGCAATGCTACTCGGTAAAGACCTTGGAAAAGACGCGGAAAACAATAGCTCTACATTTGTTTCTATCCTGGGTCAGGAAGCTGCCACAATCGAAATGTGGGAAAATTACTGTCTAGCAATGGATGCACTTCAGCACGTGTCCAAAGATACAACCTTTCTAAAACATTTTTTAAACTACCTTATAAATCGAGAACAATAAGATTTGTCCCCATGTTAGCAGCCAAAAAGTTAATGATTGATTTGTATAGAAAAATGAGCTTGGAGATGCTACTCCAAGCTCATTTTTTGTCTTTTTATTAAAGTATATATGCGTCCGTTAGTTACAATAAAGTTATCCGGCTCCTAAAATACTTGACGCAAATCAATCTGACCTTCCCCATGACCTTGCGGGTCCGGCATCCGCAGCGCCCACTCAATGGCTTCTTCTCTAGACTTCACATCAATGAGTATGAACCCGGCAATCAAGTCATTCGATTCAGTAAATGGACCATTGGAAACTACCGGTTTTTCGCCTGGTTTCGGATACGAAATGCGAATCCCATTTGAACTTGGATGTAGTCCTTTAGAATAAACTCGTATGCCTGCCTTAACTAATTCTTCATTGTACTTCGTCATGGCTTCCATAAGATCATTGCTCGGCAGCTTTCCAGCTTCCGAATTCTTCGAGGCTTTAACAATCATCATAAATAGCATAAAAACTTCCTCCTACTTTTTTAGAGACATATCCCCTAATTGATCACTTTATAAGACAACAAGCCGGTATTTTCTCGACATATTAATGAAAAATAGGGAACTTTAGTGTCAGGAACTTCATAGGAATCAATGAAGGGAATAGGAATTATAAAAAGGTATTGCATAAATAGCACTTTACGTATTAACCACGAAAATTTTTTATTTGTTGATTGTAGTGGCAGGCGGCGACTCCGGCGGGATGAGTGAGACAGATAAGACAACACAACGGCGCGTAAGCGACGGTGATGGCTTATCGCTCACCCCGCGGAACGCGTCCGCCTAGAGCGGAAATCAAGTCCATATCTATAATAATTACAAGGCTTCCAGTAGTGTCGGTCTCTGTATTATTGAAAGTAACAGAATAAACTTCGTCTTTGGCATAATAAGTTTTATTGATTTCTTCATAATTCTTCTCCTTTGTATCGATTGACTTCCATATAGATTCAATAACCTTGTTAAACAATCCTCCTACTTTAAGCGAAAGGTATTTCCTTTCTAATTTTATTTAATGATAGATTCAAGAATAAATTCATAATCTCTCGAATAAAGTCTCTATAAAGAGATAACAGACAAGGGGTAGTGAACATGAAAATATTCATAATCTATCTATTAAGTGCTATATATTTCTTCCTGTCATTTTCAATGGATCATATTCGCTCCATTGGTTTTTACTTAATCGTTTCTGTGGCATTGTTCTTTTGGGGAACTTGGGAATGGAAGCGGCGAAGTGAAGAAATTATAGCAGAGAATAGAAGAAACACAGAAGAGGTTTTAGAAGAGATTCCACATACTCAAATGTTACTGTCTCCCAATAATTTAAATGCTTTACTGATCAATGAAGTTACTAATATTCTTTATATCGCTCGTCGGGAAGAGCTGGGAAGTGACTTTGAGATAAAAGATATTCCTTTCAATAAAATATTAGAAGCTGCTTTATTAGAGGATGGAGAAACTATCTCGATGTTTCCTAAAGAGGGTATACTTAGCAGCCGCATAAAATCCGGTGATGAAAAGGAAACAGATGAGGAAGAAGATGAAGAAGATGACGAGGAAGAGTTTGAATTTAGTCTTTGCTTTAAAATCGTTTCCGATGATTTAACAGAGCCTATCCATTCTTTTACCTATTTGGAAGATTATAAAGAGGATTATAAGGAATCTGAACAATACGAAGAGGCGATGGGAGCCTGTAACCAATGGTTTCAAAAGTTAAGCATTATCATTAGACGTTATCAGTATGATCGAGTAATGGTGAATCGATGGAGTTAACGAAATTTATCGATTTTACTTTTAACTATTTCTTCTAACTATTGTCTAGCTTAAGTGTCTTTTCCTAAGGTCAATTGGAAAAATGGGTGGAGGAGAGCTGTCTTCCCCTTACCCTTCTTATGTTTTAGTTAGATCTCAAAGGGAAGAAAAGAAGTAGATGACAATTTGTTAGGAGGAATACAATTGAGTAAAACAATTTTTATTACTGGAGCTGGAAGTGGCCTTGGAAGAGGTACAGCCATAGGACTAGCAAAAAAGGGACATCGCTTGATTGCAACTACCGAAACAACTTCTCAAAAGACAGATTTATTGCGAGAAGCAAGAGATCTAGATTTAGATATGGAAATTTTCAAGTTAGATATAACCAATGCAAGAGATCGTGCTCAAATGGAAGAGTACGACTTTGATATATTTGTAGCTAATGCCGCTATTAATGAGGGTGGACCTCTTGCCGAGGTGCCAATGGATCGATTCCGTGCATTATTTGAAGTAAACGTTTTTGCAACCTTAGAAACAGCACAGATTGCAGCACGCAAGCTTGTGAAAAAAGGAAATGGTAAAATTGTATTCCTTAGCTCGGTAGCAGGACTTTCAGCAACTCCTTATGTAGGGCCTTATACAGCTACTAAGCATACAGTTGAAGCAATTGCAAAAACGATGCAGAAGGAACTCGAACAGTTGGGCGTACAGGTAGCAACGATCAATCCTGGACCATATAATACAGGGTTTAATGATCGAAGTGCTGAAGAAAAATGGAAATGGTTTAATGAAGAAAAGCATTTCACGAAAAAGGAAGATATGAAAGAGCAAGAGGAATCCTTGAAGAATCAATATGACCCACAAGACATGATTGAAAAAATGATTGAAGTCATCCCGGCAGACAATCATAAATACCGTACTGCGTGGCCGAAAGAGATTGAAGAGAAAATTAAAAAAGACGAAAAAGAACGTTGGGAACTAGAAGTATAGTACAAAGAGGAGAGCATTGCGAGCTAGCAATGCTCTTTTTATGTTTTATACTTTATTCTCTTCTCGATAGTTCGTGTTTCTTTATAATTATAGGAATTATGAAACTAATTCAAGAAAGTATTTAAAACATTTGTTAGCAATAATCGGTCAGTTATCCCGGATAATCGGTAGGCTCCCGTATTTAAATCACTAAATAAGAGGAAAATCCAACGGCTAACTCGAATACTAATAGTAGTAAAACGGGCGGTGAATCTGTTGGATAATCGATTTGTGATGTTTTCATTGGCACATTGGGGTGCAATAGCTGCACTTATTACCTTCATACTTCTTCTATTCATTACGAGGGCACGCTGGACCGAATCAGAAAAGAATATTCTGAGCATGGAGCGTTTATTTGGCTTGTCTTTATTAGTGATTGATATTTTATATCATGTATGGCTTGTTCAATCGGACAGGTGGGAGTTAAGTAATTCATTGCCATTGGAATTATGCAGTATTAGCCTTCTATTGACGATTGTTTTGTTATGGACTGGTAATCGTCTGGTTTATCAGTTTGTTTTTTATGCAGGCATAGGTGGTGCTCTACAGGCCATGCTAACTCCAGTTTTGGATATGGATTTTCCACACTTTAGATACTTTCATTTTTTTTATACACATGCAGGGATTATATTAACTGCATTATATTTTACTTGGGTGAAAGGATACCGACCAACGTTTAAAGGTGTTCTCACAACATTGCTTGCTTTAAATATTTTGCTGCCTTTTATCTTTTGGATCAACTACCTTTTTGAAGGGAATTATATGTTTTTACAAAGAAAGCCTTCTGGTGGAAGCTTGTTAGACTTTTTAGGACCTTATCCTTGGTACATTCTATCATTAGAGATTGTTGCATTTTTAATATTCATATTTTTATGGTTTCTTTTTAAGAAAAAGTAAATTAAACTTATATCTTGTAATGATGAAATTTTCATCCAGGTGAAAATATTAGATGGGCAAAATTTTTACCTATCTAATTGCATATAAGAAAGGACGTTTTTAACGGTGAAAAAAATTCTATTAAATAAGATGTCTATGCTCCTAATTGCTCTTATAGGGGTCTTAGTACTTTTAAGTGCCTGTAATGAAGAGAATAAAGATGAGGAAACAAAAGAGACTACTTCAGATAAGCTAGCTTACATAGTAGATTTCGAACTTTCCACTAAAAGTTTAATCATTGATGAAGTAGAATGGATTGAGGAAGCGGATAAAGAACGCATCAAGGAACTGGGGCTAGATGTTGAAAAGGATTTGCCTACGGGATTTATGATTTATGATGAAACTCAGAAGGCCGAAAGCATTAAGCTAGCTGAAAACGCTGAGTTCTTTTTGGTTAACCATGAGGATATCGCCAAGCCTAAGCAAGTAGAAGAAAAGGAATTCATATCTTATTTAGCAGTTGGAAAAGGACCATATGATTTAACCATAGAAGATGGGCAAGTAGTAAAGGTCTCTGAAAAATATACTCCGTAACAAGCAAAACACTTGATAACTATAAATTAGTTATCAAGTGTTTTTTATGAATACATTTTGGAAAGGACACAACTCTATGGAAAAGTTAATCCATCTCCTTTACAAAATCCTTCACTTCCTCGCTCATTTTTTCAGACTGAGACCAATGTAAATAATGATGACCTTCTAAAGGAATTAGCTTGCTTACATTGCTATTCTCTAATTGCTCTTCATAAAAGGTAATATTGGATTTCCCTTCCTTGTTTGCTTGGTTATCATTTGTCGTAAATATCATGACAGGTAAATCAGTAGGGAAGTTAAGCTCCTTTGTGAATTCCATGTTTCTTTGAATATAGTTAGTTTCATTGATTACATTTTGGTTGTAGCCATTCCATGATGATAATAGTTTGGTCATTTTCAAGTTTTCTTTAGAATACGTTCCATCCTCTGCTATAGGCAAAAAATCCTCTGGGGCAATATACATTGCCAATCGAGCAATTCCACTAGGAGCAATAATGCTTAAAGCTTTTGGCATCGTTGGGGCAGCTTCATCAAAATATTCAAGTGCCTGAGGCAAGGTTGGATCAATACCGATTATTGCTTTTATTTCTTCTGGATACAAGTTGGCATAATACATGCTGTATACTCCTGAAATGGAATGTGGCATTAATATGTATGGTTGTTCAATGTTTAACTTCAATAGAGCAGCCCTTGTTTCCTCTACGATGTTTTCTACGGTGCGTTCACTATCTGTTCGATCACTCCAGCCATAGCCAAATGGTTCTACTACAACTACTCTATTGTCCTTTGATAGCTCATTCACTAATGGTTCAAAGTCAAGGGCAGGGGCAGTTGTTCCTAAACCACTCCATAAAACAACCGTGTTGTCGCCATCCCCTTTTTCATAAACATGCATTTCTTTACCATTAACCTCTACTAATTTGCCAATTGCTTCGTACTTGTTCTTTTCATACACAGTCATTAACTGATGAATAGCAAACCAAATACATACAAGACCTACTATCCCTATAATAATATTTTTGAATATCTTCCAAATTCTATGTTTCATTGATTTCATCCTTTTTTAATAATTTCTATTTAATGAATATTACGAATATATTTTCTTTAAGTTCCATAAGTGGCTATAAAACTACTGTTATAAAACAAAAATATTGTTCTAGGAAATGATATAACAGATTTATATTGACAGTTTTAAAAGTACTTGTTATATTTTGTGTAACCGGTTACACATATATAAGGGAAAGGGGAAAACAGATGGCAAACATAAGAGATGTAGCAAAAGAAGCTGGTGTTTCGGTTGCTTCTGTATCCCGATATCTAAACAAAAAAGGGTATATCAGCGAAGATACAAAGCTCAAAATAAGAAAAGCGATAGATAAGTTAGAATATATACCAAATCAAGTAGCGAGATCCTTAACAACAAAGCAGACGAACTTCATAGGGTTGATTGTTCCTGATATTACTAACCCATTTTTTCCGGAGCTTGCTCGAGCAGTTGAAGATATCGCATTATCTTATGGATATACAGTAGTTTTATGTAATTCCGATGAAAAATCTGAAAAAGAGATACATTATATTGATACTTTAAAGCAAAAATATGTAGCAGGATTTATAGTAACGACGAATCAGTTACGTGCAAGTCATTATGAAGATTTAAATGTACCACTGGTGGCGTTAGACCGGATGATTCATGAATCCATTCCAACAGTTTCCTCCAATAACGTAGATGGAGCATGCATGGGAACAAATCATTTGTTGGATTCAGGCTGTGAAAAGATTGTGTTTATGAGAGGACCTAAAGGGTTGGGACCAGCTGATGATCGGCTGGCTGGATTTTTAAAGGCTGTCGAAGGAAAGAATGTACAAACACATATTGTTGAGAGTCCATTCCATTTTGGGGAATCTGAGAAGATCGCAAAGAAATTTTTAACAGAAATTGAAGGTGTAGACGGTATATTTGCAAGTACGGATGTATCGGCCGCCGGGGCTTTGAAGGCTGCACATTCATTGGGTATTAGTGTTCCTGACCAGCTACAAATTATGGGGTTCGATGGTATTTCACTTGGAGGAATGCTGACACCTGGACTGACCACTGTAGCCCAAGACATTTATAAAATGGGTGCTTTGGCAACCCGTATACTCATTAAAATTATTGAAGAAATTGAATTAGACGAAAGAGTTATTCAAGTACCCGTTGAGCTAGTGGAACGGGGAACGACGAGGAGTGTACATCGATGATTACAGTTATAGGTAGTATGAATATGGATATAGTTGTGCAAACAGACAACTTCCCTGTCCAAGGAGAAACAGTTTTAGGTCAGCTATTTACTACTGTGCCAGGTGGAAAAGGGTCTAACCAAGCAGTAGCAGCAGCTCGTTTAGGCAGCAAAGTACAAATGCTTGCCAGTGTTGGGATTGACAGCTTTGGGAACGAATTATTGGCTGACCTTAAAGCAAATGGAGTGAATACGGATTCTGTCATACAAACAGAGGAGGCTGCAACTGGAATCGCTAATATCTTACTGTCGGAAGGTGACAATAGAATTATTGTCGTTCCAGGTGCAAACTATTCATTAACCGTGGAAAGTATAAAAAATATGAAAGAAACTATTCAACAAAGTACGTTTGTTATCATGCAGCTAGAGATTCCGATTCCAGTTGTAAAGTACACATTGGAGTTATGCTTAGAGCTAAATGTCCCAGTATTACTAAACCCAGCTCCAGCAAGCGGTTTTCAGCTGGAATTTATGGATTATATTGCTTACCTGACACCAAATGAAACAGAATGCGAGTTAATTTTTGGTGAAAATATGGAAGCGACTTTGGAAAAATATCCAAACAAGCTAATTGTTACACTCGGCAGTGATGGTGCTAGATATTTTGACGGAAATAAGCATATTGTCGTTCCTGGATTTAAAACAAATGCGATAGACACTACAGGTGCAGGAGACACGTTTAACGGGGCACTCGTTCATGCACTTGGGCAAGGGCTAAGTTTAGAGCAAGCGGTTCGTTTTGCAAATGCATCTGCCTCCTTGTCAGTAGAAAAATTTGGAGCTCAGGGCGGCATGCCAAGTCACGAGGAAGTAGTCAATAGATTAGAAGGAGCTTGTAAATGAAAAAACAAGGCATTTTAAATCGAGAGCTGGCTGGCATTTTTGCCAAGCTAGGTCACACAGATCAAATTACAATAGGTGATTGTGGCTTGCCTATTCCTGATGGAGTTAAATGCATTGATTTATCATACATTGTCGGCAAACCATCATTCGATGAAATATTAGAAGTTGTTTTAGAAGATTTAGTAGTTGAAAGAGCTTATATTGCTGCTGAAATGAAAACAGCCAATGCTGAAATGAATTATGTAGTCAGAAAATCAATTGAACAAATTACGGAAGTATCACATGAAGAATTTAAAACAATGACTAGTCATTCTAAAGTCATTATACGTACTGGGGAAGCTACTCCTTATGCAAATGTAATCTTGCAAGCTGGTGTCATATTTTAAAGGTGGTGGAAGCAATGATTGAGATGACTGGTATTTCAAAGGCCTTTAACGGAAATACAGTGTTGAATAATGTTGAATTTGAAATAGCTCCAGGAGAAATTCATGCACTAATGGGTGAGAATGGTGCAGGTAAGTCTACCTTAATGAAAATCTTAACCGGAATTTACACTAGAGATTCAGGTGAAATCAAGATCAAAGGAAATCCTGTTGAATTTAAAAATCCCAAGGAAGCAGAACAGGCTGGGATAGCAGTAATTCACCAAGAACTTAATATTCTACCGGATTTGACGGTTGCAGAAAATTTATTTCTTGGAAATGAAAAGACGTTTGGCAAATCAGGAATTTTAAAAACAAAGGAAATGAATAAAGCTGCTAAAGAGGTATTGTTAAACCTTGGCTTGGATGTAGATGTAAAAACAACAGCAAGAAATCTATCCGTTGGTAAGCAGCAAATTGTTGAGATAGCAAAGGCCATTTCTTCCAATGCAGATGTAATCATTATGGATGAACCTACTGCTGCTTTAACAGATAGAGAAATAGAGACATTGTTTGAAACTATTAGAGCATTACAGGCTAAGGGAGTGTCCTTTGTTTATATCTCTCACCGAATGGAAGAAATTTTTGCAATATGTGACCGTATCACTATTTTACGTGATGGAAGCTATGTGGGAGTTAGAAATATCAAAGAAACGACCTTCGATGAAATTGTCCAAATGATGGTTGGACGCGAACTAGGCGGGCGCTTCCCCGACAGAACTTCTAAAATCGGTGATGTGAAGCTTGTAGCCAAGAACTTAACAAGAAAAGGCTTTTTCGAGGATGTTTCTTTTGAATTACGAAAAGGAGAAATACTTGGCGTTGCAGGACTTATGGGTGCAGGGCGTACAGAGGTAGTTCAATCATTATTTGGCTACAAAAAGCTGGACAGTGGTGAACTAATTCTAGATGGTAAACAAGTAAAGATTAATACGCCACTAGACGCTATTAAGCTCGGCTTTGGCTTTGTAACCGAGGACAGAAAATCGGAAGGTCTAATATTAGATTTCTCTGTTAAAGAAAATTTAGGCATTACAAATTTCAACAAAATATCAAAAAACGGTGTTGTGAGTAACCAAAAAGAAAAAAGCTTATATGATTCTATGGTGAAACGATTAGGCGTACGTACTTCTGGTCCTGATCAAACAGTTAAGTCACTGAGCGGTGGGAACCAACAGAAGATTGTAATAGCCAAATGGTTAGGCATTGAGCCTGATATTTTAATATTGGATGAACCGACACGAGGAGTAGACGTAGGAGCGAAAAAAGAAATTTACTCCATTGTGAACACACTTGCTGAAAACGGAGTATCTATTATCATGATATCCTCCGAGCTTCCTGAAATCATTGGAATGGTCGATCGAGTGCTCGTGATGCATGAAGGAAAGATAACTGGTGAAATAACCAAAGAAGAAATGTCACAAGAAAAAATAATGCATTACGCTACCGGAGGGGACAAAGTTGCTAAAATCTAGTTCACAATCAGTGCTACAAAAATTAGGGCCATTGCTAGGACTAATTTTACTAGTGGTAATCATCACTATTATGAGTCCAAACTTTTTAACTGTAAATAACTTAATGAATGTTCTAAGACAGGTTTCTATCAATGCTCTTATCGCATTTGGGATGACCTTTGTTATCTTAACTGGAGGGATTGACTTATCAGTAGGATCGATTTTAGCTCTTACGGGAGCTGTCACAGCAGGGTTACTTGCTGGTGGAATGGATCCAATTTTAGCAATGCTAATAGGTCTTGTTTTAGGGGCAATTTTAGGGGCAATTAACGGAATTATTATTTCTAAAGGGAATGTTGCTCCATTTATCGCTACTCTAGCAACAATGACTATTTATCGAGGACTAACCTTAGTTTATACAGAAGGTAGACCAATTTCAGGATTAGGAGATTCCCTATCATTCCAAATGATAGGGAAAGGATACTTCTTGGGTATACCTGTGCCAGTTGTAACAATGGTTGTTGCATTTGCAGTACTTTACTTTATTTTGAAAAAGACGACATTTGGACGTAGAGTTTATGCAGTCGGAGGTAACGAGGAAGCTTCTCGTCTTTCTGGTATTAAGGTTGGCCGAATTAAAATTTATGTTTATGCATTAACTGGAGCTCTAGCAGCCCTTGCTTCGCTTATTTTAACATCTCGTTTAAATTCAGCTCAGCCTACCGCCGGTAACATGTTTGAACTAGATGCAATCGCAGCGGTAGTTCTTGGTGGTACAAGCTTAACAGGTGGTCGTGGTTGGATCGTTGGTACTTTAATAGGGGCTCTTATAATAGGTGTCTTGAATAATGGTCTAAATCTAATTGGTGTATCCTCCTTCTTCCAGCAAGTGGTGAAGGGTGCAGTTATATTATTAGCGGTTTTAATAGATCGCAAAAAAACAGTATAAAGGAGAAAAAACAGCATGAAAAAACTTTATTTTGCTTTACTGTTAATCGTAGCATTGTTCCTAGCAGCATGTTCAATGGATGCACCAGGCTCTGAGAAATCCGATTCTAAAAAAGAATCTACAGGATCAAAGGGTGACTATAAAATTGGTTTATCTGTTTCCACTTTAAACAATCCGTTTTTCGTAACATTAAGTGATGGAGCAGAAGCAAAAGCAGATGAATTAGGAGCAACAGTTACAGTTGTTGACGCACAAGATAATGCTTCAAAACAAGCAAGTGATGTAGAGGATTTAATCCAACAAGGCGTTGACCTTATTATCATCAATCCAGTAGACTCACAAGCAGTAGTTTCATCTGTTGAATCAGCAAATGCAGCAAATATTCCGGTCGTAACAGTTGACCGCAGTTCAGAAGGTGGAGAAGTAGTAGCCCATATCGCATCAGATAATGTTGCTGGTGGAGAGCTTGCAGGAGAATATTTACTAGAATTAGCTGGAGAAGGTGCTGCAGTAGTTGAATTAGAGGGTATCGCGGGATCCTCTGCAGCTCGTGACCGAGGCCAAGGTTTCAATAATGTGGCTGATGGTAAATTAGACGTTGTAGCTAAACAAACAGCAAACTTTAATCGTGCAGAAGGTTTAACCGTTATGGAAAACATTCTTCAATCTAACCCAGACATCAAGGGTGTATTTGCCCACAACGATGAAATGGCATTAGGCGCTTTAGAGGCAATCGAAGCAGCTGGTAAAGATATTATTGTAATTGGCTTTGACGCTACTGATGATGCTGTAAAATCTGTAGAAAATGGTAAGCTAGCTGGTACAATCGCTCAAAAACCAGAACAAATTGGTGAAAAAGCAATGGAAGCAGCTATTAAAGCGTTAAACGGTGAAGAAGTAGAAGCTTCTATCCCTGTAGATTTAGAATTAATAAAAAAATAATATATAGAAAAGCTATCCTACGGGATAGCTTTTCTTATAGGTATGCCGTGAACAAGAGTTCACGGTATTTTTATTCATTTTAGGAAAGCAAGCTAGCATATATCCACTTTCTGCCGTTACGCAACAAAGCAAGAATCTAACGGACGAAACGACCTAGATTGCAAGATTAGAAAGGGGATTGACAATATAAGCTTAATTACTTTATATTTGTGTTAACCAATATAAAAATATGGTTAACTCATATGTGGGGGGAATAATTTTGAAAAAGGGAAATACATATCAGTACGTCTTAGCTGCAATTGGGGCAGCAATTATAGCAATACTTGCGCAAGTGACGATTCCGCTACCACTCGTACCAATTACAGGGCAAACCTTAGCAGTAGGTTTAGTCGTTACCATTTTAGGTATGAGAACAGGTGTATTATCAGTGATAGTATATATATTAATCGGTGCAGTAGGGATGCCAGTATTCAGTGGTATGTCGGGCGGATTAGGGGTTGTTATTGGACCAACAGGAGGCTATATTGTTGGATTCTTGCCATCAGCGATACTTATGGGACTTTACATGAAAAAATTTGGTATCACAATTTCACACGCCATTGTAGCAAACTTAATCGGTATGGTTGTCACATTGGTATTTGGTACAGTTTGGTTAAAAATCATAGCTGACTTGACATGGACAGCAGCGTTTATGGGTGGCGTTGCACCGTTTGTTATCGTAGGTGTAATAAAAGCAGTACTAGCTGCATGGTTTGGTGTTGTCGTTCGACGTCGCTTAGAAAAAGCTCATTTAATCGTGGCAACGGCATAAATGAGCGGAGTTACCGTGATAGTTTTAAGTTTTACGGCTAGGGAGTAGATGAATAAATTTACTAACACTAACCTTAAAGTTATAATTTTTCAAAAAGAAACGGCGCTAGGGAATCATCCCTTAGCATCGTTTTTTTTCTGCAGTTTTAAGTGTATTTCAGAAGTCATGACATATTTTGAAGTGGCAAACATTGATTCCAATGGAGTAAGAGAAACAGGCAAGCGATCACCAGTGATATATGAGCTGCTGTGGAGGTTTATTGCTCACGGTCCTATAGATATATACATTTTTAAAGTTTTTATGGAGAGCTAACCATGGAAGGAAGTAAATGTGTTTTTCTTGCATCAAATAACTCAATAACCACGTTGATTTTCACATGCATAAAAATAGGTAATTAGTTAAATTTTTTATAGGGGCAAACACTGTTATTTTATAACCAATTCATATACTATTAGTATAGTAAAATCCGAATTAAAGGTAGGAATCAAAATGGAGGATAAATTTAAGTTTGGCATACGTTCCAAAATTACCGTTGGCTACATTATCATTATTCTTTGTTTATTTGCTTCCGTTATAATATTGAACAGTCAAATCCGTTCACTACAGCAAGAAAGAAATGATTTAATAAAATATAATACCGAAGTGGAAACATTTACAAATAATGTAGAAAAATATGTAATGGACATGCAAGCTGGTCAGAGAGGCTTTGTCATTACTGGCAACGATAGTTACTTGGAACCTTATTATAAAGCTGCTGAAGAATGGCAGGTAGAGTTTGATCAACTGTTTGACCTTTTAGAGGACAAGCCAAAACAGCAAGAAAAGCTTGTTGAGGTAAAAGGCACAATCGACCTTTGGATAGCAGAGGCAGGTGAGCGTGCAATTGATTTTAAGCGACAGAATAATGAGCAAGGGATTCAGCAATTCTATGCAAATGATCGTGGTCGTGAGTATATGCAATCTATCCGTAGTCAGTTTAATGATTTTAGAGAATACGAAAGAAATGATGCACAAACTAGAGCGCAAGAGTTAGATGATCGCAATAATATGTTGACTATAGGATTATTTGGTCTTTTAGTGATCGTTTCTGCTATTGCAATAGCAATGGCTAGTCAGGTCTCCAAATCGATTGTTCGTACTGTCAAAGATGTAACGGAAACTATTAAAAAGATTGCTTCAGAAAATGGTGATCGTAAGGAAAGAATTCATGTTACTACTAACGATGAGATTAAGGATTTAGCAATAGCAACAAACGAATTATTAGATAATCTCGATGACAGAGAATGGCTGCAAACAAGTCTTGCAGAAATTGTAACAAAATATCAAGGAGTAGGCTCGATTGATAAGCTCGCTAGTGTATTTATGTCTGAAATCTCTAAAATGACAAATTCGTCTTACGGCGCTTTTTATGTGAGAGAGACAAACAATCAAGAAGTTCATTTTATAAAAAAAGCGGCTTTTGCTGACTCGAATTCTCAAAATGAGATTGGAAGAGAAAGCTTCCGATTGGGACAAGGACTAATTGGTCAATGTGCCCTTGAAAAAAATATTTTTGTCTTTAATGAGATTCCAAAAGATTATCGCTATATTTCTACTGGATTAGGTGAGGTTCCGCCGCGAAGCATATTTATAGTTCCTATTTTGTTCGAGGATGAAGTAATAGCAGTAGTAGAGCTAGCGACAATGTCAGAGTATAGCAAATTACAGCAAGACCTCGTAACACAGATTGTGGAAACGTTTGGCTTATCTATCAATAGTGTTATGGGCCGTATGGAAATTGTTCGACTTCTAAATGAGTCAAGAGCAATGACAGAAGAATTGCAGGCACAATCTGAAGAATTACAAACACAATCAGAGGAACTACAAACTCAATCTGAAGAGCTACAAATGCAAACAGAGGAACTAACTCAGATTAATGAACAATTAGAAGAACGAACAAAAGATGCAGAAGCTAAATCGGAAGAATTAGAAAAAATTAGTCTGGAATTAGAGGAAAAAGCAGAACAGCTTACTATTCACTCTAATTATAAATCAGAATTTCTTGCGAATATGTCACATGAATTACGTACTCCTTTAAACAGTATATTAATTCTTTCCGAAATGCTTTCAGAAAACGGAAAAGGTAATTTATCTGAAGATGAGGCAGAGTTTGCAAAAGTAATTCATTCTTCGGGGGAAGATTTATTATCCTTGATCAATGATATTTTAGATCTTTCTAAAGTAGAGGCAGGAAAGCTAGAGGTTTTATTTGAAGAGGTTAATCTAAGCGAATTACCTGTTCAGATGGAGCATATATTCTCACCAATAGCCCAGAAGAAAAATTTAGATTTTCGTATAAGTAAGGCAGAGAATGTTCCTGATATTTTCTTTACAGACGAAAAACGCTTCCAACAAATTATTAAAAATCTATTATCTAATGCTATTAAATTTACGGAAAAAGGCTCCGTTGCTTTAACGATAAAGCAATTAGATAGTAATCTTCAAACGGAACAAATGTTAGATATTAGTAAAGAGTGGATTGAGATCTCTATTGCCGATACCGGAATAGGGATTCCAACGGACAAGCACGATTTGATCTTTGAATCGTTCCAGCAAGCAGATGGTGCAACTGTACGTAAATACGGAGGAACTGGTCTTGGTTTATCTATTTGCCGTGAGTTTGCTAAGCTGCTTGGTGGTTGGATTACCCTTCAAAGCCAAGAGGGAATGGGAAGTACCTTTACTTTAGTTGTTCCTAGTCTGCCAAAAGGTCCAATTTTAGAGCAGATTGATTTGAGCTTTGGAGAGGTTGCCTCTACTCAAGCGAAAGTGGAGGAAATACAAGAGGTACGGGAGGAACAAGAGAATTCAACTCTTGAGGAACAGGAGCAAAAGATAAAAGAGCAAGAGGAAAAGTTTGAAGCTCTTCCTGAGGATGCGAATGTATTTTCCAATAAAAATATTTTAATCGTCGATGATGATTATCGAAATATTTATGCACTCAAAACGGCATTAGAAAGACGAGGAATTAATATCCTTGTTGCTAAAGATGGTTTGGAATGCTTAGATATTGTACAAAGTAATGCAGAAATAGATGTTGTACTTATGGATATCATGATGCCAAATATGGACGGATATGAGACAATGTCTAAAATTAGAAATGAAATGAATATGACAGAATTACCGATTATTGCTTTAACGGCGAAGGCGATGAAAAATGATCGAGATAAATGTCTAGAGGCGGGTGCTTCTGATTATATTAGTAAGCCATTAAATCTAGATCAATTATTCTCTGTTCTTCGAGTTTGGTTAGCATCTTAAGGGAGTATGGAAATGGACAGTCAATATGAAAGTGGAGAGCTAGAGGGCGTTAATATTCAACATGAAGACTTAGAAGTAGATTTCCTGCTGAAAGCAGTCTATCACTTATCAGGGTTCGACTTTCGGCAATATAATCGATCTTCCATTTCTCGTCGAATTCATAATCGGATGAAGATGAATGGAATTTCAACCATTACAGGTTTACTAGAAAAGGTTATTCATGAAGACGGTTTTCTAGAGCAATTACTAAATGATTTTTCGATCAATGTTACCGAGATGTTCCGAAATCCAACTTTTTTTAAAGCATTTAGAGAAGAAGTTGTACCGATTTTGAGAGAATATCCTGAAATTCGTATTTGGCATGCTGGTTGTGCTACTGGAGAAGAAGTTTACTCGATGGCCATTTTATTAGAAGAAGAAGGGCTAAAGGATAAAACCGTTATCTATGCAACCGATATGAATGAGCAAGTGCTAGAAAAGGCAAGTAAGGGTGCGTTTCCTATACAAAAGATGCAGGCATATACTAAAAATTATATGCTTGCAGGTGGAAATAAAGCATTTTCTGAATACTATAAGGCGGATTATCAATATGCATATTTCCATCCTTCTCTTTTAGAAAATATTATCTTTGCACAGCATAATCTTGTTACAGATCAATCGTTTAATGAATTTCATGTAATTATTTGCCGTAATGTTCTTATTTACTTTACTCCTGAACTTCAGGATCAAGTACAACAATTATTCTATGAGAGCTTAAGTCCACAAGGTTTCCTTGGGCTAGGAGACAAGGAAACTTTAAAATTTTGTCAGGTGATGGATAACTTTCAAGAGGTAGTAGGTAGTGAACGTATTTATCAAAGATATAAATAAAAAGCAGGATTCTTATAATAAGAATCCTGCTTTTTCAATTCAAAGTGTTTCTTATGAAAAGGAGGATGGTCGTGACATAGGTCGTCACAGCCATCCTCTCTAAAATTTTCAGTAATATATAAAGTCGCTTTTTCTATTCTTAATTGCATTGAACCATTAAGACGCACATGTCGTCGGGTTGATCCTGTTGCTTTTCTTTGGATAGCAAATTATCAATTATACCTTGAGAATGATCCCATTTTTTAGAGGTTAAAGTTTCAATTTGTTTTTCAGATTGTATCTCATTTGGCCCCATAGCCTCTAGAACCCCATCTGTATATAAAACAACTTGGATATTCTTCTCGTAGGAAATTACTTCCTTCTTAACTTCAATTTCATCAAAGAACCCTACTGCACAACAGCCTTTGTTAATCGGAACAACCGTTTCTTCATCAATTAGAGCAAATCCAGGTGGATGACCAGCATTAACATATTCTATCGTTTTTTGCTCTGTATCCACAATCATATAGATGGCTGTGAAATAATATGGTATACCAACCTTTTCGTTATGTATTAAAACCATATAGCGATTTAGCTCTTTAATAACAAGTTCCGGTTCCACTAATTGTTTAATAGCCTCTCTTAATACAGAAGATATAAACATACAAACTAGGGAAGCAGAAATTCCATGTCCCATCATATCTAGTAAAATCACGGCATGACGATGCTCGCTTATTTTATGCCAATAGTACATATCGCCAGCCAGATTGAAGGATGGTAAATATGAAACCTCAATTTGAATGTTTTTTTCATTTAATGGTGGGTTTAGAAGACTTCTTTGGACATGAGTTGCTAAATCTAATTCATATTGGATTTTGTTTTCATGCTGAGTATGCCAATCTAACTCTGCTTTTAAGCGAAGAGCAACTCTTATACGTGCCAGTAACTCTGTCTTATTTATAGGCTTAGTAATATAATCACTTCCACCTACATCTAGTGCTTCAGCTAATTTGTTTTTATCCTCTAATGCTGTCACGAATATTATTTGTACATCCTTAAATCGTTCTTGCTGCTTAATTCTCCTACAAGCTTCAAGACCGTCTATTTCAGGCATCATAATATCTAGTAATATTAAATCTACTGAATTACAGGTTGGATTTTGTTCGCCGATCTGTAAATAGTCAAATAGCTCCTGTGCGGATGTAAGAGATACAGTATCTTTATAACCAGCGCTATCTAATATTTTTTCTATTACAAATAGATTGACCGTGTTGTCATCTACCAGTAAAATCGTCATCGCTTATTTCCCCCTGTAGTGTTTAAAGATAGTGTAGTTAAGTTATCTCTATCTATTAAATTTCTATGATAACTCTTCTTATTTATTATACAAAAGAATATATGAATAGTGTATTTATAAGCCTTTTGCTTCAATGTTTAATATCTAACTTCTTATCCTAATCTTACTAAAATAGTTATTTCGGTAGCTTAATGTAAATATTAATTAGCAAGCTTCTATTTAATTTATTTGAATTATCTATATAATAAAATGAGAAAAAGAAGCAAACGAGGTGAAGTAAATGGCAATCGAATTAGTTAAGGAGTATTTTAAAAGATTTGGTATGGAAGACAAGATTCTAGAATATGAAGCTTCAAGTGCTACAGTAGAGCTCGCTGCAAGTGCTCTAAATGTAGAGCCTGCAAGAATAGCTAAAACATTATCCTTCAAAAAAGAGGAGGATTGCCTGCTAGTAGTTGCAGCTGGAGACACTAAAATCGACAATGCTAAATTTAAAAGAACCTTTGGAGTAAAGGCTAAGATGCTTTCATCGGATGAGGTGGAAGAAAAAGTTGGCCATGCCATTGGAGGAGTTTGTCCATTTGGTATACCAGAGAATGTATTAGTGTATTTAGATATTTCCTTGAAAAGGTTTGATACAGTATTCCCCGCATGCGGAAGTAGTAATAGTGCTATAGAGCTTACTTGTGAGGAAATATATACATATGCAAAAGGTGTGGAATGGGTAGACGTTTGTAAGGCTTGGGAATAGAAAAGAGGGTGTAAAATGGATTTATCATTTAAAACTGATGAAGGCAGATTTAATTATCGTGTTGCAGGATTACTTCTAAATGAAAGTAAAATATTAATTATGAAGGACGAGAATTCTCCATACTATTATTTTCCTGGTGGGAGAGTGAGCATGCACGAAAAAAGTGAGGATGCTATTCTTCGTGAAATTAGAGAAGAGCTCTCAGTAGATGCTGCCATCGAACGTTTACTATGGATCAACGAAAACTTTTTTGAAGAGGAAGTATTAAAAGAGAAATTTCATGAGATTTGCTTCATTTATCTTCTAACGCTAAAAGACGATAAGCTTTTAACAAAAGGAAATGAATTTGAAGAGAATGAAGAAGGGAAAATTCATACGTATTATTGGAAAACCTTTGACGAATTGAAAGAGTTAAATGTATATCCATTATTTTTAAAGAATAGATGTTCCGAGCTGCCAGAACATCTAACTCATTTTGTAGAGACTAAATAGTGTAGGGAAATCTCGCTTTTTGAGTATGACTTTTATTGAAAACGTTCATGCTAGAAAAGAGGAGGTGTGATACTAATGGCTAAAGATGTACTTTGTGAAGTGAACAACTGTAAGTTTTGGAGACAAGGAAACAAATGTAATGCAAAAGCTATTTATGTAGTAAGCCGTAAAGGAAACCAAGCTTCCAACAGTGATGAAACAGATTGTAAAACATTTGAACCGAAGTAATATATCTGCATGTCTATTATTACTCACCTAATCACACGTTAAAAAAATAATGTGTAAAAAACAGTACAGCTAGTCTCTCATAGAGGGCTAGCTGTACTTAAATAGGGGAGTATGGATTTAATAGGTCGTAATTTTTGTATAGCTTTGGAAGGCATAAATCCAACGCTGCCACCAAGTAAAATCATTTTGATACTCATTCACCTCTACCGTATACATAGCATCCTCGTTGTTCCATAGTCTTTTAAAATATTCCTCCATTTCAATAGCTAGCTCACTGTCATTTGGGGCAATGATTCTTACGTTGTTCTCTAAATTGTAATTATCTAAAGCACGTTCCGTATAGTTTGCAGCACCGTTTGAAATGATTGTATTTTTAGGGGTCTGAATCCATATAGCTTTTGTATGATATTGACCAATTACGGTGTTATACCATCGTATATTAATCTTCTCATTTGTATCCTCAAGCAGTTCTTGTACGACTGGGCGATTTGGCAATCCAGACTTTTCTCGACCAAAGGAATTCTCATTAGGGTCTAATATCAAATTTACCTCTACTCCGCGATTTGCGGCATCGACTAGTGCATTAACGATGTTACGTTCGGCGACAAAGAACATTCCTAACCAAATTTTATCTCCCTTTTTAGTGTCATTTATATCGTTCATTAATGCATCAAATATTTTCTTCTCGGTTAAATATTGTGCCTGATACTCTCCTTCTTGTTTCTTAGCCTGTATCCTAGGAAGCTTCGGTCCTCCTGAAAATACAGAAACAGCTTCCTCTGCCTCTAAAATATCATTAATAATTGGTCCATCTAATTTTATAGCTATATTGCCATGAAAACCACTAGCATCGTGTGGATTGGAGGAGGTAACAATTGCAGCTTTTTCCGTTATCAACGCTTTTCGATGATTAGCTTTTACGTTTAGAAGCGTCATATAAGAAGCAACTGTCATTTTCGGAGCTTCGCTAGCCATTGCATTGGCAATCCAGCCTTTGCCACCAATATCAAACCATTGAAAAAAAATGCGGTAAATTCCTGAATAGACTGGGGTTGAATCTCTTAAGGCATCTAAATCTGTATAGACAATTTCTACTCCAGCATCTCGCATTTTTTTGAACCATTCGCTTTCATAGGAGCCATACCCACGATTAAGAGGATCTGTGATAAATACAATTGGCATCTCCGGGTTTTCTCTTTTCTTTGCTGCTACTGTGGAGGAAAGTGTATCCGCTATATTAGGAAAGTCCTGATCCTCATCGTAATAACCATCTACTAGGAAAAAATCTAATACTACAAATTCCTCAGCTTCTTCAATAGTTTTATATACCTCATCAAAAATGTGATTTTCATGCACTGTATTTGTCCCTTTTTTATCCTGCGCATAAGTTAAATCCGTTAGAAATTGTATATTGTTTGTTTTATGTAAATCTCCTGCATAGGAAACGCCTTGGGGAAGTGGCTTATATGTATGCCATAAGATCACAGCTATGTATATAAGAGCAAAAGCGGTAATAAAGGATACGACAATCCTCTTTTTTTTGCTCCATGGCTTTTTAGTTTTTTTAGCCATGAAAAAACTCCTCCTATTAAACTTCTATTTTACATATAATATTCCCACTTTTAAAATCTACAAACTTATAGTTACATCAGATTTATACTATAAATTAATTATTATTTATTTTAAAAATGCTATTGTAATAAATTTATTTTTGAGATATTATGAAAATGATAATCGTTATCAATTAGAAAAAATAGAAATATAGGGAGATGAAAAATGATGAAAATTAAAAAATATTGGATGATGAGTGCAACAGCGATGCTAGCGTTAAGCTTAGCTGCTTGTGGAGATAAAGAGGAAAGTTCTACTGAAAAGGTAGAGGTAGAAGCTAAAGAAACTTCGAGTGATGAAGCAAATACAGAACAAACACTTACATATTTAGGCGAAGACTACGTGGTACCCGCAAAAGTAAATAATATTGTGGCAGCTAGTCTAGAATCTATGGAGGATGCAGCAATCTTAGGAGTTAAGCCAGTAGGCGTTCTTGCAATAGCAAATGCTATTCCTACATACCTAGCGGATGAATTAGAGGGAGCGGAACTCGTTGGAGATAAATTTGCTCCTAATAATGAGGCTATCCTAGCGTTAAATCCAGATGTGATTTTAGGCTCATCTAAGCATGGTGAAGAGGTTGTAACTGCATTAAATAAAATTCAAACAATGATTCCTTACTCTCATGTTGCAACGAATTGGAAAGAAAACTTGACGTTACTGGGTCAATTAACAAACAAAGAATCAGAAGCAGTAAAAATAATTACTGACTATGAAGAAAAGGCTGAGAAGGCTAAAGTAGAATTAGGAGAATCATTAAAGGATAAGGAAGTACTCGTATTACGTATACGTAAAGGAAGCATCAATGCTTATCCTGAATCTATTTACTTAAACCCTGTTATCTATGAGGATTTGGGGCTGAAAGTTCCAGAAGTAGTTACAAAAGCAGAGGCTCAGGCAGAATTATCTCTAGAGGCTTTAGCAGATGCAAATCCAGACTATATATTCCTTCAATTTGAAGCAAGTGAAAATACTGATAATGCAGCTGCCTTAGATGAGCTTTTAGAAAATCCGATTTTTGGTAGCATAGAAGCTGCTAAAAATGATCATGTATTTGTAAACGCAGTTGATCCATTAGCGCAAGGTGGTACGGCTTGGTCTAAAGTAAAATTCTTAGACGCAGCGATTGAAAATTTATCGAAGTAAAGTTAGGTGCGATGAATAATGAAAAACAAAAATACATTAGCTTCCATTATTTTAATAGTTTCTCCTCTGTTCATCGCGCTAGCAATAGTTTTATCTATATTATATGGAGCTAAAGATATTAGTCTACTAACAGTTTGGCAGGCGATTACGCAATTCGATGAAAATAATGTGGACCATAACATTATTATGACATCGCGGTTACCACGCGTAATCGCTGCTTTATTGGTTGGAGCTTTTCTAGCTGTTGCTGGAGCGGTTATGCAAGGTATTACCCAAAACTATTTGGCATCTCCTTCGATTATGGGAGTAAATGATGGCTCAGCGTTTGTTATTACAATAGCTATGGTCTTTTTTCCGGGGCTTCCTAATTATCAAATGATTATTCTATCAATGATTGGATCTGCAATTGGAGCAGGTCTCGTCTTTGGTTTTGGTTCCTTGATAAAGGGTGGTTTATCTCCGGTAAGTTTGGCTATTATCGGTACAGTCATTGGAACATTTCTGAGTAGCTTAGCTTCGGCTATTGCAATGTACTTTCAAGTGTCGCAAAGTGTCAGCGTTTGGTATAACGCAAAATTACATACAGTAAATCCTGACATGCTATTATTGTCCATTCCTTTTGGTTTGGTTGGCCTCTTTTTAGCATTAGGTGTTGCCAAGTCGATTACAATTGCCTCATTAGGTGATGAGATTGCAGTAGGTTTGGGGCAACGGACAAAATGGGTGAAAATCATCAGTATTCTAGCAGTAGTCTGTTTAACAGGAACTGCGGTTGCCTTAGTTGGAAAAATAGGATTTGTTGGTTTAATCATTCCACATATTACACGCTTTCTAGTTGGAGTAGACTACCGATTCCTAATACCATGCTCCGCGGCTATTGGAGCGGTCTTTTTAGCTTTGTGTGATGTGCTAAGTCGCTTTATCAACTTCCCGTTTGAGACGCCAGTCGGTGTAGTGACCGCAATTATTGGTGTACCCTTCTTCCTTTACCTAATTCGGACGAGAGGGGGAGCACAGCGTGCATAAAGGCCCTTTCATACGATTTATTACAATGATGTCTATCTTTATTGGTCTGACTATTATCGCCTTTTATTTTCATATTACTAACGGCGCCTTTGATATAAACGTCATGGATATCATCAAAACCTTTCTACGAATAGATCCAAATGAAAAACAAGATTTGGTTATATTTGAGTTTAGATTACCAAGAATTGTAATTGCTGCATTAGTAGGAATTGGCCTAGGAATTGCAGGAACTGTTATTCAAGGAGTGACAAGAAATGGTTTAGCTGATCCCGGCATATTAGGGATTAATGCAGGAGCAGGAGCTTCCATTGTTATATTCATGTTTTTCTTTCAAATGTCTGCTACCAATATTAGTTTCGATAGCTGGTATTCCGTGTTTATCATGCCACTCTTTGGCTTCGTGGGAGGAGCACTTGCTGCAGCTATTATATATATTTTCTCCTGGAGAAATGGCGTGCTGGATATGCAAAGACTAATCCTAACTGGTATTGCGATAAGTAGCGGTTTTGGTGCGGTATCCTTATATATATCGCTCAAGATGAATGCGAGCGACTATGAAATGGCTGCTGTCTGGATCTCTGGCAGTATATATAATGCAAACTGGTCTTTTGTTTTATCAGTTTTGCCTTGGGTTGTTATTCTTGGCTATGCAATTTATCGCAAAAGTCATTTGCTGGATTATCTTCAGCTAGAGGACGCAAGTGTAAAGAGTCTTGGAATATCTGTGGAAAAAGAAAAATCTATCCTACTGCTGTGTAGCATAGGACTTGTTAGTGCATGTGTATCAGTATCAGGCGGAATTGGCTTCATTGGCTTAATGGCTCCTCATATTGCTAAAAGGTTGGTAGGCATTAAGCATCGATATGTAGTGCCGATGAGTGCTGCAGTAGGTATGTTTTTATTGGTCTTCTCTGACTATATTGCTAAGACCGTATTCGAGCCATCAGAGCTACCGGTAGGAATTATCGTTTCAATTATTGGAATTCCGTACTTTTTATATTTATTAGTTAAAACAAGAGCATAGGAGGATACCTATGATAGAAAGTATATTACGAGTGGAACAGCTTAGTTCAGGCTATGAAAAGCAAATTGTTTTCACAAATTTAAATACGTCCATTCAAAAGGGGAAAATAACTACAATTATTGGGCCAAATGGATGTGGAAAATCGACGTTGTTAAAAACGATTGGGCGTATTCTCCACCAAAAGAGTGGTAGGGTTTATTTACAAGAGCTAGATATGAAGTCACTGTCAACGAAAGATATTGCCAAACGTCTAGCGTTACTTTCGCAGAGTCCTGTAGCCCCAGCTCAATTGAAAGTAGAGGAGTTAATCTCTTATGGGCGCTTTCCACATAGAAAAAATATTGGAACTCTTTCAAAAAAAGATATAGAGATTATTGAATGGGCAATGAAGGTCACAAAGACAATCGAATTTCGCTCAAGAGAAATCGACCAACTATCCGGTGGACAACGCCAAAAGGTTTGGCTAGCAATGGCGCTCGCACAGGAAACTGAAATATTATTGTTAGATGAGCCAACGACCTACTTAGATATGGCGCATCAGCTAGAAATGCTTAAGATTGTGGAAGAGCTCAATAAGAAGCACCAATGTACCATAGTGATGGTATTACACGATATAAATCATGCTGCTCGCTTTTCTCATGAGCTCATAGCTATGAGAAACGGAGAAATAATAGAGACTGGAACACCAAAGGAAATTATAACAAAGGAAGTCATGAAAAAGGTTTTCCAAATAGAGGCGAAGATTATGTTCGATGAGGATACAGCTTCACCTGTATGCTATGGATACGAAACGTTAGAGGAGGTGTAATAGATGGATAAGGTGTTACTAGAGGATACAGAGCATTGGCAAATAGATTCCGAGTATACGAATTATCTATATGACATAAAGGTATCTATCCCAACCAGCGCACCTCCTAAGGAGGGCTTTCCAATCTATTATGTACTAGATGGAAATTGGTATTTTCAGCTTGCAAGGGATGTGGTGAAGCTACAATCACAGAACGCACCAAAAACTCTTATCGCGCCTTCTATCGTAGTTGGAATTGGACATTCTGGAAAAGAAGATGTAGCGCGCAAGAGAAGGTTTCTAGACTTTACACCAGAGGCAGAAGCCTATATCTATCCAAAGAGATTAAATGGGAAAGATATAGGGAAACACGGGGGAGCAGAGAAGTTCCTTGCTTTTTTAGAGAAGGAGCTAATACCAAGGGTGCAGAAAAGGTATCAGGTTGACCTACAGAAGCAGGCTCTTTTTGGTCACTCCTTAAGTGGCCTTTTTGTCATTTGGGCTTTGTTTAAGAAACCGAATCTTTTTTCATGTTATCTTTCAATAAGCCCTTCAGCCTGGTGGAATGAATATGAGCTATATAAGGAAGCAGAGAATTTTGTCCGTTTCCAAAAAAATCTTTATTATAAAAAATTGTTTATATCAGCCGGTAGCAAAGAAGGCTTTATGGTAGAAGACGTAAATCATTTATACACAGCTTTAAAAGACAGTGTAAAAACAGAAATGTTTATTGCACAGGATGAAAACCATGCATCAGTGGTACCATCTGTTTTAAGCAGGGCATTCCGATATTTAAATTAAACTAGGTTGTGGATGTGAATATTGTCGTTCAAACATGGCTCATTTTAAAGCTCCAAAAGCAATAGATTTTGTAGAGGCACTTCCAAAAACGGCCACAGGTAAGCTACAAAATTCCTTCTTCGAGAAATGTACTGGACCGGACCTAAAGAAGTAAATTAATTTGCAAAGATCTCACAGCTTGCTAGCTATGAGATCTTTTATTGTTAAAGATAGTCTAAGCTGGCAAATATCAAGACTATCCCTACAATACACATAACCCAAGAAAGAGCAGAGTCTTTACTTTTAGATAGTCTATCGTTTAGTTTTCGAAAAGGCTGATGTAGCCAACGACCAAATAGTGTATACATAACCATCAATATAATGGATGGCAAGACCATAATTATATTGTAGATCCCGAGAATAGATGTCCACTCCAGTAATGTTAGATTGGACGTACTCATCAAGCCAATGGCAGCAAAATAAGGAAGCGCTGTTCCTCCTTCGATTAAGAAAGTAGTAAAACCAAGCATAAACATGGTGAAAGTGGTTTTTTTGCTCGGAACCGAAGGAATGGCGGCTTTTTTCTTTGGCATATAAAAGCTTACGATAAACATAATCATTCCTATTAAAAATATTGCCCAGCTAAGAATCTGATGCTTAAAAAGCTCCTTGAAAAAATCAAATGATAAAGTTATACCAAACATAAGAGAGACACCTAAAAAGAAATATAAAATAGCTATTGTAATTAGATATACAGATAGAAGTCTAATAATCCTCCTTTTCTTTTCCATCACTAATAAATAGAGAGTTATGCCAATTATAGTAGGGCTAAGCGTGTCCAATACAGCCAAGCCCATAATCGTTAGAAGAATTTCCATATTCATAACATCCCCTCATTCCTTCTTGGCTAGGTAGATAGCGTAGGCACTCTCCAGAAATTCAAGTAAGTCTTGGTCAAGGGGATAGAGACCTAGCTTTTCAGATTCTTTTTCTGACTTTCTAATCTCCCAAAGTTTATCGAGAAAATCGTTCTGTTGTCCATATTCTTGTATTCGTTTTTCTTCCATTTGTAAAATAATATGTTGGACGGTAGGAGAATGGGGTTCCTCTGACATAGAATCCTTTAATAATCCAATCAAGCTAATCCATTTAAGAGATGCTTCTTCATTACTTGACATATGGGGGAGTTGATCCCATTGCTTTAAATCTGTTTTAGAAAACGTAGATTCTCGAAACATTCTTTTGCTTTCTTTGTCTTTTGCTGCTAGTTGCATTAGCTTTTGCAAAATAACTGCATTATCTTCTCTTTCCATTTCATTTGAATTTATTAATTCTCTTAAGGAAAGCTCAATTGTTTTTAATTTTTCTTGTTCATTTATGACATAATTCAGCTGTTCTTTTAAACTAGTGGACCAGCTCCATGTGTTGGAGTATAGCATTTGTTTAATTTCCTCTAGTGAAAAACCCGCTTTTTTGAGGAATTGAATTTGTAAGAGCTTTTGTAGTTTTTCCTCGTTATATAAACGATGACCGCCCTCCGTTTTAGAGGCGGGGCTTAGCAGATTAATTTTATCGTAATAGCGTAATGTTCTTACGGTAGTACCAGTGAGTTCAGCGACCTTGTTGATATGAAGCAATTTATCCATCCTCCCCTTTGGTTAAGTATTGTATGACATAGCCTACTCCTAAGCCTATCAATACCCCTGGAAACGCAGCATCGAAAACTAAACCAACTCCTGCACCTATAATAACGCAACCGTAAATAATGATATCCCCTTGTTTCATCAAATCTCCTCCAATCCTCCTTAATTATATAAAATGACGTTACGTCAGTTTCAAGTATTTTAAGAGAAAATTTAAATAGTTGTAAATGACCCAACGTCATCTTGTAAGGTGGTTCTAAATAGATTGGAGGGTAATAGATGAAAAAGTTATCATTAACAGGAATTATTATCTTAGTACTTCTTATTTTGAGTGCTTGTTTTAAAGAAGAGGGAACGGAAGATTACGAAAGTAGAGAACTGGACAATATAAGGAGTATTGAAATTGATTATGGAAGCACAGATATTACTTTGGAATCAGTTGAAACAGATTCATTAGAAGTGATGCTAATGCTGAAAGACAATGGACCGGGTATCCGTTTGGAGGAGAAGGAAGAAAAGCTATTGATAAGTGTACGTAGTGATATTACTCGTCTATTAAAAATAAATAAAATGCCTAAGCTTCATGTAAAAATCCCTTCAGAATATAAAGGGGACATTATATTTAAAGGGTCTTCAGGAAAATTGAGAGGGGAGAACTTAACCTTATCCGCCGATCATTTAGAGGTGAATGGGAGCAGTGGAGGTGTTAGTCTGGATTTTCAAGATTTTCAAAGCAATCTCTTTGTAAAAGCTACAAGCGGTAATATAGACATTAAGTTGGACGATGCTAATCCTGATGTAGCTTGGCTTGTTCAATCTAATAGTGGTAATAGGAATCTAAGCAAAATGTTTATTGAGAAAGAAAAAGAGAAACAAGAAACAAAAGGAGTATTAGGAAGTGGAAAATATCTTATAGAATTGAAAACTTCCTCAGGAAATATACGGCTAGAGTAAAAAAGGATAGTGTAATTGCCATAAAAAACTACCGCCTTAAGTTGGTGGTAGTTTAAACATCTGTAATTTTAAAATAATCTATTTCGAGGGGGTTTACAGCTAAAGTTGCTTTGGAAGCGCATATAATTGTGCATTAAACGGGCATGCCTCCCCGATTCGGTATGGCGATTAACAAGTGGGCGGAGTCTTTCTATAAATTCGCGATCACATTCACATTGACTTCGCCCACTTTCGTAGCAAAAGTCGTGCATCATACATGTAGCATCTACTTCGTTTACTGGTGCTCCAGGTCCGCTGCACCCAGGGCCACACCAATTATAGCCAGGAACGCAAAAGCTGCGTTTTCTTTTTCTTCTTTGTCGCAAACTACCACCCCCTTCCCTTTATTAGTTAGGGTATTCTTATTTTTATTTGCGAACAAATACAAGCACCTAGCTGTCCAAAGTTTATTTATGTTCTAAGAAAAGCGCAGGCACCTATGTCTGCCCCGACAAGCAAATGGAGGAAAGTGAGGAGGCAGCTCTCCGGCCACCGGAGCTTTTTTCCATTTGACCTCGATGGAGACAATAAATATATTCAATAAAGTATTGCAATGTTATCTGTTTAAAAAAAGCAGCCCTAAGAAAGGCTGCTGTATCGTTTAATAGTATTAAGTTAAATATGGAAGTTTTTTAAATAACGAATATTGAATAATTGCGTCTGCTTCAGTTTTAGTTACTGTATTTGAAAAGCCGTTATGGTGTCCATTCTTGAAAATTAATGCTATGCCGTTATACAAGTCATCTAAAGTCAAGAGAAATATAGTATTCTCATTTCTCTTGTCTATTAGTTTCAGCGTTTCTCCAGTGAGTAAAAGACGAGCTGCCCATTCATCTTGATATATCCCAGCAGGCTTTTCCACCCACTGTGCCTGTTCCTCTTTATGTATAACCCATTGGCCCCCTTCTAACACAGCATTCATTATATTTTCGATATACTCCTCAGTGATTGAAACAGTTACTTCTAATTCCTTCACTTGCTCAGAAAATATTTGATCCATTGTCTTTCCCCCTTATCATAAATTCCCTTCCCATTTAATTTACTATTAATTCATAGAAACTTTAATAATCCAAATCATGGAAAATGGGATATTTAATTAGAGTAAGAGAGAAGTTTATAGCATTTGCTTGGTTTTAAGCTATTAATATTTTAATTAAGATAATAATTATTTCTTTCGAAAAGATTTCAATTCAAACTTTTTTCCTACAGTTGAACTTATTATTTTTCCCTATCTAGAAGAAACTACTAAGAATCGAACCGGCTTGTCCGTGAGGTTGTACCAATAATGTAGTAGATTTGCGTCAAACATCGTGGAGCCCTGTTCCTTCAATTCTTCTTCCTTGCCATCTACTACTACAGTTAATGTTCCTTCCACAACAAAAAGAAACTCGTGACCACTATGTGAAAAGGCCTTTCCTTTATCTTCCCCTGGTTGAAGAGTCACTAATATAGGGGTGTATGAAGCATCCTGTAAACCATTAGATAAATCCTTGTAATAAAACTGCTGTCTTATTTCAGCTAATTGATCGTTTGACGAAACATCTGAAAAGAAAACAGTTGGATTGACTTTTAAAGCATCAGCTATTTTTTTTAGGGATTCTAAAGTTACACTAGATTTTCCTCTTTCCACTTGAGAGAGGAAGCTAATCGACACCTCTGTTAGTTCTGCGAGTTCTTTCAAGGTGAGCTTACGTTCTTTTCTTAAATCTTTTAAAATGGTTCCTATTGAATTAGAAGACATATGTATCTCTCCTTTTTTTCTCTATTAACCATCATACCTATTAAATGGAAATGCCTCAACGGTAGCTATATTAAATTTATATTGACAGAAAATTTAAAACTATTAAAATGAAACTGAGGGAGAAATTAAAGTATCACTTCAATTTTAGAAAGGGAGATGTAAATGGATCCAAAACAAATGAGAAAGGTCTGGATTGCTAGCTTAGTAGGAAGTTCAATTGAATGGTTTGATTACTTTCTATATGGGACAGTGGCTGCCCTTGTTTTTAATCAGCTATTTTTCGTAACAGATGAACCAACTGTAGGGTTATTGCTCTCATATGCATCATTTGCTTTAGCATTTTTTATCCGTCCATTCGGGGGAATCATATTCAGTCATATTGGTGATCGGATTGGTAGAAAGAAAACCTTAGTTATTACACTGAGTTTAATGGGAGTTGCAACGTTTGGTATGGGATTATTACCAACGTATCAGGCAATCGGAGTATGGGCTCCAATTCTTTTAATCACGCTACGATTAATCCAAGGGTTAGGTATTGGAGGAGAGTGGGGTGGTGCACTCCTACTAGCTGTTGAATATGCACCAAAAGAAAAACGTGGTTTATACGGAGCAATCCCACAAATGGGAGTAACAATCGGTATGGTAATGGGGACAGTTGCATTATCAATTATGACTCTACTTCCAGAAGGTTCCTTTATGACTTGGGGTTGGCGAGTTCCGTTTATCATGAGCGCTTTGTTAGTTATTTTTGGATTATGGATTCGTAAAGGAATTGAAGAAACACCTTCGTTTAAAAGGGTACAAAAGTCTGGAGAGATTCCAAAACTACCGATTGCAGATACGCTAAAATATCATTGGAAAGAGGTTATTATAGCTGTAGGAGCCAAGGTAGTTGAAACAGCACCATTCTATATTTTTGGAACTTTTGTTGTTTCTTATGCTACTGCTGAACTTGGCTTCTCTCGAACTGCGGTATTAAATACTGTAATGGTTGCCACAATAATCACCACTATCCTTATACCGATAATGGGAAGTCTCTCAGATAAAATTGGTCGTAAGAAGATTTATGTAGCAGGAACAATTGGGATGATTTTGTTTGCTTTCCCTTATTTCTGGATGCTTCAGCAGCAATCGCTTGTGTTATTGGTTGTGGCTACAGTAGTTGGACTTGGAATCATCTGGGCGCCAATTACTGCAGTGCTCGGGACGATGTTCTCGGAAATCTTTGATGCAAAAGTACGTTACACGGGAATCACATTAGGTTATCAAATTGGGGCAGCTTTAGCAGGGGGTACAGCACCGTTAGTAGCGACAAGTCTCATGCTTCAATTTGACGGTTCCTATGTCCCAGTAGCATTCTATATTATCTTCACGGCTGTTATTTCTTTATTAGCAATTTGGGCAGTTAAGGATAGAAGCCAGCAGAATTTAGATGATGTGACGACAATACAAGATGATACAGCAGTAACAAAGACAGCTAAAAAAGAATTAAGTAAAGTGTAATTCGCATGTACATAAAGCTCGTCTTACGCTATGGTGGCAAGACGAGTTTTTATTTTGAAGGAGGTTCTTACAATGTTAGTGATAAATGAAAAAGAAATAATGCATACATATAAAATGCAGGATGCGATAAGGGATGTCAAAGATGTCCTAAAAGCAAAGGCAGCGAATAAAATAGCAAATCCACATAGAACAGTAATTGAATTTCCACAACACGAAGCTTCCGCTTTATATATGCCAAGCGCCGATTTAGTTGGGGAGGTTACAGCAGTGAAGGTAGTCACTATCTTCCCGAATAATCCAGTACAAGGGAAGCCCACTACACAGGGGGTTGTTTTACTTTCAGATGCAAAAAATGGAGAACACTTGGCAATGCTAAACGCCTCCTATTTAACAAGGCTTAGAACTGGAGCACTTAGCGGTATTGCCACAGATTACCTTGCTAAAAAGGATTCAAAGGTATTAACAGTAATTGGGACAGGAGCGATGGCCTTTGAACAAGTGCTTGCAGTGCTTGCTGTTCGTAGCATCGAGCGTATTATTCTAGTCAATAGAACTTCCTCAAAAGCAGAAAGGTTTGGTCAAAAGCTAGCAGACTTTGGAGTCAACATTCCATATGAGGTGTTTGTGGATGTATCTGCTGCAGTTAGTCAGGCAGATATTATCTGTTGTGCAACGAGATCTAATGAGCCGGTTTTCAATGGGAATGATTTAAAGCCAGGTACTCATATAAATGGAGTTGGCTCTTATTTGCCTCATATGCTTGAGATGGATGTAGCGACCATAACCAAGTCATCCAAAATAGTAGTAGATGATATTGCTGGCGTTAAGGATGAAGCAGGGGAACTTATGTATGCCGATAAGATTGGTAAATGGTCATTCGAAGAAGTTCATGGAGAAATTGGGAAGCTTGTGACGGGGGAATTGAATGGCCGAGAGCAGGAACAGGAAATAACTTTATTCAAATCAGTTGGTGCAGCATATTATGACTTAGCGGTGGCAAAAGGTGTCTATGTCAAAGCGAAGGCGCAGAAAATCGGAACGGAAATAGATGTATGAAAAGGAGTCCGAGTAGCAAAATATGCTATTCGGACTTTTTGAATTGACTTCTATTTTTTTACATGATAAAATTATCTCGAATTAAAGATATATTAATTAAAGATAAAAATACTGGAGGAGTATAATATGAATCACTTAAAAGGTATGCACCATGTAACAGCTATTACAAGTAGTGCAGAAGAAAATTATAAATTTTTTACGAATGTATTAGGGATGCGACTTGTTAAGAAAACAGTTAACCAGGACGACATTCAAACGTATCATTTGTTCTTTGCAGATGATGTAGGAGGAGCGGGAACAGATATGACATTCTTTGACTTCCCGGGGATTTCAAAAGGTTCCCACGGAACGAATGAGATTTATAAAACAGCCTTTCGCATTCCCACTGATGCGTCCCTTGATTATTGGGTGAAGCGCTTTGATCGTCTAAACGTTAAGCATACTGGTATTCAAGAGCAGTTCGGAGTAAAGGTACTATCGTTTGTAGACTTTGACGACCAACAATACCAATTAATTTCCGACGAGTATAATAAAGGCGTAGAATCAGGCACTCCTTGGCAAAAGGGACCAATTCCATTAGAGCATGCCATCACTGGGCTAGGTCCAATTCATATTCGTATTGCTCAATTTGACTATATGAAGGAAGTTTTGGAGAAAGTGTTACTATTTAAGGAGATTGCTCAAGAGGGTGATATTCACTTGTTTGAGGTCGGAGAAGGCGGAAATGGAGCACAGGTCATTGTTGAAAAAAATGTTGTTCTCCCTCCAGGTCGTCAAGGCTTCGGAACAGTGCACCATGCCGCATTCCGCGTGGAAGACAGAGCAGTATTAGATGAGTGGACAGAGCGTATGGAAAGCTTTGGATTCCAAACTTCTGGCTTTGTAGATCGCTTTTTCTTCCAGTCTTTATATGCTAGAGTGGCAAATGGCATTTTATTTGAGTTTGCTACTGATGGGCCTGGCTTTATGGGTGACGAACCTTACGAAACCTTAGGAGAAAAACTTTCACTGCCACCATTCTTAGAGGCGAAACGTGCTCAGATTGAAAGCATGGTAAGACCTATAGATACTGTAAGAAGTACCATTGAGTTTGTGAAGGAATAATGTAAAAAAGTCCATTTCCTATTGGAAGTGGACTTTTTTAAACTAGAATATATATCGAGTGGAAGACATTACTCTACAAATTGGTAATGTCTTTTGTTTTGCCAATGAAATTGTTGAACGGTCATAAATTTTTCTATCCGGTTATAAAACCTTCGTGAACGGTCATAAATTTTTCTATCCGGTCATAAAACTATTTTCATTGCAAATTACTTAATTTATTTGCCGATTTCCTAGTTATTTAGTTTTAAAATAGATGGTTCGTCAACCAACGTGGATGTGTTGAATAAAAACAAAACATCTTTAATATCATTATCAGACATATACTCATCAATGCTGCCATTATAATATCGAATGTCTATCACATGAATTTCTGGAACGTGTCTTGTAAGAAAAGGAATTACGTTATGCGCATAAGAGTCCTTAATGACTAGTAGCTTTTCTTGTTCAAGCTGTTGCAAGTCAAGGTCGGTTGTAAGCGTCATTAGAGCATGAACACCGCCAAGAAAATAGGAGTACTGATCCTTCTTGGCAAGAAAGCTTTTATCGTACATACTCGTCATCGTTTGATTTGTATCTGCGATATACGTGTTTGTAGACGTGGAATCACGAGGAATATAGACTTGGATATCATCTGGAGATAAACCAACAAACTGCCCTCTTGTATGATAGCTTCCTAAAAATGAATTGCTTACAGTTTGGATTAGGAAATCTTTTTTCGAAAGGAAATCCCACTTTTTCTGCTCTGCATACGCAACATATGCCAAATAAGCTCCATATGTCGTCCAATGATGATCCGTACGATAATAAATCGATTCCGAAGCATGCGGGCCTAGAAAATCAAAGCCATTCATAAAGGTTAAGCCTTTCCACATATGCTCACCGATATATTCATTTACCTTCTGTTGAGAATACGACGGTGCCAACCACGGTAAACGATCAGGATAAAGACCAATCGATGTTGGCGCTAGCATGAAAGTCATGTCTACTGTCGGGTGATTTGTGGCAAATTTATTTACTGAATCTATATATTGCTGAATCTTTGTATAATCAGGCTCTAAGAATTTTTCAAATAAAAAGCCATCTTTCCCTTGATAGATTCCGTTATTCTCTTGCTGCAGCCTAGATTGTTCTGCAGCTGATTTTATGAATAACCATTTATCTCGAAATGGAAAGTGGTCTGTTACGAAATTCTCAGTCTCTTCTGCATATTGCTTAGATAATAAATTATTCCATGTAAGATGCGGTGAAGATTGTAAATATCTGTTCTCTAAATTCGAGAAACGTTCTTTAGGTAAAATAAAAAAGAAGAAAGCAAATAGAAACAGCGTTCCTACAAACCCTAAGACCAATAATTTCTCTGCATTCTTCTCCATGATTTCTACCTCCCTAAAAACGAAAATATAAGAACGGGTTAAAAGTTGCATCTACTAAATAGGAAACGGAAAGAAAAAATAGAAATCCGTACCAAACGAGATGTAAAAACGATAATTCATTCTTTCTTGGCCATTGCTTCTTAGGTAAAGAGGCAATAATCAATATCAAAAGCAAAATTATATTTGTATAAAAAAAGTACAACGTGTCATTATTCCATAGCGCTTGGTGATTTAATCCCGCCATGGCACTCAAGTAACTAAGTATTAAAGAAGGCTGATCAAAAGCAAATAATACCCACCCTATGAGAATAAGAACTAGTGCGTAAACATGTCTCGTCCAACGAGGTAAGCGGAAAAGTAGTTTTAATCCCCACCATTTCTCCATAAGGAGAATGACACCGAAATACAAACCCCATGCGATAAAATTCCAGCTAGCTCCATGCCAAAATCCCGTAAGCAGCCAAACGATGAGTATATTACGCATTTGAATGACTAAACCTCGACGATTGCCTCCAAGAGGAATGTAGACATATTCTCGAAACCAGCTACCCAAAGAGATATGCCATCTTCTCCAGAAGTCAGTTATACTCTGAGCAATATACGGCTTGTTGAAATTCTCGTTAAATCGAAAGCCAAACATAAGGCCAAGACCAATAGCCATGTCGGAATAACCGCTAAAATCAAAATATATTTGAAAGGCAAATGCAATAATACCAAGCCAAGCAGTTAATACAGTCAGTGAATCTGGATTGGTATTTGAAATGGTGTCCCAAAGCAATCCAATATTGTTAGCAAGTAACACCTTTTTTGCAAGCCCAATAGTGAATCGCCGAACGCCCTCCGCAAACATTTTGATATTCTCCGTTCGCTTATGGAGCTGTTCAGCAATCGTGCTATATTTCACGATTGGACCCGCAACTAATTGTGGAAATAAGGCAACGAACGTTCCAAAGTCAATCCAGTTTCGTTGTGCTTTAGCTGTCCCTCTATATACGTCTATGATGTAGGACATCGATTGGAACGTATAAAAGGAAATCCCTATGGGCAGAGGAAGGTCCGTTAAAGGAATACTTGTACCAAGTAACGTATTTACATTCTGGATAAGAAAATCAGCATATTTAAAATAAGATAACAGCGCCAGGTTAACTATAATAGAGCATGCGACAATCCATTTGCGTTTCAAAGAAATCAAATTAGGTCTATCTAGTAACAACCCGAAGCTGTAATCCGTCAGAGTCGACACCAACATAATAACAATGTAAATCGGCTCTCCCCAAGCATAGAAGACAAGACTAGTTAAAAACAAAATCAGATTTCTAATCCGTCTTGGCGAACAATAGTAAAGTGCTAGAACGGCAGGCAGGAACAGGAATAAGAAAAGCAAGCTACTAAATACCATAGTGGCTTATTTTTGTTCAAAAAAGCTATCGTAGACTTTTAGAAGTTCGTCTGCATCTTCTGAGATGACTAATAATATATAGTTGCCTTTCGTAACAAGTTTATAGTTTTTGGCATTCTCATATTGGTCTGGAAGATACGTTTCGAATTGCTTTTGTACATTTTCTACTCTTTGTTTTATTGCTGATTCTACGTCAGGTACATCTTTAGCATCTTTTACTTTCAAAATTGCGATTTCATTTGTTTTTACGTTCATCATTGGTATTCTAATCGAATATTCTTCGAGCTTCTCAGGATCTAGGTTATATAAATCCTTTATTTGATCTGGTTCTAATTCCATTAGACTAGGTTGTTCAACTTTCTCCAACATTTTATCGGCCATTTCATTAGCAGATAGCTCCGGTTCTATTGTAGAGGACTGATCTTTTGAACAGCCCGCGATTAATAATCCTAATACGATGGTTAACATAAGAAAACTCATTATCTTTTTCATGGTTATGTAAACTCCCTTTTTTTATATTAATTTTGACGTCAATGCATTTAGACGTAAGGAGTTCATTTAAGTTACATAATTTTTTTAGTCAAGGTTAATTCATAGAGAAAGAAGACAAAATAAAAAGACCTAAGTCCAGTAAAATACTGAACTTAGGTCTTGGTAGTTGCTGTAACCTGTTAGTCTAACTTTTGGGTCACTGTAAGGTTAAATTTATAGAAGTTCCTTAAATTTTAAACGCTTATTTAATGCAAGCATTAATGGAATACCTACTGCCATCACGACAAATTCGCCTAGAGCAACAGTATACCAAGTGTATGAAAAGATAGAGGCCGGCAAGTCAAAATATAAATGAAGCTCAATGGCTATAATAAACATAGTGAAGGTAAATATAAGCGTATTTATAATCATCCGCCAAAGATCACTCTTAATAAATTTTCCTATAAATATACTAATAGAAAGTGTAAGAATGGAATGACCTACACCAAAGGTTAAATCGTAGAGACCCATTGGTGAGAATAGATTTGTGATAAATACACCGATCACAATTCCAAAGAAATACTTTTTGTTGAACACAATAAGGTGATTAAACATTTCGGATATCCGAAATTGAAAAGCACCAAATGCAAAAGGCGCCACTAGCAGAGATACAGCTACATATAAAGCTGCAATAATTCCACTTGTAGCCATCGTTTTAATCTTCATATTCATTTCTCCTTAGTTTTTTTACGTGGGAGGTTCTCGAACCACGTTATAATTTATCGAACAATCCATAATATTAGTCTAATAGAGGTAGGATGTCAAGAAGTCCCAATAGATTGATAGTTTGAAAAATAGTCTTATTTTTTATTGTGATTCCATTTCATAACTTCTACTTTTATAAAAAACACAAACAATAGAAGAGAGCACAATCATTTTTATATACTTTAGGATGAATAAAGAATAAGTGGTTTCCACTCTAGTCGGACACTTTCCGCGATGGCTTGTACCCCGTTTGTGATGTCTTTTCTGCCTCACTCATCCCTCAGGAATCGTGACTTTCACTCCAATCAACAAAGTGACAAATGTTCGTTTCTAGTGGATCAGGAAACCTGTATGAAGATAAATTAAAAAAGCTAGGTTATACTATAATAATGACTTAATTGACATCCCTTGAATTGCCACATACATTACGCACAATGTAAGGGTTAGTTTGGTTTGGTTAACTATTATAAACTAAAATTTAATTGATTTAACATGACATATATGTTAAAAAAGTAGAAGCATTTTATCCCGTAATGCATAATGAGAGGATTTGAATTTCAATATGAATGATAATTTTTGGCGTGATTTACCGCGACCATTTTTTGTACTAGCACCAATGGAAGATGTGACGGATGTTGTTTTTCGTCATGTAGTAAGTAAAGCTGGTAGACCGGATGTGTTTTTTACAGAGTTTACAAACACGGAGAGCTATTGTCATCCAGAGGGTCAGAAAAGTGTTCGAGGACGATTGATTTTTACAGAGGACGAACAGCCAATGGTTGCACATATATGGGGAGATAAGCCGGAACATTTCCGACAAATGAGTATTGGTATGGCCGAGCTAGGATTTAAAGGTGTAGATATTAATATGGGCTGCCCGGTACCAAATGTGGCATCTAGAGGGAAGGGAAGCGGCCTTATCTTACGCCCGGATGTCGCTGCAGAAATTATACAAGCAGCAAAAGCGGGAGGATTGCCTGTTAGTGTGAAGACAAGGATTGGTTACACGGAGGTAGAAGAGTGGCAGGATTGGCTAACACATATATTGAAACAAGACATTGCTAATCTTTCTATCCATCTGCGTACAAGAAAGGAAATGAGCCAAGTAGATGCGCATTGGGAGCTGATTCCAGAAATCAAGAAATTACGTGACCGAGTGGCACCAAATACGCTACTAACAATCAACGGAGACATTCCTGACCGACAAACTGGCCTTAAGCTCGTTGAACAATATGGGGTTGATGGGGTTATGATTGGGCGTGGTATTTTTAACAATCCTTTTGCTTTCGAAAAAGAGCCGAAAGAACATAGTACTTCGGAATACCTTGATCTTCTAAGATTGCAACTGGATCTTCAAGATCAATATTCAGCAGAATTGCCACGTTCAATCACAGCTCTGCATCGCTTTTTCAAAATATATGTCAAAGGATTCCGAGGGGCAAGTGAATTAAGAAATCAATTGATGAACACAAAGTCAACTGATGAAGTGCGAGCATTGCTCAATAACTTTGAATCAAACAATGCTGATTGATGACAAATGGTAGAATGATATAACTACAAATAAATAACAACATACTACGCTGTTAAAGTACAGAAATGAATACGATAGCGAATACACCAGCATATGTATGCATTCATCTACACTTATCACTAAGTGGTTAAGTGAATTAGTTTAAAAAGAACGAATTTCCAAAGAGGAAATTCGTTCTTTTTTCTTTGAGTTGTAAGGTGATACACGGAATTATCTTAACTGAAGCTATGAGTTTAAAAAATAATCAGTTTTTTTAGAAAAAACAAACTTTAGTGGTCTGAGAGTCGTTTAATATAGTGAAAGGAGTTGCGAGCAGTTTGTCGATAAATGATTTAAGAGAGTTAATGCTTCAATATACAGAGCCATTAATACGCTTAGCTTATGGATACGTGAAGGATCTTCAAGCGGCAGAAGATATTGTACAAGAAATATTCATTAAGTTTTATCATCAGCAGAATAATTATGAAGAACTCGGTGAAATGAAGGCTTATCTAACAAAAATGACTGTTAACAAAAGCAAGGATTACTTGAAGAGTTGGGCGTATAAAAAAATTCTGCTTCAAAATAAATTTTTTCCACAAGAAGGTAAAGAGAGCAGGGATGAACTAGTTAGAAAAGATGAGCAAGCAATAATTGGAGACGCCATCCTTGGTTTGCCTTTAAAACATCGGGAGGTTCTCATTCATTTTTATTTTAATGAATGGTCCATTTCAGAAATAGCGCATGTTTTATCTATCCCAGAAAGTACAGTAAAAACTCGCCTAAGTCGTGGCAGAGAACTATTAAGAAGGCAACTGAAAGAAATTGAATGGGAGGTGCTTTTAAATGAATGACTTTATTCCTCCAAAAATAAAAAATTTAACGGAAAGTAAGAAACGTGTCATACAAAATGTAGAACGTGCGATTGAAAACAATTCAGGTTCAGTGAAAAATAAATGGCGGTATGTAGTAATAGCCACTATTCTAACCATGTCTGTGATGATTTTTGTATTAAACGAAGTACGGACTGAAAATGTTCCTAATACAGCTGAACAACATATTGGGGTGTCACAGCCCACAATCTCCAATGAACAAGGTATGCTATATCTACAGGGAATCACATTAGGTGATCCACAATCACAGGTTATTGAAATCTTTGGTGAAAATTATACTAAAGAACATGAGGACGGAAGTGGGTCTGATTACGTCATGGTTTACGAAGATAATATGAGATTCTATATTTATCAAGATAAAGTAGAACTGATTATATTTATGAAAGTAGATAAAAATTATTTCTATAAATTATTTAATAATTATGATGGTTTTAAAGTTGGTTCTTCTGATCTAGGTGACCATGATCGTTTTATATATTCTAAAGAGACTAATCACATATTAAAAGCAACTACATCAGTTCCAAATAAAGACCTCTATTTATATCTAACATATGCAGCACCAGAAATTATGGAAAATCCAGATTTTATTGAAGCAGAACGTATATTACAGGATTCCCCCGAATATGTAGCTAAAAATGAAGAAGAACTATCTATTCTGGATTCTGAAGTGGCATATGAAATGTGTAAGAGAGTGCTGACTGACTATTATAAAGCGGTATGGAACGGCTCGGATATTGAATTGGGTGCATTTATTGATAACGAAAATCTGAAACAGTATACGCAAAAGAAAATTCAATACCAATTTGACATGTATTCAACGAACGATCTGACTGATGATTCGGTGAAGAGTGTTGATATTGGCACTCGGGGAGCGGATTGGGAAGTGGAGTATACTGATGACGCAGATGGGGGGTTTCTCTATTTAAAATTACCTACGGAAATTAAAAATATTGTAGGTAGTTATGGTGAGCCCACTGAATTTCTCGTACGCAATGTAAACGGCAAATTAGTCATTGTTGATTGGTATACGGATGCAAAAGATAGTTATGATTTCATGGTACGTGGAGAAAATCTAACAATTGACAACCCGAATATTTGGAATGATAGTGAATGGGTTAATAAATTAAATAGTAAACAGATTGAATTTTCGGGCTCAATTCGATAGTTATTTACTGCTAACTTATCTAACAAAGTAGTCCAATATGAATCGTGCTATAAACTAATTTCACTTATTAAACAAAGGGTGCTTTAGTTAAACATGATCATTATTTCAATGGTCTATTTTTATAGTAATTGAGTTTATATTGGAATGCGTATGGACGTAATTTGATACTAGGAAGGAGAATGATAAAGAAACCAACTATAGAGTTTAAGAAGAAATTTAGTAAGTAAGTAGATAAATATCTTGATACTTTTAAATGTAATTTTCTATTTACAAGGTAATTTATAAAAGACACCTAATTCGATTTAGGTGTCTTTTTTTTTATAATTCTACTTGTTGTAAAATTGAAGTTTAGTATTTTTTAATGTGGGCGAATGCACAGACGGTAAATCCTTACAAAGCATAACCTAAATCGAGATCAAAAGGAGGAAAAAATAATGACACAATTTAATTACGATCGATATGATGATGATGACTATGAATACGGTTATGACAGTTATGGGAGACGCCGCAGAAGACGACGCCCACGTTATCAATACCCGTTTTTCCCTATATTCCCGTTCTTTCCAATTTACCCACCATACCCACCATACTATCGTTATCCATACTACAACCCACCGTTCAACCGTCCTTATGGCTATTAATATATAAAATGTCTACTCACTAAAACTAGGACCGACGGAATTTTAAGTAAAAATACTGACGGTCCCGTTTCGTTTATTATGTGTTTTTATAAAAGTTAAAAGACATAAAATCCTTATGTTCTAAAGTTTCATAAAGTTTCATCGCGAAAGAAATTCTGTACGACATGCTGGTCCTCCTGATAGGTTTTCAGCGTATAGCCTTCCTTCTGGAGCCATTCAATAATGGATGGAAGTGCCTTTGTCGTCTGGCTTCGATCATGTAGTAGTACTATAATGTCTTGATCTCCAGATTTATATGCCTTCTCCACTTCTGTTTGAACATTTGTTATTATTTCTTTAAATTCCTCATCCTTGTATCTCCAATCGTTAGAGTCTACATCCCAATCCCATAGTTTATAATGCTGTTGTTTCAATTTTTCTTTCATAGGAGTAGTTAGATGTGGCTTACTGCCATAAGGTACACGTATAAGCTTAGAGCTGTGTCCAGTCATCTGATCAATGAGGCGTACACCGCTATTAATCTCATCAATAAATGCTTGAGCATTTTTATATACCTTTTCTTTATCGTGGGTCATACTATGTGTTCCAATATAGTGCCCATCGCTAGCAACCGCCTTCACAATTGCCTCATTGTCTTTCATATGCTTTCCTAAAAAAAAGAATGTTCCATTGACATTATATTTCTTTAATATACTGTTATGGGTAGTCGTGAATTTGTTAGGACCATCATCAAAGGTTAGGTAAACGTTAGCTTTAGAGCTTGGAGCAGGTGCTGGAGTTGGAGTGGTCACCTTTTTTCGTTCTAATAATCTATTTATATGTTTTTCTACCACCTTGTGGTCTGAGGCAGCAATACTCAACGTTGGAAACGTTAGAGCGCTTATTAGCAACGATACACAGAAGAGCAATAAAAGCTTTCTCATAAAAATCACCTATTTTCTTCGAATTTTCCATGACTGCATTATTTATATATACTCAGTAGAGAGTCTATTTAGAAGAAAAAAGTGTATTTAATATAAGGAAGTGTTTACATGGAAGATGAACTTTTGAAGATATTTGATGAGGATAAAAATTTCTTAGGAGTAGCAACACGAGAGGAAATACATAAGCTGGGGCATTGGCATGAGAAATTTCACTGTTGGTTTATAGGGAGTGACCATGGTGAGAATTACATATATTTGCAACTTCGAAGTGATGCTAAAAAAGATTATCCCAGCCTATTGGATATTACAGCAGCCGGTCATATCCTATCCAATGAAACAGTGGAGGATGGCATACGGGAAGTGGAGGAGGAGCTAGGTATTAAAGTTCCTTTTCATCAACTTAATTCTTTAGGAGTTATTGGTTACACCATCATTTCAGATAAGCTAATTGATAGGGAATTTGCTCATACTTTTGTTTATAGAAATTTTCCATCTTTAGATGAATTCAACCCTCAATTGGAGGAAGTAGCAGGAATTGTCCGGACAGAATTTCGTGCTTTTGCAGACCTATGGAGGGGAAGAGAAGACGAAATAAAAGTTGAAGGAGTAAAATTTGATGATCAAGGTAATAGTAGTTCCTACATAAGAACTGTAGGAAAAGAAAGCTTTGTACCTCATCCTTCAGCTTATTTTGAAGCAATTATTAAGGGGATAGACGAATTGTTAGAGAGGGAGTAGTTTGGCTATTTATAAATAAAAGGAGCCCATTGTTCAAATTAATGTTACAGTTAAATAGAAATTTTTAAAGATGAGAAGGAGAACAATATGATAGAAGTAAAAACATCTCCATTAAGTAATGGAGAATTCAATAGAGGGGTATTTGCTACGCGCGAGATCAAAAAAGGAGAGCTTTTACATGAAGCACCTGTCATTGCCTATCCAAACGAACAGCATCAATACATTGAGCAAACTATAATAGGTGATTACGCTTTTGAGTATGGGATAGGTAAATCTGCCATTCTTTTAGGCTATGGAATGCTATTCAACCATTCGTATGAACCTAATGCTACGTATGAGATTAATTTTAGAAATCACACATTTGACTTCTTTGCTTTTACTGATATAAAAGCCGGTGATGAGATTCTCATTAATTATAATGGTGATGTTGATGACAAAGATGAACTTTGGTTTAATAAGGAATCTTAAGAAATCCGTTAGAAATTAACTCAAATCAAAAAGCAACCTTAATTAGTTCTTAAAATGCCCATCCAACTCCATGTGAAGTTGGATGGGCATTTGTAATTAGAAACCAAACAGTTGAAGTATAATCCAGCTAGAAGCGTAAAATACCATAAATTGTACTCCAGCACCAATACCTAAAATACGATTTAATAGACCACCAACAGTAGCAACAGTTAATGTTAGTACAATTCCTAAGAGTTGTGCTTCATGATAAGCCAGTAGACATGCCAGCCCAATAAACATAGCAACAATCGCTTCTTGACTAACATATTTTAAAACTAATACAGATGCTTTACGCGCATAATTCATAGAAAATGGATAAGCGATTAAAGAAGCAACAGTAATTCCTATTAGACCAAAAATAAAAAATTCCCATGAAGTTAAATAGGTATGCAAGTTATTAATAGGCTCTACTGTAAACACTGGTGGTGCATTGAATAACGGAGAAGCTGGTCCTAATGCCACTGGACTTAATGGAATACCAAATGCTATTAAAGGAATAATAGCTTCTGCGATATAAGTAGATTCGGTTACCCCATTCATAACTGTCAGACTTGTAGTTGATTTTTTGTAGGCACCCTTCGTTCGAGATCCGACTATTTCTCCCATTAACGATGTCATTCCAACAGGGCTAAATACAAATGTTAATGACGATAAAAATGTGGTGATAGAAGTAAATATGGTCTGTCTTCCTGTAAGTATTTTAAATGGATTTGGAAAATAACCTTTCCAGGACTTTGTTTCTGGTGCTAAATGATATTCATTGGCTTTATCTCTTTGAAGACTTTTTCGAGCACTAGAAGATGCTGCTATTAAAATATCAGATAACATAGGGCCAATCGCAATCCCTAAGAAAAAAGTAATCGATAGATGCTTATCTAATATGGAAAAACTTAATGTATCTAAACTCTTGATAAAAAATGCAAAAGGTATGATTAATAAAACACTGGCCCATTTACCCTTTGAAAAATAGGCAATCAAGAAAGCGGCTATTGTAAAAATTAGGCCAGAAGAAGATTTAAAGAAGTCGGCAAATTGACCCAAAAATTGTCCAAGCAAAACAGCAGTAGGTAATGCGATAAAGGCACCGATGATACCGCCAGAAATCATTTTACGTAAAGCTATATGAGGCATACCCATACGTCTTAAAGTATTCGCATGATCTATTAACGGTACGGCTGTTGTATCACCTGGAATTCCCATTAAAGCAGTGGGAACTGCGTGTGTGAGATGTTTGGATAAAACTGCTGCCATAAAGAATGCAAACACACCTTCGGGAGGGGCACCTAAAAGAATTACAAGCAATGTAATAGGGACCATAATTGCCGTTTCATCAGTCCCAGATATTAAACCAATTACGGAAAATACAATTGCTCCAAGTAAGGCAAATAAAAGTGCAACTAAATAAATACTCATTTGTGATCCTCCCTGTGAGCATTGTTAAAATTAGAGAGAACTCCGAGCTCTTCCAATTCCTTTTTAGTAACAGGATCTTGTTCTATTAAGCGCAATTCTTCTTCATAATCCAGTTGAAGGTCTTGAAAAACTTCTCTTAAATTTTCAGAAGATACCTCATCCTCCACAAGAATACGCTTAGGTCTAAATACGGCAGAATTAACGATTAATATTGTGACAGTACCTGCGATGCCTAACAAAAGAGAGTAAGAGTTGACCATTTGAGCTTCAGCAAATTTAGGGAAAATATATTGTCCTAATTTATATCCACCTAGACTAACAAAAACACTAAGAATAATAGAAAAAATGAGTTGTTTACCTGAGATGGTATCCCCTAATATCTCAACGAATTTCACATTGATGTGCTCATCTACTAAACTAGCCTTATTTTTATTGTCCATTCTAACCCTCCTTTTGAATTTCTTCAGTTATTTGCAAGATACGATCGTAACGTAAATCTTTTTCACTAACGGCTTTTTGAACTATTAAATCAATATTTTCTTTTCTTGCTCCTGCCATTACGGCTAGGTTTTTAGCATGAAGGCGCATATGACCAGTTTGAATTCCTTCTGCTGATAAAGCTCTTAAGCTGGCTGCATTTTCCGCTAAACCAACAGAAGCTATGATACCGGCCAGTTCAACAGCAGATGTTACATTCATTATTTTTAAAGCAGCTTTAGCTACTGGATGTGTTTTTGTAGCACCACCAATTATTCCAACTGCCATGGGAAGTTCTATAGAACCTACTAAATTTCCTTCCTCATTCATCTCCCATGTTGTTAAAGAACGATATCTTCCAGATCTGGCAGCATAAGAATGAGCGCCAGCTTCGACTGCTCTAGTATCGTTGCCAGTTGCTAGAACAACAGAGGTGATTCCATTCATTATCCCTTTATTATGAGTTGCGGCTCTATAAGGATCAGCATCAGCAAATTCGTAAGCGCTTACAATGTTTTTCACTACTTCAGGTCCTCCAAGAGACTCTGCAGAGAACACACCTCTTGCTCTAATTAAACGTTTATCCGCGAGGTTAGTAATTATTTTTAATACGACACGTCCTCCTGTAATTTTTTCTATTAGGGGAGAGACAGCCTCAGCCATTGTGTTAACCGCATTGGCTCCCATGGCATCTTTAGTGTCTACGATTAAATGTATTACAAGCATAGTTTCTCTTACTGTATTTATAAGATGAACCTCTAAATCCTTTGCTCCGCCTCCTAATTTTACTAATGTCGGATCTTGCAGATTACAGTTAGTTAGTATTTCTTCTTTATTCTCATAGATTCTGGCTTTAGCTCCGTGTGGATCTAATATATCCAGTACTTGAATTTGTCCCCGCATGATAGTTCCTGTCGAAGAAGTAAAGAACCCTCCTAAATCATAAGCAGCTCGAGCAGCATTACTTGCAGCAGCTATTACAGAAGGCTCTTCTGTAGCCATTGGGACAAAAACGTCGTTTCCATTTATTTTGAAATTAGCTGCTACTCCCAAGGGAATACTAAATTGACCGATAACATTTTCAACCATAGAATCAGCTAACGCCATAGGAAATGCTTTATTACCAGTGAGTATATTTGTTTCCTCATCTGTTAACCCCTTATTATGTATAACGATTTCTAACCTTTCTTCTAACGTTAATTGATAAAAACCCCTTATTCTAGAACTAGACATATAAAACTCCCCTTTCAATATACTTCCATTCAACAAAGTTGAATGGCATTATACTCAATGTATAATAATATATATCTTTTGTAAAGTTAATATGCTATTTGTTCTGAATTTTTATAATAATTTATTTCATTGGTTTTCAACGTAAACTGTTAAGACTGTTGTATGGCTTTTACTGTTTGAAAGAAAAATATGCGGCTTTTTCCCAGAGAAATATGCTGAGTCACCAGCTGTCATTTCATACTTTGTTCCATCGTAAAGTAGATGGATTGAACCTGTAAGGATGAAGATAAATTCATCGTTTTCATGTATGTAGGGTTCTATGTTTTCGGCTCCTGGTAAAACAGTTACGATAGTTGGGCTGATTATGCTCATATTTTTTTTGTTGGCAAGTAATTCATATTCATATCCGATCTCATTCTTCTCATCTATTGCTTCACGTTTATCTTTTCGAACAATAGATAATTCCCCATGTTCCTCTTGCTCGATAAACCAAGAAGTAGGACTATCAAGGGCTTTTGCTATGTTAGAAAGGGTAACTAGAGTTGGGGTAGTTAAGCCGTTTTCAATTTTTGATATATGACTCTTAGTAATCCCAGCTAAATCAGCTAAAACTTGTTGAGTCATTTTTTTCTTTGAGCGAACACTTTTTATTTTCTTTCCTATATCTTTACTATTCATATTAGGCACCTTCTCCTGGATTATAATGAAACTCTTTTTAAGTATAACAACTTAATATGAGAGGGCGTACCTATTAATTGAATTGTATAAATAGAAAAACCAGCTTCTATTGTGAGAAGCTGGCTACATTAACTATTCTAATATTTTTATTGTTACGTTTTTACGTCCCCATTTATAAGCTTCACTTGTAGTCGAGAAAAATACGTCGATTTTATTTCCTTTAATGGCTGATCCGGTATCGCCTGCTACAGCGTAACCATAGCCCTCCACGTGAACTTTAGTTCCAATCGGAATTACATCTGGGTCAACAGCTATGACTTTAACGTCTGGGTTCTTCTTAAGATTGATACCAGAGCTAGTTATTCCTGTACAACCATTACACTTGGCAGTAAATGCACTTGCTGACACCGTGAATTCCTTTACTACTTTATCACTAGTATTAGTTCTAGAAGGTGTTTTGGATTTTTCTTTAGATGTAGGAGTTATTGATAGTTTCTGGTTTGGCTTAATATCGTCTGTAGTTAAGTTATTCCATGTTTTTAAGTTTTTAATAGAAACTTTATATGTCTTAGAAATTTTGTATAATGTTTCTCCTTTTTTTACTGTGTGAGTTGTTGTTGCTGCGAAAGCAACATTTACTCCACTGACCAATAGTACTATTGTAATGATAAGTGATCCTAATATTTTCTTCAAATACACTATCCCCCTGCTATTTAGTCTAAACATATAGTATCAGTTGAATGTTACAAGTGTATTACAAGGGATTACCATTATCATTACAATTGACAGTATTTTCAGTAAAAATATAAAAAACGGAAAAAACATGCTACCAAACCTTTTTGCCGAGTACATCTAATAGGTCTTATTCATTATTTCGACCAGTCAATAAGACCGGTGAATACAGTAGTAGCAGGACCGGTCATGTATACAGTGTCAGCTGTATAACGAATAATCAGTTCTCCGCCTATTAGTTTGACATGGATATCAGTATTTTTATCGCAATATCCATTTAACACAGAAGCAACCACTGCTGCACAAGCTCCTGTTCCGCATGCCAAAGTTTCTCCACTTCCGCGCTCCCAAACTCGCATTTGTATAACATTTCGATTCTCGATTTGAATAAACTCAGTATTCACACCCTCTGGAAACATAGGGTGATGTTCAAATTTTGGTCCAATAGTTGGGAGGTCTAGTAGGTGAATGTCGTCACTGAATATTACACCATGGGGATTGCCCATAGATACTGGGGTTATAGAATACGTATGATCTTCAATGGTGATTGGATAATTAACCTGCATAGTCTGGTCCTTGACTACAATAGGGATATTGAAAGGTTCTAATATGGCCTGCCCCATATCTACAGTAGCAGACTTCATTTTCCCATTCTCTATATGTAATTCAATCTTTTTCAATCCGCTCAGTGTTTCTATATGAAGAGTTTCTTTTCGTACGATGTTGTTGTCATACACATATTTCGCTACACAACGGATGGCATTTCCGCACATTTTCCCTTCACTGCCATCTATATTGAACATCCGCATTTTTGCATCTGCCACATCAGAAGGGCATATTAAAACAATTCCATCTCCGCCTATGCCAAAATGACGATTGGAAATATCCTTGCTTAATGCTTCGGGATTTTCTATTTTATTTTCAAAGCAATTGATATAAATGTAATCATTTCCACAGCCATGCATTTTCGTAAAAGGTATCATCATTTTTTAGCCTTCTTCCAGTTGTGATTTGTTCTATTATAAGTTTGAGGAAGTTAAGTGGTCAACATGACTGGTATATTCATTTTATGTAAAATGTTCATATTGTATATTTTAGGTAATTTGAATAAAATAACCAATATGGTTAATTAGATAATTTGAAAGGGGAGTGCTCGTATTAAAGAGTTTGTCGTTTATCAAAGTAAAAGAAAACAGTTAATGTTTGTTTTGATGGGAATTCTGATGGTTGTGGCTTGTGTATTCCTTCTTACTACAAGCTTTGAAGAGGATAATTTTCAAAAGATATTCCTTATGGGAATTGGTGGTATAGGGACAATATTTTTTGGCTTTTGCTTGGGCTTTATTATCAAGCAACTAATCGTAGGGAAAAAACTAGTCGTTGTAAATGAGGAAGGATTTTATGATTTTTCTTCAGCGATTGCTAGTAAGCAACTTGTGGAATGGGGAGGTGTTAGAGAAATAGGTATTTTCTCGATATCAGGACAGTCCTTTATTACAGTACACTTATTTGATGGAGATGCTTACATAGAATCACTGCCTTCCATTAAAAGAGGGGCTATACGTGCTAACCTAAGATTAGGCTCGGGTCATATTAATATTAATATATCAACAGCTAAAGGTGTAACTATAGAAGAGTTGCTACAAGTGATGAGCGGTTTTAACTTAGCATATTTAAAGCAATTACCAGAAGTTGAGGTAGAAACAGTTAGGTCATAATATTTTAAAGACTCAAATGAGGCTTTCATATATGAACCTACCCTCTGAAGTCAAATGAAGAAAAGAAAGGTACGTTACCTTTATCTTTTCTCCATTTACTTACTTGGGGAAAACGCACTTGAATTTTATTTATGGAGTTTTAACACTAAATGTGTCTCCACCTTTAATTGTTCCATTTTCAAAGCCTTTATAGAACCATTTCTTCCGCTGTTCTGATGTTCCATGGGTGAAGCTTTCAGGTACCACATAGCCACGAGCTCTTTTTTGAATAGTGTCATCTCCAACGGCACTAGCTGCAGTAAGTGCTTCCTCTAAATCGCCCTCTTCTAGTAATTCCATTCCTTGAGCATGCTTTGCCCAAACCCCTGAGTAATAATCAGCCTGCAGCTCGAAGCGAACAGAATATTGATTGTATTCCTCTTCACTTAACTCTTGTCTAAGGGAGGATAGCTCATTGCTTTTACCTAGAAGGGTTTGAACATGGTGTCCAACCTCATGTGCTATAACGTATGCCATTGCAAAATCTCCTGGTGCATTGAACTGCGTTTGAAGCTCCTTGTAGAAGCTTAAGTCTATGTAAAGCTTTTGATCACCTGGACAATAAAACGGACCTACAGAAGCACCAGCTGTTCCACAGGCAGAATTTACACTATTCGTATATAAAACAAGTGTTGGTTCCTCATATTTGAGTCCATTTTCTTGAAAGATTTTCGTCCATACCTTTTCTGTGTCTGCTAATACAACCGAAACAAATTCGACAAGCTCTTTTTCCTCTTCAGTTTCCTCATAAGGAACTGAGCTGGTAGTTGTTTCGTTACCGCCTAAATTTCCTAACAGCTCATCGGGATTTCCTCCGAGTAGCGTAACTAATAGTACTATAATTAATCCGAAACCACCGCCAATGCCAGCTATTGCTTTTCCGCCACTCATTCCACGACGGTCCTCTACGTTTGAACTCCGTGTACGACCTCTATATTTCATACCCTTCACCGCCTATTTAAATTCTTCTATATTCTTATACCCATTTAGCTAAAAGAATAGGCATCCAAATGATGGTGTTTGAATTATAATGAAGGAAAGGGGGATATAATTATGTTAATAAAGCCGAAAATGCTTCAACCGGGAGATAAGATTGCAACCATTAGTCTATCGTGGGGTGGAGCAGGAGAACCTGATTTAAGATGGAGATATGAGCAAGGTGTAGAAAGATTAGAAAAGGTATTTGGCTTAGAAGTAGTAGCTATGCCAAATAGTTTGAAGGGGTCAGACTATTTATATGAAAGTCCACAGGCACGTGCAGAGGATTTGATGAATGCATTTAAGGATGCATCGATAAAAGGAATTGTATCGAATATTGGAGGTAGTGATAGCATAAGATTGCTACCTTACATAGATTTTGATGTAATCCGGGAAAACCCTAAAGTTTTTATTGGATATTCCGATGCTACTGTGACCCATTTATTTTGTCATAAGGCAGGGATTTCTTCTTTTTATGGGCCAGCTATTCTGACTGATTTTGCAGAGAATGTAGAGATGCATGAATACACCATAGAATCTTTGAAAAAGACGCTATTCTCTAATGAAGTGATTGGAGAAATTAAACCGTCACCATTGTGGACGAGTCAACGATTGGAATGGGCTATTGAAAATAAGTATACAAGCCGTGAAATGAATGAAGATGAAAAAGGCTACGAATTGCTGCAGGGTAAAGGTATTGTAAATGGCAGACTAATCGGTGGCTGTATTGAAGTGTTGGAGTTTGCGAAAGGCACTTCGCTTTGGCCAGATAAATCTTATTTCAAGGATTCTATACTATTTTTTGAGACCTCTGAGGATTTACCTCTTCCATCTAATATCGAATTCTGGCTTCGAAATTATGGAACCCAAGGGATACTGCAAGAAGTAAAAGGTATTATTTTTGCAAAGCCTCAGCACGAAAAGTATTATGAAGAATACAAAGAATCCATTATTACCATTATGAATGAGCTTGAATTAAATGATTTGCCGATTTTATATAATTTAAACTTTGGCCATACAGAACCTAAATTTGTTATACCATATGGAGCAATGGCAGAAATTAATTGTGAGGAAGTTAAGTTTTCAATTATAGATAGTGGAGTTGAGTAATAGATGTCTTCTTACGTAGTTGTGGGTGGTGGAATCCTTGGCGCTTCCACCGCCTATCATCTTGCAAAATACGGTGTGAAAGTAACTTTGGTTGATCGTCAGGACAAAGGTCAAGCCTCAGCAGCCGCAGCAGGAATTATATGTCCATGGATTTCTCAGAGAAGAAATAAAAAATGGTACGAGCTTGTGAAAAATGGCGCTAAATATTATAAACAGCTAGTGATAGAGTTAGAGGAACTAGGTGAAACTGCGACAGGTTATAAACAAGTAGGAGCTATTGCTCTACAAAATGATGAAAAAAAACTGCAAAAAATGTTAGAAAGAGCTATGGAGAAAAGAATAGATGCACCTGAAATTGGGGAGTTGAAAATCCTATCTCCGGTAGAAACGAAAGAAAAATTTCCTATCATCTCAGAGGATTACCATTCACTTTATGTGGAAGGAGCAGCTCGAGTAGATGGTATGGCAATGAGAGATGCTTTAACTAGTGCTGCAAAAAAACTAGGAGCAGAGGTCGTGTATGGCGATGCTGTATGGAAGGACAATAAGTTATTTATAGACGAGATGGCCATAAATGCAGAAGCAATTATACTCACCACTGGTGCCTGGGGAAATGAGATTCCCTCTGCATTAGGTTTAGATCTAAATGTGACCTTTCAAAAGGCGCAAATAATGCATTTCCAACTAGAGAATTTGTCTACTGGAGAATGGCCGGTAGTTCTGCCTCCAACCAATCAATATATGCTAGCCTTCGAAAATGGACAAGTGGTAGCAGGCTCTACTTATGAAGAGCATACTGACTATGATATTAGCGTAACAGAAGAAGGGAAAAAAGAACTGCTAGAAAATGCATTTAGTATTGCAAAAAGCCTAAAAGATGAGAAAATAAAGGAAGTAAGAGTTGGTTTTCGTCCGTATACACCTGACTTTTTACCTGTATTTGGTAAAATGAAAGGGCAGGACGGTATTTATTTTGCAAACGGTTTAGGGGCTTCTGGTTTAACGGCTGGACCATTCGTTGGTTCGGAACTAGCTAAACTAGTATTAGGAAAAGAAACAGTGCTGGATCCTGAAAAATATACACCTAATTAGACTAGGCGTGGGGGAAGAGAAATGAGTTACTTACAAACAGAAGAAGTTAATGACATGACCGTAGTGGAAGCTTTGGAAAAAAACTTGGCAATTATTCGTTTTGATATGGATCGAAGAGTGGCATTTGTAAATGAGAATTTTGCAAAAGAACTTAAGTATACAGTAAGTGAAGTAATGGGGATGCATCACCGAGAATTCTGCTTTCCAAGCTTTGTGAACAGTCCGTCGTATGAAATGCTTTGGAAGGATCTGTTTGCAGGTAAGTCATTTTTTAATAAGGTAGAAAGAAAAGACAAGCATGGTAACAGTGTGTTTCTAGAAGCTTCTTATATGCCTATTTTTGGTAGTAATGGCAAGGTGCTTGGCGTCACCAAAGTAGCTACTAACGTAACGGAGCGCCATCAAATTTTAATGGGTGTTACAGAAGAGCTGAAGCATATGTCTGAGAATTTGAGCAACCGAGCAGAAGTAGGTATTAAAAGAAGTGAAAACCTTCTGGAAAGAATAGATGAAATAGCTGCTGGTTCTAAGGAAAACACCACTACATTAGATAATCTGCAAAAACAGGCCGATTCGATTAAAGGAATAGTTCAGACCATTAGGGAGATTGCTGCACAAACTAATCTTTTAGCATTAAATGCAGCAATTGAGGCAGCAAGAGCTGGAGAGCATGGACGTGGTTTTAATGTAGTGGCTCAAGAGGTTCGTAAGCTAGCTGGAAGAGTTGAGGCTTCCATCGTAGAAGTAAGAGAAAATATTGAAGGAATAGCGAAGCAGGTCGATAAGGTAACTGCGAGCAATAGTTACTCGCAGACAGTTATAGAAAAAAGCCAACAGGAGATACGAACTGCATTAGACGAGTTCAAGGATATTTCTACTGCATCTGAAAAACTCGAAAATCAGACTGCGGAATTCAGCAAACTTATTTAAACTTGTTTATAAGAAGAGGAACTTCAGCTAAATCTTCTATCACATAATCGGCAGAAGGAGCGGGCCAGTATTCATCCCTTTTCCAAATTGTTTTGAGTCCGACTGTTTTCGCAGCAATTATGTCGTTCGCAGGGTGATCGCCTATATATACAGCTTCTTCTGCTTTAACACTAAGCTGCCTAAGTGCCTTTTCAAAAATACGTGGATCGGGTTTTTTCATTTTCTCCCATTCAGAAATTAATATAGTATCAAAATAAGTATTGATTTTTAAAGAAAAAATATTATTCATTTGAAACTGTCCCTTTCCATTGCTGATTATTCCGAGCGATAGGGACAGTTTTTTTAATTGCTCTAGCATGGATATTAGATTGGGAAAGGGTACACAATATGTATGGAAGTTAGTTATGTAATGATTTAATAATTCTTGTTGGGAGATGCTCTGAATATTAAATTCTTGAATTAGAGATGCATAGACGAAATCTTTCCAATTATAACCTCGATTATCTAATTCTATAAAACGAGTACAGAAATCTTCCTTTTGAATATGGTCAAAATGGGTGTATAGTTCGTCGTATTGCCAAGAAATAAATCTTTTTAATGACACATCTCTATTCAACATAGTACCATCTAAATCAAAAATCACGGCTTTGATCAATATATAGACTCCTTATTGTTTAATGATGATATAAAAACATGATACACTAGTATGTGCTAAAGGAGGTGACGTTTTTGAGTGAGTACTCCATTATTTATATTGAAGTTAAGCGAGAAATTGATTTCTATTTTCAGATGCAGCATATAGAATCTAGCTTTACGTTGCAAATGGACGGTAGGGAGATTGTCTCTGCTCAGCATCAATTTAAATTCCAAAATGTTCACGACATATCCCACAAGCCCTTTTCATTTGGAGGGGGAATCTTATATTTGCATACCAATCAAGGCGTCTTTTCCTACAATATTAAAGAGAACCCCGCTTACTTTATAGAAGCCTTCAAAACATTAAAATCTTCATTCCATTAGAAACCAACCAAAACACATGACCTATTCATGTGTTTTTAAATTACCTTTAATTGTTACATGTGTCCGGAATGTTACAGGTGCCAGGCACCTGTAACAATTGAAATATATGAACAGAATTTTAAGAATGATAGAACTTTTTTATATTATTGTAAAAGAATTTTTCCGTGCTATAATGAGAGCATTCAAATAGTACCTACTCGTATAATCTCAGGAATATGGCCTGCAAGTTTCTACCGACTTACCGTAAACAAGTCGACTATGAGTGACAATGGATAAAGGAATTGGGACACAAAAGTGTAACCATTTCTTTTATTATTCGATTAATAACTCGAATGACATTGCTCCACTCGTAAGGATGGAGCTTTGTCATTCGAGTTTTTTTGTATCCCAAATATAAGGAAAGAAGGAATTCCAGTGAAATTATTAAAGGATAAAATTGTAGAAGAAGGTAAGGTTTTATCGAAAGATGTTTTAAAGGTGGATGCATTTTTAAATCATCAAATTGATCCTGTAATTATTAAAGCTATAGGAGAAGAGATAGCAGACCGATTTGCAGAAGCTGGAATAACAAAAATTTTAACGATTGAGTCTTCAGGGATTGCTCCTTCTATGTTTGCAGGTTTAGAGCTTGGTGTTTCTGTTGTTTTTGCAAGGAAAAGTAAGTCTGTGACCCTTTCCGGAAATTTGCTTACTTCTAAAGTTCATTCCTTTACTAAAAATGTGACAAGCGATATTTCGGTATCTAAGGATTTTCTTCAAGAGGGTGACGTCGTGTTAATCATCGATGACTTCCTTGCTAATGGACAAGCAGTTCTCGGATTGCTTGAGATTATTGATCAGGCTGGAGCAACTACAGCTGGTGTTGGAATTGTAATTGAAAAAGGATTCCAACCAGGGGGAAAACTAATTCGTGAAAAAGGTATTCGTGTAGAATCTCTTGCTATCATTAAATCCTTGGAAAATGGAACTGTAGAATTTCTAGAAGGAACACCTACATATGAATAATATATTTAAAAATACTACACTTGGCTTACAGCATGTGCTTGCTATGTATGCAGGAGCAGTAATTGTTCCGCTAATCGTAGGGGGAGCTCTTGGTCTTAGTTCAGAGGAATTAACATATTTAGTTGCCATTGACATTCTAATGTCTGGTGTCGCGACCATTTTGCAAGTTATGAGCAATCGATTTTTCGGTATTGGTTTGCCAGTCGTGCTAGGATGTACATTTACTGCAGTAGGACCAATGATTGCAATTGGAGAAGAATACGGAATATCTTCTATTTATGGTGCTATTATTGTTTCCGGAATAGTTGTTATTTTAATCAGCGGCTTTTTTGGTAAGCTAGTTAGGTTCTTCCCACCAGTAGTAACTGGTTCAGTAGTAACTATTATAGGAATCACCCTAATCCCTGTAGCTATTAACAACATGGGTGGTGGCGATGGGGCAGAGGATTTCGGTTCCATTCAAAACGTTCTATTATCATTTGGTACATTAATATTTATTGTATTGTTATACCGTTTCTCTACTGGTTTTATAAAAGCTATTTCTATATTAATAGGTATTATTGGAGGAACAGTTGCTGCTTATTTTATGGGTATTTTAGACTTTACTGCGGTAAAAGAAGCTGATGTGTTCCATATGATCCAGCCATTATATTTTGGGATGCCGACTTTTGAGTGGTCTCCTATTATTACCATGACATTAGTGGCTATTGTTTCATTAGTAGAGTCAACTGGGGTATATTTTGCTCTAGGGGATATGCTAAATAAAAAAATTCAAAAGGAAGACTTAACTAAAGGGTATCGTGCTGAAGGAATTGCTGTTTTACTAGGCGGTATCTTTAACTCGTTTCCATATACTACATTTTCACAAAACGTTGGGCTTATGCAAATCTCTGGTGTTAAAACACGTAAAATTATTTACATCGCGGGTGGGATGCTAATATTCCTAGGATTTATACCTAAGATTTCTTCCCTTACTACCATTATTCCAGAGGCAGTATTAGGAGGAGCCATGATTGCCATGTTTGGTATGATCGTTTCTCAAGGAATTAAGATGCTAAGTACTATTATTGCAGACTCAGAATCACCTGATAATGCAATGATTATTGCATGTTCAATAGGTATCGGCTTAGGAGTTACGGTAGTACCTGACTTATTTGTGTCCTTACCTGACAGTGTGCAAATTTTGACGAGTAACGGAATTGTGGCAGGAAGCTTCACAGCAATCGTATTGAATATATTATTTAATATGATCCCTACTAGAAAGAAAATATAATAGATTCAGAATAATCAATGCTTCTCCTCCAATAATGCTGTATGATAAAAATAACAACATGTATTGGAGGAGTATTTATGTTAGTCACTACAACGCCTACTATTGAAGGAAAAACAATTGAAACGTATCATGGCATAGTGTCTGGAGAGGCCATTATGGGAGCAAATGTCGTACGAGATCTCTTTGCCTCAGTTACAGATATTGTTGGAGGTAGAAGCTCTGCCTATGAAAATAAATTATCCCAAGGTCGTGAAATTGCAATAGAGGACATGAATACCCTTGCTAGCAAGTTTGGAGCTAATGCTGTAATTGGTGTAGATCTTGATTTTGAAACAATCCGTGAGGGCATGATGATGTGTGTGGCAACTGGAACTGCCGTTACATACAGAGACTAATTGGTTACAGTCAAAAGTCGTAAACCCATCCTAGGGTTTATGACTTTTTTATTTTTGCCGAGTTCTTTCTTCCTAATAAAACCAGATCAAACTTAATAGAATATAGTCTGCTATATTTTTTAAAATACTATAGAACTATATAAAAATCTATTCCGTATGTCGAAATAATATGGGAGATAGCGTTTAATTTATAATTTGAGAGGTAAACATCATGAGAATTAGAGATTGGAATCGTAGTTTACAGGTTCGTTTATTTGGTGAATTTTTTAGTAATTTAAGCTTTTGGATGGTCTTTCCGTTTTTAGCTATATACTTTGCAGATGAGTTTGGGGCAAGTATGGCAGGATTGCTGCTTGTCATATCCCAAATATTTTCCGTTGGTGCTAATTTAATCGGTGGTTATTGTGCGGACCGATTTGGTAGAAGGACGATGTTATTTTTTTCTGCAACCGCAGAAGGTTTTGCTTTTATTTTATTTGCCTTCGCCAATTCACCTTGGTATGAATCACCGACGCTTAGCTTCGTAGCCTTTACTATCGCAGGTATGTGTGGTTCATTTTATCACCCGGCAAGTCAAGCAATTGTTGCTGATGTTGTGCCAGAAAAGGATCGCAGTACGGTTTTTTCCGTATTCTATACATCTATTAATATATCTGTCGTAATTGGACCGATAGTAGGGGCAGTCCTATTCTTTAATCATCGCTTCTTATTGCTTTTAGTATCAGGTATTCTCTTCTGTTTAGTAGGTCTAGCATTACGTTTTCTGACGGAGGAAACATTACCAGATGAGGTAAAACAACAGTTAAAAGAAAGTGGCGGAAACGGCTGGGTTCAAGTAGTGCTCAACCAAGTGAAGGCATACGGATTGATAGTAAAGGACAAAGTGTTTTTCCTATTTATAATAGCAGGGATTTTGCTAGCGCAGACGTATATGCAGCTAGATATGCTTATTCCTGTTTATATGAAGGATGTCATTGATGTCCAGGTTCTTGGTAATTTATTTGGCAGGGAATGGACAATTACTGGAGAGGGTTCTTTCGGTATTCTGTTATCTGAAAACGGCTTATTAGTAGTCATTTTCACGGTGTTTGTAACTCGTTGGATGACGAAATATCCAGAACACAAGGTATTCTTTTTTTCGTCTCTCTTATATGCTATTGCTATGCTCATCTTCCCAATGACTGCGAACTTCTGGGTTTTCCTGTTTGCTATGGCTGTGTTTACATTAGGAGAACTAGCTACAGTAGGATTGCAGGAAAGCTTTGTATCTAAGCTTGCACCAGAGGATATGCGTGGACAATACTTTGCGGCTGCTAGCTTACGATACACAATAGGCAGAACGATCGCCCCGCTTGTTTTACCACTTGTTACTTGGATCGGTTTCACTTGGACGTTTGTTATACTAGCAGTACTGGCACTGCTTAGTGGGTTCATATATCTTCTTACGTTCAAAGAATATTATAAAAGACAAGCGAAAAATAATTAAGCTGAAGGGAACTTGTTATACAGTGGGAAGAGCGAGGAAGATAAGCCTTCACTAATATGTAAGAGAAGAAGAGGGCTTTTCGCTCTCTCTTTTTTCATTTTCCGATAAATTGGACAAGGGCTGGTCTCCATTGGAGACCAGCCCTTGATTTTGTATGAGGTAAAACATAATCTTTGAATTTTTAAATTTCATCCCGAATGTTCGGGGAATAATTTCCATGAAAGACTTAAGCTTTCAATGCCGCGGTAAATTGTTCCACTGGTTGTCTTCTAACCTAAGCAACGTAAACCCTTCCTGCTTTTACGTCCTTGCGACCCTATAGTCGCTCCAGTGTGAATAAGTATGTTCAAAAACACGTTAGTAGAATGCCAGATTTCTCTTTTATGTCCTACCTAAATTGTTAACAACCTATAATATATCATATTTGTTATTGATGGTCAACAAAATTGTGATAAACTATTCTAAACTATAACAAGGTTGGTGGGAATATGGAAGTTTGGGACATGCTTAATAATTTTAGAGAGAGAACAGGAATGACTCATATTCGAGGTGAGGAAATGGAGGAGGGTACATTTCATGAAGTAGTCCATGTTTGGATTATGAATGATGAAAATCAGCTTTTGATTCAAAAACGTCAGCCGTGGAAAAAGGGATGGCCGAATATGTGGGATTGCGCAGCTGCAGGCTCTGTTTTGAGCGGAGAAACTACTGAAATTGCAGCAGTGCGAGAAACAAAGGAAGAGCTGGGAATTGATATAGAATTGGAGCAGGCAGATATTTTATTTACGGTCAAATTCCCTAGAGGCTTTGATGACAACTACCTAATAAGAAAGAACGTGAAGATAGAGGATTTAATGCTTCAATACGAGGAAGTGGCAGATGCCAAATGGGCAACTATAGAGGAAATTAGAGAAATGGTTAACCGAGGAGAGTTTATCGCTTATCACATATTAGAAAATGTCTTTGAAATAATTGAATCGAAAATTTCCTTGCATAAAGCAAAGATGGAAGATGCTGAAGAACTATATGAACTTCAAAAACAAGTTTTCTTACCACTTTATACAAAATACGAGGATCATCAAACAACCCCTGCATTGCAAAGCTTTGAAAGATTCACTGAACGCCTACTTCAGGGGACATTTTATAAGATTTTAGAGGCTGGTAAATTAGCTGGTAGTGTACATGTGTACAAAACAGCGCCAAATATCATGCGATTACATATGATTAATATTTTAGATAGTTATCAGGGAAGAGGACTGGCTCAGAACGTGATGAAACGTCTAGAAATGATTTATCCAGAAGTGAACAGCTGGGAGCTCGATACAATTCTTCAAGAAGAAAGAAATTGTTATTTATATGAAAAGATGGGCTATGCTCGAACTGGTAAACAAAAGGTTCTCAACGAAAAAATGACCATTATTTCCTACGAAAAGCATGTTGGTCTTGCCCAATTACAATCATTATAGGAGAAGAAGCGATGCCAGAAATTAACCATCAAACGTATATCAAAGTAAGTATAGATAAAGTATTTAAAACTCTTTCAACTGCAGAAGGATGGAACGCTTGGTTCACCAATCAAACTTCTCTTCATATGGAGCAAGACGGCACGGGAGAAATTCGCTTAAAATGGGATGGATTTGGTCAGGAAAAGCTGGAACTAGAGGATGGCGGTAGGATTTTGAGAGCTGTTAAGGACGAATCCTTTGTTTTCCAGTGGTCTCCGGGCGAGATGGTCACGACCGTGGAATTTAAATTAGAACCGTATCAAGAAGGAACCCTTATTATGTTGAAAGAAATGGGCTATTCCAATTCAGACAAGGATATAAAAGCATGCATTAACTGTGCGGTGGGATGGGGAGAGGCCATGACGCTTCTTAAAATATATTTGGAAGAGGGAATTGTATACAAGGAAGATTTGTAAGTGATTAATTACTTGAACACCTTTACTTAAAAGCAAAGCTTAAGCGTAGACAAAGTTGAAACTAAGACTTTGTCTACGCCCACCGGAATGTCATTTTAATAATTATCCTATTGTTACAGATGCAAAAAATTCCTGATATAACTCTTGAAGAATTTTGTTTTCATTGCTTTGATGAACGCCAAAGGAAAGGCTGACCTCCGATGATCCTTGATTGATCATTTCAATATTAGCACCAGTCCTAGCGATTGCAGTAGCAGCTCTAGCAGCAAGTCCTGTACTATTGTTCATTCCTTCTCCAACTATTACAATCATGGAAAACTCGTGACGGAAGTGAGCATCCTCTGCATGCAGCTCCTCCGTAACCCTTTTTATGATTCTATTTTCTTTTTCAGGTGTCAGCTGGTGGCTTCGGAAGATAACCGATATATCATCTAACCCAGAAGGAGTATGCTCATAGGAAATATGCTCTTCCTCTAAAATTTGTAGTAGCTTACGCCCAAAACCAATTTCCCGATTCATCAAATATTTACTTACGTATAGAATAGAAAATCCACTGTCTGCGGAAATTCCAGTAATCGGGCGACGATTAACTTTTCGGGAAGAAACAATTTTCGTACCAGGTGCCGATGGATTGTTCGTATTCTTAATGCAAACGGGAATTTTAGCCTTATAAACAGGCATTAATGCCTCGTCATGAAACACAGAGAATCCCGCATAAGAAAGCTCGCGCATTTCCCGATATGTAATTTCCTCGATTTCAACTGGACAGTTCACTACCTTCGGGTTGGCGCAAAAAACAGAATCTACGTCTGTGAAATTCTCATAAAGTTCCGCTTTCACGGATGCAGCTAAAATTGATCCGGTTATATCTGAACCACCTCTTTCAAATGTACGGAGCAATCCATCCTTCGTGTAGCCAAAAAATCCAGGGAAAACAATTACTTCTGCTGTATTTTGTAAGTTATTTTGGAGATTTTCGTAAGCCTCTGGCAAGGCAATCGCCCGTTCAGGAAAGTCATTTATCACCAATCCAGCTGATTTAGGACACATATATCTTGCTGGGATCCCGATACTAGTGAAATAAGTAGAAATTAGCTTCGCATTATTGTCCTCTCCACTGGCTTTAATAGAGTCCACAAATAATTCCTTATTTGAATGATCCATAGAAAGCCTGGATTGCAAATCCTTCTCAATCACATCACAAATGAGCAATTCTAAGTTCAGCCCTAACGCAATTTCCTTATATCGGTCTATTACAGCGTGTAGGCATTGCTCTGTATTTTCTCCATTTAAAGCAGCATAGGCAAGGTTAATCAATAAGTCTGTCACCTTCAAATCTTGTTCGAAACGTTTGCCAGGAGCAGAAACCACTACATATTTTCTTTTGGAATCAGCTTTTATGATGCTAGCGACCTTTTTGATTTGTTCTGCGCTAGCTACTGAAGTGCCTCCAAATTTACTTACGATCATCTCATCAAATCCTTACTTTTATGTTTGTTTGTATTTATGGAAAAAACAAATGATTTTATACAGTGTACAAATTTTGGACTTATACGTCAATATGTAAGGCTTAATTTCTTTAAAATAATCATTCATAATATGTATGATTAATTTTTTTAACTTAATATAGTTCGTGTTTAGGTTGTGTTTTACTAATAACACCAAAATAACACCACGAAAAATATTATAAATACGAATAATTAAATATTTTTTTATTTTTGAAAATAGCTTTATATCAAGGTTTATAAGCGTTGTAAAAAAATGATAGCGTTTCCAAGTTTTCAAACTATATTGACAACTGAAAACAACCTAAGTATGATAGGTTTAATTCAATAAGCGTTAAACGATTTTGACAGAGATAAGCTTTGCATTTTGTAAATCTACAGAGAGCTGATGGTTGGTGCAAATCAGTGATTTCGTATGTGGAGTAGCACTCTTGAATCGGTGAACTGAAGAAAGTAGGCTCATCCGTGAATGCGCGTTAAGCATATGAACTAAGAGGCTGCAGAACGTTTGCAGTAAATTTGGGTGGTACCGCGTGAGTTTTTTAGCTCTTCGCCCCTTACATTTTATGTAGGGGACGAAGGGCTTTTTTGTTTTTTAAAATAAGGAGGAGAAAAATTATGCTTCAAGATCAAACCATTTTACGTATTCCAGGACCTAGTCCAATTCCACCAAGTGTGCAAAAAGCTATGAACCAATCAATGATTGGTCACCGGGGCAAGGAAACCTCGGATATGCTTAAGAAAATTGCTCCAGGCTTGAAAAAAGTTTTTGGCACGACTCAAGAAGTCGCCATTATTGCAGGGAGTGGAACAGCTGGACTAGAAACGGCAGTTGTAAATGTCGTGAAGCCAGGAGAGGAAGTGCTTGTTGTCGTAACAGGTGCCTTTGGAGATCGTTTCACTAAAATATGCCAAGCGTTTAACATTAAAGTTCACGTATTGAATGTTGAATGGGGAAAGGCGTTAGGCCCAGAAGAAATAAAGGCTTTTCTAGCAGGGCATGCAGAAATAAAAGTCGTCTTTTCAACTTATTGCGAGACATCTACTGGAGTATTAAATCCAATTGATAAGCTAGCCTTAGCAGTTCAAGAGGTTTCAGATGCATTAATAGTTGTAGATGGAGTTTCTTGTGTGGCAGGAGTAGAAACAAGAATGGATGAGTGGGGAATCGATGTAATGGTAACTGGTTCTCAAAAGGCATTCATGCTTCCAGCAGGATTAACCTTTGTAGCTGCTAGCGAAAAAGCTTGGAAAGTCATTGAAGAAAACGATCAGCCTAGATTTTATTTAAACTTAAAAAAATATAGAGATAATTTATTGAAAGATACTACACCGTTTACACCTGCTTTGTCATTGTTATTTGGGCTGGAGCAAGTTTTAAGTTTATTAGAAGCAGAGGGGCTAAACAATGTATATTCTCGACATGCACTAATGAAGGATATGACACGCGCTGCTTTCAAAGCATTAGACATACCTTTATTGACTTCAGATGAAGATGCTTCTCCAACAGTTACTGCGGTTCAACCGGAAGATTTTGATGCAGAGGAGTTCCGTAAGATTCTGAAAAAAGAATTTGCTATTTCTATAGCAGGAGGTCAGCAGCATTTAACCGGCAAGATTTTCCGCATTGGGCATATGGGATATTGCTCTCCAGCAGACCAGTTACAAATCATTAGTGCAATTGAGGTAGCTCTTAAGAAACTAGGTAAGAATATCGAGCTTGGAAAAGGTACAGCGGCAGCACAGCAAGTCTATTTGGCTCAATAAACGACTTAATCATTTCAAAGATAAAGGAGAAGAAGATCATGGCATACAATATTTTAATCAGTGACCCACTTAGTGAGGATGGTATTTTTCCATTAAGAGAAGCAGATGGCTTTAATATAGTAGTAGATACAGACTTAACTCCCAATCAACTAGCAGAAAAAATTGGTGAATTCGATGCGTTGCTTGTACGTAGTCAAACTCAGGTTACCCGTGAAATCATTGAAAAAGCAACAAATCTAAAAATTATTGGTCGCGCAGGGGTGGGTGTAGACAATATTGATCTACCGGCAGCAACTGAGCGCGGAATTATTGTAGTTAATGCACCAGATGGCAACACAAACTCTGCAGCTGAGCATACTATTGCAATGTTAATGTCTCTTGCCCGTAAGATTCCACAAGCATTCCATTCATTGAAAAATAAGAAATGGGATCGTAAAACTTATATTGGGGTAGAGGTAAAGAACAAAACATTAGGTGTCGTTGGATTTGGTAGAATCGGTCAAGAGGTTGCGGTTCGTGCGAAAGGTCAACGAATGAATGTAATTGCTTATGACCCTTTCTTAACTCCCGAAAAAGCAGAAAAGCTAGGTGTGCAATTTGGTACGGTTGAGGATGTAATTAAAGCGGCTGATTTTATCACCATACATACTCCATTACTAAAAGAAACACGCCATCTCATTAATAAAGATGCATTTGCAAAAATGAAAGATGGTGTACAAATCATCAACTGTGCTCGTGGAGGAATTATTGATGAAGAGGCTTTATACGATGCAATCTTGTCAGGCAAGGTTGCCGGAGCAGCACTAGATGTGTTTGAAGAAGAACCATTCGTAGAACATAAACTTTTAACATTGCCGCAGGTCATCGCTACTCCTCACTTAGGGGCGAGTACAGTAGAAGCACAAGAAATTGTAGCAATAGACGTGTCATATGATGTAGTAAGCTTTTTAACAGAAGGAATAGTCAAAAATCCAGTTAACTTGTCCTCTGTACCGAAAGACGTATTAGCAAAAATTGAGCCATACTTCAATCTTACTGAACAGCTTGGCTCATTTCTCAGCGACTTAATTGAAGGACCTCCAGAAGAAATAAATATTACTTATGCTGGAGAGCTCGCTAATTTTGATGCGCGACCATTATCACGCAATGCGGTAAAAGGTCTGTTGAAAAGCAAACTAGGTGAATCTGTTAATGACGTAAACGCTAAGTTCCTTGCGGATCGGCTAGGAATAACAGTAAATGAATTAAAAACTCCAAAATCAAAAGGATTTACTAGTCTCATTACTGTAGAAGTGAAAACTGCTACAGGGTCAAGAAAAGTTTCTGGTACATTATTAAATGGACTTGGTGGACGTATCGTTCGTGTAGATGATTTCATCGTAGATGTTGTGCCTGCTGGGTATTTATTGTTTATCCGTCATAAAGACCAGCCTGGTGCAATTGGACGTGTAGGTATACTGCTTGCAGAGGAAGGTATCAACATTGCAACTATGCAGGTTGGACGCTCAGAGGTCGGTGGAGATGCAATCATGATGCTTACTATTGACAAACATGTAGAAGTTAAGGGAATTGAGAAATTAAAAGCACTAGCAGATATATATGATGCAACTCCAATTGATTTGTAAGATGGTAGATTTCCGCTTTAGTCGGACGCTTTCCGTGGGGTGAGCGATAAGCCATCACCGTCGCTTACGCGTCGTTAGTGATGGCTTATCTGTCTCACTGATCCCACCGGAGTCGCCGCCTGCTGCTCCAATCATGGAGTGCGAAGTAAGGGAAGAAGTAGTGTGAATTCATTCATGAATAAATTACATGATTATGAGAATCGATCCACTACATTTTATATGATATGTATAAACAATAAATGGTAGATTTCCGCTTTAGTCGGACGCTTTCCGTGGGGTGAGCGATAAGCCATCACCGTCGCTTACGCGTCGTTAGTGATGGCTTATCTGTCTCACTGATCCCAACCCGAGTCGCCGCCTGCTGCTCCAATCATGGAGTGCGAAGTAAAGGGAGAAGTAGTGTGAATTTATTCATGAATAAATTACATGATTATGAGAATCGATCCACTACATTTTATATGATATGTATGAACAATAAATGGTAGATTTCCGCTTTAGTCGGATGCTTTCGGTGGGGTGAGCAATAAGCCATCACCGTCGCTTACGCGTCGTTAGTGATGGCTTATCTGTCTCACTGATCCCACCCGAGTCGCCGACTGCCGCTCCAATCATGGAGTGCGGTAAGGGAGAAGTAGTGTGGATTTATTCATGAATAATAAATTACGAACCAATACATTAGGAGAATAGTATAAATGACTATTTAGACAAGCTTCTAGCAAATCATTGGCGTATTGTTTCAAAATGTCTAGTGACATTATAGTTGGTAACCCAATGTTATGGTATTAACTTTAAAATCCTATGTAATTACATTAATTTTGGAAAGCGAATATTAAATTAAAACACCCGTTAGCTTAACAAGTAAACACTAATTTTCAACTATTTTGTTTTCTGTTCCATTTACAATTCTCTTTATATTTTGTCTATGCAGAATGATTATTGATAAGCTTATTAGTAGAGAAAGTGCTATCATAACTTTATCTTCAAATATAAGACTGTAAATGAATAATGCTATACTAGCCAACATTGAACTTAGTGATACATATTTAGTAAATAGCAAAGTTAACACAAAAACAACAAAACCAACAAAAACACCTGAAGGAATCAAAAACAAAAAAACTCCAGTTGCTGTCGCAACAGCCTTTCCTCCTTTAAAACTAGCAAAAACAGAAAATATGTGCCCTAATATGGCTAATAAACCAGATACAATAGGGTTAACTGTAGAACCAAGTATTAGGGGAAGTAAACAAGCAAATGTACCTTTTAATATATCAGCAATTGCAACAATTACTCCTGCTTTTATGCCTAAAACTCTATAAGCATTAGTTGCACCAAGATTACCACTACCGTAATCACGAATATCTTTCTTATAAAATATTTTGCCGATTACTAAAGCAAAAGAGATTGAACCAATTAAATAACTTAGAATCAAAGTTAAAATGTTCAAAGTGTTATCTCCTTACATAGTTTGTTAAGTAAGTATTTCTATTTATTGCACATGATTTCCTGCGATCCATCTTACATTACCTGCTGCGTTAGTTCAAAATAATTTTCACCTTACAATATATCAATTCTTACTGGAGCAAAGCACTATATTTACTACCCGTAACGATTTCCTTGGCACCCTTTTTTGTCCATTCCAAAATAGAAATATCTGGATTATTTTCAATATAACTTTCAGTGATTAGATAACCTATTTTGTAATTCGAGAATCTCGGAATATCTTTACGTTTATTGCCATAAACCAATTTATCGTAAATAATAAAATCCATAGATTTGCCATATACGCTTAATTCTTCTAACACCTTAGCCTCTTCATCATTAGATAATGGCTCTTTCCAAATGACTTTTGTTTCAGGGTATACAATACTTGCAAAGGAATCTGCTTTACCTTCCTGCATGGTTAAATCTAAAATGTTATACTCGATTGGTACACTATTATGCAAAATATTAACCGTATGATGATACTCGTGAGCCACCGCATACTTTACGGTTTCTTCTGAAACGGATGGGTCAATCATAAGCAAAAAATCACTTTCAGAAAATGTCATCCCACTCAATCCTCCCCCTGTATTAATGAGATGCCATTCCTCAGGATTAACTGGAAAAATATAAATATTTGTATCTTTACCTGATAACAGTTCTGCCGATTTCAATATGGCTTCCTCTATCCACTTATTAATTTGTTCTTGATTTTCAAGTAGCTCATTCGTATTTTTTTTTAACTGTTCTATTTCCAAAGATGGTGAAAGCGGGTCGCCTAATGTTATATCATTAATAGAAGATTGCTCCTTAAACGGTACTAATACATACTTTGTATAGATAGATTTTTTATCAAGCTCAGGATTCTCACTAATTGTTGTTGCGTATTCCATCACTTCATCGAAAAATGAAATAATTTTAAACTCCTGTCCTTTATATGAAAAATGGTAAGTAGTTTCCATAGAAGTATTTTTATCATCCACTATCTCATGTTTCTTTTCCTGTATTCCTTTGTTTTGTTCTTCACCATCTATACAACCCGGTATAAAAAAAACAAGTAACAGTAAATTTGATAATTTTATCAAACGTCTCATTCTATCCCCCATGTCCTTTTCTAAGATACAGAAAAGGATTTATATATCATTGATACTCTTCTTCCACTAAACCGCTCCTCGTGGCCAAATATTTACATACATTAACTTATTCAATACAATCGCAATAAAACCTTCTTATTGAACTAAACTGCACCGTTAGTTCAATAAGGATGTTTCTTCATTACTACTTTTAAAGAAACCCTCTGTATACAAATGGTCCTCTTCAGCATCTACATTTGGGTACTTAGTAAAAACTGATTCAAACTCACCACTATCGGTAAGGTAATCAATGACTTCAACAATTCGTTCTCTAGTTGCAATATCAATTAGAACCATATCGCTTGCTTGAAAGTATGTTCCATTCATACATTCGCCTGTCTGTTCATTTTTCTCTCTTAGTGACTGAATGTTTTTGTATGTGAAAAATGTTGCCATCCAAACAGAACGGTCTGGAAGAGTCACTTTGACATCAGTATTTACATCCTCAACATCCCATTCTTTAGATTCCCACTCTTCGGCTTCTATCCATATATTTCGATTGCTCTTTTCTATCATAATAATTCCACCTTTTAATTAGTTATTACACCTATGCTTGTTCAACTGACCTGCCCGGTTAGTTCAATAAGAAAAAAGAGTTGCATTTAGCAACCCTTGATCTTTAACTAAAGCACCCTTTTGATTAGATACATTTATTCACAAACTTTGCCGGTAATCCAAAACTCATTTCATTTATTACAAGAATGCTGCTTCTTGAGGAAACTAAAGAAATCTTCTATATTGATGCGCTTAGCATTGATAGTTATAAAAAGTCTACTTAAAGTGCATAGTTATTTTTCCGATACCATTTTTGTATGATACATTTGCGAGCGCACCATTAACTAATGTATTTTGTGGTGGCAAATGTCCAATATCAACATCATAAATAAACGGAATATTATCATGATAAAAAATGTCCATCAAAACATCTTCTAGTTCATAATCTTTTGTTGGAGCATATCCACTTGATCTGCCAATTAACACTCCGTTAGTATTTTTAAACCAACCATTTATTTTCATCTGCCACAAAGCACGATAGATTTCAGCCGCACTCATTCCTACGCTTTCAAGATACCAGATAGTGCCTTGATCCTTTGTATACGTATCTAAGTATTCTTCCACTTGATCGAATGGTGTTCCATGAAGATTTTGTATTGTATTAATAACGCCTCCTAACAATCTTCCAGAAAAATGTTCATGTGTATTTATACTTTTCCATTCCGTTTTGGTATCAAAATAAAAACCTGTTGCTGGATTCATAAATACCTTCTCCCATGAGGATTGAAATTCAAAAGATGATTTTTGATTTATGATATCTCCATGATTCGCTGTCAGTACCTTATGCCAACTACTGCTCGTTTCATCTAATGTTGGTGCGGACATCTCCACAAAATTTATGCCATGTGCTGATGCATTACCTGTTATGGTGGTATAAACAAAGTTAATCGTACTTATATCCGAATAACCTAATATCCACTTAGGAGTATGTTTTTTAATTTTCTCCCAATCTAACAACGGAAGAATTTCTAAAGAAAATTGTCCTCCCCATGGTGGAATAATCGCTTTAATTGCCGGATCCGCTAATAGCTCCATAAATTCTTCTGCTCTTATTTCTTTTGTTGCACTTCTTGATTTCTCATCATTCCATACCGTTTTTGCTAGTTCTACTTTATACCCTAGAGATTCAATGTTACTTTTTGCTTTCTCTAATAATATATGTAATGGTTTCTCTACACCACTCGAAATTGCTGTAACAGCAATTTTATCGCCTTTTTGTAAAGCTTCTGGATATTTTATTATCACTTATCATCCCTCCTTATAAATATAAAAAAGCCCATCATCCCATAAGAGACGATAGGCTATACCTACGTGGTACCACTCTTTTTGATTTGTTTAATTAAAACAAATCCACTCAAAAACCTATTACGAGGTTAGCCGTTAAGACTTAAATATCAGTCTTACCACTCCTGGGCGAGTTGGGGAATTTATTGACTGCCTTTCACCAACCGACAGCTCTCTAATCAATAAATAATCCTTAATACTCCCAATCATTGTGTTTTCCTTAGTTTATATTTTTCCCATTTTACAATTTATCCATATTTTAGTCAATAAGTTCTTATTGGAATATTTATCTTTGGCAACTAACCTGCTCCTGCACCGTTAGTTTAAGTGTAACCCTTCACAATTTCTAGCTATTTTAACATAAGTATCAAAAAAAAATTACCTCTAAGTTAAACTAGAGAGGTGATTTTAAAATTTCTTTATAAATGTCAGTAACAGACTTTAATGTAACTGGACAGCAATGAATATCACACCATGAAGGAGATAACACTTTTCTGTCGTAGCTTTAAAATAAAGTTTGATTAAAAGATATCCTTTTAACCCTAAAAAACAGCAAATAAACAAAGTAACCCGTCTTGACTTAAAATATCAAACTTTATTTAAAACTTACACTTAAATGGAAAATAAAAACAGCCTGTCTTTAATAATAATTTTGTTTTAAAGAATGTTGTAACTGGACAAAAAGAGGGACATTAATTAGCGATTATTCCACTACTTTGCTGTCGATGCTTCATTGCAAGTAAAACGAGTAGTGAAAAGGCAAGAATACTGTTAAATGAGCATTCTTGCCTTTTCAAATTTTATAATTTTTTAGCGATAAAAGACTTATAGAAAGAGAGCATTATTTTATTTTTTCTAAAATACCGATTAATTCATGCAAGCTTTCAATAGTGTAGGTTGGCTGTACTTCTTCTGAGACAGGCTTGTTTTCACGATTGATCCAGACGGATTTGATTCCTACACGGGATGCTCCGAGGATGTCGGTCATTAAATTGTCACCAACCATTAATACTTCGTCTTTTTCTACATGAACGAGCTCAAGTGCATGTTCAAAAATGGAAGGATCAGGCTTCCCCTTTCCGAAGCCGCCAGAAATTAGAATATGTTCGAAATAGGGTGCAATTTCTGGTGTAATTTCAAGTTTGGTGTTTTGTAGGCTTGGAGAGCCGTTCGTCATTAGAAGCAATGTATAGTTATCCTTTAATAAGTCTAGCACTTCAAATGTTTCTTCATATACAAATGGGCTTTCCTTGCGCATACGGGGAAAATATATTGCCAGTTCTTCTCCGAGTGCAGCATCTTCCACGCCGAGCTTATGTAAACCGTTTGTCCAGGACTGCTTTTGATAGTCAGCAATCAGTGCCTTCATCTTTTGAAAGTCTTCTCCTGGATCATCAAATATTCCCCATAATCCTTCGAAAGGATTAATGCCAATCATCTGTGTGAAGGGACGTGTTTCGTATGAATCGTATAACTGGCTTGCCGATTCACGAACGGCTTTTTCTAGCTCTACAGTATTCACTGCTACCTTAGTAGCGGCATAATCACATGTTTTCTGAAAAGCCGTTGCTACGCTCTTTTTGTCCCATAGTAGTGTGTCGTCCAAATCAAAAAATATAGCCTTTGTCTTCATCTATGTACCCCCTCCACTAACTTACTTATTACTTTACCTTAGTGAAGGGAGGTATGTCACTAGGGTTGATTAAAATGTTAATAATGTATTGAGAGGGCCTTCTGAACGAATTATATCCTCGATTGATTTAATGGCAATGGGAAAGTAAGGGAAGCCATATACATAGGGTGTTATTTCGTAGAGCTGAAAGTAAATGACAATAGTATGATCCGCTAGATAATAATCTTGGTCTGGTCGGATAGCAGTGAAATCTTCCAGAAGAGGAACATCCCATGCTTCTATTTTCTTCGAAATGATTTGAGATAATCTCTCCACATAATTACTATTGGGTTTAAACAAATCCTTTAATGCGTATTGCTTACCAGTGGTAGTATCAAAGGTTAATGATTTAGTAATCGTCAATCCATGAGCTCCTCCAGTAAAGGAATACACGGTGAGGCTTAAGCTTAAAATATTTCGCTCGTTCGTCTTAATTTCGTAGGTGCCTACCATTTCCACTAAATATTCATTATAGAAGCCTTGTTCGATTAGAATATTATTTAATAGAGAAACTATGTCTCCATTAATCTTTTTTTCTGCAGACGAATGAGGTAAGTTAGTAATATGAGGATAATTGACAGAAATGTTAGGTTTTGAATGGGAGATGTATTTGTTTGTAACGCAAACTGGAAAATCCACTGTTCACAACCTTTCAAGCATAATACTTATTATATGAATGAAGGGAGTTTCGTATGTTTTTAAAAAAAATAATGATTAGAAGCGATGAGAGTATTTTAGAAGGAGAATATCCATTCACTATACCGACAATCCGGAACTTTAGGGAACTTGAGCTTACAAATAGCGTCACCTTCTTTGTAGGTGAAAATGGAACTGGGAAATCCACTTTATTGGAAGCAATTGCTGACCAATGTGAATTTAACACAGCGGGTGGAGGAAGAAATAATTATTATGAGGTTGATGCTGCAGAAAGCTCACTAGGTAAATATGTGAAGCTATCATGGATGCCGAAGGTGACAAATGGGTTCTTCTTGCGAGCAGAGACATTTTACCAATTTGCTTCTCATGTTGAAGAAAGTGAAAGTATTAACTTTTATGGTGGGAAGTCTCTTCATGAGCAATCGCATGGCGAATCCTTTTTATCGTTGTTTTTACACCGTTTTAACGGTAGAGCAATTTATTTGTTAGACGAGCCGGAAGCTGCACTTTCACCACAGAGACAGCTGGCTTTTTTAAGAATTATGCATGACTTAATACAAGAAGAGGATTGCCAATTTATTATTGCTACTCATTCTCCGATTATATTAGGATTTCCAGATGCAACGATTCTCAGCTTCGATAACGGAGAAATTGAAGAAGTGGAATATGAGCAAACCGCTCACTATCAAACGACTAAATATTTTCTAGATCACCGGGAGAAATTTTTAAAGGAGTTATTGGAAGGTGATTAGATGCCTGTAATTATGAATTATATAGATGAAATGCTTTATACCATTGCTATTTTTTTACCTGTCCTAATTATCTGGAGGCTTATTCGTTGGAAGAGGCGAGGCTTTCATTTAAGGGAAGGTTTATATGAGTTAGGTGTATTATTTCTCATTGCAGTATTAGTTGGCTTGTTTTCTCAAACAATCATACCAAAGTATGGAGAGGAACAGGCTTATGTAAACAGTATCAATTTGGAATTGTTTCGAGTTTTAGAGGAAACGTGGAACGCTATCATATATTTAGGGTATTGGGAGCCTTTTTATATTAACTTCCTTGGCAATATTGCTCTATTTATACCTATTGGTTTTCTCTTTCCTCTTGTCTTCAAACGTATGGAGATTTTCCCCTTTCCTGTAATTATGGGATTTCTTATCTCGCTATTTATAGAAATCGTTCAAATTCCGCAAAATAGGAGCAGTGACGTGGATGATCTTTGGTTAAATAGCTCTGGAGCGTTAGTAGGTTATTTGATTTATTTATTGGTTAGAAGGAAATTTCCTGTTTTCTGTAAGGTGTTCAAGAAAAATCATGCAACGAGTTTATAAATTTCTCGTCCGGGGTAAATATTATTCGGAGAGAAAAAAGCAAGGAGACAACTAAGAATGATGATACAAAAAGATACACAAACAGAACAAAGAAGAGACAATATAATTGAAGACCTTGTAAACAAAGGTGTTTTTAAAATTGATGGAAAACAATTATATGAATTGAATTTTTACGAATTAATGAAGCAATATATAAATGAAGAGAAACAAACAAATTAGTGCCTAGTATAAGGCACTTTTTTAATTGCATTTATCTATTTATATGGCTAATGGTCGATAATAGAAATGTGGTACACTTGAGTCAAACACAGATGAGGTGGAGAAAAACTTGACAGCTATACAAAATTTAAATGAAACATTACAGAGAAAATGGGCAGAAGCAGAATTTGCCTTTGAGATGCCTATCCAAACACAACTTATTCCGCATATGCTTGACGGTTCAGATATAGTAGCAGAATCACCAACGGGAACAGGGAAAACACTGGCGTATGTGCTTCCTTTACTACAATTGGTAGATCCTTCAAAAAAGCAAACACAGGCATTAATAATGGTACCTTCTCAAGAATTAGGAATGCAAATTGTCGAGGTATTGAGAGAGTGGGCTTCAGGTACTGGTGTCTCAGTTGCTCAGCTAATCGGTGGCGCGAATATTAACCGACAAATTGAAGGCTTGAAGAAAAAGCCGAATATAGTAGTAGGAACACCTGGTAGATTGCAGGAGCTTGTAAAGGTGAAAAAGCTTAAAATGCATGAGATTAAGACGATTGTGTTAGATGAAGGTGATCAGCTACTTAGTAGAGAGCATCGGACTACTGTTAAAGGATTAATAGATGCAACAGTTGAGAGACAGCTTGTCGTGACATCGGCAACAATAACAGAGGAAATTGAGCTAGTAGCAGAACGAATGATGAAGGAACCAATAAGAATTCATGTGTCAGCGGAGGAAGTACCAGCAAAAGGTGAAGTCATTCATAGCTTTGTAAAAACAGAGACTAGAGACAAGACAGAACTATTAAGAAGGCTTTCGCACTTTAAGGGGATGAGAGGATTAGCATTCGTTAACAGTCTAGATCAATTACTGATGAAGGATTATAAGCTATCTTATCGAGATGCTCCAATTGCATCTCTTCATTCTGAAATGAAAAAAGAAGAGAGAAAAAAAGCATTGGACGACTTTAAAAATGGAAAAGTGAGCATTCTAATCGCTACAGATGTTGCAGCCAGAGGATTAGATATATCGGGACTTACTCATGTTATTCATGTAGATGTACCACATTCAATTGAGCAATACTTACATCGTTCAGGGCGTACTGGACGAGCAGGTAAGGATGGAGAGGTATTAACTCTTTTAACATATAACGACGAAAAAACTTATAAAAAATGGACAAAAGAGCTTCCAAGCAAGCCAGTCCAAAAAATATGGTATCGCGGTGAATTAATAGAGGGATCATCTAAAACAATCGATAAAAAGGGGAAATAATGTATGGATTTTCAAAAAAATCTAGAGGAATATGCTGAGTTAGTTGTTAAGGTAGGTCTAAATATTCAAAAGGGGCAGCCTCTACTCATTAATACAACAACAGATACAATCGATTTTACAAGACTTATTGTTAAAAAAGCCTATGAAGCAGGGGCAAAAAGAGTAGAAGTAAACTATACGGACGAAGTAAATGCTCGATTATTTTACGATATGGCCCCTGACGAAGCATTTCACGAAGTGCCAAAATGGGTTGTTGTTCAAAGAGATGAATTGATTGAAAATAAAGGTGCTTTATTGTGGATTGACGCCGATAATCCCGATCTTTTAGAGGGTGTGTCAATTGATCGTATTTCTAACTATCAAAAGGCTTCTGGTAAGGCTTTAGAAAATTACCGTAAAGCAGTGATGAATGATGTGATTACTTGGTCAATCGTAGCAATGCCCTCTAAAAAATGGGCTGCGAAGGTTTTCCCTAAACTCCCAGAGTCAGAACAAATGGATGCATTATGGGAGCTTATATTTAATGTAGTACGCATTGGAAAAGGAACTGCGGTCCAACAATGGCAGGAACATATTAATAATTTAGAGTCACGAGCTGGATTATTGAACGAAAAGCGCTATAAAAAACTGCATTATACGGCAGATGGAACGGATATTGAAGTAGAGTTACCAAAGGAACATATTTGGCAATCAGGAGCTAGTAAAAATGCTCAGTCCGTGCCATTTATCGCTAATATGCCTACAGAGGAAGTATACACTGCGCCGCTAAAAACAGGTGTGAATGGATATGTAAGTAACACTAAGCCTTTTGTCTATCAAGGAAATGTTATTGATGGCTTCAAATTGACGTTTAAAGATGGAGAAATTGTTCAAGTTCAAGCAGCAACAGGCGAGAAACTCCTACAAGAGCTAATTCAAACAGATGATGGCGCAAAATATTTAGGCGAAATTGCATTAGTTCCGCATGAATCGCCTATCTCCGCATCGAATGTATTGTTTTTTAACACTTTATTTGATGAGAATGCCTCCAATCATTTTGCTATTGGAGAAGCATACCCAACTTGTGTAGAAGGAGCTCGTGGCCTTACTACAGAAGAGTTGGAAAATATGGGTATCAATACTTCTATTGTTCATGAGGACTTCATGATTGGAAGTGGAAATATGGATATAACAGGTGAATTAGCTGATGGAACAAAAGAACCCATCTTCATTAAAGGTGCTTGGGCATTTTAAGGAGCTGATGATTGTTGAAAAGGTTGATAGGCATATTCATCGCCCTTTTTATAATATCTAATACTTACACAGTTGAAGCTAAGGGGAAAGAGGTGTACATTCCTTTAGGTGATTCTTTAGCAGCTGGCCAAACACCAAATCAGGCAATTGATGCTGGCTATACAGATTTAATCTCTCAGGAATTAAATAGAGCAAATCTGCTTGGGTTTTATTCCAAAGCCCTAGCTTTTCCCGGATATACAACTGCTGATGTCTTAAGGACTGTTCAAACAAAGGAAGCACAGGAGCTTTTGGCTAATGCAACACTAGTTACGATATCCGCAGGAGCTAATGATCTTTTAAGACTAGTACAGGTTAATCCTTCAAGTGGAATGGTCTCTTATAAACAGGTCTCTGCTAATTTTGCACTTAATAATGTGAGAAAAAACATGGAGGCAGTTCTGGAAAAAGTCCAAGCAGCAGCTCCGAAAGCTAATATATATGTAATGGGTTACTATTTTGCATATCCTCATGTGCATGATTCACAAAAGGTGGGAATTGGCAAAGAGTTAGATCAGCTGCATGCTATCCTTCAAACAGTTGCAGAGAAAAATGGAGCAACCTATATTTCGGTTGAAGAGTCTTTCAAAGGAAAAGAGAGTACTTTAATACCAAATGTTGCTGATGTACACCCTACCATGGAAGGTTACCGGCAAATGGCAAATTCGTTCTTTACAAAGTACAATTCACGTATGCTCGTATATGAACCTGAGATGCCAAAGCCAAATCCCTTAACATTCGAGGAACTTATAGAAAGTCAACGTACAAATGCAAGTGGAAATTCTCAAGCTAAAGCAACAGTGTCCACTGGCTACCTATCGTTGACGAATGTAAATTTAATATCCAAAGTTTTTCAGAGGATTCTTTTATAGAGAATTTTGGAGAAAGTAATAATTCAAAAAAAGCAGGAGAAATCATTTGATTTCTCCTGCTTTTTTTATTGGAGGTGACTAATAAGTCTTGTCCTTCTAAATAATAGTGGTACCTTGGAGAGGCTATGAAGAGCCCATATTAACTTTAATAAGTTTCTAACTTAGTTCAATTAGCGTTTTACAGTTTTTTTGGATTTCATTGCTTTACGAACAATAGGGTACACAACAGGTGCCCATTTAATAGCTGCTTTTACTAGTTTTCCTACTTTCATAATCAATCGCTCCTTGTTGTTCTATAATATCTTATTCCCATTTGAGGAGCTATTAAACATGCCGTAACACTTTGACTCCTTGTACGATGTTCCATATAAGTAAAACTAGATTGATCACTGTATATAAACCCATAAAAATAAGAGCAGTAGTCATACTAGTCCACATGGAAGCAGAATCTCCAGTAAAGCCTAAAGGTAAAAAGTTTGCGAATATAGCCAGCATTAAGAACACAAAGAAAATAGTAGGGATGATATGAGAAATTAATGAACGCTTAGCGTGGTACTTTACCTCTTTTTCCGATGTAAGGAAGTAAACGATAATCGGGAGAATGAAAGGGGCAAACAAAATAGAAAAATATGTTGATGCACTCAAAATTTTATTGGTATCCATTCATAGTCTCCTCATTATTATTACTTATCGCTCTCCCTACGGAAAGCATCCATCTATAGCTTATATCTAGTTATTCTAATACAAATCTAACGAGAATGTCCTTATATTCCTCTACTGAAGATATAGAAACGTATTCCTGATCACCGTGCCAGTCAGAACCGCTTGGTCCAAATTCGATAGCTACTGCACCCTTAGCTGCATAATAACGCGTGTCGGCCGCACCATGCTGTCCAAATAGAACAGTAGGTGTCTGTCTAATCGAATTACAAACTGCTAAAAGCTTTTGTATATACTTGTCATCTTCTTTATTGGTGATTGCTGGGGTGTGTCCTTGGAAGTGTATTTCACTACCAGGATATTTTTCTAAAAGATCTCTTAGTTCCTTTGTGATTTTCTCAGCGTCTTGTCCAGGAACAAATCTTAAGGAGTAACTAATAACACATTTATCAGGTACCATATTATAGCGATCTCCTGCTTCTATTTTTGCCAAGTTTAAGGAAGGATAATCATAATATTCATTGCTTGCCTCCATAAAAGAGCAATTTCTTAGTTCCTTATCGAATAATATTGCTTTTTCAATCGCATTATCTCCTTCCCAAGGACGGCTTCCGTGCGCGGCTTTCCCTTTTAAATGGATATCCCATTGTAAAATTCCTTTAGCCTGAAGACCGATATTAACATGAGTTGGTTCACCACAAATAACGAAGTCTCCACAATGACCTTGTTCAACTAAGTGTTTGGAGGTTTTTCCTCCTGTTTCTTCATCAGTAACTATATGTAGCTGGACTTTTTTTGTAAGCTTATGTTCATCTTGTGAGAGTATATAAAAAGCCTGCATCATTGCAGCAACGCCTGCCTTCATATCTGCAGAACCACGCCCATATAGTCTATCATCAATAATTTTTGGTTCAAATTGCTCGGGATTTCCTGGAACGACATCAATATGGCCATTCCATACGATAGTTTCCTCACCGGCTCCTATTTCAGCTACAAGCATTAGCTTAGTGTTTAATTCATAGGTTTTTGTTGATATGTTTCTCTTTTCTAGCCAGTCCTTACAGTAAAGCAGTGCCTCGTTAGCTCCGTTCAAATCATTACTCTTTATTTTGATTAAATCCATAAGTAAATTTATCAACCAAAACACTCCTAATAATAGATTTATTATTACTACTATAATACCTTTGGGGGTTGCAATATAAACATGTATCGGCTACAATGAACTCAAATCAAATAAATTCTAAACCACAAGGGGCGTCGCTATAGCGGCTGAGATAGTACCCTTAGAACCTGTAAGTTCATGCTTGCGTAGGGATGTGGATGGATACTGACAATCGCGCGATGTCTGGCTCTGTCCCGACGGCGTTTTTTTGTGGTCAAAAAAGGGGATTACAATGAGAAATCAGCGTGTCGTATTGTTAGTAGAAATAGCTATATTCGCAGCATTAGGTTATATATTGGATTTAATAGGATTTGGGATGCCACAGGGTGGAAGTGTTACCTTTGTGCTTGTACCCATTATTTTAATAGCATTTCGCCGTGGTATAGTGGCAGGTGTTGTGACAGGATTTTTGATTGGACTATTGCAGGTAGTTACGGGGCGCTTTTACCCGGCGCCATTATCCTTTGAAATAGTAGTTATTCAAGTAGGAATCGATTATTTTATTGCTTTTATGGTGGCGGGATTGGCAGGTCTATTAAGACCAGCATATATGAAAGCATTTGAAAATCAAAACAAGAAAAAAATGGCGATAGCAATTGTAATAGGTGCCTTAATTGCCTCATTTTTGCGCTACTTGGCACACGTTTTATCAGGGATACTATTTTTTGGTGAATTTGCTGAGGGAGAAAACGTAATTCTTTATTCCTTAATTTATAATTCTACTTATATGATTCCTGTGTTCTTGTTTGCCGCTTTTATTTGTGCGATTCTATTCGTAAAAGCCCCACGCCTATTAATGCCGAATTCATAAGATATATGATATGATAATCATACATCTAAGTGAAGAAGGGATCTTGTAAAGATGATAGCAAAAACAAATGAAGAGTTAGAAATGTTAAAAAAAATAGGCCAAATTGTTGCTGAAGTACGAGAAGCAATGAAGGCTGCAACTAAACCGGGTGTAACTACCAAGGAGCTAGATGAAATAGGCGGCGAGTTATTTAAAGAAAAAGGCGCTATTTCTGGACCTATGGGAGAGTATGATTTCCCGGGGTATACTTGTATAAGTGTGAATGAAGAAGTGGCTCATGGAATTCCAGGCTCCCGTGTGATTAAAGAGGGTGACCTTGTAAATATTGATGTATCCGGTTCATACGAAGGGTTTTTCGCAGATACTGGAATATCATTTGTAGTAGGCGAAGGGTACGAAGACAAGGAAAAGCTTTGTCAAGTAGCGGAAAGTGCATTTAATCGTGCTATGCTGAAGGTAAAAGCAGGTTCTCGTCTAAACCAGATTGGTAAAGCAGTGGAAAGAGAAGCGAAGGATAATGGATTACATGTCATCATGAACCTAACAGGTCATGGTATCGGAAAGTCCCTGCATGAAGCACCCCAGCATGTCTTAAATTATTATGATGCTTGGGATCCAACAATTTTAAAAGAAGGTATGGTTCTAGCAGTAGAGCCCTTCATCTCAGCAAAAGCTGAACATATCGTAGAGTCAGGGGATGGATGGACGTTTGTAACTCCTGATAAATCTCTCGTTGCACAAATTGAACATACAATTATAGTTACAAAAGACGAACCGATTATATTAACTAAATTAATATAAATGAGTGAATTTCATTAAATAGGGCTTTTCTATTAAATACAAAATTTGTCCCTCTGTTAATTTAACGGCAGGAGGCAATATAAAAAACACCAACGACTTAATTTTTCGTTGGTGTTTTCTTTATAAATAGAATTCCCGCTACTAAGACAGCACTTAAAAACAGGGAAGCTGTTGAAATTAATAATTCATTTATATTATGACGGACTGCTATACCGATAAAAGCCCATATAAAAACTAATACAATAGCACGATCATCATAATGATATCTAAAATGTAGAGCGATAGCTGTTGCCAATGTTAAGAAAATGACAACCCATAAGGAGGTTGTAATGCCAAAACCGCTAAATTCATAATAAGTAAGCACATAATCTAAATTTGCTAGCGTCGCAACAAAAATCCATCCCAAATAGATAGATATTGGCACTCGACTCTTCCAATTGGACTCATTGCTGGAATAAGTTAGATATAGTAAGAATAAGAACCAAAGTAGGGCAATGATTGTAATGAGGGCAAAGCTAAATTTTTCATAATGCCATAGTAAAATCCAAGAGATATTGAATATACATGTTGCTAAAAATAATAATACTCTACGTAGGGGTATCTTCTGTTGATTTCTATATTCTCTTATAACATTCCAAATCCAGAATGCAAGTAATATATAAATAAAGATCCAAATTGAAAATACATAGCCTGCTGGTGTAAAAAGTGCTGGTATTCTAGAAGATATTTCACCAGTTGTTTGACCATTTATAGGTAGAGTATTTGCAAGTATATTAACAATAATCGTTGCAATATAACCACAAATCAAAAGGATAATTTTGATCAATAGATCCCCCTCCTTCTATATTTAATAAGTATACCTTTCAAATAAAGAGCGCACAAATTCAATTATAGAAATAATGTGACAAAAAAACGAATAATTGACATGGTGAAACATGGTATAATAGATTTCAAGGTAATTTTTAAAATAGGGGGAATTTTCTGATGTTAAAACAAAATTATCCAATAGTCTGGGATCTAGATCGTTTTTATCTAGGTGGCAGTAGCTCGTCAGCTTTACAACAACATTTAGATGAAGTAAAAGTTAAATTAGGTAACTTTGAAGTAAATATAAAAAAATTAGAAGTTCCAACCGCTGTACAAGAGGCGAAACAAATTAGCCATACAATTGAGGAATTAAGGGATGTAGCAGTAAATTTGTCGGAAGCTAGTGCTGTGATTGGCTGCTATCTAGCTCAAGATACGACAGATAAAAAAGCAACATTATTACAAGGTGAAGTTGGTTCATTGTATGCTAGGTTGTCTTCCTTAATGAATACTATACAACAGGTATTTAGTAAAACGGAAGGGTCAGTTTGGGAAGAACTTTTAAAGACAGATGAACTTTCACAATTCGAGTTTGTATTGAATGAATGGAGAGAGAATGCGAGTAAAATGCTCTCTGAAAAAGAGGAAGATTTAATAACTACACTTGAGGTGGACGGTTATCATGCATGGGGCCAATTATACGATATGCTTGTAGGAGACATTCGTATTAAAATAACTATTGACGGAGAAGAAAAATCTCTTTCAGTAGGACAAGCAAACAATTTGAGCTCCAGTGACAAAGCTGAAATCCGTAAGGAATCGTTTGAAGCATTGGAGCTTGCATGGACAGAAAAAGAAGATTTTATAGCAAAAGCGCTTAATCACTTAGCAGGCTTCCGCCTAGCGACCTATAAAAAGCGGGGCTGGGACAATGTTTTAGAAGAACCACTATCTATTAACCGTATGAAACAAGATACACTAGATGCAATGTGGGGAGCAATCTCTAAAAATAAAGCTCCGTTTGTGGAATATTTAAATAGAAAATCGGCGATGCTAGGCGAAAAAGCGATGCATTGGTATGATCTAGATGCACCAGTTAGTGCCTCTACCGAAAAAATGGATTTTCAACAGGGTGCTGAGTTCATATTAAAGCATTTTAAAGAATTTGGACCAAAGCTAGAAGAGTTTTCTCGTCATGCTTTTGAAAATGGGTGGATTGAAGCAGAGGATCGTCCGAATAAACGCCCTGGTGGGTTTTGTACGGGTATGCCAGTTTCACAAGAATCTCGTATCTTCATGACCTATAGTGGTACTATGTCGAATGTTTCCACACTTGCACATGAATTAGGTCATGCCTTCCATTCATATGCTTTAAGACCGGTTCATTGGATGAATACGAGATATGCAATGGGTGTTGCGGAAACTGCTTCGACCTTTGCTGAAATGATTGTAGCTGATGCCGCTGTTCGTGAATCAAAATCGACAGATGAGAAAATCGCTTTGCTGGAGGATAAAATTCAACGCAGCGTAGCTTTCTTCATGAATATTCACGCTCGCTTCTTGTTTGAAACAAGATTTTATGAGGAACGAAAAGAGGGAATTGTTTCTGCTACACGTTTAAATGAATTAATGGAAGAAGCTCAACGTGAGGCTTATGGAGATGCGTTAGACACAGTCCATCCACATTTCTGGGCTTCTAAATTACATTTCTACATTACCGATGTTCCTTTCTATAATTTCCCGTATACTTTTGGTTACTTGTTCTCTTTAAGTATTTATGCAAAGGCAAAAGAGGAAGGTACAGGTTTTGAAGAAAAGTATATTGCGTTATTACAGGATACAGCGGTCATGTCGGTAGAAGACTTAGCTATGAAACATCTACAAGAGGATATTACAGAGGAAGCGTTTTGGAAGAAGGGTATTGACCTTTGTATACAAGACGTCCAAGAATTCTTGCAATTAACTAATGCTAAAGGGTGACGGTGCTTGATATATTTAGAAGGAGCTAGTTGTTACTTAAGAACTTTGAATGTGAAAGACGCACCTGCTCTTGCGAATTTAGTGTATGACAATAAAATGTATTGGTCTGTTTTTGAACCATTACATCAAGAAGAATATTATACAGCTAGTGTACAAAGAGAAAAGATTCGAGAATCACTTATGCTCATGCAGGAAAAAAGAGAATATAGTTTTGGAATTTTTACACATGAACGAGATGACTTGATTGGAAGTATATCGCTTTATAGTTTAAAGCGAATGCCTTTTTCAAGTGGCCTCATTGGATACTCTATTGATCAAAGACACGTCGGAAAAGGAATTGCCTCAGAGGCAGTTCGACTTGTTAAACAATTTGGTTTACAGGATGTTCAGTTAAATCGTATCGAGGCATATGTATCTCCAAGAAACTTTGGTTCTATCAAGGTATTGGAAAACAATCACTTTGTTCGTGAAGGCTTACTTCGCAAGCTGTTATTTATCAATGGGAAATGGGAAGACCATTATATGTATTCTTCTATAAGAGGAGAGTTATAGCGTAAAAGAGGAGGCTATTCTAGAATAGCCTTTTTTTATTGGAAGGGTAAAGGAAATTATAATCACTGTAGTAGAGAAGAATTTAAAATAAAAAAGATTTAGCCTCTGACTTTATCAGAAGCTAAATCTCTTATTATGACGATTTCCTGGGAAATATATTATTTTTTGTCGATATTACCATCTGTAACAAGGTCTAATTTGCCAGTGTGAGGGTCAATAATGAGTCCATGAACTGGAACCTCTGGAATCATTAATGGATGACTTCGAATCATATCAACGCTATGTAAGACACTTTCCTTTACGTCTGAAAATCCTTCAAGCCATTCTTCTACCTCGATACCGGAGTTTTTTAGTACATCAAATACACGAGGGTCAACTCCACGAGCTGTCATCTTTTCAAGAATCTTATCCGTTTGTATAGAACTCATTCCACAATCATGATGACCAATTACATAAATCTCATCTGCTTGAAGCTCGTATACAGCAACGATTAAACTACGCATGATTCCACCAAAAGGATGGTTAATAACAGCACCAGCACTTTTAACAATCTTTACATCACCATTTTTCAGGTTCATAGACTTTGGAAGCATTTCAACTAAACGCGTATCCATACAAGTTAGAATAACTATTCGTTTGTCTGGAAATTTAGTCGTTACGTAAGGCTCGTAGAGTTTATTTTCTACAAATGATTTGTTGTAGTTTAAAATGTCGTTCAAACTTGGCATAGTAATTCCTCCTTCTTTATCTATATATTATACGAAAAAAAAGGACTTTACTTAAGATTTGTTTGAAACTTTCCTAATTTTTTTTAATTATCTCATTGCTCTTCTTTTATTAGTGGTAATAAAAAATGATTTACCTGTACCGATAGCTACAGATTGCAATGGTTCTGGAGCAAGGTGGACAGGGACTTCGATTACACTACTTAACCATTCTTCTAAGCCTTTTAATAGAGCGCCTCCACCAGTGAGAACTACACCGTGATCCACAATATCACCTGAAAGCTCAGGAGGACATATTTCTAAAGTAGCACGAATTGCTTCTAAAATAGCCTCTAGAGATTCTCTTAATACTTCTTGAATTTGTGTGGAGGATAGCTTTACTACTTTTGGTAATCCTGTCACAACATCTCTTCCGCGTATTTCCATTACTTCTTCAGTATGAGGAACAAGTGCATATCCAATAGTCATTTTTACTAGTTCAGCTGTAGGTTCTCCAATGATTACATTAAACTCTTTACGGATATAGTGAATGATTGACTCATCCATACGATCACCAGCAGCTTTAACTGTATTCGAAGCAACTACTCCACCGTAAGAAATAATGCCTACTTCTGTTGTACCACCACCAATGTCTACAATCATACTTGCAACTGGCTCATTAACTGGCAAGCCTGCGCCAATTGCTGCGGCAACAGGCTCTTCCATAAGCTGGACTTCCTTTGCTCCACTTTGACGGACAGCATCCTGAATCGCTCTACGTTCTACAGATGTTGCCCCTGATGGTGTACACACAATAACCGTAGGTTTCCGAAGTGCATTTCCCATTTTCTTGCTCGCTTTTTGCATGATCAACTTTAAAAGCTGAGTTGTTACATCAAAGTCAGCGATTACACCATCCTTAAGAGGTCTAATGACTTCTATAGAGGTTGGTGTTTTACCAATCATTTTCTTTGCTTCTGATCCAAAAGCAACGATTTCTTTTGTTTTTGTGTTTACTGCAACAACAGTTGGTTCATCTATAAGTAAGCCTTTATTTTTCGTATAAACTAAAGTATTAGCAGTTCCTAAATCAATACCAATATGTGAATTTGACAACATATGTCTTCCTCCATTTCAATTGCTCTACGTTATTATAATGGAAAATAAACTAAATGCCATTTGTTACATAATGGAAGATTACATGTGTTTCAATCGTTGCAATTAGTAAAAGACTATTAAAAGGTAGGAAACTGATTATATTAGCCTAATTTGTTTTCGTTTTGTAATACAAACGTATTCAAAATGAAATGAAAAAAATAAGAAGTAACAAGCTTTAAAATAAAAAACAACCGCAATTGTCATTGCGGTTGCTAAGATTAAAATTTATTTGTTGGTTTTGGATCTACAATAATTGCATCTTGGTTGTTCATTGGCCCTGAGAAATAGAACATGATTACTGCTCCAATTGCTAGAATACCTCCAGCGAAACCAAGAACTGTTGCTATGAATAAGCCCATTTTTAACACCTCACTATTCATATTACTATCATTATAACTTATTTTCACTAGATTTGTAAAAGGAAAAAGTTATTTTTGTGAACAGATTGTGATTAAAAAGCCCAGTTCCCATTTCGGAAAATCGGTTCTTTTGTGCCATCTTCTTTTATTCCATCAATATTCATATTTTCAGAACCAATCATAAAGTCTACATGAGTAATACTTTCATTTAAACCGTTGGAAGCTAGTTCTTCACGAGTCATTTTTTTACCGCCTTCGATACAGAATGCATATGCACTACCAATCGCTAAGTGGTTTGAAGCATTTTCATCAAATAATGTGTTGTAGAATAATAGATTCGAATTAGAAATCGGAGAATCATGTGGTACAAGTGCTACTTCTCCAAGATAATGGGAGCCTTCGTCTGTTGCAACTAAATGCTCTAATACTTCTTGGCCTTCTTCTGCTTCTACTTTTACAATGCGACCCTTTTCAAAAGTTACGGTAAAATTATCAATAATATTACCACCGTAGCTTAAAGGCTTGCTACTAGCTACGTAACCATCTACGCCAGTTTTTAATGGAACAGTGAACACTTCTTCAGTAGGCATATTGGCCATGAAGTCCTCACCTTTTTCATTAGTGCTACTAGCTCCACACCAAAGATGACCGGTAGGCAACTCAATTGTTAAATCTGTACCAGGTGCCGTGTAATGAAGCTTTTTATAATTTTTGTCATTTAGGTAGTCTACCTTTGTATGCAATAATCGGTCATGCTCTTTCCATGCAGCAACTGGGTCTTCTAAGTCAGCTCTCACCGCACTAAAGATTGCTTCCCATAATGCTGGAACTTGCTCATCTTGAGGTAGGTCTGAAAATACTTTGGCTGCCCATTTTTTTGAAGGTGCTGCAACAACAGACCAACTAATTTTGTCCGATTGAACATATTGACGATATTTAGACATTGCTTGACCTGATGCCTTTTGGAAAGCTGAAATTTTACTAGAATCTATACCTTTTAGTAAATCAGGGCTTTGACTAACAATGCTCATGAACGCAGCTCCAGATTCAGCTAATTGTTCTCTTTCCTGTACTTTCCACGGAGGGAAGAAATCAAAAGAATCTTTAGGGGCTAATTCATATCGCATACGTGTTAACTCGTCATCTGAAAAGTCTACATATACTGTTTTTGCACCAACTTCATAAGCTTTTTTAGTTACTAAGCGAACGAAATCCACACTTTCTGTAGATGCAGCAATATATAAATCTTGCCCCTTTTGAATATTAACTCCTACTTCAACAGCTAAAGCAGCATACTTTTCTAACTTATTTTCAAAGGTTGACATATTCATACTTCCTTTCTTTACTTAAGAATATAGTATCAGTCTTTAGGGTGCTTTATCAATCCTTCACAGATAATTATGACAAAAAATGTCCACATAAATTAAATAAAATTTATAGTTAGAATCTTTTTATTAAAATACTGATAAATTAACCGAAATAAAGTACAGAAATAGAATGTGGGGGTTAATGAATTGGATAAGTCTACAGTAATTGGTCTCATCTTAGGAATAGTAGCTTTAGGAGTAGGAATGGTTCTTAAGGGAGTAGGGTTAGCTGCACTATTGAATCCAGCGGCTATTCTTATTATTATCGTTGGAACCATAGCAACAATTGTCATAGGATTTCCTATGGATGAGTTAAAAAGAATTCCTAAGCTTTTTGGTGTAATTTTTAAAGAAAAAAAATTAGTGCCTGATAGTGAGGTTATTAAATTGTTCTCCAATTGGGCTGATTTGGCTCGTAGAGAAGGGTTACTTGCGTTAGAAAGTAAAACAACAGAAGTAGAGGATCCATTTCTAAAAAACGGCTTAACTTTGGCGATTGACGGTCAAAATGCTGACTATATTAGAGATGTCTTAACAGAAGAGATTAGCGCATTAGAAGAAAGGCATTCAACAGGGGCACAAATTTTCACTCAAGCAGGTACATATGCACCAACCCTTGGAGTACTTGGTGCTGTAGTAGGTTTGGTAGCTGCCTTGGGAGATATGAACGATGTTGAAAAGCTTGGACATGCTATTTCTGCAGCGTTTATCGCTACATTGCTAGGGATTTTTACTGGTTATGTCCTTTGGCATCCGTTTGCAAATAAACTAAAAAGAAAATCAAAACAAGAAATTAGACAAAAAACAATGATGCTAGAGGGAATTCTTTCCGTTTTAGAAGGAGATGCACCTCGCGTGATAGAACAAAAGCTGGCTTCTTATCTATCTATGTCTGAACGTAAAAAAGTTTTAAATGAAAGCGGGGAGGCTGGCCTTGGCAAAGAAGCATAAAAAACATCAACATGAAGAGGAAATGAGTGAATCTTGGCTTCTTCCTTATGCAGATATTTTAACCCTGCTATTGGCATTGTTCATCGTGTTATTTGCTTCTAGTACCGTAGACCAAGAAAAGCTAAACCAAATGTCTGCAGTTTTTAATCAGGTATTTGATGGAGGCACGGGTCTAATGGAACAGCCATCTCCTATGGATGTTCCTAGAAATAACAATAGTGGTGACTCCAATCAAAGCATGGCTTATATTGAAGACCAGCAAGCATTGTCTGAGATTCAAGATAGTGTAGATGAGTATATTGCAGTGAATGCACTCGAAAAACAATTCGCAACTGAATTAACAGATGAAGGATTGTTAGTGACTATTAGAGATAGTATTTTATTTGATATGGGAGAGGCAGAAGTAAAGCAGGAATATAGACAAATTGCAGAAGATATTTCTGATTTGTTAGTATTTGATCCACCTCGAAATGTGGTCATTACAGGACATACAGACAATATTCCGATATCTAGTAACATTTATGCCTCTAACTGGGAGCTAAGTGTTATGCGTTCGGTTAACTTTTTGAAGATATTAGTGAACAATCAAACAATCGATCCGCTATATTTTAGTGCGAAGGGGTATGGAGAGTTTAGGCCAGTTGCGTCAAATGACACGGGGGAAGGACGAGCAAAAAACCGACGTGTTGAAGTACTGATACAACCACGTGTATTAGAGGATGGTAGCTTAAACGATCAGCCACAGTAAAGATGAAACTGACAATTATTTAAAATAGTTGTCAGTTTTTGTTTGACTTTCTTAAACAAAAGTTTATAATTAAAACAAAAGTTCAAGAGAGAGGAGGTAAAGGTTTGGAATCAAAGGAAATTAAAGTTTTAACATATCTCCGTAAAAATCCATATGCTTCGCAGCAGGAAATGGCAGATGAGCTAAAGATGTCTAGGCCAGCTGTAGCTAACATCATTTCTCAGCTTATAAAAAGCGGGAAAATAATTGGACGTGCATATATATTGCCCGAGAATAAAGAAATTATTTGTATAGGTGGAGCAAATGTTGATAGGAAGTATATTGTAAAAGATAAATTACAAATGGGAACTTCCAACCCAACCACAAGCCTCCAAAGCATAGGGGGTGTAGCCAGAAATATCGCCGAAAACTTAGGCAGGCTTGGAAATACCGTTCGCTTGCTTACAGTTGTCGGCAATGATATGGAATATGCCTCGATTGAAAAGGCTTCTAGTCATTGGATGAATTTATTTTCTGTGGAAAAACTTGCAAACTACTCCACGGGAACTTACTCAGCTGTTTTAGACAGAGGAGGAGAAATGTTATTTGCTTTAGCTAATATGGATATTTATGATCAGTTGACAGTAGAATACATGAAAAAACAAGAGGCTTATCTGACCAATGCACAGCTTATTATAATAGACATGAACTGTCCTAAGGATGTCATGGAATACATTCAAGCCTTGGCAGTTGGAAACAAAATACCACTTGCTATTATTCCAGTATCATCTCCAAAGATGAATAGGATGCCAGAATCATTAGAAGGTATAGAATGGCTCATAACTAACAAAGATGAAGCCGAAACTTATTTTCAAAAACAAATTATCGATGAGGATTCATGGAAAAACACTGCTGAAGCATTCGTTCAAAAAGGTATACGTCACGTGATAATTACTAATGGCAGCAAGGGTGTCGTGTTTGCTGGAGAAGAGAAGGAAACTATGTTTATGCCTGCTATACATACTGAGCAGGTTGTTGACGTGACTGGAGCAGGTGATGCATTTGTCTCTGGGACTCTTCATGCGTGGCTAGAGGGAGCAGAGGTACAACAGGCAGTGTTAACAGGAATGATAAACGCAACAAAAACACTACAATCTGCAGAAACAGTAAGAACTGAGCTATCTAAAATGAAGCTAACTAATGAACTGGAGGAATATACACAATGAAAAAATATTTAACATACTCACAAGAAGTAGAACAAGGAATGGCAGAAGGAAAAGCAATAGTAGCACTAGAGTCAACAATCATTTCCCATGGAATGCCTTATCCTCAGAATATAGAGATGGCAAGAAAAGTGGAGCAAATCATCCGTGACAATGGAGCAGTTCCAGCAACAATAGCAATAATGGACGGGAAAATTAAAATTGGACTTTCAAATGAAGAATTAGAAACTCTTGCAACTAGTAGTAATGCTAGAAAAACTTCTAGAAGAGATTTACCTTACGTAGTGGCTTCAAAAGAAATTGGTGCTACTACTGTTGCGACAACAATGATTTGTGCAGATCTTGCAGGAATCCAAATGTTTGTAACTGGAGGTATCGGTGGTGTTCATAGAGGAGCAGAAACTACAATGGATATTTCTGCAGACCTTGAAGAGCTTGCTTCTACAAATGTTGCGGTAGTTTGTGCGGGGGCTAAATCTATTCTAGATATTGGATTAACATTAGAATATTTAGAAACAAAAGGTGTGCCAGTTGTAGGTTTCCAAACAGAAGCATTCCCAGCATTCTATACAGCTACTAGTCCTTTTAAATCTAACTTCCGTATGGATGAGGAAAAAGATGTTGCTGAGATGTTAAGCGTGAAGTGGGAGCTTGGTCTTCAAGGAGGAGCTATTATCGCAAATCCAATTCCAGCAGAGTACTCATTGGATGAGGAATATATGAATGGAGTAATTCAATCGGCATTACAGGAAGCAGAAGCGAATGGTATTAAAGGTAAAGACGTTACACCATTCCTACTTGGAAAAGTAAAAGAGCTAACTGAAGGTAAATCGTTAGAATCTAATATCGAGCTTGTATACAACAATGCAAAAGTTGGGGCAAAAATTGCAGTTGAATTGAATAAATTATCTTAAGTAATAAAATCCTTTCCTAATCTTAGGGAAGGATTTTTTTGTTACATTTACGTGAAAAGCATGAATAGATGGCAGATTTCCACTTTCGGCGAGCGCTTTCCGTGGGGTGAGCGAGAAGCCATCCCGATGCTTGCGCGTTGTATGTGATGACTTATCTGCCTCAATCATCCCACAGGAGTCGCCGATTGTCGCTCCAATTTTGGTTTAGGTAATTGGAATGGTTATAGAAAAGAAAAAGAGAGGTAACCTTGGAATAGACCGGGTTACCTCTCTAATAGTTTGTTTTTCCTGTGATACAGTCGATTTAGACTTGCGAAAAAGACTTATGCTCAGCTTACTTTCTTAAACTACCAAGCTCTGCAACAATTGCTTGCATTTCACTTGGACTAAAAGAATCTCTTTTGTTGACCATTTCATATAAATATACGAGATCTTCATAGGCTGTAGCTTTAAAATCCTCTGATTTCATCGCATCTACATTTACCATACGTAATTTTTCCTTGATTGTTTCAAGCATATAGCTGATATTTTCAACGGAAGGTTGAGTTAGATCCATTCTTTTGTACCTGCCTTTCATACATTAGAAATATCATTTCACGCTACGGATGGAATGTCAAATACTAATTAAGACTTGCTAGCTAGTTTTTCTTCTTTTAGCTTGTTTTTTATACGTTTCGTTTCATAAACTATAACTCCGGATAGGCCAAGTAATCCTATTAAGTTAGGAATAGCCATTAAAGCATTGGTAATATCCGAAAAGGTCCATATCAAATCTAAAGAAACAACGGATCCGATGAACACCATGGCAACAAATGCAATACGATAAATGATTAACAACGACGGATTCTTAAATAAGTACTGGAAGCATTTTTCTCCGTAATAGGCCCATCCGAAAATTGTAGAAGATGCAAAGAAAATTAGACCTACAGCAATTACTATTGGCCCCCAATCCCCAAGGAAGTGACCAAAGGCTGCTGAAGTAAGATCTCCACCAGTTATATTAGGATCTTTATACATCCCAGACATTACAATCGTAACTCCTGTGATTGAACAGATTATAAATGTATCTAGAAATACTTGAGTCATAGAAACGAGAGCCTGTCGACCAGGTAAATCAGTTTTTGCAGCCGCGGCAGCTATTGGAGCGGAACCAAGTCCTGCCTCATTAGAGAATACGCCGCGTGCAATACCATAACGGATAGCTGCACCAACAGCTCCGCCAACTGCTGCTTCTCCTGTAAACGCAGATTTAAAAATAATAGCAAAAGCTTCAGGGACTGCTGTAATATTGGTAACCATTATTACAAGACCAGCGAGTATGTAAAACAAAGCCATTACCGGTACAAATACTGCAGTTACATTTCCAATAGATTTAATACCTCCAAGAATAACGAGAGCAGTAAAAATAGTGAGAATTATGCCAGTAACCCACGTTTCAATTCCAAAGGTAGATTCAACTGCGCTCGAAACTGAATTAGCTTGTGTGCCGTTTCCTATTCCGAATGCAGCTAATGCACCAAAAATAGCAAACAGCACTGCTAACCACTTTTGTTTTAAGCCATGTTCTATGTAATACATAGGTCCGCCGGCCATTTGACCTTTAGCATCCTTTACACGATATTTAACTGCTAGTATTGCTTCACTATATTTGGTTGCCATCCCAAAGAAAGCGGAGAACCACATCCAGAAAACTGCACCAGGACCTCCTAGTAAAACTGCAGTAGCAACACCGACAATATTACCTGTCCCTACGGTAGCAGCAAGTGCAGTAGTTAGCGCCTGGAATTGTGATATATCTCCTTCCGCTGTCTTATCATGCTTTCTAGAAAAAGTAAGCCTTAAAGCTACTGGCAGCATTCTAATTTGTAGGAAACCGACTCGGATGGTTAAAAAAATTCCTGTCCCTACTATTAGGATGAGTAGAGGGATTCCCCATAGTACATCTGAGACACTTTTTAATATTTCTAGTAACTTATCCAATTAATATCCTCCTTAATTCGTTTTGTTATTAAAGTTTTTGCTAGCATCTCAAAAAATGAGGAAATAACAAAATTTTAATAAACTAAATTTATTTGCATTCAATTCCTTTCACATTAATTTTTATCCTTTTAACAATATTCGTAAAATTCTCTCAAATAGTCAAGCTTATTTTTGTAAAATATTATTATTAATAGTTTGATTCGTAAAAGCCAGGGTATAATAAAATTAATATAAAATAGCTAAATTTGGAGGTCATACGTATGAGTGAAAGCAAATTCGTTAAAGGGATACTATACGGTGCTATTCTTGGTGGGGCGCTTACAATGTTAGATCGAAAAACAAGAGATTCCGTAATGAACCAATCTCGCCGAGTTAGAAACGAAATTAAATATTACAATAAAAACCGTGACGAGCTGAAGCAGACTATTGAACAACAGGTGACTAAATGGCAATCAGTTTATAATCAATTCACTTCAGATGCAAAATATATTTCACAAAAAGTAAATGAAGTTAAAGAAATTACACCTCAAGTTAAAACTCTTGTTACTGATACAAAAGATACTTTCTCACAATCAAAAGAAGAGTATAAATCAATTGTAGTTCCAGAAAATGAGGAACCTAAAAGTATTTACGAACCAAAATTACAATCTTAAATGTAAAGGAGAGGAAGAAATGGTATCAAGGATGGATCAACCTCATAAATCAAATAAGAAATCTTCCTCTCCAGGCTGGTATCAAAAGCTAAAATTTTTAAATTTTAAAAAGAAGGAGAAAAAGAAAGAGGAGCACCATGACTTAACATCGTGGTCTGGGTACTTCAAGCATTTAATCGCTCATATCCAGCGAACGGATATTACTGGTCTGGCAGCACAGTTAGCCTACTTTTTCCTTTTATCATTATTTCCTTTATTAATTTTTATCGTTACATTACTGCCTTATCTCAATTTAGATGAGGCTCAGGTTTTCCGCTTCATAGAAAACTATGCACCAGCAGAGGTTTATAAGTTAATTAATGGTACTGTCTCGGATGTACTAGTCAGCCGGAATGGTGGGTTATTATCTATCGGGATTCTCGGTACGATATGGTCTGCTTCAAATGGGATGAATGCAATTGTGAAATCCTTGAACAGGTCTTATGATATTGAAGAGACTAGACCCTTTTTTATCGTTAGAGCTTTATCTGTAGTCTTTACTTTGCTGATGATACTGCTTTTCGCTGTAGCACTTGTTCTACCGGTTTTTGGTCAACAGATTGGCACTATCCTATTTTCTTATTTTGGTTTCCAAGAGGACTTTGTGAATCTATGGAATAATATCAGATGGACACTTACTCCGATCATAATGTTTATTGTGCTTTGTGCACTATATTGGATTGTTCCAAACATTAAGCTAGGACTAAGAAGTGTTTTCCCTGGAGCAGCATTTGCTACTTTGGGATGGATTCTCGTATCTCTAGTATTCTCTTTCTATGTAAGTAACTTTGCTAACTACTCTGCGACTTATGGAAGTATTGGGGGGATTATCATCCTCATGTTATGGCTCTACTTCACAGGAATAATTCTGTTGGTTGGTGGCCAAATCAATTCTGTAATGCAAGAGAGAAAGTTACAACTAGATAATAAGAAAGCAATGAAAAAAGCTTAATAAACACCCATGGGTTGAAGATATTTATGAATTCAACCCATGGGTGTTTTTTGGGTTAGAGGATTGAAATGGGTCTTTTATCGGGTAAATTGCGCGGACGCCACTAAAAAGATGAAAACGTCACGTAAGTAGGAGAAATGCGCCCGTAAAGTATGGCAAAGTGTCTCGTAACCAAGAAAAGCGCCCCTAAGTAGAGAGAAGTGTCTCCTAACCAAGAAGAAAGCGCCCCTAAAGTATGGCAAAGTGTCTCCTAACCAAGAAGAAAGCACCCCTAAAGTGGGGCAAAGTGTCTCCTAACCAAGAGGAAAGCGCCCCTAACGGAGGGAGCTGTTCACAAAAAGGTTTGATTAGAAACAATAAAAAGCGCCCACTCAAATCAAACAATTTCGCACAGCGCCCGAATTTTTTCTCTTAACAATAAAAAAGCATCCGTCTAAACAAGACGGATGCTATGCTACATTAAATTTTACGATTTAACATTCTTAAACCATTTAAGATAACGAGAATGGTGCTGCCCTCATGTCCAATAACTCCTAAAGGTAAGTCTACAACCTGTAAGAAGTTGGAAACGATAAGAATGGTGATTACTGCAAGAGAGAAAAAGATATTTTGTTTTACGATTCTTTGCATTTTACGAGACATTTTTACTGCATAGGCAATTTTGCTTAAGTCATTTTTCATTAAGATGACGTCGGCAGTTTCTAACGCCACGTCAGTTCCTTCGCCCATTGCAAAGCCAGTTGTTGCTGTTGCTAGGGCAGGAGCGTCGTTAATTCCATCCCCAACCATTCCGACAAATGAATGCTCCGCTAAGAGCTCCTTCATATGCTGAACCTTTGTTTCTGGGAGACATTCGGCAATATATTGGTCTATTCCAGCCTCTTTAGCGATTACCTTTGCTGTTTTTTCATTGTCGCCGGTTAGCATGACCGTTTTGATTCCTAGCGATTGTAAAAGCTTAATAGCCTCTTTAGCTTCTTCGCGTACCGTATCTTTCAAGGCAGCAGCAGCTGCAATTCCCTTTTCATCACGCATGAAAATTACTGTTTTTCCTTCATCAGCTAAGGCAGCAGCGACTCCATCTTGGAAAGCAAATGCATCCGCTTTATTTACGAATTCAGGCTTGCCAACTAAAATTTCCTGACCGTCAATTGAAGCTTTCAGCCCGAATCCTGGTCTGTCTTCAATGGAGATGATTGGAAGTTGTGTAATTCCCTCTGTCTTAGCAAATGCCGAAATAGCCTGTGCAAGTGGATGATTGGACTGGGATTCAATTGTAGCAAGAATAGTTAGAGTAGATAAACGATCTAAATCATCTCTTACAAAGAAGTCTGTTACGACTGGTTTCCCTTGAGTTAGTGTACCAGTTTTATCTAGAGCAATTGCTTTCATTTCACTAATATTTTCTAAATGCATTCCACCCTTAAACAATATTCCATTTTTTGCACCGTTTGAAATAGCTGCTAGAGTTGCGGGCATGATAGATGCAACAAGCGCACAAGGGGAGGCAACTACCAATAAAACCATCGCTCGGTAAAAAGTTGTGTTCCAATCCCATCCAAGTAAAAAGTGGGGGAGAACCATCATAACTGCTACTGCAATTAGAACTACTTTTACATAAGTACCCTCAAAACGTTCTATAAATTGTTGGGCAGGAGACTTTTCATCTTGCGCAGTTTGTACAAGATCAATAATCTTTTGGAATAAAGAGTCCTCGTTGGTCTTAGTCATTTCCATTGTAATGGCGCCGCTTAAGTTAACTGTGCCGGCAAATAGAGTGTCGTTTGGTTGCTTAGAAAGGGGAATAGATTCACCACTAATAGCTGCTTCATCAACGGAGGTCATTCCATTAATCACAATCCCATCAGCAGGAATTCTTTCTCCTGGTTTTACTACTAAATTATCACCGACTGCTAAATCCTTTATGGAAACACGTATGGTGCTTCCATCAGCTTGAAGCTTCCATGCTTCTTCTGGTTGGAGCTCCATTAACGAAGAAATCTCTTTTCGGCTTTTATTCATCGTATATGTTTCCAAAGCGCCACTTACAGCAAAAATAAAAATAAGAATAGCACCCTCAGTCCAATAACCAATAATGGATGAACCAATTGCTGCAAAAATCATAAGCATTTCTACATTTAATTCTTTTTCCTCTATCGTTGCCTCTATTCCTTCCTTAGCCTTAGCAAATCCACCAATTATAAAAGCTAATACGTAAAAGACGATGGAGACTGTTTCAAAACCTGATTTACCTATAAACCAGGCGATTAATATTAAAAGCCCAGAAAATAGAGCTGCAATCAATTCTATATGGGGCATTACTTTAGATAGGAAGGTATCCTTTTCTTCTATAGTCGACATATAAATCCTCCTCTTGATAGTGATTTTCATTATTAATTCTCTGTAAAATAGAGTAAAACTGGATTTTCACTATGGAAAATCCAGTTAATTTAAATTAAATATTACTTTATAATAATTATAATCTAGAGAATTTTAACTGTCAACCATTAAAATTAAGAGAATACAGGCTCTTTATACAATGACAATTTTTCTAAAGATGATTTGTCTACATCTGCATGAAGACTATTACCATGAGAGTCCATGGTCACAACCGCCGTGAAATTTTCTACTCGTAAATGCCACATTGCTTCTGGAATTCCAAATTCCATTAAATCTACGCCTTCTACTTCTTTAATGCAGTCAGCATAATATTGTGCAGCACCACCAATTGCGTTTAAGTATACTCCGCCATGCTCGTTAAGTGCAGCTAACGTTTTAGGGCCCATTCCACCTTTACCTACAACTGCACGTATACCAAACTTTTTCATGATATCACCTTGATATGGCTCCTCGCGAATAGAGGTAGTTGGTCCGGCAGCTCGAACATGCCATTTATCATTATCGTCCTTTTGCATTACCGGACCGCAATGATAAATAATATGGCCATCAAGATCTACTGGTGCGTCGTGGCTCATAAGGTGGTGATGAATAGCATCGCGACCAGTGAACATACGTCCAGTAATTGAAACGACATCTCCTACTTGAAGGGAACGAATTTGCTCTTCGGTGATAGGGGCAGAAAGCTCTATAACTTTTTTAGGTGCTTCTTTTTGAGTTTCGTCTTTAAATTCAATTTTCTCACCATCTTGGTAATGCCATTCTATAATTTCTCCTGTGGAAGGATCTATATTAATGGCCATACGGCGATATGCCCAGCAATTGTATGCTACCGATACATAGAAACTCGCAGGGATACGGTGCATGACACCAATTTTACAACCAAGCAGAGTTGCCTCGCCTCCAAAGCCCATCGTACCAATTCCTAATGTATTTGCTTTTTCCACGATATAAGCTTCTAGTATGGCTAAATCTTCATTTTGATTAATATCATCTACAGAACGGAATAATTGCTCCTTCGCCAAATCATATCCAGAAGAGCGGTCGCCACCTATTCCTACTCCTATAAAGCCGGCTGAGCAGCCTTGACCTTGGGCCTGATACACAGAATGAAGAATGCATTTACGGATGCCATCTAAGTCTCTTCCTGCACGTCCAAGACCTTCTAATTCTGTTGGAAGGCTATATTGGATGTTTTTATTTTCACATCCGCCACCCTTAAGAATAAGCTTCATTTTTATATAGTCTTTTTCCCATTGTTCAAATTTAACTACAGGTACACCTTCTCCTAAATTATCGCCACTATTTTTTCCGGTTAAAGAGTCAACGGAGTTTGGACGTAGTTTAGCATCTTTAGTAGCAGTAATGATAGCTCGTTTAATAGCTTCCTTAATTTCTATTTGATTTACACCAACAGGAGTTTTAATCTTGAAAGTTGGTAGTCCTGTATCCTGACAGATAGGTGAAATATTTTCATCTGCCATTTGAATATTATTTGTAATTGTATCTAAGCTCATTGCAGCACGAGTACCTTCATTTTCAGCAGCTTTTGCTTTTTGAATCGCTCTTCTCACATCTTTAGGTAAGTTGGTAGAAGTTTCGGTAATCAAATCATAAATACTTCTCTCTAGTTGTCCCAATTGCATTTGGTAGCGCCCCTTTTATGTATGTAGTAACAAACATTACAAGTATACTATTTTAATGGAATGAAAAAAAGAGCAGCTTAGCGACTGCTCTTTTATGCAATGATGACGTTTATATTTCATGAACCTTGTTTCATTGAAAGGAAAATAGAATTCTAGAAACAATAATAATTACTCCAAAAACAAAAGGTATCGGAAATTAATTTTCCGATACCTTTAGCTAAAAATACTACTCTTTAGAGTTTTTAAATTGTTCCATTTTTAGTTCTAAATCATCCATCATTTGAATAAGTCTGTCTATATCTTCTAAATCAGTCGTCTCAGGTTCAATAGAATCAAGTACTTCTAGAAACATTTGAAGTCGGTCTTTTAAATAAGATACTTGTTGTTCTGAATTTGATATTTGATTGCCCACAGAATAACACCTCACTTTATAAGATAAGAATATAACATCAGCGGCATAAAAGATAGGTAAAAAGAGTTATTTTATTAATTAATGCATTCAAAATATTTACACTATTCTGTTTATGTGATAAGGTATGAATAAGTTATACGAAAGGAGGCCGTAGTGAATAGTCGAAACCAATCAATCATTAGAAGGAGGCGGTTCAGACATTTCACCGGCAAAATAGCCGCAAATGCAGTTATGAATACTCACAAGGATTTTAGTAATATATAAAGGCTCGGTCAATCTTAAGTGATATTGACTGAGCCTTTTGTTGTTTAAATAGCATGAAAATTTTGTTATGATAACCTGGATTATATTAAAAAGATGAAGAGGTTATCCAATGCAACAATTTACAGCTTTAGAGAGCAGACGGTTTAAAATATTAGTTATTATAGTTTCCATTTCAGGGTTTTCCCAGGGGATGCTCTTGCCTTTAATCTCGGTCATTTTTGAACAGGATGGGGTAAGTGCAACATTAAATGGATTGAGTGCGACAGGTTTATACATAGGTACTTTGTTAATCTCGCCGTTCATCGAGCCACCACTACGCAAATATGGATACAAGCCGATGATTGTTATAGGTGGGCTTATAGTTATAGTTTCACTTCTTCTTTTTCCTTTATGGAAAAGCGTAGCCTTTTGGTTTGTGCTTCGTTTGTTAATAGGAATTGGTGATCACGCACTCCATTTTTCTACTCAAACGTGGATTACTAGTTTTTCTCCTCAGCATCGCTTGGGAAGAAATATAGCCATTTACGGACTTTCTTTTGGGCTAGGCTTTGCAGTTGGACCTTTGTTTGTCCAACTGGTAGAAATTTTTGAGGGTCTTCCGTTTATCGTCTCAGGTCTTTTATGTTTATGTGCCTGGGTTCTAGTATTTTTCTTGAAAAATGAAAAGCCAGAAACAATTTCTTCTTCAACTGTAAACGGGACATGGAAACGATTTGGAGCAACTTTTGCAGTAGCATGGATTGCTTTTATTCCGCCATTTAGTTATGGCTTTTTGGAATCTTCCCTGAATGCTATTTATCCGGTATATGCTCTACGGAACTCGATTGAAATTAGTCATTTATCATATATTTTAGCCGCATTTTCCATTGGGGGAGTAGCTTCTCAATTACCCCTTGGCATGTTGAGTGATCGCTTGGGCAGAAGGCAAGTTTTGTATAGTATGCTTGGATTAGGTGCTTGTACATTTGGAGCAGCTAGCTTTTTTGAAACCTCTGCAATAGTTGTAGGTGCTTTCTTCTTTATAGCGGGAACCTTTGTAGGATCTACCTTTTCTCTCGGCATAGCTTATATGACTGATTTAACCCCAAAAGAGCTATTGCCTACTGGAAATTTAATCTGTGGTATTTTTTTCAGTCTAGGAAGCCTTTCAGGCCCCTTCTTTGGAGGATTGTTTATTCAATTGTTTGAGGGAGTTAGCTTTCTAATTCTCATCGCTATACTTCTCGGTGTTCTTGCTATGCTTATATTTTTTACAAAATCTAAGAATCCTATCCACTTTGTGACCGATAAAATGTGAAACAATATTTGGCTACCATCACTCACTTGAGCAATGGTAGCCAAATTTATTTAGTATTCCAACTTATTCCTAGAGTATTGACATTACAAGTTCATTTAATATAATTGTATAGCTTCATTTACATTTGATATCTCAAGAATTGAAAGAGAAAAGGGGAAGACTTATGTGGTTTATATTTGCTCTTTTGACTGCCTTAGCATGGGGAGGAGCAGACTTATTTTATAAAAAGGGTACAGATCCCAAGGATAAATTTAGCCATTTAAAAATAGTTGTAATGGTAGGTTTGGTCATGGGAATTCATGGAACATTGTACATGTTCCTTAAGGGCATTCAATTTGATCCGATGGATATGGTGTTGTATCTACCTGTTTCTGCACTTTACATACTATCAATGGCTATAGGATATATTGGGTTGAGATACTTAGAACTCTCAATAGCATCGCCGGTTCAAAACTCCTCTGGCGCTATTACAACGATACTCTTATTTATCTTTTTTACCCACTCGCTAAGTGCTTTAGAAATAATATCTATTATTATTATTACATTAGGGGTAATCGGACTAGCTGTTTTTGAAAAACAACTGGAAAAACAAGTGCTGCAAGCAAAACCTAAAACTATAGATACTAAATATACTATTGGATTTATGGCTATTATATTTCCAATTTTGTACGCATTAATTGACGGGCTTGGAACGTTTGCTGATGCAGTATATTTAGATGAGCTTAGTTTAATCGGGGAGGACGCAGCTATACTAGCGTATGAGTTTACATTTTTTATTTGTGCGGTAGTGGCTTTTGTTTATCTGAAGGCTATAAAAAAAGTCAAGTTTAATATATTCAAAGAAAGAGACAAGACAAGTGCAGCTATTTTAGAAACAATAGGTCAGTTCTTTTATGTATTTGCCATGTCTTCAAATGCAATCATTGCGGCTCCAATCATTGCTTCCTATAGTATTTTTTCTGTGTTACTATCTAGAGTCTTTTTAAAAGAGAAGCTAACGAAGAAGCAATACGGTGTAATAATCGTAGTAATCGTGGGCATTGCTTTATTAGGAATAGCAGATGAGTTATAAAAAAACGTAAGCTTCTAGCTTACGTTTTTTTTGTTTTATGGTTTTAAGACAAATTTAATACTTTCCTCTTCATGATCATGAAATATTTTATAGGCTTCACTAGCCTGCTCTAACGGGACTCTATGCGTAATAATTTGAGTAGGATCAATATCTCCATTAGTAATCATTTCATATAGTTTAGGCATATAGTGTACAACAGGTGCTTGTCCGGTTTTTATAGTTACATTTCGCTCAAAAATATTACCGAGAGGGAACATATTGTAATTGGAACCATAAACACCGGTTAATTGGATCGTACCGAACTTTCTTACCGCTTCTATTCCAATATCAATGGCGCTTAAAGTACCACCCTGCAATTTAAGCTTTTGTCCGACTTTTTCCATTGTAGACATTTTGCCATCCATACCAACACAATCGATAACCACGTCTACACCGCCGTTTGTAATTTCTCTAATGTATTTACCCATGTCATCGTATTCTTCGAAGTTGTACGCTTCAACTTTGTTCATTTTAACAGCATGATTTAAACGATATGTTAAATGATCGACCGCTATAACACGTTTTGCGCCTTTCATCCAAGCAAATTGCTGTACCATGAGTCCGATAGGTCCAGAGCCAAGTACAGCAACAGTATCTCCTTGTTTCATACCTGAGTGCTCGATACTCCAGTAAGCTGTAGGAAGTACGTCTGAAAGGAACAGCAATGACTCATCCTCCAATTCACAGGATTCTGGTATTTTGAAAGGCATATAATTTCCATAAGGCACTCGTAAATACTCGGCTTGACCACCAGGGAAGTTGCCATATCGCTCTGTGTAGCCTAAGTATGCTCCAGAGTCGATTAGCGGATTATCGTTGGAATTATCACACTGACTTTCCATTTCATTTTGACAATAAAAGCATTCTCCACATGAAACGTTAAAAGGAATTACAACCCGGTCACCCTTTTTTACTTTTGTTACTGATGGACCTACTTCTTCCACTATTCCCATGGGTTCGTGCCCGATTACAAAATCCTTACGTGTTGGCATACCGCCTCTGTAAATATGTAGGTCTGACCCACAAATAGCAGTAGTAGTAATACGTACAACAATATCGTCGCTTTTTTCAATTTTGGCATCAGGAACTTCTTTAACTTGTATATCTTTTGCGCCTTGATAAGTTACTGCCTTCAAGCTATCTCCTCCTTTAAAATGTTTTCTATATTAATTATTACCCTGGAGGAAGTAAAAAAAACTTCAAATTCAAAAAATAGCATAGTGCATTAAATTAACTATCTTGTCTTGCGCGTCATGATCGATTTTTTATGTTAATTATTGTATCTTCCTTGGAATGGTTAGATTTTGGGATGATAGAAAGCTCACCATTGGATTCTAAAATAACGACTTGAACTTCATCCATAGATAAATTACCATCCATTCGAACCGATTGGATAACTTCATCTTCACCTATTCTTTCTTTTTTCATTGTTTTATAAAAATAGCTTCCATTGTAATAAAGCAATGCTGCATCTGCAGTTACAATATCATCAAAAGTATCTGATTTTTTACTGCTAAACGAAAATAGCCATTGGAGAGCAATTAACACAAATACAGCTGCAATCCATCGAAAATAGAGACCTTATTATCAAGCATAAAAGTAGCAAATACTGAACCAATAGATACTGTGATTACTAAGTCAAAGGCATTTAACTGTGCTAAGGAGCGTTTTCTAGCAAGTCTCAACATGATGATTAAGACGATATAAGCCATGACACCTAATAGGATTATTCGCCAGATTTCCAACCAGTTTAAATCAAACAATTGACACCCTCCTAAAGTTGTTTTTTAAATTCTTTACCACAACATCTATTAGGAAAACATAAGGGACGTCAATATTTATTGAAGGAGAGATGACATGAAGAAAATAAATATATTTTTGTTGGGATTGATAATTTTGAGTATACTTACAGCCTGTGGTAAGGATGAGGAACTTTCTAATGGTACAGGTATAGCTGAGGAGGACCATGATGACCATGAGGGACATAGCCACGAAGGTGAAGAAAATATTGTGGAATTAGATTATGCAAAGTTAGATCAAGCAATTGAACAGGTATTGGAGGAAATCCCTAGCTTTTCAGTTCAAGAAGAAATTGAAAAGGGTACAGAGGAGAGCATCTTAACTTACTTCAATGAAGACAAAATGGAGTTCCGCTTAAAGGTAGAAAGCGTTATAGGAAATAAAGAATATGATAAAGAGGAGTTAAAAGTATACTCCCAATATTATGTGAAGGAAAATTTGTTGGCGATAGAAATGGCTAAAAAGAAATATAATATCGAGGTTAAACCTTCAGAGGTTGCTAGCTATATAGAAGAGAATGTAAAGGGCATTGTTCCAGAAGAAAAGGAGCAATATGCTAAAAGTATTGGAGTTACTTTAGAAGAATTAGATAATATCTTTGATCGAGATATCTATATAATGGATGTACTTTGGTCTAAGCTAACACCAATTTTAATGGAAAAATACAAACAGGGAGAAGGAGAAAGTGAAGAGGAATATATGGAGAGACTCACAAATGAATTCTATAATGCATAAAAGAGCAATCTAAACGATAGTGTTAATCCCTTTGATTATAGGAGAGCCTCTTGATCTTAGCTTTAGACATCGTGTTTTGCGGGGAACGATAATCCTTCAGCCTTGTAGGAAGTCTACGGACAGGCATATCTATAAGATTATTAAAAAGACGTGAAGTCAGTGGACTCAACAGTCTAAAATTATTCGGCAATGATATAGAATAAGTCTGTCCAAACCTACATTAAAACAAGGGAATTTAGAACTAAAGGGCAAATTCAGTGTATTTTAACGCTTTTTTAAGTTGGAGGGATGAAGATAACAGTCCATCGTGTGGTCGTTGATCATTCCAACAGCCTGCATATATGAATAGCAAATAGTGCTTCCAACAAAAACAAAGCCATCTTTTTTTAAACGTTTACTCATTGAATCACTTATTTCATTGGAAGTAGGTACATCATTAACCGAATTCCAATGATTAATAATAGGAGAGCCATCAACAAAACTCCAAATATAATTAGAAAAAGATCCATGTTCCTTTTGAATTTTTAGGAAAGCGTGGGCGTTAGTTATCACACTAAGAATTTTAAGGCGGTTTCGAACAATTCCGCTGTTCTCACGAAGAGATTGGATCTTTTCTTCATTGTAATTAATAATTTTGTTGGCCTCAAAGTTATCAAATGCTTGGCGATAGTTTTCACGTTTTTGTAATATTGTCCACCAGCTAAGTCCTGCTTGAGCGCCTTCGAGACATAGCATCTCAAATAGGTGTCTATCATCATAAACGGGGACACCCCATTCTCGGTCATGATATTCTTTGTATAAAGGTTCCTTGCCAACTACCCAATTACATCTATTCTCCATGTTTAAGGTCATCCCCTTTTAATACGAACGTATATTCTGTTTTTATTGTATTATAGAAAATACTAAATAGCAATAAAAAATGGTTGGTAGTGATATTCCACTACCAACCATTTATAATGTTAACGATCTTTGTCTTCATCACCCCAGCATTCTACTTCTCCTATGTCAGGTACATTTTCCTTGTAGAATACAGGATCCAATCCTTTTTTTCGTTGTAACACATAATCATTTATAACACGTTTGGCAATTTTCCATAGCATAAGGATAGCAACTAGGTTAATGATAGCCATTAAAGCCATAAAGAGGTCAGCTAAATCCCATACAAGTTGAACTTTTGCCACAGAACCAAACATAACAAAACCGACTACAAGTACACGGAAAATAAGTAGCATAGTCTTGGATTCCTTGATAAAGCCGATGTTTGTTTCGCCGTAATAGTAGTTACCTATTACTGAGCTATAAGCAAACATAAATATCGCGATGGCTAAAAATGTACTTGCCCAGCTACCTAAGCTATCAACTAAAGAAACCTGTGTTAAATTAACCGAAGCTGCTTCAGATTGAAGGTATGCATCGCTAAGTAAAACAATGGCAGCTGTTGATGTACAAACAATTATTGTATCAATAAAAACACCAAGTGTTTGAATGAGACCTTGTTTCACAGGATGAGAAACGGAAGCAGTCGCCGCTGCGTTTGGGGCAGAACCCATCCCTGCTTCATTTGAGAATAATCCTCTTTTAATCCCATTCATGATGGCAGCTCCGACCATCCCTGCAAATGCTTCTTCAAAACCAAATGCTGATTTGAATATAAGAATGAATACATTTGGTAATTCACTAATGTTCAAAAAAACTACAAGTAGAGCAACAGCAATATATGCTAATGCCATCACTGGTACTAGAATTTGCGTAACACTTACTATTCGCTTAAGACCACCGAAAACTATGACTGCAGTAAATATTGATAAAATGATACCAACTACTACTCGACTAGATCCAAAGCTCTCTTCAAAAGCAATAGTGATAGTGTTGGCTTGCACTGCATTAAAAACAAATCCATATGTAAGAGTAATCACAACTGCAAAAAGAATACCCATCCAACGCTTATTTAATCCTTTTTCCATATAGTACGCTGGTCCACCACGGTACATGTTACCATCTTTAACTTTGTACACCTGTGCCAGAGTACTTTCTATTAAAGAAGAAGCACCACCAATAATAGCAATCATCCACATCCAAAATATTGCTCCAGGTCCTCCGAGCGCAATAGCGGTTGCAACACCAGCTATGTTGCCGGTACCAATGCGAGAGGCCGCAGATATTGTAAAAGCCTGAAAGGAAGAGACGCCTTTTTTTCCAGAACTATCAACAGTAGCTTTTTCTGTAACAACACGGAACATTTCTGGTATTAATCTAATTTGAATAAACTTTGTCTTTACTGTGAAAAATATTCCTACTCCTACTAAGAGTATGATTAATATGTAAGAATATAAAGCATTATTCACATCCTGTAACATACTTTCAAACAAACTCATTATTAATTCCTCCTAAAAATCCGTAACGCTAGTTATGTAATACCTATTTTATATAGATTGGTTTAATTTCTCTTATCTAAACATCTCACAAATGCTCATTTTGTAAGATGAATTTTGTTGAGTAAATAAATAGAGTTGGTTTTGTGTAAAAACCAACTCTCTATTTTCAAACAGAAATATTACAATCTAATAATTTTATAATAAAAATTTCAAAGAGGAAAGTCTAATTACACTATTTGTGTAAATAGGTATAAAAAAATATGGATAAAAAGATTATTCTTTTTATCCATATCAAGTTAAAGAGTAGGTAATTCCGCTCTTTCCTCATCTGAAAATACACGAGAATGAATATGAAATGCAATACCTTCTGTGCTTTCGAGAGAAAAGGCGGCCCCCATACCCTCGACGACATCTAATATTAGCTGTGTATGTTGCCAATAAGTGTAGTGAGACTGGTGCATATAGTAGGGCGCATTTCCAACTGTACCAATTAGGAGGTCACGACTTCCGATATAGAAGTCTCCCTGCCTGTAGCACATTGGAGCAGAACCATCGCAGCAGCCAGAAGACTGTACGAACATAATTGCCCCATGCTTTGTCTCAAGCTCATTGATTAGCGTAAGAGCTTTTTCTGTTGCTACGATGCGTTCTACCATTCTTTCATCTCTTTTCTAACTTTTTAGAAGAAGCCCATTGCTGATTTGTTGTAGCTAACTAGCATACATTTAGTTTGTTGATAGTGTTCAAGCATCATTAAGTGGTTTTCACGACCGATACCAGATTGCTTGAATCCTCCGAATGCTGCATGAGCAGGGTATTGGTGGTAAGTGTTTGTCCAAACACGACCAGCTTGGATTGCACGACCAGCACGGTAAGCCGTGTCAATGTTACGAGACCAAACTCCAGCACCTAATCCGAACTCAGAATCATTCGCAATTTCCATTGCTTCGTCAAAGTCTTTGAATGTAGTAACAGAAAGTACTGGTCCAAAGATTTCTTCTTGGAAGATACGCATTTTATTGTTCCCTTTGAATACTGTTGGAGCAACATAGTAACCGCCTTCGTGGTCACCTTCAAGTTTATTTTGAGTTCCGCCGATTAACAATTCTGCGCCTTCTTCTTTACCAATTTCGATGTAAGAAAGAATTTTTTGTAATTGTTGGTTGGAAGCTTGAGCGCCCATCATAGTTTCTGTATCTAATGGGTTACCAATTTTAATAGCTTTAATGCGTTCTAATGCACGTTCCATGAATTTTTCATAAATTGATTCTTGAACAAGTGCACGAGATGGACAAGTACAAATTTCACCAGAGTTAAGAGCGAATAATACCAAGCCTTCGATTGCTTTGTCTAAGAACTCATCATCTGCATCCATAACGTCTTCGAAGAATACGTTAGGTGACTTACCACCAAGCTCTAATGTTACAGGAATAATGTTTTCAGTTGCATATTGCATGATTAAGCGACCAACACCAGTTGAACCAGTGAACGCTACTTTTTGGATACGTGGGTTTGTAGCAAGTGGTTTCCCAACTTCTGCACCGAAACCGTTTACAACGTTTAAAACACCAGTTGGTAGGATATCTTGGATAAGCTCTAATAACACCATTAATGAAGCAGGTGTTTGTTCAGCTGGTTTCATAACAATTGTATTACCAGCAGCTAAGGCTGGAGCGATTTTCCAAACAGCCATTAGTAGAGGGAAGTTCCAAGGAATAATTTGTCCTACAACCCCGATTGGCTCATGGAAATGATAAGCTACTGTATCGTTATCAATTTGACTAATACCGCCTTCTTGAGCACGGATAGCCCCTGCAAAGTAACGGAAATGATCTATTGCCAATGGAATATCAGCATTTAATGTTTCACGAACAGCTTTCCCATTATCCCATGTTTCCGCAACAGCAATTTTTTCTAAGTTTTCTTCCATGCGGTCAGCAATTTTGTTTAAAATAATCGCACGGTAGGCTACAGATGTAGCAGCCCAAGCACCTTTAGCAGCATGAGCAGCATCTAATGCAAGCTCGATATCTGCTTCTGTAGAACGAGCGGCTTTAGTAAATACTTTACCTGTAAGTGGTGAGACTACATCGAAGTATTCTCCGTTAACTGGAGCTACCCATTGTCCGCCGATAAAATTATCGTAATGATCTTTAAAGTCAACTACTGCACCAGCAGTATTAGGATTTGCATAAATCATATTTATTGCCCCCAAAAATAATATTTTTATCACTTAATGCTCAGACGTCTGACGCCTTGCAATAATCACATCATGCACCAGAAAAAAAAAGAAAGCAAGAAATAAATTCATTTTTTATTCACAATTAGAAAAAAAAGTTTCTTTTTAAAATTGAAAATATACAATTGGTTAATATACAATTATTTAACATTAGATAATTGATATATAACAATTATCTATATATTTAAGTGGATTTTTGTATAATGTATTATAACAGAATAATAAAATAATTCATGAATTTTTATGCATATATAATGAATCTTTATTCTAATTTTAATTAAGATTTAGATTGGCTTTCATAAGGGGTATGTCTTTGCTAAATTAAAAATATATTATTAAAAAATATTTTCAGTAAACTGTTTCTAAAAAGATAATATTTATGCTGGTAAGCTCTTAAAAATGGTCTGAAAATAGAACATATAAAAAGGCAAGAATGTTGGTTTAACAGCAGCATTCTTGCCTTTTCAATATATTTTAAATGATAGAGGACTCAGAGGACAGTCACCGAGGATTTATAAACCTCTATATTTGATGGCCAACCCTTTTAAGAAATTTCTAGCAAATTTGTCGCCACATTCTTTATAGTTGCGGTGACCTTCTTTTCGTAGGATGGCACTTAACTCACTTTTCGTAATAGCTACTCTTGACTCTTCGAGAATATCAATCATATCCTCACTAGTTAATGCCAATGCTATTTTCACTTTCTTCATAAGCATGTTATTGACACTTTCACTATTTCCAGATGGGGATGGTGGGGCTACTTGTTGTCCTTGTTTTTGCTCCTGTGGTCCTCTTTTAAAAGTAATAAGACCATTTAAAAAGGATTCTAACATTTTATTGTTACATTTTAATTGGTTATCCTCTTCCTCAGGACTCTCATCATAGTCACTTTCAAAGCTATCCTTGGATTTAGTTAACAGCTTCAAAACGTCTTCCTTGGAAATTTCTACGCCACCAAGTTTAAAGATTTCAACCATTTCTTTGTTTTTAATATCTAATGCATATCTCAATCGGATCAATATATCATTATTTTCCATTTATAATCCTCCTCTAGCTTTCAAATGCATATGCTTCTAATGTTATGTAATAGCCTTCCTTCTACAGTGATAAACAGTATAGAAGAAAATCCGAGAATCACTCAGATTCCCGGATCCTTTTTACAATGAACCATTATTTTAACGTAAGCAAAGTAACTACTTCAATATGAGCTGTCTGTGGGAACATATCAACAGGCTGCATATATTCTACATGGTAAATTTTCGTCAACTCCTGCAAGTCCTTTGCAAGAGTGGAAGGATTACATGAAGTATACACAAAACGTTTAGGTTTTATTTCTAGCACTGTTTTAAGAAGCTCCTGATCTAATCCAGTTCGAGGCGGATCTACTGTCAGTACGTCTGGTACAAACCCTTCGCTCTGCCATTGTTTCAACCATTTTTTTGCAGTTCCATGAACATACATCGTGTTTTGGTAGCCGTTACGTTTAGCATTTTTCTTAGCATCCTTAATAGACTCCTCAATAATGTCCATACCACGAACCTCTTTAGCATTTTTAGCAAGCCAAAGCCCAATTGTTCCGACACCACAATATGCGTCCACTACTGTTTCTTTACCAGTTAATCCGGAAGCTTTTTCAATCTCATCGTAAAGGTGCTCAGTTTGTTCAGGATTCAATTGGAAGAATGCACGAGCAGATAGGTCAAATGCCAATTCTCCAAGTTTTTCTTGAATGATTTCCTTACCAAATAAATTGAAGGTCGTATCACCAAACACTAAAGATGTTTTTCCAGGGTTAATGTTCTGGCTAATGGACACAATATTAGAATCAATTTTGCGAATCATTTGTACAAGGTCTTCTTTACGTGGCATTTTCTTTTGGGTAGTCACTAATGTCACTTGGATTTGCCCAGTTTTCATTCCGGTACGCACAACAATAGTACGAACAAGTCCCTGAGGATTTTTATCGTCGTAAATTGGAATGTTAAGCTCTTTTAAGTACGCTTTTATTTCGTTTGTGATACGGGTAGTGGCAGGATGTTGTACCATACATTCGTTAATATCGATTAACTTGTTAGTACCTTCTGCATACAAACCGGCGATTACATCATTACCTAGCTGTCTTGTTTGAAACTGGCTTTTGTTTCGATATAACCAAGGGTTTTCCATCCCAAGCGTAGATCTGACCTCAATCGTTGGAGTTAGGTCTTTCATATATCGCTCAAGCGCTTGGATTACCATGTCTCTTTTTTCAATTAGCTCTCGCTCATAGGTCATATGCTGAAGTTGGCATCCTCCGCAAGCCTCGTAAACTGGACAAGGTGGTTTCACTCTGTCTGGAGAAGCCTGTCTGATTTTTTTTATCGTTGCTTCTGCGTATTTTGGAGTTACTATAGTTACTTGAGCAGTTACCACTTCTCCAGGAAGTGCTCCTTTAACAAATACTACATTGCGCTTAAAGAAGCCGACTCCTTCACCATTAATGCCTAGCCTCTTTATAGTAAGTGGGAACTCTTGTCCTACTTTTATAACTGTTTGTTCTTTCATATCCTTCACGTCCTTTATCAACCAATAAAACAGTATAACTTTTTTATATGGTCGGTTGCAAGTTAAAGGTGCCAGTTAATGATACTAACTGGCACCTAGTTGCATTAACATCTATTATAAAGGAATTTACTGTGGAAGTGAATAATCAGGTATATCTAGTTTGGATAAGTTAAGATCATTAATCCTACCAAATGTATAGCCTCGTTTTTTCGCTTCTTTAATAAAGGCCGGAAGCCCATCTGCATTGTCAGGAGACACGGTATGCATAAGGACGATTGCCCCTGGATGAATTTGTGTTATTAACTCGTTGTAAGCATATTGACCACCTTTTTTCTGATCTCGATGCCAATCAATAAAAGCGATTGACCAGAAAAAATGCTGATGACCAATTTCATTTGCTGCAGCTAATACATCTTCATCAAAAATTCCCTCGGGAGGTCTAGTGACAGTAGTTCTCTCTAAAGAAGTAAGCTCTTTTAGACGGTTATCAAATTTCTGTAGTTCTTTTTTTATTTCATCCTTTGACATTTTTGCAAGATTTGGATGCCCGTAAGAATGGTTACCTATTTGATGTCCTTCTTCAATCATACGTTTTACGAGTGGGGTGGCACTCTCTAGATAATGGCCTGTTAAAAAGAAGGTGGCACTAATATTTTCTGCTTTTAATGTATCTAAAATACTAGCGGTATAGCCGTTCTCATAACCATTATCAAAGGTGAGGTATATAATCTTCTTGTCAGCAGGGCCTTTATAAATTGCCCCGTGTTTTTCTAACAATGCATCTAGTTCTGCTCCGGCCTCAGGTGGAACTTCATCTCGAGCTTTTTTAAATCCCCAATGTATCTCCTTCGCTTCTGCCGTAAATGGCTCATAGGAAAAGCCGAGGCTTATGATAAAGGTTGCTATTATAATTCCTATTACGTGCTGCTTCCACATAATTATTTGCTCCTTTTCTAATGAATGTTTGGACAAAAAAGCGCAATCTCTTTAAAAATAGATTGCACTTGGGAGTGGGATTTATTCATTTTTACCAGTTGGTTAGTTTTACTATAATGCAAGTGGACTTACTATTTATATATATCATTTAAGGCACTTTCTAGATCAGGGAAGTCGAAAGCGAATCCAGCTGCTATCAATACTTCAGGAAGTACTTTTTGACCCTCTAAGACAAGTTGGCTTTTTTCGCCAAGTGCAAATTTTAAAGCAAATGCTGGAACCGGAAAATAATGAGGTCTTTTTAATACGGTCGCCAGTGTTTTACTAAATTCATTCATCTTTTTAGGATCGGGGGCAACTACATTAAAAGGTCCGCCTATATTGTTCTCAATTGCAAATAAAAGCGCATTAGCGACATCCTGAACATGAATCCAGGACATCCAATTATCTCCTTTTCCTATAGGACCGCCAACAAACATTTTGTAGGGGAGTGCCATTAACGGAAGCGCTCCTTCTGTTCTGCCTAATATAATTCCAAATCTCCCAAAAGCTACTTGGACTCCATATTCCTCAGCGGAGGAAGCTTTTTGCTCCCAATCAGCTACTGTTTTAGCTAAGAAGTCATGTCCTTTCTCAGTAGAACGTTCGTTATATATTCTCTCGTTAGAAGCGGGGTAAATTCCTATAGCGCTTGCATTGATTAATACTTTTGGTTTTTGTCCTAATACTCCTATAATACGAATTATTTCGTTGGTGGCTTGCATTCTGCTATCATAGATTTTTTCTTTTTGCTTTTCTGACCAACGTCCGTTATTAATCGATTCTCCAGCTAAATTTACTATTGCATCAATACCCTCCAAATATTCCTCAGGTCTAGTATCATTTGAAAGCCAGTTAATGTATGTGACGTTACCTTGTTGATGCGAGCGTGACCTCGATAAAATAATAACTTCATGTCCTTTATGTTCCAACAGCCTCGTCAAAGCTCTTCCTACAAAACCAGTTCCGCCAGTTATTGCTACTTTCATCTAAATCAGCCTCCTCTTTACACTATAGTAACAGTTCAATCATTTATCACACACGAATTTATACGTTATACTTAAAGTAAGTGGAATGGAGAGATTATCGTATGCCGATTATTACAAAAATAGGACGTCAAAAAAAGAATAATGAACGGTATAATTTATATTTGGATGAAAAGTATGCCTTTAGTGTAGACGAGGCAGTCTTGATAAAATATCAACTGACTAAAGGAAAAGTCATTGAGGCTTTCACTTTAGATGAAATTGTTTTTGATGATGAAGTGCGAAAGGCTTATAATAAAGCCATCAATTATTTAAGCTTTCGGATGAGAAGTGAGCATGAGGTAAAGCAAAAGCTATTACAAAGTGAGTTCGGCGAGGCTGTCGTGTTAGAAGCTATTCGTAAATTGTATGAGCACGGATTTCTAAATGATGAAAGTTTTACAAAGGCTTTAGTTGAGACTCAAAAAAATAGTAGCAAGAAAGGCCCTGCTGCTATTCGTCAGGAACTGAAGAAAAAAGGGATAGAAAAGGAACTTCAGGAGGAAGTGCTTGCTACATACTCGGAAGAGGAACAGGTTTCTATTGCCAAAAAGCTAACTGAAAAAATTATCAATCAAAACCAAAATAAAACCCCTCGGCAAATCAAACAAAAGGTGCAGGAAAACCTTCAAAGAAAAGGTTATAACTTTAGCATCATTTCTCAAGCAATTGATTCCTTTGAGCTAGAAAAGAAAGATGAAGAATGGCTAGACATAATTGCAACTCAAGGAGAGAAGATCTGGAGGAAGTATTCTTCCAAATATAGTGGCTTTGATCTGAAACAGCGTGTGAAGCAGGCACTTTACCTAAAAGGATTTCCTGCTGAGCATATAGACTTGTATATAGAAAAGAAGGAGTTGGAAGCACTAGATGAACAATAAAAAATATAGTCAGATGTCTGAGCAGGAGCTTCGAACTGAAATTGCTAACTTAAAAGAAAAAGCAAGAAAGGCAGAGCAATTAGGCATTGTTAATGAGTATGCAGTATATGAACGAAAAGCAATGATGGCTCAATCTTTCCTTACTGATGTCAATTCGATTAAACCAGGAGAAATGTATAGAATTAGTGGTGACCCAGGGATGTTCTTTCAAGTAGAATATTTAAAAGGTAAATTTGCTTGGGGATATCGTTTAGGTGGAGATAAGTACGAGGAAGCATTACCAATTTCTATACTAGAGCCATTAGAGGAAGGAAAATAATATGGAAACTAAAATAAATGAGTTAACAAATTTATTACTAGAGAAAAATGATAAGCTGTCCTTTGAAAAGGCAAGGGCTTGGATAGAATTACTATGGTCTGATTTTGAATCATCCTATGCGCGCGCAGGTTATGAATACAAAGGCGCAGCGGTGACAGAAATGGTCATTAAAAAATGGATAGATGGCTACGGCGGACAATTGCATGAGTTTGCCACCACGAACGAAAAATACAAGCATTTACTGGATACAGATTAAACGCTAGGAATAGGATTCCTAGCGTCTCTGTTTTAATGAGGTAAAAAGTCTAATTTTTTTCTTAGTTTATCTTCACTGAATATCCAGCCTGTGTATGAGTTGATAATCTCTAAGTCTTCATTCAAGTGCACAACTGCCACAAAAGGATAATAATCATTACTTCTATAACGTAAATCGATAAGACGTACTTCGTGAATATGTTCGAACTTTGTTATTTCCCATCTGTAAATAGGCGAAAACGAAGTGAAGGCACTTAGGTTTGTATCTTTAAGCGCTGCCTCTACTAAAGGAGAATCAGGAATTTCCTCTCGTTCAAACTTATCATAAATTGTAATGGAACGTCCGTATGCTCTACCTACATAATGATGGGTCTCTGAGCTAGCTGCAATTCTCCATTGAAAAAATTTTATAGTGGGAGCAACAATAATTTCTGTTGTATCTGGAATCGTTTTCCTTACACTATTTTTAACAGCACTTTGCACCGCAAAGCGTAAAATGTAATAAATAGCGATTATAGCGTACATTGTTAGGAATGTAGGTACTGGATTAAATCCAAACATCCATAATAATAGGCCTAGTACATGAATGCCAAATATGATTGGATCGAATGTATTTATGACTCCCAATGCCACCCATTTTTTAGAGAAGGGGCGCAATGCCTGAGTTCCATATGAATTAAAAATATCAACAAAGACATGAAGAAACACTGCTAAAAACGTCCAAAGCCAAAGATGAAGCCAATTTGCTTCAGGGATAATTAACCACAATACACCAGATATAAGTAACGGCCATAAAAGAACGGCTGGAATAGAGTGGGTAATACCACGATGATGGCGTATGTAGATTGCATTATTTCTTAATTTTAGAACAGTATCTATATCAGGGGCTTGAGATCCGATTATAGTTCCTGCAATTACTGCAGTAGTAGTTAGAGAACTACTTGTAACGACGGGATCTGCCATTGCCAAACCACCAAGTGCAATACCCATAACGATATGTGTACCTGTATCCATGTGTGACCAGCTCCTTTAGGAAACAAGTTATCTTAATCATAAGATAAAGTAGATAAATTAACAAAGTAATTATTAAAGTTATACCCTATTATTACATACCATAATCGCAGGGAAAGGATTCTAAATGTGAACGAATTATATAATAAGCAAATTGGTGAGTCACTAGTATCCTGGTTTTTAGAGGAAAAACGAGATTTGCCTTGGAGAAAAACAAAAGATCCATACAAAATTTGGGTCTCCGAAGTAATGCTACAGCAAACAAAGGTTGATACAGTTATCCCTTATTATGAGAGATTTATCTCTAAATATCCCTCTCTGGAATCACTTGCAGAAGCGGAAGAGGGAGAACTATTAAAAGAGTGGGAAGGCTTGGGCTATTATTCAAGAGCCCGTAACCTGCAAGCAGGAGTAAGGGAAGTTGTAGAAGAATATAATAGCGTAGTACCGAACAACCGAAAGGAAATATCAAAGCTAAAGGGCGTTGGACCTTATACGGCTGGAGCAGTGTTAAGCATTGCATATGATATTCCGGAGCATGCAGTCGATGGAAATGTAATGAGAGTGCTCTCTCGAATTTTATTGATAAAAGAGGACATTGCTAAACAAAAGACGAAAAAGATATTTGAAGAAGCTGTTATGAACTTGATGTTTAAGGATAACCCTTCAGCTTTCAACCAAGGTTTAATGGAACTTGGGGCTATTATATGCACTCCTACGAAGCCCAAATGTTTACTTTGTCCAGTGCGAGAATATTGTTCGGCTTTTTATGAGGGAGTTCAAGAGGAATTGCCAATAAAAACGATAAATAAAAAGACAAAATTACATAAAATGAAGGCAGTAGTGATTCAACGAAATGATGGTAAAATTTTGTTAGAGAAGCGTCCCTCTAAAGGATTGCTTGCAAATATGTGGCAATTCCCTATGGTTGAGCTACCAACTTCCACCCATACAGTTGAGGAAGTGGTAGAGCTTGACTATGGAGTGGAAATTCAAAAAGGAATAGAATTGATAGCATTTAAGCATATTTTTTCTCATCTTGTTTGGGAAATCGAAAGCTTTGAAGCAAAGCTTATGAACGAAAAAAAAATATCATTGAATAGCCAATGGTATTCTATAGAAGAAGTTAACGATCAACCAATGCCTATTCCCGTATTAAAAATGTGGAATGCATGGAAGGAAAGGAAGAGTATCACATGACAAATCCGGTAGCATTAGTAACAGGTAGTAGCAGGGGTTTAGGAAAATCAATTGCCATCGAGCTTGCGAAAAATGGCTATGATATTGTGGTCAATTATGCTCGCAGTAAAACAGCTGCATTAGAAACTGTTCAAGAAATTGAAGCTTTAGGTCAAAAAGCTTTGCTTATTCGTGCAAACGTAGGAGATATAGAGAAGCTTCGTGCGATGTTCCAAACAATCAAAGATGAGTTCGGTCGTTTAGATATTTTCGTTAGTAATGCTGCTTCTGGCGTTCTTCGACCGATAATGGAATTAGAGGAATCCCATTGGGACTGGACGATGAATATTAATGCAAAAGCAATGCTTTTCGGAGCACAGGAAGCTGCGAAGCTTATGCCAAATGGCGGTAAAATTTTAGGCATTAGCTCATTAGGATCCATTAGATATTTAGAAAACTATACAACAGTAGGTGTATCTAAAGCTGCTATTGAGTCTATCACTCGATATTTGGCAGTAGAGCTGGCTGAAAAAGGAATTGCAGTTAATACAGTTTCCGGTGGAGCATTAGATACTGATGCTTTAAAGCATTTCCCAAACAGAGAGCAATTATTAGAGGATGCTCGATTGAATACTCCGGCAGGTCGAATGGTTGAAATTGAGGACATGGTAAAAACAGCAATGTTCCTGTTATCCGACGACGCATTAATGATCCGTGGACAAACTATTATAGTGGACGGTGGACGTTCGATAAAAATGTAATTGTTAGTATGTGGTCATTAATTTGGACCGCATAGAGAGGAAGTCAATTACTTTCAGCCACATCGCCGTGGTAAAAATATAATTTAACAATTTTAAATTTCAAATGAATATTATCTCTAAAAGTGCACATGATATATTTTGTACGGAGGTGAAATCCATGAAAAAGAATAACAGTCAACAACCAAACAAAAGACAAGAGTTTGCTTCAGAAACTGTAATTCAACAAGTTAAAGAGCAAAACCGTCAAGCTGAAATGAAAAAACAACAAGCTAGCGGGAAGTTTTCGAACGGTTCTTCTAACCAGTCAAAATAACATGGATTCACCAAAAATCAGCGAGGGCATTTTGCCCTCGCTGATTTTTTTACTACAGTTTTTTCCTATGGATTGCTATAATAGGGAAATAAGTATAATATTCAATTTTGCGCTTGGTGAAAAGGTGGCTAAATCATGGCGATTCCAACAGAAGGAGAAATTATTCAAATTCACAGCTACAAGCATAATGGCCGTATCCACCGTGTCTGGCAGGAAACGATGGTTTTAAAAGGCACCAAGAATATTGTGATAGGTGCAAACGAACGTACTCTTGTAATAGAGGCAGATGGCCGAACATGGATTACAAGAGAGCCTTCCATTTGTTACTTTCATGCAGAGCATTGGTTTAACATTATTTGTATGCTTCGAGAAGACGGCGTATATTATTACATCAACATTAGTTCGCCATTTGTCTACAACAATCAAAGGTTAAAATATATTGATTATGATCTAGATGTGAAGGTCTTTCCAGACATGACCTACACTATTTTAGATGAGGATGAATACGAACAGCACAAAAGAGAAATGAATTATCCAGATGAGATGGATGCTATTCTTGAGCGAAATATAGAAAAACTAATTTCTTGGATTAAGCAAAGAAGAGGGCCGTTTGCTCCCGACTTTATAGAGGCATGGACAAGTCGTTATCATTTTTATAAACAGCTGAATGAATAGTTGAAGAACCTGTTGACTTTACAACAGGTTCTTCCGTTTTAAGAAAGGAAGTAATTTTGTGAGTACCATGAAAAGATATATGGAATTTGTGAAGCCTTATAATTGGCAAATATTCCTAACAATTGTTATTGGGGTTATAAAATTTGCAATTCCACTATTTATACCTGTATTGATTAAGATTGTCGTTGATGATATTATTGGCGGCGATATGTCAACGGATGAGAAAATCCAACAACTGATTTATTGGCTTGGTGGTACCGCATTGGTATTCTTAATCGTTCGACCACCAATCGAGTATTATCGACAATATTTGGCACAATTAGTCAGCAATAAAATTTTGTATGATATACGTCAAAAGCTATACATACACCTACAAAAACTCAGCTTAAAATACTATTCCAACACACGTGCAGGAGAAGTGATTTCTCGCGTTATTAATGATGTAGAACAAACAAAAAACTTTGTTATGATTGGCTTGATGAATGTCTGGCTTGATCTAGCTACCATTCTAATAGCTATCGGCATTATGTTGACAATGAATGTCAAGCTAACATTAGTTACCTTAATAGCATTTCCGTTCTACGCATTCAGTGTTAAATTCTTTTTTGGAAGACTTCGTGATTTAACAAGAAAGAGATCCCAGGCTCTTGCAGGAGTACAAAGCTATCTTCATGAACGTGTCCAAGGGATGAGTATTATTAAAACCTTTACACTCGAAAAACATGAACAAAAATTATTCAATGAGACGAACGGAGAATTTCTAGATAAAGCAGTGGATCAGACGATATGGAACGCAAAAGCATTTGCTGTAGTTAATACTATTACGGATATTGCTCCACTATTAGTAATTGCTTACGCTGGATATGAGGCTATTCATGGAAGATTATCTGTAGGAACCATGGCTGCGTTCATAGCTTACATTGAGCGCCTTTATAGTCCCTTAAGACGATTAGTTAATTCTTCAACAACATTAACACAATCCTTTGCTTCTATGGATCGAGTATTTGAGTTGATGGATGAGAAATATGATATTGTCGATAAACCTGGAGCTAAAAAGTTAGGCAATACTTATGGGGAAGTAACCTTTTCCAATGTTTCCTTCCAATATGAAAAAGACGGTCAAACTATCCTTAATAATATAAACCTTAGAGTAAATGCTGGTGAAACAGTTGCATTTGTCGGGATGAGTGGTGGGGGTAAGTCCACTATTATTAGCCTGATTCCCCGATTTTATGATGTGACATCAGGTAGCGTACAAATCGATGGAAAAGATGTTCGCGACGTGACGATTGAATCGCTTAGACAACAAATAGGAATTGTCCTACAGGATAATATTTTGTTTAGTGACTCCGTAAAATCGAATATCTTAATGGGTAAACCAGATGCAAGTGATGAAGAAGTAATAGAGGCGGCAAAAGCTGCTAATGCACATGACTTCATCATGGAACTGCCTGATGGATACGAAACAAAGGTTGGAGAGCGTGGAGTTAAGCTTTCAGGAGGTCAAAAGCAACGTGTCGCAATTGCACGTGTATTTTTAAAAAATCCAACGATATTAGTTCTAGATGAGGCGACTTCAGCATTAGATTTAGAGAGCGAATCTTTAATTCAAGATTCCTTAGAGCGTTTGGCACAAAATCGAACAACAATTATCGTAGCACATAGACTTTCCACAATAACGCATGCAGATAAAATATTTGTTATAGAAAATGGAGGATTAGCAGAGGAAGGTTCTCATGCTAAACTCATGAAGGACAAAGGGGTATATTATAACTTATTTCAAATACAACAATTAGATACTGTGGACTAACAAACACACCCAATAAGGCGATTTTGTTCTTATTGGGTGTTTTTTTATACTATTTTTATGGATTATTGAATATAGGGAAGGTTTTAAATAGTCCGAAAAGTATTGCATAAAATGCTAAAATGTGTAAAATATCAATATGAACAAATATAATGAAAATTTTAAATAGTCTTGTAAAAAAGGAGAGTTATCATGGAACAAGGAAAAAAAGTATTAGAAGTGAAAGGTCTTCAAACTTCCTTTTTTACAGATGATGGTGTTATTCCATCTGTTGATTATGTAGATTTCCATGTTAGAGAAGGGGAAATCTTAGGCATTGTAGGCGAATCAGGCTGTGGTAAAAGTGTTACCTCACTATCAATTATGGGTCTAATTCCTAGTCCCCCTGGAAAAATAACAAATGGAGAAATCTTATTTAAAGGCAAGGATTTAACTACTTTCTCTGAAAAAGAGATGAGAAAAGTAAGAGGAAATGAGATTGCTATGATATTCCAGGAGCCGATGACCTCTTTAAATCCTTTATTTACAATTGGGAATCAGCTTATGGAAGCCATAACCCTACATAAAAAAGGATGGAGTAAAAAACAAGCTAAGGACAGAGCGGTTGAGATGCTCAAGCTTGTTGGTCTTCCTAGAGCAGAAGCACTTATGAAGGACTACCCTCACCAACTTTCAGGTGGTATGCGTCAAAGGGTTATGATTGCAATGGCGCTTGTATGTGATCCAGAGGTATTGATAGCTGATGAACCGACTACAGCATTAGATGTTACGATCCAAGCACAAATCCTAAAGCTAATGCGAGATCTGAATAAAAGACTAAATACAGCTGTACTTCTTATCACTCATGATCTTGGTGTAGTGGCCGAGACCTGTGAACGTGTAGTGGTCATGTATGCAGGAAAAGTAGTAGAAGAAGGACTAGTTGACACTATTTTTAAAAACCCTCAGCATCCATATACAAAGGGGCTACTTGCATCAGTGCCTGACATGAGATACAAAAAGCAACGACTATATTCTATTCCTGGTAATGTGCCAAAGCCAGGAGTTATAAAGCAGGGCTGTCGATTCGCTGCAAGATGTGAATTTGCATTCGAACGCTGTCTGCAGGAAAATCCTCCTCTTTTTGAAACATCGGAGGGACATAAAACAAGATGTTTCTTGTATGACTCTAAGGAGGTTGCAGATTATGACAGAGCCGCTGTTAAAAGTTGACGGACTGAAAAAATATTTTCCTATTCGTTCGGGTGTTTTGTCAAAAAAAGTGGGTTATGTAAAAGCAGTAGATGACATATCTTTCTTTGTGAATGAGGGAGAAACGTTAGGGATTGTTGGAGAATCAGGCTGCGGTAAATCTACTACAGGCCGTATGCTTATGAGATTGCTAGAGCCAACAGAAGGAAATGTGATGTTTGAAGGAAAGGATTTAACGAAGATTTCAGACTCGGCCATGCGCAAGGTTAGACGAGATATCCAAATGGTGTTCCAGGATCCTTATGCTTCTCTAAATCCTCGTCATACAGTGGAGAAGATTTTAATGGAGCCGCTTATAGTTCATCAAATCGGAGATCCTAAAACTCGCAGACAAAAGGTTCATGACTTTTTAGAAATTGTAGGATTGAGCAGCTATCACGCAAAACGATATCCTCACCAGTTCAGTGGTGGACAAAGACAGCGTATTGGAATCGCTAGAGCACTTATGACCAATCCAAAGCTGATTATAGCGGATGAGCCCGTTTCTGCACTCGATGTATCCATTCAAGCTCAAGTTTTAAATCTTATGCAGGATTTGCAAAAGGAGTTAAAACTGACCTATATATTTATCGCCCACGATTTAGGAGTGGTCCGTCACATTAGCGACCGAGTAGGGGTTATGTATTTAGGTAGAATGGTTGAACTTGCACCTAGTGAGAATTTGTATGCAGAGCCGCTGCACCCTTACACAAAAGCACTTCTCTCTGCTGTGCCAGTACCTGATCCACAATTTCAAAGGGAGCAAATTATATTAGAAGGAGATATTCCAAGCCCTTCTAACCCTCCTACAGGCTGTACATTCCATACACGTTGTCCTTTTAAAATGGACGTTTGTACAACCGTTAAACCGAAGCTAGAGGAAGTTAAGAATAGTCATTTTGTTGCCTGCCATCTTTATAATGAGGCAGTCCAGCATTGATAATATAAATTTGGAGGGGTCCATGTGAGAAAAAAGAAATTATTGTCTTTTATGTTTTTAATGATATTTGCCGCTTTTACAATCGTTGCTTGTTCAAGTGATGAAACCGGAGGAGATAAAAAAGGAGAATCCTCCTCATCATCAGGGGATAAAGTATTAGTGTTTGGTCGAGGGGGAGACTCTGTTTCTCTAGATCCTGCTATAGTAACTGACGGTGAATCATTTAAAGTTACACAAAATGTATTTGAAACACTATTAAATTTTGGTGAAGAAGATACTACTATCCAAGCAGGCCTTGCCAAAGAATGGGTAACATCTGATGACGGTTTAACTTATACATTTACTTTAGAAGAAGGAGTTAAATTTCACGACGGTACAGATTTTAATGCTGAGGCTGTTGTGAAAAACTTTGAACGCTGGGCTAATGGCTCAGAGGAAAAATTCTATTACTATGGCTCTATGTTTGGAGGATATGCAGGCGATGAAGGACATGTAATTGAGTCAGTTACTGCTGATGGTGATTACTCAGTAGTATTTAAACTTAAACGTCCACAAGCTCCTTTCTTAAAAAATATTGCTATGAGTCCATTCGGAATAGCAAGTCCAACGGCATTTGAAAAAGATGAAGAGAAATTTGGAGATAATCCAGTAGGAACAGGTCCATTCAAATTCGTAGAATGGAAACGAAATGATTCCATTACAATTGAAAAATATGAAGATTACTGGGTAGATGGTATGCCTAAGCTTGATAAAGTTGTATTCCGTGCTATTCCGGATAACGCAGCACGCTTAAATAACCTACTAGCTGGAGACATTGATTTGGCTGATGGAGTAAATCCGTCTGATCGTAAAACAGTTGAGGGTGATTCTACTCTACAACTGTATGAGCGCCCGTCCATGAACGTTGGTTACTTAGGTCTAACGAATACTAGACCTCCTTTTGACAACGTAAAAGTACGCCAAGCAATGAATTATGCTATCGATAAGCAAGCAATTGTAGATGCTTTCTTTGAGGGCGGAGCTGAAATCGCTAAAAACCCTATGCCTTCTTCTATTAGTGGCTACAATAACGATATTCCTGGCTACGAATATGATCCAGAAAAAGCAAAGGAACTTTTAGCAGAAGCTGGATTAGCAGATGGCTTTGATATGGAGCTATGGGCTATGCCGGTTCCAAGACCTTATATGCCTGACGGAGCAAAGGTTGCAGAAGCAATTAAAAATAACTTAGAGAAAGTAGGCATCAATGCAAAAATCGTTTCTTATGAATGGGCAACATATTTAGAAAAAGCTCGTTTAGGAGAAGCTGATGCCTTCTTACTTGGATGGACTGGTGATAACGGGGATGCGGATAATTTCCTTTATGTATTGCTAGACAAAGATAATATCGAAAGTAATAACTACACGTACTATAGCAATGACCAATTACACGAAATTCTAATCGAAGCACAATCAGAGGTAGACGAAAACAAACGTATTGAATTATATAAACAAGCTCAAGAAATAATATTTGAAGATGCACCATGGGTTCCACTTGCTCACTCAACACCATTACTTGCTGGTAAAGCAGAATTGACAGGCTTCACACCACATCCAACTGGCTCAGACAAATTAGGAAACGTTGACTTTAAGTAAAGACTGATGGGGGAGGGAATCTTCTTGATTCCTTCCTCTTTTAAAGGATTAGAAGTATTTTAATTGTCAGGTCAAAGAGAGAAGCTTGTATTTCATATTTTAAGATGAAGAGGGTGAAAAAACATGCTTCACTATATTGGAAAGAGGCTGTTGCAGCTTATACCAGTATTGCTTGGTATGACTTTTTTAGTTTTTATGATTATTCGTGCTATCCCAGGTGATCCAGCACAGGTTATTCTGGGACAATTAGCTTCTAAGGATGCTATTGAATCACTAAGAGAAAGCCTAGGCTTAAATAATCCTTGGTATGTGCAATATTTTGATTATTTATTTGGTCTTCTTCAAGGTGATCTTGGTGAGTCGATGCGAACTGTTAAGCCAGTAGCTTCTGAAATATGGCCGTATCTTGCTGCTACGTTTGAGCTAGCGTTCTTTGCAATTCTAATAGCAGTTATTATAGGGGTAAACGCGGGAATTATATCTGCATGGTTCCAGAACTCTTGGTTCGATTACTTAGCAATGGTACTAGCTTTAATAGGTGTTTCGATGCCAATATTTTGGTTGGGGTTAATGGAGCAATGGATTTTTGCCGTAGAATTACACTGGCTTCCAACAGGTGGGAGGCAGGAAGCAAGAGACCCAGTTTCAGCAGTCACCAACTTATATGTAATTGATACTATTATTAATGGCCGTTTTGATCAGCTTGGTGTTGTTCTCAAGCATTTGTTATTACCTAGTATTGCCTTGGCTACTATTCCAATGGCTATTATTGCTCGAATGACCAGATCTAGTATGCTAGAGGTTATGAGAGCGGATTATGTACGAACAGCAAGAGCTAAAGGCCAAAAAATGTTTTGGGTAGTATATAAGCATTCTTTGAAAAATGCCATCATTCCAGTCTTAACAGTAATCGGTCTTCAAATGGGCTTACTTTTAGGAGGAGCTATATTGACAGAAACCATCTTTGGATGGCCGGGAATTGGTCGCTATATTTACGATGCCATTCAGTTCCGTGATTACCCTGTTATTCAATCTGGAATATTAGTAGTTGCTTTTATATTCGTTATGATCAATTTATTCGTTGATATTTTATATGGATTAATTGATCCACGCATCAAGTATGACTAAAAGGAGAGATGATGATGACCCAAATGGTTCCAAAAGCACCGGATAATTTATTGGCTACCGAAAAGGACATATCAGCTGGTCCTTGGAAAGAAGCGTGGAGAGGTTTCCGGAAAAACAAGGTGGCACTTGTCGGCACTTTTATCGTATTTTTCTTTATAGTAGTCGCACTAATAGGACCTTTTCTGGTCCCACAGGGTATTGATGAACAATCCATGACGAAACATCGACTTTTAGCACCATCTAGCCAGTTTTGGTTTGGCACGGATGATTTTGGAAGAGATATATTCTCTCGAATTGTGCATGGGGCTAGAATTTCTCTATGGGTAGGTTTTTCCTCAGTAATCGGCTCTGTCATTATAGGAAGTATATTGGGAATAGTAGCCGGCTACTACGGGAAATGGGTTGACATGATTATCTCCCGTATCTTTGATATTCTACTTGCTTTTCCTAGCATTCTTCTAGCGATTGCAGTAGTTTCTGTGTTAGGTCCTTCTTTGCAAAATGCTTTGATTGCGATTGCAATTATCAACATTCCTAACTTCGGACGACTCATCAGATCAAAAGTTTTAAGTATTAAAGAAGAGGAATACATAACCTCTGCTAAGGCAATTGGTATGAAGGATTTTCGTATCCTTTTCTCGCATATTTTACCTAACTCTATGGCACCTGTTATTGTGGCTGGAACCTTGGCCATTGCTTCTGCAATTATAGAGGCTGCCGCACTAGGCTTCTTAGGCTTGGGAGCACAGGCACCAACACCTGAGTGGGGCAAGATGCTTGCGGATGCACGAAACCACCTCCGAACAGCACCGTGGACAATGATTTTCCCAGGACTTGCTATCATGCTAACAGTCCTTGGTTTTAACCTTATGGGTGATGGCTTAAGGGATGCATTGGATCCAAGAATGAAAAACTAAAAAACACGTATCTCCTAATGGCACTTATTGCCAAATGGAGATACGTGTTTTTTAGTTTTAATAAGGAGTTTCCTCAATCTGTACAGTTAATTCCTTACTGTGGAAGTTCTGATAAGCAGTTATGAGCTTATCCACATGCTCTAGCTGTTCTTCATATTTTAAAATAGAAGAAAGTAAATGCAGGAGATGGTACGTAGAGAACTCCTCCTCTATTTGGGTTAAGGCAATTTGTTGGACGAATATATTCATAACCTCTTGTCTTTGAATAAATGCCTCTGGACCGTGCCATTCCATGTGATCTGCTTTAAGCTTGCCAATAAATTTCAAATGGAGCTGCTCATGATAAGTCAAAAGTGAATCTAATCTTTCTGTTATCATCATTCTAAAATGCTCTGGAAGGTCATTTAATTCATTTTCATGGAGATGCAATCTTTTTAATACTTCTAAGCTATTGTATGAAATCTCGATGAGCTCGCGATAAACGACTGCTTTTCTACCTTTTGAATGTGTTGCTTTTTTTGTATATACTCTTTCTTCCTTAAAAAAGGAGTATATTTGATCGATTCGTTCTAGTCTACCTTTTAGCTGACTTATTGCCTGCTTACTAGACTGATGATCGGCCGCGTTTCTGGAAGCGATTCTAATCCATCTTATAATTTCATCCTGTGTGTAATGAATAGAGTTAAAAAGCTTTGTCTCAAATTTAGGTGGAAGAAATACTAGATTTACGACAAAGGCTGAAATTACCCCAACGAGAATGGTACAAAATCGAATCAGTGCAAAGGTTAAAAATTCATCGCTTTGTATCTCCATAATAGCTATCACAGTAACTAATGCTAACGAAACAGTTTTTTCTAGCTTAAATTTGAGCATGATGGAAATGGCGACAATTGCAGCAAAGCCAACAGCAATAATATGATTGCCAAAAACTAATGCAAAAATGACTGCTATAGCTGCTCCAATTAGGTTAGATTGTATTTGTTCAATAACGGTTAAGTAGGATCTATAGATAGATGGTTGTATCGCAAAAATTGCTGCTATTCCTGCAAAGACAGGACTAGGAAGCTGAAGTAGTTCAGCTATAAACAAGGAAAATACTATAGCAACTCCAGTTTTAAATATGCGTGCGCCTAATTTCATTCCATCCTATCCTTTCGTTAACCTTATTACTTTGATTTATTTAGTTGAGCAAAAGCATTGTCTACAGCATTAATTGTCTCTACTATATCATTTTCTGTGTGAGCTGTAGTAATAAACCAAGCTTCGTATTTAGAAGGTGCAAGATTGATACCCTGCTCAAGCATAAGCTTGAAGAATTTAGCGAACATCTCACCATCACTAGCTTCTGCCTGTTCGTAGTTTTCAACCTTTACATCGGTAAAATAAACGGAAAGTGCACCTTTTATGCGATTGATTGTAATTGTAATATTATTTTTCTTAGCTGCATCTAAAATTCCTTTCTCTAACAATGCACCTAATCTATCTAGCTCTTCATATAAACCGGGAGCCTGAAGAACTTCTAAACAAGCAATTCCTGCTTGCATTGACGCAGGATTACCAGCCATTGTTCCAGCCTGATAAGCAGGTCCAAGTGGTGCTACCTGCTCCATAATTTCTTTCTTACCGCCATATGCACCAATCGGAAGTCCACCGCCAATAATCTTACCCAATGCAGTTAAGTCCGGTATTTGGCCAAGCATAGTAGATGCAGCTCCATAATGGAAGCGGAATGCTGTAATTACTTCATCATAGATAACAAGAGCTCCCTTTTCTTTTGCAATTTCGTGAACTAGCGCTAAATATCCTTCATTAGGCTCCACCATTCCAAAATTACCTACAATAGGTTCCACTAAAATACAGGCTAATTCAGAACCCCACTTTTCCATAGCATCCTTGTATGCCTGAGGATCATTGAATGGAATCGTTATAACTTCTTTTGCTATAGATTGAGGTACTCCGGCAGAATCGGGAGTTCCAAGAGTTGCTGGGCCAGAGCCTGCTGCAACTAAAACTAAATCAGAGTGCCCGTGATAGCAGCCAGCAAATTTCATTACTTTTGTTCTTCCTGTATAGGCACGTGCAACTCGTATTGTAGTCATTACTGCTTCCGTCCCTGAGTTAACAAAGCGCACTTTATCCATTGAAGGTATAGCATCTTTTAGCATTTTAGCGAATGTAACCTCATGCTTTGTTGGGGTACCATATAATAAGCCTGTTTGGGCCGCCTTTGTAATAGCTTCTGTAATATGCGGGTGAGCGTGTCCGGTAATAATAGGACCGTAGGCTGCTAAGTAATCGATATACTTGTTTCCATCTACATCATAGAAGTATGCACCTTCTGCTCTTTCCATGACAATAGGTGCTCCGCCTCCAACTGCTTTATAGGAGCGGGAAGGGCTGTTTACTCCTCCAACGATATGTTCTAATGCATGTACCTGTATTTGTTCAGATTGTGTATGTTTCAATGTTCTACCTCCATTATTGAATGTATGTAAGATGAAAATTATAACTTGTCTTTCCTAAAACTTCTAGTCATAGTGGTTACTTTTAATATTTTAGACAAATAAGAGGAAAAAGGCTAAAGAAATTGAACATACTTATAAAGTTCGTTACGATATAACTAATATTAGAGGAGGGATTTTGATGGAACAATTAGAAGGAATGGCCGCACCTAAATTTTCATTAAAAAATGAAAAGGGTGAAGTCGTATCATTGGAAGACTTTGCTGGAAAGCAGTATGTCATTTTGTACTTTTACCCTAAAGACTCCACACCGGGCTGCACGACGGAAGCATGTGAGTTTAGAGACGCCTATGAAGATTTTTCTGATTTAAATGCAGTCATTCTTGGAGTAAGTGCAGATGGTGAGAAGGCCCATACAAAATTTATAGAAAAGCATGGACTACCTTTTTCTTTATTGATCGATGATACTCATGAAGTTTCAGAGGCATACGGAGTATGGGCATTGAAGAAAAACTTTGGGAAAGAATATATGGGAATTGAACGTACAACCTTTTTGATCGATCCAACTGGGACAGTGGTGAAGGAGTGGAGAAAGGTTAAAGTAAAAGATCACGTAGAAGAAGTGCTACATACATTAAAATCCTTAGTAAAAGCTGGTGAATAAATAGATGAAAATATTATTTTCCTTTTTACCGAAGGAGGAGCAGCGATTAAGCTTGATCAATCGCTTTCCCCAAGTAGATTTTATCTTCCATAAGGACTTAAATGAGAATGAACTTAAAACAGCTAGTGTTTTTGTGACGTATGGGGAGGACCTTAAACCTTCACATATAGAAGGTGCTAAAAAACTGAAATGGGTTATGGTTGCCTCAGCAGGTTTAGAAAAAATGCCTTTACAAGAAATAGCCCAAAGGAACATACTTCTCACAAATGTGAGAGGTATTCATAAAACACCTATGGCCGAATCCATTTTGGCTCATATACTTTCTATTAAAAAGTCCCTGCCTCTCATAGCTGAAAATCAGAAAAAGGCAGAATGGTCGAAAAGAGTTCCCTCATCGGAGCTTTATGGATCAACAGCATTAATAATAGGGCCGGGGGCAATTGGAGGAGAAGTAGGAAGACTGTTACAAGCATTTGGAGTACACACAATTGGTTGCAATCGTAGTGGAAAAACAGCATCTTATATGGATGAGATGGTGTCCTTCAAGTCATTAAAAGAGGTATTACCAAAAGCTGATATAGTAATCTCCATACTTCCTAGCACTGAAGAAACGAGAGGACTGTTAACATACGAGCACTTCAAATCTATGAAAGAGAGTGCTATTTTTATGAATTACGGACGTGGGGACTTATTGAAAGAGCAGGATTTGAAACAAGCCTTGGAGGATAATTGTATAGCCTATGCTGTATTAGACGTTTTTGCAAAGGAACCACTTGAAAGTGATCATCCGTTTTGGAGTATGCCAAATGTAATCATCTCCCCACATATCTCTAGTCACTCCTCTCAATATGTGGTGAGAGCACTTGAAATTTTCTCTAGAAATTTAACTTCCTATTTAAATGAAGAAAGCAATTTTGAAAATGTTATAGACGTTTCACGAGGATACTAAAGTGTATTAATACTATGTTAATAGTCGAAAAATTTGACAGCGATAGTATTTCTTCTTTATACTTATTATAAACTTATCATTTAATAATGATTATAAAGAGAGGTGCATAGCGATGACGGAAGTACATTTAAGAGACGCTTTGGATACATTGAAATCAACCGGTGTACGTATAACGCCTCAACGCCATGCGATTCTGGAATTTATTATTCAATCTATGTCACATCCCACTGCGGACGATATATATAAAGCGCTTGAAAGTAAATTTCCCAGCATGAGCGTTGCTACTGTCTATAACAACTTACGTGTGTTTAGAGAAGCGGGCTTAGTAAAGGAATTAACATATGGCGATAATTCAAGTCGTTTTGATTTCATCACAAATGACCACTACCATATGATTTGTAATTCTTGCGGTAAAATAGTTGACTTCCATTATCCAGGATTAGATGAAGTAGAGCATCTTGCCTCTCATTTGACCGGTTTTGATGTTAGTTCTCACCGAATGGAGATTTACGGTTCGTGTCCTACATGTAAGGAACAAGCAACTAAAGTCCAATAAAAAACCGAGCGTATATTCGCTCGGTTTTTATTTTGTCTAAATTTTAAAGCGGCCAATAAGTTGTTCTAAATCCACTGCTTTTTCTGTTAAGTCCTGCGCCACTGTGTTGATTTCCTGCATGGTTGCTGTCTGTTCCTCTACAGCAGCAGAGATCATTTCGGTCTGGGAGGATGCTTCTATCGTATGGCTGGCAATTTCAGCTACTGATGCTGCAACTTCTTCAGCACTTGCTGAGATTTGCTCAGATGTAGCTGAAATATCTTCTATCTGGTAGGTAACTTGCTCAATGGAGCTAGCAATTGATAGGAAGGAAGTATTGGCCTCGTTAATTACTTCCACACCTTCTTCAGCATTTTGAAGTCCGACCAAAACGGATTTTTCCACATTTTTTGTATCCTTATGAATTTCTATAATTAAGGATACTATTTGGCTAGCAGACTGTTTAGATTCCTCAGCAAGTTTCCTTACTTCATCGGCAACTACTGCAAATCCTTTTCCATGTTCTCCTGCTCGAGCAGCTTCAATAGCAGCGTTTAAGGCAAGTAAGTTTGTTTGCTCAGAGATAGCTGTAATAACTTTTGTGATATTCTCAATTTCAAGGGATTGCTCACTTAATTTTTTAATAAGCTGATTCGTTTCATTAGATGAATCATAAATCAGTTGCATTTGTTCTTTGGCTGTTTTTAATATTTCTTCACCCTTACTAGCAAACTCAATTGTGTTTGATGCATTGCTATGTAAAATTTGGGTAGATTCAGCAATACGTTGCACTCCGGCAGCAGTCTCATCCATAGCAGTCGCACTTTCTTTGGCAGATCTTGCAGAGCTTTGTGCACCTTCGGCAGTCATTTCCACACGATTTGCCACATCCGTAGACGCAATGGTCACTTCCTCTGTGCTAGCAGAAAGCTCCTCAGATACACTCGATAAATGATTGGCATTTTCATGTAAGCTAATGATTAGATCTTTCAGGTTAGATTTCATTTTATTAAAGGATTTAGCTAGAACACCTATTTCATCCTTTGCTTGGCTATTAATATCAGGTGCTGTTAAGTCACCATTCGCTATAATCTCAGTTGCCCTTGCTACTTTCACAAGAGGAATAGTAATGGATTTTTTTATAAAAATAGAAATTCCAGAAGCGACCATAATACTAATAGCAAGTATCGCCAGACTAAAAATAATTGTATTTTTGACTACCTGTTTAGTCTCATCTGTAATTACCTTTAATTGACCTTCTTGATATTCATTTATTTTGAGTGCTGTGGCTAAAACACCTTCATTTGCTATTTGAGCGTCATTATTTACTATTTGTAACGCACTGTCTTTGTTTCCCTTGTTTAATGCGTCCATAGCTTCTGTAGCAGCAGTGTTAAACGCGTCGTTATGTTTATGGATATCACTCAAATAGCCCTTCATTGTGTCTGATGAAGCCAAATTTTCTAAATTTAGAATTGCCTCATTCAACAAATCTTGATGCATAACTAAGGAGTCCTTTGCCTTATCTGTATTATTTAAAATCATAGCTCTTATGTAAAGTCCTTGCATACCAAGCTCTGTTTGAATATCGTCCGTTAAGAGCTGTTGTTGTACACGATTATCTAATGCATAATCAAATTTTTCTTCAATAGATAGTAATTGTAGGAATGTTACCCCTAAAGTGATAAGTAATAAAAAGAAAATAGATAAAAAGGAAAAGTTCAGTTTTTTTCTAATAGACATATTGGTACCCTCCATTTCTTTCATCTTAAGTCTAAAGTAGTATTAATTATCCGTCAACTACAAATATTTTGATTAATTTTATTCTTAAAAATAAAACAATACAATAAAATGAAAAATAATTGATACGTATAGGTAATTAAACACGGGAATAGTACAAGGTCGATGACTGCCTAAACAAATGTAGATATTAGTTTTCAAAGCCACCTAGACTTTTTTATTTCACCTAAACAGGAAAGGTACGCAGAGTAAATGGGAACATTATTTTGAGTTACAATACATAGTAAGAAATCGTCGATATCCATTCCAATTGATTAGTGTTGGCTAATTTAAAAAGTGAGGAGTTTCTATATCTTCTAAGAAAGAGAGGTGCTGGTTATCATGATGATACTAATAATGCGATGGTTGCAATATGGAGAGTATAGAAAGAAGACTTCGTTTCATTTCACTCTATATGAGTATACTATGTTAATATAAAAAAGCACTTTGCTTAAAAGCAAAGTGCAGGGATTATTTCTTTCTATTGTAGCTAATATCAAATTCTTCACCTTCAAGAGTAGGATCCAATGTAAGTGGTTCTTTGCAATACATACACATATCTACTCGTCCTAAAACTTTCGTGTGTTTTCCACAGTTGGGGCATACTACTTGAACAGCTTTAGTAGATAATAAACCTATCCATCCATATACAGCTGTACTTCCAATAATAGAAAGTAACCCAAGTGTCATAAATATTGTTACTAAGATAGCGTTCTCTCTAAAGAAGATAGCCCCGTACATGATAATAAAGCCAAAGAATATTAAACCAAGAGCAAAGGAACGAATTCGATTTATTTTATTTTTATAGGGTTTCATTTTTTAGCCTCCTAATTATACCTACACTATAACATATTTTTTTATAAAGGAATGTTATTAAAGTTTAAAGAGGAAATATCAAATTATTGTCGAAGAATAATACATAAGTTAATAAAGGAGGCTTTCGCATTGGAAGCGTTGTTAAGACCTATCTATCAAGAAAGAGCCAGTGATTCAAATACATTAGGCATAATATTAATAGAAAAAATAGAAGAAGTCAGTCCTATTACTGATACCTTTGATTCCATATTGTTCATTATAACTAAAGATTCTCCTATTCCGGTTTTTACTAAGCATTATACGTATAACGACAAAAAGGCAGCATTGCATATTATTACGGAAAAACAAATTAGAAAATGGTTTATAGTAGGAGCCAATCCTAAGTTAGTGGGCTGGATGATCAATGGGAGAGTAATATTTGATCGAAATGAATATGTAGAAAACCTTAAAAAGGAATTACAGGATTTCCCGGTAAACGGCCGAAATGTAAGAATGGGAATAGAATTTGCAAAGCTTAGTAGAAGCTATATGCAAGCTAAAGTATTTTTTGAGCAATTAAATTATCTAGATGCTTATAATCATATTGTAAACTCACTGCATCATCTAGCTAGATTAGCTATTATTGAAAAGGGGATGCACCCGGAGGTTATGGTGTGGAAGCAAGTAAAGCAATTAGATCCTTCTATATATAAATTGTACGATGAGTTAGTGTCGAGTGGAGAAACATTAGAGAAAAGATTAGAACTTTTATTTTTAGCGAGTGACTTCTTAATTCATTCAAGAACAAAGGATGGGGCACGGCATATAATCGAAGTACTTTCTTCTAAAGAGTATTGGACGATACAAGAGATTCATGAACAAGAGGAATTAAAAAACTATTCCGTTGACCTTGAAGTATTTATAGAATTCTTGGTCGATAAAGGATTAATTCTAATAGAAAAACAACCTACTAAAAGCAGCCATATACTGCATAGATACTACAAAGTTAAAGAGTAAAAAAAGGTCAACAAAAAACGAAATAAAAAAATGTTCGTTTTTTGTTGACATATACATTAAATATGCGGTATTATAATAAGCGTCGTCAAAAACGAATTAAAAAACAGCAGAAAATTAATAAAAAAAGTTTTTTAAAAAACTTCTTGACTAGCCAGTTGAATGGTGATAAATTAGAGAAGTCGCAAAAAACGACATCGCAAAAATGAACATTGAAAACTGAACATGCAAAACGTTAAGACATACAGCATCAAACAACTTTGGTTGTATTGACGCAAAACATTTTTGACATCATTTAATGATGATGCCAGCAAAACAAAATGAGCTTTTAAACTAGTTCTATTTTTTCTGGCTGACGAGACGTAGTGCAGTGCTAGGAAGCAAGTGAGCGAGGGAAGGAGCGTACTAACGTACGTGACTGACCGAGTAAGCGAAGCTGACAACGCAATGCGCTGTGTATCGCCAGCCAGCTATTATGGAGAGTTTGATCCTGGCTCAGGACGAACGCTGGCGGCGTGCCTAATACATGCAAGTCGAGCGAATGATGAAGAAGCTTGCTTCTTCTGATTTAGCGGCGGACGGGTGAGTAACACGTGGGCAACCTGCCCTGTAGATTGGGATAACTCCGGGAAACCGGGGCTAATACCGAATAATCCATTTCCTCACATGAGGAGATGTTAAAAGACGGTCTCGGCTGTCACTACAGGATGGGCCCGCGGCGCATTAGCTAGTTGGTGAGGTAACGGCTCACCAAGGCGACGATGCGTAGCCGACCTGAGAGGGTGATCGGCCACACTGGGACTGAGACACGGCCCAGACTCCTACGGGAGGCAGCAGTAGGGAATCTTCCACAATGGACGAAAGTCTGATGGAGCAACGCCGCGTGAGTGAAGAAGGTTTTCGGATCGTAAAACTCTGTTGTGAGGGAAGAACAAGTACGAGAGTAACTGCTCGTACCTTGACGGTACCTCATTAGAAAGCCACGGCTAACTACGTGCCAGCAGCCGCGGTAATACGTAGGTGGCAAGCGTTGTCCGGAATTATTGGGCGTAAAGCGCGCGCAGGCGGTCCTTTAAGTCTGATGTGAAAGCCCACGGCTCAACCGTGGAGGGTCATTGGAAACTGGGGGACTTGAGTGCAGAAGAGGAAAGCGGAATTCCAAGTGTAGCGGTGAAATGCGTAGAGATTTGGAGGAACACCAGTGGCGAAGGCGGCTTTCTGGTCTGTAACTGACGCTGAGGCGCGAAAGCGTGGGGAGCAAACAGGATTAGATACCCTGGTAGTCCACGCCGTAAACGATGAGTGCTAAGTGTTAGGGGGTTTCCGCCCCTTAGTGCTGCAGCTAACGCATTAAGCACTCCGCCTGGGGAGTACGGTCGCAAGACTGAAACTCAAAGGAATTGACGGGGGCCCGCACAAGCGGTGGAGCATGTGGTTTAATTCGAAGCAACGCGAAGAACCTTACCAGGTCTTGACATCCCGCTGACCGGCCTAGAGATAGGCTTTTCCCTTCGGGGACAGCGGTGACAGGTGGTGCATGGTTGTCGTCAGCTCGTGTCGTGAGATGTTGGGTTAAGTCCCGCAACGAGCGCAACCCTTGATCTTAGTTGCCAGCATTCAGTTGGGCACTCTAAGGTGACTGCCGGTGATAAACCGGAGGAAGGTGGGGATGACGTCAAATCATCATGCCCCTTATGACCTGGGCTACACACGTGCTACAATGGACGGTACAGAGGGTCGCAACCCCGCGAGGGTGAGCTAATCCCATAAAACCGTTCTCAGTTCGGATTGTAGGCTGCAACTCGCCTACATGAAGCCGGAATCGCTAGTAATCGTGGATCAGCATGCCACGGTGAATACGTTCCCGGGCCTTGTACACACCGCCCGTCACACCACGAGAGTTTGTAACACCCGAAGTCGGTGGGGTAACCCTTTTGGGAGCCAGCCGCCGAAGGTGGGACAGATGATTGGGGTGAAGTCGTAACAAGGTAGCCGTATCGGAAGGTGCGGCTGGATCACCTCCTTTCTAAGGATATATTCGGAATACAGATCTTTATCTGTATCTTAACGTTTTGCAGTTCAGTTTTGAATGTTCATGTATATTAACATTTAATAGATATGGAAATTCAAAGAGGGCCTATAGCTCAGCTGGTTAGAGCGCACGCCTGATAAGCGTGAGGTCGATGGTTCGAGTCCATTTAGGCCCACCATACCTTTTTAATTTCGGGGCCTTAGCTCAGCTGGGAGAGCGCCTGCCTTGCACGCAGGAGGTCAGCGGTTCGATCCCGCTAGGCTCCACCATTAAAAATATAATTGTTCTTTGAAAACTGGATAAAACGACATCAAAAAAAGAAACAAACGCAAGATATTCAAATTGTGATCACTTACGTGATTGCAAGTGTAGTACTTTTAACTTTTAGGTTAAGTTAATAAGGGCGCACGGTGGATGCCTTGGCACTAGGAGTCGACGAAGGACGGCACTAACACCGATATGCTTCGGGGAGCTGTAAGTGAGCTTCGATCCGGAGATTTCCGAATGGGGAAACCCACTGCCCGTAATGGGGCAGTACATTTGCGTGAATACATAGCGCATCTGAGACACACCCAGGGAACTGAAACATCTAAGTACCTGGAGGAAGAGAAAGAAAATTCGATTCCCTGAGTAGCGGCGAGCGAAACGGGAAGAGCCCAAACCAAGAGGCTTGCCTCTTGGGGTTGTAGGACACTCTATACGGAGTTACAAAAGAATGAGTTAGATGAAGCGACCTGGAAAGGTCCGCAGGATAGGGTAAAAGCCCCGTAGTCCAAAATTCATTCCCTCCAGAGTGTATCCTGAGTACGGCGGAACACGTGAAATTCCGTCGGAATCCGGGAGGACCATCTCCCAAGGCTAAATACTACCTAGTGACCGATAGTGAACCAGTACCGTGAGGGAAAGGTGAAAAGCACCCCGGAAGGGGAGTGAAATAGACCCTGAAACCGTGTGCCTACAAATAGTCAAAGCCCGTTAACGGGTGATGGCGTGCCTTTTGTAGAATGAACCGGCGAGTTACGATTACATGCGAGGTTAAGTTGAGAAGACGGAGCCGCAGCGAAAGCGAGTCTGAATAGGGCGAATGAGTATGTGGTCGTAGACCCGAAACCAGGTGATCTACCCATGTCCAGGATGAAGGTAAGGTAACACTTACTGGAGGTCCGAACCCACGCACGTTGAAAAGTGCGGGGATGAGGTGTGGGTAGCGGAGAAATTCCAATCGAACCTGGAGATAGCTGGTTCTCTCCGAAATAGCTTTAGGGCTAGCCTCAAACGTTAGAATCTTGGAGGTAGAGCACTGTTTGGACTAGGGGCCCATCCCGGGTTACCGAATTCAGACAAACTCCGAATGCCAATGATTTATGTTTGGGAGTCAGACTGCGAGTGATAAGATCCGTAGTCAAGAGGGAAACAGCCCAGACCACCAGCTAAGGTCCCAAAGTATTTGTTAAGTGGAAAAGGATGTGGCGTTGCTTAGACAACCAGGATGTTGGCTTAGAAGCAGCCATCATTTAAAGAGTGCGTAATAGCTCACTGGTCGAGTGACGCTGCGCCGAAAATGTATCGGGGCTAAACAAATCACCGAAGCTGTGGATTGATACCTTTGGTATCAGTGGTAGGAGAGCGTTCTAAGGGCGTTGAAGTCAGACCGGAAGGACTGGTGGAGCGCTTAGAAGTGAGAATGCCGGTATGAGTAGCGAAAGATGGGTGAGAATCCCATCCACCGTATGACTAAGGTTTCCTGAGGAAGGCTCGTCCGCTCAGGGTTAGTCGGGACCTAAGTCGAGGCCGATAGGCGTAGACGATGGACAACAGGTTGATATTCCTGTACCACCACCCCACCGTTTGAGTGATGGGGGGACGCAGTAGGATAGGGTAAGCGTGCTGTTGGTTATGCACGTCCAAGCAGTGAGGTGTGAGTGTAGGCAAATCCGCACTCTGTAACATTGAGCTGTGATGGCGAGGACTTAGTCCGAAGTTCCTGATTTCACACTGCCAAGAAAAGCCTCTAACGAGGTGGGAGGTGCCCGTACCGCAAACCGACACAGGTAGTCGAGGAGAGAATCCTAAGGTGAGCGAGAGAACTCTCGTTAAGGAACTCGGCAAAATGACCCCGTAACTTCGGGAGAAGGGGTGCTCTTTTGGGTGTATAGCCTAGAAGAGCCGCAGTGAATAGGCCCAGGCGACTGTTTAGCAAAAACACAGGTCTCTGCAAAACCGTAAGGTGAAGTATAGGGGCTGACGCCTGCCCGGTGCTGGAAGGTTAAGAGGAGTGCTTAGCGCAAGCGAAGGTGCGAATTGAAGCCCCAGTAAACGGCGGCCGTAACTATAACGGTCCTAAGGTAGCGAAATTCCTTGTCGGGTAAGTTCCGACCCGCACGAAAGGCGTAACGATCTGGGCACTGTCTCAACGAGAGACTCGGTGAAATTATAGTACCTGTGAAGATGCAGGTTACCCGCGACAGGACGGAAAGACCCCGTGGAGCTTTACTGTAGCTTGATATTGAATTTTGGTGCAACTTGTACAGGATAGGTAGGAGCCTTAGAGCCCGGAGCGCCAGCTTCGGAGGAGGCGTCGGTGGGATACTACCCTGGTTGTATTGAAATTCTAACCCATACCCGTAACCCGGGTAGGAGACAGTGTCAGGCGGGCAGTTTGACTGGGGCGGTCGCCTCCTAAAGTGTAACGGAGGCGCCCAAAGGTTCCCTCAGAATGGTTGGAAATCATTCGAAGAGTGTAAAGGCAGAAGGGAGCTTGACTGCGAGACCTACAAGTCGAGCAGGGTCGAAAGACGGGCTTAGTGATCCGGTGGTTCCGCATGGAAGGGCCATCGCTCAACGGATAAAAGCTACCCCGGGGATAACAGGCTTATCTCCCCCAAGAGTCCACATCGACGGGGAGGTTTGGCACCTCGATGTCGGCTCATCGCATCCTGGGGCTGTAGTCGGTCCCAAGGGTTGGGCTGTTCGCCCATTAAAGCGGTACGCGAGCTGGGTTCAGAACGTCGTGAGACAGTTCGGTCCCTATCCGTCGTGGGCGTAGGAAATTTGAGAGGAGCTGTCCTTAGTACGAGAGGACCGGGATGGACACACCGCTGGTGTACCAGTTGTTCTGCCAAGGGCATCGCTGGGTAGCTATGTGTGGACGGGATAAGTGCTGAAAGCATCTAAGCACGAAGCCCCCCTCAAGATGAGATTTCCCATTACGCAAGTAAGTAAGATCCCTCAAAGACGATGAGGTAGATAGGTTCGGGGTGGAAGCGTGGCGACACGTGCAGCTGACGAATACTAATCGATCGAGGACTTAACCAAATTGTTTGTTTCTAAGATGTCAGTTTATTCAGTTTTGAAAGAATAAATTTTTATTAAAATAACACTTGTAATAATCTACAGACTTGTTATAATAGAAAATGTCTTTCAGTAATTATTCAAGTCTAGTGATGATGGCGAAGAGGTCACACCCGTTCCCATACCGAACACGGAAGTTAAGCTCTTCAGCGCCGATGGTAGTTGGGGGTCTCCCCCTGCAAGAGTAGGACGTCGCTAGGCGATATCATTCCGAAGTAGCTCAGTGGTAGAGCAATCGGCTGTTAACCGATCGGTCGTAGGTTCGAGTCCTACCTTCGGAGCCATTTCTAGGAGAGCTGTCCGAGTGGCCGAAGGAGCACGATTGGAAATCGTGTAGACGGGTAACACTGTCTCAAGGGTTCAAATCCCTTGCTCTCCGCCAGATAGATTTCTTCTTTACATAATATAATGGCCCCTTGGTCAAGCGGTTAAGACACCGCCCTTTCACGGCGGTAACACGGGTTCGAATCCCGTAGGGGTCACCATTTAAATTAAAACCAGCATTATGGAGGATTAGCTCAGCTGGGAGAGCATCTGCCTTACAAGCAGAGGGTCGGCGGTTCGAGCCCGTCATCCTCCACCATTATAAATTTTCAACATATATTATTGTCGCGGGGTGGAGCAAATCGTTTCACGAAGAAAGCGATTAACGTCGACGCAAGCGTAGCGTGGAAGACGTAAAATTCACTAATTGCGTAGTTGATTTAAATTTCAACACTTTCTTATTGTCGCGGGGTGGAGCAGTTCGGTAGCTCGTCGGGCTCATAACCCGAAGGTCACAGGTTCAAATCCTGTCCCCGCAACCAAATGGTCCCGTGGTGTAGCGGTTAACATGCCTGCCTGTCACGCAGGAGATCGCCGGTTCGATCCCGGTCGGGACCGCCATTTATCTTTAAAATACATATGTGGCTCAGTAGCTCAGTCGGTAGAGCAAAGGACTGAAAATCCTTGTGTCGGCGGTTCGATTCCGTCCTGAGCCACCATTATGCCGGAATAGCTCAATTGGTAGAGCAACTGACTTGTAATCAGTAGGTTGGGGGTTCAAGTCCTCTTTCCGGCACCACTCACCAGTGGAGGGGTAGCGAAGTGGCTAAACGCGGCGGACTGTAAATCCGCTCCTTAGGGTTCGGCGGTTCGAATCCGTCCCCCTCCACCAGTTTTTAATAGGGGCATAGTTTAACGGTAGAATAGAGGTCTCCAAAACCTTTGATGTGGGTTCGATTCCTACTGCCCCTGCCAAATAATAAGTTAACTTTGAATAATGGCGGTTGTGGCGAAGTGGTTAACGCACCGGATTGTGATTCCGGCATTCGTGGGTTCAATTCCCATCAGTCGCCCCATATTCCTTTTAGTTAGCTCTTTTTTTTATTCTGTGGCGGTCGTGGCGAAGTGGTTAACGCACCGGATTGTGATTCCGGCATTCGTGGGTTCAATTCCCATCGGTCGCCCCATTGGGGTATAGCCAAGCGGTAAGGCAACGGATTTTGATTCCGTCATGCCCTGGTTCGAATCCAGGTACCCCAGTTTTTTGCGGAAGTAGTTCAGTGGTAGAACACCACCTTGCCAAGGTGGGGGTCGCGAGTTCGAACCTCGTCTTCCGCTCCAAATTAAGGCGGCATAGCCAAGTGGTAAGGCACAGGTCTGCAACACCTTTATCACCGGTTCAAATCCGGTTGCCGCCTCCAATTTTTAAAAAGTATTTACTGCCTTCATTATGCCGGTGTGGCGGAATTGGCAGACGCGCGGGACTCAAAATCCCGTATCTTCGGATGTGTCGGTTCGACCCCGACCACCGGTATCTATTATGAAATATCACATCCAATTTGATATTTTGACTAAAGCTTATGAATGCTGTTACCGCAGCTTTTGTAAGCTTTTTTTATATTCTCATTCATGATTATTTTTTAATAGTTTCCATTGATTTTAATTTTTTTACTTATGTTTTACACAGACGTCATAAGCTTTCTCATCTTCTATCCTCAGTTCTTTTATTTCATTAGAATAATCCCTTGAGAGTCATTTCAATGTCTTTATGTCCTATACGATCACTTACTTACTAAATTAATACTTTATTATACATATGTACACTAGCATGCAAATGTCTTAATCCATGAATTGAGAATATATCTCTATTCCGTTTCCTATATTAATTAATTTGTATATATTTTATATTCGATTGACAAGATAGTCATATCGACATTAATTATATTCATTATCGAGGAATTCATACAACTAAAACTGAATGAACTAGAGAGACGATAGGAGAGGGATAGATGCATGTTTTCCACGATACTAATGGGATTGACGATTTTATTTATGGTAACAAACTTATACTATTTCTTTTCAGGTCGTAAGTATAAGAAAAGTTATTTTCAGTCAACTTTATTCCAAAAACTATTTTTTACTATGCTTGGCATTACCTTTGGATTTGCTGTTCTTTATTATTTATTGTCCATGGAAGGGGATGTAGTAAGAGTTAGCACTGAAGAGGGGAAAGATGGAGGAGAGAATTTTTTGGATTATCTCTATTTCAGTGGAGTCACCATATTATCAGTAGGTTATGGGGACTTGGTACCTGTCGGAAAGGCGCGATTCTTTGCACTTATACAAGCAGCCATCGGTCTTTTGTTGCCAACCGCATTTTTTATCAGAGCTTTGGGTGAAAAGGAAGATAGCCCGGGGAAAGCACAAAAAACGAAAAAGAAGGTGAGCAAAGCAATGGCGGTGATGGAGAAAAAGATAGTTGAAGCAGATGAACAATTTTGATTCTTATAAAGATAAATCAACCGGTGAAGGTGTTTTCTTTTTATGTTTGATATATATAAATGGATGTCGATGAATATTCTTACATACTTTCTGACTAAACATGAGTTTTTAACAATAAACAAGCATGTATTCATTTGTAAATCACCATACTAAAGCTACGAATGGAAGATAGGTGACTACAGTGAAGAAAACAATACTCATCATATTAGCTTTATTGCTTGTTATATGCGGAGGCCTTGTATTGAGTATTTCTATGTCTCCGACAAAAAAGCTTAATGAAGTAAAGATAGCAGCCTCCAAAAAGCCGGTGGTTCTTATTGTTGTCGATTCATTAATGACTGAGCCGCTACAAGAGGCACTGAAAGAGGGGAAGGCACCTGCTTTCTCATTTTTAACAAAGAACGGTGATTTTTATCCAGAGTTTATTAGCTCTTATCCAACTATGTCAGTTACGATTGATAGCACCTTGTTGACGGGAACATATGCAGACCGACATAAACTACCAGGATTGATATGGTTTAAAAAGGATGAGAATCGTATGATTAGCTATGGGAGTGGTATAAGGGAAATGTGGGATAACGGGATAAAGCATGTGGCAGCGGATAGTGTTATTCACCTGAATGAATCGCATCTAAGTAAAGATGTTTTTACGATTCACGAAGAACTTGCGAACGCCAAAATGCAATCTGCTTCCATCAATGGTCTCTTATATAGGGGAAGCATTCCCCAAAAATTAAATGTCCCTAAGCTTCTTTCTTTTGCAGATTTATTGCCAAAAGAACTAGAGGTGAATGGTCCAATGATTTTGTCGCTCGGTGCCTTATCTCAATATAATCCAGAGAACGACAAATATAAATACAGCTGGAAACGAATGGGTGTTAATAATGATTTTACCGTAAATGAGATGACGTACTTAATTGAACAAAAGAAGCTTCCTCCGTTTACGCTCGCTTATCTTCCGGATGCTGATGCTTCCATACACAAAAACGGTCCTACTGATAGTACAGCGATTGAAAAGGCTGATCAAGCGATCCAGGAAATGTTCGGTAGTTTTAGATCTTGGGAAGAGGCCATTCAAGAGGTAACCTGGATTGTCCTTGGTGATAGTGGACAATCATCAGTCAAGGAAAAGAAGGAAATGGGTTTAATCGATTTAAATGACTTGTTGAAGGGTTACACATTCTGGGAACGTGGAAAAGAAAATGTGCAGTTGGCAATCGCAATCAATGAACGAATGGCCTATATTTATTTGCAGGATGAACAGATTCCTTTTACTGAGGTAGTAGATATTCTCAAAAAGGATGAGCGAATTGGTTTTATTGCATGGAGTGATCAGCAAACGAATCATGTCGTGAGCGCAAGTGATAAAGAATTCACCTTTTCACCAAACGGACCTTATATTGATGAATATAAGCAGTCGTGGCAGTTGGATGGGGATATGTCTATTTTAGATATAAAACCGGATGAGCATGGAACTATACTCTATCACACGTATCCTGATGCGTTAGCAAGGCTACACGGAGCGCTTCACTCGCAAGAAGGCAAAGTTATTATAGTAGATGCAAAGCCATCTTACGAATTTATTGAAAAACATAGTCACGATCATGCAGGTGGAGGAGCGCATGGGTCACTCCACCGGGTAGATTCTGTTGTTCCCTTGGTGATTGTTGGTGAGACAGAAAGACCCCCTTCTAATCGTCTTGTGGATGTAAAGGAATGGGTTATAGAATTGTTGGGTGGCTCTTAAGTATGGAGCCACTTTTTTTCTGATGCTTCTTTTAAATACAAATTCTTCAGTAGTAGTCATTCAACCTTAATATGAGTATAAATATGAAATAACATAATTAGGAAGTTTTATTTTTCTAAAATAGGGAATAACATATCTAGACGCGATAAACATGAAAGTGAGGAATTTAAAATGATTAAAACATACAATTTTATTATTGAAGGAAAAATTATCGAGGTACATGCAACTTCAAAAATAGAAGCTGAAAGCAAGGCAAACCATATATATGAAGAACTAAAAACAGAGCAATTTCAACAGCAACAATAAAGAACTCTCAACTAAGCGTTGAGAGCTTTTTATATTATTTCATTTCTTCTCTTAAGCTATCGAATAATTTGTCTATTAGATTCTTAGGGATTTCTAAGCAAGAATCTCCGATACTAAGTTCAAAAGTACAGCTATCCCCATCTTGCTTGCTTAGATAGCTTGTAATCCCTATATGGTTAGCTAACTGTACTTTCGCCAAGATAGATGCTATTTCTTCTTGGTTACGCTTAAAATGCACATGAAACATATTTGAAACTGGTACCTCTGGAATTGTATAAATATCCTTACAGTCATTAAATAGCTTTGCGAGCTCCATTGCACTGTTATAATATTGTTCCATATTATTTGCTCGTTTATCAAAATAATAGTCAGCTGATAGAATATAAGGATATAAGCTTATGAGCGTTCCACCATAACGTTTTCTCCAGACTTTAGATTTCTCTATGAAATCCTTATCACCGGCTAGTACTGCTCCTGCAATCCCGCCAATTCCTTTATAAAAGGACATATAGACACTGTCAAAAAGGTCGCAAACTTCCGCAGCAGTTTTTTTGTAAAAAGGCAGCACTTCTAGAAGACGTGCACCGTCCAAATGAAGCATAATAGACTTTTCACGACAATAAGCGGAAATCTGTTTTAATGTTTCAAAACTAGGAAGTTGGCCTCCGATTTCTCTTTGGGGAAGTTCCAATAACAGACAGGCAATGTCCTCTTCAAGATTTACCACATCCTCTAACTCTATGACTCTATCTTTGTCAGCTATTAAAATAGTCTTGATATGGTGTATTTCCTTTAATCCATCCATTTCATGAATTTCTAAATGGGATAAGGGATGATATGCAACCTTATTCAATTTTTTCTCATCGCACCATATGCGTAAAGCGATTTGTTGGGCCATTGTACCGCTAGGGAAAAATGCAGCTGTGCTTTTGCCTAGTAATTTAGCCATTTTATTTTGGAAATCTTCGATAATATGCCCCTCGCCATATATATCACTTAGCTGTTCTCCAGAAATGTCCTTCAATGCATCTTGTAAAACAGAAACTTCTCGTTTTCCATGACCAGCTAATCGATAAGTACACTTGTCATAGGAATTTTTTAAATGGTTCATTTAATTTCCCCCAATGTATTTTTACTTTGTTATAAGATAAGTATAATGTATTTTTTATCTTCTGATAGTTTAAATTTTTGGTTAAAAAGAAGTGCATTGTATTAAAGCTTTGATTTTGGTATATTATTAATAATATATAATCTGTGATGTGAACAAGTAAATAAGAATTGTGAGACAGAAAATATAGCAATTGCTGAGAGCTATATCACCACTTCTTGTTGAAACCTACCACTGAGATGTTATGCAAACATAACCGATTCGTTTTCGTTACCAAACGTTTAGAGGGCTTAAATTATTTTAAGCTAAACTAAGGTGGTACCACGTCTATTCAAGCACAAGGACGTCCTTTTCCAAGGACAGCTTTGTGCTTTTTATATTTTAAGGAGGGAATTATCATGACTAATCAACAACAAAACGATTTTACTAAATGGTATATTGACACAATCCAAAAAGCTGACTTAATGGATTACACACCAGTGCGTGGATGTATCGCATTTAAACCAGACGGGTACGAAATCTGGGAGCATATCCAAGCAGAAATGAACAAACGCTTTAAAGAAACGGGACACCGCAATGCGTATTTCCCAATGCTAATTCCTGAATCTTTTTTCCAAAAGGAAAAGGATCATATTGAAGGTTTTTCTCCAGAGCTTCCATGGGTAACAGAGGCAGCAGGCGAAAAGCTGGAGGAACGTTTAGCGCTTCGTCCAACTTCCGAAACAATGATCGGTCATCTGTATTCTGATTGGATCAAGAGCTACCGTGATCTACCTGTATTGATCAACCAATGGGCTAACGTGTTCCGTTGGGAAAAGAAAACACTTCCTTTCATACGCACTTCTGAATTTTTATGGCAGGAGGGTCACACCGCTCATGTGGACGAAGAAGAAGCTCGTCAAGAAACAATGCAAATGCTAAATATTTATAAAGAGGTAGTGGAGGGTCTATTGGCCATTCCGGTATATGACGGGCAAAAAACTCCTTCAGAGCGCTTTGCAGGGGCTGTAGATACGTTTTCTATCGAGGCAATGATGAAGGATGGAAAAGCGGTTCAAGCAGGTACATCTCATTATCTTGGCACTAAATTTGCCGAAGCATTTGATATTAAATATTTGAACAAAGAAAACAAACACCAACATGTGCATACAACATCTTGGGGAACTTCTACTCGATTAATAGGCTCTGTGATAATGGTACACGGTGATGAGCAAGGTCTTGTATTGCCACCACGTATTGCACCAACTCAAGTTGTATTAATACCTGTAGGTCCATGGAAAAAGAACCCAGCAATTATTGAAAAATTAGATGAAATTTTTGCTGCTTTAAAAGCAAAAGGTATCCGTGTTCGATTAGATGACTCTGATCAATCACCTGGATATAAATTTAACGAGTGGGAACTAAAAGGTGTACCAGTTCGAGTTGAGCTAGGACCACGTGATTTAGAAAACAGTCAAGTGCTTATGAAGGCACGTGATTTAGATGAAAAAGAATCCGTTGATATTAATGGCATCGTTGAGCGCGTAGAAGAAGAGCTAAATACAATGCAAACTCGTCTTTTAGAAAAAGCACGTGCATTCCGTGATGCAAACTCTCATACTCATGTAGATTCCATGGATCAGCTAAAACAACATTTAGACGACTCTGCAGAAAAAGGAGAAATCCCAGGATGGATCCTTGCAGGATGGTGTGGAGACGATGCTTGTGAAGAGCATGTAAAAGAAGAAACGAAATTCACAACACGCAATATTCCATTCAATCCACCAGCTGAGAAATCAACTTGTATTAACTGTGGAAAAGAATCGAAATACACAGTTTGGTTCGGAAGATCCTATTAACCAAATAAGAAAGTACAAATCAGTCATTGTTTATTCAATGGCTGATTTTTTTATTTTCAAAAATCTTGTAAGATTAAGTAAAATAGATCGTCTAATTAAATAGTAGAGAGATAGGGGGGATCACTTGGAAAGGCAGCTAATCGAGGAGTGGTTTGAGTTATATGAGCGAGATGTAACCAGTTTCCTCATTTACTATACAGGGTCAATGGATGTACAGGATCTTGTACAGGAAACTTTTCTTCGTGGAATGAAAAAGATTGCCCATTTTAGAGAAGGGTCACATCCGAAAACATGGTTAATAACGATTGCCAAAAATCTCGTCATTGATCGGGCTAGAAAAAAAAATATTTGGAATCGGATAAAATACTTACTACGAGATGAAAAACAAACAGAAAATCTAGACCATACTATTTTGCTTGGTGAGATGAATCGTGAACTTTATATAGCAATTAATAGATTGCCAGCAAAAAACAAAGAGGTAATAATTTTAAAAGCAATACTTGAAATGACCTCTAAACAAGTAGGAGAAATACTAGGGGCAAATGAAAACCATGTGAATGTTCTTTATCATCGATCGCTCAAGAAACTGAAGAGCATTCTAGAAACGGAGGGATTTGAGTATGAAGCGAGAACACGATGATTTAGAGGAACAGCTTAGAAACCTTCCGAAGTATTCTCTTACTCAAGAGGATAAAAGAAAAGTTATCCATAGTATTCGCAGTGCTGCAAAACCAAATCGTTTAAAATTTCTAAAACCGCTATCTGTATTTGTAGCAGCAGCTTGTCTTTTAATGGTTGCTTATTTAGCAAGTCCTATGTATAAATCAGAGATAACTCAAGAGTCGAGATTAGGTCTCGGTTCAATGGAGGAACAGAATTTTTTAAAAAGCTTTAAGCTCGAAATAGCCGGCATTAAAAGCTCGGAGGTCACAATGGATTCATTGAAGGAGACATTGCATGGAGTAAGAGTAAAAGTATTTTTGAAATCTAAGAAGCTTATACCAATCGATGTGTGGAATTCTGTAGAGTTTCGAGCTGCTAACCCACACCTCTTCTTAAAGGATGGATATGGTATTGGAAATTCAGTAAGCTATAGTTCCACCCCGAGCGAGGACGGATACCATTATACGGTAGCTTTTGAATCACTGTACGCAAATTATTCGGAAGTGGAAATACAAAAATTATTAGAGGCAAGCGAAGAAATCAAGTTCACTATGGAATATCAGGGGAAAATATATGAACTAAATAATAAATCTCAAAAAACGGTTACATTAGACGCACCATTAGCTATTTCTTTTACTTTACCTGATCGAGATCAAAACGTAATAGGGCTGGATGGAAAAATTGGCATCCTTGGTCCTGAGAATTTCGTGGCAGAGGACACTCGTCGAGTTGCTAAACTCATGCTCTACTATTGGGGTAATCCTGAATCGTTAGTAGGGAAGGAATATAAAGTGGAGGCTATGAACATTTACGGAGAGACTCTTCTATTATCAGAGGGAGTATTAAGCGCTGGTTTATATAGTGAAGATGCTCACATTTTAACAAGTTTCCCGGCTTTTACGGGAGAGGGAGAATGGCAGCTTTCCTTTTACGTAGAGGAGAATTTGTTCGAGGCATTTAGAATTGAGGTTCTTCCGCCCTTACCAAAAACCGAAAATTATATCCTTTTAGATGCACCAATAGAAATCCCAGTTGGAAAGACTCATGAACTAATCATAGAAAACCGCAGTGGTGAGGAACAAAGTATAGAGGTACAGCTGATGAATTCAAAAGGAATAATAGAGCAAGAAAGTATATTTCAACTAGATCCCAATGCCCCTTATGATAATCAAGGAACAATTTATCATTATCATGGAAATATTACAATTCCAGAAAAAGGGGAATGGTCCCTTGTCATAGACGGAGAACAAACACAGCTATTTGAAAATTAACCAAGTAAAAACGCTCCCTCCAAATATATGGAGAGGAGCGTTTTTCATAGCAGAAGGTCGGGTAAAACACTAATTAATTGTGGGTTGATTGCCATTGCGATGGTTAGTCATTAGTCATTAGTCACAAAGTAAATGGTAAATGGTCATTGGTTTGCCATCATTTAAATTGTAATGACCTCCTGCTATGCCTTGGCAAGGAGTCTCACCTTACCAAGGATTTATGTTAAGCATATTTTTCTTCATCAAAGGCAATAGTAACTGAATAGTTTTTGGCATTAATAAGTCCAGATAATTTATTTGCGTCCTTCTCAAAGTCCAATGCTTTTTTTCGATATTCCTCTGGCTCATATAAGGCAACCTCTACATAAGTAGTTCCTTCGCCATAGCCTCCAAACTGGATTCTTTGTTTTTCATGGCTTCCTAACTGTTTATATACTCTTGCCTGTGCGCGTAGCTGAGTAGCAAACTCAATTGCCTCAACGATGGTGAGAGGGTCTTCTTTATAGGTAATTGTATTATTTAAGTTTGCCTCGTAAATAAGTCTATCAAGCTTTCGGATATCATTGCGAATATCGTTCATTTCTAAATCTATTGCTTCCACAGTTCTTATAGGAGGAGCAGGAAGAGTCCCCTTTTCAATAACAGTGAAACCAACGCGCATTATTTCCATTTCCAATTCTTGAACTCTTTTCAATAAAATACTCTTTAGCTTCACTGCCTCTGCAAGAAGTATATGTGCCATAAATTTATATCCTCCATTCTACTTGGTTATTATCTAAAATAATGCTTGCAGCTTCTCCACCATGAACTTGAGTAAACATTTGACCCATAGTTTCTAATAATTTTTCCGCCTCTTCTTGACCCATAGAAGGTCTTAGAAAGACTACCTGTAAAGCACTCGTTGTATGTTCTGTAACAGCTGTCCGCTTAGAATCGACAAATGGACTTCCAAATGCTTCAACTTCATCTTGAAGTGTTAAAATCCCTTTTAAGTTGTTTTCTCTACCATTCAGCCCAAGGTAGCTTGTTTCTTTATTGCCAACTGTGAGGAAGATATCCCCTTTCACCTCATCCAGATCATAAATTCCTAATGGAATTTCATATCTCATGGAGAAGAAGTTATTTAAATCTACAGCAGAATGCATAGGTGTGATATAATTTTGTTTTGCAATCCTTCTATACATTGCTTCCATGGAAGGACGATAACGATTCGGGTCCGCTCCAAGCTTTTTCCAAAGAGCTCGCCATTCCTTTATTCCTTCAAAATCATTAACAGATTTTTCCTCTAGTTCGAAGAATAATTGTTCTTGAAATAATTGGAGACGCCCCTTAAGCATTTGTGGCGAAGTGGATACAATAATTTTGTTATAATAAATAAGGCCGATTTTAAAAGTAGGCTCTATTTGTAATAGAACTGTATCTAATTTTACAAACATTTTAAACCATCCTTGTATATATTTTCTTCATTGTAACATAAAGAAAGGAGAACTCTAGTGAATATAAACCAGTTTCAACAAAACCTCATAGAATATGCTGCTACCATTGGAATTGATAAAATTGGGTTTACCACTGTTTCTCCATTTCATGAGTTGAAAAATAGATTGATTCGCCAGCAGGAGCTAGGATATGCTTCAGGCTTCGAAGAGCCTGACCTTGATAAAAGAACTCACCCTGAGCTTTTATTGGAGGAAGCACAAAGTATTATTTCGATAGCAATTGCTTATCCATCTAAGATGAAGAACGCTCCACAAAGTGTAAAGGGAGCTAGAAGGGGAATATTTGCTAGAGCATCTTGGGGAATAGATTACCACACAGTTTTAAGAGAAAAGCTTGCTCAATTAGAATTATATATTTTAACGCATATACCAGATGCTAGACTACGTTCTATGGTCGACACTGGTGAGTTGTCTGATCGTGCTGTTGCTGAACGCTCCGGGATTGGCTGGAGTGCAAAAAACTGTTCCATAATCACACCAGAGTTTGGATCCTATGTCTATTTGGGTGAAATGATTTCCTCTATTCCCTTTGCACCGAGTGAACAGATGGAGGATCAGTGTGGGGACTGCAGTCTTTGTTTAGACGTTTGCCCTACTGGAGCTTTAATAGAAGGTGGTCAGCTTAATGCACAGCGATGTATCGCCTTTATCACTCAGACAAAAACGATGGTTCCAGATGAGTTTCGAGCAAAGATAGGAAATAGAATTTATGGCTGTGATACATGTCAAACGGTTTGCCCAAAAAACAAAGGCAAGGCTAATTTACACCAAGAGGCCTTCACGCCTGATCCAGAGTTAGTGAAGCCTTTACTTTTACCACTGTTAAGCATGTCAAATCGGACCTTTAAAGAAACGTATGGGCATATGTCTGGTTCGTGGAGAGGAAAGAATCCTATTCAGCGGAACGCAATCATTGCATTGGCTCATTTTAAAGAAGAGGCAGCTGTTCCCACTCTTATAGAACTCATGCTTCACGATGCAAGACCAGTAATTCGAGGGACTGCAGCATGGGCAATAGGGAAGATTAATACAGAGGAAGGCTTAATTGCCTTAAAGAAAGCCGAAAAAACGGAACAAGAAGAACAGGTAATAGAAGAGATTCGTAAGGGTCTTGCATTTTACACAATTCAAAATTAGGAAGTGGAAACATTGAGTATTAATGTTGTATTATATCAACCAGAAATTCCTGCCAATACAGGTAATATTGCTAGAACCTGCGCAGGAACAGGAGCTAAGCTACACCTTATTCGTCCATTAGGTTTTTCTACAGACGATAAAATGTTAAAGCGTGCAGGACTTGATTATTGGGAGCACGTAGATATTACTTATTATGATGGGTTAGAAGAGTTTTTCGCAGCACATCCTGAAGGTGAATATTATTTAATCACTAAGTTTGGTGCGAAGCCGCATACTACGTTTGACTTTAGCGATTCAGATAAAGAACATTTCTTTATATTTGGACGTGAAACGAAGGGACTTCCTCGTGACTTCATTGACGCACATCCAGATCGCGCCCTTAGAATTCCTATGAATGATAATATTCGTTCCTTGAACTTATCGAACACTGCAGCAATTCTTATATACGAAGCATTGCGCCAACAGGATTATCCAAACTTACATTAAAAAAACGGACGAAGTCTTATAAAGACTCGTCCGTTTTTATGTTGAATATTAATTATTTCTCAGATGCACCTGGTTTGTCGTCGTATCCTGCAGTGAAAATTGCAGAAAGAAACGTAATACAAACGCCAAGAATAAGGATTAGTTTCATACTTAAGCGCCTCCTATATATATTCTAATCATTAGTATAACCTAATTCTTGAAAAAATGAAACGAAACAATAAAACGAAATTATGTCCGAATTATTTCATGTTAAAGTTGCATGTAACGTGTGATTCTACTAGGATAGATAAAAAGGAGTGATTTTTTAAATGGATAATTTGAAAAATGGTCCAGAGAACGGTTCAATGGCAACAAACATGGACGAAGTAAAAACATTAGGTAAACAAATGGAACGAATGAGAGATAACCAAGAGCTAGAAGAAGATAATCGTGTATCAGACCCTGCACAGTCCGACAGTGCTACAATTATGAAGAAGAGGAAAGACGACTGATTCTTCAGTCGTTTTTTCTTGAAAGTTAAAGCTGTAAAGCTGCCTCCTCGCATTTCCCCATTTGCTTGTCGGGGCAAACATAGGCACTTGCGCTTTTCTAATTGTCTAGCTCCATCGCCTTGCCCCTCGGGGTCAAATAGGAAAATACAGCGGTGGCTGTAAAGCTGCCTCCTCGCATTTTCCCATTTGCCTGTCGGGGCAGATATAGGCGATTGCGCTTTTCTACATAAAAAGGGAAGGATGATGTAAATGGAATTACTAGAGAATTCAACAAAGAGACTGGCTAATGGAGTGGAGATGCCACGTATTGGACTAGGAGTATATAAAATGACAGAGCCAGAAGTTGCTCTAAAAGCTATTACCTATGCTTTGGAATCTGGTTACCGTCATGTTGATACGGCTTCTCTCTACGCAAATGAAAATGAGGTTGGAGAGGCAGTACGAGCTTCTGGAATTTCACGTAATGAAATATTTGTTACTACTAAGGTTTGGAATACAGATCAGGGCTATGACCAAACTTTAAGAGCTTTTGAAAAGTCATTGAAGCTATTAGGAATGGATTATGTAGATTTATATTTAACACATTGGCCAGTTGCTGACAGTTTTGTAGATACATATCGTGCCATCGAGCGTTTGTACGAGGAAAAACTTATTCGAGCAACAGGAGTGTCTAATCATAACCAGCATCACCTTGAAGCTATAGCAGCTAAGGCTAATATTAAGCCTATGGTCAATCAAATTGAGTGTCACCCTCGTTTGACGCAGTATGATTTACGAGAATATTGTGCTTCTCAAGGTATTGCAGTTACCTCTTGGTCCCCACTTGCAAGAGGTGGATTACTTGGGGAACCAACTCTGTCTCGAATAAGTGATAAGTATGGAAAGTCTACCGCTCAGGTAATTATCCGTTGGCATTTACAGAATGATTTAATTGTTATTCCAAAGTCTGTAACGCCTGAAAGAATACACGAAAATTTTGATGTCTTTGATTTTGAATTATCGTTTGAGGATATGAAAAACATTGATGCACTCAATCTAAATGAGCGTACTGGAGCAGACCCAGACAATTTTAGCTTTAAATAATACAAAAAGGTCATTACTGAGGGGATATCAGTAATGACCTTTTTTATGCGCTGTTATTATTTGATTGTAAGAATTTTCCCTGAGAGAAAGTATAGGAAGTTATAAAAGGGAAAACAGCGTCAATAAAGGGGGTTTATCTTAATATTTCCCATAAGGCGATACTTTATACAAAAAAAATGAAATTGATTTACGCTTTCACACATGTTGTGATGTCTTATCTGTCTCACACATCAACGGAGTCGCCGCCTGCCGCTACAATCAACAAAGAGGGTTCGTTTAAAGTTGGTAAAGAACTATTTAAGAAACAACTGAAATAAGAAGGGAATAATAATCTTTTCTAAAAATTATGTTAGAAGGTATGATGTTTCTTCAAGGAGGGATTACTAATGACAAAAGAGAGGATTTTACCTAAACCGGATAGATATGCTGTTTGTTCGACAGAGGGTATTCCAATTAAGGAATATTAGGGAACAGTTTTTAAAAATATCTAAGATTGAAAACTATAAACAATTGGATAGCGGACTAAGAACTAGTATTTCAGGGCTAAATAAGAACGTTGCAAATGAAGATGTAGCTAAGACAATTCTAGATGTATGTAAAAATGAAGAGATTATTGCTCCCTCGGAGGGATGTTTTCCAGTACCGTTAATAACAGGTTTACTTGAGAGTATAAAAAAAGAAGGACATGAATGGATTTGGTATGGTGATGAATTAGGTACAGAGCGAAAATTAGAATATATTGATGATTTAGTTGGAGATTGTAACGCATTTCCTAACCATCCAATAAACCTCTTTACTCATGATCATAGTATACTGTTAACCACCCATTGGGATAGTCATTTCTCCATGTTGTGCTCAGATAAAAATACAGTAAATAAAATAGTTAAATCTTGTAATCTGGAAGGCTTTTATTGTGGTGAACGCACTAAAATATACTGGAGTTTATATCAATGCTAACAAACATTCTTTATAGAAGGTAGGATAATTATCGCTCAATGTAGAAATAATTACCAGGTGACATAATAGAGGAGGACAATATGAGTAAATTTAGTTTGTTTATTAAGTTTATAGTACAAGAAGGCGAACGAGACGCAATGGTAGATATTTTGTTAGAAGCAGCAGAATCAATGAAAAATCTGGATGAATGTGAGATATATCTAATAAACATTTCTGAAAGTGAACTAAACTCTGTTTATGTTTATGAAGTGTGGAGCAATGAAAATGCCCATCAAGCTTCTCTTACTCATGAAGCTACTCAAGAATTAATAAAACGTGCAAAACCATTTATTACTGGAATGGAAAGAATCCGCACCTTAGAAACAAAGGGTGGGAAAGGTATTTTATCGAATTTCTAATAGACCACGGTGCTATCTTTAGTAACAAAGGACAGCATTACTTTGGAACTTAACAAGCTTTAACAGAAATGAGGGGTGCCAAATGTCATTTGATGAGCTGACGAAAGAAGAAGGATATCATATTTCTTTTGAGAGTATTTCCGAACCTCGAAAAGATGAAGTTCAGCTTAGAATAATAGTAAATCAAAGTAAGAATCCAACAGACTTACTTATTTATCCCCACCCAGATAGCAAGGTGACGAGGTTACAAATTGATTTTAAAAACTATATAACGTATTCCGTTATCTACGATGACTATACACGTTGGAATGATGAGGAGGAATTTCAAGGTGATTCCTTCGTAATTTATAAAAGGTCAAATTTATTAAGCTCTCTTCAAAAAGATAATTCGTATTTTCCAAATGGTACACTTGTACATTACTCATTACATTGTATTGAACATATAGTAAATATAATTTCAGTATATGAACCAATGATTATAGAAATAGATTAAGATCGTATTACTCCTGTTATGCCAAAGTTTTGATGAATCAATCAAAATTAGCGCACAGGATCAGAACTAGACAATCTTAATGTATATAAAAAATGGTCATTACTGAGGGAATATCAGTAATGACCATTTTTTTGCTACTATTACATTGGAAAAAATCTTATGTAAATGAAGGGAAAGCATCTTTTATACTAAGTGGTTCCTCTTATTGTTTTCCACTAGGTAATATTTTATTCAATATAATTGCAAGAAGTGATGCAACTGCAATTGGAGAACTGAACATGTATTGCATAGTAGAAGGTAATGAATATAGAAATTCATCAGGAATAAGTGTTAAAGCTAAAGTCACAATCATTGGGATTGCAACTACATACATTTCTTTTTCACCAAAAGAAATATTGCGTATTACCTGTAAGCCATTTATAGCAATAATTCCACATATAATTATAAACACGCCACCAATTACTGCAGAAGGAATAGATGCTATTAAAGCAGCGAGCTTGCTAGAAAATCCAAATAAAACGAACCAAAAACCTACAGCAACAAATACTCGACGACTTGCAATTCCAGTGATAGAAATGACGCCTGCATTTGTTGAATAACCAGTTACTGGTGTAGAACCTAACAAGGATGCTACGAAACAGCCAAGACCTTCTCCGATAACACCTTTGTTTATTTGGTTATCTGTTAAGGGCTCATCGATTACATTACTGATAGCAAACCATGTTCCAGTAGTTTCAGCCATCAATACAATATATATAATAATCATTGTTATAATAGCAGAAAGGTTGAAGGAAAAACCGAAATCTACAAAAGGTATTTGTGGCAAGCTAAACCAGCTGGCTTGGCTAACAGCTGACAAATCCAAAACGCCCATAGCATTTGCTGCCAAGCATCCGACTGTTAATGCGAGGATGACAGAGATGATTTTAAAAATACGCCCCTTATTTTGTAATAATGAGCTAAGCATAACGCAAAGGATTAAAACAGATGCGGTAATAATTGCCAAAAAGACATTTTGATTGACGGTAGCTCCAGCTCCGTTGTATATATTATCATTAATCGCTACGGGCATAAGGGAAAGACCGACAACGAATATGATCGTACCACCTACTAATGGAGGAATGAATATCTTCACAATTTTGTTGAATAGCCCTGTAAAGCCTAAAAGTATAACTAATGCAGCACCGATTAAACTTGCCCCTAAAACAGAGCTCCATCCAAGTGAACCACTACTACTCGCTGCGTAAATCCCAACGATGGCTCCTAGAGGAACATAAGAAGGCCCTTGAGCGATTGGTAGCTTCATACAAAAAGATGTTTGGATAATGGTCGCAATTCCTGCTGCTATAAAGGTAGATTGGATTAAAGCAGTTGACTGGTCAGAGGATAATCCGATTAATAATGCAACAAGGAATGGAACTACATAAATATCCATTGCCAACACATGCTGTAATCCTAGTAATGTAGATTGTCCAAAAGATACTTTTTCATCAGGTAATACGGTTAGTCGTTGTGCGTTATTGTCTTCTTTTAAATTCACTGGAAAACCCTCCAAATATTTTTGAGATTACTATTTTCGAGAATGTACCTTTTCGCCTTGTACCCATACTTCTTGAATGTTTTCTGGACGGACAAGGTACATTATTTTTTGGAAGATATCTTCTAGACTCTCTTTTACTTCAAATAGAGGAAGCTTTGCTGACGGAAGCTTTGTATCTATAATTTGAATATCCCATGTATATTTTTCTTGAATACGTCCTATAGGAAGACTTAAGCTTTCGCCACCTCCGGCCGTGGCAAGGTAAAATGCTTCATTAATAGTAATACGTGAGTTTGGAACACCACGTTTTGTTGGCGGAAGGTTTTTGTCCACTCCATCCTCTAGCATTCTAGAAGAAATAACTGCCTGACGAGCATTATCGAATAGGCTAGGAGAAAAGCCTCCCGAAATATCAGAGCCCAATCCAATCTCTACTTTCTTAGAATGTAGATGTGCTATAGGTATAACACTGTTTGCAAAATAGGCATTGGATACAGGGCAATGCGCTACCGCGGTACCAGTTTGTGCAAAAAGATCAGCATCAGCATCATCAAGAAAATTACAATGTGCCATAACAGATTTCTCGGTTAAAAGACCAAAATCATGTAAGGCATGCGCGTCATTTTTTTGAAAACGATCCTGAACATAGCCATGCTCCCAGTCACTTTCACTGCAATGCGATTGAATATGAGTATCATATTTTACTGCTAATTCACCTAAGCCCTTTAAAGCCTCATTTGTACAGCTTGGTATAAAACGAGGCGTCACGACTGGATACACTCCTTGTTTTGTTTTCTCTCCTAACTCCTTAACGGCTATGATAAAATCCTCTGTATCTGTTAGGGCAGTTTGGGTATTAGCATCACGATAATAATTAGGAGTCTGATCTGGATTGTCCATGACAACTTTTCCAACTAAGCCACGCTGTCCTTTTTGTGCACAAATTTCAGCCAATAAAATGCTTGCTTCCTTGTGTACTGTAGCAAAATATAAAGCGGTTGTTGTACCGTTCGCTAATAAGGTATTGACCACTTCCTCATACACATTTTTAGCAAAATTCAAATCTGCAAACTTGGATTCGATCGGAAACGTATAGCTGTTTAACCAATCATATAAAGGGAGGTCTAATGCAGTTCCTGCCTGTGCCCATTGTGGAGCATGAACATGAAGATCAACAAACCCAGGTAGAATATATTGTCCTTCTTCTAGACGATGAAAATTTTCTTTATGTAGATAAATATCTAATATGGCTTGATATTCAGGATTTGCAGGAGATACTATCCGTTCAATTAACCCTTCTCCATTTATACAAAACAGATTGTCTTTAAGAATTTTTACTTCCTTTGGTGTGCTGCTAGTAAAAGCTGTGCCTTGGAAAACCATCGAATAATTTAACATATAAACCACCTTAATGTTCGTGTTTTTTAATTTTTATAATCATATTATATTAGGATATTAAGTAAATGTCTACACAAACCGAACGATGGCTATTTGGATTTTTCTTCTGTGAGCAGATAGACGGCGATTCTGTTGGAAAGTGAGATAGATAATCCAAAAAGAGGAAATCAATTAAACTTTAATCAGTGAAAGTGTAAAGATCTTGTTCGTTTAGAAAGATAAAATAGGAAATATGAAGTTATTCATCTATATATTTCTTAACTAAAAAAACACCCAATTATTTCAATTGGATGTTTTTGTATCATAGTTAGTATATAAGAGGATAATCTTTTATCGTTTATCCTCAGCAATAATCATTTGTCCTGTAATAGGATGCTTAAACTGTACCTTGAATGCATGTAATTCATACGTTTTTGTAGGTGATTTTTTTGCTCCATATAAATCATCACCGACAATAGGATGTCCTAGATGAGCTAAATGTACTCGAATTTGATGAGTGCGACCCGTCTCTAAAATAGCATGAACCTTTGTAAATTGTTCATCTCTGCCTACTACTTCATAGTGAGTGATGGCTAATTGTCCAGAAGGAGATACACGTCTTCTAGTAGGATGATGACGATCAGTGCCTATAGCTGCACGAATCGTTCCATGATTGCTCTTCATTTGTCCTTCCACAATCGCTTCATAAGTACGTACAATTTCCTTTTGTTCGATCATTCGATCTAGCATCCCTTTAGCGATTGGATTTTTTGCAACTACTACCAATCCTTTTGTACCTTCATCAATTCGATGAACATGCTCACCATATTGATGTCCCTTGCTTTGTAAATAGTGGCTAACAGTATTCATCAAAGTATGATTTTGTCCTTGTTCATTTGGATGTGTTGCAACCCCTCGTGGCTTTGAGACGATTAATATATAGTCGTCCTCATATGCTACATACAATGGTATTTGATTGGATGGGAGATAGTTAGAGGATTCTGCTTCCCATTTGAAATTTAAAACATTTCCCTTCTGTTGAGGTAATTTCCATTGTAAGAGTTCCCCATCTTGATCAGTTACTGCTTTTTGCATGCGTAACTCGTGAATAAGCTTTTTACCGAGTTTCCATTTAGTTTGAAGAAGCTGGTCAATAGTCAAGCCGTCCTCTTGTACTGTATAAGTAAGTATATGTTGCATAATCTCTCTCCTTTAAAAAAGGTCATGCCAATTAGACATGACCTTTTTCTTTATTTTAATACAACTTGATCAAAGAATGCTTGAATATTTTCGTTTGGCTGAGCATTTGGCATACGAGCCACTTCTTTTCCATTTTCAAAATGAACTAAAGTAGGTGTACCTTTGATATTAAAATCATCCCATCCTTGTTCATACTCTAAAATATTGTATTTGAATATCTCAACATTATTTTCCTCAGCAATTGGTGTTAATCTTGGCGTCATTTCCTTACAGTGTGAGCATTCTGGACTGAAGAAATAGACCGTAAAGGTTTCACCCTTTTCAATCTTTTCATTTAGATCCTTTGGTAAAATAATGTTTTGATAGTTTGGATCATCGAGTAAGTCAATTGTAGATTGCTTTAGATTGTCTGTATCATAGGGATTGTCCTCTAAAGCATTTTTATTTTTTTGACTGTTTAAAACAAAAATTAGTACAAAAACTAATACTATTACTCCACCGATAATGGCGATTTTCTTCATATTACTTGTCCTCCTTGATACTCTTTAAAATAACTAAGCTACTAATTGCGATTAACAGAAACGCTACCAATGCCAAAAACGGGATAGTGATGAAGCCGAATACATTTATATATTCCCCAGTACATGGGACTCTACCGCAAGCAGGAGCTACATCTTGTAAAAAAGCCAACTTTTGAAGACTATAATGATAAATAGAGAAGCATAATCCTATTATAGAAAATGTAAGTGTAGTGGCGGCAATTTTAACATTTTTTTGTAAAATAGCTATACCTAGTATAATCACTAGCGGATACATGAGAATCCTTTGATACCAGCATAACTCGCATGGCTCGTATTGTCGTACCTCAGAAAAATACAAGGAACCAAGTGTTGCAACAAAAGCTACAGACCACATGAATAACAGAATATTTTCGATTTTCTTTGTCATAGTATGCTCCTTTGAAATGCTTTGAACTCAAATTAAATTATAAGCGTTTGGAAAGGGCATGTAAAATATTTTATATGTGACAGAAAGAGTTATATAATGAAACATAGTATTTAAAAGAGGAGCGGTAAAATGTCGGAAGAATTTGATTTGTCACAGTTTGAAAAAAGTATGATTATAAGAGAAATGACTTTCTCAGATATAGATTCTATATTAGAAATATCTAGTTTTTGTTTTCCGGGTATGGAGCCATGGAAGGTTGAACATTTAAAAAGTCACTTAACGATTTTTCCAGAAGGGCAGTTAGTAGCCGAATTAGATGGTAAAGTCATTGGCTCCTGTTCAAGTCTTATTATAAATTTTGATGAGTATGATGATCGTCACTCTTGGTCTGATGTGACGGATGAGGGATATATCACAAATCATAATCCCGACGGATACAATCTGTACGGTATTGAAGTAATGGTGCATCCGAATTATCGACGCATGAAAGTAGGGCAGAGACTATACGAAGGTAGAAAGGATATTGCTCGCCAATTCAATTTAAAATCTATCATAATTGGTGGCCGTATACCGTATTATCACAAGCATGCAGATGAAATGTCACCTAGAGAATACGTAACAGCCGTATCACGCCATAAAATATATGATCCTGTTTTAACATTCCAGCTTATGAATGGGTTTACGCTAATGCGTATTAATCCAAACTATTTACCAGATGATGTTGCTTCTGCTAAATATGCAACTTTAATGGAATGGAATAATGTCGATTATATTCCTCTGTCTAAGCGTCACTTTAAGACGAGCTATCCAGTACGTATTTGTGCAGTTCAATATATGATGCGGAAGATTAACTCTTTTGAGGAATTTGCTAATCAATGTGAATACTTTGTAGATGTTGCTTCTGATGCTCAATCTGACTTTGTTGTATTTCCGGAAATCTTTACAACACAGCTAATGTCTTTTTTAGATGAACAGTCGCCTAGTCAAGCTGTACGTAAGTTAACAGAGTACACTCCTCAATATATGGAACTTTTCTCTGATCTTGCGGTAAGATATAACATTAATATTATTGCAGGATCTCATTTTGTTGAAGAAGAAAATGAGGAAATCTATAATATTGCATACTTATTCCACCGTGATGGATCTATTGATAAGCAATATAAAATTCATATTACTCCTAACGAAAGAAAATGGTGGGGAATCAGTGCTGGAGATTCTGTTCAAGTATTTGATACAGACTGTGGGAAGATTGCAATTCAAATATGCTATGATATTGAATTTCCTGAACTTGCGAGAATTGCGACAGATATGGGCGCAAATATTATTTTCACTCCATTTTGTACAGAAGATCGCCAGGGCTATTTAAGAGTACGATATTGTGCACAGGCGCGCGCTATTGAAAATCAAATCTATACAGTAATCTCTGGGACTGTAGGAAATTTACCGCAAACAGAGAATATGGATATTCAGTATGCTCAATCAGCAATATTTGCACCTTCAGACTTTGAATTTGCTCGTGACGGCATTGTTGGGGAAACAGAGCCTAATGTGGAAATGGTTTTAATCGGAGACGTAGATTTAGAAATTTTAAGAAGACAGCGTCAAGACGGCACCGTGAAGCATTTAAAAGATCGTCGACATGATGTATACAGTATAGATTATAAAAAATGATGGATGGAGCAGAGATATATGTCCTATAAAAAACTCTTCGAGCAATGGAATAGTGTAAATGAAATGGAAGCTGTATGGAAGGACGACCTCAAGCTTTTAGCAAATGATGAAAAAAGACAAGAGGATGCTTTTTATCGTGATTTGGAATTTGGTACTGGTGGAATGAGGGGAGAAATAGGAGCTGGAACGAACCGTATAAATAATTATACGGTTCGCAAGGCTACTACTGGTTTAGTGGAATATATAAAAGCGGCTGGGACAGAGGCAATGAATCGCGGTGTAGTGATTGCCTATGACAGTCGAAGATTTTCACCCGAATTTGCCAAGGAAGCAGCTCGAACACTAGCTGCTGGAGGGGTAAAGGCCTATGTATATACGGAGCCTAGAACAACCCCCCAGCTATCTTTTTCTGTTAGAGAGCTAAATGCCTATATGGGAATTGTAATTACAGCAAGTCATAATCCACCAGAATATAACGGTTACAAGGTATATGGACAAGACGGTGCACAATTAAATTTATTGGATGCAGATTCGGTAATAGAATATGTAAAAAAAGCAGGAGATGCACTATCTATTAAAAATGATGAAGTCAATGAGGAGCTCATCGTTTATTTAGACGAAAGCATAGATGCTTCTTACATAGAGTCTCTAAAAACTGTCCAAGAGAATTCAACTCTTGCTCAAAAAACAGATTTAAAGGTAGTCTTTACGCCCTTGCATGGTGCTTCTGGGAAGACAGTCCAGCGAATATTAAGCGAAGCAGGCTATAAGCATATCTTTTATGTGAATGAACAAATGGAACCAAATGGAGAATTTCCAACCGTTGTTTCTCCTAACCCGGAAGAGAAAAGTGCATTTGAATATGCTATTCAATATGGTGAAAAGCATGGTGCAGATTTACTAATGGCTGTAGATCCTGACGGAGACAGAGTGGGAGCAGCGGTTAAGACTGATAGTGGCTATAAGCTTCTAACAGGCAACCAAACCGGTGCTATCTTAATAGAATACTTATTGATGATGCGCAAGGAAAAAGGGACGATGCCTGCAAACGGTCGAGTGTTTAAAACGATAGTTACATCCGATTTAGGCAGAGTAATCGCTGAATACTACGGAGCAAGCACAGAGGACGTGTTAACTGGCTTCAAATTTATCGGAGAGAAAATTAAAAAATATGAGGAAACGAAGGAATTTGAATTTCTATTTGGTTATGAAGAGAGCTATGGCTATTTAGTGAAGGACTTCGCACGAGACAAGGATGCTGTACAAAGTGTATTGGTATTAGTAGAAGCAGCTGCCTACTATAAACAGCAAGGGCTGACATTAGTTGATGTCTTAAACAATCTTTATGAAAGACATGGCTATTATCTAGAAGGCTTAGTGTCTGTTACAAAAAAAGGGGTAAGCGGTGCAAAGGCAATTGCTAATCTACTGGAGCAAATAAGAGTGAACCCTATAAAGGAAATTGCAGGTATAGAGGTGTTGTCTCAAGAAGATTATTTATCATCTTTAAGAACATTTACAGACGGCAGAGAGCAAGAACAGATTTTATTGCCATCTTCTAATGTGTTGAAATACTTTTTGGCAGATGGTTCCTGGGTTTGTGTACGACCTAGCGGTACTGAGCCTAAAGTAAAATATTATTTTGGGGTAATAAGTGAATCTGCAGAGGAAAGTAAGCAAAAGCTTGAAGCGATTAAAGAATCATTTTCTAGTAATTTAAATCAATATTTAGAGTAGAGACAAGGCGCTGAATTATTTTATTCAGTGCCTTTTTTTAGCGAAAAATTATATATTTACATGTAAGTCATGAACTTTAGATGGTTGATTTCCGCTCTCGGCGGACGCTTTCCGTGGGGTGAGCGATAAGCCATCACCGTCGCTTGCGCGTCGTTTTGTAATGTCTTATCTGTCTCTCGTCCCACCGGAGTCGCCGCCTGCCGCTCCAATCAAATGTTAAATAGGTAATGAGAAAGTCATAAGGACGAATTTAAAAAAAATCTGTTTTTTTTGGTATGTTAAAGGACAAGAGTAATTGAAACGAAAACTTCAAAATTCTGTCTAATTATAAAAGAGGTGATGATTTTGAAAAAAATTAATTTAATTATATCCTTTATGTTTATATCAATTGGTTTATTTGGTTGCCAACAAAACGATAATGAGAAGGTTGATAACGAACCGTCTGAAACCCAACCATTAGATACAAAAGCCGAGGTCCTAGAAGAAGATTTTGTATATCGACTTGTTACAGAAAAAGCAGAATACGGTAAGAATGAACCTATAAAAATTTATGCGGAATTAGAATATACAGGCGGTAAAGAAGAGATTGAAATTTTTCATTCAGCTTCACCATTTTCTTTCCCAATGATTGAGACTAAGAGAAATTATGAAATTGGATACGGCATGGATCAACCATTATTAAGCACTAAACTATTAAAAGGGGAACCACTCCGTGCAGAATATAGTGGAAGTGGCGGATACGATTCAAAGGATAAAAAAGAATATATAGATTTTATGAGGCAAATTATGAATCAGGAATTTCCGGAAGGACGTTATGTTGTAAATGGCATTGCAGATTTTTATATTATAGCAAATGAGGAAACTGAACAAGAGAAAAAATATATTATAAAAGCAAACGTTGAATTTAGGGTTAAACATAGTAATTAGAAAAAGACTTTTCACTACCGGGTGCTTTACTTCTAGAGGGAGTAAAGCTTTTTTCTTAAACTATAGCGACAGTTTATACAAAATCAATTTAAGAATACCTGAAAGTTTTTAAGAATGGTGAGGAAACCCATTTTAGAAGGGGGGGGTTCTTTCTTGTTATACTAACCGGTGCTTTAGTAAAAAAACAGACATCAAAGTAAAATGAGCTTGGAGATACATTTTCTAGGTCATTTTTTGTGAGTATTTTAAATTCCTAATCTTTAAGATAGCCTTTTTTTATAGATAAAAATGCTACGGGTAGTTTCTCCAAAGATATACTATCAGTGGTGCCAAATGAAATATCATCTTCGCCGACCTGTTTAGTTATCCGCTTAAGTCTTGCGAATTGCTTATTTGGAAGCATAGTTGCTCGCTCTATTCTTATTTTCAGTCAAAAGTATGATGCTTCTATTATTTATAGGTAGACCTTTTCCATGATAAGATGAATATAACAGGTAGGTTAGATGGAGGAATTGAAATGCAATCGAAGGAACTTTCCAATATAGAGCTGTTGAAGGAAATAGCAGAACTTTTAAATGAAGAGACAGAAATGGAACAAATGCTACAGGGAGCACTTCGAAAGCTATTGGAGGGTACCATTTTTGAGACAGGCTGGATTTTTTTTATTGGAGAAAAAGGAAAGCAGGAGTTAATTGCTCATGAAAATCTCCCGAATACTTTAGAACAAAATAACTGTCGTCACCTACAAAAGGGTGGCTGTTGGTGTGTTTCTAGATTTCGAAATGGAGAGTTGAAAAAAGCCTCTAATATAATCGAATGTCAACGGATTGAAAATGCTAATAAAACTAAAGAGGTTATTGAAGAAGAGATTACACATCATGCTACGGTTCCTTTACAATCTGGACAGGAATGCTTTGGACTATTAAATGTTGCTACAGCCAATACAGTCCGCTTTGAGGATGGGGAGTTAGCTCTATTAGAATCGGTCGCCTTTCAAATAGGCTCGGCGATTAAACGAATTTTGCTGACCAAGCAGGAGCAGCAGGTAGCTCTAGTGCAAGAAAGAAATAGATTAGCTCGAGATTTACATGATTCTGTAAACCAATTGCTTTTTTCGGTAACCTTGACTGCTCGTGGTGGTATAGAAATGACAGAACAGCCTGAGGTGAAGGGAACGTTTAAAGAGATTCAATATTTAACCCAGGAAGCATTAACTGAAATGCGCGCACTTATTTGGCAGCTCCGCCCGAGGGGATTAGAAACTGGAATAATAGAAGGGTTAAAGGGCTATGGAGACATATTGGGTTTAACCCTAAATATTCAAGTGAAGGGGGTTATCAACCTCCCAGCAAAAATTGAGGAAACATTATTTCGAATTGCCCAAGAAGCATTAAATAATATTCGTAAACATTCAGGGGTATTAAAAGCGGAAATTTATGTGACGGTTACCTCTACAGATGTTTTATTGGTCGTAAAGGATGAGGGATGCGGATTTCATATGAAAGATTTAAGAATGCTTCCTTCTATTGGATTACAAAGCATGAAGGATCGCGCAAACTCTGTCAGTGGCACAGTAGACTGGGTGACTGAAGCAAACAAAGGGACAGAAATTTTAGTCCGATTACCTTATTAGGGGGGATAAAGATGATCAGAGTATTTATAGCTGATGACCATCATGTAGTTAGACGAGGATTAATGTTCTTTTTGAAAACACAAAAAGATATGGATATCGTAGGGGAAGCAACTAATGGAAAAGAAGCTGTAGAACTGACAGAAACATTGAAGCCGGACATAATTTTAATGGATCTAGTTATGCCGGAAATGGATGGCATTCAAGCTACCAAAAGAATTAAAGTAAAGTATCCTTCTATTCAAATACTAATGCTAACAAGTTTTTCTGACAGGGATCATGTGATACCAGCTTTAAAAGCAGGAGCATCAGGATATCAGCTAAAGGATATCGAGCCGGACGATTTAGCTGAAGCTATTAGGAAATTAATGCGTGGTGAAAACACTATCCACCCAGAGGCAACTAGTCAAATGGAAAAAGAAAATGAGCCAAGAGAAGTGCTGCCGCATGAGGAATATCCTCTAACTCCAAGGGAACAGGATGTGCTAGCAGAGCTAACAAAAGGTAAAAGTAACCGTGAGATTGCTTCTTCGTTGTTTGTGACTGAGAAAACAGTAAAAACCCATATTTCCAATATTTTTTCAAAGCTACAGGTCCAAGACCGTACTCAGGCTGCATTATATGCAGTTAAGCATGGTTTGACTGAGTCAAGTGGTCAATGAGAGGACAATTTCCAAAGAATATGTTATGAGAAGAAAGGAGTGCTGTAATTATCATAGCACTCCTTTTAACTATTAATTTTTTTCTATCGTTAATAGTAATTATGAAATTGATTCAGACTACAGGCTCGACCCGTGCACCAGGAGAACACCGACTATGTAGTAGAAAAGAGTCCCGGAAATTTACTAATAGGTAAATTTCCGGGACTCTTGAATTTATAAGGCGGGTTTTGTCCCAGCCTCTATTTTATGGTGTATTATTTATTCTTCTATGGATTCTTCTTGCTCCTCTTGTTCATCAGGAGCTTTTACAACTTCTAAGTATTGAATATGATGTCCGTCGATTTCTTTGACAGTAAATTCATACCCCTGTTCTAGGAGCTTTTCACCACTGACAGCATCGTAGCTTTTTGTCATAAACCACCCACCAATAGTATCAATATCTTCTTCATCGATATTAATATTGAGTAAGTCATTTAAACTTTCAATTAACATTTTAGCGTCAATTATATAATGGTTTTCTGCAACCTTCTGAACCTCAGGTAGCTCATCTGTGTCAAACTCATCGCGGATATCACCTACGATTTCCTCAATGATATCTTCAATCGTGACAAGACCAGAAGTACCGCCGTATTCATCCATTAAGATGGCCATATGAATACGTTCACGTTGGATTTTAAGTAATAAATCAGCGATAGGCATGTTTTCAATCACTCGAATAATTGGTTGCATATAGTCTACTACTGGAGTAGAGGCATTTGCAGGATCACGTATGAAGGCAGTTAAAAGATTTTTCATATTAACTAGTCCAATGATATGGTCTTTGTCTCCGTCAGTTACAGGATATCTTGTAAATTGTTCGACGCCTACTACTTCAAATACTTCACTAAGAGTTAAATCCTTATCAATAGAAGTAATTTCAGTTCTAGGTACCATAATTTCCTTCGCTATGCGATCATCAAATTCAAAGATTTTATTTACATACTTATATTCTGCTTGATTGATTTCTCCACCTTTAAAACTATCGGAAAGAATCATACGCAATTCTTCCTCTGAATGGGCTACTTCTGATTCTGAAACAGGCTCTAATCCAAACACCTTGGTTGCTAAGAAACGTGCAGATCCATTCATACCATGGATTACAGGATACATAACTTTATCAAAGATGACTAGAGGCTTGGCAACTGCCAATGTAATCTGTTCAGATCGTTGTATAGCAAATGTTTTAGGGGTTAATTCTCCAACTACTACATGTATGAATGTTACTAATGAGAATGCAATGATAAATGAAAGTATGGAAGAAACACTTTCAGGAAGCTCAAAATACTCAAATGCTGGATGTAATATTCTTTCTATAGTAGGCTCTCCCAACCACCCTAATCCTAATGCGGTGATGGTAATACCAAGCTGACAAGCAGATAGGTATTCATCCAAATTAGAAACAACCTTCTTAGCATTTATAGCTTTCTTGTTTCCCTCAGCTAAAAGCTGATCGATTCTTGTTGTTCTTACTTTTACTATTGCGAATTCACTTGCAACGAAAAATGCAGTGAGTGCGATTAAGACAGCAAATGCTGTCAACCGTATGGCTATGTCCAAATAATTACTTTGTCCCTAACCCAAATGAGGGGTAGAACAAAGTGTACACCTCCTGTTTTCTAAAAAATAGTTTCTAGGTTTAATAATAAAATATATAAAAAGAAATTACAAATCTTTCTTCTTTATGTTGAAACTTTATTATCCCAACTGTAATCTTGAAGTGTATATTTCCTATTACATGAATAAATTTTTAGGCTGGGGAGGAGTGTAAAAAACAATGAAAAAGTATATTGAAATAGCAAAGACTTCAACAAAGCTGGGACTTACATCTTTCGGAGGTCCGGCAGCTCATCTTGGATATTTTCGGGAAGAATATGTGCTGAAAAGAAAATGGCTTGACGAGAAGCTGTATGCAGATATTGTAGCAGTTTGTCAGTTCCTGCCTGGGCCCGCATCCTCTCAAGTGGGCATAGCCATCGGAATTATGCGAGGTGGTCTAATTGGAGGAATCGTTTCTTTTTTAGGTTTTACGTTACCTTCTGTCCTATTGCTTGTACTATTTTCTGCACTTCTATCTTCTACTGGCTCATTCGATAGTGGTTGGTTACAGGGCTTGAAAATTGTTGCTGTTACTATTGTTGCTCATGCTTTAATTGGAATGCAAAAGTCACTGGCACCAGATCGTATAAGAATTTCTATTGCAATATCATGTGCCATCTTAACTTTACTTATCCCAACTATAGTAGGACAATTTAGCATTCTAATTGGGGCAGGGTTGTTTGGGTATATATGTTTTCGCTCAGATAGTAATGAGACTGATACAAATATAGTGCTTCCGTTTGGAAAAAGAACTAGCATATTTGCTTGGCTATTGTTTTTTGGGCTTCTTATTTTTCTGCCCTTGCTAAAACCTTTTACCCATTCTGTTTATTATTCTATTTTTGACACTTATTATCGTGTAGGCTCTTTAGTGTTTGGGGGAGGGCATGTCGTCCTTCCTATGCTTCAACGAGAAGTTGAGCTTTCTCCTGATGTGTTTTTGGCTGGATATGGGGCAGCACAGGCAGTACCCGGACCATTGTTTACAATCGCTAGTTTCCTTGGACATGCAACTGCCGGAATTCCAGGTGCCTTGTTGGCAACCTTCGCTATTTTTTTACCATCGTTTCTTTTGGTAATCGGTATTTTGCCTTTTTGGTCGATTATACGGAACAAAAAAGGGATTCAAAATGCGTTAAAAGGTATAAATGCGGGGGTTGTTGGAATTCTTCTGGCTGCATTATATAATCCAGTTTTTACAAGTGCTGTAAAGGAAACATCTGATTTTATAATTGTATTAATCACTATTACTCTATTAGTAATTTATAAATGGGCTCCATATAAGGTAGTAATTTTAAGTGCATTTTTAGGTTTTGTTTTTCATATTATTTAACAGAGTTAAGATTCTTGTGCACGAGTGCCTACTGCTTAATATCCTGAAAAGATGGACTATACTTTATTAGGATGAATGATTTTAATTGTCTATTTTTTCGAAATGTATTGACAACGAAACTTTTATTGAGATAATATTAAGTGACACTAAATAATTTTGAAATGGAGGTATGAATAATGATTCGTTTAAAAGATATCGCAAATAATTTTATAGCTTGTTCATACCTACCATTTGACGCTAAATGACTGTTTAATAGCATAATATTACTATGTCTATTTTAAAGTGCATTACCGTATCATGGGTAATGCACTTTTTTTGTGTCTATTATTTCCAAATTTTGGTGTATAAAATGAGGGGGGAGTGTTGAATATGATTATTCAACGAGCAAAGCAAATCTTAATAAAGGAATCTCTTGAAGGTGGATAGCCGAAAAATGTAAAGGAAAGAAAAGAGGGACAAACGAATGTTTTCAGTATTATTTAAGTTAAAGTGGTTTTTTAAAGATCATTGGAAAAGATACACAGTCGCTGTCGGTGTGCTAATCATTGCGAGTGCATTTGAAATTTTGCCTCCTTGGCTAGTAGGAAGAGCGATTGATACGATTACGCTAGGCAATATGAATAGTGACTTATTATTGAAATATGTAATTTATTTTGTAGGCATCATTATTGTTGGATATATCTTGAATTATGTTTGGCAGTATCAATTATTTGGTGGTTCTATTTCTATTGAGCGTATTTTACGCACTAAGTTGAATCGTAAGTTTTTAAGCATGACACCGACATTTTACGAGAAAAATCGTACAGGTGACTTAATGGCCCGTGCTACAAATGATTTAAATGCAGTAGCAACTACAGCCGGCTTTGGAATTATGACCTTAATAGATTCGACAATGTACATGGCAGCACTTATCTTAGCAATGGGTTTTCTTATTTCATGGAAGCTTACTTTTTTTGCGCTATTACCTATACCAATTCTTGCACTTATAATGCAATATTTAGGTAAGATTATCCATGAAAAGTATATGATTGCACAGGATGCATTTGGTGATTTAAATGACCGTGTGTTAGAGTCTATCGCTGGTGTAAGAGTAATTCGTGCGTACGTCCAAGAACGTGCCGATGAGAAGAACTTTGCTGACATGAGTGAAGAGGTTTACCAAAAAAACATGGTAGTAGAGCGCATTGATGCATTGTTCGGACCAATCACTAAGGTAGGTACGGGGATTAGTTATGTAGTTGCACTTGGATATGGTGCTTATCTAGTCTCTAAGGGTGAAATGACAGTAGGAAATCTAATCACTTTTAACGTATATCTTGGTATGGCTATTTGGCCAATGTTTGCTATCGGTGAACTGATAAATGTTATGCAAAGAGGAAATGCCTCGCTTGATCGAGTACAGGAAACGTTGGACTACGACGCGGATGTCAAGGACCCAACTGCTCCAGTCAAACTAAAAGATGTTACGTCTATCGGTTTTGATGAGGTGGGCTTTCAATACCCATTGTCTCAGGTGAAAAATTTAGAAAATATCCGTGTGAACCTACAAAGAGGTCAAACGCTTGGAATTGTTGGTAAAACAGGCTCGGGGAAAACCACCTTTATGAAGCAACTATTAAAGGAATATCCAATAGGAGCTGGTCAACTGACTATTGGGGATATTCCTATTTCAGAGCAAACAAAGGATCAGGTGTTAGATTGGATTGGATATGTCCCTCAGGATCATGTTTTGTTCTCCAGAACGATACGTCAAAATATTCTTCTAGGGAAAGAAAATGCTTCAGAAGAAGAGCTAGAGGAAGCAATTCGTTTAGCACACTTCCAGCAGGATTTAATGAATCTTCCAATGGGATTAGAGACTTTGGTTGGAGAAAAAGGGGTTTCCTTATCTGGTGGACAGAAGCAAAGGGTATCGATTGCCCGTGCACTTATTAAAAATCCAGAGATTCTTCTATTAGATGATTCACTCTCAGCAGTGGATGCTAAAACAGAAGCGAAAATTATTGAAAATATACAAAATGAACGTAGTGGGAAGACAACAATTATTACGACGCATCGTTTGTCAGGCATTCAGCATGCCGACCAAATCATCGTTTTAGATGAAGGAATCATTATAGAACAAGGTACGCATGAGGAACTTCTAAAGCAAAATGGTTGGTACAAGGAACAATATGATCGTCAACAGCTTGAGGGGGTGTCGTCATGAGTACAGGAAAACGACTCTACCATTATGCGTTATTTTATAAAAAACCAATTGTTCTTGGTTTAATCTTTCTAACTATCGCTGTAATTGCTGACTTAACAGGACCTTTTATCGCAAAAAAAATCCTTGATGATCACATTACATCGGGTGCTATCGATCTAGAGCCGATTCTAATGCTCCTAGCAGTATTCTTTGGCTTAAGTATCGTCACAGCAGTTTTTAGATATTTTATGTTCATTAACTTGCAGGTTGGAGCGAATCGCGTTGTTCAGAAGCTTCGTAATGATGTTTTTCAGCACATTCAAACTTTACCTATACAGTATTTTGATAACTTGCCTGCAGGTAAGGTAGTAGCTCGTGTGACGAATGATACGGAAGCCATTCGCAATCTTTATGTCCAGGTACTATCACAGTTTGCTACCAGTATTATTTCTATTACTGGAGTTTATATAGCAATGTTCATATTAGATGTAAAAATGGCAGCAATCGCATTGTTTGTTGTACCAATAGTTTATATATGGATGCTTGCTTATCGAAGATATGCATCCCAGTATAATCATATTGTTCGAACAAAGATTGCAGATATGAATGCTATGTTAAATGAATCAATTCAAGGAATGTCCATCATTCAAGCTTTTAAACGAGAGAAGCAAATGGATCGTGAGTTTGAGGAGATGAATGAAGAGCATTACAATTATCAGCGTAAGCTCTTAAAACTGGATTCTGCTACATCCTTTAATTTGGTCCAGGTTCTACGGTCTATCATGTTCGCTCTATTTATTTTGGTGTTTGGGAGCCAGTCAATGGAACCTGGTGCAATCGTATCTGCCGGTTTACTTTATGCATTCGTAGATTATACGACTAGGTTATTTAATCCGATTACAGGAATAGTAAATCAGTTTGCACAACTAGAGCGTTCACTTGTGGCTGGAAGCAGAGTATTTGAGCTTTTGGATGAAAACGGTGAAAAAGTAGAAGATAATCGAATGGAACGATACGAAGGAAATGTGGAGTTTCAAAACGTATCCTTTGCCTATAAAGAAAATGATTATGTATTAAAAAACTTGAACTTTGTCGCGAACAAGGGAGAAACAGTTGCCCTAGTAGGGCATACAGGATCGGGAAAAAGCTCTATTATGAATTTGTTATTCCGATTCTATGACCCAACAAAAGGGAAAATTTTAATAGATGGAATAGATATCACTTCACTACCGAGACAGACAATTCGTAATCATATGGGAATTGTATTACAGGACCCATATTTATTCTCAGGTACTATTGAAACAAATGTCAGCTTAAATGACCCAAGTATTTCACGAGAAAAGGTAGAGGCTGCGTTAGAAGCAGTGGGTGGAGAGAGAGTATTAAAAAATCTTGAAAAAGGGCTAGATGAACCGGTGATTGAGAAGGGAAGCACACTATCATCCGGTCAAAGACAGCTTGTATCCTTTGCGAGAGCACTTGCGTTCGACCCGGCTATTCTAATACTAGATGAAGCAACCTCTAATATTGATACTGAAACAGAAGAAATTATCCAGCATGCGATGGATGTATTGAAAAAAGGAAGAACTACCTTCATCATCGCACATAGACTTTCTACTATTAAGAATGCTGACCGTATTTTAGTATTAGATCGTGGTGAAATTGTAGAAAGTGGTACTCATGACGAGTTGCTGCAACTACAAGGTCGTTATGAACAAATGTATAAGCTACAAGCAGGAGTATCTCCTCACGCATAAGGCGAGAGGGGGTATTCCCTTTTTTTAGTGCTATCACTGTGCTCATCAGTAAATATACTTTTTATTTGTTAAATAGCTATGTGAGCCAAGCCATCTAAGTCAAACGAGGAAATAGAACTTATAAAATATTAATATTTTATAGATTGTATTTTTCTAACGCACATCGTATATTTAGTGTATCGAAATAAAATAGAGGAGGTCTTAAATATGATTCCTTGGCTTGCAGACTGGAAAAAGAAGATTGCAACGTTTAACCTGAATATCCAAATGTTTATGCTAGCGAATGTACTCATCCAGATTGGAATGGGTGTTTTTTCTGTAATGTACAATTTGTACATAAAAGAGCTTGGTTATCCTGAAACATTAAACGGAAAAATAATTGCAATGACCTCCTTGGCCTCTGCGCTTATGCTAGTCCCTGCTGGATTTTTAAGCGATCGATTTGGAAGAAAGAAAATTATTATTATCGGTGCTGTCGTTGCTTCTTTTACGTTGTTTTATCGAAGTTTAATGATTGGGGAGCAGTCTTTAATCTATGCAGCTTTTTTCACCGGCCTTTTTATGGCACTCGTCCAAGTATCAGGAGTTCCTTTTTTGGCGGAGAACTCCAAAGCGAGTGAGCGGATGCATCTCTTTAGCATTCATTTTTCTCTTATGACGGTAGCTGGTGTTATCGGAAGTCTTGGTGGAGGGGTTATGGCAGATATGCTCCATACTTTTGGAGATATTTCAGTTGTCAATTCCATTAAATACGTGTTAATTTTAGGGGCTGTTATATTCACACTTGGTCTCTTGCCACTCCTACGATTACAGACAGTGAAAGCAAAGGAAATGGCTGCTGACCAGGTAGCGGATAGCAAAGAAGGGCCAAGTGGCTTTCGTAAAAATTTAAAGATAATCATATTGTTTGGCTTTGCCAATCTACTAATTGGTACCGGCTCTGGATTGGTTATCCCGTATTTAAATTTATATTTTTCTAATCGTTTTGGAGCATCCAATTCGTATATAGGTCTTATTTTGTCGTTAGGTTCTGCTATGACTGCCATAGCTATGCTACTAGGGCCAGCTTTAGTCAAACGGGTGGGTAAGGTAAAGGCATTGGTTATCTTTCAACTGTTATCTATTCCCTTCCTATTTATAACTGGCTACACTAATTCTCTTGTGATTGCTTCTATTGCCTTTCTCATGCGCCAAGCGCTTATGAATGCTGGAAATCCTATACAGAGCGCAATAGCGATGGATTTGGTACAGGATAAATATAAAGGTCTGGCGAATTCCGTGAACCAAATGGTCTTTAATGTTGGGTGGGCCAGCACAGGGGCAATTTCAACAGGATTAGTGATGACCTTTGGATTCTACTGGGGCTATGCCTATACATTTACAATTACAGGCATTTTGTATTTAATTGCCTCCACTTATTTTTTTATTGTATTCGGAAGAAAAAAACTAGATAGTACATAAAGTAAAACAACCTATGGAAATTTCCAATAGGTTGTTTTTTCTTTTTATTTTAATGAGGCAATGTTAAAGGTGAGGGAGGCAGCTCTTCGCTCAAACGTTATTTTATAGAAAATCTATACACTTTAACATTTTATAAAAAGCTCCTGATCGCAAATTGTATGCGAGTCAAGAGCTCATTTATAGTACAACTAGCTGTTATTATGCTTTAACTAGTATTCCGCCTTCTTTTAGGTATTTTTGAATTCCTTCAGATGCACGATACGAAAGAGCACCAAGTGTGCCAGTTGGATTGAAGCAACTATTATGTGGGAATGCAGATGAACCTACCACAAATACGTTTTCAGCTTCCCACATTTGTAGGTATGTGTTAAGAGCAGATGTTGCTGGGTCAGCACCCATAATAACACCGCCTGTGTTATGTGTGTTGGTATCTTTGTTTACGTTAAATGGAGCTTGTTCTTCACTTGTATCAATAATATCTGCACCAATTTCTTCTGCAATTTTGCGCGTGATTGTTGACATGTATTTACCCATCGCACGATCATTATCTGTATACTCATATGTCATACGTAGTAATGGATATCCAAATTCGTCTTTAAATTCTGGGTCGAGATCCAGGTAATTTTCTTTATGTGGTAAAGAAGCACCTTGTGTTTTAACTGGGAAGTTTGAGTTAGCGTATTTAATAGATTTTTCTTTAAACTCCGCACCCCAGGTTGGTGTTCCAGCAGGTACACGGTTTACTGCAATTGGACGGTCCCCATATTGTGTTGAACGAATGCCAGCACCGTGTATGAAGTCCACTTCAGAATGGTCAAAGTTATCACCCATATATTCAGCAATCTCCATGCCTAATGCTCCAGCACCACCGTATAGATTAAACTCTCTGTCCTCAAAGAATAGCTGAGAACCTCCAGCTGTTATTTGATAACAGTAGTTTTTACCAATTGTTCCTTTACCTGTTTTTGGATCATAAGGAGTACCTAGACCAGAATTTAGAAGTAAACGAGCATTGTTGAATACATAGCTTGCAACTACAACTACATCGGCAGGCTGCTCAAATTTTTCTCCCGTTAGCATATCAACGTAAATAACTCCGGTTGCTTTGCCACCATTATTGGTTAATTCTAAAACATTAGAATGTGTACGAAGTTCTAGCTTACCTGTTTGTTTTGCAACCGGAATTACTGTTACAGCAGGGTCACCTTTTGCTCCATATTCACATCCAAAGTTTTCACAATATGCACAGTATTGGCATGCGCCACGAGAGATACCATCTGGATTTGTATATGCTTCAGAAAGGTTGGCTGCAGGCATAACAAAAGGTTTGTATCCTAAGCTTGTTGTTGCTTTTTCAAATTCTTTCATTAATGGTGTTTTCACTAAAGGAGGCGTTGGATATGGATTAGTACGTTTCCCCCATAGTTCTACTGTTTCCCCTGATATACCAGCCATTTTTTCGAATGTATCATAATATGGTTCCATCTCATCATAAGTTAGACCCCAGTCGCTTAGACCTTCCATCCAAGCAGGAATTTTATCGATTCCGTAACGCTCAATTGTTTTCGTACGAATTTCGAAATCATAGGGTAGGAAGCGATAAGTTTGTCCATTCCAGTGACTACCTGCACCACCAACTCCGTCTCCTACTATGAATGTACCGTATTGACGCATCGGTAAAGCTTTACCTGATAATGTATTACGATAAGTAATCGTTTCTTTTGAAAGATCCTGCATTAGCTCTGTTCGATGTTGGTAACGAAGTTCATCATGTCCCATTATATAATCAGCTGTTGTCCGGTCTTTACCCCGTTCTAATCCAACAACACTTATTCCTGCTTTCGTTAGTTCAGCTGAGACGATTCCACCAGCCCATCCCATCCCTACTACTACGACAGGTACTTTAGGTAATTTTGTAACCATTTATATGTCAGTCCCTTCAATTATTAATGTCCCATATGAGAATTTAAACTTTGTGGTTCAAGTTCGATAAATTTGTCATCTTGTATTTCAGCCACGTATTGCATACGAGAACCTGGATACTTACGCATACTCCAGCCCTCCATTTTATTATTACCACCATACATTGGGTCTGCATATACACCCTCAAGAGTTAATGTACGTAGCAAACTGAAAAACTGGGAAGAAGAAACTTTTCCGTATAATTCAACTTTACCTTCACTAAAAGCAAGAAGAACTTCATCTTGTTGAGTAGCTTCTAAATCTTTAAAGTCAAGTTCAAATTGTTCGTTACTATAGGTGTTTAAGCTATTTAAACCAGCTAGAAATAGATCTTTACGTAGAATTTTCGTTTGTGGACCTTGGTTTTCTTCAGCTTTATAAAAAGCACCTAAACGATAATCTTTTACGTTAGAACCCCATGGACCAGCCAATTGGTGATCAATATAAATAGCAGCGTTCAGTTCTTTGGCTCCAGGGCCATTTGCATCTTCAGGGAAAATACGTTCCACAGCTGCTTGAGTAACTTGGTATTGGTTTGGCGTGAAGAACATTAGAGCTACATTTGGATTAGCAGTAGGCGTTGCTGCGTGATTATGAGTTTCAGTAGTTGTTGATTTATCATCTTTTATTAAAAGACTTCCTAAAGCTCCACCTAAAACAACACCACCAACCGTCAAACCAGAATTTTTGATAAACGTACGTCTAGAAGAACGTTTGTCTAAAACGGAATTTTTATTTTCTTGTTCTGACATAATAATACCTCCCATAAATTTATGATTTTTTATTTAACTAATTAAATAAAAAAAGTGCAAAAATTATTCTTCTTTTAATGCACAATAGAGCTCCAATTATAAACAATCGTATGAAGAGCTGAAAAAACAAGTAATGAAGCTATAAAAATAGTGTATTTTCTTCCTGCCCAACAAAAAACAATGATGGCTAAACCAATTCCAGAACCTATTAGGGCAAACCAAGGGAATGGACTATTATAAAAAAAGAGTAAAAGTGCAAAATCAGCTACGAGAAAAAGGGCAAGTAGCACTTGATTGAGCAACCTCAATTCTTCTAAATTATACTGCGTCATACTTATTCTCCTTTCTTATGCGATAATTAGCACTAATTAAAAAAGATATTTTTGCATACAAAATAAACTTTTTTGTATGCAAAACAACATTATTCATTCTACTACAATCTTTAGTTGTTTGTACACATTAAAAATTATACATATGAGGATATATAATCATTAACTATTTTTGATCATCAAATTGATTGTTAATAAGAAATGTTTTGAAGAAAAAAAGTTATTCTTAATAACTGAGACAATAAATTAAGTTATTCCAGTAAAGGTCGCATTTCCAGAGTATGGCTCAGCTTTTTTTTGCAATGGCCATTTTCTTAGGGGAATAGATAATTTAGAAGAGGTTCTGAAGGTTATTACAATGGGGATTATTGCTTGAAATATATTGAAGTATACTGTGAATATAAATAAGAGATTTTATAGAAAATTATTAAAGGGATTTAAATTTGTATTTATCGCATTTGCTAGGTATGGAGTTTATTGGCATCCTATGATGTGAATAGGTTACCGTAGAAGAATAGTTCACAGAGAGACATCGACTCTGTAAGAGGAATTGCGATAGAGGTGAATTATCGAGAAAGTACTACAAATATTACTTGGACTGGCAATGGTACAGTAATGCAACAGACATACATTAGATGTACCAAATGATCAATTTGATTTTAGCAATCAATAACAAGTCACTCAATTAAAGCTTTCTTTTTTCGAAGACCCTTTTGAAGTTAAATAGCGATTCGATCAAGATAAGTATTTAAATATTATTGTTAAAAAAAATTTAGAGCGATTCAATCGTATAGTTTGAATCGCTCTAATACTGTCCTTTTCTGCCAATAATCTCTAGTGTGAAATTCATGTCTTTATATAAATGTTTGGTCATGAGTTCACCGGCAAGTTGTTCATTCTTATTCTTAATCGCATTGTAAATTTCTTCATGCTCATCTATTAAATGCGGACGATTATATATATCAAGCTTTAGGCTAAACAAATAGAAAACTGTCTGAGCTTTTTCTAATCTTTCAATCATTAAAGGATTTTGGCATTCATGTATAATTAGTTCATGAAAGCGTTGGTTTGAAGTGTATATTTTTTTTGACTGCCCTTCCATAAGCGAATTACGAGATTGCTTTATGGTGTTCTCGAGTTCTATTAACTTTTCTGATGTCATATTTTTCGCTGCTCTTTTTGCTGCAAAACTTTCTAGTACAATGCGCATCTCATATATGTATATTAAATCTTGTGCAGTAGGACTATAGATATGTTTATTTTTAATTAATCCTTCTTGCTCTAATCTTTTAATTGCTTCACGAATGGGTGTGCGACTAACACCGATCTCTTCTGCAAGACGTTCTTCTACGAGTTTCATGCCGCCTTTATAAGTACCATCCAGCATACGTTCCTGAATGTACTCATAAGCCAGTTTTTGTGCATTCATTTTGTTGGAAACCATATCTTAACCCCTTGAAATTAATTTAATTAATACACATCTATTATACTTTATAATTTATTTTTTTTGAATAATATTACATCCTCCGGTACAAATTGCTTTTTTAGGCTAGCATTGAGTTACATAAGTATTGCAAGTAGGTGCTTGTTCGAGGCTAATAGATACAAGCATGAGAATTTATTTGCTATTTATTGCTTGATGGAGTTCATGTTTTTTAAACAAATGCCCTAACTAGATTAGAGAATCTCCTAATTTTTTCATTTTACTAAAAAACAAATTTTCTGTACAATTTGAAAAATAACATAATTTCATCAGGGTAAAATTTTGGTGTAAAAAGGAGGGATGCGATTTGATTAGATTAGCTGCAGTCAGTTTATAAAAAGCAAATGATCAAATCTTTTACTAGGTTTAAGGCTAAAATAGTTTTGCCCAACGGGATAGTATATAAATTATTTCTGTCACTATGGGTACATGTATATCGCTTTATTCCCCAAAAAATTTTGGAATTCCATCTTAGAAACTTTGCTCATTTACTCAAGAAACGAATATTTAAATTATATTAAAGGGGAATTAGACATGACCACAGTTATTAAAGAAGAATCGGTTAAAAAGAAAAAATTTAGAGAAGCGCCACATCCATTTGTCATTCTGTTTACAGTTGTTATTATTATGGCTGCTTTAACTTACCTCATTCCAGCAGGGCAATACGACCGAGTAGAGGATGCGGATGGTCGGACAATTGTTGTAGATGGTTCTTACCAAACAATTGATTCAAGTCCAGCAGGTTTTTTAGATATATTTAATGCTATACATAAAGGAATGGTTCAAGCTGCTCCAATTATTTTCTTTATTTTTATGGTGGCTGGCTCATTCAATCTATTTAGAGAGTCCAAGGCAATTGAAGGTGCATTTGGTTCCTTGTCTACTAAAATGAAAGGGAAAGAAATGCTAATTATCCCGGTAGTGATGATGTTTTTTGGAGTTGCTGGGGCAGCTGTAGGAATGTTTGAAGAGGCACTTCCCTTTATTATGATTTTAGTACCGATTGCAATAGTTATGGGATTCGATTCAATTGTAGGGGCAGCAATGGTTATTGTTGGCGTATCTGCTGGTTTTACAGCAGCATTCATGAACCCATTTACAATAGGGGTTGCTCAAGGAATTGCAGAGGTTCCAATTTTTTCAGGAATGGGCCCGCGTATAGGCTTTTGGGTTGCTTTCATGGCTATATCCATTGGGTACGTTATGATTTATGCAAATAAAATTAGGAAAGATCCAACGAAGAGTATTATGTATGAGGAAGACAAAAACCGAAATATTGATATAGAAGCTATGCAACAGGATAAAATTACTAAAACACAGGGAATTATTATAGGGGTTCTAGTGTTAACACTAATAGGTCTGGCATTTGGAGTATTAAAATTTGGATGGTTTATAACGGAGATTTCAGCTTTATTTTTGATAATGGCAATTGTTATAGGTTTAATTAATCGATTGAATTTTAATGAGATTACTAAATCCTTTGTTCGAGGCTGCGAAGAAATAGTAGTAGGGGCATTAGTGGTTGGTTTTGCTTACGGGGCATTAGTCATTTTAAACGATAGTAACACCATTGATACTATCTTATATGGAATTACTAATTTAGTAGAGAAATTTCCTTCAAGCTTAACAGCAATCGGTATGTATATCATGCAGACCGTGTTAAATCTTATTGTTACGTCCGGGAGCGGTCAAGCAGCATTAACTATGCCGATTATGGCGCCTCTTTCAGATTTGTTAGGTGTGAGCAGACAAACTGCAGTATTAGCTTACCAAATGGGAGATGGCATCACGAATATTATCGCACCAACTAGCGGACTTATATTGGCAGCCTTAGCGATGGCTAAGATTTCTTACGGTAAATGGGTTCGCTGGCTATGGCCACTAATTTTGATTCAATTTATAATGGGAGCAATATTTATAACTGTGGCACATATTTTCTTTTGGCCAGCTTGATGCAGTGCGTTTGTTATTTAGGAGGTTTAAGAAATGGAAAAAATATTTAATAGATTAGAAGAGATTTATCCTGAGTTAGTTGATTTTCGAAGAGATTTACATATGCATCCAGAGCTTTCTCATGAAGAGGTAGAAACACCAAAAAAAATTGCTGCTTACTTAAGAGAACTAGGGTTAGAGGTTAGAACCGAAGTGGGCGGAAGAGGAGTTTTAGGCTTTTTAAAGGGAGGTAAACCGGGTAAAACTATTGCACTTAGAGCAGACTTTGATGCTCTTCCAATTCAAGACGAAAAAGAAGTAGCATACAAATCGAAGGTACCAGGAGTTATGCACGCATGCGGGCACGATCTTCATACATCTGCTCTTTTAGGTGTAGCAAAGGTACTAAGTGAGCGGAAAGAAGAGGTTCCAGGTATTGTTGTTTTCTTACATCAATTTGCTGAGGAGGTCACCCCAGGCGGCGCCGAATATATGATTAAGGATGGTTGTTTGGATGGTGTGGATGTTATCTATGGAGCACATGTAATGTCATTGCAGCCCTATGGAAAGTTTAGCGTAATAGAGGGGTATGCTTCCTCTGCCCAGGATGATTTTTATATAACTATCCATGGGAAAGGAGGACATGGCGCTTCTCCTCATGAAACAATTGACGCCTTAGTGACAGGGAGCCAGCTAGTAGTAAATTTACAACAAATAGTAAGCCGTAGAGTCGACCCTTTAAAGGCTGCAGCTATCACAGTAGGTTCATTTCAAAGTGGAAGCACTACCAATGTTATTCCCGATACTGCCTTTATCAAAGGTACAGTTAGGACCTATGATGAGGATGTTCGTGTCATGATAGAGCAAAAACTAGAACAGATAGTAAAAAGCACATGTGAGGCTGCTGACGCTACATATGAGTTAAAATATGTGAAGGATTGTCCTTCCATCTACAACGATCCAACCGAAACAAAACGCGTGGAGAAAGTGGCAGGCTATGTCGTCGGAGAGCAAAACATTATTCCAGGAAAACCGATGAATGGCAGCGAGGATTATGCCTACTATCAACAAAAAATTCCGGGAGCCTATTTTATCATTGGCGGTGGTAACGAGGAATTGAAGGCAACTTACCCACACCATCATCCTAAATTTGATGTGGATGAGCGTGCAATGATAGATATAGGAAAGATGTTTATTGGAATAATTTTCGAACAATCGGACAAAAAATAAATCATATTAAAGGCCTATGCGATAAAAAGCATAGGCTTTTATATAGACCAGAAAGGAAGTCCTAACTTTCCCCTTTTGTATTTCGGAATAGACATAGGTGCTTGTGCTTTTCTTAGTCGTATACGTGGAAGAGCATTAGCTCGTGAATCATTTTTTTTACTGTTTCTTCATCAGATGGTGTCTCACCATTCCACTTAATAGAACCATCTGGCTCGTAGTTTGCTGAATATCTTTTTTGTTTGTAGAAGAAAGAAAGTGACCAGCCAGGTAGTTGTTTGTTTTCATAGAGTGGCTTAAAGCTGAAATGCTGTAACAAAGAAATCATACCTTTCATGTGAGTGAATTTGCGCGCATATACTAGTATAAATGACTAGTGAAGGAGCATCTAATTGTTTATTGAAAAGCTTGAACAAGCAATCAAGAACGAGTACGCTGATTATCATCATTATATGGATATGTATAAGCTGACAGACGATCCGTATTGGAAGGAATTCATCGAGCATGTTTATGAGGATGAAAAAAGCCATTACGAAATGTTTCAACAACTCTATTATATGCTTACAGGGAGTTTTGTTCAAAACTTACAAAAAGTACCCCCATGCACAGACTTAAAATCCTGTGCCAAGCAGTCTGTGAAAGATGAATTGGAAACAGCAGAAGTATATAAGGAAATGCTGCTTCAAATTCCTATTCAACAAGCCTATGCTCCTCTATTTTGCGCTATGCATGATGAGACGGAGCACGCAATCCGATTTTCAATGATGTACAATGCACTCTAATTGTTTTTGTGTTTCATACTCCTCTGCTATAATAATCTAGAAGCTAGAGGAAAAAGGTGAGATAGATGGGTTTTTTATGGACAATCATATTCATGGCAGTCGTTGGAGCAGCAATTGGAGCGGTTACAAATCACCTCGCCATTAAAATGCTTTTCAGACCTCATGAAGCAAAGTATATAGGATCATGGAGAGTACCGTTCACTCCAGGCTTAATACCAAAGCGTCGGGATGAGCTTGCTAAACAATTAGGAATTACTGTTATCAAGCATTTATTGACACCTGATATTTTTAAAAAGAAATACTTCAATGATTCGATGAAAATGAAAGCTAATGATTTCATTGTAAAACAGCTTAATAAAAATATATTTCAGTCAGAGAAGACGATAGACGATTGGCTAAAGCTTGCAGGTATAGAATCTGTGCCTTCTCTTGTAAATGAAAAAATAGAAGAACAGGTTGATATACAATTTAATCGGGTTAGGACAAAGTTTGAAAAGGAAACAATACGTCAAATTGCTCCACTAGATTGGCAGTTGAAGGCCGATAGCAAGGTCGGTGATATTGTTTCCTATATTCTTCAAAAGGGCGAGGAATTTTTCCAATCAGATGAAGGTAAAAGTACAGTTAAGAAACTGATTGATGATTTCCTTTCTACCAAAGGAACATTAGGTAACATGATTCAAATGTTTATGGGAGAGTCCTCTTCACTTGCTGGGAAGGTACAGCCTGAAATATTAAAGTTTCTTCGTGCCCCAGGAACAAAAGTAATGCTTGAAAATATTGTTCAAAATGAGTGGGAAAAGCTTAAGGACCGACCTTTGGCTGAGATGATGGAAGGCTTTGATTTTGATCCATTGGTGGTCAATGTAAAAGCATACTTAAAGGAACAACTTGCAATTGAAGAAAGATTAAATTATAGTTTAAACCATTACTTCCCTGGTGCCTCAGATTGGTTAGAGACTCAAATGGTACCAAAAGTAACTAATTTTGCTTTTGTCGAAGCAGAGGCAAAACTAGAGGAAGTATTACGTAAAATGAAGCTTGAGGAAATGGTTAAAGAGCAAGTTGACTCTTTCCCAGTAGCGCGATTAGAGGATATCGTACTTGGAATCTCCAAAAGAGAATTCAAAATGATTACTGTTCTCGGTGGTGTGCTCGGGGGGCTTATAGGAATCATTCAAGGCCTAATTGTATTTCTAACTAGCTAACAAAAGGCTAGGACAATGCCTAAATAAAGGAGCTTACAAACATGATTAACATTTACGATGACATTAACAAACTAGAGGCATCACTTCGCCAGACCGATCAATTCGCAAACGTAAAAGATGCAATAGAATCAGTAAAGGCCGACCCAGAAGCACTTGCTTTATTTCAAAGCTTCCGTAAAATTCAGCTTTCTTTACAAGAGAAACAAATGCAAGGTGAGGAAATCTCTGGTGAAGAGATCGAATATGCTCAAAAAACAGCACAGCTTGCTCAAACAAATGAAAAAATATTCCATATGCTACAAGCGGAAATGGCACTTAGCCAGATGATCGAAGAGATTAACCGTGTGTTGCTTAAACCTGTCCAAGAAATGTATGAAGGAATATAAAATGAAAAGGCTCTAAGCTCTTTGGCTTAGAGCTTTTTTTATTGGCTTAAAAAGAAGGAATATATGAATAAATGCCGAATTATAAAAATGAATGACTATTCACAAAGGGGATTTAATTATGTATAAAACTTTATTATTTGAACAAGAGGGTCGTATTGCAACATTAACTTTAAATAGGCCAGATGCTATGAATGCAATGGATGAAACTATGATGGAAGAATTAGCGGAGTTATTGGAGGATTTAAAAGAAAATAAATCTATTCAAGTCCTTATCATTAAAGGGGAGGGTCGTGCTTTTTCAGCTGGTGGCGATATTAAAGCAATGCTTAACGATGAAAATCCTTTAGACATAGATGCAGCAATGGATTATTTAACTCGTATCGCACTAAACCTTTATACTTTGCCTCAAATCACCATTGCTTCCGTTCATGGAGCTGCGGCAGGTCTTGGATTTAGCATGGTTCTAGGTTGTGATATTATAATCGCTGAAGAAAATAGTAAGCTAGCGATGAACTTCATAGGAATCGGACTAATACCTGATGGAGGGGGCCACTTCTTCCTAAAAGAACGAGTAGGGATACCAAAGGCAAAGCAGCTTATGTGGAGTGGACAATTGTTTAACGGCAAGGAAGCACAAAAGTTAGGACTAGTAGACGAGGTAGCACCAGACGGAGCTGGTCATGCAACAGCCGCAGCCTATGCACAAAAACTTATTGAATCACCGGTTGCAGCAATGATCACCTCTAAAGAAATTTTACACTTATCCAAAATTCATGACTTACAAGCAATTTTAAAGGGAGAATCAAAAGGTCAATCGGCAATGCGTAAAACAGCAGATCATAAAGAAGGTATTCAAGCATTCGTTGAAAAACGTAAACCGACGTTTAAAGGAGAATAATGAGTGTGAAAGAGTCAAGGTTAGCTAACCTTGGCTCTTTTTTATTGGAGAGCTTGGTTACGGGGAAATGTTTCGCCGCTAAGCGGTTGAATGTGTGAGCATACGCTATACGCTCGTAAAAAATGCGAATGCGCCCCTAAAAGTAGAAAAGTGTCTCCTAAAGTGAGCGAAACCGCCCCTAAACGGGTGAAAAGCGCCCGTAAAGTGTACTTCCGCCCCTAAAAGATCAAAAGGCGCTCCTAAAAGTAGAAAATTGTCTCCTAAATGAAGAGGAACCGCCCCTAAACGGGAGAAAAGTGCCCGTAAAGTGTACTTCCGCCCCTAAATTATCAAAAGGCGCTCCTAAAAGTAGAAAAGTGTCTCCTAAATGAAGAGGAATCGCCCCTAAAAGGGTTGAAAGCGCACCTAAAGTGTACTTCCGCCCCTAAACGAACAAAAGGCGCTCCTAAAAGTAGAAAAGTGTCTCCTAAAGAGAGCGGAACCACCCCTAAACGGGTGAAAGGCGCCTCCTAAAGTGTACTTCCGCCCCTAAATAATCAAAAGTCGCTCCTAAAAGTAGAAAAGTGTCTCCTAAATGAAGCAGAAGCTCCCCTAAAAAACCATCAAATCCGCACCACTTAATCCCAACACCTATATATTTTACAAATAAATTAATTTAGACTGTAACAATATGCATGTCCAAACGTTTTAGGTTAGAAGGGAGGCAAGGAAGTGAAGAAACAAAGGAAAGATGACTTAGAAACAGTCTATTTAGCTTATGCTAAGCCTCTCTACTTCTACTTACTTAAACTAACGGGATCCGATTCGATTGCGGAAGAGCTTGTTCAGGAGACCTTTTATAGAGCGACTTTGTCCTTGGATTTATATGACGGCAGGCAAGTTAAAAGCTGGCTATATAAGGTAGCTAGAAATACATATATGGATGAATGGCGAAAACGGAAGAGGTGGAAGTGGGTACCGCTCTACGATTATCTCTCTAATTCCGAGGAATATGTTAGCCCATATGGAGTGCCAGAGGAGGATTTATTGAATCAAGAAAAATCCGGTGAGATTCAAGATATATCACTGCTCCTTCCGGAAAATTATCGGACTATATTATATTTAAGAGAGTATGAGGAATTTTCATACGAAGAAATTGCAGAGACATTAGAGATTACATTAGATCAGGTTAAAGTAACAATACATCGGGCTAGACAGAGATTTAAACAGCTGGCAGATCGCCTTGGAAAGGATTTTGATAGGAGTGGAAAAGATGGAATGGAATGATGATAAAGCAAAAGCAATTGTACAAAAGCATAAAAAACGTTTTTCATGGAAATTATCTTTCAATGTCATTCGTGTGCTTTTAGGGATTTTTCTTGTATATGCTGTTTATATGATCTCAGTATCAATCATTTATGAAGCTACTAACGTAGGTAAGCGGACGGAATTTTATCAGAAATTAGCCGTTGATTGGACTTATCCAGGATATATCTCCACTAATTCAAGAAGTGGGACAAATGAAATTACTCCCTTTTTAACACAGAAGATTGACTTCCCTTTGCTGAAAATAATAGGTAAAGAGGAGTTTGCTATAACAAAGGTTAGCCTAAATAAACCTCTTATAGACGCTTATAGCACCACTACTGTTAATGAGTATTTTCCCTATAATAGTGACAAGGGCTTTAATTTTTCTTTGCCCTATAATCCTGTAACGAATGAGAAGTTAGACGAAACACAAACACCTAATGTGTGGAATCAGTTAGAGCAAATACATGAAGGAAATGTGGCTCAACTAGCTTTTTCCATAAACGATTACTACTCTCCAGAGGAATTATTAGAATTAGTTTCTCCTTATCAAATAGATGTTTTGTGGATGCCAATTTATATGGGAGAATTAAAGAATTCCATTGAAGGCGGCTGGAGTGGCAGTGAAAACGATATCTCATTAGCAAAACCCTGGGGATTATCAGGATTTAAAAAAGTAGATGCAGACTTTAATATCAATTATTCAACTAGCATTTTAAACAATCATTCAGTCAAGGAAAGCCAATCAGCAATGCTTAGGAATATGAAAATGATGCTCGACAAAGATAAAAACCTAGCGGAAACATTACTAGGAACAGCATATCTTCAAGAAAGATATGATTATCTTCAAAAAGAAGGATTCCAAGCTTACGGAGCAGTTGTGACAGGTCCAGTGAAGGAATTACGGAAGCTTAAAGAGCTAGAGGGCATTCATAGTGTTCAGCTAGGGGAAATTAAGCCGTGGAATTGGATCGAAGAATAGGAAAAGGGACTTAAACCGTTATATCGGGTTAAGTCCCTTTTTATATTACACATGAAACAATATAAGCTTGCCGGAGCTGTTAACTAAGCGATGTGTTTTGTTTCCATAGCCTTTTTCGTGTATTGCTTCTTCCCCTTGTTTCTTTGCTTCGTCGTCGTTTTCATAATTCCATGTTTCCTCGACGATTAGTTCCCCTGTTGGTTCAAATGCTGTGAATTTGTATGCTTTCATGTATCATACACCCCTTATGTATTCTTAAAATTCATTATACAACAAAAATTAAAAAATAAAAGTAAAGTCTGCTTGACATTTATTTAATAAGTAAAGTATACTTTACGTAAAGTTAGCTTTACTAAAAAGGAGGGTAACAGTGAAAAATTATGTTCGGGATAAACGAATGGAACTAGGGATGACCCAGGATGAATTATCGGAAAAGTTAGAGGTGTCCCGGCAAACTATAATTTCTTTAGAAAAAGGAAAGTATAATCCATCTATTAATTTGGCTTTTAAGCTTTCCAAATTGTTTCAATGCCATATAGAAGACATTTTCATTTACGAAGGGGAAGATTAAATGAGTGGAGAATTTGATTGGTTTACGTTTTTAATTGGATTGCCAGCGGCGATAGCAATCATGGGGATTACTTTTTTTATTTTTCGTAGAGTCGGAAAGAAGAAAAGATTATTTGATGAACGGTATAATCAAGTGCATTCAACTGCAAGATCTTATTCTTGGAAAGTCACAACATCAGCCTTATTAGTAGCATGGATGATTGTCATCATTGTGGAGGGGCCCGGATTATCATTTTTTATTATGACTGGCCTCTGGATTACACACATCGTCTCTTATGGAATAGGTGCTGCAGTAGCGGAAAAGAAAAACTAGCAAAGGAGGAATAAATCATGACTAAAGCTAAGTGGGCACTAGTGGCATCAATTTTTGCTTTAATCGGTTTACCATTAATTTTCTTAGGAATCTCTCTATATACAGGACAGTGGTATTACTTCCTATTTAGCCTACCAGCAGGGTTAACGGCAGGGATAACTGGTTTAGTTACATCTCTAGTACAAATACAAATGGAAAAGAAATAAAAAAAGGGCTATTACACATTTATTTGTGTATAGCCTTTTCTATATGATAAAATAAGAACAAATATTCTGTTTTTAGTGAGGTGTAGTAGAATGGCAGCTATTCGGTTTTTACATGTGGCAGATTTACATTTAGACAGCCCCTTTAAAGGATTATCATCTATCCCTAAAAATAGATGGCAGGAAATTAGAGAAAGTACATTTCATGCCTTTAATAATGTTATTCAGCATGCTTTGGCAACTAAGCCGGACTTTGTTTTAATAGCCGGTGATATTTATGATGGAGAAAATCGTAGTCTGCGAGCTCAGCATTTGTTTCAAAAGGGAATGGAAGCTCTTGGAGAAGGCGGAATACCGGTTTTTATTTGTCATGGAAACCATGATCATTTGAGTGGAAGCTGGGTTCGTTTTCAGATGCCAGAGAACGTAGAGGTATTTGGACGAGATGTAGAAACAAAAACACTTAATGTTAAAGGCGAGACTGTACACATTTCTAGTTTTAGCTATAAGGAACGCCATATTCGAGAAGCAATGCATACCTATTTCCCAAAGGCAAATGGTCAGGACTTTCATATAGGAATGCTACATGGAAGTTTAGAAGGAAATAAAGAGCATGATGTCTATGCGCCGTTTCGTCAAAGTGATTTAATCGGGAAGGGGTATGACTACTGGGCGCTTGGGCATATACATAAGCGACAGGTTTTACATATGGATCCAGCAATCGTCTATCCTGGCAATATACAAAGCAGACATCGCAATGAAAGAGGGCTGAAAGGTTTCTATGAGGTAACTCTGACAAAGAACAATACAGACCTGCAATTTATCCCTTGTAGTATGTTTATCTACGATCAGCTAGAGGTTTCCTGTAAGGATATTGTCCACGCCAATGAATTGATTAGTCGGGTAGAACACCAGCTAAAAGATTATGTGGAAAGCAATGGAAACGCCATTATAGAATTAACGCTAACCGAAATTACAGAAGAGACCTTTGAAATGCTTGATACATCCTCGAGGGAGGAATGGCTAGCCATCTTTCAGGAATCTATGGATCAGCAAAATCCCTTTATCATCCTTAAGGATTTAGTTATTGACTTACCTATTAACCAACTCAATGAAACGCTGATGTTGACGGATATATGGGAAGAGTGGGACTTTACACATTGGAAGCTGGCTGTGAAGGAGTTATATCAGCATCCAAAAGGCAGTCGCTACCTTCCAAGCATAGATGAGGATTTTATTGAAGAGGTAAAAATGGAATCTAAGCAATTACTGAACAAGGCTGTAACGAGGGGAGTGTAACATATGAAAATAGAAAAGCTCCATATATACGGTTTTGGAAAGCATGAAAATATAGAAGTGGAACTTCATAAGGGGATAAATGTATTCTTTGGGGAGAATGAAGCAGGAAAGTCTACGATTCAGCAGTTTATACTGCATATTCTTTTTGGATTCCCACAGCGAAATGCACAGCTCCTTAGGTATGAGCCAAGAAGCAACACCACTTATGGCGGGAAGATACAAATCCAATCAGATGAAGGTAAGAGAGTCGTGATTGAGAGGGTAAAAGGGAAGGCGAGTGGAGATGTCACCTTATTTTTCGAGGATGGTACTCGTGGAGGAGAAAAGGAGCTTTCCACTATACTTCATTCCTACAGTCGAGTAGATTTTGAAGCTATTTTTTCATTTTCTCTGCTTCAGTTACAGGGCTTTGAAAAAATGACAGAGGAAGAGCTGACTCGTACACTACTCTCCTCTGGAACAACAGGAATGGATACGTTATCCAATGTGGAAAATCAGTTTGCAAAAGAAATGGGAGAGCTCTACAAGCCGACTGGTAGAAAGCCACTCATCAATCAAAAATTGGAAGAGTTAAGGCAGCTTGAATCTGGGTGGAAGGAGCAAATGGAACAGGTGGAGAAATACGAGCCATCTATCCAGCGTCTAAATGAAATAGAGCAGCTCTTAAGTGAAATGATAGAGCGTGAGAAGGAGCTGGCGGGGCAACTACAGAATTATTCTCGTTGGAAACAATTAAAGCCACTAAAAATAGCTGAAATCGAGCTTATCGAGGAGTTGGATAAGCTTCCAATACAATTATTTCCACCGGAAGGGATTCGCCGCTATGAGGCTATTAAGGATAAGCAGACAAATACACAAATTGCTGCAGAACAACTAAACCAGGAGTTGCAGCTAACGGTTCATGCTACTGAAACAATTTCACCAGAGAAGCTGAATGAAATTCAGGGATTTTTGGGTCAGGAATCTCATTGGCATCAGTTACGTGCCAAGCGAGTTCAGTTAGAGGAAGAACACAACAAAACTCTACAGCAACAAATGCAACAGCTTAGCCTAATTGGCATGGAGTGGGAAAAAAGTTTAGTCAGTATTATTGACGCAGATATGTCTATGCAGCAAGAGGATCGGCTCGTGACAATGCTTCAAGAACAAGAGCAACTGGACCACCAGCATCAGCAAGAAAGCCGTTTATTGAATTTGAAGAAACAGGATTCGGAGCAGCTACAAAAAAGGATACAGGAATCGAAACGCTCTCGGTCATCATCTAGTGGCCAAGGTAACGCAATGGGTATCTTATTTTCGGTAATAGGATTTATATTAGTTATTGGCGTTATCTTTAGCTTTCTTGCCTCTAATTGGTTAATTGCTCTCCTTGCTATTATTATTATTAGTGTTGTTGTCTATGGAGGCTTTAAATTGCTCGTTAGAGGGCTGAATAAAGAGAATGATGTCCGTCAATATACAAGCTTGCTAGAAAACGAGCTAAGCGGACTCACTGAACAAATTACTCAGCTAGAAGAAACAATAATAGAAATAGAACAGAGGAAGAGGGACCTGAAACAAAGAGTTTCTGTATTTTTAAAGAAATATCATATTAGTGAGGAGCTTTCTCCTAATTTATTAACGGACCTGTTTAATCGTTTAAGAATGATTCAGGATTACCAAATTCAACTGGACCAAATGGAAGGTAAGTTAGAGGAAGTAAGCAGAAGCTTGCGAGACTTGAAAAATCGTGCTCAACATTTGACGAACTTCCAGTTAGCAGATGACCTTTTATTCCACCAACTACGTGAAATTTATTTATCAGAAAAGAAGAAGTTAGAGGAAGAGCAGACGACTATAAATAAAATAACGAAACTCAAGGAAAAGCTTAAGGAGCTACAATTGTTATTAAAAGCTCAGGATCAACAGATGACATTGCTTTTCCAAGAGACTGGGGTTACAACAGAAAGTGATTATTATCAAGCTCATTTAGTGTCTCAAGAGAGAGCTACATTAGAAAGAGAATTAGAGCAAGTTAGGATACAATTAGGAGATAGTCAAGTAGGTATCGATGATTTTGAGGAAGGCTTTGAAGAAACAGCTAGAAAAGCTCTAAATGAGATGAAAGAAAAAAGTCAGGTTCTTTTAGAGGAAAAGGCATCATTGCTATATGAAACGAGTCGCTTGCTCGAAAATGAGAAGCAAAGTGAAAAATTACAAGAATTAGAAGAAAAAAAATCCGAGCTGTATGAGCTAGTTAAAAAATGGGCTGCTTATAAAACAGTGACAGAAGCTATTAAACAGACATTGTTACAACTAAAAGAAGAAAGACTTCCGGAGGTTCTTGAAAAAGCAAAATGCTATTTTCGGATATTAACTAACGAATCCTACGAGCAGTTAGAGTTTACGCCTGACGGTCTTTTCGAAGCAGTCAAGCCTAGCGGAGAACGATTTAAGATAGCAGAGCTAAGTCAGGCCACAAAGGAGCAGGCATATATTGCCTTAAGAATTTCCTTAGCAGTTTCGTTAAAGAATAAAATTTCTTTTCCTATTATTCTGGATGATCCTTTTGTACATTTCGATCGAAACCGATTAAAACAAGTGGTACAATTAATGCAAGAGCTACAAGATGAACATCAACTATTGTATTTTACATGTCATGAGCATATGCGTCTTAGTTGGAATGAGGCTCATATAATAGAGGTAGCGACATTACAAGTTGGAAGTGGAGGGGTTTTGAGATGAAGGGAATTACACAGCTACGAGTAGGAGATCCTGTTGATCATTTCTTACTGATTAAACAATCAACTAAAGGTGTTACAACAGTTGGAAAACCATTTATGTCACTTGTACTGCAGGATAAAAGTGGAGATATCGAGGCCAAGCTATGGGATACCAACGAGGAGCATGAAAAACAATATGCTGCTAGTCAAATAGTGCGCGTTGGGGGAGAAATACAAGATTATCGTGGAAAGTTTCAGCTACGTGTAAAGAGTATTCGACCTGTTAAAGCAGATGAGACGATAACCATTCACGATTTAGTTCCATCAGCAGAAAAGTCAAAAGAAGAATTGATGGAGGAATTACTACAATTTTTCTTCGAGATGAAAAATCCTTTGATACAACGAGTAACGCGCCATTTACTAAAAAAACATCAAACAGCGTTTATGACTTATCCAGCAGCTACTAAAAACCATCATGATTATGCTTCTGGTTTAATTGATCATGTCGTTTCTATGCTAAAGCTTGGAAAATCCCTATGCGACCTTTACCCAACTTTAAACAAAGATCTTCTTTATGCAGGAATCATCTTACATGATATAGGGAAGGTATTAGAACTATCGGGGCCAGTAGCTACTACGTACACAGTTGAAGGTAACCTGTTAGGACATATTACGATTATGGTGAATGAAATTTCAAAAGCAGCAGAGGAGCTTCAAATTGATGGAGAGGAAGTAATGCTACTTCAACATATGGTGCTTTCTCATCATGGAAAAGAAGAGTGGGGTAGTCCGAAGCGACCGATGGTGCGTGAAGCAGAAATACTGCATTATATTGATAATATTGATGCTAAGATGAATATGCTTAATCGAGCATTGGATAAAACGAATCCGGGAGAATTTACAGAGCGTTTATTCCCATTAGAAAATCGTTCTTTCTATAAGCCTACTTTTGAATAAAGAAAATCGTAGAGGCCATTGATGAACTGCCCCGTAAATGTTAGACACCAAACTAACATTTACGGGGTGTTTTTATGTCCAAATTTACTGCTGAAGAGAGAGTACAAACAGTTTTACGTTATCTTAAGGGAAATGAAAGTTATAATGATATACAAAAAGACTTAAATATTGCGATATCTATTATTTCTGCTTGGGTTCAGTTATATGAAGAACAAGGAGTGGAAGCTTTCTTTAAACCCTATACAAATTATCCTGTTCATTTTAAACTAGAGGTACTTAATTACATGAACGATATGGGTACTTCCTCTGTTGAAACAGCAGCGATTTTTAATATTTCCTCACCAGGAATGATTAGGAATTGGCGAAAAGCGTTTGAAAACGGTGGTATTGATGCCCTACAACCAAAGAAAAAGGGGCGTCCATCCATGAAAAAAGAAACCAGATCGAATGCAAAAAAAACATCCCCAAGTGAAGGGTCTATGGAAGCTCTACGAGCTGAGAATGAGCGTTTACGTATGGAGAATGCCTACCTAAAAAAGTTGAATGCTTTAGTTCACGAGCAGGAAAAATTACTAACAAGATCAAAGCGCAAGTAATTTTTGAACTAAAGTCTGAGTTTGATGTAGTGGAACTGGTTAAAGTCGCTGACATTCCACGAAGCACGTACTATTACTGGGAGAAACGATTACAACGTGAAGATAAATACGCGACGACAAAAACAGCAATTGAAGCAATTTATCATGAACATAAAGGGCGCTATGGCTATCGTCGCATCGCTAAAGAGTTAGTAAAAAAGAACATTTGCCATGATCCGAAGACGATCAATAGATTGATGAATGAGATGGGCTTAAAATGTATGGTCCGGATGAAAAAGTATCGTTCCTATCGAGGAAAAGTAGGTAGAATCGCATCTAATTTACTGAATCGTGATTTCCAGGCAGACAAAATGAATGAAAAATGGGTGACGGATGTAACGGAATTTCATCTTTTCGGGGAGAAACGTTACCTATCACCAGTTTTAGACTTGTGCAATGGTGAAATCATTGCTTATAAGGTAATGAGCCGTCCAGTTTATCAACTTGTGGGTGATATGTTAGAGGATGCCATTCGACGATTAAATCCAAGAGATGAAGTGGTTCTGCATTCAGATCAAGGATGGCACTATCAAATGAAGAAGTATCATAAGACGTTAGAACGCCACCATATAAAACAAAGTATGTCTCGCAAGGGTAATTGTTTAGATAACGCAGTCATAGAGAACTTCTTTGGCTTGTTAAAGTCGGAGCTTCTTTATCTACAGGAGTTCGAGAGTATGGACCATTTTGAACGAGAACTACATGAATATATCGAGTATTATAATCACAAAAGAATGAAGACAAAATTAAAAGACCTAAGTCCGGTAGAATACCGAACTCAGATCTTAGAAGCTGCCTAACCTTTTTGTCTAACTTTATTGGGTCAGATCATGAAGGCCTTTACGATTTTTTTATGGAAAAAAAGCTCCAAATGATTATTAATAGTGATGTTTAGCATAAGTTCCAAGGTCTTGAGGGCAAGTGGAGATGTCCCCGAAAGAGAAACCTCCATACTTCCGTGGGTTATGTGTACAAGATGTTTTATAGGTTTAACGTTTTCATGTTTATAGATATAAAAAAGGGATCACGGCATGAGCCGCGATCCCTTATAGCAAAATAGTTAATCCTGCTAGTTTGAATTATTTTTCGCTTTTTTCAGTAGAAGCATCGTCTTTTGTTTTTGATTCATCTGTAGTATCGGCAGCTTCACCAGCATTTAAAAATTCATCAAGGGCAGCTTCTAAATCTTTATCCTTGATATCAATTTTAGCATCCTTTAATAGCTTAGCGATTTTTGGTAGTAATGCAGATTGGTCTGCTTTTTCAAGCTTCAAGTTTTTCTCTATTTCAGCTTTTTTGTCTTCATATGATTCTTTAACTTCACGCTTGTCCGTTACTTCGATAATATGGTAGCCAAAGCTAGATTTAACTGGTTCACTAATTACATTAGGCTCTAAAGCAAATGCTGCTTTTTCAAATTCTGCGTCCATAGCACCTTTACCGAACCATCCAAGCTCTCCGCCGCTTTCTTGTGCAGCAGGTTCTGTAGAGTAAGCTTTTGCAACTTCAGCAAATTCTTTACCAGAATCTAATTCAGCTTTAACTTTTTTAGCTGTTTCTTCATCTTCTACAAGCACGTGGCGAGCATTAACTTCGTTTTTGGTATTTTCATATTCCGCTTTAATTTCATCTTCAGAAACCTTTACATCTTCGATCATAGCAGCTTCTTGTAAAAGATTAAGGCGTAAATATTTTTTGTATGATTCTTCTGTGTATCCTTGTTGAGCTAGCAACGTTTCAAAATTTTCTCCTAGCTGTTCTTTATCAGCTTTTAGCTGAGCGTCTACTTGTTTATCGGTAACATCGTACTTAGAGTCAAGTACTTTTTCAATCATAAGAAGTTGGAAAGCTTGTTCTCCAATGGAAGCTTTCATTTCTTCATATAAATCATTTTGTGTGATGTCGCCTACTTTAGATGTTGCAATTACTTCGCTGCTATCAGCAGAATCATTGCTACATGCTCCTAATGCAAGAACAGATGCTGCTAATGTTAATGATAAAACTGTTTTTTTCATGGAAATCTCTCCTAACTTCATCATGTTGCAAGTGTAACTATAACATAAACGAAACAAAAACAAAAATAGTTCCCGTTCATTTGCCTACCATATTTTGAAACCACAGCATAGGATAAATTAGAAAAGGGAGGTGTTCTAAATGGGTGGACAATATAACAACTATGGCGGTGGCTATGGATCAGGTTCAGGCTTCGCTTTATTAGTAGTTCTGTTTATTCTTTTGATTATCGTTGGCGCTGCATTCATCTACTAACGAAATCAAGAACTGAGATCGCTTAGGCGATCTTGGTCTATATTTCTTTCAGAAATAAGAAATGACCCAATCATTTTAATGATTTGGGTCAATTTTTCTCTTAAACTGCGTAAACCAACTCAACATAGAAAGATACAAGAAGAATCGTAATTAATATATTAATGGTTCTAAAAATCTTAGGATGTTTTTCTTCTGGGATTTCTTTTGACATTACAAGCGCATAAGTCATTCGATTAATTTGTAGCAAGTAAAATGCCGAGAATAGAACTAAAGTAAATATAATCATGTCTAAACTCCCTTCATATACACTAAGCATATCAAATAAGGAGCAGTAGTTACAAGTGTAACATATTGCTAATAATTCGAAACAGCTACTAAAATTTGATAACCAGCGTCAGTTTCTTCAATAAATGCACTTTTAGGTGACTTGCTTAAATTCTTTACATAAATTAAGTCTATAAAACACATTCCGCAGTGATAGGCAAAGAGCATCGTAAAATAATGTGCAAAGGTTGGTGCTAGCAATGCCCCTATTAAAATAGCAGAATTGATAAATATAAAAGGAGCAATTAATGAAAATAAAAATCTATTTTTATTGATTGGATCGCACACTCTAATAGAAACGATTGGAAGAATACCATACCGTCTCTTTACGGTAACTTTAATATTATTTCGAATTGTAAACAATGGAATAAAATGAATTATTTTATGAAGCGGATAAACCATTAATACCCCAATAGCGAATAGCCAAAAGAAGTCATCAGATTTATGAGAATCATTTATAATTCCTAGTAAGGCATATGCGATAGAAAAAACGGCAATTACCATAATAGATGATAGAAGAAATAAACGCTCCATGCCGTATTGTTTTTTGACATTAATGGTTTTCCAGCAATGCAAGATAGATGCATCTCCTATAAAATAAATTATATTTCAGATACATACAATACGATGTTTCTATAAAAAATACAAGCTTAATAAATATTAAAATTTATAGAGCGCTTACATTGCTGGTTTAACGCTATTCTACCTTAGTAAAAGAATCATCAATGTTCTGAATAGAACGCTCAAATATCTCCATAAAATCGTCGCCATATATATTTCGGATTACAGCCATCACATCCATGAACTCTGGGAACCTTCCATAAAGATCCTTTACAGGACGAGAGCCTTCAATAACAGAATGAGGAGTTTCATGATAATTTTCATACATTTCCTCTAAAAGCTGCTGACCTTTTTCAGTTACATCTACGTATGTGTTACGCTTGTCCGTATCTCGTTTAGAAAAAGAAAGTAATCCTCTTTCCTCTAGCTTTTTGGAAAAGTTAAAGGCAGTAGACACATGCATTACTCCAAATTTTGCAACATCGGAAATAGTAGCGCCTTTAAGGTGATAAGAAATCCATAAAATATGATGCTCATTAATATTTAGATCATAGGGCTTAATCCAAGTTTGCCAATCTTTTTCGACTGCCTTCCAAAGAGCTTTTGAAAGTTGAGCTATTCGCTGACTATATAGCATTGCTTCCTTCATCGTATAAAATTGATCAGTCATCTCGTATGCCTTCTTTCTGAGTTATAATCTTTACACATTATAGCAATAAAGTAAGGAAGTTGAAATAAAATATTTAAAAATATTATTAATTTTATAATAATTTACTATAGAAAGAGACAAAGAGAAATACGATTTCGCAATGCCGAACAATCTATTAAAAAAAATCTTCCTATGCTTACAACAGAGAAAAATGAAAAAAGGAGGGGAAAGCACCTCCATATTCTTTTAAAAAAAGTATGCCTTTAATCTAAAAGACTAAATGCATACTTCTGTTTAGCGGGTTTCTGCAACCTCATTTTTCTTAGGAAGTGCTTGCTCAAGCTGTTCAATAGCTGATTGGATAGAAGAAATTTCATTTTGTAGTTGTTGCTGGAGAGGCAGTGTACCATTTTGCCACTTTTCGACGCTTTCTTTTACGTCTTTTACTGTTCTTGGAATCATTACCTGTGATTCTGCCTTTAAGCTTTGTATGGATACTTTTACTTTACGTAGCTGATCGTTAATATCAGAGAGCTTTTCTTTGTAATCGGCAGATACGGTTTTAATATTTTCCCTAACTTCTGTACCACTTTTAGGGGTGGATAAAAGTACGGTCGTAGCACCTGTTAATGCTCCAAGAGCTACACCAATTAATAATTGTGATACTTTCATTCAAATCACTCCTTATATGTATATATTATTCCTTTCCTTTCCATTATTAAAACATAATATTGAATACAAAAAAAGCTTTCCTTGTAAAAGGAAAGCTTTTGGTATTTAAATAGTAAGTGCTGTCTTAAAATTGGAGCGTCTTACAAGTTTTCCGACAATCGGATAAATGATAAAAAACGCTATACCGTTTATAAGGACCGCTGGTAAAACGACAATTACGAATAGTTCTGTAAAGACTGCGCCTGCATTGAAGATGAATATAGCAGTAGATAGGAATACAGTACCAGAGACTAATGTTCCAATACACGTTAAAACAATTGCAGTCGCTAATTTGTTTGCTAACTTTTTAAGTAATATCACTAATCCGAAGAAAACTAAAGCAGTTATTAACTTGTCAATAATATTAGGAACAAATCCTCCAGGGAAGGTAGAAAACAATCCCGATATAATTCCTGTAGATAGCCCTAGTAAAAAGACATTTTTAATTTCTGGGAATAATAATATTCCAATAAACATCATCGTCAACATAAAATCTGGCTTCATACCCCCATTAAAACCTGGAATAATAATATAAAGCACAGCTCCCACACCGACTAGCAACGACATTAGCACAAGATTTTTCGTATTCATTTCTCATCTCTCCTCAACTTTTCTCAACTATTTGGTTCTTCTAACGTATCCTCATGATCGTTAGCAAGAATCTTATTTATGATTGTAAGGCTTTTTCCTTATAAAAGCAATTAGTTGGACATTAATTTATCTGATAGTTCTTTGGCTAACTCTTGAATCATTTCTGATGAATAAGTTTTTTCTTTTGTGTTCCAAGTAAGATTCAGTCCGTCTGTTTGATCGTAGCGTGGAATGAAATGCAAGTGAAAATGGAAGACGCTTTGCCCAGCTGGGGCCCCGTTATTATTTAATAAGTTCATCCCAACGGGTCCGAATGTATCCTTCAATACAGTCGCGATTTTTGGGACTACCTTAAACAAGTTGCTTGCCTCTTCTTCACTTAAGTCATATACATTTTCCTTGTGACTTTTAGGAATAATTAAAGTATGTCCTTTAGTTAAGGGCATAATATCCATAAAAGCATAGACATACTCATCCTCATAAATTTTTGCACTTGGAATGGAACCATCAATTATTTTACAAAAAATACAGTTAGTCATGAAAAAACCTCCTATTCATTGTTAGGATGAGTTTAACATATAATAGGACAAGTTTGTTTTTCTTTTCTAAACATTGATTGAAATTGAAAGGAGATTTTTAAGGCAGGCTTTGGTAAAATTATAAATAAGAAGAATAGAGGTGTAGAAATGACTGTATTAGAAGTAAAAAATGTAACAGGAGGATACACAAGAAAGCCTGTATTACATGATTTAGACTTTTCCATTAATAAAGGGGAATTAGTTGGATTAATCGGATTAAATGGAGCAGGGAAGAGTACAACAATCAAACATATAATTGGAACAATGAATGCTGCAAAAGGGGAAATTCTACTTAATGGTAAATCATTAAAGGATGACCCAGCACTTTATCGCTCTTCTTTTTCTTATATTCCTGAAACCCCAGTGTTGTATGACGAGCTAACGTTAAATGAGCATTTAGAGCTTACAGCAATGGCATATAATTTAGATAAGGACGTATTTGAGGCAAGAAAAGCATCTCTATTAAAAGAGTTTAGAATGGAAAAAAGGTTGAACTGGTTTCCAACCCATTTCTCAAAAGGGATGCGACAAAAAGTAATGATTATGTGTGCATTTTTAGTTAGCCCATCCTTGTATATTATTGACGAGCCTTTTGTTGGGTTAGATCCCCTAGGAATTCAGTCGTTGCTTGATCAGATGAAGTCAAGAAAGGACGAGGGCGCTTCTGTTCTAATGTCCACTCACATATTATCAACTGCCGAAAGATACTGCGATCGTATTCTTCTTTTGCATAACGGGAAAATTCGTGCACAAGGGACTATGACAGATTTACGAGCAGCATTTAAAATGCCTCATGCAACTTTAGATGATCTTTATATTGAAATGACAAAGGAACAACAAGATGAACAATTTGCGTGAGGTATGGAGTAAACGATTTGTTTTCTATATAAATGAGCTGCAGAAATATTTGAAGTTTATTGTTTCTGGTCATTTGGCTATTGTCATCGTATTTGCAATTGGCGCTTTAGGTTATACGTATAGCGAATGGCTAAACTCAGCTCCTAAGGATTTTCCCGCATATTTGGTTGTAGCTTTAATATTAAGCATCTTAGTTACATTAAGCACGCCGGTTACCCTTTTGAAAAATGCGGACAGCGTGTACTTTTTACCATTGGAGACCAAGTTAGGGGAGTACATACGACTTGCTCTTCGATGGACTTATTTCTCCTCAATATTTGTCACCCTAGCAGCATTTGTCGTTGCTATACCTTTATTGACAAGAGTGGCAGGTAGTACTAAGGAAGAAATCATTGCTCTATTAATTTTTTTATTAATATTCAAGTATTGGAGTATCAATACTGAATTCAACTTTCGTTGGGCTTCAAATGGAAGAGGAGTATGGGGAGATCGTTTTCTTCGCTTCCTACTAATATTGGTATCATTGTACTTCCTATTGAATGGAAGCTATTTATTTATGATTTTAGTAGTTATTGTGCAATTCGTTTACACAATGGCATGGGTTAAAAAGAAAAAAGAAGTTCCATTTCCTTTCGAGCATTTTATTGTAGTAGAGCAATCTCGTATGATGAGATTCTATCGATTTGCTAATTACTTTACAGATGTTCCGCACATCCGCGGAGTGACGAAAAGAAGAAAATGGTTAGATGCATTCTATAAACTTGCCGGATATGGACAAAGGAATACACAGCTTTACCTAGTTATGAGAACTTTCATCCGTACAAATGACTTCTTCTATTTATGGCTGCGTTTAACTGGGCTTGCAATGATTGGAGCTATATTCATCCCATTCCCAATCGTGTCTATTATATTTGCGGCTGCCCTTGCGTTTGCTACCGTTATTCAGATAAAGCACGCTTTATTGTCTGGACATGAGTTTAGAATGGACCTATTGTTTCCTATTGAAAAGGATGCAAGAAAGCATGCAGTAGCTCGTATGATTCGATTCCTTCAGTTAATTCAGGCGGTTGCTGTTTTAATAGGTGTTTTAATCCAAGGTGATTATGCTTCTGTAATGTTCTTAATACCAGTAGCAGTGCTAGTAATATCAGAAGTGACTTTACGTATGACTAAAATTTAAATTAAAACCTCAAGTAATTGAGTATACTGCCCCGTAAATGTTAGACACCAAACTAACAATTGCGGGGTTTTTTTGTTTATATTTTTTTACTAGATTCCTTATTAGTAACAAGTTAAGGATGAACAGCAGACAGCTTAACAGAGAAACTTCACTTTAATATAATGGGTGTTTGCAATTATGTAGGAAATAAAAATACAATGAGCTGGAAAATGTATTTCCAAGCTCATTGTATTTCGCTTTCTTTAAAGAACACAGCCAGTTTTAGTGTAATCATTCACAAATTAAAAGTTGGTTAATTTCAAAAAATTTAAAACTACCTAAACTTACATATCTTAAAAACATAGGTTTCAGACCTTATCTTTCTCTATATACTCTTTAATCTTACGTTCTTCCCACTCTGCTCCTAACTTCCCAAGGGAAAGAGTTGTAAAACCATGTATAGCAACACCTATTCCCCAACCTCCAAGAGGATATAAAAACCATAAATAACTTGGGTCAGATATTATATTTATTAAAAAGAGCATTAGGTTAACTAGTACATAGACCGTTAAATGAATATAAAACGATTTTAAATTCTCTACCTTCTTTTTAGCTCGTAAATAAATCTCATCTTGTTCCATTTTCTCATTTCCTCCATTACTGCATATTTATACCTAATTTAAATTTACCATAAATACCAAATATTAAATGGATTTTTAAAAATTATATATTCTCGTAAATATACAACTGTGGGGGAATCAGTATGATTTTTATCGGGGAGGTATGGCTATGTATTTTCCTCCCATCTACTTCTTTATAATCTCTTCTATATTAAAAGTAGGAATACTTTACTTAATATCAATTATTACCCGAACAGTTTGATATGGGGGTATAAATCTATGATAAAAATAAAAAAATTTTATAACTCAAAGTTCGGAGTGAAAAGAATGAGAAATGAACAAACTGCTAATAAAATTGAGACTTTGTAGTCCGAGGGAATATCAGCTTATGCTGAAAAGTATATGCAAATTACGTAATTAATGAAGCTACTCAGCTTACTAGCAAGATATATAATGGTAATTACTATTCATAGATTCTTTAAGGACCGGAATTCTTGGAACTCGGGAGCTTAAGTTAAACTGTGTAGGACAATGTGTGGAATATAGACTATTATCTTGTTGTTAAAGATTTATATAAGGAAACGCTAATTACTTAGGTGGTAAACTAATAATGCCAGTTACCACCTAAATAAAAACTTCTATAAGTACTCGCCTTCTCATTAATTTGCCTAATCGTTTATTACTCTTCCTCTGATTTGGAACGATAGGTAGATTTATATGGGGCGCTTGTGAAAAGCTGTTGCTTATCTGCTACGCTTGTGAAGTCTAGAGTAACTGATTTTTCCCATGTTTCGTAGCTGCTTGCTCCTGTCCATTCTGATAAAATGATGTACGTGTCTGATTTTAAAGGCTTTAGCACTCTTAATGCTATAAAACCGGGATTTGATTGCACTGTAGGGGATAAATTTGTATATTGGTACTCAAAAATAGACTTACCTTCGTCCGATACTGGTACATGCTGAAGGACAAAGTAGCCATTCTCACTAAAATTACCGAGCGTTTCTAAAATTTCATAAACACGAGGGACTTGGAAGACGGACTTTCCAGATGTTTCTTGTATGAGGACAGAGTTTCCTGCACCATGTAAAATATACAAATCCTCTTTTGGATTTTTATCTTTAATGGATTGCATGAATTCGGGTGTTCCAGATGTCATGTATAATTTCATATAATTTCCTCCTAAATATTTTGTATTTATACTTTTCCCCAATTTTGCAAATTTAAAAACTTTCATTTCAAAGTAAGGTTTGAAATGAGGACAAATTTATGACAATTACCGTATATAACTATACATTAATTAAAGAAACGTCTATAGTTGAATCGTATATTTGAAACGGGATGTAATCGTTATCAAAGCAATTAAAAAGATTTTTTTTTTACATTGTAGTAAAGTATGAAGAGAATTCATCGTAAAAACATTAGGTCTAAAATAACATGTTATCAAGAAAGGCAGGAAATGAAATGACGACTTTTAATGACACACTTTTACGTGCAGCGCGCGGGGAAAAAGTGGAACATACTCCTGTATGGTATATGAGACAAGCAGGCAGGTCCCAACCAGAGTACAGAAAAATTAAAGAGAAATACTCTTTAGAGCAAATTACTCACGAGCCAGAGCTTTGCGCGTATGTAACACGCCTACCAGTAGAAAACTATAACGTGGATGCAGCGATACTTTATAAAGATATTGTAACTCCGCTTGTAGGAATTGGAGTAGATGTAAAAATAAAATCAGGTGTTGGGCCGGTCATTTCAAATCCAATACGCTCAGTGCAAGACGTGGCGAATCTAGGCGAGTTCTCTCCAGAAGATCACGTACCATTTGTACTAGATACTATTAAATTATTGACTACTGAACAATTAAGTGTTCCTCTAATTGGTTTTGCTGGTGCTCCATTCACATTAGCGAGCTACATGATTGAGGGAGGACCTTCCAGAAGCTACAACAAAACGAAAGCATTTATGGTGTCTGAGCCACAAGCATGGTTTGCTTTAATGGACAAGCTTGCCGATATGATTGTTGTGTACATAAAAGCACAGGTTAAAGCGGGAGCTAAGGCTATTCAAATTTTTGATTCGTGGGTTGGTGCATTAAACGTAGCAGATTATCGTATTTTCATCAAACCGATTATGACACGTATCTTTTCAGAACTGCGTGAAACAGGCGTTCCTTTAATCACATTTGGTGTAGGAGCAAGCCACTTAGCAATGGAATGGCATGACCTACCTGTAGACGTGGTGGGAATCGACTGGCGTTTATCCATCGAAGAAGCCCGTGCAAAAGGACTAACTAAACCTTTAATGGGTAATTTAGATCCTTCTTATCTAATTGGGGAATGGGCGGAAATTGAAAAACGTGCAAAACTGATTATTGAACAAGGTGTGGCTCATCCAAGTCATATATTTAACCTTGGACACGGAGTATTCCCTGAAGTAGATCCTGATGTCTTAAAACGCTTAACTGCTCTTATCCATGATTATAGTAGAGAACTTATTTCAGCGAAATCTAATTAAAAAATTTAGAGGTGAGAATTATGAAGAAAACAATGGGACTATTAGTAATGGCATATGGAACACCATACGAGGAAGCGGATATTGAACGTTACTATACGCATATTCGTCATGGTCGCAAACCAAGTGAAGAACAATTAGATGATTTAACAGGTCGCTATAAAGCAATTGGAGGTATTTCTCCACTTGCAAAAATCACGGAAAACCAAGCAAAAGGTCTTTGCAACCGTTTAAATGAAGTACAAGATGAAATCGAATTTAAACTATATATAGGTTTAAAGCATATTGAGCCTTTCTTAGAAGACGCAGTTGCAGAAATGCATAAAGATGGAATTACAGAAGCAGTTTCCATCGTATTAGCTCCACATTTCTCTACGTTCTCTATTAAATCCTATAATGGACGTATTAAAGAAGAAGCAGAAAAACTTGGCAACCTAAAAATTACTTCAGTAGAAAGCTGGTATACAGAGCCTAAGTTTATCCAGTATTGGAGCGATAAAGTAAGCGAGGCATTTGCAAAAATGTCAGAAGAGCAACGTGAAAAAGCTTGTTTAATCGTATCTGCTCACTCTCTACCTGAAAAAATTAAGACAATGGGAGATCCATACGAAAATCAACTAAAAGAAACTGCAGAACTAATCGCAGAGGCTGCTGGCGTGAAAAATTATGCAGTGGGCTGGCAAAGTGCAGGTCAAACACCAGAGCCATGGATTGGGCCAGATGTGCAAGACTTAACTCATGATTTATACAAGGAAAAGGGTTACACAACATTTGTTTATACTCCAGTAGGATTTGTTGCAGAACACTTAGAAGTTCTTTACGACAATGATTACGAATGTAAAGTAGTTTGTGATGAAATTGGTGCTAATTATGTGCGTCCTGCTATGCCGAACGACCAACCTCAATTTATTGATGCGATGGCAGATGTAGTACTTAAGCATTTAAAAGCTTAGTCGAAAAAACGATAAGTAAATAAAATGCTCTAAAAGTTGATAGCTTTTAGAGCATTTTTAATAAGTGGAGTAGAAGAAACTACATATAACGGTATACGATCACTGGGGTAAAAAGAACAGCTGCTGTAAATAATTATATTGCCAATCTAGGAGGATTATACGAATGAAAAAGACAATTATGGTGCTTGCGCTACTAGTAGCTTTCACGCTAGTCGGATGTGGAGAGAAGGAAGAAACTCATACAAGTACGAGCCATCAAGGAACATTGGATGAGGTTATTGTAGAAATTCAAACACCTGAGAAGTTACAGGTAGGTGAAGAGGTAGTTCTTTCTGCAAAAGTGACCCAAAGTAAGGAAGCCGTGAATGATGCAGACTCTGTGGAGTTTGAAGTTTGGGAATCAGGATTGCGTGAAGAAGGACATATGGTAGAAGGAATACTTACAGAAGATGGTGTTTATGAAGCGAATTTTACCTTTGATCATGACGGAGTTTATTATATGTTTGCTCATACAACAGCAAGAGGTCTTCACGTAATGCCAAAACAAGAGCTTACCGTTGGAAATCCAGATATGAGTAAAGTGTTACCAGATGATAGCGATAACTCGATGAATCATATGGAGCATAGTGATGGAAATCATTAAATAATACTTGCATAAATAAAAAATAGAGAGTATTATAATGACTAGTTGACCGAAATGGTTTTCTAGTCATTTTTTTAGTGAGGGGGTAACCAAATGGACCGTAAACAGGAAATTTTACTAGCTGCCAATAAGTCCTTTTCTCTTTTCGGATATAAAGCTACTACAATGGAGCAGATTGCAAAGATTGCAAATGTAGGAAAAGGTACTATTTATAATTTTTTTGAAAATAAGGAAGTCTTATTTCAAGAAATTGTTCTCCGCATGATCGAAGAGATGAAGCAGGAGGCTCTTAATGTAATTATTGAAGAAGCACCTTTCCAACAAAATGCTCATGCTGCTCTAATGAAGATGCTTGAGTTCCGAGAAACTCATCAATTATACGCTAAAATAATTGACGAAGAAACACAATGGAAAACCCCAGCAGTAAAACAAGTAATTGGACAAGTCGAACAAGCTATTGTTTCGTTCATAGGCGAAAAGATTAATAAGTATGTACAAAAAGGTGAAATCCGACAAGTAAACGAAGAACTTGTAGCATATTTATTATTAAAGGCATACGTTGGATTTGTGAATGACTGGAATTTAACCCATGATAATTCTTTAACCGAAGAAGAGATAGCTAACTTCTTTCAAGACACAATTTTTCGCAGTCTCGCAATTTGAGACTCATTTTTTTAGCATAAAATGACCAAATGGACATATCGGTCATACAGTATTAGGAGGTATTTAAATGATAAAATCGGAATGGAAAAGTATTTTTAAAAACAAAAAGTTATTGATTTCAGTAATTGCTGTTTTATTTATTCCAGTGATGTACGCTGGAATGTTCTTGTGGGCATTCTGGGATCCGTATGCTAATCTAAGTGACCTGCCTGTAGCGGTCGTTAACTCAGATGAGGGAGCGGAATTCAACGGGACTGAGCTTTCCCTTGGTAAGGAACTAACAGATAAGCTCCGAGAAAGTGGTCAATTTAAATTTGTATCTGTGTCTGAAAAAGAGGCTGATGAAGGCCTATTAAACCAAGATTATTATTTATTAATCGAGATTCCAGATAACTTTTCTGCACATGCAACAACTTTGTTAGATGAGAAGCCAGAGAAAATGGTGATCACTTATAAAGCAAATGAAGGATATAATTTCTTATCTTCGCAAATAGGAGAAACAGCTATGGATCGAATCCGAGCTGAAGTAAATGAACAAGTATCGGCAACCTATGCAGAGCAATTATTTGATTCCATTACTAAGCTAGGGGATGGATTTGCAGAGGCATCTGATGGTGCTGGTCAACTAAAGGACGGGGTAGTAGAAGTTAATAATGGTGCCTCCAATTTAAAAGGTTATCTTGAACAATTAGCTAGTAGCACGATTGAGTTAAGAGACGGCACTAGTACGGTTGTAGAGGGTATCCAGTCGGCTGCTAATGGTTCTGTAGATTTAAACAAAGGTTTAGCAACGCTTGCTGATGGATCTTCCCAGTTAACGAATGGTGTTAGTCAAACAGCATCAGGGGCTACTGCTTTAAATAGTGGTATCCAAGACTATACTGCAGGTGTAGATAAATTAAATGAAAGTTATCAATTACTAAGTGAGAAAGAAAAAGGTCTACTTGATTCTTTAACTAAGCTACAAGCTAGTAGTTCTAAATTGAACGACAGTACAAATCAACTTGCTCAAGGTTCTGCTAATGTAACAGCTGGCATTCAAGCATTGTCTCAACAATTAGGCCAAATAACAGCTGCTTTACCACCAGAACAGTCTGCTGCAATTACAGAAACCTTGGCAAAACTAGAAGCTGGTAGTACTTCTGTTTCCTCTGGCTTAGAGCAATTGGCTGGTGGAACAAAAAATCTAACTAGTGGAACAGCTCAAATAGTTAGTGGAGCAGAACAATTGAGTGGAGGTTACTCACAAGCTCAACAAGGGGTTTCAAAATTAGCCTCATCTTCCACAGCTTTATTAGAAGGTTCAGCAAGTCTTGCTGGCGGTACTAAGACTTTAGAAGAAAAAATGAACGAATTTAACGCAGGTATCAATCAGGCATATTCTGGCTCATCAAGTCTAGTGAATGGCTTGAACGAATTAGCATCAGGTTCTTCTCAATTGAAAGAGGGAACAGGTACACTTGCTGAGAAGTCGGGAGAATTAGCGGATGGATCTACTAAACTAGTAGAAGGTACACAGTTATTAGCTGATGGAACTGACACTTTACAATCTAGTTTAAAAGAAGCGAGTGAACAAGCAGGAGAAGTAAATGCATCTGAATCTACTTATGAAATGGTAGCTTCTCCGGTAGATGTTGATGTTATAGGAGTCAATGAGGTACCTAACTATGGAACAGGATTCACACCTTATTTCTTATCACTTGGTTTATTTGTAGGTGCTTTGTTAATTTCTATCGTATTCCCATTTGTTCAGCCTGTTATTGCTCCTACAAGTGGGGCTAAATGGTTTACAAGTAAAGTAACAGTTCTTGGTGCAGTAGGGATTATTCAATCGTTGTTTGTAGTAGCAGTGGCACTATTTGTTTTAAAACTAGAAACTCAAAGTGTTGGATTATTCATCCTTTCTGCAGTTATTACAAGCTTCACATACTTAGCGCTAATACAGTTGTTAGTTTCTATACTAGGCGATCCAGGTCGATTTGTTGCAATCGTAATCTTGATTTTGCAGCTTACTACAAGTGCAGGTACATTCCCATTAGAACTAATACCAGCACCGTTACAATTCTTTAATAAATTGCTGCCAATGACTTATTCTGTTCAAAGCTTTAAAGCATCAATTTCTACAGGTGATTTAAGTCATTTCTGGCAAAATAACAGCTTCTTGCTTGGATTTATGGTAGTCTGCTTGGCGATAACATTTGGTTACTTTATGTTATTGTTTGCAAAACGCTATTCTAAACAACCAAAAGAAGCATAATATGAAAGCCCATCTCTGTAATGAAGATGGGCTTTTTCTTATTTATTGATTCAATTTCATAATTTCTATTTATGTGAAAAGATACGAACAATAATACCGCATAAGTCGTGTCCTGTCGTTCCACTCAACAGAGTGACAAATGTACATGTATTAATAGTATATGAAATTAACAAATATATGCTATGTTAAATGGAAAAGGTTTTTATCGTAAAATGGAACGGTGACACCTACACTATATTAGTTTCCGCTCTAATAGAATATTTAATAAAAATAAAAATAAGTTAGTGAGGAGCTCAAAATTATGATGAAAATAATACCTCCTAAGCCTTTTTTCTATAAAAGTGGGGACAAGGCAGTTTTACTATTGCATTCTTTTACAAGCAATACGAATGATATGAAAAAGTTAGGAAGGTATTTGCAAAAGAACAATTATTCTTGCTATGGACTATTGTACAGTGGGCATGGTTTAACAGCAGAAGAACTTCTGACATATAGACCATCAGATTGGTGGCAAGATGTGCTAAACGGCTACCAGGTATTAAAGGATGAAGGTTTTGAAAAGATTGCTGTGATTGGTCTCTCTCTTGGAGGTGTGTTTGCATTAAAAGTTAGTCAAGAGTTGGAGGTAAATGGTGTTGTGACAATGTCAGTTCCAATACATAGGGAAGCTAATTTTCTACAAAAGCGTGTCTTTCATTATGCAAAGAGATACAAACAACTAGAAGGAAAGAAAGAAGCCCAAATAAACTTAGAAATAAAACACCTTCAAAATATGTCTATCGATTCATTAGTTGAGTTCCAGCAGCTAATTGATATAACGATGGATAAATTATCACTTATAACGTCACCAATCAGTATTTTATATGGTGAATTGGATGAACTATTGTATAAAGAGAGTGCAGAGGTAATTTTTCAAAGCGTAGCGACGAACCAAAAAATAATGAAGGGATATCCGAACTCTAAACATTTAATGACATTAGGCGATGATATTAACGAAGTTAACAAAGATATTCTTACATTCTTAAATGATTTAACATGGTAGTTTTAATGAGCCTTCAACTTAACAGTAGCTTTCCTTCTAGATGGCGGGTGGAGTGCTTTATGTATTGTTTATTAAAAGAAGAATAGCTTAGAAGGGATATTTTATATGCATCCAGATAATATGAAGATAAAAAAGATTATAGAGTGCGATATTGACAATGAACTGACTGAAAATATTCAAGAGTTATTGACGGAGTGCTTTAAAGATATTTATCCAAATAATAGAATTTATTTTAAACAAGTGCCTCATTTTAGATTTTTAGTTTTTAATGAGGAGAAACACCTTCTGGCACAGGTAGGGTTAGATTACCGAGTGATGAATCTTAATGGAAAACGTATAAAAGTGCTAGGTATAATTGACTTATGTGTTTCACGAGAATACCGCTCCAAAGGAATTGCTTCGCTTTTACTTTTAGAAATTGATAAATACTGTGTAAAGAAAGATATTGATTTTTTACTTTTATTTGCCGACAACAAGACATTGTATTTAAATAATGGATACAAATCTGTTAAGAACAAATGTAAGTGGTTAAAAATCGATGACAGAAATCAAACAATTTTGGGTATAGGCTATGAAGAAAGAAGTGACTTGATGGTAAAGAATATTAGTACAAACGAATGGACAGAAGGAGACTTAGATTTTCTAGGATATCTCTATTAAATCTCGGTTCTACTTAAATTAAATTATTTTTATTACATATGAAAAGAGATTCGGATTTTGCGTCGCCTGTGCTAGGTTGTTATTGTACTAACCAGTAAAAAAACGATTGCAAATGTAATGAGCTTGGAAATATATTCCCAAGCTCATTAGTACTTTTAGAATTATGGTAATACTAAATTCTCAACAAGAAAAGAGAAATAGTAAAATGATTTTCGCTCTAGTCGAATGTGTTCAGAGGGAGAGCAATTAGCTAATCCATTATCCTAGCTTGGAGTCTTGTTTGTGAGTGCTCATTTGTCTCTCTTAACCCACATGAGTTACACTCACGTATGAGTTAGTCAAACTTCTTGCTTTTCCCTCTTCAATTTCTCTACTAGAGGCATTACCTGTTCTGCGAAACGCTTCATTTCCCTATGTTGAGGGGAAAATTGGAGAATTAATAGGTTTACGCCTATTTCCTCAAAGGCAATAATTTTCTTAGCAAGTTGTTCAGGAGTTCCTATTAGGTCTGGTCGCAATCCTCGGTTAGATACAGAGTAATCCTTGAGCTGTACTTCAACGTTAAGATGAGACTTGCTAACAAAATCCTTGTAACCCTCATAACCCGCAGACCCTTCTTTTACTTCTGTGATACGAGCAAGCTCCTGTTGTACTTCCTCCTCAGTATCTCGACAAATAACATAAGCAGACATACCAAATGATTCTAAAGGTTTATCACCAAGCTGTTGGCGTCTTTTTTTCATGTCCTCAATCTTTTCAGCGACTTCCTCTACTGTGCCCCCATGCATTACATAGGAATCACACGTTTTAGCAATTGTTTGCTTTCCAGTTTCGCTTTCTCCTCCGGCATATAAGGGAATATGCTGTTTCGTTGGCTTGGGTGATAAATAAGTATTTTCGTACTGATAAAAATGGCCTCTATAGGTAAAAGGGTTTTCCTTCCATAATCCTTTTAAAACAGCTATAAATTCCTCAGTTCGGGCATAGCGTTCATCATGTGCCGTGAAAATTCCTCCATATTGCTTAGCTTCACCCTCCCACCATGCAGATACAACATTAAGTGAAAAACGTCCACCGCTTATCTGATCAATATTAGTGGCAGCTTTGGCTGTTAAAGCAGGATTATGAAAGCCAGGTCGGATGGCAGTCAAAATTTCTAGACGTTTAGTTACCGCTGCAATAGCTGCTGCAGTTGACCACGCATCTAAGGAAGGGGATTCAATCCCTTTAATATCATTTAGATTTAACTCAGCTATTAGTGTTAAGTCATAGCCTAAAAATTCCGCTTGTTGTGCTAAGTCTTTGACATATCCAAATGTTGCCGGCATTTCTTCATCTTGTACATTACGTAACCATCCACCGAATACAGGTAACCAAAAGCCATATCTCATTTAATATCCAACCCTTCTTTAAATATTGTTAATTCAGAAAATTGTTAATATCATTAATCCTAGCATATTGCTTGGTTATAAACAATAATTCATTTCACTAAAGCGTTAAAATGATTAATTAGTTTCAGAGATCAAAGAACGCAAAAAAACCAGCTAGAAAGGGGAGTTTCTAGCTGGTAAATAAATAAAATTATAAGTTGTTGCATTTATCACAGTGGTTCCCATAGCATTCATGTTGCTCTTCAATTGGCTCGCCGCATGTAGCGCATTTCTTTTTGGGCAGGTTACGGAAAAATTCTAATACGTTTTCTAACATATAAATTCCACCTCCATCTGTTATATAACTGTTTGAATTGAATTCATTGTAATATAACACAGAATGTTTTGTCAACACATTCCCTTGAATTTTGTTAAAATAGGAATAAAGGAGTGATAATGATGTATTTTATTGATAATAAAGGAATTACAGATCCACGCATCAACCTGGCGATTGAAGAGTATGCCTTAAATACAATGGATGTAGAGAAGGATTCATTTCTTCTTTTTTACATAAATCAGCCATCGATCATCATTGGTAGAAACCAAAATACAATCGAAGAAATTAATACAGATTTTGTTGAACAAAACGGTATTATTCCAGTACGTCGACTTTCTGGAGGAGGAGCAGTTTACCACGATCTTGGAAATTTGAATTTTAGCTTCTTAACAAAGGATGATGGAGACAGCTTCCGTAACTTTAAAAAGTTCACACAACCCGTGGTAGATGCACTAAAAAAAATGGGTGTAGACGCAGAACTTTCAGGCAGAAATGACATCTTAGCTGAGGGGAAAAAAATCTCCGGTAATGCTCAATTCTCCACCCGTGGTCGAATGTTCAGCCATGGAACATTAATGTTTGATACAGAGATTGATGCTGTTGTATCAGCACTAAAAGTAAAAAAAGAAAAAATTGAATCTAAAGGGATTAAATCAATTCGCAGCCGCGTTACAAATATTGTTGATTTATTAGATGAACCGATGACAGTAGAGGAGTTCCGTTTAGCAATACTTTCTTCTATTTTTGGCGGAGAGGACAAAGTTCAATACTGGGAATTAACAGAAGAGGACTGGGCTAATATCCATAAGCTATCTGAGGAAAGATATCAAAAATGGGAATGGAACTATGGTAAATCACCGAAGTTTAATATCCAGCATTCCCACCGATTCCCTACAGGCAGCGTAGACGTTCGTTTAGAAGTGAACAAGGGAGTTATAGAAGAGGTTAAATTCTTCGGCGACTTCTTTGGAGTAGGAGAAGTAGAAGAGGTAGAGGTTTTACTAGTAGGAAAAAATTACAGCAAAGAAGCAATTGAACAAGCATTAGAGTCTGTAGACGTACCTAAATATTTTGGTGGGATTACCAAGGAAGAGTTAGTTCATCTTATATATTGATTATGTAGCTTGAATATATCGATTAGTTTTAAGGGGAAAGCAGTTTATTTCTGACATGAAATAGACTGCTTTTTTTGGTACACTTTGAATCATCTCTGCAACAGTTCCGAGGTTTCCCGCAACACCTGACTAATTCTCTGCAACAGTTCACCCCTTTAGCGCAACACTTTGCACCCTCTCCGCAACAGTTCTGAGATTTCTCGCAACACTTCGAATCATCTCTGCAACAGTTGCGAGATTTCTCGTAACACTCTTCGTACCTGCAACACCTGTCTAATTCTCTGCAACATTTCTCCCCTAATAACGATGCATCTATCGTAATGAAATTAACATATAAAAATATTTCATTTCTCTTAACAGGAGTTGCAGATACTCAGGGAGTGAAGGTAAGTGAGCTCAAATAAAAAATATACACTTGATCGAATTGAAGAAGGTATGTACGTTTTTGGGGAATCACCAGAGGAAATGAATCAACTGGTTCTGCCAACTACTACTTTTGATGTCACCGTAGAAGAAGGAGATATTGTCTGTATCACCTTTGATGGCATCAAATATCACTTGGAAGTTTTCAAGGAAGAAACATTAGAAAAGCATAAAAAAGTAAGTGCTTTATTAGAGAAACTAAAAAATAAAAGTAATTAAACAAATCCCATTCCAATTTGGAATGGGATTTTGGATTTTACTTATTGTAAGAAGACTTTAGAGCTCTATGGTCATAACTTCAAAGAATTATTTACGATTTCTATACATTTCTGCAGGCGTTCTGTACGATTTTGTTCATCCACTATATGCAGGGTTATACCATAATCACGAAACAAAGCTTTTAAATAATCATTATCTCTTATTCTCATTTCTTCTTCCACAGGCAATCTCGTTCCATCCATTTCATAATCATTATGAGGCTCTAAGTATATATAAGTGTCAATTTGATTGACCTTATTTTTAATCATTTCCTCTAATACTGTGCTTTTTTCACCAAGTCCTTTCATCCGAAAAAATTGTGTATAAGTTTCCTCGGTATCGATGAATAGTACTTTATTGGAGGTTGGTATGGCTTGTTGAATAGCATGGCTATGTCCAAATGCAATTTGATGAAAATCCTCTGGCATATCAATATCGAAGCAACCGTTAATGTCATCGTAGAAAGCTCTACCATATTCTTCTATAAAGTTCGTAAGATAATGAGCAGCGAGCAGCTTGGTCATAGTGGATTTTCCGGTAGATTCTATTCCACATAAACAAATCCTTTTCACATACGATTCTCTCACAGCAGAAGGGAGCATATCCCAATATGAATAGACACCACTTGCTCTTATTTCTGTTGCTGAAATAGGAAACGGACTATTATTGCGGTCGAAAATAATATGCTGGCTAGCTGGAAAATACTTGTTAAAGTATGTGTCATATTCTGGTTCGCTGCTAAACACATAATCTAGCCTTCCTCCAAGCTTTTGAAGCAAACTATCATTGGCTTGCTTAACTAAAGGGTCTGTCATATGATCAGGTGAGCGTCGTTCATAGTGAGATAACACTCGAACATTGGGCAAATTCTTAGTAGCTTTTGTTACCCAGCGCTCTCTTAGTCGGGAAGATACCCATTTAAATTTACTATGTTGGCAAAGCTTTTGCTCATACCCTTCATCATAACCAACTACCACGAACAGCACATCTACCATAGATGCTGCCTTAATAATGCAGCTTAGATGGCCCATGTGAAAAGGGAGGAACTTGCCTCCGTAATAGCCAAACGTTAAATTTGGATCATACTCACTAATTTGAATGCCGTAATTCATAAGCTTCTCCTTGTATATTATGCTGTTGCTTGTGCATTTTCAGCCAGTTTACATACCCATAAATGGAGTTAACTAAAAATGCTGACCACATAACAAGCATAGCCCAGTCATTACCACCAGTTTGTAATAACACAATAACCCATAACACAATGGTCAATCCATTTACCATAATCCATAAAACCCATTGCTCAGCAAAGCGTTTAAGCATCAAAATCTGAGCGATAACAGATAACACGACTGCTGCTGAATCCAAACGTACCTGTTGTCCGCCAATAGCATTTAGTAGGTACGCATATGCGATGGAACCCACTACGGCAGTCCCAATTACATATATCCAACCTTTTTGGTCGAGCCTTTTAACAGATACATCCTCCCCAATCGTCTGGACCTTTGTTAAATTCTTCTTCCACAAATAGATTCCGATAAACTGTATTGGAAAATAGAACAGCGCATTTAGCATAGACTCCCCATACAATCCGTACGTATAAGCAATATAAGCATAGCTCGAAGTTTGAACAATACCAAAATAATAATTACTGATTTTCCCTTTTGCGACTAACACAACGCAAAGCATACCTGTAATAGAGCTTATAAATCCTAATAACGAGTCTTTGAAAGCGAAAAATAGATAAATATTTACTAAAGTAAATACACCCAACCAAACTTTTTCAAACAAAGTCCAGTCCTTGAACATTCCCATCACGCTCTTCCTTTTTAAATTTATAGAACAATAAAACAATAATTTATTTTGGAAATAAATTCAATATGCATACTAAAATGAAAATATTTGGGAGCAACACTAAAGACATTTATAGCTTGTAAAAGAAGAATATTATTATTGTATGAAATATTAGAGTGTATAAAGAATAATAAAGGTATTTTTGATATGATAAAGACAGAAAGATATAGGAGGAGGATTCCTGTGGAAACACACCGCGTGCTAGTAGTTGAAGATGACAAAAAAATTGCAGCTCTACTAGCTGATACTTTAAGAAAATACCACTATGAAGTGCATACAATAGAAGACTTTGATCAAATTTTGGAGGAGTTTACTGCCTTTAACCCTCACATCGTATTGCTGGATATAAACTTGCCATCCTATGATGGCTATTACTGGTGTCGTCAATTAAGACAGCTGACTACTTGCCCAATTATTTTTGTTTCTGCGAGATCTGGCGAGATGGATCAAATATTCGCTCTTGAAAATGGCGGTGATGATTTTATCACCAAACCTTTTCATTACGAAATCGTCCTAGCAAAGATAAAAAGTCACTTAAGAAGAACCTATGGTGAATATGCAACAAAACAAGAGGAAAGAGTAGTTAAGACAGGTAAGCTACAGTTGTTTTTGGAGCGCATGGAGCTACATATTGGAAACGAAGAAATTCCTTTACAAAAGAAGGAATGTACGATATTAGATTTACTTATCAGAAATCATCCAAAGGTCGTAACACGGGAACAGCTTCTGGAGGAACTATGGGACGATCAATCATTTGTGGATGAAAATACGCTGAATGTGAATATGACACGTGTTCGAAAAAAGCTAGCGGATTATCATGTTATTTCTACGATTGAAACTGTACGAGGAGCAGGTTATCGCTTAAACCTAAGTTCGGAGGAATCATAAGATGTTTCGTTTATTTATAAGAGAGCATTCCATCTTTATTATATTTCAGTTTTTTCTTGTGCTATTTATTATGCTCCTCTACTGGTTGGACGGCTTTCGCAACATAGATACTGCAGTTTATTCAATTGTTATTAGTACAATCCTTACACTAACCTTTTTAGGGACCCTTTTTGTAAAAAGGATGTCTTTTTATAAAAAGATTCTCTCTGTTCCCAACAAAATTGAGGTTGTCCTACAAAAAGAAGCTCATTCACCTGAGGTAAAGCAGGTTGAAATCTATTTACAGCATATTTATCGCTTGTACCAAAAAGAGGTCCAGCTCCTTTACGCTACTCAAAATAGACATCTGCAATTTATGAACAGCTGGGTGCATCAAATGAAAACCCCAATTTCAGTATTAGAAATGATGAGCCAAAATGGAGAGCAGGTAGATTCAAAAAGTGTTCTAGAAGAGACCGACCGGTTGAAGCGTGGATTAGAAGCGGTTCTCATGAATGCCAGACTAGACACATTTGAAGAGGATATGCATATCGAACAGGTTAATTTGAAGGAAGTTGTGACAGAAGAGGTTTCTAAAAATAAACGATTATTTATTAGTCATCGTGTTTATCCTGTCATTGAAATGGACGAGAACTGTGTAATAGCGACAGATGCCAAATGGATTCGTTTCGTAGTGGCTCAATTTTTGACAAATGCCGTTAAATATACGATGAATGAAAATAAAAAAATATTTTTTGAAACAACTATTGAAGACGACAAAGTAATACTGTGTGTAAGGGATGAAGGAATTGGCATACCGGCTTCAGACATTAAACGAGTAACCAAGGCTTTTTTTACTGGAGAAAATGGACGAAAAAGTGGAGAATCTACCGGTATGGGATTATATCTTGCGCAAGAAATTTGTAATCGTTTAGGCCATAAAATGAAAATTAACTCTAACGTAGGTGAAGGGACGACTGTTTCTATCCTGTTTGAAAAGCTAGAATCAATAGAAAGGACTGAAATGGATGTCGATATTAGTACTTGATGATATAACAAAGGTTTATGAAGGGAAAGTGGCTCACCTTGCCATCAATCAGCTGAGCTTTGAAGTGGAAAAGGGAGAATTTCTTGCGGTAATGGGACCTTCAGGAAGCGGAAAAACCACACTACTCAATATAATATCCACCATTGATCGCCCTACTTCAGGTGACCTTCTTATTAATGGTTTAAATCCTTTAGAGCTTAACAAGGATGATTTATCTCTATTTAGAAGAAGACAGCTTGGCTTTGTATTTCAAAACTTTAATCTGCTCCCAGCGCTCACTGTGGAGGAAAATATGGTCTTGCCTTTAACATTGGATGGGCAGCCAGTGGAAAAAATGAAGGAGAAAGTTGAAAAAATTGCTGAATCACTAGACCTGACGAATATTCTGGAGAAGAGACCAGCCGAGATATCTGGTGGTCAAGCACAAAGAACTGCAATAGGTAGAGCTTTGATACATAGACCTTCTATTATTCTTGCTGATGAGCCTACAGGGAACTTGGATTCGAAAGCTGCACGAGACGTGTTAGAAGTATTGACACAGGTTAATAAACTGAGTGACACGACCATTATTATGGTGACACACGATCCAATAGCGGCAAGCTACTGTGATCGAGTGTTGTTTATCAAGGACGGAGAATACTTCAATGAGATATACAAGGATGATCGTAGACAAACGTTCTTCCAAAGAATATTGAATGTTCTTTCTCTGTTAGGTGGAAACGTGAATGACCTGAATTCATTACGAATCTAATTTAAATTCTTGGAAATAAAAAATAGGTGGAAATGTAAATGACTTTTCAACAATTTGCTTATCATAATGTCATAAGGAACAGCAGAGTATACGCGGCTTTTTTTCTAGCTAGTAGCTTCTCTGTCATGGTGTTCTTCGTCTATACGATGCTAATGTTTCATCCAAAGATAGAAGACCAGTTTTTACGTGATATAGCATTTGGTGGGATGCTTATTGCCGAGATTATTTTAATCATTTTTACTTTGTTCTTTTTGTTTTATTCGATGAGCGCATTTATTCAGGCTAGGTCACATGAATTTGGCGTCCTATTGAATCTAGGAATGCAAAAGCAACAGCTAAATCGTATGATTTTCATAGAAACGATGCTGTTAGGGCTAATATCAGTCACAGTAGGAATATTTTTTGGATTCTCCTTTTCTAAATTCTTTTTTATGGTTATCCGTGAGCTTTTCTTGCTGGATAGTCTGCCTTTATATTTGTCGTGGAAACCATTTGCACTGACAATTATTGTTTTTGTCACGTTGTTTGTTGTAATATCCATCAGTAGTGTAGTGTTTATTCGAAAAAGAGACATTATACAGCTGCTCAGAGGCTATAGTAATGATGAGGGACCTACCTCTTATAAGAAGTGGCGAGCAGTTTTAGGCTTTGTGCTCATTTTAACTGCGTATGGTCTAGTGATTTACTCCGCATTTCAAATGCATATTGCACTTAGCTTTGTTATAGTGATTCTCGCATTTTGGGGGACCTATTACTTTTACACGGACAGCATATTATATTTGTTACAGATTATTAGGAAAAAGAAAAAACTATACTGGCATCCCTTTCGATTAATCGCTTTTGCAGATGCATCCATTAAAATACGAGAGAACGCTAAAATGTTCTTTGTAGTAACAATCGTTTCCTGTATAGCCTTTCTTTCAGTGGGAATAGTAACTTCTTTTACTTCTTTCACGACACAGTTTAGAGAGCTGAATCCCGTAAGTATCTTCTATTCAAGCGATTGGGACAACCCCTTTGAACAGCAGCATGTGATGAAACTTACAGGGGAACTGCAACGAGAAGGACTTTCCTATGATTTAGTTAAGTTTCATTTGAAAATACAGACTTCTTCTAGCACTAGAGATCCTATAAACATTATTAAAGAGTCTGAAGTGAATAGTCTAGCACTCGCTCTCGAGATTCCATTTATTGATTTACAATCGGGGCAGGCCTTGCTAGTGCCGAATACGAAAGAGGATTTTGGTAGCGTGCAGGTCGAAAATGAACAGACAGTCCTTGAGGAAAGTAATATTCCTATTCGCATTCAAGGCATTTATACAAAGCTAATATTCCCATCATTGGCTATTAAGAATAGATCCATAATAGTTAGCGATGAGGATTATATGCTTATAACCGAACCACTTACGGGCTATGGGATAAAGGAATCATCGATGACTTTTTATGCTTTTCACGTTTCTGAATGGCTTCGGACCAAGGATATAGGTACGGATCTTGATCGAATTATGAATGAGACGGTAAATGCAACAGGAACGAATCCTAATCCATTTTATTATGTAAATCCAGGTTTAAACTATTCTATTATTCGTGCAACCTTCTCCTTGCTTCTTTTTACGGGACTGTTAGTAGCAGCAGTGCTCATCCTTGCGGCAGGTAGCTTTGTCTACTTTAAGCTCTATACAGACTTAGAAAGAGATAAAAAGCAATATGATGTACTGAGAAGAATGGGAGTAACAGATCAGGAATTGGTTAAAATCGTCAATAGACAGCTTATTCCGCAATTCTTCTTACCATGGGGATTGGCAATGATTCATAGCACCTTCTCTTTTTTATTTTTACAGGCATTCTGGGTAGAGCTAGCTGCCGTATCTATAGCTAAAGAAATGCTATTAGTGTTAATAGCCTTCACGATTATACAGCTCTCCTATTTTTACTTGATCAGATGGAGATATATCGCGCATATTCTAGAATAAAATTGAAGTGGGAGTAAGGGGGATTTCCTTGCTCCTCATTTGATTAGTTGGCATATTAGATATCGCTCAAATGGTGCAAACCTTCATTTTATATTGAATTGTCAAAACTTTTCTTATATAATTAATATTGGGGATTATGAATGACCATTCATTCAAAATAGATGGGAGTTGTAAAAATGAGTTTAGTGACACACGTTCAACAAAGGGCATTAAAAAATCCGGACAAAATTGCATATCATTTCATGGGGGAAGATACAACATACGCAGAGTTCAATCAGTCCGTAGAACGTTTTGCGGCAGCTTTGAAATCATTAGGGGTAGAAAAAGGAGACAATATTGGCTTCTTGCTCGGAAATTCACCCCATTTTTTAATATCTCTTTATGCTTCGATGCGTTTAGGGGCAACTGCAGTACCGATCAATCCAATTTACACACCAGATGAGATTAGCTACATCGTAAAAAACAGTGACGCTAAAGCTATTATTGCGTTAGATGCTTTTATACCGTTAGTAGAAAAGGCAGCTGGTGTTTTTTCATCCGTGGAGAATTATATAATATGTGAGACTGATCCAACTACAGCTGAGAAGCTAGCGGCTCTTCCCTCTCTATTAAAGCCAAAGGTGAAATCGTTTACATATTTGATATCTACTCCGGCTGAAGCAGTGCCTCTAGTGGATGTAGATTCGGATGATACAGCTATTATTTTATATACCTCTGGGACAACTGGTCATCCAAAAGGTGCCATGCTGACATTTGACAATATTTATTCGAATGCTCGTGACGTGGCTGAGTATTTAAACTTTAGCACGGACGATCGCATAGTTGCGACTCTTCCAGTGTTTCACGTTTTTGCACTGACAGTTGTTGTGAATGCGCCATTATTAATGGGAGCTACTATTTTATTAGTTCCTAGATTCAGTCCACAGGAAGTTTTCCAAATCATTAAAGAGCAGAAGGCAACTGTGTTTGCAGGTGTGCCAACGATGTTCAACTTCCTATATCAATTCCCAGAAGGAAAAGTGGAGGATTTCTCTACAATCCGTTTAGCCATTTCCGGAGGTTCTTCTTTACCGGTTGCTCTTTTACACAATTTTGAGGACAAATTTAAAGTTCGTATTTCGGAAGGGTATGGTTTATCCGAAGCATCTCCAGTTACTTGCTTTAACCCAATCGATCGTGACCGTAAGGCGGGCTCTATTGGTACTTCTATCGTTAATGTAGAAAACAAAGTGGTTAACGAATTAGGGGAAGAGGTACCGGTGGGAGAGGTTGGCGAACTGATTGTACGTGGACCAAATGTCATGAAGGGCTATTATAAGATGCCTGAGGAAACGGAAAATGCAATCCGAAACGGCTGGTTATATACTGGAGACCTAGCTCGTCAAGATGAGGAAGGGTATTTCTATATCGTAGACCGTAAAAAGGATATGATTATCGTAGGTGGCTACAATGTTTACCCTCGTGAGGTTGAGGAAGTGTTGTTTGCGCATCCGGGTATTGTGGAAGCGGCAGTCATTGGAGTTCCAGATCCTAACTTTGGTGAAGAGGTTCTTGCTTTCGTTGTGAAAAAGGATGAATCCTTAACTGAGGAGCAACTTCATGATTATTGTGCTGAAAAACTAGCAAAATACAAAATACCAAAGAGTATAGAATTTTTAGAGGAGCTTCCTAAAAATACGACAGGTAAAATATTGCGTCGTACTTTGAAGCCAACATCTAAAACTAAATAAGCTGCCAAAGTGCCTCCTAAATAGGAGGCATTTTTTGTTCAATGAAATGCTAGAGTACTAGACACATAGTAGAATGACTCTTAGTTTTCTTTGATATAATGTTAGGAAATTAAAAAATGATTCATTTTTAAGGTGAAATAAAGGGTATTGATTTCGAATGTCGAAATAAATGGGAATACAGAAATGAAAGAGAGGAATAATGAATGAATAAAAGAAAGCTAGAAGCAAAGGATTTATTCAAGCTACAGTCCATCACTAATCCTGTAATTTCTCCATCTAACAAGGAAGCAGTGTTTATCCGTACGGAGATGAGTGAGAAGGATAACAAATATTATGCATATTTGTATCATGTTAATTTAGAAACAGATGAGGTGACTCAGTGGACACACCAAAAGGAAAATATTTCGTCCCCTAGATGGTCCAACGATGGAAAATACATAGCCTTTTTGTCTAACCGAGAAGATAAAAATCAACTGTTTTTATTATCAACCAAAGGTGGAGAATCAAAAAAGCTAACTAATCTAGAAAAAGGAGTTACTAGTTTTAATTGGTCCCCTTGTGGCAAGAAAATATGGTTTGTTGCACCTTTAAAAGAGGGAGCGAACTGGGATGATGAGCCTAAAAAAGAAGGAAACAAGAAACCAGAAGCATACGTAGTAGATAAAATGAAATATCATGCAGACGGTGTTGGATTATTACCTCAGGACGTATATAGACAAATTGGAAGAATCGATCTTGAAACAGAAGAAATCGAACAGTTTACAAAAGGTAATCATCAACATAGCCTTCAGGCAGTCTCTTATGATGGCAAAAAATTAGTCATTGGAGTTAATAGAGAGGAAAATCAAGACTTTTCATTTAAGCAACCGATTTATTTGGTTGACACGGAAACAAAAGAAGAGAGCTTATTAGTGGATGAGGATGGATATTTCGGCGGAGCTTCTTTTTCCTATGACAATCAGTATATTGCTTTTGTTGGAGCGAATAGAACTTTTCAAAATGCTACCCATGCTGAAGTGTATGTATATAATACTCAAACTGGTTTAAAAGAAATACTAACAGAAGGTATTGATGCGCCAGTCGGTGATTATGCTGGAGGTGATTTACAACAAGGTTCCAGTGCACCGAATGTTGTGTGGACAAAGGATAACCATTTATATTTCCAGCTTTCTTCTATGGGAGATGTGCGGCTCTATTTTGCTTCTTTAGAGGGTGAACTATATCCAGCAACACCAGAAAATGAGCATGTATACGGCTACGATATTGCAAATGATGGCACTTTTGCGCTTGGTACAATTAGCAATTCAGTATTTCCCGGGGAATTATTTAGGCTTAATTTGACGACTGGTGAAAGAAAAGCACTTACTTCATTCAATGAAAAGCTTTTAGAGGAAGTAGAACTTGTCGAACCGGAAGCGATTGTTTATAAAGGAGCGAAAGAATGGGATGTCCATGGCTGGCTTATTAAACCAGCAGGCTATGTAGAAGGGAAAAAATATCCGCTTGTTGTAGAGATTCATGGTGGTCCACATACGTTGTACGCAAATACATTTTTTCACGAACTGCAGCTACTGGCAGCCAAGGGATATGGTGTTTTATATGTAAATCCGAGAGGAAGCCATTCATATAGTCAAGAATTTGTAGATGCCGTAAGAGGTGACTATGGTGGAGGGGACTATGAGGACATTATGGCAGGTGTTGACTATGTATTGTCTGAATACGATTGGATTGATAAGGAACGATTAGGGGTGACTGGAGGAAGCTATGGTGGTTTCATGACTAACTGGATTGTCGGACATACGAATCGCTTTAAAGCAGCCGTGACCCAGCGTTCTATCTCCAACTGGATTAGTTTTTATGGAGTTTCCGATATAGGATATTACTTCACACCTTGGCAAATTGGTGCGGACATGACAGATATTGATAAGCTATGGGATGCATCTCCTTTAAAGTATGCTGTGAATGTCGAAACTCCTTTGCTTATTTTACACAGCGAAAATGATTATCGTTGTCCAATCGAGCAGGGGCAACAGCTCTATATCACTTTAAAGGGAATGGGGAAAGAAACAAGCTTTGTCCGTTTTCCTCAATCAGATCATAATTTGTCGCGTGTTGGACTACCAAACCTTCGTCAAACAAGACTCGAACAAATTACTGGCTGGTTTGAAAAATATATCTAGAAGTAAGAAAAAGAGGCTGGGACGTAAGTAGATTCAGCAAGGTAAAAATGCTGTGAGTAGATTGATACTTTATTCTGAATGAATTTCGTTTTGGTAAATATAAATTTAACTAAAGATGTCCTCTTTTATTCCTGAAATTATATACAGTTTTCACTTGATATCGAAGAAATTTTATTTGTTCGGAGCGAATGCGGCGACTCCTAGGGGACAAACGCGTGGGAGACTCAACATGTGCCCACAGGAAAGCGTCTGCGGTAGCGGAGAACAGCGAAAAGAGTCCCGGAAATTTACTAATAGTAAATTTCCGGGACTCTTGAATTTCTAAGGTGGGTTTTGTCCCGGCCTCTTTTTTTACCGTTGATTTGACTTTTTATGAAAACCATTTTTGTAATAACTAAAAACTAAGCCGATGATCCAAATCGGTCCAACTATTACAGCAACTCTAGTGTCAGGGAAATATGCCATAAGACCAAGCACTAATATTAAAAAGGCTAGCACAATGTACGAACCATATGGATAAAATAATGCCTTATAGGAAAGCCTTGAGACTTCACCCTTAGTTAAGGATTTACGGAATTTTAATTGGGACAATAAAATAATTCCCCACGTCCAAACAGCTCCAAAGGTGGATATGCTCGTTACCCAAATAAATACCTTTTCCGGTACTAAATAATTTAATAATACGCCTACTAATAACAGCGTAGCTGAAAAAATAATCGCTTTAGAAGGAACGCCCGTGCCACTGATTCTTTTAAAGGATGCAGGAGCTTGCTTTTGCTCTGCCAGATTAAAGAGCATTCTTCCTGTGCTAAAAATTCCACTGTTACAGCTTGATAAAGCAGCAGTCAATACGACAAAATTAATAATACCCGCTGCAGGTCCAATACCGATTTGTTCAAACATTAAAACAAACGGACTGCCATTATTTCCAACTTCGTTCCAAGGATAAATCGACATAATGACGAACAATGCTCCAACATAGAACAATAAAATACGCCAGAATACTGTATTGATAGCATTAGGAATAACTTTTTTAGGATTTTTTGCTTCTCCTGCAGTTACCCCAATCATCTCTACGCCTAAATAAGCGAACATGACCATCTGAAGGGACATGAAAATGCCGGAAATCCCATTCGGTGCAAAGCCACCGTTTGTCCATAGATTGCTAATACCTACGGCTACACCGCCATTCCCGATTCCAAAAATAATAACTCCAAGTCCGACGAAGATCATAGCAAGGATTGCTATGATTTTAATAAGCGCAAACCAAAACTCGAATTCTCCATATGCTTTAACCGCTATCAAATTAACTAATGTCATGATAACTAAAGCTGCTAATGCCCAAATCCATGATGGGGTATCTGGAAACCACATTTTCATGTATACACCAACCGCTGTAATTTCGGCCATACAGGTAACTACCCATAAAAACCAATAATTCCATCCGGTTATATATCCTGCTAGTGGACCCAAATAATCCTTTGCGTATCTGCTAAAAGATCCCGATACTGGGTTATGTACTGCCATCTCCCCAAGGGCACGCATGATGATGAAAATAGCTAGACCGCCAATAATATAGGAGATTAGGATGGCTGGGCCAGCTAATTGAATGGCTGTTGCGGAGCCTAAAAATAACCCCACACCTATTGCAGCACCTAATGACATTAAGGTGATATGCCGTTGTTCTAAGCCTCGTTGTAATTGCTGATTTCCACCCAAGAGAGTAGCACTCCTTTTACATATGTACTTTTTTACAAATAACACTCTACCACAATAGAAACTATTTAGGAAATATTCTTTAAAAAGAATAGTGTGATAAAATTATATGCAAGTATGTTAGGGGGCATGAAAGTGCAAGAGATTATTATAAGACCTGTAAAAGAAGATGAATTATATCGTTTATGGGAATTGAGCCTAAAAGAGGATTATCCAGAATGGAAAAAATGGGATGCCCCCTTTGAGCCCTACACTTCCATGACATATGAACAATTTATCCAGAAAAAAGACTATTTCATGAACCAAGAGGATTTTTGGGGGATATATGTGAACGACGATTTAGTAGGTTCGCTTTGTTATTATTGGGAGCATGAGGCTTCCCTGTGGTTAGAGATGGGGATCCTCATTTATGATTCAATGTTCTGGAATTCAGGCATCGGAACCAAATCGCTTAAAATGTGGATTGATCATCTTTTTCACGAAATGCCCCTGATACGTGTTGGTTTTACAACATGGTCGGGCAATGAACGAATGGTCAAGGTTGGAGAAAAGTTAGGAATGACAATGGAAGCGCGCATGAGAAAGTGCCGTTTATATAATGGGGTCTATTATGATTCTATCCGTATGGGATTATTAAGAGAAGAATGGGAAGAACAAAATGAATCATTTACTTGAACTAAATAATGTAACTAAAAATTACTGGAAAACAGAAGGGGATAGTCATCGTCCATTTTTGTTTGAAAATATCACTACTATTATTACCTCTCCGCAACGGGTGGTTTTATTGGGTAAGTCAGGTCAGGGAAAAAGCACTCTGCTACGCACAATTGGTTTAATGGAAGAATTTGACCAAGGAGAAATAAAATATAAGGGTAATTCCTCCAAATCTCAGGATGCTCGTGAATGGAGAATGAACATCGCTTATGTGTCTCAGCATCCGGTTATGCTTCCAGGAACTATAGAGTATAACTTGAAAACAGTAAGTCGTTTACATGATAAACCCTTCGAAGAGAAATATGCAAATAGTTTAATGGTGAAGTTGGGGCTCCAGCATCTCAGCTGGGACAAGCAAGCGAAGGATTTATCAGGTGGGGAAAAGCAACGAGTGGCTCTTATCAGATCACTTCTGTTAAGACCAACTATTCTATTATTAGACGAAGTAACCGCTTCTCTTGACCAGCAGAGTAAGGAATACGTGGAGGGTCTACTTCTAAAGCTTCACAAGGAAGAAGCCATTTCATTTATTCTTGTCACGCATGATACCCAGCAGGCAAAGAGTATTGGTGAGCGGATATGGCTAATGGAGGATGGCAAGCTATCAATTGATACTGATGCTCGTTCATTTTTTGATGTTTCGATGGACGAGGTGTTCAAATGAGTTTTTTAGCGCTTAGTTTTACTCTTTTATTCGTGATTATTACGATGCTAGTTTCAGTTTGGCAAAAGCTTGATTTGGAGAAAGATATTGCAGTAGGAACGGTTCGTGCTGCAGTCCAATTATTAGCAGTCGGTTACGTCTTACAATTTGTGTTTCAGTCCGAGAATATATTTTTTATCATTTTAATAATATGTGTGATGATCGTAGTGGCAGCTTTGAATGCGGCAAAACGTGCTAAGGGAATGACTGGCGTTGTCTGGAGAATCATTTTGTCGATCGCGACAATGGAGATATTAATGATGGGGTTGCTACTCAGCCTACATATTATTGAGGCGACTCCTCAATATATCATTCCACTAAGTGGATGACCATCGGTAATGCAATGGTTGCTTGCGGGTTATTTTTAACTCAATTAAAACGGGAGACAGATACTTCAAAAGGAGAAATAGAAGCACTTCTTTCACTCGGAGCTACAAGCAGGCAAGCTATACAAGACGTGCTAAAGCGTTCAGTTAAATTCAGTATGATTCCAACTATTGATGCCATGAAAACAGTGGGGCTAGTCCAGCTCCCAGGGATGATGACAGGAATGATTATTGCCGGAGCAGACCCAGTTGAAGCAGTTCGCTATCAAATATTAATCATTTTCGTATTTACAAGCTCCTCTGCCATCACAAGCATGATGCTAAGTATGCTTTGCTACAAAAACTTATTCACGAAGGACTTACGCTTGAAGAGTTAATGTACTGGAAAATATAGAAGACATCGGGAAAAGTGAGTGAACTTTGTGAGTAAAACAGCATTAGTGCAAGGTTCGGCTCCGTCTCTGCAATGTTTCAATCGATCAGTGCAAGGTTCGGTCGCAACTCTGCAATGTTCTACTCCATCACCGCAAGGTTCTCTCAAGTCTACTTAATATTTCATGCTCTCTGCAACACTAAGCACCTTCTGCGCAACACTTGTCCACGTCACTGCAACACTTTCCGAGTTACACGCAACACTCCCAAAGTTTTTCACAACACTTACTTCCATCTCCGCAACAGTGTCATTTCCCGTAACACTACGTCCCATCCACATCCACGGTCTCCACATCTGTCCCTCCTAAAAGACAAACCCACACTAAAAGGGTGTAGCTCACGGGCTACACTCTTTTAGTTAATCCATTGTTCCATAATTGTTACTTCTTTGTTCGTAGCATCTAGCTTTACCTTGCGACCAATTGGCATCGTTAGCATCGGATGAGTATGACAGCAGTCGAAGTCTGCTAGGATAGGGATGTTTAGGTCGCCAATGGTTTCTAAGAGAATGTCGTATGGTTGTCTTGCCGTTTCGGAATCATCAAATAGCTCATGCTTCCCTAAAATAATGCCTCCGACTCGGTCGAAAACGCCATTGACCTTCAATAAATTGAAGTTTTTTTCTACTATGGAGGCTGATTTCATGGTGTCCTCAATCATTAGGATATCGCCTTCTTTAATGCTTGGCATATAGGGGCTTCCCCAGAATCCATACATCGCGTTCAGGTTGCCACCGATGAGTCTTCCTTCGGCAATTCCTTTATTTATGCAGATCCATTGGTTGTCTCGCTGCTCTTTTTCCTTTGTTTTATCCTCCCAATTGGCCATTTCGTCTGTCCAATACGGAGGAGTTGGAATAATGTACGGAGCTTGTTGCTGCTCGATTAGCATTTGAGAGAAGTAATCATATGTATAATCGACGAAAGGCTCAAATTCTCCAAAGGAAGGTACGAGTGCAGGTCCATAAAAGGTTGGTATTTCTGTCTTGGCATAGAGCGCTAGAAGGACGGCTGTTGCATCAGAATAACCGATTACTATTTTTGGATCCTTCTTAAATGCTTCATAGTCTATGTATGGAAGAATTGCATTCGAGTTCGTACCGCCAATAGTGGACATGATGCAACGGATTTCCGGATTTCGGATTAGCTCATTTAATTCCTCTGCACGATCCTTAATACTTCCTGATCGATAGTGGTCGTGCTTTCCGGTCAAGCTTCCTTCAACTATCTCAAAACCCTTTGAGCGAATAAAAGCCTTTGACCTTTCGAAACGCTTAGGTGAGGAATAAGTAATAGGCGACGAGGGAGAATAAATTCCAATTTTATCTCCTTTTTCTAATCTGTTTAATAATGTCATTTAACTTCCACTCCTTTATACATACTATAAAAGAAATATAGAACGCTAACTATAACTTTTTTAAAATTTAGACAAGTATTTACAATTATATTTGGAAAAGAGTATATTTAAATGAAAATGAAGAAAATGGATGTGAATGAATAATGTTACATATTAAAGAGGCTATATTAATAGAAAAGGACGGTTTTTATATTAGTACGGATAAGAGTTTATTAGATATAGACGTCATTTATAATTTTTTAACGAATGATTCCTACTGGCTCAAAGGAGTAACAAAAGTTTTGGTCGAGGCCTCCATTGAGAACTCAATTTTATGCTATGGAATTTATGAAGGAAATCCTACATCTGGAACAGCGAAACTGGTCGGATTTGCTCGAGTAGTTTCTGACTTGGTTAGACATTCATGGCTAGGGGATGTTTTTGTTCTACCTGATTACAGAGGGAGAGGGCTTAGTAAATGGCTAATGAGCATTATTGTGAACCATCCATATTTGAAGGGGACAAACTTCCATCTGGCAACTAAGGATGCGCATACCTTGTATGAACAATATGGATTTCAGCCATTAGAAAGCATAGAAAAGAGAATGGCTAGACCACATGATTGGGATGCCATTCATGCGGCCTATAACAGTGTAAATAAAGGTTAGTAGAGATGTGAAAACGCTGGTTAGTTGGTAAACAAATCATTTTGCTCTTTCCCATCATTATTATTTACTCCTTCTTTAAAGCTCTGATATTAATTTGTAACAACCTTTGATTTATTTGGGGGTTACTTCGTCCATACTTTTTATATAATAAGAGGAGACGAAAACAGAAGGAGCTCACTTAGATATGCAGTTAGCAATAACATTTAGTATATTGGCGATTAGTATCGTTTTATTTATAAGCAATCGAATTCGAGCAGATTTAGTGGCGCTACTGGCACTATTGGCATTTGTTATTACGGGTGTATTAGACCCTTCAGAGGCGCTTGCAGGGTTTTCTAACTCCGTTGTAATTATGATTGCAGGATTATTTGTCGTTGGAGCAGGAATTGTAAGAACGGGACTAGCCCAAAGCGCAGGTAATCTTTTACTCAAGTGGTCTGGAAAAAGTGAACAAAAATTATTTATTTTGCTGTTACTTATTACAGGAAGTGTTGGGGCTTTCATGAGTAATACAGGAACGGTTGCATTAATGCTACCAATTGTCATCAGTATTGCAATCAGCATCAATAGCAGTCCGTCCAAGTATTTAATACCACTTTCTTATATAAGTAGTTTATCGGGTTTGCTAACCTTAATAGCGACACCGGCGAACCTGATTGTTAGTCAAGTGCTTGTTGACAATGGCTATGAAAAGCTTGGTTTCTTTGAAATAACTCCAGTTGGTGTGATTGCTATTATTGTAGGTATCTTATACTTTGTTGTGGCAAGAAATTGGGTTCTACCAAGAGCAAGTAAGAAGGATGCAGTCAGAGATGGTCATAAGCTTTCACCTAAACAGCTAGCTGTCGATTATGAGCTTGGGGGCAATCTGCATCGCTTGAAGGTTCCTGAGCATTCTCTAATGATTGGAAAGAAATTAACGGATTTAAAGCTACCTGCGAAATATCATTTAGCTATTTTAAAGATTGATCGTAAATCGATGGAAGGGATGAATCTTTTGCCAATGACGTACCAAGAGATGGCAGGTCCTCTAAGTACGATTCAGGCGAAGGACGTTCTCTATATTCAAGGTTCTTTGACAAACACCGAGGATTTGGCAAAGGATTATTTGCTGGAAGTGGATGATGACGATTCGATGCCAGACTTGCTAGTTTCTAAGCAGCTTGGAATTGCAGAGGTATTATTGACTCCACATTCTAGTCTGATTAATGAAACAGTTGCAAGCATCGGCTTCCGTGAAAAATATAATCTAAATATATTGGGGATAAATCGTAAGGGTGACTATGTATTGAGTGAGATGGCAAACGTACGACTGCGATTTGGAGATGCCTTGCTTATTCAAGGAGCCTGGGAGGAAATTGAGCTTTTAGCCAAGGCAACAAATGACGTAGTAGTGGTAGGACAGCCAAAAGAACACGCAAGTATGGCAGCAGCAAGCGGAAAGGCACCTATTGCAGGAGCAATTATGGTGCTAATGATTGTATTGATGATTTCAGAAATATTCCCTGCCGTAATTTCTGTTTTAATAGGAGCAGTATTAATGGTCGTAACAGGATGCTTGCGTAATATGGATGATGCTTACGGGAAGATGAACTGGGAAAGTATTATTCTTATAGCAGCTATGCTACCTATGGCTACAGCTCTAGAAAATACAGGTGGTATGGTCATTCTGTCTAAAGGAATAATTGACCTCCTTGGTGGTTTAGGTGCATTGGGTGTATTGGCAGGTATTTATTTTATTACAATGGTATTTGGTCAGTTTATAAGTAACACAGCCACCGCCGTTCTTTTTGCTCCAATTGCAATGAATGCAGCACTTAGTATGGGTGCAAATCCTTATACTTTCTTAATAGCCATTGCTGTTTCATCTAGTATGGCGTTCGCAACACCTGTTGCGTCTCCGACTAATGCTTTAGTGATGACAGCCGGAGGTTATAAATTCTTCGATTTTGTAAAGGCAGGTATTCCTTTACAGTTAGTCATGTTCATCGTCATGATGATTTTTATTCCTATTTTCTTCCCACTGTAACATGGTAAAATACCCTTATATAGAAATTTTTTCAAATAGGGGGTATGAAGATGAATATGCCAACGCATATTTTAGCTGCAGGCGGAATTGTAGAAGATGAAAAAGGCAACATTCTTTTAGTGAAAACAGAGCATGGTGGATGGGTTTATCCAGGGGGGCAAATCGAAAACGGAGAAAATGTTATCGAAGGCTTAATCCGAGAGGTAAAAGAGGAAAGCGGTATAGATGTGAAAGTATTAACGCTATACGGTCTATATTCCAACACAGGAACCTACAAATGGCATGATGGGGTAACAGATGTTCCGACTAAAATCATGATGGATTTTGTTTGTAAGCCAATTGGTGGAAGTCTTTGTACCTCTGAAGAAACGTCTGAGGTAGCATGGGTGCCGAAGAATGAGGTACTAAGTATGATTACTGCAGATGCAATTCGGTTAAGATATCAAGCTTATCTAGAATTCGAAGGAAAAGTAATTTACAAGGAATATGTAACCAACCCAACCTTTGAATTAAAACTAAATAGATATATTTAATGATTAGCATATTTTTTTGAGTTGATGTTTGTTGAAATTGTTTTAAAACATCAGTCAGCGATAGCTAAAATAAATTTACATTTCTATAAAAATTCTAGAGCAAACCTTTATCTGGTTTGCTCTTTTTGTTTTTTTGTATAGAGAAGGGGTATAAAAATAGAAACATCTTCCTTTTATTCGTCTTCTGAATATGATATAAATAAAAGTGTTAAAACAAAGTAAACAACTTGGTTTAATATACTTATTAAAAGGGGTTTTAACGAATGGGTAGAGAATTTGTAGATATTTTTGATGGATGGGCAGATTCATACGAGGCTTCGGTGTCAGGAAAGGATCCTGAGTATCGTGATGTTTTTGAAGGCTATGACACTATTTTAAATGAAGTAGTCAATCGTGTTTCTGGGAATTCTGTCGTTGAATTTGGTACAGGAACTGGTAACTTGACAGCAAAGTTAGTTGAAAAAGACTTTTCTGTCATTGGCATCGAGCCGAACGAAAAAATGAGAGAGATGACAGCAGAACGTTTCCCAAAAAGAGAAATAATTGATGGTGACCTATTACAGTTTGAAATAGGGAAATCTCATGTGGATTCTATTGTCAGCTCTTTTGTATTTCATCACCTGACGGATGAAGAAAAAGGAATGGCTCTAAAGCTATATTCAGCGCTTCTGAAGGAAAATGGCAAGGTCGTGTTTGCGGATACCGCATTTATCACAGAGGAAGCAAAGCAGGACCAGATAAAAAAAGAAAGATCTAGAAATTTTCATAATGTAGCGGATGATTTAGAACGAGAATACTATACGACCATTCCAATTTTAACGAAATTATTTGAAGAAGCAGGATTTCAGGCACACTTCTCGAAGATGAATGATTATGTCTGGATCATGGACGCAACGAAAAAATAAGGAGCGAATAATGATGAAAAAAATGAACGTAGAAAGCTTTAACCTAGACCATACAAAAGTAGTCGCACCATTCGTACGCCTAGCAGGAAAAAAAGAAGGTATCAATGGAGATGAAATATACAAATATGATATCCGATTTAAACAACCAAACAAAGAGCATATGGAAATGCCGGGTTTGCACTCACTTGAGCATCTGATGGCTGAAAATATTCGCAATCATACGGAACAAGTGGTGGATTTAAGTCCAATGGGCTGTCAAACAGGATTTTACCTCTCTGTGATCAACCATGAGAATTACGATGAAATTTTAGAAATTCTTGAAAAAACATTAGAGGATGTTCTTCAGGCGACCGAGGTCCCAGCTTGTAATGAGGTACAGTGTGGATGGGCTGCAAGTCATAGCTTAGAAGGGGCAAAAGAAATTGCTTCTGAAATGCTAGCGAAAAAAGACGAATGGCGACAAATTTACAAAGAGGAAGCATAAATGAATATTTATCGAAATGTCCAGGAGTTAATAGGAAATACGCCACTAATAGAAATAACAAACATTTCAATTCCAAACAATTGTCGTATTTTTGCAAAATTAGAATACTTAAACCCTGGAGGAAGCATAAAGGATCGATTAGGTTTGTCTTTAATAGAGGATGCCGAGAAATCAGGTAGACTTGTGCCGGGTGGGACGATTGTTGAGCCTACAGCTGGAAATACAGGGATAGGACTTGCACTCGCTGCCATTGGAAAGGGATATAATGTTGTATTTGTCGTTCCAGAAAAATTCAGCCAAGAAAAGCAAACGCTGATGCGGGCGCTAGGTGCAGATGTCATCAATACGGATACATCATTGGGTATGCAAGGAGCCATTAATAAAGCTCAGGAGTTGGTAGAGAAAACAGCTAATGCATTTTCACCGTCGCAGTTTTCCAATCCAGCTAACCCGAACACTTATGTTCAAACTCTGGGCCCAGAGCTTTGGAGGGATTTAGAAGGTCAAATCGATGTGTTTGTGGCAGGTGCTGGTTCAGGAGGTACCTTTATGGGTACTTCCATCTTTTTAAAGCAACGGAATGAAAAAATAAAAACAGTAATTGTTGAGCCAGTTGGATCCATCTTGAATGGAGGAGAAGCTGGTTCTCATACAACGGAAGGTATCGGTATGGAATTTTTACCGAAGTTTATGGATTCATCCTACTTCAATGCAATTCATACTGTAAGTGATAAGAATGCCTTTTCCGAGTTACGTAGACTATCGAAGAAAGAGGGTTTACTGGTTGGAAGTTCCTCTGGCGCAGCATTCTATGCAGCCATTAAGGAAGCGGAGGTAGCTAAAGAAGGAAGCCATATCGTAACCATCTTCCCAGATTCTAGCGAACGATATTTGAGTCAGAAGGTATATGAATTATTCAAGGAGGAATAAAATATGCGCGCAAAAACAAAGCTTATTCATGCAGGGATCGTTGGAGATGAAGCAACAGGGGCAGTGTCTACACCGATTTACCAAGTAAGTACGTATAAGCAAGAGGCAGTAGGTAAATTTAAGGGATACGAATATTCACGTACTGGTAATCCGACTCGTCATGCATTAGAAGTCTTGATTAGTGATTTAGAGGGAGGGGCAGCAGGTTTTGCTTTTTCCTCAGGCATGGCAGCAACAAGCTCTATAATGATGCTCTTTAGCAAGGGAGACCATGTCATATTAACAGATGATGTTTATGGTGGGACTTTTCGAGTTATTTCTAAAGTATTGAACCGTTTTGGAATTGACGCAACATTCGTCGATACTGGAGACCTTGCCAATGTGGAGGCTGCTATTACAGATAATACAAAGGCTATTTTCTTAGAAACCCCAACAAATCCTTTGCTTAAGGTTACTGACATAGAGGCAGTCGCAAAATATGCAAAGGAGAAAGGGCTGTTAACTATTGTCGACAACACGTTCATGACACCTTATTTCCAACAACCAATTTCTCTTGGTGCCGATATTGTTGTGCATAGTGCTACAAAGTATTTAGGCGGTCATAGTGACGTAGTGGCTGGCCTAGCTGTAGTTAATTCTGAAGAGTTAGCTAACGAACTGCATTTTGTTCAAAACTCAGTTGGAGCAGTATTAGGTCCACAGGATTCATGGCTATTGATGCGTGGTATTAAAACATTAGGGCTACGCATGGAAGAGCACAATGAAAGTGCCCAGCGAATTGCAGAATTTTTAAGTGAGCATGAGGCGGTTGGGAAAGTATTTTATCCTGGACTCTCTACCCATTCAGGGCATGAACTAATGAAAAAACAAACTACTGGCTTTGGAGGAATGATTTCCTTTGATGTCGGAAGTGCTGAAAAGGCAGATGAACTTTTAGCGAAGCTTCAATACTTTACACTGGCCGAAAGTTTAGGAGCAGTTGAGAGTTTAATCTCTGTGCCTGCTCGTATGACTCACGCATCAATACCGAGTGACCGCAGAGCAGAATTGGGCATTACCGATGGGTTAGTTCGTATTTCTGTAGGCATCGAGGATGTAGAGGATTTAATTGAGGACTTAGAGCAAGCATTAGCTTAAGTAAATAAAAAAACACACCACCTTTGTTATGAACTGCCCCGTAAAAGTTAGACACTAATCTAATTTTTACGGGGTTTTTTTATAGCACTTTGCCAAGAAATTAATTAAATTATAATTTTAGAAAATATTGCATATATAATTGTTCTCTTCTTAATTGTTCGTATGTCTTCATAAAAATAGGTGTTATGAAATTAACTCAAGTATGATGAAGGAATTTTATATCATAATAATACGAGAGACTTTATAGTTTCCCTACTATATTGAAATAATGTTTTATGAGTTTAGTTTAGGGAATTTAATAAGTGAAAGCTAACGTAAGAAGGGAGTTATGTATATGAGTACAAGTAAGACAGCAATCATTACAGGTGGCGGTGGCGGGCTGGGTCGAGCAACAGCCTTAAAACTTGCAGAGTCAGGCGTCAATATTAGCATTATTGATGTGTCAGAGGAGCAAGGGAACGAAACTGTTCGTTTGATTGAAGAAAAAGGAGCTAAGGGCATCTTTATCAAGGCAGATGTTACTAATGCTGAAGAGGTTAAGCAGTACGTAGACAAAACAGTGAGCACCTTTGGCTCGGTAGATATGTTCTTTAATAATGCAGGAATCTCAGGGCCAGGTAAAAAATTCTTGGACAATTCGATTGAGCAAATTGATCTTGTTTTGGATATTAACTTAAGAGGTGCCTTATACGGCCTATATTACGTACTACCGGAAATGATTAAAAATGGGGGAGGTAGCATAGTTAATACTTCCTCTACGGCTGGATTGGTAGGACAGGAAAGTGTAGTAAGTTATTCAGCAACAAAGCATGGTATAGTCGGTGTTACCAAATCTTTAGCAGCCGAATATGCAAATCAGGGAATTCAAATTAACGCAGTAGCTCCAGGATCTACTGAAACCCCTATGGTTAAACAATATAGAGAAATGAATCCAGATGTATTTAAGGCAGTTTCCGCTACAATTCCACAACGTCGTTTAGGACAACCAGAGGAAGTTGCTGAATTGGTTTCCTTTTTATTGATGAGCGAGGCTAAATACATTAATGGTGCTGTCGTACCAATTGATGGAGGATTTACTGCTATCTAGGTAACTTATTTGGACAATTGCATACTATAACATTAAGGCATACCGCTTATGTGGTATGCTTTTTAAATTCAAGAACATCTGTATCTTAAACGCCTTAAGATCAGCAACATCACTGTTCGGCAAACAGGAAGACATACTAATTAAGAGTATTCGAGTCAACAGCACTTTACCGGTAAAGCACTAACATTTATTAATATGTAATTGTAGTGGCAGGCATCAAATCCATCGGTATAAATCCGCGCGTAGAAAGCATTTATCACAAGAGAATCTGAATTTTCTTTTACATGCAACGGGCATTTAATACAATTTAATCTAAAATGAAAAAGGAATAGGTCCTAGCCCATTCCCTTTTTTAGAAGTATAAAAAAGAAGTATTACCAGAAAAAAGCCCCAGCTAAAGCAATTCCAGTAATTGCACCTAATGCAATACCGTAACCAAATCCTGGTCCGAATCCCCAGCCCCAACCTAAACCATATCCTCCAAAGTTATTGTTAGGCCGAATCCATACCATATCCCGATCAACCTTTGTAATTTGTCCTACATGTGTTCTACCTTGGTTGTCCGTAATTCTTACTCTTTTTCCATGGTATCTACAGCATAAATCATATGTTTGTGATTGATTCATTTTTTGTCCCCCTCTCTCAAAAAATTACATACAAGTATGTTCTATAACATATGCCGTATGGAAGTTTTCACAGTAGACAATCGTCTATGAATACTAGGCTTAATAGTTTTAAGATTTATACAAAACCTGAAATGATAATAGGAAATGAGAAAGGAATGATAGGTTGGCTGTTATCAAAACTTCTAGTTGGTTATATGAATTTATTGAATCCTGCGAAAAAGAAGAGAGGAAAGATGTCTATCAGCTTCAGGGTGAATTTCTATGTGAGCCGCTGATGGATATTTTTCCTAAGACAAATAGAGAAGCAATTCATTATGAACTTCTACGATTTGGATTATTTGAACCAAACGAATGGCAGGAAGTGAAAAGCATTGTAGAAAAAATGGAGGAAAGGAAAGTATGGGAGCTAGTAAATAATGAATATAAGCAGTTAAGAAAACTGTGGAATGGTCCCAAGGTGCCGATTTATATCTTCCCTATTAAAACAAGAGGCACAGGCCAGGCAAGAGAGCCCTTACCAGTTAAAAATGGCGTGGCATATAAAAAGGCATTGTTTTTATTTGTGTCTAAAGATCTTTCTGATGAGGAAATCAAAGCTTCCCTGGTACATGAATATAATCATGTTTGCAGGCTCCAATTTTTGAACCTTTCTCCTTTAAAAACAACCTTGGAGGATTCTCTCATAATTGAAGGTCTGGGGGAATATGCAGTAAAAGAGGTTTGTGGAGCAAAAAGGTTAGCCCCATGGATTGAACTCTATTCACACGATGAAGCACTAGAAATATGGAAAAAGCATTTTATTCCCTCTTTAAAAGTAAGGGATATAAAAAATCATCAGATCTTTCTATTTGGCCAACCTAGAAGTCCCTTTCCAAAATGGATAGGGTATCATATTGGCTTTCATTTAGTGGACTCCTTTGTAAAAAAACAGGGGCCATTCCCAAACGGGGAACTATACCGGAAAACAGCAAAGGAAATTATTGCAGGATCTAGTTTTTCAATTAAAGGTTAATAGATATCTATAGACGACATCTAAAAATCCGGTAGCCTACTACGTCACTATATTCATTTAGAAATTGGTTATGCTCATCCCAAAGATCATAAAGTGACATATCTATTTCGCTGGATGGATTTATGTCGTCGATGTCTATTTGTTCCATATTGACTGGAGGCTCAAGCATTTCAATATGCTGAAATCCTGCCTTTTGCAAACAATCTTTCCACTCTTCCTCACTAAATAGCTGTTGAACGCCATAGAGCTCCTTCACTTTCTCCTTTACTTGCTCCGAAAGATTGGAGGTGCCAGTCATTTCAATCAATAGTAGCCTGCCATCCTTTTTTAGCATTCGAGCTATTTCACTTAAGGTATTGCCTATGTTAGTAAATACAAGGACTGATTCGGAAATAATGACATCATAAGAATTCTCTTCTAAATTTAAGTGTTCGATATCCCCTTCGATTAAATGAATGGTACCCTCCAGTAAATCCAAACGCTCCCGAGCTTTTTTTATCATAAGTGGATGGTTATCAACAGCTGTTACACTGCAACCATACTTAGTAGACAAAAAAGCAGAGGTTTTTCCTGTTCCACAACCAATATCTAAAACAGACTCAGACGCTTGAATTTTCTCTTTTCTTAAAAGAAATTGTGTTAATCCAAACCCACCTGGATGAGCACTTCCAATTCCAAAATATGATAGTAAATCTAGGTATTTGTTTGACATGAAGCAACCTCCCGTTTTCATTATAAATAGCATATGCGTCAAATAACTAATTAGCTAGGTAGATTAAAGGGAAAATAACGTATAAAGGAGAATAACATAAGAAAGTAAATAGAAATAGGAGATTCCTCAAATGGAGAATGGACTAGAAAACAACACCATATACTTAACTGAAATGACAGATGGCTTTCTCATGGATATTCATGGTTATGCATCTAACGAAGAGGTTTGCAAATACCAGCCTTGGGGACCAAATAGTATCGAAGACACTAAAACTTACTTGAAGGAAGTCTTAGCTGACGTTATGAAAGATAAAAGAACTAGGTATGTGTTTGCTGTTGTAGAAAAGACAAGTAATAAGATGATTGGAGCTGGAGAACTATTTCATGTAGATTACGCCAATAAGAATGGAGAAATGGGCTATATAATACATCCAAACTTTTGGGGTAACGGTATAGCTACACAGGTTGCGCATTTACTACTTGATTTTGGATTTAAAGAGCTGAAGCTAAACCGTATTTCTGCTACTTGTGATGTCCGAAATATTGCATCAGAAAAGGTTTTAAAGAAAGTAGGTATGATACAGGAAGGATTATTAAGAGAAAATATTTTATTGAAGGACGGCTGGAGAGACTCTTTTCTCTATAGCAGTTTGAGCCGGGATAGGATGACAAAATAATAGGGGGGATTTGATGGCAGATGTTTTTCAAACGTCCGTAGAACAGTTCACACAAGTGCATGATGACTTTATTCAAGCATGGAATGTAGCAATGTCTACCGGTAAAACTGAAGGTCTTGAAATTATGACTCAAAATTACTATGTTACTTTTTTTAATGGTCATGTTGAAAGGCCAGAGTTCTTTGACCGTCCAGAAGCTGTACAGGGGATGAGGGAGACAGTGGAAGCCTTACAGGGCGCCAAAAAAAGATTTGAACATCGAATTATTAGACAGCGTGATGCAGGTAGGTTCGTAGTATTTTATGAGATGATTATTGAAAAGAACGGACAAGAGTTAACTCGTTTTTTTACGTTAGAGGATTGGGAAGAGATAAAGGGACGTTGGTTGTTGACACGAGAAATTACGGAGCATATTTGAGGTAAGCACTCTCTTCAGTAAGAAGAGAGTGTACTCTTGAAAATACTAATTATTTTTAATTTGAAAATTCGACATATTTAAACTTTTATTTTGCATAAATTTACTATTGTATAATTATACATAAAGGCATATATTATATAAATATTAGAAAAATCCATTAGCTAATAAATATTTAAATATATATTCTATGATTCTATCTGGAAAATGATAGTAGAAGAAAAGCGAAGGTGAGCAATATGAGTAATTGGTTGAATTTATATGATAATATGGAAGACTTTCTGGCACCTAGTATGGCAAAGGACCATCCTAATATCCCAATAGTCAAGGAAGAAGGCTGTTATTATTTTGGTGCAGACGGTAAAAAATATTTAGATTTTACTTCAGGTATAGCCGTAACGAATACTGGGCATCGTCATCCTAAAATCGTTCAAAGCATCAAGGATGCTGCCGATCAATTAGTACATGGTCCGTCAGGTGTCATCATGTATGAATCCATTCTCCAGCTTTCCAAAAATCTTGGTGAAGTGTTGCCTGGAGATTTAGATTGTTTCTTTTTTGCAAATAGCGGAACCGAAGCTATTGAAGGGGCTTTAAAGCTAGCGAAGTTTGTCACTGAAAGACCTTATGTGGTTTCGTTTACAGGCTGTTTTCATGGACGTTCACTTGGTGCATTAAGCGTTACAACATCCAAAAGCAAGTATCGGAAATTTTTACAGCCATCGCATTTATCCTACCAAATTCCTTATGCAGACGCGAAGAGCTGTCCAGAGGGTATGGACCCGGAAGTATACTGTGTAGAGCAGTTAGAAAAAGATTTCAAGCGGCTCTTTAAGCATCAGGTAACTCCTGAAGAGGTTGCATGCGTTATTTTAGAACCAGTTCTAGGCGAGGGCGGCTACATTATCCCTCCTAAATCTTGGGTAAAGAGAATCCGAGAGATATGTGATGAACATGGAATACTATTAATATTTGATGAAGTTCAAACTGGATTTGGTCGAACTGGTGAATGGTTTGCTTCCCAATATTTTGGAGTAACTCCCGATATCATGGCCATCGCTAAAGGAATCGCCTCTGGGCTGCCACTTAGTGCAACTGTTGCTTCTAAAGAGTTAATGAAGAAATGGCCAATTGGTATGCATGGAACTACTTTCGGTGGAAATCCGATAGCGTGTTCTGTGGCATTGACCACATTAGAAATTTTTCACGAGGAAAACTTAGTTGAAAACTCTAAAGTGGTAGGGGCGTATGCAACGAAGAAATTAAATGAGCTAAAAGCAAAATACGCGATAATTAGTGATGTTCGCTCTGTCGGCTTAATGATCGGAATTGAAATCTCCAACCTTGAAACAGGAGAGCCAGATGGACAGGCAGTCATGAAAATTCTCGATTACGCATTAGAGGAAGGCGTGCTCTTCTATCTCTGTGGAAACGTGGGCGAAGTTATTCGTATGATTCCTCCATTAACAGTAACAAAGGAACAAATTGATGATGGATTAAAAATGCTTGAAAAAGCAATTATTCGATATACAAATGAAACAAAATAAAATAGAAAAAGGAGTAACAATCATGAAAAATAAATTACTTTTAGTTATATTAGCAATGATTATAGCAATTCTAGCAGCATGTGGAACAAAAGAGGATACGGCGAAAGATTCTGGTAATGCATCATCTCCTTCAGAAGAAAAACAAGTTTTAAAAATGGGTACTTCAGCTGATTATCCACCATTTGAATATGTGGACACTGCAAAAGGTGAAGAAATTATCGGTTTTGATATTGATCTAGCAAATTTAATCGGGGAAAAACTAGGATATGAGATTGAAGTGGAAAACATCGATTTTAACGGATTAATCCCAGCGATTCAAGCAGGTAAATTAGATTTCGTATTATCAGGAATGACACCAACAGAGGAACGCGACAAAGTAGTTGACTTCTCTGTTCCTTATAACGAAACAGTGCAAATGGTCGTAACTAAAAAAGATAGTGGCATTAAATCAGTGGAAGATTTAGCTGGTAAAACAGTTGGTGTTCAAATTTCATCTATTCAAGAAGAGCTAGCGAATGAAGTAGCGCAAACAGTAGATATGAAAGTGGAGAGCCGCAACTTAATACCAGAGGTTATTCAAGAATTAATGACAAAGCGTTTCGATGGTGCAATCATTGAAGATATTGTTGCAGAAAACTATGTAAAGCGTAATGATGACCTTACATTCTTCCCAGTAGTAGTAGATGAAATCGATTATAAGGCAGCTGTATTTCCAGAAGGCAGTGAACTTAAAGAGAAATTTGATAATGCTATCAATGAGCTAATTGAAGAAGGAAAAATTGATGAGCTTAGAGAAAAATGGTTTGTAGTAGAAGCAGAATAATTTAGCATAAAAAATATAATAGTTAGATAGAAAGGAGGGTAACGATATGTTAGATTTTTCTGCAGTCGTTCCCTCTATTCCTTATATTGCAAAAGGAATAGGTGTTACACTTCAAATAGTTGTTGGAGCCACAATTATAGGATTAGTTTTAGGTATTTTATTGGCTCTATGTAAAATTGGTAAAATTACCGCATTGAGATGGTTTGCAGACTTTTATACGTCCATTTTTCGAGGAACTCCACTCGTTTTACAATTGATGATTATTTATTATGCAATTCCTCAGCTTTTTGATATTAATATTGAGCCAATGCCTGCAGCAATAATTGCATTTGGTTTAAACTCTGGTGCGTATATCTCAGAGATTATTCGTGGAGGTATCAATGCTGTTGATAAAGGCCAGTTGGAAGCTTCATTAGCTTTAGGCATTCCATACGCAAAGATGATGAAGGATATTATCCTGCCACAAGCTATGAAAAATATCATGCCTGCTCTTATGAATGAATTTATAACTTTAACGAAGGAATCTGCAATTGTAACAGTGATCGGGGCTTTAGATATAATGCGTCGTGCTTATGTCGTTGGTGGTTCTTCTTATCGTTATTTAGAGGCATTAATGATTGCCGGAGTGATGTACTATATTCTTACACTTATTTTATCATTCCTTGGCAAGAAGCTAGAAAAGAGGATGAGTAGAAGTGATTAAAGTAGAAAAATTATATAAATCATTTGGAAAAAATGAAGTCTTAAAGAACATTTCCACGGAAATAAAGGAACAGGAAGTAATTGCAATCATTGGACCATCCGGTTCTGGTAAGTCTACCTTTTTGCGTTGCTTGAATCTTTTAGAAATTCCAACAAGCGGTGTTATTAGTATTGGAAATGATGTCGTGACGGATAAAAAAACAAATATTATGAAGGTACGTGAAAATGTAGGAATGGTCTTTCAGCATTTTTATCTGTTTCCTCATAAAACGGTATTAGAGAATCTAACTTATGCACCAATGCAGGTTCAAGGGAAATCAAAGGCAGAGGCGACAGCCACTGCTGAGGACCTTTTAAGAAAGGTTGGACTCTTTGAGAAACGTTCAGAATATCCAAATCGCTTGTCAGGAGGACAAAAGCAACGTGTAGCTATTGCCCGTGCCTTAGCGATGAACCCTTCTGTGATGCTATTCGATGAACCGACATCTGCCCTAGACCCAGAGATGGTAAAAGAGGTTTTGGCGGTTATGAAGGATTTAGCTGAATCAGGAATGACGATGATTATCGTGACACACGAGATGAACTTTGCCAAAGAGGTAGCAGATCGTATTTTATTTTTGGATGGTGGAGTATTAGTAGAGGACACGCCACCAAATGAATTCTTTAGCTCTCCAAAATCGGAGCGTGCAAAAGAATTTCTAGAAAAGGTTTTATAAGAAAATATGTATTCAAAAGACAGCAAGCTCAATAATTTTGAGCTTGCTGTCTTTTTTAGCATTAATAAATTTCAAGGATGACTGAAAAAGGTATTAGTGCTGTATTTGTAGAATTAAAGAGAATATTGTTATACATAAACTGAGTAGCTGTTAGATAGGGAAGAGTAATAATGGGAGGTAAAATATGGAAAATAAATGTATTTTTGATGTTCTAACCTTTGATATAGATAGGGGTAATTATGAGGGAAAAGTCGAAATACAGAAAGGTTATTTTATAGATGTAACTATATCTGTTGAGTCATTTGATAAAGATTTAGTATTTGAAGTAGCTGAAAATACCTTTGAAACAATAAAAGTCTCTGAGGAATTATATAAAGAAAAAATAGCAGAGGATTTACTGCAGCTACATAACGAAGTGTGGAATGAAGGAAGAATGACCAATAAGGATGAATTTAAAAAACGAATTAAAATGCAGGGAATGTTAATCTTTTGTGAGGGAAACGCAGAATTATATTATGACGATGGAGACTTATTTTGGGGACACACGATAGTAGTAGATATTGATGAGAACGGTTTATATCAAGATGCTCAAATTTTTGGATGAGATTAGTTTGTTGTTTGGCTATAAAAAAGCCTACAAGAGATGAATAAATAACTGAGAATAGAGGTTACATATGGAGGTTTTCGATAATATTAATTTAGAAAAGATACCTACAAATATAAGGATAAATGTTTTAGATAAGCAGGTAGATTTACCAGGAGAAATAAGAACAAAAATAAATCAATACTGGGAGAATATTAACAGAAAAGGCATATTCAATCGAGGAAAGGTTTTTAGTATTGAACAAGTTCAAGAGAATGAAAAGAATCTACTTATTTCCCTTACCCATACTGATTATGCCCATTTTCTTTATAGTAGGAAAATGGAATTACAATCTCAGTATGACTGTATTGTTGTCTACCCCGCTACACTCATCCTTACTTCGGACCAATATATAGTTTTTGGTCATATGAATGAAGGAACAGCTAATCCAGATAGAATTCAATTTGCCCCTGGTGGATTAGACGAAAATGATTTAGAAGAAGGGTATATCAATATACATAAAAACATTGAAAGGGAGATTCAAGAAGAGCTAGGCATTGACCTAACTAAAACGAAATGTAAATCTCCATTAAGACCATGGTTGATCAAACGCGGAGGAAAATCATTGGTTTTACTATATCAAGTAACTATCGATTTAACCTCTAAAGAAGTAAAAGAAATACATGAAAAATACAAAAATGATTTATATAGTTTAGGGAGTACTCCAGAGTTTAAGAGACTAGAAACTATAAAATATAACCGTACGGAGTTAACTAGATTGTTGTTAAGTGAACATCCAAAGGCCGATTATATAGACCCACTTTGTACGTATTTACTAAAACATTTATAAAAATAACAAGCTCTGAACATGAAAATAGTAAATGTTGAAGTTTGGAGTTAACGACCCACATAATCCTTTAAAAAATAGTAGAAGCACCTTCATTCACTTATTTGGATGATGGTGCTTCTTTTTTTTAGCTTACTCGACTATTTCAACTTGTGTCTGACGTTTTTTAGCTAACAGCATCCCGAAAAGGAAGGTCATGAAAATAACTCCCATAACAGTAATGACAATGCAGCGAAGGATATAATCAGAATCCATGGCAAAAATCACATCTTTGCGGAACCAGTTTTGGAAAGGTAGACCAAACCCTAGGAGAACAGCGAAGAATAGGAGTTTAGTCCAAATGCTTTTCCCCTTCATTTTTTTGATAGCACTATTCACTAATAAACGCAGTAAAGCTAGCCCTAATCCTACACAAAAGAATATCATTAGATAAGACACTATGTCGTCGTTGGTAATTACGGCTGCAAGGATCAATCCAATAGTTATAATTAATGAACCAAACATAAAAATATATTTTTTATTCATTTTACATTCTCCTTTACTTAATTACTGAACAATGTGTTGTCTATTTGCTTTATTATCATATAAAAACAGGATAATGAAAGCAATCGACAGATTTTTAGAAACTGTTCAGTGGTTAGTAGGAAGACCTTCGTATAGATGTATTGATGTTGATTTTGGAAGTTGGGGTAGCAAAAAAAAGAGAGCTTTGACGGTAGTCATTGCTCTCTTTATTATTTATTTTTTATAATCTACAACGATGTAAGGCTGTAATTGGAATGGCTTTGGCGCAATATTACGATCATTCCATTGTCCAAACCATCTTTCTAAAGGATAGAAGTAATATCCATCCTGCCAATGGTCTGATGTATCATACGGGTCAGCAAAGATGAGCATGTCATCACCAATACCAGGTGTACCATTATTATCATAGCCAATGATTGCTTGCCAATGTCCGTCCCAATCTGCCCACTCAACCATAATTGGACGATCGTTGGAAAGGTGGCTAGTTAACCACTTAACAAAATAGCTATCCTTTGCATCTGAAACCCAAGCATCGGTTGTATCGCTGTTTTCAGAAGCATATAAGCTATTCCACGTGAAGGTAGCAGGTAGGTTTCCTACATTGTTTCCAGTTGCTCCATCTGTTTCTTGAATAAGATCCTCTGTTGAATAATTCACTTTATAGCTTGTCTCAACAACTTCAAAGCCTTCTAAACTAGTAAAGAAGTTGTGAAGCTGGCTAACGTCGGTTCCATATTCGGGGAAGTTATTTGCTGAACCAGGTTTAGCCCCCGGAGTGTCTAAGTCGGTCATTGCTTTCATTTGCTCGGCAATATCCATCTCCGTCATTTCCGTATATCCAAAATGATTAGCAACCATTAAAGCTGTTGCTGGACCACAAGACCATTCTGTTGTTTGCTGCATCGTTTGAAAATTTTCGATTAGTAGTAATTGATCATCTGATTTCATGTTATAAAACTCAGGTGCTTTGAAGTAACGAGACTCTGCATTGTCGCCTGCTTCTGCATAAGCATCAGCACCGCCCATTTCATCATAGTCTTCGCCTTTAATCATTGTTGGTTTAACTGCCACAGTAGTTTCGGCTGACGCTTTTGTGTCTACTTCCTTGTTAACCTCCGCTTGTAAATCTGTGTTCTCTGAGCACGCAGATAATAATAGCATTGCGGATGCTAAAACTGCTGTAAGGGTTCTTTTCATTTATCCCCATCCTTTTCATATTTTTTTGAAACACAAGAATTTATTATATAGAAAGTAGGATACAATTCAATAGATAAATTTATATTATTTTTTTACTTTATTTTGAAGTAGCTTATTAAAATAAACATGGAGAAAAATTAGTTTATATATATATTTACTTCCATTAATTAGATATGATTAAGAGAAAAAGCGTATATAAGAGGTGTAAAGGAATGCCTAAACGTATTTTATTAGTGGAAGACGATGAATCTATTTGTGAGATGGTAGAAAAGTATTTAAGAAGTGAAGGTTTTCTAATTACTACCGTAAATAACGGAGAAGCTGCAGTCCAACAAAATGTGGTGTCAGCCTATGACTTAGTTATCTTAGATATTATGATGCCCAAATTAGATGGCTTGGAAGTGCTGAGAATTATTCGTGAGAAAAGCGCTGTACCTATACTAATCATGTCAGCAAAGGATAGCGATGTGGACAAAGCATTAGGACTGGGATTAGGGGCAGATGATTATCTTGCCAAGCCTTTTTCGTTACTCGAGCTTTCTGCCAGAGTTAAGGCTGCTATAAGAAGAGCCACAAAATATTCAAAGGAGCTAAATGTAAGCGAGGATGTCCTTATAATAGGAGATTTAAAAATAGATGTTAAGAATTTTACTGTTACTAAAGGAAATGAAAATTTAAAACTAACTGCAAAAGAGTTTGCTATCTTAAAGTTATTTGCTGCCAATCAAAACCGTGTATTTACTAAACAACAAATTTATCAGCTAGTTTGGAAAGATGAATATTATGGGGATGAAAATATTATTAATGTGCATATGAGAAGGCTTCGGGAGAAAATTGAAGTAGAACCCTCTAACCCAAGGTATATAAAGACTTTGTGGGGGATTGGCTATAAGTTGGAAGGTTTCTGATATGGTGCTTATATTATTTATCATAATTGCATTGTTAATTGGTCTCATTTTTTTCCAATACAAAGAAAAAAGAAACCTTACCTCTAACATTGCCTACGCACACCAAAAGCTTCAAATGATTGTTCAAGAAAACACTATAGAGAAAGTCTTGGCACATACAGAACATAAAGAGCTCATGCAATTGTTAAATATGATTAATGAGCTATTAGTTGAAAAACAAAAGGTTTTAGTAACCCATACAAGGTTAGAAGAGTCCATGAGGAAGATGCTCTCAAATGTATCCCATGATTTAAAAACACCGTTAACAGTAATTCTTGGATATATTGAAATGCTAGAAATTGACCACTCCTTAAATGAGGAGGAAAGAAGACAATTACTTCTTAAACTACATACTAAAACAAATGAAGTACTTAAAATTATTCATACATTTTTTGATTTAGCTAAAATAGAAGCGGGCGACCAGCACTACCCACTATCTAAGGTAAACATAAACGAAATATGTCGTAAGAACATTCTAACCTTCTACGATATGGTAACAGCGATGAATATGGATATTAAAATTGATATTCCAGAAGCCCCTCTTTATGCATTTGGTAATGAAGAGGCAATTGATAGGGCTTTGAACAATCTTTTATCTAATGCTCTAACATACGGTGCTGAAGGCAAGATAATTGGATTAGCTTTGAGAAATGACGAAGCTTACATCTACATTGATATTTGGGATAAAGGAAAAGGAATTGATGAATACCATGTGGATCGGGTCTTTGAAAGAACATACACCATGGAGGATTCTAGAAACAAATCCTTCCAAGGCAGTGGTCTTGGCCTAACGATTACAAAGCGACTTCTGGAAATAATGGGAGGTTCTATTCAGCTCTCAAGTATTCCTTATGAAAAGACTGTCTTTACAGCTACCTTGAAACGAATAACATATTAAAAAAGCTAGAAGAACTTAAGAAATTCGTAAGATTGTATTAATAAAAAAGAGAGGTTCATTTCCTATACTAAGGATAGTAAGAAATAGGGAGAGGGTTCTAATGTCGTATATATTGAAAACCAATCATTTGACGAAAGTATTCGAAGGAAGGGAAGTTGTATCTTCTGTTAACATGCATGTGCAAAAGGGAGAGATTTATGGGTTTTTAGGTCCTAATGGTGCTGGTAAAACAACTGTCATGAAAATGATTACTAATCTTATAAAGCCAACAAATGGGGAAATAGAGATTTTTGGTGAAAAGCTAACAGATCGGTCATATGAGGTACTTAAAAGAATCGGATCAATAATTGAGTACCCTATATTTTATGAGAAACTAACTGCTAGAGAAACATTGGATCTTCATTGTGAGTACATGGGCTTTTACGACAAGAAGGAAATAGAGAAAGTATTAGAAATGGTGAATCTTCATACAGGAGGTAAACGAGTAAAAGAGTTTTCCCTTGGAATGAAGCAACGTTTAGGAATTGCGCGTGCCATCATCACAAAGCCAGAATTGCTTATTTTAGATGAACCAATAAACGGATTAGATCCCATTGGCATTAAAGAAATGCGAGAATTATTTGAAATGCTTTGTAAGGAATATGGAATTACGATTCTCGTCTCTAGTCATATATTAGGCGAAATAGAACAATTAGCAGATACAATTGGTGTTATTAATAATGGAAAGCTAATAAAAGAAATCTCTATGAATCAGTTAGCTCAAAGTCAATCTGACTATATAGAATTGGTCGTTCAGGATGGAAAAAAAGCCGCTTTTCTATTGAGCGACAAATTACAGCTAGTTAACTTTAAAATGGTTGATGATCATTGTATTCGAATATATGAATCGTCAGTCTCCCAACAAATGATTTCCAAAGTATTGTACGAACATGATATAGAAATTGAGGCCATTAGTAAAAAAACGAGCTCTTTGGAGGATTATTTCATGAAGCTTATTAATGGAGGTGTAGTAAGTGTTTAAACTGATGAAGCTAGAAATGAAAAAGTTTAAGTTGTCTTCCTATTCACGCAACGCGATAATTGCTAATTTTGTTATTCTCGGTTTTATGTTTCTTATTTCCTTTATATCTAAAATGGAGGGAGATACTGACTTTGTGAATTATCAGGAGGCTATAGGAGTTATAGAATCCTTTGTTCGAGCGACCTTTATCATCTTTGCCTCCACTCTAATAGCTAAGCTAATAATAGGAGAATTCAAAAAGAAAACGATTACTACTTTATTTATGTATCCAATAAGCAGAAAGAAACTTATAGCAGCAAAGCTGACAATTATAATTATTTTTACCTTTACATGGATTATTATTTCTAATGTTTTTATTACAACTGTCTACTACTATCTAACCGTAAACTATCAGCTAATTCCAGGTTCGTTAACAGCTGACTTTTTGCAAGAACATAGTGTGAGTGTATTGATGAATGCAATTTCTGCCTCATGTATGGCACTAATTCCGCTTTACTTTGGAATGAAGAAATATTCAATTCCCACTACTATTATCACTTCGATTTTAATAGTAATGATTGTTTCCAACAATAATGGTAGCTTTTCATTAAACGATATAATTATAATTCCGTTATCGTTGGCAGTGATTGGCCTAACCGTTGCGTATCTTGCTATTCGAAATATTGATAGGCTGGATATAAGAGTATAAGTAAAGCTTGAGGAGTATAGTTCAAAACCAAGTCAGGGGGCTCCAAACATGAAAATCAAGCGAAGTGAGATACTCACTAACGATGACATTTGGAATGCAGTTTTAGCCGCCTATGGAAACTACTCTTTTCCGACAGAAAATGAAAAAATGAATGATTTCTATATTTTATTTAATTATTTTTGTGAGATGGAAAGCGGTGGACATGAAAGCTTACTCAATTGGTTTTCACAGCCAATCAAACAGATGGGTACTCACGAATACTTAAGACGACTGGCTATAATGTTGGAGCAGATTGGTGCTAATGATTACGCTGAGATTGAGAAGGCTTATTTGAAAGAAATGGTGAATATTTTTGAGGTAATAGAAAGCCGTGGATTTGAAGGTCCTAATTATGAAAGTCTAGAAGCAGATTTCATAAAAATAATTGAAAAAGCCGATAAGGAATATAGAAATTTAGATGAGCAGATAAATGCTCAAATATACAAATATGCCTTGATTATATATAAAGAGGTACTTGAGCTAGATAATTGATGGAAAAAGGATGGTGTGACATTGTCACAACCATCCTTTTTAATTTCTTGAAACATTGAGAATATGGAGACAAAAGTCTAAATCTGCTTGTAAATGCTTCTCCATCAACTCTTTTGCTTGTTCGGTATCCTGCTGGGAAATAGCCTTGTAAATTTCCTCATGCTCATCTATCAGTTGTGGTCGCTTATATAATACTACAGTTTTTCGGAACAAATAAATAATAGATTTCATCCGATCAATTGTTTCAATCATATGAGAATTACCACTAGAATTAACAATAATTTGGTGAAAGAGTTCATTTGCCTCCATAATTTCTTCTGGAGTTCCTTCCCTACCAACCTTAATACAGTTTGCTAAAGTCTCCAAATCTTGCTCTGGTAAATAGGTAGCTGCTGTCTTTGCAGCAAAGCCCTCTAATAGAATCCTCATTTGAAAAAGGTTCCGTAGGTCCTTTTCGGAAGGTTGAACGACTTTTTTGTTTACGATGAGGCCTTCGTTCGTTAGCTGACGAAGAGCCTCGCGAATAGGAGTGCGACTAAAGCCTGTTTCCGTAGCAAGTTTTTCTTCAACTACTTTTGTGCCTCCAGTAATTTCTCCATTTAAAATCCGATCTCTTATTTCCTCGTATGCTTGCTGGGAAGCTGTCCGACTATTTGAATGTAACATTCCCATTTAATTCACTCCTAAAGTCCATTAATTCTCTACCATAAACTTAACAAAAATAAAGAAAGAAAGATAGTTTAGAAAAAATCTTGATTTTTAATGGATACAAATGTGTCTAAAATGTATACAAAAATGAAAAAAGAGTATACAATAGCTTTATTGAAATAACCTGCAAGCGGTTTCAATTATAAAAACTTAATAATTATTACAAAAACACTAGGAGGAAATATATATTATGGCTAAAAAAGTTGGCTTTATCGGATTAGGAATTATGGGAAAACCAATGGCGATAAATTTATTGTCTAAAGGTTTTGAAGTAATGGTAAATGATTTAAATAAAGAAGCAGTGCAGGCATTAATTGATGCCGGGGCAACTGCGGGAGATTCAGCAAAGGTCATTGGGGAAAACAGTGAAGTGATTATTACAATGCTTCCTGCATCTCATCACGTACAGCAAGTAGTGCTAGGAGAAAATGGAGTACTTAGTGGAGCTAAAGAAGGCTCTGTAATTATAGATATGAGTTCTATTTCTCCTGTAGTTTCTAAAGAGATTGCGGAAAAGGCGAGAAAACAAGGTGTAGAAATGTTAGATGCGCCCGTAAGTGGAGGAGAGCCAAAAGCAATCGACGGTACACTTGCAATCATGGTTGGTGGGAAAGAAGAAGCTTTTGATCAAGTGAAGGACGTTTTATATGCAATGGGAGCTGAAGTTACTTTAGTTGGTGGGAATGGTAGTGGTACTACTGCAAAATTAGCAAACCAAGTTATAGTGAACTTAAACATTGCAGCAATGTCCGAGGCATTAGTGCTAGCTGCTAAAGCAGGAATCGATGTAGAAAAAATGTACCAAGCAATTCGTGGTGGATTAGCGGGAAGTGCAGTGCTAGATGCAAAGGTTCCACTAATTCTAGACCGTAACTTTGTTGCTGGAGGAAGAATTGACATTAATCTTAAGGATATGACAAATGTGATGGAAACAGCGCACGAAATTGGTGTTCCTCTTCCATTGTCAAGTCAGCTAGTCGAAATTTTCCATGCTTTAAAAGTAGATGGAAAAGCAGCAGATGACCATGGTGGAATTGTTCAGTATTACGAAAAACTTGCGAATGTTGAAGTAGGGAGAGCGTAATGATGATAAACAGTAAAGAAGCACGCAATACACAAGAGGTATTAGCATCTATTCCTTCGGTAGATACAAAATTAGTTCAACAAATGCTGAAAGATGAATTACGTAATTTAAATAAAAAAATTATCGTTTTAGATGATGATCCAACCGGTGTTCAAACCGTACACGGAATTTCTGTTTATACAGATTGGTCTATAGAAAGTATTGAGATGGGCTTCAAGGAAGACAATACAATGTTCTTTCTATTAACCAATTCTCGAGGCTTTACTGCGGCAGAAACGGAACAAGCTCATATAGAGATTGCTGAAAATATTGTGAAGGTAGCCAATAAAGTAAACAAAGATTTTATTGTTATTAGTCGAGGAGATTCCACTCTAAGAGGTCATTATCCACTTGAAACGGAAGTTTTAAAAAATACGGTTGAACAGAATTCTAATGTTCAATATGACGGTGAGGTAATCCTTCCTTTCTTCAAGGAGGGCGGGCGGTTCACAACAGACAATATTCACTATGTGCAATATGACGAACAATTGGTTCCTGCGGGAGAGACAGAGTTCGCAAAAGATAGAACCTTCGGATATAAAAAGTCTCATTTAGGTGAATGGGTAGAAGAAAAAACGGAAGGTAAGTATACTGCTGAAAAAACAACTTATATTTCATTAACTAGCTTACGAGAATTGAATGTAGAAGGTATTACAAACCAACTGCTACAAGTTAAAAATTTCGATAAGGTAGTCGTAAATGCAGTAGATTACGTAGATGTCGAGATTTTTGTTATAGCCCTAGTGAAGGCTATGAAGGCTGGAAAGCAATTTATGTTTAGAAGTGCAGCAGCGCTCACAAAGGTTATTGGAGGAGTTAGCGATAAATCACTTTTAACAAGAGAAGAATTGATTAAGGAAGAAACAAATCATGGCGGGTTAATTTTAGTGGGATCTCATGTGAAAAAAACTACCGAGCAATTAGAAGTGTTGAAAACAAACGAATCTATTGAATTTATCGAGTTTGATTGCCATTTAGTTTTAGAGGCAAATAAATTCCAACAAGAAATTGATCGTGTGATTGAAACAACCGAGAGCCTTATTAAAGAAGGCAAGACAGTCACAGTTTATACAAGACGGGAACGACTAGATTTAGGCGAAGGTAAAAAGGAAGAAGAGCTAAAACTTTCTGTTCAAATTTCAGATGCAGTTACTAGCATTGTTCAACGTCTAAGTATTCGCCCGAACTTCATAATCGCTAAAGGCGGTATTACTTCGAGTGATATTGGGACAAGAGGTTTAGAAGTAAAAAGAGCTACAGTAGCTGGGCAAATCAAGCCAGGTATTCCAGTGTGGCTCACTGGTGAAGAAAGTAAATTTCCAGGAATAGCTTACGTTATTTTCCCAGGAAATGTGGGAGCGGTAACAACACTAAAAGAGACAGTAGACATGTTGAATAGATAAGGGGAGATTCTAAAGATGATAGTGGATACAAAAAAAATACTAACGGATGCTCAACGCGATCAATATGCTGTTGCTGCCTTTAATGTATATAGCTTAGAAACAGTCCAAGCAGCGATCAAGGTAGCAGAACAAGAAAATCAGCCTGTCATCATTGCATTAGGAGAAAGATACTTCCCGACAGTTGATGTAGAGGGATTTGCAGCAATGGTTAAAGCGATGGCTGAAAAAGCAACAGTGCCGGTTGCTTTACATCTAGACCATGCCTATGAAAAAGAATCTATTATCCGCGCTATTAGATGTGGTTTCACTTCAGTAATGTTTGATGGTTCTGCACATCCATTCGAGGAAAATGTCCGCCTGACGAAGGAAATAGTTGAAATTGCGCATATGGCAGGTGTATCTGTAGAGGCAGAAATAGGATCTTTAGCCAAAGGAGAATTTTCTGATGAGGAAGAGGGAACGGGAACTTTAACCGATCCAAAGGCTGCCAAAGCGTTTGTGGAAGCTACGGGAGTAGATTTCCTAGCTGCAGCGATTGGTACGGTGCATGGTATGTATAAGGGAGAGCCAAAGATCGATCTACCCTTACTAAAGAGAATCCAGCAAGCAGTAGATCTTCCTTTAGTATTACACGGGGGCTCTGGTACTCCAGAGGCTGTAGTAAAAGATGCAGTCCAACTTGGTATATGTAAAGTGAACGTCAATACTGAAGTATCGATGGCTGCCGTTTCTTTTATGCAAGACTACTTAGCTTCTAAAAATATGGTTCATCTATCAACTGTTATGTCTGAAATGCAACAGGCAATGGAACCAGTAATGACGAAATTTGTTCGTCTATTTGCAAATAAATAAGTTTGTAAACTTCATAAGTAGTACTTTACCTATTTCTAAAATTTTATCTTAATTAAGTTAACCTGAGTACTTTACTGATAAAAAATGACTATTTAACACATGGTTGATTGTAGCGGCAGGCGGCGACTCCGGCGGGATGAGTGAGACAGATGAGACATCACACCCGACGCGTAAGCGACGGTGATGGCTTATCGCTCACCCCGCGGAAAGCGTCCGCTTAGAGCGAAAATCAATTATACTTTATGATTAAAAAGTATGTATTTCTATTTTATATTTCCGTATTATCTTTTTGTATAATTCTGACTTTTAAAATTGATTCAAATAAATAGAATTTAAATAACATTTATAGAAATGAGGATTACAATGCCAATAGTATCTATTTGTATAGGGGTTGCCCTATTACTTTTATTAATGATTGTATTCAAGTTGAACGCTTTTATCTCATTGATTTTAGTTGCTTTAGTCGTTGGGATATTAGAAGGTATGACCCCTTTAGAAGCTATGACATCTGTTCAAGGCGGGCTAGGGGGAACACTCGGAAGTCTGACTATGATTATTGTATTTGGAGCAATACTTGGTAAGCTAATGACGGATTCAGGTGGTGCTCAGAAAATAGCCAATACCCTGATAAACTCTTTTGGTAAAAAGAGAGTCCAGCTAGCTGCGGTACTTACAGCTTCTGTAGTGGGAATTGCGTTGTTTTTTGAAACAGGAGTAGTAGTACTGATTCCTTTAGTATTTACAATTGCAACTGCCGCTGGAGTACCAGTCTTATACATTGGTATGCCGGTTATAGCCGCACTAATTACTATGCATGGCTTCGTACCACCACATCCTGGACCAACTGCTGTGGCAAGTGTGTTTGATGCCAATATAGGTAAAACAATGCTATATGGAATTTTAATTGCGATTCCAGCGATTATTCTAGCAGGTCCTTTATACACAAAGTTATTTAAAAAGGATTTTTTAGAGGTAGAGATTCCAAAGGGTTTATTTAATCCTAAAGAGTTCACGGAAGAAGAGATGCCAGGATTTGTTACAAGTATTATTACTTCTCTTATGCCGGTTATTTTAATAGGCTCTCAGGTAGTGGTTGAAATTATTGCACCTGACTCAGCTGTTATGCCGTTCTTTGATTTTATCGGTAATGCAAACGTGGCATTGCTATTGTCAGTAATTTTTGCATTCTTTACATTTGGTATAAACAGAGGCAAAAAGATGAAGGATATAATGCAATCTGTTTCTGATGCAGTTGGTGGGATTGCTATGATTCTTCTAATTATTGCTGCAGGCGGTGCGTTCAAGCAAGTGCTGATTGATAGTCAAATTGATGTGTATATCTCAGATATAATGGCTGGTTCTACTCTTTCACCATTGTTAATGACGTGGTTAATTGCTGCTATCTTAAGGATTTCAGTTGGATCTGCTACAGTTGCTGGTATGACTGCTGCTGGTATAGCAGCGCCTTTAGTTGGAATTACTGGTGTAAGTCCAGAGCTTATGGTATTAGCAGCAGGTGCTGGTAGTGTAACTTTCTCTCATGTAAATGATGCAGGGTTCTGGATCTATAAAGAATACTTTAACCTGTCTATCGGGAAAACGATTAAAACATGGTCTGTAATGGTAACGATTATCTCCTTAGTTGGATTAGCAGGAGTCTTAATATTAAATATGTTTGTTTAAGCATGTTAAAGGTTCTTAAAAAAGTGAAGACAAGCCGATTTTGGCTTGTCTTCACTTTCCTTATTTTATAACCATGAATCGCATTAATTAATAACAGAAGTAATGATATACCCAGTATGATTGTCTCCAGAAATATTAACTTGATCAGTATTTGGTATGTGAGCAACCTCCATGTTTTCAACATACTGGACATAATAAGTAATACCTTTTATTTGTTTTTTATAATGTCGCTTTTCTTTTAAAAATAACAAATATTCCTCCAACGCAAAATTCTTTTTCTCCATCATGACACTATGAGGCAGACCAACATAGCGGAAATGCCAAGGCTCAAAAGCAATGCCCGTAACGTCTACTTTGTTTTTGGGGTAACGTAATATAAAGCCGTAATCAGCAGCATTCTTTGCCAGCCATTCACCTTCTAACGTTTTCTCCATCGTACCTTGAGTGGATCCAATATCTAAGGAAAGGCCACTTTGATGTTCGCTATATCCAGTAGGAAGTGCATAACTAGCACCATTTTCCTCATAAAGTTGCTGTTGTAGATTTCCGCTACGGTAGGCACTATTGATTTTAAAGTGATGAATACCATCATTAGCAGCTTGTTCAAACATTTTCTGTAAAGGTTCTATGACTTTCTTTTCAAGCAGGTACTCTGAATCTACGACGACATTACTCGCTAGGTTTGATGGAATAACAGCTAAGTTAGTTGGGTCTTGCTGTAGTTTTGTTTCTTTATTGACTAAGATTAGCTCTCCGTTATGGACAGATTCATTATGTAACGGGATTTCCTGCTCTAGAGCTGGAGAATTCTTTAAAATGAATGGAAAACCAATAATTATCAATACAATGGCCACTAATATTTTTTTCATGTAAACTCTCTCCTTTTCTAATAGTTCCTAGCTTAAGGAAGAGAGTTTAAATAGAAAGTGGGTAAAAGCTTAAATATTTCTTAAATCGAGAGGAAGCGTTACCTCAAAATGAATTCTCTGCTCTCCATTCCAAACATGGATGGACCCATGATGTTTTTCCACTATTGTTTTGGCTATATACAAACCTAGCCCCGTTTGCTTTTTTTGTAAACTTCTCGATTGATCTACTGTATAAAACATATCAAAAAGGTGAGGCAGGTCATCCTCAGAAATTGGTCTACCGTGGTTACTGAGGCGAATCTCGATTGTCTTGCTAGTTTTTTTGGCTATGATTTGTATAGGCTCTGTCAAGTCACCGTACCGTAGGGCATTACTTAATAAATTTTCAAAAACACGTGCTAGTTCCTTTCCATTCCCCATAGTGAATAGATTCGGTTCAATGCTTTCTTCGATTTTGGCATCCCTCTCATCAATGAGGGGATACATTTCATTAATCAATTGAAGAAGTAATTGTTGTATATTAATAGTCGTTTGTTCCGTTGTGTTTAAAGTTAAAGATAAATCTAATTTAGAAATATCAAATAATGTTTCAATGAGCTCCTCTAAATATTGTGATTTATTATAGGCAATTTTTGTGTATTCTTCTATTTGTGCAGGCGTTAAGTTGAGTTGATTTTGCAATAAGTTTAAATAACCAATGACAGACGTTAATGGTGTCCGTAAATCATGCGCTAAATTGGCAATCAATGTTTCTTTACTACTCTGAGACAATGCTTGTGATTCAATTGCTTGCTTCAATCGGGTACTTGCCTCATTAATATCTTTCGCAATGTATTGGAATTCATCATTGGAGGAAATTTGTGTTTTGTAGGAAAAGTCACCATCTGCTAAATGACGGATGCCTTCAGAAATCTCCTTAAAATATTTTGTGTACGTTCTTGTTAACAAATAGAAAATGATAATGGCCAACGGTATATAAATGACCATGAATACATAGACATCGCCGATTTGTCGCATCAATTGACGGTAATACATATAGGTGTCACCGTAATAAACATTTTTTCGGTAATAAAGCTGCAATAGCTTATAAATGGAAAATGTAATAAATGCTGCAATGAGTAAGCTTTTTATAAACAAATAAATAATGCGCATGCGGAAGCTGTGTATAAATTTATTCATTGATTTTATAGCCTACTCCCCAAACCGTTTCGATGATTTTTTTAGCTTTGTTCGAATCATTTAATTTTTTTCGTAACGTGCGAATATGAACCATGACGGTATTAGCCCCTTCAAAATATTGCTCCTTCCAAACCTTTTCAAAGATTTGCTCAGAACTAAATACTTGGTTAGGGGAGCTTGCTAACAATAATAAAATATCAAATTCCTTAGGGGTTAAATCAACTTTTTCATCATTTACCGTGATGGTTCTTTCACTTGCTTTGATAATGAGATTTTGAAGTTGAATAATATCCTTCGTGTTTGTCTGTTCCGTTTGACTCCACTGAAAGGCTCTTCTTAATTGTGCTTTAACCCGAGCGACTAACTCTAAAGGATTAAAGGGCTTTGTCATATAATCATCTGCGCCGATGACAAGCCCGCTAATTTTATCGAAGTCTGATTGCTTGGCGCTTAAAAAAATGATTGGTGTTTGATGTGTTTGGCGTATTTGTGTAAGCACCTCATGACCATTTAAATGAGGCATCATAATATCTAAAATGACGAGATCAATAGGATTATTCTTAAATATTTCAAGACCTTCAAGGCCATTATGTGCCTGTAAGGTTTTGAATCCTTCGTTTTGCAAATGAATCGAAACAAGTTGGGCAATTTCTGTTTCGTCATCGATAATTAGTATTGTTCTTGTTTTCAAGGTGAAAATGCCTCCATTTCAATATTAATTGTTATAAATATAGGTCAATCTTAGCAAATATAATTATTATAGACGATAAATCTTAAATTTTTCTGAAGTAAAGAGCTTAACATTTATTAGAAGAATTTGTTGCATCAAGCTGTACAGAGTGAGACAGATGAGCCATCACAACCCCACGGAACGCGTCCGGTTAAAATAGAAATCAACCATTTTTTTGTAAACTATTCCTGCAAGAACTTGACTTGTTTTTTTAAAGTAAAATAGTTATTTATTCAATCTATACGATATACTTACAGGTATGAAATTGGTTAGGTTGGTGAAGAGAATGCAAAGATACATAGGAGAAATATTGTTGATTGTTACCGCTATTATTTGGGGGAGCGGATTTGTAGCAAGTGCGGTATCGTTGGAGCACTATACACCCTATCAAATATTGGCCGTGCGTTTTTTAATGGGCGCATTATTATTAAGCGTTTTGTTTTCTAAAAAGTTCAAAAGACTTACAAAGCGTACTTTGTTAAGCGGAATAGTGCTGGGGGTATTTTTGTATGTTGCATTTGCTTTACAGACGGTGGGGCTTCAATTTACAACTCCGTCCAAAAATGCATTTTTAACCGCTGTAAATGTTGTAATTGTACCTTTTATCGGTTTTTTAATATACAAGCGGAAAATCGATATGTATGAACTAACAGGGGCAATATTAGCAATAGCTGGTGTTGCAGTTCTATCTTTAAAATTGTCTGCCGAGATTAATGTGGGAGATTTGCTAACGCTAGGCTGTGCAGTTGCCTTTGCATTTCACATTTTTTACACTGCTATCTTCGTTCAGAAAGAGGATCCAGTTGTATTAACGATAGTACAAATGGGTACATCGGCTTTAATTGCTTGGATTATTGTATTCTTTAGGGGAGAGACGACTTTTTCTGTTGAAACAGAGGGAGTTCTTTATTTGTTATACTTAGGTGTTTTTTCAACAACGATTGCTTATTTAATGCAGACGGTTGCTCAAAAGTACATAACAGAAACAAAAGCGGCTATTATATTATCAACGGAATCATTCTGGGGTATGGTATTCTCGGTCATCATATTAAGTGAAATATTAACAGTTAAAATGCTTGTGGGAGCGATACTAATACTATTAGCTATTGTTATTTCAGAAACAAAGTTTAACTTATTGAAAAAAAGGCGAACCTCCATATAAGGAACATTTTCAATCTATCTAATAACAGCAAATCATTAAAGTTTAGTAAGAATTTGTGTTATGATATGGATTGATTTTGTTAGGAGGTATTATGTTTTATGGATTGGTCTATCTTTATCACGTATATTTTTTGGAAGAATCTTAGTATATCTATTGGTATACTATTAGTGTTTCTTATTTTGAGGAAAATTTTCTCGAAATATGTATTTAACCTGTTAATCAGGCTAAGCGATAAAACTCCGACCGATACATTGACTAATCTTTTTCGTTCTTTTGAAAAGCCTATTCAGTGGATGTTTATTACAGTCGGTATTTATGTAGCAGCTAGCTTCTTTCCACACTTTGATGAAACTAATAAATTCTTCCTGGTGCTTATAAGAGTTTCCTATATTATTCTTATAAGCTGGGGATTATATAATATGTCATCTGATTCTTCTACTTTCTTCACTAAAATGAGAAATAGATATAACCTCGATATCGATGATATACTCATTCCTTTTCTTTCAAAGGCTTTACGAGTTATTATTGTTGTCATTAGTTTTAGTGTTGTTGCTGAGGAATTTGGTTATAACGTAAGTGGATTTGTAGCAGGACTAGGTTTAGGAGGAGTAGCTATTGCCTTTGCTGCAAAGGATGCTCTTTCTCATCTATTAGGTGGTTTTGTTATTATCACGGAAAAGCCCTTCAGAATAGGGGATTGGATTTTAACTCCTGATGTTGAGGGAACAGTGGAGGATATAACTTTCCGAAGCACAAGAATACGGACCTTTGCACAAGCAGTAGTCACCTTGCCGAATGCGACTATTGCAAATGGTCCTATTACAAACTGGAGTAAAATGGGTAAAAGACAAATTAATTTTAACCTACGAGTATCTCAAGAGACGCCTAAGGAAAAATTAGAGTTAATAGTAAAAGAAATTGAAAAGCTTGTAAGTAAGCATTCAGGAGTTCACCCAGAAACGATTTTCGTAAAATTTGATGCATTTAAAGAAAATGGGTATGATATTTTCTTATATTTCTTTACTAATACAACAGTTTGGGCTGAGTTTTTAAAGGTAAAAGAAGATATTAACTTTAGTATCATGGAAATTTTAGAACGCGAAGGAGTTTCCATTGCCCTTCAAAGTCGAAAAGTTTATGTGGATTCGGAATTAGTTCAGAATGAAACGATGAAAACAGAGGAATAATATATCCGCCTGAGACTATCTCTTGGCGGTTTTTTCTTTATATAATTTTTAATTTTTTGGAATATAGAATAGGTGCGTATCCTACCGTCGATGTGTCAATCAAGGCAATTTCTTTTATAAAACCATAAATGGATGTTTGGTTATATGAGCAATGATGCATGGCCTCTAATAGTTTTTCCTTAGTCAAACGATTAGCAATTGTACAATGGGGAATCCAACGACCTGGATTGTATAACGAGTCTTCTTCTTGAATTTTTTTGAAATGTTCGTGATAGTCCATATGAAAATCCATTAATTCTTTAGTAACTAGGGGAGAATAAAAAAGTGCTCCAGAATTAATAAATGACCCAATCGTTTCAAAAGAAATAGTTAATGAAACCTTCTCTTGCAAATATCGATCCATTTCTTTTATATATTGTTCAACATTTAAATTTTTATAGCTGGCAATAGTTATATGTGGTTTTCGGTCTTTGACTTCAGATGCATAGGAAGAGATGTTTTGATCTTTCAAATCATTCCATACCTCAATAATCTGTTGTTCGGTTTCTTCATCAAATAAAGCAATTATTCCATACATAATACACACACCTTTTTATTAGTTAACGCTCAGTTCTGAAACGTTCTACTTCTTTTTCTAAATTGTCCAGTCGTCTATGTATTCTATAAAAGATTGGTAAGTATGCCAATGCCATTATTACCAACAAGCCCAAACCTGTCACTCTTCTCATATAGAGAATTTATTTGTCCAATTATATCATATAGATACTTACTGAGAATCCAAAAGATGTAAAAATTTTAGAGCCAATGAAAAATATTCAAAATCATAATTTCCCTCGTATTCGATGAATTGTATAAACAGATAGTTATTGCGAAAGATAAGAACGAATCATAGCAATTAATGAGAGGAGTGTTTTTATGGAGAGTATTCGCGAGGGATTAATCCCGACAGTATTAGGGACAGCAGTAACTACAACTGGAGTAGCGTTGAGGAACAATAGAAGCATCTCACCATTAATAACGAGTTCAATTATAGGTTTTGGCCTGGCACATATAGTGTTAGGAGCAATCGATTTAGTTGAACACCGCCGCTAAGATTCAAATGGAGGAATTCGTTTTTCCTTTCTTATTACCTAGCTTCACATACACAAAATGAAGGAGGTGTTGGTCCATGTCAGTAATATCCAGAATTGCTTTAGCATTAGTTATTATTGGTGCATTAAACTGGGGTTTAATCGGATTCTTTGAGTTTGATTTAGTAGCATCTATCTTCGGTGGACAAACTTCTGCGTTTGCTCGAGTAGTGTACGCACTTGTTGGCTTGAGCGGAATAGCATGTATACCACTTCTATTTGCCCAAGAGGACGAACAAAACAGTACGAGTTCTTCCAAAGACGGTAATCGTCAAGCTTACAGAAATCTAAGCTATGATACGGAATTTGCAGAAGAAGAGGAAATTATTGTTGCAGCAGATCCACAAACTAAAGCTTCGACTGGTAATTCAACAACAAACCCTCAAACGAATTATTATAAAAAAACTTCTAAGAAAAAGAAGAAATAATTCTGTATGAGAACTAGGAAAACTGACGAACGTTTTAACGTTCGTCAGTTTTTTTATATGCAAACAAAAGGATAATAGGAGCAAATAGCGAATATTAAAAGAAAAAACTTGGATTATATGGAGGAACAAGATGAATATTGAGTCATTGAAGATAAATAAAGAAAGCTGGGAAAAATCAGCAGAACATTTTTATGGAAGAAACCCTCTTCCAGAGTATGGACCAATGGCTCCGCGTGAGGAGCAAATGAATCTTTTTGGAGAAGTAGCAAATCTCAAAGTATTGGATATTGGCTGTGGAAGTGGCCATTCCTTGCTGTATATGGGAGAGAGAGGCGCTGGAGAACTTTGGGGTATAGATCTATCGGAAAACCAAATTAACGCTGCAAAAACATTGTTAAAGACACAAGGATTTTTAGTGAGATTATTCCAGTCACCAATGGAAACGAATCCTGGATTGCCACTAAACTATTTTGATGTAGTATATTCTATTTTTGCAATTGGTTGGACTACAGACTTAGAAAAAACATTAGAGAATATCCATTCCTATTTAAAACCAGGAGGTATTTTTGTTTTTAGCTGGGAGCATCCTTTACATAGTAGAGTAAAACATGAAGAAGGAAGCTTTATTTTCAACAAATCCTATCAAGAGGAAGGTCCGTATGACCATGAATTTTGGGATACTCAAGCAATCATGCAACAATTTAAAGTTAGTACATATAATCAATAAGCTTATAAACGTTGGTTTTAAAATCGAAGAAGTTATAGAAGAGGTGTATTCGGAGGAGGCAGATTTACAACGCCATGTGAATAGATGGTACTCATTTGAAAAAGCACAGCTTATACCGACTACTCTCATTATTAAATGTAGCAAATTACAATTCGATGAAGAACTTGAAAAGTAGTAAGTTAATATATAGAAAGATAGTCTTTCATTCTCAACCTTCTATTATTTATTAATTGAAGCGACAGGCGACTCCAATGTGATGAGTGAGGCAGATAAGACATCACCATACAACGCGTATAGCGACGGAGATGACTTATCGCTCTCCCCACGGAAAGTGTCCGTATAAAGTGGAAATTAAGCATGTATTGACCCGTCAAAGGGAGCTTGCGCTTTTAACTATTTCCAAATAATTTTATATTTGATTGTCAGAAAGGGAACTGAAAAGATTCGCATCTGATGTCTTGCAGTTAGTACATCACTCTTTTCTTCTAAAAGAAATTGTTCCTCCAGAGGAAGCTTAAAGACATTATTGCCAAAGGCGAGGTAAATTCCAGCATCAGAGGTTGATGCTCTCTTACTAGTTAACAGCAGCTTCCCATTCTTTTCATGTAATTCCAATATGCCAATCATAGTCGACCAAGGGAGTGGTAAGGCAATATTCATATAGCTTTTGTCGCCTTTTTGGTGTAAGGAATATAAAGCGACAAAGATGACATCCTGTTCAACTTTGCGAATCCAAGCTCTCGTCTTCATACGACCATCTTCTATAGCTACAATGTTACCTGTCATTTCCATTTGTTTAGAGGAAATCGGTAGATTCAGTTGTTGCATTTTTTTACTAAAGACTTTGTAAATAACTGCAAAAGGCTTAAACCATGTATGCCAACTGACTTCAGAAAACAAACGATAGCGCTGAGTGTTTTCATAAAAGTCGATAATCCTTGAAGGTAGTGCTTTGCTGTCCACATATACATTCATATCGTCTACTAGGCCACTATAGCTGGAGTTTCCTTTATGGTTGGATAGTATTTTTTCTCCGACATTCCATTTCCCCCTAATATTGCTTACTGGAAAGCACCAGCCTAAATGCTTGGTAGGAGGAGTCCACATAGACCATCCGAAGATTCCAACCCCAGCAAAGACCACACAGTTGAGAAATCCGTGAAACTTCAACATGAAGTCAATCGTGACTCCAAATAACCCAAAGGCATTTCCCATTGTATAGAGAAGAGAAAAAATAATAGTAATTCCTAAAGCTCCGAATGATGTCACGACACAACGTTTCTGTAAGCTATTTTTATATGTTGTCTTTAAGGACAAAATTATGAATCCGTAAATTCCAATGATATAAAGAATGACAGAGACAAATTCTATTAAGGTGGAAAAAGTAATGCCAATCGCCACTACCATCGGTGATATTAAAATAATCGTAGTGAGTAGTTTATAGCCAATTGGTTTATATATTCTTCCTAAAAACCCGATGAAAATAGGCAAAAGAAAGGAGGAATAATGAAAGTGGATGCCTGTCAGCCAAGTCAAAATTGGTGAAAATCCTGTATCTAACTCGACTATAGAGGCAAAAAACCAAAGGCCTCCGATAAATAAATACATGAACCCCATATCAATAGCAAACTCTTCTAAGTGGGAAAATCCTCTTTGAACAAAGCGTTTAAATCCATAGGTAGCTACTACAAGAGTAAAAAGTAAATATATAAATGCTAGTAGAATATCAAACTTTGTTTCACCTGTCATTTGTAACAAAGAAACTGCAATAATAGCAGGTATGACTAAAAAATAAATTCTCTGCTCTGTTCTTAAAACTAATCTCAATACAAGTGGTACAAATAAAATTTGTGCCACGGTCAACATTAGAAAATACCATGGAGTTACACTAAAGATGGCGACAAATAGAAATAAAATAGTATGTAGAATGGCGATCCATTTATAGGTCATCTGCCTGAAACACTCCTTCATACTCAAACAAGGTGCCTAGTATAGGATTGGTAATTAAAACATGGATGGAAAACGCATCTAGTTTTTCTAGATAGCTTTCTTTCACAAGAACATTCCCTTTTAATAGTTCAGGTAAAGAAACTTCTAGTTTTCCAATAACCAAGCGTTGTTTCCTAGATTCTATTTGCATACTTCCTTCCTCTGTTACAAGGAAAAAAAGTTCAGAGTAGAACAAGCTAGGCTCGCCTAGATAATCCTTTACAAGTCCATTTGGATCTAGGCTCATCAATGCATTAAAATATCTTGTTTTTTTCGGGAAAAAAAATGTTCTTTCCCAGACGACCTGTTGCTCTCCATTTGGACCAATTTGACCTTTGTTTACAATTCGAAATGGTATGTTTTTTCCTTGCTCGGGAAATAAAAACTTCCAGCGAGTAGCTAAAAGAAAGAAGGGGGATAGCCATCTAGGCCCACCCTTTATCTTCGTCATCACTCCTGTAGCCTTAAAGATTGTATGGGGTGCAATAGTATATCGACTTTTAAGCATAGGATGGAGTCTATGAAATTGTTCTCCTAGCATTTCTTTGTAGATGGACATTTTTAAGCTCCTCGTCTTGAACGTTTACAGTTTTTTGCTGTAGGTATATCGTTGCTAACGAACAAACCGATAATCGTTAACGCAAATAATGATAGGTTAAACGTTAATGGGTTAAATGGATCTCCGAAAACTGTAGCGTCTCCTATTATTGTAGTAAGCGTGAGTAAAGGAAAAATGATTAACTGGATTTTTAATAATCTTCTTTTATTTTTATATAGTAACCATAGGAGACCAAATACAATTTCTATTACCCCAGCTGTTGCTACTATATTTTGCGCTTCATTGAAGGTAAAGGGAAGCAAGCCTTGGGTCATCGATACTTCTTCAGGGTGCATTAGGATTAGCTTAGGAATTAGACCATGATATACCCACACAAAAAAGAACAAGATGGTGATAATCCAGTGACTGAAAAATCGTATAAACTGTCCAGATGGTGCATCACCCTTTTCTAGCCACCTCTTTAGTACATCGAAGCTAAGTGCTGTTGCCCATCCCATCATTGGTCGAAAAAGCAGCCGATCGATTACTTTTCCTAGTCCTCCAAACCGCACATCATAATCATATTGAGTCAGAAAGGTAATCCCCTGTTTCTCTGGAATGTACTTCCAATAACCCTTTCCCTCGCTAATAGGAGAGATCCATTGATCGGTACCGAAATGGAGGGAGGATGTTCGAGAATCATCATTAGCATGAAAGGTACCCACACTTTTTCCCCAACCGGCAACGGCTAATCCAAATCCAATATTCGTTTTATATTCAAACAATTGTGGTTCATCATCTTCTTTAGGTAAATAAGTGATAGAGGAAAAACGCAAATCCCATTGCTCATGTAGTGAGGGATCTTGAGATGCCTCCCATAATCTGTCCATATCTGTGTAAATTGTAGTCTCTACATAAATTGGTTTATTTTTCATATTACCACCTCTCCTTTAGAATATCATAAAGGACTTTGTACGAGGTATATAGAATAGGGATAATATATGGGCTTTCAAAGGAGGATCTAGATGACAATAGTACATGAATGGGTTAAGGATTTAGGAGAGCTGAAGTTAATCGGACTTCGCGTATTGTGTCCTGGAGAAGAATTTGGTAAAGAAATCCCAAAAGTTTCTCTAGAGCTAGACCGAAGAATAGGAGAAATTCGACTGGTTAAGAACCCATCAGTCCAAATAGGGGCATTCATAGTAGATGCTCAATCTGAGGAGGAGGATGGTTATTGGGTATGTGTAGAAGTAACGGATTTTGTGAATGTTCCAGAAGATATGATGGCTTTAACAATTCCTCCTCAAAGATATGGATCATATAGACATAGAGGACCGAATCATGAAATATTTAATTCCTATAACGTACTCCATAATAGAATAGAAGAAACAGAATATGAGAGAGCAAAGGAAAAATGGCATTTAGAGATATTTACTAGCTGGAAGGATAGTCACAACTTAGATGTAGAGCTATTAGATACATTGAAATGGAAATGAGGATAGAGGAATGCAACTAATAAATAACCTAACTAATCAATTCAGTTTAGTAGAGGAGCATGTTCAGCATACATATGAATCGGTTTTTGCATCTGGAGCAGCTGCTATCGTCATTTATAAGGATGAAATTGTATTAGAAAAATATTGGGGTACTCAATCGACTAGAACTAATTCCAGAAATATTCAAGCAGATACACAATTCCATGTAGCTTCTGTTCGAAAGAGCTACATAGGTTTCGCGGTAGCATATGCCGTACATCATGGCTATATCGCTTCGATTGATGACGAAGTGACAAAGTATATTGCAAATCTAGAGGAAGAGATTTTTCGTGGAACGACGATTAGACACCTATTGACACACACGCATGGGTTAACTGAGCAGGACGGGAAAATCGTGCGAGAGTTTTTATCCGGGGAAAGCTGGGCATATCGACAGATTAATATTAAATTACTTGCCGAATTAGTAAAAATAACGACGGGGCAAACAGTAGCCGATTTACTAACGGAGCAGGTATTTCAGCCTTTACAGTTAAACGAGACTGGCTGGTATACGGAAATCGGTCCAAAAATCGCCGAAGTAATTAGTGAAACCGGTCAACCAAAAAAAGTAGCTACAAGCAGTGCAGAAGGTGATCAAATCAATATGTTCATTTCAGCAAGAAACCTATCTTATTGGGGGTACCTTCATCTAAAGCTAGGATTTATAGACGGTGAGCAGGTTATACCAAAAGAAATTATTCAACTATCCACTTCCCTTATAAGTCCAAGTACAATAGATAAGAATCTGCCTCAGCACGGATTCCTTTGGTTTGTGAAGGAATTATTGGCGAAACAGACGGAGATTGGGGAAATGGTCCCGTGTGGCTCCTATCAAATTTTAGGGTTTACAGGAGTTGCAGTGCTTGTGATACCCGATCGCGATATAGTGGCAGTCCGAATGGTTAATAGCTACGGTTCTCCAGAAAACCATGATTTTCTAGCGGATATAAGGTCCTTTGGCGATAGTGTGATGAAGAGTTTAAAGGAGTGAACAATAAATGATTATTTTTAAGCAATTTGATCATAGCGTGCATACCGCAGAGGAAATGGCTATGCTTTATCAAGCAATATGGAAAAAAGAAGAGGATGACTTTTTCGAACGTATTCAAAGGCATGCAGATTACGAAGGTTTTTTAGGAATCGTAGCTTACAATGATACAAACGAGTGTGTGGGATTTGCCTATGGCTACAAGTCGGAGAAGGGGCAATATTACCGTGAGCTTCTAGAAAAGGAGTTAACTTCTGATGAAATAGAAATGTGGTTAAGTGATTGCTTTGAATTTGTAGAGTTAGCGGTTCATCCCTCTTATCGGAAAAATGGTTTCGGTAGGAAAATGGCCGATAAATTGGTAAACAATTCTCATAGGAAAACGTCTATATTGACTACTCAGGTAAGTAATTTAGCCGCTCAGACATTGTACACAAGCTTAGGCTGGGTAGTGGTAAAAGAAAATTTTATTCCTTCTCCAGCTGATGAACCATATGTCATTATGGGGAAAGTGTTAAAAGGAGATAGTTTTGATGAATAATTGGACATATATTTTGTATTTTATTGTGTTAGGGGTTGTTTCATTTTTTACAGGAGAAATTGTTACATTTGTTATGCTAGGGTTTATAATAATCAGTCTCACTAACATCCACAACACTTTAAAAGAAATTTTACACAAGAAGAAAACGGAAGATTAATTATTAAGGTATGATGTGGCTCCTTATAATCATTCCGTTGCTCGGGGTTTGGTGGTTTTTAAATTTAATAGTGTTACTTGAGAAATTGAAGGCAGGAAAAAACTATCAAAATCAAAAATTGTTGGGAGCAGTATGTACATTCTTTTTGTTGCTGTTCCTTATCTATTTCCTAATGGGGAGTGCTTATGTACAGTTTTGAAGCTTTTAGCACGTTTACATTAATGAGACCTGTCTTTATCACGTTTCTACTTTTGGCTGTGATGTTATTTATAATAGTAGTTCTCCCTATACAAAGAAAATGGTTAACGAGCTTCACTATTTCTAGCATTTCTATTGTTTCTATAGTTGCGTGTGCCCAAATGCTTTATATAGAAGGAATTATAGTAGATGAGCTTAATTTAGGAGGAGATATAGTTTCAACCTTTATGTTCCTCGCTATAACTTTGTTGAGTTTATTAAACCCTATTATTTATTTTCTAAGACAGGGTAAGAGGGGAGGAAAAAGTGCTTGAGCTATACACTTCAACCAATGACTCAAAATCAGGCAAATGTTATTGCCTATAGCTGGCATTATGAGGAACCATATTCCTTTTATAATATGGAGGCTGATAAAGAAGATTTGGAAGAATTTCTAAATCCGATAAGCCGCGGTGATTCTTATTTTGTCGTTTTGGAGCATGATGAAATCATCGGCTTCTTTGGCTTTACTTCCGTATCCCCTGGGGAAATTGATATTGGACTAGGCATGCGTCCAGATTTAACGGGTAGGGGAAGAGGGTTAGATTTTTTGCAAGCAGGCATGCAGTTTGCACTAAATAGATTTCAACCGACAATCATTACTTTATCTGTCGCTGCCTTTAACAAGCGAGCTATAGCTACCTATAAGAAAATAGGCTTTGAAAAGGTTAGTAATTTTTCACAGGATACTAACGGAGGAAGCTATGAATTTGTCAAAATGATTTATAAAACAGCCAAGGAGTAAATCTCTTTGGCTGTTTTGCTGTGGTTTTTCATCAGTAATTATAAGGAAAATTTAGTTGATTATTATCTTATTTTGATTTTTGGAGTTGTATTATTTCCCCTTAAAAACAGGCTTTCTTTTTTCGTTAAATGCATTTAATGCCTCTACACGATCCTCGGTTGGAATAGTGACCTCATAAGCCTTACGTTCAATTTGTAAGCCGGTTTGTAAATCTACGTTCATTCCTTTTTTTACGGCAAATTTCGCTTGCTGAAGTGCTACAGGGCCATTTGCAAGGATAAGGGCTGCGAAGCTCTCGGTTTCCTGCTTTAACGTTTCACGACTAGCAACTTTAGTTAAAAGTCCATATGTGAATGCTTCATGTGCTGTTAATCTCTTAGCTGTTAAGATAAGCTCCAGCGCCTTCGACTCTCCAATTAAACGTGGCAAACGCTGTGTCCCACCAGCCCCAGGAATGATGGCCAAGCTTGTTTCCGTTAGTCCCATTAGAATGTCATCTGCTGCAATCCGGAAATCACATGCGAGTGCCAGCTCAGTACCACCTCCAAAAGCATAACCATTTAACATGGCAATGGTTGGCTGTGGCAGGTTTTCAATCATAGAAAATACTTCACCTATTTTATATATATTTCGCTTTACTCGTTGCTCTGTTAATGTTCGACGCTCTTTTAAGTCAGCCCCAACACTAAAGGACTTTTCGCCAGAGCCTGTAAAGATTACTAGTCTAATGTCAGGATTAATGCGAATGGATTCGGCTATTTCACCAAGCTCGCGTAGCATGTCGTAATTGAATGCATTCAATGCCTCGGGTCTATTTAATGTCACATATCCAATATTACCTTGTTGTTCATAAGCAATGGTTTCCACTATATCTCCCCCTAAAATACGATAAGTTCCTCATATCTTAACATATCATTTTATGATTATTCTGTCACTAAAGGAAAAAATAGGTCGTTTTTCCTTACTTTTTTTGATACAATAGTTATAAATTACATTTCTTAGAACAAGAGGAATTAAAATGGATATCTTTATTGCAAGACAGCCAATTTTTAATATAAACGAATCGTTATTCGGTTTTGAATTGTTATATAGAAACAACGAAGACAATTCTTTCCCAGAAGTGGATGCAGATATGGCTACGATTGATGTGCTAACGCATTCATTTCTTACTATAGGTATAAATGAGCTTGCAGGTGATAAGCTATGCTTTATCAACTTTACTGAAAGTCTTCTCGATAAGGAAGTTTTAAAAAGATTTCCTTCCAACAGAATTGTGGTGGAGATTTTAGAGGACATTATAATTACGCCAAGTATTATACAAAATATTAGACAGATAAAAGCAATGGGCTTTCTCTTGGCATTAGATGATTTTGTACTAAAAAATAATGTTCTTTACTATGAAGAATTATTTAGTATTGTTAACTTCATCAAAATAGACTTTCTTTCTAGCTCAATAGAGGAGCGAAATGCTGTTGAAAAGATTGTTCAAACTAATTATCCTCATATAGTTTTGCTTGCAGAGAAGATTGAAACCCGTATCGATTTCTATGAGGCAAAGGCAGCAGGCTATAAATTGTTTCAAGGCTACTTTTTTGCCAAACCTGAAATCATTAAGTCCACGGAGATTCCAGGTAATATAATGCAGTATTTGAGACTGATTAGTCTTTTGCGCAATGAGGAAGCCACTTTGGATGAAATAGCTATTGAAATTGAACGTGATGTTTCTTTGACCTTTAAGGTGCTTAAATTGATTAATTCATCAGCTATTAAAACTCGCTCCAAGGTTCGCTCGATCAAGCAGGGTGTATTGATGCTCGGGCTTGAGGAAATCAATCATTGGATTCATGTATTAATGCTACGTGAAGCACATAACACACATAACGGAGACGGACTAGCTATTATAGAGGCATCCTTGTTTAGAGCGAAATTTTGTGAGCTGTTAGCGAAAGAAAAGCGTCTACATAATTCCTCTGAATATTTATTGGTAGGGATGTTCTCCTTAATGGATACATTATTGCATAGAGAAATGGAGCAACTAGTAAGAGAATTACCTCTTTCAGATGAAGTAGCAGCGACTCTGTCTGGTACTAAAACAGACCTGACGGCTTTCTTAGACTTAACAATTGCTTATGACGAGGTACGCTGGACTGATATGTTTGAAGGTGCTGAGACAATCGGTATTGATTTCCCCTCACTTAATAACTTTTATAAGGAGGCCCGTCGGTGGGCTTCTGAAATAGTTACTCAATAATACTACTGCCAATTTTCGGATTGGCAGTTTTTTTATTGAATTTCTTTTCTTTCCATTGCATTTTCTTTGATAAGTTGTAATATAATAAGAACAAGTGTTCTTAAAAAGAAAGGTGATTAAGATGCCATTAATACCTGAAGAGGCGATTCCTTATTTTGAAAATATGATTTATCTTCCTATGGTATTTACCATCTTGGAAAAGGATCGGACGATTTTTGAAAAGGCTCCCTTCAAATTAAACAGACCATATATAAACATTGTCGAAGAAGCAGTGAAGCAGGTACAAAAAGAGTTAAAAGACACACATATTTACATGAGGAGGCATAGTATGAAAGTGCTCCGAGGAGAAGGAGATGATATGTTCACAGAATATGTATTTTTTCATGGTGGCTACGAGGAGCATCGACGTTATTTGAATGTCCGTCTTCGTAACCGCGTAGAAGAACTACTTACAATGTACTTAACCATTTCCTAATCGATTGGTAATGTTTTTCGAACTGCATGTCTGGAAGTTATAAAACCGTGGTTTAAAAGATGGCTCATTCTTTTAAGAAAATGGGTACTTAAAATATTGGAATAGGCAATCTGACGGCTGATAGTATTCGTAGAAACAGGAACATCAATTGTGTCACCGTTCGGTAAGACGATAGTAGAGCCTTTTTGAGTAGGGTAGAATGCTTCAATTGCTTGAAAGGAAAACCAGATATTTAAATCAGATTTAGGAGAAAGGATAGGAAGCAAAATACAAGGCGAACCATAGTCATGCGCAAGTACAATTGGAAGCTTAAAGTAGTTACCAATGGTTTCTCGAGACAAATTTACAGCATGTTGAAAGGAAGAACCGTAGAAAGCACAGGAGTAGCGAACAATTTCATATGGCTTTTTACTTACAATGAAAGACTCGCCAGAAAAATTAATAACTTTCGTGTAAACTTTGTTATTTACTACTAAAGGTTGAAGGGACGCTGTTTCAAAGGAAATAAGATGGGATTTATTCTCATATTTTTTTGCCAGAAAATTTCACTCCTTAGTATAATATAATTTAAATTATAGTTAAATTTGGAAATAAATCAAGTTAATATATCTAATTATTAAAATATTTGATGTTTACTATATAATCTAAATTTTCTTAAAATGATTGCAAGTAGCCTTTAGCTTTTATATAATATAAAAAAGGCATCGGGGTGATTATAATGGACAAACAATATTCATATACAGATTTTATGAAAGCAATGGGACAAACAGGGAAAGAAAGCTCCGCAGAAAAATTGTTAAACGAAATTTATCTTGATATGTTTTTAAATGTTGTCCACCGGGAGCAAAGGAGTTATCGATTACTAGAGTTGATAGATGAGGCGTTGGATCGTAAGGACAGAAAAGCATTTAACGAATATACAAATGTTTTGCTCCAACTAAAGAGTTAAACAAAAGCCGCTTATGCAGAGCGGCTTTTTTCTATTTATGGAGTTGAATTTAAAAATGAGTTAATTTCATAAATAGAGCCTTGCCATTAAAAATGAACAAGTTTCACTTAGTTGTTTGGATGATGGTCATCGCGCAGAATGCGTAAATCAATGTAGGCAGTAAGATTCATCGTTTAAAACGATTTCTTCAAATAAGTGGACTTCAATTTTTCTAAGATAGTAAGGGCTTCGTGTAGAAACAAAAATAAAAATTATTCCTTTACTCTTTGACAAATTAGAATCTTATGTAGCTTTTTCTTGAAAAGAGGGTAGTAATACAAGGAGTAATATTTTATTCAAACGTTGCTACATCAATAGTCCAACATACTCAAAATAAAAAGTTTTAAAACGTATGTTCGTTTTAATAGTGTTAGAAAAATGATTATGTTACACTAAATTTATTAAGCACACGGGAGGCAAACATATGGAACAAATCTTTGATTTACAATCTCCGTATGAGCCGGCAGGGGATCAAGTAGAAGCGATTAAAGAACTAGTTAAAGGAGTAAAGAAAGGTAAAAAGCATCAAACATTACTAGGGGCCACAGGTACCGGTAAGACCTTTACTATTTCTAATGTAATTCAACAAATCGATAAGCCAACCCTTGTAATGGCCCATAACAAAACACTGGCAGGACAACTATATAGTGAGTTCAAGGAATTCTTTCCTAACAATGCAGTAGAATACTTTGTTAGTTATTATGACTACTTTCAACCAGAGGCATACGTACCACAAACAGATACTTATATAGAGAAAGATTCAAGTATAAATGAAGAAATAGATAAATTACGACATTCTGCCACTTCCTCATTATTTGAGCGTAAGGATGTCATTATCATCGCTTCAGTTTCCTGCATTTATGGTTTAGGGAATCCAGAAGAATATAGAGAGATGGTTGTGTCTTTAAGAACAGGTATGGAAATCGATAGGAATCAGCTATTAAGAAAGCTTGTAGATGTTCAATATGAACGTAATGATATTAATTTTACTCGTGGAACATTCCGTGTCCGTGGAGATGTGGTGGAGATATTCCCTGCTTCCCGAGATGAGAGATGCCTAAGGGTAGAATTTTTTGGTGATGAAATAGATAGAATTCGTGAAGTAAACGCATTAACAGGAGAAATATTAGGAGAGCGTGACCATGTAGCTATTTTCCCTGCATCCCACTTCGTAACTAGAGAAGAAAAAATGAAAATAGCGATTAACAACATTCGTCAAGAACTAGAAGAACAACTAACCATCCTTCGCAGCGAGGATAAGTTGTTAGAAGCTCAGAGATTGGAGCAACGGACCAATTATGATTTAGAAATGATGGAGGAAATGGGATTCTGCTCTGGAATAGAAAACTATTCTCGTCACTTAACATTAAGGGAAGCAGGAGCGACCCCCTATACATTATTAGATTATTTTCCAGAGGATTTCTTGCTCGTAATAGATGAAAGTCACGTTTCGTTACCTCAGGTTAGAGGAATGTATAATGGGGATCAGGCTCGTAAATCAGTATTAGTGAATTACGGCTTCCGTTTGCCATCAGCTTTAGATAATAGACCTCTAACATTCCAGGAATTTGAGGGACATGTAAAACAAGCAATCTATGTATCAGCAACACCGGGACCATATGAATTGGAGCATACACCAGAAATGGTTGAACAAATTATTCGCCCAACTGGTTTATTGGATCCAGTCATTACCGTAAAACCTATTGAAGGTCAAATAGATGATTTAATCAATGAGATTTATGAAAGATCGGCAAAAAATGAACGAGTACTGATAACTACTTTGACGAAAAAGATGTCCGAGGATTTAACGGATTATTTAAAAGAAATAGGCATTAAGGTGCAATATTTACATTCTGAGGTAAAAACCTTAGAACGAATTGAGATTATTCGAGAGCTTCGATTAGGTACTTATGATGTTTTAATCGGCATTAACCTGTTGAGAGAGGGGTTAGACTTGCCAGAGGTTTCACTAGTTGCTATTTTGGATGCCGATAAGGAAGGATTCCTACGTTCGGAACGTTCATTGATTCAAACGATTGGTCGAGCAGCCCGAAACTCCAACGGAGAAGTTATTATGTATGCAGATAAAATGACAGATTCCATGAAAAAAGCAATCGATGAAACAAAGCGTCGTCGTACAATTCAAATGGAATATAACGAAAAGCATGGCATTACACCTAAAACAATTGTGAAGAAAATAAGAGAAGTAATTAGAGCCTCTCAAGTGGCTGAAGAAGAGGAAAGCTATGCACAGCAATTAACTAGTGGAAAAGTCTTAACTAAAGAGGAAAAGGGTAAACTACTAGAAAAGCTAGAAAAAGAAATGAAAGATGCTGCAAAGGCGCTTAACTTTGAACGGGCTGCTGAATTACGTGATGCAATTTTGGAGCTCAAGCTGGAAGGATGATGATTGGTGAAAAACCAAGAGATTAATATTCAAGGTGCTCGTACAAATAATTTAAAAGATATAAGTATCAAAATACCAAGAGATAAGCTTGTCGTTATGACAGGTTTATCTGGTTCTGGTAAGTCTTCCTTAGCCTTTGACACTATTTATGCTGAAGGACAACGACGTTATGTAGAATCCTTATCGGCATACGCAAGACAGTTTCTAGGCCAAATGGATAAACCAGACGTTGATTCAATAGAAGGGCTATCACCGGCCATTTCGATTGATCAAAAGACGACAAGTAAAAATCCAAGATCTACAGTAGCAACTGTTACAGAAATTTATGATTATATGCGATTGTTATATGCTCGGGTAGGGAAGCCAATTTGTCCAAACCATGGAATTGAAATATCCTCGCAAACAATTGAGCAAATGGTTGACCGATTAAGCGAGTATCCAGAAAGAACTAAAATGCAGATTCTTGCTCCGATTGTTTCTGGTCGTAAAGGAACTCATGTGAAATTACTAGAAGACATGAAAAAGCAAGGATATGTACGCGTTCGCATTAATGGAGATTTAATAGACTTAGATGACGATATAAACTTAGATAAAAATAAAAAACATAATATTGAAGTAGTCATCGACCGAGTTGTATTAAAAGAAGGTATAGCTGCACGATTAAGCGATTCCTTAGAATCTGCGTTGCGACTCGGAGATGGACGAGTTCTAATAGATGTGATGGAACAAGAGGAGCTACTATTTAGCGAGCATCATGCATGTCCAATATGTGGCTTTTCCATTGGCGAGCTAGAGCCGAGAATGTTTTCGTTTAACAGTCCATTTGGTGCGTGTACAGATTGTGATGGGTTAGGCACCAAGTTAGAGGTCAATCCAGATTTAGTTGTTCCAGATAAATCATTAACTTTGGAAGAGGGAGCCATTGTAGCATGGCAGCCTACGAGCTCTCAATACTATCCGAAACTATTAGAGGCAGTGTGTAAGCATTACAAAATAAAAATGAATGTTCCAGTTGAGAAATTACCTATTGATCAGTGGAACAAAATTATGTACGGTTCAGGAAAGGACAAAATTCGTTTCCGTTATCAAAACGAATATGGCCAAGTAAGGGACAATTCGATTCAATTCGAAGGTGTACTTGCTAACATTGAAAGACGTTATAAAGATACGTCCTCTGATTATATTCGTGAGCAAATGGAAAAGTATATGGCAGAGCATGATTGTCCTACTTGTAAGGGCTACCGTTTAAAGGAAGAAACGATGGCGGTGAAAATAGATTCATTGCATATTGGCCAAGTTTCTAGATTTTCGATTGAGGAAGCAAATAAATTTTTCAGTGAACTGACATTGTCAGAGAAGGATATGCAAATCGCTCGATTAGTTTTAAGAGAAATTGATGAACGACTTAGCTTTCTAGATAATGTGGGACTAAATTATTTGACTCTGAATCGGGCATCTGGGACGTTATCTGGAGGAGAGGCTCAACGAATTCGTTTAGCGACCCAAATAGGCTCTCGTCTTACGGGTGTGCTTTATATTCTTGATGAACCTTCTATCGGTCTACACCAAAGAGACAATGACCGTTTAGTAGCAACTCTGAAGGATATGCGAGATATAGGAAACACTTTAATCGTTGTAGAACATGATGAAGATACGATGATGGCTGCTGATTATTTGATTGATGTAGGTCCAGGAGCAGGAGTACATGGTGGACAAATAGTAGCTGCCGGAACTCCTGAAGAGGTAATGAAAGATAAAAATTCTCTTACAGGACAATATTTAAGCGGGAAAAAGTTTATCCCTCTTCCTCTAGAAAGAAGAAAACCGGATGGTCGTTTTATTAAGATTAAAGGTGCTAAGGAAAATAACCTGAAAAATGTTAATGTCGATATTCCACTAGGGGTATTTACAGCTGTGACAGGTGTATCTGGCTCTGGGAAAAGTACATTGGTCAACGAAATTCTGTATAAATCATTAGCACACAACATTAACCGAGCTAGAACGTTGCCAGGTGCACATAAAGCAATAGAGGGAATTGAAATGCTAGATAAGGTGATTGATATCGATCAGTCGCCGATTGGACGCACACCTCGCTCAAATCCTGCCACTTATACTGGCGTTTTTGATGATATAAGAGATCTCTTTGCAACGACTAATGAGGCTAAGATTAGAGGATATAAAAAAGGACGCTTCAGCTTTAATGTAAAAGGTGGACGCTGTGAGGCTTGTCGAGGCGATGGAATTATCAAAATCGAGATGCACTTTTTACCGGATGTTTATGTACCTTGCGAGATATGTCATGGTAAACGCTATAATCGAGAGACACTGGAAGTTTTATATAAAGGAAAAAGCATTTCGGACATTTTGAAGATGACAGTAGAAGAAGGGGTTGCTTTCTTTGAAAACCATCCGAAAATCAGTCGTAAAATACAAACCCTTTTTGATGTGGGGCTAGGTTATATGGAACTTGGTCAGCCTGCAACCACTCTTTCTGGTGGAGAAGCGCAACGTGTGAAACTGGCTTCAGAGTTACATAAGCGCTCGAATGGTAAGTCATTTTATATTTTGGATGAGCCAACTACAGGATTACATGTCGATGACATTGCAAGATTACTTATTGTTTTACAGCGCTTAGTTGAAAATGGAGATACTGTTCTAGTCATTGAACATAATTTGGACGTCATTAAAACAGCTGATTACTTAATTGATTTGGGACCAGAGGGTGGCGATAAAGGTGGAACAATCCTAGCATCTGGAACACCAGAAAAAATTGCAGAAGCCAAGAATTCCTATACTGGTAAGTATTTAAAAACTATATTAGAGCGTGATCGTAAAAGAATGGAAGAAGGCATTAACAAAGCAACTACAAAAAGTTAAAAAACTCAAAAAGCTTCAATGAAACTTTTTGACTCATAGAACGTATAACTAATAGGAAGAAATTTGCAATACACTTTTAATTTATGAGGAGGCCTTTCACTATGCAAGAGGAACGTAAACGTATTTTAGATATGGTTGAAAACGGCACGATTACTGCACAGGAAGCACTAGCACTTTTAGAAGAGCTCGGTAAGCAAGCAACAATAGTCACTCCCCAAGTAAATGAACAGAAGTTTGAAGAAAAAGAAAAAGAAAAAACGCATCAAACGAGACAAGGAAATACTGATTTTATCGAAGAACTGAAACGTGATTTTACTATGGTAGGAGATCGCTTCATGCAGTTCATGCAAGGAACTGTAGATAAGATGAAGGATTTCGAGTTTGAAGTTAAATTAAGTGATCCGGTTACGTTTGAAGAAAAATTTGTAAAAGAAGATATACAATTTGAGGATATCGCGATTAATCTTGCAAATGGTAAAGTGGAAATTCATCCATCTGAGGAGCCTTTTACCCACGCAACAGTGAAGGTAAAATCCTTTAAAAATTCTACAGAGGAAGAAGCAAGAACAAGATTCCAAAATGAGTTTATCTTTACTACTGAAGGAAATAAATTACGTGTTTATAGTGATATGAAAACGGTAGCCGTACAAGTAGCACTTTATATACCAGAAAAAGAATATAATCATATTTCTGCGCGTTTGTTTAACGGTGATTTCATTGCGAAAAACCTAGAATCTAAAACCTTTAAGATTAAGACAACAAACGGTAAGGTGGAATTGGAAGATAGTAAGTTCCATAGAGCAGACATAGAAACTGTAAATGGCTCAGTCCAGGTTCAAAATGTTGAAGGTGACACCGTTGAGGTAGAAACGATGAATGGCCGCATTTACGTAGATGGAAAATTGAAGGACATAGAAGGCTCTTCGGTTAGTGGACATGTAATTCTGACAACGAAAGACAAAGAAGCACGTAAAATCGAAGGAACAGCGGTAGCAGGTACTGTTGAAATTTATGTACCTAAAAACGTTTCTTTAAAAGGCGAAACTTCTACACAGTTAGGGCGTATAGATGTGCAGCTTTCTGATGTAACTCAGTTAAACCAATCTGAGCAGCTTCTCAATAAAAAAGTAGGCTTCACAAAAGTAGTAGACTCTGAGGGAGAGCCGTTAAGAGTATATGGAGATGCTAAAACAGGATCAGTTTTAGTTAGATATACAACGGAAGCATAATAAACAACTAAGACCAAGTCATTTGTTGACTTGGTCTTTTCTTTATAAAGTCCTTCAAAATTATATAGAGTTGGTTCGCTTAAGAAAGTGCAATAGGTAGGAAAAAGGTAGAAGGGGATGTTCACAAACACCCTTCTACTTTTTTTAGTTTTTATTTTTTACCCAAATCTTTATTCCAGTGGCAATTCCTTGTGCACATTTTAAACGATATTCTTCGGATTGCAGAAGCCTTGCTTCCTCTTTGTTCGTCATAAAACCACATTCCACTAGAATAGCTGGCATGATAGTATCTCGTACAACAGCTAGATCCTTCTGTTTAACCCCCCGATTTTTCCGTTCCACAGAGATACAGAGGGATTCATGAATATGTTTTGCTAGTAAAATAGAATCGGCGGAAGGCTTCAAATACGTGAAGGTTTCTATACCGTTCACTTCATTCCAATTGCTCCCATATGCATTGGCGTGGATGGAAATAAAAGCTTGTACTTTTAATTTGTTCGCAAGGGAAGTTCGCTCTCGTAATGGTACATCGACATCATCAGAATGACTAAAAATAACTACGATTCCGGTGTTATCTAACTCTTTCTTAACTAATCTTGTGACCGCACTGTTAAACTCAAATTCCTTCATCTTACCATCGGGGGTTCTTTTTCCTGCTGTTTCTGGGCCATGACCTGCATCTAATATAATCCTCAATACGCTTCACTCCTTTTAACTAATAAATAGGAAGAGAAAAGATAAATGGATACTAATTCAATGTTTATTCATGCTAAAATAAGAACTAAGTTTATCAGAGGGTAAAAGGAGTGGAAAATGTGTCTCATGTTACGACAAAAGATATACAAGAGAAATTTAATTTGTCCTTAGTTAGCGGACAAGAGGGTATTGGACGACACATTTCTATAAGTGATATTTCAAGACCTGGTATAGAAATGGCTGGTTACTTTATGCACTATCCTTCCGATCGCATTCAGTTAATGGGAAAAACGGAAGTTTCCTTTTTTGAATTACTCAAACCTAAAGAAAGATCTGACCGGATGATGAAGCTTTGTGCACAGGACACACCTGTTATTATTGTTGCTCATGGCATGGAGGTTCCCAGTGAGTTAATTATAGCATCTAACGAGAACTCGGTGCCTGTTCTAACTACTAGCATGCCGACCACTAGATTTTCTAGTATGCTTACGAATTATTTGGAAAGTATGCTAGCACCTACTACTGCTGTTCACGGAGTATTGGTAGATATATATGGTGTAGGTGTATTGATCACTGGAAAAAGCGGTGTAGGTAAAAGTGAGACAGCCCTAGAATTAGTGAAAAGGGGACATCGGTTAGTTGCGGATGATTGCGTGGAAATCAGACAGGAGGGCGAGGACACTTTAGTAGGAAGCGCCCCAAAATTGATTGAGCATCTTTTGGAGATTCGTGGATTAGGTATAATAGATATTATGACACTGTTTGGTGCTAGCGCCATTCGAAGCTATAAACGAATCACTCTTGTAATCGAGCTAGAAATCTGGGATGAAAAGAAAACTTACGACAGACTAGGTCTTGAGGAAGAGAAAATGGAGATTATTAATACTGCAGTGACTAAGCTAACGGTCCCAGTTCGACCAGGTCGAAATTTAGCGGTCATCATAGAAGTTGCTGCCATGAATCACCGATTGAAAAAAATGGGTGTTAATGCAGCAGAGGATTTTGCAAAGCGATTAGACGATGTTATAAACCAAAATGGAGAATTTTAAATAATATATTTGGTTGAGAGGAGCTTTTATGAATATTCTACAGGCAATTGATCCGGTCGCTTTTTCATTAGGACCGCTAGAAGTAAGATGGTACGGTATAATTATTGCATTTGGAATCGTACTTGCATTTATAGTTGGACAGCGTGAAATGGTAAAAAGAGGATTTCATCCGGATTATTTAACCGATTTACTTCTTTGGGCTGTTCCAATCGCTATTATTAGTGCACGTATTTACTACGTAATATTTAAGTGGGATATCTATAGTCAGCACCCAGAGAATATTATTAAAATATGGGAGGGTGGTATAGCGATTCACGGTGCTTTAATAGGATCGTTCTTAACTGCTTACTTCTTTACGAGAAAACGTCGGAGTTCTTTCTGGAAGGTTACAGACATATTGGCACCAAGTATTTTGATTGGTCAGTTAGTTGGCCGTTGGGGTAACTTTATGAACCAGGAAGCACATGGTGGAGAGGTAACGAGAACTTTCTTAGAAAACCTATTCCTTCCAAACTGGATTATAGAGCAAATGTATATTGAGGGAAAATATTATCACCCGACATTCCTTTATGAGTCTATTTGGAACTTGATTGGAGTCATTATTATGCTGTTCCTTCGTAAGGTGAACTTGCGTCGCGGAGAAATGTTCCTCTTCTATTTAACATGGTATTCAGTTGGACGTTTCTTTATCGAGGGAATGCGTACAGATAGTTTATATTTAATAGGTGATTTGCGTACTGCACAGGTTGTATCACTAGTGACTATTGCAGTAGCAATTATTATATTTGTTTATAGAAGAATAATGGTTAAGCCAGTTGTGCGTTATCAAGACAAGTAAGAAAGATGGGATTGGGTATGGAAATGGGGACTCTTAAAAGGGGATTGTCTGCCGGTCTAAAAACAACGTGGACGTTAAGTAAGGTTATCTTTCCAATAACATTAATAGTAGTGATTTTGCAACACACTCCTGTTTTGCCATGGATAATACAATTTATAGAGCCTTTTATGGGGTTAATAGGCTTACGTGGAGAAGCAGCTATTCCACTTGTCCTAGGAAATGCATTAAATCTTTATGCAGGTATAGCAGGAATATTGTCTCTAGAGTTATCCGTGAAGGAAGTATTTATATTAGCAACCATGCTATCGTTCTCCCATAATATCTTTATTGAAACAGGAGTTGCTTTAAAGGTTGGAGTGAAGCTATGGATCGTATTAGTTGTCCGATTCGGACTCGCTATAGTTTCAGCGGTTGTTATTAACCTAGTATGGCAAGGTGGTGGCGAGGTAGCAAAGTATGGGGTAGTTACTGCAACACAAAACATACCGGATGGCTGGTTGGAAATTATTTTACTCGGTCTTCAAAAAGCTACATTTGGTGTTTTGCAGCTTGCTCTAATTGTTATTCCACTTATGGTAATCATCCAATTTTTAAAGGACCGAAATTACTTACAAAAGTTTTCAGATAAACTGGCACCTTTCACCAAAGTAATTGGTGTGCAGCCGAATGCTTCCATGACTCTAGTCGCTGGTCTAGTGATTGGTCTTGCTTATGGAGCAGGAGTAATGATTCAAGCGGTTCAGGAGGACGGAGTAAGTAAGAAGGACGCAACTTTAGCATTCATCTTTTTAGTGGCATGTCACGCCGTTGTAGAGGATACGTTAATTTTTGTTCCATTAGGAATTCCAATTTTACCTCTCTTGCTCATTCGATTGATTACGGCTTTTGTCTTGACGATTATTGTCGCCTATATTTGGCGGAAATCAGAACAGAAAAGAACCAAGGAAGTGCTTACAACATGAACGGAACAACCTATAAAGCGTTGCTTTTTGATCTTGATGGAACGTTGTTAAATACTAATGAGCTCATAATTGAAAGTTTTTTACATATTTTAGGAGATAAATTTCCTGGGAAATATGATAGAGAAAGTGTAATACCTTTTTTAGGGCCATCACTTCGGGAAACCTTTGATGGAATTGATCCAGTGCAAACTGAGTCACTTATTTTGTCATACAGGGCGTGGAATGAGGAACAGCACGATCAAATGGTTACAGCATTCGATGGGGTTGTCGAAACCCTTCAAAAATTAAAGAATCAGGGCTATAAGTTAGCAATCGTTTCTACTAAGAGAAGATCCATGATTGATAGAGGGCTTCGGCTTATTGGATGTCAGTCATTATTTGACACGATCGTGGGATATGAAGACGTATCAAATACTAAGCCTGATCCTGAACCTATTCTGCTTGCCCTAGAACGATTGAATGTTAGTAAGGAAGACGCCCTCATGATTGGTGACAATTTTCATGACATAGTTGGTGGGCAACGAGCTGGGGTAGATACTGCCGCTGTAGCTTGGTCTATAAAGGGTGAGGAATTCTTGGCAACATTTGATCCAACCTATATGCTACAGCATATCAGTGATTTACTTTCAATAAAAAAAGGGCAGCTCTTATGAGAAAAACGGAGAGATACCCTGTAAAGGGAGCTAATTCCCTGTGGCATGTATACGATACGGTACCTTTTTGGAAGGTGATAAAAAATTTTATTTTTATCCAGGCAGCGAGATATTCACCTTTTTTAAGCTGGAAAAACTTTTTTTATCGTACTTTTTTAAGAATGGAAGTTGGAAAGGAAACTTCTTTTGCTTTAATGGTTATGGTAGATGTTATGTTTCCTGAAAGAATTAAAGTAGGGAATAATACGATTATAGGATACAACACAACGATATTGGCACATGAATATTTAATTGATGAATACCGAATTGGCGATGTTATTATCGGAGATCGCGTATTAATAGGCGCTAACTCCACTATTTTACCTGGGATAACAATAGGAAATGACGCTATTATCTCTGCGGCAACACTAGTAAATGCTGACGTGCCAGAGGGCTGCTTCGTAGGAGGCAACCCAATGAGTATTATTTATACGAAGGAACAAATGCTAGAGCGTAATGCAAAGTAAAAAACTATTTAATGTTAGAAAAGAGCTGCACCTCCACTGTTAGATTTTTACTAACAAGGGGAGGTGTAGTTTTTATATGATAAAAACTACCAACTAATTCTCTCAAGCAAAATACTTGATTAATATTTTTACTGAGATATAATTGACGAGTCAATGATTGATTAGTCAAGAGTTGATTCGTCAAGGGGTAAGGAGGGGAACGATGACTAAATCCTTTAAAGAAATAAAACAAACATTGCTTATGCTTCAAAGTATTGATAGACGAGTAGCGCAAAACTTTGAAAAAAGAACTGGTATTAGTTTCACCAGGTATGAAATGTTACACACATTATTCGAACGAGCACAGCTTTCCCAAATAGAGTTACAGCAAACGTTGAAAATTGATCAAGCAGCAATTACAAGACACTTGAAAATACTGGAAGAGAAGAACTTTGTTGTTCGCAATCGAAATAAGCAAAATAATAGAGAAGTGATTGTAGAGATTACAGATGCCGGTATAAGCACTTTAGAGAACTGTGATTTAGATAAAAATCAATTTATTGATGAATTATTTAATGGATTTACAGATCAAGAGATAAAGCAACTTCAAATATTAGTGAAAAAGTTAATTGATAACACAGAAATGCTAAATAGTTAAAAGGAAAAATACACGACATTCCTTGAAACTTCGAAATAATTCATTTGAAAGGGGTATCTAAGATGCCAAAAACACAAACAACAATCGACCGATTAATCCACGAAAGAAAGTCAGTTCGTAAATATAAAGAAAATGTCGTTATTCCTCATGAAGAAATACAAACTTTGTTACAAAAAGCGATTACAGCGCCTTCTTCAAGTAATATGCAGCCATGGCGTTTTATAGTAATTGAAGATCAACAGGTAAAAAAAGAGTTACGTGTGATTGCTAATAATCAGGAACAAGTGGAGACTTCATCAGCAATAATAGCTGTACTCGGAGATTTAGAAATGTACAAAAATGCAGAAAAAATATATGACGCTAACTATGAACAAAAATTTATGCCGAGAGAATTAGCTGATTTAATGATAAAAAATTCTCTTGCCTTGTACGGAAACTTACCTCAAGAAACAATGAAAAATATTGTACATTTTGATGCAGGACTTATATCCATGCAAATTATGTTATTAGCTAAAGATATGGGCTACGACACAGTCCCAATGGGTGGCTTTGATAAAGTCAAATTCGCTGAAAAATTTAACTTACTTCCAAATGAAGTACCAATTTTACTTATTGCTATAGGAGAAGCAGCTGCTCCTGCATACGGATCTTCACGCCTTCCTCTTGAACAAATCGTTAGGTATATTTAATAGAAGTATTGGAAATATAAAATCTAAGAAGTATCTGCTTAATCATTAAGCAGGTACTTTTTTTCTTTTTCAAATATTTTAGCTGAGTTGAGCAAGCTCTTAGTATCTCTACACTACAAATCAGTCTTCGGAAGCGATTCACAAAGCATTAGTACAAATAATATAAATAGTAGATTGTCCTCCAATCTCAAGCTTTTTATTACTTATTGAATGAAGCTGTAAGCTTGTTCAAAATCCTACTGATTTCGATAACGTTCTGAAGTTGACGAATAGTATGAAATAGTATAAAATTTACTTAATTTATTATATTAGCACTCTAGCATAGTAAAGTATTTAAAATAAGAGGTGAAACCATTGAGTAAAATTCAAATGTTTGAAAAGCCGCTTGGGATGCGAGACTCATTTCCAGAGGTTAATGAGCAAAAAGAATACATAAGATCTATAGCGAGAGAATTTATTCGAAACAAAGGATATGACTTTATCAAAACGCCATCGGTAGAGTATTTTGAAACCATTGGGAAAGCATCTGCAATCGATGGATCCTCATTATTTAAGTTGGTGGACAATCAAGGTGAGATGCTTGTTCTTAGACCTGATATGACAACACCGATTGCTAGAATTGCAGCATCAAAGCTTTTAAAGGAAAAAAATCCATTACGTTTAGCTTATTATGCTAACGTCTTTCGTGCACAGCAACGTGAAGGCGGAAGACCAGCGGAATTTGAACAGCTGGGCCTAGAGCTGATTGGTGATTTTAGTGCTTATGGAGACAGTGAAATTATCTATACCGCAGTAGAACTCATTAAAGCGTTAGGCGTGGAGAACTTCCAAATTACTATTGGTCATGCTGGAATACTGACAGCAATTCTTTCTAACAATACTAGCAAGCTAGAGCAAGTCGAAACACTTAGACTGCTCCTAGTAGAAAAGAACTTTGTAGGATTTGTACAAATGCTAGATGACTTGAAGCTGACAGACACACAAAAGGAGAATTTGACAAAGCTTGTAGATTATACGCTAGAGTCTAAATCATGGGAAGATTTTAGACAGCTTTTGACAGACGAACAACAGTATTTATTGGATCAGATTGAACAACTAAAGAAGCTTTTAGAAGTACAACTGAGTGATCCTGCTATTTACTCGTTTGATTTTTCATTGGCGAGTCATATGAGCTATTACACAGGTATGTTATTTGAAATTCATGCAGAAGGAAGTGGTTTTCCAATTGGCAATGGGGGAAGATATGACGAGCTGTTTAGGCAATTTGAACAAAGCGTGGGAGCTACGGGCTTTGGAATACGGGTTGATCGCTTGTTAGAAGTATTGCCTAAAAAGGCAACTGATGAAAAGCATACGCTTCTTTTATTTGATAAGGGCTCATTCCTGAAGGCTAATGTGCTAGCGGAGGCAAGAAGAAATAATGGAGAGCGTGTCACCCTTCAATATAAGGACAGTGTCCATGACATAGAAGCCTATCAAGATAGTTTTCATGAAATAATTAAGGTAGTAGAAGGTGGTTCTGCAAGTGAATGAATTAACGATTGCAATGCCTAAAGGTCGTATTTTTGAAGAAGCATATCAATTATTTATCGACGCAGGATTTAACTTACCAGCCGAAATTAGTGATTCTCGTAAGTTGATCGTAGAGGCACCGGATGAGAGGATACAATTTATTCTGGCAAAGCCCATGGATGTTCCGGTTTATGTGGAGCATGGGGTTGCCGACATTGGAATAGCGGGGAAGGACGTTTTGCTAGAGCAGCATCGGGACGTGCATGAACTATTAGATTTGCATATTAGTAAATGCTATATTGCGACAGCAGGGTTGCCGAATACTGTTATGAATGAGATAGCTCCTCGTGTTGCTACTAAATATCCAACGATTGCGACCAATTTTTATAAGGAAAAAGGGGAGCAGGTGGAGATCATTGAACTGAACGGTTCTATTGAGCTAGCTCCAATGATTGGCCTTGCCGATCGTATCGTCGACATTGTATCTACAGGACAAACGTTAAAGGAAAATGGATTAGTAGAATATGAAAAAATTGTCGATATATCATCTAGGATAATCGTTAACCCGGTAAGCTATCGAGTAAAAAGCGAGCGAATTCGAGCGTTCGTTGCGAAGCTAAATAAAGAACTTCTAAAAAGGTAGGGAATGCCACGATGAAAATAGAAAAGCTTACAGACACCATTTCTTTACAGCGGTCTATGGAACAGGCAAATATCGATCATGTGACAACTGTACGTGAGGTGATTTCCGATGTGAAAGAAAACGGAGATCAAGCGTTATTCGCTTATACAGAAAAATGGGATGGGGTAAGGCTTTCAAATTTGAAAGTGTCCGATGAGGAGATGGAAGAGGCATTCCTCAGCTTTGAACCTCAGTTAGTAGAAGATTTAAAGGAAGCGGCAGATAACATTCGGCTGTTTCACGAGAAGCAAATCAGACAAAATATTGACCTTGCTTTAGAAAAAAACTCGTATATTCAATATAGAATTTCCCCACTAGATGCTGTTGGGTTATACGTTCCTGGAGGAACAGCAGCGTATCCATCCTCTGTTCTCATGAACGCCATTCCAGCACTAGTCGCAGGAGTAAATCGAGTAGTCATCGTATCTCCACCCTCTAAGGACGGGAAGCTACCTGCTTCGGTTTTAGTTGCAGCTAAAATCGCAGGTATTACCGAAATCTACAAGGTAGGAGGAGCCCAGGCGATTGCAGCACTTGCATATGGAACGGAATCCATTAAGCCTGTCGATAAAATCACAGGACCTGGTAACAGCTATGTGGCACTTGCGAAAAGAGAAGTGTTTGGCAAGGTAGCTATTGATATGATTGCAGGACCTAGTGAGATTGCTATTATCGCTGATGATACAGCCTTTGCCGATGAGGTAGCTGCCGATTTACTAGCACAGGCGGAGCATGATCCATTTGCAAGCTCTGTTTTAATAACCACTAGTGAGCGATTAGCACAAAAAGTGTCAGATGAAGTGGAAAGACAGCTACAACTGCTGCCACGTGAAGAAATTGCTCGAGCATCTATTGAAAACTATGGACGCATCTATTTGGCTGAATCGCTACAACAGGCGGTTAAAGCAACAAATGAATTAGCTCCTGAGCATTTAGAGATTATCACAGAAAATGCAAAAGAGCTAAGCGAGCAAATCAGGCATGCTGGGGCTATTTTCATTGGTCGATATAGCAGTGAGCCAGTAGGTGATTATTTTGCAGGAACGAACCACGTACTGCCGACTAATAGTACTGCCCGTTTTTCAAGCGGGTTGAATATAGATGACTTTGTTAAAAAAACAAGCGTAGTTTATTATTCGAAGGAAATGTGGCAGGAGCAATATCCTAAAATCGCTCGCTTGGCTAGACTAGAGCAATTAGAGGGCCATGCACGCTCTGTTGAATCAAGAAGCTGGGAAAAGGGGTTATTAAATGATTAAACAAAGAAACGCTCAAATAGAAAGAATGACAAATGAGACAAAGGTGTATGTAGATATTAACCTAGATGGTGAGGGGAAGGCTGAAATCGAGACAGGTGTTCCTTTTATGGACCATATGCTAGACCTGTTCACTAAACATGGATTGTTTAACGCTAAGATAAAAGCAAATGGTGACACGCATATTGACGATCACCATACGACAGAGGACATAGGCATTGTTCTCGGCCAAGCAGTAAAAGAGGCATTAGGAGATAAAAAGAGCATCAAACGCTACGGTAATGCATTTGTTCCAATGGATGATGCTTTAGCTCAGGTTGTTATCGATATTTCGAACAGACCTCATTTAGAATTCAGAGCACAATTTCCGACACAAAAGGTTGGTACGTTTGATACAGAGTTAGTCCATGAGTTTTTATGGAAGTTTGCACTAGAAGCACGTATGAATGTCCATGTAATTGTTCATTACGGGGCAAATACTCACCACATGATTGAAGCAATCTTTAAGGCGCTGGCTCGTGCCATTGACGAAGCTATTACAATAGATGATCGAGTGAAGGGTGTACCTTCCACAAAAGGTCTACTCACATAAAGGAGGTATATCATGAGTTCGATACAAGTGTATCCTGCAATAGATATGAAGGGTGGTAAATGTGTACGCCTTTATCAAGGGGATTATGACCAAGAAACGATTTATGGAGAATCTCCATTTGAGATGGCAAAAAAGTTCGCAAATGAAGGAGCTACATGGATTCATCTGGTTGATTTAGACGGAGCAAAGGATGGAGAAAAGATTCATGCAAATGAGGTCATTCGAATTGCCAATGAGCTTCCAGTTAAAGTTCAAATAGGTGGTGGGATACGCTCGAAGGAGGATGTTAGCTACTATTTGGATAACGGTGTAAGCCGTGTCATTATTGGAAGTCTTGCTATTTCACAGCCTGAGCTTGTTGCCGAACTGATCGAGGAGTATGGTGGAGACAGAATTGTCATTGGCTTAGATGCAAAAGATGGTATGGTAGCAACTCATGGTTGGCTAGAAACCTCTGGTAAATCTGCAGTTGAAGTAGGCCAATACTTTGCCTCCAAGGGAGCAAAACATGTCATTTTCACGGATATTGCGACAGATGGAACACTACAGGGCCCAAATTTAAAAGCCAATAAAGAACTTGCCGAGGCTACAGGTTTGTCCATTATTGTTTCAGGTGGCATCAGCTCCTTAGAGGACATTGGAGCAGTTGCCGAGTTGGCTAAAATTTCTAGCGTAAGTGGAGTAATAACAGGAAAAGCGTTATACAATAACCGTTTTACACTATCAGATGCGTTACAAAAAATAAATTAACAAGCAATCCTTGAAGGGGAGTTTTTAACATGGCTACATTAACATTTGACGATAAAGGACTAATCCCAGTAATTGTACAGCACGCCGTTACAAGAGAGGTTTTAACGCTTGCGTATATGAATGAGGAGGCTTATGAAAAAACGGTTGAGACGAAGGAAGCATGGTTCTTTAGCCGAAGCAGACAAGAGCTTTGGCACAAGGGAGAAACGTCTGGAAATACCCAACATGTCGTATCGATTCAAACAGACTGTGACTCAGATGCACTCGTACTAGAAGTGCTGCCTAGTGGACCGGCTTGCCATACGGGAGAAGAGACATGCTTTCATAAGAGCTTAGAAAAATTCGAAGAAGCATCTGGCTATAATGTACTTACTAACTTGATAAAAACTATTGAAGAACGTCAACAAACGATGCCAGAGGGAGCCTATACAACTTACCTGTTTGAAAAAGGTGTAGACAAAATATGCAAGAAGGTCGGAGAGGAAGCATCAGAAGTAATTATAGCCTCTAAAAATAACGATGCAGAGGAGCTGAAATGGGAGGCCGCAGACCTCATCTATCACTTGCTTGTTTTATTGCAAAACCAAAATGTAAGCTATTATGATTTATTACAAGTATTGCAAAAAAGACATGAAACGAAATCACATAAAAAATAATACTTTATGATATACTGAGATTATACTGATAAGGGACGTTGTGATAACGTTCCTTATTATTTTTCGGAGGATTATCTTGAATAATAAAAGAAAAAAGAAAATAGACAAAGAAAATATAATTTCATTCTTGCCGACTGGCGAATATTACTATAAAAAAGCATTAGATGAACTTCAAAAGGATGAGTATCAAAAAGCTCATAAGTATTTAAAAAGAGCATCTGATTTAAGCCCGGATGACCCAATGATTTTACTCCAATACGCCATTTTGCAAATGGAATTTGATAAATATGATTATGCTCATGAATTATTAAGAAGTGCCCATGCGCTTGACCCAAACGAAGGGGATATTATATTCTTCTTAGCTGAGGTAAATGCTCATTTAGGAAACTTCATAGAGGCAAATCGCTTTGCCAAAATGTATTTAGAAAAAGAAATAAGCGGAGAATATATGGAGGAAGCGATGGAAATCGTCGACTTTACCGAGCAGGAGGATATCGTATCTCTACAGCTGGATACTCCATCAAGTGAAGCCTTGTTTTTACAGGAAAAGGCGAGACGTTTAATGGAGCAAGGAAAGTTTGAGGAAGCCGTGGAGCTACTTGAATCTATAATTGCTGATCATCCTGATTTCTGGGCTGCCTTTAATAATCTGGCCCTTGCCTATTTTTATATAGGGGAAGAGGAGCAATCGAAGGCTTTACTGCATCAAGTTCTAAGAGAAAACCCAGGGAACATCCATGCGCTATGTAATCTTGCGGTAATTCATTATTATGAAAAAAATACCGAGGAACTAGATGAAATCATCGAATTCCTGTCCAAGATTAATCCATATTTTATCGAGCACCGATACAAATTAGGTGCTACCTTTGCGTTGATTGGTAAATATGAACAAGCCTTCAAATGGCTGAGAAGCTTACAGAGAAAAGGTTTTGAAGCAGATCCTGGATTTTACTTTTGGCTCTCGCACTCTGCATACTTTGCAGGGCATGAGGAAGTTGCCCGCAATGCTTGGAAGGCACTTTTAAAACTTGACCCTGAAAAAGCAGGCTTCGAGCCTTGGCTACCGCAAATGAAGGATTTAGTGGAGCCAGATAGTGATGAACAAAAGAATTTGATATTGGAAAAGCTACAGGATAAACATATTAGTGAACGTATATTTGGATTCTATCTTTTAGGGAAATCCAGACATCGCCAGGAAATTATTGCCCATCCTAAATGGATTGTAGTGGATGAGCTAACTACTATGGAAAAACTGTTTTTGGCCAATTCATTAGGCCATAAATTTGATGAAAAGTCTCCAGCAGAGAAAGCTTTTTTAAGAGCAATTTCTGCCTCTGACTTACTTTATGACGCTCATAAACCATTAGAACAGTCAGATACCTTCCTGTTCCAAATGTGGTTTGTTTTAGTAGAAAGAGCATTAGAACGTGCTTACGCATTTAAAAATCCACGTGCTTTAGCAGCCGCTACGGAGTATATGTTTGCTTCGTCTCGTATGAAAAACGTGACGAAAAAACAATTTGCCGAGCAATATGGGATTACAACTGCAACACTCACGAAATACGTCAACGAACTCATCCAATTTTTACCTTTTTCTGACTCCTAAGCATATTAGTTGATGAAGGATATAAAATTAGTTAGATTGTTGGTATGTAGTAAGTAGGAGGAATTTAGATGACAACTGAAAAAATATATGACGTAATAATTATAGGTGCCGGTCCAGCAGGCATGACAGCTGCTGTTTACACTTCACGAGCAAACCTTTCCACTTTAATGATTGAGCGTGGAATTCCTGGCGGCCAAATGGCCAACACAGAAGAGGTAGAGAACTACCCAGGGTTTGAAACAATTTTAGGACCTGAGCTTTCCACTAAAATGTTCGACCATGCAAAAAAATTCGGTGCAGAATATGCTTACGGTGACGTGTCCGAGGTAATCGATAATGGAGACTATAAAACAGTTAAAGTAAGCGGAAAAGAATATAACGCGTTAGCAGTCATCATCTCTTCAGGTGCCGAATACAAAAAAATGGGTATTCCCGGTGAGACAGAGCTTGGTGGTCGTGGCGTCAGCTATTGTGCAGTATGTGATGGTGCATTCTTTAAAGGTAAAAACCTTGTAGTGGTTGGAGGAGGAGATTCTGCTGTAGAAGAAGGAGCCTTCCTAACTAAATTTGCTAACAAAGTAACGATTGTTCACCGCAGAGATAAGCTTCGTGCTCAAAAAATCCTGCAAGATCGTGCCTTTGCAAATGAAAAAATTGATTTCATCTGGAATACAACATTAAAAGAGATTCATGGAACAGATGGTAAGGTTTCTAGTGTTACTCTAGTCTCTACAACGGATGGTTCAGAAAAATCATTTGATACAGACGGCGTCTTCGTATATGTAGGAATGCTTCCATTAACTAAACCATTTACTAATCTTGGTATTTTAAACGAAAATGGTTATATCGTGACAAACGAAAAAATGGAAACAACTGTACCTGGAATCTTTGGCGCTGGTGATGTTCGAGACAAAATGCTTCGCCAAATCGTTACAGCAACAGGTGACGGAAGTGTTGCTGCATTATCAGCTCAGCACTATATCGAGCACTTAAAAGATAAAAATACAACAAATGTGTAATTTAATTTTATCTTAATTTAACTGTAACTGTACTGAAATATTAAAGGTGTATATTAAAGTATATAAATTGACCCCCTTTTTATATATGCAAGATTTTGAACAGGCTGTTTTGCGATTTAAGTCGTGAAGCAGTCTCTTTTTGTGTAAGTTCATGTATAATAGAATGTAACTAAAGTGAAAGATGGAGTGACCATACGTGCAAAGAATCGCTAACTTACTTATATGTAAAGACAACAAAGTTCTTTTATTAAAGAAACCACGTAGAAATTGGTACGTAGCGCCAGGTGGCAAGATGGAGGAAGGAGAATCCATTCTAGTTTCTGCGGTACGTGAATTTACGGAAGAAACAAACACAGTGCCTATCAATCCTCGTTTAAAAGGTATTTATACTATGGTGATTGAAGAAGACGGTAAGCGTATAGATGAATGGATGTTATTTACCTTTATCGGAACAGATATAGAAGGAACACCATATAAAGAAACTAAAGAAGGTGTGCTTGAATGGCACCCAGTTGAATCCTTACAACATCTTCCGATGGCTGAAGGAGACCGTACTAATCTGTTGTTCGCTGTAAAAGAAAAAGGTATGCAGTATGGTACCTTCGTTTATACTCCAGAATTTTCATTGATAAGTGAAACTATTCAGCAATCAGGGGAGGAAATATAAACAGTGGAAGCACAACCAAAGCAAGAAACAGAAGTCGTTATAATAACGGGTATGTCCGGAGCAGGAAAAACAGTAGCTATACAAAGCTTTGAGGATCTAGGATATTATTGCATCGATAATCTTCCACCCGAACTATTAAGTACATTTATAAAGCTAATGATTGAGTCAAACCAGCAACCTCGAAACATTGCCGCTGTAATGGATATGCGAGGCGGAGAAATGTTTCACTCATTGGTGGATTCAGTTAATCATCTTCAGGAAGCAACTTCTGTAACTCCGAAGGTCCTGTTTTTAGATGCACAGGATGAGGTACTTGTCAGAAGATATAAGGAAACTAGACGTTCCCACCCATTGGCTAATGCTGGATTGCCTTTAGAGGGCATCAAAAAAGAAAGAGAGCTTCTCTCTGATTTAAAAGGAAGAGCTCAATTCATTTATAATACTTCAAAGATGAAACCTCGAGAGCTACGTGAAAAAATTCAAGAGGAATTTTCTTCGAATGGAAGCAAGGTCTTTACGGTGAATGTCATGTCCTTCGGATTTAAGCACGGAATTCCCATTGATGCTGATTTGGTTTTTGATGTGCGTTTCCTCCCAAATCCTTATTACATAGAGGAGCTTCGTTTGAAATCAGGGTTAAATGAAGAAGTTTCTAGCTACGTTCTAAAATGGGCAGACACGAAGACTTTAATAGAGAAGCTGACTGATCTATTCAACTTTATGATACCGCAGTACAAAAGAGAAGGAAAAACGCAGCTTGTAATTGCCTTTGGTTGTACGGGCGGTCAACATCGTTCTGTTACACTGGCAGAATATTTTGGTAACCTTTTGAAGGCGGATGACGAAACTATAATTACGCATCGAGACGTTACAATTAGGAAGGAATGACTAAATGGGTCGTACAAAACACCGAAAAAAAATAGTCATTTTAGGTGGAGGTACTGGCTTATCAACCTTACTCCGAGGTCTAAAAAAGCTTCCGCTAGATATTACAGCTATCGTTACAGTAGCTGATGATGGAGGAAGCTCTGGTAGATTGAGAGATGATTATGATATTCCACCACCAGGTGATATTCGTAACGTTTTAGCAGCATTATCAGAGGTAGAACCGCTAGTAGAGGAAATGTTCCAGTTTCGATTTGCACATTCCAGTGAGCTAGAGGGACACTCCTTAGGAAATCTCATGATAACAGCATTAACCTCTATTACAGGGGATTTTGCTCATGCAATTACTGAAATGAGCAGAGTGCTTAATATACATGGCAAAGTATTGCCGGCTGCCAATCAGCTAGTGACATTACATGCTGAATTTGAGGATAAAACCATTATTACAGGGGAATCTAAAATACCGGACTATGGGAAAAAGATAGAAAAGGTATTTATTACTCCCGCTGATGTAAAGCCTTTACCAGAGGCTATAAACCTTATTCGCCAAGCGGATATTATAGCTATTGGACCAGGTAGCCTTTATACTAGTATATTGCCTAATCTATTAGTAGAAGATATTCGAAAGGCTGTCATTCGTTCTAAGGCCAAGAAGGTGTATATTTGTAATCTCATGACGCAGGCTGGAGAAACAAATAACTATACTGCCTATGATCATGTAAAGGCGCTTATTGACCATGTAGGAGAAGACTTCCTAGATACTCTTCTTATAAGTAAGGAAGAGATTCCTGAAAACGTTCAATATTTATATAAGCAAGAGATGGCATCACCAGTTAAAATAGATTTAGATAAGCTAGAGACACTAGACATAGATATCGTGAAGAAAGACATTTCCGTCGTATACAATGGCGCAGTACGACATGATGCAATCGAAGTAGCGAAATGGCTTTTCGAATATGCAGGACAATGAGAATCTAAGAAGATAGGTTCTGCAAGAAAGGGGGAAACGTTATATGTCGTTTGCTTCTGAAACTAAAAAAGAAATGACGCAGGAGGAATCAAAGCCCTGCTGTTCAAAAGCAGAGCTATCTGCGCTCATCCGAATGAACGGATCTCTGTCATTTAGCAATAAAATGCTAAGTCTGGATGTTCAAACAGAGAATGCGGCAATTGCCAGAAGACTGTATACTCTTATCAAATCAATGTATAAGTTAGATGTGGAATTGCTCGTCCGCAAAAAAATGAGATTAAAAAAGAATAATGTGTATATTTGTCGTGTCAGAGAAGGGGCAAAAAGCTTACTAGAGGATTTAATGATTTTGAAGGAAGGTTTTCAATTCGAATACTCCATCTCCCCAGAGCTTGTCAAAAAGAATTGCTGTAAACGAGCATACTTACGAGGTGCTTTCTTAGCAGGTGGCTCTGTAAATAATCCCGAAACTTCATCTTACCACTTAGAAGTATACTCATTATATAAAACACATAGCGACGCATTAGTCGATTTAATGAATTATTATGAATTAAATGCAAAAACAATTGAACGTAAAAAAGGTTTTGTGGCATATTTAAAGGAAGCAGAAAAAATATCTGACTTTTTAAGCATTGCTGGAGCTCATCGTGCCCTCTTGAAATTTGAGGATGTGCGAATCATCCGAGATATGCGCAACAGTGTCAATCGTTTAGTCAATTGTGAAACTGCCAATTTAAACAAAACCATCAGCGCAGCCATCCGACAAGTGGAGAACATCCGCTTTATCGATAACGCAATCGGCTTAGACCAATTGCCAGAGAAGCTACGAGAAATAGCTCGTCTGCGAGTGGAGTATCAGGATGTTACATTAAAGGAACTAGGAGACATGGTGTCCACTGGAAATGTAAGTAAATCTGGTGTAAACCATCGTTTGCGCAAATTGGATGAAATAGCAGATGCATTAAGAAGAGGCGAATCAATTTAAAGAAATGGGGCTAAGGATTATGGCGGAACAACAGGTCGAGGTAAAATTACAATCAGGACTTCAAGCAAGACAAGCAGCATTATTTGTACAAGAAGCTAATCGTTATATTGCAGATGTGTTTTTAGAAAAAGACGATAAAAAAGTAAACGCTAAAAGTATCATGGGTATCATGAGCTTAGCGATAAGCAAGGGTGCTACCATCACTTTAAGTGCTGAGGGCTCTGACGAAGCAGAAGCAGTAGAATCACTAGCTAAATTCATTTCTAAAGCAGAATAATTAATCGTAAGGCTGTTGTATGATCCGGTAAGGATTGTATGGCAGCTTTTTTTATTCGTATGTATCTCCTTGAAAAGCATGACTAATAGTTGGTAGATTTCCGCTATAGGCGGACGCGTTCCGTGGGGTGAGCGATAAGCCATCATCCGTCGCTTACGCGCGCGGTTGTGATGTCTTATCTGCCTCACGGATCCCACTGGAGTCGCCGCCTGCCGCTTCAATCACATGTTGTGTAGGAATAGAAAGTCATGTGGAAAAACTTATTCAACTATTTATACAGATACTTGAAAAGAATGAAGGAGAGAGAAGAGATTTCCGCTTTAGGCGGTCGCTTTCCATGGGGTGGGCGATAAACCATCACCCGTCGCTTACGCGCGCGGTTGTGATGTCTTATCTGCCTCACTGATCCCACTGGAGTCGCCGCCTGCCGCTGCAATCACAGGTGGTGTAGGAATAGAAAGTCATGTGGAAAAACTTACTCGACTATTTATAGTTACTTGAAAAGAATGAAGGAGAGAGGAGAGATTTCCGCTTTAGGCGGACGCGTTCCGTGGGGTGAGCGATAAGCCATCACCCGTCGCTTACGCGCGCGGTTGTGATGTCTTATCTGCCTCACTGATCCCACTGGAGTCGCCGCCTGACGCTGCAATCATAGGTGGTGTAGGAATAGAAAGTCGTATGGGAAAAATAAGTTATCTAATTTCCGTCATGCTTCATTATTCAATTTTAAGAGAATACAAAGTAAACTCTTTTATGCTAGGAAGAAAAGTCGTTGTTAATGATCTTATCTACGTATTTTTTTGCGGGGACTAGCCCTAAATTTGTTTCATTTCGAACGAATTTGACAATTTCCACTAGGCTACTGCCGTTATTATTCATTTCTAAAATTTGTTTTTCTAAATCCTCGTCACCGATAAAATGAAGGTCCTGCTGTTCTTCTAATTTTCTAATTTTGCTTTGTAGGCTGAAGGTATAGATTACTAAAAATAGAATGATTAATAAAGAAGTTATTTGAAATAGAATAGTTACACAACCTTTCATTACTAAATTGACAGAAAAGCTTTATTAAAAAATCCAAGGGAGCAGGAGCTCGCTTGGATTTTTTTGTGTTATTAGTCTTTTTTCATTTCGCTGCGTGCGATGATATGATCGATTAGACCGTATTCTTTTGCACGTTCTGCTGTCATGAAGTTATCGCGGTCTGTGTCTCTTGAAACGACTTCAAGTGGCTGTCCAGTGCGCTCAGACATAATGTGGTTTAATTTATCGCGTAAGAACAAGATGCGTTTTGCAGCGATCTCGATTTCTGTTGCTTGCCCTTGAGCTCCACCAAGTGGTTGGTGAATCATTACCTCTGCGTTTGGAAGTGCATAGCGTTTTCCTTTTGTTCCAGCAGTAAGTAAGAAAGCACCCATTGATGCTGCCATACCGATACAAATAGTTTGTACGTCTGGTTTGATGAATTGCATTGTATCGTAGATAGCCATACCAGCAGTAATACTTCCGCCTGGGCTATTGATGTAGATGGAGATATCCTTTTCTGGATCTTCCGCTTCTAGGAATAAAAGCTGAGCAACGATAGAGTTTGACACGTTGTCATCAATCGCACTACCAAGCATGATGATGCGGTCTTTTAACAATCTTGAATAGATGTCATAGGCACGCTCACCGCGATTTGTTTGTTCAATAACTGTAGGAATTAAATTCATCCTGGATTGCCTCCTTCAAAGGTGGTTATATTTTTTATTTTTATTTGTGTACTGAGAAATTCTACCTCAGTTGTAACTTTATCATACATGGAATGGTCAAGGAAGGTCAAATATTAAGCTTAGAAATGTTGACTTGAATTATTCCTATTCCATTTGTATAATAGAAAGGTCGCTTGCCCCTGTAGTTTAATGGATATGACGTAAGATTCCGGTTCTTGAGATGGGGGTTCGATTCCCTCCAGGGGCGTCCATAACATTTAGAAACACTCGAATTCTTCGAGTGTTTTTTTATTTACAAGATATGAAAGTATATGCTTTGTCGAGCTTTAATGCCCTGCATTTTCCTTACTCATTTTTACTTCTCCTTTCATATGATTCAGCATATGCGCCACTACGAAAGTGTAGTATAGGATCATCTGTTAGCTCTATGCCCTCCGGTACAATCGTTGGATCAAAAACAATGTCTTCCTTATGATGTATTTTATTTTTGATTTCCAAACGACCAATATTCACTTTTCTTCTTTCCTCTGGCCACATATCTGTAGCATCGTTTGGATTATCGCCATCCTCCGCTAAGCGGATAACGAGGTCAAACTCGACCGGTGCCTGGTTTAATCTGTTATCTAGCTCCTCGGTCAAATAATTAGCTGAAAGAGATTTACTTGTCAAAGCAGGGTCCTTTGTTTCATTAACAGGAACCCATTCATATTTAATCGCCTGGCGAACACCGTCTTTATTGACGAAATAGAAGGCATGTATAGGATAATAATGGAGCTCTGCGTAGCTTATTGGCGGCTGTTTTGCCTGCTCTTTAATGATTTGAATAACGTTTTTGCTATGTGGATATTTTTTAGAGAGCAGCTCTACCATGGCAAGGCCTCTATCAATAGTTTTGATACCTGTTTTTTCATCCGTGAATATTTCGATCATATCTATAAATTCTCTAGGGCTGCTAGTGACAAACATTGGCACAGTAGCACTCACTAAATTGGTGATACTGCCATCTGCTAGCTGAAATTGAACAGCCAGTCCTTTTGCCGGGGTAAGATAATCTATCGAAGCAGGATTAGGCGGGCTATTGGAAAAACGGACGGTAGCGGAGACAGCTTCTCTATGAAGGTGAGGCGCTACAGTGTAAGGTACCGCATTGCCATTCGGATGAAATACCGCTTCATACATATCTCCCTTTGCATGGGCTCTTCTTGCTCCAGGGAATTTCCCTTGAATTTGTTCGAGTGCATCTACCGCTTCCTTTGGAGTTAAATCCTCTTTATGTATTTGTTCCATGTTTTTACCTCCTTTTTTATTGCAGTCTATTCATCATTACCACTCTTTTCCTATATTAAACCCACAAAACGGGAAGACATCTCCCTTTGAAAATTAATAAGATAGTTTTCGCATATAATGAATGAGTCTTGAATATTTGGAATAAAGTAAAATAGAGGCTTTAAATAGATAAAAGGGTGAGAGTTAAATTTGAAGGGAGATAGGTGCTATTGAAAAGAACTATACAGTTGCTAGTTAGTATAATATTAGTTTCTCTATTATTTCCGTTAACGACAGGAGCTGCATCTAACATTCCTAATGTTCCTAGAGATTCCTATTTAGTAGATTTAGAAGGTTATCTAGCTGATGAAACTAATCTTGAAATAGAGCGATTAGGAAACAGATTGAAACAAGGAACCACTGCTCAAATGGTTGTCATGATTATCGATAATATAGGTGATCAGTCAGCAGAACAATTCAACATGGAGGTCATACGTGAAAATAAAATAGGAAGTGTTAGAAAGAAAAATGGCATTGTTATTTTGATTGAGGCAAATCCTATCAATCAAGGAGGGCCGACAGTTGAAATAACAGTAGATCGCGATTTAGAGGAAGCGATATCGTACGAAAAAGTAGACCGTATAATTGATCGATATACTATGCCTTATTTGAATCAAGGCTTTATCGACGAGGCAGTTCTCTACACATACCAGGCTTTATACAATGAAGTAATAGGAGAATATGGTTTGAAAGAGGAAACTATACAACCACAAGTTTATACAACTAGCAATACTAATCGGTTGTCTATTCCTACTGTTGTCGTAATTGCACTAGTAATCTTTCTCCTTTATAGGATGATAAATAGGAACAGGGGTCTCGAGCGCAAATAGTAATCTATACTGCATATTCAAGTTTTTATTATTCTGATAAAATATAAAAAGAGAGGGGATGTAGAAATGAAACTAGTAGAGATAAACGAGGATAACTGGCGTAAAATTGTCTTTCTATCAACTAACGAGGACGGCAAAGCAACTATAGTAGAAAAATTTGTAGCATCCAATGCATTATCCATCGTTCAATCAGTCTATGAAACTGGTTGGATTACAAGAGGGATAGAGGTGGAGGACAAGCTTATTGGCTTTACGATGTACGGGTTAGATGAAGAAACTTCAAACTACTGGCTATGCCGATTTATGATCGATCATCAGAGTCAAGGTAAAGGCTATGGCAGAAAAGCAATTGAGCTAATCTTGAACGAAATAAAGCAGCTTGATGGTTGTGAAAGCATCTATTTATCAACCGAGCCAGATAACGAAGCAGCCATCAAGCTATACGAAAGCTTCGGCTTCCAAAAAACAGGCAAGCTTAATGAGGGCGAAGCGGAGTTTATGCTAAAAGTCTAGGACAAGGGGAGAGCGAGGGCTCTTCTTTTTTTGTTGAGTGGATTGTCGAAAACCACGGGGGCATTGTAGTAAACTAGGCCGTGATTGTCGTAAAAAGTGAAGAGATTGTACTAAAAACGGAGAGAAGACTGATTGAGAAAATGGATTGTAGTAAAACACCAGGAGATTGTAGTAAACTAGGCCGTGATTGTAGTAAAAAGTGAATGGATTGTAGTAAAACCAAGAGAAGACTGATCGAGAGAATGGATTGTCGTAAAACACGAAGACATTGTAGTAAACTAGGCTGTGATTGTCGTAAAACATCAGGCGATTGTAGTAATCTAGAGCAGCATTGTCGTAAAACAGCTCCCGACAACAAAAAAACCAACAAAGAGTTGGTCTTTTTGTGCAATTTCATTGGACTACTTGTCAGTGTTTACATAGGCATCGAAATTCTCTATTTTATCACGTAAAGGTATGCCATCTACATCGCCTGTGCCGTTGTATCTTCCTATTTTTCCGGGTTCTGTTTTCGAAAAGATAAATTCTTCTTTTAATGTATGAAAGATTTTTTCGCCTTTGCTGTTTGTTAAGGAAATTTCAACGATAGGACGATAAATATTTGGGTGATCCTTATCTTGATTTAATTGAACCCTCTCTATGTGGATGACTATATTTTTTTCAACTAAATAGGGATTATATTTGAACACCATGTTTGTGCTAAGTGCATTTTCCAGCAAATTTTCTGTAAAGTATTTATCAAAGCTCGAATAGTAATAATTCATCATTTCCTTGTATTCTTTTGATACTAATAGCATATCGTATTCTTCTTGGCTCTCCACGCTTGTTTTGCTTTGCAGATCAAACCACTCTTGCCTTAAACGTTCAAACTCCTCATCGGGTCCATTATATTCTTTTTCTAGTACTGCAATCATAACTTCATCATTATTAAAAGGCTGCGTGATTTGCTCGGCTTGCTCTGTTTGCTCTGTTTCGGAGGGCATGAGATACGTAATGATTAGAATGGAGGCTATCGCAACTATTGCTAATGAAATGATGGCTGGAAATACTCTTCGTTTTTTCTTTTCCATTCGTCCCTTCACTGCTAGCCATGTGTTGCGTCTTGCTTCATTAGAACGCTCGACATTCTTCATATCCGCGAAAAGCTCATCAAATTCCTTTAACGGTTCCATCTGCATAGCCTCCTTTTTGGTGAAATTCCTTTTTTAGTGCCTCAAGTGCACGCATCATTTTCATCTTTACCTTTGCCTCGGTCCATCCAAGTATGAAGGCGGTTTCCTGGATCGAGCACTCCTGAACCTTTCGCAGGATGATAACCTCTTGATAGTCTTTTTTTAGCAATCGTAAGGAGTCGTACATCCTCGTAAGCTGTTCTTTTTGTTCGAAGCTACCTTCGGGTGAAAGTGCCTTAGTTTCTAAATCATGCTCTTTTTCAAATGAAAAAAATTGAATCACTCTTTTTCTTCTAAAATAATCATAGGTAACATTGCGAGCTATTCTTAGTATCCATGTAGCGGTAGAAGCCTGCTTATTAAAGGAATCAACTCCTTTAAATGCTTTATAAAAGGTTTCTTGTGTTAGATCCTCCGCACATTCTTTATGGCGGACAAGCAAGTAAATGTAGCCGTAAACCCGGTCGCTGTGGTCTCTATATAGCTGTTCCATTTCCATCTTCTGACCTCCCTTAAAGCAATAGACGAAGGAACCTTTAAAAAGTATCGTTTTTAAATAAAGATAAAGGTAAATGATTCTTCCAAGTAGACTTTTGCGAAGGGACGAATTAATTTGAAGTCAATACATGCAATCTAGTTATTTATTTATTTATTTATTTATTTATTGAAGCGACAGCCTCCAACTCCAGTGAGAGTTGGAGGCAGATAAGACATCACGTACGACGCGTTAGCGATGGTGATGGCTTATAGCTCACCTAAAGCAAAAAGCAAGCATATTTTGTGTTGTTTTCTATATTACTATTTTACCTATTAAGGAATAATTTGTACGCATAACTTTACACACGCTTTTGATATCTAAAAGGATTATAATGAGTGAAGGTAAATGTTATTGGAAGGAGGTATAGAAAATGTTAGTCCATTTCTATACAAGACCGGGGTGTCATTTGTGTGATGATGCGAGAATGATGCTGAAGCTAGTCCAAGAGGACGTGCCATTTCAAATAGAAGAGCATAATATAGAAGAGGATGATCAGCTGCATGAAAAGTATATGCTCATTATTCCCGTTGTGGAATATCAAGGGGAAATCATACAGTATGGGAATGTAGACTATGTGACGCTGATGGAAGCATTAGAAAATTGATGCTTCCAAACACAAATATTGCTATTTTGAATATATTAAAGTATTATGATTATAGAAATTAAATTTTTTTTGAGTAGATGGGACATTTTTGGCGTAAGTGGGACAAAAACGTCACCAATAAGGTTGGGATGTGACAAATGGATTCTTTTCTAGGTGCGCAACTAAAGCTTATGCCAGAGATGAGTGACCTGCTTCAGAAGAGGTATCGTATTCTCCAAACAATCCAGCTGACCAAAGGTATTGGCCGAAGAGTTCTAGGTGAACAGCTAAGCTTAACCGAGCGTGAAACTCGTAAGGAATTGGACGCTTTAAGGACTCAAGGCTTGATAGAGGTTTCTCGTGAGGGAGCTTCGATTACAGCTGAGGGCAATGAAGTATTAACAGAGTTAAAAGAAGTAGTTCGTTTGTGGTCGGGTCGATCGCAGATGGAGCTAATGTTAAAAAAATATTTAAATATAAAAGATGTGATTATAGTTCCGGGAAATGTAGATAATGATACAAATACATCTATGCTTTTATCGCAGGAGGCTGCAAAGTATTTAGAAAGTATTTTACTGAATGAACACATTATCGCAGTTACCGGTGGGTCAACGATTGCATCCATCTCCCATGCAATGACGGAGTCGTCCAGATGGAAGGACTTGTTGTTTATTGCAGCTAGAGGAGGGGTAGGGAAGGATGTCCGGCTACAAGCAAATACAATAGCGTCTTTGTTTGCTAGTAAGATGAATGGATCCTACCGCACGTTATATATACCTGACCGCTTAAGTGAGGAAGCATATATGACGATGAAGAAAGAGCCTTTTATTCAAGAAATGATGGACCTTTATGAAAGGACGAACATCATTATTCATGGAATAGGCGATGCTTTAGAAATGGCCAAAAGAAGAAATTCTAGTGACGAGGAGATTGAGCTTCTGAGAAGTAGAGGAGCGGTCAGTGAGTCGTTTGGCTATTATTTCAACAACCAGGGTGAAGCAGTTCACCATATTCGAACAATTGGCGTTCAGTTAAACCAGCTTCAACATATAGAGCATCTACTTGCGGTTGCAGGCGGGGCAAAAAAAGCAAATGCACTTATTTCTTATTTCAAGCAGGCACCATTGCAAACTGTCTTGGTAACAGATGAAGGTGCGGCAAACGAAATGATGAAAGTAATTCCAAAAAACATTTAGGAGGAATTTATAATGACAGTAAAATTAGCTATTAACGGATTTGGACGTATCGGACGTAAGGTTTTCAGAGAAGCTTTAGAGCAAAAGGATTTAGAAGTAGTAGCAATCAATGACTTAACAGATGCAGCGATGCTTGCTCATTTATTGAAATATGATTCTGTACACGGTATCTCTAATGCGGACATCACTTCAGAGGGTGAATACCTAGTAGTTAACGGGAAAAACATTCAAGTATTCGCAGAAAAGGATCCTTCAGTACTTCCTTGGAAAGACCTAGGAGTAGACATCGTAATCGAATCTACTGGCGTATTCAGCACAGTAGAAAAAGCAGGCAAGCATTTAGAAGCAGGAGCTAAAAAAGTTATTCTTTCTGCTCCAGCGAAAGACAATATGCCGACATTCGTTATGGGTGTAAATGAAGAAAAATATAACCCAGAAACAGATCATGTAGTTTCAAACGCTTCTTGTACAACAAACTGCTTGTCACCAGTAGCAAAAGTATTACAAGATAACTTTGGTATCAAACGTGGGATGATGACAACAATTCACTCATTCACAAATGACCAACGTATCTTAGATTTACCACATAGCGACTACCGTCGTGCTCGTGCAGCATCTGAGTCTATGATTCCAACAACAACTGGAGCAGCAGCTGCAGTAGCGAAGGTTCTTCCAGAGCTAAAAGGAAAATTAGATGGTATGGCTGTTCGTGTACCAACACCAAACGTATCACTAGTTGACTTTGTAGCAGAGCTAGACAAAGAAGTAACTGTAGAAGAGTTAAACAAAGTGCTTCGTGAAGCTTCTGAAAATGAACTAAAAGGAATTCTTGAATACAACGAGCTTCCATTAGTATCAATCGATTACAATGGTAACACTGCTTCTTCAACTGTAGACGGACAATCAACTATGGTATTAGGAGACAACCTTGTAAAAGTATTAGCATGGTATGACAACGAATCAGGCTACTCTGCACGTTGTATCGACCTTGCACTATTAATGGCAAAAAAAGGGTTATAATTTAAGGCACTAAGCCTTTCAAAAGCCGAGGAACATTAGTTTTTGAATAGCGTTAAAGTATAATAACCTCTATAATAAAAGAGGGTAAAGGAGCAAAGGTTACCCCTTTTGCTCCTTCTTTTTTTAAGTAGGCAATTCAATTACATAAGGAGGCTTATTTTATGAAGGAAAAACAAACAATGAGCGATGTAACGTTAAAGGGAAAACGCGTCTTTTGTCGAGTAGACTTCAATGTACCAATGGAAGACGGTGCAATTACAGATGATACTCGTATTCGTGCAGCACTACCTACGATCCAGCACTTAATCGAGCAAGGAGCTAAAGTGATTCTTGCAAGCCATATGGGTCGCCCAAAAGGGGAAGTAAAGGAAGAGCTACGTTTGACAAAGGTTGGCGAGCATTTAGCAAAGCTATTGAATAAGCCTGTCACTAAATTAGATGAATCAATTGGAGAAAAAGTGGAACATACTATCTCTGAAATGAACGAGGGAGACGTTGTTCTTTTAGAAAACGTCCGCTTCCACGCTGGAGAAGAGAAAAACGATCCAGAGTTAGCAAAAGCGTTTGCTTCGTTAGCGGATGTATATGTAAATGACGCATTTGGTGCTGCTCACCGCGCACATGCCACAACAGAAGGTATTGCTAAGCTACTTCCAGCAGTTTCTGGATTGTTGATGCAAAAAGAATTAGATGTATTAGGAAAAGCTTTATCTACACCTGAACGACCTTTCACAGCTATCATCGGTGGAGCGAAGGTAAAGGATAAAATCGGTGTCATCGATCATTTATTGGACAAGGTAGACAACATCCTAATCGGTGGTGGACTGTCTTATACATTTACGAAGGCACAAGGCCATGAGATTGGAACTTCTCTTTTAGAGGAGGACAAAATCGATTTAGCTAAGTCTTTCCTTGAAAAAGCGAAGGAAAAAGGTGTGAACTTCTATTTGCCAATCGATGTGGTTGTTGCAGACGAGTTCTCCAAGGATGCAAATACGAAGGTCGTGCCAATCGACCAAATCCCTTCAGACTGGATGGGCTTAGACATTGGTCCTGAAACCGTAAAACTTTACGATCAAGTCATTAAAGACAGCAAGCTAATTATTTGGAACGGACCGATGGGTGTGTTTGAAATGGATGCTTTTGCCAACGGAACGAAGGGGGTTGCCAATGCAATGGCGGAAACCTCTGGATATACAATCATTGGCGGAGGAGACTCAGCTGCAGCTGTAGAGAAATTTGATGTAGCAGATAAAATGGACCATATATCAACTGGTGGAGGAGCTTCCTTAGAGTTTATGGAAGGTAAGGACTTACCAGGCGTATCGGCACTAAACGATAAGTAAATGGAGGAGATTTTATATGCGTAAACAAGTAATCGCAGGAAACTGGAAAATGTACAAAACGCTTTCTGAGGCAAAGCAATTTGCTAGCGAATTAAAAGCGAAGCAGCTAGATACGACAAATGTAGAGGCAGTCATCTGTGCACCTGCTCTATTTTTAGAGTCATTAGTAAACGAGACTAAGGGATCTTTTATTTCGATCGGTGCTCAAAACATGCATGAAGAAAAGGAAGGAGCGTTCACTGGTGAAGTGAGCGGTCAACAATTACAAGATTTAGGCGTAAGCTATGTCGTAATTGGTCACTCCGAAAGACGCCAATATTTCAACGAAACCGACGAATCAGTCAATAAAAAAGCAAAGGCTGCATTTGAAAATAACCTAACGCCAATCATCTGTGTTGGAGAATCGTTGGAGCAACGTGAAAGCAACGAAACAGAAAGCATTGTTTCTGCTCAAACAACAGCAGCTCTAGAAGGTCTTACAGAAGAACAAGTGAAAAACACAATTATCGCCTACGAGCCAATCTGGGCAATCGGAACTGGCAAAACAGCTACGGCTGATGATGCAAACGATGTATGTCGTTCCATCCGTGAAACGATTTTAGATGGTTTTGGAGAAGAAGTTGCAAGTGCAGTCCGTATCCAATACGGCGGCAGCGTGAAGCCTGAAAATATTGAGGAATTGCTTTCTAAGGAAGATATTGATGGTGCATTAGTAGGCGGGGCGAGCTTACAGGTAGATTCGTTTGTGAAACTACTGGAGGCTGGTGCAAATGTCTAAAAGTCCAGTTGCATTAATTATTTTAGACGGTTTCGGACTAAGACCTGAAACTTATGGTAATGCAGTTTTTCATGCAAAAAAACCAAACTTCGATCGATATTGGAACGAATTCCCGAACGCGACCTTGATCGCTTCTGGAGAGGCGGTTGGCTTGCCAGATGGACAGATGGGTAACTCAGAGGTTGGCCATTTAAATATCGGTGCCGGAAGAATTGTTTATCAAAACCTTACACGAATTCATAAATCTATTCGTGATGAGGAATTCTTTAAAGAGCAAAAGCTTTTAGCTGCGATTGAGCATGTGAAGCAAACGGGTGGAAAGCTACATCTTATGGGCCTTCTATCTGATGGTGGAGTTCATAGTCATTATTCTCATTTATTTGCTTTATTGAAGCTTGCTAAAGCACAGGGGCTGAACGATGTTTTCGTACATGGCTTCTTAGATGGACGTGATGTTGGTCCACGCACAGCGGTAGCATACGTAGAGGAAACAGAAAAACAAATGAAGGATATTGGTATAGGCCAGTTCGCATCTATTAGTGGCCGCTACTATGCAATGGACCGTGATCGTCGTTGGGATCGTGTTATCCTTGCCTATAAGGCGATGGTAGATGGAATCGGTAAAACGGCTGAAACGGCAACTCAGGGAGTACTTAACTCTTATGAGGAGGATATTGCAGATGAATTCGTCGTGCCATTTGTCATTGAGAAAAATGGACAGCCGGCTACTACTATAGATACTGGTGATGCAGTCATCTTCTTTAATTTCCGTCCTGACCGTGCAATTCAGTTATCGATGGCTTTAAATACTCCATCGTTCGATAGCTTCCCATTAAGCGAAAAGCATCCGAAGAACCTTAAATTCGTGACATTCACTCATTATAGTGATGAGGTAGTAGCGGATGTAGTATTTGAAAAAGTAAATTTATCTAACACGATCGGTGAGGTTCTTGCAGCTCGTGATAAAAGACAGCTTCGTATAGCCGAAACTGAAAAATATCCGCATGTGACATTTTTTATGAGTGGTGGTCGAGAGGAGCCATTCCCTGGAGAACAACGAATTCTCATTAATTCTCCTAAGGTGGCAACGTATGACCTAAAGCCAGAAATGAGCGCTTATGAAGTAACCGACGCTTTAGTAGGAGAAATTGCATTAGACAAATTTGATGCGATCATCTTAAACTTTGCAAATCCCGATATGGTAGGTCATAGCGGAATGCTAGAGCCAACCGTGAAGGCAATCGAGGCAGTGGATACTTGCCTTGGCAAGGTGGTAGATGCAATTTTAGCAAAAGGTGGCCAGGCAATTATTACCGCTGACCACGGAAATTCCGATGAGGTAGTCACAATCGAGGGTAACCCGATGACAGCTCACACGACCAATCCTGTTCCAGTTATTGTGACTGAAAAGGGAGCAACACTTAGAACAGACGGAATTTTAGCCGATTTGGCTCCAACCATGTTACACTTATTAGGTATAGAAGCACCGCCTGAAATGACAGGTAAAACATTAATCGAAACGGAGAGTTGAAAATGCCAATTATTACACAAATTCAAGCTCGTGAGGTATTAGATTCACGCGGAAACCCAACAGTTGAAGTAGAAGTATTCACAGAAAGCGGAGCATATGGCCGCGCAATCGTACCATCTGGTGCATCTACTGGTGAATACGAAGCAGTAGAACTTCGCGATGGCGACAAGTCAAGATACCTTGGAAAAGGTGTATTAAAAGCGGTAGAAAACGTGAACAACGTAATCGCGGCAGAATTAGAAGAAAATTTCTCAGTGTTAGACCAAGTTGAAATCGACCATGCAATGATCGAGCTAGACGGTACTGAAAACAAAGGTAACCTAGGAGCTAACGCTATTCTAGGAGTTTCTATCGCAGTAGCACACGCTGCAGCTGACTATTTAGATGTACCTTTATATCAATACCTAGGCGGGTTTAATGCAAAACAACTTCCAGTTCCGATGATGAATATCGTAAACGGCGGCGAGCATGCTGACAACAACGTAGACATCCAAGAATTCATGATCATGCCAGTAGGAGCAGAATCATTCCGTCATGCTTTACGCATGGGCGCAGAAATCTTCCACAGCCTAAAATCAGTATTAAAAGATGCTGGCTTAAACACAGCTGTTGGTGATGAAGGTGGATTCGCACCAAACTTAAAATCAAACGAAGAAGCACTTTCTACAATCATGACCGCAATCGAAAAAGCTGGCTACAAACCAGGTGAAGAAATCCTTCTAGCAATGGACGTAGCATCTTCTGAGCTATTTAACAAAGAAGACGGCAAATACCACCTAACTGGTGAAGGCGTAGTCAAAACTTCAGAGGAAATGGTTGATTGGTACGAAGAGCTTTGCAATAAATACCCAATCATCTCAATCGAAGACGGATTAGACGAAAACGACTGGGCTGGCCACAAGCTTCTAACAGAAAGACTTGGCAAAAAAGTTCAGCTAGTTGGAGACGATCTATTCGTAACTAACACGAAAAAACTAGCACAAGGAATCGAGCAAGGCGTAGGCAACTCAATCCTAGTAAAAGTTAACCAAATCGGTACACTTACAGAAACATTTGACGCAATCGAAATGGCAAAACGCGCTGGCTACACAGCAGTCATCTCCCACCGCTCTGGTGAATCCGAGGACGTAACAATCGCTGACCTAGCAGTAGCAACAAACGCTGGCCAAATCAAAACAGGAGCACCATCCCGCTCCGACCGCGTAGCAAAATACAACCAACTACTACGTATCGAGGACCAACTGTACAACACAGCTCAATACCTAGGCAAAAAAACATTCTATAACCTGAAATAAATAATGGTAGATAACTACTTAACACTTTTGTGTTAAGTAGTTTTTTTTGTGTGGAGATTTGTGTGGAGTGCTGCATGGAGCTTGGGAAGTGTTGCAGAGAAGGAGGAAAGTGTTGTGCGAAAGAGAGGAAGCATTGCGGGAAATAAAAGAGTTGCGGGAAATAGGGAGAGTGTTGCAGAGATGAGTCGAAGTGTTGCAGAGAAGGAGCAAAGTGTTGCGCGAAAGAGAGGGAGCATTGCGGGAAATAAAAGTGTTGCAGAGATAGGGAGAAGTGTTGCGCAAAAGGATAGAAGTGTTGCAGAGATGAGGCAAGGTGTTGCACATCAGGGAAATGCGGAACGTTGCAGAGACGGAGCGGAACCTTGCACAGATTGCGAGCAACATTGCGGAGATAGAATAAAACCTTGCACAGATGGAGTGAAACCTTGCGGAGACGAGCATAAACATTGAAGAAATCACGAAACTCTTGCAGGCCCATCATAATTTGCTAACGAGTTTCACAAAAAAAGAGCAGGTACATCGCCTGCTCTCTTTTCTATTTAAAATATATACGGGCCGACCAAGAAAAACATAATGGCAAGATTCATAAAGGTCGCGTATAAAATCATATACGTGTAATCTTCCTCTTCTGGGTTATAGCGGGCAAGGAATAATGGAACGACCGATAGAACAGCTCCTACGACTAATAAACCAACAAAATGCCAGCTTTCCGTAATGAATGGAACATTTGCAATGATCGTTTCCACCTTCGTAAAGCGATATAAGAAAAAGATTTGCAACGCTAAAAGCGAGACGACATGGATAACAAATCCTAAAAAATAGGTTCTTTCATATTTAAATCGGTTTAGAATGACTGTGCTCAAATAGGATATCCCAAATGCAAGGATGATCCATGCAAAGGCAAACAGTACTAGCATTAAGCCGTTAAAGGATTTACTAAACTGGGTGTAGGCTGCTTGCTTGTAGTCCTCCTTGGAAATCTTTTTGCTCTCTTCTATTTTGATTGGTTCAGAGGAGGTGTAAACTAATTCCCTTTGAGAACCATTCATCTCTAAAAAGGCAACGGTCTGCTTATCTAATATGACAGGGCGCTCGTATCTGATACCTGATTTGGACAACGATGTAGCCCGAATCGTGTCTTTAGTTAGCGACCCCATGAACACTTGGTTTTTATTGCCGGCATAGGTTGCGGTAAAGGCTATTAACGTTTGTCCGTCCTGCTGAAGTACAGTTGGCAGGGTAATGTCATCTAATGTGCGACCGTCCTCTTCATACTCAAATTTGAGCTTCGTCAGCTGAATGGTTTGATTTGGCGAAAGATTAAAAGATGCCTGTTGGATCACCTTCGATTTTGCACCGCCAGAAACAATGGTGGCATCCATTAGCAGCAAGTACTCCTCTTTTGACTGCTCAATAATATTTAAGGAGGATACTAAGCTTGCTGTACTAGTGAACTTGAACAATTGGTTAGGCTCGTTCGTTAGAGTATATACGCTAAAGCGGTCTCCCTGAGTATCCTTTGTTATAGCAAAGATATTATTACCAAAAATTTTAACATCATAAATTGGCTCATCCATCCCATAAGCTTGCTCTTGACTATCCTTCAAAACTGTTAACTGACGGTCCTTGGTCCAGTAGACTAACGTATCGTCCGATTTTACGAAATCCTCGACATTTTGGGCAATTTCCTTGTTGCCGTTCTTTGTGCTGAAATGAAGTAAGGAATAATTTTTAATATAATAAGAGTCCGTTTCATCACTCCAGGCATTAGTGCTTGTACTAGTTAAGGCCAGACTGCGAGCTTCCTTACAGCTTAAGTCCAAATCACAGGAGACGATGGTTTGCTGCTTGAAATTTCTAAGAGCAAGTATGTAGCTATTCTCCTTATCTAATACTTGAAAATTCGAATAATTAGATGTAGGGATATCGACCGAAAAAGTTCTGCTCCAATTCTCTGATGGTAGTTTCGTTTCTTCCTTTAATGTAAACCAATAGACGGTAGCGATTAACGCTAAAAGGATGATGGTGGTCATTGCAAATAATTTTTTGTTCACAATTAATCTTTCCTATTCATTATGTATTTTTACAAAATAAACCATTAAATCTTTCCTATTTCATTTTACCGCTAGATTATGAGAAAATATATGATATTATTTAGATAACTACTTTAAAGTTTATAGACTGTTGTCAGTTCTATTTAAATTTGGTAAAATTATAAGTGTTGTGAAGTTCTAATCAGGAGGTGTAACAATGAATACATTATTAATGACATTATTAATCATCGTCTCACTTGCTTTGATTGTAGTAGTATTATTGCAGTCAGGTAAAAGTGCTGGACTTTCAGGAGCCATCTCCGGAGGAGCTGAACAACTCTTTGGAAAACAGAAAGCTCGTGGTATGGATTTAATCTTACATAGAGCGACTGTCGTACTTGCAGTATTATTCTTCATTTTGACGATAGCTGTTACTAAATTTTAAAAAACGAATGTATACGCCTAACCATACTTTCAATTGGTTAGGCGTTTTCTTTTATATTTGGGCATACATAAGATAAAATTAATAATGGTAAGATATATATATAGTAGAAAAGAAATGCTGTTTTTGGATATAGGAGGTTTTATTGGAATGCGTATCACTACACCAAAGCCGTTTTTCTTCGAGGCAGGAAAACGAGCAGTATTATTATTACATGGTTTTACCGGCAATTCGTCCGACGTGCGGATGCTTGGTCGATTTTTAGAAAAAAATGGTTACACTTCCTTGGCGCCACATTATAAGGGACATGGCGTACCGCCGGAGGAGCTGCTAGAAACTGGACCAAAGGACTGGTGGAAAGATGTTATCATGGCATACGACCGCTTAAAGGCAGCTGGCTATGACGAAATTGCCGTTGCTGGATTGTCTCTCGGAGGCGTATTTTCGTTGAAATTGGGGTATACAGTACCTGTAAAGGGAATAGTAACTATGTGCTCTCCAATGACGATGAAAACGACCGACGTCATGTTTGAGGGCGTCGTAAAATACGCGAAGGAATATAAGAAATATGAAGGTAAAAGCGAGGAACAAATAGAAGAAGAAGTAGAGGAGATTCGCAAAAATCCGATGCAAACCTTAGGTGAGCTGCGAGAATTCGTCTACGAGGTCCGCGATCACGTGGATCATATCTATGCGCCACTTTTCGTCACACAGGGGAAGCTTGATACAGTCATTGACATAAATTCTGCTAACTATATTTATGAGCAGGCTGAATCGATTGAAAAAAAGATAAACTGGTACGAGGAATCTGGTCATGTCATTACGCTTGGATCAGAAAAGGAAACGTTACATGAAGATATATTAAACTTTTTAGAATCGCTGGATTGGAATGTGTAAAACAGACCAATTCCGCACAATCTGAAAAGGGAGGGATGTTTAGATGGAGAATATGAAAGAACAATTACTGGAGTTAATGAACTCAGAAGAATATAAACCGATGACCACCAAGGAATTAGAGGACCATTTCGGACTAACCGAGGCTGACGACTTCAAGGAGCTAGTAAAAACACTAGTTTCTATGGAGGACAGCGGAGCGGTTGTACGCTCAAGATCTAATCGTTATGGTGTCCCATCTCGCATGAATTTAATCGTCGGGAGCTTCATCGGTCATGCAAAGGGCTTTGGTTTCGTCACACCAGAAGAATCTGGGATGGATGATATCTTTATTCCCCCTACGGAAATTAACGGGGCAGTAAACGGTGACAAGGTGCTTGTTCGCGTATCGAAGGAATCATCAGGAGACCGTAGAGAAGGTACGATTATTAAAATCACTCAGCGCGGGATCTCTCAGGTTGTTGGTACGTTCCAGGATAATAAAGGCTTTGGATTCGTTATACCAGATGACAAAAAAGTACCGATGGACGTATTTGTCGCTAAAGGCGACACGCTAGGAGCAGTAGATGGTCATAAGGTAGTTGTCGAGATTACTGATTGGCCGAATGAAAGAAAGTCTGCAACTGGGATTGTCACGAAAATCCTTGGACATAAAAATGATCCAGGTGTTGATATTCTATCAATCATCTACAAGCATGGAATTACGATTGACTTCCCAAAAGAGGTAATCGACCAAGCAGAGGCTGTTCCAGATCAAATCGCAGAAGGTGATTTAGAAGGACGCAGAGATCTTCGTGATGAGGTTATCGTCACAATTGACGGAGCAGACGCGAAGGACCTGGATGATGCAGTAACAGTAACAAAATTGCCTGACGGTACATATAAGCTTGGCGTACATATTGCAGACGTAAGCCACTATGTAACAGAAGGATCAGCACTTGACCGCGAGGCATACGACCGTGGAACAAGCGTGTACTTAACTGATCGTGTTATTCCAATGATTCCACACCGTTTATCGAATGGTATTTGTTCACTTAACCCACAGGTGGATCGTTTAACGCTTTCCTGTGAAATGATCATCAACGGCTCTGGTATGGTGACTTCCCATGAGATTTTCCAAAGTGTGATTCGCACAACAGAGCGAATGACTTACTCGGATGTGTATAAAATTCTAGAAGAAAAAGATGAAGCATTAATCGAGCGCTATAAAGACCTAGTGCCGATGTTCGAGAACATGGCTGAGCTTGCAGCTGTGCTTAGAAAGAAACGTGAGGAACGCGGTGCTATCGACTTCGATTTCCCGGAAGCTAAAATTCTAGTAGATGAGGACGGCTGGCCAACAGACGTTGCTATTCGCGAGCGTACGGTGGCAGAGAGGCTGATCGAGGAATTCATGCTAGCTGCCAATGAAACGGTTGCAGAGCACTTTAAATGGATGGATGTACCATTCATTTACCGTATCCATGAGGATCCTAAGCCTGAAAAGCTTCAACGCTTCTTCGGCTTCCTAACGAACTTCGGTTTAGTCGTAAAAGGTACGGGCAATGACATTCATCCGAAAGCACTTCAAGAAATCATTGAAAGCATCGAGGGAATGCCAGAGGAACCCGTTATCTCAACAATGCTTCTTCGCTCCCTACAGCAGGCAAAATATTACGGAGAATGTCTAGGACACTTTGGTTTATCAACCGAGTTCTATACGCATTTCACTTCTCCGATTCGTCGTTACCCTGACTTAATCGTACATCGTCTAATCCGTACGTATTTAGTGAATGGGGATGTTTCATCCGCAACCATCAACCATTGGGGTGCAATCATCGACGATATCGCAGAGCATACGTCGAAACGTGAGCGTCGTGCAGTAGATGCAGAGCGTGACACGGATGCACTGAAAAAAGCGCAATACATGGCCGATAAAATCGGTGAGGAATTCGAGGGTATCGTGAGCTCGGTTACAAACTTCGGTATGTTCATCGAGCTTCCAAACACAATCGAGGGTCTTGTACATGTAACGAACATGACAGACGACTACTATCGCTTTGACGACCGTCAAATGATGATGATCGGTGAGCGCTCTGGCAAGCAGTTCCGTATCGGGGACGAGGTAACGGTTCGCGTTTCAGCTGTAAAACCAGAGGAAGCCGCTGTAGACTTCGAGGTTGTTGGTATGAAGAAATCCTTTGGCCGCAGCACACGTAAGGAAAGTCCAAAGGTTATCCATGCATCTAAAAAAGGTACTGGCAAGGATAGAAAAGACAAATCGCAGCCAGGACCGAAAAAAGGAACGAATCAGAAAAAGAAATTCTATGAGTCCGTTGCGAAGAAATCCCAAAAACGCAAGCGACCAAAGAAAAAATAAAGAGGGAGCGGCCTAGGTCGCTCCACCTAGCTTTAGACAGGGGTGAATAGAATGGCAAAAAAGCATGACGACAAGCCGCTAGCACAAAACAAGAAGGCCAATCATGACTATTTTATCGAGGAAACAATCGAGGCAGGTATCGCCCTACAAGGAACCGAAATCAAATCCATTCGTAACGGGAAGGTACAGCTAAAGGATGCATTCGTGCGCATTCGCAACAACGAGGCATGGATCTCCAATATGCACATCAGTCCGTACGAGCAAGGGAACCGCTTCAACCACGATCCGCTGCGTTCTCGTAAGCTATTGCTACACAAGAAGCAAATCAGTTCACTAATTGGAGAAACAAAGCGTGAGGGCTATACAATCGTACCGCTCAAAATGTATTTAAAGAACGGCTACGCAAAGGTCCTAATCGGCATCGGTAAAGGGAAAAAGGATTACGACAAGCGCGACACACTAAAGAAAAAAGAAGCAAAACGCGACATCGAGCGAGCATTCAAGGATGCCCAACGATAATAGCAGCTTCCTAGTTATCCTGATAGTGGAAGGATGTATCACTTGAATTTTGACCTAATTTGATGTATAGTTATAACTGTAACTTCTTACTGAGATGCAAACCTTTTATCTAAGTGACACTTTCAGACTGACTTGAAAACGCTTGTCAGTCGAGGAGCGCAGCACGAGGCGGAAGCGAATTGAACTTAGGTTCATGAGCTGACAACGAAGTGCAAGCAACGAAGAATGAAAGCGTTTGTCAACAGTCTGAAAAGCTTACATTATTCCATAAACGGGGACGTTATGGATTCGACAGGGATAGTCTAAGCTTGAGTTGCGCGTCAGAGGCTCGGCTCTGTAAAAACGGAACTTATAATAACAGGCAAAACAAACAACAACTTAGCATTCGCAGCGTAAGCTCGGATCTGCTTTATCTATCCATCGCCCATGTGGCTAGGTAGAGCTCACTCTTAGTGGGATACGGTTGGCAGTGCCACTTGAGCTGTCAGCAGGAGATTTCCAAGTTAGCGTACAGGACGCCCGCTTATCGGCATAATGCTACGCGAAACTTCAAATAGGTAAGATACACGCGTAGAAGCTTAAGTGTTAGAGTTTCTGGACGCGGGTTCAAATCCCGCCGTCTCCATATATTGAAATCATATGATTTCATACAGTGTCATGTGACATAAAGCATGAATTTTCCTTTTGGAAAGTTTATGCTTTATTTTATTTTAGGAAATTTTGTGCTTGAATAAATTGTTTATTTGAATTGCTTTAAAGTTATTCCTGTTAATCAATACTTGGAGGACCATGAAATTTTATATATTTTGCTTAATCCGATTATTTCTTATCAGGCGAAGAGATCTAGTTTAAGGAAGGTAAAAACAGACGCAATTGATGCGTACCAGTTGTGTGTGCTTTATTACAAAGAAGATTTTGAGCCTCATAAAAACAGAGGAATTCAACTATTAAATCTTGGAAATCTTTCCAGACAACAGGAGATTGTAACGAATATGTATGTGGAGGCTAAGCTACAGTTTCACACTATTTTAGATCAAGTGTTTCCTGAATACCGCAAGGTTTTTGGTGATCTTTATTCGAAGGTTTCTTTACTTATGCTAAAGAAATACCCTACTTCAGAAGCTGTACTAGCTGTTGGAGAAAGTAAGCTAGCGGAGTGTGTGATGGAGTTTTGTCCAAGACGATCTAGTCAATGGGCATTGGATAAGGCCAAAAAATTAATGGATTCCGCATCTCGAAATCCATTTCAAAAAGTGGTGTATGACAGTCACTTAATCAATCTTCAAATGTATATTGAGTTACTTTTTCAGTACCAGTCACACCTTTCTGAGCTAGAAAATCGTATTGTGACGATGGCAAATGAATTAGAAGATTACAAGGTTGTCCAATCGATTCCAGGAATCGGGGAAAAAATCGCTGCCACGATCATCTCTGAGATTGGTGAAATCGATCGGTTTAGCCATCCTAAAAAATTGGTTGCCTTTGCAGGAGTAGACCCCAGTGTTCACTCATCAGGAAAGTTCATTGCCACAACCAATCGGATTACTAAACGAGGTTCAAGTAGATTACGCCATGCTTTGTATCTTGCCGTATTGTGCGGTATCAGAAGCTCAAGAAACAAAAAGTTGAAAGAATTCTATGACAAGAAGAAATCAGAAGGAAAGCCTTCCAAAGTGGCAATAGTAGCCTGCATAAACAAACTGCTTCATTGGGTTTATGCTTTATTAAATAGAGAAGAATCTTTCCAAGATATAGCGTAATTACTGGTTACAAGTAATTAAGAGAAAACCTTCCAGAAGGTTTTTGGAGGTCTATTTGTCATGCACAAAATAGTATATCATAAGATTAATAGTAATTTTAAAGAAAAATATTGACATCCTATTAGCTGGTTTAGTTAATTAAGACCATCCTTTCGATGGTCTATTTTTATGTCCAAAATATCAAGTAATTCTCAGAAGTCCATTGTGAAATGTTGCACTTAAACTCCCATGAAAATTAAAATCTTCGATTTAGAGAAAAAGGCAATACTAAATCAGACGCAGCTCATTTATTTTTTAAAAAATGCAGCGCCTAAATGGGGATCAAATTATGGGTTGGATTAGGAGGCACTTGGTTCAGTTATTGTAACGTTGTATCCTAAGTTCTCAAGTCTTCGAACAGAATATCGTACAATGGATTGTTCTTTTTGCTTGTCAAAGTAATCCTCTCCTAAATCTACGTACATCTCTTTGCGAGTTAAGAGATAATAGGAGATTCTTAAAATGGCATGAGCGACAGATATTCCTGCCCTTTTTTTACCCTTTCTTGATGCAGTACGCCTATACAGGGCTCCCAAATAGGTTTTGGATCCTCTGACAGAGTGAGCTGCTTCAATTAATGCCGATTTCAAGTACTTGTTTCCTTTTTTCATGTTGCTTGATTTTCTCTTGCCCGCACTCTCATTATGTCCAGGTACTAATCCTGCCCAGGAACACAAGTGCGCCGAACTGGGGAATTGCTTCTCGACATCCGTACCGACTTCGGCTAAGATTTGTTCGGCCATTCGAGTGGCGATGCCGGGAATGGAATCCAATCGCTCAATATCTTCTTGGTGGGGGGATAATCTAGTAGCCACCTCTTCGTTTAACAGTTCAATCTGCTCAGAAAGAAATTCTATATGGACCAGAATGGTTTTCAACATGAGACGTTGATGTGGATTGATATACCCCCGAAGAGCAAGCTCCAGTTCACTCTTTTTCTTCTTCATTGATCGACGGGCCAAGCTAGCTAGCTTCTTAGGATCATTTTCGCCATCGGCGATAGCACGAAGCATATCGAGAGACGAAACACCCATGATGTCGGAGACAACGGAGCCAAGTTTGATATTAGCACCTTCCAACACCTTTTGAATTCGATTATGTTGCCTTGCACGTTCTTCAATAATACTCCGTCGATACCGAACTAATTCTCGTAGTTCTCGTTGGTTACGATCCGGAATAAAACTTGCTTTAAGTAAACCGTGCCGAAGAAGTTTGGCAATCCATTCTGCATCTTTCACATCGGTCTTGCGACCTGGTACTGCTTTCATATGTTGAGCATTCACTACTAAAAATTCAATATTCTCCGCTTCAAGTAAGTTAACTATTGGCTTCCAAAATACGCCGGTACTTTCCATTGCTACGTGGGTACAACCATGCTCCTTAATCCAGTCAATTAACTGTAATAGAAATACAGTCTTAGTGGAAAACGTTTGAATCTCCTTTCCTTTTGGTGTAATAATACAGGCAGTAATGGAGTCTTTATGAACATCCATACCGCATGCACGCTCAATGATTACTTCCATTGTAATCATCCTTTCTACGGCAACTAGTATTGGAGGCTGGTGCAATAACCAGAGTAGGATTAATCTCCCATGAGTGCTTCCCGTAAGGGAGCGACAGTCTGTGATACACCGTGGTCGTTGGAGTCAGACTAACGGATGGGCTCTATGGCACCATAGTTCATCGACCTTCCTCTCCCAGCCGTAGTATCCTATACCCGTTTTTCACATTTTCATTCTCTGTGGTGTAGCGCTGATTTTGCGCTACATGGGTGGCTAACGGGGCAGTTGTGCGGCCGAGCCTAGGTCGTATCATATAGCGGGTGGGATTCCCGTCGAGAAAGAACTAGCCATTCACTCGTAGCGAGTCTTGGAGGGCTAATGGTAACATTAGCCTTTAAGCGTAGACAGTTAGGTGGCGGGCCGAAAGCCAAATGGTTGAAGGGATTGAGCTCCATAATGTTAGTAAATCGAGAGGGCTGATGCCTTAACTGCGGTAGAAAGCTACATTTTATTCTTCGATATAGGCAAGAAGGATAAAACCTCTCTGGGGTCAGAGACCTTGGCACGTCACACATTGATATGATACGGCAACTCGGGAGACCCTACCGGTCTCTTCTTATAGAAGAGTATGGTGTACAAGTGATAATAAGCAAGGAAACCAAATGCCGTTGTAGGGAGTCGGATAGCAGCGTAGTACCAATGAAGTTGGGTAATGCCGATGGAGGAAAGGCTGCTACCAAGTTATCACCCTTACTAGGGACACATTTACTACACTCGGAGGTAGGAATACTAAATGGAAACAAAACTATTAAGGATAGCTGAATTAGCAAAATCTGATCCCAAAATGAAATTTACATCTATTGTACATTTACTAAATAAGCAATCTCTAGTTCAATGTCATCTTGAATTACCTAATAAGAAGGCAACTGGGATTAATGGCACAACTAAAGAGCAATACAGTGAAACACTAGAGGAAAATATAGAGGACTTAGTAAGTAGGCTTAAAAGTAAAAGCTATCATCCTGTTCCCGTAAGGAGAATGTATATTCCTAAGCTTAACTCCAACAAGAAAAGACCATTGGGGTTACCGGAACATGAAGATAAGATTGTACAGAAAGGCATTACCAAAATACTAAATGCCATCTATGAAAATGATTTTCTAGACTGCTCTTTTGGGTTCCGCCCAAATCGTAACTGCCACGATGCTTTGAAAATATTAAATCATTATATTGAAAAGAAATCAGTAAATTATATAGTAGATGTAGATATTAAAGGGTTCTTTGACAACGTTGACCACATATGGATGATGGAGTTCTTAAAACTGCGAATTACTGACCCTAACTTACTAAGAATAATTGGTAGGTTTCTTAAAGGTGGATACATGGAGGAAGGAAAGAAATACAAGACTGATAAAGGCACACCGCAAGGTGGGGTCATATCTCCGGTACTCGCCAATCTATACCTTCATTATGTCCTGGACCTGTGGTTTGAGAAGGAAGTCAGAAAACAGTGTGAAGGACATGCATACATAGTTAGATATGCCGATGATTTTGTGTGTTGCTTCCAATATAAGAGCGAAGCTCAGGAATTCTTTCAATCATTAAAGTTGAGATTACAGAAGTTTAACTTAGAAATAGCGGAGGATAAAACCAAAATTATTCCCTTCGGGAGATTTGCGGAGAAAGACGCAAAACTAAAGGGAAATCGAAAACCTGAAACTTTTGATTTCCTAGGTTTTACACACTACTGTGGAAAGAGTAAATCTGGATACTTTCGTGTGAAACGGAAATCAAGCAGGAAAAAGCTACAAGGTAAACTAAAGGAATCGAAGGAATGGATAAAGAAGAACCGAAATAATGATATTCATATGATAATGGATAGATTTAAACGCTCGCTTGTAGGTTATTACAACTACTATTGCATCACGGATAACACTCCAAGTGTTCACCAATTTAAAGACAAAATCCAATATCTACTGTTTAAATGGCTCAACAGAAGAAGTCAAAGAAAATCCTTTACTTGGGATAAATTCAATCTCTTTCTTCATAAATATCCGTTACCGTCACCAAGAATTAAGGTGAATATATACGAATTAAGAAAAGAGATTAGCTATATCTTGTGAATGATGATTTGGAGGAGCCGTGTGCGTAAATAGCGCAAGCACGGTTCTGTGAGGGGGGAAGAACACAATCTACCGCAAGGTAGAGAGGTTCTCTTCTACTCGACTAGTTGAAGAAGGAAGAGCAGGTGTTTTTAGCTTCATGAAAGACTATCGGGGAAGGTTAGTTGAATAAGATAAGGGGGAGTTTTAATGTTGATTGACAAAAAAATGTAACATTTGTACTGTTTTTGAATGGATTATTTCTGTAGCAGTTCCTTCCTCTAAATTGAGTCAGATTGAAAAGGCTCTTATTGTTATTACTTCATTATTTTTAAAAGCTAAAGTATTAAAGTTAACTTTCTTTTAAAATTAAATCCTCTCTATGTTGTTTCAGGTAGGGTTTAAATACCACTTAACATGTCTATAATATATAAGCTAGAATAGATTTCTTTTTGGGGAAAATCTGAATATCTTAGCTCTAGTTATGTTCAAATATCAAAACCTACTCAGCGATATTATCAGACTAAATGTAAGGAGGAATTACTTTATGTTTATAGCAAATACGGCTACCCCATATTATGCAGTTATTTTTACCTCTCAAAGAACCGAAGAGGATAAAAAAAATTATATGAAAGCAGCTGAATTGATGATTGAATTTGCCTCAAAACAAGAGGGGTTTCTAGGAGTAGATAGGACCTGCGATTTAGAGGGATTAGAAATAACCGTATCCTACTGGGTCTCTTTAGAAGCCATTAAGCAATGGAAAGAAAATGATTCTCACAGAAAGGTTAAAGAAAAAGGTAAACAAGATTGGTACTCTTCTTACTCAACTAGGATTTGTAAAGTTGAAAGAGAATATTCAAACATTTAAAAGGATTTGCTTCATGTATAAACATGAAGCTTTTTTTGTAGGTATGATTTGTCTATAATGGTAAAGAGTCAAATCGTTATTTGTAATTAATAATGAAACGTTTTAGAATATATGACTGTATTTAGAAGTGGTTTTTTTAACTTTCTTATATATTTTAAATACATTCACTTTTTAAACTTTGCTAAATCTTTCTTATTTTTCTGCTGCTAGATTTTACAGTCTTATGGTAAAAAAATAAAAAGAGACAACGTGCCATAAGAATTAATTTTAATTCTTGAATTGGATTGGGTGTTTCTTAGCATCCATTTTTATTCATATGCCCCCTTGCTCTTCAAAATGAAGTTGACAGTAATTTTGTTTAAGGAATCTGCAGTTAATGGATAGTCATTTAATTGTTCGGGTTTTATCCTATCATGAAAAAGTACATTTTTCAGATTATAGACATCTGCATCTTTATCAATACCTTTTAGATAGGTTGTTCTAATTTCTTTTTCTATCTGTTTTGATACTAACTCTTGAATTTTTTTTAGAGACAATTGGTCTTCCAAATCTATTAAAGTACCTTCAGCTTCAACATTTATATTAAAGTGAAAATCATTTCCTTTTCTAATCAAATCAACTTTTGCAGATGGTTTCATTATTCTTACTGTACCTTTTATTTCATCCCCTATGACAATATCAACTGGTGTGCTTTGAGTTTGAGTTTGTGTCCATCTGAGGCCAGCAATCTCCTCATAAGATAACCACTCCTTATATGTTCCATTGCTAACTGGAAACGCACCATTTATTTGTAATACTTTTTTTGATTTTGGTTCTTCAACCGATTGCTTCCAGTCTGTTTCATTAATAGTTAGAGAAGGTAGCAAGGCAGTTCCCCCTGGTTCTTTATACTCAGAGATAAACCTATGCATACGCATCGGTTCAATATATGAATAAATTTTATACATATCGTTTGGTTTATACAAAATCGTATATAATGGAGGCAATTGAAAGAAACCTGTAGTACTAAGTATTTCTTCGATGGATTCCGTTGTTCCAAACATCCATGGAGTATAACGAAAATCACCGTGTTTTATTAAGGATTGCTCCACGTTCTCTATTCCTTTTTTTAAAACGGACTCTGAATAGATAATTGCTCCTACATGTGACCAGTTCACCTGTTGTTGTGTTGTTCGATATAAATTATAGACAGCATCATTTATATTTTTACCTGATGATTTACCGATGTACAAAGTAGCGGGTTGTGAGACTTTACTGACTTCTTGCTTAGCTACATTAGAAAAATCAAGCATTTGTACATAAATAATATAGTTTTCATCTTTATAGTCAATTCCTAATGTAGTAATATAATCTACTTCACCAATTTCTTTCTCATCCCAACATCCTGTTAGGAATAATAAGATGAAGCATATTATTAAAATTTTTGATTGTTTCATTTTTTTCCATCCCCCTGTCTGTCCTTATCAATAGGGTTAAGTATTGATGCACGTTCATTCTGTTTAACTACAGGTCGCTTAAGAACTGATTTAAAGAAATCTCTTTTCACAAACGGAGATACTGGACTTAAATAAGGCAATCCAAATGATTCGAGTTTAGCGAGATAACCAAGAACTGCATAAAGGCTTATGAAAAACCCAAACATTCCAAAGACTGATGAAAGAAGTATAGAAGAAAATCTCAAAATGGAAACAGTTCCATATATCGCCTGGTTCCCAAGGGTGAAAGTTGCAACTGTCGTAAGCGAAGAGATTACCAACATGGTTGGAGAAGTGATTCCAGCTTGAATTGCAGCATTACCCACGATCAGCCCACCAACAACCGCAACAGTTTGTCCAACTGCTTTAGGCAGTCGAACACCCGCTTCACGAAACAGTTCAAATAATATGAGCATTAATAGCATTTCAAAGGTTGCATTAAACGGGATACCTAGTCTAGATGAAGCTACTGAAGCTAGTAATGGAAATGGAATTTGATCTGCATTAAAAGATGATAAAGCCACCCAGAAAGATGGAAGAAAAAGAGCTATTATAAGTCCAAACAATCTAAGAATCAATTCAAAGGTTCCATAGTAATAAGGAGTATGTTCATCCTCAGCAGTTTTAAGTAATAATCCGAGATTAGCTGGACCTAAAAGCACATTCGGAGAATTATCCATAAAAATAGCAAATCTGCCTACAGCTAAACTACTGACAACACCATCAGGACGAGATGTTGCTTTTAATAAAGGAAAAAGTGAATAATTGTTGTCACCAAGAATCCCTAATAATTGATTGTCGCCATTTAAGAAATCGATATCAATATTATTCAATCGATCAGTAACTTCTTTAATCATTTTTTTATTTTGTATATCCGTTAGATAGACTAGTTTTACTTGCGTTTGACTTCTTTCACCTATAACAAAGGTAGTGGTAACAAGGGATTTCGATTTAATTCGTTTCCGAACTAATGCAATGTTTGTACCTATGTCTTCGACAAATGCATCCCTTGGTCCTCGTACGGATACTTCTGAATTGGATTCTTCTGGGGAACGCTTTGGTGGATTGGATGTATTAAAGAAATAGATGGTTTCCTCTATAACAATTGCTGTAAATCCATTAAATACTTTTTCTAGCAGAGTTACACCAACCTTCTCTTCCTTTTTAGACCAATGCATTTGCTTTGAAGAATTTAAGTATGCAATCCCTTTAAGACCATTGTTATAGTACTTATTTTGAATATCTGGGAGGATATTATCTAGTAAAACATTATTATCAATTAAACCATTGCAGTATATAACTAGCATAGCTTGCTTCTCTTTAGGACTAAATAGATATTGCTTCTCGATGGTTATATCCGACGAATTATTGAAGAGACTAGTTAAATATTCTTCATTTGTTTGTTCATTATTCAACCTGGGTACTCCTCCTGTTCTTGGAAAATTTAATTAATAATGCAATAAAGAGAGTAATAAACACCCCAATTACACTGGAGATAATATAATAATAACGACTTAAAAAGATTAAAAAAACCTCATTTGATATAGGAGCTATAATGACCAGTAGGTAAATGATACAAATAAATACTTGTATATTAACGCGCTGCTTTTTCTTTTTAATGTCAAAGACTTCTGTAATTAAATACAAAATAATTGCTAAATGAATAAAATTACCAGATGTCCATTGATAAATCGATAAAAAATCTAGATGATTAAAATATGTTCCAATCCCCAAGATTCTCCATTGAAAGAAAGAGGGATATCTAAGTTTTGATGCTTCTTCTACACCAAATATTGCAATTGTGCCAAGCAGTGGTCCAACCGTCAATATGGCCAAAAATGTAGTAAGAACAATAAAATGTTTGAATTTTAATTTTTGTGTAACTTGGTGCTGAAGAATTATTATTAAAAAAATTTCGATTATTGAACTAAAGACAATGAATGCACCATGAAATACCTCTTGCCATCCATTCTCCACAAGTACCGGGGTAACAAGATGGTAATTTTTATCAGGAATAGTGCCAATTGCTACAAATATGCCGAATATTAAAACAAATGGAAGTAAGACACCTGCACAAATGGCAATGACATTTAGTTTTTCATATGAAATGTAGAGGGAGCAAGCTAACAAAAACAGAGCTATAAAAATAGTAGGTGTATTGAACAAAAATGTTTCTTCAGTCCACATAACTGTTTCTTTTAAGGTAATCCAACCTGTTATTAGGAGGTAAACTACTATAAAAATAGCTATAATCCGACTTAGCAATGGAGAATACTTGGATGATAACCATTCAAATAGAGATATCGATTGGAAGTGCCTTGTTACGTAGAGCAATAACAGTGAAAAGACAAGGATAAATGCATAACCAATAATAACGCTGATCCATGCATCACGACCTGAAGCGTTAATTAATATAGGAGTAACGATTACATGATTGCTTAAACCAGTACCTAACAGGATGATAGTGAAGAGCTGTGAAATGGTGATCTTTGTCATTTGATATCCTCCAGTAGGGTAATATTATCATGCTACTACTATCGCCAAACTTTCTTTATTCTAAAAGTAAACTCTACGAGGTTATTTTGAAGCAAAGTTGGCTGAGAAGATCAATTTAGTGCATTTGCTGTGATGGAATTATTAAAAATAAATCGAAAGCCATTTGATAACCACCTTATATATGAGATGAATGGTACGGATTGGTGAATCTAACAATTTTGTAGTATTAAACTTAAAGCGAATGAGATTACATTAGATTAGAATGGAATGAATTCACAGACGATGTTTAGTTTATTGGAGGGGAGAATCAGGATTAACATACTTTCTAAAACTTCATACTCAACTCCCATGAAAATTAAAATCTTCGATTTAGAGAAAAAGGCAATACTAAATCAGACGCAGCTCATTTATTTTTTAAAAAATGCAGCGCCTAAATGGGGATCAAATTATGGGTTGGATTAGGAGGCACTTGGTTCAGTTATTGTAACGTTGTATCCTAAGTTCTCAAGTCTTCGAACAGAATATCGTACAATGGATTGTTCTTTTTGCTTGTCAAAGTAATCCTCTCCTAAATCTACGTACATCTCTTTGCGAGTTAAGAGATAATAGGAGATTCTTAAAATGGCATGAGCGACAGATATTCCTGCCCTTTTTTTACCCTTTCTTGATGCAGTACGCCTATACAGGGCTCCCAAATAGGTTTTGGATCCTCTGACAGAGTGAGCTGCTTCAATTAATGCCGATTTCAAGTACTTGTTTCCTTTTTTCATGTTGCTTGATTTTCTCTTGCCCGCACTCTCATTATGTCCAGGTACTAATCCTGCCCAGGAACACAAGTGCGCCGAACTGGGGAATTGCTTCTCGACATCCGTACCGACTTCGGCTAAGATTTGTTCGGCCATTCGAGTGGCGATGCCGGGAATGGAATCCAATCGCTCAATATCTTCTTGGTGGGGGGATAATCTAGTAGCCACCTCTTCGTTTAACAGTTCAATCTGCTTCCCATTCATTATATTTCGTTGTTATTGATGAAATAAACCAATTTTCTCTAAATGGTTCTAGATTCTTTTCCACAATAATAATCTTCTCCCCACTTACCAAATTCTGCGTAGATGTCTCTACATCGTATTTAACGGTATACCGCATTTTGGATTCGCTAAGCTTTTCTTCGTTGGTAAAACGAAAGTTATTAACCGAAGGGCTTGACTGCCCTGTTATCCAGCGAGTTTCCTCAAATTTACTCCTTGTTTTTTCTTGAAGCGAAGGGGACAACATCGTATATTGAATGGCCCACTTCGATTATTCACGCCTAATATCCAAAATTCAACTGCTTGTTTCGGTTCACCTACGCGCAGACCACCTATAAAAGACTCTAACTGGAGTTCTAAAGGGGTGTATTGTCTTACTTTAGTAGATTTTTCCTCAAAAAAGGGAGGAGAATCGTTCAGTTGTGCATTTACTGTTCTATAATCCACCCCACAAATTAGTATACTAAATAAAACCAATAGAAGAAGTTTACTTTTATCCAATTTCATCATCCTAAATTATATTTAAGTTTAGTTTATCCTGTTCAGTTAGAATTATTCCTTTTTAAACTAACCTCCCGTTAATTTGAGCATTTCTTCACAATTTTTATAGTGATATTAACAGAAATGCCCGATAAAAATTCATCTAACCTCTAAGAAATCTAATTTAGGAAAAATGATTTTAATCAAACTTTATTTCAAATAATCGATCTTTATTATAAATAATCAATCTTTTTTACAAATCTACATTCATCGTGATCTAAATGCTCCTCATCGTTCCATATGCAGGCGGGTAATAGCCTATCTTCTATCTCTTTCATCATTTCATCAGATAAATACCTATGAAATACGTAACTAGCTATACGAATTTCAACTTCTGTTGGAATTATTCAGATGTCCCCACCAATCCATGACGTTCTCTCATAGAAACTTCCCCATCAACTAGAATCTTATATGAATCGTGAACGATTCGATCAAGAATGGCATCAGCTATTTGTGCTTGTCCTAGTTTCGAGTGCCATCCTTCTGGCGAAAATTGAGAACAGAAGATAGTCGACGCCCTCTTTAACCGTGACTCCACGATTTCCAGCACATGAAGTATATTTTCCTCTGAAAGCTCGGTTAATAACCACTCATCTAGGATTAGTAAATCAATCTTTTTGTATTTTTGAATTATCTTTCGGAAGCTGCCATCTGCTTCAAACTTTGCCACAGCTAATTCATCTAGTAATTCTGGTAGTCTAATATATTTCACTTTATAAGATTGACGACATGCATGGACACCAAAGGCATTTGCTATCCACGTCTTTCCGTTTCCTGACGCCCCCATTAAAATGATATTATGGTGATTTTGGATGTAATTTCCCGTTGCTAATTCTAATATCAGGTTCTTGTCTAACTTACGATCAGGATGATATTCTATATCTTCAATGGCTGCCGTTGGTTCGTTGAATGTTGCTTGTTTAATTAATCGTTCAAGCCTATTTGATTTACGTCTGTCATACTCAAAGTCTACTAAAAGGTTGAATCTATCATCAAAATCCATGCTTTTGTAATCTTTATTCTGGCATTGTTGCTGATATAATTCTGCCATTGCACCCATTTTCATTTCATTTAATTTACGTAAAGTTTCTTCGTTCATCATTTATCATCCCTCCCAAAGTAACTAGCTCCGCGCACAAATCCATAGTCATCAGCGTTGGTGTGATTTTTACTATCGGTTTTCTGATTTTGTTTTCGCTTTTTATTTCTTTCTAGTATGCTTTTCAAAACAGAAACCGTTGGGTTTGTAGAGATTTCAAGTAGTGTTTCTGCTGCTTTTTCCATTTCACTGTTTGTATATCTTGTAGCTAAATTCCTTAGCGTGCTGAGGATACTTAATGACTTTTTCTCCACATTCATTTCCAAGATAGAAGAGACAAATTGGAGTGTAGATGGTCCAATCGTTTCCGCCCACTTTCGATTGTTTTCAGGATTATGTTCTAAATATGATCGGTGATTATCAGGCATATGGTCTGTGTTTGTAGAAAACTGTCCAATTTCACCATATAACCGTTTGTGGGATGCAATTCGGACTTCTTTGAAGTAAACTTCAATTAAATCCGTGGTTTGTCTTATATCGACATTCTCCCGGACGTAATCATATGGAACGGAATAATACATTCTTTCAACCTGGATGTGGTAGTTCAGTTGAACTTTTGCTGTTTTCCATTCCGCAAGTTTATAACGTGTTTGAGGAAGCTGTTGAAAGTGGGATTTCTCTTCTTCCTCATACACCTTTTTACGCGAGCCCGGTCGCTTTTGAAAATTGATTGTATTGATTTCTTCTAGACTTTTAAAGATTTGCTTATTCAGATCATCAATATAGAAACATTGATAGTTTCTTAGTGCAGCTATAATCTGCCGGGAAATGTACCCAACAGTCCCTTCAACACTTGGTTTGTCTTTGGGTTTACGGACACGGCTTGGGACAATGACTGTATGATAATAATCTGCGAGTTCACGATAAGCCTCATTCAGAACCGGTTCTCCCCGAAGCGCCTTTGTAACACCTGTTTTCAAATTGTCCGGAACCAAGGTTTCTGGAACACCTTCAAAGTACTCAAATGCATGGATATGAGCGATAAGCCAATTAGCTGATTTCATATCTAAAAACGCTTCAACGTAGCTGTATTGACTATAGGGCAAGGTAGCGATAAAGACATAAGCCGGAATTGATTCTCCTGTTGAACGATCTATAATCTGCAGTGTCGATCCAGCCCAGTCCACCTCCATGATTTGACCTGGTTTTCTTCGAATAGGCATCGTTAACTTATACTTCTTCGCGTATTTCCCATAGCTTTCACAAAAAGTCCGATAAGCATAGGGGATCTTTCCACTTTCACGTGCTTCAGTCGCATACTCATGATGCAATAAAGTCAAAGTGACGTTCTTTTTTTGTAACTCCTTATGCACTTTTTCCCAATCAACCGGGAAGTACCCTTTCTCAACAGCTTGCTTCTCTGGAAAGAGAAACGATTCTAACCAGGGACTAGTCATCTCATCGTTCAAACTCTCTAGACCAAGCTTCTTGGTGCATTGAACGACATCCGAAACTGTATTTCTTGAGTGGCCAGTACTAGAACTAATGGTTCTTTGACTGACTCCTTCAAAATAAAGTTCCAAAATCTTGCGACAGTTAATCATAAAAAAAACCTCCTGTACATTAATGTCATGCGAGTTCGCATGCAAATTAAGTATACAAGAGGCTATTCTTTATTCTATTCATAGTGGCTCCCTGCACCGCAATTGATGGCTCTTTTATCCGCACTTACTGGCTCAAAACTCCACATAAGTGGCTCTATTCATCCGCAATAATCAACTTAGTTCTGTTACATTAAACTCACATTTAAACCTTTTTAACAAATTCAGATTTTAATTTCATCGCTCCAAAACCATCAATTTTACAATCAATATCATGGTCTCCATCAACTAAACGGATATCTTTCACTTTTGTACCGATTTTTACAACTGATGACGTTCCTTTTACTTTAAGATCTTTGATGACTGTTACAGAATCACCATCGTTTAAGACATTTCCATTTGCATCTTTGATAACCTTAGTATCTTCACTATTTTCTGCTTCCGGGTCTAAAGTCCACTCATGGGCACATTCTGGACAAACAAAAAGATTTCCGTCTTCGTATGTGTACTCTGAATTACATTTTGGACAATTTGGTAAATTAGACATATTTTTATTCCCTCCACCCGTTATCATTCGTTTGAATAGATAGCAGTATTTTTCAATTACTTTTTTGCAAATTTATAAGACTAGTAGTTACAAACTTTAATTTTGGGAAGCGTTTCTTATCTGTTTCCCAAGCACCTATTTTTATCTCATATCTTTTAATTTCTTAATAATCATATTTGGTGTCGCCCATTCATCACGGTCAAAGTCAGAAATAGACACGTCGATGTCTAAACCGTTCTTGAAATTCTACTAATATAAAACTTTGTATGTGAAGTGAAATTTTAAAAATCTAATGCATTTGCCTTATTCTTTATTGTATTTACTTCCTGGGATTGCTGAGAAAGTTGAGTACATTCATGAAAAGCGAAATGCTTACATCCTATACATTTTTTCGGATTCAAATGCTCTAAAGCACAATTAATTGCATCTCCTGTATGAGAAAAAAAGTTTTCTTCCCCAATTTCAACGTACAATCCATTCTTGTCTAGAGTTGTTTTTAACTCAGGTTGAATTCCTGAAATGAGAAGTATGCCACCTTGTTTTTTGTAATACTGAACAATATTCCTAAAGTAAGACTCTCCTGTCGTATCAATAAAAGGAACTTTTCCCATACGTAAAATTAAAACTTTGGGTTTATAATGAATGGTCGCTAAAATATTTTGTTCAAATGTTTGAGCAGCCCCAAAGAATAATGGACCTTCTATTGTGTAAATACTAATTTGTGGGCAATCATGAGCTTTATTTACCACATGTGGTAACAATTTTTCATTCTTTTTTGTATGATCAGGGAGCACTTTAGATATGACAAGCATATTACTCATACGTTTTGTAAACAAAATAATAGCTAAAATAAGACCGATTTCCACAGCTGTTGTCAAGCTTGTAAATACAGTGAGTAAAAATGTTACAAGTAATACAAGAGAATCCCCTGTCTTCATTTTTAGTATGTGAACAAAGTGTTTTTGTTCGCTCATATTCCAAGCTACCACCATTAAAATGGGAGCCATACTAGCAAGTGGAATATGTGAAGCATATGGAGCTAACAGAAGAAGCGTGAATAATACAAATCCCCCATGTATAACACCCGACATCGGAGATACAGCTCCATTTTTGATATTAGTTGCTGTTCGAGCAATCGCTCCAGTTGCAGGAATCCCTCCAAATAACGGTGTAATAATATTAGCAATTCCCTGACCAATAAGCTCTTTGTTACTGTTATGTTTACTATTAGTCATACCATCTGCCACGACAGCGGACAAAAGAGATTCGATACCACCCAACATTGCAATAACAAATGCAGGACCAATTAACTGTTTTATGCGCTCTAATGTGATTACCGGTATGTCAAACTGAGGAAGTGTATTTGGAATCGTACCATATGCTGTACCGATAGTAGGTACATGCCCTGAGAAGAATACAGTTGCAATTACAGTTGAGATAACAACACCTACTAATGAACCTGGTACTTTCGGTAAAATTTTTGGTGTTATAAGTATAACAAAAAAGCAAATCAAAGCAGTTATAACACTGTAAAAATTGACAGTACCGATATGAGTGAAGATTTCCTTTAGGTTTGCTATAAATTCCTCATGCTTTTTTATACCTGTTAGACCTAAAAGACTAGCAATTTGTCCCGTAAAGATAATGACAGCAATACCTGACGTAAAGCCAATTGTTACAGGACGTGGAATAAACTTAATTAAAGACCCTAGTTTAAAAATCCCCATAAGGCATAAGATAATTCCAGCCATTAAACCAGCAAGTAGTAAATTTTCATACCCATAGGTAATTACAATTCCTAAAAGAATTGGAACGAAAGCACCTGTAGGCCCTCCAATTTGATACTTCGAACCACCAAATAGCGAAATAAGTATCCCGGCAATACAGGCTGTATAAATCCCATACTCCGGTTTAACACCAGAGGCTATAGCAAAAGACATAGCAAGTGGAATCGCGACAACTCCAACAATCATTCCAGAAAGAAGATCCTTTTGAAAATGTCCAAATGAATATCCTTCAAATCTTCCCGTAAATAACTCTTTCATTCCAAACCCTTCTTTTCTATTTTTATTGAATCTTACTTCTTCTGAAGAATATTTTCTTTTGATAATTTTGAATTACAAATGCAGTTTTCATACTTTTATACAAAAGCTCTCTATCTCATTACAAGAGAGTATCAGCCTAATATTGGTTATACGTTTTGCTTAAATGCCGCTCTAATTTACCTATATCTCCACCTTCTTGTTAACCTCCGCTAGAAGCTCTCCGGCTCGACTATCTAACTTCTTCGTATCTATAAACGATGTAATCCATACCTTATCTGGAGTAATATCTCTGCGGAACATTTGTCCTGGGATTTCATTCCATAAACGATTCCATTCATCTAATACTCCTACTTGATCAAATAAAAAACCTTGAATCCCACATAACCAAGCTGTACAAGCTGTATTTCTTTTTTGACATCCAACTCCATCTTGTAAATGTTGACATGAAAAACAACAGGAATTTCCACTTTTAATACAAACCTTACAAACATAATGGGCTCCTATTGAGCGAAATATTTCCATTCCATGTTGGATGATATCTTCTTTCTTAACCTCAATTTTCAACCTAACCCTCCTTAACTATCGATTCACCTTCTGTTTCATTTAGTTCTTCTAACATTGAAATCGTGTCGATTAAATGGTTGTTAAAAATTTTCCGTGCAATTACCAGTAAATTCATAATCATAGGATCCCGAAGAGAATATAAAACTCGTTTTCCATCTTTGGTGCCGACAACAATATTTTTAGCACGTAGTACACTTAACTGTTGAGAAACAGCAGAGCCTTCCTTATTAAGAATGCTCTGGATTTCATTTACACTTTTTTCACCCTCTGACAATAATTCGAGAATATGTATTCGCAAGGGATGTGATAAGGCTTTAAAAAAATCAGCCTTAAATTTTTGCATTTCGTCTCCCATTTTAACGCCTCCATTACTTATCCTTGATTTTAAGAAATCTATATGTATCATATACATCTTCAAATTTTTGAATATATATATAATACATATAGAACTTACAATTTTCAATACAAATTTTGAAACGTAAAAAAAAACCATAAACGACCGTTTTTGATATGGTAAGTGAACTTCTCTAAAAACCTCAAAAACTATTTAAATACATAACCAAAAATATAACCAAAATCTAAATACCAATATATCTATCTCTACCCCCTTTTTGGTATAGTTAAGGCATTAATAAGGGGGGATTCTTGTTGAAATTTGGATATCCACGTGTCAGTACACAAGATCAGTCATTATCGTTACAACTTGATGCATTGGCTCACTACGGAGTGGACCAGACTTTTGAAGAAAAAGAATCAGGTAAGAAAAAAAAACGACCACAGTTAGATATTCAGAAATTGCTTCAAATTTATACTTTAATCCATTAGCTATGAAATGGTTTGTAGCTAATATGCTAAAAGGGGAATCCATAGAATCTATCCTAAAACATAAAGATGATTTAACTGAATATTGTATGTCTAATGTTTATAATAAGCTCTCAGAAGATGCTAAGAAGATATTAGAGATAATGCTTATCTCAAATAAAGAATGTAGTAATGCTGAATTGACATATTTGTTTAATATAGATTCTTTACGTTACGGTAAAGCAATGAATGATCTGTTTGCCACAAATATGGTTAATATGAAAAATGATAATAAAAAAGTTGAAAATCGAACTTTATTCTTTATTACAGATTTTGCAAGAGAATATCTAAAAAAGCACTGCAAACCCAGTAATAAATCATTTATTTCGATTCAAAAGAAGATGAGAACTTTAAAAGGACTTTCTGAAAATTTGCAAAATGAAGAAAATGACCCTTATAGAATTGAGTCAATCTTTATAAATCATTCTGATGAAGAGATATCCGCTTCTTATTTAAAGAAGGCATTAACTTTTGCTAATAAAAGTGAGTTTGAAAGTGCTGAAGAATATATCGAGAAAGCTAGAAATGCAACCCCTGATTTCTTTGAAGTATATAAAATATCAGCATTTATCAGTGTTTTACAGAACGATTATTATGCTGCCGAACTTGCTTATCAGACCGCTATAGAATGTAAACCAGATTATCCACCGATATATTTCTTTTACGCAGGTTTTAAATTAATGACAATTGAGAATTTTGATGAGGCTTATGATGCTATCACTTTTGCAGAAAAGTTAGATCCTAAAAATAATAGAATAAAAATGCACAAAGGTAGAATATTAAAACAGTTGGGTGAGTACTCAGAAGCTGAAAAAGTATTTAACGAAGTACTTGAAAATCTAGAAAACTTAGATATTAGAACCAAAAAGGAATTAGTTGATCAAGCGTCTGATAATTTAAAAAGATGGGCTGATATGACAAGAAACGAAAACGGGGAGTTAGCTGAATCTCTAATAAAAAAATCAATAAATATACTTGAAAGAATAGACGAGGCTCATTTTGACACCAAGATTGTTATTACAATTTCTAAGATAATTAAAACCTTAACATATATATATATTGAAATGAATAAAAATGACGTCTCATATTTAATTGAACTCTTAGAAAAATATTATTCAAAAGTAAGAGTTATTGAAGATAAAAACTTTAGACGACCTTTCGAATCACTTTTGGCTAAAATAGACTTAAATCAAAGAGAAGATATTACTAAAATATTTTCTTCCAATGTTGTGAACCATACAATTAAAGAACAAGGATTCATTATAAGTTTAATGCCTACATATGGCTTTATTAAAAACTTTTCACCTAACAATTTATTTTTCTATTGGAATGATTTTGAAGGAGACTTTTCTAAACTTGCAATAGGGGATAAGGTTCAGTTTACAATAGGTAGTTCTGAAAAAGGTCTCTGTGCAAAAAAAGTTACACTAGTATAAAAAACTTGTGGACTGTTTAATTTGGTCTACAAAAATCTCCAGAAGAACCCCCTGCATCCTATCATATGGTTGGATACAGGGGTTCTTTTCTTTGAGAATATCTTAAGGAAATTCCCAAAGAAAGTGGAAGCATAGACCCTAGCACCTCTCAATCCCATTTTTATAGAGCTGATACTCTCTTTTTATTAAGCATGGTAGTTGTCCCCTTTCTAAGAATTGACTCTCCCAGGAAGTTTACTATAGTAAACAGTAATAAATGAATGAATATTTTGACTCAGAAATGAGATTTTAATTAAAAGAGAAGAAGGCACCCCTAGCTTCTCTTTTTTTACTTCGATTTCATTTTGAAATTCTAGTCAAACTATCGAAAAGTGTAATATAAAAATCAAGTATAATAGAGATAATATTTTAAGGAGGAAATGATGCTTACTTTAGTGACATTTCAAAAAAATTAGGTAGATAATAATTTGAAGAGAGCTAAGAGCCAGATTGTCTAGGAGGAAAAAAATGGAGAGTATAGAAATTCCAAAAGAAGATGATGTGCTTGAGCTAATAGAATATTTTAAGAGTGAGTTAATTATTTATGCTACTGGTGGTTCATCAAATATTTCAGATTCTGAGTATGCACGAATTCGAAAAATTTTAATAGGTATCCCAAATATAAACGATTTAGTTCCTGAGTTTGTAAAGAAATATCGGAGTAAATTAGAATTTTGGGGATTTATAAAAGAAGAATATAGTTCTTATGCTGAAAGACGTACGTATTTAGCAAAAGTATTTAATGCAATGGTAGATAGATTAGAAGAGTCAAACTTTCTTTTGATTCCACAGTATGAACGTAATCAATTAATAGGTGAAGGTGGATTCGGACAAGTTTATAAGGTAGAAAACGAGTTAATAAAAATGAGTTTTGCTATAAAAGTGCTAAATCCTGCGTTTGCGAATGGAGGTGAAGGAAATCTAGAGAGATTTTTTAGAGAGGCACGAATCTTATTTAAATTACATCATCCAAATATTATTAAAGTTTATGATGTAGGATTAACAGGGAAAATTCCATTTATTAAAATGGAACATTTTGAAGGTAAAGACTTGAACAAAGTGTTGAAAGACCATAGTAATCTGACCCCAGAAAAAGCTCTTGTATTAATTGAAGAAGTAAGTGAGGCTTTAAACTATGCACATAACGAAGTAGGAATTGTTCACAGAGATATAAGACCAAGTAACATTATGGTCGCACGCCCTAATCAATTTAGACTTATTGACTTTGGTTTAGGCGTTTTTTTAGAAAAAGAATTAGTTTCTAGAATAACTAGGTCTGGAGAAAATATTGTAGGTGGGCATTACACAGCGCCAGAACTATTAGAGAATCCAAGTCTTTTAGACCCACGATCGGATATTTATTCTTTAGGAGCTGTATGGTTTACTGTGTTAACTGGAAGACCGCCAGCAGGAAGTAGAATTAAAGATCAGCTATTATCAATCCCAAGATTGAAGGGGGAATATTCTGATATGATATTAAAATGTCTTGATGATCTAGAAGATAGATATCAGAATATAAATGAGCTATTAAATGACATTCAGAATTATAGGAAGAACATTCTAGATTAATTAGTTAGAGTACTTTTAACGAATTTTTTTAAAATTAAATGAAAAGTATACAGAAATTAAATCGTATTTAAATTTAGATATACCGATTACTTTTTATATGAAATTGCAATCGGTGAGATTAAAATGAACAATTAAGAAAGGAGGAGGAGTAGGATGTATTGGCCAAGAAAAAAGGGGAACTTTAAATTTGTGGATAAAGAGAGCATTCCTTTATTAGAAATAAAAAATACGGGTGATATTGAACGAGAGTTTTACGTTTACTCTGAAAATTTTATATCAGCGGCAAATTTATTAGTGAACCATGTCTTAGAAACAAATGAAAATACTAAAAAAGATTTTTGGCTCTTCGGCCTAACTTATTTATACAGACAAAGCTTGGAGCTTATCTTAAAATCTATAGCCTTTAAATATATAACTATAAAGAATGATAGAGTGGAGTTTATAGGAAGGGTTAGACACAATCTAAAATATGCATATGATGAAATAAGTTTATTGGTACCAGCAGATGATCTTAGCTTGAAGGAAAGGGAAAGGGAATGGTTGAAAACTTTTTTGACTAATATATCTGAATGTGATGAGCAGTCTGATATGTTTAGATACCCATTCAGTATAAAAATGAAAGCATTTTTTCAAAAGCAAACCCATATCAACTTGAGGGTTTTAGGTACTAATATGAATACTGCTTATAAATTGTTAACTATGATTTCAAATAAGGCGGATGAAATCGATCATAAGGACTTAATCAAGTTCAAACCCGAATTTTTAATGTCTAGTGGAAGCTATCTTGAGCAAGCTGTGATTTGGAAAGGTTTCAATAATAATAATTATTACCCTTATATTCAGGGATATATGGAAAGTGGTAAATATTTATATGAATTAATTAAAGATGATCAAAAAGTCTACCTGTTCTTACCAATGTGTTATATGTATAGAAATGGAATAGAATTGGCTTTAAAACGTATTTTAGTCGAAGACTGTCAATTCGATAATCAAACAGCAGCAAATAAAATGAAAAATAAAAAGCATAGTATAGAAGGACTTTGGAATGTAATAAAAAATTATATAATTATAAGTTCTGATGTTCCCGATGACAGTTCAACTATTAATGATGTCGAGCTCTATATTAAACAACTACACAATTTAGATATTACTTCCGACAAATTTAGATATCCAATTAATAAATTTTTGAAATTCCACTTTGACAAAAAGGTAAGATTTGATGTAACCAATGTTTCGCTATGCTTTTATGAATTATTTACATTCTTAGATGCTGTAGATAGTATGCTTTCTCATCAAAATGAAATTTTGGCAGAAATGGAACTGGAAGCACGAAGAGAGTTGGAAAGTGATTACGAGCGCTATTAACATAAATTTCTTAAAACTAATGAATCGTTAAAGATTCTTCAATAGAAGAAAGAAAGAAAGAAAAAATATAAATTTATCTAATTTTCTTCTATTATATAATAGTCTTGCTGTTTCTTCTTCGAGTGCTTTAATCTTTGTATCAAGTTTATTTTTATCTTGGAAGAGGAAAGTATTTGCGTATCCAACAATATAAATAACAGGATGACGTTGATAGTCCTCGCCAATTTTAGCAATAAACACTTTTAAATTTCCTTTTATACCCTCAGTGGACGTGGAAAAAATTTCTGTTAAGAGACCTTCCTTCCGTAGGCCGATATAAGTCAATGTATTTTTTATTGGCTTATTTCGATTACTTTCGATCTTAAGCCAGTTGTTTGCAGTTGTTTGTAGTTGTTTGTAGTACTGTCTCTGAAGTTTTTTCGATAACTGATGCTCAGCAATATCCTTTTGAGGAAAAAGCTGTTTCCGTTTCAAGAATTGCACCACAAGAAAAATATCTCTCTCATCAAGTCCTAATTTTTCAAGGAATTTATTGACTTCCTTATTTTGTTCTTTGCTGCTGACTCGTATGTAACCGAAATTTTTATATATTATTACTCGTGGTTTTTGTTTTCTATTATTCTACCACTTAAATTCATAAACTTATTTATTATAGAAGTCTTTATTATAAAAAAAAAGAAGTCATTTTGGAACATTCAAATTGACTTCTTTTTATTTTGTGAAATTGGAATGTTGATGTCAACTCGACAAGGCAGTACTTTTAGTAAAAAAATTTAGGGGAAAATGAATAAATCAATAATAAAATTGCCAATAATAATAGTAATCTTTCAAGAAAATTCTTGAGATGAAACTACTATTCGAGGTGATAACGACTGAACCAAATCCATAGAAGTATCTTATATAACATTGATCCTATTGGAATTGAAACAGGTTTAGTAGAAAGTCTGAGTAGTTACTTAATCAGGATTTCATATGAACATAACATCCAAGTAGGCCACTTGGTAAATAAGTTAGTGGTTCCTGAAATGCATAAAGATTATTTGGCAAGAAGCTCTATATACGGTGGTAACAGTTTTTATGAAGGTGCTAAAACAATAAATGGATACACGAATAACTCAATTGAATTGGTTTGTGTTTTGGAAAGGTTAACAACCAGAAGAGATCTATTAAACCTAACTCTATTAAAATTAAAAGATTTAGTTCCATTAAGAAATTTACTAAAAGAAACTTTCTCGTGGTGTCCAGAATGTATAAAGAAATGGAACGTTGAACACAAGATTATTTACTATCCATTAATTTGGTATTTAAAACCTATAAAGATTTGTATTGAGCATAAGTGTTATCTTATTGAAAAATGCACATCATGCACCAAGAAAATTGATATACTGCGTAGAAAAATGATCCCAGGTCATTGTCCCAACTGTTTTAACTTGCTAATACAGGATCAACTTAGAAAAGAGATTAACCAGCAGGAATGGCAATGGCATTCATTTGTATATCGAAATATAGAAAGCTTAATAGGATTAAAACCTAGTGAGATATTCACTCAAGAAAATATTAGTAACCAGTTAAATGATATCAATAACAATCTTTTTTCAGACAATATAAATAGTTTTGCTAAATTCTTAAGTATTCCTAAAAGTACTTTAAGAGCCTGGGCTAAATCCGAAAATATCCCTACCTTAGATGGATTACTAATTATCTGTTATAAATTAGAGACTACAATTTTCGATTTCCTCACAAAAAGTTGGGAAAATATAGATTTAAACCATCAGATTGAAAAAAAGAATATTAATAAAGACAAAGCTATTAGAAGAAAACTGGACCTTACTTCTATTGAAAGTAGGCTGAAGGAAGCACTGATATATGAGCCTCCAATTTCAATGGCTTCTACTGCTAGAATAATAGAACACGATAAACGAATCTTATATAGCAATTTTCCGGATTATTGTAAACAAATTTCAAAAAGATATAAAGAGTATATCAATCAAAAATCAAAACAGAGAATAGAAGAATTAAAAAAAGAAATTGAAAAAGCCTTTTATTACTTAGTAAATGAGGGTATATATCCTAGTAGTGAGAAAATTCAGAATAAATCTAATAAAAAGGGGCTGCTCAAGGAGAGAATCCTCCAAGAATATTGGAAAGACCTATTGGCTCAAGAAAATTTTTACAGGAGAAAGGGGAGGAGTAGTAATGATGAGTAATAGTGAGTTTGAAGATTGGGCAATTAAACTCAACTTAACAGACGATGCTAAGAATGAAATACAACGTGTAAGACAGTCACCGCCAGCAAGGAGAGTTGGCGGAGGTAAACATAACGTGAGTGGTCGGTATAGTAGTAAAAAAATGGGAGTTACTATTCAATTTGAAAGTCATAAGGTGGAATTACCTACTATTTACATGTTGGAATATAACGATAATGTTTTAGAATATTATGATCAGCCACCACAAATAAAACTTACCTACTATCAAAGTAATAAGAACAACAAAAAAATGGCTTATTTGAATACACCAGATTTTTTTGTGATTGAAAAAGAAAGGGCATATTGGGTTGAGTGCAAAACGGAAGAAGAGCTTATTAAAAAATCTCAGAGTAATCCAGATAGATACCTTAGGGAGAATGAGCAATGGATATTTACTCCTGGAAAAGATTTCGCAGCTGAATATAATCTAGACTTTCTTATTCACTCATCTTCAGAAATAAATTGGAATCTTCAACGTAATCTTGAATTTCTAGAGGACTATTTTGTTAAAGATTATGTGTTAAATGAAACAAAAATTAAAAGAATAAAGGAATCTATTCAAGAAGCTCCTGGAATAACTTTAAAAGAATTATTACTAAGTGATGAAACTCAGTTTAATGCTGATGATATATATGCACTAATAGTTAAAGAAATTATATATATTGATTTATATAATGAATTAATAACTGATTTAGAAAATGTAAAAGTTTATTTAAATATAGAACAATATAAACTTTTTTCTTTAGTTGAGAATTCAACTAGAAGGAAGAGAAATACTAATACAATAGAGTTGAATAGCGGAAATCATATCGTTTGGGGGAATACAGTTTGGACAATTCTTAATTATGATCACGAAAGTAAAATAGTCTTTTTATATTCAAGGGATGAAAATAAAAATATTGAGTTACCTATTAATTTATTTGAATCGTATATATTAGACGGGTATATTCTTGGGGCTGATAAGGATGAAAATAAGGAAAGTATCGAACTAAAAAAGATGATTTTGCAGGCGAATGAAACTGATTTAATAGAAGCAAACAAAAAGTATGAGATTGTTGTTAAGTATTTAAACGGGGAAAAAATAGAATTTATAGATGTAACAGACAGAACACTCCGCAACTGGGTGAAAAAGTATAAAGATGCAGAAGAACTTTATGGCAATGGGTATGTAGGTCTACTACCTCAAACTAAAAAAAGAGGGAATAGAAATGCGAAGTTACCTGCTGAGACTATAGAATTGATGTATAAGATGATATCTGAAAGTTATGAAACAATAAAATCTAAATCTGCCAAACAAGTTTATCGCGAATTACTTGTAAAGTGCGAGGAATCTAATTTGTATGTACCATCATATGCCACCTTTTGTGAAACAATAAATAATCGAGCATTATATGATATTGAAAAAGCTAGGAAAGGTAGTAGGGCATCTTATAAATATGAAGAGTTTTATATTGAACTTGAATTTACTACTCCAAGACATGGGGAACGAATTTTTGAGATAGCACATATTGATCACACTGAGCTAGATATTGAGCTAAATATTAATGGAAAGGTTTCTAAGCGACCATGGCTTACACTAATGATTGATGCTTACTCTAGACGAATTCTTGCATATTATTTAACCTTTGAAGAACCGTCTTACCGGTCTTGTATGATGGTGATTAGAGAATGTGTGAAAAGAACTAATCGTTTACCAAATTATATAGTGGTCGATGGAGGAAAGGAATTCAGTAGTGTATATTTTGAATCATTGCTAGCGTTATACAGTGTTCATAAAAAACAAAGACCTGCAGCAAAGGCACGATACGGTCATGTTATTGAGCGGTTATTTGGAATTACAAATGAGTTATTTATTCACAATTTAAGAGGAAATACTCAAATCACTAAAAATGTAAGGCAAGTAACTAAAAGTGGAAATCCAAAAAATCATGCAGTGTGGAGACTTGAGACTTTGAATGAACGACTTGATACATGGTTTAGTAATATATATGACAATAAGGAAAATCCATCTCTTAATCAAACTCCAAAAGAAGCATTTGTGGAATCTATAGCTGTGTCAGGTAATCGCTCAAATACTTACATTCCTTACGATGAAAACTTTATATTAATGACTTTACCATCTCCCAAAGGGAAAACAAGAAAGGTCCATCCTGGTCAAGGTATTAAACTAAGCTATTCATATTATTGGTGTGAAGAATTTAGGAATCCTAAAATTGAAGCTACTAACTTAGAAGTTAAATATGATCCATTTAATATTGGGATAGCTTATGCATTTATAGATAATCAATGGGTAAAATGCCTATCTGAACAATATAAATATTTAAATGGAAAGACAGAGAAACAAATAAAATTGATTGCAGAAGAGGTTAGGCAAAAGAGAAAATTATATTCTCGAAATAATACGATAACAGCAAGAATGATAGCTAGTTATATTCTCGAATCAGAAGGAATAGAAGAAATACTTGCTATAGAAAAGTATAAACCTTTAGAAAAGGATCTAAATGTTTTAGAAAATATACAGGTTCCAAAACAAAATGTAGATCTTGTAAAAGAAGATGCAAAAGATGAAGACGATGAACTTGAGATTTTTGGGGAGTTGGTGTAGTGATCAATAAACAAAGATTATTTAGTGAAGAGCTACTAACAAAATCTAAAGAAGAACGTGAAAAGTTTTTTGATGATTTTACTGTTAGCCATCCAAAAATGAAACAGGTATTAATCGAATTAAAAAATGAAATCTATAATGGTTATCATAATATTATAATGGTGGTTGGACCATCTGGTGTAGGAAAATCAAGATTGTTTTATGCAACTGCTCAATCTATTGTAACTGATATGGTTGAAGAGATTGAAGTTGATAAAAGTATTATACCTATTACCGGAATAGAACTCCCAAATCCAGACTTAGGGAAGTTTAATTGGAAAGATTTTTATTATCGTGTACTCACTTCATTAAATGAACCTTTAATTGATTATAAGATTGATGTTAATAATTTGAAGAATAAGGAATACACCCTAAAGTCTAATAATTCAGGGACTGCAGCGGTGTTACGTAGAACAATAGAAAATGCTTTTTATTATAGAAAAACAAAGGCACTTCTTATTGATGAAGCGCAACATTTTTTTAAAATTAATTCAGACAAAAGAGGAGATGGCGAGAAAAATCAAAGACAATTTAATTCAATAAAATCATTAGCAAACATGAGTAATACAAAAATTGTTTTGTTTGGAACATATGATTTAAATACAGTATTTAATTTAGATGGACAATTGTCAAGAAGGGTAAAAGAAATTCACTTTCCAAGATATGACTATACAATACGAGTAGATAAAAAGAATTTTCATTCTATTCTGTTGACATTTCAAAGACTACTACCTGTCCAAGAAGAACCTAATTTAATAGCATACTCAGAATATTTATATGAGAATTCTCTAGGATGTGCAGGAATATTAAAAGACTGGTTGAGGAGATGCCTAGCAGGGGCTATCGAAAATGATGAACCAACTATTACCTATACCAATTTAAAAAAGAACGCGTTAAAAACGAAAAAACTTTTAACCTTGGCAAACGAAGCAATAAGTGGAGAATTAGTCTTTAAAGAAAGTGATAGTGATAAAGATAAACTTAGGGCCCTCCTTGGAACAAAACAAGATGATGTAAAAGAAAAAATAATAAAAAAAGTTTCTACTCCGGGAAAAAGAAACCCTACAAGAGATGATGTTGGTTTAAAATAGTTTTCATTTAAAATTATTTGAAAAAAAATAGAAATGAAAAAATGGTATTTTTATTAATGTGCTACTAAACTAACATTTATACTATGGAGGTATCGATTTGGAAAATATTTTAAACAATCTCCCTAAAAGCAGTTTACTTTATAGCATGAATCCAATTGGAGTTGGTACGTTTAATATAGAAAGTCTTACAAGCTATGTTACTAGGTTAAGTTCAGCTCATAATATAACGTTAGGGGTTTTATTTACTAAAATTATTTATCCATTTTTAGAAAAGGAAAATTTTCCTAGAGATGGAATCAAAGCAAATAAGTCATCTGCTTTTAACAATTTCCATTATAATTCAAATGAACTCGTGTATGCTTTAACAAATTTAACTACCATAAAGAATTTGGAAAATCTTACTTTAATAAACTTTAACTCTTTTTTATCAGATTATGAAGTTCGATCAACTAAATATTGGTGTCCTCTTTGTTTTCAAGATTGTAGAAATAACAAAAGTCCAATCTATGAAAAACTATTATGGAGTTTTGAGGTAGTGGAAGTTTGTTTCGAACATAGATGTAAGTTAGTTAATAGTTGTCCTTCCTGTAATAATATACAATATCATATGACAAGGAGTGGAAGAACAGGGCACTGTTATATATGTGATACTTACTTAGGTTTAACAGATTGTAGAAAATATGAAGAATTGCCACAAGATTATATAGTTTGGCAAAAATGGATCATTGAAAATATAAAAGAACTACTTATACTTAATCAGCAAGAAAGAGTATATAATAATAAGAAATGGATAAATTATGGTGAGAATATCGAATATATTATCAACTTAATAGCTAATAACTATGGAATTAAGAAAAATGATATCTTTAAAGTTTCTAATATTCCAAGAAGATTATATAGTTATTGGAAAAATGGACAAAGAAAGGCTTCATTATATTCGGTATTAAAATTAGGTTATGTTACTTCAATTTCTTTAAACAAATTTTTTTCTCACGAAGAATATATTATGGGAGAAAAAATAAGAAGACTACCTCAGTATATTTACCAAAATAATTTATATAAGAATCAAAAAAAATATGAAATTAATGAACTGAAGGAAGAACTGAGGAGAGTAATTATTAAAAATGAAGATAAAAATAATCCACCCCTTTCTTTATCTCAAATTACAAAAATATTAGGGTATAAAAAAACTGAAACATTACGTAAAAAACTTCCCCATGAAACTGAAATAATAGTAAATAAATATAAAGAGTACATAAATGAAAAAAATATAAAAATGAAAGATGACCTTAGAAGTATCATTATAAAGTTAATGAATGATGGTATTACTCCCTCCTCATCTAATATAGAAGAAGAGTTAAAAAAACCCAAGTTTTTTTGGAAGAATTCCCATAGAGAAATACTTAGTGATCTATTGGAAGAATTAGGTGTAGTGAAAAAAAGCAAATAAGTAAGAAAATGAGAGATTTAAAAGGTTTCTTCTGGAATAAATTCAATAGGAATAACCACTAATCAGCGGCTTTTTTAAAAGAATATTGGTAAACTAGAAGATTCCTATTGAAGTAGCGGAGAAGCCTGAGATAATTTGAATGTTTACCTATCAGTAACTTGATGGAACAATAAGAAATTTACATACATACGCTAAATACCCCATTCAATACGAATGGGGTATTTTAAATTTAATAGGAATTTTAATTCTATATATGTTGAATTTTGCATTCTATTAATATAGAATGAATATTAAGAAAATATAAATTATATTAAAGAGGTGTTAAAGTGGATGTTTTAAATCTTACAAGTAAGAAAAGAGAATCCTATCAAATTCAGCTAGAATACTCAGTTTTATGGGAGTGTGCTTTGGGGATAGCTGCAATAACCAATACCCCATTTATTAAAACTTTAGAAAACCCAGAGGATTATTGGGAAGACCTGAAAAAATCCTTATCAATAGAACTATTAGAGCATTTGAACTTTGTTGAAAGCAACAATACTTGGAAGGCCCTACTTCAATTGTTACATAAGAAAAGATTTAATGATTTATTGGAGTTTACTTCCTACATAAAGGATATTTCAGATACAGATTTTAAATTTATTTGTTTACCCTTTGTTGGCATGAAATTTCAACTCATAAGAAATAAAGCAGCATTAGGCGAGGCAGCGGCTATTGAGGAAATGAAATACTTAACAAGCAACAATCCCTTTTTTCCACGATACATTGAATTCATTAGTACAACAGATGTCAGCTTTCTAAAAGAACACCTTATAGTAGTGATGAAAGGTTGGTACGAAGCTGTTATTAATAAAGATCTCGAAGGACTTAATACAATACTACAAACTGACTATGATATGAAAAAGCAAATGTCCGACAAAATGACTTCTGAAAGACTGGTTGAATGGGCAACTGGAGGAATTGTTTATATGCCAGAACCAAGTGTTAACAATGTTCTTTTAATACCCCAATATATATATCGGCCTTGGAATATAGAGTCAGATATTGAAGGCACTAAAGTATTTTATTATCCCGTAGCGAATGAAAGTATTACACCAAATAATCGATATACACCAAATGACTTTTTAGTACTTAAACATAAGGCATTAGGAGATGAAGTACGAATGAGGATTGTTAAATTACTGTACGAAAACGACCGTACTTTACAAGACATTACTACTCAATTAAACATTGGTAAATCTACAATTCATCATCACCTCAAAATTCTGAGATCAGCTAAATTAGTGGAAATCATTGAATCTAAGTATTCACTTAAAAGGAATGCGGTCGCATTTTTATATGAAGAACTAAACCTATATTTAAGAAAGTAATTGAAAAAGAGGATAAAAAGGAAGGTGACTTACTATTGATTAACAATCCTAGCTTTCGTTCTATTTGGCTGAGTAGTGCAACTTCGGAATTAGGCGGTGCTCTATTTACTGCATGTAATTCAATTTTAATTTACGAGTTAACAGGCTCACCCACTGCTTTAGGGTTGGTATGGCTGATTTACTACATACCATCTTTTTTTATGCAGTTATTTATTGGACCATATATTGATCGTTGGAGTCGTAAATGGATAATGATTAGTTGTCAGTTAATCCGAATGTTGCTCGCTTCTGTTTTGGTCTTATTTCTTTTTCAAGATAACTTTACGATAACTTTTATTTATATCGTTCAAATTATTGTTGGAATAGTTATGCCGATTTTCACACCGGCAAATCAAGCCATTTTACCAACGATCATTGAAAAAGAAAAACTATCACAAGCAAATGCATCATTAGAGTCCGTTCGACAAGTCATGGCGGTTATGGGACCGCTTTTATCAGGTGTCCTAGTAGATGTCTTAGAGATAGAGTGGATACTAGTTATTATATCAATCGCATTTGCACTAAGTGCTGTTACTTTGTTAAAAATAAATGAAAATTATATAAAAATGGCTGTTAGAAAACCGTGGATTGTAGAGTTTAAAGAAGGACTTCAATCCTATTTCAAACATAAGTTAATTGTATGGCTGGGTATATTTTTCGGCTTTGTCCAATTCGGTGTAGGCGTAACAATCGTGACAACTTTACCTTATATAACTACAATATTAAACCAACCTTATTCGGCTTATGGATTGTTTATGTCTGCTTTTCCAATTGGTTACACAATAGGAGCCTTACTTAATTCCAAGCTATTAAAGATTAAGGGTATAGGCATTCTTTTTACTGCGTTATTCATTGGAGGATGTACATATATTTCTTTAGGTATTACACCGTGGTATTTTATTGCTGTCTTGACAGAATGCATGGCAGGTATGGCTATTGCTATTTTTAATATTTACAACATTACACTCATCCAAAGTTCAATTCCAAATCATTTAATGGGAAAAGTGACTTCGGTTCGCTTATTGATAATGCGAACAATGTTACCATTAGGTATATTATTTGCTACAGTAACCGTTCAGTTCTTAAGTATTCGGACATTATATTTTGTAATTGGTAGTGTAATCTGTATTACATCATTGGTTGGGTATCTATATTTAAATAAGCAAGTTAAAGTTGGAAAGAAATTAGGGGAAGTAGAAAGGGAAGGACAGTTTGGTAATTAACTTATTTTTAGGATTATCGGGATTTTTAAATTCAAGTTACTTTAATTAGTCGAACAAGTTAGTGAAATGTTTCACTTTAACTAAAGGTCAACCAGAAAAATCTGGCTAACCTTATATTAACGGGTGCGTTAGTCAAAAATAATATTAAAGTAAAATGAGCCAGGAGAAAATATCCTAGCTCATTTTTATGTGGTTACAGAATTAGAGGGAAGTCTAATTTAAAATGTGATTTGATTTTTCGCTGTTTCATATTTGTATCATAATTTCAAGAAAAATAAATAAATTATATAATTTCCTAAAGTATAAAAATAAAGCATAAGTTTTCCTAAAGTAGAGAGCTTTATAGTTATTTCCTTATTTTTGATTTTTAATTAAGATATTTTATAATATATTCTTCTTAAAAATTCTTTAAAGTCATGTGGCTCTAAGCGTGGGAACTTTATGGTTTATTCTTAGGAAATTATATGGTTTATGTCACATGTCAAAACCCTTGATATTCAAGGGTTTTTTCTTTTTGACTATATCATCTAGTTTCAATTGAGTATCAATCGAACGTAGTCAAAAACGTAGTCAAAGCGTAGTCACCTACTAGATTTCAATGTAGCTAGAGAACTTCATTATTGCTTCTTCTTTTGCTTTCTTTGTAACGTGTGCATAAATGTTCATCGTCGTTTTTACATCACTATGACCTAAACGGTCTTGCACTTCCTTCAAACTAGCACCGGCTTCAAATAATAAAGAACAATGTGTATGACGTAAACCATGTGTTGTAATTTCGCCTAGCTTATATTTTTTCTGTATGTGCGTTATCCACCTAGTGGTTTTTGGAGGCTGCAAGTATTCATTCTGTGTATTACTAAATACAAGCTGTTTAGGTTGCATTGTATTAAATCCTAGAATGAGATAATCTTGTTTCTGCTTTTTCTTCCAATCTTTTAAGATTGCCATTGTCTTATCGTCCATTTTAATTGTACGGGAATCACCTGTTTTAGTAGATTTTAAATATAGTCTGCTATCTTTGCCTCGTGAAAGGGCTTTGTTGATACGCAGTTCGTTTGATTTGAAGTTTAAGTCATTCCATGTAAGAGCCAATGCTTCACCTTTACGCATTCCACTGAAAGCTAGTAAGCGGAATAAAACATACGCTTTATAATTACTTTCCCGTTCTAAGCATAACAGGAACTCTTTAAGCTGATCACGTGAGTAGAAGTTCTCGGCTTTATCCTCATCTGCTCCTATAGCCTTTTTAGAATGGTTAGTACGCATATCTACATGTGCAAAGGGATTTGTTTGGATATAGCCACGTTTAATCGCAAAGTCCAGAACCTTAGCAGCATAGGCTTTTACCATGCGGAACTTCTTTAATTTCGACGCCTATTCATCCACATGCCTCTGACATATATCGACATGTATCTTTTCAATTTTATAAGCACTCATCGCAGGCAAGATGTGATTTTTAAAGACCCCCATTGTTTTTACATAAGTGCTTTCTTCCACAGTCTTCTCATATTGCTTTACCCATAGATCGTAAACTTCTTGGTACGTTTCAGCACGTTCTTTTTGGTACGTACCATTTGCAACTTCTAATTTAATACGAGCTAATGCTAATTCTGCTTCCTTACGTGTTTTAAAGCCACGTTTCAATGTACGCTTTTGTTTACCGGTTAAAGGATCAACACCTAAATAAGCTGGAAACTCGTATCGTGTCTCACCACTTTTTAGCTTATAGCTTTTGATTGGTGATACTTTTTTCTTTACCATGATAATTCCTCCTGAATCAGTTGCGGGGGCAAATGATTAAAGAGAGGATTTACCTCTAGTGATATTATAATCGAACCTAAAGGAAAATCCTCATAAATTATTATTAATAGCTATGATCTTCTAAAAAACGATCAATCTCTTTACGTGATACACGCTTTATACCTTCTATTTCACATACTTGTAAACCCCTTCTACGGAACTTGATAAATGTGTTGTAGGAGACACCAGCGTACTTGGCCCCGTCTTGTAAGGATAGCCACCCACTATCCATAAACTGATGTTGAGTGGCTAATAAAGCCTTCTGAACTGCCTTCATAACCACTTCTTCTATTTTTGTATTCATTATCTCTGCATTCATTGTAATTGCTCCTCTTCATTTTAATCCCCGCAATGTTTTATTGCTTCTGTTGATTTATACGAGGAAGGAGGAGAGGAGTTAAGAGGAAAGAGAGAAATTAATATAAGACATAGGAAAATAACAATTCACATAAGATGAGCTAGGAAATATATCTTCTAATCCAAGGTGTTTTAACGTCGTGCTTTTTACTAAAACACACCGATAGTTTTACTATTTTACAATAAATCAACCTTTTCTTTTATATAGTCCCAAGATGAAATCAAAGGCGAGTGTTGTTTTAAAATTTTTACTGTACCCTCCCAGTTTTGCATTAAAAGCACTCAAACTAGTATGTATATAGAAATTACTTACTAATAAAAAATGAAAACAACTTTATAAAAGTAGCTATTAACAAGTTCTATTGTTAATAGCTACTTTCTCTTTGTTTTTGGAGACCTATGTTTATGTGAGAAATTAAATAAAAAATAAAAAATTAAACTCTGTTAAACAGGGAGCGTATAAGAGGAGCGAAGGAAGTAGGAAGGTTTATAAAAGTCACAGACTAGAGCAGCAAATAAACAACAGGCTGTTGTAAAAACTATAACCTTTAAACTCACATTAATACGTTATAGTTTGTCAATCTTGTATTACGCACACCACGAATAAAAATCAAGGGTTTATTAGGAATATTATAATACCCACCCCGGTGTCTAGGGATTTAACTATTGAAGTGGTATTGAGTGGGAGTTAAGTAATACCTACGGAAAATTTTTCGTGAAAAGTGGTGCGGATTTCAACATGTAAGGTGAAAGGGATGGAACTAAGTAAAAACAATTACATTAATTATGCCTTACTCCTGGAATCTTGAGTCCACCGGAGAAGTGCTGGACAAATGCTATTTTTTTTACGAATTGCCTTAACTCATTATCACATAAAGCGTATATAGAATATGTCCAGATCAATGGAACAATAAAATCAAAGAAGGGTGAATAAAATAATGAAACAATTTCTAGATATTTTAATCAATAGACCGTTTAAGTCTATAGAAGAAAAGGTGTATGGGGAACAAGGTGAGAAAATCTTCTTTCCTAATGAACATAGTGGCACATTTACTATAGTACCTGAAGTAATAAGGAGATGCCACTTTCTTACATCTACTGAAAAGGAGGTGCTTTATGAATTAATTTCTTGGGCAAGTACTACCAAAGCTTACTCAGATGGCTATTGTAAAGTAACGGAGTCACATATAAGAGTTAATACAACTCTTGGATTAAGTACTGTAAAAAAAGCAATAAGCTCACTAACAAAAAAAGGCTTTATTAGGAAGGTAGTTGATTTTGATGGACGTAATATCTATATAATTAATGGTGCCTCAGAAAATCCCTATATTATTTTAAGTGAATGGGTTCATTTTTTTCGTAAAAAAATGATTGATAGTATGTCAGAAATGTTAATTGAGGATACAGGAGAAATATTTATAACTGATAAAAAAGTCGTAATAAATGCTACTATGATTTTTGTAAAAGAAGAAAAATATTATGCTAATTCTATTAATGCTATTAATGAATTAAAAAATAAAATCTTTGGTGGAAAACCATATTCTAACTATAGTGATGAAATAGAAAAGACATTTGATACTGTGAAAGATGAAATTTTTAAAATAATAAAGTAACTTCCTAAAATAAGGAGCTATATTTTAGCCTTGATAATCTATCAAATAGACTATTAGGGCTTTAATAATATTTTGAACGTCTATTTTATAGACTAGTTGTAGCTCTCAAATGGCTACTATTAAATACAGTTATATACAAAAATATATTATCTACCTGTTAATCCTATTTTGCTTTGCTAAATAGGGAAGGAAGAGGAAAGTACTACATTAAATGAAGTAAATCTACATCTATAAGAAAATGATTAGATTCACTTTCATATAAACACAAGATGATTGGCAGGGAAGAAGCAGCTACAACGAATTTATGTAAAATTAAATTTACCAATAAACTACTAAGGTTAATTTCATATGTTATATGTCAAATTCAATAGATTTTTATTGTATATATCCTAGTGTCGTTCTCTCTGTTCTCAAAAGCCTAGAGGTGTGTTGCGTTTTAGTAAATTGTAAACACACCAACACTCAACAAGAGAGCCTCCCCCTGGTAGCAATTACTCGTTATCCTTCCATGCTATCAAAGATTCAATAAACGTCAAAATAGCTCGTTGATCCTTTCTTGACCTTCCTTTTAATATACCTATAATTTGCTCTAATTCGAAGCTAAGTACTTTGGGCTGACTAGCTTCATCCTCAAAGAGAACAGCTAATGTAATATCCAATGCTGCACAGACTTTTGCAAGGCTTTCAATGGTAGCATTCTTTTCTCCACGTTCAAGTTGGCCAATATATGTGTTATGCAATGAAGCACGAAAAGCCAGTTCTTCTTGGCTTAAACCACGTTCTTTACGATAGAAGCGGATTCTTTCACCCACTATTTTTACTAAGTCCATTATTTAATCACCTCACCCTTTAGGATTGGGGAGAAAACGATATATTGCCATATACTATAAGTATTGTTTGTTATATAATAAAAATATACTATTAATAGTTTTTTCGAATAGGTAGTATATAAATAGTCAGAAAACAATATAGGGAGCGTGATTAGATGGATCTAGATTATAGGCTAATGCAGGAATTAGTAAAGGTTAATTTAGAATTACAAAAGTTAGACGAAGGGTATCGTAAGAAATATTTTAGGAAAAACACAAATAAGCCATGGAGTTTCAAGTGTTATCAGTGTGAAGAGAAAGTGTCCAGCAATGAAGCAGATGAATTTTGGACGGTGCCAGTTACTAGGTATGATTCTAATGTTAGGGTACGCCGATTCTGTTCTAAAGATTGTTCAGATTGTTATTTCAATGAACAACGAAATGAATTGCTGGGGAAGCGTGACCAGATAATCGAAGATCGCAGACTATTAAGGTCTTTTTATGAAGAAGCGGAGCAGAAATTTAAGGAAGTGGTAGCGGAAAGACATAAATAAGATTATGGAGAACACGTAGTTTCTGATTAAAGATGCTAAGTGTTTTATTTATGAAAGTGTAAGAAAGAAGCTTTATATTACCAGATCGTCTATTAGGAATATTCTAGTTCTTGCTAAGTCTCTCTATGGTCTTGCCGTGTGTTCTAACTGCTTTTTCAAATCTTTGTTTAATCTCTTCTTTACTAGCTGTTCGCTTAGCTTTGGGAGGCATCTTACTCTCTCCACTTTGTTTCTTATTTTCCATATTATTAACCTCCAATAAAAGTAAGTTACTTTGTACAGCGTTATTGTTATATTTTATCACACTCTCTGGATATTATTTACTTTTGAAAATTGGATTTACCATCCTCATGAAAATGGTGTTTTTAAATTTGGTTAATATGGGAGTGTCAAAGCTAAATGAATAACAATGAAAGAAGTTGGTACTAATACAATATTATTTTATATAGTAGAGGTATAGAACAAACCAGCTGAAGTTCTAATAAATATGCTTCCAAAATGGCAACTCAGTGCATTTGAGTATCGTATTCAACCGTAAAAGATTTAAAGGACAATCACTTCAAGAAGGAATAATTGTATACTATAGTTAATTCACATAGTATATCCATAAAAATATCGTGGGAGGAAATTCTATTGATTAGCGAGACTATAAATCTGTATGTGGATGATCTAAGGGACTGTCCAAAAGGATTCACAGTTGCAAGAAATATTGAAGAAGCAATAAATTACCTTGAAAACTATAAGGTTCATATACTTTCTCTAGATCACGATTTAGGTGAAGATAAGGATGGAAACTTATTACCTACAGGATATGATTTGGTCAAGTACATTTGCGAAAAGGGATTAAGAGCAGATAAAATTTACATTCATACCGATAATGGCGTTGGAAGAGAAAATATGTATCAAACCCTTAAAGCAGCTCAAAGAAGAGGTTTTATAGATCAGGACATAGAAATATTTCATTATTCAATTACTCCCAATAAATATTCTGGTTAAAAGAGCTGATTAACAGCTCTTTTTTGACGAATGGGTGCTTAAGCTGAAGAAGGGCTTAATAATCTTTTTTAAAGATAAATGGTTAATAGTTAATTGTTAAACCGCTCATAACATCAATTATAGGATGTAAAAAACCGCATTAAGTTAGATTGACATAAATAATACTTAAATTAACGATATAAGTTTGGATAGTGAACAAGTTGGTTAGTAACTAAAGAAATATTAGGACTTTGCAAAGGGAAAATATGCAAACAAATTAAATTTGAAGATTCCTAATGAAGAATTGTAAGTGTATTTATGGAATTTGATTAAAGTGGGGCAGATAGCTTCAATTTTAGATGAAGTTTGTCCAATTGGGGTTATTTTCTAAAAAGAGTAGATTAATTATGCACATGCTATAATAATAAGGAGATTACATAGATAATTTAGCATGTTTAAATAGATAACTACTTTGAGAGGGGCTAATCACTTGAAAAAAAAATATCAAATGACTGAAGAAGATATTAAGTTGAAATATATTACGCCAGCTATTCAAAAAGCAGGGTGGGATATTATGAATGATGTATTTTGTGAGTATAGCTTTACAGATGGTCGTATCATTGTCCGTGGCAATTTAACTACTCGTGGTAAATCTAAACGAGCAGATTACCTATTGTTCCATAAAAAGAACTATCCAATTGCGATTGTAGAAGCAAAAGATAATAAGCAGGAAGCAGGGGCTGGAATGCAGCAAGCATTAGACTATGCAGAAATCTTAGATGTCCCTTTTGCCTTTTCTTCTAATGGTGATAGGTTTATTGAACATGACCGCTTAACTGGTAAAGAAAGAGAACTAACTCTAGATGAATTCCCAACACGTGAGGAACTGTGGAAGAGATATGTTAAGGAAGCGGATATTACACCTGAGCAAGAGCAAATCATTAATGAACCGTATTATTTCCAATTGGGAGATAAAACGCCACGCTATTATCAACGTATTGCTGTTAATAGAACGGTAGAGGCTATTGCAAATGGTCAAAACAAAATTCTATTAGTTATGGCAACAGGTACGGGTAAAACTTATACAGCATTTCAAATCATTTATCGTTTATGGAAAGCTGGTGTTAAAAAGAAAGTTTTGTTCTTAGCAGATAGAAATATTCTAGTAGACCAAACGATAATAAATGACTTTAAACCTTTTGAAAAAGTCATGACTAAAATCGAGAATAGAAAGTTAGATAGCTCGTATGAAGTTTATTTAGCTTTATATCACCAACTTGCAGGTGACAATGGTTCAGAACCATTTAGACAGTTCAAACCAGATTTCTTCGATTTAATTATCGTTGACGAGGCACATCGAGGTTCTGCAAGAGATGATAGTCGTTGGAGAAAGGTGTTAGAGTATTTTGATACAAAAGGAACTACTCAAATTGCTTTAACCGCAACACCGAAAGAAACGAAAGAAACTTCGAATATTACTTACTTTGGAGAGCCGGTCTATACTTATAGTTTGAAGCAAGGAATTGATGATGGATTCTTAGCTCCTTATAAAGTGATGCGTATAGGACTTGATAAGGATTTACAAGGTTATCGACCAGAAAAAGGTAAACGTGATATTCATGGTGAGCTTATTGAAGATAGAGAATATAACCAAAAAGATTTCGATAAAAAAATTATAATTGATGCTAGAACAGAAACTGTTGCTAAGCGAATTACGCAGTTCTTAAAGAAAACGGATCGATTTGCTAAAACAATTGTATTCTGTATAGATATTGAACATGCAGAGCGTATGCGTAGAGCATTAGTAAATGAAAATAGTGACTTATGCAAAGAAAACTCTAAATATGTTATGCGTATCACAGGTGACAATAAAGAGGGGAAAGCACAATTAGATAACTTTATTGATAGGGGTAGTAAGTACCCTACTATTGTAACAACATCTAAGCTTTTAACAACAGGGGTGGATGTAAAAACATGCAAACTTATTGTGTTAGATTCTAATATCAACTCGATGACAGAATTTAAACAAATTATTGGTCGAGGTACACGTTTAGATGTTGAACATGGTAAGGAGTACTTCACAATTATGGACTTTAGAAATGTTAGTCGCTTATTTGCTGACCCAGATTTTGATGGTGATCCGATTGTTATTATTGATGTTCCGGAAGGCGGAGACATGCCTGGCTATGATGATGGTGAAACAGGCGGTGAAACTGGTGGTGATACAGGAAATGGCGGCACTGGTACAGGTGGGGAAGCTGGTAATGGTGGTGACGGTGGTGACCCTACAAGAAAATATCGTTTGGATGATGTTGATGTGAAAATTATTCATGAACGTGTACAATATTACGATGTAGAGGGAAAGCTCATTACAGAAAGTCTTGTCGATTATACGAAGAAGAATATTCAAAAACAATATGCTTCATTAGATGTCTTTTTACGAACATGGAAAGAAGAAGAGCGAAAAGAGATTATATTAGAAGCATTAAAAGAGCAAGGTGTGTTATTAGATGCTCTTCGTGAATATGACAACCTAAAAGACTTAGATGATTTTGATTTAATTCTTCATTTAGCCTATGATCAGCCGCCCTTAACAAAGGCAGAACGTGCGAACAATGTGAAGAAACGTGGTTATATTTATGGATATAAAGATGTAGCACGTGAAGTGTTAGAAATGTTACTAGATAAGTATATGAACGAAGGTATTACTGAGATTGAGGGAACAGAAGTATTAGAATTAAGTGAATTCCATAAATTTGGAAGTCCAATGAAAATTGTAAAAGCCTTTGGAAACAAGAAGAAGTACTTAGATGCAGTAAAAAAATTAAAAGATGAAATATATCTAGCTTAGGAGATTTGAAATGTCGATTACATCATTTGTAAAAACACTACAAAATATTATGCGTAATGATGCTGGGATATCTGGTGACGCACAACGTATTGAACAAATTGTTTGGATGCTATTTTTAAAAATTTACGACTCAAAAGAAGAACTTTGGGAATTCCACGATGATAACTTTGAATCAATCATACCAGAGGATTTGCGTTGGAGAAATTGGGCAGTTGATAAAAAAGACGGTGAAGCAAAAACAGGTGAAGGATTACTCGATTTTGTAAATAACGAGCTATTCCCAGCGTTAAAAGCAATTGAAGTAGATGAGTATACACCAGTAAGTAAAGCAATCGTGCGTTTTGCTTTTGAGGATGCTTACAACTATATGAAAGACGGTGTGCTTTTACGACAAGTTATTAATGTAATTGATAGCGTTGATTTTACAGATTATAAAGAACGCCATGCATTTAACGAAATCTATGAACAAATTTTAAAAGACCTACAAGCCCAACGTGCGTCTGGTGAATACTATTCACCACGTGCAGCAACAGATTTTATTACGGCAATGATAAAGCCACAATTAGGCGAAAGAGTAGCGGATTTTGCTTGTGGAACAGGCGGCTTCTTAACATCTGCTTTAAACTATTTGCAACCTCAAATTAAATCAACAGAAGACAACGAAATTTATGATAGATCTGTTTACGGGATTGAGAAAAAAGCATTCCCGTACTTATTAAGTATTACAAACCTATTGTTACATGACATTGATAATCCAGCGATTATTCATGGCAATAGCCTAGATAAAAATGTACGTGATTATAGTGAGAAAGAAAAATTTGAAGTTATTATGATGAACCCTCCATATGGTGGTTCAGAAAAAGATAGCATTAAAATGAACTTCCCAGTTAAGGTAAGAAGCAGTGAAACAGCGGATTTATTTATGTCTGTAATTATGTATCGTTTAAAACAAAATGGTCGTGCAGGTGTTATTTTACCCGATGGATTCTTATTTGGTACAGATGGAGCAAAACTAGGGATTAAAGAAAAATTAGTGAAAGAATTTAACTTACACACAATTATTCGTTTGCCACATAGTGTATTTGCACCTTATACATCTATTCGTACAAATATTTTATTTTTTGATAAAAGTAAGCCAACAGAAGATGTATGGTTCTACCGTTTAGATATGCCAGAAGGATATAAAAACTTTTCTAAAACGAAGCCAATTAAATTAGAGCATTTCAAACCAGCTATGGATTGGTGGGAAAATCGTATAGAAATTAAAGAAGGTAGCTTTGATAAAGCACGTAAATTTTCAGCACAGGAAATTATTGATGGAAACTATAATTTAGATCTATGTGGACTACCACAAGAAAAGGAAATTATACTAGATCCAGAAGAATTAATTGCTACTTATCAAACAGAACGTACACGGTTGAATAATGAAATTGATTCGATTTTAGCTGAAATTCACGAGATGTTAGGTGATACGAATGAACGCTAAGCAATTAAAAGATTCTATTTTACATTATGCGATGCAGGGGAAGCTTGTACCACAAAAATTATCTGACGAATCAGCATTTGTAAACTTAAATAATGCGATTTTAGATAGGGAAATTGCTATAAAAAATAAAAAAATGAAAAATGAAGCTATTGCTTCAATCGATGAAAATGAGATAAAAGGGGAATTTCCAGTTAATTGGGCATTCGCAAGATTACCTTTTATTTGTGAAAATGTAAACGGGGCTATTAGAAGAGGTCCATTTGGAAGTTCTATTACGAAGAGTATGTTTGTACCCATGGGTGAGAATACATATAAAGTATTTGAACAAGGTAATGCTATTAGAAAAACGCTAGATTATGGAGATTACTATATATCCGATGAAGATTTTGTTAAATTGAGTAGTTTTGAGGTTGTAGAAGGAGATATATTAATCAGTTGTGCTGGAACTATTGGTGAAGCGTATATTTTGCCTTTTGGTGCTCCTAAAGGAATAATTAATCAAGCTTTGATGAAATTGTCTATTAATGAAAATGTAATGCTAAAAGAATTTTTCTTAATAGTGTTTGAAACTTTAGTGCGTACAATTAATAAAAATGCAAAAGGTTCAGCAATGAAAAATTTAGCTTCGTTAAAATATTTAAAAAATGAAGTTGTATTTCCTATACCTCCTTTAGAAGAGCAACGTAGGATTATTGATAGGATAAATGCTTTAAATTTTAAGCTTGAAATTTATGATCAAAAAGAAAAACTAAGGGTAGAAAGTATAAAGAAATTCCCTATTAAACTCGAAAAGTCAATCTTACAATATGCAATGCAGGGCAAATTAGTAGAACAAGTAGAAACAGATGAACCTGCAAGCATGTTAGTTAAACGAATTAAAGCAGAGAAAGAAGTAAAAGAAAAGATAATTAAAAAGGAAAAAACATTACCAGCTATAACAGAAGAAGAGATTCCTTATGAATTACCTAGTACATGGAAATGGATGAGGTTAGGGGAAATAACATTACCTATTATGGGACAATCGCCTAAGGGGGAGAGTGTCAGCGAAATATATAGCGAAGGAGCAATGGAGTTTCATCAAGGTAAGTCATATTTCGGAGAAAAAATGTTAGAAGTATCTCCGAAGTTTGTTACAAAACCAATCAAAATAATAGAAAAGTCCGCTATATTAATGTCTGTACGTGCACCTGTGGGAGATGTGAATATTGTTAATAGAACTGTAAGTATAGGTAGAGGTCTAGCTGCCCTAATTCCTTGTAATGATGTCAATTTGGAATATTTATATTACATCTTAAAAATTTTGAAATATGATTTTGAGCAGAAGGCTACTGGAAGCACTTTTAAAGCAATAAATGCTGATATTGTTAAAGAACAATTAATCCCTTTGCCACCTATCAATGAGCAAAAACGTATTGTGAAAAAAATTAATGGTTTACTATGTTTGAAAGATAGGCTACTAAATAAAATTACTATCTAGTAACAAGTATATTATCGAAGTTGAATATTGTTGAAAACATTCACCTGCTAAAATTGAATGAATATTATTGTGGGAAATTGAGTCGACTATCATTTTGAACGAACCATTTAACTCTTCTATATCAACGGTTTGAAGCGTGCTGTATGACATCAATATAAAGTGGGAATAGTGTGTGTAATAGGTAAATTGATTAATAGCTTGGAAAGCCTATTTAAATAGGTTTTCCAAGTTTTTTTGTTGGTGTATACCAGATTTGATACCAAAGTTTAAATTCTGAAGTGTTTTTACTTTCAAAATATTAATCTGTGACTTAAAATGAACTAAAAGGTCGAAAATGGTCAAGAGGTGTTTGTGATGAGCAATTTAAAAATTATTAAAACTAAATTTAAAGATTATTCTCATGTAGTAGGAATTACAGAAAGTGTTAATTCCAAGGATTTGGAGAAATACGGTTCTTTTGATTTGAAGAAAGATTTTTCAGTTGTAGATTTAGATATCCCAAATGGTTGGTCCGGAATTGGTATGGAACTACCATCAGCTACTGTGGTTTTCGACTTAGCAGGATCTTCTCTGAGTATACGAGACCGTGGTGCAATAGATTACGTTAAGAAGAACCAAGAAATTTTTTCTGAATTAACTGATCTTGTTTATAAAGAAAAGGGAATTATAGAGAAGTTCCCAGGAGATGGAATAAGTATGCATTTCCCATTATCTGATTCTCAGAATGAAGCACACCCTATAAAAAGAGCATTTTCGGCAATATCTAAAATGGATAATTATTTAAGATCTGTAACACAATTGCAAAGAAGCCAATATCGTTTCACTTTAACTTATGGTGACGATACGATTATAACTAAATTTGGTAACTATAAACATGAAGAGTTTATTTCGATAGGTCATGCTGTTAATGTTGCTCACAAACTTGAAAAATGTGTAAAAGAAGAAATGTGTTTTATAGGGATGGATTCAACAAGCTTTGAGATGTGTAGTATTAACGAAAAGTTATCAATAATATCCAGAGTTTTAAATAGTGATTTACGCAGAAACCCTTTGCTTTCTGAACAGTGGTATGGAGTGAGATATTAATGGCATTCAATGATGAGCAAAAACAAATGTATGATTATCACAAACATAATATAACCTATATTAGTGACTATATTAAATTTGCTGATACAAAAGCAGGGGTAGCCCTAAGTTTAAATTTATTAATGATTGGTTTTTTAGGAAAAGCTTCGAAAGAAATAGGTTTTAACTATTTATCTATAACTGATGTTGGTATGTATCTTAGTTTGATTTTTTTGCTTACATCTGCATATTTTTTTATTTTTAGGATTTTATGGCCAAGGTATTCTCAGAATACTGATTTTTATATGTCATGGGGAGGAATAGGTTCCTTTTCTAATCAGAATGATTATTTGATTAGGTTAGGATCTAAAAGTGAGGATGAATTCCTTGAAGATATGGCTATTCAAAATTATGATCTATCAAAAGTAGCAGTTGCTAAATATTCCAATTTGAAATTAGGTTTTACTTTTTTAAGCATAGGAACTTTAATAGGTTTGTTCAGTTGGTTTTTTGCATGAGATATTTTATGAAAAGCAACAGTTCATATTCAACAGAGAAAGAAAAATTATCCGCCTATGAAATAATGAAATTTACTGGTTAAATAAAAAGTATAGTATTATAAAAACTTGCCCCCGCAACACATTTTTTATTAAACGTAGTCAAAAACGTAGTCAAACATTTTCGACAGCAGCTATAAACCCTTATAAACGCTGGTTTTATAGCACTTCAAAGAGCCGCGGGTTCAAATCCCGCCGTCTCCTTATCACGACCTCATATGATTTCATAAAGTGTCAAAACCCTTGGTATTCAAGGGTTTTCTTTTTTGTCTATATCATTTAGTATCAAGCCAAAAACTTTACATGTTCAAATAGCTTAAGAACTTTAGAATCGCTCTTCTTTTGCTTTCTAGGTAGTCCAAAAGTAATGATTGAAAATAGTTGATAAACATATTAAGTACATCTTAATTAAACTCATGCCCAGTATTTCAATATTAATCTTAGTATTTGGTCTAAAAAATAACATGTATCCTTTAATTAGCTTGTATTTTGGTAATTCAAATATTATTAATAATGCCGATATGTATAGAGGATTGGTTTTATTTGTAATTAAACATATAAATAGTAATATTATTGTTTAATAGAATTTAAATAGTAAATGACTTGTATCTCAATCTAAAATAACTGAGAACGGTGCTGCGACTATGAATATTAAATTAGAAGAATACAAACAATTAAAAAAGAAAAATGAAGAACTAGTGAGTAAGATGAAAAGACTTACAAGAATGCTAAAAAGCTCTGTAATGAAGAAAGATATGGAATATTTACTAAATATATTAATTCCGGATGTTAATGAGGATTCAGGTTTACCTTATGATGTTTTTTTTGAAATAAATGGTCGGTGTTTAGATTTTGGAGAATTATTAAGAATTGTAGCTTTATTAGTAAAAACTAATAGGTGTGATTTAGCATTCTATATTAGCCAAAAATACACCTCAAAAGATAACATAAAGTCTACGGTATTAAGTGAAGAAACAATAGAGGATTTTCAACTGGCGCTGAATAGGTTTGTCAAAGAAATAGTAGGACAAAAAAATATAGAAGAAATTCATCTTATGATTTTATTTGAAATTTTATCATATAAAGATAATCATGAATTTTTAACTGAATTTGAGAAAATGTTTGATAGGTATATAGAGGAATTAATAACTGCTTGTTCTATAACTAGAAATGATTACTGGCTTGTAAAATTACTATTTATTATTTGGAATAATGCACATAATACGGTTCTTAAAAAGTACTTCGACTATTTGTATACCCGTAGGTTATTAATAAATAGAATGATTTCAGAAAGTAATATGACTTTATGGGAAATGTTGGCTAACTATTCTGGTTATGAATTGTCTGGAAATAAAATGATTTCTATAAAGAAATCTCATTCTAAAAAACATTCTAGGTTTGAAGTCCCGAAAATGATGCCATTAACCAAAACTAATGATGAAATTTCAAATTCGAATAAACATAATGCAGAAAATTGGAAAGATTTTAGCGATTTAAGAACCTTTGGTTATGAAGTAACTAATAAAACAGATGAAGAAAGAAGAAATGCGTTAAATAATGCTTTAATGAATATTCATCCTTCAAGAATTATCTCACATATTAGTTGGCTTCTGAAAAATTCATATAAAAAAGATGGTATTAGAGGAGATTTTAGTAAATCTATCAGGGCATATGAGACGGATTTGCAATACTTAGAAGGAATAATGGGGCGATATAAGAAATGATATATATGAGTGGAGTATAAATATGTAAATTTAGTTGTTTAAGGAGAGGAAAGAAGTAATGCTTAAAAAAATAATTTCGGTATTAGCTCTAAGCTTCCTATTAGTTGGTTGTGCTAATGAAAATACAAAAGTTAACACAGAAGAGCAAAAAGAAATAATTGAAGAAGTTATTGAAAAGAAAACCACTCAGCAGTATTTAGCAGAGTTTGAGAAAACGGCTGTTTATCAAGACCGGATTCAAGGTATAGATAGTAGTTTTCTTGAATCAGTAGATTTTGAGGGAGATGAAGTACCGGAAATGGTACTTGGCATAAATGATGATATAAAAAATAGCAATGTAACAATCTATAAATTTGAAAATGATCAATGGATAGAAGATATATCAAAAAATTATGAGTCAAATATACATATATATTTAGAGTCAATCGGTAAACTTCTATATGAAGATGGAACTGAAAAAGAGGCACTAGCTTTTGAAATAATAGAAGCTCAAGCAAGTACTATCCGCCAAAGTTTATCGATTCTAAATTATAATGAAGCTACACAATCCATTGAAGAATTAGTAGAAATTGAGTTACAATCAACAGAGACATATAGTGCTAATTTAGAAGAAAATAGTTTCATTGTGACAGCAGAAAACGGTTTTACTCAAAATTATATATTTAAAAATGGAGAAATCGTAGACAACAGTGGAAAACGCTTGGGTATTATTATTAATGAGGAATTGTCAAAACTTGTAGGGACAACAATTAATGACTATTATATTAATGTGACAGATTTTTACTATACTGCACAAAGTAAAATTACAGAAAATTTAATAACAGAAGAATATTATGAGGGAGCAATGTGTTCCTTCTACGAAACATTCTTTATTTGTGAATCTCATAAAGAGAGTGGAGGAATGCATGCTTATTACATTACTCCTAAAAATAAAGTAACTGTGGATGAATTAACAAGTATCTTTAATCAAACAGTAGAAGTTGTAGGATGGGAAAATGAGATGGAAGGTGGCTATTCATACACAGCTGAAGTCATGACAGATTCAGGTTTATATAGTCTAGAATTTGATGGAGATTCACCAGATTCAGTTTTAGAATTTATAGCATATGTACCTAACTAAACACAGAGATTCTAAATATGGAACAATTGCTAAATGAAGTTTAATCAAAGACCTTCTAATTTTCAAGATGAATTAGGAGGTTTTTTTCTGTCTAAATTAATACATGGCTTATTTGGATATAATGGAGAATTTATTGTATTACAAACGAATTATTAAATTAATTAAAGAATCAACGATATATAAGAAAAGGGGAGAGTCTACATGTTTTCAAGAATAATTAATAATATTTTTAAAAGAGAGTCTACCGAGAAAGTATCTGTTACCAATAAGCAAAGAATAGAGAAACAGTCTAAACCAACTCCTTCAAGAATTGGTGAGCTTGGTGAATATAAGATCAATATACAACTTGACCAACTTCCTAAGAATAGCAAATATCTAAGTGATGTATTAATTGAAAACAATAAAGCTAAGTCTGGATATTCACAAATTGATCATGTTATCTTTACTCCTTTTGCAATATTTGTTGTAGAGACTAAGAATTATAGTGGAACTATTTATGGAGATAGGAGCAGGACTAAGTGGAGTGTTAATGGGAAATTTCCGATGATGAATCCATTTAATCAGAATTATGGTCATATACAAGCGATTAAGGGAGTTCTCGAGATAGAAGGTGAGACACAATTTGTCTCAATGGTCTCTTTTACTAAAAGATGTACTTTTAAAGTAAGTGATGAATTAAGAAAAATACAATCGAATGATTTAATCGTTTATGACATAGAACTATCGGAGTATATTACGAGAAAGATCAATATACTTAAGCTTCAAAATCCTGAACCAATTTATTCTACGAATGAATTACAGAACCTATACAATAAAATAAAGAGTGCTAATATAACTGATTTATATATAAGAGATAAGCATGTTGAAACGTTGAAAGAAAAGGATAGGGAATCTATTAAGAATGAGAATCACCTTTCGAATTGTAAAACATGTGGAAATCCAGTTTCCGAAAAGGTTAAAAAATATTGTTTATTAAACAAAACTCGTTTTAAAGGCAATATATATTGCTTTGAGCATCAAAAACTACTTTAGGAAATTATCTCACTATAAATATATAGGATAGAGAATAAATTGAAGAACGTTCGGTAATCCGATTATTCTTCTAAGTTACATGTCAGCTTGAGTTTTCTAAGTTTCTTGAAACTTGAGCCGATTGTAGAGATTACAACAATAACTAAATATATACAGGGGCTCAGTAAGAAAAATCAAATAAAATTAGCTGTTGCACTTGATTTAGCAAAAACTATTCTAAATAAATACTCATAGTTTTCTATTATATCTTCTCTTTCGAAGAGCTGCCTACCTTTTCTGAACAATCGTATATAAAATAATGATTCCTAAGTGAGCTATACTTAAAGAAAAGAACATACTGTTTTACAAAAAAAATAACAGTGTGTTCTTTTTTTCTTTTTTCATCTTATCTTCTGCTTCCTCATCCACTGAGTAGCAACCCACTTTTCACCTGCTATAACTGGTGCTCCACCATGTAAGGTTAATTCATTTAAAGTTTGGTCGTTATAGAAATACTCAAAGTAAACTGCCATTCCTTTTTTAGGTGTTACGGTAAAATTTAGTTTAGGGAAAAAAGTTTCTCCACCTAGTTCTACATCATTTAAGTACATAACGAGAGTACTAATTCTATTATTATTTGCTACTTTACTAGTTGATGAAAAGAAATCGTAATGGGCTTTATACTCTTGACCGGGTGTATACTGAAGGATTTGAAGGCCTTCTCCGTGTTCAATGGGTATATTCATAACAGAGGAGATTCTTTTTTCGATTCTAGCAACAATAGCGTTTTCACTTTCTTCAATAAACGAACTACTACTTGTTCTCTGCTCATTTACTTCGCGTGTCGTTCCAATTTTAGAACGTTTCATTCTGTCCTTAGACAATCTGATTAGTTCATCGCACTCTTCGTTACTTAACACATTTCCTAAAACCACTATTAATGGTTCTTCTAATCTTGTGACTATGTCAATCTCTCTATCTGTCATTATTTTATGTCCAACGTGATCAAATATAGTTTGCTCTTTATTTACCGTTATCAACTTCAAACCACCTTTTAATCTATTAAATTATTTAACACGAGTACGTTTTTGGATAATGTTTAAATGCGTTAACGGTCTTCTTTTTACTTAAAATACTTTCAGGGTATGTACTTTCTTCTGGAATAAATTTCATTTTATTTTATCACAGAATTTTTATAAATCGCAACTTTGTGAAAATTATAGCAAAAATAATTTTTCAGAGCTGTTGTTTGCTAATGGTGGAAGAAAATAGTGATAAATAACTGCGCATCATTGATTACAAATTATAAAGTTTGTGAAGTAATATTTAGCCAACGGATGCGTTGAATCATCGATAATTACTGGGGAGGTAAAAAGGTGCCAACTTATTAGGAGTGGATAGACTACACTATGGTGGTATTCATCTTAGGGGCACCTTATTTTATTTATCTACTGATCAAGAGTGTTTAACCATGTAGCTAGTTATCTTTACTCAGATTTAATGGCAATAGTGTATGCATCAAACAACGCCCACCTTTATGCAGGTGGGCGTTGTTTTGAATTAATACATAATATTTACTAGTCTTGTTCACTCATAGAGTTAAAAAATTCGTATACAATCGGTTCAATATCAGGCTCGGTATTATAATAGTCATCACCAATTTGATTTAAACCGAATTGGAGGGTTGCTTTGTCGTCCTCATAGAAAGTAATGGAGTACAGAAATCCATCTCTTTCACTTTGATCCTCGTCTGGTATAAATTTAATATCCTTAATTTCTTTTATAAAAGACATTATTTCCTCTTTATTTGTGGTTGTTCGACTATTACTATTACTGCTGTCAAAAACTTCTATTTTGGATACATTCTCTAAATTCTTTTTATAATAATCGTCAATTGTCAATGTTTCAAGTCCACATCCTGAGAGTAAGATTGTGAAAACCATAGTCAATAAAGTGCGTTTCATATGTTTACCTCCAGTTTTGAAACGAGTATTATATATAGCTTAAACGAAACATCTAAAGCTGTAGATTTTGCTTTGTTTGTCATAGGAACGCTCTATCACAGATACACGATTAAACGGTGTGAGATATAAATTGTTACAAGTCGGAAGTGTAAATAAAACAAAAGTAGAGAATATAGAACAACAGATATAGGGAAGACTAACTTGTCTCTTTAAATTAACCATATACTGCCCCAAAACTAGAACCTCATTTCAAAAGAAATGGGGTTCTTCATTTTTTCTAAAGACTTACATAATTAAAGCCATTAATTGGTTAGAATTTTGTACTTTCGGTTAACCTAAATGTATTAAAAATATTCTTATATGGAGGCTATGAGCTTGGATAGTATGTCGAAACCGAATCCTCCTACATTGATGAATGAGCTATCTGAAAAGTTTACCCCTTCTAGTGATATAATCTTCAAGCCCTTACAAATGGAAGGGAATACAGTATTTATGTTCTATTTAAAATCAGTTGTAGATGGTGCTAAGCTACATGGAACGATTATTAAACCTTTTTTTGAAATGAAATCCTTTGGGAGTTACCAATCTTATGTCGAATCGTTGCCGGACTTAACTACGATGAAATCGGGAGAAGAACTGCAAATTGAAATAACGAAGGGACATGTCCTAGTAGCTATAGAAGATGAGTTTTATCTAATAGATATTAAATTAGTGAATTCGAATGAAGTACAGCAAACATTAATGGAGCCTACTATTTACGGTCCACAATTAGCTTTAAGTGAGGATATTGAGACGAATTTAAACATTATTAGGCAGCGTTATCATGAGCCTACCTTAAAGTTTGAAATGCACCAATTGAAGGATAAGGCTCACCAGCCCGTGGCCATTATTTATGACGAAAAGACGGTAAAACAGTCTGTACTCAAAAATGTCAAAGAAAAATTAAAGAATTTAGATGCGACACTTATTCAGTCTGCTGGAGATTTGCAGCTCCACTTAAATGGGTCTAAAATTACTCTTTTTCCTACCCTGATTTTGACGGAGCGACCTGATCGAATATCATATAATCTGGCCGCTGGAAAAGTTGTAGTCATGATTAATGGGAGTCCTCATGCATTAATAGCTCCCGTTGTTTTCTTTGACTTTATGCTCTCGATGGAAGATAACTATCATACTTTTTGGATTACTACGTTTACATTGATACTGAGGTATATAGGTTTGATCATCTGTCTCATTTTACCGGCGTTGTATGTTGCCGTGACGTCCTATACCCCAGATGTTATGAGAACGGAATTGGCGCTTACTGTAGCAGGGAGTAGACTTGGAGTGCCTTATCCGTCCTTTATCGAGGTATTATTCATGCTTATTTTCATGGAGTTTCTTACTGAGGCAAGTATACGATTGCCTAAGGCCATTTCTGCAACAGCTACGACAGTTGGAGGACTGATCTTAGGAACTGCGGCTACTGAAGCAGCATTAACCTCCAATATCATGATTATCATTGTGTCTGCTGTTGCTATTACAAGCTTTGTCATTCCGATTAGTGAGATGAGCTTTTCTATCCGTATTTGTCGATATATGCTAATCATCTATACAACGCTTTTTGGAACGATAGGGTTAATACTAGGATCTCTAGGGCTTGTAATGTTCTTGGCTAACAAAAGAAGCTTTGGTGAGCCCTATCTAAAAATGTATTGGTGGGGGGAGAAGAAAGAAATAGGGGTGCGATCAAAAGGATGAGCCGGTATCTATATTACTTAATAATTGTCACAATGGTTACTAACATCATCGCATCTGTGCCAAGAATTTTAATGAGTGAGAGCAAAAATGGAGCCATAGTGTCCATGATTATTGCTATCATTGTTGGAGTATTTCTTACTATCACTGTTATAAACTTATTTAGGCATTTTCCAAATATGACCTTTCCAGAAATATTACAGAAGTATACTTCTAAGTGGTTTTATTACCCTGTTTTATTTTACTTTGCAATTTCATGGTATGCTGCGGGTCTAATAACTATTGCAACGTATGTTATGCTGTTTACTACTTTTTTGTCTTATGAGACTTCTGTTACCATAACAACTCTGGCATTTATATTGATCATCTCCTTTGGGGTGTTAATGAAGGAGAAAAGTGTTCTTTACACAACTGAGCTCGTGTTAGTTTTGTTTGTACCTGTCATTTTCTTTTTAGTAGTAAAAATATATACTGATTCACGATTAGATTGGGATTTTGTAAAGGTAGCTATTACACACATCAATGAATTACCAAGCTATAATGCCTATTCAGCATCTACGTATATTTTTATAGGTGCTGTGAACATAATTATCTTCAATAAATTTATTAAGTTTAAGAAGAAAGCAGGATTTAAGGAAATAGTCATTTTAAGTTTGACAGGTATCTTCACTTTGTTTACAACATATTTCATACCTATAGGTTTTAATGGCTTTGAACAAATTGATAATTTTACTTTTCCTTGGGTGACAACAAGCGATGCTGTACGCATGAAGTTTGGAATAATTGAGCGAGCCATTTTCATTTTTGTCATTTTATTTTTGGGAGTAGCCTTTATTAGCCTGTTGATCCACTGGCATGTTTCACTGAAAATATTTGAAAGTATTTTTCTGTTTAAAAAATTGAAATGGAAAGAAAGAAATCTCACATCTTATCTATTTGTTTTTCTATTCGGGATTATAGGAATAGCTGTGACGAGACAAATTAGTGAATATCAATTAACTAAACTTTCTACTTATTTCTATAATATATTGCCAATATTCTACATCGTTTTAATCGTAAGTTTACTTTTTGCAAAACGGAGGTTAAAGTCTAATGGCTCATCTTAAATTTCTGACAATTATACTAGTCATTACAAGCTTTCTTTCGGGCTGTGGATTTAAAGATATTGATAATCGAATATTTGTTACAGCGATTGGAATTGATCCTTCTGAAAAAGAAAGCGGTAAATATAAAATTACATTGAAGCTAGCTATCCCTGTTTCATCCATCAAACAAGAAAAAGAACCGAGCTATCAGTATTTAGTGCATGAGGGTGAAAATATAGAAGAAGCGGTTAGAATATTAGAAACACATACGGATAAGGTTTTGGAATTTGGGCATGCAAAAATAATCCTAATAAATGAAGCGCTATTAGAAGAAGAGCTCAAGGATTTTATGGATTATCTTTTTAGAAGAGGGGATATACAAACAATCGCTTGGGTTGCTGTAGCTAAACCTTCGGCGGAAGCTATACTTAGAACTGAACCAAAGGGGGAGGCTGCAGTTGCATCTCCACTTACTAAATTTTTTGGGAATACAGGTACGGAAAGTCCCTATATAGTCTCAACTTATTTATATGAATTTAGAAGAGATTTTCATGGTGAAGGTGTTGATCCGATTATACCAATCGTGGAGTCAAATGAGTCAGGTACTCAGCTAATCGTCAATAAATCCGTAGTAGTGAAGGAGAGGATTAAGCCACTTGAATTATCCTCTAGTTTAACGAGAGACTACAATTCACTGGCAAATAGTATAAGTGGGTACAGCGTTAAAATAGTGACTGATGATTTAAAGCTAGTACTAAATATGGGAACCGTTAAGATGAAATATAAAGTAATAAATGATAATGAACGACCTACATCCATCAAGGTAGACGTAAAAATGACAGGAGTCATCAGCCAGTCAAATAAGCAATTGCCCCTAAACAACTTAGACAAATATAATAAATTAGCTTCCAAAGAGATAAAAGGAAATTTGGAGAAATTACTCACCACGCTTCAAAAGGAAGAGCTAGACCCCTTTGGATTCGGGCTTAGATATCGAACAATGCAGCTATATGATAAAGGTACGTTTAAAAAATGGGAAGAGGCATACCCAAACCTACCAATTGATGTAACCGTAGATATCGCATTAAAAAGTACTGGAACAATCCAATAGAAATACTTATTACAAGGGGAGTATGAAAGCTTTGCTGAGTAGTCTACCTTGGTTTTAATCCCTGCCTTCCATAAAGTCAAAATCGTGTAGCGTTATAGACTCAAATTTGCAAATCTTAACCACTGTTTTTAGGACAGTTTTATAGGGGAAATTAAGTGTTTTAGGCTAAATTTTTGTTAACATTAATTCCTTCATATCATAATGTTTAAACGTTATTGTATCTACTTGATTTAGGATAAAGTAGGTATATAATGGAATTGTAACCGTTTACAAAAAAGAAAAATAGATTAGTGGGAGGAATTTGAATGGGTCGTTTAACAGACAAAGTTGCTATTATTACTGGTGGAGCTCGTGGTATGGGTGAATCTCATGTACGTAAATTCGTAAGCGAAGGTGCGAAAGTTGTCTTCACTGACTTGAACGAGGAAGGTGGACAAGCTCTAGCGAAAGAACTAGGAGAAAACGTCTTGTTTGTAAAACAAGACGTAACAAAAGAAGCGGACTGGACAACTGTTATTGAAGAAACAGAAAAAGCTTTCGGTCCAGCTAACATCTTAGTGAACAACGCTGGTATCAGCATGAGCAAGCCTTTAATGGAAATGACTGAAGCTGACTACCGTAAAATTGTGGACATCAACCAAGTTTCTGTATTCCTAGGAACAAAAGCAGTTGTTCCTTCTATGCAAAAAGCAGGTAGTGGTTCTATCGTCAACATCTCTTCTATGAACGGATTAGTAGGTGGAGCAGTCGGATATACAGATACGAAATTTGCTGTTCGTGGTATGACTAAGGCAGCAGCTCTTCAATTAGCTCACTATGGCATTCGAGTAAACTCCGTACACCCGGGTGTTATTGAAACACCAATGGTTACCCAAGGAGATGCGGTAGAAATGATTAAAGAGTTCGCTAAGCATATCCCACTTAAACGTGTAGCTCAATCTGAAGAAGTTTCTAGCCTTGTTCTTTACCTAGCATCTGACGAATCAAGCTATTCAACTGGATCTGAATTCGTAATCGATGGTGGATTAACTGCACAATAATAAAGTTGATGGAAGGAATAATACTTCCATTATTATAGAGAGCTCCTCAGCAGGTATGAATCTGCTGGGGAGTTTTTTTGTTTATATGACTTACGCTAATAGTAACTGGAGAGGAAGCATATAATTGGGGAAGAAGGGACCTCTAACTATTCACAGTCGTTCACATTTCGGACAAAAAGTATTGACAAAATTGTGAACAAGGTGAATAATATAGGTTAAGAGGGGTGTTTCGAATGGAATCATACGTAAAAATGTTACACGCTACAAAAATTGTAGGTGCAGCCTTGTTAACTATAGGAATTGCTGTCTTTTTATATGGAACATTAATAAGTGAGTATAGTACAGTTATGGGCGTTGGAATCGGAATCGTCATGGGAGCAGTCTTCACATTTATCATTGGGATGATATTAGTTGCTTCAGAGGAAATGATTTTGAACTCCAAACAATTGAAAAAAGAGAGCATCTAAACAAGATACTCTCTGTGAACAAGGTATTTAGAGGAGCTACTCTAAATGCCTTTTTTTATTGGTTAAGTGTAAGTAGTGACTCCTCATGTGCAAAGTCCAGAAAGGCACAACTTTCTTAACCAATCTTTAATGGTTTTACCGGTACACATATTTCACAATAATGGTTGTTTACCATATCCTCCGTGTACCTTTCTAAAATGGGTTTGTTGTCAATTTGATATCCATTGTCTTGTAAAGAAGGAAAAATGCTAGCATATGCAATTTGAATGTCCTCGGCTGTATGTTTAACCTTGTAAACAAGATATTCACCTGCAGCTAGTTCGCCTTCACAAATCGAATCATCCACTTGATAATCCTCTGAAATCACTAAACAAGCATCAAATCTACAGTTTTCGGGAAGTGTTGTCGTAGGGTTATCTTGTTGGATAGCAAGTATAGTTCCCGAAAGATCTTTCTCTTTAGCCCAATTTTTTAACTTCTGCATAACTTCAATATTTGCAGAACCATATGGACCAACCCGTCGTACATAAACCAAGCGATAGTTAGGTAGCGTTTCAACTTCAAACTTCATCGATTCTTACTTCCTTTCTTCTTTTGGAATTGTTTGGTACATTTCGAATGTAACATGCTTAAAAAATATATACACGAGTTAATTTTATAGGCAGCAATTTGCCTACAAAAAATGAAAATTACTCACTTTATTGATTGTAGCGACAGGTGATGACTTATCGCTCACCCCACGGAACGCGTCCACCGAAAGCGGAAATCAGCCATCTATTTTTTGAGTCTTATATTGAGGTTTATTTTGATACATATTAATGAATTCAGCTTGTTCCAGACTCACAACATTTTACCCTACATACACTTTATGATTGAAGCGACAGGCGGCGACTCCAGTGGGATGAGTCAGTCAGATAAGCTATCACAACCGCGCGCGTAGGCGACGGTGATGGCTAATCGCTCACCCCACGGAAAGCGCCTGCCTAAAGCGGAGATCGGCCATTTATTTTTTGAGATTTATTTTTGATACAAACTGCCCGAACTGAATTTGATTTTATCCTAACTACTTTCTCGTCACACAACCTATGATTGAAGCGACAGGCGGCGACTCCAGTGGGATGAGTGGAGTCAGATAAGCCATCACAACCGCGCGCGTAAGCGACGGGTGATGACTTATCGCTCACCCCACGGAAAGCGTCCGCCTAAAGCGGAAATCTCCCATCTCTCTCTCATTCTTTTCAAGTAACCGTTTAGATAGTTTAGCAAGCTTTTTTCAAATGACTTTCTATTCCTACACAACCTATGATTGTAGCGACAGGCGGCGACTCCAGTGGGATGAGTGAGACAGATAAGCCATCACAACCGCGCTCGTAAGCGACGGGTGATGACTTATCGCTCACCCCACGGAAAGCGTTCGCCTAAAGCGAAAATCAGTCATCTATTCTTATATCTTTCCATCTTTATCAACAAAAAAAGAGCGCCTAATAGACGCTCTTCTTCGTTATTACATATCCCACACCATTACAAGTAACGTACCTAAAATCGTTAATAATGCGAGCAATAAGCCGTAATAGACATTGACATAAATGGATTTTTTATCATCCGTTTCGCCAGCATGCATGAATACCACTAGCTGTAAACCGGCCTGGGTAAACGCAGTCAGCAGTAAGATAGTCATTCCAACTCCAAAGGACATATCCATAAAGTACACCAATAATGCTACTGCTGTTAGGACCAATGAAAATGCAAAGCCCATTACTTGCTTGAGAGGGAATAATTCTTTCATATTACATCATTCCTTTCAAGTAGATGAAGCTGAAGATGAAAATCCAAATCACATCTAGGAAATGCCAATATAGAGAGAAAATAAATGACTTATTAGCAGTTTCCGGAGTTAGACCACGCTTCTTGATTTGTAGGAGAATGAACAATCCCCAGAAGAAACCAAATGTTACGTGCAAACCATGTGTCCCTAACGTCGTCAATAAAATCGCCGTAAAGGCACTAGTTTGAAGTCCTGCTCCAACATGTATATAGTGTGTAAACTCGTAAATCTCGACTCCTAGGAAAGCAGCTCCTAGAAGAAGTGTAATCCCAAAGAAAGCCATTGTTGCTTTTGTACGGTTCATTCGCATTGCATGAATGGCAAGACCGATTGTAAAGCTACTCGTTAAAAGTAAAAGTGTCTCAATTAACACTGGTGTTATTTCAAAAATATCTGCACCAGAGGGACCGCTACCTATGCGATCCTCTAAGGTGAAGTAGGAGGCGAAAAGTGTTGCGAAAAGCATAATTTCCGCCCCGATGAAAATCCAAAAGCCCAAGACTTTTAAGCTGTTTTCCTCTGTGCTGTACTCAAGTGGAAGTGACTTATCTACCTTCATTTTTTAGCACCTCGCAATTTTCTTTCCGTTTCTTCGATTTCCTCTACCGAAATGTATCTTCCATGATCCTGTTCAAATGAACGGTATGCTAGACAACCTAAAATACCAATCAATGAAACGATGGCAAGTGGCCATATGCTGAAGATCATTGCAAACCCAAGGGCAAAGAAGATACAGCTCATGATAAATGGTAAACCGCTATTATTCGGCATGTGAATTTTCTCGATTTTTCCTTTGAATATTTCATGACCGTTTTTCTTAGAATCCCAAAACGCTTGTGTAGACTCGACCTGAGGTGTAACAGCGAAATTATATTCAGGTACTGGTGTATGTGTAGCCCATTCCAGTGATCGTGCATCCCATGGGTCATCCCCAATATCGCGAGAAGCATAACGGATACTGTAATAGATGTTATAAACAAGTAACGCGAAGGCTACTGCCATAATACCTGCTCCAACGAAGGAAACCATATTCCACATTCCGAAACCTGTAGACTCAGAGTAAGTGTACATACGACGCGCTTGACCGTCTAATCCCGTAATATACATTGGGATGAAGGCTAGTACGAAACCGATGGATAATAACCATGCAGTCCATTTTCCTAGTCGCTCGTTTAACATAAAGCCGAATATTTTCGGCCAATAGTAAGTAAGACCAGCTAGCATTGCGTAAACAACACCAGGGATAATTACGTTATGGAAATGGGCAACTAAGAACATCGTATTGTGATATTGATAGTCAGCTGCTGACATTGCAAGCATTACCCCTGTAACCCCACCTAAAGTGAACAGTGGAATGAACATGATGGAGTAAAGCATCGGTGTCGTAAACTCGATTTTCCCCTTCCATAGGGTGAACAGCCAGTTAAATATTTTAACCCCTGTCGGAATAGCGATCGCCATCGTAGTGATCGAGAAGATACTATTTGATAATGGACCTTGACCCATTGTAAAGAAGTGATGCGCCCATACGACAAAGGATAGGACAGAAATAACTACCATGGAAGCAACCATTGACTTATAGCCATATAGATTGCGTCGAGCAAAGGTTGAAATAATCTCACTGAATAAACCGAATGCCGGTAGTATTAGAATGTATACCTCCGGATGTCCCCAAACCCAGAACAGGTTAGCCCAGAGCATATCCATTCCGCCATTGTCCGTTGTAAAGAAGTTTGTCCCAAACAGTCTATCCATTGTTCCCATTGCTAGTAATACAGTTAATACTGGGAAAGCGAAAACGATAATGATGTTTGCGATAAACGCTGACCATGTGAACATTGGCATTTTCATTAAAGTCATACCAGGTGCTCTCATTTTCAGGATAGTTGTAATAAAGTTAATACCAGTCATCAATGTACCAAGACCAGCTATTTGAATAGCAATCATGTAATAGTTCGTACCAACAGATGTACTGAACTCATTGCCTGCAAGTGGGAAATAAGAAGTCCAACCTGCATCAGGCGATCCACCTACGATGAAGGAAATGTTGAATAATCCCATACCCATAAAGAACAGCCAGAAGCTAAGTGCATTTAAACGTGGAAACGCTACATCTCTTGCTCCAATTTGTAATGGAATAACATAGTTAAAGAAAAAGATGATAAACGGCATTGCCATAAATAAAATCATTACTACTCCATGAGTGGAGAAGACTTCATTATAATGCTGTGAATCTAAAAATGTGTTTTCTGGCATCGAAAGCTGATAGCGCATCATAATGGCGTCAACGCCACCACGGAACAGCATCAATAATGCTGTAAGCAAGTACATAATACCAATACGCTTATGGTCTACTGTAGTAATCCATTCACGCCAGAGGTATCCCCATTTCTTAAAGTAGGTAATACCTAAAACTATTGCAACCATCGTAAGGCCAATTCCGACCATGGATGCATATATCAAAAAGCTTGGATGTGGTACGGCAAAGCGATCAAAGAAATCCATACTTTTGTTTCTCCTTTCAGGAATCTATAGCTTTTACTATAGTAATCTTGTAATCCTTCAATTAATGCTGAGAATGATCTGATTCCTCAGTTTCATTAGTTTGTCCATGATTCTCATGATCGGACTTCTCATCCTTATCAGTTGATTCATGGTGCTCGTGTTCAGATTCCTCTGCATTATCGCCATGGTCATGACTAGGAGCAGGTGAGAATTCTAAATGTGTTCCTGTATAAGTTGAACGGCCAAGATGACCTGGTTCTAATAATTCCTCAAACTTCTCTTCTGTAAGAGCAGGTGCAGTTTCATGTACTTCCTCTACCCAATCTTCAAAATCGGCATTAGACATAGAGGTAACATCAAAGACGTTTTCTGCAAATCCAGATCCACTGAAGTTCGCATTTCTGCCCATGAACTCGCCTTCAACATCGGCAGCTAAGTGTAACGTAGTCACCATATCAGACATCGCATACTTTTGCCCGCCTAGCTGTGGAATCCAAAAGCTAGTAATTGGTCCGTGGGAGTATAGTTTAAACTCAATCGCACGATTAGCTGGGATATATAAGTAGTTAACCGTTTCAATACCTTGTTCAGGATAACTAAAATGCCATTTCCAGTTAGAGGAAGATGCATAAATGATTAATGGTTCCTGATCCTCATAGCCTTGAGGCGTCGACTCTACAATATAGTTACTTCTAACTGAAACGATTGAAAGAAAAATAACTATTATAATAGGAATACCGATACAAATTGCTTCCACAATCGGACTTCCTTCTATATGAGGTGGCTCGTAATCCTCGCTTTGTTTAGAAGCACGGTATTTTATTAACACAAAAACTAAGATAGCTAAAACGACAATCACAATCCCCGACATTAGGAAAATAGATAACATAATATCATTTGCCTGTGCCTCGGCTTGAGGGCCTTTAGGGTCTAAAACAAGTAATGGCTCGCATCCTGTTAACACAGTGACAATAGTGAAAACCATCGTCAAGAGAGCCCACTTCAATTTTAATTTCATCGTTGTACCCCTTTCCAATCTATTATAAAAAGCTAAGGTAACTAGTGTTGCTTTCAAAGAATTCCTCTCTGTGCCTCTATCTTATTACCATGCCTTCAAAAAAACGAATATAAAAACCGGACTTCACGAATTGTTCAAGAAGATTTGAACGTTCTTTAACACAATTGTGAAATATTTAAGAAAGTGTCAACTTCGTTCATAATTATGGGCTTAATTGGTATTTTTGTACTTTTTGTTTGAGCAGTTTTCAAGTAATGTTGTTCATTTTCCATCTTGGAAAGGCTCTAAAACGAAGAATTAGATATCTGTAGGATGTCTTATTGGAGATAGAAAGGACATAAATTGGTAGCCATATTGAGGTTAGCAGAACAAGCATTAATAACTAACGGAGGAACACAAAATAAATAAAATTCTAAATATGCCATTAACAAAGTTATATCTACATAGCAAGCTAATGGAATTCTAAATAATATTTTATCCTGTTGATTGAAGTGACAGGCGGCGACTCCAGTGGGATGAGTGAGACAGATGAGACATCACAAACGACGCGCAAGCGGCGGTGATGGCTCATCGCTCACCCCATGGAAAGCGACCGCCTAGAGCGGAAATCTATCATCTATATTCAAAATTTAAGTATAAATTAATTCGATTTAATGGCTAAATATAACGGTATAATTTTTTTCATTCTAACTTATCTAATTCACCCTCTACCTATTATTGAAGCGACCGCCTAAAGCGGAAATCTACCATCTATATTCAAAATTTAAGTGTAAATTAATTCGATTTAATAGCTAAATATAACGGTATAATTTTTTTCATTCTAACTTATCTAATTCACCCTCCACCTGTGATTGAAGCGACAGGCGGCGACTCCAGTGGGATGAGTGAGACAGATGAGACATCACAAACGACGCGCAAGCGGCGGTGATGACTTATCGCGCACCCCACGGAAAGCGACCGCCTAGAGCGGAAATCTACCATCTATATTCAAAATTTAAGTGTAAATTAATTCGATTTAATAGCTAAATATAACGGTATAATTTTTTTCATTCTAACTTATCTAATTCATCCTCCACCTGTGATTGAAGCGTCAGGCGGCGACTCCAGTGGGATGAGTGAGACAGATAAGACATCACAAACGACGCGTAAGCGACGGTGATGGCTTATCGCTCACCCCACGGAAAGCGACCGCCTAAAGCGAAAATCAGCCATCTATATTAATAGTTCTTAGTAACTCAGATATAACTCTTGCGCTATTCTTATATATTAGATTAGGTAATAATGTTTGTTTGTCTGAAAGAATCGAATGGGTGTATGGGACTATTTTTAAAACTTTTCAGTAACTATTAGATAAATTATTCACAATACATTTCTATTTCAGTAAAGATTTTACTAATCCTGACGATAATCAAAGAGTTAATAAGAATAATATCCTGGAGGTTAAAAAGATGAACTTAGAAATGTTAGGCAAACAATTTATCGCTGGTGAATGGAGAGACGGAAACAGTAGTCTCGTGTTAAATAATACAAACCCTTACAATGACAAGCCTATTAATACATACAAGCTAGCAAATGTAGAAGATATAGATTTAGCATATAAGGCTGCACATGCAGCGAAGCTAGAATGGGACAAAGTAAATCCTTATAAAAAACGTGATATCTTAGAAAATGCAGTAAAATATATGGAAGAGCATGAGGAAGAAATCACCTCTATTATTATGGAAGAATTAGGTGGTACTAGACTGAAGGCAGCATTCGAAATTGGTCTTGTTAAAAACATCATTAAAGAGGCAGCTACCTTCCCATTAAGAATGGAAGGGAAAATTCTACCTTCTACAATAGATGACGTGGAAAATAGACTATACCGAATTCCTGCAGGCGTTGTAGGAGTTATTAGCCCATTTAACTTCCCATTCTTCTTATCGATGAAATCTGTTGCACCTGCACTAGGAGCTGGAAATGGTGTCGTATTAAAACCTCATGATGACACACCTATTATGGGCGGAACGCTAATCGGAAAAATCTTTGAAGAAGCAGGAGTACCGAAAGGATTAATAAATGTCGTTGTTACAGATATCAAAGAAATTGGCGATGCATTTGTGGAGCACCCAATTCCAAGAATTATCTCCTTCACTGGATCTACACAAGTAGGAAGCTATATTGGTCAGGTAGCTATTAAAAACTTCAAAAAGCCATTACTTGAGCTAGGCGGCAACAGTGCTTTTATTATTTTAGAGGATGCTGACCTCGAGTATGCTGTGAATGCTGCTACTTTCAGTAGATTTACCCATCAAGGACAAATTTGTATGTCAGCAAATAGAATTCTTGTTCAACGATCTATTTATAAAGAGTTCATTGAAAAATATGCACAAAAGGTTTCTTCTCTTAAAGTCGGTGATCCATTAAATCCTGAAACAATCATTGGGCCAGTTATCAATGATCGCCAAGCCCAAACCCTGCAAGCCTTGATCGAAAAAGGGATTGAAGAAGGTGCTACACCTTACCTTAAAGGGAATGTTACTGGAAGATTGCTAGAGCCAACCATTTTAACAGATGTTACGACTGACATTAGTGTTTCTCAGGAAGAGCTTTTCGGACCAGTAGTATGTGTTATTCCTTTTGATACAGAAGAAGAGGCAATTGATATTGCTAACAATACTCGTTTTGGACTAAGTGGAGCTATTCATACATCTAATCTAGAACGAGGAGTGGAAATGGCTAAGAAGGTACACACAGGGATGATTCATGTTAATGATTTAACGATTAATGATGAACCGATTGTAGCCTTCGGTGGTGAAAAGCAATCTGGCTTAGGTCGCTTAAATGGCCAATGGAGCTTAGATGAATTTACAACATTAAAATGGATTTCAGTGAACTACGGTCAAAGAAACCTACCATATTAATAGAAAGAGTGAAAATTGATGGCAGAACATGATTTAATAAAAGCATTTGTTAAAGTTGCTCCATTGCTTAATGAGCTTGTCCAGGACGATATAACTGTTGGAATTTACGATACGGAGAAGCTGATCATTAATATACCAGGTAAAACGTTTGCTTTAAATGTAAACCCAGGTGATCCATTAATGGAAGGGGATATCGTAACAAATGCGATTAGAACCGATTCTCCTTTATCGGCAGTCCTTCCGAAGGAGCTATTCGGATTTCCGTTAATAGCTCGTGCACTACCTCTTCATGATGATGAGGGTAATGTAATAGGCGGTGTAGGAATCGGAACAAGCTTGGAAAAGGCAAACAAGCTATTTGAAATGGCTGAAAGCTTTTCTGTAATTGTGGAGCAAACAGCAGCAGGCATTGAAGATATAAGTGAATCGGTGACTTCACTTGCTGATCGAGTGACAGATATTACGTCTCAAATGAAAGCCGTAAGCTCAAGTGCAGAGCAAATCGGTGAAATTTCTTCTGTAGTTAAGGGAATATCAGACCAAAGTAATCTGCTTGGTTTAAATGCAGCGATTGAAGCGGCTAGAGCAGGGGATGTAGGGAAGGGCTTTTCCGTTGTAGCGAATGAAATACGTAAGCTAGCAACCAATTCGAAGGAAAATGTAAATCAGATTAATGACATAACAAAAAACATTCAAGGGCTTCTGTTAACGTTGAACCAAGCTTTCTCAGAGGTAAATACATTGACTGACAACCAATCCGGTTCCATTCAAGAATTTTCTGCAACTATTCAAGAAATTAGCTCTAAGGCACAAGAGCTAGCAACACTTGCACAAGAATCACTTAGTCAAGATAACTAAAATGAAAAGAGCAAACCGTCTATATGACGGTCGCTCTTTTTAAAATTCTAATATTTATTGGCTATGTTAAAGGTGAGGGTTGATTTAATATACAAATAAAAAATGACCTTGGATATTTTCGCCAAGAGCATATTAATTTGATTTCCTTTTTTACTAAAGCACCAGTTAGCCATCCATGTAGCGGAAAACAAGCGCTACACCACAGAGAATGAAAATGTGAAAAACGGGTATAGGATGCTATGGCTGGCTAACTTAATATAAACATTCTGAAGGCTCAGCTTTTTTTAAAAAGCAATTTCTGAGTCTCTTTTGGTATGTAAACTTGTATATTTTGGGCATTTTTTAATTTTCATGGGAGTTGAATAAAGCAATTCTCTTTTTACATCTTTTTTTCTCTGTCAGGTTCTTTCATAAACACATTCTCATTATCTTTAAATCCTTCGGGCTGCCAGTATTCCTCTGGTAATCCTTTTCCCACAAATGACTTTCGAAGTTGTCCAATTGCTTCGGACCATGTTGCAAATTCACTCATAGAGTACGGGGGTTGTCCTTCATCATTCCAAACTGCCCACTTATTACTTGGAAGTTCTGTTGCATACCAACCTGCGTCTTCCTCTAGGCGATAAATATAGAACGTGTTTTCTTCGGCAACTTTCCAATTTGTGTAGCCCAAAGCATTTGCAAATTCATCGTATTTATTAAAGATAAGAGAACGTAAAAACCTATTTACTTGCTCCACTTATCACTTCGCCTCCTTTTTTCAAACAAACCTGCACTTCTTATTTAAATACTTTATCTATTTCATCTTTGTCGTAATCTAATATCCAATCATTGTATGTGCTATAAATGTCTCGTATAGATTCAGGGAAGGTAGCAATCAAATCACATCCTCTATCATCGTACACGTGAAAAATGGTTTTCCTTTTGATATTTATAAAATATATCCTATGAAAAATACTTGGTTGGATTCCTAAATCCTGATTGCATACTGCCTTTAACAATGAAATATATTTCATATCAGATGCCTTGCATTTAAGAGTAAACCTATGTGTTTTACATTTCCCGTCTTCATCATCTTCTGGGAAAACATAAGGTATTTCTGCATGCTTCAATTTATATAAGATTGATTTTTCATAGACATAGGGAGAAAAAATCCTTGCTTTGTGCTTAAAGGTTTTTCCATTTCCAAAATCGTCTACATCTACTACAACAAAAATCTCCTCGTCTTGTGAATGCAAGGATTCAAATAACATGACAGCCCTTTTATATAACCCCTGAACATAAGTACTGTTTTCGAAATTGTATTCTCCATCCCACTCTACCCCTAATTTGAACCGTATGCCAATTTCCCAGTTATAAAACAATGGTGGTCTAAGGTTTAAGTTAGGGTAATTTTCATTAATATAGTCATTTAAAAGCATTGCCACACCTCATTTTATTTCTTCAATTTTACCATTCCTTAATCAACTAACCTGCATCGTTAGTAAAAATACAACCTATGTCTATAATTCTATTAAGCGCAAAGGGAATACAAACTTGAAAAAGTGGGTTCTTTTATTGCCAAAAAAATAAAATTTTGCATATCCCGCAAGTATCTAGAACCAGCCAACCTCCAAGATTAAAGAAACTATAATACAGATATTGAATGTTTTTTAAGTTAAATATTACTTCTATTTAATTTATCATAATGCCTTCAACCGCAGAGATTAAAATGTATAAAGAAGTGCACAAAATAAAGATGCCCCACAATAAACTCTTAGTTCTTTTATATTCTCGTATTCCCATTATTAGTAACGTTACACTTAGAAGTATTAACATCAATGGTAGTAAGTTGTAATTTTCCGTAACCTTACTGTAAATACCAACTAACATACCAAGGACTGCAAAAATTAATTGAAATATCATTAAAATGTCAAACTTTTTTTCTTTCATTTTTATACCTCCAACAGATAATCCGTCATCTTCAAAAAATACCAATTTAAACTAACCTGAGACGTTCGTTTAAGTGTAACATTTCACAAATAAAATCACCTCACGAAAAATCAACCCCAGCCCTTAACATAGCCAATTTATTTAAAAAAGTTAGATTGTATGATGCTTGTACAAAGAGAAACTGTAAAGAAGAATTCCACAACCATACCGAAAGTTAGATATAATTAACATACGTAATTAGATTAGGGGGAGAAGTATGTATAAGCTGCTTAAAAAGTTGCCTAATGAAACACACTACTGGGAGGTGTGGAAATCCGGAAGAAGTCTACATTTTACCTATGGAGTACTAGGAGTGAGCAATAAAAGTGAGGAGCAACCGCTAAGTTTATTTGAAAGAGGCAATAAATTAATGAAACGGTTAGTAGAGGAGAAAGAAAATCAAGGATTTGTCCAATGCCATGAGGATAAGGAAATAAAGGTGGACATTGCGTATCGTGAAGATGCAGCAGAATATGAGACTTTTAGACAGGCAAGCTATGATTTACAAGATAAGATAAATGATAGTTTATTGTCTACAGGTATAGGCTATACGGAAGGTATCACAATCAATGAAAGCGGAGCTACCATTTATTTCTTCGTAGTAGATGAAGATTTAGGTATTGTAGCAATACAAAAGATTTTACTTGAACAGAAGCTATTAAACGAAAGCAGTGTCTCTTTACTACAGGAAGACGGAAACTACATAAGCGCAAATACATACCAATCCAAAGACTAATTGTTAAGCAATGGTTAGATACTGGAATAAATTTTACATAATGAACACAATTGTTCTTCTGTCCTTTTAGTATAAGGGTATTTAAAGCGACAAACTATCAAAATGAGATATAATTATAATATTATTAATAATATAATAATTAAACAAAGGAGTTTTTATTATATGTATGAACTGTCCAAAAAGTTAGCTCATGAAACGCATTATTGGAAAGTGTGGAAGCATCAGAAGAGAATTTGCGTCGAATATGGAGTTATTGGAGTCAGCAAAGAGTCCGAAGAAATCCAGCTTAAACTTTTTGATAACGGAAGTAAGCTGATGAAAAGATTAGTAGAGGAAAAGCGGAGCCAAGGCTACGTAAATAGCGATGAAAAAGAAGCGATAGATATTGTTATCCACAATGATAACGGAGTAAGTGAATATGACGTATTGAAAAAAGCTAGCTTCGAATTATATGAAATGATTGAGAATGAGCTTATGGAAACTAGTATAGGCTTCCCGGATGGTGTTGATATTAACGACGAAACAAGGGTTATTATCACTTGCTTTGTTGAAGACATGGATATTGCCATTCAAAGAATTCGACAAGTAATATCAGGCCAGAAATTGATAAACGTTAACCAAATATCTTTGGACAATGGTGGGGAGCCAATTGATGTAATGGTAAAGGATATTAAATCATAAAAGCACATCTAAAGGAAAACAAAGGGGACCGGTTAAGATGATGATAAGAATGATAAAGAAGAATGGTAAGGAAACGCTATATTGGCAGGCATGGAATTATAAATTTCCATTAAGTATTTTAACTGGTACATTAGGAAAAGAAGGAATAGAGGAGAGGCCGTCCTTAAGGTTTTGGGAAAGTCCTAAAAAAATTGTGAAAAAATTAGCCAAGGAAAAAGCAAATCTGGGCTATGAATTTGTGAATGACAAAGACATGAACAAACTAGTTGTCCAGTATCGCTATGAAGAAGCTGATGAAGCTCAGTTTGAAGCGACAGAGAAAAAGTGCTTTGATGTTGAGGATATTATAGAGGAGGCTCTCCTTTTCACAGGAAATGGGGACGTAAGTGGTTTGGAGGTCGGAGCAGGGGCAGGAACAATTACAATTTTTGTCGTAGATGTAGAGATTGGTTTTAACACTATCTGGAAGAAGCTATCTGAACACGAATTGACAGAAGGTGTTGAAATTGCTTACGAGCAGGAGCAGGATAGCTATGTTTCGTTGTATCCAGAGGATGCTGAATTTCAGCTAGTGTAAATGGTAAAGGAAACAATTCCTATGATATAATAGTGACCTTAGGTAGATTAGGAGCAGATGATCCCGATTGAAAGGAAGTTTCCGAAGCTTCTTCCTGCATGTCTATTCGGAAGCTATGTCGGAGGTGTCATGATGAATAAAAAATGGACGATTGAAGAAATCCGTGAGTATGTTAAAAAGAATTCAACAAGTGAATTACTTTCTACTGAATATAAAGGTTTCTCCCAAAAATTACAGTTTAAATGTTCCTGTGGGAATCTTTTTGAAAAAACATTTACGAAGTTTAAGGGAAGTAATCAAAAAAGCTGTACGGAATGTGCCCCAATTAAACCATCACGTTAATTAGCAAAAGAGCTGCCCTTAGGACAGCTCTTTTCTTATGGTAAAAATATTAAATCCAATAATTTGTCAGGCAGTTTTGGACTTTTCAATTAAAAAAAGTGTTCAATATAGTTGATTCTTGCAATCAAGCAAACTATATATTTAGCAATAAGAGGGACTACTAATTTTAAATACTAGTCCAACATATTATTCACTGGTTTGGTAATACGTTTTTGAAAGATCCAGTTACCTAATATAAACGATGTGATGACTAGTAATATAAGTGGTAGCTGAAAGATTATCCAATTAGATGGCCCATAATATTTAGATTGATGTGCCCTTTCCACAGTATCAAAATATGCTTCCTTATATTCAAATTGGATAATCCATTCTTCATTGGCCATTGCCACAGTACCAATATCATAATCATTCGGTATGATTAATTCTGTAACTGTTCCACCATCTCCAACAACTAACTCCGCTTGAGAATAATTAATAGGATAAGCGTTAGAAGGTCCTTCTTTTAGCCGAGAAAAATCAATAGAATAAGGATGTGTTATCCCTTCCCTGATGAGTGTGAAATCATTTATGTGATCGGTAGAAAATACGGCTAAATGCTGCAGATGGTCGCTGTATTCCTGAAATATTTTTTGAAGTGCTGTTTCATCTAGATTAGTAGACAAGACTTCAAATGACTGTTCCATTACCTCTTGCTTTTCCTGCTCAACCGATCGTGCTACTTTTCGTTCATCGTTTATATCATTTAATACACTCAGAGAATATATGAAAAATCCAACGGTTACTATGAGTGAAATCCAAAATGCTGCACGCAAAAAAGCTGTATAACCTCTTTGTGCATTAAAAAAGTTTGCAAGTTTTTTTAATGGTTTCTTTTGTTCCATATTAGCCGTTATGTCAACGTTTTCATCTATATCGAATTCAGCACGCATTTGTTTTGCGATTTGTGTACATTTGTCACATGTGGCAATATGTTGATCTACAAACTCTGCACTCTCTAGACTACAAAGCTTATCTATGTAAGTGGGTAACAAATCACGTACAATATAGCATTCATTCTTCATCTAAAATTCCTCTCTCCCTTAATTTTAACTTCGCTCGGTAAAAACTAACCCTTGCCCAATTTTCATTTTTTTTGTGTATTTCACCAATCTCCTTAAAGCTTAGGCCACCTAACATACGCAGCAGCACAATTTCTTTAAATGGCTCCTCCAACAAATGAATCGTACGATAAAGCGCAATTTTATTTTCGTTCTCAATTAGGTTGCTTTCGAGTGAAGGTACATGGTTTGGCGCATTGGCTTGTTTTGGCTGTTTTACTTGCTTATCTACGTATTTATAATATGTATGCTTGGCAATTTGACAGAGCCAAACTGACATTTTGCACTCACCATTATAATTATCGATTGATCGAACTGCCTGATAAAAAGTCTCCTGTGTTAGCTCCTCTGCAACGTCTGTATTGTTGCAAAGAACCATCAAATATTTAAAGACACCATCCGCATATTGCTTATAAATTTCCGTAAGCTCCCCCAATGTTCAACCTCCTTTCACCCTATATATCTATAAAATTATCAATTCGTTACAAACTTTTAGAATTTATTTTTTATACTCTATCTTAGCATGAGAAAAGGGGTTAATTAGGAAACACGAATTTTAGAAGATGTTATTGTATAATAAATGGAAAATATATGAAAATAATATTTTAAAATTACAAATTTTATTATATTTAACCAATATCAACTATATTTTTTTATTTTCTGATAGAATAAGAGGGAAGGGAGAGAGTTAAAATGATTAAAAAACTTAGTAAAGCAGTACTAGTAGGTGTTTTAGCTTTGGGAATTACGGCGACAGCTAATACATCCGCAGAGGCAGCCACACACAAGGTGATGTGGGGTAAGACGGAATTGAAAGTGGGGCAGATTGGTAAGGTTACTATTCTAGCGGACACTAACTTAGTAAAAGTAGGAGCTAATGGCTCCCTAAGTAAAGTTCGCACCCTAAAAAAGGGCGAGGAATATAGAGTCTACACGTATAAGGGTTCAAACGGTGGCTTATACGGATTAGGTGCAAGTAGCTTTGTTCAAAAGGGGTCAAAAGTAAAATATGAAACTCCTTCAAAAAGCAAACTTGCTTTGCTTAACAAAGAGGTAAACGGTGGGCTAGTCCCAAAAGCGGGTATGAAGCTTACTTATTCTCCAAGTTTTACAGAGAATACTAAAAGAGATTTCGTTACTACTGTTATAAAGGAAGATGGTTATATTCAAACTATTTTAACCGTTCCAGGTAAGCAATATGAGAGTTATGTGTATAATGAGATTAACAATGTCGAAGGTAAACAGATTTTTTCTTTTGGTGTGAATCATACAGATTGGGGATTATTTGCTATTGAATTTCCTCTAATTGAAGGCAAGCAAACAAAAGAAATTTTCTATGATGAAGAAAACAACAGAGTAACACAAAATATAGATGTTATTAGTACAACTAGTACTGTAAAGGTCAAAGCAGGGACATTCCAAAATGTTGTCATATTCAAAAGTAAAGAATATGGAGTTACGTTTTATTTAGCTCCAGGTGTTGGAATTATTAAAGCAGTAGGTAATGATGGAAATACTGTGGGAGAACTAATTTCTTTCAAATAAAAAAGATAAAACCAGATCTAGTCATTGAGCTAGATCTGGTTTTATTTATGATTAACATATTTAGCTTCTTTCTTTCGCCATTCTTTGCTTCCTAGACTTTCTATAATAGAGTAGCTCATAAATACATGGCACAACTATTAAGGTTAGAAGCGTTGCCATTGCAAGCCCACCAATCACGACGATTGCAAGACTTTGTGATACAAGGCTACCTGTTTCCGCTTGCTTTAACAACAGTGGAAGCATTGCACATATAGTGGCGATTGCTGTCATGAATATTGGTCGCATTCTTGTAGAGGTTGCTTCTACTAAGGACTCGCGAATGGTCATGGTTTTTTCATTTTGCTTTACTCTGTCCAATAATACAATAGCATTGGTAACAACAATTCCGATTAACATCAAAGCACCTAGTAATGCGGTGATATCTACAGAAATCCCGCTAATCACTATTCCTAAAACTGCACCGATTGCAGCTAGGGGTAGGGAACAAAGAATGGCAATTGGAGTTCTTATAGATTTAAAGGTAATGACCATAATTAGAAAAACTAGGCCAATAGAAACGAGCATGATTAAAAATAAATCTTCAAATTCCTCTGCTTGTTGACTGCTGGAGCCACCAATGAAAACCTGTGTGTCCTTTGGAATGCCTATACCTTTTTCCTTGTCTTTATCTCCAAAAATAGCAATATTCATGTCACTTGCTACCTCTGAAAGCTTAGCTGGATCCACAGATGCCGTTACTCGGAGATAAGTCTTCCCATCCTTATGCAGCTGAATAGTGGAGCGTTGCTCAGTTTGTAGCGTAGCTATAGAAGATACAGGAACAGGACCGTCGCTTGTCATTATCTGGATAGCCTTTAAATCCTCTGGTGTTTTAGTATCTAATATTGGTTCTAGAAAAACTGTTTTTTGCTTATCCTCTACCTGGATTGTTCCGATAGGTGTCTTGTTCAACATAACACTTAATTGCTGTGCAATTTGCTCGGTGTTTCCTTTAGATGAATCGACTACCAAGGAGTGTACTGTTTTCTTTTCATCCTGATTCGTAGTTACCTTTTCGATTCCTTCAATAGGCTCTATCTTCTCTTGAATAACTGGTGCCAGCTTTTCCAGACTTGCTAAGTCATCTCCCACAATATCAATGTTAATACTAGTGCTAGTTCCTCCCATCATAAAGGAAGCAGCAGTAATTTCTAATTCAGCCTTTGGAAACTGACTGCGTTTTTCTTCTATAGCCTCTATGACCTTCTCTATATCTTTTTTGTCAGCCAATAAAATGCTAAAAAGAGCCTCGGTCTGAGATCCTACAGATCCATATTGTGCTGCTTCGGGAGGCGTACCAACTTGTGCAAAAACAAAATCGACTTCCTCCATCTCCCGAATAAGGGATTCCATTTCAATCGTTTTTTCCTTAACTTCCTCTACAGGTGTATTAGACGGATAGCTTAAGGAAGCCGTAATAAAATCCGCAGAAGAATTATCCACTGCTCCTTTAGGAATTAAAAGGTAAGTGCCAATTGAGCCAGCAAACAGGAATAAAGAAACTACAAAGATAACCCACTTATGATTTAAAGACCATGTTACAGCCTTTGGAAAACGGACAGCGGGTTTATGCTCCGGAAGTTTCGTGTTTTTCAATAAGCCTGCGCTCATAATAGGAACGACAGTCAGTGCTACTAACAAGGAGGCTAATAGAGAATAGGTTACTGTTAAAGCAAACGGAAGAAGGAAATCCTGCAGGGTGCCATCCAATAAACTCATAGGAAGGAATACTGCCACTGTTGTAAGCGTTGATGCGGTAATCGCAACCCCTACCTGCTTTGTAGCATCTATGACCATCTGAACAGAAAACTTCTCCGTTTGCATCTTCCGGAAAATATTTTCAATAACGACAATACTGTCATCTACTAAACGGCCAACCGCAACAGCTACACCACCTAGTGTTAAAATATTGAGCGTAACTCCCGAAATCCAGAGTAAAAATAGCGTTAAGCAAAGGGATAACGGAATAGAAATAATAGTTATGAAAGTAGAGCGGATATTGCGTAGGAAAATCATAATAACAATGGTTGCAAAAAGTGCGCCAAGCAAAACCTCTTTCATCATTGTGTGAACAGAATTTTGAACCAAATCAGAAGAGGATACATAAATAACAGACTTCTGCTGCTTATATTGTTCATTCAATTCTTTTGTCACTTGCTCGATTTCCTTGCTGATTGTAACAGCATTCGATGTGCTATCCTTTGTAATGCTTATATCTAAGCTTTCCTTGCCATTAAATCTACTAATAAAGCTGGAGTCAATTGTCTCTTCAATTACTGCAATTTCGCCTAACGTCACATCAGGGACTATCGAGAGATTTTTTAGCTTTTCTATGCTAGTTAAGTCACCAATCACTTTGATATTGCTCGTCTTCCCATCGATATTTTTCTCACCAACAGAAACAGCCGTATTTTGCCCCTGGAGGATTGTCATTACCGATTGAAGAGGAATTTGATAATCCGCTAATTTGTCCTCATCTAAACGAATCGAAATGGTGGATTCAGTAATCCCATACACATCAACATTTGCAACTCCTTTAACCTCTTGAAAACGTGACTTCAGCTCATTTTTCGCAAGCTCCATGTTTTCAGAAGTGAGGCCGTCCTCAAATGTGACCGCAATATTGATAATTGGAATCATGGATGTGTGAAGCTGGGAAACAACTGGTTCGGATATAGAAGGTGGCAAAGGTACACGGGTCAATGCCTCCTGCACTTCTTGTTTTGCTTGTTTCATATCATAGCCAGATTCATACACAAGATCTACATGGGAATACCCATCCCCGGTTCTAGAATAAACCGAAGACTTACCGTTCAATCCAACAACAGCCCTCTCAATAGGAGTGGTCACTTCGCTCTCCATCGTTTTCGCATCTGTACCAGGTCCCATAGTGATAATGGTTACCTGCGGATTATCGGCAGAGGGTAAAAACTCCATCGGCAATCTAAAATAACTAAACACTCCAATTACTAATACTAAAACGGTTAATACCGCTACACCCGCTTTATTGCCAAATGCCCATCTGGTAAAACTCGACATCTTCCAACTCCTCCTTTGAATTAAGAACAGTACGTATGAGTGCATCTTGATGTTATAATTTTCAATTAATTTACAGCGCTAGTTACTCCTTTCATTGCATTACCATTTCATTGTAGAAAATAGAAATGATTTCCACATTGAGCGAGAGGATTAACTATTGCTAGGTCTGGAGGCTGATAAGATTATAGGGCTTAAAGAAGGAGTTTTTTATGGGGAGATAATGGGCAAATGAGTGCGAACGGTCATAAAATTTTCTATCCGGTCATAAATCCGGCTTATGCGGTCATAAATTTTCCTATCCGGTCATAAAAAAATCTATCCGGTCATAAATGTGCTCCGAACGGTCATAAGTTTGTTTTTCTGCTTCAAATATCTATGCTGGAGCTTGCTTTCTAATAAAAAAACACTAAATAGGGCCAGATTAGCCTTAATTACATGATGAATCTGTCCAAAAGGTTGATTTTGTTGCGAACGGTCATAAAATTTTCTATCCGGTCATAAATCCGGCTTATGCGGTCATAAATTTTCCTATCCGGTCATAAAAAAATCTATCCGGTCATAAATGTGCTCCGAACGGTCATAAGTTTGTTTTTCTGCTTCAAATGTCTATGCTGGAGCTTGCTTTCTAATTAAAAAACAATAAATAGGGCCGGTTTAGCATTGATTACATGATGAATCTGTCCAAAAGGTTGATTTTATTGCGAACGGTCATAAAATTTTCTATGCGGTCATAAATTTTCCTATCCGGTCATAAAAAAACCTATCCGGTCATAAATGTGCTCCGAACGGTCATAAGTTTGTTTTTCTGCTTCAAATGTCTATGCTGGAGCTTGCTTTCTAATTAAAAAACAATAAATAGGGCCAGATTAGCCTTAATTACATGATGAATCTGTCCAAAAGGTTGATTTTGTTGCGAACGGTCATAAATATATCTATCCGGTCATAAATCCGGCTTATGCGGTCATAAATTTTCCTATCCGGTCATAAAAAAATCTATCCGGTCATAAATGTACTCTGAACGGTCATAAGTTTGTTTTTCTGCTTCAAATATCTATGTTGGAGCTTGCTTTCTAATTAAAAAACACTAAATAGAGCCGGTTTAGCATTGATTGCATGAATAATCTGTCTAAAATTTTATTGCGAACGGTCATAAATCTTGCTATACAAAGGAAAGGGCTCTTGAAAGATTCAAGAGCCCCATAGGTGTGTATGTCATTACTAAATCTATTTATAACTTTGCTTTCATGATGAAGTTGACTTCTTCGAAGCCCATTTTTTTATAAATTTCCTTAGCGAAACTGGAGGCAAAGACATTTAGACGAACCTCGTCGTAGCCTTGGCTCTTCCAATAGGCGTTTCCTTCGTTTATTAGCAACTTAGATAGACCTTTCCCTCTGTGCTCGGGTAGTACATAAATTTCATAAATAAAACCATATGTTTGATCCGTAAAGTAATCTGTGCTTTTCCCTAGCAGTATCCATCCAGTAATGGTACTGTCTTCTTCTTTGGCAATTAAGTAGAACCCTCCTTTATCTAAAACTCCTTGGAGCATTGCGACTGCCTTTTCTTCACTAATTTCCATTTGAGTTGCATCATAAGTAGAGCTTATTGCATGAGAAAGAATAAATTCGACTTCCTCTTTAGTTGCTTGTGTAATCATTTCATTCCCCCCTTTATGCTATTTTATTTCCACAAGGTTTGATGAGAATCCTTTAATGTCCTCATTTGAATTATCTATCACCTCATATAACAAATAAGTAATGTTTCGTTTAAGAATGATTTGCTATGCTTGTCTAAAGGGGGAGAATATTATGAATACATTTAACGTTAGTTCTATTGGAACGGTACATAACACTAGAAAAACTCCGGAGGATGATTATTGGGGTCAAGTAGTATCTGAGATAAGATTGAACAATGATTGGGACGTGACAAGTTTAGATGGTATTGACGCATTTAGTCATGTAGAGATTATTTTTTTATTTCACCTTGTATCAGACGATAAGATTCAATATACTGCTAGGCATCCGAGAAATAACACGGACTACCCGAAGGTTGGTATATTCGCGCAACGTGGTAAAAATCGTCCAAATAAAATAGGGCTTACTACTGTGGAACTCATTAAACGGGAGGGATTATCAATCTTTGTAAAAGGGTTGGATGCCATAGATGGAACTCCGGTTTTAGACATTAAGCCTGTCATGAACGAATTTCTTCCAAAGGGAGAGGTAAAACAGCCAAACTGGTCAGTTGACTTGATGTCGAATTATTGGGAGTAACTTAAAAGGAAATGAGCGTTCTTTCGCGAATAAAACATAAAATATCTTTTTGGGGAGGAGAAACTATGAGCTTAATTGAACGAATTGATACTGTCTGTTTAAAGGTCCGTGAGATTGAAAAGGCAAGTCGATGGTATAAGGAAATGTTAGGACTAGAGGAGCATTACAAGGAAGACCACTACGTTATTTTGAAAATTGGAGAGAGCAGTGTCCCATTGACGTTAGAAAAGGGAGAGCCGGCCGCACAAGATAATGCTACATATCCAATCTTCTTTTCTTCAAGCATTGATGAGACCCATCAGCTACTCTCGGCTCGTGGAGTCCGAGTGTCATCGATACAAAAGGATGGCCTTAATACTTATTTTGAGCTATATGATTTAGATGGCAACAAGTCACAGATCTGTTTTTGGGAATAAAGACTTTCCAAAGAGCAATATACTGTAGAATTAGACTAACCTGTTAAGGGAGGTAATGCTCAATGGATTTTATCACTTCATTATTTAACTCACATGTTGATCTGTACATTAGATTAGCTGTTGCAACGTTTATCGGATTGCTAATTGGCCTGGAGAGAGCTATTAAGCATAAGCCTGCCGGTATACGAACACATATTTTAGTTTGCTTAGGCTCTACATTAGCCATGAGCTTATCCACGTTAAACCAAGGGCCATACATGGACCCAATGCGTTTAGCTGCGCAAGTCATCAGTGGTATTGGGTTCCTTGGAGCAGGGGTTATTTGGGTAGACAAGGATAATGTAAAAAGAGGACTAACTACTGCAGCAAATCTTTGGATAACTGCTTGCGTTGGCTTAACGATAGGCTATGGCGCTTACGACTTAGCAATAATTACTGTTGTTTTTATGTTTGTAGCGATGAATCTACCTAAACTATTAGAGAAGATGGGTATGCTTCCACCAAGAGGAAAGGAAGTTGATGATAAAGATAGTGATAGCGATGGTGAATAATGAAAACAAAGAAAAATTTATTTACATAGAAATGTTTAAATTTTTCTCTCGTCTACCAATTAACATTATCTACTTTTATATCTTATCGTTTTCTTTGAGCTTTATTAAACAAGTACTCTATTGAAAGTTTTACTAATAATGGAAAAAACACCAGTTAAGAAACAACTGGTGTTTTTTTGTCGTGGATTTTCTCAAAACAATCATAAATTTTTGTTCTTTATTGCTTGTCTAAGTGAATATACTCTATTAAGAAAAATTATGAGGTCGAATTTCAAGAAACTTCAAAACAAAAGAGTTATTTAAGTGCTAGAAGGCAATTTATAAGCGTTTGATTAAGTATATTATTTTTGAATAATACTTTTAGTTTTTTTCATATATTTCTTTAGTATTAAAAATTAATCCAGAATGAATGTAAAAGAACTAGTACAGAATAATAATTATTTTTGAAAGGAGGAATCTGTAATTTATCAAAAATATGGAAAGCGATTATTGGATATTTTAGGAAGTTTTATTCTTCTAGTTATTCTCTCTCCATTTCTCTTAATTTTTTCTATAATTTCATATTTTGTCTCAGGTTTTCCTATATTTTTTTATCAGCTAAGGGGAGGACGACATGAACGGATTTTTTTAATATGGAAGTTTCGAACAATGGATTCATCAGATGTAGATTCTCCAGGTCATTCATATCAGTGGGGCTACGAAGTGCCTCAAAACTTTACATTTGAAAAGCCAGACCATATTAAAATAACGAAGGTGGGAATAATTTACAGGAAATATAGCATAGATGAATTGCCCCAATTATGGAATGTTTTAATTGGAGATATGAGCTTAGTTGGACCAAGGCCAGAAATGATTGAGATTACTACACATTATTCTCCTATACAAAAAAAACGCTTACTTATGAGACCGGGAATTACTGGATACGCTCAAATTCGAGGTAGGTCAACCATTACTCATGGTGAAAAACTAAAATATGATTTGTATTACGTAGAGAACTGTTCCTTTTTCTTAGATTTAAAAATATTAATAAATACATTTTGGATAGTTGTAACAGGAAAATGGTCCTCATAGTCAAAAGACGTAACTTAATTGATAGTTGTAAATAGAGGGAGTAGATAAACATGGATAAGGATATGAGTCTCAATGAGTTCTATCTACTGTTAAGGAAGAAAAGAATATTGTTAATAACAGTCTTTCTTTCATTTGTGCTAATAACAGGTGTTATTAGCTACTTTTTTCTAACACCTAAATATGAAGCTACAACTCAACTTCTTATTAATCAAAAAGAAAAAAGTAGTAACCGTTTAGAAACTCAAGATATTCAATCAAATTTACAAATTATAAATACTTATAATGTCATTATTAAAAGTCCTGTCATTTTAGATAAGGTTATAGAAAATCTATCTCTGTTAACGACATCTGATCTTCTTGCTGAAGAAATATCTGTAACGAATGAACAAAATTCTCAGGTATTAAATATTTCTGTTGAGCATGAAAAACTTAAAACAGCCGTAGCAACAGCCAATATGACTGCAGATGTATTTCAGGAAGAGATAAAAAAAATTATGAGCATTGATAATGTTACTATTTTATCTCCAGCACTAGAAAAGAAGAGTGTTAAGCCTATTAAGCCTAACCTACCATTAAATTTAATAATTGCTAGCATCCTAGGAGTTGTTTTCGGAATAGGCTTAGCTTATTTTTTCTACCTCATTAATACTACTGTCAAGACTGAAGAGGATATAGAAGAACTTATTGACTATCCCTTGCTGGGTATAGTTAGTCCAATAAATACAAATGTGATGGATGTTGTAGGAACACAAAGAAAGAGGAGGAGGAGGGAAAAAAGTGATCCAGAAAAAGACCATTCCGAAGGGTAAAAGACTAGTATTGAACTCTCAACTAAATTCAATAGTTGCTGAGCAGTTTCGTACCATAAGGGCAAATATTAAGTTTGCAATGAGAGATAGGGAATTTAAAACTCTTCTTATTACCTCTCCTTCTGTAGGTGAAGGAAAGTCGACAATAGCCTCCAATTTAGCTTTGATCTTTGCACAAGCAGGAAAAAAGGTATTGCTGGTAGATGCCGATTTAAGAAAACCGACAGTCCATTATACATTCAATAAACATATCTCCAAAGGACTAAGTTGTTTCCTGCGGAATGAGGAGAGCCTTCCAAGTATCATTAAGAATTCAGGTAAAGAGAATTTGGATTTAATAACCTGTGGTACTATTCCATCTAATCCAAACGAAATATTAGATTCAGCTGAAATGGATAATTTTATAAAAGAAACAAGGAAACTATACGATCTTATCATTTATGATGCTCCTCCAATACTTTCAGTTTCAGATGCGCAAATATTAGCCAATAAATGTGATGGGACATTAATAGTGATAAGTGCAGGTAAAACAGAAAAAAAGACCTTAAGCAAAGTAAAAGAAGCACTGGATAACTCTCAGGCAAAGGTTATAGGTATGATTTTGAACAATTACAAAATAGAAAAAGATCATTATTACTATCAGTATTACGGAGATAAGTAAACTAACCCTACTAGAAGTAACTTGTTTAATTGTTTTCAAAATAAATTTCTAACGTGAAGTGGCTCTTACTTTTAAAATACAGGGGGGGTTGAAATGAAAAAAAGAATATTACATGTATTAAGTTCTAATGATTTGGCTGGAGCAGAAAACGTAGCAATTGGAATTATCACCACTCTTTCAGATTCATATGAAAGTGCTTATGCTTCTCCGAGTGGGTTAATTGAAGACGTTCTACAAAACAGAGGTATTGAGCATGTAGAAATGAAACAACTATCTATACGGCAACTCAGAAAAATTATTAGAGAATGGAAACCCGATTTAATACATGCCCATGATTTTACTGCAACTATAAAATGTTCGTTAGCAACTTTTACTATTCCAGTTATATCCCATATTCATCAAAATCCACATTGGCTTCAATCTGTAAATAAATATTCTATCGTATTTTTTCTAGCATGCTTAAAAATACAAAAAATAGTTGTAGTATCTCCTATCATAAAAGAAACTTCATTTTTAAATAGATTTCCTTCTAGATGTATCTCAATAAAAAACATCGTAGATATAAATGCGATAAAGAAAAATGCCCTTTTAGTGGAGGATAAAGATTTTGATATAGCATTTATCGGTAGATATGAAGATATAAAAAATCCGCTTCGATTTATTGGTATATGTGAAAAGGTGATTGAAATAATTCCAAATCTTAGAGTAGTCATGCTAGGTGGCGGGTCTCTAGAGCAAGTATGTCAAAAAGTTATTTTACAAAGAAATTTGCAAAAAAATATTGAAATAAGAGGATTCCAAATGAATCCTTACCCAGCACTTTTACACTCTAAAGTTTTTGTAATGACATCCAAATCAGAAGGTTTGCCTATGGTTCTAATGGAAGCACTAGCTTTAAGTAAGCCTGTGATAGTGCCTCTTCTACCAGGCATAGACAATATAGTAGATGATTCATGCTCGTACATTTGTGAAAATGATTTTGAGTTTGTAGAGGCGATAATCATACTGTTAAATTCTGTAAAAGAATACCAAAGGTTAAAAAATGGTGCATATCAAAGAGCAGAAGAGTTAAGTGATATTGCTCAATTTAAATATCAACTTGGACAGGTATACAGTAGTGTTCTACAGTAGGCCACAATCTCAAATTACAAATTTTCTATTTAAAGACAGCTGGATGATTTTAGATGTTTTTTTTACTATTTTCTGTCTCATTGGTGACCAGCTGTTGAATAGTGGTCTTGGGATGTATGTACTTGTAATTTACTTTATTGCTCGTATATTATTCTCTACTATTGATCAAAACTTTTCTATATTAGTCTTTTTAATTCCTAATTTAGGGATAATGCATTTTACAGCAAGTACTGTGTCAATTCCTTCTTTGAACATTCTTATTTGTATATCTCTTGTTAAGCTAGTGATTAAATGCAGAAATATTGATATATCAAAATGGTATTTATTTTTTATTATTTTTATTATTTTTTATGAAGCATTACATTTATTTTCGTATAATTTAAAATCTATCTTTTTACTTTTTAGTTGGATAGGTGCAGTTTTATATGCTGCTTTGTACTTAATCTATTCAAAGAACACATATAATCATTTAAATACGATTAAGTACTTTCTTGTAGGGTTAGTTATTTCTATATTGTATGGAATTGTAGAGTTCTATCAGCTATACGGATCAATTTTGAATCAAAATGCGACGATTCGTTTTCGCGGCGGAGCTGGAGATTCTAATTATTTTTCTATGTATATTATGGTAGCCATGTTTTCGATGCTTCATCTTGTTTTAAGAGGAAAGGGTATAGGTAAAAAAATATTTTATCCCCTTCTATTTGTCTTTTTCGCAGGCTTTGGAATATTGAGTCTTTCTAGAATGTTCATATTGGTTGTTACGATAACTTTAATGTTCTTGCTCCTAAAACTTCTGCTTTCGCTTAGGAAGAGTAAGAAGTTAATCCATTTTATCGTAATGATTATTATCCTCACGACGATACTTTCTTTTTTTTATCATGAAGAAATTCTTTCTTTGTTAGATTTGCTTTTTTCAAGGTTTACAAATTATATTAATGACCCTGATGCTTTGACAAGTAATAGGAATATTATTGCCGAAAGTTACTTCACACTTATGAATTCAGATTGGAAGCTAATGGTTTTTGGTATGGGAATTCAGGATTACCATATAAGATCTGGAGTTTATCTTGAAACGCATAACATTCTTATAGAGCTATTTGTTGTATGGGGATTATTAGGCTTTATCATTTTCTTCCTGTTTATAACGGTGTTAACTGTCTTTGCCTCTTCCAAGAAGCTTAGAAGAACAGCGTTCATCAGCTGGCTGCCTCTTTTAGCTATGGGTATTAGTTATCTATCAATAAATGCACTATCAAATGAAAGCTTCTATTTATTATTACTATTTGCGATAAAAAATATCTACGAATATGAGTAGTGGTTGGATAAATATAAATTCTTGAGAAAAGAAGGAAATTCTATTGATAAGATGAAAAAGACAGCAGTATTTTTAATGATTATAGCAGTTTTATCAAAGGTCACAGGCTTTCTACGCGATATAACTTTATCTTATTTTTATGGAGCAACTGCTATTAGTGATGCGTATATCATTTCCATCACTATTACCTCTGTTTTGTTCAGTCTTATTATTGCAGGTATTTCGACTGCATATATACCTATGTATAAACAAATTGAACACGAGGACGGAAAGAGATCGGCATTGGGGTTTACTAATAATTTGATAAACATAGTTCTTATCATTACTACAGGAATAATAGTGATAGGTTTGCTATCTTCTAACCTACTTGTAAAAGTGTTTGCCTTAGGCTTCGATGGGGAGACATTGAAAATTGCAGTGATGTTCACTCGCATAGGCTTGATAGGGATATATTTTACTAGTCTAACTCAATTGTTTATAGGATATCTGCAAATAAACGAAAAATTTACTGCCTCAGCAATGGTAGGTTTACCATTCAATTTCATCATCATTTTGTCCATATATTTTAGCGTACATTCGAATATAGTTGTTTTAGCTATAGGAAGTGTTTTAGCTGCCTTTTTTCAAATGCTGTTTCTATTTCCTGCACTCAAGAAAACTAATTATAAATATGAGCGTATTGTAAGTATCTCAGATAAAAATATAAAAAAAATGGCTACTATTGTTTTTCCAGTAATGATTGGAATATCCATTGATCAAATAAACTTAATGGTTGATAAAACAATTGCATCCATGTTGGTAGAAGGCGGGATATCGGCGTTAACATATGCAAGTCGTTTAAATGATTTTGTTCAAGGGATTTTTGTACTCTCCTTTGTTACAGTTATGTTCCCTCTCATCTCAAAGATGGCGGCACAAGACAATCAAAAGGACTTTAAAAAGTCTATTAGTGAGGTAATATCCAGTGTAATAATTATTGTGGTTCCAGCTAGTGTTGGAATAATGATACTTGTTAATCCAATAATCAAAATATTATTTGGTCATGGACATTTTGATGGTCAAGCAGTGGAAATGACTTCTCATGCATTATTTTTTTATTGCATTGGAATGATTGGTTATGCAATTAGAGAAATTCTCAATAGAACATTTTATTCGTTACAGGATTCTAAAACGCCTATGTATAATGCTGCTATTGCAGTTGGATTAAATATAGTTCTTAATTTAATCCTTTCCAGATTTTTAGGCATAAGTGGTTTAGCGCTAGCTACGAGTATTTCAGCATTATTTTGCTCTTTTCTTTTAGTAATTCATCTGAGAAAAAAAATTGGACCTTTTGGTTTAAAGGAATGCCTCATTACTTTTGTAAAAGTATCTATTGCCGCAGGAGGTATGGGTGGGGTTGTCTATTTCTTAAATCAATCTTTAGTTATGGGTGAATTATTAAAACTATCTATTGTTGTATTAGTAGGGATAGTTATATATATATTACTGATCACTTTATTTAAAGTATCTGAAACAAAAACAATTATAAATTATATAAAAGAGAAATGGATCAATTAGAAGAAAGGATTGAGCTACTGAAAAACTTGGAGCTGCATACAATTGTCTCTTTTGAGGATTTGGCACTTGTTGAAAAGGAATGGACAAAGATACTAGATACTAAGCAAAACACAAATCCGTTTGTAGAATTTATGTGGATATATGAATGGTGGAAGCATCTGGGAGGAAGTGAAAATATTGAAATTTCCGTTGTAAAAGACAATGGAAAGATAGTAGCTATATTTCCTTTTCTATATACAAAAAAAGGTGCTTTGTATGAATACTCCTTTTTAGGTCTAGGTCAAGCAAATTATATGGAAATTATCGCTTTTAATAGAAAACTAGAAGCCCTTATTAGATTTGTAATTGACTCAATTATAGAAAAGAAAAAGCATGTAGTTTTTAAATTGCATGGCATACTTGAAAGCAGTGACACCTTTCGTGCGTTAAGTAACTTTCTGCAAAAAAATAATTATCCTCATACTAAACATCGTGTTATTACTCCATACATTAATTTAAAGAAAATTGAACTTGAAGAATATATGAAAAAGCGGAAAAAAATACACCGATTAGATAGAAGAGAAAAACGTATAAGGGAAAATGGGAATGTTGATGTATTAGTAACAGGGCCAGATAAAATGGAAGAAATATTTGATATTCATCATAAGAGATGGAAAAAGAAACATGATACGAGTCGTTTTACTTATAAACAAGAAAGAGAGTTTTATAAGAGTTTAGCCACTCGAACTACTGGAGATTGTCAAACTGAGATAGATGGCCTTTACTTGGATGGTAAAATGATTGCCTTTAACTATGGATACCGATGCAGAGGAAGATATATCAGCTATGTACTAGGATTTGATGATGATTACGATGTATTTAGTCCAGGTAGAATTCTAGAAAAAGAAAAAATCCTTCAATGTAGTGAACGGGACATAACAGTTTTCGATTTAAGTATTGGATATGAAACGTATAAATTTGAGTGGAATACAGATGTGGATCATACGACTAAAATGATTTTTTCATCTAGTACACTATTAAGTCGAATGTACAGGAGAATATTATCGGGTAAAGAAGGTTTAATCTCAACAGTAAAATTAAACCAAAAGATAGTGTTATTTAAAAGAAACAAGCTAGGTAAAGCTGTATACATCATAAAAAATATTTTCCGTAAAGGTGAAGCAAAAGAAGCTAGGAAAATAATATTAGAATTTCTTGCAATGCAATTTAAAAAAATATTCCATATGAAAAGTTACTATATATATGAAATACCAAGAAAAGATGTAAAAGCTAGAGATGGAATTAAGTCATATACGGAACTTACTATAAAGGATTCAACTTCTAAATACTCTATATTTCAGCCATTTATGAGAGATATTTGTACAAAAATTTATGGAGGAAGTAAAGGGTTTTATGATAGTGAAGAGGTTAAATACGAGAATGTTATTTGGTTAAACGAAAAGGTATTTCGTATAGATGAGATATCCTATTTGAAGGACTTTAGAAAAAGCTCTATTTCAATAGAAAATTGGAAAATAGAAAATATAGCGGATATTTGTTCCTATATAAAAAAGAAAAGTAATGTGAATAAGCTATTCGTTTTTGTTAAACGACGAGAAAAAAAGAAAATAGCAGAGCTAGAAAAACACGGTTTCATATTAAAAGAGAAGATTGTTAAAAGAACTGTTTTCGGTGTTACTAAGATGATGATTACTTAAATAACCCTATGTAGAAGAGGGAGATAAATGCGCATTGTTCAATTGATAACCCATATGAATGAGCTTGGAGGAGCCCAAGTCCACGTACGGGATTTATCTAGACAGCTTATAACTGATGGTCATGAGGTTACTATAATGTCGGGTGGTGAAGAAACTACCGATTCGGATTTAGTTGTAGATGGTATTGCATATGTTCGAACAAAGTTTTTAAGGAGAAATATTAACCTATGGAAAGATGTTCAGGCTATCTTGGAGATTAGGAAAAAGCTAAAGGAACTTAGTCCAGATATCGTCGCTATTCATTCGTCTAAAGCTGGTATATTAGGAAGAATTGCTTGTTGGTCTCTGCGGCTTCCGTTTGTTTTTACAGCACACGGTTGGGCATTTGCTGAAGGGGTTGAAACAAGAAAAAAAATGTTTTATAGATTGATTGAAAAACAAGTTGGAAAATTATCACGCACTGTTATAACTGTGTGTGAACAAGATCGCCTGTTAGCCATAAATAATGGAGTACTTCCTTCGGAAAAACTAGTAACAATTACAAACGGAGTGCATGATAACAGCATTTTAAGTAATAGGACCAAAAAGGATGAAGTAGTAATAGTAATGGTTGCACGTTTTGAAGCCCCCAAAAAACATCTAGATGTAATAAAAGCTTTAGCTCAAATAAAAGACCTGCAATGGAAAATGATTTTTGTAGGGGATGGATCATTAAAGCAAGAAGTAATGTTAGCAACTGTAGAAAATGAGCTAGATAATAGAGTCTTTTTTTTAGGTAATTGCTCTGATGTCTCTTCTGTATTGAAAAACTCTGACCTGTTTGTGCTCACTTCTTCGTGGGAGGGATTACCATTAAGTATATTAGAAGCTATGATGCACAGTCTTCCTGTGATTTCTTCAGACGTAGGGGGTGTAAAAGAGGCGGTTTCTAATAACAAAAATGGATTTCTTATTAAGGACAATCTCTCGGACCTTTTAAAAAGATTGATCGAAGATGAGGAACTACGATTAAGAATGGGGAAAAAAAGCAGAAATATTTACTTAGAATCTTTTACGTTTTCAATTATGTATGAAAAAACGTGTTCAGTTTATCATAAAGTGATTAATAAAAAAGAACTACTATAACGTAGGAGGCTGTATATGAAAAACGACTCCGTCACAGTAAAAACGCTTATTGCTCTTACTGGAGAAGTTTTCTATGACAAAAGCATAATCATATAGTTTTTTTACTGACGATTTGGTTTAAATAAAAAAAGAAAGGAGTTTTATTTGGAACTTTTCGTTATAAAAAGTCCTATGCAATTGCAGATGTATAAGAAGGAATGGTCCTCCATTCTAGAATTAAACCACAATACTAACCATTTTTTTGAATATGAATTTTTTATAAATTGGTGGAAGAACAAAGCTTTTAACCATAATGTAACAGTATTTGGTATTAAGGAAAATTTAAAAGTAATAGCTTTTTTTCCTTTTAATATATCAATAAAATATAAAATACCTATTTATCAAATGTTATCTCTTCCTGGAATATGTAAATTAGATTTTATAGTACAGCATTCTAATCTAGATAGAGTGCTTATGTTTTTGATGGATAAATTAATAGAGACTCATAAACATGCTGTGTTTCATTTTACAGAAATGAGCGAAATTCTTTTCTTAAAGCTTTCTGCATATTTAAAAGCTCGAAATTTACTGAGTAAAGTAACTGTGAGCTTGAATGCCCCCATCATAGATGAGGGAAATAATATATTAGGAATAGAAAGATTACAAGAACTAGGTAATGTGGCTATTGATGAAATTTCCTATTCTCAATATAAGGAATTCATTTGTAAATCTAGAGAGCCTTTCTGCTTTTCTTCTTCTTACGATCTTACTTTTTTAGAAAATTTATCACAGGAGCTCAAAATAGCTGCACTGGAATTGAAAGTGGTTACTGTAGCAATTGAGAAGGAAATTGTCGCTTTTTCCTTTGTATTGAACTGTAGAGGGACTTATGAAGAATACGCATATGGCTTTCACCCAGATTTTACTATTTACGAACTTGAAAAGGTACTAAGCCATCACATAAAAGTCGCTAATAATAGTTTAATACATTCATCTTCATCTAATAGTATTATAGTTTCGACTAAAACTTTAAAGGCAAGGTACACCAAAATAATCTTTTTCTTAAAGAAAAAACAATTAGCAAGAAAAAAGGTTGCATTCAAAAAGAGTAAATCTCTTAGTGTAAGAAAATATAAATACCTTTTAGCGAGGCTTACTGATACTCAAGTAAAGGCAGTAAGTGATTTTAAAGGTGTGACTAATATAGATATACTGACTTCAGAAAATAATAGAAGGGAGTCGCTGGAGAAGGCTTTTAGGAAAAGCAAAGGTTATTATTCAATCGATCCTTCTAAGGCATTTTGGGTAAATGAAAATTTTATCTTTAATGAAGATACGGTTTTTCTCAAGGAATTACCAGCAAGGTCCGTATATTTAGGTTCGTGGAATAGACAAGAACTTGAAAAACAACTCTCTTTTATACAAAAGATCTATCTTCCAAATAATATCTATGTATTGGTGGATTTTACAGATAAGGCGAGTCAAGAAAAGCTAAAATTATTTGGTTTTCAAATTATTGAGAGATTAAAGCTGGACCAGGCTAATAGTGCACACAAGATGAGAAGAAAAGTAAAATAAAGAGAAGGTGCCTTTATAATTGTTTTGGAAAGAAAATTTTTGTTTTTTAAAATGCACAGCTACTATTTTTCTGAAAAAAATCAAGAGTTGCAATCAAGCAAAGATATTGAAGGGTTTTCTCATTCCACCTTTTCATCGGGACTTTCAAAGGTGGAAACAAGCTGTATTGATTTAACAAGAGAGGAAGAATTATTATTCTTTGATTTAAGATCTAGCAATAGAAAACAAATTAGAAGAGCAATGAATAGGGAATTTATAATAGAAGAATTAGATAATCCCACAATTAGAGACATATATGATTTCCAGAGGTTTTATAATGCATTTGCTAAAACTAAGGATACCTATTCTTGTAATGCTTTTCATATAAATACAATGAAAAGACTTAGAGATCAGAATGCTTTAGTTATTACAAAAATATTAAATAGCGATAAAGAAACTCTATGTTATCGTGTATATATTTCTGATGGTGAAAACGTGCTGTCGCTATACTCCGCTTCTTATTATAAGGAATTTAAAAGCGCAATAGAAAAAAGAATGTTAAGTGAAGCAAGTAGATATTTGCTGTGGCATAATATCCTTTACTTTAAAAGGTCTAATCATAAACGTTATGACATGGGTGGGCTTACGGACAATGAAAATATACGAAACTTTAAGCTAGAATTCGGAGGGGATATCGTAGAAGTATATTCAGGTTATAAGGCAAAATCCTCTGTTGGTAAGATAGTTTTGTGGGGAAGAAATTTATATATGAGGAGGTGAAGAGAAACTGGGTGTTCTTGTAATTTCTTTAGACATGGAGATGAATTGGGGAGTACATGACGTTCTTTCATTGGAAAAGTATAAGGGAAATTTATTAGGGTCTCGGATTGCCATTCCTAGAATGCTGCAGTTGTTTAATGATTATGAGATCCACGCTACTTGGGCGATTGTTGGGATGCTATATTGTAAAAATAAAAAAGAGCTGTTACAAAGACTGGATAATTTAGATCTCCCATATGAACAAGAGGAATTTTCTCCTAAACACATATTATCCTATGTTGGAGAGGAGGAGAGTGTAGACCCTTACCACTACGCAGGTTCATTGATTGAAGTTATTAAGACAGCTCCAAATCAAGAAATCGCGACACATACATTTTCTCATTATTACTGTTTAGAATCTGGACAAAGTATTAAAAACTTTGAAAAGGATTTAGAGAACGTGGCAGAACTACAGGAGGGTGTTACTTCTTTAGTATTTCCCAGAAACCAAACAAATGAAGAGTATTTGAAAGTTTGTAAAATGTACGGTATCAGTGCCTATAGAGGAAATGAAGATAGCTGGATCTATAGGCCATATACAAGCAAAACTAATTTGCCGATTAAGAGAGCAATGCGTCTGCTAGACGCCTATATTATGGTGACTGGTCACCATACTTACAGTATAAATAGTATAAAGGCAACTTCCGTTTTAAATATAAAATCTAGTAGATTTCTGCGTCCATACAACAAAAAACTTCGTGTATTAGAAGGGCTAAGACTAGAAAGAATAAAAAAAGGATTAACGGAAGCAGCAAGGGAAGATAAGGTGTTTCATCTCTGGTGGCATCCACATAACTTCGGAAAAAATATAGAAGAAAACCTACGCTTTTTAGAGGAAATCTTAAAGCATGTAGAATTTTTGAGGGATAGATATGGTTTTGAATCCCTAAATATGAAAGAGGTAGCAGATAAATTCTTAGATGAAAAAAGAGAAGTGGATAGTAACACCTAGTACTCCATCCCCAAAATTTCAAGTAACTAAAAAGCAAGAATGTGGTTTTAACAACATTCTTGCTTTCCATAAATAAGACAGCACTTGCCTCATTATTTTATTTTAAAATTATCGAACCCCGTATTTCTTCTCCAATTGAACAATCTCAGCATCATCATTCTTTTGACCAGTCAATAAATCTCTTAATATATGAGAGCCTAGCATACTGTAAACAGTTCCGTTTCCACCGTACCCTAATAGATAATAGTGTTTGTCCTTCGTTGGATGCTGACCGATGAATGGGAGGTTATCAATTGATTCTCCGAAACTAGCCGCATAGGCGTAATCGATACTTAAATCGTATTTAGGAAATAATTCTTTAATTTGTTTTAAGAGATTTTCAGCTCTTTTCATGATTAGCTCATCTGATTGAGGTGCCTCTGGTTTGTCCTCGTCTAATCCACCGACGATTATACGTCCTTCCTTACACGTCCGAGCATACAAATAGGGACGCTGTGTCTCCCATATTAAAGCCTGCTCATGCCAATCGGATAAATCCTTCACTACATTACTCACCATTACATAGGAACGATTAATGTCTGCACCAACACGTTTTCCTACCGGCGTTGTTTCATAACCGGTTGTGTAGACAATGTTCTTAGCAAAGAAGTTTTGTCCAGAAGTGCGAATGTCTAAATGGTCACTTACATCTACTACATCTATCACTTCCGTATAAGGGAACAAGTGAACACCTAGGTTTTCAGCTTTTCTTAGAACTCCTTGAACAAATTTCAAAGGGTTCACCTCTGCATCTCCCAGCGTCAGTAGAGCACCATCCTTCTCAAAGGAGAATTTGCTCGCTATCTCATTTCTTCCTAGATAGTCACATGGAAAGTTATACTTTTGTAGAGTTATGTATTCCGCCTTCAGTTTTTCTACGTCATTTTCCTCACTTGCAAAGCATAGGCTCGGTCTTCTAATAAAGTCAGGATCTTCATCTAAACTTTTAGCGACAAGCTCTAAATGATCCATTGCCTCGTAGCAAAGCTGATAGAAACGAACTGCATCTTTTTCTCCAATTTGGTCAATTAGCTCATGTAACATAATGTCATTTGAATATTGTAGCAGGCCAGTGTTTGCACTTGTACTGCCTGAGCCCATTACTCGTTTATCTAATAGAGCTACCTGTAAGCCTGCTTCCGCGAGAGCCAAGGCAGTCAAAGAGCCTGACATTCCTGCACCAACGATCACAACATCATACATATCTAATGGATGTACCGCTATTTTAGGTTCAAATGCTTTTGTAGTAGTTGGCCAATAAAGAGACCCGTTATGAATATTCATATATTATCCTCCGATTATTTTTATAGATTATATACCCACAATTTTGGAGTTCAATCCATGGTATACTATAAGCTAATAAAATTAAGAAGGATGTTATATATGAACCAAGATAAACCACATGTATTAGTTATAGATGGCATGGCACTTCTGTTCCGTTCTTTTTTTGCAACAGCAATGTCAGGCAATTATTTTAAAAATGACAAAGGAATTCCAACTAATGCGGTACAGGGCTTTGCAAGACATGTACTAGCTGCACAAAATATTATGCAACCGACTCATATGGCTATTTGCTGGGATAAAGGGATGAATACATTTCGCAATGAGCTTTTTGACGGATATAAAGCGAATCGACCTAAACCTGCTGTTGAACTTGTTCCACAATTTGATATGGCTCAGGAGCTTTCCGAGCATCTAGGTTGGAAAAACTTTGGGTTAGTAGGGATGGAAGCTGACGATACAATTGCATCCATTACGCATAAATGGCAGGATGACGCACGCTTTACGATTGTGAGTGGGGACAAGGATTTACTTCAATTATTACATTCCTCTACAGAAATTGCCTTTACTAAAAAAGGCTTCACAATATACGATATGTACACTGAGGACAGATTTCAGCAGGAGTATGGAATTTCCCCTTTACTTTTCCCTGATGTTAAGGCATTTATGGGGGATTCGAGTGATGGTTATGCAGGGGTAAAGGGAATCGGACCAAAGACAGCATTACAACTTATTCAAACCTATGGATCTGTTGAAAATGTAGTAGAATCTCTCCACCTGCTAAAAACAGGCCAACGAACAAAAATCGAAACGGATTTAGATATGCTTCATCTTTCAAAGCAACTTGCTACTATTAGAAGAGATGTGCCAATTGATGCTGAGCTTGATCATCTTCAGCTTCAAAATATTGAGTCTGATAAATACGATTTCTTATATGATCAAGGATATACCATTTTAGCAAGACAGCTGCAGTCTACTAAGTAACCTGTGGAGGAACCATTTTTACGAAGGTGAGTATAGGAGCATTTAACTCATACTTTATTTTTCGAATGGTGCTCGCTCGATTTCTTCCTCCGTTATCATGAACGATTAAAAAAAGGCCACTGCTAGTCTGCTCAAAGCCGATAAGTGGAACCCAGTGATAGGAAAAAGAAAATGTTTTCCTCCACTGAAAGATGAAATACTTATCAAATTTCAATGCGACTGGACGCCCCTGACGTAGCTCCTCTATAGCTTCGTCAACGGAGCATTTGTCTATTGTCCAACTAGTGCCAAGCATCTTTCTCAAATATTTTATAAAGCGATAGGTAAACAGGCCAATTCGAGTACCCTTCAGATTTTTATATAATTCGTTAGGCATATAAGCATGTTTATCTGGTATTAGATAATTTAAGAGCACATAAACGGTAACCGGCCCGCAGGCGGAGGCCTGGAATTTAGCATCCACTGCTGCATCGTATTGAGAAAAACCTTTAACAGGCAATTGGATTTTCATAAAATAACCTCCTGCATATTTTACATTTCTAATGCGTTTATTTCATAATAGTACTTTATTAGCTGAAACTGAATATTTATGACTTGTTATATGAATAGGTTGAAGCTTCATGGGCTAATTATTTCCATTAATTTATGCTTCTATATATTTTCTGGAATAAGCTATATCTAATTCCAGAAAATAATTTATAATACATTTATATTACCCAAAAAGTTGTGAGTAAAAGCAAAAATTGTTTTGACGTGATGGAAGGGGATGGATGGATTGATTAGAGCTCTAGAGGAAAAGGATTATGCAGCTACAGCAGATTTAGTTTCAATGGCTTACCCGGGGATGGGAATTCAGTCATCGGAGAAAAAGCAGGAACTTGTAGAACGATTCATAAGAGAACAGAAGGAACATAATGGCATCCAATATTATGGCTGTTTTAATGAAGCGGGCCAATTAGTAGGTATATACAGAAGAAGCGATTTCGAATGCAATATAAATGGACAGTTTCAAAGAATTTTCGGCATTGGAATGGTAGCTGTACATATTCTACATAAAAAAGAAAAGGTTGCTTTCCAATTGCTTTCTCATTTTCATGAGGAGGCCCGGAAGGAAAAGGTTACACTTGTAGCTCTTTATCCATTTAGCTCAAGCTTTTATCGAAAAATGGGATATGGCTATGGTCCAATAAAGTATGAATTTAAAATAAAACCAGGCTCGTTTAACAGCACTGGTAAGAAGGATCTTGTTCAATTACTATCTCCTGCGGACGAAGAGGAGATTGTAGCTGTATACAATAAGTTTGCAGAAAAGCATCATGGGATGATTACACGGACATGGAATGAACGGCAGCACATAAAAAATGCAAAAACACTTTATGTAGGTGTAAGAGAAGAAGGCCAACTCATTGGTGCATTAGCGTTTACCTTAGATCCAGTGAAGGATAGCAATTTTTTACACCAAAACCTAGTAATTCATGAATGGGTTTGGTTAAATCAGAAGGCGTATAAACAGCTAGCGGCATGGGTTCATTCACAGCAAGATCAAGTGGATCGTGTTATTTATAGTACTAACAATCCCGCTTTTATTTATAGCCTAAACAATCCACCGAATGATTCCAATCATCTAATACCTAGTGTCTACCACGAGGTTGCGAGGACTGGTTCTGGTCTAATGTACCGTATTACAGACATTTTTCAATTTATAGAAAATATGAATGATCAAGCTCTTCGTAAACCTATACAAAATACTAAAATAGTAGTAAAGATTGAGGATAGTTTTATTCCAGAACAAAATGGCCTCTTCGAGCTTAGCTTTTCTAATGAGAAATGGCTGGCAAGAAAGCTTGAAGCAGAAATTAAACAACCAAATATCCAAATCACTATTCAGGACCTGAGTGCCTGGTGGATGGGGTGTGTCTCAATTAAGGAATTAAATAACTACGGGGAAATAGAGCTTCACAATATTGTTACCGACGATTTAGATGATTGGTTTATGCCAAGAAAAGGCCCTATTTGTATGACGAATTTTTAAGAAAAAATGTGAAGCTTATAGTAACACAGATTAATTTATGTAATATAAAAGAAACACATGAAAAAGCACGTTAATTCAACTGAATTAATGTGCTTTTCTATGTTTTGAAGTCATTTTAATTAAAGATAATCCTAAATCTTCTAAGTAAAAATGTTAGAGGATAACTAATAAATTCTAGCTGAAAAAGGAAATGAGGAACTTTATTCTGAATATTACGTGAATTAAGAGAGAGTTCTTAAAGTAATTGGAGGTGTTCTTATACTTATATTTGCTATCCCAATTTTGATTGTTGTTGCCTTGGCCGTATTTGTGGAAATAAGAAATAACAAAATTAAGAATAACAACCAAAATTCAATTAATTCCAATGCAAAGCCTGGTGAAGACTCAAATTATTTGATGGGTGATAATAAGTACACAAATGATGCTTAATCTAATGTGCGGTGATAGAAATTAGAAAAATAAAAATTACTCAGAGCATTTTGATGCCTGAGTAATTTTTGTATAAATAATTAGATTCAAGTAGCTAGTTGAAATTTTGGCAACTACTTTTTAATATTTAGAAGTAATCGTTTTGTTTGCCTCTGCTAAGAGATGATTCAAAGCTTCACGGAAATTTTTATAGGTTTCAATATTCACATGTAAATCCGCATGAACAATTTCTCGGATAAATTTAGGATTGAAACCTACGTAAATAGGTCGAATTCCCATTAAACGTAAAGAACTGTTCAACTGTGAAATGGATACAGCCAAATCATTGTAGTCAAACTCCTCTATATGTTCAACGCTAACACCAGTAAAGTCGAAAATGGCATGCTCAACTTCTTTATGCTCTCCAATATATTGCAATGTTTGTGTCTCAATATTTTCAAAGCGTTCCTTGTACATGTATCCAGCAATTGGCATTAAAATTGTTTTTGGGACAATGGATGGAATAATCGGAGTAGACATAGTTTTAATAATGCGCTCATAGTGAGCAATTTTCTCTTTTAATTCAATAATCTCATTTTCTTGCGACAAATAAAACACCTCTGACTTTTTTATTCTGTAGCCTTAGAAAAAAATAGGGACCCTCTATTAGAGCAGCCCCTTTTAACGGTAAATAATTTATAATGCGAAAAATATCTTCTATAGAAAGAATAAACTATTTATTCTAATCGTGCATCTTTTATGACGTACTTCATCGTACTGCTCGTCGCAGTATGAAAAGTAGATGCTTTGATTTGTAGATACTTTATTATTTGCTTTGTGCATCTAAAAATTCAGTTACTTGCTCCTGCGCGCTTCGCTGCTCGTCGCAGTATGAAAGGTAGATGCTTTGAGTTGTAGATACTTTATTATTTGCTTTGTGCATCTAAAAATTCAGTTACTTGCTCCTGCGCGCTTCGCTGCTCGTCGCAGTATGAAAGGTAGATGCTTTGATTTGAAGATAACTTCTAATTAATTTTGTGCATCTAAAAATTCAGTGACCTGCTCCTGCGCACTGCTCGTCGCAGTATGAAAGTTAGATGCTTTGACATGTAGATAACTTCTAATTACTTTTGTGCATCTAAAAAGTCAGTTACTTGCTCCTGCGCACTGCTCGTCGCAGTATGAAAAGTAGATGCTTTGATTTGTAGATAACTTCTAATTAATTTTGTGCATCTAAAAATTCAGTGACCTGCTCCGGTGATTTTGCGTTGGCGCTGTGTAGGTGAGCTTTTTTCTCGCCGTTTTGGTAAATTAGAAGGCTAGGGATTCCCATAACTTCATATTTTTCAGCGATTTCTGGTAGCTCATCGCGGTTTACTTCATACCACTCGTACTGATTGTATTTTTCGATGATTGGATCGATAAACATTTCCATTCTGCGGCAATCAGGACACCAGCCAGCTTCGAATTTAACTAGTACTTCATTGTCTCCGGAAATGATTTCATTAAATTGTTCTGCAGTTGTAATTTTTTTCATATTATATACCTCCATGGATGATACATACAGTTTACACTGTTTCCCATATAGGAGAAAGAAAAATGTATTAATTTATTCATTTTATTATTGCGAAAATTTGAACATTGCACTAGAATAATAGATATAGAGATTGCTTCTATTTTTTTTGTAAACAAAATGAATGAGCGTTCATTCAAGATGAAGGGGAGGCTTTGCACGTGACATATCAAATTAAAAAAGCAGCTGTACTTGGTTCGGGGGTAATGGGATCTGGAATCGCAGCTCACTTAGCAAACATAGGTATACCAACGTTATTGTTGGATATCGTTCCAAAAGAAGTTAGTAAAGAGGATGAAGCAAAAGGACTTACATTGGAGCATCCTTCCGTACGTAATCGTTTTGCAGATACTGCTTTACAGAAATTATTAAAGCAAAAACCAGCACCACTAACGTCTAAGAAAAACCTACAGCTAATTACAGCAGGTAACCTAGAGGATGACTTAGAAAAGTTAAAAGACGTGGACTGGATTATTGAGGTAGTAGTTGAAAACCTAGAAATTAAGAAAAACCTATATGACAAAATTGATGCTGTACGTAAGTCGGGTACAATCATCACTTCTAACACATCAGGTATCAGCATTAATGCGATGGTGGAAGGAAGATCAGAAGACTTCGGTAAACACTTCCTAGGAACTCACTTCTTTAACCCACCTCGCTATTTAAAGCTGTTGGAAGTAATTCCAGCTCAAACAACTGCTCCTGAAGTAGTAGAATTCGTGAAAAAATTTGGTGAGGATGTTCTTGGAAAAGGTGTAGTACTAGCAAAGGATACACCAAACTTCATCGCTAACCGAATTGGAACTTATGGCTTACTTGTAACTCTTCGTGAAATGCAAGCAAGAGGATACTCTGTTGGTGAGGTAGATTCAGTTACTGGTCCACTAATTGGTCGTCCGAAGTCTGCTACGTTCCGTACTCTTGATGTTGTAGGTCTCGATACATTTGCTCACGTAGCCAAAAATGTATATGACCAAACAGCTGGGGAAGAGCAAAAGGTATTTGAAGTACCGGCATTCATGAAAAAAATGCTTGAAAATAAATGGCTTGGAGCTAAAACAGGTCAAGGCTTTTTCTTAAAAGAAGGAAAAGAAATTAAAGAACTAAATCCTGAAACATTAGAATATGGTCCAATGAAAAAGCTTAAAACGCCTTCAATAGAAATGGCTAAGCAGCAAAAAGGCTTAGCGGCAAAAGTGAAAACGTTGACATATGCAAAAGACCGTACTGGCGAGCTATTATGGAGTATTTTAAGTCCGACGCTTATTTATTCTGCTCAGCTTCACACAGATATAGCTGATGATATCGTGTCTATTGACAATGCGATGAAATGGGGCTTCGGCTGGCAGCAAGGACCTTTTGAAATATGGGATGCAATTGGAGTAAAAGACTCAGTAGAAAAAATGAAGGCAGAGGGTAATGACATCCCAGCATTCGTTCAATCTTTATTAGATAAAGGCTTTGAATGCTTCTATAAAGAAGAGAATGGCAATTTCTTCTATTTTGATGGGACAGATTACCAAGCGGTTCCAGTTAATGAAAAAGTAATCGACTTAAAAAGCTACAAGAAAAAGCATGGTGTCATTAAGTCGAATTCAGGTGCTAGTCTAATCGATTTAGGAGACGGAATTGCTTTACTTGAATTCCATTCTAAGTCCAATTCAATTGGATTAGACATTCTTCAAATGATTAACTTTGCAATCGATGAAGTAGAGAAAAACTTTAAAGGTCTTGTTATTAGTAACCAAGGAAAAAATTTCAGCGTTGGAGCAAATCTTGGAATGATTTTAATGGAAGCTCAAGATGACAATATTTTTGAACTAGATTTCGTCGTTCGTCAATTCCAAAATGCGACACTGAAAATTAAATACTCTTCAAAACCAGTCGTTGTTGCTCCATTTGGAATGACACTAGGTGGAGGCGCAGAGGTCACTTTACCTGCAGCACACATTCAAGCTTCTACTGAAACATATATGGGACTTGTTGAAGCGGGCGTCGGGCTTATCCCTGGCGGTGGAGGTAATAAAGAGCTTTACCTTAAACATCTAAAAGGAATTCCGAATGGAGTTCAAATTGATTATCTGAATGTTGCTAGCAAGGTGTTTGAAACAATAGCTATGGCGAAGGTTTCGACTTCAGCTGAAGAAGCACGTGAAAATAATTTCTTAAGCATTGCAGATGGAATCAGTGTAAACCCTGACCACTTGATCTACGACGCGAAACAAGCAGCGATAGCTCTTGCTGATGCTGGCTACAAGGCTCCGATTCGTGAGAAGGTTCCGGTTGTAGGGTCCCCTGGATATGCAGCATTGTTATTAGGGGCAGAAGGAATGTTCTTATCAGGATATATTAGTGAGCATGACTTGAAGATTGCGAAGAAGCTTGCATATGTCATTGCTGGTGGAGAGGTGCCATACGGTACTTTAGTGGATGAGCAATATTTACTTAATTTAGAGCGCGAGGCTTTCTTAAGTTTAGTTGCAGATTCTAAATCTCAGGCAAGAATGCAGCACATGTTAGTGAAAGGTAAACCATTACGCAATTAATCTGCGTTAGGTAAAAGGAGGAGAACTCATGCGTGAAGCAGTTATCGTAGCAGGTGCAAGAACACCAGTTGGTAAAGCGAAAAAAGGATCTCTAGCTAATGTGCGCCCAGATGATTTTGGGGCATTAGTGGTAAAAGAGACATTGAAAAGAGCGGGCGGATACGATGGCCCTATAGATGATTTAATATTAGGATGTGCCATGCCAGAAGCTGAGCAGGGGATGAACGTTGCTCGTAATATCGGTGCACTTGCTGGACTTCCAGATACAACTCCAGCGATTACTATTAATCGTTTCTGTTCATCTGGATTACAATCAATTGCTTATGCAGCAGAACGTATTATGCTAGGTCACTCTGAAGCAATTATCGCTGGAGGAGTAGAGTCGATGAGTATGGTTCCGATGATGGGTAACGTTATCCGACCAAACGCTCATTTAGCTGAAACAGCACCTCAGTATTATATGGGGATGGGACATACGGCAGAGCAGGTAGCGAATAAGTATAATGTGAGCCGTGAGGACCAGGATGCTTTCGCTGTCCGTTCTCATCAGCTTGCTGCAGCGGCAATTGCTGCTGGGAAGTTTAACGACGATATCGTACCAGTAGAAGTAATCAAGCATTATGTAGATGAAAACAACAAAGCACAATCTAAAAAATTTATGTTCGAAATGGATGAGGGTGTACGTCCAGGTACAACAGTAGAAACACTTGCAAAATTACGTCCAGCATTTAATGTGCGTGGTTCTGTAACAGCAGGAAATGCATCTCAAACATCTGATGGTGCAGGAGCTGTATTGGTAATGGATCGTGAAGTTGCAGAAGCACAGGGCTTAAAGCCACTTGCTAAATTCCGCTCCTTTGCAGTAGGTGGCGTAGCGCCAGACGTAATGGGAATTGGACCAATCGTTGCTGTACCAAAAGCATTGAAAATTGCAGGCCTATCTATTGAAGATATTGACCTTTGGGAGCTAAACGAAGCATTTGCTTCTCAATCAATCCAAGTAGTGCGTCATTTAGGCATTGATATGGATAAAGTAAATGTTAATGGTGGAGCCATTGCATTGGGGCATCCCCTTGGAGCAACGGGTTCAATACTAACACTTAAAATGATGAGCGAATTAAGAAGACAAGGAAAGCAATTCGGTGTCGTTACCATGTGTATCGGTGGAGGCATGGGAGCTGCAGGAGTATTTGAACTTCTTTAATTTCAATAGGTGAAATGTGCTTTTAATATTTGGCGCATTTCACGATTACTAATTCAAACGTTTACACACATAGGAGGAGAAGGAAATGACACAAGTTCAAGATGCAATTAAAGGTGGAAGCTTTTTAGTAGAAGACATTGAAGCAAGTCGCGTATTTACACCAGAGGATTTCAATGATGAGCAAAAGATGATTGCTAAAACTGCAGAAGATTTTGTAAAAAGCGAAGTATTGCCTGTAGTAGAGAATTTAGAGCATCACGAGTTTGAGCACTCTGTACGTTTATTAAAATCTGCTGGAGATTTAGGTCTTTTGGCGGCTGATATTCCAGAAGCATATGATGGATTGGGATTAGACAAAATTTCTTCTGCTTTAATCGCTGAAAAATTGTCTGTAGCAGGCGGATTCTCTATCACTCACGGAGCACATGTAGGAATCGGTACACTACCAATCGTTCTTTTCGGTAACGAGGAACAAAAGAAAAAATACCTTCCAAATTCAGCTTCTGGAGACAAAATCTCAGCATACGCTTTAACGGAGCCAGGTTCAGGTTCTGACGCTCTAGGAGCAAAAACTACTGCTAAACTAAACGAAGCAGGCACTCACTATGTACTTAATGGGGAAAAACAATGGATCACTAATGCTGGATTTGCAGACGTGTTCGTAGTATACGCAAAAGTGGACGGAGACAAATTCTCTGCATTTATCGTAGAAAGAACTTTCCCAGGCGTTTCTGTAGGGGCTGAAGAAAAGAAAATGGGTATTAAATCTTCTTCTACTCGTACATTGATCTTAGAAGATGCAGAAGTACCAGTTGAAAACTTATTAGGAGAAATAGGCCGTGGTCATATTATCGCGTTCAACATCCTTAATATCGGACGTTACAAATTAGGAGTAGGTACAATCGGTGGTTCTAAACGTGCATTAGAGCTAGCAATTTCTTATTCAAACCAACGACAACAATTTAAGACACCTATTTCTTCATTTAACTTAACAAAACAAAAACTAGCAACTATGGCTTCTAAGCTTTATGCTACTGAAAGCTTGATTTACCGTACAGTTGGTTACTTCGAGGACCGTATGAGCCAAATGAGCGAAGAAGATCAAAAAGACGGAAGCAAAATTGCAGCTGCAATTGCTGAGTATGCTATTGAATGCTCTATTAACAAAGTAGTTGGTTCAGAGGTGTTAGACTATATCGCTGACGAGGCTGTTCAATTACATGGAGGATACGGCTTCATGCAAGAGTATGAAGTAGAGCGCATTTACCGTGACTCTCGAATTAACCGTATTTTCGAAGGGACAAATGAAATTAACCGTTTAATCGTTCCTGGAACATTCTTGAAAAAAGCAATGAAGGGTGAATTGCCACTTCTTCAAAAAGCACAAGGACTTCAAGAAGAGCTATTAATGATGATGCCAGAAGAAGTTGGCGATGAAGCTCTAGCTCAAGAGAAGGTACTAGTTGCAAACGCTAAGAAAATTGGTATTTTAGCTGCTGGTATGGCTGCTCAACGCTTCGGAACTAAGCTAGAAGCCGAGCAAGAAGTATTGGTACACATCGCAAACATTGCAAACAACATTTTCGCTATGGAATCAGCAGTACTTCGTACAGAAAAAGCTATCGGACGCAGTGGAGAAGAAAAAGCAGCTCAAAAGCTTCTATACACTCAAATCTTCTGCCAAGAAGCATTCAATGAAATCGAAGCAGCAGCGAAAGAAACTTTAATAGCTTCTGTAGATGGCGACAACTTACGCATGATGCTTTCTGCACTTCGTAAACTAACTCGCTACACTCCTTACAACGTAATCGAGAAAAAGCGTGAAGCTTCAGTAAAACTAATCGAAGCAGAAAAATTCGTAGTTTAATCATATAAAAACAAAGCTGCCCTCAAGAGTCTCCTATTGACTCCTGAGGGCAGTTTTTTACATAAGTAATTGATCACTCAGGAGAAATCATAACAAAAAAGCATAATTAGCAACGAAATCCAGCAACTTTTTAAGTGGAATTAAGTTTATGACCGGATAGTTCAGTTTTATGACCGGATAGCACAGTTTTATGACCGGATAGCACAATTTTATGACCGGATAAAAATATTTATAACCGCATAGCAAGGATTTATGACCGGATAGAAAAATATATGACCGTTCAGCAAAATACTATCTCTAATTGCGCTTGATCCTAAGGGTCAATTGAAAAGAATGAGTTAGCTGCATTCTAGTAAGGCAAACTATATAGAAGCGGTTTTACTTATTAATAGAATGTACTATATAATATGGAAATTTAAAACTTGGTTTGATCCCTCTTGCATGAGCAGCAAAATATTATTATGATAAAAAGAAAAAGGTGAGATTTAAATGAATATAAAATTTTACGGTTATCCTAAATGTAGTACTTGTAACAAAGCTAGCAAATGGTTGAGAGACAATCAAGTACAATTCGAGAATCACCATATTGTAGATGCGCCACCATCAAAAGAACTTTTAAAAGAGATGGTAGCTAACGGAGACTATGAGCTTAAAAAGTTCTTTAATACTAGTGGAGTGAAGTACCGTGAATTGCAACTGAAGGACAAGCTTCCTACTATGTCGGAGGATGAACAGTTGGAGCTGCTTGCTTCGGATGGAAAGCTTATTAAACGCCCACTTGTTTATGATGGAAACAAGCTTACACTTGGTTTCAAGGAAGAGCAGTTTGAGGACATGTGGAAAACCTCTTAAAGTACCTTGTATTTACTAGGGAAATATGTGAATATTAAATAGATGGAATATTTAATTGAGAGGGGTTTATTTATGAGCGTGCCTAAAGATTTTAAGTACTCAGCTGAACATGAATGGGTTAAAAATGAGGATGGAAATGTCCGCATCGGTATTACTCATTTTGCGCAATCAGAACTAGGAGACATCGTTTTTGTTGAACTTCCACAAGTTGGAGATGAAATTAAAGCAGGAGATGCTTTTGGTAGCGTTGAATCAGTAAAAACAGTTTCGGAACTATATGCACCAATTAGCGGTAAAGTAGTGGAAGTAAATGCTGAGCTAGAAGATAGCCCCGAATTCGTTAATGAATCACCTTATGAAAATGCTTGGATGATCGTTGTTGAGCCTTCTGATTTATCAGAAGTGGACAGCTTATTGTCTCCAGAAAAGTATGAAGAATTAATTGCAGAGTAATAATGAAAACGCCGGTTAATAATCGGCGTTTTTTTCATATAATAAAGGAAAGGTAACAAGTTGGGAGAGAAGCTAAATGGCACATGTATTTAGTGATAAAATAATTCTCGTCGAGGGAAGGTCTGATAAACTACAATTGTTGACCCTTCTCGATGAATCTCCAGAAATCATTTGTACAAATGGAACGATATCCGATGTAAAATTGGAGGAGCTTTTAAGCCCTTATGATGGCTTGCCGATTTATGCTTTTCTAGATGCCGACAAATCTGGCGAACAAATACGCTCGGTTGTCAGGAAGGAATATCCTGAGGCAATTCACCTCTATACAAATCCTATGTATGGTGAAGTGGCGAATACCCCGGCTAAGGTTTTGGCATCCATATTAAAACGTGTTAATATTAAGGTGAAAAAAGAATTTTTGCCTTAGGATGATGTGTAATGAATGAGTGGACTAAAGAGCAATGGGAAAGCATAAAATATAACTCTCCACTTTCCTTATTTTATATTTATACCCCAATGTGTGGTACGTGTCAGATTGCAAGTAAGATGATGAATGTCATTAAAGAAATGGTTTCTGTTCCAATTGGCCAAGCAAATATTAACTTTCTTGGCGATTTGGCAATAGAACAAGAAATTGAAAGTGTACCTTGCTTATTAATATCTAAAAATGGCAGGGTAGAAAAAAAGATATATGCGTTTCAATCCGTACCCTATCTATTGGAAACAATAAAAACTATTGACGAAAACCAGATCCTATGATAACATTCGTTGTGTTGAAAAAATAATTTAATAGTGTCGCTCTTATTGAGAGAGGTGGAGGGAAGTGCCCTACGAAGCCCGGCAACCGTCACGAAAGTGAAATGGTGCCAAGTCACGCAAAGCTATAGCTTTGAGAAATGAGAGAATGGATGAGTGTTATTTGAAATTGATAACCTACACCCCTTCTGCTCTTTTGCAGAAGGGGTTTTTTAATAGGAAAGGTGGCTAGATTTACATGATTAGTTTAAAGGAAGTTTCGAAAAGATTTATTACAAAGCAAGGAGAAATCGTTGCTGTTGATAATGTAAATCTGGACATACAGCGTGGAGAAATATTTGGGATTATTGGTTATAGCGGAGCCGGTAAAAGTACATTGATCCGCTTATTGAATGGCTTAGAAAAACCTTCTGTCGGCCAAATAGTTGTGAATGGGCAAGAGATTACTTCCATAAATGAGGAGAAGCTCCGTGGCTTCCGACAAAAGGTAAGTATGATCTTCCAGCATTTCAATCTTTTATGGTCGAGAACAGTCGCTGAAAATATAGCATTTCCTCTAGAAATTGCTGGGGTTCCGAAGGACAAAAGAAAAGCCAGAGTAGAGGAGCTTTTGAACCTTGTTGGTCTAGAGGGCAGAGGAGATTCTTATCCTTCACAATTATCTGGTGGGCAAAAGCAGCGTGTAGGAATTGCTAGGGCTTTAGCTAATGGACCAGAGGTATTGCTTTGTGATGAGGCAACATCTGCTCTTGATCCTGAAACGACCGATTCAATACTAGACCTATTAGTCAGCATCAACGAAAAACTAGGATTAACAATTGTATTGATTACACACGAAATGCAAGTTATTCAAAAGATTTGTAACCGAGTAGCTGTTATGGAAAATGGGCAAGTTGTAGAAGAGGGAGATGTGCTAGAGGTTTTCCAAAAGCCACAACAGGCTATTACTAAACGTTTCGTCTCTCAAATTTCTGATTCCAACCAGCCAGTGCAAACGATTCAAAAAATAGTCCAGCTTTATCCAAATGGTAAGCTAGTCAAGCTCGTTTTTGTAGGTGAAACCACAGAGCAGCCAATTCTTTCAAGATTAATCAAACAGTTTGATTTAGAAGTTAATATTGTGCAAGGTAACATCTCTCATACGAAGAGTGGAGCTTTCGGTACACTAATTCTTCAAATCGATGGAAATGACCAAGCCGTGGAGGATGCAATACAATTTATCCACTCGCAAAAAGTAAACACTGAGGTGATCAACAATGATTGAATCGTTATTTCCAAATGTTGATTGGCCTAAAATGTGGGACGCTACTCTAGAAACCCTGTATATGACAGCAGTTTCTACGGTACTCACAGCAATCTTTGGACTAATTTTAGGACTTTTATTATTTTTGACAAGCCCACATCAGGCTTGGGCGAATAAATTGGCAAATTGGTTAACGGGTGCGGTAGTAAATATATTCCGCTCTATCCCATTTATTATATTAATTATTTTATTGATCCCACTTACAACACTGTTGATGGGCTCGATGCGTGGTCCGAATGCTGCTTTCCCAGCATTAGTGATTGGAGCTGCTCCATTTTATGCTCGCATGGTTTTAATTGCTTTACGAGAAATTGATAAAGGCGTTTTAGAGGCTGCAAAATCTATGGGTGCTAAAACCACAACTATTATATGGAAGGTTTTATTGCCTGAATCAATGCCAGCTTTAGTGTCTGGTATAACCGTAACTTGTATTTCACTAGTTGGTTATACAGCTATGGCAGGAATCATTGGAGCGGGAGGATTAGGGAATCTAGCCTTTTTAGATGGTTTCCAACGTGGTCGCGGGGATGTCACACTCGTAGCTACTATTTTAATATTAATCATCGTGTTCATTATCCAATGGATTGGTGACATCATTACTACAAAAATAGATAAACGATAAGGGAGAGATTGGGATGAAAAAATTATTGGCTGGAGTTTTATTATCTGTTAGTGCATTAACGCTTGCTGCATGTGGAGACGAGGATAGCGATAAATTAGTTGTTGGTGCATCCAACGTACCGCACGCAGAAATTTTAGAACAGGTAAAACCTATCTTAGAAGAACAAGGTATTGAGCTTCAAATTGAAACTTATCAAGACTATGTACTACCAAATAAAGACCTAGATTCTGGAGATCTAGATGCCAATTATTTTCAACATGCTCCATACTTAGAATCTCAAATGAAAGATTTCGATTATGATTTCGCAAATGCTGGCGGAATCCATATTGAGCCAATTGGTCTTTACTCTAAAAAATACGCTTCTATTGACGAACTTCCTGAGGGCGCAACTATTCTAATGAGTAACTCTGTAGCTGACCATGGACGCGTGTTAGCGATGCTAGAAGCAGAAGGTCTAATTACCCTGGCAGAGGGAATAGATAAAACAACTGCCGAAATTGGAGACATCGTAGATAATCCTAAAAACCTAGAATTTGATCCTAACTACGAAGCGGCCCTAATGGTTCAGTTATATGAAAATGAAGAGGGTGATGCATTATTGATCAACTCCAATTATGCAATCGACGCTGGCCTAAATCCATTAGAAGATGCAATCGCTATTGAAGACTCAGAATCTCCGTATGTTAACCTAATTGCTGTAAAAGCTGGTAACGAGGACGACAAGCGCATCAAAGCACTAGTAGAAGCATTACAATCAGAAGAAATTCAAGACTTTATATTGGAAGAATGGAAAGGTTCAGTTGTTCCAGTAAAATAATAAGATAAGGAGCAGGCACCTTGTGTGCTTGCTTTTTTTTGTGATTGAGCGGAGTCATTGTCCTTAACTGGTTGGGAAGTGTCTCCTAAAAAGGTGGAAACCGCTCCTAAACGGGAGAAACTGTCTCCTAAATCAAAGAAAAGTGCCCCTAACTAAGAGTGTCGCCCCTAAATTGTTGGAAATGTCTCCTAAGAAGGTGGAAACCGCTCCTAAACAGGAGAAAGTGTCTCCTAAATCAAAGAAAAGTGCCCCTAACTAAGAGTGTCGCCCCTAAATTGTTGGAAATGTCTCCTAAGAAGGTGGAAACCGCTCCTAAACGAGAGAAACTGTCTCCTAAATCAGAGAAAAGCGCCCCTAACTGAGAGTGTCGCCCCTAAATTGGTGGATGTGTCTCCTAAAAAGGTGGAAACCGCTCCTAAACGGGGAAAACTGTCTCCTAATTCAAAGAAAAGCGCTCCTAACTCAGAAACTACATCTACTAATCTGAAATTCCAAAATAAGGGTATCTTTATTCTATTCATTTTGCTAATCTGATAGGGAGGTGATGACTATTGATTATAAAAAAATATACTGAATCGCAACAACTGAAAGCAATGAAATTATTATTAAACAGGCTGCCTATGAAGCACCCGCTTTACTCAAAACTCGGCATGGAAATTCAAACAACGATGGCAGGAGATTATGGAGAGGAAATGGTTTATAGAGAATTAGAGAGGATGCATTTACCTTACAATTATTATTTGTTTCATAAAATAATGATTCGTACAGAAAAGTTATTTGAAATTGATTATATTTTATTAACTCCATTTGGTGCAATTGTGTTAGAAGTAAAAAATATTATAGGAGAGCTTGAATTTCAGGTAAATCCTTCTCAATTAGTACAAACTAAGGATAATGGAGAGATAAAAAAATATCCTTGTCCCGTTAACCAGTTAAATGAGTACATCTATTTACTATCTAATTTCTTGTTCCAGCATAACCTCTCAATTCCAGTATTCGGAGCAATTATTTTTGCTTCTAAGAATAGCTATGTAAAAACCACCACAAACGAGACAACAATCCTTTATAAGAAAGATCTATATTCGTTCCTTCGAAAACTCCAAAATAAACCCTTGACTGTAACCAATTCTAAGCTCAGCCAGATAAAGAATCTGATCCTAAAATATAATTCTTCATATGATTTTTTCCCTTTAACTAAACATTACTATATAGAACCAAGTGATTTAATCCTGGGAGTCGCATGTGAAAAATGCGGACAAGTTGGGATGAATAAAGTGAAGAATTTCTGGTATTGTGCAGGCTGCCAGTATGTAGACAAATATGCTTTACAAAAATCACTACAACAATATTTTTTATTGTATGACGACTTCATTACAAACAAAACATGCAGAGAGTTTTTACAATTAAGAACTCGATATGAAGCAAATAGATTATTGAGGAAAGCAAACCTAATTAAAATAGGAAACAATAAATCTACAAAATATAAGTGGAAAACTTAATGTATAAATCAATTCCATAATTCTTGTTTATATGAAAAAATACAAACAATTTTTTTATCACTTCATTTCCTCTATAGGATGACACTTTCAGAGGAGTAGCGAAAAGACTTCATCGTCAGCCCTCTGCCACAATGTTTAATTGGTAAAGGTTTAATCATGAAATTAACTCGTATATAAAAACTTTTTAAAAATGATTCGTTTCACCCGTTTTTATTTTCGACTATAATTCGCTTTTTAAAATGCACAAAATATTCTAGAGTGTTTCAGGTTAAATGGTATTCGCCCTCATGTGCATGGGATTAGGATTTGAAGTGGCAGACAAGTCAATAAATAACAGGATTACGTAAAGCAATAGGAAGAAACATATATATGTGACATATGTAGCAATTCCTTTTTTATCGTAGACAATTATCAGAATAAAAAGGATGTTTGAACTTAACATGAGGTGGTATGTAGTGTAGTATAGAAACCATAAAAATTGAAAGGAATGATTTATTATCAGTTCGGAAGAGTTGCCGTATACAGAACAAATGGACCACGCGTTTAGAGGAGTACATGGTTTCGGCTACGATGAATTACGAAATAGTCAAAGATTGAGAGCGAAAGTTGAAAAACGTCGTCAAGCCGATCACGAAAAAAGTATGCAGCTTGCTGCTAAGCTCGATGCTCGTGCTTTCCGAGGTTAATTTAAATATAAGACAAAATCCATGCAGATTAATCTGTGTGGATTTTTTATTTCTAGGATAAAAGAATGAAGGAAACGGTATTTATTTTCTGCCTTTTTAAGTTAACACTATGCTGGTAGTGATATGCATTCTCAATTAGATGGTTCTTATTGAAAATGATAGCATCATAAAGTACCATAAATATCAACCTATTTCTTCTATTAAAAATGTTATATATTATCAATGAGAAAGTGTTTCAAAAGATTTGCAAGGGACTTCAGTTTGGGTTAAGATTAGAATGATAATAAATTAGAATGGTTACACATTCATAGTTACTTAATGGAGGTTATTAAATGTCGACTTTAGTTATTAAGGATTTACACGTTGCTATCGACGGTAAAGAGATTTTAAAAGGTGTTAATTTGTCACTTAACACAAATGAAATTCACGCTATCATGGGTCCAAACGGTACTGGTAAGTCTACTTTGGCTTCAGCTATCATGGGTCATCCTAAATATGAAGTTACTTCTGGTTCTGTAGAACTAGATGGTGAAGATGTATTGGAAATGGAAGTGGATGAGCGCGCACAAGCTGGTTTGTTCCTTGCAATGCAATATCCAAGTGAGATCACTGGAGTAACTAACGCAGACTTCTTACGTTCGGCAATCAACTCTCGCCGTGAAGAAGGTGATGAAATTTCACTTATGAAATTCATCCGCGAATTAGACAGCAAAATGGAATTCTTAGAAATGGACGTTGACATGGCTCAACGCTATTTAAATGAAGGATTCTCAGGTGGAGAGAAAAAACGTAACGAAATTCTTCAGTTAATGATGCTTAAACCTAAATTTGCTATTTTAGATGAAATTGACTCAGGTTTAGATATCGATGCACTTAAAGTTGTATCTAAAGGTATCAATGAAATGCGTGGAGAAGGATTTGGTAGCTTAATCATCACTCACTACCAACGTTTACTTAACTACATCACTCCAGACCATGTACATGTTATGATGCAAGGTCGCGTTGTTAAATCTGGTGGCCCTGAGCTAGCTCAAAAATTAGAAGCTCAAGGTTATGACTGGATTAAAGAAGAATTAGGAATCGAAGACGAGACAGTTGGACAAGAAGCATAAGAAAGGGGACGCATGACATGACGGTTGAAACGAAATTGGCATTAACCGAACAGGATATTCGCTCCTTTTCAGAAGGTCACCAAGAACCAAGCTGGATGACGGAACTTCGTCTTTCTGCTTTAGGTCAAGTGGAAACACTTCCAATGCCAACACCAGATAAAACAAAAATTACAAATTGGAATTTCACTGAATTTCCTGCTCATACTGTAGAAAGCACTACATTTTCTTCATTGGATGAACTTCCTGAAGAGGTGCAAGCACTTGTTCATGCAGACGAGCAAAAAAATATATATATTCAACATAACAACACACCAGCTTACTTATCAGTTACGGATAATTTAAAAGCTCAAGGTGTTATCATTACAGATATTTATACTGCTGCGCGTGAACATAGCGAGCTAGTACAAAAATATTTCATGACTGATGGAGTCAAAGTTAATGAACACAAATTAACTGCCCTTCATGCTGCATTATTAAACGGTGGGGTATTTGTATACGTACCGAAAAATGTAGTAATTGAAGAACCTGTTCAAGTAATTTACTTACATGATAACGAAACTGCTTCTTTATTCAATCACACATTGCTTGTGGCGGATGAAAACAGTTCAGTAACTTATGTGGAAAATTATTTGTCTACAGTTGAAAAAACTAACGGTCTAGCAAACATTATTTCAGAAGTAATTGTGAAGGATAATGCGAAAGTTACTTTTGGAACAGTGGACGTTCTTGCAGAAGGATTTACTACTTATGTAAACCGTCGTGGTGTAACTAGTCGTGATGCTGTAATCGAATGGGCACTTGGAATGATGAATGACAGTGATACTATTTCTGAAAATGTCACTCACTTAGTTGGGGATAACTCAGAAGGTCATGTGAAAATGGTTGTCGTAGGTCGCGGAAATCAAAAACAAAACTTTACAACAAAAGTTATTCACTGGGGTAAACATACAGAAGGACAGATTCTTAAGCATGGTGTTATGAAAGATGCTGCTTCTTCTATTTTCAACGGTATCGGTAAAATCGAATTCGGTGCTACAAAAGCAAACGCTGAACAAGAATCTCGTGTTCTAATGTTAAGTGAAAAAGCTCGCGGAGATGCTAACCCGATTTTATTGATCGACGAGGACGATGTAACAGCAGGTCATGCAGCATCTGTTGGACGCGTTGATCCACTTCAGCTGTACTACTTGATGAGTCGTGGTATTTCTAAACAAAATGCAGAGCGTCTTGTAATTCATGGATTCCTTGCACCTGTAGTAAATGAACTACCAATCGAAGGCGTGAAGAAACAGCTGACGGAGGTAATTGAAAGGAAAGTTCGCTAATGCTCAATACAAAAGAGATTCGAAGCTATTTTCCAATTCTTAACCAAGAAGTTAATGGTCATCCACTTGTATATTTAGATAGCGGTGCTACTTCTCAGAAGCCAATTCAAGTAATTGAGGCTATTAAAAAGTACTACGAATTTGATAATTCAAACGTTCACCGTGGTGTTCATACACTTGGTAACCGTGCAACGGAAAGTTATGAAGGTGCACGCGAAAAGGTTCGTGAGTTTATCAATGCGAAATCTACTAAGGAAATAATTTTCACTCGTGGAACAACAACTGGTATTAATACCGTTGCAAAAAGCTATGGCCTTGCAAACGTAAAAGAAGGCGATGAAATTGTAATCACGTATATGGAGCATCATTCCAATATTATTCCTTGGCAGCAATTAGCGAAGGAAACTGGAGCTACGCTTAAATATATTGACTTAGAAGAAGATGGTACACTATCTTTGGAAAAAGTCCGTGAAACAATTACAGAGAAAACTAAAATAGTATCTGTCGTGTACGTATCAAATGTATTAGGCACGATGAATCCTATTAAAGAAATTACAAAAATTGCACATGAACATGGAGCTGTTATGGTAGTGGATGGTGCACAGGCTGCTCCTCACTTAAAGCTCGATGTGCAAGATTTAGATTGTGATTTCCTAGCATTCTCTGGACACAAAATGTGTGGTCCAACCGGTATCGGGGTTCTTTATGGAAAAGAGGCACTACTTGATGCAATGGAGCCGATTGAGTTCGGTGGAGAAATGATCGATTTTGTCGGCTTGCAAGAGTCAACATGGAAGGAGCTACCTTGGAAGTTTGAAGGTGGTACTCCAATCATTGCTGGAGCAATCGGTTTAGCTGCTGCAATTGATTTCCTAGAAGAAATCGGTTTATCAAAGATTGAAAAACATGAGCATGAGCTTGCGGCTTATGCCATGGACAAAATGTCAACAATTGAAGGCTTAACTATTTACGGACCACAAGATCCGTCGAAACGAGCTGGAATTGTAACATTTAATTTAGATGAAGTACATCCTCACGATGTCGCAACAGTCCTAGATATGAATGGTATTGCTATTCGTGCAGGACATCACTGTGCGCAGCCACTTATGAAGTGGTTAAAAGCTACTGCAACTGCTAGAGCAAGCTTCTACGTTTATAACTCTGAAGAAGATGTAGATCTTCTCGTTGCCGGCCTACGCACTGCTAAGGAGTATTTTGGAGATGTCTTCTAATTTAGACCAATTATATCGTCAGGTCATTATGGACCATTACAAAAATCCTCGCAATAAAGGTAGTATTGAGGATGGCGCGTTGACAATAGATATGAATAACCCGACCTGCGGAGATCGCATTCACTTGACTATTCAAGTGGAAGGCGGCGTTGTACAAGATGCAAAATTTGATGGAGAAGGATGTTCCATCTCTATGTCTTCTGCATCCATGATGACGCAAGCGATCAAAGGAAGAAATATAGATGAGGCGCTACAGCTTTCCCATATCTTTTCGGATATGATGCTTGGAAAAGAATATGACGACTCTATTGACCTTGGAGATATCGAGGCATTAAATGGCGTATCCAAATTCCCAGCACGTATCAAATGTGCAACTCTTGCATGGAAAGCAATGGAAAAAGGCGTTTCAGAAGAAAAGAAATAATAATAGAACGGAGGAAATACGATGGCAAAAAAAATGCCTGAAATTGGTGATTACAAATATGGCTTCCACGATAAAGACGTATCCATTTTCCGTTCAAAACGTGGTTTAACGAAAGAAATCGTTGAAGAAATTTCCCGTATGAAAAATGAACCACAATGGATGTTAGACTATCGCTTAAAAGCATTAGAAATTTTCTACTCTAAACCAATGCCACAATGGGGTGGAGATCTAGGTTCATTAAATTTCGATGAAATCACTTATTATGTAAAACCATCAGAACAAACGGAAAAATCATGGGATGAAGTACCTGAAGAAATTAAAGCTACTTTTGATAAATTAGGTATTCCTGAAGCAGAACAAAAATACCTTGCAGGTGTTTCTGCACAGTATGAATCTGAGGTTGTTTACCACAACATGAAGCAAGAACTTGAAGATATGGGAATTGTATTTAAAGATACAGACTCTGCACTTCGTGAAAATGAAGACATCTTCAAAAAACACTGGGGTACAGTAATCCCTTCTTCTGACAACAAATTCTCTGCTCTTAACTCAGCAGTTTGGTCAGGCGGATCATTTATCTATGTACCACCAGGTGTAAAAGTGGATACTCCACTTCAAGCATACTTCCGTATTAACTCAGAAAACATGGGGCAATTCGAACGTACGCTTATCATTGTAGATGAAGGCGCTTCTGTACATTATGTTGAAGGATGTACAGCTCCTGTTTACACAACTAACTCACTTCACAGTGCGGTAGTTGAAATCATCATCAAAAAAGACGCTTATTGCCGTTACACAACAATCCAAAACTGGGCAAACAACGTGTATAACTTAGTTACAAAACGTGCTGTTTGTGATGCTAACGCAACGATGGAATGGATTGATGGTAACATCGGTTCTAAGCTTACTATGAAATATCCAGCTGTTATCCTTAAAGGTGAGGGTGCACGTGGTATGACTCTTTCTATCGCTATCGCTGGTAAAGGTCAACACCAAGATGCTGGTGCTAAAATGATGCATTTAGCTCCAAATACTTCTTCTACGATTGTTTCGAAATCTATTTCTAAACAAGGTGGTAAAGTAACATACCGTGGTATCGTTCATTTTGGACGTAAAGCTACTGGAGCTCGTGCTAATATCGAATGTGATACATTAATCATGGATAATCAGTCTACTTCTGATACAATCCCATACAACGAAATCTTGAACGATAACATTTCTCTAGAGCATGAAGCGAAAGTTTCTAAAGTATCAGAGGAACAGTTATTCTACTTGATGAGTCGTGGACTAAGCGAGGAAGAAGCAACTGAAATGATCGTAATGGGCTTCATCGAGCCATTCACAAAAGAACTTCCAATGGAATATGCGGTAGAAATGAACCGTCTCATCAAGTTCGAAATGGAAGGATCTATCGGTTAATATTTTATTAACTTTGATTCAATAATAAATGTATAATGAAAATTAATCGAACCAATATTGGATCGATGTGAATTTTCCTAAAGTGTAGGAGGCGAACTTTTAAGTTCGTCTTCTTTTTTTTATTTAAAATGGGGAAATATTATAGCTACCTTAAAGAGGTTAATTATATTTCATTAAATTGTATAATTATGGAATTAAATATATAATATATTTAGGCAAGTTAAATCTTTGTTGATTGGAACAACAGTCGGCGACTCGTACTCTTAAAAGTTGAATATAAAAGTGAGAAACAAATTGACGTTATTACAAAGAGAGAATAAGAAATTAATAAAACGCAGATTAAAAAAGATGAGGTGAAAAAAATCATTAAGCCAACTAAATTTAATGAAGAAACTTGTTTAGCACTTGCGATAAAACTTCTGATAAAAATAGGTGAGCTGAAAATGTATGAAGTTATAATTCAAAGGTTTATCAGTGATCGAAATTATGAAAATTTGTATAAGTTGCTTTTAAGATGTCAGCATAAAGAACGTTATAAAAAACTATTAGAAAATCCATATTGGAGAATGCCGAAAAACTTTGATGCCAAAAAATGTTTGGCACAGACATTATCACATTTACTTGAAGTAGGAGAATTGGAACACAATGAGACGGTAAATATTATTACAAATGAAAGTTATCCAGGTGTATATAAACTTTTAGACAGACAAATTCAAAGACGCATTTAGATATTTTACATATTTTCTAAGGTAAATTATTAATAGGAGGAAGAATAAAAAGTGGAGGACTTCAGTAAAATTCTCAAAGAAATAACTCAATCGTCTATTAATCAAGGATTTAGGAAGTTATCAAAATCTAAAGTAGACGAGAATTTAATATATGGTGATATACCGCAGGATTATAGAGATTTTTTAATGGAAGTAGGGTTTGGATCTGTAGCTGATGGTTATTTTATGTTCTATGGTGGATTAATTGAAGCGGAAGAAATATATGATGTAGCCAATAATCCTGAAATAAACAAGGTTTTATTATTCGGAGGTAACTTTTCAGGTGATGCGATTGGATTTTTGCCTACTGAGAATTGGTTAATTGTTGAAATTTGGCACGAGGACTTAACAATTTTCCCAAGAGAAGAAAAGACCTTTTTAGAATTTGCAAGAAAGGTTTTTGCAAAGGAAATTTAAACTTTAGGAACAACCACTCAAAAAATATCTTGTCTATGTAAAAACTCCGGCAATGGCGTGTAAATTACAACATCAAAGTAAGTGTCAAGAAATAGGTAACAGGGTAAAGATATGTAGCGACAGGAGGGAACTCTAACGGTAAGAAGTAAGATTCTCGCAACACTTTGAGTCTTTTGCGCAATGCTTTGGCTGGTTACTGCAACACTTGGGGGCTGTTTCGCAACAGTTGTCTCGCTCTGCGCAACACTTCCCCCCTGATATCCGCAACACTTTATTTTCTCGCAATGCTTTGGCTGGATTCTGCAACACTTTGGGGCTGTCTCGCAACAGTTGTCTCGCTCTGCGCAACACTTCCCCCTGATATCCGCAACACTTTAATTTCTCGCAATGCTTTGGCTGGTTACTGCAACACTTGGGGGCTGTCTCGCAACAGTTGTCTCGCTCTGCGCAACACTTTCCCTGATATCCGCAACACTTTGTTTTCTCGCAACGCTTTGGCCGATTACTGCAACACTTCCTCGCTTCATGCAACACTTTTTTCAAAATACTTCACCTGCTGCCCACAAAACTTATTTAATAATTGTTAGAAAAGTGGATGTTTGGTCTATTTTTTTGTCTGATTGGTTAGGGAAATGATATGATACTAAGTATTAATAAAGAGGTGGTTTGATGATTAAGATTGGTTTAACTGGTTGGGGGGATCACCCAGATTTATACGTTTCGTCGTCTAAGGAGAAGCTGCAAGATTATAGTGCACATTTTCCAATTGTAGAGCTGGATGCGTCCTTTTATGCGATTCAACCACAACGGAATATAGAAAAATGGATCCGAGAGACACCTGATAATTTTCAATTTATCGTAAAGGCCTATCAAGGAATAACGGGTCATCTCAGAGGAGAAAACCCTTTTAAAACGTCAGAGGAAATGTTTGAGAGCTACCGACAGATGCTTCGTCCTCTGAAGGAGGCGGGGAAGCTGGCGGTGGTACTTGTTCAATTTCCGCCTTGGTTTCAGTGTGAGAAGGACAATGTTCAATATATGAGGAGAATACGGGAAGAGCTAAAGGATTTTGAGGTGGTAATCGAGTTTCGCCATCAATCCTGGTATCTTCCAGAATATAAGGAGTCGACTATCCAATTTTTGAAGGAAAATAATTTTCATCATAGCGTTTGTGATGAGCCGCAAAATGGGGAAGGGAGTATACCTGTAGTTCCGATTGCAACTTCTGATAAAGTATTGGTTCGTCTTCACGGCAGAAACTTTTACGGATGGAAGAATCCTGGGAACAATGAAAAGTGGAGAGAGGTCCGCTATTTATATGATTATAATGAACAGGAGCTCCAATATATTCAACAGATATGTCAAACTCTATCAAAGCAGGCTTCGGAGGTGCTTGTGTTATTTAATAACAATTCAGGCGGTCATGCGGCTAAAAATGCTAAATCCTTTCAACACATGTTAGATATTGAATTTGACGGACTTGCTCCAAAGCAACTAAATCTTTTCGAAGGAGAATTTTAAATGGAGTGGTTTTTATTAGTGCTTAGCGGTCTTTTTTCCGGGGTGATAGGTGCCTTGGTAGGGCTAGGAGGCGGCGTTATTTTAGTGCCCGCAGTACTTTTTCTTGGTACTACGCTTGATTTGATACCAAATATTACACCACAAAGTGTGGTGGGTCTTTCGGTTGTCATGATGATCTTTATTGGCCTGTCTTCTACTCTATCCTATATGAAGTCTAAAACAGTAGATTTTAGAAGTGGATTTATATTTTTTATTGGCAGTATTCCGGGTACTATTTTAGGTGCTTGGGTTAATAAAGGATTAGACCTCCCATCATTTAACCTATACTTTGGTATATTACTCGTTGTCCTATCTATTCTATTGCTTGTTCGTAAGTATTTGAAGCCAGTTCAATGGTTTGTTAATCACGGTAAGCAGCGGACGTTTGAGGATGGAGAAAATACATATGTATATGGTTTTCCGATTTGGTTTGCCGTTTCCTTAACGTTTGTAATTGGCTTTGCCTCAGGGTTATTTGGAATCGGTGGAGGATCGATGATTGTACCTGCTATGATTTTGTTATTTCTTTTTCCTCCACATGTTGCAGTGGGTACTTCCATGTTTATGGTGTTTTTATCGTCTATTGTCAATTCGGCAACCCATATATCATTAGGAAATGTTCCATGGCTATATACCATACCCGTTATCCCTGCTGCATATATTGGTGCTAAGATCGGTGCAAAGCTGAACAAAAAGTTGAACTCGGAAACACTAGTAACTGCCTTACGGATAGTGTTACTGTTACTTGGAATCCGCTCCATTATTGATGGGCTATTTTAAAAGAAAATTATAAAATGGTTAAAACATATGAAAGAGGTGGAGAGGGTGAAAGAGACGATTTATATTTATCATACAAATGACTTGCACAGTCATTTGGAAAATTGGCCTTCAATCCATCACTTTCTTTCAAATAAAAGAAAGATGCATGAAAAGAAGGATTCCTATCTTATTTTAGATATCGGGGATCACGTGGATCGCTCCAATATTTATACAGAAGGAACTCTGGGGAAGGGCAATGTAAAGCTTTTAAACGAGGCAAAGTATGACTATGTGACAATTGGTAATAACGAAGGGATAACGCTTAGTCATGAGGAATTAGACTCTTTATATACAGAAGCAAATTTTGAAGTAATTGTTTCAAATTTTACTAACTTGGATGGAGAGATTCCTAATTGGGTAAAGCCTTACAAAATTCATCAAACCCCCTCTGGCATTAAAATTGGAATTGTTGCTGCCACTGCAGATTATGGCGTTTACTATGAAAAACTTGGTTGGCATGTACAGGACCCTATACCACGATTAAAAAATGTGTGTAAGGAAATTTCCTCACAAGTAGATATTCTAATATGTATGTCACATTTGGGAAAATCACAGGATGAAATTCTGATTGAACAAATACCCTCATTGGATCTTATTTTAGGCGCTCACACCCATCATTTGTTCGAGGAGGGGAAATGGTTAGGGAACACTTTGCAGGCTGCTACAGGCAAATTTGGTATGTATATTGGACGTGTAATATTAGAGTTTGATCATATTAGCAAGAAGATTGTTTCTAAAGAGGCTAAGGTATATCCGACCGACGAGCTACCCGTACCTGAATATGCAAGCCAACTCCAAATGCGTTGGGAGTATGAAGGAAAAGTCCAGCTTTCTCATACTGTATTTAATAATCCAGTAAAGCTTGAAAAAGAATGGTTTCATGAATCTGAGCTCGCTAAATTTTTTGGGAAAGGGTTGCTCGAATATACAGGTGCTGATTGTGCAATGTTCCCAGCGGGTATATTTTTAAAAGATTTACCGGAGGGACCTGTAACTGCAGGAGACTTACATCAATGTCTTCCTCATCCTATTAATCCTTGTATCATTACATTAAGTGGAGCAGATTTACTAGAGATCATTGAGCAATCAAAAAATGATAAATGGCCTCACCTCGAGGTAAAAGGATTAGGCTTTCGTGGTAAATTCTTAGGTAATGTATTATTTGAACAAATAGTTGAAAGAGAAGATGGTGTTATCTTAATACAGGGAAGTCCGTTAATTATTCAGGACACCTACCGGCTGGCAACTTTGGATATGTTCACATTTGGATATTTCTTTCCTTCCTTTAAAACAGCAAAAAAACAATATATTATGCCAGAAACAATTCGAGACGTTGTGAAATGGTACGGAATAAAGGAAGAGCATAAGTGCAGGGCATAAAAGACCTTCTTGTTACATAAAAGTAATGAGGAGGTTTTTTCGTTGTTTTATCGAAAAAAGAAGAAACGTTTTATATTTTTTAGCACTCAACGTAAATTAGCTATCTTTTTGACATGCTTTCTATTGTCGGTAGCTTGGGTGTTTTATTACATAAATGCCCAACTGACTCCAACTTATTTAGATTATGCAGAAGTACAAACTAATAAGATTGCCTCTATGGTAATTAGTAAAGCGATTAATTCACGTACGGCAAATGTATTAGACGTAAACGATATTATTGAAGAAGTTCCTTCAGATAGTAAAAATATGGTGACGACTAAGTTTAATACGGAGATTATCAACCGAGTACTTTCTGATACAAATAGTTTAGTGCAATCTCATTTGGAGCAGGCAGAAAAAGGTAATCTTTCTAGCCTTCCCTACTTGGATGATATTGAATATGATAAGCATACGATGGAAGATCAAGGTGGGGTAGTATTCTTTGTGCCGATGGGGCAGGCTACAAATATACCTCTAATCGGAAACTTAGGGCCGAAAATTCCAATTCGTTTCCATGTAATAGGTAATGTTCAGTCCAATGTAGTGCCTACCATAACAGAGTTTGGAATAAATAATGCTTATGTAGAAATTAGTATTCATATTAAAGTAAATGTACAAATCATTGTACCGCTGGCAAGTAAGATGAGTGTAGTTGAACAAAATATCCCTGTTGCAATGGGCTTAGTACAGGGTCAGGTGCCTCATATTTACACCGGAGGAGATGGGTCTGCTGCTCCATCAGTAGAGGTGCCAATACCATTGCCGAAAGATTAAAAAAAAGGCGTTTTTTATAAAACCCTGTTAGAATAGAAAGAAATGAATAATGAATAGGTAGAGGCTGCGAGGCTTAAGAGTAATTTACAGGAGGTTGACACCGTTGATCGTAGATGAAAGGAAGCTTTGCCGAAGCTAAGTATTGATAGTCATAAGATATTTAGTTGGGGTTATTTTGAACAAAAATAACACTGTCATTTATACGCCAGTATAGATGGGGAGCTACAAATGAAGTAAGTATTTAGCTTATATTTCATAATCAAGCCAACCTATATATATTTATAGGTTGGCTTTTCGATTTTTAAGGAGGAACAGTTTTGGAAAATACTATTTTTTCGTTAGTGCCACCGTTATTGGCAATTATTATGGTTTTAGTGACTAAAAGGGTTTTACTTTCATTGGGAGCGGGGATTCTTTCCGCCGCATTACTTGTGGAGAATTTTAACCCAGTACAATCTTTTCTTTTGTTATGGGACTCATTTAAAGTTTCCTTTTGGGATGGTGGGTTAAACGTATATAACATATATATTTTAGCTTTTATATTATTATTAGGAGTAGTAACAGCTTTCGTTAGTCTTTCCGGTGGTAGCACAGCATTTGCTGCTTGGGCTATCAAAAGAATCAAAACAAAAAGAGGATCTAAACTTTTAACTGCTTTTTTGGGGATTATCATTTTTGTGGATGATTATTTTAATGCATTAGCAGTTGGGCAAATCGCAAGACCTATTACAGACTCTCATAAAGTTTCTCGTGCAAAGCTTGCTTATTTTATCGATTCCACCTCTGCACCAGTTTGTGTAGTGTCTCCAGTCTCTAGTTGGGGAGCTTTCCTAATCAGTCAGCTTGGTGTAATTTTTGCTACACATGCGGTGACTGATTATACACCGCTGGAGGCATTTGTGTTAATGGCACCGATGAACTTCTATGTAATTGCAACATTAGCATTGGTCTTTTTCACAGCTTGGACTGACTTTGATTTGTTTGAGATGAAAAAGCATGAAAGACGAGCGATGGATACAGGCGTACTTTTTGACCCGGAGAAAACAAATCCTGGAGATTTAGAGGGTGATTTCCCGGAAAATAATTATGGTAAGGTGATTGATTTATTACTTCCTATTATTTCTTTAGTGGTTGTCACTTTAGGAAGTATGTTTTGGACGGGTTATAGCCTTTCAGGAAAAGTTTTAGACATCTTTATAATCTTTGAACATACAGATGTACCTCTTTCGTTATTTATAGGGGGACTGACAGCTAGTATAATCGCAATGATTTTATATATGCGTCAATTTAAAACGAACCCAGAGGCAAACATGACTTACGTGTGGAAAGCCATATGCACAGGTGTTAAATCTATGCTTCCAGCTATTTTGATATTAGTGTTTGCTTGGTCGTTGTCTTATTTAATCACAGCTTTAGAAACTGGAGCATTTTTAGCTACTTTAGTTACGGAAAACAATGTACCAGTAGGTGTGATACCTGTATTAATGTTTGTGTTAACAGCATTTATGGCTTTTGCAACTGGATCATCTTGGGGTTCTTTTGGTATCTTACTTCCTATTGGAGCGAGTATCATCATGGCGATTGAGCCTCAATTATTGCTTCCAGTCTTAGCTGCTGTTTTAGCAGGAGCAGTTTTTGGAGACCATTGCTCACCAATCTCCGATACGACTATTATGTCTGCCACAGGAGCAGGTGTTAATGTAATTGACCACGTAATGACTCAGCTGCCCTATGCTATTATTAGCGCAATTATTGCAGCAGTAGGTTACTTGGTACTAGGCTTAACAAGCTCTGTCTTGATAGGGTTAATAACAGTTATAATTATAATTGTTTTGTTGTTTGCCTTTTGGTCGATTAGAAGCAAAAGAGTGGTTCAATAGTTCTGCCCGTTGATTTTAGAAGGTTGTTTGAATTCTAATAATATGGTACATTGACATCAGTAAAGTCAGATTAATGGGAATGGGGTATGGAATCGTGACAGCGTGTAAACCACCAAAAGAACAGCATGAACGCAAGCCTGACTGGCTAAAAATAAAGTTAAATACCAATGAGGATTATAAAGGCTTAAAAAAATTAATGCGTGAAAATAATTTAAATACAGTTTGTGAAGAAGCAAGATGTCCAAACATTCATGAATGCTGGGGATCGCGACGTACTGCGACATTCATGATTTTAGGAGCTGTGTGTACAAGAGCTTGTCGTTTTTGTGCTGTAAAGACAGGTCTTCCTAACGAGTTAGACTTAGCAGAACCAGAGCGAGTAGCAGATTCAGTTGTCATTATGAATCTAAAACACGTAGTTGTAACAGCGGTAGCCCGTGATGATTTAAAGGATGGTGGTTCGGAGGTCTTTGCAGAGACAATTCGAGCAATTCGTCGAAAAAATCCTTTTACAACTATTGAAGTATTGCCTTCAGATATGGGTGGTATTGAGCAAAACATTCGTAATATAATGGATGCTAAGCCGGATATTCTAAATCATAATATTGAAACAGTACGACGTTTAACTCCAAGAGTTAGAGCGCGTGCTCAATATGACCGATCTTTAGAGTTATTAAAACGTGCTAAGGAAATGCAACCGACTATTCCTACGAAGTCTTCGTTAATGCTAGGTCTAGGGGAAACATTTGAAGAAATTATAGAGGTTATGGATGATTTACGTGCTCACGATGTAGATATCATGACTATTGGCCAATACTTACAACCAACAAAAAAACATCTTAAAGTACAAAAATATTATTCACCAGCTGAGTTTGGAGAATTACGTAAAATTGCCATGAGCAAGGGCTTCTCTCATTGTGAGGCAGGACCACTAGTTAGAAGTAGTTATCATGCGGATGAACAGGTAAATGCAGCAGCGAAGCAACGACAACTGCAAGGTGAGGAATTACTAGCTATTCAAAATAGCTAATGGATGGTGAGCGAATGATTATTGCTGAAGGTTTCACTTATGAAGTGATTGAGGATTTTCGAGAGGCTTTTAAAGAAGAAGCATTTATAGAGCGTTATAGTGAGATTTTAACGAAGTATGATTATATAATGGGCGACTGGGGCTACGGTCAGCTTCGTCTAAAGGGCTTTTTCGAGGATCGAAATCATAAAGCAACATTTGATACGAAAATTAGCACTATGAAGGATTACTTATACGAGTATTGTAACTTTGGGTGTGCTTACTTTATTGTTAAAAAAACAGGGGTAGCACCAAAAACGGTCCCACTCGAACTAGTAAAAGATAAGAAAGAAAACCTTGAGCAAGATCAATTATGATCTGCTCAAGGTTTTTCTTTTTATAAAAATCTATACAATATTCCACTTTAGCTCAGTAATTCTCTTAGATAATCTCTTAGCTCCGTTGCTTCAGCTTCAGATCTATTAAAAACATGCTCTAAGTAGCCAGGTTCTTCCACATCATCCGACCCAATAATAGCTGATCGATTGTATTGAATGTCCATCACAAGTACCTTACCGAAAAATCGAGAACTCTGGACAATTGCTAAATCATATCGCTGGCTTTCTCCAGTAAATCCAACGAATCTTGTTTTTGTATCTTCGACGTCATCATACAAGAAAAATCGTTCCACCCTTGACACTCCTTCCTTACCTATGAATTATGGTACTATAGAATAGAACTATATATCAACTGACCAAGAATTAGGAGGCTGTACAATGTATTTTGTGGACCGTAAAAGTATTGCAATGACATTGAAGCATATGAGAGAATTGCTTGACTTAATAGATAGTAAAAAAGATTGGAATGAAAATAATATAACGAAACTTGCATTAGAGCGAGTGGGACAAAATATGATTGAGTCCATTATAGATGTAGGTAACTCAATGATTGATGGCTTCATCATGAGGGATCCAGGTGGCTATGATGACATAATTGATATTTTGACTGATGAAAAAGTAATTACAGCTGAGATGGATGCGCCTTTAAAAGCTGTTATTGAAATGAGAAAAGAGCTTGTGAGACATTTCTTTTCCGTAGACCATAAGCAATTAGAAAGTGTTCTAGTGAAAAATCTCCCTTATTTACAACAGTTTCCAGAAAGAGTAGAAAATTATTTAATTAATGAGCTTGGGCCAGTTTCAGCATTTTTACCGGAAGACTCCGATGTCCGCCTATAAAGGATACTTTTTAGATTTAGATGGAACTGTATATAAGGGACTAACACCAATTCAGGAATCTGTAGATTTTGTACATTATTTGCAAAACAATGGGATTGAACCTTTTTTCGTTACTAACAACTCTTCTATGACTCAAAAGCAGCTACAAGCGAAGCTAGCGAAGATGGACATACATACTACTGAGGAGCAAATTATCTCTTCATCGATTGCAGCTGCTAATTACATTGCCGAGCATTATCCTGCAAAAAGCGTTTTTATGATTGGAGAGAAGGGCTTGGAGGATGCTTTATGTTCTGTAGGAATTGAGCCAACGGATGACTTAGCAGAGGTGGTTGTCATGGGAATAGACCATAAAGTCAATTACGAAAAGCTCGCACAAGCTTGTTTGTCAATTAGGGCTGGAGCGGCGTTTATCTCTACAAATAGCGACCACGCTTTCCCAAGTGAAAGAGGCTATCTTCCAGGGAATGGAGCGTTCACCAAATTAGTAGAGCATTCTACAGGTGTTGAACCTATTTTTACTGGAAAGCCGCAACCGTTTATGCTTGAGTTTATTCAAAAAAAGTATGGGTTTAAAAAAGAAGAGATGGTGATGATTGGAGACAATTATCAAACAGACATATTAACCGGCATTCACATGGGAATTGATACTGCTCACGTCAATACTGGAGTTAATAGAACGGAAGAAGTTCAAATGTTCCTTCAAAAACCGACTCATTTTTTAGAAACTTTACATGACTGGATAAAATAAAACACCATTCATTGTTTGGAAGAACAATATAATAACTGTATTAAATAAGGTATTCCTGTTGAGCTTAGAACAGAGAATACCTTATTTCTTTTTCTCACTCATAAATGGAGTAATGCTATTTATGGAATGAATGTATGAAATTGATTTAATAGATTAAAATATATAAAAGGTATCGAGAGAATATCTTCTCGATACCTTTTAAAATAATGGATTTTCTTCAATGTATTTATATATTTTGGCTACAAGATCTTCGGAAGATTCACCCTCTACCACATCACCGTTCACTATGGCGAAAAGTGTTTCGGAACATAGGGAACAATAGCTAAGACAGCCATATTCTAACACATCTAAATCAGGATCCTGTTCTAATATATCAAAAGCTTCTTGTGAACCATTTGCAAGGTTGCTTATACAAAATTCAACCATTGGATTCATAGCTGTCACCTCACTACATCGTCATGCTACTCTATTTTTTTATAAAGGTCAATTGTGAAGTTTTATTGTGAAATGTGTCACAATCATTTATAATTTGAGGAGACATTGAAACAAAAGGGAGAATATTTATGCGAAAATTAGTATTGTTAGGTGGAGGATATGGGAATATGCGCGTATTACTACGCCTATTACCAAATAATTTGCCAGATGATGTAGAACTCACATTAATAGATCGTACACCATTTCATAGTTTAAAAACAGAATTTTACGCGTTGGCAGCAGGCACATCATCTGATCATGAAATTAGAGTGGCTTTTCCAGAGAGTGACAAGTTAAAAATTACTTATGGAGAAATTGAGAAAATTGATGTAGAAAACAAACAAGTAATTCTACAAGATGAAAAAATAATTCCATACGATGATTTAGTAATTGGACTTGGCTGCGAAGATAAGTATCATAATGTTCCAGGAGCGGATGAATTTACTTATAGCATTCAAACAATTGGGCGCTCTAGAGACACATACAATAAGATTGGTGGATTACCAGCAGGTTCTGTTGTAGGAATCGTGGGGGCAGGTCTAAGTGGAATCGAGCTTGCGAGTGAGCTTCGTGAAAGTAGACCAGATTTAAAAATTAAATTATTTGACCGTAGCCCTCGAGTATTAAGAGACTTTCCAGAACGCTTAAGTAATTTTGTACAAAAATGGTTTGATACAAATGATGTAGACGTGATAAGCAATTCGAATATCACAAAAGTGGAACCAAACAAATTATATAATCATGATGAAATAATTCCGGTAGATGTTGTAGTTTGGACAGCCGGTATTCAGCCAGCTGCTCCTGTTCGTGCTTTACCTGGAGAGAAGGACAAAACTGGTCGCATCATCCTTACTCAATATCATGATCTACCAAGTTACGATAATGTCTTTGTAGTTGGTGATTGTGCATCCTTGCCGTTTGCTCCAAGTGCACAGCTAGCAGAGGAACAGGCAGAGCAGATTGTGAAAGTACTGCAAGCACGCTGGAAGGGTCAGCCACTACCAGAAAAAATGCCAGATATTAAGCTTAAAGGCTTTATGGGATCTCTAGGTAAAAAGCAAGGCTTTGCTTATTTGGCAGATATCTCTGTTACTGGACGTATTGCAAGATTGATGAAATCAGGTTTACTTTGGATGTATAAACGCCATAACGGATAAATTAAAAAAGCTTGGAAACGTGGAGTTAAACGCGTTCCCAAGCTTTTTATTTTTTTATAAAATGCTTTCTCTGGGAAAAAGCATTTTACTTAATAAGCTTATTTGAGTACTTTTTGAAATGATACTTAACGTTATTCTGCTATATAACCGTACTTTTCGAGGGCAGAGAATACAGGCTTTAACTGAATATAACCTTCCCCTATAACTTCCTCGTTTATCATTATTAATGGGTAGAAAAACTCATCATTTGCAATTTGATTGGCAATTGACAGTTGTTTTTCGTCTTCTATTGGCTTTTCTATATCAATATATAAAAATGTTATTTGATGTCCAGGAAATTTTCTGGTAATTGCAGCTTCTAACCATTCATACGTGTCCTTAGAAGAAGGAGCATTCACACAGCTTGCACATACTATATCGGCACCGTAAATTTCAACAGTGAGTTTTTCTTGTGCCATAAAATACTTGTCCCCTTTAACTTATATATTATTTTACCCATCTATATTATAAAGGGGATACGGAAATACTGTCAAAAAGCGAATATCCTTTAAATGATAGAGTTTTAATATGATAGCTTTAGTCATGATTGTTTCATGCACTAACGGTTGTTGATTTAGTTAGTCTGAAAGTCCAGGAATGCAAATCAACTAAAAGGTGGTAATACGAAGAAAGCCTCTACGTCGAATTTTTATGATACAATACTAATCAAATAGAATAATTTCCTTCGGGGTCGGGTGAAATTCCCAATCGACGGTGTTGAGATTATATCTCTAAGCCCGTGAGCCGCTTTTAGTGTGCAGGATTTGGTGCGAGTCCAAAGCCGACAGTTATAGTCTGGATGGGAGAAGGAGTAAGCAAAACATTTTAAAATTGCAATTTTAAAATGTATTTTTTGCTATGCACTTTCATCCCATCACAACCGTGTTGGGAATTTTTTTATTTTACAACAATTTTATATTATTCCTTCGGGGTCGGGTGAAATTCCCAATCGACGGTGTTGAGATTGTATCTCTAAGCCCGTGAGCCACTTTTAGTGTGCAGGATTTGGTGCAAGTCCAAAGCCGACAGTTATAGTCTGGATGGGAGAAGGAAGCAACGCAAGTAGACTTTTGAAAATACATATTCACTAGTCTTATTTGACGAAGCCAAATTTACCTCTCATCGAAACTCCGACAAAAAATGTTCGGGGTTTTTTATTTTGAGAAAGAGGTGAGGAAGATGTTTACAGGGATTATTGAGGAGCTAGGGGCTGTTCAGCAGATGAATATGTCTACTCAATCGATGGAAATTTCCATTGGAGCTAGCAAAATTTTAGAAGATGTACAGCTTGGCGATAGCATTGCTGTAAATGGTGTGTGTCTAACTGTTAAAAAGTTTACGAATGATCTGTTTGTGGCAGATGTGATGCCTGAAACGGTTAAATCGACAAGCTTACAGCAACTTAAAAAAGGTTCAACAGTGAATTTAGAAAGAGCAATGTCTGCAAATGGCAGATTCGGCGGTCATATTGTTTCTGGACATGTCGATGGTGTTGCAACGATTCTTCGAAAGAGACCAGCTTCCAATGCAGTATATATCGACTTAGCAATGCCAAAAGAATTGCTTTTTAACTGTTTAATGAAGGGCTCAATCACCATTGATGGTACAAGCCTGACGATTTTTAATGTAACAGATTCTATAATTACTGTTTCTTTAATACCACATACATTCAAGGAAACTGTGCTTGGCTTAAAACAGACTGGAGAAATTGTCAATATTGAAACGGATTTAATTGGCAAGTATGTAGCAAAGCATCTAGCCAATCAAAATACAGGAAAAGTGACTGTTGATTTCTTACAAAAAGCCGGATTCTAAAGGAGTGGAATGAAATGAATACTATAGACGAAGCAATCGTTGCATTAAAGCAAGGTGAAATCATCATTGTAGTCGATGATGTAAATCGAGAAAATGAAGGTGATTTTGTCGTAATAGGTGAGTATGCAACACCTGAAAACATTAATTTTATGGCAGTGCATGGTCGTGGCTTAATATGCACACCCATTTCAAATGAAATTGCAGAAAGATTGTCATTAGACCCAATGGTAAATAAGAACACGGATTCACATCAAACAGCCTTTACCATTAGTATTGATCATAAATCAACAACAACAGGCATTAGTGCATTTGAACGATCTTATACAATTCTTGCACTATTAAATAATCAAGCTGTAGCAACAGATTTCAACCGTCCAGGACATGTATTCCCTCTTATCGCAAAAAAAGGGGGAGTTATAGAGCGTCGTGGTCATACAGAAGCAGGTGTAGAACTAGCTAAATTATGTGGTTCAAAAGAAGTCGCTGTTATTTGTGAGATTATGAACGAGGACGGTACAATGGCACGCATACCACAACTTGAAAAAATTGCAGAAAAATTTCAAATGAAGTTTATTACGATAGAAGATTTAGTGAAATACACAGAAGCGAATTATAAAGCTTACGTAAAAGGAGAATGAGCATGGGACAAATTTTTGAGGCACAGCTAGTCGGTACAGATTTAAAAATAGGAATTGTAGTAGGAAGATTTAATGAGTTTATTAATGACAAATTATTAAGCGGTGCACTAGACGGTTTAAAACGTCACGGAGTTGAGGAAGGAAATATTGATATCGCTTGGGTGCCAGGAGCATTTGAAGTACCATTTATCGCAAAGAAAATGGCAAATACGAAAAACTACGATGCAATAATCGGCTTAGGTACTGTAATACGTGGATCTACTACGCACTATGACTATGTATGTAATGAAGCAGCAAAAGGCATTGCAAAAGCAGGCCTAGATACGGGTATACCTGTTATTTTTGGTATAGTGACAACGGAAAATATTGAACAAGCAATTGAACGTGCAGGAACAAAAGCTGGAAACAAAGGCTATGACAGTGCGGTTTCTGCAATTGAAATGGCGAATTTAAATCGTTTATTTTAAGAAAAGAGAATCGATACACATGACATTGAATATAATATAATTGGTTGGCTGTGAATACTGGCAAAGTGCTATTTATGAAATTAACCGACAAATTTTTTTAGCAATTCTTATTGAGAATTACCTATTCTCACTTTTCCAATAGTATATTTAAAGCACCTCTGAAACATGTACTGGTTTATTTGTACATGTACAGAGATGCTTACGTTTTCAGTGAATTAGCCTAAGTTATTTACTAGATTGAGGGAAACTTGTAAATTGTATAGACGCCATCCTTAAGAGGAGCTGCTGTTAAACAGCTATAAGACTACGAACGGTAAGTTGTCCAAGATATCTGCCGGGATTTGCAGAATATCCTATTACTGTTGGGGAAGTAACAGTAGCATTGATGACAATACGACCTGTATTTCCTAATAAACCAACTGCTAAAAGAGCATCTCCAGATGCAATTGCTACGTCCTGAGAGCTACCAGAGTTAGCATCGGTAAATAAAGGAATAGTTGCTATAACAATTCCTAAAAGATTTACTACCTCTAAAGTTGCAGTTACTGAGACAGTCTCGTTACCTGCATACGCATAAAACGCGCTAAGTGGCAAAGCAAGTCCTAGAATTGGTAAAGTTCCAATGTCGAAAATGCTTTGGAATGTAACCGTTTGGTTGGATGCTGTATTCGGTGACCAGATATAAGCGCTGCTGCCATCAATTAAAGGAGACAACATAGCTGGTGCGGTTGGTACTGCTGGTGTTGGAAGAGTACCTGGTAAAGCAGCTGTATCAGCAATGACTTGAGTATTTGCTGGAGTTGTAAATGCTTGTAAGGTTAAAACCATAAAAAAACACCTCCTCGAAGTTTATTTGCCAACAAATGGCATACTGTAACATATGAACTTTTAGTAGAGGAAGCTAGTCTAATAGACTAGAATTGAAAATAAATTTATTTTGGAAAGATATATTGGGGAATAAAAGCCTGAAGTAACACGATTCTAGCTATTTATTATTAATATTAAGTAAATAGTCTATATACAAATCATCGTAAAAATGATTTGTATTTAAGAATAAAACAGGGTAAATAATTATTTTATGAATCTTAGGGAACACTCTTATCACGGTGTGTTTTGTGGGGAGTAAACACTTCCATTTAACCAACAATTATTCTATAATGATTATAGCGAAAGGAGTCGACATATATGACTGATACAATTAACGAACAAGTACAAGAAGTTTTAGATAAATTGCGTCCATTCTTACTACGTGACGGCGGAGACTGCGAGCTTGTTGACGTTGAAGATGGTATTGTAAAATTACGCCTTTTAGGAGCATGCGGGAGCTGCCCAAGTTCTACTATCACGTTAAAAGCTGGTATTGAACGCGCTTTATTAGAGGAAGTACCTGGAATAGTAGAAGTAGAACAAGTATTTTAATACCAACACATATAAAAAAGAAGCCTGAATGAGGCTTCTTTTTTTCACCCTCGCATTTCCTGCCAACGCTCTTTTGCCATTTCAATTAGCTTGGGTTCTATAGAGGTACTTTGTTTTTCGATTACTTTGGAAAAATAACGCGTTGCTAATTCTCGGTCACCTATTCTTCTAGAAAGCTCTGCTATCATATATATAATTCGTGTCTCGGACATTTGAGTTCCATTGTAATCTTCGCTAGAATAGGAGTCTGAGTAACGATCTCTGGCTATTTCTAGAAATCTATTTTCATCTTCTTTGTTTTCCATCATGCGGTAGAGCCAAGCAGTACGAAGTGCTAAGCCAGCAATAGAGACAAATTTTTCTTTTTTTAACGTTCCACACAGTATACCTAATTTATATGTAGTGATCCCGTCTTGTGTCGATCGGACGTCGCCATAGGAACGTGGTGTCCAATTAGTCGATATTTTCTCTTTAACGATTTCTTTAAGTCCAGGTGCAAAATACTTGGTGAAGTCATCGGTAAAAGAAAAGCCACAATGCTCACAGACAAATACATTATATAATAACGGGTTGATATCTTTATTTTGATATATTGGTTGAAAGTCTGTTTCATGAGATTCGACATTTATAAATTTTGAACGTATCTTGGTTGATTTAAATTTGTTTTTACAGTGTAAGCATTCGATATCTTTTTGGTAATATGGAGGTATTTCCATTTTATCTTCTCCTTATTCTCGTTCTTGGTTTTATTATACTGTAAAAATATTTCGAAAGCGAGGTAACTTAAGTAGTTTTCCTTGTATAGATTGTGATTAAATTGATATTATATAAATAAGGAAGGAATGTGATTCAGATGACAGAAGTAGTTAATTTGTCTGAAGCGGCAGCTTACCGCGTCAAAGAGATGATGGTTCACAACGAGGAAGAAGGTTCACTTCTCCGTGTATCTGTTAACGGTGGCGGATGTAGCGGTCTTTCTTACGGTATGGGATTTGAAAAAGAGAAAAATGAAGACGATATAGTTTTACATCAGCATGATTTAGAAATAATTATATCTAGTGAAGATGCTTCTATTCTCCAAGGTACAGTCATCGATTACAAAGAATCGTTGATGGGTGGAGGCTTTACCATCGATAACCCTAATGCAATTGCATCCTGTGGCTGTGGTTCATCATTTAGAACTGCTAAAAAAGAAGGCACACCGGAAAGCTGCTAAATATTCGAAAGAACATTTTCTTACTTAAGAAAATGTTCTTTTTTAAAGGATAAGAAAGTAAATTACGTTTGGAAGTCAATGAGGATCTAACTGGTTGCTCTCGCTTTCCCCCATTTGCTTGTTGGGACAGAACTAGGCGCTTGCGCTTTTCTTGTTGTCTAGCTCCAGCGCCTTGCCCCTCGAGGTCAAATGGGAAAAAGCTGCGGTGGCTGAAGAACTGCCTCCTCGCTTTCCCCCATTTGCTTGTCGGGACAGATCTAGGCGCTTGCGCTTTTCTCATGGGCTAATTGTCTGTATATTCCCACCTTTGCAATGTTGTTAAATAGTGTTGAAATCCTATTCTAAAAGGTCTAAAATAGGATGTAGTGAAAAATTTGTCGGAAAAATGACAAAGTCCATTTCTAATTGTGAATTATTCGTATCATTAGATTCATAAAAAATATAAAAAGGTGGTTGCGATCTTCGTGAAAAGACCAACAATTCTAGTATTAGGTGCAGGTTATGGTGGATTATCTACTGTAGTGAACCTTCAAAAATTAGTAGGTACCGATGAAGCAGATATTATTTTAGTAAATAAAAATGACTATCACTACGAGTCTACTTGGTTACATGAGGCTTCAGCTGGAACTTTACGTCCAGACCAAGTGCGTTATGATATTCAAGGTGTTATAAATAAAAGCAAGGTACAATTTGTAAAAGCAACTGTCGAAGGCATTGATGTTAATACTAAGAAGGTAGCAACAAGTGCTGGAGAATACACATATGATTATTTAGTAATCGGTTTAGGCTTTGAAGGTGAAACATTTGGAATCACTGGTTTAGATAAATATGCACTATCAATTGCAAATGTAAATGCTGCTCGTCAAATCCGTGATCATATCGAATACCAATTTGCTACATGGTCTACAGAAGAAAACAGAGACGATGCTCGTTTAACTATTGTAGTAGGAGGAGCTGGCTTCTCTGGTATTGAATTTTTAGGTGAATTAGGTAATCGTATTCCTGAGCTTTGTGAAGAATACGATGTACCAAAAGAAAAAGTACGCGTTGTCTGCGTAGAAGCTGCTCCTATGGTATTACCTGGTTTTGATCCTGAGCTAGTTGAATATGCTGTTCGTCAATTAGAAGCAAAAGGAATCGAGTTCTCTATAGGTACACCAGTAGTAGAAGCTACTCCTGAAGGCGTTAAAATTAAAAAAGGCGAAGAAGAATTTGAATTCATCAAAGCTGGTACTGTAGTATGGGCTGCTGGAGTTCGTGGAAACCGCTTAATCGAAACTTCTGGTATCGAAAATATGCGTGCTCGCGTTAAAGTTGAAAAAGATATGCGTGCACCTGGATTCCCAGACGTATTCATCGTTGGTGATTGTGCTCTAATGATTAATGAAGAAACAAATCGTCCATACCCACCTACTGCTCAAATTGCTATGCAACAAGCTGTAACAGTTGCTAAAAATATCGTAGCCCTAATGAAAGGCGAAAATACAAAGGAATTTGTTCCTGAACTAAAAGGAACAGTTTGTTCTCTTGGTGAGCATGATGCAATTGGAGATGTAATGGGTAGAAAACTTACTGGTACTAAAGCATCCATCATGAAAAAGGTTATTGATAACCGTGCTCTTTTCATGATCGGTGGAGTTCCATTAGTGCTTAAAAAAGGTAAATTTAAATTATAAAAGAAAAACAATACATGGCTCCCACTGTAACTCTCAGTGGGAGCTTTTTTAAAGTATAAAAGGTAAGTATGCTTTTGTTAAAGGAGATGGATTATTTGTCGAAGGATAAACGAGGAAATGTCTGGTTGGGAGCTGCAGGATTAGTTTTAAACAACAAGGGTGAATGGCTAGTTGTTAAAAAACGATATGGTGGCTTAGAAGGAAGATGGTCTTTACCTGCAGGCTTTGTAAATGGTGATGAAACAATTGAACAGGCTGCCGTACGTGAAGTTAAGGAAGAAACTGCGGTAGATTGTACAGTTAAAAATATGATCGGTTTTAGAAGTGGGGTCTTACAGGGAAAAATCAGTGATAATATGGCCATTTTTCTTCTTAAACCAATTGAAGAGGAACCGATTATTCAAGTGCAGCTTTCTGAGCTATATGAGGCCAAATGGATACTTCCAAGTGATTTACTGAAAGATGAGAACGCTTCTGTAATGCTGCATGAATTAGCAGCTGCGTCTTTAGAAATTGGCTTTCCAACTATCGAAGGGATAAATCCTGGAGACATATTTGGGTATACTAGCTATAAATTATTCATAAAATAATCCGAACATAAATAGACTAAATTCATGTCATTAAAAATTCAACTGTGACTAGCTCTACTAATAGTGGTTAGCTTATAGAACTTCGATAAAAAGTCTTATGAAACAAAGCACATTTTTCATAAGACAGTCTATTTTTCTTTACTTAAGCACTTTTAAAACACGTATCAAATATATTTTGTTTTTTATTTACAAATATATTAATCCGTGATATATTATCTGAATATTAAAATAAATATTCAAGGAGGCGTATTATATGATTAAATTTAAAACAGAAACTGCAAAGTCTTGTCCTTATTGTAAAGGTGAAGGATATTTCCAACTTAGACTTGGTGGATCAGAAACGTGTGGCTGCTGTAATGGCTCTGGAAAAAGTAATAAGAAGATTATTTGACAAAAATGTGAAAAGAAACAAGTACATTGAATCCACGCCTCCGTTAAGGTAAACTATTTAGAGATACTACGGAGGTATATGAATATGAATTTTACAATTACACAGATGATTCTTTCAGTACTAATTTTTCTAGTTATGTTTTTTGGAATCGCCTTCTTATTAAATATGTTACTAAGAATGTCCTGGTTTGTGGCTATTTTATATCCACTAATTGTGGTATTTATCATTGATGAGGTAGGGTTCTTTGATTATTTCACTAACCCGGGTTCTTCATTCTCTGCTCTAGGAGATAAGTTTGTTTCTTTGCATATGGCAGATATCGTAATTTTAACAAGTGGTTTTGTAGGAGCAATTATTGCGGGGATCGTTATTAAAATGCTTCGGAAAAGTGGATATCAAATGTTCTAAAAAGGGATGGCCTTATAGCCATCTTTTTTTTATTGGTAAGAAAAAGCATATGCATAATTCCGAAGTACATATATAGCCTCAAGGTAACTATATAGAAAGGTATGGGAAAAAGAAACGAATATTATGTATCAATCGACTAATGTATTAGAAAAGGAGGGGTGGTATTGAAAAAGTGTGTGATTATAACAGTAATGATGCTAGGGAATCTATTGTTATGGGGATGCTCGGATGAATCAAGCAACAGTTCAATAGACCAAAACACTACAACAGAAGTAACCATTGGTAATCCTACTGCACAAGAAATTCTGGAAATTGATTCAAAAGCTGATATTTTTCAGTGGGATAGTATAATCTATAGTACGAATATTGAGTGGGTTAACGAACTTGTCTTAACAGAAGGTGATTTAGTAGGGAAAATTGAGTATAACACTTCTAATCCAATGGATTTTAAAGATTCTACAGCAAATATTCTGCCCATTGGTACTGAAATATTTAAAGCTAAAGAACGTAATGATGTACTTATTACTAAGTATAATGATGAATTAAAATACTATTATCACTTAGTTGAAGGATAAACAACAAATAGAGTCCAATTAGGAAAAAACAAGAAGCGCATTCGATTTAAGGCGAATACGCTTCTAGAGATAATAAAATACTAAACAAGTTTAACAGTACCTGTTATTTAGAGAATAATGCACAGTAGTTGTGGGCAAGAGGAATGTATATTTAAACTACATTTGATTTAACTCTTAATTTGTAAAAAAGCTATAAAATCACGGTGTAAATAATGATAGATATCATAATCCCAGTTAGGGCACCCATAAATACCTCTATTGGTTTATGACCAAGCAACGTTTTTAATTCTTCTAGCTTTTCTTCACTTTTCTTTTGTCCCCAACCTTTTGTCTGATTCACAAATGCCTGAAAATCTACACGCATTTGATTGATAATAATGGCTTGCTGGCCAGCCTGGAATCTGACACCAGTTGCATCGAACATCACTATAACTGCAAATACAGTAGCAACTGCAAAGAGAGGTGAGTCTAAACCTGTCTCAAAAGCAATAGCTGTGCAAAGAGAAGTTACAGCCGCAGAGTGGGAACTAGGCATTCCACCAGTAGAAGTAAATAACTTCCAATCAACCTTTTTGGTGACCAAAAAATGAATAGGTATTTTCACGAACTGAGCAAAGAAAATAGAAAATAGAGCAGCTAGTAATGGAGTATTTTGGAGGATTGTCAGAGTAGACACAGCCTTTCAAGGAAAACTTTAGTTACTACTAGTATAACATATTACTACTATTCGAAAAATCAAACTTGTTGCTATATAATGATAATGTATCCAAATTATCTAGGGGGAAAAATAATGATTATAAATACTAATGAAGTATTATTCGAAGAAGTGCAATCAGAAACACTAGTGGTGGGCATTCCAAAGCATCCTGAAAACACAGAGAAGTGGGATGCATTGTTAAATGCTTTTGGAGACCACATCCTAGAATGGGTAAAAAGCGGAGACATTTCATCAGATTTAAAAAAACTAGTAAAAGTACCAGTTGCTAATCAGGAAACTGTAAAAAGAATTCTTTTTGTCGGGCTTGGTGACCGCAAAAAGTTAACTCAAGAGAACATTCGTGAGGCATTTGGCTTAGTAGGCAAAGAACTTCTTTCGAGTAAGCCAGAGTCTTTAGCAGTTTGGATACCATCATTTACATCAGAAGCAGCTACAGAAGCCGATGTAGCGTATTTAGCAGCCGAAGGAATTGGAATGGGTGCATTCGTTTATGAAGGCTACAAAACATCCTCTAATGTCCCTGATTACTATTTACCTGCCATCGAGCTATTAACTGACACTGATCCGGACGAAGCTGCTACTTATTTTGAGGTAGGAAGTATTTATGCAGATGCAGTAAATGAAGCAAGAATTTTAGTAAACACACCAGGAAACGTATTAACTTCTACACAGCTAGGTGAGTATGCAAGAGAGCTTGGAGAAACATATGGCTTTGAAACAGAAATTTTAGGTAAGAAAGAAATAGAAGAACTTGGGATGGGAGCATTACTTGCAGTAAATCAAGGATCTGTTGAAGAACCGCGATTAATCGCTTTGAAATATCAGGCAACAGAAAACTGGGATGATGTAGTGGCACTTGTTGGTAAAGGAATTACTTTTGATACAGGTGGTTACTCTCTCAAAACGAAGGCAGGTATCGTTGGGATGAAGGGCGATATGGGAGGTGCTGCAGCAGTATTAGGAGCAATGCAAATTATTGGAGAGCTTCGTCCAAATAAAAATGTTATTGCAGTTATACCTTCCACAGACAATATGATTTCTGGTAATGCCTTCAAGCCTGATGACGTCATCACTTCGATGAGTGGAAAAACAATTGAAATTTTAAACACGGATGCAGAAGGCCGTCTTGTTCTAGCAGATGCGGTTACTTATGCAAAACAACAAGGAGCTAACTATATCGTAGACGTTGCTACTTTAACAGGTGGCGTTATTACAGCTCTTGGATATGACAAGACAGGTGCACTTACAAATGACGAGGAGTTTTTTGAAACCTTTATGGAATCCTCTTTAGAAACTGGCGAGTTTGTATGGAGATTGCCTTTAACAGAAAACGATAAAAAACGTATCCGCAAGAGTGATGTGGCTGACTTGAATAATTCTCCTGGAGGAGATGGTCATATGATATTTGGAGGCGGTTTTGTTGGAGAGTTCGTGGAGGAAACACCATGGATTCACTTAGACATAGCTGGAACATCTGACTCTAAATCTGCCTATGATTTTGGACCAAAAGGTGGTACCGGTGTAATGGTACGAACATTGGCTACTCTTATCGAAAGAATGGCTGAAGAAGAGTAGGGTATACGCACAGGACACTTATCCCATATAGCATACACTGTGTTGAAAGGAGGAACATTATGCCTAGATATCAACGCGGTGGTTATGGAGGTAGAGGTCCGGTTGGCCCAGGAGGCTATGGAGGCTATGGTGGATTTGGTGGAGGTTTCGGTGGTTTTGGAGCGCCATTATTAGGAGGCTTTGTAGGAGGTCTTTTAGGTTCTTCCATTGTTGGCTTTGGTGCCAGACAACCTTATCCTTATCAGCCATATCCATACCAACCGTATCCTTACTACAACAATTTTACACCGTATTACCCGTACTACTAAAAAAGAGCTATTGCCATTCCTTGATATATCAGGGAAGGTAATAGCTTTTTTAAAATTTGGTTCTGTTAAATTTTGATATTGATTTTCCTTCTGAAGAATATCGAATGCAATTTTTTTGGCATTCCCCGTTTGATTTATTCACCGATATTGTATTAATTATCTTATAAGTAAATCTATATATATTTGGCTGTCTAAAACATAATATCCATTCAGCATTTATAATTTCTTTTTCATTGAGTTCTATTTTTACAGCTTTGTTATCTAGCACTTCATTATAAATTTTCGTTATTAATTCAATGGTAAATATCTCTTGATTTTTATATTCGTCAAAATGACTGCTTCTTTTGTAATTTAGAATTTTCACTTTGCGATTATTAATTTTATATTGAGATGTTTACCTAATTTTTTATTTGACCTAATCGTACTTCATTCCTTTCATTGTAAGTGAAGAAAACTACCATTACTTTTGAAAAACGCAATCCTGTCTAATGTGTCAGTTATTTTAAACACGAATGATATTTGATGTTAGTGTTTACAACAAAAAAGTGTAGACAAAGTGATAAAACACTCTGCCTACACACTCATCAAACTTTGACTTTCATGTTCTTTCTTTTTTCTTCCACTACCTCTTCTAAATCATCTCGAACTGTGAGGTCGCAACATTCCACGCCAGAGTAATAGGCAGCTCTTCCCATCATATGTCCACCTACAGGTCCAGTGATGAAAAGAAACAGAATACCAAGCAAAATACGAGAATTAAACGTCCCCTCGATTAACCAAAAGTGAAGAAACACACCTATTAAAATGCTCATAACCCCAAGTGTAGCACTCTTGGAAGCTGCATGTGCTCTTGTATAGACATCTGGTAGTCGGAACAAGCCTATTGCAGTAACCAAGATAAAAATAGTTCCAAAGGAAATAGTACCTACGATAAATATATTAGCTATTACGGTCACGTTGAATGATTTCTCCCTTCTCCGTGAATTTAGAAAACGCTACTGTTCCTATAAAGGAAAGAACAGCTAACAATAGAATGACCTCTAAGAAGAATGGAGTGTCAAACAGAATTGATATTAGACCAATTAAAGAGATTAGACCCACTCCAATTGCATCCAAGGCTATTACGCGATCGGGAGTAGTCGGACCCTTTACAAGTCGGTATAAGAAGCCTAGTAAAGCGGCGCTTATTAACACGACAATCACCCATAAAAAAGTTATCATGATCTACTCACCTCCAAAATTGCTTTCTCAAAAGTATCGCGTATGGAGTTAACCGCTTCGTCAATATTGCTAAACTCAATAGAATGAATATATAACGTTTTATTGTCATCCGAAACATCAATAACTACCGTACCAGGTGTTAACGTTATAAGGCTGGATAACAACGTTATTTCCCAGTCTTCGGTTAAAACTGTTTCCAAGGCAAATATGGCAGGACGGATGGGCATTTCAGGCTTTACGATTAACTTTAATACCGAGAAGTTAGAAAGTATTAGCTCCTTTAAAAATAAGACAGCCAATTTTATAACCGCCCACACTCGATCCATATAAAACCGTGATTTAAAGGATTTTCTTAGTATGAAAAGCATAAGTAAGCCTAGCAGATATCCCACGATGAAGGTAGTAGGCTTAAAGGATACCGATAAAAACATCCAGGTCAGGGCAATGAAAACATTTAACAAAATTTGAAACGCCATATTATTTCACCCCTTCAAATACAGCATCGACGTAAATAGAAGGATCTAGCAACAAATCAGAAGCATCCGTCATAAATGGGACTAAGAATTCCGCTCCAACACCATAGAATACTGTTATGGCTACCAAAACGATAGTAGGTGTTAACAGTCGTCGATATGATTTAGGTCCTAAAAGAGTAGATTCACCTTTTGGCTCACCCCAGAAAGCATAGATGAAAATTCGAATTGCCGAAAGTAGGACAATTAGACTCGAAGCTAATATAAAAACACTCTGCCAGAGTAATTCACCTTCAAAGCCCCCTTGTACGATTAGCATTTTACCGATGAAGCCACTTAAGGGTGGAATACCAGCTAATCCAAATGCTGCAATCAAATAACTCCAGGCTAAAACAGGATACTTTTTCATCAGACCTCCCATTTTACGTAAATCGGAGGTGCCTGTAATTTTAATGACAATACCGATAAGTAAGAACAATGCTCCCTTTATCAAAATATCATGAATCAAATAAAATACAGAACCCATCATTCCATTTTCATTCATTACAGAAGCACCGAATAATATAACTCCTACTGCAATGACGATGTTATAAATAATAATTTGTTTTAAATCAAAGTAAGCCAGTGCGCCAATACACCCAACGACGATGGTAATTATCGCGAGAATCATAAGCAACTCATGCGTGAAACCTACATCTGTCGTAAAGAATAACGTGTATGTACGCATAATCGCATACACTCCAACTTTAGTGAGAAGTGCACCGAACAGGGCTAGTATTGGAACTGGGGGTGCTGCATAGGAACCTGGTAACCAGAAGAAGAGGGGAAAGATACCACCCTTAATACCAAAAACAATTAAAAACAACACAGCAATTACAGTTACAATTCCTACCTCACCAAGCTCGGCCAATTTAACTGAGATATCAGCCATATTTAATGTTCCAACTACTGAATACAAGTATCCTACTGTAATTACAAATAGGGATGAAGAGACAATATTGACTATTATGTATTTAATAGATTCTTTTAATTGTATTCTTTCTCCACCTAAAACAATCAATACATAGGAAGACATTAATAATACTTCAAAAAATACAAATAAGTTAAATATATCTCCCGTTGTAAAAGCACCATTGACTCCAGTTAACATAAATAGAATAGCTGGATAGTAAAATGATTTTTCTCTAGCTTCATCCATATAAGAAAAGCTATACCATACAACAAATAGAGCAATGATTAGAGATGAAGTTACTAGTAACGCTGAGAACATATCTGAAACCATTGTGATTCCAAATGGAGGTGCCCAGCTCCCGAGTGTAAGGGTTTGTACACCATCTATCTTTACTTTGTACAGCAATGTAAAGGCAGATGCTAGTGCTAACAACAATCCAATAATAGTAACTATTCGCTGTGCTTTTAATTTCTTGGGAAATAATAAAAGAACCGCAGCGAATAAGAAAGGGATGAGGACTGGGAATAATAATAAGTTAATCATTGTCTTCAGTTCCTTTCATAAGTTCCATATTATCTGTACCGACTTCTTTATAGGTACGATAGGCAAGTACAAGTGAAAATGCCGTTACGCCAAAGCTAATAACGATGGCGGTTAAAATTAGAGCCTGTGGTAGTGGATCGACATAATCTGTCACTCCGTCAGCTAATACGGGAGCAGATTTTCCCCCAAGTCCACCCATGGTTAGTAGGAGCAAATGTGTCCCATGACTCAGTAAGCCCGTTCCAATAATAATCCTAAGCAAGCTGCGAGAGAGGATTAAATAGACTGCAGCCATAAATAGAAAGCCGATTAAAATGGACATCATAATTTCCATTATTCATCTCCTCCTATCATTTGAATAATTGTCATTGTTACTCCCACTACAACAAGATATACGCCGGTATCAAAAAACATTGCAGTATGGATAGACGTTTTCCCTAACAAGGGAAGATTGAAATAATCATATACGTGGGTAAAGAAAGGAACATTAAAAAAGATAGACCCGGCTGCAGTTGCTAAAGATATTATAAGCCCGATTGCTGTTACAACCGTATAGTTTATAGGTAGCATATCTTGTACTGTTTTTAAATCGAATGCAAGTAAAAGAAGGACGATTGCACTTGACATTAATAGGCCACCAACAAATCCTCCTCCTGGTGTATAATGACCTGCGAAAAAAATATGAATGGAGAATAGAAAGATGATGAAAAAGACTACTTTCGTTGTCGTTTGAATAATTAAATCATTTGTTTTCAACTTTTCTATCTCCTTTCTTTTTAGCAAGTCGTAGTGTGATCATTCCTATGATGCCTAGAGAAGCAATAGTTAGTACACTGATTTCAAATAAAGTATCAAATCCCCGATAATCAACTAAGATAACGTTTACAATATTTCCACCGCCAGCTTCTGTGTATACAGTATCTTTATAGTATTGAGAGATAGATGTTACTAATTTTTGAGAGTGGGAGGAAATAGCTATTAATGTAACCATCACTCCAACACCTAGTGCAATGATAAAGTTAGTTAAACGGAATTTACGGTCTTCCTTGCCTTTTTCGTGCTTATTTAGTTTTGGCAGGTGATAAAAAGCTCCAAGGAATAGAGCAACCGAAACTGTTTCTATTACTAACTGAGTTAAAGCTAGATCAGGCGCTTTAAAAATGATGTAGAACAAAGCCACAGTATATCCTACAGCTCCTAAAGCAATGATTGCTGTAAGGCGGGATTTTGTAACTAGGATCGTAATCGTCCCAATAATAACAATGAGTGATAAAAGTATTTCAAAGAACTTGATAGGTGCTAAATTATCAAAGTCTATTACAAAGGCATCCTTAACCCACATGGTGCTAGCAAGCAGGAAGATAATAGCTGAGAACATGTAGATTAAGTAAGAACGAATAGAACCCTTCATGTAAAGAGAAGAAACGCTATTAGCTCCACCTTCTGAAAGCATCATTAACCAATCATAAATACCGTTCAATGAAACTTTAGCTGGCATCTTCTCATAACCTACACTCCATTTTGGCAATGTTTTAAATAGAAGATAGCCGACTAGGAAAATTCCTAACGTCATATATAGAGCGGGCGAATCAAATCCATGCCATGCTTTTATCTTGACTCCTATCTCAGAAGGAAGTGCATAGGCTCCTGGATGAATAGCAGCTACTGCCGGCTTTATAAAAGTACTACCAAAAACATTTGGTATAAAGAAAATAACTATGACTAATGTTGCTAATATACCTGGTGAAACGAGCATTCCAATTGGAGCTTCATGTGCTTTTTTAGGAAGCAGCTCGGGTTTGTGCTTTCCTCGGAATGTATGTAAGACAAAGTACAAGCTATATACAAATGTAAATACGCTTGCAATCCATGCAACTACTGGTATTAAAATCCACCAAGTATCCATTGCATAGAGGTTAAAATGCTGTAAGGAAAGTGTGGCTTCTAAAAACATTTCTTTGCTCAAAAAGCCATTGAATAGCGGTACGCCAGCCATCGATAAACTGCCGATCATTGCGATTGTAAAGCTAATAGGCATTAAACTCATTAACCCACCGAGCTTGCGGATATCTCGTGTACCAGTTTCATGATCAACTATCCCAGCAATCATAAACAAACTACCTTTAAAGGTTGCATGGTTTAGGAGATGGAATATTGCCGCAAAAGTTGCAATTGTATATGTTGACACTAAATCGCCTGTAACATGATAGGCGATAGAACCAATTCCAAGCAGTGACATGATCAAACCAAGCTGGCTGACCGTTGAAAAGGCTAAAATTGCTTTCAAATCTGTTTGTTTTACTGCGAAGAAAGATCCCCAGAACAAAGTGAGAATACCGACTCCTGTTACTAGCCACACCCAGACCTCGGATAATGCAAAGATTGGTGTAAATCTTGCGACTAAATATAGTCCTGCTTTAACCATAGTTGCTGAATGTAAATATGCGCTAACAGGTGTTGGAGCTTCCATCGCATCGGGTAGCCAAATGTAGAAGGGAAACTGAGCAGATTTTGTAAAGGCCCCTAGGAGTACCAACACTAACGCCCATATGAACAAGTCGTGCTCTGCAATAGAGGATGCTTGTGCGATTAACTCACGAATGGAGAAGCTTTCCCCCATAATTCCTAATAATAAGAATCCACCAAGCATCATTAAGCCACCAAAGACGGTAATCATCATTGACTTCAATGCACCAAAACGCGAACGATCTCGCGTATACCAGTAACCAATGAGCAAGAATGATGAAATGGAAGTTAACTCCCAAAAGAAATACAGTCCGATTAAGTGGTCAGATTGTACAACTCCCAACATGGCAGTCATAAAAATTAATAAGTATACGTAAAAGTTACCTAGCTTTTCTTTATCCTTATCTAAATAGAAGATAGAGTAAAGAACGACTAGAGATCCTATCCCGGTTATTAATAACGAAAAAAGTAAGCTAAGGCCATCTATGTACGAGACGAGTGAAATATCAAGTGATGGAATCCAAGGCATTTCGTTAATAAAAGTTTCTCCATCCATTACCGATGGGATATACATTGCATAAAAGATTACCAAAAGAACAGGGGCAATCAAGACAATCCATCCAGTATGGATACTTTTTGCTCTTTTATACAAAAAAGGTATAAAAACAGCTAAAATAATAGGCAAGAATATTGCAAAAACCATGGACATAGGGATCCTCCTTCCGACAATATATTTAAGTATATAATAAAATTATACCCCAAATAATATGTGTTTGCATGGCTTATCACTTCCTTCCTATATATAAGTAAATGCATTTTTAATCAAATAAAGGGGTGCTTAAATTTGTCCTCCAAAAAGTAAAAGTTAGGCTTATTTATGCCAAGATTTATAAATCAATTATTAGTAACTAGCCTTAAAAGTTAAATCTATATGATAGACTCTTGTAAAAGGCCAATTTACTCCGATATGAACTATAGAATCAAATTTATCAAGATTAGAGGAACGATCATGAAAAACCCTTATGTATTTGGCTTTTTGCCATTGATAACCATTATTTTATTTAGCTTGAGCTTTTCCACGTATACAATGTTTAAAGCAATCGATCTGTTTAAAGTCATTGGCGTGTATAGCGGGATGAAAGAGTTTCTTTCTGATTTTGAGATAAGATTATTTGTGCTAATTATTTTTGCCCTTATTTATTTCATGCTCTTTTCTGCGTTAAAATTGATTGCAGAAACTATTCACGAATTAGGGATGCTATTCTTTTCTAAGGATTTTGAAGGAAAAACAATGGCACTAGCGCGCGGTGGGTATGTCATTTTTTTTGCAGGTGCTATCATTTCAGCAGTAGGCTTCCAATCAATTAAAATTCTTCTTCTTATATTTTTAGCTACTGCTTTTATTTATTTTATTTATGTTGTATTCAAACTAAGCAACTCTATGTCCATGATAGGAACATTAGGACTAATCATGTTTGAAATTATCGTATGGAGCTTATTCTTAGCTTTAGTCATATATGTAGTCATCAAGCTGTATAACGGAATTATCGCGAGTCTGCCTTTCCTATAGCCTATTAACTCACAGGAGATTACAAGATGTGCAAGCTATAGACAGTCATTTAGCTAGTAGAAGCTTAATATTAGCTTTCGGGGTGCAGTATATTAGAGAAATACTAGAAAATATATGAGAGGGGTGAATGGAAGGTGGGAAACGTTTTTGATGAGATGAATTCTCGTACAAAGAAGAAAATTCAAGATGTATTTCTCAAGTTACTTAAAGAGAAAGAATTTGTGAAAATATCGATTAAAGACATAACAGTTAATGCTTCCATTAACCGTGGAACCTTCTATCTACATTATCTCGATAAATATGATTTATTAGAAAAAGTCGAGATTGAGCTTCTTGATGGGCTTCGAGTACATATTGCGAATATTAATAAAAAAGACAGCCTGGAGAAGGAACAACTATTAGAGGTCGCTGGTTTTTCTATGGAGGTATTTAGATACATTGAAATGTACAAAGAACAATTTATTGTTCTATTATCTAAAAACAATACGTCGGGCTTTCATCTTCGCTTAAAAAGCTTCTTTATCGAACAGTTTGAAGATAACTATTACGCTACTGATTTATCCTCCATAGATTCTTCTATTCCAACAGATTATCTTTCGGCGTTTGCTTCATCATCCATTTTAGGACTGGTTGAGCATTGGCTCTCTCAAAACGAACGTGAAACGCCTGAAGAACTTGCACATTTATATAGGAAAATATTGAAGTTTATCAAAATGATCTGACTAGCCAGGGACAACAAAACTCCCTTAGAGAATTCAGGGCTTTGTTTTTCGTAAACTATTTCCTAGCCGTTGTACGGAGCGAAGGCGATGAATTCAAAAATAACACGCAAAAAGTGAAATTGCATGTAGCAATTTTTCTTTTTACGTGTTACGAAACTACTTAAATCCCAGCTCAATCTGTTTTCATAATTTGATTGAAAATACGATGATGGATTTTGTTAGACTCTATAGATTTCATGTTTTTAGGTTTATCGTATCCAATCCATACTGCAGAGGTATAAGTGTCTGTAAGGCCGGCTAGCCAATAATCATAATATTCATTTGTAGTGCCTGTCTTAGCTCCCACGTACGAAGAGTTAATATGAATTCCTTTTCCAGTCCCGTTTGTGACCACCTGTTGAAGTAAACCTCTCATCGTTTGGGCTGTCTTATACGACCAAGCTTCTTGAAAATCCTCATCCCATCGATACAGAACATTTCCTTGCTTGTCTTCAACTTTTCTTATTGAATGCACTGGTTTATATGTTCCGTTGATGAAGCTTGTATAAGCATCTGCCATTTCTGCAATCGTAACGCCATGAGTTAATCCTCCTAGTGCGGCAGAATACGTATAATCCTCTTTTTGTATATATTCAAATTGAAAAGGAGATAACCTTGCAAAAGCATTTTCAATACCGACCTTATCCAATAATCTTACAGCAGGGGTATTATGGCTTAAACGAAATGCGTCTTGAATCGTCACATCTCCATATACTGCTCCTCCGTAATTTTGTGGGCAATAGGATCCAATACATAACTTACCTGCATTAATAGAGTTGGCAGGAGCATAAGTAGTTGTCTCAAATAATGGAGCGTATACTAGCAAGGGCTTAAAGGCAGAGCCAGGTTGTCGAACTGCCTGATAGGCGCGATGAAAATCCATTTTCCTATAATCCTTACCTCCATATACACTTACAATTTCTCTAGATTCATTGTTAATCACTACAGACGCAGCTTGTAATTCTGGAGTTTTGCTTAAAAGGCTATTAATGTAACGTTCATCATAATCTTGTTTAGATTGATCCAAAGCTGTAGAGATTGTTATCCCTCCAGCGATTACTTCATTGACACGGGTTTTTAATTCACTTTCTAGGAATTGCTTTTGCTGTTCATTTTGTGAGTTAGCGATTCTTTCTTTAAATCCCTCGTTGTGTGCTATAAGGTTTTCAAGCTCATGTAAAACAAACGTACTATAGGCAGGGTATAGTTGTTTTTTTAACTTCGTCGAAAGAACAATTGATTCCTTCTTTATTTTTTCTCCATTCTCGGCAGTGAGCCGTCCATTTTTGACCATGACATCTATTAGAAGCTCTTGTCTCTTTTTAGTAGCTTCAAAGTTAGTGAGTGGATTGTAAATGGTTGGATTATTCGGGATAGCACTGATAAAGGCAAGTTCTGATTCCCTCAATTCTTCTATTGGGCGGCCGAAGTAGAAGGTGGCAGCTGCCCCAATTCCATATACCTGGTTGCTGAAGTAAATCTCATTTAAATAATTAGTTAGTATTTCTTCTTTAGTAGTTTGCTTTTCCATTTCATGTGCATATAGCAACTCTGTTAGCTTTCTTTCATATGTTTTTTCAGTAGACAAGTAGCGTAGGCGGACTAGCTGCTGAGTGATGGTGCTAGCCCCTTGTTCTCTTTCCTGAGAAGAAGCATTTGCAAAAACTGCTCGGAAGATTGCGGTAAAATTAAAGCCAATATGATTATAAAATTCTACATCCTCACTCTGTATAAATAGCTCCTGAACAAATAGAGGAATAGTTTCTAACTCTATCGGTTCTCTCCATTCCACATAGTCCTCAGAAAATATTTCACCTTGTTTATCTAAGAGGACAACTGGAGAAGTTATTGTAGGGTTAGAAAGCTGAATAGAATGTTCTAAGTCATCATTAAAAGAAGCAGCTGAAAGCACCTCAGTATGGATAAAGGAATATAAAATCCAAAGGAGAGGAAAGCATAATAATATGATAATAAATCCAGTACCTTGTCGCATAATTTGCACTCCAGTTCAAGTTATCTCCATAAAAGAATAGCACATATTTCGCTGGAAAAGTGTGCTAATTTTTCTAAGTAAACACCTAGTGAATATCTACAGGAAGCTACAAAAAAAGACTTTCGAATCGATTAATTCGAAAGTCTTTTGGTAATCAGTGTGCTTTTGCATGGAGTTCCTCTTCATGGAGCACTTCTTCAAAATCTTGAACTGGTTTCTTACTTGCGAAATAGATGATGAAGAATGCCAATAGGAAGAGGGCACCAGTCACGTAAAATACCGAAGAAATACCGATAAAACCACTAATAAAGCCCCCAAACATTGGACCAATGATATTACCGAGGAATCGGAAGCTTGTATTGTAGCCCATTAACTCGCCTTGTACTTCAATTGGCGCCTCCCGACGTATTAAGGCAGTGGTAATCGGTATTAGACCACCGGATGCAATACCAAATAGGAAGCGGAGCACCATCAGTTGCCACAGCTCTGTAACAAAAGCTTGTGGAACGATAAATATAAAAGCAATTAGTAAGAGAGTAGACAAAACTTTTTCGTATCCAATGGAATCTCCTAGCTTACCCCATATTCTCGCAAATAACAGACTTCCTACACCTGTCGCACTGAAGGTAATTCCTGCCAATAATGCAACTTCATTTGAATCGGTTAAATGAGAGACGTATAAAGAAAGAAGAGGCTGAATACTAAAAAGCCCAATTTGAATAAGGGAACTAATCATCAGCACGTTCAACATCAATCGGTGATGAAAAATCCCGGATACAACAATCTTTCTTGAATATTCATGCTCATCCTTGGGTTTTACTCGTCGCATCTCTCTAATTCCTAAAATAACCATGAATGCGGCTATAGATACAGCAGTTGCTGTAATGACGAACGTATATTGAAATCCAAACGTATCAGCCATAAACCCACCTATTACAGGACCGAATAACGTACCAGACACACTTCCCATTTGCAACGTCCCCATTGTTTTACCAGCAACTTCTTTTGGTGTTTGAGAGCTGATAAATGCTAAAGAGGTAGGGATAAAGCCGGTAACTACTCCCATGAATAAACGTAGGACAAAAAATGCCTCGACTGAGTTGATAAAGCCCATTAAAAAGACACTTATGGCAATACCAAAACCATTTATGACAAGGATTGGTTTGTAGCCATACTTGTCTGCGATTCTTCCCCAAATAGGCGACATAATAAGTGCTGATACAAAGGTTGCTCCAAAAACAAGGCCTGCCCATTTTTGGACATAGGCGTCTGTAAAGTCACCCATTGTATTAATATACAATGAAAGGAAAGGCATGATCATTGTCATCGTACTGGATACAAGAAAAATAGAAAACCACATGATTATAAAATTTCTTTTTTGTATGCTCATCGGAATCCCTTCTTTCTCTTGTCGCATACTACTGTCTTTTAGTATAAAACATTTCGGGTGACTAAGAAAGTTGATTGTTAGAAACTTTGTCACTGAAAACTACTTTTAGTTATGTTAAACTGTTTTGGGGTGATTATGTTGAAAAAAATAATTTTATTGAATTTATTTACACTACTTTTTATAACAGCTTGTGGAAGCGACTCATCCGATAAAGAAAAAGACGCTACTAAAGAGACAGCAGAACAAGAAACTGCTGTTACTACTGATACCCAACAAGAGGGAGAAATAATCACATATCCGCAACTTTCAACAGAAGTGGCTGAAAATGAAGCTTTAGTCCAAATGAACACTTCTTTAGGAACGATAAAAATCAAACTATTCCCAGATGAAGCACCAAAAACAGTGGAAAACTTTTTAACTAAAGCAGAAGAAGGATATTATGAAGGCGTTATTTTCCATCGGGTCATCGAAAACTTTATGATTCAAACCGGAGATCCTACTGGGACAGGAGCAGGAGGAGAAAGCATTTATGGTGAATCATTCGAGGATGAATTTGCTAATAATCTATTCAATTTAAAAGGTGCACTTTCTATGGCGAACACGGGTCAGCCGAACACTAACGGAAGTCAGTTTTTTATCGTCCAAGCTCCTCTACAAGAAGGAATCGTTGAACAGCTTAGAAAAGGCGGATGGCCGGAGGAAATTATTAAGGCTTACGAACAAAATGGCGGAACACCGCATTTAGATCAAAAACATACGGTGTTTGGACAGGTTATTGAAGGTATGGATGTAGTCGATGAAATAGCTAAAGTAGAAACTGGTGCAAACGATAAACCAGTAGAAGATGTCCTTATTCAGTCTATAGAAGTTATCCAAAAATAAAGTTAGGAAGTGTAGACTATGTTAAACTTTCTTTCATTAGGCTTTTTGTATTTATACTTTCCAGAGGATAAAACCGAATATATACCAGTAGTATTAGAGTTTATAATAGTATTTATTCTATGTGTGCTATTATTCCGTTGGTTTAAAAAGAAATCCGCTAGAGACGCTGCAAAAGCGAAAGAAATAGAAGAACGAGTATTACAAGCAAGAAAAGAAGAAATGGAAAAGAAGGTACCTTCTGAGTGAAGGCACCTTCTTTTTATATATTAGTACATAGCTTATTTTGCTCTAGTGCTAGGACAATGCATGTTTGAATCTCGAAACTCCTTCTTCTACTGTTGCTCTAGGACATGCCACGTTCATTCGAAGGAATCCATCTCCGCCTTCTCCATATTTAGTTCCAGGCTCTAATGCAAGTTTTCCCTTAGTTAATAATAGATTCATCATATCTTTCTCATTCAAGCCTGTCCCACGATAATCAATCCATAGTAAATAACTACCTTCTGGTTTAGAAATCTTAATGCCTTCTATAATTGATAATTGTTTAATGACATACTCCATATTACCTTCTATAACATCTATTAACTCTTCAAGCCATGGAGCTCCGTGTTCATATGCCGCTTGCATAGCAGTTAAGGAGAAGACATTCAGTCCCATGTCTCCACGTCTTGCAGCACTATTTTCTAATGCTTTTCGCAATTCATCATTAGGTACGATGGTAGCAGCACCTTGAATTCCAGCTAAGTTAAACGTTTTAGTTGGTGCAAAGAAAGTAATAATATGATCGATTTCTTCTGCTGCAACAAGTAGAGGAACATGTTTATTTGGTTTAAAGACAAGATCTGAGTGTATCTCGTCTGAAAGTATTAATACATTATGCATTTTACATAGTGAAGCCATCTTAGTTAAATCTTCCTTGCTCCACACTTTTCCTCCTGGGTTATGTGGGTTGCAAAGTATAAATATTTTTATATCCTGCTGTAAGCATTCTTCAAAAGCATCCCAATCCAATTCAAAGGAGTTACCTTTTTCCTTTAAGCGACAAGTAACAACCTCTCTTTCTAAAGTATTCGGTATACCTTTAAAGGGAGGATAAATTGGAGTGTGTACAAGTACTTTATCTCCTATTTCTGAGAAAGCCTCAACCACTTCGGCCATTCCTGGAATAACCCCATGACGTAAGAGAATCCATTCGTTTTCTATTTCTAGTTGGTGTTTAGTATATACCCAAGAAGATAATGCATCCTTCACTGCTTCAGGGGTAATTGAGTATCCAAAAACAGGATGCTCTAGACGCTTATGTATGGCTTGCTGTATTACTGGTGCTAAACTAAAATCCATATCTGCTACCCACATTGGAAGTACATCCGCATCATCCTCAATAGCATATACTTGTTTTAACATATCCCATTTCACGGAAAAAGTGTTACGACGATTAAAAATAGTAGAAAAATCTGACAAAATAAAATCCCCTTTCATTTTTAACTTATTGTGTTATTATAACCCTAACTAATAAAAGTAGTAAGGTGAAAAAATAATGGATACTATAGAGATGAATAGAAAAGCAGTTTGGTTACTTCAAGAGTGGGATCCTTTCAAGTTCGGAATTGATGCTTACGAAACAGAGATCGCCGATGTTGTAGCTTCTCTGCACGATATCGACCATCCTTCAGAGCTTGCTAGAAAAATTCAAGAAGTTTACGAGCATTCCTTTGAACAATGGATTCCACTAGAAAAATGCGTGGAGATCTCTTACAAACTTATTGCTTTAAAATATGAAATGAAGTGTATTATTTAATTACTCACTTCCTATAATGCTAGATAAAAAGAGTAATAACAAGAAAAAGCTTTCGATTCCAATGAATCGAAAGCTTTTATTTTACACTTCTTGCAGGCCGTCCATTAAGTTGGATGCAGGTACTTCTAATGCGTTAGATAGCTTTAAAATAGTTTGTGTTGAAGGAATTTCACTACCAGACTCGTACGCTTCCAATTTTCCAGCGCCGATTCTTGTTTTTAAGGAAAGTGTTTCTAAAGAAATATTGCGTTCTTCTCTTAGTTGTCGCAACTGCTTATGCAATTCTTTTTTCATGATTTCTGTCCACCTCTTTAAAAATTCTTCACATCTTATATCATATTATAGCACATTTTTTTTTGGAACTTGTTTTAATGTATTGTCAGAAAAAGTACAATTTTTAATTTACTAGCCTAAAGGATATTTGTCCTATTTAAGAACATTCATAACCCCTTGAATAAATACAATTAAAATTGCTACTGGTGCAGCATAGCGTACAATAATTCTCCAACCGTTTAAAAGAACAGCTCTAGAACCAATCTCCTTGGAAATGTCATCTTTAGAGAAGTGGAATCCAGCAAAAATTGATATAAAAAGTGCCCCTAAAGGTAAACCAATGCTACTAGTCAGGAAATCAGCAAAATCAAAAATCGACAAGTCTAGGATTTTAATATCTTGAAGAACACCAAAAGAAAGAGCACTTGGAATTCCAACAAGGAAAATTAAAAAGCCCGAGATCCAAGCAGCACGTTTTCTTCGATCATAATTCGACTTAATACCAATGGACACAACGATCTCTAACATACTGATGGAAGACGTTAACGTGGCAAATAATAACAGGATAAAGAATATTATTAAAAAGAATTGCCCGAAAATAATTTGTTCAAACACTGCTGGTAGAATGATGAATACTAATCCAGGACCAGCGTCTGGAGAAAAACCCAAAGCGAAAACTGCAGGGAATATTACGAGACCTGCCATGATAGAAATACCTATATTCAGTAAGGAAACACTAAGAGCCGAATTTCCTAAATTAGTTCCCTTTGGTAAGTAGGATGCATAGGTAATCATCCCAGAAACACCGACACTGAGAGAAAAGAATGCCTGACCCAATGCAAGCAGGGCAGTTTCCCACGTAAAATAAGACCAATCCGGTATTAATAAAAACTTAACTCCTTCAATAGCTCCATCAAGAGTCAGTGAACGTATGGCTAGAACCACAAAGAAGATGAGAAGTAAGGGCATCATCCACTTACTAGCTTTCTCAATTCCTCCCTTGATGCCTCCTGAAACAATCCACAAAGTTAAGAGTATAAATACTCCTTGTCCAATTAACACTTCCCAAGGATTTGATATGACCGTATTAAATAAGTCCTCATAGAAATTATCTGCACTCCCGTTTAAGCTAAGAGTAATAGAACGGAACAAGTAAGATAAAATCCAGCCACCAACTACACTATAAAATGAGAGTATTATAAACGAAAAGAAGAAGCCAGACCATCCGATTAAAAACCATGGCTTTTTAGGTGCCAATTTTTTAAATCCAGTTACTGCATCTGCCTGTCCCTTTCTTCCTATGATAAATTCAGCTAGTAAAATTGGTAATCCAATAAGAAGTGTACATAGGATGAAGAGCAATACAAAGACGCCACCACCATTAGTTCCTGCCATATAGGGAAACTTCCAAATCGCCCCTAATCCAATGGCACTTCCGGCCGCAGCCAATATAAATCCAATTTTCGACCCGAAGTGATCTCGAGTTTTCATATGTATTCCTCCTTCAACGCTTTAACGCTTTAAAGGGATAGTATACTATTTTGTTAATGAAAAATAAACGCTAAATCTATAAATGTGAATTGTTAATATGTGCAAGTAAGATAAAAGTATACAGATAGATGTAACATTTAGCTGGCATCTTTCGTATCACTTATAGCAAAAGAGAGAGAGCGGGGTGGAGCAATGGTTGAGAACGAATTGATCGAACTTGCACAACAGGGCGATCAGCAAGCATACGGGGAACTCATTCGCTTACATCATCGAACAGTAGAAAAATTTGCCTTTCAATGTGGAGTGCGAGTTCAAGATATACCAGATGTGACACAGGAAGTGTTTGTAAAATTGTATCGTTTCCTTCATCAATTTCAAAAGGAGCGTTTCACAACCTGGTTATATAAAATTACATTAAATGCAACAAGAGACTATTACCGCAAGGAAACGAAAGAAGCGCAAAAAGAGGTAAGGCTTCAAGGAGTATCGCCTGACCACTATATAATGAAGTCTGCCGAGGAAAAGGTCCTTGTTTTTGAGGAGGATCGAGAGCTCCATGTAGCAATACAATTATTAGATGAAAAATATCGCCATCCCATTATACTTTTCTATTTTCATGACATGTCTTATGAACAAATGGCAGATGTACTGAATGTTCCAATGTCTACCATTAAAATTCGATTATTACGAGCAAAGGGACATTTGAAATCGGCTCTACAAATTAGTGGAGGTGAAAACCATGGACGATAAAAAACTGGAAGTACGTTTGGAATTATTGAAAGATTCATATGAAAGAGTGCCTTCTTCAATAAATCCGGATGAAATACTAAAGAAAATGGTGAAAGAAAAAGAAACTAACCTAGATCATTCTAAAAAGAAGAAAACGAATTGGCAACGAATTGCAGTGTGGACTGTTAGCCTAGCAAGTGTTTTTGTTATAGGAATCCTTAGTGCTACACTTTTAAACGATAACCAAACAGGTAGTAAAATAAAAGAAACGACCATACTGGGAGATATTGAAGAATATGAAAAGAAATACGCAGAGGAGCGATTGAAGAGACAGAAAATACTAGAGATGGATGAGGATGATTTTAATGGCCTCGATTTTGTCATTTATGCAGATAATATTTTTGCTACTCAGATTAGTCCAGGCTCCCTCGAAGGTAAGAACGATGATATTACTATTGAAGAAGCTTACCATCAAGCAATACAAGGGTTAAAGCTTCCTTCTGAAATGATAGAAGAGGTTAAAAAAGGAAAAGTAATGAATTCTAACGAAAGCATGAAGTTTGTTGATGAATTCGTGACAAAAGCAAATATACTAATCACTCATTATAACCACATTTTATACAAAGACAGAGAAGCATTGAGATCTGCTGTTTTTGATGGGAAATTAAATAAGAATATGCTTCAGGCTAAAAGAGAAGAAATGCCGAAAAAAATTCAAACAATGTTGAAGGTATTACCTAAACAAGGACTAAATATTGAAGTAAATCAATCTGGTACAGAATTTTTTGTTCTTTATAATAGTTTAGCATTTAATCAGGATTTTAATGAAAAGTTAAATGATTATGCTTCAGGATATATTTTCTTACAAAACGTTATGCTAAATCAATACTCAGACAACAACTCCATGGGGGATGGTAATAATCTAGTAAGTAATTTAGTAAGTAATTTAAGAGGAATAGAGATTGTTCTCTTGAATACTGATCCATCTTTTAGCGTTCATACTAATCTTGAGACATTTTACTTTACTGGAGTAGAGAGCATGCTTTTAGGAGAGTACAATAGTGCACTTTTGGATGAAAACCAAAAAGTTAGGCAGGAATATCAACTAGCTTGGAGTTATTTAGCTGATACACCGGGAGAATCTCCAATTGCTACATTTATGAGAAAATTTTTGGACGTAATGGAGGAGAATAATTGGAAGTATACTTTCAACTATAAGGATTTAAATTTAGGGCAATTTAGAGATCTTTATAACCAAGCCTTAGAGGGTAATTTAGATTATGTGAAGCTGGATTGGGAAGCGATGTTATCTGAGAAAATATCGGCGAGTATGGAAGTGGCAAAAGAAGGAGATGTAGCTTATCTTTATAAAAGGTTTGGGGAAAGCTTCGACACAAAGCATTTACATGGGATTGGGCCTATAGAAATTGCTGTTTTATATGATTACGCTGAGGACCAACACAACCTAGACATGATGTGGAAGCTATTAAGTGATGATGTCAGATTAGAGTCAAGCAAAGGTTCCTTCTTTAAAAGTCCTGTAAGTTTAATTGCGGAATCATCTACTATGCTCTATTATCAGCAGTCAAAAAACCAGGTAGAGAACAGCGTACTAACTACTGTATTAGATCAAGGAGTTGAAGAAAAAATAAAATCCAATATACCCATGAGATTAGATGAGGATAACATTTGGCGTATTAATATCCCTCTGAGTGTAAAATAAGAAAGTTCGTGAAAGCTATTATTACACATTGATTTACAAAGGAAGTTGTCTTCATACACCTCAGTGATTTTTGGTCATATACTTTCTGATATGTTATAATTTAACATGACTATATCGTAGATAAGAAAGTAGGACGGCAATATGACAAAAACATTTAAGGTAGGAGATGTGGTTACTGGTAAAGTGACGGGTATTCAACCATATGGTGCGTTCGTTAGTCTGGATGAACAAACACAAGGTCTAGTGCACATATCAGAAATAACATATGGCTATGTTAAGGAAGTAGGAGAGTTTTTGACTGTTGGTCAGGAAGTAGAAGTGAAAATTCTAGAAATAGATGAGGAAGCAAGCAAAATAAGCCTTTCTATTCGAGAACTTCAAGAAAAACCAATCTCTTCGAAACGTGATGATAAGCCACGTAAATCACTTCAAGCTCGTGTCGATGAGCATGATGAAGAAGGCTTTAATACATTGAAGGAAAAACTAGCAGGGTGGATTAAACAATCCATCCAATAAAAAAGAAAAGGTGGAGAAGGATCAAATCCTTATCCACCTTTTCTTTTTTTATCATGTAAAATATTAAACTTTTCTTATTTTACGTAATCGGTACTGTAGATTCTGCCTACTCATTCCCAATGCCTCCGCTGCTTTGGTGACATTGTTATTGTATTTCTCTAAAGCCTTTTGTAAATAATAAGTTTCCGCTTCTCTTAAGTATTCGTCTAGAGGAAGGATATCTCTCTCTGGAGAAATGACAAAGTCCTCGGCATTTTTCATTGATCCATCCATATCCTGAATTTTTAATTTGAAATGGAGTGGTAGCATATCGAAACTTAATGTTCTCTCTGTTGTAATCATAGAAGTGATTTCGTCTAATAAAAGCTCCAATTCCTTTAAGTTACCTGGCCAGTCATAGGTTTTAAAAGCTTTTATTACCTGTGGATCTATGTCTTCAAGAGTAGACGCGTACCGATTTAAATGTCGCTGGAAGTAATCATGTATAAAGGGCATAATATCCTCTGTTCGTTCACGAAGCGGCGGAATATTAATAGTAATAGACGCAAAGTAATAATATAGCTCTTTAACCAACTGGTTATTATAAACTAGGTCAATCGGATCTTCTCCAATACTAGCTATATACAGATTGTGGTTAGAGCTATTTTCTTTTAAAATTTCAAATAATTTATTTTGTAAATCGATGGATAATAAATCTATTCTTTCACAAAATATAGTGCAGTTATGCAGGCTTTTTATTTCTTGTTCGAATTTATAAATTATTTGATCGTCCGCACTATAACAATAAAGCGTTATAAATTGCTCGTTTTGTGGAGAAAGCTGATGATGTATTGCTTCCGCTATTAAATCCTTTCCTGTCCCAGCTTCTCCAATAAGCAGGATAGGCATTCGTACATTAGCTGCTTTTATTGAGCGTTCCTTTACGTCCTTCATGATTTTAGATTCTGCTGTGATTGAGGAAAGTGTGATTGCCTCGTTATATCTCTTTAAAGGCTGAAATAATAGCTTTTCCAGAGCAGTGATATCTCGTGAAAATTCAATCGCCCCTATTAAGACACCATCTTCAAAAACAGGATATGTATCGTTAATAGTGGTGATTTCTTGACCATTCCTACTCCAATAGGTCTGTTTTACTCTTAGGACTGGCTTTTCGCTATATAGAACTTTTAATAAGGTACTTTCATGTTGTTCGAATTGAAAAAGTTCTAGGATAGAACGATCTTCTACATCCATCGAATTCAAACCTTCGATTTCTTTCATTTTTTCATTGTATATAATCGTTTTTCCCATTAAATCTATTGCATGAATGCCTACAGTGACTTGCTCTGTAGCGAATTTGTAAAAGGGGAGCAGCTTACTAAATGTACTGGTCAAATTAATCACCTCAAAAAAATATTTAACATTTTAGTTAATTTTACTTGAAAAACGCAACAATCTTTTGCATTATTATAAGTGAAGTAGTATTAGTAGTGCAAATTTTTTTTGCGCTAACATTTAAAGGAGGATTTACATGATACCTTATAAACACGAAGCATTTACAGATTTTTCAAAAGAAGAAAATAAAAAAGCAATAAAAGAAGGATATAAAATTGTTGACGCATATTTAGGTCAAGATTTCCCATTAATCGTTGGTGGAGAAAGAATTACTACTGAAAGCAAAATTGTTTCTTATAATCCAGCAAAAAAAGAAGAGGTAATTGGTAAAGTATCAAAAGCTTCTCAAGAAATCGCAGAAAAAGCACTTAAAATTGCTGATGAAACATTCAACACATGGAAAAAAGTAAAACCAGAAGTACGCGCAGATGTACTTTTCAAAGCAGCGGCAATCATTCGTCGCCGTAAATTTGAATTCTCCGCTTTATTATCAAGAGAAGCAGGGAAAACATGGGTGGAAGCTGATGTAGAGGTTGCTGAAGGAATTGACTTCTTAGAATATTATGGACGTCAAATGCTACGTCTTAAAGAAGGCCAACCTGTGGAAAGCCGTCCAGGTGAATACAATCGTTATGACTATATTCCATTAGGAGTTTCTGTTGTTATCTCTCCTTGGAACTTCCCATTTGCTATCATGGCTGGTACTACTGTAGCAGCTATGGTTGCTGGTAATACAGTATTATTAAAACCAGCTTCTACTACTCCTGTTGTTGCTTATAAGTTTGTAGAAGTTCTAGAAGAAGCTGGAATGCCAGCGGGCGTTGTTAACTTCATCCCTGGTTCAGGTGCTGAAATTGGTGATTTCTTAGTTGAACACCCACGTACTCGTTTAATCAGCTTTACAGGATCTCGTGACGTTGGTTTAGGAATTGTAGAAAAATCAGCTAAATTAGCTGAAAAGCAAATCTGGATTAAACGTACAATTCTTGAAATGGGCGGTAAAGACACAATCGTTGTAGATAAAGATGCTGATTTAGAATTAGCTGCTCAATCAATCGTACGATCAGCATTTGGTTTTAGCGGACAAAAATGCTCGGCTGGTTCACGTGCTGTAATCCTTGAAGATGTATATGACCAAGTAGTGGATCGTGTAAAAGAGTTAACGAATGAGTTAACTGTAGGTATTCCAGACGAAGATGAGCATTTTGTAGGTCCAGTAATCGATGCTTCTGCATTCAAAAAAATCATGAGCTATATCCCAGTTGGTAAAGAAGAAGGTCGCTTAATCACTGGTGGAGAAGGTGACGATTCAAAAGGTTACTTCATTCAACCTACTGTATTTGCAGATCTATCTCCAACTTCTCGCATTATGCAAGAAGAAATTTTTGGACCAATCCTTGGTATTTCTAAAGCAAAAGATTTTGATGAAGCGATTGAAATTGCTAACAACACGGAATATGGTTTAACAGGTGCCGTTATTACTAATAACCGCATGAACTTAGAAAAAGCGCGTGAAGACTTCCACGTAGGTAACTTATACTTCAACCGTGGATGTACTGGAGCTATCGTTGGATACCAACCATTTGGTGGATTCAACATGTCTGGAACTGACTCTAAAGCTGGTGGACCAGACTACATTCAACTTCATATGCAAGCTAAAACAACTTCCGAAATGCTTTAATATTTTTTAAAACAAATCTTATGAAATGGCCAAACAACTGGTTTGTCTGGCCATTTCATTTAATAGGGGGAAAATGAATGTCAGTATCTAGTAAAGTAATTGAACAAACAGAAAAATACGGTGCACACAATTACAATCCACTACCAATCGTTGTGTCTGAAGCTGAAGGTGTTTGGGTAAAGGATCCAGAGGGTAATAAATACATGGATATGCTATCTGCATACTCAGCTGTAAACCAAGGACATCGTCATCCTAAAATTATTCAAGCGTTAAAAGACCAAGCAGATCGTGTTACTTTAACTTCTCGTGCGTTCCATAACGACCAGTTAGGTCCATGGTATGAAAAAGTAAGTCAATTAACGAAAAAAGAAATGGTTTTACCGATGAATACAGGAGCTGAAGCTGTAGAAACAGCATTTAAGGCTGCTCGCAGATGGGCGTATGATGTAAAAGGTGTTGCTGATGATCAAGCAGAAATCATTGCTTGTAACGGTAACTTCCACGGCAGAACTATGGGAGCGGTTTCTTTATCGTCAGACCCAGAATACAAACGTGGATTCGGACCAATGCTTCCAGGGATTAAACTAATTCCTTACGGGGATATTGAAGCACTTAAGCAAGCAATTACTCCAAACACAGCTGCATTCTTAATCGAACCTATCCAAGGCGAAGCTGGAATCATTATTCCTCCAGAAGGATTTATGAAGGCTGCACGTGAATTATGTCGAGAAAATAATGTATTATTTATCGCAGATGAAATTCAAGCTGGATTATGCCGCACAGGTAAAATGTTTGCATGTGAATGGGAAGATATCGATCCGGATATGTACATCTTAGGTAAAGCACTAGGCGGAGGAGTATTCCCTATCTCATGTATAGTAGCTAACCGTGATGTTCTAGAAGTATTTAATCCAGGTTCACATGGCTCTACTTTCGGTGGTAACCCTATGGCTTGTGCTGTTTCTCTTGCTGCACTTGACGTGTTGATTGACGAGAAGCTTGCTGATCGTTCATTAGAATTAGGAAATTATTTTATGGATGCTTTAAGAGACATTAATCATCCTTCTATTAAAGAAGTACGTGGTCGTGGTTTGTTTATCGGTATGGAATTGACTGAAGCAGCAAGACCTTATTGTGAAGAACTAAAAGAACTAGGATTATTATGTAAAGAAACTCACGATACAGTTATCCGTTTCGCACCACCTTTAATCATTACAAAAGAGGAACTTGACTGGTCAATTGAGAAAATTAAAAAAGTATTTACAATTTAACTAATTGTTTCCCAATTTGTAAATGAATTGTGTTACAATAATCTCCGATGAAATCATTATGAATTAAAGAGGCGAAATAATAAATGGCTGAAAATCTAAACCTGTTCACATCAACGCAGGCTGTCATTAAAGAGGCTTTGCAAAAATTAGGCTACGACGATGCAATGTATGACTTGTTAAAAGAACCACTTCGTATGTTAGAGGTAAGAATTCCAGTAAGAATGGATGACAATACTGTTAAAGTATTTACTGGTTACCGTTCCCAACATAACGATGCAGTCGGACCAACAAAAGGTGGAGTTCGTTTTCACCCAGGTGTAACTCCTGAAGAAATGAAAGCACTTTCTATGTGGATGACATTAAAAGCTGGAATTGTTGACCTTCCGTATGGTGGAGGTAAAGGTGGGGTTGCTTGTGACCCACGTGAGATGTCTATGGGAGAAATCGAGCGCCTAAGTCGTGGATATGTTCGTGCAATTAGTCAAATTGTCGGACCAACAAAAGATATCCCTGCTCCAGACGTTTTCACAAATGCGCAAATTATGGCATGGATGATGGATGAATATAGTCGTATGGACCAATTCAACTCACCAGGATTTATCACGGGTAAACCTTTAGTTCTTGGTGGATCTCAAGGTCGTGACCGTGCAACTGCACAAGGTGTTACTATTATTATTAATGAAGCAGCGAAGAAACGCGGCATTGATATGATGGGTGCTAGAGTGGTTATCCAAGGTTTCGGAAACGCAGGAAGCTTCCTTGCTAAGTTCTTGAGCGATCAAGGTGCAAAAGTAATTGGTATTTCTGATGCTTACGGTGCTTTACATGACCCTAATGGCTTAGATATAGATTATTTATTAGATCGCCGTGATAGCTTTGGAACTGTAACGACTTTGTTTGAAAATACTATTTCTAATGAAGAATTATTAGAATTAGATTGTGATATTTTAGTGCCTGCTGCTATCGAAAACCAAATTACTTCTGATAATGCTCACAACATCAAAGCTAATATAGTAGTAGAAGCAGCAAATGGTCCAACTACTACAGAAGCTACTAGAATTCTATATGAAAGAGGAATCCTATTAGTCCCTGACGTATTAGCTAGTGCTGGTGGGGTAACTGTATCTTACTTTGAGTGGGTACAAAATAACCAAGGCTACTACTGGACAGAAGAAGAAGTTAACGACAAGTTAGTGAAGAAAATGGTAGATGCATTTGAGAATATTTATGAAGTAGCTACTACTCGTAATATCGATATGCGTTTAGCTGCATATATGGTTGGTGTACGCAGAACTGCTGAAGCTTCACGCTTCCGTGGATGGGTATAACCCGATAAGTTGAACCGCTTGTATTTTACAAGCGGTTTTTTATATGATGAAAAGGTAAAGAAAGGGGATTAACATATGAATGCATTTTCTTTTTATAATCCGGTCAAACTGATTTTTGGTAAAGGTCAACTAGCAAAGCTTCCTACTGAGCTTTCTGTATTCGGTAAAAAGGTATTGGTAGTATACGGCGGCGGAAGCATTAAAAAAAATGGTTTATACGACGAAGTAATGAATTATTTAAATGAGGCAGGTATGGAAATCTTTGAACTGTCAGGAGTAGAGCCAAATCCAAGACTATCTACTGCAAAACGAGGAGCAGATCTTTGTAAGGCAGAAGGAATTGAAGTAGTACTTGCAGTCGGAGGTGGGTCTGTAATAGACTGCACGAAGCTTATTGTTGCTGCTGCTAAGTATGATGGGGATCCATGGGACTTAGTTACACGTAAAGCCTTCCCAGAAGAAGCACTACCTTTTGGTACTGTTTTAACTTTAGCCGCAACTGGCTCCGAAATGAACTCAGGTTCGGTAATTACAAATGAAGAAACGTTAGAAAAATACGGCTGGGGGAGCCCGCTAGTTTTCCCTAAATTCTCTATATTAGACCCAGTGAACACTTTCACAGTTCCTCTAGACCAAACGGTTTATGGGATTGTTGATATGATGTCTCATATGTTTGAGCAATATTATCATAATGCGACTAACACACCTCTTCAAGATGAAATGATTGAGGGCGCTCTACGTACAGTTATAGATGCTGCTCCTAAACTAATTACCGACCTAGAAAACTATGAATTAAGAGAAACTATCCTATTTGCGGGAACTCTAGGCTTAAATGGTTTTCTACAAATGGGTTATAACGGTGATTGGGCGAGCCATAACATTGAACATGCTGTCTCAGCTGTGTATGACATTCCCCATGCAGGCGGATTGGCAATTATTTTCCCGAGATGGATGCGACATAATCTTAAAGTAAATCCAGAGCGCTTTGCAAAGCTTGCTACTAAAGTCTTCCATGTGGATCCTTCAGGTAAGACGCCGGAGGAAATTGGTTTAGAGGGTATTGAAAGATTATCTTCTTTCTGGGCTTCGTTAGGGGCACCTGTGAACCTATCTGATTATAAAATTGATGACTCACAAATCGACTTAATGGTAGAAAAAGCAATGGCACGTGGTGAGTATGGCAATTTTAATAAGTTAAATGCAGAAGATACAAAAGCTATATTAACAGCTTGTCTGTAAGACTGCGGTTGAGTTTTTATCTTTTTTCATCAATAAAAAAGTGAATTTTAAAAGGCAAGAATGCTGTTAACCCAACATTCTTGCCTTTATTATGTTAAATCATAGCTTGACATACAACCTCTTATATAAAAGAGTAATACTTAATGGAAGATTTATTTCTTGTCATTTGTTTTTAAAACTGTTTTTGAATCTTTATGATGATTCCACGTTTTAACTCCGTCGTCCTCGTCAAAGGAGATAGTCACATCGGATACTCCTTGTTGGCTTAGTATTAAATCCTTTAAAACATCATGAATATCATCTACTGTTGCAAAGGATAGCGAAGCGTCTATTTCAGCTACTAGAGTAACGTGAAGAAACTCTCCTTCTTTTATTACCTCTAGCTCTTGAATATCTTTTACTTCCTTTACATCAGAAACAAGATGCGCAATATGAACGAGCATTTGTTCATCTGTTTCCCCAAGAGCGCCTCGTGCATTATCTAAGAATACTTTACCTACTACGTAAAACATCATTAGTCCGATAAGGATAGAAGCAATACCTTCTGCTTGTAAAAATCCTGTGAAATGAGAGATCAGAACTGCTACAAAAGCTAAAATACCACCAGAAGTTGCAACTAAATCCTCCATAAATACAAGTTTTGTAGCTGGTTTTGCTCTTTTTAAATGTGCAAAGCTCGTAGTAAGCGGAGCTAAAACAGATCCTTTTATGCCAACTTCATGCAAGATTTCTTTTCCTGCTTTGTATAAAACCGCAAATTCAAGGATTATCGCAATCCCAAGAACGGTTAAACTAATTGCAAGCCCTCCAGATGCTACAGGATGTTGGATATGATGCCATCCTTCTTTGATCGTTTCATATGAGAGGATTCCTACAAGTATTACTGCACCTAAACAAACAAGATTGACCAATCGTCCAAAGCCATTTGGAAACTTAGGAGTTGGCGCCTTTTTAGAAAGTGCTGATCCTATAAACACAAAAAACTGGTTAGCTGCATCCCCGATGGAATGCATCATTTCTGCAAACATAGCTACGTTTCCAGTTAGAAAAAATGCTCCGCCTTTTAATGCTGCTATTATTGTATTTACAATTGCTGCAATCAAGGATGGTTTGTTACCACCCTTTAATAAAGTAAAAAACTGTCCCATATAATTACTCCTTTTGTTAAATAGATTCTAATTCAAGAGTTTCGATAAATTCTAAATTTGCTATCGAATGATAAAATTCTACCGTATTCTTTTTAGTAAGTATAGACAAACGAATATGAAGCTCATGCTTGATTTCATCATTCTCTAATGGAATGTCTTTTATTCGAATGCTATCAATATAAAAGCCTTGGTCTTTTAAGTGATAATACATTTTAGAAATGTTTTCTTGCTCTGAAACAATTACCTTCAATGATAACTCTTTCGATCTTAATCGCTTTGGACCTATTTTAGATAAGAGGGGAGGGATTACTTCTATACCTATTAGTACAATCACAACAGATAAGGATGCCTCCAAATAAAATCCTGCTCCCACAGCAATCCCAATTCCCCCAGCTCCCCAAATCATGGCTGCTGTTGTTAGACCACTTATGCTATCATTTCCTTTACGAAGGATAACCCCGGCCCCTAAAAAACCGATTCCGCTAACAATTTGAGCTGCTAACCGTAAAGGATCCATGGTTATATTGACTCCGTCGTGTCCAGTATGAGCCTTATATGCCGATTCGATAGATATGTATGTGAGCAAGCAACTAAATGTGGCTATAACGATACTTGTTTTTAGACCAATGGGTTTTTTCTTCAGTTCTCTTTCAATCCCAATAACTAAACTTAGGATTGCCGCGAAACTTAATTTTATTAATATCTCGCCATATCCATTTAAATAGGGAACCCAGTCCAAGGATGTTCCTCCTTTCTATTAAGTTAGTAAAGAATATGTGGAAATTTAAATCTTATACTTACATACCCATTTTTCTATTTAATATCACCCTGTTCTGAATTAATGAAGAATATTATAGTAAGTAAGGCTAAAGCTATTTAAAACTATCCTTTATTAAATAATTTAATAAAAATCATATTAAATATAAAAAAAGGTATTGCTTTTTGTTTCTCTACGTTGTATATTAATACTTGTCCTTCGGAACAAGCGACAAACTACTTGAAAGAAAATAAAAAAAGTGTTTGACAGCGAATCTGAAATGAGTTATACTAATAAAGTCGTCAAAAACAAAACGACGCGATGAACATTGAAAACTGAACATGCAAAACGTTAAGAAATACAGCGTTCAACAAACTTCGGTTTGATTGACGCAAAACAATTTTGACATCATTTAATGATGATGCCAGCAAAACAAAATGAGCTTTTAAACTAGTTCTATTTTTTCTGGCTGACGAGACGTAGTGCAGTGCTAGGAAGCAAGTGAGCGAGGGAAGGAGCGTACTAACGTACGTGACTGACTGAGTAAGCGAAGCTGACAACGCAATGCGCTGTGTATCGCCAGCCGGCTATTATGGAGAGTTTGATCCTGGCTCAGGACGAACGCTGGCGGCGTGCCTAATACATGCAAGTCGAGCGAATGATGAAGAAGCTTGCTTCTTCTGATTTAGCGGCGGACGGGTGAGTAACACGTGGGCAACCTGCCCTGTAGATTGGGATAACTCCGGGAAACCGGGGCTAATACCGAATAATCCATTTCCTCACATGGGGGAATGTTAAAAGACGGTCTCGGCTGTCACTACAGGATGGGCCCGCGGCGCATTAGCTAGTTGGTGAGGTAACGGCTCACCAAGGCGACGATGCGTAGCCGACCTGAGAGGGTGATCGGCCACACTGGGACTGAGACACGGCCCAGACTCCTACGGGAGGCAGCAGTAGGGAATCTTCCACAATGGACGAAAGTCTGATGGAGCAACGCCGCGTGAGTGAAGAAGGTTTTCGGATCGTAAAACTCTGTTGTGAGGGAAGAACAAGTACGAGAGTAACTGCTCGTACCTTGACGGTACCTCATTAGAAAGCCACGGCTAACTACGTGCCAGCAGCCGCGGTAATACGTAGGTGGCAAGCGTTGTCCGGAATTATTGGGCGTAAAGCGCGCGCAGGCGGTCCTTTAAGTCTGATGTGAAAGCCCACGGCTCAACCGTGGAGGGTCATTGGAAACTGGGGGACTTGAGTGCAGAAGAGGAAAGCGGAATTCCAAGTGTAGCGGTGAAATGCGTAGAGATTTGGAGGAACACCAGTGGCGAAGGCGGCTTTCTGGTCTGTAACTGACGCTGAGGCGCGAAAGCGTGGGGAGCAAACAGGATTAGATACCCTGGTAGTCCACGCCGTAAACGATGAGTGCTAAGTGTTAGGGGGTTTCCGCCCCTTAGTGCTGCAGCTAACGCATTAAGCACTCCGCCTGGGGAGTACGGTCGCAAGACTGAAACTCAAAGGAATTGACGGGGGCCCGCACAAGCGGTGGAGCATGTGGTTTAATTCGAAGCAACGCGAAGAACCTTACCAGGTCTTGACATCCCGCTGACCGGCCTAGAGATAGGCTTTTCCCTTCGGGGACAGCGGTGACAGGTGGTGCATGGTTGTCGTCAGCTCGTGTCGTGAGATGTTGGGTTAAGTCCCGCAACGAGCGCAACCCTTGATCTTAGTTGCCAGCATTCAGTTGGGCACTCTAAGGTGACTGCCGGTGATAAACCGGAGGAAGGTGGGGATGACGTCAAATCATCATGCCCCTTATGACCTGGGCTACACACGTGCTACAATGGACGGTACAGAGGGTCGCAACCCCGCGAGGGTGAGCTAATCCCATAAAACCGTTCTCAGTTCGGATTGTAGGCTGCAACTCGCCTACATGAAGCCGGAATCGCTAGTAATCGTGGATCAGCATGCCACGGTGAATACGTTCCCGGGCCTTGTACACACCGCCCGTCACACCACGAGAGTTTGTAACACCCGAAGTCGGTGGGGTAACCCTTTTGGGAGCCAGCCGCCGAAGGTGGGACAGATGATTGGGGTGAAGTCGTAACAAGGTAGCCGTATCGGAAGGTGCGGCTGGATCACCTCCTTTCTAAGGATATATTCGGAATACAGATCTTTATCTGTATCTTAACGTTTTGCAGTTCAGTTTTGAGTGTTCATTTTTATGATGAACATTTATACTTGCTCCTGCGATTACTCGTCGCAAAGGAACAAGCCCTTTGTTCTTTGAAAACTGGATAAAACGACATCAAAAAAAGAAACAAACGCAAGATATTCAAATTGTGATCACTTACGTGATTGCAAGTGTAGTACTTTTAACTTTTAGGTTAAGTTAATAAGGGCGCACGGTGGATGCCTTGGCACTAGGAGTCGACGAAGGACGGCACTAACACCGATATGCTTCGGGGAGCTGTAAGTGAGCTTCGATCCGGAGATTTCCGAATGGGGAAACCCACTGCCCGTAATGGGGCAGTACATTTGCGTGAATACATAGCGCATCTGAGACACACCCAGGGAACTGAAACATCTAAGTACCTGGAGGAAGAGAAAGAAAATTCGATTCCCTGAGTAGCGGCGAGCGAAACGGGAAGAGCCCAAACCAAGAGGCTTGCCTCTTGGGGTTGTAGGACACTCTATACGGAGTTACAAAAGAATGAGTTAGATGAAGCGACCTGGAAAGGTCCGCAGGATAGGGTAAAAGCCCCGTAGTCCAAAATTCATTCCCTCCAGAGTGTATCCTGAGTACGGCGGAACACGTGAAATTCCGTCGGAATCCGGGAGGACCATCTCCCAAGGCTAAATACTACCTAGTGACCGATAGTGAACCAGTACCGTGAGGGAAAGGTGAAAAGCACCCCGGAAGGGGAGTGAAATAGACCCTGAAACCGTGTGCCTACAAATAGTCAAAGCCCGTTAACGGGTGATGGCGTGCCTTTTGTAGAATGAACCGGCGAGTTACGATTACATGCGAGGTTAAGTTGAGAAGACGGAGCCGCAGCGAAAGCGAGTCTGAATAGGGCGAATGAGTATGTGGTCGTAGACCCGAAACCAGGTGATCTACCCATGTCCAGGATGAAGGTAAGGTAACACTTACTGGAGGTCCGAACCCACGCACGTTGAAAAGTGCGGGGATGAGGTGTGGGTAGCGGAGAAATTCCAATCGAACCTGGAGATAGCTGGTTCTCTCCGAAATAGCTTTAGGGCTAGCCTCAAACGTTAGAATCTTGGAGGTAGAGCACTGTTTGGACTAGGGGCCCATCCCGGGTTACCGAATTCAGACAAACTCCGAATGCCAATGATTTATGTTTGGGAGTCAGACTGCGAGTGATAAGATCCGTAGTCAAGAGGGAAACAGCCCAGACCACCAGCTAAGGTCCCAAAGTATTTGTTAAGTGGAAAAGGATGTGGCGTTGCTTAGACAACCAGGATGTTGGCTTAGAAGCAGCCATCATTTAAAGAGTGCGTAATAGCTCACTGGTCGAGTGACGCTGCGCCGAAAATGTATCGGGGCTAAACAAATCACCGAAGCTGTGGATTGATACCTTTGGTATCAGTGGTAGGAGAGCGTTCTAAGGGCGTTGAAGTCAGACCGGAAGGACTGGTGGAGCGCTTAGAAGTGAGAATGCCGGTATGAGTAGCGAAAGATGGGTGAGAATCCCATCCACCGTATGACTAAGGTTTCCTGAGGAAGGCTCGTCCGCTCAGGGTTAGTCGGGACCTAAGTCGAGGCCGATAGGCGTAGACGATGGACAACAGGTTGATATTCCTGTACCACCACCCCACCGTTTGAGTGATGGGGGGACGCAGTAGGATAGGGTAAGCGTGCTGTTGGTTATGCACGTCCAAGCAGTGAGGTGTGAGTGTAGGCAAATCCGCACTCTGTAACATTGAGCTGTGATGGCGAGGACTTAGTCCGAAGTTCCTGATTTCACACTGCCAAGAAAAGCCTCTAACGAGGTGGGAGGTGCCCGTACCGCAAACCGACACAGGTAGTCGAGGAGAGAATCCTAAGGTGAGCGAGAGAACTCTCGTTAAGGAACTCGGCAAAATGACCCCGTAACTTCGGGAGAAGGGGTGCTCTTTTGGGTGTATAGCCTAGAAGAGCCGCAGTGAATAGGCCCAGGCGACTGTTTAGCAAAAACACAGGTCTCTGCAAAACCGTAAGGTGAAGTATAGGGGCTGACGCCTGCCCGGTGCTGGAAGGTTAAGAGGAGTGCTTAGCGCAAGCGAAGGTGCGAATTGAAGCCCCAGTAAACGGCGGCCGTAACTATAACGGTCCTAAGGTAGCGAAATTCCTTGTCGGGTAAGTTCCGACCCGCACGAAAGGCGTAACGATCTGGGCACTGTCTCAACGAGAGACTCGGTGAAATTATAGTACCTGTGAAGATGCAGGTTACCCGCGACAGGACGGAAAGACCCCGTGGAGCTTTACTGTAGCTTGATATTGAATTTTGGTGCAACTTGTACAGGATAGGTAGGAGCCTTAGAGCCCGGAGCGCCAGCTTCGGAGGAGGCGTCGGTGGGATACTACCCTGGTTGTATTGAAATTCTAACCCATACCCGTAACCCGGGTAGGAGACAGTGTCAGGCGGGCAGTTTGACTGGGGCGGTCGCCTCCTAAAGTGTAACGGAGGCGCCCAAAGGTTCCCTCAGAATGGTTGGAAATCATTCGAAGAGTGTAAAGGCAGAAGGGAGCTTGACTGCGAGACCTACAAGTCGAGCAGGGTCGAAAGACGGGCTTAGTGATCCGGTGGTTCCGCATGGAAGGGCCATCGCTCAACGGATAAAAGCTACCCCGGGGATAACAGGCTTATCTCCCCCAAGAGTCCACATCGACGGGGAGGTTTGGCACCTCGATGTCGGCTCATCGCATCCTGGGGCTGTAGTCGGTCCCAAGGGTTGGGCTGTTCGCCCATTAAAGCGGTACGCGAGCTGGGTTCAGAACGTCGTGAGACAGTTCGGTCCCTATCCGTCGTGGGCGTAGGAAATTTGAGAGGAGCTGTCCTTAGTACGAGAGGACCGGGATGGACACACCGCTGGTGTACCAGTTGTTCTGCCAAGGGCATCGCTGGGTAGCTATGTGTGGACGGGATAAGTGCTGAAAGCATCTAAGCACGAAGCCCCCCTCAAGATGAGATTTCCCATTACGCAAGTAAGTAAGATCCCTCAAAGACGATGAGGTAGATAGGTTCGGGGTGGAAGCGTGGCGACACGTGCAGCTGACGAATACTAATCGATCGAGGACTTAACCAAATTGTTTGTTTCTAAGATGTCAGTTTATTCAGTTTTGAAAGAATAAATTTTTATTAAAAAAACACTTGTAATAATCTACATAGTTGATATAATAGAACTTGTCTTTCAAATAATTATTCAAGTCTAGTGATGATGGCGAAGAGGTCACACCCGTTCCCATACCGAACACGGAAGTTAAGCTCTTCAGCGCCAATGGTAGTTGGGGGTCTCCCCCTGCAAGAGTAGGACGTCGCTGGGCTTGCAATAAAAATACATAGAAATACATTTTAATACCCAGGAGGATTAGCTCAGCTGGGAGAGCATCTGCCTTACAAGCAGAGGGTCGGCGGTTCGAGCCCGTCATCCTCCACCATAACTTTACTCCTGCCGGAGTAGCTCAACTGGTAGAGCAACTGACTTGTAATCAGTAGGTTGAGGGTTCAAGTCCTTTCTCCGGCACCATTTTTTGAGCCATTAGCTCAGTTGGTAGAGCATCTGACTTTTAATCAGAGGGTCGTAGGTTCGAATCCTACATGGCTCATTCACTTTTTGTGATATAAATATGCGGGTGTGGCGGAACTGGCAGACGCACTAGACTTAGGATCTAGCGCCGCAAGGCGTGGGGGTTCGACTCCCTTCACCCGCACCATTTAATTTAATAACCGAGCGGAAGTAGTTCAGTGGTAGAACACCACCTTGCCAAGGTGGGGGTCGCGAGTTCGAACCTCGTCTTCCGCTCCAAAGATTCATCAAAGTGCCGGGGTGGCGGAACTGGCAGACGCACAGGACTTAAAATCCTGCGGTAGGTGACTACCGTACCGGTTCGATTCCGGTCCTCGGCACCACTTTTATGAAACATTAGCGCCCGTAGCTCAATTGGATAGAGCGTCTGACTACGGATCAGAAGGTTGTGGGTTCGACTCCTGCCGGGCGCGCCATATATACGGGAAGTAGCTCAGCTTGGTAGAGCACTTGGTTTGGGACCAAGGGGTCGCAGGTTCGAATCCTGTCTTCCCGACCAGTTAATTAATAAATTTGGGGCCTTAGCTCAGCTGGGAGAGCGCCTGCCTTGCACGCAGGAGGTCAGCGGTTCGATCCCGCTAGGCTCCACCAATTTAATTTTAAATTTCCTGGCGGCGTAGCTCAGCTGGCTAGAGCATTCGGTTCATACCCGAAAGGTCGTGGGTTCGACTCCCTCTGCCGCCATCTTAAGGACCTTTAGCTCAGTTGGTTAGAGCAGACGGCTCATAACCGTCCGGTCGCAGGTTCGAGTCCTGCAAGGTCCACCAACATAATATTTAGGAGGAATACCCAAGTCTGGCTGAAGGGATCGGTCTTGAAAACCGACAGGCGGGTCATACCGCGCGGGGGTTCGAATCCCTCTTCCTCCTCCATCTTATTGTTAGTGGAAAAATATTATACATAACGTCGACGCAAGCGAAGCGTGGAGGACGTAAAACTCACTAAATGCACAGTTGATTTAAATTTCAACACTTTCTTATTGTCGCGGGGTGGAGCAGTTCGGTAGCTCGTCGGGCTCATAACCCGAAGGTCACAGGTTCAAATCCTGTCCCCGCAACCAAATGGTCCCGTGGTGTAGCGGTTAACATGCCTGCCTGTCACGCAGGAGATCGCCGGTTCGATCCCGGTCGGGACCGCCATTTATTTTTCAACAACTTAGAGATTTAGGATAAGCAAGCAAATCTAGGAAGCAATCGAACGAACGAAGGAGCATACTAAAGTATGTGACTTAATGAGTGAGTGAAGCTGACAAAGAGAAGCGCAGCTTAGTGTAAATCGAAGAGGCTCAGTAGCTCAGTCGGTAGAGCAAAGGACTGAAAATCCTTGTGTCGGCGGTTCGATTCCGTCCTGAGCCACCATTTTATCAAGCGGGTGTAGTTTAGTGGTAAAACCTCAGCCTTCCAAGCTGATGATGAGAGTTCGATTCTCTTCACCCGCTCCAATTAATGGGCCTATAGCTCAGCTGGTTAGAGCGCACGCCTGATAAGCGTGAGGTCGATGGTTCGAGTCCATTTAGGCCCACCATTATTCCGAAGTAGCTCAGTGGTAGAGCAATCGGCTGTTAACCGATCGGTCGTAGGTTCGAGTCCTACCTTCGGAGCCATATATATGGGGAAGTACTCAAGTGGCTGAAGAGGCGCCCCTGCTAAGGGTGTAGGTCGGGCAACCGGCGCGAGGGTTCAAATCCCTCCTTCTCCGCCATATATAAGGCCCCTTGGTCAAGCGGTTAAGACACCGCCCTTTCACGGCGGTAACACGGGTTCGAATCCCGTAGGGGTCATAACTTAAAAAAAGACAATCACTTAGGTGGTTGTCTTTTTTGTTTTGAAAAGATAGAGTTGCGCAGGTGTTTTTAGAGTATTAATGTTTTGTCCTTTGTTCTGTAAATGCTACTTATTAATACGGAGTGAAAGGACCGATTTCATAAAACAATTCCATTTCTAAGTTTTACTTATTGGTATCAAATCATGAGTTATGTATTTATACACTTTCTTCTTTGTTCTTTTGTCCATCTATAATTCCCACTCTACTATAACCTCATCACACTTTGTTCATTAATACTCACAAGAACATTTCTTAACAGGTTTCTACACACTGAATTCTGCTTACATTATCCTGCTTCGCTAGGTAACTCTTTTCAAGCCTTAATCATCACATAAATAGCAAATTCATACTAACCAATTTTAGTGGCTGGCCATGTGTTCCAAATTATAATAAATCATTTTCCCATTCACATAGCAAAAAATAAAAAAGCCAGGAAGCTATTAAACTTCCTGACTGACTGTTAAATTATAAAGCCGAGCAATAACCCTATACCTAAAAGAAATACAAAAATCGTGTTGGTGAGTGCAGTATTCTTCATTGCTAATCCAACTTCAAGATGATTTTCTTTTGCTTTAAATAGTTTTATAGCATCTAAAGGTTTCTTAGCACTTAATAGGACTAGTAGTGCCCAAGGGGTGATAATCTGTAGAATTACCAATAGAATGATCCATACATAAGAAACGATGAAAAATAAGGCTAACACATTAATAGCACTATCTCTACCAATGAGAATGGCCATCGTCTTTCTACCACCTTTTGTATCCTCAACTATATCGCGAATATTATTGGAAAGCATAATAGCAGCAACAAGTAGAGTACTAGGGATGGATAGGAATAAGGCAAAGTTTGGTATTGAACCAACCTGAATGTATGTAGCAATTAATACGATAAACATTCCCATGACAACACCGCTAAATAGTTCACCGAATGGTGTATACGCTATTGGGTAAGGTCCACCAGTATAAAGGTAACCAATAAGCATACAAACAGCTCCAACAATCAATAATAACCAAGACGATTGGGAGCAAATATATATACCTAATATCGCTGCAAGGATATATAATGCTAAGGCTAATTGAAGTACTGTTTTTGGTTTAACCCCATTACGAACAATAGCACCACCGATACCAATTGATTCTTCGCTATCGAGCCCCCTAACAAAGTCATAGTACTCGTTAAACATATTTGTAGCTGCCTGGATAAATAAACATGCAATTAGCATTGCTAAGAATAATAGCCAATCAATATTTACGTAGTAAAGTGCAATCATTGTACCTAAAAATACTGGGGCAAAGGAGGCAGTTAATGTATGTGGTCTTGTCAACTTCCACCATATACGCCAGCCTTTATCAGCTTGTAGTTCCTGTGACATATAAATTTCTCTCCTTTAAAAGACTCAACATCAATTTTAGCATACATTTGTAGCGAAATGTGTGCCGAAACGCGGAGAAAGTTGTATGATAAAGGGTAGAGTAATAAAACAAGAAATTTAACAGCAGGTAATTTATACGGAGGTCATATATATGCCGAACACCACCGGGCAAAATAAAACAACATTACGTTTTTATACGGAAACAATAGAAGTATCTAGAATGTCCGCTCACGCCTTTTTTGAAGCCGGAGAGGATTGCTATAAAGGGAAACGTTTCTTTTGGCAAAACAAAGAGAAAACCTTCACACTGGTTGGACTTGGACATGCTTATGTACTGGCTAATGATTTAGAAAAAAATAGATATCAGGATATAGCACAAAAATGGGAAGAGTTGTGTGCATGCTCTTTAATAGAAAAAGCGGACGTATCTCCAATCCTATTTGGTGGATTCTCATTCGATCCTGCCAACAAGATATCCTCGGAGTGGAATAGCTTTCCTTCCAGTTTTTTTGCTGTGGCTACATTCCAATTAGTCATTCGGGATGACCAGGCATTTGTAAGCATCCATCTTATTACGGAAGAGCAAGACAGCGCGGCGGCTTTTGAAAACTTGAGAATAGAAAGAGATACATTAATTCATACAGCTCAAGTAAAAGAGTTAAAAGTCCATGAAAAGCCACAGCTTCTTCAAAGAGAAGATAGACTAAAGGATGAATACTTATCTGCGGTTGAAGCCGTTACAAACCGTATTCGCAATAAGGAAGTTAATAAGGTGGTCATTGGACGCTCCTTGAAATTGACCTTTGAGAATAGTTTTTCATCTTCTACAGCTATTTATAATGCGTCTATGGAACAACCAGAGAGTTATTTGTTTGGTTTAGAAAAAGAAGACAAAATTTTCTTTGGAGCAACACCCGAGAGATTAGTTAAGCTAGAAAAAGGCAAGGTTGAATCTGCAGGGTTAGCTGGATCGGTTCGTAGAGGTACAAATCTAGAGGAAGACAAGAAGCTAGGGGATGCGCTATTAGCTGACAATAAAAACTTAATGGAGCACCAGTACGTAGTTAATATGATCAGAAAAGTATTTGATCAATATTGTGAACAGGTTAAAATTCCATCTAGACCAAAGCTAATGAAAATAAGAGATATTCAGCATTTGTTTACCCCTATTGAAGGAAAAATTAAAGGAAGCTCTTCTCTTTTCGAATTTGTAGAGGCAATGCACCCAACTCCAGCACTTGGGGGAGAACCTAGACAAGAGGCAATTGAAATTATTAGAGAATCTGAGCAAATGAACCGTGGCTATTACGCAGCACCAATCGGCTGGGTCAATGCCGAGGGAGAGGGAGAGTTTGCCGTAGGAATCCGCTCAGCACTTATAGAGAACCAATACGCTTATCTATATGCCGGAGGCGGACTAGTTTCAGAATCTACTTCGTTAGAAGAGTTTGAAGAAACACGAGTAAAATTCCGACCAATGCTTCGCACACTTGGAGGAAATATGAATGACTAATACAAGCTTTTTGACATCTTATGTAAATCAATTTGTGGAAACAATTAAAAAGGCGGGCATAGAAGATGTTGTTTTATGTCCAGGATCTAGATCTACTCCTTTAGCTTATGGGTTTGCCAAAACAAAAGGATTTAACTTCTATCGTCAAATTGATGAGCGTTCTGCAGGGTACTTTGCTTTAGGAATTGCTAAAGCAAAGAAAAATCCTGTAGTTCTTTTATGTACTTCTGGCACTGCTGCAGCTAACTTTTTCCCAGCAATTGTAGAAGCATATTATGCAAGAATCCCGTTGCTTGTTATTACAGCAGATAGACCTCATGAACTAAGAGAGGTTGGGGCTCCCCAAGCGATTGACCAAATTCATATGTACGGTAAGCATGTGAAGTGGTCTGTTGATTTTCCTTTACCGGAAGCTAGAGAAGAAAGTCTAGGTTTTGTAGAGAGACATATCCACCGTGCAGTATCTTCTTCTAAAGCAGCTCCGATGGGTCCGGTTCATATTAACGTGCCTTTCCGGGAACCACTTTTATTAGAAATGGATAAGCCTTCTACTACACCGCAAATGCATCTTGCTGATTTAGGAAAGCTTGGACCAAGTGAAGAATTTTTAAAATGGTATACGCATTTAATTAGTAACACAGAAAAGGGACTTATCATTGTTGGGGATTCCTTAGCAACAACTGATGGATTTTGGGAATTTGCTAAAACCATTCAATGGCCAGTGTTAGCTGATCCATTATCTAATCTTCGTAGCAATGTCCCAGCAGATTGTATGCATTTGTGTGTAGACCAATACGATGCTATTTTAAAAAGTGAAATTTTTAAAGAGGTAGCTGTCCCAGAAGTAGTTATTCGTTTTGGTGCTCAGCCTGTTTCTAAACCGCTAGTAAAGTTTCTAGAAGCTCACCAGCCTGAGACTTTTATAGCAGTTGACGAAAGCCCATTATTTAGAGACTCTATTCATATTGTGACTCATCATATTCAAGTAGATGCCTCTTCTCTATGGATGTCGATAGAAGAAAAGCAACCATCGGAGTATCTAAAGCACTGGTCGAAGGCTAATGATATAGCAACAGCGCATATTAAATGCTATATTTCCGAGGAATTGGATGAAGGAGCATTAGCCGGAATTTTGTTTGAGAGTTTATCCGAAAATACAGATTTAGTTGCTAGCAGTAGTATGCCTATACGTGATGTAGACACATTTTTCAATAAAACCTCTAAGGATATTCAAGTATATGCAAATAGAGGAACTAACGGGATTGATGGTGTAGTATCTACTGCGTTAGGTATACAAGCAGCTACTAAAAGACCAGGTTTTCTATTAATCGGGGATTTAGCATTTTTACATGATATAAACGGATTAGTAGTTACACGTTTTAATGAGACAGATTTGACGATTGTTATTATGAATAATGATGGGGGAGGCATATTCTCTTACTTGCCTCAATCAACGGAGACTAACTACTTTGAGCATTTGTTTGGTACACCTACAGGTCTTGAATTTTCAGCTATTGCAACTATGTACGATGCTCAGTACGATGTAGTACATACAAAAGAGGATTTTCAAACCGTGTTGAGTAAGAATAAAACTAAAAATATTCGTATAATTGAAGTTCGTACTGATCGAAAAATCAACACTGAAACTCATCGAAAACTTTGGGCCGCTATAACAGAGGAGCTGGATGCTACTTGGAACGCTTAAATATATCTGTTAGAGACATTCAGATGAATGTAAAAAGGTACAATAGTGAAAGCGATAAAAAGGTCGTTTTGCTTCATGGCTTCACTGGCTCCACAAACACATGGGAGGAAGTTGTTTCTTCTATAGATCCAACTATTGAAATACTTACTATAGATTTGATCGGGCATGGGGAGACTGATAAACCTAAAGAGGCAAGACGGTACCTTGTAGAGGAGCAGGTGGCAGATTTACACGAACTGTTCCAGCAGATTGGGTGGGAACATTTTACGCTTGTAGGGTATTCTATGGGCGGTAGATTAGCACTCGCTTATTCAAGTAAGCATGGAGTGGACCGTTTAATACTAGAAAGCAGCTCTCCAGGCTTGAATGACCAGGATGCTCGTATTGAAAGGAAATTTGCGGATGAGCAGCTTGCTCAAAGAATTATAGAAGAAGGAGTTCCAGCATTCATTGACTACTGGGAACAGATTCCTTTATTTGATTCGCAAAAGAGATTATCTCACAAAAAGAAAAAAATGATTCGAGAAGAACGATTATCCCAAACAGCAGTAGGGCTATCGAATAGTTTGAAGGGCTTTAGTACTGGAGAACAGCCCTCTTTATGGGGGAACCTAAATTCGCTCCACATTCCCGTGACCTTATTAACAGGGGAATTAGATTTAAAGTTCTGTGAAATAGCCAAAAAAATGTTGGCATTATTACCGAATGCTAACTGGAAAATAATAAACAATGTTGGGCATGCAATTCATGTGGAAAATCCTAAATTGTTTGCTACAATAGTAGAGGATATAATTTTAAAGGAGGATATAAGATGACTCGTGAATGGACAACATTACATACATACGAAGACATTAAGTATGAATTTTATAATGGAATTGCGAAAGTAACTATTAATCGCCCTGAAGTGCGAAATGCTTTCCGCCCAAAAACAGTTATGGAAATGATCGATGCATTTTCTCGTGCACGCGATGACAAAAACGTTGGGGCAATCATTTTAACTGGAGAAGGCGAAAAAGCTTTCTGTTCAGGTGGAGACCAAAAAGTTCGCGGACATGGCGGATATGTGGGAGAGGATGAAATTCCTCGTCTAAATGTTTTAGACCTACAACGTTTAATCCGTGTAATTCCTAAACCGGTTGTAGCTATGGTAGCTGGATATGCTATTGGTGGTGGTCATGTATTACATGTAGTTTGTGACTTAACAATTGCTGCTGATAATGCAATCTTTGGACAAACTGGACCTAAGGTAGGTTCATTTGACGCTGGCTACGGTTCCGGCTATTTAGCTCGTATCGTCGGTCATAAGAAAGCACGTGAAATTTGGTTCTTATGCCGCCAATATGATGCACAACAAGCATTGGATATGGGCTTAGTTAACACAGTAGTTCCTTATGAGCAATTAGAGGACGAGACTGTTCAATGGTGTGAGGAAATGCTAGAAATGAGTCCAACAGCTCTTCGTTTCTTAAAAGCTGCTATGAATGCTGATACAGATGGATTAGCTGGTCTTCAACAAATGGCTGGAGATGCAACACTTCTTTATTACACTACTGATGAAGCAAAAGAAGGTCGCGATGCGTTTAAGGAAAAACGTAAACCAGACTTTGGTCAATTCCCACGTTTCCCGTGATTTAGTAAGATACTTTATGATATTCTCAGGCTGTCCTAATAAGGGCAGCTTTTTTTAAAGATTAGAAAAGTAATTGTTAAGCTCCAGCTCCAGCGACTTGCCCAATGAGGAAATATAGATCGCTTACACTTTTCTTAAAAAAGGAGTTGTTTTATATGTACCCTAATCTATTAGTTAAACGAGCAAGTCTTACGCCAAATAGATCGGCTATAATATTTGAAGGCCGTCGATGGACATTTTCACAATTAAAGCAAGAGGCAATAGATTTTGCCGAAAAACTGCATATGTTAGGTATTAACAAAGGTATGAGAATTGCTATTTTAGCTTCTTCCAATCCTCAGCTGGTGACAGTTTTACACGGATGTATGCAGTTAGGTTGCGAACTTGTCATGCTCAATGAGCGCTTAACAGAGGAAGAATTATTATATCAATTGAACGATAGTCAGCCTGACGTATTATTGGTAGATAGTTTAAATAGAAGTCTTATGTATGTAAATAGACTTTCCTTCGATGAGATTTTAGCAGCTCCCAATAAACCGATTAAAATAGATTTTGAGTGGTCAAAGGATAGAACCATTACGATAATGTACACGTCAGGTACAACTGGTAATCCAAAGGGAGTGAGACAAACACTTGAGAATCATGTGATGAGCGCTACAGGGTCTGCTTTAAATTTGGGTGTTCATCCTAACGATTGCTGGCTATGTGCAATGCCATTATTTCATATTAGTGGTTTTTCTATTTTGATGCGCTCCGTTTTATATGGTATGACAGTAAGTCTCCATACGAAATTTAATGCTGAAAAGGCAACAGAGGAAATTTTAAATGGAACGGTTACTAGAATGTCAGTAGTCGCTGTAACATTAGAGAGAATAATAAGCGTGTTAGAAGAACGAAATCTTGCATTCCCCGACACTTTTCAATCTATGTTAGTGGGAGGAGGGCCAGTTCCTCTTAATTATCTTGAAAGGGCGATAGCACGTAATATACCTGTTTTACAGACATATGGTATGACGGAAACTTCCTCTCAAACAACGACTTTGTCTAGTGAGGATGCCATTCGAAAGCTTGGGTCAGCAGGTAAACCGCTTTTCTTCGCAGATATCCGTATTTCAGGGGAAAAGGAAAAAGGGGAAATCTGTATTAAGGGGCCCCATGTTACTAAAGGTTATGTTGGAGCAGCATCTTCCAAAAATCCTCAAGTTGATGGATGGCTCCATACTGGAGATATCGGCTATATCGATGATGAAGGTTATTTATACGTAGTAGATCGTAGATCAGATTTAATCATATCCGGTGGTGAAAATATTTATCCTGCAGAGGTGGAGCAGGCCATTGTTAAGCATAAGGCTGTAAAAGAAGCTGGAGTAACTGGTATAAAGGATGATACATGGGGACAAGTACCAATTGCCTTTGTCGTATTAAAGGGGCAAGTAACCGAGGAAGAATTGAAATCCTTTATGAAAACTCAGCTTGCTACATATAAACAGCCTGTGGGTTACTATTTTATCGACGAGCTACCTAGAAATGCTTCAAACAAAATTTTAAGAAGAAAGCTACATGAATATTTGTAGGGTCGAGAGAAACACTTCTCTCGGCTTTTTTTAAAGGCGCATGCGTTTTTATATTGTCTAGCGCAAGCAGCTTGGCCCTCGAGGTCAAATGGAAAAAAGCTGCGGTGGCTGAGGAACTGCCTCCTCGCTTTTCTCCATTTGCTTGTCAGGCCAGACATAGGCGCTTGCGCTTTTCTAATTATAGGAGGGGAAATCTTATGAGAGTACAAATTATTGGTGGTTCTGGAACAGGGAAGAGCACACTAGGTAAATATTTTGGTCAGCAAGAGAATATTAAATGGATTGATACGGATTCTTATCTTTGGAAGGACAATTCATTTCTAGAGAATAATCCAATTGAAAAAAGAATAGAAATGTACGAGAAAGATATAATTTCAAATACATCTTATGTAGTTTCAGGCTCTATTTTTTCTTGGCTACCAGAAGGTTTTTCAAATCGAGACCTGTTAGTCTTTTTAACTTTAGATGAGGAAGAAAGGATGGAACGCGTAAGAAAAAGAGAAGTATTACGTAAATCTTTAAAAGAGTCATGGCTTGATGAGCATGGAGACTTTACGAATGAATTCATCGAATGGTGCAAAACGTATTTAACCGAGTCGGATAAAAGCCAAGGAGGAACATTCGTGGCTCAGAGCTATGAAATGGAGTTATCTGAGAGTCCTATACTTAGGTTAGATAGCTCAAAAAGTGTAGAAGAGCTGTACAATGAAATCAAACAATACTTAGTAAAAACACATTTAATCTAGACATGGCAAGTGACTTACAATTATCGGAAGGTTTTTTAAACGTACCTAACGAATATTAGAAAGAGGAAGAGATAGAGCAAAAGGGGAATATCATCGTGGAAGGCATTTTTATCTTAATCATTTTATTTATTGGTTTTTATATACTTTATATTGTTATTCATTCAGCATTTACTAAAGGAATTAACAATTCAATCGTTGGTAAATTACTAGAAGGTGAAAATAGAAGCGCTGATATAAATGAGATACTTGCTAAACACGGAAAAATAGATGATAGCCAAAAGAATTAACACTTCAAATTTTGTCATAGGTGGAGTCTAAGGGGCGTACAAATGATTTTCTTTAGTAGATTATTACAAACCAAAGGATGATTTAAAATGCTATGGGTTATATTATTACTTTTATTTATGGTATATGTGATATATAGTCTATCAACTATAAAATATCAGCTTAAATTGATTTCTAAGCATATTAAAGTTAATGGAAAAATAGAGACAGTTAAAATTAGTAATGAAGAAATTGAAAAAATTTTAGAAGATGAAGGGAAACAGTAATGCTTATAAAGCAAAGAAAAAACTCAGAGCTTTTATTATAGGCTGCTGAGTTTTTGTGCTTATTTCAAAATGTCCTTCGTGGCCGTATAGGAAAGGAGCTCCATCATTTCTAATTTAATGCTGTTTTTAAAGTTTCAAGATTTTTCTTCATTAAAGTAAAGTAGGTTTCTTTGTTTTTTATATCCTCTTTGGAAAGGACGCCTAGATTATGGAGTACAAGACTTTCAGCACCAATTTCTTTTTGAATGACTTCTGTCAGCTTAGAGCTAACATTTTGTTCAAATAGAATATACTCAACATTTTTCTCTTTTGCCAAATCAATGATTTTAGTTAGCTCTTTTTGAGAGGGATCTTCCTGAGAATTTAAACCTGCAATAGCAATTTGTTCTAGATTATATGTGTTTGCAAGATAACCAAATGCAGCATGTGATACAAAAAACGTTTTAGTTGATGCACTATTCGACATTTCTACAAAGTCTGCGTCTAGTTGTTGAAGCTCACTGACAAGTGTTTGATAGTTTTCTTCAAATAATTCTTTGTTTTCTGGTGAAGCTTCTACTAGTGAATCTTTAATCTTTAAGGCTAAGCTCTGACTAATTTTTGGAGAAATCCAAACATGTGGATCAGTGTCTCCATGATCATGTCCCTCATGTCCTAATTCCTCAGCTTCTGAACCATGATCATGTTCATTTGCAGCTTCATTATCTTCGTCATGTCCGTCATGATCGTGGTCATGTTCATCGTTAGCTTCTAAGACAGTATCTGGCACCCCATCAATAACGGCTACCATCGAGACATTTTCTTCTGCTAAAGTCTTTTTAGCATTTTCAACAAAACCCTCTAGACCTAAACCTATGTAAAAAAATAAATCAGCATCAGCAAGTGCAATCATATCCTTTTGAGTAGGCTCAAATGTATGCTCGTTTGCTCCTGGAGGATAAATTGATTGAACGTTAACATGGTCTTCTCCAATTCTCTGTGCAAAATACTGCAATGGATAAACGGTTGTATATACTTCTAATTGGTCGCTATCTGTAGTAGTGGATTCTTTTTCATTTCCACAAGCAGCGATGAATAAAACAAATGATACTATGCATAATAGGAAAAGACGTTTCAAATTTATCAACCTTTCTAAATAGTAATGATTACGCTTTAAATCATAAGAACTTTATTATCTTACAGTATTTTGTTCAAAAAGGCAAGAAAAAATAGCCTTTGAATTATTTTTTCTTCAAAGGCCATTCTTCTGGCACTGGGTCAAATCCTCCTTCATGAAAGGGATGACACTTAGATATGCGTTTGACAGTTAGGTAGCTACCTTTTATAGCACCATGTTTCTCCACAGCTTCCACCCCGTAGTGAGAGCATGTGGGATAGAAGCGACAGCTAGGGGGAGACAATGGCGATATAAACTTTTGATAAAAGCGGAATATACTTAATATGATTCGTTTCATCTTACAGTTCCGTATCCTTAGGTTTAGGGTCTATAGCTGAAATATTTTCTTTTGTTGCTAATTTATATAGGAAGGTAAATCCAACAATACTAAATATAATTGCTATACCTAAGATCCAAAATACCATGTGAGTTCACTCCAGTTAATTGTCGTTATGTTTATTGTAAGAAAATAAGAGGTATATGAAAAGAGAAAGCAACTATAATTCTAGAGGAGAGTGTCAATATTATGTCAGCAGCATTAAACAAGGAACTAAATAATCTAGTAGCAACCTTTTCGGTAATGTATACAAAATTACATAATTTTCATTGGTATGTAAAGGGACCACAGTTTTTTACATTACACGCTAAATTTGAAGAATTATACAATGAAACAACATTAAACATGGATGAAATCGCAGAACGCTTATTAACTTTAGGCGGAAAACCAACAGCTACCTTAAAAGAGCATTTAGAGCTTTCAGCTGTGAAGGAAGCTACAAATAAAGAAACAGCTGAGGAAATGGTAGAAACAGTAGTGAAGGATTTTGACAAAATTATGAAATCCCTAAAAAAAGGTATGGACGAGGCAGCGAAGGATGAAGATGATATGACAGAAGACATTCTGAATGCCATCTATCAAAAAACAGAGAAACACCAATGGATGTTAAATGCATTCCTAGGAGATTCCAATAAGTAATGAAATAAACAAATTTTATACCGATAATAAGCTTGTAAGGGGGAATTATTTTGGATATTAACTCCATAATGTCTTCTCAGCTAGCGCAGTTACAACAAACAGTTCAAATGAGTGTATTGAAAAATGCACTCAATATGGAAACGGTAGCTGCAGTAACAATGCTAGAAGATATGCCTCAACCTGCTTCGCATCCTTTTAAAGGAACGGTAGTAGACGTACAAGCATAAGAAAAAACATGTACCGTAATTGGTGCATGTTTTTTTGTTTTGAGTACATACTACACAAAAAGGATGTGTGATATGACAGAAATAAAAGCTTACATTTCATTGAGTCAAAGGAGAGTTTATTTATATCCAGATGAATCGCCGTGGGAATATGAAATAACTGCAAGACAGGACATTATACCAGTTTTTGAAACACTTTTTTATCAGCTCTATCACAAAGACATGAATACATTTTGGAGGGCGCATGTACCGATAAAGCTTTATAGTAATGATTTTTCTAATGAGGAATATGATAATCGGATTAAAAAATTGTATGCCCTCATTCACGAGTTTAGTGACAAGGATTCTCAAATGTTTATTGAACAGCTTCCATTTTTTAAAGAAAGTAGGCATCTATAATGACAAAAAATATTAATAATAATGGTAAAGGTAATGACACTACTACCTATCGTAATGCAAGCTCCCTTCTAAATCTTTCTCCTCAAGACAAAGCTAAGATTAACGCTGGTCAAAATAGTCAAGAGGGCGGTAAAAACTTTAAACAACAAGAGCAAGAAAAGTGGGAAAATTAAGACTTGGCACATTGCCAAGTCTTTTACCGTGTGATAAATTAGAAATAATTAGGAGGTTATATGGTTAAACAGCTTGTTTTATTATTCGGACCTACAATTATGATTATTCTGGGTCTTCCTATCTTACAGAATGTCCCGATTACTTTTCTGCTTTTCTATGGTTGGTTGCTTCTAATACCTATTGTAGTCAGCTTTAGAAGAAAAAATCGTAACCGTTTTTTTGTACCACAGCCAAAATCCTCACTGACAGTAGGAATTATAAGTGGAATCATATGTTTAATAGCTATTTATGGCTTTTTCTATTTGTTTCAATCACTGGTTATTGACCGAGAAAACTTGTCTACTCTACTGGTTCAATGGGATTTTACAGGATCAAAAGTAATTCTTCTAGTATTTTTCTTGATTCTTGTTAACCCCATTCTAGAGGAATTTTATTGGAGAAGGTTTATGTATGATCGATTATATCCAAGATTAGGTTCTACTTTTACGATTCTGATTACTTCTTTTTTCTATAGTCTTTATCATTTGGTAGTAGTAATGCCTATTTTTAATTCTCCCTTTCATATTCTAGCAGCTATGATAGTTTTTCTGGCGGGCATTATGTGGGGAATTTTTCGTTCGAAATTTCACACAATCGTACCATCTATTGTTAGCCATAGCTTAGCTGACTTAGGAATTATGCTTGTTTATTTATTCATTATTCTTTAAGCTTAACCAGGTTTAGTATAACTACTAAGCCTTTTTTTGTTGCGTATGCTAAACTTTTAAGTAAATATCTCAAAAGAATCTAAGGCAATAGGGATTAAAAGGGAGAAGACTAATATGATTTCTTTCTATGATTTAAATGGCTATAAGGTGGATCTTTCCTTTGAAAAAGATAGATTTACAATAAAACCACAGCATGTACTCGTTTTAGCAAAAAAAGAACATAAATGGTTATTAACAAACCATCCTAAAAGAGGAATAGAGTTTCCTGGAGGGAAAAAAGAGGTATATGAAACTAAAGAGGAGGCTGCCGTACGAGAAACACTAGAAGAGACGAATGTAGTAGTTTCTAACTTAAGATGGCTTGCAGAATATGTAGTTCATGATGTCAGCCCCTTTTGTAAGGCGGTATATATCGCAGAGGTCGAGGATATACATACAGGGTCAACCATATATGAAACAGATGGAGCACTCTGGCTTACTCAGGAGGAGCTGGAAGCTTGTACAAATCTAAGTTTTCATATGAAGGATAAAGGTATGATAGCTATTCTTAAAGAGGTGAGGGTTCATGAAGAAAAATGGAACGATCGATAGGATTCGAGTCTATCCATCTCCAAATCCTAATGTTCATTTAAAGGAAATCACTTACTGGTCTTGTGGACTGCGCATAAAAGGAATGCTAGCATTCCCTGTTAAAAAGGGGAATTATGATGGGATGCTTTATTGTAGGGGTGGTATTCAAGGGATAGGCATGGTTCGTCCTGCACGAATAGCCCAATTTGCTTCGCAGGGCCTTGTGGTCTTTGCTCCCTATTATCGAGGAAATCGTGGTGGAGAGGGGCGAGATGAATTTGGTGGAGAGGATCGATGGGATGCCGTCTATGCAGTGGATGTCTTAAAGCAATTTTGCAATCCTGACAAAATTCATCTATTTGCCTTTTCTAGGGGCGGTATGATGGCATTATGGACGGCCGTCATAAGAGAAGACATAAGTTCTCTTGTTTCCTGGGCAGGAGTAACTGATATTTTTCTTACATATGAGGAAAGACTGGATATGCGGAGAATGATGAAGCGTGTAATTGGTGGCACTCCTTCAAGCCGTGAGGAAGAATATGAGGATAGAAATGTATTAGAGCGAGTAGAAGAAATCAGTGCTCCTATTTTAATAATTCATGGTAGAAAAGACGTCAATGTTTCTATTGAGCATGCAAAAGTATTAGAGCAGGCATTAATAGGGTATAACAAAATTGTAGAGACATGGTATTATCCGGATTACACACATTACTTTCCTTCTAAGGTAAATCGACAAGTAGTGAGAGACGTGTGTATTTGGATGAAAAAACATGGAGGAGGAAAATAATTTGGGTCAGTTAGTTATTCAAGTAGAGTCAATGAGTTTAGAGGAAAAAACGTTATTCCCAATAGATTTAAGCTTTTGGGAAGACTTATGGGATCAGTATACAACACAGTATTCTGAAGTAGTTATACATTGCTGGGCTGAAGAAGAGGATGCAGTCAATGAGCTTTGTGAAAAAAGCTTTGAAGTGATGAATGAGGGATTGATGAAGGTAATTACTGTTAATTTAAACGATGAAAATAGATTGTTTTTCCGGAATTACTCCATTGACCCAGTCGGAGGACTTAAATGGTTCACGATGTTTTTCAATGCAGAGGGCGAAGAAGAGTTAGAAATTGGACATTATGGCTCTGAGATTATTTTTTCTAATGTAGATGAAGAAAAAGCAGAAGAGATAAAAGGAATCTTCCCCATTTCTACTGACATGGAATATCACGACGACTTTGAGGAGTAATATTCTTTTAAATATATAGGGGAGGAGGTGATAGACTAGTGTCTATGGCCTCCTTCTTTTATGCGACGATAGATGGATGATTATTATTTGTTTTCCACATAAGCGTCATTTGTGGAGGAGAAGTGAACTTTACAATTACTATGGTGACTAAGGAAATATATCCTTGCTTCAATAATTGCTTGTCTGCACAAATAAAGCGACTTAGCTATTATTATCACTAAGCAAATAAACAAAAAAATGGCCGTGAAAAGTTTCACGGCCATTTAAAGTATATAGATTAAGCAGTTGGACCGCCTTTAAGAGATATCTCTTCTGATACGGTACCAAACTTTTTGAAGTTCTCATGGAAAGATTGAGCAAGCTCAGCAGCTTTTTTATCATAAGCAGTTTTGTCTGCCCATGCGTTACGAGGAACTAATACCTCAGAAGGAACTCCATCGATGCTTGTAGGAATATCTAAACCGAATACTGCATCTTTTGTTGTTTCCACTTCGTTTAATTTCCCTTCAATCGCTGCACGGACCATTGTACGAGTGTAAGAAAGCTTCATACGACTTCCTACGCCATATTCTCCACCAGTCCAGCCAGTGTTCACTAGAAATACTTGTGCTCCATGCTCGTCAATTTTCTTACCAAGCATTTCTGCATAAACTGTTGCATGCAATGGAAGGAATGGAGACCCGAAGCATGTTGAGAATGCAGGCTGAGGAGAAGTAACTCCACGTTCTGTACCAGCTAATTTAGACGTAAACCCACTTAAGAAGTGATACATTGCTTGCTCTTTAGTAAGTTTGCTGATAGGAGGTAGCACGCCAAATGCATCTGCAGTTAAGAAGATGATTGTATTTGGATGACCCGCTACAGATGGATCTACAATATTATCGATATATTGAATTGGGTAAGCTGCACGTGTATTTTCTGTTAAAGAGTTATCTGCATAATCTGCAACTCGTGTTGTATGGTCAACAACAACGTTTTCTAAAACAGTACCAAATTTAATAGCGTCAAAGATTTGTGGTTCATTTTCTCTTGTTAGGTCGATACATTTTGCGTAGCAGCCACCTTCAATATTAAATACACCATTATCTGACCAACCATGTTCATCATCACCGATTAGCTTTCTTCCAGCATCAGCAGATAATGTAGTTTTACCTGTACCTGAAAGGCCGAAGAATAACGTTACATCGCCTTTTTCTCCAACGTTAGCAGAGCAGTGCATAGGCAAAATATTTTGTTCTGGCAATAAATAGTTCATAATAGAGAAGATAGATTTTTTCATTTCTCCTGCGTATTCTGTTCCACCAATTAAAACAATACGTTTTTCCATAGAAACAATGATAAAAGTCTCTGAATTTGTTCCATCAATAGCAGGATCTGCTTTGAAGTTTGGTGCGCTGATTACAGTAAAGTCTGCTTTATGAGCTACTAACTCTTCTTCAGAAGGACGGATAAATAGTTGGTGAGCAAAAAGGTTATGCCAAGCATACTCGTTTATTACTTGAATGCTTAGACGCGAATCCTTATCAGCACCAGCAAATCCTTTGAATACAAATAGTTCATTTTGTTCTTTTAAATAGTTCATAACTTTTGTATATAGTGCTTCAAAATGAGAAGATGAGATAGGTTGGTTTACAGAGCCCCAATCGATTTTGTCTTTTGAGATAGGTTCATCAACAATATACTTGTCTTGTGGAGAACGTCCTGTATATTTGCCTGTCTCTGCTTTAACAGCTCCAGTTGAAGTTAGTACTGCTTCTCCTCTAGAAGTAGCTTTTTCCACCAATTGTGGTACTGATAATTGAAGGCTAATGTTGTTACCAGCTAACAATTCGTTCAGTTCGCTCACAGTATCGATTGAATTCATTTAGTATTACCATCCTTTTTTAATTTTTATCTCTTCATGTAAATAGTCAACATAAAGAGGATTTTTCATTGATATGTGAAATAGTATAACACATTACACTAAATAGTCTACACTAATAGAAGCCCATTATTGGAATAATTTTTGTTTTTGAGAAAAAATTACATTTAATCGGTTGACTTATAACTAATTTTTACGTATGATGGTGAATTGAACGGATACTCTTATTCCGAGCTGGTGGAGGGGTCAGGCCCTGTGAAACCCGGCAACCTGTAATTGAAAAATCATTACAAAGGTGCCCAACCTGAGACAAGGTGAAATTCCTTGATTGATAAGAGTGAAAGGTGTTTATGATATTAATCCCTTTCCTCATGTAATTACGTGAGTGAAAGGTTTTTTTATTTTACATCGCCCTAAATCCTTGTGTGCCAAGTCCGAAGCAGCTTCAAGTTTACTATTGGCTTGACATGGGAATGAGTACCGTATCAATTCCTGAGAGAAATCTCGCAGGATATAGGAGGGAATCTTTTGACACAACGTCGATTATTTACATCGGAGTCAGTAACAGAAGGGCATCCAGATAAAATTTGTGACCAAATTTCTGATGCTATATTAGATGCAATTTTAACGGAAGACCCTAATGCACGAGTTGCTTGTGAAACAACCGTTACTACAGGTTTAGTGTTAGTTGCAGGAGAAATAACAACTTCTACATATGTAGACATACCTAAAGTTGTACGTTCGACTATCCAAGAAATTGGTTATACACGTGCTAAATACGGCTTTGACTCTGAAACTTCAGCAGTTTTAACTGCGATTGATGAGCAATCCGCTGATATTGCTATGGGTGTAGACCAAGCGCTAGAGGCTAGAGAAGGTGCGATGACTGATTCAGATATCGAGGCTATTGGAGCAGGAGACCAAGGGTTAATGTTTGGTTACGCATGTAATGAAACTCCAGAGCTTATGCCATTACCGATCAGTCTAGCTCACAAACTTGCCCGTCGCTTAGCACAGGTTCGGAAGGATGAAACTTTAGACTACTTACGACCAGACGGTAAAACACAGGTAACAGTTGAATATGATGAAAATAACAACCCTGTTCATATTGATACGATTGTTATTTCTACACAACATCACCCAGAAATAACTTTAGAACAAATCCAAAGAGATTTAAAAGAGCATGTTATAAAACCGGTAGTACCTACTGATTTAATAACAGAGGAAACGAAATACTTTATTAACCCGACGGGACGCTTTGTTATTGGTGGTCCTCAAGGTGATGCTGGACTAACTGGACGTAAAATTATTGTTGATACATACGGAGGTTATGCTCGCCATGGAGGAGGAGCTTTCTCTGGAAAAGATCCAACAAAAGTAGACCGTTCTGCAGCTTATGCCGCTCGTTATGTAGCAAAAAATATTGTTGCTGCTGGTCTTGCAGATCGCTGTGAGGTACAACTAGCGTATGCAATCGGTGTAGCACAACCAGTTTCTATCGCAATCGATACATTTGGTACAGGAAAAGTAGCAGAGGCGGATTTAGTATCATATATCCGTGATCTATTTGACCTTCGTCCAGCTGGAATTATTAAAATGCTAGACCTTCGTCGCCCAATTTACAAGCAAACGGCAGCTTACGGACATTTCGGACGTACTGACATCGATGCTCCATGGGAAAAAACCGACAAGGCAGAGCAATTAAAGCAAAAAGCGGGTATTTAAGAATTCAGAGACTTCCTTCTATTGGAATGCCTCGCCTAAAGAAAGAAGGTATTAAGAGGCTAGCCTCTTAATACCTTTTGTTTTTTTCAAACAATTATACAGCTTAACGGTAAATAGGCTGACCAAATAAATGGATCTATTTACTCTTAATGGATTATTGTATAAAAATAACCGGAGTCAAATTTATAAAAATTTTAAAATTAGGTGTTTCTTAATTCTAATTTATTCTATTTTAAATTCGATCTTTCTATAAGGGTTTGATGGATTTATAGTACTGTCCTTTTTCAGCATATTCATGAATAATTCGTTGGACATCTTTTTTATCTTCGTCATTCAATTCACGTATAATCTTAGCTGGACTACCGAATGCTAAAGTATTAGGCGGGATTTTTTTCCCTTGAGGGACAAGACTACCAGCTCCAATAAATGCTCCTTCGCCTATTTCTGCACCATCTAAAATAATGGACCCCATGCCTATTAATGCGCCTTTACGTATAGTACAGCTATGTAATGTAACCTGATGGCCAACAGTTACCTCATCTTCAATTATGAGTGGATTATTTGGGCTTTGATGAAGGCAACTTAAATCTTGAATACTAACTCTGCTTCCTATTATAGTAGGGGCAACGTCCCCTCTTATTACCGTATTAAACCAAATTGTAGTCTCTGGACCGATTGTAACATCACCTGTGATTGTGACATAATCAGCAATATAGGCAGATGCATCAATCGAAGGTTTCTTATCTTTGTATGGATAAATCAAAATAGACACGCTCCTTTGTTTTTCTAGAGTATAATTAATCCTATCAAACAAATCGAAAGAAAGAAATAAATAGGACGTAGAGAGTGTTACAGAAATGAGGTATGTTGAACATGTGGAAGTGGGAGTCAGATGAAAAGGCTAAAGCGGTTGTAATTATTGTTCATAGTGCCTATGAGCATCACAGACGTTATGCTTGGCTAATCGAAAAATTGCGAAGCTCAAATTGCCATATAGTGATGGGAGATTTGCCAGGTCACGGGGAGTTAGTGAGAACCAAGACCATTCACGATGAATCCTTTGATCTTTATAAAGACTACATAAAGCAAGCATTGCAGGTTGCTGTTTCATATGACCTTCCTATTTTTATAGTAGGACACGGGCTTGGAGCAACCTTAGTTATGAAGATGTTACATAAGATAGAGGTGGAATATGCTGGTGTTATCTTAACATCTCCGTGGCTTTTGTTAAAAAAACTTCCTTCCAAGTGGACAAAGGCATTAGCTAAAATCTCTGTGCAGCAGAAGATCAATCATGACATTGAACTAAAGGAACTAACTAGAAACTACAGCGCCTATCAAGATCTAGTAAACGATCCGTATTATCGAACGATTATTTCACATGATTGGTATAAAGAGCTTGAAAATGAGATGAAAACTGTAAGCCAATATCCCGAATCTATTCCTAATGTCCCTGTTTTATTAATGACGGGAGAAAGAGATAAGATTACGGACACAGCAGCAGCCAAAGCATGGTTGAAAAAACAGGAGCTATCGGATTATCAATTCAAGGAATGGAAGAATTGTTTTCATGATCTGTATTTAGAGCCAGAAAGAGAAGAAATTTTTACATATTCTCACTCCTTCATTAATAATGTACTGAGATCTATCGGTTATATCGTTTAAAATGCATCTTTTTTTCAAACAAACATATTGAGCAACAATTAATCTTCATTTTTATAAATGGGGATTTTTTGTGTTATAATCATATAATTGAAAATAGAGTAAGAGATTAGGAGAGAGATATGGAAAACCAACATATTATTCGTAATATTATCGTCGAAACACCTTCAAAACCTGGTAACTTTGCTAAGGTAGCGACTGCCATAGGCATGGGAGAAGGAGATATAGGAGATATCACTACTTTAAAGAGTGGTGCATTGACAACTATTCGAGATATATCCGTTACGAGCAAGTCTAAAAAAGACTTCGAGCTAATTATAAAAAACATTGAAGCAATTGGAAATGGTGTGAAAATCCAAGCTATCAGTGATGATGTGTTAAAAGCCCACGAAGGCGGGAAAATTGCAATGAAGAGCAGATATGATGTCCGCTCATTAGGAGATTTGCAAAGAATCTATACACCTGGAGTGGCAAGTGTATGTATGGAAATTGTTAACGAACCAGATAAGGCCCAATATTTCACTTCCATCGGAAACTCCGTTGCTATTGTAACGGATGGTACCGCTATTTTGGGTTTAGGCAACATTGGTTCCGTGGCAGGTATGCCAGTAATGGAAGGGAAATCTGTACTATTAGATCAGTTCGTTGGATTGAGCGGAATACCAATTCTATTAGATACTAGTGATCCCGATGAGATTGTAGAAACTATAAAGCATATTCACCAAGGATTTGGTGCAATTCTATTAGAAGATATCGGTTCACCGCATTGCTTTGAAATAGAAGAAAGACTGAAAGCAGAGCTTCCAATACCTGTTATGCATGACGACCAGCACGGCACAGCTGTAGTGGCTTTAGCGGCTATACTTTCTGCTTGCCGAGCTACTGAGGTAAACATAAAAAATGCGAAAATTGGTCAGATTGGCTTAGGAGCTGCGGGATTAGCTATTTGTCGTATGTTAATGGCTTACGGTGTGGAGGAAGTGTATGGCTTAGACCGTCAGGAAGCGGCTAAAGAGCGTCTTCTTCACTATGGAGGAAAAACGATTGATTCATTAGAAGAGATGATGAAGAATTGTGATATTATTGTTGCTACGACAGGTGTCGAGGGATTGATTAAACCTGAGATGGTGCGAAAAGGTCAAATTATTTTAGCACTTTCCAACCCTAATCCAGAAATCCTTCCATCTATTGCTATCGCAGCGGGAGCAGCCTTTGCAGCAGATGGTCGCTCTGTTAATAATGTAATTGGCTTCCCAGGTATTTTTAAGGGTGCTTTAAATGCTGGGGCAAAAGAAATTACGTATCCAATGCTTATTGCAGCAGCTCAGGCAATAGTCGATTATACAAGACCGGGAGAGTTAATACCAAATCCATTAGACCCTGCGGTACATTATATAGTTGCTCGAGCAGTTGAAGAGGCAGTGACTAAAGAAGCTTAATAATCTAGCATGAGTCAGCATTATTTAATATGATATATACAAGAAAAGAAGATATCGCCTAGGAGGCCGATATCTTCTTTTTTAATGCTTCATTATAATCAGTTGCTTCTATTAAAGCCTTTTCTTCCAATGGAATTCGGACTGACAGCATAGCCAAATTCAACAATGTGAAAGCTAATGCAGTAAAGTATGCCTGGAACATTAGAGGCAATAATAATATCTCGGTGCAAACAACAATATAATTCGGATGTCTGAAGTAAAGATATGGTCCTTTAGTAACCACATTTGCCCCAGGAAGAACAATTATTTTTGTATTCCAGAACTTTCCGAGAGAAGTTAAACACCAAACGCGAAGAATTTGAACTAACAAGAATACGAAAAAAAATACAGGAAATAAGGGAGAAGTTGTTCGGTTTAAAAAGACGACCTCCGCAACCAAAAAGAGAAAAAAGCTAATATGCAAGGCTAGCATATAAGGATAGTGAGAGGCTCCTACTTCATATGCACCTTGAGCCAGCATATGTTTCTCGTTCCTCTTAGCAATTACTACTTCCACCAACCTTTGAATAATAACTAGTGCAATGATTATGAAAAACAACATACTAATTCCTCCAATTTAATAACACTGCTTCGCCACAAAATCCTGGGCCTAAAGCGACTAGCATGCCATAGTTATTAGGAGTATTTTCTTTAAGCATAAATTGCTCTAATACATAGAGAACGGTTGGTGAAGACATATTCCCATTATTTTTTAATACTTCTCTTGAAATAGCTGTTTGGTTTTCAGACAGACTAAGAGAATCCTCATAAGCTTTCAAAACTTTTTTTCCACCTGGATGAGCAACGAAATTAATGATATCCTCACTAGTGAGATTTTCCTCACTCAAGAATTCGTGCATAAATGGACCAAGCCATTTGGAGATAATTGTTGGAATGCTCTTTGAGAATACAACGTGTAAACCGCTGTTTTTTACTTCCCAGCCCATTACATCCTCAGAGTCGGGCATCCATTTGGATGCTGTTTTGATAATATGAGGTACTGGTCTTTTAGTAGCTATATCAACATCGTCTCCGCAAACTAACACACAAGCTGCTCCGTCTGCAAACAAGGAAGCACCGACTAAATTACTCTTTGAATAATCATTTGGTTGGAAGGTGAGGCTACATAGCTCTACACAAACTACTAAAGCCTTGTCAGAAGGATGTGCTTTACAATAATCGAACGCTCTACTTATTCCAGCTGCGCCGCCTGCACATCCTAGTCCCCATAATGGAATCCGTTTAAGACGATCTGAGAAGGGAAGATGATTCATCACACGAGCATCAATACTCGGAGTAGATATACCAGTACTGCTTACAAAAATAATGGCATCGATTTCTTCTGGTGATACTTTATTCTCTAAAAAAGAACTGTTTTGGAGACAGGCTTGGATGACTTCCACGCTATATTTGGTAGTAAGATCGATATATGTGGAATTTCTTTCTTCAAATGAATGGGTGGTTTTGTGCCACTCTAAAGGAACACAGAAATTTCGGGTATTAATGTCACCATTTTCAAATACTTTTAGTAATCGTTCGAGCTGTGGGATTTTATCGTGAAAAAGCTCTTTCGTTAATTGTTCTATGTTCGATTGTTCTAGGGTGTATGGAGGTTTGTATGTACTAACAGAAGCAATTTTTGGCATGGTAATCTCCTTTTTGTGTTAGTCTCTCCATCCTTCATCCATATATTCACCTTTCTTTCATTTTTTCAATGGCAATTATAAATGGAGGGTCATTTTCTTGGTTTAGAAATTGGTAGCATAATACATGAACGAAAGATTGAGGAAGTCGTTGAACAAAAGAAATGAGTTCATCTTTTTCTTGTTTACCACCCTCATGCCCATGATAAACTACTAATACTATAAGACCCCCGACCTCCAAAAGGTCTAACAAGGAGGAAATAGCCTTAGTAGTAGAATTCCCTGTAGTTACTACTTCATGGTTGCTTCCCGGCAGGTATCCTAGATTGAAGACTGCTGCAGAAATTTTATTCTTTACATATTCTCCTACGTTCTCATGACTATCTAAAATAAGAGAAACACGATCTCTTAGTTCTGCATTGCTGAGTTTCTCAGAGGTCGATTCAATCGCTTCCTTTTGGACATCAAAAGCGAAGACATGACCCTGTGTGCCAACTAAGCTTGCAAGGAATAGTGTGTCATAACCATTCCCTGCAGTTGCGTCTACAACTGTGTCACCTTCTTTTACAATCCCTTGAAGAAGCTCTTTTGCATATGGAAGAATTCTTTTTAACTTCATATTAATTCACCAGTTTTCGTATAAAATTTTCCTTGATAACTTTCTCTTCTAGCTAGCTCAGCATCAATTCCATTTAACACTTCCCATTTGTTGGAACTCCACATAGGACCAATCATTAAATCGATAGGCCCGTCTCCAGTAATACGATGAATTATCATTTCTGGCGGGAGGATTTCTAATTGATCGGCTACTAGCTGGATATATTCATCACGACCCATAAACTCTAGCATCCCTTTTTCATATTGCTTCACCATAGGAGTTCCTTTTAATAGATGAAGAAGGTGAATCTTAATACCTTGGACATCCAGCTTTGCTACCTCTCTAGCTGTTTCCATCATCATATCGCGATTTTCTAATGGTAAGCCGTTTATAATGTGGGTGCATATACGGATCCCGTGTTTTCTTAACTTGGAAACTCCTTCTATATAACTAGGATAATCATGAGCTCTATTTACTATTTTTGCTGTACTTTCATGGACAGTTTGTAAGCCGAGCTCAACCCACAGATATGTACGTTCATTTAACTCAGCCAAATATTCCACTACATCATCAGGTAAACAGTCTGGTCTAGTGGCGATAGAAATTCCTACTACTCCTTCTAATGCTAATGCGGCTTCAAATTTCTCCTTTAAAACAGGAAGAGGTGCATGCGTATTTGTATAAGCCTGAAAATAAGCGATATATTTTCCTTGCTTCCATTTCTCATGCATCTTATCTCGAATTTTCTCAAATTGCACCGGAATTGGGTCTACTTTATCACCAGCAAAATCCCCGCTGCCTGCAACACTGCAAAATGTGCATCCTCCGTATGCTACTGTGCCATCACGATTTGGACAATCAAAGCCTGCATCAAGCGCAACCTTAAAAATCTTCATATCAAAAATGTCTCGCAAATATCGGTTCCACGTATAGTATCTTTTCCCATCTGTAGGGAAAGGGAAGTTATTAGTCATATTCTTCACTCCTTAACAGGATTATTTTATCATGAATATTTGATTTAAAGATGTAATTATCTTGAAGTGGTGACTAAAAACAGCTACAATATTTTGAGTGTCTAAAGAAATGAGGTATTTAAAATGCCAAAAGCAGTATGGCTCTTAATAATAGGAATGTTCATAAATACGACAGGAAATTCATTTTTATGGCCTTTACATACAATTTATATGCATGATTATTTAGGTCAATCGTTGACCACTGCAGGCTTAGTATTAATGCTTAACGCAGGGACCGGAGTAATAGGTAATTTATTGGGTGGGTATTTGTTTGACCGCATAGGAGGCTATAAGTCTATTATGTTTGGTATTCTCCTGTCTATGTTGTCGTTAGCAGCGTTGACTGTATGGCATGACTGGCCCGAATATATTTGGCTCGTTGCTATACTAGGATTTAGTGGGGGGATTATCTTTCCTAGTATGTATGCAATGGTAGGAAATGTTTGGCCAGAGGGCGGTAGAAGAGCATTCAACTCTATCTATTTAGCCCAGAATTTAGGAGTGGCAATTGGACCTGCCTTAGCGGGTCTTGTAGCGGATAATAATATCAACAATATTTTTGTAGCAAATTTATTTGCGTATGTTTTCTTTTTAGTGATTGCCGGCGTATTTTATAAAAATATGTCAATCGTTTCTAATCATCAAGCTTCTGTTTTAGGAGAAAAGAAGAAAATAAAAAAAATGGCTCCTATTTATGCAATGATGATTGTAACTTTTGGTTATATGCTTACATGGATCATATATGTACAATGGACTTCGACTATTTCAACCTATGTGCTAGATTTAGGGATCACCTTAAAACAATATAGTCTCTTATGGACAGTTAATGGAGCACTAATCTTACTTGCTCAGCCACTTATTAAGCCGATTATAAATAAATTAGAGCACAAGATTAAAACGCAAATGGTCTTAGGGCTTGTCATATTTATGATTTCTTTTGTAGTAGTAGCATTTGCTGAAAACTATACGATGTTTGTAGTTGCTATGGTCATACTCACTTTTGGTGAAATGTTCGTTTGGCCAGCTGTTCCCACGTTAGCTAGCCAGTTGGCTCCGAAAGGAAAAGAAGGATTCTATCAAGGTATCGTTAACAGTATGGCTACAATTGGACGGATGATTGGACCATTTATAGGAGGGGTTTTAGTAGAGGCATACGGAACTCCGGCGATGATACTAATCTTAGCTAGTCTAATAATTATATCTATTATTACTAGCTTACTTTACGATATACCTTTAAAAAAAGAAGCAGCTTTAAATGAGTAAAAGTAAATAGATAATTCCTAAACCTAAGTTCAATATTTTGTTGACTTAGGTTTTTTAATAAAAAAAGAAGGAGATATTTTTGTTCCAATCGACAGTGTGAAAAATGGTCGTATTTGAATAAATTAACTCATCTGTATGAATGTAAAAGGTTATTTAGCTCTCAAGTCGCATAAGTCATTTAAAGAAGAATCCAGTTACAAAGGATACGTTTAAAAAAGTGAAGGAAGCGAGTCAAACATAGCAATAGATAATAACAAAAATTTTATTCAATTATTATTAAGGAGGTGCTTGTTACAGTTTATTTCTATTTTTAATTTTAATATCGTTTATAGTTTTTGGATGTTCGTCTGAAATCAAAAGAGGAGGCGTAGGATGAAGCAACATAAAATCAGAATTACTCCGTATAACTCCAAATATGCAGAACAAACAATGGAAATGTGGCGAGATAGTAAGGAACAGGCTATTGGTCAAAAAGAAATACATGACTTTGAAAATCATGTATATTTTTTAAATAATATATTACCTGAACGGTTTCAAATAGAATTAGCGTTAATTGATGAAGAAGTGGTTGGAATGATTGCATATAATGATAGGGAAATAAACCAATTATATATTCATCTAGAATATCAAGGATTCGGTATAGGGCGGACATTACTAGATAAAGCAAAAGCACAATCTAGTGGGAAATTAATCTTGTACACATTTGAAGTAAATGAAAAGGCACAAAGATTTTATGAAACTAATGGGTTTGAAATCATAAGTAGAGGTCATGAAAACGAAGAAAATTTACCAGATATTCAATATGAATGGGTATCTGCAAAATAGTAATTTTTCCAAAGTAGTAACAAGATTGAATGTGTATTTTGAGATAGAAAAGCATTGCGATGTTCTATTTTTAGCCCACCATTATAAATTATTACCCTTAAACTATTGAAACAGTTTAGTAAAAGAAGGTGAACCATAAAAAATAGATAATACAGCAATCTAGGAGGTGTTTGGCTTGAAGAATAGACAAGAAACTCCAAAGGAAAAAAGAGAAAGGTTAAGGCAACTAGAACTAAATAAAAATCCTGGCGGTGCATTAAGAGATGGATTTAGTCGAGGTGAAAATGGAAATTATACTGATATAACAGGTGGTATGGGTTGGAATTGTACATTAATATTGATTGTTGTTTTAATAGTTGGATTTGTTTTATATAAACTTTTTTTAAAATGATTTTAACTGTGATTCGCTTCGCAGAATTAGAAATTTTTTTAATCCAATACTTACTGGCTCGTAATCAGGTCTTACTGAACTAAAAAGGTAGTTCCCTGCCTTAAAACAAGCAGAGAATAAAAATGAACATATATAGCCAATTGATACGGAAATTTAACAATATGGTAAAATAACTTAAGTAATAATGAAGAGTAAAACAACTAAGAGGGAAGGGGATTGAAAATGGATACAAGATACCCAATTGGAGAATTACAGGTTCCTAAAAAAGTCACATTAGAAAATATTCAAGAATGGCTAAAGAAAATCGAAACTTATACGATTCGTTTAAGAGAAACTGTTGACTCTTTAAGCGATGAGGAATTAAGCAAAACATATCGTGATGGTAGCTGGACAGTTCGTCAACTTGTGCATCATATTGCAGATTCTCAGTTGAATATGTATCAACATTTGAAGCTAGCTTTAACAGACGAGAATCCAACAGTACCAGCTTTTGATCAAGAAAAGTGGGCTATTCAACCGGATACCAAGCTTCCTATAGAGAGTTCTATTAAAATGCTAGAAGGTATAAATGAGCGCATCGTATCTTTAGGATATAGTTTAACTGAAGAGCAATTAGATCGAGCTTTTACTCACCAGGAAAATGGTAAAATAACAGCCGCAACAAAAGTAGCAAAATTAGCTTGGCATGAAGAGCACCACTTAGCCCATATAAAAATCGCATTATCAAAATAATACATTATGTATGGAATTGGCTTATCGAAGTTCGATGGGTCAATTTTTGTTTATATTTTTTCCTAATACACATTTGTAGGGCATAACTTCTTACTTATTATTAAAGGAGCGACGTATTGAAATGACTATAAATTTAAAAAAGTGTACTATTGAGGATTTACCTGTGCTTCAAAAAATTAGTTATGAAACATTTAATGAGACATTTAAGCATCAAAATTCACCTGAGAATATGAATTCCTATTTAGAAAGAGCATTTAACTTAAAACAATTAGAAAAAGAAATTTTAAATATTTCTTCGCAATTCTTTTTTGCTTATTTTAATAATGAAATTGCAGGATACTTAAAGATCAATACCAATGATGCTCAGTCTGAAAAAATGGGTGATGAATCACTCGAAATAGAGAGGATTTATATAAAGAACAAATTTCAAAAACATGGAATTGGTAAATATCTCTTTAATAAAGCCATGGACATTGCGGTGAAAAGTAATAAACAGAAAATCTGGTTAGGCGTTTGGGATAAAAATGAAAATGCTATAGCTTTTTATGAGAAAATGGGGTTTATTCAAACTGGCGCTCACTCCTTTTATATGGGGGACGAGGAACAAATAGACTTTATAATGACCAAAACACTAATATAACTAATTTAGAAAGGAGAATTATTATCTACCATCCTTGCGATTGTTCGGATGGGGCATTGATAAAAAACATCTGAGCAATCGATAAAATTAGTTGCAGACTTTGTGTGGAGGGATTAATTTGACAGTAGAAAAAAGTTTAAGGGTTTGTGAAAAAGGACATAAGTTTTACAAAACTAGTGAGTGTCAAAGTTGCCCTACCTGTGATAAAAAGAATAAACCTAAAAGTGGGTTCCTTTCTAAACTCAGTTCACCCGCAAGAAATGCATTAGTTCACGAAGGAATTGACACTTTGCAAGAACTATCAAGCTATACTGAAAAAGAAATTTTAAAAATTCATGGCATTGGACCAGCTTCATTACCTATTATGAGAACTTCATTAAAAGAAGAAGGGTTAACATTTAAAGAATAAAAAACAAAAATACTTGAAGCTTTTTACTTAACCAATGGGTGTGCCTAAATTGAACAATAGTTAATCAAAGCGACTACATAAACTGTAAGTAAGTGATTGGAGTAGTGATATGGCGAGGAAGTTATGGATTTTAATTAGTATAGTTCTGATGGTAGGCCTCGTGTGGTGGTTAAGTAAACCAAACAATAATACTACCGTCGTTTATCATTTACCTGAAGGTTTCAAAGGATGTATTAACATTTATTTCAATCAACCTAATGAGAAAGAGCTGGAAATTAAAGACGATGCCTTGCTATTTATAGTACCTGAACATGGAAATATCTTAACTTCATCTCCATCAAAATTTATTATTGATTTGGGTTGGCATAAAGAAAAAGCTTTTTATATAGACAAAGAAGATAAGATAGTAAATGAAATAAATATAATGGATTTCTCTGGCGGAGTCCATACTGCGAACAGTAATCCATTATCTGAGAGAATGTCGCGAACGTTTGATCCAAATCAAGAACATTGTTATTGACGTAATATTTAAATCAATTAACAGGATTATCTAATTTTAATTAGGGTAAACGACAAGAATAAGGAGTCTGGATAAGTATTATGTACAATAATTCATTAAAATTGGCTATAGAAAATGAAAGGTTTGATGAAACAGAAATCATTTTAGAAGAAATTAGCAAAAGCAAGGACATTCAAGCAATCCCTCTCCTTATTGGATACTTACGAAGTACAGAAAATGCATTATTAAGAAATTCCATTGCTTTAACTTTAAGTGATACTGGGAATGAAGACGTGGTTCAACCGTTAATAGATGTTATTAATGATCCAAAAACTCTTGGTTATAGAGGAACACTATTATATGCTCTAGAACCATTTGATTGTTCAGCACATATAGAAACTCTAGTTTATCATTTGATAAATGGAAACTATGAAGTACAAGCGCAAGCATACCAATTGATAAAATCATTTAAAAAGGAAATACCAAATGAAGTTTTATTGGACTGTATTAGTAATGTAAGAGAAGAATTAAATGAAATAGAACGAAAAGTGGATTTAATGTCAGATACATTAGAAACGTTGTGTGCTTTAAAAAAAACTAAGTTACCATATTGAAGTTCTATTTTTTAAGTCCACTTACCAAGTAGACAATCACTTAGCATTTCTATATTAATAAAGGAAAAAGAGGACCATCATTTTTCGATGGTCTCTTTTTACATTCACAATACGGCAATCCCTGTCGTAATGTTGCATTTAACGTAACGCAGCATAGTTAACCAAGTAATAGGAAAGATCAATAAGAATCCATTCGTAATTTCGTTTGGACTTGAGAAAAAATGAAATGTGTTACCGTGTGGGCGTAAGGATTTACATCTTCTATAAATTCCTCTGCTTTCGAAAAAGTCTCGAATTGCATCTTAAGCATATAACAAGCATTTCCTGCTATTCGGTAACAAAATTCCACATTTGGAAGACCTTCAATATATGTTTTAAAAGAATTATAATCTCCATTTTTAACTGTTGCTTCTATAATACATTGGATTGGGAGCCCTAATTTCTCGTAATCGACTTCTAATGTATACCTCTTTATAATTCCAAATGACTCCATTTGTTTTACCCGTTCTGATACAGACGGTGAAGATAAATTGATTCTTCTTCCTAGTTCACTCATCGATAATCGACTATTTTGCCTTAATTCATCTATAATTTTCTTATCAGTTGAATCTATTTTCATTTTTAAAGTAAATTCTCCTTTTACGTTAATTTTTTAAAGTAATATCTTTAAAATGATATCACATTTAATGTAAAACAATAGAATTATTCGGTATGATAAATACTAGAAGGAGGTAATAATTATGGCAAGAATTAATCAGTCAGATTTCGGGGAGACCCCTTTTCAAAAACTTTTAGGGCATAACAAAGATGTATTGAACGGGTGGAATCAATTAGGCGAAATTTTAGAAAAAGATGGGCATTTATCATCTCAATTAAAAGAACAAGTAAGGAGAACTTTAGCACAAAGTAATGGTTGTGAGTATTGCAAAGTAAAGGGAAAACCTGAACCGCATTTATTTGATGATAAAACATCCATTGCTGTTGGATTTGTGGAGGTATTTATAAAACAAAAAGAGAATATTTCAGATGCTCAATTTAAAGTTTTGAAAGAAACTCTTTCAGATGCAGAGATTAGTGAGCTTATTGCGTTTATTACGTTAACTACGGCTTCACAGTATTTTGGTGCCATTATGAAATTAGAAGCGATCAATGTTGAAAAATAACGATTCCAGTTGAACTTAATAGAATAGGCACATAAAATGAAATAAATGATAAATTCAAAATTTTAGGAGGAATTATGTTAGATAAAGAAAATAAAGCGTTAATAGTGATAGATGTACAAAAAGCTTTTAATGATAAAAAATGGGGAGAGAGAAATAATTTAAATGCAGAAGAAAACATTAGTAGAATTCTAACGTTGTGGAGAGAGAAAGGGTGGCAAGTAGTGCATATTAAACATATGTCGGATAACCCTAGTTCTGTATTTCATCCAATGAATGAGGGATTTGCTATAAAAGAGTTAGTTGAACCCATTGAAGAGGAAGTAATTATAACAAAGAAAGTTAATAGTAGTTTTATTGGTACAAATTTGGAAGAGTTCTTGAAATTAAATCATATAACAACATTAATAATAACAGGTTTAACTACGCCGCATTGTGTATCTACGACTACAAGAATGAGTGGGAATCTAGGTTTTAATACATACCTTATATCTGATGCGACAGCAGCGTTTGGTATGAAAGACCAAAATGATAATTACTATGATGCCGAGACTATACATAATACTTCACTAGCTACTTTAAATGAAGAGTTCGCTACTATACTTACAACAGGACAACTAATAAATCAATTGCTTTAAATTCTAAGATGTTATCAAACCTTTAACTGATTTTACACTAATGAAAGGAATACGTTGTCGAATGAAAAAAATAACTAAGATCCTTTATTTTAATATTTCTTTATGTATGCTAGTAGGATGCTCTAACAACACTAATGAAGAATACATAAATGATTCTTCAGAAAAAAATTCTGCTTTAGAATCAACAAAAGAAACAGAAAAAAGTATTTTAAAGGAGACCGCTGATGGTGTAAATGATACATCTACAAAAGAAACGGTAAAAAATAATTCAGATAGTACTAATAGCAGTAGTGATTCAAATGAAGGATCTAAGGGAGATAAAGAAATACTATCTCCGTATTCTAGTGAGCAAATTGAATACGCTCGAGTCTGGCTGAAGCTAGGTGCCAATCAAGAGATAGATGGTTTATATGTTCAACATATTCCTGCTGGTACTCTAATAAATCCTAATGACGATACAAGTGCTAGCTATCCAGAAGATGTCATCCAATTAGCAGGTTCTCGGTTAGTAGACGGATCAGTAACATATAGTGGTAATGGGGATGGGACGATTAATGTTTATAACGTTCCATTACGTTGGGATGGCAGTTACCCTGCCGGTGAAAAATTCTACACCAATATTATTGAAAATACAAAGCTAGTGTACGTAGACCCAGGTGACGATGAAAAAATTCTAGCATTAATCAAATTGTTAAAATGATTTTCCTGGGATGTATTTAATATAAATAAGGATACTCAGAATTTATATGTTGTATTTCAAGGGTATCCCGTGACTTATGATAAAATGATAAATTCTATTATAAATTGGAAGAGGATAATAGCTATATACTTGCAATATTAAATTTGATAGAACAAAAACTGTTTGAGATGGAATAGATTTAATAGTTGAACAACATAAATAATCATACTATTCTCTCGGGAAACATTTGACAAATCAATGAGCTGCATAGGCAGCTCTTTTTTCTTGTTAAACTAAAGGAAGCAAAATATAAGAAGTTAGCTCGGGAAACAGGGAAGTGGTGAATTGTGTTGAAGAAAAAAAGCGGGAAGATTAATGGAATAATATACAATAATACAGCTTACTATAAGGGGAAATATAGATATTACCCGACCATTACAGATTTAAAAGGTATCCTTGAAGAAATTATTAGTTGTAATTCAACAACTAATTGTCTTAGAGTTACACCATTTTATATCAATGAAGAACTGAATCACCAAATAGAATTTGAGGAATATATGTTTTATATAGAATGCAGAGATTGGTTTGATGAAAAGGACCAAGAGATGCACATCTTAGATTGTCTAGATTCAGTAGATACCCCTAGAGTACTTAATGATATCAATCTAGGTGCCATACTTTATCCATTATGTAAACATAACGATATTGTTTCATATCAAAAGGCACTTAAAGTATATAAGGACTCTTTAAGAGAAATTCTACTCAAGATGATGAAAATAGCAAAATCTGAAATGAAATTAAAAGAAAAGCATTTGCCATTTGGATATTTTTGCTTTGAAATTCAAAGTGACTGAGTTGTTTTTTCTTCAACAAAATAAATAGGTGAAGTTATAGAAGGAAAAATATTAAAAACGACAGGAAGGTTATTTAATGAAAGATGTAATAGGACTAATACATACAAGGAAAACCGGCGTTAATGAATCAGACATAAAGGAAACGGAAGATAAGCTAGGTGCAGTCTTCCCAGGACAATATAAGGAACTTTTCAAGTTAATCAATAATGCAGAAGTAGGTGAATGGACACTTTTTCCTATCAAAGACCAGAGAAATCCTAAAAAGACTTGGGATGATATTGTTAGACAAAACACTGAGGTCAAAGAAGATATCTCAAAAGAGCTTATAGCAATTGGTGATGATGATTCGGGAGATAAATTATGTTTTAAAATTAATAATGGAAGAATGGAGAATGAGATTTATATATGGTATCACGAAGACGCAGAACTTGAAGAATATGCCTCTAATTTGAAAGAATTTATTATTTTAATTTCAGAAAAAAAGATCGAGGATGACTTTGATGATGAATAAATTTGGACACTTCAATAACTTATTATGTTTCTAATAACAGTTCAGGTTAAAATAAAGGTATGTTCCTTCTTATATAGAATTGTAATTACAAACAATATTAAGGAGGGACCTCAATGCCCAGTTCATTTTCAATGTTTTTAGATTCTTATTTGGATGTTTGGAGAAATTCATCTTTAACAGGCATGAAAAACTCAATATCACAAGAGTATAAAGCTAGAGAAATAACAGATGGAAATATAGTTGACTTTGGTTATGAAGAATCATTAAATGGATGGGAACAAGGTTTTAAATTTGCAAAAGAAAATAATGCAGAGTGGATGATAAATGTAATTACAGTTCTTCCTTTAAGAGATGACGAAACTATGGCTATTTTATCTGCTACTTTGGTTATTCAAGGTAAGAAATTAGACACAGCAAATTTGTTCTTTCAAACGTTCCAAAAAAATAACAAGAACGAATGGAATTTAGTCAGAAGTTATATAGAAGCAGGAGTTACTAATGTTAGTACATTTATTAACACAAAAACAAATTTGAATAAAAACAATATAGGAGGAAGCTTATATGACAAGTAAGGAGTATTCACCAGAGCAACGTGAGGAACTATTTGAAACTTTGAAAGACCGTTTTGAGAAAAATATGAACCGCCATATGGGACTTGATTGGGTTAAAGTGCAAGCTAAGCTTGAAGCTAACACTGATAAACTGTGGTCGCTCCATGAAATGGAAATAACTGGCGGTGAACCTGATGTTGTTGGATATGATAAAACGACAGCCGAATTCATTTTTTATGATTGTTCAGCGGAAACTCCTAAGGGTCGCAGAAGCGTTTGTTATGACCGTGAAGCACTTGAGTCAAGGAAAAAACACAAACCAGAGAATAGCGTTCTTGATATGGCAACTGATATGGGTATTGAGCTTTTAACGGAGGAACAATACCGAGAACTGCAGAAGCTTGGAGAATTCGATTTGAAAACGTCTAGCTGGGTGCAAACACCTGATAATATTAGAAAATTCGGTGGGGCCATCTTTTGTGATCGTCGCTACGATACTGTATTTATGTACCACAATGGAGCAGATTCTTATTATGCTGCACGGGGCTTCCGTGGCTCGTTAAGAGTTTAAATTTTGACATAAGCAGCTCTTTTTTCTTGTTCAACTATAGTTGATAAATCTCTATTATTCGGCTTGTTAAATATATTACCCCAAAAATCAAAACCTTTTACTCCAATGGACTTTAAAATGGAGTAAGAGGTTTTTGTTAATTAATGCCAATTTAAATGTGGGTCTTCAACTAAGTATCTAATTTTTATAATGCCTTCAAATGTAAAGTCAGCACCATGAAAAGAAGTATCGATACATAATGATAAGTATCTATCTAAAGGCTATGCAAAGATAAATGCAGTAGTTTTTTTACTTGACAAAAGTCGAAGAAAGAGGTAGGTTATATTAGCTTTAGAAATTATATTAAAATTATTTTCCCCTAAATATATTATTAAATTTAAATCTTGAAATACTAGACTTATAGGAAGGTGATCAAATGGAAATTTTAAATAAAAACAAGACTGCCTTTTTAAACAAGTTTAGTAGTCTGTTTATTTTAGCCGTTTTCATGTTATGGATTAAAACATATATCACGCAAGTAACTCAGTTTAACTTAGGAGTAGAAGGACTCCTTCAACAATTCCTTTTATTTATAAATCCGCTTGGCTCTGCCTTGCTATTTCTTGGATTTTCTTTTGCTTTCAAAGGTCGAGGAAGATACACATTACTTGCTGTTATTTATGCTTTAATGTCCTTCCTTTTATATGCAAATGTAGTTTATTATAGATTTTTTAGTGACTTTATTACATTACCAACGATTACTCAAACGCAGAATTTTGGAGACTTAGGCGGCAGTGTTATTTCTTTATTAAAACCCTACGATATCATGTTCTTTGTCGATGTATTTTTGTTAGCTTATCTATGTGTGTCTAAAAAAATACAAAAAAACAATAGTAGAGTTGGATATAAGAAAGCAATTGCTGGGCTTGCTTTTGTAATAGGAATATTTGCATTAAATTTAGGATTAGCTAACTATGATCGTCCACAGTTATTAACTCGTGGTTTTGATAGAAACTATATTGTTAAGTATTTAGGAATGTATAACTATACTATTTATGACGCTACTGAAACTATAAAGGCATCTTCACAGAGGGCTTTAGCTGATAGCGATGATATGACAGAAGTTATTAACTATACAAAATCTATCTCTGCGGAGCCTAATCCAGAATATTTCGGCGCTGCAAAAGAAATGAACGTCATCTATATCCATTTGGAGTCATTCCAAAACTTTTTAATGAATTATAAATTAAACGGTGAAGAAGTTACACCATTCTTAAATTCATTAATAAAAGATCCGAATACACTATACTTTGATAATTTCTTCCATGAAACAGCGCAAGGCAAAACTTCGGATGCTGAATTCATGCTTGAAAACTCATTGTTTGGTTTACCACAAGGGTCTGCATTTATTACAAAAGGTCAGAATACTTATCAATCAGCTCCCGCGATTTTAAAAAAAGATGGTTATACATCTGCTGTATTCCACGGCAATAACGGCACTTTCTGGAATCGTAATGAGATTTATAAATCATTCGGCTATGAGCATTTCTTTGATGCCAATTATTATGACACTACTTCTAAAGAAGATATGGCTGAATATGGATTATTGGACAAGCCATTCTTTGAACAATCATTAGAATATGTAAAAACTTTACCTCAACCTTTCTATGCTAAATTTATTACGGTTGGGAACCATTATCCATATAAAATGAATCAAAACTTAACAACAATTGATAAAGCAGATACTGGTGATGCAAGTGTAGATGATTATTTCCAAACTGCTCGTTATGCTGATGAAGCAATTGAACAGTTCATTGGTGAATTACAAAACTCCGGCTTATATGATAACAGTATGCTTGTTTTTTATGGTGATCATTATGGTATTTCTGAAAATCATAATAAAGCCATGGAACAAATCATTGGAAAAGAAATTACTCCTTACGAAAGTACTAATTTACAACGGGTACCTTTAATTATTCACGTTCCTGAGATGCAAGGTGGAGTCAATCATACTTACGGAGGGCAAATAGACCTTCTTCCAACCTTATTACACTTACTTGGAATTGATTCACAAGATTATGTTCAATTTGGTACAGACATATTATCAAAAGAACATAATGATATTGTACCTTTCAGAAATGGTGATTATGTCAGCCCTACTATCTATTCAATTGATGAAAAATTCTATGATGCAACAACTGGTTTGCCACTAGTTGATGATAATCAAATTCAAAAAGCGAATGAGTATAAGAAAAGAGTAGAAAACAGGTTGCATTTATCTGATAAAGTTGTAAATGGTGACTTATTGAGATTTTATACACCGGCAGGCTTTACTAAGGTTAATCCTTCTCAATATAATTATAATAAGGATGTAAAAGAAAAAGCTGACAACGAAAAATAATAGATTTATTTAATATAATTTAATCCGATTAAAGAACAAATTCTCCATGTGGAATTTGTTCTTTTTTTTATTCTAAAAAAATGTAATAAGAATTTTGTTACCAAAAGAAGCATTTTTAAGATTTGATATACTGTCTCGAGATGAATATATACCGTAAATAATCAAAAAGGTTTGCGGAGTAGTCCGATATTTGAGAATATAATAGGGTAGGCTGTATTTTTTGAAAGGGGATAGGGATATGAAACCGATTTATAGTTCAGCAAAAGAAGCTGTCGCAGGTATTGAAGACGGCATGACGTTAATGGTAGGCGGATTTGGATTAGTAGGTATTCCAGAGCAGCTAATTTTAGCGTTAGTTGATAAAGGGGTAAAGGATTTAACCGTAATTTCCAATAACTGTGGCGTAGATGACTGGGGCCTAGGCCTTTTACTAAAAAATAAACAGATTAAAAAAATGATAGGCTCCTATGTAGGTGAAAATAAAGAGTTTGAAAGACAAGTAATTTCAGGAGAGATTGAAGTTGAGCTCACTCCACAAGGTACTTTAGCGGAAAAAATTCGTGCCGGAGGGGCAGGAATTCCTGCATTTTTTACTCCAGCAGGTGTAGGTACAGTAGTTGCAGAGGGTAAAGAGGTACGTATTTATGACGGTAAGGAATATGTTCTTGAAGAAGCCCTTAGAGCAGATTATGCCTTGATTCGGGCGGCTAAGGCAGATAAGTTTGGTAACCTAATATACAACAAAACAGCTCAAAACTTCAATCCAATGATGGCTGCTGCTGGTTTGGTGACGATAGCAGAAGTAGAGGAAATCGTAGAGACAGGCGATTTAGATCCAGCCCAAATACATACACCAAGTATTTATGTCCAAGGTCTGTTCCAAGCAGAGCAGGAAAAAAGAATCGAACGTCTAACGACACGTTCATAAGGGGGAGATTCGGATGAATACACGTGAAAAAATTGCGAGAAGAGCAGAAAAAGAAATTGAAAATGGGAACTATGTAAATCTAGGGATTGGAATTCCTACCTTGGTTGCCAACTTTATATCTCCAGATAAGACAGTGGTGCTTCAATCAGAGAATGGACTTTTAGGCATAGGGCCATATCCAACGGAGCAAGAAGTGGATCCAGACCTTATCAATGCTGGTAAGGAAACAGTTACTACAATACCAGGGTCATCCTTCTTCTCAAGTGCTGAATCCTTTGCGATGATACGCGGAGGACATGTAGATGTTGCTATTTTAGGGGCAATGGAGGTATCCGAAAAGGGAGATTTAGCTAACTGGATGATCCCAGGTAAGATGATTAAAGGAATGGGAGGAGCGATGGATCTTGTACATGGTGCCAAGAAAATAATTGTTATTATGGACCATTGTGCGAAGGACGGCTCCGCAAAGATTAAAAAAGAATGTGCCTTGCCTCTAACTGGTAAGGCAGTTGTGAATAAAATAATAACAGAACGGGCAATGATTGAAGTAACTGAAGATGGCCTAGAGTTAAAAGAAGTATTTGAAGGGTATTCTGTACAAGATATTATCGATGCTACTGAAGCTGGTTTAATCATCAAAGATGTAAAAGAGAATGTAGCGATTTAATATCTCATATTATAAAATTTTTGATGAGAGTACATCTTGTGTTTTCCTTCAATATCCATTAGAATAAATGCATTACATTGAATAACAATCGACTAAGAAAAGGAATAGTAAATAACACTCGTTTCTGAAGAGAGCTAACATCTGGTGCAAGTTAGTGTAACGAATTATTGAACTCGCCTTTGAGTCTGTATAAGTGAACGATTAGTAGCTTATACCGTTTTCCGCGTTAAGGAAACAAGTTGAGTGATAATTTTTTCACTAATTTGGGTGGTACCGCGTGAGTATATCTCTCGTCCCTTAGTTTTTTTAAGGGGCGAGTTTTTTTATTTGGCGCTGTTATCTTTTGGGATTTTAAACCAATGATAGTTAGAAAGCGCCATTAACTGAAGGAGGAAGAAAGATGAGCTTTAATCATGAAGCAATTGAGCAAAAGTGGCAAAGTTATTGGAAAGAAAACAAGACATATAAAATGATTGATGATCCTTCCAAACCAAAATTTTATGCATTAGATATGTTCCCATATCCATCAGGAGTAGGTCTACACGTGGGACATCCACTTGGATATATTGCAACAGATATTCTAAGTGCATTTAAACGTAAACAAGGCTACAATGTACTTCACCCAATGGGATGGGATGCATTCGGTCTTCCTGCAGAGCAGTATGCAATTGATACAGGTAATGATCCTGCAGAATTTACTGCAAAAAATATTGCGACGTTTAAACGTCAAATGATGGATCTTGGCTTTTCTTATGATTGGGATAGAGAAATCAATACAACCGATCCTTCCTATTACAAATGGACACAATGGATCTTCATCCAGCTTTATAAAAAGGGCTTAGCTTACGTGGATGAAGTGCCAGTAAACTGGTGTCCAGCATTAGGTACAGTTCTAGCGAATGAAGAGGTAATTGATGGCTTATCGGAACGTGGTGGGCATCCAGTAGAGCGTAGACCAATGCGTCAATGGGTTCTTCGCATTACGGCTTATGCAGATAGATTGTTGGAGGATTTAGATGATTTAGATTGGCCAGAGAGCTTGAAAGAAATGCAACGTAACTGGATTGGCCGTTCTGAAGGAGCAGAGCTAACGTTTGAAGTTGCAGGAACAAAGGAATCCTTCCAAGCATTTACGACTCGTCCAGATACTATTTTTGGCGCAACATATGCAGTATTGGCACCAGAGCATAAATTAGTGGATGCTATTACAACTCCAGAGCAGCAGGAAGCAGTTCAAGCTTATAAAGATCAAGTAAAATTGAAAAGTGATTTAGAGCGTACAGATCTTGCCAAACATAAAACTGGAGTATTTACAGGAGCCTATGCCATCAATCCAGTTAGTGGTGAAAAAATGCCAATCTGGATCGCAGACTATGTTTTAGCAACATATGGAACAGGTGCTATCATGGCAGTTCCTGCACATGATGAGCGTGACTATGAGTTTGCTAAGCAATTCGATCTTCCGATTGTAGAAGTTGTTTCGGGTGGAAGCATTGAAGAAGCTGCTTACACAGAGGATGGCATACTTGTTAATTCGGATTTCTTAAATGGTCTTAACAAAGAAGAAGCAATCGCTAAAGCAATTGAATGGTTTGAAGCGAATGGAAAAGGCGAGAAGAAAATTACTTATCGTTTACGTGACTGGTTGTTCAGTCGTCAGCGTTATTGGGGAGAACCAATTCCGATTATCCATTGGGAAGATGGAACTTCAACACCTGTAGATGAATCAGAGCTTCCACTTATGCTACCTGTTACTACTGACATCAAGCCAAGTGGTACAGGTGAATCTCCATTAGCTAATATTGAGGAATGGGTAAATGTAGTGGACCCAGTGACTGGTAAAAAAGGACGTCGTGAAACAAATACAATGCCTCAGTGGGCAGGAAGCTGCTGGTATTATATACGCTACATCGATCCACATAATGATGAAGCACTAATTGATCCAGAGCTAGTAAAACGCTGGTTGCCAGTAGATCTTTACGTAGGTGGGGCAGAGCATGCTGTACTTCACTTGCTATATGCACGTTTCTGGCATAAATTCCTATATGATATCGGTGTTGTTACAACGAAAGAGCCATTCCAAAAATTATTTAACCAAGGAATGATCTTAGGTGAAAATCACGAGAAAATGTCTAAATCTAAAGGGAATGTAGTTAATCCTGATGATATCGTGAAGAGCCACGGAGCTGATTCACTTCGTTTATATGAAATGTTCATGGGACCTCTAGATTCTTCTAAACCATGGTCAACGAATGGTCTAGACGGCTCTCGTAGATTCTTGGATCGTATTTGGAGATTATTCGTAACAGAAGAGGGCACTCTAAGCCCGAAAGTTAGCGACACATCATCTGACAATATGGAAAAAGCGTACCACCAAACGGTTAAGAAGGTAACAGAGGATTACGAGGCAATGCACTATAACACGGCTATCTCTCAAATGATGGTATTTATTAATGAAGGATATAAAGCTGAGAAAATTTCTAAGGAATATGTAGAGGGCTTCGTGAAGCTTATTTCTCCTATTGTTCCTCATATCTCAGAGGAGCTTTGGAGCATTTTAGGCCATGATAATTCTATCGCTTATGAATCTTGGCCAACATTCGATGAATCCAAGCTTGTGGACAACGAGGTTGAAATTCCAGTACAGATCAAAGGGAAAGTTCGTGCAAAACTTGTCGTTTCTAAAGACGCAACAAAAGATGAGCTAGAAGCATTGGCATTAGCTTCTGAACAGGTTCAACAATGGATTGAAGGCAACGAAGTCAAAAAAATCATTGCAATCCCTGGTAAAATGGTAAACATCGTTATTTAATAAATAATAAAGCTGCTTAGTCTCTTATGAGAGTTAAGCAGCTTTATTTTTTAGAAAAACACAAGCATGATGAGAACTGAGAGATGATTGAGACAAAACAGGAAGAGCAGCAAAAAAGGGATGATGGCTTGTTACTTTCCGACAAAGCCTTTTATCTGTTTGTGCAACTCTTAACGTCGTCTGCGCAACATTTCAAGCGTTTTGTGCAAGGTTTTGCTCCATCACTGCAATGTTCCACTTCATCTGTGCAAGGTTATTACTCATCACCGCAAGGTTCTCGCAAATCTTCAAAATTTCATGTTCACCACAACACTTTCATCCATTGAAAAGTCGTCCACTTTCTCACTACTACACCCCACATGATTGCAGCGACAGGCGGCGACTCCTGTGGGATGAGTGAGACTGATAAGCCATCACAAACGACGCGTAAGCGACGGTGATGGCTTATCGCTCACCCCACGGAAAGCGACCGCCGAAAGCGAAAATCTGCAACCTATTAATTAAACTTTCCTGCAAACCATTTGCACTTTTCATGAAGCAATATCTTCTTTTGGAAACATGAACTTTAACAAAAGCAAACCAACAATATGAACTAAAATAATACCAAGAGCAGCTACCATCAAACTCTCCTTTCAAAGGTTAATTCAACGTATCTACAAATACTTTCATAAGCATAGTACCATGCTCTGTTCCAATAGACTCAGGGTGAAACTGAAGTCCATAAAGTGGATAGTCCCTGTGCTTTATTGCCATAATTTCATGATCATCATCAGCTCTTGCGAGAACCTCGAAACAATCTTGTAAACTATCCTCTTCAATGACAAGAGAGTGATAACGCATGACGGATATAGGGCCTTCAAACCCGTGGAACAATTCATTTTGTGTATGATGTATTGTAGATAGCTTGCCGTGCATAATTGTTTTAGCCTGCACGACATTGGCACCAAAAGCAGCACCAATCGATTGGTGACCAAGACAAATTCCAAGGATAGGGTATTTCTTATAGAATGCTTGAATAACTTCAACAGAAATACCTGCTTCAAGCGGATTACCTGGTCCAGGGGAGATGACAATTGCTTCCGGGCAAAGCTTATCTATAGCTTCAATGGTAATAGCATCATTTCTAACAATCTTAACATCCTTACCAAGAATACCTAATTGCTGATAGAGATTATACGTAAAGGAATCATAATTATCTATTAGGAGTATCATCTGTGCACCTCCAAAAGTGCTTTTGCCTTGTTTAACGTTTCCTCATATTCATTTTTAGGAATGGAATCATAAACAATACCCGCACCAGCCTGCACAAATGCCTCATTATCTTTTACAACCATTGTTCTAATTGCGAGAGCGAGATCCATATCTCCTGATACTGAAATATAACCTACTGCACCAGCATAAACCCCGCGTTTCATAGGCTCCAATTCGTTTATAATTTGCATAGCTCGAATTTTTGGTGCTCCGGAAACAGTGCCCGCTGGTAAGCATGTTGCCAATACATCTAATGCGTGAATATCTTTTGTTAAACGTCCTGTTACCTCTGAAACTATATGCATGACATACTTGTACAATTCTATTTGCATATATTTATTTACCTGAACGGTACCAATTTCAGAAATTTTGCCTATGTCATTTCTTCCTAAGTCAACAAGCATTCGATGCTCTGCTACTTCTTTTTCATCTATTAATAAACTGGCAGCAATTTGCTTATCTTCTTCTGAGGTTTTCCCTCGTGGCTTTGTTCCTGCAATTGGATTAGTAGTGACAAATCCATTCTTTACCTTTACTAGACTCTCAGGAGAAGTACCTAAAACGATATAATCTTCGAAATCCATGTAAAACATATAAGGTGATGGATTAGAAGTTCTCAGTTGCCGATAAAGAGAGAATGGATTTCCTTTAAAAGGAGAGGAGAAGCGCTGTGAGATTACCACTTGGAATATATCTCCTTTTACAATATGTTGCTTTGCTTTCTCCACCATTTCTTTAAAGTCATCTTCTTTTATCGCTGGCTTAAATGATAGGCTAGCTCCTAACTCTCCTTGCTGTGGAGAACCCGCTTGGAGGTCTTCATAAATTATTTCAATATCCTTTTTCATATGCTCGGGAGAACGCCCACTTAAAAATAAATCAATAGCTGCGATTGTCACCTTTTGTTTTAAATGATCATAAATAAGAAAGGTATCGTAAAATAACACATGTATATCAGGCATATTTAAATCATCGGGAAGATACTCTCCGATTCGTTCGTTATAAAATGCTGTTTCATATCCAAAATAACCCAGCATTCCACCAAAAAAAGAAAAGGGATATTGTTCATTGTGTTCAGGAAGAATGGTTTTAAGTTTATCCATAATGGGTTCATGACCAACTTCTTTGTTTCCTTGTTCGTCTGTAAATACATAATTAAACTGATTGCCTTTAATTTCTGCTACAGGGTTTAGCACTATAAAAGAATAGCGTCCGCTTTCCTCGTGCTTTGCAGAGGATTCAAATAGCATTTTTTTCATTCCACGTAAGGAGTGATAAATGGAGATAGGAGTCATCATATCCCCTTGGATTTCTTTCATTTCATAGCTTCTCGTCTCAACTGTCATTTTCTACACTCTCCTCTTTCTCGACTCGGCTCATCTAAAAAAGAATACAAAAAGGCCCTCCATCCAAAAAGGACGGAGAGCCGTGGTGCCACCTTCATTGATTACTATTGTAATCCACTTGTTTGCAGCTCATAGCTGCTAGTCCTGTAACGTAGACAAACGCCAAGGCCTACTATCATTTCGGCCTTGGAACTCAGAAGCCCATTCATCATATGCTATGCACTGACTTGCACCAACCGTCAGCTCTCTAATGCATCACATATGATTACTACTCTTCGTCATCGCTCATTAAAGACCATTGTATTATAAATAGTTTCAAAATTCAATGGATTCGTATAAAATATTCCAAATTTTATCCATTTAATCTAAAATACTTTTTGCTGCACTCATGCCAGCTAGTTTTCCAGTGACAAGAGCGGAGGTAATGTTATAGCCACCTGTATAGCCGTGTATGTCTAATATTTCCCCACAAAAGTATAGGCCAGCTTTTTTCTTCGATGCCATTGTCTTTGGCTCAATCTCTTTAATAGAAACGCCGCCACCAGTGACAAAGGCTTTTTCAAGGGGCTGAGTACCATGTACCTTAACAACAAACTGCTTTAATAGATGGGCGAGGGATCTGATTTTCTCGTGGGATAGGTTTTGGCCATCTTCACTTTCTTGTATTTTTGCTTGTTCCAACAAAAACAAAAGCCATCTTTCTGGAACTAGTCCTTTCCATACATTTTTAACAGCTTTCTTAGGATCTTCCTTAATAGAAGAGAGGAGCTTTTGGAAAGTTTCTTCTTCATTTATTTCAGGTAGGCTATCAATTCTTACAGAAACTGGTCCGCCATTTTTCTTAATTTCTTTTACAACGAACTGGCTACAACGTAAAATAGCAGGACCACTTAAGCCAAAATGTGTAAAGAGCATGTCCATTTGATGTGTGATGATTGCTTTTCCTTTTTTATTTAGAACTGAAACAGCTACATCTCTAAGTGCTAGCCCTTGAAGCTCCTTAGACTTTATGAATGCCTCACTAGATAATAAAGGAACCTCTGTTGGATATAAATCGGTTACCGTATGCCCAGCTTTTTCAGCCCAAGGGTAGCCATCTCCGGTTGAGCCTGTTTGAGGAACGGCCTTTCCACCGACAGCAACAACTATAGCTCCAGCAGTTATTTCTTCGCCAGTCGCCAATCTAATTCCAATAACTTTTTCTTCATTCATTAACAGTTTAGAAACGGGAGCATTTAGCTTTATATCTACTTTTAATCTTTTTAATTCGTCAAGAAGAGCGTTCACGACATCCATTGCCTTGTTGGAAACAGGGAACATTCTACCATGGTCTTCCTCTTTTAACGGAACACCTAAGTTCTCAAAAAAGGCAATAATATCTTCATTGTTAAAGACGGAGAATGGGCTGAATAGAAATCGACCATTTCCTGGTATGTTTTTTACGATTTCCTCCTGAGGAAGTCTATTCGTGACGTTGCATCGACCTCCACCAGATATAGCAAGCTTTTTCCCTAGCTTATTCCCTTTTTCAATCAATAAAACCTTTTTGTTTTCAGCGCCAGCTGCGGCAGCGGCCATAAGTCCTGAGGGACCCCCACCGATAATAATTACGTCATACATAGTAAATTCACACTTTCATTTTTTCTTTATTATACATGATTGTAGTTTTGATGAGACAGTTGTAAACTGTAATATAGACATTTTAAAGGATTGGGCGGGTTTGATGGCATCGAATTTATTAAAAGGGACAATGATCTTAACGGTCGGTCTCTTGTTATCTAGAATTTTAGGAGTTCTTTATGTAATTCCTTTTTATCAAATTATTGGCGAGGAATACATTGCGCTTTATCAATACGCTTATACTCCTTATTCAATCATGCTGGCAATAGCTGTTTCAGGAGTACCAGTTGCAGTTTCAAAGTTTGTTTCCAAATATAATGCTCTTGGAGATTATGCTACAGGAAGGAAGCTAATGAAATCCAGTATGTTATTAATGAGTATCACTGGTTTCTTAGGATTCCTTATTCTTTTTTTCTTAGCGGATCCTATTGCACATATGATCATTAAGGATGATGAAGCAGCTTTTTCTCTTAATGATGTAGCTAGTGTGATTAAATATGTCAGCTTCGCAGTAATCGTTGTACCGCTTATGAGTTTAATAAGAGGTTTCTTCCAAGGCTATCAGCATATGACACCAACGGCGGTTTCTCAGCTTTGGGAGCAAATAGTACGTATTTTGTTCGTGTTAGCTGGAGGATTCTTTGTTGTATACATATTAAACGGAACGGAGAAGACCGCGATTTCCTTTGCGGTATTTGCTGCCTTTTTAGGAGCATTGGCCAGTCTGGGTGTTCTCTATTGGTATTGGAAAAAGCTAAAGCCAGAATTTGATTTAAAGTTAAATGATTCTGGCAGTCCTAGGTCAGATGTTTCTCTCAAAAATATATACAAAGAAATATTAATTTATACGGTACCATTTGCATTAGTCGGAGTGATTAATCCGCTATTTCAATTTATCGATATGATTACTTTTAATAGAGCGATGTCTAGCATCGGAATAAGCGGAGATATATCTAATACTTTGTTAGGGATGTTAAACTATTCAACTCATAAATTAGTGATGATTCCGGTCATGCTAGCTACCGGATTTAGTATGGCTTTAATACCTTTTATCACGAGTTATTATGCGAAACAAGATTTTGTTCAAGTAAGAAAATCATTAGACCAATCATTTCAAATATTATTATTTCTAACAGTTCCAGCAGCAATGGGAATTGCAGTATTGTCAGGTGATTTTTATCACTTGTTTTATGAGACAAGCAAAACAGGTTCTACAGTTCTTGCACATTATGCACCTGTAGCAATATTATTTGCTTTATATCCAGTAACAACTGCAATTTTGCAGGGGATAGATCGTCAAAAACTAATTATTTTAAATCTATTATTGGGTATACTTACCAAGCTATTATTGAACACACCGCTTATAAAAGCGTTTGAAACAGATGGTGCTATATTGGCAACAGCTTGTGGCTATTTAGTGGCAATAGGGTTGAATATGTTTGCGATTCGAAAAACATTGCATTATAAATCCACTATGGTGATTAGAAGAAGTATACTTATACTCATTGTTAATGCACTTATGTTAACAATAGTATTCGTTATCAAACTAGGCTTAGAGAACCTGTTTGTGATTGATAGTAAAATGGAAGCATTATTGGTCATCATGGTATGTGCTAGTATCGGAGCAGTTTTTTATGGCTACATAACTCTACGTCTTGGCTTAGCACAAAAGTTATTTGGTGAGAAGATTACGCGCTTTACGAAAAAATTAGGTTTTAAGGAGAAATAAATGCGATTAGATAAATTTCTGTCTCACATGGGATACGGTACAAGAAGTGAAGTAAAGGTACTCATCAAGTCAAAGGCAATTGAAATAAACAATACCGTTGCTAAAAATGGGTCCACGCATGTCAATGAATTAGAGGACCAAGTTTCCGTTTATGGGGAAGTGGTGGAATATAGAGAGTTCATCTATTTAATGATGAACAAGCCACCCGGGGTTGTTTCTGCAACAGAAGATTCTAGAGACCAAACTGTAATTGACCTGCTAGACGATGATGTAAGACATTTTGAGCCGTATCCCGTCGGAAGACTAGATAAGGATACAGTTGGGCTGCTTCTCTTAACAAATGACGGTGCGCTTACTCATCGGCTGTTATCTCCTAAAAAGGATGTTCCGAAAGTATATTATGCAAAAGTTGCAGGAAGAGTAACAGAATCAGACGTAGAGGCATTTAAAGAAGGAGTAATTTTAGATGATGGGTATCATACGAAGCCTGGGCATCTTCATATTTTGAAGAGTGATCAAATATCTGAAATTGAGCTGACTATCACCGAAGGAAAGTTCCATCAAGTGAAAAGGATGTTTCAGTCAGTAGATAAGGAAGTAATTTATTTAAAGAGACTTTCGATGGGGGCTTTAAAGCTAGATAATTCTCTAGAAGAAGGGTCTTACCGGGAGTTAACGACTGAGGAATTAATAAGTTTAGAACAAAAGAATGACCATGCATAAGCGTGGTCATTCTTTTTAATATAGTGAATCTAAGATGTCATTTTAACTCGTTTGTTCGTCGTGGTCCATTTGCCTCTTGTTGGACTAATGACTAGGTCATTAAACGCAAGTACATTCAAATCTCGTTGAATTGTTCGAGGAGTGATTCCAAATTCATCGACCAGATCTTGTGTTGTAACAGTTCCGTTGTCTCGGATGAACATATACATATCTTTGATTCGAGTGAGCATCCGATCAGTAGTAGGTTTCAAAAATAACCACTCCTTCATCTTGATATCTCGTGGCAAGACTAGCGGACGACTTGGGCGAAAAGCAACAGATGTATTGCAATTGACAGCCCCTTTACATTTTGGTAGTCAGAATTTTATTATCTGACAATTTAATTATAGTAGAATTACAAAGAAATTTCTATAAAAATAACTGTTTATTTACAAAAAAAACATATGAAGTTCTTCTAAGGAAGTTAAAAGAACCCATTCATGACTGGATTTTCTAATGGATTTGTCTTAATTTAAAATTATAAAAATATTAACCTTAGTACCAGAATACATCTCTAAAATAATATTGATAATCTGATAGAACAATTGAATAGTATGTTGAAATCTTTGCGATATGAAAAGAAACCAAAATTATTTTTTACTTATATGAATAGCTTAAATATGCAGTTACCGCTCTAATAATATTATTTGATAGAGGTTTAAAAAAACCTTCTTTTTGCTGTGTGTTTGAACAAATTAAGTGTAAAATAAGAAATATGCAATATACATAGGAGGATATAATAAATGAACTGGTTAGACCTAGCAGAACAAAAAAAGCCTGAGATCATTAAAGAGTTACAGGCATTAATCCAAATCCCTAGCGTTTTAGACGAAAAGGAAGCTACAGAAGAAGCTCCTTTTGGTATAAAGCCACTTGAGGCGCTTCAACATATGTTAAATGAGGGTAACAAAGAAGGCTTTCTTACGAAAAATATAGACAATATGGCTGGTCACATTGAAATGGGTAGTGGAGAGGAACTAGTAGGAATTCTTTGTCATGTTGATGTAGTTCCGGAAGGACAGGGCTGGACTTACCCACCATTCGAAGGTGTTGTTGCTGATGATCGTATCTATGGTAGAGGAGCAATAGATGATAAAGGTCCAACTATTGCAGCATGGATGGCAATGAAACTAGTTAAGGAAGCTGGTATCGAGCTTTCAAAACGTGTGAGACTAATTATTGGTTCTGATGAAGAAAGCGGATTCCGATGTGTTGATCGCTATTTCGAAAAAGAGGAGATGCCTGACCTAGGCTTTGCTCCAGATGCAGACTTTCCAATTATTAATGCAGAAAAGGGGATTGCTAATTTAATCTTCTCTCAAACGGGTTCTTCCGAAACAGAAACAATTCAATTTTTCCAAGCCGGAAAGCGCACAAATATGGTGCCGGATGAAGCGTTTGCATTTATTTTTGGCGGAGCTCATTCTATTAAAGAAAAATTTAATGCTTTTGCAAGTGAACATGGTATTACTGGAGAGGTATTGCCAGAAGGGCCAGTCGTGAAAGTATTGGTTCGTGGAAAATCTGCTCATGCTATGGAGCCAGATCAAGGAGTGAATGCAGGGGTTTTTCTAGCTAAATTCCTATTAACATTATCTTTAACACCACATTCCAAAGCATTCTGTGAATTCCTTGTAATGGCTTTTGGTGACGAAAGTAGAGGTCGTGCATTGGGCTTAGGCTATGCGGATGAAGTTTCTGGTGAAACTACATTAAATGCCGGGGTTATTCATTATGCACCTGCACAAGGCTCATGCACACAAGTAAGCCTACGCTATTCTGTTAGCTATCCGTTTGAGGAAAAAATAGGAGCTTGTAGAGAAAAGCTACAAAATAGTGGTATTACATTAGATTTAGGCTCTAATTCTACACCACATTTTGTCGATAAAGAGGATGTACTGATTCAATCTCTTCAAAAGGTATACGAGCGTCAAACGGGAGAAAACGCAGAACTATTATCTATTGGTGGAGGAACATACGCACGAGTACTGAAAAAAGGTGTAGCATTTGGAATGTTATTCCCTGGTAGACCAGATGTAGCACATCAAGTGGATGAATATGTAGATATTGAAGATTTAATAAAAGCAACGGCCATTTATGCAGATGCAATTGTAGAGCTTGCTGGGAAAAAATAAGGAGAGGATGATAGAACATGACTAAAATTTTATGGAATGATCAAATCGTAGAGGAAAAAGAGGTAAAAATCGGCTTTGAGGATCGTGGTTATCAATTCGGAGATGGAATTTATGAAGTGATTAAAATTTATAATGGTGATTTGTTTACAGCAATGGAGCATATCGATCGTCTATACGCAAGTGCAGACAAAATTCAATTAGTCATGCCTTATACAAAAGATAAATTACATCAATTGATGCACGAACTAATTGAAACGAATGAGCTTCAAAATGGTCAAATTTATCTTCAAGTAACACGTGGAAATAGTCCTCGTATTCATAACTTTCCTAACCCAGCAGTTAGCTCTGTACTGACTGCTTATACAAAAGAAACGACTCGTCCTCTTGCTCAACTAGAAAGTGGCGTAAAGGCTTGTTTTGTAGAGGATATCCGTTGGTTGAGATGTGATATTAAGTCATTGAATCTACTTGGGAATGTACTTGCTAAACAAGAGGCTGTTACAAAAGGTTGTTTTGAAGCAATTTTGCATCGCGGAGAGACGGTGACAGAAGGATCATCGTCTAATATGTATGGAATAAAAGATGGTATCCTGTATACACATCCAGTTAGCAACCTGATTTTAAATGGTATTACAAGAAAAGTAATATTAGATTGCTGTGAAGAAATTGGATTACCGATAGTGGAGAAAGCAATGACTAAAGAGGAAACATTGCAAATGGATGAATTTATCATGTCATCTACTAACGCTGAGGTTATGCCGATTATTTCGATTGATGGTAATGCTATCGGCGATGGAAAACCTGGAGAATTTACAAGAAAACTTCAGAAGGCTTTTGAACAAAAGATTCCCTCCACTCTACAAGTATGAACACACATTATTTCATAGGAATCAAAGTACCTGAGATGATTGGAAGATCTCTCATAAAGGCAAGGGAGACAACAAATATGCATAAAACACATAAAACGTTGCCCCTTGCAGAGGATCTCCATATCACATTAGCATACTTGGCTGCTGTCGATGAAAATGTATTAAAGGACTTAATAGCATCTTTGAATCAAATTAAGTGGGATGCCTTTTCTTTAACTACAGATGGACTAGCTCATTTTGGTAACGATGAAACTCCTAGAGTTGTTTTCGTTGCCTTAGAAGAAAAAGATGAGTTAATGAAACTGCAGCAGGCAATTGTTCAAAAGGTTTTGGATTTTTTAGAGTTAAATATTTCTAGGGACTTCCATGCACATATAACACTGGCTAAAAAGTGGATGTCAAAAGAAAAATGTGTCTATGATTCATTTAATCTGGAAAAACAGTCTTTTGAAGTCCGTGATTTTATCATCTACAAAATAAATCCAGCGAGTACTCCACGTTACGAACATTTTGCAAGAATAAACGTGTGAGAGGGAGGCAACGGAATGGCTCAGTTAGTCAAACTGCAAGATTATATATCCAGATATCAGATTGATTTAAAGCGCTATCCTACACAATTTGTTCGTTTGAAAAAACAACAATGGGAGCGTATTAACGCTTCTTGGGAAAACGGAGCTTTAGATACATCGTGGATTGAAAATGAGCAGGAGGAAGATATAGAGGTAGAGGAAAAGAAATCCTTTATCTCTAAACTATTTTCCCGAAATAAAGAAGAAACCTCTGCAGAATTACTGGAAGAGGAAAAAGAAGAGATTGGACATGATGTACCAGAAGAATCTACAACTCTCTTTTTTGAACCTAATATTGTTTATAATCCAAAATCTAAAGAAGAGCTACGAAGAATGTATTTGGATCAATTATTCCATTTTCAATTAAAATGGGCTAGCTCTACCTTAATGGAAAAATCATATGTGGACCCAAAGTATATGAGAGATAGTTTGCTGAGGCAATTAACACTACAATTGCCTGATAATTATTTTCTGTTTTATTATCCGATTCTTAAGTTGAAAAAAGCTCCTGTAGAACTAGATATTATTATTGTTTTACCTACAGAAATTATATGCTTAGTAGTTTTAGAGGGTAGAGATTCAGACGCTTTTATCGGTAGCGGAGATCGATTCTGGGTGAAAAAAAGTGGGAAAGCAGAGAGTAAAACATTAAGTCCGATGATTAGCTTAAATAGAATGGAATCTATTCTTTTACAAGTGTTTAAAAAGGAAGAGATTGACTTGCCAATAAGAAAGGTAGTCTTGTCTAGGAATGGGTATATCGATTATCCAGGTTCCACCTATCAGACTCAATTAGTGGATACAAGAAGTTTTTCTGCTTGGTTTCAATCCTTAAAATCATCTCCTTCACCTATGAAGCATATGCAGTTTAAGGCAGCGCAAGCATTACTTAATCTTGTTCAAACCACCTCCTACTCTCGAGCAGGCTGGGAGTTAGAGAGTGAGATAGAAAATGAATAATGTAGTGATAATTGTAAATGAGGTAGCAGGTCAGGGAAGAGCTAAAAAGCTATGGGAGTCATGGAAGGACCGGCTCCCGTTCTCCTTTACGCTCTTTAAAACTGAATACAGTGGGCATGCAACTGCTATATCGAAGGAATATGCTGACGCTAGCCAAGAACCTCTTCTTATTATTGCAATAGGTGGAGATGGTACCATACACGAAATACTCTCAGGTTTGATAGGATACAATCATGTTCGAGTTGGAGTTGTTTCTGCAGGAAGTGGAAACGATTTTGGTCGAACTTTTTTTGTGTTTAAAACAATTGAACAATTAAATGAATATGTTTTAGGATTTCAATCATCAGAATATATGGACATAGGAACATTAAAAACCAATTCAGAGAAATTTCATTTTGTAAATAATGCGGGCTTTGGTTTTGACGCTCATGTTGTGTATGCAGCCAATAATTCTAACTGGAAAAAGTGGTTAAATAGATTAGGGTTAGGTAAACTAGTATACATACTTTATCTAGTGAAGGAGTTATTTTGTTTTCAAAAATTTTCTTTTTCTTTACTAAATAAAGAAGATGAGATAAAGTTTGAGGATGTTTGGTTTATCACTGTATGTAATCAGCCTTATTTTGGAGGAGGTATGAAAATCTCGCCGTCCTCCTTACCGAACGATTCATTAATCGAACTAACCATAGTGCACCATTTAAAAAGAACAAAGCTATTATTTATATTTGGCACTGTGTTTTTTGGAAAACATACTGCTTATAAAGAAATTAAACAAATTCAAGCAAAAGAGTTCACCATTCAAATGAACGATGAAGTATATGGGCATGTAGATGGAGAATTTTCCTGTATGACTACACCTGGCAGTACTTATACGTTTAAGGTGGAGTCCGATGCTTGGAATTTAGCAAAACCACTAAGTAAAAGGAGTTAAAGTAATGAGATTAAGAAACAAACCATGGGCAGAGGATTTTATAAACGCTCATCCAGAAATAGTAATTCCAAATCCAGAAGAACAAAAAGGAAAATGGAATTCAGTGTTCAATAACGAGAATCCACTTCACATTGAAGTAGGTACAGGTAAAGGCCAATTTATCACAGGAATGGCAAAACAAAATCCTGATATCAATTATATAGGAATTGAGCTTTATGATAGTGTCATTGTATCTGCTTTAGAAAACGCATTAGAAGCACAGCCTTTACCAAATTTACGTTTGCTTAAGGTGAATGGTGCTGACTTAGCAAAATATTTTCAAAAAAATGATGTACACCGTGTGTATTTAAACTTCTCAGATCCATGGCCAAAAATTAGACATGCAAAGAGACGCTTAACTCACGAAGGGTTTTTAAAGCTGTATGAATCTATTTTAGTAGACAATGCAGAAGTTCATTTTAAAACAGATAATAGAGGGTTATTTGAATATTCTTTAACAAGCATGTCGGCTTATGGGATGCTGTTAACTTATGTATCGCTTGATTTACATGCGAATATGCCAGAAGATAATATTATGACGGAATATGAGGAGAAATTCTCAGCAAAAGGTCAGCCGATTTATCGACTAGAGGCTAGGTTTTTGAGCAACAAGTAAAAGGTCAATACTATTCAAAGGGGATGAAAGTATGGATACGTATAAGTTTCAAGAGATGACATTAACATGGTTAAAGGGTGGTACGACACATATGGACGGGGGAGCCATGTTTGGAGTAGTGCCAAAGCCTTTATGGGAAAAAAAATATCCTGTTAACGAAAAAAATCAAATAGAGCTTCCTTCCGATCCAATTCTCATCCAATATCAAGGTAAAAACATTTTGCTAGAGGCGGGCATAGGATTTGGTAAGTTTTCAGAAAAGCAAATAAGAAACTATGGGATTACAGACGAATCGATGGTAGATGACAATCTTGTCGAGCTAGGTCTACTAGCTGAGGATATCGATATCATTTTAATGACACATTTACATTTTGATCACGCTTGTGGATTAACTAAGTGGTTAAATGGAGAGTTAATTTCTAGTTTCCCGAATGCTACTATCTATGTTTCAGATGTAGAGTGGAATGAAATGAAGAATCCTAATATTCGATCTAGCAATACTTATTGGAAGGAAAACTGGGAACCAATTCAATCTCAGGTCACAACATTCCAGGATTCTATTACTATATTAGAAGATATTCAGATGGTTCACACAGGTGGGCATAGCGACGGGCACAGCATTGTACTATTAAGACAATCTGGCGAAACGATCATTCATATGGCCGATCTTATGCCAACGAATGCTCACCAAAATCCTTTATGGGTTTTAGCTTATGATGATTATCCAATGACTTCTGTCTTTGCTAAGCAAAAATGGGTGAATGAGGCATTACAAAACAATTATTGGTTTAGCTTTTATCATGATGCTTACCATCGAATGATTAAATGGTCTACAGATGGCAAGGAAGTTATAGAGAAGCTAGAGAGAACGAGAAAATGATGTAAATAAACAGTTATAAGTGTCTTAGGACATTTATAGCTGTTTTTTTGTTGTGTATTCACATAATTATAGAAGGTTATTGGTAAATTATAGAGAATTAATGAAGGATAAACTACTAAAGGTTGAGGTGAGTATAATCAGGACTTTTTTAAATATAGACGAACAGAACATGGAGATTTTATTTAAAGGAAGTGAAGGTACTCCAGTAATGATTGTTTCGGGTATGGGCTCCTCATTTGATGAGTGGTATGAAATAACCGAAACATTAAGTAAAACGAATCGTGTGATAATGTTTCATAGACCTGGACTTGGTGAAAGTGAATTGCTAAAGGAATTACGAAATACAGAAACTGTCAGAAATGAAATATCAGAGATTATTCGTCTCCTTGAAATAGATGAACCATTTATTTTGGTTGGGCATTCTTATGGAGGATTATGTGTCCAGCATTTTATGAAGAAGCACGAAGAGAAGGTGCTGGGAGTAGTATTAGTAGATTCCACATCTGTGAACTTTAAAGCTCTCGATCAATTGGATTTACCGATGATCAATGAAGATTCCACGGATGAAGCTTGGTTAGAAAAATGCCTTTTTTATTCCTCTATGAATGAAGAAAGACTGCGGGTTCACCTAAAACCAACACTGACAAAACAGCAACTACAATTTCCTATTAACATTCAAAAAAGACTACTAGAATTTCAAGTAAAGCCAAATTTATATAAGGCAATGTATTTGGAGATAAGTCACTGGGAAAGAGATGCTGAGACAATAAAAAATTTAAATACTTCTCTCAATCTCCCTTTGATAGTCATTGGCAGAGATAAAGCTCATTGTATAACATTAGCAGTGGAAGAAGGATTGCCTGAGAAAGAAGCTACACTTCTAGAAAATAAATGGGAGGAGCTTATTGAGGGTCAAGCTTATATAACAAAAAATAGTAGGTTAATCTTTGCAAAAGGCTCCAGTCACTCGATTCATTTAGATCGGCCAGATATCATTCTAGAAGCTATAAGAATACTAAAAGGAATGGAGCTAGAAGAAAAGAATGAACATATTAAATAAGGATGTGAACGTGATCTTCTTTGATGCGGGCGGGGTTCTTTTTGACACCTTAGTAAAAGGGGAGCGACGAGTCACTAATTTGATGATGCAACGAGGATTCGCACAATCTGAAATTGTAACCGCTATACATAAAGCCAGTCAGCTTGACCTGCCATTTATAACTAATTGGAAGGAAGAGGAACAATATTACAAGAATTATTACGGAGCAATTGCTGAGCACCTTGGTGAAAAGAAATTAGAAGATGAATTGATGTTCTTTGCTCATTACGCTGTTAACTGTGAATTGTTTCCGGAGGTTAAGGAAGTTCTAGAAACGTTAAGTAAAACTTATCGACTAGCAGTTATTTCTAATGCAATGCCAAGTATGGATTGGATTTTTGATCGTTTAGGAATACGACATTATTTTGAAGCCATTATATTATCGTCCACCGTCCTTCTAGAAAAGCCAAATGAAGCTGTTTATTATCTTGCCCTGAAGGAGTTATCTGCTAGTAAAGAAGAAAGTGTTTTTATTGACGATAAAATGGAAAATATTGATGGCTCGGAGCGAGCTGGGATAAAAGGTCTTTACTTGAATAGGAGCAAGAGTGATTTAATGGAGCTATTAAAGGACCACAAATTATGGCCTGCAGTGTGAAGCAGTTAACTAAGAAAAATAAAATTTTTTCTTCAATAAGCTGATTGCAACACTTCACTTATTTCCCGCAACACATAGAGACTTCTGCGCAACACTCCAGGCGTTCCCGAAACACTTCACAAGTTTTGCACAACATTTCAGGCGGTTTCTGCAACACTCCACTAAAAAAGAAAAAAGGTGAGCTTTTAACTCACCTTTGCTTTATTTTTTGTTATTCGATTCTTTAGTAATATGTTTCGTTACCTTGTTTTTCGAGACTTCAGCAAAGTCAATTCCCATTTCTGTATCTGGGTTTACGGTAGGATTTTTGTATAATTCTTGGCTGTTGTGCGTTCGCTCGTTCATGGTTTTTTTACTGTTCTTGCTACTCATGGAATATCACCTCCTACAGATAATTTACACTTAAGAGGTGGATTTATGCTCCATGACTGAAAGCAACATCATTGTATTATACTCTTGTAAGGTCTACGACAGTTCCAGACTTCGAATCAGCTGCAAACTCAAATTGTTCAAGCTCTCCATTTTTAACTCTTGATATTCCGCCTTTATATACTTCCAAACGGATTGCTTCTTTTTGGAAAGGTTCTGGACTCATATAAATCCATGAGCCATCGATTGGTCCCTCTTCTTTAAAAGAGTTCTTTATATTATTAAGCACTAGATCTGCTGGTTTGTTTGGATTTATTTTATTTGCAGCCTGACTTGCAACAATACCTAAAACGACTCCAGTACCTAATCCCATCATATAGTCTCTTAATTTCATTCCAATTCCTCCCTCTTGTTTATTTTAGTTTATCACATAACTCGATTTCGTAAAATTTTTCGATTGTCGAAATTTATTAGTAGTAAACAATTCAAACTTTTATTACAATAGATAGGAAATGTATTTAAAAAGGCAAAATTAACTTTTCTATGCTTTAGGAGGCATCTACTGAGATGAATGAAGAAACACGCGGGTTGTTTAAAACATTAACCGAGTTACCTGGGGCTCCAGGAAATGAGCATGCTGTTCGAGCATTTATGCGAACCGAGTTAACAAAATATGCAGACGAAATAGTACAAGACAATTTAGGTGGAATTTTCGGATTGAAAAAGGGCGATGAAAATGGTCCTAAAATATTAGTTGCTGGGCATATGGACGAGGTCGGATTTATGGTTTCTGGCATCACGGATAATGGAATGCTACGTTTCCAGCCACTAGGTGGATGGTGGAACCAAGTTCTACTCGCTCAACGTGTAGAAATTGTTACAGGTTACAAAACAATTCCAGGTGTAATCGGATCTATTCCTCCTCATTTGTTGAGTGATGAGGTTCGTAATAAACCAATGGATATTAAAAATATGTTAATCGATGTTGGTGCTGATGATAAAGAGGATGTACTTAGAATGGGTATTAAACCTGGCGATCAAATTGTCCCTGTTTGTCCGTTTACTCCAATGGCAAATGATAAAAAAATTATGGCTAAGGCTTGGGACAACCGTTATGGTTGTGGGCTTGCGATTGAATTATTAAAAGAAGTTCAAAATGAACAGTTGCCAAATATGTTGTACTCTGGAGCAAATGTTATGGAAGAGGTAGGTCTTCGCGGGGCACAAGCCTCCACTAATATGATCAAGCCTGATTTGTTCTTCGCTTTAGATGCTAGCCCCGCAAATGATGCTTCTGGCAATAAAAATGAGTTTGGTCAATTGGGGAAAGGTACTCTACTACGTATATTTGACCGCTCCATGATCACTCATCGAGGGATGAGAGAATTTGTATTAGATACTGCTGAGACTAATAATATTCCATATCAATATTTTATCTCACAAGGTGGAACAGATGCAGGAAGAGTTCATACTTCGTTAGAAGGTGTACCTAGTGCAGTAGTTGGTATATGTTCACGTTATATTCATACCTCTTCGTCTATTATTCATACAGATGATTACGCAGCAGCGAAGGAATTAATTGTGAAGCTTGTAAAGGCATGCGATCGTTCAACACTTGAGACTATTAAAGCAAACGTCTAAAAAGGATGCCCCGAGTGGCATCTTTTTTTAAAATTAAAGATATAAATTATACATATTCAATACATATTGCTTGGAATAATAGATAGCAACAGACAGTCCAAAAATCATATCTTTTTCAGCCGATGAAATTGAACTGTCTTATTGTTTTCATTGGCTTGTTTCAAAGAAGGAGATTAAACGATGCATAAAATACTAATTGGAACTAATAATAGAGCTAAAACAAAGGCAGTTGAAGTGGTAGCTGGCAAATTTTATCCTGATGCTATTTTTGTAAATCAGGAGGTTTCCTCACAAGTGTCGAATCAGCCGATGAGCAACGAGGAAACTAGGCAGGGAGCAATTAACCGAGCAAAACGATTAATGCAAGACTTTGATGGTACCTTTGGCATTGGCTTAGAAGGCGGTGTACAGGAAATTTCTGATACTATGTATGTTTGTAACTGGGGTGCTCTTGCAACCAAAACAGGAGAAGTGTTTACTGCTACCGGAGCAGGTGTAGCCTTACCAAAGGAAATAGCAGATAGTTTAAAAGAGGGTGCGGAACTTGGACCCATAATGGACGTCTATACTAACAAGAAAGGTATACGTCATCACGAAGGAGCAATAGGAGTATTTACAAACGGTTTTGTAAAACGAAGTGATATGTTCGAGCATATTATGTTATTGCTCATTGGTCAGTATGAACTTTCTTTAAAGACTCAAAATGCGAAATTAGATTTACAGGAATGAAAAACCAACTAGCTTAATAAGATATACTAGTTGCAAGTAAATAAAATCATAGTTAAAATATATAGCAGTTATGCATTGAATGGAGGAAAGAATTTGACGAGAATTTGGATGCGGGTTATTCTCGCGTCGCTAGCTGTCATTTTAATAGCAGGGTGCGCATCTATAGATGAACAAGCTGTAGACGGCCTTGAACAAGCTGAAAAAGCCTTTCAAGGGGATGCTGAAGATCCTAACGAAGAAATTAACAGTATAAAACTTTTCTTACCAAGTGGATATTCTATTGAAGATGATTCCGATGAAACTAATATTCTTCTCAACAAAGGGAAAAATTCTTTTATTTTATTTATCAATCCCAATGAATCATCTTCGAGTAAATTATACTATGATTTAATGATGGCAAATAAAAATGTGAAAATCATTAAGGAAGCAACCTTTGAAAAAGATGATCGGTTTGGTTTTGTTGCCATTTTAGAAAATAGCGAAGAAAGATATGAGTTAATAACCAGTATTGGCGGTATCAAATTAACAACTATTACTAAAGAGAAAGATGTTGCTAATAATCTTGAACAGATGATGATGATAGTCAGATCTATTCAAACGAAATAGGGGGAATTCACGTGGAAAACTTACAATCCATTGATCAGTTCGAACAATTAAAGAATACTGGGAATGTTGTATTTAAATTTACAGCCGATTGGTGTCCAGATTGTCATTTTATCGACCCGTTTATGGGAGAGGTGGAAGAGCAGTTTTCTGAATTCCAATTTATCTCCGTAGATAGAGATAAGTTTATAGATTTATGTGTTGAGTTAAACATTTTAGGTATTCCGAGTTTTGTCGCTTTTGAAAATGGAAACGAGATAGGTCGTTTCGTAAGTAAAGATCGTAAAACAAGAGAAGAAATTGAATTATTTCTTCAATCTATCTAAGAGACTAAACGGTTCACAAATTGTGAGCCGTTTTTATTTGGGATTCCATACATAATATTTGTTTTTAACTGCTATATAGCGATAGAATTCACATAGGCAAGTCTTTTGTGAATAAGAAAGGAAGGGATACTTTGAAAGCACTTGAATTGATAAGATTATTTAAAACTAAAATGACAGAAGAAATATATATGTATGATTACAATCGTGAAACAAATAAGCTTCGTTTAACCCATAAGCAACTAGGAAAAGGTATGGATATTTCGATTCCTCCTATATTAGCGAAATATGAAACAAAAAAAGAGGAAGCAATTAACGAGGTAGTATACACAATACAAGAGACATTTTCAGCTATGGAGAAGGAAATGGCAGGAGAAATTGATCCAACGTTAGCGGTTTATCCTGTAATTCGTTCTACTTCCTTTCCTCTTAAATCTAACGAGGGAAACCGATTTGTTACGAAAGACCATACTGCTGAAACTAGAGTTTACTATGCTTTAGATTTAGGAAATACTTATCGTTTGCTAGATGAGAAGATGTTAGCGAGCTGGAATGTGCGGGAAACTGAGATAAGGGAGAGAGCTCTATTCCAGGTTAGAAATCTAAAAACAAATTATAAAACGGATGAAGTTGCTGGCAATATCTTTTACTTTTTTAACAATAATGACGGATATGATGCAAGCAGAATCTTAAACGAATCTCTATTAAAAGAAATGAAAAAACAGATTTCTGGAGATATGACTGTTTCTGTACCCCATCAAGATGTTATGATTATTGGTGATATAAGAAATGAGACAGGTTACGATGTTCTTGCTCAAATGACTATGCATTTCTTTACAGTAGGGACAGTGCCAATTACCTCATTATCTTTTATATATGACAAAGGAGATTTAGAGCCAATCTTTATCCTGGCTAAAAATCGAGTAACAAAGGAGAACGAAGACAAATGAATATATTTTACAATGCAGCCGGTATAGGTGACGTGTTATTAGTCCAATTAACACCAGAAAAAACAGAAAAAGTTATAACTGAAACTAAAGGCGATGTAACGCTTGTTAAGGATCAGCAATCAGCTGAGATTCTTGCAATCAATATATTTGGATTTAGTAAATATGCACAACTAGAAGCAAACGGACAAGTTACTTTAAATGAGGAGCTTGTGACAAAAATTCAAGCAGTATTAAATTCAAATGAAGTAGATTACCAATTAGAGGTGGACCTGTCTCCTAAATTCGTAGTTGGTTATGTGGAATCTTTAGAGCAGCATCCAAATGCGGACAAGTTAAAGGTGTGCCAAGTAAACGTAGGAACTGAAACCTTACAAATTGTTTGTGGCGCTCCAAACGTGGACGCTGGCCAAAAGGTAGTGGTAGCTAAAGTTGGAGCTGTTATGCCTTCTGGAATGGTTATTAAAGATGCAGAACTTCGAGGAATTGCTTCAAGTGGAATGCTTTGCTCTGCCAGAGAGCTTGCTTTACCAAATGCTCCTGAGGTGAAAGGTATTCTTGTTTTGGAAGATAACAATGAAATAGGAAGTGCCTTTGTTTCATAAAAGTATGAAGAAGTTCTTAAAGCATGCCTAATAGGTGTGCTTTTTTTCTACTATCTTTTAATTTTTAACAGACGTATACCGTAATTATTGGTAAAATAGATGGTATCGAGTAGAAAGAGTGATGTAAATGAACTGGTTTAAAAAATTATTTTCAAATAATGAGGAAGAAAATATAGAAGAATTTGAAGCTGAGGAGTTATCTCCAAAAGAAACGAAAACTCCTTTCCGCTTTCCATTAATATCGGATAATGAAAAAAACGAATTCCTGTATGGAGTAAAGGAAGAAAAAATAATTAACGAGCCGATTGTAAATGAGAAAAAAGTATATGAAGCTCCTCCTATCTATGAAGGCTGGCAACAAAGAAAAATACAGCCAGTAGTCAAAAAAGTGGAAAAAGAAATAGTTGAAGAAGCAGCTATCGTAAAGAAAAAGAGACCCTTCACTCCAACTCAAGTTCCTTCTCCAGTATATGGCTATAATAAGCCAAAGGAAAAATATGGGGCAACCCACAAGGAACCAATTATAGAGAGAGAGCCTATTATAAGTAAAGAAAAAATTGTGAGTCCTTTCCCCATGCCACAGGAGGTAAAGGCAGAGCAATCAGTGGAAATCAAAGAAAATGCCATAGAGGATCCAGTACTTGTAGTAAGTGAAGAAACATCGGAGGTTCTCGATAAAGCTCCAAATATCAATACTTCTTTAGAGGAATCGCCAAACGAGATAGTAGAAGTAAAACAAGAATTGGAACAAATTTCTAAGGTGGAAAAGCCGAAATTAGAGCATGTTGAAGTAAAAGAGGAATCACAAGTAGCAGAACCGCTTGAAGTAGTAGAGGAATCAGTAGTAAATAATCTTGAAGTTAAAGAAGAGCAACCAATGGTAACTGAGCTCCTTAAAGTAGAAGAACAGCCATTAGTCGAGCAATTTGAAAGAAAAGAAGAACAGATGGTAATAGAACCGCTTGAAGTCAAAGAAGAATCAGTAGTAAATGTTCTTGAAGTAAACGAAGAGCAACCAATGGTAGCTGAGCTCCTTAAAGTAAAAGAACAGTCATTATTCGAGCAACTTGAAAGAAAAGAAGAACATGAAGTCGAAGAAGAAGCAGTAGTTAATGCTCTTGAAGTAAACGAAGAGCAACAAACGGTAACAGAGCTACTTGAAACCAAAGAAACACCGCTAGTCGAGCAACTTGAAAGAAAAGAAGAACAGCAAGTAGTAGAATCGCTTGAAGTCAAAGGGGAATCAGTAGGAGAACCGATTAAGACGCCTGAAGCAACTCGAACAGAGAAAATCAGACCCTTTAACGTTTTAATGCTAAAGTCAGATAAGGATAAGTTGAATAAACTAGGAAATAAAATAATACCTAACCAACAGAGCTTTTCATCCATGCCGCCTGTTTCTGTAGCTGAGCCGACACAAGCCCGACATAAAGAAGAAGTAAGGGTGGAAGAAAACTCTGTAACAGAACCAATTGAGGAAATGCAGGAAGAATACACTTCTAGCTATCAAAAACCTTCCTTTAGTTATCTTTTACCTCCAGAGATGAAGGATGAGGATAAAGAGTGGATGGAGGATCAAGCTGCCACTTTAGTGGAAGCCCTTTCGTATTTTCAAGTGAGCGGGGAAATTGTTCAAATGTTTCAAGGACCAGCAGTTACTCAATTTGAAATTACAGTAGGACATGGTACGAAGGTAAGTAAAATTCGCAACCTAGCAGATGATCTTAAGCTTGCTCTAGCAGCGAAGGACATTCGTATACAAGCTCCTATACCAGGAAAAAGCTCAATAGGTATTGAAATTCCTAATAGAAAATCACGTGCTGTACGTATATCGGAGGTTCTTAACACGAATGTATTTATTGAATCTGACTCTCCTTTAGAAGCAGCCCTTGGTTTAGATTTAACTGGTAAACCTGTGACAATCGATTTGAGAAAGATGCCACATGGGCTAATTGCAGGAGCAACAGGCTCGGGGAAATCTGTGTTTATCAATTCTTTGCTTGTTAGTCTGTTATATAAGGCAACTCCAGATGAATTGAAATTATTGTTAATCGATCCTAAGATGGTGGAGCTTGCTCCTTTTAACCATATTCCTCATTTAGTAAGTCCAGTAATCACAGATGTGAAAGCTGCAACAGCAGCTCTCAAGTGGGCAGTTGAAGAAATGGAACGTCGTTATCAATTGTTTGCTCATATCGGAGTGCGTGATATTAGCAGATATAACACATTGGCCACGGAAAAAAGACAGTTTGCTCAAAAACTACCTTACCTTGTTATTGTAATTGATGAGTTAGCTGACTTAATGATGATGGCTCCAACCGAGGTGGAGGATGCTATTTGTCGTATTGCACAAAAAGCAAGAGCTTGTGGAATACATCTTGTTTTAGCAACACAACGTCCTTCTGTTGATGTAATTACAGGCCTCATAAAGGCAAATATTCCTACACGAATTGCTTTTTCTGTATCATCCCAAATAGATTCACGGACTATTTTAGACCAGCAAGGTGCTGAGAGATTGCTTGGTCGCGGAGATATGCTTTATCAAGGCAATGGTATGTCGAGTCCAGTAAGGATTCAGGGGACTTATGTGACAGACGATGAAATAGAAAGTGTTATTGACTATGCAAGAAGCCAAGGAACTCCCAATTATATGTTTGAACAGGATGAGCTAATACAAAAAACAGAGACAGCCTCCGAACAAGACGAATTATTTGAGGAAGCTTGTCGATTTGTAGTTGAACAGGGCAGTGCATCCACATCATTATTGCAACGGAAATTCCACTTAGGATATAATCGGGCAGCTAGGCTGATTGATGCTATGTATGAGAGTGGTTATATTTCTGATCAACGAGGAAGTAAGGCTAGAGAAGTGTTATTGACAAATGATAGCATTGACCAAATTTTTAGTTAAATATATTTATTAATATAACGTACTAAAAAGTGATATAATGGGGAATACGTCTAATAGGCGAACGCATAATCAATGTATATAAGTGGGACTAATCCCAGGAGGTTTACAATGTATGACAAAGTATCATTTTACAGGGATTAAGGGATCGGGTATGAGCCCGTTAGCTCAAATCCTTCATGATGAAGGTCATGAAGTTCAAGGATCCGATATTGAAAAATATTTTTTTACAGAAAAACCATTACATGATCGCCAGATAAATGTTCTATTGTTCGATGAAGATAATGTAAAAGAAGGAATGACAGTGATTGCAGGAAATGCATTTCCTGACACTCATCCTGAAATAGTGAAGGCTAAGGAACTAGGGTTGGAAGTTATTCGTTATCATAAGTTTTTAGGTGATTATATGAACCAGTTTACTTCAATTGCAGTAACTGGAGCTCATGGGAAAACGTCAACTACAGGTCTACTCGCTCACGTTTTAAGCGGTTATAACGCTACTTCTTATCTAATTGGTGATGGCACTGGTAAAGGGGTTAAAAACGCCTCTAATTTCGTTTTTGAAGCATGTGAATATCGCAGACACTTTTTGGCATATAGTCCAGATTATGCGATTATGACTAATATCGATTTTGACCATCCAGATTATTTTACAGATATTGAGGATGTATTTAACGCGTTTCAGGAAATGGCGATGCAAGTTAAAAAGGGCATTATAGCTTGTGGAGATGACTCTCATCTTCAACGCATTAAAGCGTCTGTGCCTGTTGTCTATTATGGTTTCGGGGAGCATAATGATTTTGCTGCTCGTAATATAGAAAAGACAACAGAGGGGACTTCCTTTGACGTATTTGTAAGAAATGAGTTTTATCATCGGTTTACGATACCAATGTACGGTGATCATGTCATTTTGAATTCTTTATCGGTTATATCTTTATGTCATTATGAGGGTGTGCCTGTAGAGGTTATCCAGGATGGTTTAGAATCCTTTGAGGGTGTTAAAAGACGTTTTACAGAAACAGTTATAGGAGATCGTGTAATTATTGATGATTACGCTCATCACCCGACAGAAATTGCTGTAACAATTGAAGGCGCACGTCAAAAGTATCCAGATAGAAAGCTTGTAGTGATATTCCAACCACACACATTTACTAGAACTCAAAAGTTCTTAAATGAGTTTAAAGAAAGCCTTAGCTTGGCTGACGAAGTGTACTTATGCGACATATTTGGATCAGCTAGAGAAAACGCAGGCTCTTTAACTATCGAAACACTAGGTGATCTTATAGAGGGCAGTCATATCCTTCAAGAGGAGTCGGTGGAACAATTATTAACTCATGAAAATGCTGTGTTTATGTTTATGGGTGCAGGAGATGTCCAAAAATATCAAAAGGCATTTGAAAAAAAACTAAATAATTAATAAAAATGCTTAATCTCTTATGTAGATTAAGCATTTTTTAGAGGAGTTTTCAAAAAAAAGTAGTATAGTATATAGAGTAAGAAGTTTAGTTTGGTTCAATTAGGGTAAAAATACTACATAACAAAAATGATGGGGAGTGTCCAAATGGAAAATCTATTATACATAGCTGCAATTGTAGCGGCCATAGCATTTCTAATATTATGTATAAGCTTGGCGGTAACTTTGTCTTCCGTTAAAAAGACCTTGAACAATGTGGCAGATACATTAGATGGGTTAGAGGCTCATTTACAAAACGTAACAAAAGAAACTGCTGAACTTTTGCATAAAACAAACGAACTGGCAGTGGATATTCAAGATAAATCCGAGAAGCTTAATACGGTTGTAGAAGCAGTGAAAAATGTTGGAACATCGGTGAATGGATTCAATAACTCAATACAACGCCTGTCAACTTCTGTCACTTCAGAAGTGGAAAAAAATGAAGATAAAATTGCACAGGTTGTTCAGTGGAGCAGCATTTTCCTTGGCATACGTGACAAGTGGAAAGAACGCAAAGCAATGGAACAAGCTGGCTTTTATACATTTGAAAAAGACAATATAAAATAAGCTAACTGGAGGAATTGAAATGACTAATTACGAATCAAACAAACCAAATTACAATGATGCAAAATTTGACCACGAGTACTATGCAAACCAATCATCATACGATCGACAAGGGCAGCCTAGCTATCCACCAATGCCTTCTTATAAGGAAAGCCGCCACAATATCTATAAGGATGAAGAAGTAAACGGTAAGGACTTCATCATGGGAGTAATTATCGGTGGTATCATAGGTGCTACGACAGCACTATTATTAGCCCCAAAAACAGGGACAGAGCTTCGTGACTCCTTAACATCTCAAGCAGGCCAGCTGAAAGAAAAAACAATCGACCTTTCTTCAACTGCTAAAGAAAAAACAACTCAAATTTCTAAACAGCTGCAAGAGCAATCTGGTCAGCTAGTAGACAAAGTGAAAAACATTAAAGGTTCACCTGCTTCACCATTAGATGATGGTACTGCTTCATCTGAAGGAGAAGAACCAATGGATTTCATGGAGACTATTTCTCAAACTACAGAAGAGCTAACAGAAGAAGAGGAAAATGCTACTGCAGTTGCTGAAGCTATTAAAGAAGCGATTACAGAAGAAAACGATTCTAATTCAAACTCAAACTCTAAAAAGACTACCACTACAAAAAAATAAAAGAACAAGCAGAGATGCTTGTTCTCAAACTGTAGAAAAAGTACCCCCGGAGTTCTTCTCTAGGGGTACTTTTTATTTAAGTTCAAATTACCACCCTGAATTTTATGGTGAGTCGTCTATATAAGACGTTTTCAACTCACATTAGGCAGCTGCCAATTCCAAGTCGCGAGTTTAAAAAAATACTTGCGTTACTGGTACTCACTTTTACATGAATTGAATCCAATGAATACATTGTCTTCTCTATTAAACCAAAATCTATGAATACTTTTAAGAGATGTGATAAAAGATGTCTTAGAAGATTTATAAAACCTACACGTTTTAAATAGTTAATATTAGTCGATTGGAATGGAAGGCGTGAAGACTCCTACGGGAACAGCACGAGCCGAAGCACGCGGACTGAGCGACGCCTGAAATGGAAATCGACGATTTCTTACTATAGTACCGTTAATAAAAAAAAGACTATAAGACAATTCCAATATCTTTGGGTTTGTCTACAGTCTGATAGAACAAGCAGAGATGCTTGTTCTTTTTTATTTTTCTACCCTACTCGAATTTCCAGTTGGTCTCCTCCGAAAATTTCTTCATCAAATCGGGAAGGTTGACCATTTCTCAAAATTTGAAAAGAGGTGGCATTCTCTGGAAGAGTCCACTCTGTGAAGCGAAACACATCTTGAAAAATCCAGGAGGAGTCATTTGCTTCTTCCCATACAATCTTGGCATTGTTTGGTATGACATCACTTCCTTGAAGAGTCAATTCTCCCATAGAAACTATAGCAAGCTCTTTAAAAAGTTCAACTTTTTCACTTTGAAAGGTGACTACTGTTCTAATAGATAATTTTTTGTTTAATATCTCAGCCAATTTTTCCAACGTAGGGTACTCTAAAGTATTGATTACTATTACGTCATTATCTTGAATGGAACTCTGTAATTTGCCTTTCATCCCGTTGATGAGTAGGTTAGGAGAAAGAACGGGCATATAGTGATTTTTATCGTTAATGGTAACTGTGTAAGGGTTTAGCTTCTCTATATAGCTTTCCTTGTTGATGATATGTAGGAACTGTTCTACTGTCTGAACTGTTTCCACAGTAACCTTGTCTCTTTCCTTTAAAGGAGTGTCTATTGTAGAAGAAGCACCGTTGATATAAATCTTTGGTTCTACAATATACATAACTCCTTGGAAGGTGACTGTTTGAACAGATGCCTCATCCAACAAGTCTCGAACAGTAGCTACTCCTGGGTTTCCATCTTTTCCTTCTAGAAGCTCAATTGTATCATTATTTTTTATGATGGTTTTCGTATTAGCCTCCATTCCATTTACCATTATCAAAGCCGCTTGACCATGTTCTCCAGGGATATGAAGAGTTTGATTATTAAGTTGGATAGATAGAGCAGCACCAGGTTTCCCGTATAATTTTCGGGTTGATATATTCGCAGCTAATAACGCATCACCAACTGTCATTTCCTTAAGTTCAAATAAACGAACAACCTGCCCATTCACCTTTACAGACATATACTGAATAGGAGACTTTTTCGCTGCAATTGCAATACCAATCGGTGTGACAAGCTCCGGTGTGATTGGAATATGTTCTTCCTTTGTTAAATCTTGTATTGCATCGATACCTCTAACAGCAACTCTATTAGCTGGCAAATTTAATGCTTGTTCTAAAGAGGTGGTGATGGTAGGTGTTAGGCTACCACCTCCTACAAGCATGACAGCTTTAGGAGAGCGATTATTATTTAAACGTAGTATCTCTTTTGAAATTTCAGTTGCTAGTTCTGTAATTGTTGGTTTTAGAGCTTCTATAACTTCTTCCTTTGGTATGTCCTGTTCAAAACCAAGGATATCCTGCACTTGAATGTAATCATTAGTATTGATTGCTCTCTTTGCTTTTTCAGCAAGAGGAAAGTCCAATAAATAATGATCGCTTAATGCTTCGGTAATTTCATCTCCCGCATATGGAACCATACCATAGGCGACTACTGTACCAAAGTCAGTGATTGCTATATCTGATGTTCCTGCTCCAATATCAACGAGGGCAACATTCAAACGACGCATTGATGTGGGAATCAATACATTAATAGCTGCGATTGGCTCTAATGTAAGAGCCTCCATTTCTAAATTAGCTCGCTTTAAAGCAGAAATCAGAGATTCAACCACAACTCGCGGAAGAAAGGTAGCTATTACTTCTATTGAGGCTTCCTCACCTTGTTGGTCAACCAAGCTCCCAATTTCTTCTCCATCCAATTTGTAGTATAAAACACTATATCCAACACAATAATAGTGACTAGACTGATTTCCATTGTCGGGCTGAACAAGAGCATTTTGAGCCTGTTGAACTGCTGAAAGCTCTAGTCTACTAACGTCTTCCTCGGAAAAAATCGGTCTATTTTTTATATTCATTTTTATCTCGGCTTGCTCAGTTTTTAAAGCTCTTCCTGCTGCAGCAACGCTTACTTTTTCTAAAGGACCATGCTTAGCTTCTAGTTTTTCCTTTATCGATTGTATTACCTCTGCTACTTTGAGCACGTTATGTATTTGACCATCCATCATTGCTCGATCCTTATGTTCTTCCACAAGTATGTCAACTACATGAAACGTTTCATTTCGTTGTTCTAGAATTATTCCTACGACAGATCGTGTACCGATATCTAATGCAAATAGGGTAGATGACAAGTTCTCACTTCCTTTTTAATATGAGACACTTTAGCGAGTTGAATCGCTAAAATAAAAAGCGTGACATTTCTCAAATGATTGATTATAATATGAATTATATCCTAAAATGTATCATAATTTTCAGGCGATAGAAAGAGTCGTAGCTGAGACGAAAGGAGAAATATCTATGAATCAAGTGGATTTAGAGGCTTTACGAAGCCGTGTAGACGAGATTAATGTAGAAATTCTACGTTTAATCAATGAAAGATCGGAAGTAGTGCAAGAGATAGGTAGAGTTAAAGAAAAGCAAGGTGTAAATAGATATGATCCTCTTCGTGAAAGACATATGCTAGATCATCTTAAAGAAAACAATGACGGTCCAATGCCACAATCAACTGTGGAGCATATATTTAAAGAAATCTTTAAAACAGCTCTAGAATTACAAGTGGATGACCAGAAAAAAGCACTTCTCGTTTCTCGCAAAAAGAAATCAGAAGATACAATTGTAACAATTAATGGAGAACAAATTGGTACAGGAACGCCATCGTTTGTATTTGGCCCTTGTGCTGTTGAATCATATACGCAGGTTGCAGAAGTTGCTGCTGCGATCCAATCTAAAGGATTAAAGCTAATTCGCGGAGGAGCATACAAACCACGTACGTCTCCTTATGATTTCCAAGGACTTGGCTTAGAAGGATTGAAAATTTTAAAACAAATTTCTCAAGAATTCGGTTTAGCGGTTGTTTCGGAGATCGTAACACCTAGTCACTTAGAGGAAGCACTTGACTATGTAGATGTTGTACAGGTCGGTGCCCGAAATATGCAAAACTTTGAACTATTGAAAGCAGTAGGTCAAATAAATAAACCTATCCTATTAAAACGTGGGATTGCAGCTACTTTAGATGAATTTATCCATGCTGCTGAATATATTATCTCTCAAGGTAATGACCAAATCATTTTATGTGAGCGTGGTATCCGCACATATGAAAGAGCTACAAGAAACACTTTAGATATTTCGGCAGTGCCTATTTTAAAACAAGAGACTCACTTGCCTGTATTTGTTGATGTGACGCATTCAACTGGTCGTCGTGATATTTTACTACCTGCTGCTAAGGCTGCAATTGCTATTGGAGCTGACGGAGTAATGGCAGAGGTTCACCCAGATCCTGCAGTGGCATTGTCTGATGCTGCTCAGCAAATGAACTTAAAGCAATTTGATGAGTTCTATGATTCCATTCAAAAATTCATGAAAAATCATGAAGTTCACGCATAAAATATAGTATTGTCACAAAACCGACTCTAAATAAGAGTCGGTTTTATTATTTAATTGAAAGTTGTTGAGGATATAAAGTATTATTTTAATATATACTGTAAATTAGATAAGAAAAGGAGGGTATGCAATGACTATCACTATTTATGATGTAGCAAGAGAAGCTAATGTATCTATGGCTACTGTGTCACGTGTAGTTAATGGCAATCAAAACGTAAAACCAGCAACTCGCCAAAAGGTGTTGGCCGTGATCGAACGACTAGATTACCGTCCTAATGCTGTGGCAAGAGGTTTAGCAAGTAAAAAGACAAAAACCGTAGGGGTTATTATCCCGGACATATCAAATGTTTTTTATGCGGAATTAGTACGCGGTATTGAAGATATTGCAACTATGTATCGCTATAATATTATTTTAACGAATTCCGATCAACAGGAAGAAAAAGAAGTTCAGTTATTGTCGACCCTCTTAAGTAAACAAGTAGATGGTATAGTCATGATGAGTGACTATGTTTCAGAGGAAATGTTACATGAGATGAACCGGGCAAATGCACCGGTTGTTTTAGCAGGAACAGTGGAGCATTCTAATTCGTTCCCTTCTGTGAATATTGAATATCGTGAGGCTGCTATTGATGCAGTGAATCGACTTATTCAAAACGGTCACAAGCGAATCGCCTTTATATCAGGTTCCATTTCATCTCCGATTAATCGTGACTTTAAGCTTGCGGGCTATGAGGAAGCGTTGGAAAATGCGGATATCGAAGTGGATGAGGATTTAATAGTAGGCGTCGATAATACATACGACGATGGTTTAGCGGCATGGGAACAGCTTTGTAAACTGGACAATCCACCAACTGCATTTTTTGCAGGAAGTGATGAAATAGCAATCGGACTTATTCACGGAGCACAGGATAGTGGCTTAAATGTCCCTAATGATATTGAAATTATAAGCTTTGAGAATTCCAAACTTGCTCGAATGGTACGACCGCAATTAACTAGCGTAGTGCTTCCTTTATATGATATTGGAGCGGTTTCCATGAGATTGCTGACTAAGTTTATGAATAAAGAAAAGATTGAGGAACAAAATGTAGTTCTTCCTTATCGTATTGAGGAAAGAAATACAGTTAAATAACATTGTTGAGGGAGAGTCATGATGCATTCATGACTCTTCTTTTTTATGGAGAGAACCATTTGCATATTAGTACCTATCCATTTAATCACATAATTGCTATTTTATAAGATACGGGAGAATGAACAAAGAATAGTCGATTTCAGCTTTATGCGGACGCTTTCCGTGGGGGAATGATAAGCCATCACCGTCGCTTACGCGTCTCATCTGTCGCACTGATCCCATTGGAGTCGCCGTATGCTGCTCCAATCATAAGTTGTGTGGAAGTTAGATTGCCGGATGGATAAAACAAAATCAACTATTAAAGTTAAATTCAATTTATATAAAAAGTAGGATCAATAGATGGCAAACTTCCGCTTTCGACTGACGGTTTTCGTGGGGGGAACGATATTTGAACGACTACTCTGTAACATTTCTTAATTAAACCAGCTCATAATCTCGATGATCTACTTTACAATTTCGTTGATTCAGTGAGAAAATATTTTGCTTAAACTAACAATGCTGTTTAGTTTAAAAAAGCAGGTATTACTAAACGGATGTCGAAGGTGTTAATTAAAGGAATTATTCTATTAGAGAAAGAGGTATTAAAAGTGAGAAAAACTAAAGATAAAAATGAATTATTGGAATGGGTAAAAGCAATAGGCATTGCTATCTTATTTGCCTGGGGAGTTCGAGTATTTATATTAACACCTATTGTCGTTGATGGTGCTTCTATGATGCCCACCTTTGAAGACGGTGACAAAGTAGTAGTGAATAAAATTGGTCCAAGATTGACGGAGTACAAGCGATTTGATGTGATTGTATTTGAAGCAAAAGAAGATACAAATTATATCAAGCGTATTATAGGTATTCCTGGTGACCGTATTGCTTATGAAAACGATGAACTTTTTATTAACGGTGAGAAGTACGAAGAACCCTACTTGGATGAATATAAAAAAGCTTTGCTAGGCAATGATACACTCACTCAAGACTTTACATTAGACCAAAAATTAGGTGAAATTGCTGTGCCAGAGGGACACTATTTTGTACTGGGAGATAATCGTCTTAATAGTATAGATAGTAGAGATCCTAGTGTTGGTTTTGTACCGATGGACAAATTTTTAGGGTCTGCAGAAATTGTTTTTCTTCCTTTAGATAATTTAAAGTTAATAAAATGATTCTGTTATTGTTATTCAACAAAATTGGAAAGTAGTAAAAGTAGGATAGAAATTATTGTAAAGAATATTTAATGATATAAACTATTTTTGCGGAAGACCATTTGATAATAAAAGCTTATAGTAAAAAAGGATGGAATGATTATGATGGTAGTAAGTGAAAAAGAAGTTCTTATACTGAATAGCGACAGAAATTTTAAATCACTTCTTGATATAATTGATTCTGTACCAAGCAGAAAAAGAAGTGTTTCTATTGAGACTCTAGAAAGAGATAAGAATTTTCGAGATGTATTAATGCATCTGTATGAGTGGCATGTAATGCTTGAAAGGTGGTATAGAGAAGGAATGGATGGAGATATCCCTTTTATGCCGGCACCCGGTTATAAATGGAGTACTATCAAGCTACTTAATATGCAGATTTGGAAAAACTATCAAGATGTAACATTAAATCAAGCTATAAAAAAATTTAAGTTAAGCCATGAGAGAGTAATGAATTTAATAAAGGCACATACGAATGAAGAAATCATGACAAAGAAATACTATAAGTGGACTAAGACAAGTAATTTATACAGCTATTTTGCAGCAAATACCTCCAATCATTACATATGGGCTATAAAAAAATGTGAAGTTATTGCAAATTATATTAATGACGGAGAAAAGGACAAGCTTGTGAAAAAGAGTACCTAAAGTAATGTGATAAGTTCAAAATGACCATCATTTCCAGGGTTTATTTTAAACTAAGCAGTAAAATTAAGAAGGATTCTTTTTCCCAAACAAAGAATATTAGTTAAGATAGTAAATCAGTCTTTTTAAAAGGGAGTGACGGAGAAGATGTTAAGTAAAATCGGTCAAATTATGTTGTATGTAAATAACCAAGATAATGCTGTGAAATTCTGGACAGAAAATTTAGGTTTTACTGTAATAGCTGAAGAGAACAATGATCAGGGTTTTAGATGGATTGAAATTGCTCCGATAAATGGTGCAGAAACAAGTCTCATTCTGCATAATAAAGATTTTGTCTCTAAAATGTCTCCTGGATTAAATCTTGATACTCCTTCATTAATGTTTTTCACAGAGGATATCGAACAATTATACAATGACTTATTAAATAAAAAAATTACAGTCGGAGAGATAGTAAATATGCCGACTGGTAGAGTATTTAACTTTGCAGACAATGAAGAGAACTATTTTGCAGTAATGGAAAAAAAGTAATTTCCTAAATAATAGTTGATAAGTACAGGTAAGGCTACTTAATCTAGGTAGCTTTTTTATTATGTAAGGATAGATATTAACTTTAAAGAAAACATTTGTAATAGGTTTGCAAAACTTGGCACTTCATAATGAAGTAATATATGCCTTGTTGAAAAATATTTTTGTTTTTTATTATTAATTTTAACCTTGTGATATAGTACAACAAAAATCTCATTTCGATAGATAAGCATGCAAATCAGATATGAGCGAACACTTTCGTTCGTTTTATATTAGTGAGCAGAATACGCGCATAGTGACTCCTTTGTATAGGATAATAGTGATGTATTGGATGGGTATAAATATTAGGTTGAAGAATTCTTAAAAAGGGAAGTGTGAAACAATGAACTTAGAAACGGTAATGCAGGAGCTTGAAGCACTAGGTAAGGAAAGAACTAAAAAGATATATCTTTCTAACGGAGCACATGAACCGCTATTTGGCGTGGCTACAGGTGCAATGAAACCAATCGTAAAGAAGATAAAAATAAATCAGCATTTAGCTGAGGAACTATATGCCACTGGGAATTATGATGCGATGTACTTTGCGGGTATTATTGCAGATCCAAATGCAATGAGTGTGTCCGATTATGATCGATGGATGGATGCTGCTTATTTTTATATGCTGTCTGATTTTGTAGTAGCAGTTACTTTATCTGAGTCAGATATTGCACAGGAAGTTGCTGACAAATGGATTGCAAGCGGGGAAGAGCTAAGAATGTCTGCTGGATGGAGCTGCTATTGCTGGCTTTTAGGAAATCGAAAAGACGATGAATTTTCAGATGAGAAAATTTCCAATATGCTTGATATGGTAAAAAATACGATACATGAATCGCCAGAACGAGCGAAATCCTCTATGAATAACTTTATTTACACATTAGGGCTTTCCTATTTACCGCTCCATAAGAAAGCATTAGAAACTGCTAAGGCTATAGGTCCTGTGGAAATAAAACGTGAGAAGAAAAAAAACAGTTTTCTTAATGCTTACGAAAATATTCAAAAAGAGATTGAAAAAGAAAGGCTTGGTTTTAAACGTAAACATGTAAGATGTTAATTTGTTAGAGGGATACTTAAAAACATCCATCTATAAAATTCTCTTTTTATAGCATGTGCGTAATTGAATAAAATTGTATTCCATTGTCTGCTTTTAATTCCTAACTAATTAGGAAATAGAAGCAGCTTTTTTGTATTCTCGTTAATTTCCATTTTATATTCACTACTGGGGAATATTATCAATAGGATGGCGTCCTTTTATTCACTGTAGCTTCTAAGCTACAAGTCCAAAAGTATTATTAAGAATTGTACTAAAATAGCTTACATATTCATTTTTACTTCTATAAAAATTAGGCTTCTTCACCTTTTAAAATACCCGCTATTATTTTACATTATTTTCTTTATTTTTATTCGAAAAGGATACTTTGTAAACTTATAAATACCATTTAGGTGCAACTTAAAACCCTCTAAAAATTTTTGAAAACAAGAGGTAATTAGTAATATTATTGTGTCTAGAATGGTACATATAAACCGTTCTAAAGTATTGAACATCAAAAAAATAGCATTTTAGAGTTCATAAAATGTTGACACACTATTGTGAACGTTATAATAATAAAATTGTGAATAAATGGATAGGTAACTTTTAGAAGCGTAGGAAGAGATAGCTAAAGAATCTAATAGTTTATCATGAACTCATTATTTGAAAATAACTTATCTTACATTTTATTTAGTAAGTCTTTGGGGAAAATAGTTTCTTACCCGGCAGAGTTCTTTTTCCATGTTTCACAAAAAAACATTAGGAGGTAATGTATGAAGAAGGCTAAGAAAACTATGTCAAATATGATTGTAGTTGCAACCTCGGCTGCCTTAATTGCTAGTTATTCGGGAAGTGCCGTAAACGTTTTGGCGGCATCGAGTACTGATGCAATAAAAACGGCTGTAGAGCTCGAAGTAAAGGAAGCGAAAGAGGCAACTGTTAGTAAGTTTGACTTGTACGAAAATAGTTATTTAAACGCGTATAACGAAGTGTTTAAAGTAGCGAGAGAGGGTATTACATCCGTCACAACCAACGGCGGAAATTATTCTGGCTCTCCTGTTGAATATGCGATAGATGGAAATTTAAATACCCATTGGGAAACTGGAAAACCAAATAGTACTGCATTTACTAATGAGTTGATATTCACCTTCAAGGATTCAACTGAATTAAACAGAATAGTTTATGCTGCAAGACAGTCAAGTGCGCAAGGAAAAGGTTTCGCCCAAGAGTTTGAGGTATATAGTTCTTCTACTGACACAGGTGATGACTTTGCATTAGTATCTCCAGGAGAATATAAAAGAACAACAGGAGATATAATTGAGATCGAATTTGATTCAACAGAGTTTAAGAGAATCAAATTTGTATTCAAAAAGGCAAATCAAGATTGGGCAAGTGCTGCTGAATTTGGCTTTTATAAAGAAGACCATGTAAGAGCTAGTATGAAATCATTATTTACAGATAGCACTTTTACTAAAGTAAGTGCTGAATTTAGTAGTGTCGAGGCTTTAAATAACTTAGATAAAGAAGCGCAAAATCATCCTTTATATGAACAATATAAAGAAGACATTGAGAATGCTAGAGTTTTAATTACGGAAGAAAAAATAGAATCTACAATAGCGACCACGAAGCAATTTAAATATTATTCGGATAACGAGTATTCAAAACTATTTAGAATGGATAACGATAATATTCTTAGCATTAGAAACAATGGAGGTCACTATAGCAGTTCTGTGATTGGAAATGCTGTGGATGGTAATATAAGTACATATTGGGAAACAAATAGAGCTAACACGACTAGTTTTTCTAACGAAGTAGAAGTGACCTTTAAAGAAGCAATTACTCTAGATAGAATTATGTACGGAGCAAGACCTGACAATAAAGGCTTTGCAGAGGAATTTGATATTTATGCCTCTCAAACATCAACAGGTGATACTTATCAGCTTGTAGCAAATGGACAACATAATCTAGTTACTGGATTAGTGGAAGCTAAGTTTGAACCTACAAATTTTAAGCGAATAAAATTTGTGTTCAAAAAGTCAAATCAAAACTGGGCAACGCTATCAGAATTAGCATTTTATAAAGAAGATGTTTCATCTAACAAAATGGCAAAGTTGTTTACGGATAGCAATAAAAATAGAGTAGCAGCTGAGTTTAATACGGTAGAAAAATTAAAAATCTTAGAAGATAGCGTCAAGGAACATCCTTTATATGATGTCGAGTTCAAAGAAGATCTTACCAATGCCTATGTATTAATAAATCAAGAAGACGTAGAGACAACCACAGCGGTAACAAGAGCTTTTGGTTACTATGATAACGTAGCATATACAGAGCTATTTAAAATGAATAATGAGAACATAAAAAGCATTCGTAATAATGGTGGGCATTATAGCAGTGCTGTCCTCGCGAATGCTATTGATGGGAACATAAGCACATACTGGGAAACAAATAGAACGAATACAGCTAGTTTTTCAAATGAGGTAGAATTAGAGTTTAATGAATTGATAACGTTAAATAGAATCGTGTATGGGGCAAGATCTGACCGTAAAGGCTTTGCAGAGAACTTCGATATCTATGCTTCTCAAACGTCTAAAGGTGATACATATCAATTAGTGTCTACCGGTAAACACAATGTAATTAGCGGCTTAGTGGAAGCCAAATTTGTGCCTACACAATTTAAACGTGTGAAATTTGTATTCAAAAAATCAAATCAAAATTGGGCAACATTGTCAGAAATAGCATTCTATAAAGAAGATCCTATAGAAGATAAAATAAACAATATTTTCACTGATGATACAATGAGTGAGCTTACATCTGAATATAATGAGGTAGCTAAAATTAATGCGTTAGAAAACGAAGCAAAGGCACATCCATTATATAGTATTTTAAAATACCGTTTAGATTTAGCCAAACAGCTACTAAAAGGTGAAATCGTTACGGATGGAAGAATCACTCAAGTAGAGCAGCATGGGAATATGATGAGTCATGCTAACCAAAATTTAAAGTTTGGTTTCGGGAATAATTATCAACCAACAGGAATTGCTGCACTGCCAGGAGATAAAGTAACTGTTTATGTAGAGGCGGATTCAGATGGGCCACTACCACAAATTGTATTCGCTCAACAGGAAGGAAGTTTTGCTAACTGGGCTAGAACAGTAAATTTACAACCGGGAAAAAATGAAATTACTGTACCCGCAGTGCCTCAGGATAGCTGGTATAAACAAGAAGTTACAAAGGGCGGGTCAATCTACATTCATAATCCATATACGCCAGAACAACAACAGACTTCACCAATCATTCGTATTGAGGGTGGAGAAAGAATACCTTTTGTAACGAAAGATACAAATCCAGAGGAGTTTAAAGCTTTTTTAATCGATTATAAAAATCGTTTGGATTTGGACAAACAGAATCATCCAAATGTGGAAGATAGAAAGCTGATCGATGTGGTGGAGGTAGTGAGTGACCACCTCGTATTCACTGGGACAGCAACTGGCGCCTATCAAACTTATTCCGTGAATGGTTACAACCCTTTAGACACTGTAAAATCCTATAATAATTATATGGATGAAATTTTTAAATTTTATGGGTTAGACGGAAGTAATGAAAAGAACGATCCGAAATATATTCGTGAGAATATAAGGTTAGCACAGCCATTTGGTTATATGTATGCATATACGAATCATATAGGTGTTCAAGGTGACGTTATGGAAAGTATGTTAGTGCCAGACAGCTATGGCTGGGGAATATCACATGAAATAGGGCACAGAATGGATGTTAACGCTCGACTTTATGGGGAAACAACAAACAATATGATTGCAATGCAAATGTCAGTATATTATGGAAAAACAGATCAACGAATTCCTTATGAAGATGATATCTATAAAACGATCTTCGATGATAATCCTAGTCCATATGAGCCACAAGGGTACTTCAAAAGACTGGGTGTATTCTGGCAATTGGAAATGTATCATAAGGATTATTGGGGAGAATTAAATAAGCTATACAGAGAAAGAGATATCTCAGCTGCTACGGAAGATGCTAAACAGCAGTATCTAGTCGAACTTTCATCTGAAGTAGTCGGTCAAGATTTAAGTGAACACTTTGCTAGACATGGCTTCACAGTGAACCAGGAAACAAAAGAAAAAGTTAGTAAATATCCAAAGCCTAAGAAAGTATGGTATTTAAATAATAGTGTACTAGGATATGAGGGTGTTGGATTTTCTAAAGGTGCTTCAGTAGATGTAAACATTGTTCGTGATACTGAAAAGAAAACTAATACAATTCATTTCGTTATGGACAAAGCTAATAAAGACGACTTACTTGGATATGAAATTAGTCGAAATGGTAAAATGATTGGATTTACTTCTACAGCATCATTTGTCGATCAAAATATTAGTTCGAACGAAAATTATACGTATCAAATAGTAGCCTATGATAAGAAATTAAATACCTCAGAGCCATTAGAAATTAAGGTATTTAAACCTACGCTTTCAGTTGAAGACCATCTGACACTTAAACTAAATCAAAGCTTCGATCCAATGTCTTATGTGAAGGCATCTGACTATCAAGGCATAGATATTACAGAAGATGTTGTCGTTAAATCAAATAATGTAAATACAACCCAAAAAGGGAACTATGAGATTGTTTACGAAGTAATCAATAAAGATATTAAAGAAACGAAAACGACACAAGTGACAGTAGTAAGTGACTTCGAATACGCTTCTGATATGAATCCTGTATCTTCTAACATAGCATGGGGTGGATATAAAAAAGATAAATCACCATCTGGGGGAACAATTGGTCTTGTTAGACAGGGACTAGAGGCAACGTACGCTAAAGGCATCGGCGCACATGCTATTTCAGAAATCGTGTATAACATTGATGGTAAGGGATTTGATTTCTTTGAAAGCTATATAGGAATTGATCAAGCCATGAGAGGAAAAGGTTCATCTGCAGCATTTGAAGTATGGGTAGATGGCGAAAAGAAATATATAAGCAATAATTTCAATTCAAACACAGACAGTGAATTTATAAGAGTTCCTTTAACTGAAGCTAAAGAAATAAAACTAGTAACGACCGATGCTGGAAATAATGGATCTGACCATACAGTGTGGGCGGATGCAAAGTTTACAAAAAACTCTAGTAAACCAGTTATTACTGTTAAATCAGAAGCAACTAAGGTTGGACAGCCTATCGATATCAAAGGACAATATTCAGCTGTAGATGCGGAAGATGGTGATTTGACTGATCGAGTAGAAGTTACAGGAGTTGATAAAGTTAACTTCAATAAAACTGGTAAATATGAGATTAAATATACTGTAACAGATAATGATAATATTACGGTAACAGAAATGAGAACAATTTCAGTAGTAAACATGGAAGACTACAAGTATCTTTCAGATTTCGATTGGAAGTCCACACAGAATAGCTATACCGCTCCTAAGAAAGATAAAGCAGTAAGTGATAACATTTTAAGATTAACAAATGAGAGTGGTAGTCAAGTCTTCTATGAAAAAGGGATTGGAGCACATTCAAATTCAACAATTGTATATGATTTAACAAATAAGGATGTAGATTACTTTACTTCATTTGTTGGGGTAGACCGTCAAATGTATGGCACTGTGGGCTCTGTTATATTCCAAGTATTTGTCGATGGTGAGAAGCGATTCGACAGTGGGCTCATGAATTCTAGAGATGCTCAAAAGTTTGTTGAAGTTAATTTAGCTGGAGCAAAAGAAATAAAATTAGTCGTAACTGACGGTGGGAATGGAAATGGATCTGATCATGCAACATGGGGTAATGCTAAATTACATTTCGCTAATAGTGAGAGAATTTATATGCAGGATTTAATGGTGATTATTGAAACTGCAAAAGCTATTAATGCAGAAGACTATACGAAAGAAAGCATGAATGCTCTAATAGCTAGCCTTGCAAAAGCAGAAGAAGTTCTAGCTAATACAAATGCTACTCAAACAGAAGTCGATGAAGCGGTAAATGCATTAGAAACAGCAAAAGCAGGTTTAGTTGAAGTAATATTAACACAAGTAATTACGATTAAAGACGATTATTTACGAGAATCTATTAAAAGTACATTAGGCTTAAAAGAGGAAATTACGCTTAATGATATGCGTAAGCTCACATCACTAACAAGTGAATCGAAAAGAGTACGTTCTCTTGAAGGTATAGAGTACGCACAAAATTTAGAGACGCTAGATATTTCTGGGAATGAAATAACAGATTTTTCTCCATTAAATGAGTTAAAAAATTTAAAAACGTTAATTGCTGACCTTCAATTTGTTGATGTGGGAGAATTAAAAGGTCCCCTAGTGGAAGTAGAAAACCTTGTTACAGGGTTCGATGGTAAAAAAGTAAGACCTGATGTAGCTGGACTTAACAAAACTATTACAAATAAAGAGATACAGTTAGATGTAAATGCATGGGAGAATAACCCAGAAAGGTTTACAATAGATCTTTCTGAGGAAGAGAAAGGACTTTATTGGTTAGGTCTTTCTTATAAAGTCGGAGAAAATACTGTAATCTTACGCTACCTAATCAACAATAAATAAAAATCATAGTTACAGAGGCAAAACTTTAGAAGCCCAGCTACCTTTTGGTAGCTGGGCTTCTTCTATTATCCTAAATATTTATAAATCCGGATCAACGACTTTCAAGTGCAAGAGCAGCTAGTCTATATCCTTGTATGATTTTTGACTTCGCAATTGATATAATGCTTTATCGAGCATTTGTTTATTCTTTTCCATAATTTCTATTTTTCTAGGTATAGGCTCGTAGAGAGGATGAGGATCCATCCAAGTTGGGATAAAGGGAACCGGCGATTCTGGACTCCATTTTTCTATCCAAGTTTTTGGTAGATCTCCTGTTGGAGATTGGATATCATTCATCTCCATCCAAAGCAAAGACCAGGCTCTTGGGACAACTCTCCAAATGTCATATCCGCCTCCACCTACAGCAATCCATCGACCATCACAATATTTATGTGCTAATTCATGAGCAAGCTTAGGTATTTCCCGATAAATATTCATCGTTCCATACAGATGGGTAAGAGGGTCAAAATAATGGGCATCTGCACCATTTTGACTTAGAATGACATCTGGCTTAAACCACTCTACAATCTCAGTAAAGCTAGTACGATATATATCTAGAAACGACTCATCCTCTGTGAAGGCATCAATAGGAAAGTTAAAAGAAGTACCATAACCTTCTGCTGTCCCTCTCTCAGTAATATTACCTGTTCCGGGGAAGAGATATCTTCCAGTTTCATGAATGGAAATAGTGCAAACATTTGGATCGTCGTAGAAGCTCCATTGTACTCCATCACCGTGGTGAGCATCCGTATCTATGTAAAGAACACGAGCATTAAATTTTTCTTGCATATACTTGATAGCAACAGAACTATCATTATACACACAAAACCCAGATGCTCTGCCTTTGAAGCCATGGTGTAACCCACCACCTAAATTTATTGCATGCGTCGATTTTCCCTCCATAACATAATCAACGGCAGTTAAGGTGCCCCCAACTAAACTAGCGCTTGCCTCATGCATATGAGGGAAAATGGGAGTGTCTTCCGTACCTATCCCATAACTCTCGTATTTAGAGGTATCACCAGTTTCGAGGCTAGCTTTTTTTACTATATCAATATAGCTAGGGTCGTGCACTAGACTCAGTTCTTCATCAGTGGCTATGCGAGGTGCAACGATCTCTGAAGATGATAATGCATTCATTTCCTTTAGAAGGTCTACAGTAAGTGTCAGACGTTTTTGGTTAAAGGGATGTGTATCGGAAAATTTATAACCAAGCTGATTCTCTGAAAAGATAAAGACGGCATTCTTTTTCATACAATCAATCCCGGTTGACTTGGCCATAAAACTTCAAACCCAGCATCTTTTACTGCCTGCACTAATTTAAGAGTATTCATCGTTTTAACGCGTAGTACTAAAATTTTATACTCACTATCGTTTTTATCAGGATATACCAATACACTAAGTAAATTCATTTTTTGCTCATAAAATACTTTGGATATTTCAAATAAGACGCCAGGTCGGTTGGGCACTCTTATTTCCATTTGGGATCCCGGCTGGTGGACACCAGTTAACTCTATAAATTTATAAAGAAGATCAGATTCTGTAATCATGCCGACTAACTTTCCTTGGCTTGTGATAGGCAGGCAGCCAATTCGATTGTCGTAAAAAATACATGCGGTTTCTTCCACGAAATCTAGCGGATGTCCTGTTATAGGATTCTTAGTCATAATTTTTTCTAATGGCATATTTAAAACATCCGCATCTTGTATAACTTGAAGGGAGGAGGGGGTTGCTTCCTTTAAGTCACGATCAGTTACCACCCCTAGTACTTCACGTTCCTCGTTAATAATTGGTATATGCCTAATACGTTGTTCTTTTAAAACTTTTAAAGCATCATTTATTGTATGTGATGGTGTTAAAGTAGGTACTGATGTATTCATGATTTCTTCTACAAGCATAAAACCAAACCCCTTTATAAGAAATTTAAAACATCTTTGTTAGTACATAAAACGGTTCATAAAGCGCAGCTGATCAAATTGCTGAATGGATTCATTGTCAACTCGACTTCCAATTTTGGCCATCAAGCAATTGGCAGGATGTGAGCTAATCTCTGGATCGTCAGTAGCGTAATATTCAAGCCCTCCGGCCATCATCATTTTCTCCATCATCTTTCGATACTCCCATACATTTAAACCAGTTCCCTTTAAGTCCCAATGCCAGTAATACTCAGTCGTGATCGTAATGTAATCCTCCATTGCGTCATCCATCATTGACACACGAAGTAATTCTTTTCCAACTCCGGTTCCACGAAATTTTGGAATGACTTCAATAGCACCTAATTCTATCAAATTTTCCATATTCCCTTGGGACCATCTTTCTAGTGGATCTGGATGGAGGAACGTACAGTATCCGACAATCATATTCTTATCTCTGACAATGATAATCCTGCCTTCGGGTAATTTTGCAATTTCGATAATTGCCTTATGCTGTTGTGCAGGATTACGGAACGCTATTAACTCTTCATGGAAAGTCAGATTTGCTAAATCTTCAGATGGTACCGGTCCTTCAATAACGATAGTGCCATGTTTCGTTTCTTTCTCTATCGAATTAAAAACTTTTTTGTGTTCCACATATTCACCACCTATAATTTAGTAACAGTTGCCACTATTATACATGATTTTTTATGAAGAAAGGGAATTCTATAAAACTGTAACAAAAGATTCTAAAAAGTAAAAACATTAGCATTATTTAATGAGAGTATTGTAGAATATAAGAGTGTATATTTATAGAAAGGGTGAATGGGATGAAAATCGAAGCGCTACCTGTAGTACAAGAGGAGTATCAATTAAAGGACTATGATGCTACTGCACGAGATTTCCAATGGGAAGAAGCCGAAAAGACTTTTACTTGGTATGAAACAGGGAAGGTAAATATGGCATACGAAGCGATTGATCGTCACGCAAAATCAGATAAAAAGGACAAAGTTGCCCTTTACTATCAAGATGCTGATCGTAAGGAGTCGTATACTTTCGGTGATATGAAAACTTGGACTGATAAAGCTGCAAACGTTTACAAAGAGCACTCTAACCTAGCAAAAGGAGATCGTCTTTTCATCTTTATGCCAAGATCTCCGGAGTTATATTTTGCGTTGTTAGGAGCAGTAAAAATGGGAACAATCGTTGGCCCATTGTTTGAAGCCTTTATGGAGGGGGCAGTATATGATCGTCTTCTTGATAGTGAGGCAAAGGCCATTGTAACCACACCTGACTTGCTAGGAAGAATACCATTGGATCGCCTACCAGATTTAGAAACTGTTTTCTTAGTAGGAGACAATATTAAAGAAGATGATAAGTTTATAGATTTTAATAAGGCTCTAAAAAATGCATCTGATGCTTTTGAAATCGAGTGGGTAGATAAGGAAGACGGACTAATTTTACATTATACTTCTGGCTCCACCGGGAAGCCAAAAGGAATTTTACACGTTCATTATGCGATGGTACAACAATACCAATCCATGAAATGGGTTATGGATATAAGAGATGATGATATATATTGGTGTACAGCTGACCCTGGGTGGGTTACTGGAACATCCTATGGAATTTTTGGCCCTTGGCTAGCAGGAACAACTTCACTTATTTTAGGTGGACGTTTTTCACCAGATGCTTGGTATAAAGCAATAGAAGAATATAAGATTACTGTTTGGTACAGTGCTCCAACTGCATTTCGTATGTTAATGGGGGCAGGGGATGGTATCGTGAAGAAGTATGATCTTACCTCCCTACGCCATGTATTATCGGTTGGTGAGCCACTAAACCCTGAAGTTATTAAGTGGGGCATGCAGGTGTTCAATAAGCGAATTCATGATACTTGGTGGATGACAGAAACAGGTGCTCAAATGATTTGTAACTATGGCTGCCTTCCTATTAAGCCGGGCTCTATGGGTAAACCATTACCAGGTGTAAAAGCTGCTATTATTGATAACAATGGCGTGGAAGTTCCGCCATTTACAATGGGTAACTTGGCTATCAAAAAAGGCTGGCCATCTATGATGCGTCAAGTTTGGAAAAACCAAGAAAAATTTGAATCCTACTTTATTAATGATGAGTGGTACTTCTCAGGTGACTCTGCCTATATGGATGATGATGGCTACTTTTGGTTCCAAGGTAGAGTGGATGATGTAATTATGACTTCTGGTGAGCGAGTTGGGCCATTTGAAGTGGAAAGTAAATTATTAGAGCATCCTGCTATTCTAGAAGCAGGTGTAATAGGTAAGCCAGATCCAGTGCGTGGAGAGATTATTAAAGCGTTTGTTGCTTTAAATGAAGGGTATGAGCCTTCTGATGAACTGATTGAAGAAATTCAACAATTTGTGAAGAAGGGTCTTGCTGCTCATGCGGCTCCAAGAGAAATTGAGTTTAAGGATAAGCTTCCTAAAACTAGAAGTGGTAAGATAATGCGCCGAGTTTTAAAGGCTTGGGAATTACAACTTCCGACTGGCGACTTATCTACGATGGAAGATTGATAATAAAGGTCGTAGCATTGAAAAAAATGCTACGGCTTTTTTTATGAATGATATAAATAACATTTACATAAAAATGGCTATGTTAAAGGTCAGGATTGATTTTTTGTGGGGTGGTATAGTTTGTGAAATGTTACACTGAAATTAACGCAAGTTTAGTTGAATGGCTTAGCTTCAATATCTAATATATTTATTTGGAAGGTGTTTTCAGTTATGGAGTTAATTGTGTTTTCCCTAGGGATTTTCGATACTTTATTTTGTAATTCAGGCCGCAGTTACAAAAGGAATTAACAGTTCAATAATTGGGAAATTACTTGAAAAAGAATACGAGGAAAGGGTAAATGAAAGAGTAAATGAAAGTTTAACAATTGATGATGTGCTTGAGAAATATAAAAAGAGAGATGATAAAAACAAGAGTTGATGCTAATTTCTTTTACTAAGGGGTGCTTAGTAAAAAATGTACATCAAAATTTCAATAGCAAAATAAAAAATGGTTAGGAAATCTAAACAGTTTTTTTACATCACGACTGAATTATACGAAAACAAAACCTGTTACTTTGTAATAAAGTTTAATCAAAAATATCCACGAACCCATATTTTACTGTAAACAAGAAGAATCCATTTTGAAAGAAAGTTTGATCAAAATAGATTCTTCTCTTGCATATTTTAAATATCTGTATTATAAGTAAAGTTTAATCATTTTATAAATGTGCTGCTCAACAATCGCTCCCATTAGTGGAATAACCAAAATATGATCTAAGCCCTAATAAAATCAGTTGCTTCTTGTTGAACTAATGCATCCGTTTGTTTATGTATATTTAGTCACATACGGGTGTTATTTGGTTTTGAGTTCTAGAAAAGAGGTTTATTCAACAATCTCACTTTCAATGGAACCTTCTGTAAAATCTTTTTTTTTGATTTTATATCCTATATATAGAATCAAAAACCATATAGGTGCTACAACTAATGCTATTCGCATGTCCTCAATAAATCCAATTAAGACAATAACAAGCGCTAAAAATGTTAATGCTAGATAGGTTGAAATTGGATATAACGGCATTTTAAATGCTAGTTTTTCTATTTCTTTTTTTGTTTTTGATTGTCTGAATTTTAGTTGGGCAATCAGGATAATCGTCCAGCTGGTAATAACCGCAACCGTGGCAACAGCAGAAATATACAAAAACACTTTTTCAGGAACAATATAATTCAAAACTACTGCGACTAATAAAAACAATGAAGAGAACAGGATTCCACGTCTTGGACTACCATTTTTGCTAAGCTTTCCGAAATATTTCGGACCGTTATTTTGCATTGATAAATTGTGTAACATTCTGCCAGAAGCGAATAACCCACTATTAAAAGCAGATAATGCTGCTGTTATGACAACAAAATTAATTATATGCGCAGCACCAGGAATTCCTACCTTTTCAAAAATTAAAACAAATGGGCTCCCATTTGTGCCTACCTCATTCCAGGGATATATAGCCATCATGACTCCTAATGCACCAATATAAAAAATTAATATCCTCCAGATAACATTGTTGATGGCCAACGGAATTGATTTTTGAGGATTTTTCGCTTCCCCTGCCGTAATTCCAACTAATTCTACCCCTCCAAATGAAAACATCACGAGGACCAAGGACATTACAATACCGTTGATTCCATTTGGCATGAACCCTCCATGAATCCAAAGATTGTCCAAACCGATTGGCTGTCCTCCGTTCCCGATTCCCAGGAAGATGATTCCTAGTCCAAGGAGAATCATTCCGATAATGGCTACAACTTTAATCAGTGCAAACCAGAATTCAAACTCTCCATATGCTTTTACATTAGCAAGGTTTATCAGTGTAATTACGATAAGTACAGCCAGTGCTACCAGCCACTGTGGAATATCAGGAAACCAGTAATTCACATAAACACCAGTCACCGTTATTTCTGCCATCCCAACGACAACCCACATAAACCAATAGGTCCAGCCAGTTAAGTAACCTGCAAACGCCCCTAAATATCGATGTGCATATGAACTAAATGAACCAGAAACCGGTTCGTCCACAGCCATTTCCCCAAGTGCTCTCATAATGGTAAAAATAACTAAGCCTCCGACTAAATATGAGAACAAAATGGATGGACCAGCCATTTGAATGGTTGCACTCGAACCATAGAACAATCCAACTCCAATTGCACCTCCAAGTGCAATTAACTGGATATGCCTATTATCTAAACCCCGTTGAAGTCTCTGATTTTGATTACCTTTACTCAATCATTATTCCTCCTTAAAATATTATTTCTAATATTGCAAGGATATAAAAAACAAAGTATAAAAAAACGCCCTTTTGGATTAACCAAAAGGACGATTCAACTCGTGTTACCACCTTTAATGCATAAGCAACTCATATTGCTTACCTTTGTAAGTACAGTCATCTGACGATACTTTAGCACATGATTACGGGTGCTAAGCCGGTGTAGCCTACTAAGGAATCCTATTCAGTACACTGCTCCAAGATGAATTCACAATCGTTCAACATGCACCTCTCATCAACCGGTAACTTTCTGTCTGTTTGCATGATTGCTACTATTTCTTATCATAGCCTTTATTCTTATATCCCGAAATGTTTTAAACAAATCTTCGTTATGCAAATATTAATTATATATTATATTATAGATTAATTTAACTTTGTCAATATAAAATGTTCTGCTTCAACTCCCTCAGTTTAATACGATTTTCTTTAAATATATTATTCAAGAATAGGGCCCTGATATAGATATTAACTACCATCAGACTGTTAGCCTGATAGGCAAGTTTATTTCTTTTATTCCTTTAAAGATACAGAAAAAGAATTTAGAGTTAGATATGCAATCAGTTGAATAAAAGAAATCCAGCTTCATATGTTGCTTAACAGATTCTGTATAATAATTTTATTCTTTGAAGGAATTCATTTATGAAATAGAGAACTATAGTGTGAATGACAATACTATAGTAGAGGTGAGTAATATGGGGTTTCAGGCTGATAAGATATTCGTAAATTTAGCAGTAAAAGATTTAAAATAGACTAAGGAATTTTTTTCTAAATTGGGGTTTGAATTCAATTCCCAGTTTACCAATGAATTTGCAGCAAGCATGATTATTAGTGATAATATATTTGCTATGTTGTTAGTTGAAGAACATTTTAAGACTTTTACGAAAAAAGAAATCGCCGATTCTACAAGAAGTAATGAAGCAATCTTGGCACTATCTGTTGATAGTAAAGAAAAAGTCGTTGCGATTGTAAACAAGGCATTAGAAGCAGGCGGGAAAATTTCAATGGAACCACAAGACCATGAATTTATGTATGGATGGAGTTTTGAGGATATTGACGGTCATCTTTGGGAGCTTTTTTACATGGATGAAAGTGCAATAAAATAATTTATTCTAAACATTAAGTAACTCACAATAAACCGAATGAGGAAGCTGGCACATGGTGTTGGCTTTTTTGTCGTACATAATGAAGATTATGTGGAACAGAGTTACAGTTGCTTATTAAACTATTGGGAGCTTTACTTTAAGAAGAGGCTATTGCCTTTAACATTCAGGTTTTTATGGTAATGTGGAGGAATTTAAGGTGGTTGATCAATGAATATTAAAAAAATTTTAGCATTTTTATTAATTGTAAGTACTCTTTTTTATGTTTCCTATCTTATGGTGTATAAACTTTCATTTTTACCAAATGGATATGATATTGAAGAAATTAAAAAAGATTATGTTTCGCTAAAATCATTCAATTTCTTAGGAGTTGAAAAACATATAATAACTCTGCTCTTTTCTGAGGATGACACTTGGAAAATTGATGAAATTGAATATGCAGTAAATAGACAAAAGGAATTTTTATGGCTGTTGTTTTCTTTTGTTACTATTTCAGGATTTTTGTTGATTTATAAGGTTCTAAATGGATTAAAATTATGGAAAGCAGTCTTAGAAAGTAATATTGTTTTTGCTGTTTTGTTACCTCTTCTTCCTGTTCTAAACTCATTGAATAGGTTATTTGACTTAATCTCCTGATTACTCAACTACCGATTGCTTTACTTTAAGAAATGTAAAGCCTTTTTTCTTATTGTACTAACGGTCAGTATTGTTCAATAATCAAAGAGAAACATTTATTAAAAATAGGTGAAAAGTAGATGAATAGCCCCAGTTGATACTGTTGGGGAGATGAGTAAGAATATAAAAATAATTTAATGCAAAATTAGTGAAATGATTCTTTTTATCACGGGCAATGCTAGTATCTTACTATTTTAATCATCCCTTTGTTAATACTAGAATTTCAATACAGGATCATGCAAGATAACATGAATTTAGGAGGCATTAAATTTGAAAATCCAAAAAATAGATCATGTTGGTGTAATCGTAAATGATCTCTCTGCCACTAAAGAGTTTTTTCTCGATTTTGGACTTGAGGTGAAAGGGGAATGGGAAATGGAAGGAGAGTTGATGGGATATGCAGTTAGGCTTAATGACGCTAAAGTAGCGTGTGTAGGCATGGGAACATCAGACGGTCAGACATGGATAGAGCTAATCAAATTTTATTCACCGTCAGATGAAAAAGATATTCAGCAAACCTTTGCTAATACCCTTGGTATCCGTCATATTGCATTTACTGTTGAAGATATTGAAGCTGTTGTTGCTAAATTGAAAAAGAAGGGTACGGAAATATTTAGTGAGATACAGCGATATGAAGAAAGTTATAAATTATGCTACGTTCGTGGTCCAGAGGGAATTATTTTGGAGTTGGCTGAAGAAATCAAATAAGCAGTGTAAAAAATTGTTACTTTCTATTTTTTTAGTTTGTGAAGAAATGTACTTAAGCTAACGAGTGCTTTAGCAAAACAAGATCATCATTTTATGAGGGTCTATTTTTTATCTAATCATCCAGTGGACCTCAGAAGAAATCCATTGTGAAATGTTACACTTAAACTAAAGCGATAGTTTAGTTGAAGAAGTTTTTTTCGATTGTGATAAATAATATGTGTAAATTATTGAACAAAAATTTTTATTTTGTGCTCTCATCGCGAAATCAAAAAACAATCTCTTGAAATTACCCAACTAAAGAAAATAAGGATGTACTCTGGTAGGAAAGCTTAGTATTAAACGTTCAGAAATTAGTGGTCTTGGTTATAATAACAATGTTTTCAAATTTATTGCGATAATTAGACCTTCTACTATATTATAAACGATTGAAATATATGTGATAATTCTTAATGATTTGGGTATTAATACTTGGAGATAATTGTTTTGACTCGTGGGTATCCATGTATTAAGATAATGATTACCAAGTATGTTTATCTGAATTAGGAGGAATCATGACATGAAAAAATTTAGCTATTTGCTATTATTGATTATTTCTGCTGTGCTAGTGTTAGCGGCATGCAACGGCAAAGAGAACGGAAACGAAGGCGGAAATGGAAATCAAAACGAATCGGGCAATGCTGATGGGGATCTGCTAGCGAAGGTAAAAAACAGCAGTGAGCTATTGGTCGGTACTGAAGGAACATACGCACCTTTCACATTCCATGATGAGTCTGGTAAGTTGACTGGGTTTGACGTTGAGATTGTAGAAGAAATTGCTTCACGCCTTGGCGTAAAGGCAAAATTCATGGAAACACAGTGGGATGCAATGTTCCCGGGTCTAGATTCAGAACGTTTCGATATGATTGCCAACCAAGTGGGAATTAAACCAGAACGCCAAGAAAAATATGATTTCTCTGACCCATATATTTCATCATCTGCAGTATTGGTAACACAAGCAAACAACAATGACGTTAAAGCATTTGAAGATATTAAAGGCTTGAAATCTGCTCAATCCCTTACAAGCAACTACGGTGAAATAGCGAAGTCATATGGGGCTGAATTAGTTGGCATTGACGGGTTCATTCAAGCTATTGAATTGTTGAATTCAAACCGTGTAGATGTAACCATCAACGATAAATTAACTGTACTTGATTACCAAAAACAAAAACCTGAAGCAAATATCAAGATTGTAGCAGAAGCTGACGATGCTGCACAAAGTGGTTTGATGTTCCGTAAAGGAAGCGAAACACTAGTGGAAGCTGTAAACAAAGCATTGAACGAAATGATCGAAGATGGCACGTACAACGAAATTTCTGAGAAATGGTTCGGCGAAAATGTTTTGGAATGATCCTGATAAAGTGGAGCGCTATATAGATATTGCTCAATCTTCTCTCCTCCCTCTGCTGGAGGGTGCTGTTGTATATACGCTCCCATTGACGCTAATTACATTCGTTTGTGGACTTGTACTAGCAATTCTTACAGCGTTGGCTAGAATATCAACCATCAAACCGTTCCAATGGATTGCACGCATTTATGTCTCCGCCATTCGGGGAACGCCTTTATTGGTACAGTTGTTTATTCTATTTTATGGTTTGGGATCAGTTGGGGTTGTCATTGACCCGTTCCCAGCCGCTGTTATTGGGTTTTCATTGAATGTGGGGGCATACGCTTCTGAAGTGATCCGTGCGGCTATCCTATCTATCCCTAAAGGGCAGTGGGAAGCTGCACAAATGATAGGGATGACTTATTCCCAGACATTGCGCCGAGTGATTTTGCCTCAGGCTACACGAGTATCCATCCCGCCTCTTTCGAATACATTCATCGGCCTGGTGAAAGATACTTCTTTGGCATCTGCTATTCTAGTAACCGAAATGTTTAGAAGAGCGCAAGAGATTGCGGCATTCAACTATGAGGTCCTATTACTTTATACTGAGGTTGCTATCCTGTATTGGATCATCTGTTTCTTACTTTCGCTTGTCCAAGGTCGATTGGAAAATCGATTCGATCGCTACGTAATGAAATAAATCTATTTAACGGATGAAGTAGAAAGGAGAATAGGATTGATAAAAATTAATGGACTGCACAAACGATTTGGCGACCTTGAAGTTTTGAAGGGAATCGACCTGGAAATCGATCAAGGTAAAGTGGTCGTTGTCATCGGACCTTCAGGTTCTGGAAAAACGACTTTGCTTCGCTGTCTGAATATACTGGAAGTCCCTTCGGCTGGAAGCATTTCCATTGACGGCCAAACGATTGATTTTTCCAAACCTGTACCTAAGAAAGAAGTTGATTTTTTCAGAAGAAAATCAGCAATGGTTTTCCAGCACTACAATCTTTTCCCTCATATGACGGCACTTCAGAACGTCATGGAAGGACCGATGATCGTGCAGCAGAAATCAAAAGAAGAAGCCCGCCAAAAAGCAGCACAACTATTGACTAAAGTAGGGCTTGGAGACAAGCTTGACTATTATCCTCATCAGCTTTCTGGCGGACAGCAGCAGCGTGTAGGGATTGCCAGAGCTCTTGCGTTGGAGCCAAAAGTAATGCTTTTCGATGAACCGACTTCTGCACTGGATCCCGAGCTCGTAGGGGAAGTACTGCAGGTCATGAAAGATCTCGCAGGGACGGGCATTACCATGGTCGTAGTTACCCATGAAATGCGGTTTGCAAACGATGTAGCATCTGAAGTTATCTTTATGGATCAAGGGAAGGTCGTCGAACGAAGCCAGCCGTCCGAGATGTTCACAAATCCTAAAGAAGAGCGGACACGACAGTTCCTGAATTTGATTCAATAATGAAAAGCCCTTTCCTCAATTCAGTGATTTATTGAGGTAGGGCTTTTATTATGATTAGGTGATGGGAAGTCTATTTTCCTGTTCTGTTCTTTCTACAGAGCGATCGAGCATCAACTGGTTCTTGCGTTGAGTAGTTATATGGTTAATTTTGAACTTGTGAACTTTTATTAGACCAAATTTTGGGGTTTCGATTGGTATTATACTACTTAATGCAATATTGATTTGGAGAAAAATAAAAAAGTAATATTAATCGATTTTTTAATAGGGGGAGAGATAGAACTTCCCCATCCTCACACGTCGTTTTTAACGTTCTAAAGATGTGAGTATATAAAGAAGGCGGTGACTTTTGTCACCGCCTTCTTCTTTATTAGTTACGGAGTAGACTCTTCTGGTGTAGTTGGCTCTACTGGAGGAGTGATAATTACATCACTTCCGCCACCATTACCATCACCAGGGGCAGGCTGTTCAGGCTCTTCTCCCACTGGCTCCTCGGGAGGAAGAACTGGGATTACTGGGTCTGGCGCATTCAAAGTACTTATATTAGAAGCGCCAGACTGTAGACCAGTGATATCTACTGTTACTACCACATATTGTCCAGGAGAAGTAATTTGATGGCTATAGTTTTCCGCCTCGAGCTTAGTCGTTATAAGAACTCTGTTTCCATTCACCACTTGATATACACGATAACCAATTACATCATTAGAAGCTGATTTCGTCCAAGTCATTGTGTTTCCTGAAAGAGAGGTGACAACTGGAGCTGGTGGAGCACCGTCTGCCTCAAATACTTTTTCTGATACGACATTGCTAGCAAATGATGAGTCGTTCGGGAATAGCTTACTAGCGTCCCCACCAAAGCGACCAAGCATTCGTTTTATAAAGCTCTCACTTACTCCATGTCCACCTGCAACAACAAATTCACTTGGAGTAGAGTCCAATGAACGGTACTTACTACCGTTTATGACTACGTAAGACGATGATACTAAACTATCATCAGCCTGAGTAGGCAACATCACCTTTGCATTAAATAAGTCAGATTTCACAAGACCTGCTTGTTCACATGCAGTAGAAGGTGATAGACCAGAAATACCACAGAATGACCTAGATACCACACCATCAGGTGCTTTGAAAGCGTTTGGTGCATCCACAAGCTCCGGGTTGATATCGTACATTGCATTCATCATATTGGACCAAAGTGTATTAATACGAACGCTTGGGTGTCCATAACGGTTGTTCATATGGAATAGCGTAAGCTTTTGCTCGTCATAACCTAGCCAGACACCTAAGGAAACATTAGGGTTATAGCCTATTAGCCACGAATCACTGTGTCCTTGTGTTGTACCAGTTTTTGCTCCAAAATCTGATTGGAATTTTAGACGAGAATTTGCTAATTTAGCTGTACCTTGTGTCATAACATCTCTTAAAATATCAGTCATAATGTAAGCTGTCTGTGGACTAAAAACATCGACAGGCTCTACTTTGTGCTGGTAAATAAGATTCCCTTCAACATCTTCTATCTTTTCAATCATATATGCATCAATGAACTGACCATTATTAGCAAAAGTTCCATATGCATTTGTAGTTTCTTCTATAGAAGCTCCTTTTTTCATACCACCAATAGAAAGTGCAAGGTTAGCATATTCATCTTCTTCAATGCTTTTGAAGCCCATTTTCATCATGAAATCAGTTGGCTTTTTATCCTTTATTTGATCGTAAAGTCTAATGGTCGATAAGTTTTGGGAGGTAGTAACTGCTTGTCGAGCTGAAATAATTCCTAACTCCTGAGCAGTTGTATAGTTAGTTGGTGCCCATTTGTTTCCGTTATCATTAATATTAAATTTAACATCTGCAAGGGGGCTTCCGGCTCCGATAACACCGTATTCAAGAGCAGGTGCATATACTACCAATGGTTTAATAGTAGAACCCATTGAGCGCACAGCCTGAGTAGCATGATTATATTGCTCTACATTATAATCACGTCCACCTAGGAAGGAAAGAATCCTACCGGTTCCGTTTTCAATCAGCATACTGCCGACTTGGACAGGAAAATCTTTTGTAATTGTTTCTCCAGTAGTAGGGTCCTTCACACTAATATTAGTATAAGTATGACCATAGGATTCAAATTCGTCCCTTACTTGAAGCATTTTCTCATACATATCTTTGTTGATAGTAGTATGAATACGATATCCACCAGTGCTTGCAGCACGTTGAGCCATAATATTGTACTTCTCGATTAGAGGATCACCGTTTTCCAAGGCCTCTAAATCGACACCATCCTTTTCAGCTAGCTGAACGCTTAAAATATCTCGTACTCTCTTTTCAATCTCAAAGGTTAGCCAAGGATATTTTTCTTCTGGAAGAGCTTCCTTACTTCTAAAATCTTTTGTAATATCATAGTTAACAGAAGCTTCATATTCAGCTTCAGTTATGTAACCTGTTTCTTTCATACGATATAAAACAACCTTCATACGGTCAATTCCATGCTGTAACGATTCTCCTTCTTTTAAAACACCACCATTACTAAAAGGCGTATATTTGAATGGGGCTTGGGGAATCCCAGCAATGTATGCAGCTTGAGGAAGTGTAAGGTCTTTCGCCTTCACATTAAAAATTCCCTGTGCGGCAGTTTCAATACCAGCAATATTACGACCGTTAGCGTTTCTTCCATAAGGGATGATATTTAGATAGGCTTCTAATATTTCATCCTTAGACATAAATTCCTCTAATCGCATGGCTAAGAGAATTTCTTTTGCTTTCCTTTCATAAGAAACTTCGTTTGTTAAAATTTGATTTTTAATCAGCTGTTGAGTAAGTGTTGAACCACCTGTTTGCGTATCTGAGTTTGTCATGTCTTGTAATAGACCACGGATGATTGCTTTAGGAACTATTCCATTATGAACTTTAAAATATTCATCCTCTGTAGCTAGGACAGCATCAATGACATATGGGGAGACATTCGATAATTTTGTTTCAGTTCTTTCTAAATCTGTTCTAAGTTTCCCTAAGTAGACATCTCCAGCGAAGTATATTTCTGAGGTTTCTTCATAATTAAACACAGCAGCTCGCATTTTTTCTTTTTCTCGTAAAGGTTCATCCTTTATTAAAGAAGTAAAATAACCTGCACCAACAGAAGCGGCAAATATTCCAAGTGTTAGACCAACTACTAAAAATATTAAGCATAAGTTCCACACTACACTTGAAGATATACGCAATCTTCTTGCCCATTTGGTTGATTGCCAAGCATCTACTTTCTCTTTATATAAGTGGAATTTCTCCATCCATTTATTCATTAATTTCTCGACCTCCAAATCAACAATATTATATCATAGTCCTATATTATAGACGATAGTTATTGACATACGATTCAAATTAGGTAAAATAGGTATAACATTTAACGAAGAAAAGTCCGAAGTAGTGCTTATACATACTGTTTAGAGAGCTAACGGTTGGTGAAAGTTAGTCGGTGGTTAAGATGCGAATTACAGGCTTGGAGTTATACGTCGTCACAACGTTACATGTGAAAAAGCGGAAGGATTGTTCCTTCAAGCTGGGTGGTACCGCGCTAACTAATAAGCGTCCCTGCATGATTTTTATCATGCAGGGACTTTTTGTTTTTTGGCAATAAATCAGTACTGCCTTTTCCAATAATAAGGAGGAGACAAAAATGACAAACTCATTAATTGAAGACCTGCAATGGAGAGGACTTTTGTATCAGCAAACTGATGCAGAAGGAATGGATGAGCTTCTATCCACTGAAAAAGTATCCTTATATTGTGGAGTTGACCCAACTGCAGACAGTATGCATATTGGTCACATTGTTCCGTTATTAACACTTCGCAGATTTCAAATGCATGGTCATCGTCCAATTCTTTTAGTCGGCGGAGCTACTGGAATGATTGGTGACCCGTCTGGTCGTTCAGAAGAAAGACAACTACAAACTACCGAACAAATTGATTTAAATGTTCAAGGGATTAAAAAGCAAATGGAACGTATTTTTGATTTCCAATCTGAAAATGGAGCACAGATGGTAAACAATCGCGAATGGATTGGGCCTATGTCTGTTATCGAATTTTTAAGAGATTATGGAAAGCTTATTAATATCAATTATATGCTAGGGAAGGATTCTATTGCTTCACGCTTAGACTCAGGACTTTCCTTTACAGAGTTTGCCTATACATTAATTCAAGGAATCGATTTTAATCACTTATTCAATCATTATGGCTGCCGAGTTCAAGTCGGTGGATCAGATCAATGGGGCAATATTACGACTGGTTTAGAAATAATTCGTAAAACACATGAGGAAGAAACAAAGGCATTTGGTATTACGATTCCTTTAGTGACTAAAGCAGATGGTACTAAATTTGGTAAATCAGCTTCAGGTTCAGTATGGTTAGATGCACAAAAAACATCTCCATATGAGTTCTACCAATTTTGGATAAATACAGCCGATTCAGATGTTATTAAATACTTGAAAATTTTTACTTTCCTTGAGAGAGAGGAAATCGAAGGATTAGAAGTAACTGTACAAAATGAGCCACATTTACGTAAAGCTCAAATGACTTTAGCAGAAGAAATGACTCGCTTGATACATGGTCAAGAGGCGTTGGATCAAGCGGTGAGAATTTCTCAAGCATTGTTTAGTGGAAACCTAAAGGCGCTTACAGCGGAAGAAATGAAGGATGCTTTTAAGGATGTTCCATCGGTAGAAATGACAAAGGATGAAAAAAATATAGTTGATTTCATTGTAGAAGCAACTGTATCTCCCTCTAAAAGACAAGCACGTGAAGATGTAACTAATGGTGCTATTTCTATAAATGGTGAAAAAATTACAGAAGTTGGATATGTTGTAGGGCAAGTGGACAGATTAGAAGATGAATTTATGATTATTAGAAGAGGTAAGAAAAACTATAAAATGATTAAATTTGTATAATATTTAAGTTGCTTCTCATACTAATGGGAAGCAATTTTTTTTGTTAAAAAGTAGCCTTTTATACGATTTTTATTCAACTTTTTTAAAAACATGCCAAATATTTATGTTATATAGAAAAAGTTTCATGCTTTTCATTAAAAAGGTTAAATTTTGAACGTTTTAAAAAGTTTATATAAATAGTGGACAAAATAGGTGAAAATAAGTAACTATATAGTATAGAATAAGATTTAGGAACACTTCACCTAAAATAATTAAAATAAATTCTTATTATTTTTGAATATATTAGCTTTTAAAAAAGGGGGTTAGTAAACATGGAAGCGAAAAAATATATACTAAATCATTTCGATGATTTTTTTGTTATTCTTTTTGGGAAAAATGATAAAGCTGATAAGCTAGTTATTTTAAAAGAGAAGTTTACAATCGACGCAAAAGAAGGAGATCTTTTAGAGATTTCTATTAACGAAGATAAGACAGGATATGATTTTAAAATTATTCATGAGGAAGCCGATGATAAAAGACAAAGATTATTGGACTTAATCGAGAATATGGAAAAGAACTAAAAACCTTGAAGCTGATTTAGCTTCAAGGTTTTCTTTTTGAAAATAATCTTTGGGGAAATAGATGAAAATAGTAATTTAGTTTGTTAATGGGAAATTATTAATTATTAAAGGAAAATCTGGAAAGACATCGAATAGTAAATACATAATATATAAAGGTAGGAGGACACATATTGGGAACATCGTTATTAAATGGAGTAGAGGGAATTTTTATTCCTGTGAAGAATCCAGCTGTTTCAGCACAATGGTATGAAACCGTTCTAGGATTTAAGTTAAATTATATTGAAGAAGAAGCAGCTGTCATGAAAATATCGAATAATTCACCGACTGTCGTTTGTTTAGTTAAAGTAGAAAATTATACGCCTATGAAATTTCCTTCCAATAATTTTGGAGTGGGGAAATATGTTAACTTTATACCAAAAAATATTGAGAAACTTTACGATGAGCTAAAAAACAAAGGAATTGCAGTAAAACCCCTTGGAGGTGATGAGGAAAAGAAATACTTTACGTTTTTTGATCCGGATGGTAATCCACTTGGTGCTTGTCAGTAAAAGAGGAGGACAATTAAATGTATACAACTGTAAATGATGTAGAAGTTTACTATGAAATATACGGAGAAGGCACTCCTATTTTAATGCTTCATGGATTTTCACCAGATATGGAGCTGATGAAGGGTTGCATGGAGCCGTTTTTTCAAAAAACTAGAAGATCTTATAAAAGAATATACATAGATTTACCGGGGATGGGAAAATCAAAACAATTTGCTCATCTAAATAATACAGATGATTTAATGGAAGTAGTTATTGGTTTTATAGAGAAGGAAATGCAAAATGAGCCATTTTTAATTGCAGGGGAGTCATACGGTGGCTATTTAGCTCGTGGAGTTATTGCCAAAAATAGGTTTCCTATTCTAGGTGCTTTCTTTATTTGTCCTGTTATTAATGCAAACCATGATCAAAGGACACTTCCTGTTAAAAATATAGCAGAAAGAGACGAATGTTTCTTTAAAAAATTGTCTCGTAATATACAAAAAGAGTTCGAGAATAACTGTGTAGTATTAAACGAACTAACATTTAATCGATGGACTGAAGAGGTTATTGCAGGAATGAAGCGAGGGGATGTAGCGTTTTTACAGAAAATCGCCGGTAACTATGCCTTTAGTAATTGGTTTGAAGAGCCACAATTTAATAATCCTGCTGTGTTTTTACTTGGAAGGCAGGATGACGTGGTAGGTTATCAGGATGCACTAGACTTAAAAGAAAATTTTCCTAGCGCATCCTTTGCAATTTTAAGTGGGGCTGGTCATAATTTACAAATTGAAAGGCCTGTTCTATTTAATGCTTATTTAACCGATTGGTTGAATCGTTGTGAACAAAATAAATGATCTTTTGTTACATAAGTACGCTACAGAAAGATGTGACTGACTTATATGCATGAATTATTAAAAGGTTTTATAGATGACCCATGGTGGTTAATGCCAAAAAGTATGTCGGAAAATTTAAATAAGGAGTTAACAAAAGAACTTTCGCCAAGCCACCAACTCTATGGAAAATTTGCTGTAGCAGTAGCTCGAAGAACCGATAATGATGATGTGATATTTTGGATAGATGAGCTAAATAAGTATGCGGTAATTCATTTAACGTATTCAAAAGAAACTTCAAGTGAATTCCCAATTACTACACTATACACGTTGAGTGAGCTGGAAAAACACTGTAGAAATATATCGTCCATTTATTAAAGAAAGGGCAACTTTATATTGTGAGCTATTATATATTGCTCTTTTTTATAACTTAACTAAAGAGGTTACAGCAAATTAAGGAGTTTAAGTTTAAGAATGAATAATGAATTTAATATACAAAAGCAGTTTTATAGGATCTATAAAGGATATATTACTGTATCTGAATTTGAAGAATGGCTTTATAAAACAAAAGAAATAGAAAGTATTTATGGCTCTAATTTTTACTTTAATTTACTTGATTTGAATTATAGAAAGAAATACATAAAAAATGAATTAATGAATCTTATCGAGACGAAAATTCCGTTTTATGCATTTGAACAGGAACGAATCATGTCACTCTTGGAAAGCATAATAAAAGAAAAGAATGACTTAGTAGATATTTTAGAACAATTATATGAGGATTATTGTAGTGGATACACATTTCTACGATATTTAGGTCTTACCTATATTACTGGAATTGATGCCATTCCCAAGGTAGAACATAAAGATGAATGGGATAAAAATGAATTTGACCGTAAAAGAGAACTACTTAATAGTATTAAGCCCAAGGTTATTAATGAAGCTATGCGTTTATTATCTTTTTTTCAAAAAGGTTTGATAAAGATAACGGAGGAAAATGATTATAGCGATTATCGAAGGGAGGAAGATCGAATAGAGCTTAATAATATTGAAGGGATGTTTAAAGAATAAATTTAGGACACTAGGACACTAACACAAGAATAGCTACTAAAGTGGTAAAGCTTTGTAAAAAAAACTAGACAACCAAGATTGTCTAGTTTTTTACATTTATATTCTTTTATTTATTAAAAATCTCTTCGATTTCATCTAACATAATATTAGCTGCTAAAACTCCACCTGCTGTATTCCAAATAGCATCACTTACTTCATGAACATTTCCGCTTTTAACAGCATTTAAATTTTTCCAAAGGGGATCGTTCGTCCATTCCTTTGCGGTATCTAGGGCAGCTTTATCACCTTGTGGTGCATATGTGAAGTAGAATAATACGTCCCCATCCATTTTAGGAATAACTTCTTTGCCTACTTCTATAGCTAAATTCCCAAGCTTGTTATCAGTAGTAAAAAGTTCGGTTTGCTGGGAAGCACGTTTAAATCCTAAATCTTCAAAAATTACGCCGGAGAAAGAATCAGTATAATAAATTCTAGATTGGCCAGCCATGAAGCGTACAATAGAAATTTCTTGATCAGTTTTATCCCCAAGACTCTGTTTTACTTCATCTAGATGTGCGTCAAATTGACTTAATACTTCATTTCCTTTTTCTTCAAGGTTTAACGCTTTAGCATATAATTTAAAGTTTTCTTTCCAATCGCCTCGTAATGTATCAGAAAATACAGTTGGGGCAATTGCACTTAGTTGATCGTATACAGCTTCTTGACGAACTTTGGTACCTATAATTAAATCAGGTTTTAATGCTGCTATCTTTTCTAAATTTACCTCTTGCTCTACTCCTACAACTTCTACGTCTTTCATCTCGTCACTGATGTGGTCGTACCAAGGATCTCCAAGCCAAGATTGAACAGCGCCAACTGGTTTCACTCCTAAAGAGAGCAGGGCTTCTGTGCCTTCGTTAGTAAGAATTACAATCTTTTCAGGTGTTTTTTTGAGTGTAGTACTACCCATTGCATGTTCTACTGTGTAGCTAGTGTCGTCTTGTTTTTCACCTGTTGTAGTATCTTCTTTTTGTCCACAAGCTGCTAATAGCAATAAAGAAAATATAGAAATAATAGCGAAAAAAGGTTTTATTTTATTCAATTAGCTTACCTCCTAAAGTTAAATATTAATGATAATCATTTTCAATACAAACCTTATAATAGTTCTCTTGTAAACTTATGTCAATATGAAAATGAAAATGATTCTCAAACTCATTGACACTCTATATAACATGCAATAGACTAGAGGTAAATAGTGTAAATTTACGGATAATAGAAAGGTTACTTTTATGTTATTAAAAACGAACGGACAAAGACTAGTGGGACTAATTATTGTCATTTCTATACTAGTCTTCTTAATGTGTGCAAGTGTTATTTATGGATATACACAGACATCTTGGAAAATGGTGCTAGATGCTTTTCAAAATAATAATGGTTCAAACGAACATATTGTAATTGAAACAGTTAGACTCCCAAGAGCTCTAATCGCTGCAGCTGTTGGAAGTAGCTTAGCTATTTCTGGCGTTTTAATGCAAACTCTAACGAAAAATCCGCTTGCATCGCCTGGGATTTTTGGCATTAACGCTGGAGCAGGGTTTGCAGTAGTTTTAGCAGTAACTCTTTTCTCAGTAACTAATCTTCAAGCATTCGCTTGGATTTCTTTTTCAGGAGCTGCTGTGGCAGCAATTGCAGTATATACAATCGGTTCTGCAGGAAGAGAAGGACTTACACCAATGAAGTTAACTTTAGCTGGAGCAGCTATGTCAGCTATGTTTGCTTCTTTTACCCAAGGATTTCTTGTCATTAATGAGGCTGCTTTTGAGCAGGTGTTATTTTGGTTAGCTGGATCAGTTGAAGGTAGAAAGATGGAAATTTTATTAAATGTTTTTCCATATTTACTGTTAGGTTGGATAGGATCTTTTATTATAGCTTCTAAAATGAATGTTTTATCTATGGGAGAAGATGTTGCCAAAGGTCTAGGAGTAAACACTGGATTTTTAAAAATAATAGTTGCTATTATCGTTATACTCTTAGCTGGAGGATCTGTAGCTATCGCTGGACCAATTGGCTTTATTGGAATTGTTATTCCCCATCTAACTAGATATATCGTTGGTATCGATCATCGTTGGCTTATACCTTTTTCAGGTCTTCTAGGAGGAATTTTGTTGTTGGTTGCAGATATATTCGCCAGATATATCATCATGCCTCAAGAAGTTCCAGTAGGAGTTATGACTGCTATCATAGGGACTCCATTCTTCATTTACATTGCAAGAAAGGGGTTTAATGCACGATGAATCAATATAAAAATTTTAGAGTGTTTAAAGGAAAAGTATCCTTTCTATTAGATAAAAAAGCTATATTCATATTAATGAGTCTCCTAGTAATTACAGGAATTGTTTTTATCGTAAGCACAGGTTTAGGTGATATGAAATTAAGCCCCTTAACCGTTCTGAGTGTTTTTTTTGGTGGTGGAAGCGATTTGGAACAACTTGTAGTTCAATCCTTTCGTTTGCCTAGAATTATTGTCGCATTAATGGTGGGGATTGCTTTAGCGGTAGCTGGTGGCATCCTTCAAGGGATGATTCGAAATCCTTTGGCATCGCCTGATATTTTAGGGATAACAGGCGGTGCATCTGTGGCCGTTGTTAGTTTTTTAACTTTATTCAGTGATACAAATAATTCTCTGACAGTAAGTATTAAATGGTTACCTCTCGCAGCGTTTGTTGGCGCAGTGGTCATTGCACTACTTGTATATTTTCTTGCGTGGAAAAATGGCGTATCACCTATAAGAATAGTACTTATCGGTATAGGGATATCTGCGCTCATGCAAGCATTAACTACATTGATGATGATTATGGGACCGATTTATAGAGCAAGTCAGGCGAATATATGGATAACTGGCACAGTTTATGGTTCTAGTTGGAATAATGTTGCTATATTAGTTCCATGGACGATTATTTTTATAGCTATTGCTTTTTTTATGGTTAAAAATATAAATATTTTAGAGCTTGGAGATGACATAGCTACTGGAGTAGGGGGACGCATTCAACGCCACCGTTTCGTTCTATTATTAATAAGTACTGCTCTTGTAGGAGGGGCTGTAGCTTTTGCAGGTGGTATTGGTTTCGTCGGTTTGATGGCTCCACATATGGCAAGAAGGTTAGTAGGCTCTTCATTTGGAGCACTTTTGCCTGTATCTGCTTTAATAGGTGGAATCCTAGTCATGCTGGCTGATCTGATTGGAAGAACGATGTTTTCTCCCTTGGAAATTCCTGCAGGTGTATTTACGGCAGGAATAGGAGCACCTTATTTTATTTACTTATTGTTTAAAACTAGGAATGCTTAAATGTGAAGGAGTGTATTGAAATGAAACAAGTGATTGAGACACAAAATTTAACCCTTTCTTATGGGGAAAGTATTATTATAGATGATTTAAATCTTCAAATAGCAAAAGGGGAAATTACTGTTTTCATCGGTGGAAACGGGTGTGGGAAATCAACACTTCTTCGTTCAATTGCTCGTTTGTTAAAGCCAAAAAATGGCGCAGTATTGCTTGAAGGTAGTGCAATATCTAAAATGTCCACTAAGGATGTTGCTAAACAAATGTCTATTCTTCCACAATCGCCAATTGCGCCTGAGGGATTAACGGTTCTACAGTTAGTGAAGCAAGGAAGATATCCTTACCAAACATGGTTAAAACAATGGACAGAGGAAGATGAAGAAAAAGTAAAAAATGCTTTAAAAGCAACTGGTATTGAAGACCTCAAAGATCGACCGGTGGATTCTTTATCCGGGGGACAACGGCAAAGAGCATGGATTGCCATGACTTTAGCTCAAGATACAGATATTATCCTACTGGATGAGCCAACTACTTATCTTGATATGACACATCAAATTGAAATTCTTGATTTGCTTTATGAACTAAATGAAAACGAGAAACGAACGATTGTAATGGTACTACATGATATCAATTTGGCATGCAGATATGCGGATAATATAGTAGCGATTAAGGACCGGGAAATATATGCTCAGGGTAAACCAGAGCATATTATAAGCTGTCCTTTAGTAAAAAATGTGTTTGGTATGGATTGTCAGATTACAAAAGATCCGCTGTTTGGTACGCCATTATGTATTCCATTTGGTAAGGGAAGATGCATTCTACAGGAAGTAGAAGTCTAATCGGATCTGAGTCTCGATATCGATAAACTTCAGAACAATGTTTTCTTATCTTTTTATATGAAACATTTGACTCCCTAAAACTAAAGATAACAACTAACGTTGACTTCCTTACTTCTTCCCTCCCGTGGAAACTTACAGGTATAGCTGGGAGGTTGTTTAGCAGTCCAAGGGTAAGGTTACTGTTGATATAACTATTTATCGGTGAATTCGTTAGAAATTGGTGAAGTCTGACCATTCGATATTGGAGCATTAGACATATCTTCAGCTACAGGGAGTCTTTCAATTTTAGTTTTAGGTAGACTAGATTTCTCGTCTACAGTATTGTTTTTAACAAAGCAAGTTTAAGTTTGGATGGAGTTTCATACTTAAGAACTCTAAACTCTTCCCCTTTATATAAAGGCCTATTACTGTGTCTCAGTATCCCTTCATTATCCTTCTGATAAAGCTGTGTTGTACATAACACAGTCACTTTACCAATTTGTCCATTTCGTGATTCAGTTTTTCCCCACATCACTTTTGTTGATGCTTCTGCTAATGTTGCAGTTGTTATTAACAAAGCTGGAAATATTAAAGCAGCTATTATTAGATTTTTCATATGTATTCGCTTACCTCCAATATAAATCAATAATTATATCGGTATAATATGCTGATTTTGTTACTAAAAATAAATAGTCATAACCAACATTTCATGTAAAACCTCCTTATGACATGTGTCATCTTATACTCCTGACTGCTGTGAATGTTAGTTACTGTCGTTTTTCTTTATATTTTATCTAGGGGCATGAGCTCATACTTAAAATGAAAGAGGGATTTCTGATGACAAGTGAAAGACTGCGCTTAATCGATATTCTCCGAGGCTTTGCAGTGCTTGGAACGCTGGGAACTAATATTTGGATTTTTGCTTATTTGGGAGACCTATCTTATATAACGACTGCTAACTTTTCCGAATGGTGGGTATTAGAGGACTTTTTACGAATGGTAGTGCTCTTTATTGTTAATGGGAAGCTTCTCGGATTACTTACGATTATGTTTGGAGTGGGATTAGAGATGAAATATCAGCAGGCAATCAGGAAGGGTAATGCCTGGCCTGGTGTATATATATGGACTTTATTGTTTTTACTATTAGAAGGGTTTATTCATTTTACTCTAGTAATGGAATATGACATTTTGATGAGCTATGCGATAACTGGATTAATCGTTGCTTTTGTTCTAAAAAGAGGAGATACCTTTATAAAAAAAATAATGATTGGAGTTGGTAGTTTTCATGCGATAATTGTTCTATTGATCTTAGTGGGAGCCCTAGTAGGGGTCGTAAACATGTCCTTAGGTTCATATGAAGGAGCTGCACTCTATGAAAGTGGTACATGGCTAAAACAGGTTGAAAATCGTTTATTTAATTTTGTTTATTATAGATTAGAAGCTATTTTGATAGTACCGATGAACATATGCTTGTTTTTATTAGGAGTATTCCTTATGCGTTCAGGAGTATTTTCAAAAACAGAGAAGGGCAAAAGTCAGCGTAAAAAACTGTTTCAAATAGGGATGTATATAGGTGTTCCGTTAAATCTTCTTATTTTTATACCAGGAGGAGCATTTGATTTACCTGTTCGTTATTTATTCGCACCAATTATGTCTCTTGGCTATATAGGATTATTTGGTATATTAATAGAATATAGAAAGTTTGAGTGGCTTTGGTCTCGATTTGAAGAGGTTGGGAAAATGTCACTAAGCTGCTATGTATCACAGAATCTCATAGCTTCTATTGTATTTTATGGCTGGGGTCTAGGATTAGGCGGGAAATTAGGAAGTTTATCTATCATTACAATTTGGCTCAGTATTACTCTATTTCAATTTCTATTTGCCTATTTTTGTATAAGGAAGCTACACACTGGACCGTTAGAGTGGATGAGAAGAAAAGCGGTAGCGATAGTCTCTAAATAACTTAAATAATTGAGGTGATCAATATAAAATTTTATCCAAAGGATCAAGCTGCCAAATACTTGATCATAGATGTGGCCTCAATAGTTTTTCTTTTTACCGTAGTAATGCTATCTGATTCATACTTGCATAACGGGGTGAAGCTAATCCTTCTCCTATCGATTATTTGTTCCTATTATATTGCATTGTGGAATAAGGATTGGCGCCTTCTATGTGCTGTGCTAGCAGGTTACTTCCTCCTTATAATATTAAGCCTTTACGAAGGCTCAGTAATTATTACTTTTGGTTTTTTGTTTGCAGATTTGTTAGGGAGAGCTAAGTCTAAACTTCACATAGGGCTTGGAATAGTAGGAGTTGCCTCCCTGTTTCTTCTTATTCTCTGGAAGGAGCAGCTCAGTGGTATAGATTTCGCTGTATTAGTGGCATTCATGATTATTCAGCTTGCCTTGCCAATACTTCGATATTTTCTTTTAAAAACAACGAATCTACAAACAAAATTAAATGAAGTAAATAAACAACTCGTTCAACAAGAAGAAAGGCAACGAATTGCAAGAGATCTTCATGATACAATCGGCCATACTTTGACGATGATCAAGCTGAAGACTGAGCTTGCTTCGAAATTAGTAGAGCCGGAACAAACCAAGGTAAAGGGAGAGCTAAACGACATCTTAGCAACCACAAGGACTGCTATGAAGCAAGTGAGAGAATTAGTGACGGATATGAAATTTGTATCTCTAGAAAGTGAGCTAGAACATACACAGGAATTGCTAAAATCCGCTGGTATTATCGTTCACTATAATAATAATTTCCAGCAGTTGTTATCGAGTGTAGAAGAAACTATGATATCTCTTTGTTTAAGAGAAGCGACAACTAATATTCTTAGACATAGTCAAGCGAAACGTTGTGAGATACATACAAGCATAAATGATAGGTTATTCTGCGTACACATAAAGGACGATGGAATAGGAATAGAGATGAAGAAATTTGGCAATGGTCTAGTATCGATGAAGGAACGTATGAATTCTTTACAGGGGGACGTGTTTATAGACGGTGCTCCCTCGGGAGGCACTTTGGTAACGATCACATTACCTATTCATTTGTAAGGGGGATACATAGTGATAAGAGTGGTAATTGCAGAGGATCAAAAAATGCTCCTAGGAGCATTTTCTTCATTAATAGCATTTGAAACTGATATAGAGGTCGTTGGAGAAGCTCAAGATGGTCAGAAAGCCTGGGAATTGATCGTGGAGAAAATACCTGATGTATGTATTTTGGATATTGAAATGCCACATATGACAGGTCTGGAGCTTGCACGAAAAATTAAAGAGGAACAAATTCCGAGCAAAGTAATGATTGTGACAACTTTTTCACGAGTTGGATATTTGCAAAAAGCTATTGATAGTGATGTTACAGGATATCTATTGAAGGATGAGCCAATCGATTATTTAATAGATTCAATACGGAAGGTGGCAGCTGGTGAGAAAGTTGTGAGCAGAGACTTAGCTGCTACACTATTCATGAAAGTAGAGAATCCGCTTAATGATCGAGAAATAGATGTATTACGCCTTGTAAGAGAAGGTCTAACTACATCAGAAATCACGAGGAGATTATTTTTAACAAAGGGCACCGTCCGTAATTATTTGTCCTCCTCTATCCAAAAGCTACAGGTGGAAAGCAGGCAGCAGGCTGTTAACAAAGCAAATGAAAACGGGTGGCTTGAATGAAAGACCCCTTTCTTTTTATTGTTTATAGTATATACAAATGTGGTAGAGGAATAATGGCATAAAACATAGTTTTGTAAATATGACAATTTAAAAGGGGATGGGAAAGTGAATTATGAAGTGTTGAAGGATGCAGAGGAATTTTACTTCGAGGGAAATCACGTTGGAGTTTTAGTTATTCATGGCTTTACAGGTACAACTCAAAGTATGCGTTTTTTAGGAGAAAGGTTTGCGGAAGCTGGTTTTACTGTTGTTGGACCAAGGCTCACTGGCCATGGTACGGCTCCTGAGGATATGGAACAAGCAAGCTACGAAGATTGGATAAAAGATGTGGAAAGAGGATTGAACAAGCTGAAAGAAACTTGTACTGATATCTTTGTTTGTGGATTATCTATGGGTGGTACTCTTACTTTATACCTGGCAGAAAATCACAAGGAAATCAAAGGGATTATGCCTGTTAATGCTGCAATTTATATGCCGGAAATGATAGAAAATTATGAAGTCCTTTCAAAAGAGGAAACTAGGTTTGTTGATGGAATTGGGTCGGATATTAAGCTAGAGGGAATACAAGAACTAGCGTATTCGAAGACACCAGTGAAGTCAATGTCTGATATCATTTTGCTGTCTAGATTAGTAAGAGATAATCTTTCTAAAATTACGGCACCAGCTTTGATATTTAAATCTACAGAAGATCATGTCGTGCCACCTGATAACTCACATCAAATATTCGAGGCAATCTCCTCTGTCGGAAAAGAAATAGTGGAATTAGAAAATAGCTATCATGTTGCTACGCTTGATACTGATAAAGAGTTGATAGCAGAAAGAAGCATACAGTTTATAAATGCTCGAATATAAAGATGAACGTCTCGGAACCACTGGTTTCGAGGCTTTTTTTGAAATACAATCGTCCCATTAATCTCCGTCATTAAACTTTGCAGTTGGAGGAAGGTGACGCCAAGTAAAAGTCATAAGATAATATAAAAAGGAGAATGGTCGCAACGTGAAAAACGACCATCTCTCTATAGTTTTCAGATAATGTATTGTTCCAAATCGTATCAAAAAGTAGAAAATTAGTACCTATAGGCAATGTTGCGTATTCACTTTAATAGGTTGTTGTCATTCATTTACCAAAAGGAATTGCTCTAAATCTTTTTCAAGGATAAATACCTCGATTCTTTCACCAGTCTTAGTGCTTATATCCGAATGAGAGGAAAGAACCTTGCAGCCAGTATACTCTTCTACAATTTTTTCATATTCCTTACTATACTGTTCGCGAAGTAATGTACGCATTTGTTTGACAAGACGTCTTCCAGTAGTATGATTGACGAGGTGTTTTTCCTCTACTGTTAGAACTCCTTTAAAACGGGTGATTAACATATCATTAATAATATATGTTTTAGCCTCTTGAGGTCCCTTTCCAATCAAATCAAGCTGTAGCTTAATGAATGCTGAACTGATATCAGCCTCTAGTTTCTTTTTTGACATAATGCCTCCAAATGGAATTGTAAGATTTAATATCTAACTAAAAGAGAATAAGTATCTCAGTTATTAAACTTGAAAAAATCTCTGCTAATTCCACAAAATTTATTAATTTTAATATAGCTTAAGAGATAGCTTCAGTTCTTTTGTCGGGCTATTTGAAATAGTAAAAGTGAAAGTATTAACAGTTTAGCCTTTTCGTAGTTAGAAGTAAGTGTTTCTTTCAGTCTTCTAAGAACTTTCTATTCACCTTCTTTCTCCAACAACGCTTACGGGGTTAGCTGTCGGATTCGGATGGTCAGAGTCACCCTACCCTTTGAAAGGATTCACCCCAGTTTTAGATAATAACAGGTGGGTCCCCCGATTCAATAATGAATTCAGCGATTTAGGTTGAAATTGAAACTATCATACTACTTGGGAAAATTTCTGTAAAGAGGATAAATAAGTAAAGAAAATTTTTTAATCCTTTTTATCGAACTGATATTTTCTGAAAGCCATACACTAAATCAATTTACTGTTGAGATAGCAATGATATGAGTTGTTAAACTAGATTCACCTTTTTTATTTTTGAAAAGAATAATATAAATAGTACTTAAGGATTATTTACTTCGGAAAAATAACGTCGTAAAATCCAAACATAACCAATTTGAATATCGGTCTAATCCTGAGCAATCAGGAACGGAGGAACCAATTTTTTGGGGTTAATTCTACAAGTTGTAGAAAGGATGAGATACTCTTTCGCCATCCTACCCGTCAGCTAACTTCGTCGGCTAAAGCGAAGGAGGTCAATGAGACCACCTTATTAATTCACGGGGCTTTTTTGTAGGATTTTAAAGCAGAAAAGCAGCTTGATAAATAGTAGGTCTTTTTATAATGCCTATAATAACTGAAAAGGTTTCATGGAAGACAGAACGCAGAGAGGGCTTTTTGCTTGCTAGGCGCTAAGTAGACCAGTGATACTTTTTCTCCATTAAAAATGTATACTGCTGCAAACTTTTCTAAGTCAGAATATGTGATTGTACTTCACTATTTTGTCTGAAGAATATTTGCACAGTAGCATGTCGGGGAAAAAGTAGTCATTGGTCTTTTTTTGTCTTTATTTTTCGGCAATGGCATTAATCTGAAGGAAATTTCTTGATTCCGTTAAGGGGGAAATTTAAAGATGTGATTTTTAAGAAGGTTAGTTAAAGGATGAGCTACAAGCAATTATAGAAAGGAAGAATTATATGGATGTCGTATCTATTTTTCTAATAATATTCTCATTTTCTCTTTTTTTTGGATTTACAGCATTTTGCAACAAAGTAATTGAAGAGAAAGGAAGGGAAAAGCGATGATTATTTTACTTGTTTTTTCTATTGCAACTTCAATTTATTTGCTGGATGCATTGATTCGTCCTGAGAGATATTAAATTTTCAAGTATATGGAGGTAATGAAATGGATTTATTTCAAATCGCATTAGTCTTGGCTATTGCGTTATTAATCGCAATACCGATGGGTAAATATATTGCTTTAAGCTTTTCACTTGAAAGAACAAGACTGGATCGAGTGTTCAATCCTATAGAAAACTTTATATATAAATTATCTGGTATTAGTCAATCACATATGAATTGGAAGCAATACGCAACAGCTTTACTTATTAGTAACTTTGTAATGTTTGGTCTCTGTTACTTGATTGTGAGGCTACAGGGGATTCTGCCCTTTAACCCAAGTGAAATAGAGGGGATGGAAGCATTATTATCATTCAATACGATTTCTAGTTTTCTAACAAATACTAATCTGCAGCACTATAGTGGTGAAAGTGGGCTATCATACTTTTCTCAAATGACAGTGATTACTTTCTTAATGATGACGACACCGGCAACAGGTCTTGCCCTATGTATCGCGTTCATCAGAGGAATTTCAGGTCATAAGAGCTTAGGAAACTTTTACGTGGATTTAGTTCGTTCGCTTACCCGTATTTTCATACCAAGTGCAATAGTAGTAGGTCTCTTATTGGTAGGCCAAGGAGTTCCACAAACCTTGGATCCAACTGCAATTGCAACAACTCTTGAAGGGGGACAACAGCAAATATCTCGAGGACCAGTTGCATCCTTAGAATCTATTAAACATTTGGGAACTAATGGTGGCGGATTCTTTGGTGTTAACGCTGCTCACCCATTTGAAAATCCGACACCATTTTCAAATGTAATACACATGCTTTCGATGTTATTAATACCTATGGCGATTCCTTTTACCTTTGGATATATGACAAAAAAACGGAAGCTAAGCTGGATGCTTACTGGTGCTATGAGTATTATTTTCTTAGCAATGCTAGTAACAATTTATGTTCAAGAGTCTAATGGAAACCAAGATTTAGCTAATATAGGTCTGTCGCAAGATGCAGGAAGTATGGAAGGTAAAGAAGTCAGATTTGGAATTGCCCAAAGTGTTTTATTTACAACTGTAACAACAGCTGCCACTACAGGGTCTGTAAATAATATGCATGATACATTAACGCCTCTCGGTGGCTTTGTGCCACTAGTGTTAATGATGTTAAACAATATCTTCGGGGGAGATGGAGTGGGCTTTGTAAACATTATTATGTATGCAATTTTAGCTGTCTTTATTGCTGGTTTAATGGTAGGCAGGACTCCAGAATTTTTGGGAAGAAAGATTGATGCAAAAGAAATGAAACTAATTGCAATTACCATTCTTATTCATCCTTTAATCATTCTAGTCCCATCTGCGATTGCGCTAACAACTGAAATGGGCAATTCAGCGATCTCGAATGCTAGTTTTCATGGAATATCTCAAGTGATATATGAATTTACTTCATCTGCAGCAAACAACGGATCGGGTTTTGAAGGTTTAGGAGATAACACAGATTTTTGGAATATCTCAACAGGTTTGGTAATGTTATTCGGTCGCTACTTTTCTATGATTGCTATGCTTGCTGTTGCTGCGTCTCTAATGGTTAAAAAGCCTGTGCCTGAAACAATAGGAACTATTAGGACTGACAATAGCACGTTTTTAGTTTTCCTAATAGCTACTGTATTGGTTGTTGGAGCATTAACATTCTTCCCAGTACTAGCATTAGGACCAATTGCCGAAGCTCTAACCATGTGAAATTGAAATGAAAAAAGAGATTAAAGGAGTATCATTATGAATTCAGAACGGAACACGGCGCTCACAAACGAGATGATTAAACTGGCTTTTGTCGAATCACTTAGAAAGTTGAATCCAAAAACAATGAGGAAAAACCCTGTCATGTTTGTTGTAGAGATAGGATTTTTAGTGACAATAATAATGACGTTCTTTCCATCTTTCTTTGGAGCAGAATCAGATTTTTATTATAACGGATTTGTAAGTATTATATTGCTTATTACAATTTTATTTGCAAACTTTGCGGAAAGTATAGCGGAGGGGAGAGGTAAGGCACAAGCCGAAAGTCTAAAGAAAACCCAAAAAGATTTACAAGCAAGAGTTTTGTTAGAAGACGGAAGCTATAGTTATGTCTGCTCTAAGGATTTAAAAAAAGGAGACATAATTTTTGTAGAAGCTGGGGAGTTGATTCCAAGTGATGGGGAAGTTATAAAGGGTTTAGCATCTGTCGATGAGTCAGCTATTACAGGTGAATCAGCTACCATTATTAAAGAGTCTGGAGGAGATTTTAGTTCTGTTACTGGAGGAACTAAGGTTATTAGTGATCAACTTACAATACGCATAACCTCTAATCCAGGTGAATCATTTCTAGACCGAATGATTAGTTTAGTAGAAGGTGCTAAGCGACAAAAAACTCCTAATGAAATTGCTCTTAATATAATTTTGGTGAGCTTAACATTAATATTTTTAATCGTTTGTGTTACCTTAGTGCCTATCTCAGGCTATGTAGGGGTTACTATTCCAATCGCTACTTTGGTAGCGTTGCTTGTTTGTTTAATTCCTACCACGATAGGTGGACTCTTGTCTGCAATAGGGATTGCAGGAATGGATCGTGTAACTAAATTCAATGTGATAGCTAAATCAGGAAAAGCGGTGGAAGCTGCTGGGGACATTAATACAATTATTTTGGATAAAACCGGAACAATTACTTATGGGAATAGAATGGCTTCCGAATTTATAACCGTTGAAGATGTTAAATCAGTTGAACTAACAAAAGCGGCATTACTTAGCTCTTTATATGATGAGACACCTGAAGGACGTTCGATTGTTGAACTAACAAAAGAATTGGAGCTTATCGAGATAGAGCAAAATATGAAAGAATCTTTCGGGGTTGAATTTAATGCACAAGCTCGAATGAGCGGAACAGACTTTCAAAATGGACTTAAAGTACGTAAAGGTGCTGTAGATGCAGTAAAAGAATATGTAATCATGCAAGGTGGCGTTATTCCATCTGATTTAGATGATAAAACAAAATTGATAGCATCCAAAGGTGGAACACCACTTGCTGTAGTAGTAGACAATAAAATAATGGGTTTAATATACCTAAAGGATACTGTTAAGGTTGGATTGAAGGAGCGCTTTGATCAACTACGAAAAATGGGGATTAAAACAATTATGTGTACAGGAGATAACCCATTGACTGCTGCAACCATAGCTAAAGAGGCTGGAGTTGATGAATTTATCGCAGAGGCAAAGCCTGAAGATAAAATTGCTGTTATAAAACGGGAACAAGCAGAAGGGAAGCTTGTAGCAATGACTGGAGACGGAACAAATGACGCGCCGGCACTAGCACAAGCGGATGTAGGAATGGCTATGAATAGCGGTACTATAGCTGCTAAAGATGCTGCTAATATGGTGGACTTAGATTCAGATCCTACCAAAATAATTGAAATTGTAGGTATTGGTAAGCAATTATTAATGACTAGGGGGGCACTGACGACATTCAGTATAGCTAATGATATCGCGAAATACTTCGCAATTATCCCTGCTATGTTTATGTTAACTATCCCTCAAATGAGTACTCTTAACATTATGAATTTAGCTACACCACAAAGTGCCATTCTGTCAGCATTAATTTTTAATGCAGTAATCATTCCGCTACTCATACCACTAGCAATGAGAGGTGTAAAATATTTGCCGATGAAATCTACAAAACTCTTAAGTCGTAACTTATTGATATATGGAATGGGAGGAGTCATTATTCCATTTATTGGAGTTAAGCTAATCGATATATTGTTAGTTTCTATTAATCTTGTTTAAGTAATATAAAAGAAAGGTGATATAAATGTTAAAAAATTTACGTATTAGTATTATGCTACTCTTAATATGTGGATTGGCATATCCTTTAGTAATGACTGGAATTTCACAATTATTAATGCCCGAGAAGGCTGCAGGAAGTATCATTACTAATGCAGAGGGTAATATTATTGGATCTGAACTGATAGGCCAAAAATTTACTGAACCACATTATTTTAATGGGCGAGTATCATCTATAGAATATAATGCTTCCGGATCGGGCTCTATGAATTATGCACCAACAAATAAAGATATGGTTGAACGAACGAAAACCGATTTAAAACTGTTTTTAAAGAACAATCCCGAAGTAAGACAAGAAGATATTCCCAATGATCTATTAACTAACTCTGGCTCGGGACTTGACCAACATATAACCAAGCTTGCTGCACAAATTCAAGTACCTAGAATTGCACAAGAGCGTGGATTAAGTGAAGCTAAACTAATGAATTTAATAGAAGATAATACAGAAAGTCGTCAATTTAATTTTATTGGTGAGCAGAGAATAAATGTCTTGAAATTGAATATTGCACTAGATCAATTGTAAGCATAAGGATAGAATTATGACTTCTTTTCTAAGATGAAGGAGGCAACCTTTAGGAAGCGAAATTTTAATTGGCTTACTTGAAACCCATTGGCGTAAAGAAACAATAGAGCAGTGGAGGAACTAGTAGAGGGCCCTGTAGAAAGGTTCCTTCAGAGTGGCATTTCGATGTGTTAGTTGTAGCAGAACAAAAGCATGCCAAGATAACATAGATACTATCAAAGCTTGGAACTAGTAATGACCTCATTTTAGGTATAAAAATCCATTTATTGGACAATAATTTATCTAAACTGGAGGGGAACTATAAATGCTTTTAGATGAAAAAGAAATCTACTGCTACAGTTGCCGTAGAAAAACCTTATTTACTTGTAGGGATCTGAATAATAATAAAGGTGTAGATAGCCATTGCAGCGAGTGTATAAATTTTTGGTTTGAATGGCAAAACAAAGCGGTAGAGCGAGAAATGAAAAAATGGTTAGATTATAATGAAGGAGTTTTACTTAAGGAGTTTAGCAAAGAGTCAAATTTTTATAGCTAACAAATAGCAATATAAAATGTAGGTAATAAATAAACTGATAGTCGTACTTTGCTAGACTATTGACTACCTAACAATAAAGCATATCCAAGATTTTTCTTAGATATGCTTTTTTTATGCTTGTTAACCCTTTTTTATTCAATGATTTAATAGTAGCAAAAGATTCATAAAATCAAGATTAAAGTGCGTAATTAACCAAGTCAAAGTAGTTATTCCTTTCTCATCCATTTTTTCAAAAAAACTCGTCCCATAGGGACGAGTTAGAGTGTAGATAAAAGGGGTGGAAATCATTTCTATTTCCAACCCTTTTCCAATTAATCTAGGTTGAATCTGGCTAGTTTCTTAAGATTTAAGTCAACAAAAGTAAGCATCGCCTGCATGGACAATTTTTTTATTCCATTAGGGTTGTCCATCGCATACCATGCTTTTTTCTTTTTTCATATATTACTTTAATAGTTGTGTCGCAAGTCCTCAACTACATTCTCCATCTCCTCATTCCTTTAATAGGAAGCACTGTTGATTGGAGCGGAGAGCGGCGACTCCAGCGGGAATAGCGCGAGCTGAAGACCCTGGACTGAGCGTAGCGAGGGAAGCGGCTGAAGCCGTGCCCGCGGAAAGCGTCCGTTCGCAGCGGAGATTGACATTTCTAGCTTTATCCCTTAAAAGAAAAAAGACTGTAGGCAAAACATCAAAATTCATGGTGTTTGTCTACAGTCTGACTCGTCCCCGAATAGGGACGAGTTTATACAATGTTATTCTCATTATTTGATTAAGCCATCTTTCATCGTAATGATATGATCAGCATATGCAAGCATTTCCTCGTCATGAGTCACCATCAAGGTTGTAATATTAAGTGTTTTAGTTAAATTGCGAATTAGCTCCATAACATCTTTTGAACGTTTTGAATCCAAGCTGGCAGTTGGTTCGTCTGCAAAAAGTATTTTGGGTTTATGAATGATGGCACGGGCAATCGCTACCCTTTGTCTCTCCCCACCAGACAAAGATGCAGGATAGGCATTTTTTCGGTGTTCCATATCAATCAGTTTTAAAATATGGGCAATTTCTTTTTTTAGTTGTTCTTTTTTTAATTTTGATTCCGACACCTCGAGCATTAGAATCAACTGTTCTTCTACTGTAAGGAAAGGTACAAGATGCGCAGACTGAAAGACAAAGCCAAACTCACTAGCCCGGACTTTTCGTATTTGTTCTTGGTCCATGTCTGTCATGTTGTTTCCATTGAACATAATTTGGCCGTCCGATGCCGGTTGGAGCCCTGCTGCAATTGTCAGTAGAGTACTTTTACCAGAACCTGAGGCCCCTACTAGCGCAGTAATCTCGCCTTGTTGAAGAGAAAGGTCGATTCCCTTTAATATTTCTTCTACTACTTCGCCATTTGTAAATTTTTTTCTCACATCATTTATTGTGAAAATTGCCATATTAAACCTCTCCTTGTTGAATCGCTTGCAGCGGTTCGACTTTTTTTATTTGGATACCTGAAAGTGTTGCACCAACAAATCCAATAATGAGGAAAACGATAGACAATTGGACCGTAGTGGCAGCAGTTAAACTAAAAGGCATTCCTTCAGGTGCGATGTAGTTAAAACTCTGGCTAAGTGCAATTGACAGTCCGAGGGCAATGACTGTGATGAAGAGCATCTGAGCCCACATCATTTTAAACAGTGTACTCGTCTTTACACCGATTGCTTTTAAGATCCCATACAATCCGATTTTTTGTACATTCATCATATAGAAGAAGATGGCGAACAACAGCCCGCTGATGACGACTAAAAACCAGACAATCATGTTAAGTGACAATTGTTCCGCACTGTAACTGGGAATAGTATTGAGGAATTCGGTGTTTGAAAAAGATTGTAGCCCTTCGATTGCTAGTAAACTCTCTTCACCAGGTATAAAAATCAATTGCATTTCATTTACCCGATACATCTCTTTGTAGTTTTCCATATTGATAAATGCGACAGGAGCGTGACTGTACTTTTGTTGATCTACAAATCCTTTAACAATGAATTCGCCACTGAATTGGTTGTTGGTCAGTGTATCACCGACTTTTAATCCCTCTTCCTCCAGAGAGCGATCCAGGACAATTTCGCCTTCTTTGACGTTTTCAAACAACTTCGATTCAGTTGATGTGACAAATGCTACACTGCGTTGCTTGTCTTTTTCATCATTCAAAAACCCCATTTGAATGGATAATGCAGCAGCCTCTTCTTTTTCACTTAAAACAGTATCTTGGACACTGGTATCTATCAGCGAAAGATTATAGGTTTCTTCCGCGTCTGTATTCATATAAAATTGTCCATCCGGCAACTCTTTAATCAGAGCTGCGTTGTCTTGGGACAAACCATTAGCGAGACCAGAAATAATGAAGGTCAACAAACTGACCAGAAACACAATCGAACCCAAAATCATAAATCTTATTTTATTTTTTTTAATTTCTTTCCATGCAATGTTCATTTGAATGCCTCCGATTTTGTTTATAGTCTCAGTTTATATCCGTTAGATGAATGGAAGATGAACAAGAGATTACAGTTCGAGATGGAAGTCCCAAAATAACGTTTCACATTTCTTATCTTTTTAGCATATCCAGAACGTTGTCAGCAACATCAAAAGCACAGATTAAACGGAACACTGCAAAGCAAAAAACTCCATTACATTTGTTATTTCAACATTCATTTATAAAAGAGGCAGTTTTATTTGTACTGTCGTGCCTATATTAGGAGTACTTTTTATTTCAACAGTCCCTTTATGCAATTCGACAATCTCTTTTACAATAGCCAATCCTAAACCAGATCCTTTCAATGAACGTATTCGTGCATGATCCGCCCGATAAAAGCGATCAAATGCACGACTGGCTTCTTCAGCTGTCATACCGATCCCTTCATCCAAAACTTCTAACACCATATTAGTAGAAGTAACGCTTAGTTGGACTTCAATGGAATCTCCAGGCTCACTATATTTAATTGCATTGGTCAACAGATTCTCCCAAACAGTTCGAAGGAGTACTGCGTTTCCTTTCACTTTAACAGCTACCAATTTAGCTGAAATTCCAATCTCTTTTTCATCAAATGCGTACCGCAAATGAGACAGTATGTCGCGTATCTGTTGGTCAATGAAAATCTCCTCTACTAAATCTGTCGCTTCTACATCAAATGACGCTAAAGTGAGTAATTGTTTAGTTAAAAGAGATAGGCGAGTCGTTTCTTCTTGGATAATGGCAGCGTATTGTTTTTTTTCCTCCTCGCTGCTTTCTTTCTTTTGAAGAAGAGACAAATAACTTTGTATTGTATGAAGCGGTGATTGTATATCATGGGACACATTGTGAACGAATTCTTTACGTTTTAAGGTGGATTGTTCAATACTATTACGCATCTTGATAAATTGATCGGCCAAACGGCCAATCTCATCTTTTCGATCAATGGAAAGAGGTACGTCAAAGGTTTCCGTACCCATTTTTTCTGTCGCTTCCGTTAATTTCGTAATCGGTTGAATCAATAAGCGTGCGACCAGTAGCATTCCGATAAAACTCAATAAAATGATACCTGCTGCCATTCCACCAAATAATAAGTGAAGTTCTTGGAAAAGAAGCTTAATATTCGGCCGTAGGAAGAGTGCGTGGTTTTCACCATTAAGTTCCAGAGGAACACCCACTGTATTTTCTAGCTCGTTGGCAAAAAAACCGGTAACGAAGGTTTCTCGCGGAAAATCTCGTATACCATTAAAAACTTCCCCGTCCAGAACTTGTTGAACGTTCTCATCATCAATAGATTCGTCCCGGAACTTTCCGCCAAAGCGATTTACAGTCTTTCCATCTGTGACATACAGCTGATAACCGGCATCTCCTAGCAAACTAAAAGCATTTTCAATTTGATCTGAGGGGAGGTTATCCATGAATTCGATAATAGATGTGGCAACGTCCAGATTTTTGTCGTTATTTTCTTCTTTTAAATATTGATGATAATAGGTGTTCATCGCGAAAAAGGAGACAACGCTGCTGAAGAGCATTGTTGCAAAGGTGAACCAAATAAATTTGACATAAAGGCTCATGTGTTCACCTCAAGTTTATAGCCTACTCCTCTTACAGTTATGATCCGAACATCTGGAGCGAAACGCTCTAAACGTTGGCGTAGACGTTTAATATGAACATTCACCGTCTGTTCATTGCCTTGAAAGTCAATTCCCCATATTAGTTCTATTATTAAATCTCGACTCAGCACTTGTCTAGGTCTCGAGGCAAGAAGTGTCAGCAATTCAAATTCTTTAAGGGGAATGAGCAATATTCCTTGTTGCGAGCTTACTTCGTAGCTTTTGAAATCAATGGTCAAGGAACCGATAGTCAACGTGTCATTCTCGGGATAATTATATCTTCGCAAAATAGCCTTAACCCGGTATAACAACTCCTTAGACTCGAAAGGTTTAACTAGATAATCGTCAGAGCCGGCTAAGAATCCACGCTCTTTGTCTTCAATATGATGTCGAGCAGTAAGCAGGATGACTGGAAGATCATAATCTTTACGCAATATTTTTGTAAGTTCAAACCCATCCATACCTGGCATCATTACATCAACTACTGCTAAATCCATTGCCTTAGAATTTAAGCACATTAAAGCTTGTTCGCCTGAAGTCGCTTCAATTACTTCATAGCCATTTTGTCGAAGTTCGGCTGAAACAAAATTCAGCATATGTATATCGTCATCTACTGCAAGTATGCGAATCACTTAAATCCTCCTTCCAATGCATTGTAAAATAACAATAATTAGACTATAAGGCTTAATAAACGAAGAAGCAATTAATGAGAAGAAAAAGGAAGAAGTAATTTATAGAGGCGCCTAAAGAAGATTATTAATGTTTCAATTGGTTTCACGGAGGCCTAGTTTAGGAAGTAGGGTAAAAGGGAGGATTACTTTCTATTACTTGTTTTATCTTTCATTATAGACAAAATAAAAAAGCCTCCAAACCCTGTATTAACAAGGTTATGAAGGCTTTTATCATTACTCTTTGCAGAGCAATAAGATTAACGAGAGTAGAACTCAGTAATATTAAAAACCTTTATTATATTAGGGGTTATAGGGTATTTATGAGCTACTAGCCCCAAACTTAGCCCCATTAGCTTCTAAGCTTTTACTAAACAACATAACAGACTCTGTTTCTAATTCCTTCAATACATGTCCGTATATTTCAAAAATCATTTGAGGTGTATTTCCTAGACGTTCTGCGATCACTTTCACATTAACTCCACGATTTAATAAAATTGTACAATGTGTATGTCTTAATCCGTGTGTAGTGATTGGAGGAAGAGAAGTATTTTTTAATATTCTTCTGACAGCATATAAAATACTGTTATCTGTGATAGGCTGACCAGTTTGAAATGATGTAAATACAAAAGAATCTGCTTGTATTTTATATCCAAACGAAAGCATGGCTTCTTTACACCATTTTTTGTATGCCTTCAATTGATTTACTAGGACGTCATCGATTAATATAGTTCTATAACTATTTTTTGTTTTGGGTGACCGTATACCTTTATTATCACGAGTTCTTTCTATTGATATGGTTTTGTTGTCAAAACTTATGTTTTTCCATTGTAAACCCAGTGCTTCTCCTCTCCGAATACCTGTATACGAGATGGTTAAGAGGCACGTATAGTTCGTGATATTTTCTTGATGTTTAGCAGCTTCTAGAAAAAGAACCAATTCTGCAGGTGTCAGGAAATTTTCGTTTTCTACTTGAATGTCTTTGCTCGGAGTAAGAGTGATTTTTGTAAATCGGTTTCGTGACAAAATTTCATCCTCAACCGCTGCATTTATTGCAATTTTAAACAAGCTATGAAATAAATCAACAGTACTAGGTTTGTATTTCTTTTCCAATACATTTAGGTATTCCCTGGTGTAGGTGGACCTGTCTAATTTTTGTAACTTATAATGGCCTAGTAGTGGTTTCATTTGAAGGCGTATAGCCATCTCTCTTTGTTTACAAGAAGTAATTTTCCATCTATCTTTATTCGTTTCGTACCAAATGTCTAACCATTCTCCGACGGTTATTTGGTCATGTTCAATCTGCTTCGATTCTCCACGTAGTGTTGCAGTTTTTACTTCGAGTAGCGACTTCAAAGCTGCTTTCTCAGAAGTAAACCCACTTTTCTTTTTCTCTTTACGTTTTCCAGTATTGTCATAATATTTATGGCGATACATCCACATCTTTTCTTTATTTACATTGTAATAATAGTAAATCTCAGGTTCTTTACTGGATTTGTGTAGTTTCAACTTATACCATTCCTTTCATTGCTTGGCATGGCGTATGCACAGGAATAGGTATGTATAAAGTTAAATTACCATAATTTATAATTTATTTAAAAATAGTATTAGCAATTTCTATTAGTTTTGTTTTATCCTCATCAGACAGGGCTTTTCCATTTACCATTACTTTTCGTTCTGAAAAAAGATAATCCTCCAAAGATATAGCTGGTTCATAATCAGATAATACATCTTTTTTTATATGTGGATTTGAGTTACCTAGTACTTTCTTTAGTATTTCCAGATTATTAGCATTAGAGTTTCTTCTTGTTAGAATTTCAATGGTTTTTACCTCATTAAAGAAATGTTTAATTTCCATTATCTTCATATTAGTATAATAGTCAGGTCTTTTCTCTATATCTCCTCTTAATATCAAGTTTATAAATTCTTCAGCGGTATGAATATTATCAATAAAACTTGGAATGTAGTACCTATAAGTGTCTATAACATCTTTTGCTATTTCATTTGTTAAACCCATGTCAGTAGAAGAAATTGAAATTAAAAATGCAAATGGAAGATCTAATACGTCAGCAAGTTTCAATAAAAATTCCTTAGAGGGACTATCATTTTTTCCATTTTCAATTTGTGAAAGGTAGGGGTGTGATATACCTGTTCTTCTTGAGAGCTCTCTTAGTGATAGACCTTTTTTGGTTCTAGCTTTTCCTATAACTTCTCCTAATCTAAATTGCTTCATAATATTACCCCATTTCAATCTCTATTTGTATAGTTTATATAAAAAATGGTCGCTGGTCAAACAAAAAAGTATTTTATTGGTTGATTAACAACCATTTTAGTGTTATGATCAATATAGAAACATATGGAGGTGATTGAAAATGGTGGTATTTCAAATGAAAAATGTTACTAGTACAAGACTGTTAATAGCAAAAAAAGGATGGACATTACGAACTTTATCACTGGAAATAGGGGTTTCTCATTCTTATCTTTCACAGGTTTTAGGAGGGAAAAAAAGTCCTTCCGCAACTTTTGCTAAGAAATTATCTAAAGGGATTAACGAACGTATTGAAGATATTTTTTTGGTAAAAGTGGTTGATGAACAACCGATTGGAGGTGGAAAATATGATTCCTGCACAAGTAACGGTTAATATCGATGAAACAGCGATAAGAGCATACATCAATAAACAGTTGGATCAGCAAATACATGAATCACTTTTGTTAATTGACTTGAAGAAGATGGCTGAAATAACTTCTATGAGTCCCAGGTATTTAGAAGAGGAGATATTAAGAGATCCACGCATGAGGTTAATTGAAAGAAGAAAAGATCGTAAAAGATGGTGGCTATACAAAGAAGCAGTTGACGTTATTCAAATGATTTTGGAAGAATGGTAATAAAATAAAAACGCTTGGCATGGCGTATGGAAAATAAAAATCAATAAGTAAAGCTGGAGAAGTTTAGGGAAGAAGAAAGAACAACAGGTATATATAAGAATTATACTTGGAGCCTATCTACATCCTAGGAGAAAAAATGAAAAATCAAAGATATAGCCAAGCATTAATGGATACAATTTGTTAAAACCAAGCTAACACTTAGGGCGAACTACTTTTATAAGAGTATAAGCCAAGCCTACCGTACGAGGTGCGGACAAGAAAAACGGGTAGGGGGTGGTATGATTGGTTTTAGGAAAGTTTAATGTCTAAGATGACATAAAGTAGGATGTTTAAACCTTATAAATGAAAGGAAGTTGAGCGATGAATCAATTAAAAGTAGTACCCTTCGATGGACAACTAGTAACAATAAGTCGCGATGTTGCTGAAATGATTGGACGTGAACATGGGGTTATATTAAGAACTATTCGTGGTTTTATTAAACTTTTAGCTCAAGACAATTTTGTCGTCAGTGATTTTTTTTTAGAAAGCAACTATAAAGATCAAACAGGGAGAACATTACCTTGTTACATGCTCACACTTAAAGGGTGCCATTTGGTAGCTAATAAGATGACTGGTGAAAAAGGTATTCTTTTTACAGCCGCATACGTTACTAAATTTGAAGAGATGGAAAAAAAAAATCATCTGCCCGGTATTCCCTTAGATAACGTACAGTTAACAGAGAAAATGTTAGAGACGACACAGGAACTGGAAGATATAAAGACAAATTTTAAAGTTCTACACGAAAAAATTGATAACCAAATTACGTTAGATCACGGTGAACAACGCTTATTGCAGCAATTAATAAGTAAAAAAGTTTACGACCTTGCATTATCCAACGAACATAAGAGAGTGCTTTTTGCAGAGTTGTATAGAGAAATTAAAGATCGTTTTGGCGTTAGTTCATACAAAGATGTGAAACGAATTGAGCTGCAAAGAGCTATCAGTTATATAGAAGCATGGATTCCAAGAAAAAGAAATTTAGGTTGAGGCAGAAAAAATTCATATAAATGGAAGGTACAATCTAAAAATCCATCCCCTCACTCCAATGAGGGGATGGGCAAATATAAAAGAATTGTACCTTTATTCGAACTTAAAGGAGTTAGTCATCCATGAACAATTTACAAGTGATAAAACCTAGTGTATTAAACCTTAAATACTGTATTGAAACCTCTAGTAAATACAGAGAGCATAGAAGGTGAAGTATAATGCATAATGGTTGGATTAAGCTTCACAGGAAAACTTTACTAAGTCCAGTTTTTGGGGATTCGAAAAAATTGAAACTCTGGATGCTATGTCTTTTAAAAGCATCACATACAGAAAGAAAACAAGTAGTTGGGAATCAAGTAATCATTTTAGAAAAGGGTCAGTTTGTCACTGGTAGAGTATCTCTTACCATGGATTATAACAGGGATGTAATTGGTACTGAAAGAGTGTCAGAGCAAACATTGTGGCGTTGGATGAAGTTTCTTGAAAAAGAAGGAATGTTAAGCATCAAATCTACGACTAAATTTAGTGTAATAACCGTAGTTAACTGGAACATCTACCAAATAAGTGGACAAGAAGATGAAAGTCAGATGAACAACAAATTAGCAACAAATGAATTCCTATTAAACACAAACAATAATGTTAATAAGGTAGAGAATTTAAAAAAGGTAAATAAAAATAATAGTCGACAGTCTTCGACTTCCGACGTTGATCTAGAAAACGCTCATCTACTATATCAATTAATACAGGAAAATGAATATCTAGAAGAACCCAACTTTGAAAGATGGGTGAATCATTTTCGTATACTCCGTAATAACGGTCATGATGATAACACTATAAAGTATCTAATTGAATTTTCACAAAGGGATTCTTATTTACAAACCATTATTCGTTCGGCAGAAGATTTTAAAGTTCATTATCCAAGGATTTATATGTGTTCAGGGGTAGGGGAAGTCATGTAAAACCGCTATTATAAAAATTGATGCCTGCCGTTCTAAATTCTTAGTTTTGTTGACTTATAACTAAGTGCTGTATACGTTCTAATTACATTAAACAGGGGGTTCATAAAATATGCAATTAGAAGAAAAAAAACTCATAGGTACTAATAAATTTTATGATAAGCAATTAAAAAAGATGGGGAAGGTTGGTCGCAAACCCCTTTACACTGAGTGGTTAACTGAAGAAGGTTTGGAACAGATAAAAAAATGGGCAGAAAACGGTTTGATAGGTAAACAAATCGCTCAGAACATTGGGGTCAACCATACAACACTTTACGACTGGATGAATAAATTTCCCGAATTAGCCGAAGCCATAAGGAATGGACGTAAAGTAATGGATGAACAAGTAGAGTGCTCGCTACTAAAGAGGGCAATGGGATACCAATATGAAGAGGAGACATGGGGGAAGAATCATGATGGAGAAATGGTTATAGTAAAACGTGTTGTGAAGTTGCAAGCCCCAGATGTAACTGCACAAATCTTTTGGTTGAAGAATCGCAATCCTGAAAGATGGAGAGACAGGGTTGAAGTTAAAAATGAACATGAAGGCACAATTACAGTTGAAATGGGAGAAATAGAAAAGTGGAGCAAATAAGTGTAGAACGACCAAATATGGTTATACCGATTTACTTGATGAAAAAGTACAGAGAAAACGAATGGAGAGAGTGAAAATATGGTGAATTTCGCAGAAAAAATTTATGAGTATAAGGATCTTAGGATAACACATGCCTACCTTGATTTGTCATTAAAGATAGGAAAGAAAAAGAAGAAAGAAATTACTTTTGAACATTTTAGTTAACTTTATGTTATCCGTGATATCTTGTCCCGCTTTTATTTTCTGTATCCGTTAGTTTCGGTGAACCGTACCATAAGTAAGTGAGGTTTTGCGAAAAAACAACAGCATCCTCTAACTTTGAACTGCTCCCAGTTAAGTAGACAAATGAATATTTTTCTTCATGATAGAGTTTTTAGAATTGCTATTTTTGATCTGTCTACCTAATGGCGAGTATATTATTCGTTGGAGAGGTGCTGTTTGTTATTGAAATTTAATATTCTCCTCTAATCACAAAAAACTAGCCTTGAATTGTTCCGGCTATTTTAGACTTCTGTCTAGCAAACTTAGACTTCCCTTTTAACTCCTTTGGTACTTCCATTCCCTTATAAAAGACATAGGTAAATTTGTTGTTTCTTTTTGAAAACTCGGCGTTTGTAAAGGTTTGGCCGCAAACTCAATCTTAAGTTTTTCTTTCAAAATTCGGTTCACACAATCAAGCGTCTCCCGGCTTTCACCGGCCGATACAACCGTAAATTCATGCTTGCATTTGTTCAATGATAGAAGGAGCCAATTCAATCATAAGAAACAAATGAAATACAATAGTGATATTTGCACGTGCTTATAGTACTATGTAGGTAGTTGGATATTTTTACTATAAATGACGAGGTGATATTTTGAAAACCAAAGTGAATCACTTAGATTTATTAAATGAGATCATTTACGACAATTTGGCGGGAATCTTAAAAAAGTTGAACAAACGTATTCACGTTAAGCTGTATGCGCTTGTTTACGACAAAGAACAAAATCTTGTCGAGACTATCCGTGTGAAGAAAACTGTGGTTAAGCTAGAAAATCCGTCATCCATTTCTCAGGATGTGCTACAAAACATAACGAACGTTTATGCCGAGCTCAAGATTGATCCCGCTTATGAGGGAAATACCTATGAGGATATCAAGGAATATCTGAATCGGACTTGGTACAAGCAGTACCCTCAAACAGACACAAGTAACGACGAAAAATCAACAATGCCATTACTCGGCATCGAAGGTGTCCACACAGTAAATGAGGAAAGTTATAATAATGAAACCCGTATACTGTACGCGAATAAATTCCCTTTTCAAGCCGATAACAGCACCTTTTCGGTCGTATACATAATAGAGATGCGAAATGTCGAGCATGAGGCTCGGCAGCTTTTTTATACTAAACCAGAAATTTCTTTCCTTAGAATGCAGTTGGACTACTTCTTTAGTGATTTTTTTGCTCTCACCAACAACCATGTTAAGATGAACACCGACGATACCATCACTCGAAAATATAACGAAGATTGCATCCAGTTTAATAGAAGATTAACAAGACTATTTTTCGGAAAAATGCAAAATTATCTTCTGAATGATACTACGTTCGATATATTTGGAGCTGATTTTGAGCACGAGTTGGACAACCAATATTACGTCAATAGTTTGCTTGAGAAAATGGACGATATTTCAGCTTTAACCTATGAAAATGCCAGCCCTTTCGGTTCAATCTTATTCATGAATAAAGACGTCATAGCTCAGCAAACGATCATTCGTTTCACAGTTAAATTCACGCTAGAGGATCGTATTCGATTAGAGGATGCCAAGCGAATACGGAAGCTACTAGAGCTTACAAATGTGGATAAGGACCTTTACCTCATTTCCGACGAAAAAGAAATATACGGCTTAGGTGAGGTGAATTGGAATGTTCAAAAAGGTGCACTGGCTCTGAGACTCGATTTCACCGGGCTGTCCAAATATAATTTAGTTCTTGTACGAACAGAGACTGAGTCTATTAGTGGAGGCGAGCTGCTGGTTGAAGACGAGAGAAAATTCTATCGCTCGGATCTCAGCTTGATCGAAACGAATCTCGTTTCAGTTACCTTCAAAAACCCAAGATTAGGAGAGGAAGGATACAGTTCCGAGAAATTCACAAACTTATTGAAAAACACATTCTGGGAAAATCAAGAAGACCGCGCTCAAATTATGCACAAAATGCAAAGGCTCGATCAGATTGTCCGTAAAGCAAGGGAGCAAAAGCAAGGGACGATGGTGGTCATCACCGAACCGTTGACGGCCAAGCACGAGATGAAACAACTTAGTAAACAGTCAACACTTATTGAGCCAGGAATCATAAATACGGAATACATTAAATTTTTAACCGCGATTGATGGTGCCATCTTTTTCGATTCTGACGGAAATTGCCATGCCATAGGGGTTATTTTGGATGGCATAGCCAAGGAAGATATCGGAGACGCCAGCCGCGGAGCAAGATACAATTCCGCACATCGCTATTTGCACAAATTGAAAGAAGATGAACAAAAAAAATGTGTCATCGTTATCATATCCGAGGACGGTATGGTAGACCTGATTCCGGAATTAGAACACGAAGACATGCTATTAGCTGTAGCGGAAGAAATCATCGACATGATCAATGAAGAAAATTCTGATGCCGACAAACTGAAGGAAAAGGAAGATATACTCTTACAATCGAAAATTGTTGATTGCGATTGGTTGTTTAATATTGCCGAAGTATACTATGACAATCGAAAACGCAATGGCAATGTAGAAAGAGCTATCGACTTTTACAAATATGGTTTCAAGCGGGCGGAAAAAAGTTATATCCCCGCTTACCATTATACTCTGTTAGGGAATTGCTATCATTATCAAGAGAGATATAATGCTGCTATCGAAATGTATGAGGTGGCTATTAAAGGTTCAGATAATGAGCGGTCCAAAATAGTTTATTTAAGAAATGCCGGACGTAGCAGTTTCTTTCTTGCTTTACAATTGAATGATAATGCGGAGAAATTTAAAGAAGCAATAGACTGGTTATCTCAGATCTTTGAATTTGCGAGAACTCATTCTCTCAAAAATTTAGCAAGAGACTATAATGCTAGAGGCAGATGTTATGTGCAATTAAGCAAACTAGAGAAAAGTCAGGAAAAGAAGACCCAGTTTTTAGAAGCTTCCATTGAGGACTTTAGCCGAGCTATTACGATAGAGCCCGGAGATAATATTTATTATTGGAACAGATCCCTGTGCTATGATCGATTAGGTCAACCGAAATCTTCCATTGAGGACTTAATCCAGGCCGAATACATTATGCATGACGATAAGTACATTAATAAATTGGCTCAGTTGTTTAAGAAACATCTTGCTCTAGTTAGCGAATCTTTCGAGTTTTACGAAAAACTGGTCGGACAGAAAAAAGGATCTCCTCAATTGGAGGAATTATTTTCCTTGCATCTTGCGATAGCCGAGTTGAGCAAACAGGACGAAGTTGCGGCGGATAAAGCAGATGGTATGGATAAGAATTAGAATAAATGAAAATTTGTGGGAGTCTGTAAGTATTTGGGTCATGAGAACTTTCTAATGACCCATTATTTTATGACGAAAAACTTGCGATTACAAATAGTGCTATGAACCTATCATAATGGAAAAGTATCTCGATATTATTAATATTCAGCTTAATAAGCCTCACTCTATTTATACTTTTTTTGCATTTATTATTAACAAAGATAAAAAAACTTAATACCCCATATATACTAAGATCCGATTGTATAAAAGTGTTAAGAAATAGACTATTGATAATTTACTAGAAATATATCCCTTAATGCAAGGAATATCTGTCTAAAAGTATGTATATAATTATTAGTATAAAACATTGTTAATAATTAGACAGAGGAGTGTAATTGTGGGTGAAAAAGTTGGATATGGTCGGGTTTCTGGTGAAGGCCAAGAATTAACTGCACAAATTGAAATTTTACAAGAAGCAGGATGTGTAAAGTTATTCGTCGAAAAAGTAACAGGCACAAGCACTAAGAATCGTACTAAGTTAAAAGAATTACTTGATTATGTCCGTGAAGGAGACACTGTTGTTGTTTCAAAGATTGATAGACTGGCTCGAAGTATTATCGATTTAAATAAAATTGTTAAAGAGTTGAACGAAAAAGGTGTAAGTGTAATTTTTTTGCGAGACAATATAACGTTTGGAGTAGGCAAAGTTAGCACAAGCCTAAATCAGTTGATGTTTAATATCTTAGGGAGCTTTGCCCAATTTGAGCGAGATATTATTATAGAAAGAACAAGTGAAGGTAGGAAACGTGCAAAGGCAGCAGGGAAACATATGGGCCGTGTAGGGCAGCCAGAAAAGAAAATAATACAAGCTTTAGAATTGATGGCTAATCGTCAGCTTAACGGTTTGACTGTTGCAGATATTGTTAAACTAACAGGAGTACCTAAACCAACTATTTATTTGAAAATTAAGGACCAAAATTATAATAAGAAATAAAAATAAGATATTTAGCACAAATAAGACAAAGGCGCCGGATTCTTAAAGAATCGGGTGATTTTTAGGTTATTTAACTTAAATGCAAAATATTTTATAGGTAATTTTTACTATTATTGACTATATATAATAATAGATTTATAGAAAATTATGGTATATTAATATATGTATATAATACAGGGAGGATGATATTAAATGTCAAGTAACGAAAAGTTAAAAGCAGGTTATTGGTCGATTTCAGCTCAAAAACACCTTAAACAGTTTACTGTTGATAGCCCAGGGATAGGACAATTAGGAAACCTTAACACCGCAGGTAAAGTAGGAAGATTTTTAGGTGTAATAAGGGGAAATAGTTTAATTGGAAATATGAAGAAAATTGAACAAATGGCTAATAGTGTGGGGATTAATTCAAGATTGGAACTAGAAAAAATAATTCTACCATTAATTGAAGATGCTTCTGATCAAAAAATAGAGTTAATAAAAGATGCAACTGGTGCAATAACAGGGTTGGCAGAATATGTTTTTGATAATACTAGTGTACTACATATATCAGGACAAGTTTTAGATAACCTTTCGCCAGATCCTGTAGAATTAATAACAATAGAGACCATGGATGAAACGAAGAAAATTCCATACCTTCAAGATGAACTTACAGAACTATTGATTAACCAGGGTTATTCTGAAGAAAAGGTAAAATATGCACATAGTTTATTGAATCAATTTAGATTAATACAAATATATGATAAAAATAGACAAACAAGTCCTATTATTAGTAATGAATATGTATGGGGAGCCAATAGTGAAAAAATGGCTTATGCAATATCAACTCTCGAAATAGACGGAAGACAAACCTTAAAAGAAGTAATGGAAATAATCCAAAATTCGCAGGGATTTCCTTTAGAGAAGCTTCATTCAAGTTTGAACAACGATGCATTATTATTAGCAAAAAAGGTTGGTATAATAAATCCTGCAATTATTTCTTCGAATAGAGGAATTCAAAAGGAGTTTGGATTCAGTTCAAACCTTTTCAATACGCTTAATTATAATGATGATATTTTAGATGACGTAAAACTTTTATTAGCATCCATTAGATTTGGTGAAAATTACACACCACACACTACAATTAATGACCCAGTTAGATTTCTTGAAAAATTAATCAATTCTGGTGATATAGGCCCACATGATGCAAACTATACAGACTACACTCTTTTAGAAAAAAAGGGAATTGTTAAAGTGGTAACTAAAACCAAAAGTAGTTATTATGGTGGTAGTAGAACTGGTGCATGCCTTGAATTAGTTAGAAAAGATGTTGCCGAGGAAGCGCTAAAGATTATAAAAAGTCCTGATTACAATTCACCTTATAATACAGATTTAACCGATTTCAGTTCAGTTACTAATACAGGTTCTTTTATTACGCCAGAAGAGTCTAGATTGCAACTAGGTATTTCGCCTGAACCACAAAGAGAAGTAGAAGAATATGCTGTAAGATTACTTAGAGGAGAATTACTTTAAAGGGGTGAAAATCTTGACAGAAGAAAGAAATATTAAACCTAATATGCAAAGTGAAGAAGCTACCGTACTTCCAAAAAATAGTCCGTCAATTAAAAAAAATGTTATTCCTCCAGGATTTATTTTGGAATATAGAATTAAGAGGTTATTATTCCATATGGGTTACTTCGTTAAGAACGGGGTAATAATGAAAACTTCTAATGATGAAAATGCGCTTATAGTCACTGATTTAGATGTTTTTGGTGTTTATGTCCATAGAGACTTTTCAAGTAAAACAATTTGGGCGGACTGTAAATCTGGTAAAGCAAAAGTCCACGAAAGAATATCATGGATTAAGGGGATCATGAGTACTTTAAACATTGATGATACTATTTTTGTAAAGCAAGGAATTAGAACTGAAGTAAAAAAATACGCCCAAAAAACAGATATACAAATAATGGAATTAAATGTGGTAGATAAGTTAGAAAAAGATTATAAAATTTTACAACATGATTGGTCGGGGTCTTGGGATTATAAGACTCAATATTATCAAGGAACAATATTTTCAAAAATTAACGTACCAACAAACGATTTATATAAAAGGATATATAACTTCATTGTTTCTGACTATTGGGTAATGGATTCTTACTCAAGCGTAAAAAAAATTATTACTGCTCTTAGAGAACTATCTAAAATGGATGGGGTATCAATATCACCTGAAGAAACTTTATCTATTAAATGGGCAAAGTATGAGCTAATAGGTCTTTTCTTGTTATCTACCTTGAATATTTCTAAAGAGCTATACTACTTAAAAGAAACAGAAAAAAAAGAAATAATCCTTGAATCCCTTTCTTCTGGCGAAATTTCTAATAAAAAAAGAGCGGAGATTTTTGGGGCAGCTTTCAAGTTAGCTTATAGCTTAGTTCAAAAACAAATACCGGATTATATAGCACCAGAAGAGAACGTTGATATTAACTTGACTCCTCCTAAATACGCTGATGCATTTATAGATTTAATAATGAGAATGAATAGTAACCCGGATATGTATTATGATTTATTAAGATATTTAGACTATATTTTAATGGAATTTGACTTCAAGTCACTTGAAATAGACGAGAGTAAAGTGAAGGATATTTTTCCCAATCCAGATAATTTGACATTAGGAGCAAAAACAATTTTAAATTTTATTTGTCAAGTTACAGGAATATCAAAGGCAGACTTCCAATTGATTAAATAAATAGAATTTCAATGAAACACTGATCCATCTATAAATCTCATCTCCTGTCTTTAGTTAAATGCACTCAAAGGAATTTTTTTACAGAGTCTCCTGTGGATATTGGCTTGCCTTTCATAAATGGGTATACAAGAAACAAGTATTTAATATGGTCGGATGCAAGGTTTTAAAACAAATAGGGACGTAATAACTTCGGAATCAGTAAAGATTAATGGTGCCAGGGTAGAAACATCATTCATATTTAAGAATAAAGGAACTAAACATAGATAAAATATGAAAACCACCAACCAGTAATGTGAGAACTGCCTCGTAAAAGTTAGTCACAAAATCTAACTTTTACGGGGATTTTTTTTATGGCTAAATTTACAACTTAAGAAAAATTAGAATTATTTTACGTTATTTTGGTGGTCAAGAAAGTGTGTTAAGAATGAAGGCGAAATTAAAAGACCTGTGCCCGGTAGAATACCGAACGCAGATCTTAGATGCTGCCTAAATTATTTGTCTAACTTTATTTGGTCAGTTCATTTGTAGGTGGTTTTATTATGACGTTTCCTTGATTCTACGGGACTATTCAATTCCTAAAAATTCCTTTATTTTATTAGTTGGATCTTGTTTTATTTCGGTTTCCGTTAATCTTAAAAGCTTATACCCATCACTAAGGATTGCTTTATTTTTTCGGTTATCTCGCTCAATTACTTCCGGTCGAGAATGCCAATAATTTCCGTCTGCTTCAATTACTGCCCCAGCTGATTGAATGAAAAAATCTGCAACAAACCCACTTATATGCTTTTGAATATCGAATTCTACGTTAAGTTTAACTAATATCTCCTCTACTATAATTTCAATGGAGGTTTTACGGCAACCTCTAAAACTGCGTGCCATTTCCTGTATTCTTTTCGTTCTAATTTCCTGATCTGTCCACGTTCTTTTAGTCGTTTCTCGTATTTTCTCTATTTCCTTCTCAGTAAACTTTCTACCTTTAAGCCCATCAGAAACCCCTTTTGAGTGTTTGACACCATATACTCGTTTACTCATTTTTCCAATGAATACTTTATCATTTGCCCATTTATGTTTAAAAACATTTGAAGCTCCTGGCCTGTGGTGATTATTAGAATCTTGCCAATAACATTCATAAGAACAGTATTGTTTTCTTTCAAACTCTGTCCATGATTCTCTTGTCGTTCTTTTAAAGATATTATCACACCATAGACATGCTTTCGAATCAGGTAGACCACCTCTATTACGAGAATAAAAACAACTCTTACTACAATAAATTTTGTCTTTTTTCATGTGAGCTGGCGATCTAGTTACTAATAGACCACATACTTCACAAGGTTTTGTTATGGTCATTTGTCATCTCCTTCACAAAGTATTTTCATATTAAAAAGTCTTTAGTGCTTTTTTTGTAAATCCAGGTAATCGTTCTAAATTAATAAACACCCTTCTTGTTTCCCAATAACCAGTGGTATGGAAGGAGGGGATTGTTTTAAACTGCTTCTCCGACTTCCCGTAGAATCTGTAGGAATAGCGGAGACAATTGAATTAATACATATCCTAAGCCTGCATTCATGATAGTTTGCCAGGCCTTTTCGGAGTTACCTATCATGAAGAAGAAACAGCCACCAATCATAATGACGCTTGCTATTGGGAAGCTAATTGCTACCATGATTTGAACTAATGGATCTAGTACATTTGCTAACATTTCAAGTGAAGTATCTGCGAGAAAACCTGTAGGAATTATTTCAGGTGTGGAAGCTAAGTTAACAGGTAGAGTAGTTGATGGTGTCAGTACATTGACCGGTTCACTGATTAGTGTAGTTACTGGTGCGTTTACGGGGATAGTTGTTGTAGTGTATGTTTCGGGAGTGTTTAGCGAATATATTGAAAGTCCGATGGCTGCCAATGTTGGTATTAATGAAGCCGCTCTAATTGTTTTATTTGTTGCATAAGCATCGCCAGGAATACGGTAATTAAAATCTGTATACTCGGATTCTGGAACTACCTCAATTTTATTCTTCATGTTAAACAAGTTTTTTTCCTCCTCTTATTTAATGTCATCAATAGTATATACTTTCACCTTTAAGCCCTCACAAGCCTTTTCTAATTGCCTTCTACGGTATTCTGTCGTAGTTACCCATATGAGTGTTGGATGATATCCATATTGCTGTATAAGGCTTTCTAAAAGGTTTTTATAACGGATTATTTTCGCTTGGTTTTCTTTCATCGTTTGCAAATTGTCGACTTCTAAAAAGTGATAGAAACCATTTCTTGTGTAAACTGCATCAGTGATAACTGAAGTTTTTCCATTTGAAATTTTGATTTCATTTTTCCAATCTCTCGGACATTTACAAAATAACCAAAATTGATTTCGCATAATGAAATGCTTAATATGATTTCCTTTTTTTCGTATCTTGTCACAATCGACATAATCACGACCAATCTTCGAAAGATAATACACTGTCCGTTGACCTTCTTTTACTGTCATTAAATAATTAGACAAGTTGAAAAGAACTCTATTCGTATTTCTTACTTTCCCTAAGTTAAAATGTCTGCTTAATTGATCTCTTGTAAGAAAGTCAAACTCTTTCAAAAGTAATAAGATTTGTTCCTCTCGACTCGTTAATTGTTTCTTCTTCATTAGATTCATTTTGCACCCCCTTATCAATAACATGAGGAAGAATAGAACATTTAATAATTTTGCTTGTAATAAGTGGTGTTTGAAGTATTTCTCTTTTATCTGCAGTTTGGTATATAGCTCTACCTTTAATCTGTGGAAGGTTTTCGGCACCAGTTTCATCTAATATGACACGACTAGCGGTTGCGGATTGTACACGAAATGAAATTTTTGCATCTGAATTTTGTTTACATTGTCTTGGAATAACGTCCCCAGTTGGATATTGCGTAGCGAGTATCTGTCTAAAACCTAACCCAGCTCCAAGCCTTGCGATTTGGCTCATAAGCGTTTGGCATTCTTGCTTTAACTTTTTTTCAGCACTTGTGACAGCTTCAGTGGGATTCAATTCACCAACCTCATCTATGATGATGAAATATCTTTCTTTGATGTTGGCTTCCTGGACGTTTTTCTTTCCTAAAGCACGCATTTTAGTTTGTATACTTCTCATTTGTTCATAAGCGAGTTGCAGTGTCTGCAAGGCTTCCTCTGGTTCGTATGCGATAGATACCGTTTGTTTTATATTCTCATAATCACAAAGCTCAACTCCGCCCTTTAAATCAACCAAAAAGAACTTTACCTGGTCCGGTTTACTGTACAGCAGACTAGTAATCATGGAATTAATAAAATTACTTTTACCGTACCTAGTCGCACCACCTAAGATCATATGTGAGATTTTTTCGAAATCGTGATACTTAAAAGCATTTTTTTCTCGAGTGATTCCTACTGGTATCTTCCAACTGTCGGCAGGATGAAATTGCACTTCAGTAGGTAATGGTTCATTATAAACTCGTAGGGATAGCAAACCATCAAATGACAATTCTAATTCTTTCTTTTCAGCGACTTTTTTCTTCCAAAGTTGTTTTATATTGTCGATGACATTTGAATCGATTTGGAGCGCTTTTAGGTCATCCAGTGATATTCGTTTCCTTCTGTTGTTTAAACCATCTTCCAAAATGCTTTTCTTGCTAACATATTCCTCGAAACTTCTCCCCAGTGGAATCCTGTATTTGTATTCCCAGCCCCAATTATATTGTTTTTTTTGTATGAGTTGAGTTGTAAGAGTATCTTTTCCGTCTTTCACATTCAAGCCGCTGAGTGAAATAATTCGTTGAATTTTTCCGCTATCATTTGTTGCAAGACCTCTCTTTTTTACATACGCTTTTAACGCAATTCCTCCCATTAATGAAGTGGTTAAAATTTCAAAAATCATTCAATGCATCCCTCCTTAGTCCTCTGTGCCACAAAGGTTCTCTTACGTAGTAAGAGTTGCACTATACTAGTATATTTGATTTCTATGTTTAACTATTGATGTTAAAGGGTTTTCATGATCCCAAGTAGAAGTACTAGGGTAGCATTTGATTTGGTAGAACATCTGGTAGTTTTATATTATTCGTTAAACGCAAAAATATATCTTGTCCGATACAAAATTTTTTACTTTAGCGAAAAGGAGCACAGATCATGAAACATGAAATCGAAATTAAATTACAAAAACTATTATTTGAACATAAAATGACTTACCAAGAACTTTCGAACAAAACAGGTATATCACTACGAACTATTTCTATGTTGGTTAATAACAAAATGGAAAGAATTCCGAAGGGTGTATTATGTAAAATTGCGGATGTTTTTGAACTGGAGGATATACGAGAGATAATTGATTTTAAAAATGAAACCAAATAATGCATGTCCGTTTATAAGAAGTTAGAAAAAGTTAAAATAAAAAGCCATCCACATAATTGTGGAAAGGCTATGATTTTTACAAATAGGGCAGGTAGTTATAGTTTACTAGATAATTAAGAAAATCGTCTGATAGAGCTTCACCTTTCTAAGTAAGCAGTGCAAATTCGAGACTCTCCTTGAAGGTTATAGAATGCCAGCATATAAAATGTATGTAATGTTGTTAAATCAACGTTTACATACTTTTTTTGATTAAGATTTATTATATCGAAAAAGGTTTTTGGGGAAAATAAATACATAATAGATTCAAAAGTCTCGGAAATTATGTTTTTTTATGGAATGTTAGAATAAATTATTGCTTTATAAATCCCCAAAAAGTTCTAGCAAAATTTAATTTTTGAACAATTATTAATAATATATAATATTTTTTCGGTTTACAATTTTCTTGATACAACTTAATATACTTTAGGGCGAGAAAAAGGTCCTAAACAAAAAATGGTGGAGGTAAGAAAGAATTGCAGAATAAAATGTTCGTTAAATGGTTATCAGGTATTATAGCAATAATTTTAATTTTTACATCTATCCCATTCACTGATTTAGTAGTGGATGCGGCAGAAAATACGGAGATTGAGATGGAAGAAGTAACATCTCCGACTAATCAAGGAAATCTATCTACTATTACATCGGGTGAAGCTCCACCTTTCCAGAATACAGACCCCAAAGAAGTAGTGGAACTTCGCACTGAGTCATCTAAGGTAGTCGACAACGGTGATGGGACATTTACAATGCAGATGTTCCAAGACCCTATTTCTAGAAAAAGTGATGGTAAATGGAAAGAAATACAGCCGGATCTAAAAAAACAAAAAGCTAGTAGGTTATATACTACGGAGTCAACAAGCGAACTAGCCACAAAAAATACCTTGCTAGATATTCGTTTTTCGCCCGAATTGTCTAAAAACAAATACGCAGCTCTTTCTTACAAAGGTCATACGCTCACTTATACGTTCCTAGAAGCGTCTGGTGAAAATGGTGTGCAAGAAGTGCAAAATACAGATGCGACTTACGAGGACAATAGAATATATTATAAAGATATTATTCCAGGATTAACTTTAAGGAATATCGTATTCGATGAATCTGTAAAGGAAGACATAATTTTAAGTAAGTATAACGGCACAAATACATACCATTTCTTTATTGAGACAGATCTAATGGCAAATATAGAAGATAATGGGTCTATTTCTTTGAGAGATCAAAAGAATGAAATTATTTATACGCTACCAAAGCCGTATATGACAGATTCGAATATTAACCCTGAATCTGCCGAACCTCAGCGGTCGGAAGATGTTCACTTTGAATTGAAGAGAGAAAATAATGGATATTCATTCACTGTTGTAGCGAATGAAGAATGGTTGAAGGACCCAGAACGAATTTATCCTGTCTATATTGATCCTACGACTAAGGTCCAGGTAAATCAGGATGCTTCTGTATCTTCTGCTTACCCAAATGCAAATTACGGGACAGACTGGGACAGTGGTTTAGGGGCAAATGTCTTAAAAGCAGGAAATTATAGCGCAGACACAGGTGAGAACTTTGCTTATGTAAAAACACCTACACCTTCTTTGCCATATGCAACGATTGAAACAGCGATATTTAACATCTATAACATTCATTCCTATTACCCAGGGACCAATACTGGGATTTGGCTTGATAGAGTGAATGGAGCTTGGGATGAATCAACAATTACGTGGAATAACAAGCCTTCTTCATCTTTATTCACATCTACGAGCGTGTATAAAGGAAACTGGGCTACTTTTAATGTGAAAAATGCAGTAAATGATTGGATAAAAGGAACAACCCCTAATAATGGGTTTAAACTCCATACTAATGGTAATGGACAAACATTCTGGAAAAAGTTTTATTCTAGCGAACATAGTGTGGCAGATTATAGACCGCATTTGAATATAGCTTATTCTTATCCATCTCCTATTGGTCTATCAGCAGAGTCATATAGCTTAGGTAGCGGGACAGGTTATATGGATCTAAAATGGAACGCAGTAGCGGGAGCATCTAGCTACAATGTTTGGATTTTTGACGGGAAAGAATATAAGCCTATTAATGTAGGTAACAAAACAGAATGGTCTACAAAAGATAAATCTGTTTGGCCTAAAGTAGGACCCAACCTTCCAGTTAACCCCCAACAGGTTTATAAGGATTCTGGTGGGACTTCATATATCGACCGAACAAATTATGCAATATCTGTAAGTGCTGTGTTTGCCAATGGGGAAAGCCCAAAAGCAAACCCGATTGTGCCGAATATACCAGATTTAAACATGCCTCCTGCACCAAAGGGTGTTGCCTATAGTAATCAAATAGGAACAAACTCAGGTTATGTAAATTTGGAGTGGGATGCGATAAAAGGGGCTACTGGTTATAAAGTTTGGATCTTCAATGGATTAAGCTATGAGGCATTTGATGTAAAAAATGCAACTAGTTGGACGACGCAAAATAAAGGGATGTGGCCTAAACCAGAACAAATACAAGCAGGAACTTCAAGTACCTTAAAACTTATAAAAGATGGTTCTGGTGTAGAGCTGCCAATCGATCCTTCCCCTTTATATGCAAAAATGGGGACGAAATATGCAACGAATAATAATTATTGGTTCCGAATTAGTGCATACAACCAACATGGGGAATCTGTTTTTTCAAATGCAACAATAATAAATTTACTTCCTCAATCCACTGATTTTGATAAAAACCTTGGATTTGAGGAGTATTGGGACTATGCCTCACATGATATTTCAAATGGAACCAATTATGTCAATTTAGGCACAAATAATAATGTCATCCAATATACCGATTTCAGCCTATTCAATTATGCAGGTTTCGGATTGGATTTTATAAGAACCTATAATAGTAAGGATTTCGAAAAGTCTGCTTTTGGCTATGGCTGGAGCTTTACGGGTTCTGAAAAGCTTTATATTGGGGCAAATGGTACCGATATTGATTATAAGGATGCAGATGGAACTGTCCATGTATTCACATGGGATGGGAACAAATATGTTGCACCAGCAGGAATTTATGATCGTTTAGAAAAACTTGATACAACAACATATATATTGACTAGCAATACTGGCCATACAACAACATTTAAAGTTAAAGAAAGCACTAGTGATACAGATGTTCAAGTAGCATATATTACAGAGCAAAAAGATTTAAATAGCAATATAATAACTTATACGTATAATACATTAAATCAGCTTACTGCTATTACAACTAATTTAGGTGCTAAATTGCTGTTTACGTATACGGATGGACTTATTACGAATGTAAATTATGATGACAAAGAGATAACATACTCCTATACAGATGGTTACTTAACACGAGTTCTAGTAGATAAAGATGCCACAACTAAAACGCCTACTACATTTTACTATACGACTAATGGGCAATTAACGAAAATCATTGATAGTAATCAAAAAATAATGCTTTATGAGTATAATAGTGATTTAGATTTAGTTACTGTAACAGAACCATCATTAGATGGACAAGTAGCTTCTATCACCAATTACTCTTTAGACCGAACAAACAATATTGTTACAATTACAAGCCCAGAAGATACCGTTACACGCTATGGTTTAAATAACAATTTTAGTGTGACGAAAATGTTCGATCCTTCAGGGGATACAACAACCTATACACTAGATGATAACTATAATGTTCTTTCTCAAAAGGTATCCTATACAGATGGGTCTACTTACACAAAAAATTATGACTATGATTCAAAAGGAAATGTGTTAAAAATTTCTGATTCCAAGGGTGTAACGGAATCCTTCACGTACGATGCATATAGTAATCTTTTAACGCAAACAGATACGAGTAATCAAACATCTACAAAGACTTATGTGAAAGGTAACCTAAAGACATCAACAACACCAAATGGTGAAACAACGACTTATGAGTATAATGACTATGGGGATATAACACAAGTAAAGTATCCAGATGGAAAAATAGAAAAGTATAATACTAACTATGAGAATAAACAAAAAACAACTACTTATCGAGATGATCAACTAGATATAACTACTAAAACGACAACAGATTATAATGGTAATATCCTTTCATATGAAGACGGGAAAAATGAAAAAACATGGTATAGCTACAATTTAAAAAATGAATTAGTTGAAGTAGAGGATGCTGAAAATAAAAAAACGACTTATACGTATGATGCCAACAGTAACTTAACATCTGTAACAAATGCTGGTGGGAAACAAACGTCTTTCGGCTATAATGCGCAAAATGACATATCAAAAGAAACAAATGCATTAGGAAAAACAACAACTTATAATTATAATGCAGATGGTGAATTAAATGAGATCATAAAAGCATCTGGTGATAGAATTGGTTATACAATGTCTAAAGATATTAATTCAGAATTGGTGAAAATTAATGATCAAAATCAGTATACGACACAAATTGACAGCTTAACAACGACCGTGACTAATCATACATTGAATAATCAAAAGGTTACGTATACACAAGCAGAAAACGATCTATTACAAAGAATAGACATTAGTGCACCTGTGAATCGTGCGATAATGTATACTTATAAAAATGAGGAAGATTTAGCAAGCATTCAATATGATACAAATACTATAGAGTATACAACAGATGGAAATGGTCAAACAACCGCAGTCACACTCAATGGACAGCCATCAGCGAGCTTCACATGGAATAAAAATAGCATGTTGGAGAGCACGACTTTTAGAAATAGTGCAGTTATTTTAAATAAGTATAATGCTGATCAATTACAAACAGAAACTTTGAAAACAAATAGTGTAACAACTTGGCGTACAAATGAGTATGAGTTTGATAAAAATAAGCAAATTTCAAAAGTAACGAATGAAGATGGTTCAGTTACGTACACGTACGATGCTTTAAACCAGCTAGTCAAAGAACAATACAGTAATGGTTTATCCATTTCATACACATACGATTCAGTTGGAAATCGTACTTCTAAAACGAATGTGCAAAACGGTAGTACAACTACAACCAACTATAGTTATAATGATGCGAATCAAATGAAGGCTGCTGGTGAGAAAACTTATACTGTAAGTGCCAATGGAAATATGATAAATGATGGTGTTTTCCAGTATGTTTGGAATGCCTTTGATCAATTGACAGAGGTGAAGAATCTAACGGGAACGACTGTTGCAACCTACAGTTATGATGAAAATGGACGTCGTGTATATAGTAAAGATAGTAAAGGTGAAACGTATTATCGATATAATGGTCTAACAAACGAAGTGTTGTTTGAAGAGGATGCAAGTGGTAATCTTACAAAAGCATACACGTATGGTGATAATGGACATCTATTAACAATGACATATCAAGGTTCAACGTATTACTATTTAACGAACTATCGTGGGGATGTGCTAGCATTAACAGATGCTAATGGAGCTATTGTGGCGGAATACACATATGATGCATGGGGCAACATAAAGAGCCAAAGTGGTACAATGGCAACTATTAATCCATATAGATATGCTGGCTATCGTTATGATGAAGATACAAACCTTTACTATTTAATGGCACGTTACTATAACCCAGATACAGGTGTGTTTTTATCGTTAGATCCTGAGCGTGGGGATGTAATGAATCCATTAACTCTAAATGGTTTTAGCTATGCTAATAATAATCCAGTGATGAATGTTGATCATGATGGAAGATATTGGAAAAACGCGTGGTGGAATGCTAAATCTTTTTTATCTAAAACAATAAATGCTGTAATATTTCTTGTTTCTGCCCAAATTGGAGGAGGAGTAGCTAAAGTTTTATTAAGCTATTCGAAGAAGCAATTAAGTGAGGCTAAACGAACTACTTTTGCAGTTAAAATAAGAAAATCATTAATTCAAAAGGGTGTATCTGCGAAAATTGCTGGTTATATTGTTACTGCTTTAACCTCGGTAGCAGGCCTCGCAAGTTTTTATACTGATCCTGGAACACCTATTTTTAAGTGGTTAGATGCAAGAGATAAATATCCTAAAAATGGATATTTCAATGGATTTTAACATTTATATTAATACAAGGAGGATTAAATATGAAGAATCAATTTCTACGAATGCTACTGTACAGTCTTATTTTACTAGTATTATTAATTTTGGATAAACTAAGTTTTTTAATTTTAGCTACTTTATACTTCTTATTTATGTCCTTAGAACTTTTCTTTAATTCAAAAGAATTTAAGAAGGATAGTAAATATATAGTTTTAGGATATCGAATCCTCTTTATTCTAACAGCTGTGATAATTATATTTAATAGGGATAAAATTATGTGATAAATACTTAAAAATAGTAAGGTTTACTTCTATTGATAAGGGGGAAGCGTTGGGACGGTTCTGACGTTTCCCTCCTAAAAAAAACAGACTCTTTCTTATCACTAATTAATAAACATTCGATACTTTTCAATAACAGCCTCTGTTAAATGCTCTTCTTTTGTATATTCAGTAAATGAATCGAAATCTCCACAACCCAATATAAGTTCACAACTCTCTGGGTGAAGCATAATCCCTTTAGACTGGACTACATATTCTTTATTTATCGGTTCTATATGGAAGTGCTTTCCATCACCATAATCGTGTGCTAAACGAATCAACTCAGTACCTAATCCGAGTAATGCATTCTTACTTAGAGTAATTTGTACTCTACAATTCGTTGTTATATCATTTCCGCTACTATCCATAACGGTTACTAATCCAATGTTGTCTCCTGTTATTTCAAAAGCTTCTTCTTTATCAAAATCGTTATCTAAATCGATAATGTATTCAGACATAATTATCCCACACCCGTTCTAATATATGTTTTAATTTTCCCTAATTTTTTGTTCAACTAAACTGCTTCTTTAGTTCAATAAGAAATGTGGATTTTCTCCTTCTTGCAGTAAAGCACCCGTTAGTTGAAGAAGAAAAGTGAAGCTTATTAACCAATCGCGCTCGTTTTATTTAATCCTTCCTTTTCCTACAAGCTGATATTCCACTTGGTTGCTAATTTGATTTAATTCATAAGCATAACCATAACCTTTATCTATTCTAAAAGAGCTAGCGCTTATCATATACTCTTCACCTTCTTTAATAAGGTTGTATACCATTGCATCCTCAATAAATATCTTATAACGTTCCCTATTACCTTCGTCTTCAGCGGCGTTGTACCCGATAATCCACATTTCCGTATATTCTCCTGCTTTTGTATAATCGTGTTTGGTTTCAACTTTAAAAAGAGCCATACTAATGCTTTTGTTTATTTCGGAATTGGAACTTGAGAAAAAGAAGAAGTACGACATTACAAGTATCGTAAAAGCCAAAAATCCGATTAAAAATTTCTTAGTAGTAAACACCTTTAATTCCCCCTCGAGTTAAGCAATCTGTCCCAATAGTTGAACGCAAGTTTCAAAGAAAAAGCTCCCCTAAAGGGAGCTTCTGATTCTGATAAAGCACCCGTTAGTGGAAGAAACTCTTTAGTCTATTGTGTCAATAAAGTACAATATATTAAATATTAATTTTCGTTGAACACTCTTTACAGATAAACTTGCCTTCTAGATTCAAATAAGCTTTGATTTCAGTAAATCCTTTTCGCTTTGGATATCGCATTTGGACAAATACTTCTTCATCGCCCTTGATTTCTTTATTACACTTCATACATTTTGGAATTATTAGCGTCATCATATTACCCCCTACTATTTAATACCGCTAACTCTCTACTTTAATACAGTTGAAATAAATAGAAGTTCCAATTTCAATAAAGATTTCGACTGGAAATCAACAGAAGTTCATTCTTCCTTATTCAACTAAACTGCCGCGTTAGTTTAAGTGTAACATTTCACAAACAGAACTACCTCATGAAAAATCAACCCTAGCCTTTTACAAAGCCTTATTAAAAAAGCACCTCGATTAGAGATGCTTTATGTTTTGCCCTAATTCACTTACACATTCCTGTACATACGCCGCCATTTTTCATTTTTATTAGCCCCATTTATAGCCCCAACTAGCCCCAATAACCTGCTTTTATATGCTTTATCCTGCATTGTTGAGAAAAAGAAAAAAGCCCCAAACCCTTGATAAATAAGGGTTTCGAAGGCTTTTAACATCACTCTTTGCAGAGCAATAAGATTAACGAGAGTAGAACTCAACGATAAGAGCTTCGTTGATTTCAGCTGATAATTCGCTGCGTTCTGGAAGGCGAACGAAAGTACCAACTTTGTTGTCTGCGTCAAATGTAAGGTATTCTGGTACGAAGTTGTTTACTTCGATTGATTCGTTTACAACGTCCAAGTTTTGAGATTTTTCACGAAGTGAAATTTCTTGACCTGGTTTTAAGCGGTAAGAAGGAATATCAACACGTTTACCATCAACCATAACATGACCGTGGTTAACTAATTGACGAGCTCCACGACGAGTGCGAGCAAGACCTAAACGGTATACAATGTTATCAAGGCGAGTTTCAAGAAGAATCATGAAGTTTTCACCATGTTTACCTTGCATTTTACCAGCTTTATCAAACAAAGTACGGAATTGACGTTCGTTTACACCGTAAGTGTGACGAAGTTTTTGTTTTTCTTGTAATTGAAGACCGTACTCAGTTAATTTTTTACGTTGGTTAGGACCGTGTTGTCCTGGTGCGTATGGGCGTTTTTCTAATTCTTTACCAGTGCCACTTAGTGAGATACCAAGACGACGTGATAATTTCCATGCTGGACCTGTATAGCGAGCCATGAAAGACTCCTCCTTTGTATTGGTTTTATTTTGTTGTAAAATAAGAACCAGATGCATTCAGAAAAGCAGCCATTTCGTTTTCATGTATCATCGCCCTAGCAGCCGAGGGTTACGGGATACACCATCTATATACATAGAGGAACAAAATGAACAATCTAATCCATACAACTGCTGCATTTATTTTACACAAAGATTATTGTATCTTGCAGGAAACAGAAAGTCAATCATATTCGTTTGAACTCATCATATTTAAATTGTTTTTGGAGATAGAATATATTGACAATCAGGTAGTTTTATAGTCAAATTGAATTATAAGTGTTTTGGGCTAAAAGTATCATGTTTTCTCTTAGAAAGCTGAGAGGTGTATAAATGGACAATCAAATAGACTTAACGAAGTTTAAAGGTAAAGTGTTTGACATATGGACAGAATTTGCGTTTAGCCATGAGTCTAGTGCTAAATGGTTCGAGGATTTTAAAATTTTATTAGCCGAATTTTTTGATGTGAAGTATGCCGGCTATTATATACAAGATGCACATACATTTATTCAATTGAAATGGAATCATTCACTCTCCAAGAAAAGAGAAGCCATTAGATGGCATGAGATAGAGGGTTTTTTCTACGAAAAAGATTTTGCAGAAATTCCTTTTATAAGAAAAGAGGAAAAACTGAACAGAGAGGTTTCTATTCTCTTAAGAGATGAAGAAAACGTTATACTCGGAATGCTTATGATGGACCTAACTGAAAAATGGGAGAGATTTTCTCAAACACCAGATGTAAATGAATTTATTGCCATTGTAAGTAAACTAATCAAGGTTATTCGAAAGTCAGTTTATCTCACTCAACAAGAGCACCAATATCGAAATCTATTTAATGTTACAAAGATGTTCCACTCGACTCTAGAAATTGACCAAATTTTACAAGGGACATTATTTGCCATTCATGATGCGTTTCCTGACTTTGGCACGACTCTAATACTATCGAATGATCTAGATCGTAAAACTTCTGTTCCTTATAAGTTGTTTGATTATACAGCGGAAAGACCTGCTACAGTAGAAGCATATGTGTCAGGGGAGATAACTTCCGATTTAGTAGAAGACCTAGAAATGAGACAGCTAAACGTACCGATTAAAGGAAAGCAGGGGAACTATGGGATTTTACAAGTTTCCACCCCTCTAGATTATTTGTTTTCTTATAGACAGAAGGAGTTTATCACGATGCTTGCTGCCACGGCGGGAAATGCATTGGAAAATGCGAAGTTATTTATCCAATCTCACCGTCTAGTAGGTGACTTACAATTAATAAATGAAACTACGCATAAGTTAAATATGAATTTATCGCAGGGTGAAATGGTTATTTTTTTAAGAAATCAACTGATGAAATCCTTTCAACCAGAGCATGTGTGCTTTGTATTTATAGAGGATGAAGAATATTCTATAAATGCAGCAAGTTCGGATTATTTTTATACAATAGAAGGTCAAATGTATATCCAGCACGTGGGCAACCAATTTAAAAAAATGAAGGATTCTCTGTTTATAGCTGACTTCAATCGGATTAGCAATGCAAATGTTGCATATCGATCTCTAGTGGCAATTCCTTTGAGAGAACAAGATACTATTACTGGATTTAGCATTGTATTGCATAGTGAGCCTTACTATTTTTCCTTTGATAGTTTCAAATTAATGCAATCATTAATACAGCATTCCTCTTTAGCACTTAGTAACTCAGCGCTTCGTCATAAGCTTCAAGAAATGGTTGATCGAGATCATTTGACGAATCTCTACGCTAGAAGCTATTTAGATAGGTATGTAGAGGAATCTATGGAGAAGGATACAAGCGGGACATTTGTATTAATGGATATTGATAACTTCAAACAAATAAATGACACACATGGTCATCAAATAGGGGACAGCATTCTTAGGCAAATTGCTACCGTTATTGAGAAGCAAGTTGAAAAATTAGGGATTGGTGCACGTTGGGGTGGGGAGGAGCTTGCTCTATATTTTTCCGAAATGACTCTTGAAGAAGGGAAAAAAATATGTAAATCTCTTTTAGAAATAATTCCTATATATACAAATCCAAGTGTAACTGTGTCTATCGGTGTTTCGTTATGGTGTGAGGACGGCGAAATGAACTTCCACAATTTGTTTCATCATGCTGATACCGCGTTATATGAGGCAAAAAATAATGGTAAAAACCAGCTCTGTGTTTATAAGGCAGACCACTTCTAAGAGTAGCTGCCTTTTCTTTTTTTTAATAAATGTGTACACTATTGTTGTAAGCGTTTACAAAAGGGGTGCACTATTTTGGGAAAATCATCAATGGAAAAAGAAACATTATTAATTCATCAAGGGTATACGACAGAAAATCATCACGATAGTTTAGCTGTTCCGTTGTATCAAACTTCTACTTTTGCATTTGAGAATGCTGAGCAGGGTGCAAGACGATTTGCAGGTGAGGAAGCAGGCGGAATATACTCTCGCTTAGGGAATCCAACTGTTAATGTACTGGAACAAAGAATGGCTGCAATTGAAAATGGAGAGGGAGCGCTTGCCTTTGGGTCGGGGATGGCCGCAGTGAGCACAATCCTAGTACATTTAACAAAGGCAGGTGACCATATTCTATGTACTAGAGGTATTTATGGTTGTACATTCGGCTTACTCAACATTATGAAAGAAAAATACAATATTACACATAGTTTAGAAAAATTAACGACAGAAGAAGAGATTGAAGCTTCTATTAAACCGAATACAAGTTGTATTTATATCGAAACACCGATTAATCCAACAATGGAAATTGTAGACATTGCTTTAATCACGAACATTGCTAGGAAGCATAATATTCCAGTAGTAGTAGATAACACCTTCTGCTCTCCATATATACAAAATCCTTTGGACATAGGAGCGGACTTTGTACTGCATAGTGCAACGAAATACATTAATGGACATGGTGACGTAATAGCTGGACTTCTGGTTGGAAAGAATAAAGAAGAGATGGATAAAATCCGCTCAACAGTTCAAAAGGATTTTGGTGGAATCATTTCTCCGTTTGATGCTTGGCTATTAATTAGAGGGTTAAAAACTTTGCATGTAAGAATGGATAGACATTCAAAAAATGCAGAAGAGGTGTTCTCATTTTTAGCATCGCACCCTTCAGTAGAATCCATTTATTATCCTTTCGATGAGAAAAATCCTCAGTATGAGGTAGCAAAGAAACAGATGAAAAGTGGGGGGGGACTTATTTCTTTTGCAGTTAAAGGAGGCAAAGAAAAAGCCCAACAGCTGATGAATGCTCTTTCCCTTATAAAGATTGCTGTTAGTCTTGGTGATGCAGAAACGCTAATACAGCATCCGGCAACAATGACACATTCTGTTGTACCGGAAAAAGAAAGAGTTGCAATGGGGATCACTGATGGATTACTCCGACTGTCTGTCGGTCTAGAAAACTCCGAAGATATAATAGAGGATTTAAAGCAAGCCTTTGATAATTTGAAGCTATAAAAAAGAGAGGATGGCCGTGACATAAGTCAGGGGCATCCTCTCCTAATATTAAAAAACAAAGTACTATCTTATATATGCTTAATAAGCACCTCTATAAATTTTTCTAAACCCTCTGCATCCTCGGAAGAAAAACGTTCTTTTATAGGGCTATCAATATCTAAAACTCCAACTAGTTTACTATCTTTTACTATAGGTACAACTATCTCCGATTGAGAGGCAGCGTCACAAGCAATATGACCAGGGAATGCGTGAACATCTGGAACGATAATCGTTTCCTGTGTTTCTGCCGCAGTACCACAAACGCCTTTACCCAGCTGTATTCTTACACAAGCAGGTAATCCTTGGAATGGTCCTAGTAGAAGACCGCCGTCTTCTACTAAATAAAATCCAACCCAATTGATTTGGTCAAAAAATTGGTTTAAAAGTGCTGCAGCATTACTTAAGTTAGCGATCACATTTTTTTCGCCTTCTAATAGAGCATCTAGCTGCTTAGATAATAATGAATAATTAGCTGATAAGTCAGTTGAATAGTTGGTTGTTTGAAACATATTGATTCTCCATTCTACAATATATTACTTATAAGATTATAATGCTGATGTAAATCTTTTGCTTGATGTGCATCTGATCCGAACACTAAAGGTATTCCTAATTTTTTTGCTAGTGACACGTATGGAAGTGGCGGATAACTCTCTTTACAAAAGGGCTTAGCAAAGCCAGCACTATTTACATCTAACTCCATATTTCTATTCTTTATTTCTACTAGTATAGCTAAAATGTCCTCATGATCGTCAAGCGTTTTGGGAAGGGCGTGCTGAAACTTATGAGCAAGCGTAATATGCCCAATTCGTTTTGGCTTAAATATTCCTAAGTCGCTCGTTATTGAATCCATCACCGTTTTGTAATACAATTTATAGACAGACATAGGATTACCTAGTTTTTGAACAAATTTTAGAAAAACTTCTTTAGAATAATCGATACATACATAGTCATCATGATCGAGTAAGAAATGTACGGATAAAATCGAATCATCTAAATATTTGCCATAAATGTTTAGAAAACTAGTAGTTTCAAGTTCGAAGCCTGTAATATAGTCAATTTCCAAACCTGTAGATATAACAATATCTTGTTTGTATTCTTTTTTCAACTGATCTAGATCAAACAGATATGCCTCAAGTAGTTTTAAGTCCATGCCACTATCTTTGTCTGGAGTAGGGTCTTTAAAATTAGAAGGCAACGGAGCATGCTCGGTAAAGGAGATTTCGCTAGTTCCAGCTTGTATAGCCTTCTCAATATATTGATGAAAGCTATCTAGAGATCCATGTGGGCAGTATGGTGTATGTATATGTCCATCTTTTATCATTATTACTAGCTCCTTTTGACAAAAGTAAAATATTTTTAACATTTCCTAGGTTTATTCTTCTTTTATGAAACAATAACATAAAAAGCATGGTAATATATAGAGTAAGATAAGATTAGAACTTTTTGATTTTGGAACAGGGGGCTTACGATGAGGTATATCATCCCAGCAGTCATTGTACTTTTAGTAATAGCAATCATTGCATTTATCATACGAAAAAAACATCATACAGAAATTGCTCGATTGGAGCATGAAAAGCACCAAATTCAAAACAAGCCTATTTTAGAAGAAATGACGAAAGTTAAACAACTGAATATGAATGGGCAGACAGAGGAAATGTTCGAAAGATGGCGCAATACCTGGACAGAGGTTATGGATGTACATATGCCTAAGATAGACGTTCTTCTTTTTGATGCAGAAGAATATGTAGATAAGTTCCTATTTATGAAAGCCACCAAAATCGAAAAAGAACTTCAAATTTTAATATCCTCTTGTGATGAAAAAATGTCAGGCATCATTAAGGAACTCGAAGAACTGATCGGTAGTGAAGAAAAGAATAGAATTGAAATAGAACAACTGAAAGAGCAGCACCGAGCGGCAAGAAAAACATTACTTGCTCATCAATATTCCTTCGGAGAAGCGGCTCCTGCTCTAGAAGCAAAGTTAGAATCCTTTCTTCCACTTTTCGAGGAATTCGATCATCTAACTGATACTGGTAACTATTTGAGTGCTAGAGAAATAGTGATTAATATTCAAGACGAAGGACAAAAATTCTTTCATAAAATACATGAGATTCCAACATTACTGAGCGAAATTCAACATAAGATTCCAGCTACTATTCATGAATTACGAAATGGTCAAAAAGAAATGGAAGCAAGCTCTTACTACTTGCAACATTTAGAAATGACAAAGAAGTTAGATGGATTAGAAGCGGAGCTTGAAGAATTGAAAGCCTCTATTGTGGAACTCGAGGTTAGTAAGCCATTGACTCGTGTAGAAGAGATTAAAGAAGAAATAGAAACTTTCTATGATTTATTGGAAAAAGAAGTATTGGCTAAAAAGTATGTGGATAATTATAAGGATCAAACCGCTATACGATTAAAAGAAGTAACGAGTGCTACTAAAGCGATAAACGAAGAAGCGACATACGTTCAACAAAGCTATCGTTTACCTGAAAAAGAAGCTGAAATCCCTCAAAGCTGTCTAAAAGAGCTGGAGGAACTTAATAAGAAGTTTAGCCTTCTAGCTCAAAGAGTTGAAGAAGAAAAATCTGCTTATTCTAGCCTTCAAGAGGAGTTAAATGATATTGCTGAAGAAATCGATCGTTTATATGAAGAACAGGATCGTTTTGCAAATCGCTTAAAAAATCTTCGTATTGATGAAAATAAAGCTCGTGAAAAGCTAGATGATTTAAAAGTATTACTACATGATACAGACCGAATGATTCAAAAGGCTAATATTCCAGGAATTCCAGAAGAAATGGACGTCCGTCTAGAAGAAGCAGAAGAGCATATTTATGTTGCTATGCAAAGCCTACAGGAAGTTCCATTGAATATGACGTTAGTAGATGGCTATCTTGAAAAGGCTGAAGCTTGCATGGAAGAAGTACACCAAAAAGCTAAAGAAATGCTAGAGAATGTAGAGTTAACCGAAAAAATTATTCAATATGGTAACCGTTATCGTGCGACACATCCAAATGTCCATGCACGTTTACTCGAAGCAGAGGAAGCATTCAGACAGTTGCGCTATGCTAAGGCGTTAGAGGATGCGGCAACTGCTGTGGAAGAGGTGGAACCGGGAGCTTTAAAGAAAATCGAAATGATGATTAAAGAAGCAGCTTGGCGTACATAACAAATATCTGGCATTAGCTATTAATTACTTTATAAAATCAGATAGAAATGTAGACCACCTCACTACTTGTGAAGGTGGTCTTTTTCCTAAAAAGGAGAGAGAATACTTTGATTTATTTGGACAATAGTGCAACAACCAAGGTTCTGCCTGAAATAATGGATACCTTTATTGCAGTGAATGAAAAATATTGGGCAAATCCATCCTCCATACATGAATTTGGTCATAACACAAATGAGCTGTTACAAACAGCGCGCGAGCAGGTTGCAGAAATATTGCATACGTCAAGCTCGAAGATATATTTTACATCAGGAGGTACTGAATCAAACAATTTAGCTATTTTTGGGCTGGCTAACAAGTACAAATTCCGAGGGAAGCATATACTTGTCTCACAAATAGAACATCCATCTGTTTTAGAGGCAGCTAAACAGCTAAATACATTGGGTTTTGAAGTAGAATTCATTCCCGTTGATTCTACAGGAATCATTGATTTAGTTGAACTACAAAAGCTACTAAGGAAAGAAACATCTCTAGTTAGTGTCATGCATGTGAATAATGAAATAGGTACTATTCAACCAATAGAAGCTATTAGTAAAATGGTTAGAAGCAATAGTAAGGCTGTTATTCACATCGATGCCGTTCAGAGCTTTGGCAAATTACCGATAGATTTCATGCGTTATGATATAGATGCGATTACTATTTCATCTCATAAAATTCATGGCCTAAAAGGTTCAGGTTTACTTGCACTTTCTAAAACACGTGAAGTGGAGCCAATGATCCTCGGTGGCGGACAGGAAGCTGGAATACGTAGTGGCACTACACCTGTTCCTTTAGCAGTATGCACTGCTAAAGCAATTAGAATTGCTAGTGCCAGCTTAGAAAAAAATACAACGGAAATGAAGAGGTTAACAGAGGAGCTTGTTCCTTTTCTTCGTGGTTTCGAAAATATTAAGATTATTTCTCCAGATACTCGTGCTCCCCATATCGTTACTTTTTCTGTGCGTAAAGTTAAGGGAGAGGTTATAATCAATGCGTTGCAAAAAAGAAATGTGATTGTGTCGACAAGCAGTGCTTGCTCGTCTAGACAAACGAAGACAAGCCATGTGTTGCAGGCAATGCATATTTCAGATGATTATATTAAGGGAGTTATTCGGTTAAGTATTAGTACCTTAACAACAGAACAGGAAATAGATGCGTTTAAAAAAATATTCACCGAAGTGATAAATGTTATTAAAGGAGATTAAATGTTATGAAGTGGGAAAAAATATTAGTTAGGTACGGAGAGTTATCAACAAAAGGAAAAAATAGAAAGCAGTTTATCAATCATTTACGTAATAATATAAAATTTTCATTTGTGGATTTGCCTAATATAAAGGTTCATGCAGAAAGAGACCGTATGTTCTTAACTTCTTCTGATGATGAGGAAATTCAAGAGCTTATTAAACGTCTGCCTAAAATTTTTGGTATTCAATCCTTTAGTCCGGTTGCTTCTTGTACACAAGACATAGAAGATATTCAAAAAACTGCATTAGAGATTATGGAAAGTTTAGATACAGAGGATAAAACCTTCAGAGTTACGGTCAAGCGGACCGATAAACGATTCTCTATGGATACGTATGAATTGCAAACAACTGTTGCAAGTAATGTACTAAGAAATTATCCTTCTCTAAAAGTTCAAATGAAAAAGCCAGAAATTGATTTGCGAATTGAAGTTCTAGCAGATGCTGTTTATATGATGGCACAAGTAATTCCAGGAGCAGGAGGAATGCCATTAGGATCTAATGGTCGTTCATTATTGATGCTTTCAGGTGGAATTGACAGCCCTGTAGCAGGATACATGCTAATGAAGCGTGGGGTAAGATTAGACGCTATCCATTTTCATAGTCCCCCTTTTACAAGTGAGCGCTCAAAAGAAAAGGTTATGGATCTTGCCAATCAGTTGAGTCATTTCGGGGCAACTGTACGCCTTCATGTCATACCTTTTACAGAAATACAGCAAAGTATTCAAGCTCAAATTCCTGATAATGTTTCAATGACAACGACGCGCAGAATTATGATGAAAATTGCAGATCAAGTTCGTCTTGAAATTGGTGCATTGGGTATTGTAACTGGAGAAAGCTTAGGACAAGTGGCTAGTCAAACGCTTGAAAGTCTAACTGCAATCAATGCAGTAACTTCTACACCTATTTTTAGACCTTTAATATCAATGGACAAATTAGACATTATTGATATTGCCCGGGAAATAGGGACTTATGACACATCTATTCTTCCGTACGAGGACTGTTGTACTATTTTTACTCCATCATGCCCTAAAACAAAGCCGAAGCTAGAAAAAGTGGAATTCTACGAAAGCTTTAAGGATTTTGATGAACTAATAAAAGAAGCGGTTGAAAATAGAGAAGTTATTTCGTTTCCAAAGAAAAAAGAAAATGTTTTTGAAGAACTCTTGTAAAAATAACAAAATATACCTCATTTCTTGTGTACATAAAAAGAATGAAATCGACCATTCTAATTTCACAAGGAGGTGATTACAATGTCTTCAAACAACAGCAACCAACTTTTAGTTCCTGGTGTGAAACAAGCTCTTGATCAAATGAAATATGAAATCGCTCAAGAATTTGGTGTGAATCTTGGAGCAGATGCAACTGCGCGTGCCAACGGATCCGTAGGCGGAGAAATTACTAAGCGTTTAGTGCAAAAAGCTCAACAACAAATGAACGGTTTTAATAGCTAATAATATAAAAAGGAAGTCGGCAGTGAAAACTGTTGGCTTCCTTTTTCTATTTTAAGTAAGCCAAGATAAAGCCCCCTCAACGAATAAACTCATGCCATTATTTTTTTTGAAAAATAAAATTATTATTTGAAAATTGAGAAGAATCCCCTATACTTTATAGTAGAACAAGAAGGGGGAAATGATTCATGAACAAAGAAGATTTAATCGCACCATCACACTATAATTTAGTCAGCGAGTTTGAGAAGTATGGTTCAGATGAAAATAGGTTAGCTCTTATTTGGGAATCAGATAAAGGTGAAAAGAAACAAATCACCTATAAAAATTTAATCCTTCGAGCAAACAAAATTGCAAATGTATTTACTAACAAGGGCCTTAAAAAAGGCGATGTAGTGCTTATTATGGTACCTCGACTAATTGAAGCATATGAAGTTTATATTGCCGCTTTAAAAGCAGGTTTAGTCGTAATACCAAGCTCCGAAATGTTAAGAGCAAAAGATATTGAATATCGTTTATCACATAGTGAAGCAAAAGCGATTATATCTTACGAACCCTTCCTGTCTCAATATGAAGAGGTAAGGGATTTAGAGAGTAGGCTATTATTTGTTATAGGCCAAGGTCAAGAGCAATGGATTTCTTTAACAGATGAGATGGAGAAGGAAGAAGATAGTTTTCCTACAATAGATACATTAAAAGAAGATATAGCTTTCTTATCTTATACGAGTGGAACTACAGGTAATCCTAAAGGTGTTGTTCATACACATGGCTGGGCTTTTGCACATTTGCGTACTTCAGCTCCTAATTGGCTAGGTATTGAGGATGGGGACATTGTATGGGCAACTGCTAGTCCAGGATGGCAAAAATGGATTTGGAGTCCTTTCTTAGCTACTCTTGGTAGTGGTGCAACAGGATATGTATATAACGGTAAATTCGAACCGAAAGTATATTTGAAGAACATTCAGCAACATAAAGTCAACGTTCTTTGCTGTACACCTACAGAATATAGAATTATGGCAAAGGTAGAAGGGCTTGCAGATTATAATCTTTCTAGCCTTCACAGTGCAGTATCTGCAGGAGAGCCATTGAATAGAGAGGTTATTGAAACCTTTGGGAAATTATTTAACCTCGAAGTAAGAGACGGATATGGGCAAACTGAAAATACTTTGCTAGTTGGTACTATGAAGGGGATGGATGCTAAGCCTGGTTCTATGGGCAAACCTACTCCAGGGAATACTGTAGAGGTTATAAACGACCAGGGTGAACCTTGTGCTGCAGAAGAAGTAGGCGACATTGCTGTTCATATAGAAACTCCAGCTCTTTTTAAGGAATATTTAAAGGATCCAGAAAGAACCTCAATGCAATTTAGAGGAGAATACTATATAACAGGAGACAGAGCTAGAAAGGATGAAGACGGCTATTTCTGGTTTGAGGGAAGAGGAGATGACATCATCATTAGCTCTGGGTATACTATCGGACCTTTTGAAGTAGAGGATGCATTAACTAAACACACATTAGTACAAGAATGCGCAGTTGTTGGAAGCCCAGATGAAGTACGCGGTACGATTGTTAAGGCATATGTCGTGTTAAGAGATTCTTCCGTGGTGCCAACTGAGGAGCTAGTGAAGGAGCTTCAAGACCACGTAAAATCTCTTACTGCACCATACAAGTATCCTAGAGAAATAGAATTTATATCTGAATTACCTAAGACGACTTCAGGGAAGATCAGAAGAATCGAGCTTAGACAAAAGGAATTATTAAAGACTAAGTAAAAATTATAAACTTAGTTACTGCTAGGACTGTAAACAGCATGGATATTCTATGCTTGTTTACAGTTCCCCTAGTATGGATCAAGGCTATATAGGTCTATATAATTGCTATCAGCTAAAGGCTAAATAACTCCACATAACTAATCACATGTTAATCCTCCCAATAAAAAATTGCATCCATTATCAAATAGTCCCTAGGTTTACGATAAATCGTTGGAATTTTGGCCTGAAAAGGCAAAGGTTTATTTATATTTTCTGCTTCCAAAAGTGTATAATCGTACTTACTTAATACGGCTTTCAATTTCCTTACCATTGGACTAAATTTTTCACTAGTTTTTAATTGATTAGGATGCTCTAACATGCTATAACTGCCCCCAACGACTTCGTTTGTTATGATATGGATTGTCTTATCTCTTTCATCTTCTCCTAATATTGCCACAGGGGCTAAGCGACATATATTGATAACAACTCCTTCTATCCTTTCTGTTTTATGCTCTTTATTTTCTTTTATAACTATAATATCTTCCTTTCGAAAACAAAATAATTCCACAAATGAGGCAAATCCGCTACCAAAATGATCCCACTCTGCCACACAAGTTAAGTTGGGAATACGATTTATTTGATAAAATAGTCGTCGAATATGGGCTTCGATTTCAAGATGATCATTTGTATTATATGGAAAGCTATTGCCTATTACTTTACCTGCAATTAAATATTTTAATTGTTTTTCAGTAAACATAAACATTCTCCTAGGTAATTTCACATTATATGATTGCCTTCAAGGTAACCCTTGTTTATTTCGCTTATCAACTACTCTGCGTATTTACTTTAGTTAGATAAAGAACTATAATAATGCTATTATTTCGTGTGCCAAAGTATGTAAAGAAGGTGTTTGTTTTGAGTGCAGAAGAAAAGCAAGGAATTATTGTAGTTGTGCTGGCATATGCTTGGTGGGGATTTATGCCAATCTATTGGAAGCTGTTGGACCATGTTGCTAGTGGTGAAATATTATCTGGACGAGTTATATGGTCATTCGTCTTCACATTGATAGTAGTCCTACTTGGTCGAAGGTTTTCTGTTTTAATAGAAGACCTAAAAAATTTATGGAAGGACAAAAAGTCTTTTTGGAGTCTTGTTTTAGCCTCATATTTAGTCACAGGAAATTGGTTTTTGTACATATTTGCAGTAAACGAGGGCTATATAGTGCAAGCGAGTCTCGGATATTACATCAATCCATTACTATCCGTATTGCTTGGCATTGTCTTTTTGAAGGAAAAGCTTTCTTGGGCACAAAAGTTATCCGTCCTAATAGCAGCGACAGGTGTGCTTTTACTTACTATTTCCTATGGTGAAATACCATGGATCGCCATGTTATTAGCAAGTACATTTGCATTTTACGGGCTGATTAAGAAAAGAATCACCATTGATCCGTTAAGAGGGCTGACTATTGAGACATTATTTGTGCTTCCAGTTGCATTAGCTTACTTTAGTTACATGGTTGTAGCAGATCAAGCGGTATTTTTCTCGAGCGATTTTACGACAACCATACTTCTAGTATTTACGGGTGTAGCTACTGCAGTTCCACTTGTCCTATTTGCAAAAGGTACAAAAACAATGCCTCTTTATATGTCAGGATTTATTCAGTACATTGCGCCAACTCTGATGTTACTTATAGGTATTTTTGTATATGGTGAAAAATTTAGTAAAATAGAGTTCATCTCTTTTTCTTTCATTTGGGTTGCGCTTTTATTATTTACTTTTTCAAAAATTCTAGAATTAAGAAGAAAGAAAATGCTAATAGTATAAGTGTGATTTATAGAAAAGAACGTTTTACCTTATCCCAATAGCTATTGTCTTTTAGCTTAACAGTTTTCACTACTCTATCGCTCAAGGAAAGGGTAACAGTGTCCACATGCTGAATGCTTAGTGCCTCATTGTCTGTGCTCATGGATGGATAGTCGTTCCAATCCTGCTGCAAGCGAAGCTCTAGAGTTCTTTCGCCACTTAATACAAAAGGTGAACCTAGTGTTCGATATTCATTGCTATTCATAGATGCAATTTCAGCAACCTGAATGCATTGAAGGAGCGGATCCACTACAGCGCCGTTTAATGATTTGTTGTATGCGGAACTACCGGTTGGGGTAGAAATGACCATCCCGTCTCCTCGAAAGGTTTCAAAATGCTTTTGATCAATAAAAATATCTAATACAAAAGATTTGATGACATTGGAACGAATAGTAAATTCATTTAGACAAAAGAACTTTGGGTTCTTATTTACAGAGACCTCTAAAATAGGATATTTGCGAACTTCAATTTTATCTTTTTGTACAGCATCTGCCATCTTTTCTATGTCATCTGCGAAAAAATCGCAATACATGTTTAAAGAATCAGTTATAGAGATTCCTGCGTAAAGAGTGTCCTGACGAAACCCGGTTTTTCTAACTGCCTGTAAAAAAGTAGCGTCAGAACCGATGCTAACAATAATAGAAGCTTCTTCAAAATTATCAACAGCTTTAAATCCATGCTGATGAATAACTTTTTGCAACAATTCTTTTCGTCGTAGTGAGTCTGTGTCATTTTTAGTGTATAAGTAGATATTATTTCTGGAAGTCATATGCATGCTCCTTTTTTATGCTAATACTTTAATGTACGAAATCTATTATTTAAAATTGTACTTTTAGTCTATGTACTTTTATTTTATCATTTAGTGAAACATTTAGACATTTATAACGTATGTAAAAGGGATAGAAAAAGGAGGAAAATAGAAATATGAATACGAAACGTTGGTTGGCTATAGTCGGAGCTTCTATTTTGTTAGCCATATCTTTGGTTGTCAATACAGCTTCATCAATCTTTTCAACAAATTGGTCAACATTGATGGAAGAGGTTACTTCCACCGCAAATACAGAATTCTTTGAAACAGTTCTAGAACCAGGCAGCATAGATGAACGAGTTGCCATTTTAACAGTAGATGGAACTATTCAAGACACTGGTGGTACTACAAGCTTGTTTGGTACAGAAGGTTATAATCATCAATTTTTCCTAGAGCAATTAGATCAGGTGAGATATGATGACTCAGTAAAAGCAGTTGTTCTTCAAGTTAACTCACCTGGTGGAGGAGTTGTGGAATCTGCTCAAATCTACAAGGAAATTAGAGAAATCCAAGAGGAAACAGGAAAACCTTTTTACGTTTCAATGGGAAGTATGGCAGCCTCAGGAGGATATTACATATCTGCACCAGCCGAAAAAATATTTGTTAATAAAGAAACAATGACAGGATCCATTGGGGTTATTATGCAGAGTATTAACTATGGTGGCCTAGCTGAAAAATACGGAGTAGAATTTGTTACGATTAAATCTGGTCCTTATAAAGATATTATGAGTCCTACAAGAGACATGACAGAGGAAGAGCGTAATATGCTTCAAGAAATGCTGAATGATTCCTATGAAGATTTTGTAGATATTATAGAACAAGGTCGTAACATGACCGAGGCAGAAGTGAAAAAAGTAGCAGATGGAAGAATCTTAAATGGAAGACAGGCAGTCGAAGCTGGTCTAGCAGATGAGCTTGGTTTCTTAGAAGATGCAGTTGCCGCAGTTCAGGCAGACTATGATTTAGAGGGTGCAGAAGTATTCGAGTACGGATATTCACCTAGCTTCTCTTCGTTATTTGCGATGAAAGCACAATCATTTTTAGGAGTAGATATTGAATCTAAACTAATCGCTAAACTAATTGCGGACAATTCAGCACCAAAAATGATGTACTTATATGGAAATGAATAAGGAGGGTTCTAGATGAGTGAGTTTGTACAAAACGATGGGGAGAATGTGCAAGAAAGCCCATCGTCAACCCAACAACGAATAGTTGTACAGCAAACGGAAAGTTATGTACAAAAGGCGGCCGGTTTTTGGATTCGTTTTTGGGCTTACACCGTGGATCTGCTCGTATTATCATCCATTGGTATGTTGCTGGTCAAACCGATTTTCCGATTATTTTCAATCGACATTAACAATCCGAGCTGGTATGCACCAATTTCGATAGTAACGGCTATCATTTTTTATCTTTACTTCGTTCTTATGACTAAGTTCTTTGCTCAGACAATTGGTAAAATGATTTTTGGTATTCGAGTGATTCCCAAAAATAAAGGAAAGTTAACATGGGGGAATGTTATTTTTAGAGAGTGGATAGGTCGATTAATCTCAATTATTCCATTTAACCTTCCGTATATAGTAGCTGCGTTTACACCAAAAAAACAAGCGATTCATGATTATATTGCGGACACACTAGTTGTTCACGAGAATACGTACGATAAAAAGGAAAAAGTATCGTATAAGCAAGTTCCCGTTGCAAATGAGTTGCAAGAGACGAACGAATTCTAGTAAGATGAAAGTATTGAAAAGGAGGCTACATATTATGACACAAGTAACTTTTAAAAATAATCCTGTAACTTTAGGTGGTAAAGAGGTCGAGGTTGGAGAAAAAGCTCCGAATTTTACAGTATTAGCTAATGACTTATCCCCAGTAACTCTTGAGGATTCAGCTGGCAAAACTCGATTAATTAGTGTAGTACCTTCCCTTGATACTGGAGTTTGTTCTGCACAAACTAACAAATTTAATGAGAGTGCAGCAAGTCTAGGTGATGATGTTGTTATTTTAACAATCTCTGTAGATTTACCTTTTGCACAATCTCGTTGGTGTGGAGCAAATGCAGCTGATGCAATTCAAACATTATCTGATCACCGAGATCTTTCCTTTGGTAAAGCATTCGGAGTAGTAATGGAAGAATTACGCTTACTTGCACGGTCTGTATTCGTAGTAGACAAAAATGGTGTAGTGACTTACAAGGAGATTGTAAGTGAAGGAACGAACCATCCGGACTACGAAAAAGCTCTTGAGGCTGTAAAAGCAGCACAATAACTATTAGTCTAAAAATTATAAAAAATAAGTAAACCCACTCTTTCTCGAGTGGGTTTTCATTTGAGGGATCATCATGCAAACAAACGTAGAAAAAATCTTTTCATTTATCGATCAAGAAGCCACTTTTATAGAAGAGCAAGAATCCGCTCCTTATCTTGAAGGAATCGTCTATGCGCTTGAGCTATGGCTCGAAGAAAAGAAAAAACCTGATCTTGTAAATCCTAAAAAAGAAGAGATTCGCAAAGCAATACAACTAGGAATTTTAAAAGGGATGAATAGATCAACACAAGTAAATCACCAAATGACACCTGACGCCATTGGATTACTTTTAAGCTATTTCGTAAAAGAAATGAATAAGGATAAAAAGGAGCTATCCTTTTTAGACCCTGCGCTAGGTACTGGAAACCTACTGTATACATTAATGAATGTTCTACCAAATTCCTCCCATGCTTTCGGAGTAGAAATTGACGAGTTGCTTATCCAGCTTGCGGCACAGGTAGGAGAGTTATTAGAGCAGGACATCCAGCTATTTAGACAGGATGCAATACGTCCATTAATGATCGATCCGGTTGATATAGTAGTAAGCGATTTACCTGTGGGTTATTATCCAGATGTGGAAACTTCCAAAGACTATTTCTTGCACACTGAGGATGAGATGCCTTATGCACATCATCTGTTCATGGAACAAGCAATGAAGCATGTAAAACCAGGTGGATACCTTTACTTCCTAGTTCCGGCAAGTATTTTTGAATCAAAACAAGCCGCACAGCTGCATAAATTTATTAAAGAAAATGGTTGGATTCAGGCAGTTATTCAACTACCAGGCTCTATTTTTAAGAACAAAGCCCAAGAAAAGAGCCTGCTCATTTTACAAAAGAAGGGTGAAAATTTACAGGCTCCACGTGAGGTATTGCTTGCTAAGGTTCCAAGTATGACGAATCGAGAAGCAATGGAACTTTTCTTTCAAAAAATTGACATATGGCAAGAACAAAATAATAGGTAAAATTTGCCCGCCCCTTTTATGCAAGGTACAATTATTGTATCAGTATAAAGAAGGGGCGTTTTCTTATGCCAAATATTTTAGCAGTGAATGCAGGTAGTTCTTCTTTAAAATTTCAATTATACAAAATGCCAGAAGAAAAAGTGATAGCAAAAGGATTAATCGAAAGAATTGGATTAGTTAACCCTGTATTTACGATGAACTTTGACGATGAGCGAATACACCTGATAGAGCAAGTAGAAAACCATGAACAGGCGGTTAAATTGCTTATTAAAATGCTGATTGATCATAAGGTGATAGATTCGTTAGAGAATATCCAAGGGATTGGTCACCGTGTAGTTCATGGTGGAGAAACGTACAGTGATTCTGTTTTAATAGACGAAGAAGTTATTCAGAATATCGAAAGACTAGCAGAATTTGCACCTTTACATAATCCTGCTAATGTTACTGGTATAAGAGAATTCCAAAAGGTATTACCGGACATTCCTGCTGTTGCAGTTTTTGACACTGCATTCCATCAAACTATGCCAGAAAGCTCTTATTTATATTCTATTCCCTATGATTACTATGAAAAATACAGTATTCGAAAATACGGCTTCCATGGAACCTCTCATAAATATGTAGCGCATCGAGCAGCGGAACTGTTAAATAGACCGTTAGAGATTACTCGTCTGATTTCATGTCACCTTGGTAATGGGGCAAGTATTGCAGCCATTCATAAGGGCAAATCCATCGATACCTCAATGGGCTTTACCCCACTAGCTGGAGTTACAATGGGGACAAGGTCTGGAAACATAGACCCGGCATTAATACCTTACTTAATGGAGAAGACCGGAAAGAGTGCAGAGGGTATTTTAGGCATTTTAAACAAGAAATCCGGGATGCTCGGCGTATCTGGCTTCTCAAGTGATTTAAGAGACATTGTTACAGAGGCGACCAAAGGTAATGATCGTGCCCAATTAGCACTAGATGTCTTTGCCAACAGAATACACAAATACATCGGATCATACGCTGCTAGAATGAATGGTGTAGACGCAATCATCTTTACAGCGGGCATTGGCGAAAATAGCGAGGTCATCCGTGAAAAAGTACTCTCAGGGCTTCAATTCATGGGAATCTACATGGACCCAGATCTAAACAAGCTACACGGCAAAGAAGGTTTTATCAACTATCCACATTCTCCTGTAAAAGTTATCGTAATTCCGACAAATGAAGAGATCATGATCGCTAAAGATGTTATGAGGATTTCTGGGATGTAAGAGTACGAGAGAACCTAAGCTAATAATGATTATTTTCTTACATGCAATCATTGCTGATATAATGGAGAATAAAGCATAATAATTGAAGAAAAAACTATTGTTGATTTCCACTGTAGGTGATGGCTTATCGCTCACCCCACGGAAAGCGAAAATCAACTTCTACTTTCTTATTTATTCCTGCTTTATTCATCCTCCACATTTTTATAACTTTTCAAAATAAAAAAAGAGAACCAAGGCATAAGCCAGAGTTCTCTTTTAATTATATTAATAGATTAAGCTTGCACTTCATCAGTACGAACAACAAGAACATCACAAGTAGAAGAACGAACAATATATTCAGACACACTACCAATTAAGAATCGCTCCATTGCATTTAGACCAGTTGCTCCACAAATGATTAAATCTGCTTGTACTTTGTTTGCAAGATCTTTGGAAATCATTGTCTTTGGTGAACCGTATTCAACGATAATATTTACATTTTCAACACCTGCAGCAAGTGCCTCTTTTTTATAACCATCTAGTAAATCCTCTGCAAAATTTTGTGCTCTTTCAGCGATAGAACGGTCATAAGCTTCAATTGCAGCAAAAGATCTAGTATCAATTATATTAACAAGATTTAATGTTGCGTTATTTCTTTCAGCAATAGAAACAGATTTTTTAAATGCAAATTCAGCTTCCTTCGATCCGTCTACAGCTACTAAGATTTGATTGTATTTTAATGTCATTATAAATCCCTCCTGGGTTTGTTATACTATTATATTTCTATACTTATCCTCTTATTCCTGCTATTTTTTAATAGTTATTTAGTCTAATTTGTGAACAAAGACGGATTAAAAAAAGAAATTGATGAGCAATTTGGAATTATTAATGCTAAAATATACTTGTTTCACTAATCTATTTAATCTTGTTAAAGGGGATATAGGTATGCGTATAGGAGTTCCAAAGGAAATTAAAAACCACGAAAATCGTGTCGCAATGACACCAGCGGGAGTTGTTAGCTTAACTCTACATAACCATCAAGTGTTCATCGAAACAGGAGCAGGATTAGGTTCTAGCTTTACCGATGAAGATTATGTAGCTGCAGGAGCAACCATTGTTCAAACTGCTCAGGAAGCATGGAACCAAGAAATGGTGATGAAAGTAAAAGAACCAACTCATGACGAATTTGATTTAATTCAAGAAGAGTCAATCTTGTTCACTTATTTACATCTGGCTCCTGAAGAAGCTTTAACAAAAGTTTTGTTAGAAAAGAAAGTGACAGCAATTGCTTACGAAACAGTTCAATTACCAAACAATTCCTTACCACTTCTTTCTCCTATGAGTGAGGTTGCAGGACGTATGGCAACTCAAATTGGTGCGCAATTCTTAGAGCAAATTCATGGAGGTAAAGGGATTTTACTTGGTGGAGTTCCAGGGGTTCCACGTGCCAATGTTGCAATTATCGGTGGAGGTATTGCAGGAACAAATGCTGCACGAGTAGCAATCGGCATGGGAGCGAAAGTTACAATTATTGATTTAAATGTAGATCGTCTTCGTCAATTAGAAGATATTTTTGGAAGCAATGTTCAAACACTAATCTCTAACCCATATAATATTGGAGAGGCTGTGAAAGAAGCAGACTTAGTAGTAGGCGCCGTATTAATACCAGGTGCTAAAGCTCCGAAACTAGTAACAGAGGATATGATTAAATCTATGACTCCTGGATCGGTTGTAATTGATATTGCCATCGACCAAGGTGGAATTTTTGAAACTTCTGATAGAATAACAACTCATGACAACCCAACCTATGAGAAGCATGGCGTTGTGCATTATGCAGTTGCAAATATGCCTGGAGCTGTTCCAAGAACATCTACTATGGCATTAACGAATGCAACTGTACCTTATGCGGTGCAAATCGCAAACAAAGGGTACAAGCAAGCGTGCTTAGATAATCTAGCGCTTCAAAAAGGGATTAATACATTAGATGGTCACGTTACTTTTGCAGCAGTTGCAGAAGCACAAGGTCTGCCTTATACAGACGTTACATCACTATTAAAATAAGAATGACAAATCACCCAGCTCCTTTGAGTCTGGGTGATTTCTAACTTTTTAGGACAGAGAGGTGGAGGAAATGAACTATTTATATATTGGTGTTGCTGGGGGATTAGGGGCAATTTGCCGGTATATAATCGGTATTTATTTAGCTCCTCAATCTACTTTTCCTTTTTCCACTTTACTTGTGAATTGGATAGGTTGTTTTGTCCTGTCCTTTATTCTGTCTCGTACAGAGAGATTCTCCTTGAAATTACGTTTAGCTCTAGGGACGGGATTCCTTGGTTCTTTTACAACTTTTTCTGCTTTTAGTATGGAAACTATTCAGTTGATAGAACAAGCTCATATCCTTCTTGCTATGCTCTATTTGGCAAGTAGTATCATAGGCAGCATTCTTTTGACTAATCTCGCGTGGAAAAAAGAGGTGGACGAATGACTCTTATTTCTTTAATAGCAGTAGGGGGAGCGGGTTTCCTTGGAGCAATTATAAGATACTATACATCGGAAAAATTAAATAAGCACACTAAGATTCCACTGGGTACACTTTTCGTGAATATAATAGGTTCTTTTATGCTTGGCTTACTATGTGGACTGCATGTGGAAGGAATTTATTATTTGATGATTGGCATCGGACTATTAGGAGCACTAACAACATTTTCTACTTTAAATGTGGAGTTAATTAAATTACAGAAATATAGAAGGTTATACTATTTCTATTTTACGGCCACCTATGTCGGTGGCTTACTAGTGGCATTCATAGGATACATGCTAGGTAAAGTATTTTAACTTTGATAGAAACAATTTAATTATTATTGATTGAAGCGATAAGCGGCGACTCCTGCGGGAGGAGGGAGACAGATAAGCCATCATGTACGGCGCGTTAGCGACGGTGATGGCTTATCGCTCCCCCGCGGAAAGCGTCCGCTTAAGAGCGTAAATCAAACATCTCTCGTTCATGCTATTTCAGTAAACTGTTTTTATTCGTTTCATATACTTTCTGACCGCTTCTCTCTATATGTGATTGAAGCGATAAGCGGCGACTCCTGCGGGAGGAGGGAGACAGATAAGCCGTCATGTACGGCGCGTTAGCGACGGTGATGGCTTATCGCTCCCCCCGCGGAAAGCGTCCGCTTAGGAGCGTAAATCAAAAATCTCTCTCTATACTTTTAAAGTAAATGGTTTCTATTCGATGGTTATATGAAAAAAGAGTCTAATCCAATAGAGGATTAAACTCTTTTTTGTTTAAAGAATTTGTAATTCTTTAGGGAATTTAGTTAAGACTTCTACTCCATCCGAAGTTACGACTACATCATCTTCAATTCGAACGCCTGTAATATCTGGGTGGTAGATTCCTGGTTCAATTGTAAATACCATGCCTTCTTCTAATACCATTTCATTTACACCTGTAATTGAAGGGAATTCATGAACAGATATTCCTAAGCCATGACCTAAACGATGTGTAAAGTAATCCCCGTAACCAGCGTCTGTGATTACATCGCGAGCAGTTTTGTCTAACTCCATAGCAGTTACACCAGGCTTCACTGCATGGACAGCTGCTAGTTCTGCTTTCAGCACTGTTTCATAGATTTCTCTTTTGTCAGGAGATGGCTCACCGAATGCTACAGTTCGTGTAATATCAGAGCAGTAGCCGTTATATACAACTCCAAGGTCAAATAGGATAAAGTCACCTTTTTGGATTTTACGATCACCTGGAGTTCCATGTGGAGAAGCGGTTTTCGGACCACTTAATACCATCGTATCAAATGACATTTGAGCTGCGCCTTTTTCTTTTACAGCTAGCTCTATCGCATTTAGAATTTCTAATTCTGTTTTGCCTTCAGCAATTTCTTTACAACCCACTTCAATAGCGTAGTCGGCTAACTCTGCTGCTTTACGCATATTAATTAATTCTTCCTCAGATTTAATTACACGAAGCTCGTTAATCTTCTCGTCTAAACGATTAATCTGTAGGGATGAAAATCTTTTTGTTATTGCTTCTAATCTTTCTACAGTCATATGAGACTTTTCGATAGCAAGACTTTGAATAGACTGTCCATTGTCTTTTACTGCCGATGCTAAAATGTCCCAAGCATTTTCTGTATCCTGATGACCAATAATTTTACCTGCCCAACCAGCCGCTTTGGCATCTGGCATCTCCATTTTTGGGCAAATAATGAATGGGTCAGCATTTTTAAAAATCATTACGCCGAGTAAACGTTCGTGCGGATTGCTTCTAAATCCAGTAAAATAGAAGACGTTATCAGGAGTAGTTACAAACGCCGCATCTATATTATTAGTTTGTAGGTAAGATTGTATTTTTTCAATAGTTTTCAAATGTAGCACCTCTTTTTAGTTTATAAGATAAGGATAGCAGAATAAAGGAATTCTCGCATCTACGTTGAATGAACAATAAGTGAACCTAATACTATTTGAAGGAGAGATATCAAAATGAAAATTAGTTATCACGGACACTCAGTAGTAAAAATAAAAACAAAATCTCACACTATATTAATCGATCCCTTTATCACAGGTAATGAGATTACGGACTTGAAGGCATCAGAACAACAGGTGGATGCTATTCTTTTAACACACGGTCATGATGATCACGTGGGGGATACTGTTGAAATTGCTAAAAAGTGCAATGCGATTGTCATCGCTCCTTTTGAGCTAGCAAATTACATACAATCTAAAGGAGTAGAAGTACATCCGATGGGTATTGGCGGAGAGCGTGAATTTGAGTTTGGTAAAGTGAAATTTACACAAGCTTTTCATAGCTCTTCTACGACCACGGAGGATGGAAATATAATTTACTTAGGTATGCCTACTGGAATTATTTTCAGTGCTGAGGGAACTACTCTCTATCATGCGGGAGATACGGGTTTATTTGGTGATATGAAGCTTATAGGAGAGCGACACGATATTGATATTGCCTTTCTACCAATAGGTAGCAATTTTACAATGGGGCCAGAGGACGCTGCCTATGCGACGGAGCTAATCCAACCAAAAATAGTAGTTCCAATTCACTATAATACGTTTCCGCCTATTAAACAGGATCCAGAGTACTTTAAAGGCTTAGTTAAAAAAGTAGATGTACAAGTACTTTCAGCTGGAGAATTTGTTACACTCTCATAGGATTAGAAAATTATTAATATGTGTTACAATAAGCGTATAACTAACGTTTGGATGTGACTACATGACAACAAAACATGAGCAGATTTTAGCTTACATTGAAAACCTTCCCGTTGGTGATAAAATATCGGTTAGGCAAATTGCTAAGGATTTATCGGTAAGCGAGGGAACAGCTTATAGAGCGATAAAGGAAGCAGAAAATAGAAGAATAGTTAGTACCATTGAACGAGTTGGTACGATTCGTATAGAGCTTAAGAAAAAGGAACATTTTGAACGTCTGACTTTTGCTGAGGTTGTGAATATAGTCGATGGACAGGTGCTTGGTGGAAAAGCAGGATTATATAAAACGTTGAACAAATTTGTAATTGGCGCAATGCAGCTAGAGGATATGATGCGTTATGTAGAGCCTAGCAATTTATTGATTGTTGGTAATCGTTTGAAGGTGCATGAAACTGCTTTAAAAGCAGGAGCTGCAGTACTAATCACAGGGGGCTTTGATGTTCTAGACCACACAAAAAAGTTGGCTGATGAACTAGAGCTACCGGTGATTTCTACTAGCTATGATACCTTTACAGTAGCAACTATGATAAATCGTGCTATTGACGACCAGTTGATTAAAAAAGATGTTCTGCTTATAGAGGATATATATGTTCCTTTAGAAGATACCTATTATTTATATGCAACCGACCAGGTGAAGCAATACCGAGACTTAAATAATATAACAACTCATGGCGGATTCCCGGTAGTAGATAGAGCTAATAAGCTTGTCGGAATTGTTACGGCTAGAGATGTCATAGGGAAAAATAGCAATGAGATAATTGAAAAGGTAATGACGAAGAATCCTATTTCGATAACTATGAAAACAAGTGTAGCCTCTGCCAGTCATCGGATGATATGGGAGGGCATTGACCTGCTGCCGGTAGTTAAGGATAGCAATTACTTAGTAGGTGTCATTAGTAGACAGGATGTTTTAAAGGCATTACAAGCAGCTTCTAGACAACCTCAAAACGGTGAAACGATTGACGATATAGTAAAACAACAGATTAAAGTAGTTTCATCAGAAGAATTTATATTTGAATTTGTCGTTACTCCTCAAATGACCGATCATTATGGAGCGATGTCTTATGGAGCCTTTACTATTCTTTTAACGGAGACAGGAGCTCAAACGTTGAAAATCCGAAAACGTGGAGAATCCGTTGTAGAAAATATGACAATCTATTTTACAAAACCAATACAATTAGAAAGTATACTTCGTATACAAGCAAGGCTATTAGAAATGAGCAGAAAAGTAGCAAAAATGGATATCGAAGTTTTCAATGACAAGCAGTTAGTTGGGAAGGCAATGGTCACTTATCAATTACTAGAGAGATAGCATTTGTTAACTAGCTTTTACTAGTAAAGGACAAAAAAATGATGCGGCATAATGCCGCATCATTGATTTAGATTAAGTTCTTCTTGGACAAACTGACCATAGTGTTTGGCTGCTTTATAATTATGGTACATAAAATAACCGCCGATTAATATAAATAGTATCGAAACCACATAAGTGATGGCTGATTGATAAATCACTAAAAAGTTAATACCAAAAAATAAAATAAAAGCTCCAAGACAAACGGAAGCTTTCGCAGTATACCATTTTTTGCGAATCGGAAGTGTTGCGCGAAGCTGTTTTGTTTTAAAATAAAAATACCATACAAAAGAGACTATTATACCTAACACTAATATACCGTTTATAAACATAATGTACCTCCAATAAAAGTAATGCTACTTTTATTGTATAGGTAAATTTAAAAAAAGGCGAATAGTAGTTACGTCTCTACGGAGGAAAAATAATGAAAAGACAAATCATCGACACAATCGAAAGCTATGACAAAATTATTATACATCGTCATGTTAGACCCGATCCGGATGCATATGGCTCTCAAATTGGTTTAAAGGAACTTATCGCATTAAATTATCCAGACAAAAAAGTTTGGGCAACGGGTACTCATGAAAGTACTTTAGATTTTCTAGCAAAACCAGATTCTGTTTCAGACGAGGATTTTAAGGATGCACTAGTTATTGTGACCGATACTGCAAATACAGAGAGAATCGATGATAGCCGTTATAAACTAGGTAGTTTTTTAATCAAGATAGACCATCATCCTAACGAGGATGCTTATGGAGACCTATTATGGGTAAACACAGAGGCTAGCTCTGTAAGTGAAATGATCTGTGAGCTTTATGAAGAAGCGAAGGAATATAAGGGTTGGGAGTTAGATGCTTCTATTGCTCGATTGTTATACGCAGGTATTGTAGGCGATACTGGTCGATTTATGTTCCAGAGCACTACCGAGCAAACAATGTTTTATGCTGGTAAGCTTCTGTCTTATGGGTTTGACCGAACTACTTTGTTCAATGAAATGTATGAGGTAGAGAGTAACATGCTTCAGCTAAAAGGTTATATCTATGCCAATTTCGAAATGGAAAATGGTGTAGGGCATATAAAACTTACAAAAGAGTTGCTGAATAAATATCAAGTAGCAGAATCTGAGGCTTCCTTATTGGTAAGTGCCTTGTCAGACGTGAAAGGTATGAAATGCTGGGTATTTTTCATCGAGGACGAGAAGGAAATTCGGGTACGATTACGTTCCAAGGGACCGATTATCAATGAAGTAGCGAAGAAGTATGGTGGAGGAGGACATCCTTTAGCCGCGGGTGCTACCGCTTATTCATGGGAAGAAGCAGATCGGGTAATAGAAGATTTAAAAAAAGCTGTAAATTGAGGTGGTTTGAATGCAAACAGTATATCCCCAAATTGTAACATCAGCGGATATGCTGAAAAGTACAATTCAATTGGAGCAGCTCGTTGAAAAGCTGAAAAAGAATAATACAAAGGTAGCAGCCATTACAAACAGCAAGTTGTATGGTGTGTTGCCTTTTTGGCATACGCTCATAAAAAATCAAATCCAACCCGTTATCGGTCTAACTTTAAAAGTCCAGTTAGACTACAGTCCGGTATCAATAGTTCTATATGCGGAAAATAACAAAGGTTATGAGAATATCTTGAAAATTTCAAGTGGTATGGAAACAAGAGAGCTAGATTTACTTCCAAAAAAGTGGCTTCATGCCTATAAAGAAGGAATCATAGCCGTTTATAAAGCAGATTTGTTATTTTCCAAGGATTCTCTTGAGGAACTGAAATCTATATTTACTCCAACCTATTTGTTTGTTGGCGTAGAACGACCGAGCGGCATTGAAACAGAGGAAGAGAAAGCGATTAGAAAAACCTGTGGAGAGGAAAATATTAAGCTTACTGCTTATCATGAATGTCGCTATGTTGAGAAGGATGATGCCTTTGCCTTTGAAGTTTTAAATGCGATGGATCAGTCCGTAAAAATGTCTGATTTTCAAAGGAAAAAACCTCAGCCTGATTCTCATTTGCTTTCCCATGAGGAGTGGCAGGAATGGTTTACAGACGTGCCTGAATGGCTGTCGAACACAAAATTAATGCTAGAGCGATGTATGGTTGTTTTTGATAAAAAGAAGCATATAATGCCGAAGTATCCATTGCCGGCTGAGATTACAGCTAAGGATTACTTAACTCTCCAATGTGAGGAGGGACTGAAAGCTCGTATTCCTCATTACACCCATGACTACACAGAAAGACTACACTATGAGTTAGACGTCATTAGTCAAATGCAATATGAGGATTATTTCTTAATAGTTCAAGATTTTATGAAATTTGCAAGGCAGTCAAATATTCTAACCGGACCGGGAAGGGGTTCCTCCGCCAGCTCTCTTGTAGCTTACACATTGTATATTACGGATGTAGATCCTCTTCCATATGGACTTCTATTTGAACGCTTTTTAAACCCAGAACGTATTACTATGCCTGATATTGACATTGACTTTGCTGACTCGAAAAGAATGGACGTTGTTCGCTATGTAGCAGAAAAGTATGGTCAAAACTATGTTTCTCAAATTATTACATTTGGTACGTTATCCGCCAAAGCAGCTGCTCGTGAAGTAGCGAGAGTGTTTGGCTTTGAATCCAGTACATTAGAGGCAATCTCCTCGTTTATCCCTTCAAAGCTAGGAATCACCTTAAAAGAGGCTTATGATCAATCATCAAAATTACGTGAGTTCATCCAAACAGAAAATATACGAAAAAAATGGTTTGATGTTGCATTGAAATTAGAAGGATTACCTAGAAATGCTTCCACGCATGCAGCTGGAGTTGTGTTGTCACCAGTTCCTCTTGTGGACATTGTTCCTATACAAAAAGGGCATGAGGATATCTACCTTACTCAATGGCCAATGAAGGAAGTAGAGGAAAAGGGTCTGTTAAAAATGGACTTTTTAGGTTTAAGAAATTTGACCATTATGGATCGAATCCTAAATTCCATTCATTATAAAAAACAGAGCTTTTCTTTGAAGGAAATACCGTTCAATGATGAGCAAACGTTTCGCTTATTGCAAAAAGGAGATACAACAGGAGTGTTCCAATTGGAATCGAGTGGTATGAGGAGTGCACTAAAGCAAATTAAACCAACTAGATTTGAGGATATTGTGGCAGTGAATGCCTTATACCGTCCAGGCCCAATGGAAAGTATTCCTCTGTATGCTAAGCGTAAGCTTGGGCATGTGCCAGTCACTTATGAGCACCCTGTTTTAGAGCCAATACTGAAAGAAACATATGGTATTATTGTTTATCAAGAGCAAATTATGCAGATTGCCTCTCAAATGGCAGGTTTTACATTCGGTGAAGCTGATTTGCTTCGTAGGGCAGTTAGTAAAAAAAATCGTGAAGTATTGGAAAAGGAGCGCAGCCACTTTGTTCATAAGGCAAAACAGCTTGGACATCAAGAGCAGGCTGCCACCTCTGTTTATGATTTAATCGTCCGTTTTGCAGATTATGGCTTTCCTAAAAGTCACGCAGTTGCTTATAGTGTAATCTCTTATCAAATGGCCTATTTAAAGGCCCACTACCCTTTAGAATTTTATGGTGCTTTATTAAGTACTGCTATAGGCAATCAGGATAAGATCAATCAGTTAGTTCTAGAAATGAAGCAAAAGCAAATTTCGGTATTACCACCATCAATTTTTAAAAGTCAATCAACCTTTACGGTGGAGCAAAATGGTATTCGTTTTGGCTTACAGGCAGTAAAGGGAATATCTTATCCTTTCACCCAAAAGCTACTACAGCAAAGACAAAGAAGATCTGCTAAGTGGGAAGATATTTTTGACTTAGCTACTGATTTATCAGCCGTTTTTTTTACACGTAAAAATATAGAGCCACTTGTGAAGGCTGGAGCATTGGATGATTTCGGAGTAGAGCGTTCCACATTATTGGCTACTATTGATGCCGCAGTAAAATATGCAGAGCTTGTCAGTCCTACTGAGGAAACAGATTTATTTGAAGGAGACTCATCACCTTTTGGCAAATCTAAATATATTAAAACGGATCCATTACCAGTAATGCTAAAGCTTCAGTTTGAGAAGGAAGTACTTGGCCAATATTTCTCAGAGCATCCTACGGTCTCCAAGAAAAAAACAAACGACAAGGTGCAGCATATATGGGATATAATGCAATCCTCTAAGGACTCCTTTGTACATGCTATTGGAATGATACAAGAAATTAGAAGAATTCGGACTAAAAAAGGAGAGGCAATGGCCTTTGTCACAATTCAGGATGACACTGGAAACATTTCAGTAACTCTTTTTCCGGAGGAATACGCTAAGTTTAATGCAATATTAAAAGAACAAGCCATCATTTTAGTGGAGGGCAAGAGAGAGAGCAGAAATAATAGAATTCAGGTTATCGCTAAAAATATTACACTCTACTAAACGAACCAACAGTCTGTATGCATTATTACAAACTATCGACAAAGATAATGAGAGTACAATCTCTCGATTATCTTTGTCTTTTCTATTTAAGGGAATCATTAGCTAGCATTTATGATTATTTTTTAATGTTACGCTACTAAACTTATGTGGAAAATTACAAAGCAGGATATGAACTTAAAAACTTGAATACTTATACGTCACAAATTAAGCAAAATTTATAAAAAAAGTTGGAATAGCTTCTAATTCAGAAAATTCCAGAAGAAATGACTTTCTTATAAAAAATAGACAGTACATTGTTACATATGCAATTTTTCCTTTACGTTTAAGAAAAATTTATGTATCCTATTATTTATAAGTGGTCAGACCACTTTGTAATTAATGGAAGAGTGATGGTGGATGGATTCAAATAATAACTCTAGAAAAATGTTTTCAGAAATTGTAAAACAGTTGAGGCAGTTAATCCACGATGAAAAAATTCCTGTAGGTGGTAAATTGCCATCTGAACGAGAATTAGCAGAAAGGCTTCAAGTTGGTAGGTCTTCAGTAAGAGAAGCATTAAGAAGCCTAGAGCTACTTGGTTTAATAGAAACGAGAAGAGGCGAAGGGACCTTTCTTTCAGATTATCGAAAGCATCAATTAGTTGAGTTGTTATCCACTTTCATCTTGCCAGAATCCAAATCAAAGGAAGATGTACACACAACTAGAGCATCGCTCGAAAAAGATGCTATCAGACAGGTCTGCCATTCGGATAAACTTCATAAGCTATTAATTTGGGATGCATTTATCGAAAAGTTACTAAAGGAAGAAGTGCTTAGGGAAGATATTATTAGAGAAATTTTAATCATTTCGAATAATCGCCTTGGCTTAAAAATATGGTTTTTATTGAAACAATACGGTGGAGAGCCTTATCGTAGCTACATGACTTTAGAAGAGAAAGGAATATGGACTCTACTGCTAGAATGTATAAAGCTAGGAGATGAGCAAAAAGGAATTTCTCTTTTTGAGGATTGGCTATTGTTACTAAACAGGGGAGATGTTTAAATGAGCATTCGAGATATATTTAGAAAGAATCAGAAAAGAAAATATGCCACGATACCATCGGAGAAGGCAAAAAATGATGTTCCAGAAGGAATAATGGTTAAATGTCCTGAGTGTAGAAAGAATGTGTTTACAAAGGACTTGATGAAAAATCTAAAAGTTTGTCCTTCCTGTGATCATCATATGAAAATGACAGCTCAAGAACGAATTGAAATTTTTCTAGATGAAGACACATTTGTATCAATGGATGACCATCTAGAAACGGTTAACCCTTTAAATTTTCCAGGCTACACAGAAAAGGTAAAATCAGATTCCAATAAGACGGGACTAAACGAGGCTGTCTTAACCGGTGTCGGAAAGCTACAAGGACAAACGATAGTTGTTGCTGTGATGGACTCTCACTTTAGAATGGGCTCTATGGGGTCAGTGGTAGGAGAAAAGATTACAAGAGCTGTTGAAAAAGCTACAGAGCTAAAAGTTCCTTTCATTATTTACACAGCAAGTGGTGGAGCAAGAATGCAGGAAGGTGTACTATCCTTAATGCAAATGGCGAAGACGTCTGTCGCTTTGCGTAGACATAGTGATCATGGATTATTATATATATCTATCTTAACTCATCCAACTACCGGGGGGGTTTCAGCGAGCTTTGCTTCAGTAGGAGATATAAACTTGGCTGAACCAAAAGCTTTGATAGGCTTTGCTGGAAGAAGAGTAATTGAACAAACAGTTAGAGAAAAGCTTCCGGAAGATTTCCAAACTGCCGAATTTTTAATGGATCATGGTCAGCTTGATGCAGTAGTCCATCGAAAGCAAATGAGAGATACAGTAGCGAATTTAGTTAATCTACACGTGCAGAAGGAGGTTATCACATGGTAAAGGTACTTCCGTTTGAGGAGCCAATTGTTCAGTTAAAAAGTAAAATCGAAGAGATTAAAGATTATACTGCGACTGCAGAGGTAGATATGTCTACTGAGATAGAAAATCTTGAAGAACGTCTTAGAAAGCTGGAAATAGAGATTTATGAGAACATGGAGCCTTGGGACAGAGTACAGGTTGCTCGTCACCCAAGCCGACCTACTACAAGTGATTATATTCAGCAAATATTTACGGATTTCATCGAGCTGCATGGTGATCGCTCATACGGTGATGATGCGGCCATTATTGGTGGCATTGCGTTATTAAATGGGAATCCCATCACAGTTATTGGACACCAACGTGGCCATGATACGAAAGAAAATATTAAAAGAAATTTTGGAATGCCCCATCCGGAAGGATATCGAAAAGCTTTACGTTTAATGAAGCAAGCGGAAAAATTTAATCGACCTATCATTTGCCTTATTGATACAAAAGGTGCCTATCCAGGCAAGGCGGCAGAAGAAAGAGGTCAAAGTGAAGCCATTGCAAGAAACTTAGTAGAAATGGCTGGTTTAAAAGTGCCGGTTATTAGCATCGTTATTGGTGAAGGTGGTAGCGGCGGAGCATTGGCTTTAGGCGTTGCGAATCATATCCATATGCTTGAAAACTCTACGTATTCAGTTATATCTCCTGAGGGAGCAGCATCAATTCTTTGGAAAGATTCTTCACTTTCCAAGCAGGCTGCAGAGGCTATGAAAATTACTGCCCCGGATTTAAAACAAATGAACATCATTGACACAATCATAAAAGAAATACATGGTGGTGCTCACAAGGATTTAGAGACACAAGCTCAGTACATGAAGGAAGCTATTATTCAATCTCTTCGAGAACTTTCGAAGCTATCTCCAACTGAATTAGTGGATGCAAGGTACAATAAATTTAAACAAATTGGTAAGTATAAAGAAAATGCGTCTAACTAGACGCATTTTTTTTGAAAGCATTTCGTGTTAAGCTTATAGTAAATATAGCTAGGTTGGAGGGATTAATGTGAAGCGTATAGGTGTATTGACAAGTGGTGGAGATGCTCCGGGCATGAATGCTGCTATTCGTGCGGTAGTAAGAAAAGCTATTTATGAAGGGGTAGAAGTTGTTGGTATTTTACATGGATACCAAGGATTGATCGAGGGGAAGATGGAAAAGCTTGATTTAGGCTCCGTAGGTGATATTATCCAACGTGGAGGAACAAAACTGTATTCTGCTAGGTGTCCAGAATTTCGTACAGAGGAAGGACAAAAAAAAGCTATTGAACAGCTAAAGGCAAATAATATCGATGGCCTTGTTATTATTGGAGGAGATGGCTCATATAGAGGTTCGATGACCTTGACTAAGAACGGTTTCCCATGTGTCGGAATTCCAGGGACAATTGATAATGATATTCCTGGCACAGATTATACATTAGGTTTTGATACTGCCCTTAACACAGTCATTGAATGTATAGATAAAATTCGAGATACCGCAACTTCTCACGATCGTACTTTTATCATTGAAGTTATGGGAAGAGATGCTGGTGATTTAGCTTTATGGGCAGGGCTTGCGGGCGGTGCAGAAACTATAATTGTGCCCGAAGTAGAGATGAAAATAGAAGAAGTAGTGGAACGTTTAGAAAGCGGAACTGCACGTGGGAAAAAACACAGTATTATCGTAGTAGCAGAAGGAGTCATGAGTGGACAAGATTTTGCTCTAAAACTTAAGGAACATGCTAATATTGAGACGAGAGTTTCTGTTCTCGGTCATATTCAACGTGGAGGTTCTCCTACGGGAAGAGACCGTGTCCTTGCGAGTTTATTTGGAGCGAAGGCCGTTGAGGTTTTAATGGCAGGTCATGGAGGACGTGCAATTGGAATCCAAAATCATCAAGTGGTAGACTATGATATGACGGAAGCATTTGAAAAGACAGAGGTATTTGATCAAAAGATGTATCAATTATCTAAAGAGTTATCTATCTGAACAGACTACATAATTTCAGCAATAGGAAGGATAAGATTATGAGAAAAACTAAAATAGTGTGTACTATCGGTCCCGCAAGTGAATCAGAGGAAACTTTAGAAAAATTAATTGAGGCAGGAATGAACGTTGCCCGTTTAAACTTTTCTCATGGTAGTCATGAAGAACATGCCGGAAGAATCGAACGCATCAAAAAAGTATCTAAAAAGCTAGGCAAAATAGTTGGGATATTATTGGATACAAAAGGTCCAGAAATTAGAACTCATAAGATGGAAGGTGACGCCATCGAATTAGTCACTGGTCAGTCTATTGATATATCTATGACGGAAGTGTTAGGTAACACAGAGCGTTTTTCTATTTCCTACGAAAAGTTAATAGAAGATGTACAGGAAGGCTCTATTATATTATTGGATGATGGGCTAATCGAGCTAGTTGTTCAGGGAATTGATTCGGAAAATGGAATCATTCATACGTATGTTCAAAATGCTGGAACATTGAAAAACAATAAAGGTGTGAATGTACCAGGTGTCTCTGTCCAATTACCAGGTATTACAGAAAAAGACGCAAAAGATATTCTTTTTGGTATCGAGCAGGATGTAGATTTCATCGCCGCTTCTTTTGTTAGAAGAGCAAAAGATGTACTGGAAATCAGAGAATTATTAGAGAATAACAATGGATCTCACATTCAAATCATCCCTAAAATTGAAAACCAAGAAGGCGTAGATAATATTGATGAGATTATTGAAGTATCTGATGGGTTAATGGTTGCAAGGGGAGACCTTGGAGTAGAAATTCCTGCTGAGGAAGTTCCTTTAGTTCAAAAATCTCTTATCCAAAAATGTAATGAAGCAGGAAAACCAGTTATTACAGCGACTCAAATGTTGGACTCTATGCAAAGAAACCCGAGACCAACTCGTGCAGAAGCAAGTGACGTAGCAAATGCGATTTTAGATGGAACAGATGCCATCATGCTTTCTGGTGAGACTGCAGCAGGCCTTTACCCACTAGAGGCGGTTCAAACAATGGACAAAATTGCAAGACATACAGAAAATGCAGTAGATTATAGAGCGAATGTTACTAAGTTGAGTAAGGCTCGCGATGTAAACCTAACGGATGCCATAGGCCAAGCAGTTGCTCATACTGCTATCAATTTAAAGGTGAAGGCAGTTATAGCTCCTACAGAAAGTGGGCATACTGCTAAAATGATCTCTAAATTTAGACCAGGGGTTCCTATTATAGCTGTAACTTCAACAGTGAAACCTTCTAGAATGCTTACACTAGTATGGGGAGTTTATCCTATTGTTGGTAAAAAAGCTTTCTCAACAGATGAAGTGTTAGAGATTGCTGTGGAAGAAAGTATTCTGCAACATTATGTAACTCATGGTGACCTAGTTGTTATCACTGCTGGTGTTCCAGTAGGACAAGCTGGAACTACTAATTTAATGAAAGTTCATGTTATTGGTGATATGGTCGCTAAAGGTCAAGGTATTGGTAAGAAAACTGCCTTTGGTAAAGCAATTGTTGTTCAAAATGCAAAAGAACTAGAAGGCCAAGATACGAGCGAAAGTATTATCGTAACGATAGGTTCTGATAAGGATATGGTTCCTGCTATCGAAAATTGTAGAGGATTAATCACAGAAGAGGGCGGCTTAACTAGCCATGCTGCTGTGGTTGGCTTAAGTTTTGGAATCCCTGTAGTTGTTGGTGTTGCCGACGCGACTAAACTTATTGAAAATGGTCAAGAACTAACGCTTGATGCTGAAAGTGGAGTTATTTATAACGGTCAAGCAAGTATTATTTAAAACCTAAGCAAGTGCCTCACATAAAGTGGGGCACTTGTTTTATAATTAGTATAGAGAGGAAGGTGACTGTATGAAATGGATTATAGGCTTATTTGTGGTAGTTCCTGCAATTGAGTTATATATATTACTTTTAGCTGGGAAGTCCATTGGAGCATTTAACACCTTACTATTGATCATTGCCACTGGAGTTATTGGTGGTTTTGTAGCCAAAAGACAAGGTATGAAAGCATTCAGGGAGGTTTCTGATAGTGTTAAAAACTATCAAGCACCAGGCGAATCAGCTATAAATGGAATCAGCATTTTTTTAGGAGCAATATTAGTTGTACTTCCAGGGTTTATATCAGATATCCTTGGTTTTTTGCTGCTGTTCTCACCAACAAGAAAATTATTTAAGCCTCTTTTTTATAGATGGATTCGTAAGAAAATGAAAAAAAATCAAATTATCGTGATGAAGTCTTCATAGAACCTCCCCATTTGTTTGCGATTAAATAAATAAAGGGACTAAACAGGATGCCAATAAAGCCGAAAATTAATATTGCCGCTGCACTTAAGAAAAAAACATGAACTGCTTTTATTTGCATGGAGGCCGACCAAAGGAAATTATCTACGATATGTCTAGTCAGCTGAACAAAAATATAAAGCAATAAAATTATACTGCCAAACAGTTTAGCATCCAGTAAAAAGAAGTAAATAGCCATAGGTATTAAAATAATACCTGTCCCTAGAAATGGTATGCTATCGACTAAAGATATTAAAAAAGCATTTTTTATAGGGTTATGTAAGCCAAGTACACTGAAGCCAGTGGCAAGTAGCACAAAAGTTAGAAGTAAAAGCTTCACTTCCACACCTAAAAAGCTATTAACGACTTCCGAAGACTTAATCACTGTTTTATGAAAAAAATCTCTCGTTTTTATTGGAAAATAGATTAGAAACCAAAGTCTGTCCTTCGTGGACTCATATAAAGAAAAAAAAAGCCCGATGCTAAAGAGAAGTATTTCGAAAATATAAGTTGGTAGATGCGTTAGATTAATCAATAAATTATTTAAAATAGTGTCTAGCAACTCTTGAAGCTTATCTTCAAACATAAGAAAAATTGGATGATTTTGTAAATCATCGAATGGTAAGTATAAAAGATGTTCATGAATTAGCGGGATTAGTGTAACTAAAGATTGGAAAATAAAGAATACAAACAACAGAAAACTACTTAATATAATTATCTCTGTTAACAATACACTCATGAAAATTGGAAGTTTAAGTTTTTTATGAAAGAAATTAGATGTTGGAAAAAGCAAGTATCCACACAAAATAGATAACGTTAATGGGTACGCTATAAAAAGGATTAGCAGAATGACTCCTATAGGTATCCAGTAAGATATAATATCTTTCTTGTTCATTTGAAAAGTAACGAGTTTCATCCATTCTTTTATTAGGATAATTTAATTGAAAAGTTATTTTTTAATAATTTTAAGCGTTTTCATTCACAAAATAGCCAAAATTGATTATAATACGAGAGTAAGCATTTTGAAGGTACATATTAAATGCAGGTAAATCTCCATATTACGAGATAAGTAGATGGATAAATTTTACTGTAGAAGGGGAGATAACAAATGACGTCAACTCGTGGTTTAGAAGGAATCGTAGCGACTCAGTCATCGATTAGCTCTATTATAGATGACACACTTACATACGTCGGCTATGATATCGATGATTTAACGAATAATGCAAGTTTTGAAGAGGTTGTATACCTACTTTGGCACAAACGTCTGCCAAATGCTTCTGAACTAGCAGAATTAAAGCAACAATTGGCTGATAACATGGCAGTTCCTCAAGAAGTTTTGAATCATTTCAAGACTTATCCAATTGATAAAGTTCACCCAATGTCAGCACTAAGAACGGCTGTATCTATGCTAGCATTATATGATGATGCTGCTGAGGATATGTCCGAAGAAGCAAACTACCTAAAAGCTATTCAATTACAAGCTAAAATGTCTACATTAGTAACTGCATTTTCTCGTGTACGTAAAGGATTAGAGCCGGTAGCTCCTAAAACAGATTTAGGCTATGCTGCTAACTTCTTGTACATGCTTTCAGGTGAAATGCCAGAAGAAATTGAAGTTGAAGCTTTCAACAAAGCTTTAGTACTTCATGCAGATCATGAGTTAAATGCTTCTACATTTACTGCACGTGTTTGTGTAGCAACTTTGTCTGATATCTACTCAGGAGTTGTTTCAGCTATCGGAGCTCTTAAAGGGCCACTTCACGGTGGAGCTAATGAGCAAGTGATGAAAATGCTAACTGAAATTGATACTCTAGATAACGTTGATAGCTATATCCAAGATAAATTAGATAACAAAGTTAAAATTATGGGCTTTGGTCACCGTGTATATAGAAAAGGAGATCCACGTGCAAAACACTTACGTGAAATGTCTCAAAAACTTACAACACTTCGTGGTGAATCTAAACTTTATGATATGTCAGTACGTATTGAAGAAATCGTTACTGGTCAAAAGAACTTACCACCAAATGTAGATTTCTATTCTGCATCTGTATACCATTCATTAAATATTGACCATGATTTATTCACACCTATTTTTGCAGTTTCACGCGTTTCTGGATGGGTAGCTCATATTCTTGAGCAATATTCGGACAACCGATTAATTCGTCCTCGTGCAGAATATGTTGGACCAGGAATGCAAAAATATATTCCAATTGAAGAACGATAATATTAATTGTTTGTAAAAGATTAGGGCTAAACACTCCTGTGTTATTGGCCCTATGATTATGATAGTAGGAGGAAATATACATGACATCTGGTAAAATTACAGTAGAAAACGGTGTACTTAACGTACCAAACACAGCAATCATTCCATTTATTGAAGGTGACGGAACTGGTCCTGATATTTGGGCCGCAGCTTCACGTGTATTAGAATCAGCAGTAGAAAAAGCTTATAACGGAGAAAAGAAAATTGAGTGGAAAGAAGTTCTTGCTGGACAAAAAGCATTTGACCAAACTGGTGAATGGTTACCTCAAGAAACTTTAGATGTTATCAATGAGTACCTAATCGCTATTAAAGGTCCTTTAACTACACCAATTGGTGGAGGAATCCGTTCATTAAATGTGGCACTTCGCCAAGAACTAGATCTATATACTTGCCTACGCCCAGTTCGTTATTTCACTGGTGTTCCATCTCCAGTTAAACGTCCTGAAGATACAGATATGGTTATTTTCCGTGAAAATACAGAAGATATCTATGCTGGTATCGAATATGCAAAAGGTACAGACAATGCGAAGAAACTAATCGACTTCTTACAAACAGAGTTTGGTGTTAAGAACATCCGTTTCCCAGAAACTTCTGGTATCGGTATCAAACCAATTTCTGAAGAAGGTACTAAACGTTTAGTGCGTGCTGCATTAAATTACATCATTAAAGAAGGTCGCACTTCTTTAACATTAGTACACAAAGGTAACATCATGAAGTTTACTGAAGGAGCTTTCAAAAACTGGGGCTATGAAGTAGCTGAACAAGAGTTTGGTGACAAAGTATTTACTTGGAACCAATACGACAAAATTAAAGAAGAACAAGGTACTGAAGCAGCTGATAAAGCTCAATCTGAAGCACTTGCAGCTGGTAAAATCTTAGTTAAAGATTCAATCGCTGATATCTTCTTACAACAAATTTTAACTCGTCCAAAAGAGTTTGATGTAGTGGCAACTATGAACTTAAATGGGGATTATATCTCAGATGCACTTGCTGCACAAGTTGGTGGTATTGGTATCGCTCCAGGAGCTAACATCAACTACGTAACTGGACATGCTATTTTTGAAGCTACTCATGGTACAGCTCCAAAATATGCAGGTTTAGATAAAGTTAACCCATCTTCAGTAATCCTTTCAGGTGTATTAATGCTTGAGCACCTTGGCTGGAACGAAGCCGCTAAACTTATCATGGACTCAATGGAAAAAACAATTGAATCTAAAGTTGTAACATATGACTTTGCTCGTCTAATGGATGGTGCTAAAGAAGTTAAATGTTCGGAGTTTGCTGACGAATTGATTAAAAATCTTTAATCTGTAGTAATGAAAATTGGTTTAACAAGAGAGAGGATTCTATCCTCTCTTTTCTAATTTGGACAAAAGGAGAGTTACGACATGACAATGAAACGTAATAAAATCTCAGTTATTGGTGCCGGATTCACTGGAGCTACTACAGCATTTTTACTAGCTCAAAAAGAACTAGGAGACATCGTGTTAGTCGATATTCCTCAAGCTGAAAACCCTACTAAAGGAAAAGCGTTGGATATGGCAGAAGCTGGCCCTGTCCAAGGGTTCGACGCTAATATTATTGGAACTTCCAACTATGAGGATACAAAAGACTCAGATCTAGTTATTATTACAGCTGGTATTGCACGTAAACCAGGGATGAGCCGTGACGATTTAGTTCAGACAAACCAAAAAGTAATGAAAGGTGTTACAGGTGAGATTGTTAAATATTCGCCTAACACAACAGTTCTAGTGTTAACTAACCCAGTAGATGCAATGACGTATACTGTTTTCAAAGAATCAGGATTACCTAAAGAAAGAGTTATTGGTCAATCAGGAGTGCTTGATACTGCACGTTTCCGAACTTTTGTTGCTCAGGAGTTGAATCTATCTGTTAAAGATGTGACCGGCTTTGTACTTGGTGGCCACGGAGATGACATGGTTCCTCTTGTAAGATATTCCTATGCTGGAGGTATTCCCTTGGAAAATCTAATCGATGCAGAGCGCTTAGAAGCGATTGTAGATCGCACTCGTAAAGGTGGCGCAGAAATTGTTAACCTTTTAGGAAACGGTTCTGCATACTATGCACCAGCTGCTTCCCTAGTAGAAATGGCAGAGGCTATCTTAAAAGATCAAAAACGTGTTCTTCCTTCTATCGCATATTTAGAGGGCGAGTATGGAATGGAAGGAATATATCTTGGAGTGCCAACTGTACTTGGAGCAGGCGGTATCGAAAAAATTATTGAGTTGGAGTTAACAGAAGAAGAAACGACTTTGTTAAACAAATCTGCTGATACTGTAAAAGCTGTCATGAAGATTTTAAGTGAATAATCATAGTAAAAACGAGCGAGATTAAATTCTCGCTCGTTTTTGTGGCTATAAGATATGCAACATTTAACTCGTCAAAACGTCCATTAAGGGAAATCAATTACATACTTTACTTATGATTATTAAAGTAGGCAGTACAGTGTATTGCGCAAAACTAAGAGTTATTGATAAGATAGAGTTAGACTAAATATAGGGGGATGAATAATAATTGTTAGGTAAAACGTATAAAATTGGAAAGAGTATTGAAGACTTGTCTATAGGAGAAAAATTATCTATAACCGAGAAGATGGAGGATAAGGATTTATTATTATATTTGGGATTGACGAATGATAATAATCCTCTATATATTCAACATGATTTTGCTTCTAAAACAGTATTTGAAAAACCAATTGTACCAACAATTATGTTAACTGGCATTGTGACTTCTGCCATTTCCAAGTATCTTCCTGGTCCGGGTTCTCATGTGAATAAGCAAGAGTTAAATTTTCCTGTACCAACCTATCATTATTCTTTAATAACTTTTACGTTTGTAATAACAGAAGTCAATGTACATAAAAATGAAATTATTATAGAAGTAGAAGGAAAAAATGAGGAAAATGCAATAGTGATGAATGGTATTCTTCATGTGACACCACCTGCTTATCGTTTCTGAAAAACTATAATAACTTCCTATTTAGTTGCAGATTTGGAATGGGGGTTTCAAATCGACTATGGAGGCCAAAATAATGAAAAAAGTATTAGTTGTAGATGATGAGAGTTCAATCGTAACATTATTAAAATATAATTTGGAAGAAGCAGGTTTTCATGTTATAACTGCTTCAGATGGGCAGGAAGGCTTAAACCTTGCCATAGAAGAACAGCCTGATGTCATTTTGTTGGACTGGATGCTACCGCGTTTAGATGGTATGGAAGTGTGTAAGGAGCTACGATTAAAAAAAATCCAGACACCGATTATAATGCTTACAGCAAAAGGAGAAGAGTTTGATAAGGTGCTTGGTCTAGAGCTAGGTGCAGATGACTATATGACAAAACCTTTTAGCCCTAGAGAGGTTACAGCTAGAGTTAAGGCTATGATACGCAGAAGTGTATTAACGTCAGAGCATCAAAAGAAAAATTCCGATGAAAGATATATATTTGGTGGACTGCAAGTATTTCCTGAACGCTTCGAAGTGATCATGAATGATAAGCAGTTGGAATTTACTCCAAAGGAATTCGAACTACTTGTTTACTTAATCGAAAACAAAAATAGAGTGCTTACCCGAGATCAGCTATTAAGCTCTGTTTGGAATTATGATTTTGCTGGAGATACTCGAATCGTAGATGTCCACATTAGTCATTTGAGAGATAAAATAGAAGAAAACAGCCGAAAACCGATTTACATTAAAACTATTAGAGGTCTTGGATATAAATTTGAGGAGCCTAAAAAAGTATGAGCTTTCACAATAGAATATTTCGTACCTATTCTATTTTAATTGGACTTATTCTAGTTGGAATAGGTCTAGCTCTTGCTCAAATCTTTCCTATTTTCATTGAACGTACTACGAGTACAAGCATTGATGGAAAAATAAACGATATTGAAAACTATCTAAGTAGTACGCAGCTTTCTATAGAACAAAGGCAAGAAGTCGTCGATATACTTGATGCTTCATTGCTAGAAGACAATGTCAATTTTTTTCAGGGTACCTTATGGTTAGTGTTGACAACAATTTTAATAATTGCATTTCTTATTGCTTTACTTATCGGCTTTAATATCTTAAAGAGGTATGCACAGCCTGTTGAACATTTAACTGAAACAGCTATGGAGCTAGCAAGAGGTAATTATCGTATTAGAGCTTTCGAGGATAACAGTTCAGGTATGTCAAAATTAACGAAATCAATCAATATTCTTGCAAGGAACCTACAGGATATTTCGATAATACGTGAAACAGAAAAAGAACGACTGAAAACACTGATTGAAAACATGGGGAGCGGTCTAATAATGATCGACCGTAGTGGGATAGTTAGTATTGTTAACCGTTCCTTTCTCAATCAACTCCAGCTTAGCTTTGAACAGGTAAATGGGAAACAATTTCGTAAAATTGGCTTGCCAGAAAAGGTTGAAGCTTTTATAGAAAAGCTATTTTTGACAGAAATGCTCAGTAAAGAACAAATTGCACTGCAACGAAATTTAAGTACTAATCATATGGTAGCATATGGGGCGCCTGTTATAGGGGAGCATGGAAGATGGCTAGGAATAGTTGTTGTGATTCATGATGTCACGGAGTTAGTGAAGCTAGAACAGGTAAGAAAAGACTTCGTTGCTAATGTTTCACACGAATTAAAAACCCCTGTAACATCTATCAAAGGGTTCTCTGAAACACTTTTATACGGTGCATATAAAAAGGAAGATACCTTACTTTCGTTTTTAGAGATAATTTATAAGGAAAGTAATCGTCTACAAATGCTTATTAATGATTTACTGGACTTATCAACTGTCGAGCAAGTTGGATACGAAATTAAGTTAAATAAAGTGAAACTTTATGATGTGCTCATTCAAAGTATTGAAATGACCAATCATTTATTAGAAGAAAAAAATATGGAATTGACCCTCTCTTTGGATGAAAAGGTAGAGGTGCTAGGAGATTCCGATCGAATTATGCAAATCATGATGAACTTATTAACAAATGCAATTACCTATTCTTCTGAGGATACCTTTATCACGATTACTATTGGTAAAGATCATAAATATGGTTACTTTACGATTAAGGATCAAGGAATAGGTATAAAAACTGAAGAAATAGATCGTATTTTTGAACGTTTTTATCGTGTAGATCGAGCTAGGAGTCGCAACTCTGGTGGTACAGGATTAGGTCTGGCAATCGTCAAGCATATAGTTGAAGCTCATCATGGTTTGATAAAAGTTGAAAGTGAGGTAGGAAAAGGTACAGCATTCACTGTGTACATTCCACTCATGAATAGTTAATGGAGGTCATCATGAATAATCAACCCTTTATCCCTATTATAATTGGGACAGATATGAATGCTTACAATATGTCTATTTCCTTCCACGAGGAATACGGTATCAAGCCAATTTTAGTTGGGAAGGAAGAAATGTCCTTCACTAAATTGAGTAGTGTTATAGGTCATATAGAAATACACCCAAACTTATGGGACAAGTCGGAATTCGTGTCCGTTTTAACTGAAGTTGCAAAGAAATATAAAACAGCCGATAAGAAATTATTATTAATAGGCACAAATGATTTTTATGTGCGTTTGATCATTGAAAATGCAGATGTTTTAAAAGAAATGTTTGTGTTTAATTATATGCCCGAGGATTTAATGAACAACCTTTTAGTAAAGTCTAATTTTTATAAGCTCTGTGAAGAGCATGGTATAGATACACCTAAAACGTATTTTTACTCTTGCGCTAAAAAACAACCATTTACAGAAGATGTCCTTTTCCCATTAATCATCAAGCCTAGTAATGGGGTTGAATATTATAAGCATAAATTTGTAGGTCAACAAAAAGTATATAGAGTTGAAACTCAGCAGGAATTAGATGACGTGATTCGCAAGGTAAATGAAAGTGGCTATGAGGAAGACTTAATCATCCAGGATTATATTCCTGGAGATGACACATATATGTGGGATTCTGTGTTTTATGTTAGCTCGGAGGGCAATGCACAGCTAAGTACACTTGCTCAAGTTGTTTTACAAGAGCACACGGTTACGGCGATTGGAAACTATACTGCACTTATTACTCGCTATGATGAAGAGTTAATGAAAAAGCTTCAACACTTCCTTGAGGCGATTGGATATGTCGGTTTTGCTAACTTCGATTTAAAATATGATGAGCGAGATGGCAAATATAAAGTATTTGAAGTTAATATTAGACAAGGTCGATCTAGCTACTATGTTACTGCACTCGGACATAACATGGCTCGATATATGGTGGATGATGTGATTTACCATAAAGAAAAACCGCTGACCCTACTAAATGAACATTACTTGTTCACAGTAGTTCCTAAAATAGTTTTAAAGAAATTCGTGGATAATCTTTCTATCCAACAGGAAATTCGTTTGCTATTAGGTGAAGGTAAGTGGGGAAACCCATTGTTTTATAAAGGGGACAAGAATTTGAAACGTAAGTTCTATTTGATGGCCCGTCAGGTGAATTATTATAAAAAATATCAAAATAATAAATGGTAAGTTAAGTTTTACAAGAAATTCACACGCCATTTACAATACTTTGATACATTTTATATAGACCCCTTTTCCAAACGAAATACTTTAAAAGGCTAGCACTAGTTGCTGGCCTTTTATTGTGTAGTATAATTCTAATTAATTCAAGATACATAAAAAGTAGGAACGAGAGATGAGAGATTTCCGCTTTAGTCGGACGCTTTCCGTGGGATGAGCGATAAGCCATCACCGTCGCTTGCGCGTCGTTTGTGATGTCTTACCTGTCTCATTCATCCCACTGGAGTCGCCGCCTTCCGCTTCAATCATCTGTTTAGTATTAATGAGAAAGTCATATGAGCGAATTTAACTATATAAAGTTATCAATGACAGATAATTTACTGGAAGAGTGAGAACAAGAGATGAGAGATTTCCGCTTTCGTCGGACGCTTTCCGTGGGGTGAGCGATAAGCCATCACCGTCGCTTACGCGTCGTATGTGATGTCTTATCTGTCTCACTCATCCCACTGGAGTCGCCGCCTGTCGCTTCAATCATCTGTTGAATATTAATGAAAAAGTCATATGAGCGAATCTAACTATATAAAGTTATCAATGACAGATTTCCGCTTTCGTCGGATGATGGAGGGATCAATAAGCCATCGCATTCGTCTACGAGTCTTAAATTGAACAGGAGTGAAACTGATGAAAAAATTAGATGAAAAACTGTGTGAAAAAATTAAATATGCTTTATCTAATTCCTGGTCTATTGAATCGAGTACTAAATGGAGTAAAGAGAATATAGCAAAAGGTCAATGTGGTGTAACAACTTTAGTAGTTCATGATTTATTGGGTGGAGAAATTTTGAAAACTAAGCTATTAGACGGCTGGCATTTTTATAATAGTATTAATGGCAAACGTTATGATTTTACTGACAGTCAATTTAAGGGAGCAATAGAGTACATGGACGCTCCCTCAAACAGAGAAGAAGCTTATTTAGATACCAATGAAACACAATACAGTTACTTGAAACAAAAAGTATTAAATATACTAGAACAACTTTTATAATAATTATTTAATGGATTTATGGTAAAATCGGAAAAAGGTAATATATGGGGATTTTATGGAACTTATCAATATATTGTTCGGATTTATAGTTTGTATTTGTATTTGTATTTGTTCTGTATTGAATATACTACTTAAGACGACCAAAAAAAGAGATTGGCTTATTACATTCTTAATAAGTCTAGCTTTACCAATAATAATAGTGCCTTTGTTAGGGTGAGGATTAATATTATTGGTGGTTTGATTAAGAAATAAAATACGAAGTGAGCTTGAAGCAGCTTTTTAATGAACAGTTAAGAACCTGGTTTGAAATAGATAAGTTGAATAATGATAAATGAAATTCACAAAATACATATTCCCACTTTAACAAATACGGTATTTTAGTTTAATAAAGGTCTAGATTATTACGGTAAAGTTGGATTGTGGAGGGGGATAATATGTCAAAGTATATTAGTATATTTTTCTTAACTTTAATGGTTAGTGTAATTTTCTTTTTTCTATTTGGAAATGTGTTTGATGGCGGTGATGCTACCGAAACAGCAATCTATATATTCGGTACAATAATTGTTATACTTCTATCATTTATGATTTCACTCATGTACTACTTAATAAATTTGTTGAATTTATTAAAAAGGAAACTTTAACATGACTTTTAACTAAAGGGGCAGGGAGTTAGGAAAATATGAAACCATTACAAGGGAAAATTGCTGTTGTTAGTGGTGCATCCCGTGGGGCGGGTAGGGGCATTGCTTTTCAACTAGGCAGTTCAGGAGCGACGGTGTATGTGACAGGACGGAGTGTAAAGGGGTCTACAACCGATAATCGACCAGAAACCATTGAAGAAACTGCCGATGGTGTTACTTCTAGAGGAGGTAAAGGCATCGCAATACAGTGTGACCATACAAGTGAAAATGATGTAAGGAACTTATTTGAGCAAATTGAAAGGGAACATGGTCGCATTGATATTTTAGTTAATAGTGTATTTGGTGGATCCGAAAGTTCTCTACCATCAGTTGATGGGCGGCATTTTTGGGAACGACCACTGGAGCATTGGGATGCTATGATGGTTGCTGGACTTCAAGCTTACTTGCTGACTACTCGATACGCTGTACCTCTGATGGCCCAACACCATAAAGGGTTAATTGTAAATATTACATTTTTTATCAAAGACACAATCTCAAGTAATTTATATTACGATTTAGCTATGAATGCTATCAATCGAATGACACTAGGAATGGCAAAGGAATTAAAGGACTACAACGTTTCAGCCGTTGCTGTTTGCCCAGGTTGGATGAGAACAGAAAGAGTTATAGATTCGGGTTTTGGACCAGAGGATGGAACAACTGAAACGACGGCGTATGTAGGCCGTGCGGTTGTCGCATTGGCATCAGACACCACGGTATCTAAGTTTTCTGGAGAAACAATAATGGTGGCTGAACTAGCGAGAAAATATGGCTTTACTGATGTCGATGGAACTCAACCTTTGCCGTATGAATGATAATCAGCTTCCTGTCTATAGAGAGCGAGAGTTGAAAATCATTTAATTATTAATACAAAAGAATGATAGTGAAATATTGCACATAAACTAACGGTGTGCTTTACTTCAAGAAGGAGTAAAGCACTTTTTCTTATTGAGCTAAGCAATGGGTTAGTAGAACAGTGTTGTTTAAGTTGTGTTCAACAAACGCGTCATTTTAACTGAATAATACAAGGGGGTATTAAATATGTCTAAAGATGTTATTGCCATTGTAGCCATAGTTTCTTTTGTGATATGGATTGCGGTTTCCCGAGAGGCTGCAAAACCTTCAAAAGAGATAAATTGGCGAAAAATGTTAACCTTACTGTCCGCAGGATCTTTATCGGCATTAGTTATAACTATTTCGCTTTTTCAAAGCCTGCCGTTTTAGTTCCGTTAATAATGTGCGATTGTTGACCCCCTAAAATAGTAATATTAAAAGGATTATTGCTAACTTAATATAATAATAAACTTAGGGTATGTTTTTTTCTAGCAGGGGACAGTATATTTCAGCTATGTTTTCATTTAAACGGTAATATGTCTATATGAAGGTAGTTTTTATAATACTAGCACTTGCAATTGTTTGTTTATCTTTATAAAACTAAACAAGTACGAATGGGTTACCAACTATCCTCCTATAATACTTGGAATTACCAACTATTTTTTAAATAGATTTTTTGTTGGATATTTATGTTAAAATTAAAAAATATTATAAGCAAATATGTGGTAGTCAAGAAGTAAATAATGTACAGGGGGAATTAGTATGAAAAAGGGATTGATAAGTACTATTTTTGGAATAAGCATCATATTTGGTGGATTATGGATGGGTGGACACGCTTTTGCTACAACCGAGATTGATAAGGATCAGAATACTTCTATTGAAGAAGCACAAGAAATTCTACTTGATACAGAAGTGGAAGGTATGTTTGAATATCGTCATGATATGGACTTTTATGAAGTAATCGTTCCAAAGGAGGGCATTCTAACAATCAACTTAAATTCAGTGTATATGGGAACTTATTTATCCATTTTAGATACAAATTTAAATTATTTAAATGAAATATCTGTTAATACATTTAAAAATGTTACTGAAAATGATGGAATATCAATAAATATTCCAAAGGGTACATACTATTTTAAAGTAGAAACTGACGGTGCTCCATCAAGTGGAGGGGCATACAGCTTTAAAACAGAATTTATAAAAAAACAAGTAAAACCACAAAAGGTAATGTGGGGTAAAACGGAACTAAAATTAGGTCAAATCGGTAAGGTGACGATTCATCAAGACACTAATCTAGTTAAATTACAGAGCAATGGAACTTTAACAACCATTCGCCCATTGAAAAAGGGGGAAGAATATCGAGTGTATAGTTATAAGAGTAATCATGGAGGCTTGTATGGAGTAGGGGGAGGTAATTTTGTGCAAAAGAATATTAAAGTCAAATATGAAACTCCATCAAAGGCTAAAATGTCTTTGTTAGTACAATAACAAAATGCCTTTTCAATAAAGAAAAAATTTAATATTTTATAAATAAAACCCTCTTTTAGCTTCACCTGCAAAGGATCCTCATTCACTACTATCAACAAGTGGTGGGTTAATTCTCTTAAAAATTGCACCAATATAGGAACTACTGCACTTGCATACATTAATACAAGCTTTTATTTTTTCTAAAAGGGGTAACGCTAGGGAAATCGCCAATTTACAACTTTAAAATTATTACAAATAGCGTTCTACTATCCATCCCTAAACTCTGAATTAGGATTTCTACCAGACTTAAGTGAGCAGGTCCTTGTAAAGGGTTAAGCGAGAAAATGACTGAAAATCTTAAAACTACACATTACTTTTCCGACAAACGGGTTATTTAGTATTAATTAATGAGCGTGGAGATACATTTTCCAGCTCATTTTTTATTGCACTTTTAAATCAACCTTAACTTTTAACGTAGCATAAAAAATCTAAATATTTATATTTTTGAAACCATCTACCCTTTCTTTCCGTAAAAGAATTATATAGAGAGAAAGGGGAAAAGATATGAGTACAAAAAGATTATTGACCATTATCGCTGTTTCTATAGTTGGAATTATTCTTTTATCCGCAGTATTTACTTCTTGGTATACAGTAGATGAATCAGAACAGGCAATCGTCATTACGTTTGGTGAGGCGAGTGAGCCAATAACAGAGTCTGGTTTGAAATTTAAACTTCCTTGGCCGATTCAGAAGGTAGAAAAGTTATCAAAAGAAACCTTTAGCCTTCAGTTTGGATACAAGCAGGATGAGAGTGGGGAAATAACCTCATATGACAAGGATACAAAAATGATAACAGGTGACGACAATATCGTATTGACGGACCTAGTAGTACAATACAAAATTACCGATCCAAAATCGTACCTATTTAATTCCGAAAATCCAAAAGAAATGTTGCATGATGCAACCTCAGCATCCATTCGTTCAGTTATAGGGAATTCTAAAATTGATGATGCATTAACTTCTGGGAAGGCTCAAATAGAAGCAGATACAAACGAGCTTCTAGGGTCATTGATTAAAAAGTATGATATAGGAATTACTGTCTTAACGGTAAAATTACAAGATGTAGAGCTTCCAAATGCAGAGGTCCGTGCAGCTTTCACAGCAGTAACGGATGCGGAGGAAACAAAAAATACAAAGGTAAACCAAGCAGAAAAATATGAAAATGAAAAAATAAGTGTAGCAGAGGGAGAAGTAGATGCAATTATCTCTGAAGCACGTGGTTACCAAACAGCCCGTAAAGAACAGGCCTTAGGGGATGTAGCCTTATTTGATAAGCTTTATGCTGAATATCAAAATAACAAAGAGATAACAAGACAGCGATTAGTAATGGAGACATTAGATTCCGTTTTACCGGGCGCGAAAATTTATATTATGAATGATGATGGTGGAACGATGAAATACTTACCATTACAACCGCTAGAATCTTCTAAACAAAATGCACCTGCAGCTACCACAACAAATGAATCGAAGACAGAAGAAGGGAGTGGACAATAATGTCAGATAACAACAACCCTTTTGCAAATTTAGAATCTAAGTTTAAGACTGTTCCGAATAAACCAAAGAAAGAAAAGACACCAATCGATTTTAAAAAGCATACTAAGTCTTTTATTACTATCTTAGTAGTCTTTGTAATAGCAGTAATTGCCCTTGCTAATATTTATGTAGTGAAAGAAGGGGAATATAAGGTTATTCGTCAGTTTGGTGAGATTAAAAGCATTAAGGATTCACCAGGATTGCATATGAAAATCCCATTTGTCCAAAGTGTAACGACCATTCCAAAATATCAAATGAATCATAATCTGTCTGAGGCAGAAATAAATACAATGGATAAACGTCGAATAATTATTGATAATTATGCAATTTGGAGAGTAGTTAATCCTAAAGATATGATTTCTAATGCAGGGAATATTGTTAATGCAAGCTCACGTATGGAAGAATTCATCTATTCTGTCGTTCGTTCAGAGCTTGGTCAATTAAATTATAACGAAATCATTAATGATGAAAACTCATCTCGAGGAAGCCTTAACGATCAAATAACACAAGAAGTTAATGAACTTCTAGCAAAAGATAAATATGGTATTGAAGTAGTAGATGTGCGTATTAAACGAACAGACTTGCCAGAAGAGAATGAGCAATCTGTTTATAACGAAATGATTTCCGATCGTGAAAGTGTTGCTCAAAAGTTTTTATCTACTGGTGATGCTGACAAGAGGAGAATTGAAGCAGAAACGGATAGTAAAGTTATTCAAATGCAGGCTGCTGCAAAAAAAGAAGCTGCACTTCTTGTAGCAGAAGGTGATGCGGAGGCAGCGAGAATTTATAACTCGAGCTTTTCTAAAGATCCTGAATTCTATTCGTTATACAGAACATTAGAATCCTATAAGAAAACCATTGGTGAAGATACAATGATTATTATTCCATCAGATTCACCTTATGCTAATATTCTTTCAGGATACTTAGAATAGTATATGAATCGTCATTCCCCTTACTGTCATGGTAAGATATAGGGAATGACGATTTTATTTTTAGCAAAATGTATTAATACAAAAATACACTTTTAATAATGTGTAGAAGCTAATGTAAAACAATATAAACCAAGGAGTGAATTTATTCATGTCTTCTGAAAAAATTCTATTATTAGATGGGAATAGTTTGGCTTATCGCGCATTCTTTGCTCTTCCTTTATTAACAAATGAACATGGAATACATACGAACGCCGTGTATGGCTTTACGATGATGCTCCAAAAAATTATGGACGAGGAAAAACCAACGCATATGCTTGTGGCATTTGATGCTGGGAAAACAACCTTCAGACATTCTACATTTGGAGAATACAAGGGTGGCAGACAGAAAACTCCACCAGAGCTTTCTGAGCAATTCCCGTATTTACGCAAGCTAATCGATGCTTATGGTATTAAACGCTATGAGTTGGAAATGTATGAGGCAGACGATATTATAGGAACGCTTAGCCGCCAGGCGGAGACTACGGGTCAGCAAGTAGTCATTGTGTCAGGGGACAAAGATTTAACTCAGCTAGCTACAGACTCCACGACTGTTTACATTACAAGAAAAGGAATAACAGATATAGAGAAATATACACCGGAGCATGTTCAGGAAAAATACGGACTAACCCCGCTTCAAATCATTGATATGAAGGGATTGATGGGAGATGCTTCCGATAATATCCCGGGAGTTCCAGGTGTAGGAGAAAAAACAGCGATTAAACTATTAAAGGAGCATGGCTCTGTCGAAAATCTATACAAGGCACTTGACTCTGTTAGCGGTGCTAAGCTAAAGGAGAAGCTTGTTGCTAACGAGGAACAGGCAAAGATGAGTAAGGTGCTCGCTACCATTGAAACAAATGCTCCTATTGAAGTTTCACTTGAAGATATCACTTATAGCGGACCAAACATGGATGAAGTGATCTCTATATGGAAGGAACTATCCTTTAAAACTTTATTAGAAAAAACGGAATATGTGGCGGAAGAGCAATCTACTACTGAAACGAAATTTGAAATAGTAAAGGAAATAGATTTCACTTTATTAAAGGATGAAATGTCTCTTCACTTGGAATTATATGATGAACAATACCATACAGCGGATTTATTAGGAATCGCTTTATCCGATGGAGAGCAATCCTATTTTGTTCCAGGGGAAGCTGCTTTTCATTCAAAAGAATTTTGTACATGGCTAGAGGATGAGTCGAAGACAAAATATGTAGTGGACTCCAAGGCGACCCAAGCGGTAAGTAGAAAGCATGGAGTTAGCATTTCCGGAGTAGAGTTTGACCTAACGCTGGCAGCTTATATTGATAATGCCTCATTATCTGCAGACGATGTTGCATCTATTGGAAAAGAGTATGGTTATTTTAATGTATTAAGCAACGAGCAGATATATGGAAAGGGAGCAAAAAAATCTGTTCCAGAGGAAGAGAAACTGGCGGAGCATGCTACTAGGAAGGCTTTGGCTATCTGGCATTTAAAGCCTATTCTAGAAAAGAAATTAAAAGAAAATGAACAATTTAAGCTATATAAGGAATTGGAATTGCCACTTGCTTCTATTTTAGGAACGATGGAGTCGGATGGAGTAAAGGTAGATAAGCAGGTTCTTGTAGAAATGGGTCATGATTTAGAGATCAAGCTACAACAAATTGAAAAGGACATTCATGCCCTAGCAGGGGAAGCATTTAATATCAATTCGCCTAAGCAGCTTGGAGTGATTCTTTTTGAAAAACTAGGACTACCGCCAATTAAGAAAACTAAGACAGGTTATTCTACAGCAGCCGATGTATTAGAGAAGCTTGCAAATGAGCATGAAATCATAGAGCAAATTCTTCAATACCGTCAGTTAGGAAAGTTAAATTCAACCTATATCGAAGGTCTCCTAAAAGAGATCCACACTGATGATGGGAAAATCCACACAAGATATCAGCAGGCGCTTACTACAACAGGACGTTTAAGCTCTGTTAATCCTAACTTACAGAATATACCTATCCGTATCGAGGAAGGAAGAAAGATTCGCAAAGCGTTTGTTCCATCTAACCCAGAATGGGTGATGTTTGCAGCTGACTATTCCCAAATCGAGTTACGTGTGCTTGCTCATATGTCGGAAGATGATAATCTAATCGAAGCATTTAACAATAATATGGATATTCATACTAAAACTGCTATGGATGTGTTTCATGTAGGGGCAGAAGAGGTTGACTCGAATATGCGCCGTGCTGCGAAGGCTGTAAACTTTGGAATTGTTTATGGAATTAGTGACTATGGTCTTTCTCAAAGCCTAGATATTACACGCAAAGAAGCGGCTGTTTTTATCGACAAGTATTTAAAAAGCTTTCCAGGCGTGAAAGAATATATGGATGAAAGTATACAAACAGCGAAACAAAAAGGTTTTGTTACTACTATTTTAAATAGAAGAAGATATCTACCTGAGATTACAAGCTCTAATTTTAACTTGAGAAGCTTTGCAGAGCGTACGGCGATGAATACGCCTATCCAAGGAAGTGCAGCCGATATCATTAAAAAAGCAATGATTGATATGGCTGAACGATTAGAAAAAGAAAATATGCAAACAAAAATGCTCCTGCAAGTGCATGATGAACTAATCTTTGAGGCTCCTCCAGAGGAGATAGCTCTATTAGAAAAAATTGTCCCGGAAGTAATGGAATCAGCGATTAAATTAAATGTGCCTTTAAAAGTTGAATATGCATATGGATCATCTTGGTACGATACAAAGTAAGGAGTTTTAAGTATGCCGGAATTACCAGAGGTTGAAGGGGTAGTTCGAGGACTTCAGCCAGTTGTTACGGGAAAATTGATTAAATCAGTAGATGTTTCCCCTACTATTATTCATTCAAAGGAAAATGGGAAGGAAGCAATCATTAAGGGGGCAGACGTGGAATCTTTCCAGTCTGCTCTTCCCGGAATGGCGATTGTTCGAATAGAACGCCGCTCTAAATATATTTACTTTCATTTAAAAAATCAAGACGGAGAATCATTTTTGCTTGTCTCCCATCTTGGCATGTCAGGTGCTTGGTTCTATGTACGAAGTCTTGATGACATCATGGAGGAAAAGTTTAAGAAGCATAGTCATGTTACGCTTCATTTTGATGAGGATGATATGCTTGTATATGCCGATATACGTCGGTTTGGTGAACTGCGTCTGTTAGAAACCGAAGCAGATTATCCGCCGTTACTGCTAATGGCTCCTGAACCTTTTAACAAAGGAGCGCTAGACCATTACCTAAATATGAGCCTTCTCCCACGATACGAAAATAAACCGATTAAAGAATTCATCATGGATGGCCATGTAGTCTCAGGTTGTGGCAATATATATGCAACAGAGGCGTTATTTAATCTTAGAATTCATCCTGCTCGAAAAGTAAAAAGAATTAGCAAGGAAAGAAAAATTCAATTGTTCCATGAAATTGTCGCCGTGCTATTAGACAGTATTGAAAATGGGGGAAGTACCATCTCGGATTATCGCTCTATAAATGGGGGAGCAGGAACAATGCAACATAGACTACAAATGTATAGCAAAAAAAATTGCCCAATCTGTGGGAAACCAACCAAGCAGAAAACAATTGCCGGTCGAACATCTACCTATTGTGGTTCGTGCCAAAAGTAACGGAGGATTCATCATGATTATTGGTTTGACAGGAAGTATTGCTAGCGGTAAAAGTACTGTATCAAATATGTTAAAGAAAATGAACTATCCAATTATTGATGCTGATCTTGTAGCAAGAGTCGTAGTTGAGAAAGGGACCGAAACCCTACAAGCGATTATAAATGTGTTTGGGGAAGATATACTAACTTCAGATGGAGATCTAAATCGTCCAAAACTTGGAGAAATCATTTTTTCCTCGCCCGCTAAAAGAAAGCAGCTAAATGACATAATGCACCCAGCCATTCGAGCTGAGATGATGAGGCAAAAGGAAGAGCTATTGGAAGCGGGTTACCCAACTATTATTATGGATATTCCCTTACTATTTGAAAGTAGACTACAATCCTATGTCGATAAGATTATTGTTGTAACTGTATCAGAAGAAACGCAATTGAATAGGCTAATGGCAAGAAACAATTATTCTATGGAGGAAGCAAAGGCAAGAATCCAATCACAGCTGCCGCTCTCTATAAAGGAAAAGGGTGCAGATGCTGTTATTTATAATAATGGTACTTTAGAGTCTACTCAGGAGCAATTAGAAAAAATTTTAAAATCTTGGAAAAAATAATTATGTGAAAATAATGAATTTTAAAATGGGCTATTTTAAGGCTACATAATTCTAAAAATGTGTTATACTAATGCATGATTATAAAACAAAAAGTATCACACGTTACGGGAGGACTTATTATATGTCAGCTTCAATTGCAATCAATGGTTTTGGACGAATCGGGAGAATGGTATTTCGCCAAGCAATCGTACAAGAGGATTTAAATGTAGTAGCTATCAATGCGAGATACCCATTAGAAACTTTAGCTCATTTAATTAGATATGATTCTACGCATGGCACTTTCACTGGAAAAATTGAAATAGGCGAAAATGCTTTAATCGTTAACGGTAAAAAAGTACAAATCGTAAATGAACGTGAGCCTGAAAAGTTACCATGGAAAGAATTGAACGTGGATATCGTTATTGAATCCACTGGAAAATTTAATGATGGTGAAAAAGCATCTGGTCACTTGAAAGCAGGAGCGAAGAAAGTTGTAATTACAGCACCTGCCAAAAATGAAGATGCAACGATTGTTATTGGTGTAAACGACGATAAGTTAGATGTGAAAAATCACCAAATCATTTCAAATGCAAGCTGTACAACAAACTGCTTAGCGCCAGTTGTCAAAGTATTGAATGATGCATTTGTAATTGAAAATGGTTTAATGACTACGGTTCATGCATATACAAATGACCAAAATAATTTAGACAACCCACATAAAGACTTAAGACGCGCACGCTCATGTGGACAATCGATTATTCCAACATCGACCGGTGCTGCGAAAGCACTTTCATTGGTTCTACCAGAGCTAGAAGGGAAGATTCATGGAATGGCTTTGCGTGTACCTACTCCTAATGTTTCTTTAGTTGATTTAGTTGTGGATGTTCAAAAAGAAGTGACAGCTGAAGAAGTAAATGCTGCCTTCGAAAAAGCAGCTGAAGGTTCTATGAAGGGTATTTTAGGAATAACTCATGAGCCGTTAGTTTCCATTGATTTCAATACAACTACTAATTCTAGTACGGTAGATGGTTTGACGACTATGGTAATTGGCAAAACAAAAATTAAAGTTCTAGCTTGGTACGATAATGAATGGGGCTATTCTGCAAGAGTAGTTGACCTTACTAAAAAAGTAGCAAGTGGTCTTTAATCGTCAATTTCTAGACAGCTAATTTTAGCTATTCTTTGCGTATTAATAATTTTTATCTCCTGTTAATAACATATTTCCATCCTCTTTCTATAATTAGTAGAAAGAGGATTTTTTATATTGCATTATTAAAAAAACTGTTTTATAATGGGAATCGTGTACTTCTAGTACATGGACTACTTAAAGGGTTAGGACCTCTTTGGACTAACTTTCCCCCGTGGTAGTCAACTTTGATGTTAAAAATAAAACTAATCAAAGGGGGAAACGGACATTGGAGACAATGGGACGTCACATTATTGCAGAACTATGGGAGTGCGATTTCGACAAACTTAACGATATGCAATTTATCGAGCAAACATTTGTTGATGCTGCACTAAAATCTGGTGCAGAGGTAAGAGAAGTTGCTTTTCACAAATTTGCGCCACAAGGTGTAAGTGGAGTCGTTATTATTTCCGAATCGCATTTAACGATTCACAGCTTTCCAGAGCACGGTTATGCAAGCATTGATGTGTATACTTGTGGTGATTTAGATCCATCAATCGCAGCTAACTATATCGCAGATGCTCTTAATGCTGGAACGCGCGAAACGCTCGAAATGCCACGTGGTATGGGGCCAGTTAAGACACCTCAAGAACGCATGACAGTTCAAGCGTAAATGAAACATAATGCCTAAATGAGTGAGCAGAGGAACTTATTCCTCTGCTTTTTCGATTTTATGAGAAAAAATTGTTATAATAGGAATACAAAATTATAGATAAGATTTAGGAGAGGTTCTATGAGATGCCCAGCATGTCAATTTAATGGCACTAAAGTAGTCGATTCACGACCTATAGACGATAACAAAGCGATTAGAAGAAGGAGAGAGTGCGAAGACTGTGGTTTCCGCTTCACGACTTTTGAAAAAGTAGAGGAGACTCCATTAATTGTAGTAAAGAAAGATGGCTCACGAGAAGAATTTAGTCGTGAAAAAATATTACGTGGATTAATTCGTGCATGTGAAAAGAGGCCCGTTGCACTTGACCAATTAGAGGAGATCGTGTTTTATATTGAGAAGGAGCTAAGAAGAACTGGTAACTCTGAAGTGAAATCAGAGGAGGTAGGCGAAAAAGTCATGGACAAGCTTGCTGAAATCGATGAAGTTGCCTATGTTCGCTTTGCTTCCGTTTATCGTCAATTCAAGGATATCAATGTATTCATCGATGAATTAAAGGAAATATTGAAAAAGAACCCTTCATTATAAGTTATTAATTAGAGAGTAGGTTAACAAGTGATGTTATATAAGGAGCTACATTCAACAGATACATATATGATTCGCTTGCCATATTCTTTTTCTGATTATGATCGTCAGTTATTGACGTTATTTTATCAGCCGCTAGTAGGTGCTGAAAGTATTAGTCTCTACTTGACTTTATGGGCTGATGGAGAGATGAAAGATAACGAACAATGGACGCATTATCATTTATTAAACGTCTTAGGTTTGTCACTAGGTAAAATTTTTCAGGCTAGAATTGCCCTGGAAGCAATAGGCTTGCTTCGTACTTGGCAAAAGTCAACTGAGGAAGGAAGAACCTTCTATTATGAGCTCGAGGCTCCTTTAGATGCAGAGTCCTTTTTAAAGGATCCCTTATTATCTATGTTTTTACTAAATAAAATTGGGGAAAATGCATATAAACAGCTAAGAAACCGTTACATACAAAAGCCTAACTGGCATGAAGAGTTCACAGATGTTTCTAGAACGTTTGTTGATGTCTTTAAGCCATCAACAAAAACGGGTACTTCGATATCAACACAAGAGCAATTTCAATCAAAGAAACGAAATAATTCTGTACCGTTCTATTATGAAGATTTTGACTTTGTTTTATTGCAGGAAGGGTTATCAGAACAGTTGGTGCCCAAGTCAGCAATGACATTGGAAGCAAGAGAAGTAATTGCGAAATTGGCTTTTTTGTATAATTTATCACCAATAGAAATGCAAAAGGTTGTTATTTTGGCATTGGATGATGATCTCAATCTTTCTGATGCTAGATTGAAAAAAGCATGTGCCGAGTATTATAAGCTAACAGTTTCTCGAACTGCCCCAGTTCTTCAAAAAATAGAGCTAACAGAGAAACCAATACAGAATGTAGAGAAAAAGCTAACGAAAGAGGAAGAGTTGATTCAATATTTGGAAACAACTGCTCCTGCAAAGGTTTTAAAGGATATTGCTAATGGAAAAGAGCCTATACTTGCAGATGTTCAGTTAGCCAATTATTTTGTCACACATTATAAAATGCCAATTGGTGTAGTGAATGTCCTTTTACAATACGTTCTTCTGCGAACGGACATGAAACTAACAAAGAATTATGCAGAGAAGATTGCATCACACTGGATGCGTAAGGATATCAAGACGGCGAAAGAAGCTATGGAGCTCGCAAGAAATGAGCATGAGCAATATATGAAGTGGAAAAATGAAGGCTCTAAACAGAAATCCTATTCGAAAAAACCTACTAGGGAAGAAAAGGTACCAGATTGGTTTTATAAAAAAGATGACGAGCTGAAACAGTCAGGAAAAGAAACAAATGGAATTCAGGATATTGATGCAGAGAGACAAAAATTACTAGAAGAACTAGGTATGAAGAAAAGGTAGGTGAATAAAATGGAGCGGATCAATGAAACACTCAAAAGGGTGATTACTCCCGAATTTACTTCTCGATTGGACGAATTACAGCAAGAAGTATTGGAGGATCCGGGTATACAAGGATTTATAGAAGAAAACTCCGAAGATATCTCGAAACAGGTAATAAGTCGAAGTTTGAGCAAGCTATATGAATATAAATCTCAGTCTCATGATTGTAAGGAATGTCCCTCGCTAGAGCAGTGTGCGAACTTTATGAAGGGCTATGAGCCGAAGCTAGTGTTAGATCGAAACCTAATAGATGTAGAATATGTAAGGTGTAAACGAGGGGTAATAGAGGATGAACGTAAAAAAGTAACCTCTATGATAGACAGCATTCATATGCCTAAAGAAGTGATGGAGGCGAGTCTCTCAAGTTTAGATTTACAGGATGACAGTAGGGTAGTTGCGGTAAGGGCTGCTAAAGACTTCTTGAACGAATGGGAAAGAACAAATGTCTTGCCAGCTAAAGGACTCTATATTTACGGTAAGTTTGGTGTTGGTAAATCCTATCTATTAGGAGCATTAGCCAACGAGCTAGCCGCTAGACATATTCATTCTGTCGTTGTATATGTGCCGGAGTTTCTGCGAGAAATGAAACAAGCGATACAAGATCAGTCTCTACCTGAAAAAGTAGAGTTTGTGAAAAAGGCCCCAGTGCTAATGCTTGACGATATTGGAGCGGAAACTATGTCTAGCTGGACAAGAGATGAGATTATAGGGACAATACTCCATTATAGAATGTCAGAGCAACTCCCGACGTTTATGTCCTCGAACTTTAACTACGATGAATTACAACATCATCTTTCCTACACGCAACGCGGAGAAAAAGAGGTAGTAAAGGCAGGGCGTATTATGGAGCGGATTAAAGCACTCACTAATCCAGTTGCTCTACGAGGGAAAAACTGGAGAGAGCTTAAATAACTACTTGCAAATGATAAAGTCGTGGCGTATAATCATTTTCATAAGAATAAGAATAATGCGTTGAAGAGGACAATAATCAGTTTGTACGACTTATAGAGAGAGAAGCCTTGGCTGGAAGCTTCTTAAGTATCGACAATCGATTTACCACCTCCGAGCAGTAGCTGTGAAATTGAAGTAGCAGTTGCCGGTTACCGGCCCGTTAGCCGATGCAGAGCTTCGTCTATACTTGTATAGATAGAAGAAGGGTGGAACCACGATTTAAACCTCGTCCCTTTACCGGGATGGGGTTTTTTATTTTGTCTAAAATAAATAATCGTATTACCTGAACAGGCTTATCTGTTCAAGGAAAGAACAGTTTTGAAGCCAACATTTAATCTAAAACAATTAAGGAGTGTTCAAAATGGCAGATGTTATTAAATTACAATTCCCAGATGGAGCAGTAAAAGAGTTTCCTTCATCTACAACTACAGAAGAAATAGCTCAATCTATTAGCCCTGGGCTACGTAAAAAAGCTTTAGCAGGTAAATTAAGTGGTAAGCTGATTGATCTAAAAACACCTATTACAGAGGATGGGGAGATTGCAATCATCACTCCGGAATCAGATGAGGCATTAGAAATTCTTCGTCACAGTTCTGCGCATTTATTGGCACAAGCAGTTAAACGTCTTTTCAAGGATGTTAAATTAGGTATTGGTCCAGTTATTGAAAGTGGATTCTACTATGATATAGATTCTCCAGAGCCAATAACAGCAGATGACCTACCATTGATCGAAAAAGAAATGAAAAAAATCATTAATGAAAATATCGAAATTATTCGTCACGATGTTTCTCGTGAAGCAGCTTTTGACAAATTTAAAGATGACGAGTATAAAGTAGAGCTTTTAGAAGCAATTCCTGCTGGTGAACAGGTTTCTATTTATGAGCAAGGTGAATTCTTTGACCTTTGTCGCGGAGTCCATGTACCATCTACAGGCAAGTTAAAGGAATTCAAGCTATTAAGCATAGCAGGTGCTTATTGGAGAGGTAACAGTGACAACAAAATGCTTCAACGTATTTACGGAACTGCCTTCTTCAAAAAAGAAGACCTTCAAGCGCATTTGAAAATGTTGGAAGAAGCAAAAGAGCGTGATCACCGTAAAATTGGTAAAGAACTCGAACTTTTCACTAACTCATTGAAGGTAGGACAAGGTTTACCTCTTTGGTTACCGAATGGAGCAACTATTCGTCGTGTAATCGAACGTTATATCGTGGATAAAGAGTTGAAGCTCGGCTATAAACATGTATACACACCTGTGCTGGGTTCTAAAGATCTTTATGAAACTTCTGGCCATTGGGAGCACTATCAAGATTCTATGTTCCCACCAATGGAAATGGATAACGAAACATTAGTATTGCGTCCGATGAACTGTCCGCATCATATGATGATTTTCAAAAATGGCATGCATTCATACCGTAACCTCCCATTACGCATTGCTGAGCTCGGTACTATGCATCGATACGAAATGTCGGGAGCTGTATCGGGGCTTCAACGTGTTCGCGGGATGACTTTAAATGATGCTCACCTATTTGTACGTCCAGATCAAATCAAAACTGAATTCCAAAAGGTTGTAGAACTAATCATCTCTGTTTACAAAGACTTTGACTTAAATGATTATTCTTTCCGTTTATCTTACAGAGATCCAAACAACAAAGAAAAATACTTTGATGATGATGAAATGTGGGAAAAAGCTCAAAGCATGCTAAAAGAAGCAATGGATGAGTTAGGTTTAGATTATATCGAAGCTGAAGACGAGGCAGCATTCTATGGCCCTAAATTAGATGTACAAGTAAAAACTGCAATTGGTAAGGAAGAGACTTTGTCTACAGTTCAATTAGACTTCTTGTTACCTGAGCGTTTTGATTTAACATATGTAGGAGAAGACGGCAAACCTCATCGTCCGGTTGTTATTCACCGTGGAGTCGTTTCAACTATGGAACGTTTTGTGGCATTTCTGATAGAAGAATACAAAGGTGCTTTCCCAACTTGGTTGGCTCCAGTGCAAGTTGAGCTTATTCCAGTTTCCAATGAAGTGCATTTCGATTATGCGAAGCAAATTGAAGAGCAATTGGTTGCTGCTGGATTCCGTGTAGAAATGGACGACCGTGAAGAGAAGCTTGGTTACAAGATTCGTGAAGCGCAAATGCAAAAAATCCCGTACATGCTTGTTTTAGGGGATAAAGAGTTAGAGGCTGGTAACGTTAACGTACGTAAATACGGAGAACAAAATTCTGAAAGCATACCTTTCGATGAGTTCTTAACTAGAATCCAAGAAGAAGTAAAACACTAATTAATAATTATTGAATAATCTTGTTGACAACTGTTGTTACAGGTGGTATAGTTATTAAGGTTATTGAATACAAGTTTGTGGTATAAGAAGAGGCTGCCCGCTTCTCACCTGTTCGACACGTTAGGTTGTTGACTGGTAAGCACACGATCGACTGTAATATGTAGTTGCTACATATTTCTCATATCGGCGGGCAGACATAACAAATGTCTGCTCGCTTTTTTATTGGATCGAAAACGGCGTAACTGATTCGTTTCTACGGAATTTATGCCCAAACCATGTATTCGCGACACTATCTGGAGGTGGATCATTATTAGCAAAGACATGTATGTGAACGATGGCATTCGAGCACGCGAACTACGCGTTATTGATCAAAATGGTGATCAATTAGGTTTAAAAACACGTAACGAAGCACTTGAAATAGCAGGTCGTGTAAATTTGGATCTTGTCCTTGTGGCTCCTCAAGCCAAGCCACCAGTCGCTCGTATCATGGACTATGGTAAATTCAAATTTGAGCAGCAAAAGAAAGATCGTGAAGTTCGTAAAAATCAAAAGATCATCGTAATGAAAGAGGTTCGCTTGAGCCCAACAATCGATGAACACGATTTCCAAACGAAATTGAAAAATGCGATCAAGTTCCTTGAAAAAGGAGACAAAGTGAAAGCATCTATTCGCTTTAAAGGTCGTGCCATTACTCATAAAGAGATCGGACAACGAGTTTTAGATAGATTTGCAGAAGCTTGTGCGGAAGTATCCACTATCGAGTCAAAACCGAAAATGGATGGACGCAGCATGTTCTTAGTGCTTGCACCTAAGAACGAAAAACAGTAATAGAGTACAATTGTTTAGGAGGAATTCGACATGCCGAAAATGAAAACTCACCGTGGAGCTGCAAAGCGTTTCAAAAAAACGGGTACAGGTAAATTAAAACATGACCGTGCTTTTGGAAGCCACTTATTCGCTAACAAATCTACTAAAGCTAAACGTAAATTACGTAAAACTAAAGTAGTTTCTTCAGGCGATTACAAACGTATCAAAACTTTACTTACTTACATGAAATAATTTAAACGAAATCAAATTATTCGAAAGAATAGCAGGAGGTAATGAACATGCCACGCGTAAAAGGCGGAACAGTGACGCGCAAGCGTCGTAAAAAGGTATTAAAATTAGCTAAAGGTTATTACGGTTCTAAACATACATTATATAAAGTAGCAAACCAACAGGTTATGAAATCATTAATGTATGCATACCGTGACCGTCGTCAAAAGAAACGTGATTTCCGTAAATTATGGATCACACGTATCAATGCGGCAGCTCGTATGAACGGACTTTCTTACAGCCGTTTAATGCACGGATTAAAATTAGCTGAAATCGAAGTTAACCGTAAAATGTTAGCTGATTTAGCTGTAACTGATGCAGCAGCATTTACACAACTTGCTGATGCAGCAAAAAAAGCAATCAACAAATAAGTTAGATGAAAAGGCTGATAGATTTTCTATCAGCCTTTTTTTTACAATCTAATGCTTTTCTCCATTTGTTACCTGCGGTAAATATAGGCTTTTGTGCATTTGGTTATGTCTAGCCGCAGTGAGGTGCTGCCTCCTACGCAATTCTTTAGTCACTTGTTGGAGCAGATAAAGGCACTTACGTTTTTCTGAGAGGAGGGACAATTATGGTAAATGTAATTCTCATTTTTATCTTGTTAATGTCGGTCTCAGCGTTCTTTTTGATGGGCTATGACAAATCACAAGCAAAGAAAAAAGGACAAAGGGTTCCCGAAAAAACTTTATGGACTTTTGCCATCTTTGGAGGTGGAATTGGTGCATATTTAGGGATGCAGCTTTTTCATCACAAAACAAAGCATACCAATTTTCGTGTAGGCTTTCTCATGTTACTAATTTTGTATATATTTTTAATTGTTTGGTTGTTAACGGATAATAGTCCTCTAGTATTCTAATTTAATTTAGAAGAATCTTTAGATTGATACGAAATAATTACATTCGTATAAGACTCCTGCGGGAGCAGGGAGACAGATAAGACATCACTTACGGCGCGGAAGCGACGGTGATGGCTTATCGCTCCCCCCGCGGAAAGCGTCCGCCGAAAGCTGAAATTTCCCCATTATTTGTTCATAGCTTTTAACGAGGTAAGCATTTTCGTGGAGCGAACCTTATTAATTTCTTACTTTTCACTTTATTTTTTATTATATAATAAATAGAGAGGAAAGGGAGGAATGACATATGAAACATATATACGCTTTTGAAACACCATATGAGGCTGTTAAATACTTAGAAATAATAGAGTCCTTTAAAGTTAGATTAAAAGACTTTAAAGCCTTACTAGAGGAAGAGTATGAATTAAATGAACCGCCTAAAGGATTCGTCTGGACTCCAGTAGATTTAGCTACTAGTACCTTTTCGGACATTCCAATTCCAGCTTATACAAATCGAAATCTAATCTATATGACACCAGACATTGGTGAATGGAGAAATTTTTTCATGAAAATATACGGAGATGTAGAGAATGATTTGATAAAAGATTTCTATCAACATTTTAAGGACGAAGGCGTCTTAACGATAGCTGGTCACGAAATGGTTCACCATTTAGATTTGTTTCCCGATGAGTTTGATGAGGAACGAGATAGCATTTGGTTTGAAGAAGGAATGTGCGACTACATAGCTAGGAAAAATTTATTGAACCCTGAGGATTTTGAAATAATCACTAATGTTGAATTAGCAATTGTAGCATATTATAAGGATCAATACGGAAATAGAAGTATAGATGAATTTGGAACTAGTTCCTATATTAATGAGTTATCCAGTATTATGTATGATTATTCTCGAAGCTTTTTAACCGTTAAGCATTTGGTGGAAGAGCAAAATAATAATAACCCGATAGAAGTATTTAAACAATACAAGCAATGGTATGAAACGGGAAGAAAAGAACCTTTGAGCACTTTTTTTAATGTAGAGAACTTATTTATAACCCTTAGCAACAAGGCAATCTTATGAAAAACAGAATCGTTATAATGACTGTCGGAAAGACACATAGTGGTAAAACAACATTTGCTAAACTATTAGAAAAACATTTAGCAAACTCAGTGATAATTGATCAGGACAATCATGCGGAGTTTTTAGCTACTCATTACATAAACTTATTACCAAAGATGGCTAGCAATAAGTTGAAATATGGGCTTACACAAATGATTGTCGATTATGCCGTTAAAGAGTCGGATTGCCATCTTATTTTGTGTAACTCCAATAGAAATATTAATGGTAGAACTAGATTTCTAGATTATTATAAGAGTTCTGGTTTTAAGACAGTGGTTGTGTATTTTGATATACCTGAAGAGATATTAAAGGATAGACTTACGGCTAGCAAGCGCAGTTCATCGATCTTAAGAACTGCTTCTAATTTTGAAGAAGTACTTATTCGACAAAATTTAGAAGAAGTAGTTGAACCAACAAAAGAAGAGGCAGATTATTTGTTTGTGATTAAAAAACAACAGGATGTGCAGATTATAGTAGGAGATATAGTTAAACTTGCACAATTAAAATGAGTATCACCATCTATTCATGCATCCTATTACAATTCCTATATATTCTATAAAAGAGCTCTCGAATGAAATTATTTCGAGAGCTCTTCCTTATAATTATTACTCTTCCTTCATCAGCTGCTCGATTGGACTCTTCCAATTAATCGTAGCGTCAGGGTAATTCATTAGTATTTCTTTTTGGAGGAAATAGAAATCCTCTTTTGTGAATCCTTGAAGCTTAGAAGGATCTTTAATCCAAATGAAAATAGATACTACCTCAAAAGCCTGTTCGGTAGTACCAAGATATTTTTCACCTTCAAACATTGCGCCTTTGTAAGTGATAAAGAAGTTTTTACGAACGTTTTTAATATCATCATAGTAATAATACTGATCTTTTTCATAGGCTTCGTCTAGCTTTCGTTTAGGATCAAATAAGTATCGCAAAATTTTATAAAATAAATATATGATTAATGCAATTATTAGTAATCTTAAAATATGGACCATTAAAATGTCCTCCTTGTAAAATACATGATAATTGCTATACGATATAAGAAGTAGTTTGGTTTCAAAATAAATTAAATTTTTTGGAGGAAAATATGAATTTACAAAAACTTTTTAAAATGCAACGAGAATTAGACAGCTATATTGAAACAAATATGAAAGTAAATGAGGATGTATTTCAAAGAAAAGGTTTAGCATTAATCGTAGAATTAGCAGAATTGGCTAATGAAACAAGATGCTTTAAATTTTGGAGCAATAAAGGAGCGTCTGAGAGAGAGGTAATCTTAGAAGAATACGTAGATTCTATTCATTTTTTATTATCATTAGGTATAGAAAAAAAACTGGATTATCTAGAGGTTTGGCCACAATCTAATCTGAAACAAGAAATAACTGAGATTTTTCTTATGACAAATTCAGCTATATTAGATTTTCTTACTAATCCATCAGAAAATCGATATGAAAAAGTATGGATTATGTATGGGGCTATAGCAGAAAAACTTGGTTTCTCCAGTGAAGAAGTGCTGAATGCCTATATATCCAAAAATGAAACCAATTATGAAAGACAGAAAAATGGCTATTAAGTTTTAAATGTGAAACTTTTTTAAGTATTTTCCGTACGATATGTATCTTGATAATATTGGTATGGGAGGTGCTTTATGAAAAAGTTATTATATTTCTTGGTATCTTTAGTGATCGCTTTTCTATCCTTTGGTTCGGTGGCAGAAGCAAAATCATTCAGCATTGACAAAGTACACATTAAATCTTGGATACAACCAAACGGCGATTTATTAGTTAATGAGGTATTTACTTATAATTTTGATGGGGCCTTTACCAATCTATATAGAGAATTTCCTGATACATACGATGATAGGGTAGTAAATTTCTATTCCTATGAGCTTAAAAGTCTAGATATGGAGCCAGGTTTTGTAGGAGAAGAATCGATGATTCCATTAAGTGTATCCTATGAAAATGACTATTTTAGTACGATTATTGATAAATCAAATGAAAAGGTATCCTTTTTTTATGCTTATACACTAAAGGATGCAGTAAAGTCTTATGAAAATTATAGCGAGCTAAAAGTGACTTACTTTGATGGGAACGCTCATGATCAAACCTATGAGAATGTTACAATTGATTTTATCCTTCCGCAACCAATGAATCCTGATCGTTTTGATGGTATTATGTTTGATCGGCATGCGGTAAAACGTGAGAAAAATCAATATGGGGTTAGGTTTGTGACTCCTAAATCAGAGGCGTATTCTACAACCAAGACTAGTTTTTACTTTCCATCTTCAGTGATGACAGGGATGTCGAAGATTAAGTCATCTCAAACGTTAAGTGATGCTTTTGCTATAGAACAACAAACATTTGACGAGACGTACAATCGATTAGAGGGGATGGGAGAAATAAAGAATCTCATTCCCAAAATAATTATTGGGTTGCTAGTGACTGCATTATTATTCATAATCTTATTGCCACAGAGACATTTTTGGAGAAGGGGATCTGAAAGAGATATCCTAGATACGGATGTTTTATATCTTTTTTTTGTGGACTCCGTAGGTAACACCAGTCGAAAAAGCTTTTTGGCAGGTTTATTTTCATTAGTAGAAAATGGAGCATTAAAAGTTATGAAAGGAAAGGCAGCGGTTCGTTTCAAGAATGATCCCAAATCACCAAAAGAGACACTTGAGTTTCAGTTGGTCGATCGAAGCATCGCTAAGGCTGATTTTGAAAATATAATGATAAATTGGTTATTCTCATCAAGAAAAGGATCGATTAAATCAAAATTTAATTTGCATGATATAGCTGGCGCGGCTAGAGAAGAGAAAAGTCAAAATGACTATTTTGTTCATCGAAAAAGAGATTTTAAAGAAAAGCAAAAAAAATGGGAATCGGCAGTTGAATCCGAGATGAAAGAAGCTGGAGCTTTTAATGATAAGATACCACTTACTATTTTAAGTATGGCGACCATTATACTGGCTATACTATTCTCTATTGCCTATTTTGTAGACTTAAGAAGCAGTTGGGGGATAGCATGGATTATAGGTGTTTCCTTGGTGTATATTGTAATACTATGGGTAAAGAAAAAGTCTAAACTATGGCTATTTTTATATATAGCATTCATGTTTTTTGCAAGCGCACAACTGGTAGATGAACAACTGTTCAATCAAACCTTTAATTTATTGTTTGCTTTCATTGTTTTATATATTGCTGTTCCAAGGAATATTTTATCTATGAATGCGGTCAGAGCGAAAGATTCTATAAGAACTTTTAAAAGAGCACTGAGAAAGCGTAAAAAAGAGAATGTTCCTTTATATTCTGAAGAAAGCTGGGCTATTCGAGCGTATTTGTTTAAAAGAAGACAACAAACTTTCCCTCTTGAAATGGCCACAGTTCCATTGGCAGGTTTGTTATTAGTAGAAACAGATCCTATGAATTATGTAATGGATTCATGGAGATGGACTAAGGGTTCCCTATTTTCTGGTGATGGTTCCTCAGGTTCCTCAACTTCATCCTCTGATGGTGGAGGTAGCTCTGGTGACGGTGGAGGAGGCGCTGGTGCAGACTAGTTATTTTATCACTAGAAAACTTGAAGATTCTTTAATAAATATTTTGAATATGCATTCAATTTGTCATATAATTAGTTGATGAGTATATTTAGGAGGTCGAAATAATGACGAAATTAGATGAAACATTAACAATGCTTAAAGATTTGACCGACGCAAAAGGAATACCAGGTAATGAGCGTGAGCCACGTCAAGTGATGGAGAAGTATATCGCTCCTTATGCAGACAAAATTGAATATGACAATCTTGGAAGCTTGATTGCTGAAAAAGTTGGTGATGCCAATGGCCCAAAAATTATGGTAGCTGGTCATTTAGATGAAGTAGGCTTTATGATATCTAAGATTGATGATAAAGGCTTTTTAAGCTTTCAAACAGTAGGAGGCTGGTGGTCACAAGTAATGCTAGCTCAACGTGTTACGATTGTTACACGTAAGGGAGAAACAATTACAGGTGTTATTGGTTCGAAACCACCGCATATTCTAAGCCCAGAGGCTCGTAAAAAACCAGTTGATATTAAAGAAATGTTCATTGATATTGGTGCATCCTCTAAAGAAGAAGCAATGTCATGGGGAGTAATGCCAGGAGATATAGTCGTTCCATATTTTGAGTTTTCTGTTATGAACAATGAAAAACTATTACTTGCAAAAGCATGGGATAACCGTATTGGCTGTGCCATTGCTATTGATGTCTTAAAAAATTTACAAGGTCAAGATCATCCTAATATCGTTTATGGTGTCGGGAACGTCCAAGAAGAAGTAGGTCTTCGTGGAGCTAAAACGTCTACAGCAAAAATTAACCCTGATATCGGCTTTGCAGTTGATGTGGGTATCGCTGGTGACACTCCTGGAATTTCACCTAAAGAATCTACAAGTAAAATGGGAGACGGCCCACAAATCGTTCTATTCGATGCTTCTATGGTTTCACATAAAGGCTTACGTGATTTTGTAGTGGATACTGCCGAAGAAAATAATATCCCTTACCAATTCGAAACAATTGCTGGCGGAGGAACAGATGCGGGATCCATGCACATCTCATTAAACGGGGTACCATGTTTATCGATTGGAGTCGCTACTCGTTATATTCATTCACATGCAGGAATTCTGCATAGAGATGATTATGAGAATACAGTTAAGCTAATTGTGGAAGTTATTAAAAAGCTAGACCGTGATACAGTAAATAATATTACTTTTAACTAATTATAAAAGACTAATGAAGGTTGCAATAGTATTCCTCATTAGTCTTTTTTATGTATAAATAAATGTATATAAATCCACTTGACTTTATAAATATTCATATTTATAATAAAAAATACAGAAGGATACGGAAAAGAAGGGGATTAAATTTATGAAACTATTGGAATGGGTAAATCTGAAAATGGTTGATAGCTTAAAAGGAAAAGACCTTTTAACTCTCTTGGATTACTCAAAAGAGGAAGTGAGTGAATTGCTAGAGCTTGCCACAAATTTAAAATCGTTGACAAAAGCAGGGAAATGCCCGCCGCTGTTAGAAGGTAAAACACTTGGGATGATTTTTGAAAAGCATTCTACTCGTACAAGAATTTCTTTTGAAGTAGGAATGAAGCAATTAGGCGGTAATGGTATGTTCATGAATGCACGTGATTTACAAATTGGGCGAGGAGAATCTGTATATGATACTGCTCATGTTTTATCTGGTTATTTAGATGGCATTATGATTCGTGCCAATTCACATACAATGGTAAGAGAGCTAGCTGAGCATGCGAGTATTCCAGTGATTAATGGATTGACAGATCTTTATCATCCCTGCCAGGCATTAGCGGATATACTTACTGTGCAGGAAGTAAAGGGCTATACGAAGGGACTAAAGCTAGCATATGTTGGAGACGGAAACAATGTAGCACATTCCTTAGTTATAGCGGCAGCATACATGGGTATGCATATAGCAGTTGCAACACCGATAGGCTATGAACCGAATAAAGAAATTATGGAAAAGGCCAAGGCTATTGCATTGGATAATGAAGGCTCATTATTTGTATGTAATGATCCCATAGAAGCAGTAGTGAATGCAGATGTAGTGTATACAGATGTATGGACTTCTATGGGACAGGAGGAAGAAGCTGCTAAGCGCTTAGAGGAATTTAAGGAATATCAGATTAATGATAAGCTTGTAGCCAATGCAAAGCCAGATTATATATTTCTCCATTGCTTACCAGCCCACCGAGAAGAGGAGGTTGCCACATCTGTCATAGATGGACCAAACTCATATATCTTCCAACAGGCAGAAAATCGCTTGCATGCACAAAAAGCCGTACTTGCTTCGTTAATGGCTTAAAAGTATTGAATAACTGTAACGACAGGGTGTGTCCTACAGTTTATATATATGCGATGTCGCTTATCTAGAAGGATGACTTCATCGCTACATAGGAAGAGTGATTCGGGAGACGCCGAGTCACTCTTTATTATTTTTCTTCATTTTAATGATACAAATATAGAGAGGACCATTTGTTAGTGATGGATGACCAGTACGTTCTTGTCATACTCCTCCTGGCAGCCTTCTAACTCGTAATCCGTTCTCGTTTTGGATTGGACAGTGACTAAGGAGGTACAAGATGTTGTCTTCAAGCTACCTGCACCAAAATGATCTCTTCTTGTATCTAATTTAGAGATAATAACGTTTCCATCGTATGCTAGATCACGAAGTATGGGGTCTCCTTCTGTGGTATAAGTAACTATACGAATATTGTCTTTTTGTTCATTATTCAAGTTGCTTAGAAACTCCTCAAATCTATTAAAATTCTGCAAGTCTCCATGTGTATCAACTATGTCCTCTGAACTAGGTGTATAATCTGGCACCGATGGTAGCTGTGATTGAATGACAGACCCCTCTTCTTGACATCCTATCAGTAACATTGGAAAAACAAAAAAGAACATGAACTCCTTTTTCATTTCTTACCTCCTTTTTAGTATTAGTCGGGAACGCTTCCTGAATGTTACATTTATAAAAATAGAGATAATGGAATTACAGTTTCCAATAAAAATTATTAATCGTACATAAAAGTGAAAAATAATGAAACGTTTTACATCCTTGCTTTATCTAACAGTTAGAAAGAAAGGGGGATTACTAAATTGTCGGATATAAAGAAAGTGCAAAAAGCAAAGAAGGGGAATCATAAAGCATTTCAGGAGCTAATTGATGAGGAAAAAGTAAAGCTATATAAAATGGCTTTCATGTACATGAAAAATGAAGAAGACGCCCTAGATGTTTTTCAAGAAACTGTTTATAAAGCTTTCGTTTCTCTCAAAAATTTAAAAGAGGACGAATACTTTTCAACATGGATAACTCGCATTCTTATAAATACTTCACTTGATCATATTAAAAAGAAAAATAGAGTGGTTCCGATGGACCGAGAGTCGATAGAGCGGAAAGTAAATCCTTATGTCTCTTCAGAGAAGGATATGGATTTATTGGAGGCTGTCATGAAATTAGATGAAAAATATAAAACAGTTTTAGTGCTAAGGTTTTATCAGGACTATTCCATCAAACAAATAGCGGAAATATTAGAATATCCAGAGGGAACTGTGAAAACAAATGTACATCGAGGTATTAATATTTTACGAGACACATTGAAGGAGGATTGTGTAAATGAGTAAGCAATGTCCAGATTTAAAAAAGGAAATGGATAAAATACATGTGCCACTGGAGAAACTAGATACAATCATAAAAAACACCGTCCAACCGGTCAAAAAGAAAAGATCAGTGATAAAGATAGTGTCCTATAGTGCTGTGGGAGCAGCAGTCGCATTGAGTGTGTTTATAGGAACTGCTAGTGTTTCTCCTGCAATGGCCAAAATTGCTTCCCAGGTACCTCTAATTGGTACATTTTTTAATGATGTACAAGACGAAGGTTTACAAATAGCTGGACAGAAGGGTTTAACACAAATTATAGACCAGTCTACAAAGGATAGTGGAATTACTTTAACAATAAACGAAATTTTTTATGATGGAACAAGACTAGTATTAGGTTACACACAAGAATCATTGTTTGCTATAGGAGAGCTGGAAAGACCAACTATTGTGATAAACGGAAAAGAAATAAATTTCAGTTCTAGCTCATCTGGAAAATTTATTACTCCACAAAAGTATAAAGGGATGATAGAAATAAATCCAACAGAGGAGCTACCAGAAGAATTTGAGCTTAGCATGAGGATAGATGCTGTTGGCCTAATACCTGGCACTTGGAAGTTCGAATACAATGTAAAACAATCGAATGAAGTAATTGTGATACGCCCTGAAGTAGTGAAGATGATTGATGAAGCAGAAGTCAAAATAAGCTCTCTGAAAATTGGTCCTGCTGGGACAGATCTTGCCGTAAATGTTATGTCAGAGGAGAAAGAAACGAATTTAGAGCCATATGATATAGAATTCTTTATAGTTGATGATGGTGGAAATATATTGGATCCATTAGGGAAAAATGGTCACGGTGATACTGAAAACGGCATCGTTACTACGCAATTAAGCTATCTCTTTAGCCCACTGAAGGAAGGAACTAAAAAGGTTCGAGTTATTCCTTATATGCTGGAGGACAAATTTGCCCTAGAGAAGGTCATCATACCTTTAAAAGGACAAAAATATCCTTTTACATTAAGTCAAGGGGATTTCGGAGATATTCTTGTTACAGAGATTCAGTCGAATGAGGAGCAGATATCTGTCTATTTTGATATACAAAGTGACTCAATTTACGATAATAGACTTTCTAGAAATCCATTATGGCTAGAGGATGATCAGGGGAATAGTTTAGTGCTTGAGGATTCTCCATTCGCGCAAAGGATTGAAGGAAATAGCTTTAAACAAGTTTTTAAAGTAAGTGAACTAGAAAAGGCTCAAATAGTTACTTTCCAATATCCAAAGCCTATCATGTATGAAGAGTATGAAATAGAAGTCCCAGAGCAATAAACATATCTTTTAGTGAAGGAAAAAGTTGGGGAAATCAAAATATAGAGCGATTATATAGGAAGAAGAGCAAATAACGTAATTTTGGAGTTAAAAAACTTAAATAGAAAGAGGATGGAACTAAGTATAAGGATACTTCATTCTGAATGAATTTCGTTTTGATAAAAGTTTAACTAAAGATATCCTTTTTTATATCTGAAATTATATACAGTTTTCACTTGATATCAAAGAAAATTAAAGTTGTTCGGAGTGAAGGCGGGACCTCCTAGGAGACAAGCGCGTGTGAAAGACTACAGGATCGCCCCGTGCCCCCACGAAAGCGTCCGCAGTAGCGGAGAACACCGACTATGTAATAGAAAAGAGTCTCGAAAATTTACTATTCGGTAAATTTTCGGGACTCTTAAATGTCTAAGATGGGTTTTGTTCCAGCCTCTTCTTTTAGTTGTATATTTAAATCTGTGATGGCTTACCTTCTAGAGGAATAGATTCAACCTCAACCTCATCTTTATCTTGTTTTCCTGCGCTCTTGGACCAAACAGTTGCTATAATCGGTCCTGAAATATTATGCCAAACGGCACCTAAGGCACTTGGAAGAGCTGCTAGTGGACCTAAATGTGCAGTTGCTAGTGCAACTCCTAAACCAGAGTTTTGCATACCAACTTCTATGGAAATAGCACGACAGTCTGATTTAGATAGCTTCATCATTTTTCCAGCATAATAGCCAAGTAATAGCCCAGCTCCGTTATGAAGGAAAACCCCTACAAAAACTAATGGACCAGCTGAAGCAATATTGTCTACATTACCAGCAACTACTGCGGAGACAATGATAATAATAGCTAATACAGAGATCAATGGAACAATATTGGCGCTTTTTTCTACAGCTGTAGGTAGTAATTTTTTTATAAGTAATCCAAGTACGATTGGAACAATAATTACTTGTACAATAGACATAAACATGTCCATGGCATTTACAGGCATCCATTGGCCAGCTAACAGAAGTAGCAGAACTGGTGTCATTAAAGGCGCCAAGAGAGTTGAGAACGAAGTCATCGTAATTGAAAGTGGTACATTTCCCTTTGCTAGGTAAACCATTACGTTAGAAGCAGTTCCCCCTGGCACAGAGCCAAGTAAAACCAAACCAGCTGCCAGTTCACTAGGTAACTGTAGTAAATAAGCTATAGCAAAGGCAGTCAAAGGCATGATTATAAACTGTGCTGCTACACCGATCAGTACTGGCTTGGGATTTGTTAAAATCAGTTTAAAATCAACTGCTCTAAGTGTAAGTCCCATTCCAAACATTACTATTCCAAGGAGGATAGTTATATAACCGCCAAAAGGTAGGAATGCTTCTGGTATTAAGAAAGCTATTACTGCTATTAAAATAACCCAGATGGCAAAATACTTTCCGGCAAAGCTACTGATTTTTTCTAAAATTTTCATATTACCCACCGTCACTTTCAAGTTTTACTATTTTATTTGGGTTTAAAATATTTAGCGGATCGAGAGCAACTTTAATCTTTTCCATAATTCGAAGAGCCTCGCCATGTTCTGCTGCCTGATACTTTTGTTTTCCGACACCTACCCCATGCTCACCAGTGCAAGTTCCTTTTCGTTCGAGAGCATAAAGGACAATCTTTTCATTATAGTTCTGTGCCTTCAGTACCTCCTCGGGATTATTCATATCAATCATGAGCAGAGCATGAAAATTTCCGTCTCCGACATGACCAGTAAGTCCTCCTGTTAATCCGATAGCATCGAGCTCCTGACGAGCAAATATAACCGCATCGGCCAATTCTGAAATAGGAACACACACATCTGTAACCATCATTTTCTTACCGACGTTTCCGTGAATATAAGCATAAGCTAAATTATGCCTAGCATCCCAAAGCTTTGTTCGGGCGGTATTATCTGTTTCAAATTGAATATCATCACAGCCATGGTCTTTTACAATTTCTTGGGTAAACTCGACATCTTGAGTGAGTCCAGCTTCATTGCCGTGGAATTCTAAAAACAACGTAGGCTTTTCAGCATAATCAGTTTCACTAAAATGATTAACTTGACGAATCGAGCTCTCATCCACAAGTTCTACACGTGCGATGGGAATACCCGCCTGTAATATAGAAGTTACAGCTTCAACAGCATTTTTGACCGTAGGAAAGGTTGCTCTAGCAGCAGTTGTAAATTCAGGAATGCCATACACCTTTAAAGTTAGTTCTGTAAAGCATCCTAAAGTGCCTTCTGATCCAACGAATAATCCGTTCAAATGAAAACCAGAAGCAGATTTTGCTGCTAAATTACCTGTATGCATGATTGTTCCATCAGCAAGCACTACCTCTAAATCTCTTACTTGATCTCTCATTACTCCATATTTGACGGTGGTAGTTCCGCTAGCATTAGTCGCAGCCATGCCCCCAAGAGTTGCATCTGCACCAGGGTCAACAGAGAAGAACAGGCCATATTTTTTCAATTCTTTGTTAAGCTGCGTTCTCGTAACACCTGGTTGGACCTTCACCAATAAATCGTTTTCTCTTATCTCTAAAATTTTGTCCATCAATGAAAAGTCAACGGTAATACCATTTTCGTAGGGTATGGCGTGACCCTCTAAACTTGTTCCACGTCCAAAAGGTACTACTGGAACTTTAAGTCTACTAGCAGTCTTCATAATATTACTAACGTCTGTTGCGCTTCTAGGGAAAACGACAACGTCTGGTAAACTTATAGAGTGATAGGATTCATCCTTCCCATGTAATTCTCTAATAGTTTGATTGATGGAAATCTGGTCTTGCTCTAGATGTTCACTCAATGCTTCTACAATATTTTCCACCATAATGTTCATACACTTCGCCTCTTTGCTATAATTTAAATATAATATTTATTTGAACTTTTCTAATTATTCAAACTCATAGAGTAATTATATACAGTATATCGGAGAAATCAAGGGTAATTTTCGCAAAAGTTAAATTAATTTAGTGGTTTAGTAAATTAAAATAACTAGTTTTATATTTTATTAAATAAGGAGAGTATTATGATAGAAAATGGACTAATTGTTTATCATATTGTTACAAGGAAGAAGATGAAGGTAGGACAGATAATTAATTTTGAAGAGAATCAAAGGAATACTTTGTATAGGTTCTTTTTTGAAAGAGAGCATTTAAATTCTAAAGGTGAGGATTTTATAAAAATTTTTCAGAACCAATTTACGGATGAAGGGTTGAAATTAACTAAAGAGGATGCAGAAGTAGGGCGTCGATATATTGACCAAACAATTAGAGCAATACGAGAAACGTTAGCAGAAATGGTGAGATTAGAGGAATACCCGGATTACCCTTCTAGACTTTCTTGTTTATATGCGACGAAAAACTTCGAGGATGCATTAAAATGGGTGGAAATCTTTAATTCCTATAATCGGCAGGTTTTATAACTTGTTAGCTTACGAGTTTTTGGTAAATCCTTTGAGGGAGATGCTAGCCTTTTGCCAAAGGAGGATGGAGCCTCATTTTCAAGAAAAATTGAACAAGCAAGAGATTACTGGAAGGGAAACGTAAAAAGTGAATTACCTGAGCTGTTAGTAGACGGAAAAATTGAAGTGGTAGAGATTATAAAAGAGTATACATGATTGGGATAAGGTGAAACTTTGGTAAGACCGTAGGGACCAAAGTTTGCCTAGCTCTGGTCATGGAACTAATATTGAATTAATAATAGACCGTAGACTAAGTCTACGGTCTGAACAATTACTTAAACTTATTGAGCAAATGCAGTAGAAACATTATTTAGCATTGCTTGTTTGCTCGATTCATCAGCAGTTTTCCACCATTTTTCAAAAATTACGCCAAGACCAGGTAGTAAATGTTCTTCTCCTCGGTTAATCGCATCTTCCACGACTTCTTTAATATCTGTAGCGGAATTTCCTTTTAGGTTTGCTGCTATTGCTTCTCGAATTTGAAAATCCATTATCATCACTCCTTTTCTTCATCTTTCCCAATGTCTTGCCACGTATACATGATTTTGATAAATTCGTGGAAGATAAATATGAAGTAATAGATTTACGTGATATAATTTTTTTACAAAAGAAAAGATGCTGTATTATTTTTTGTGCGGTATATAAGAAAAAGGCGGTACATAACATGAAACGAATTGAATCTCCACAAAATTCCTTAGTTAAACATTGGAAGAAATTACTTAGTGTTCGAAAAGAGCGAGACAAAACAGGAGAATTTATCATTGAAGGATATCATTTAGTCGAGGAAGCAATAAAACAAAAAGAAAATGTTTTAACTATTATCCTAAGTGATACTAGTGAAATTCCTGTAACATGGGACGTTGATAATCTGGAAATCGTTGAGATTAATGATGTTATCAAAAAAGAGCTTGCTGAAACAGAGCATACTCAAGGGATTTTTGCACATTGTAAACAAAGTACAGCTAAGTTAGATGAACAGGGAACTTGGAAAAGGCTGTTATTGATTGATGCGGTTCAAGACCCTGGAAATATTGGTACGATGATTCGTACAGCCGATGCTGCTGGAATAGACGCCGTCGTTCTTGGCAAAGGATCAGCAGATGCTTATAATTCCAAAACACTACGATCAGCACAAGGCTCTCATTTTCATATACCTATTTTAAAAGGTGAATTAAGCTATTGGGTGGACCAACTGAAAGACAAAAATGTAAAAGTATATGGAACAGCATTTGAAAACTCTACTCCGTTCCATGAAGTAGAGAAAAGTGATGCGTTTGCATTGATAGTAGGAAACGAAGGAAGCGGTATTCAAGCGGATTTGTTGGAACAAACCGACCAAAATATAATTGTCCCTTTGTTTGGTCAAGCAGAATCATTAAATGTTGCAGTAGCAACAGGAATTCTTCTTTATGGACTTACTTTGAGATAAATGCCCTTGATGAAATGTTTAAAAGTCCGTATAATAGATAATAATTTAATAAATAATAAAAGCTGTCATCGGGAAAAGTATATATGAGAATTCAAATGTAGGGATTTTACGCCTTGACTGGAAGCGTAGATGGAGATTTCATATAGAAGTTCACCCCGTTAGCTGCCACCGGGACCAGTATTTACTGTAAAGGTGTGCCGGTGTAGAGCCGTTAGTCGAATTGAGTGATTGCACGTTTTTTTTGTGCAATAATCAGGGTGGTACCGCGAAAATAGTCCTCGTCCCTTTTATAGGGGCGAGGATTTTTTATTTTGTCAATTAGGAGGGATTTTTGAAATGGAAGCACAACTTCAACAGTTGAAAGAAGAAGCTCTACAAAAAATTGAAGCTTCACAAAACACAAAAGAATTAAATGATGTGCGAGTTGCATATTTAGGGAAAAAGGGCCCAATTACGGATTTATTAAAGGGAATGGGTAAACTTCCAGCCGAGGAGCGTCCGAAGATGGGGGCACTTGTCAATGTAGTAAGAGAGGAAGTAACTAATGTATTAGAAGCCCGTATGACCTTATTACAGGAGCAAGCGATTCAAGAGCAGCTAGAGAAAGAATCTATTGATGTAACTTTACCTGGTCGTCCAGTGAAAACCGGGAATCATCATCCACTTACTCGCGTTGTAGAGGAGATTGAAGATCTATTTTTAAGCATGGGCTATGAAATTGCAGAAGGTCCTGAGGTAGAAAAGGATTACTATAATTTTGAGGCTTTAAACTTACCTAAAGGTCACCCTGCACGAGATATGCAGGATTCCTTCTACATTTCAGAGGATATTTTGTTACGTACGCATACATCTCCAGTGCAAGCGCGCACAATGGAGGCAAAAGAAGGTCAACCGATTAAAATTATTTGTCCTGGTAAGGTGTATCGTCGTGATAATGATGATGCGACACATTCACACCAATTTACTCAAATTGAAGGTCTAGTAATCGGTGAGAATATCCGTATGAGTGATTTAAAAGGTACATTATCTTTATTCGCGAAGAAGATGTTCGGAGAGGATCGCGAAATTCGTTTGCGTCCAAGTTTCTTCCCATTTACAGAACCATCTGTAGAGATGGATATCTCTTGCTTTAAGTGTGGAGGTAGCGGCTGTAACGTATGTAAGAAGACTGGCTGGATTGAAATACTAGGAGCAGGTATGGTTCATCCTAACGTCCTTGAGATGGCTGGCTATGATTCTAAAAAGCTTTCTGGTTTTGCATTTGGTATGGGGCCAGAGCGTATTGCAATGTTGAAATATGGAGTGGAAGATATTCGTCATTTCTATACAAATGATGTGCGTTTCTTATCGCAATTCCACCGAACAGAAGTGTAAGGAGGAAATGACATGTTAGTATCGACGAAATGGTTATCAGAATATGTAAACACACAAGGATTGAATCCAAAGGATTTAGGAGAAAAAATCACACGCTCAGGTATTGAGGTAGATGCAGTAATTGACCGCTCTCAAGGCATGACAAATGTTGTAGTTGGATATGTAAAAGAAAAGGTGAAACATCCGGAAGCTGATAAGTTAAACATCTGTCAGGTAGACGTAGGAGATGAAATCACTCAAATCATTTGTGGTGCTCCTAACGTAGACGCTGGTCAGAAAGTAATCGTTGCTCGTCCTGGTGCAGTGCTACCAGGTGGCATTAAGATTAAGAAAGCAAAGCTACGTGGAGAAGTATCTAACGGTATGATCTGTTCTCTTCAGGAGCTAGGTATAGAAGGCCGCCTTGTCTCAAAAGCATATGCAGAAGGGATTTATGTTCTCCCTGAAACAGCTGTACCAGGTGAAAGCGCACTCCCATTATTAGGTCTGGACGATATAGTGTTAGAACTAGGTTTAACACCAAACCGTTCTGATGCACTAAGTATGCTGGGAGTAGCTTATGAAGTAGGAGCAATTCTTTCTGAAGATATGAAATACCCAGAAGCGTCCTATACAGAAAGTATTGAAAAAGCAGAAGACTATATAAAGCTTCGTGTGGATGCAATAGAAGAAAATCCTTTGTACATTGCGAAAGTTGTAAAAAACGTACAAGTAAAAGAATCACCACTATGGCTACAAAATCGTCTAATGGCAGCTGGTGTCCGTCCTCATAACAATGTCGTAGATATTACAAACTACGTGTTAATGGAATACGGCCAACCACTTCATGCATTTGACTATGATCGCCTTGCTACAAAGGAAATCGTTGTTCGCCTAGCAAATGAAGAAGAAAAAATTGTTACACTTGATGATCAAGAGCGTACACTTAAATCTAATCATTTAGTTATTACTAATGGTAAAGAACCAGTTGCTCTTGCTGGAGTTATGGGTGGTGCCAATTCAGAGGTTCATGATGGTACGACAACAGTTGTTATCGAGTCTGCGTACTTTACAGCAAGTTCAGTTCGCCAATCTTCTAAAGATCATAATTTACGTAGTGACGCGAGTGCCCGCTACGAAAAAGGTGTTGATCCTAACAGAGTTGTTTTAGCAGCTGAACGTGCAGCTAGCCTATTAGCAGAACTTGCTGGTGGAGAGGTGTTAGCTGGTTCTGTAGTAGTAGATAAGTTAGATAAATCTCCTGCTGAGGTAATCGTATCTCCTGATTTCATCAACAGTCGCTTAGGAATGAAAATTTCTCTAGAAGATATGACATCTATATTAACTCGTTTGAAGTTTGATTTCCAAGTAGCTAATGGATATTTGTATATTAAAGCTCCGACACGTCGCCAGGACATCAAAATCCCAGAAGATATCGTAGAAGAAATTGCTCGTATGTATGGCTATGATGAAATCCCAATGACATTACCAGTGGAAGAATCGAAGCCTGGTGGTTTAACTTCCTACCAAGCAAAACGTCGCCAAGTGCGAGGATTTATGGAAGGTGCAGGACTTTATCAAGCAATCACTTATTCATTAACTTCAAAAGAAATGGCTCAAAAGTTTGCATTAGAATCTGCTCCAGTGACAGAATTATTAATGCCAATGAGTGAGGAACGCAGCACGTTACGTCAAAGCTTAATCCCACATTTGTTGGAAGCTGTAACGTATAACACTGCTCGCCAAGCCGATACAGTTGCATTATATGAAATTGGCTCTGTATTCTTAGGCGAAACGGAATCTGGTCTTCCTCAAGAGCAAGAGCATTTAGCAGGAGTTATTGCTGGTAAATGGGTAGAGCATAGCTGGCAAGGTGAGAAGAAGAGCGTAGATTTCTTCGTGCTTAAAGGAATTGTGGAAGGTTTGATGGATCTCCTTGGACACACTGAGGATTTAACATTTGAACGTACAGTTGTTGAAGGTATGCATCCAGGAAGAACTGCATCCATTCAATTAGCAGGTGTAGAAATAGGTATTATCGGACAATTACACCCAGCAGAACAAAAAGCCCGCGACTTAAAAGAAACGTATGTGTTCGAATTGAATTTAGTAAAAGTATTAAATAAAGAAGTAGAAACATTATATTATGCACCAGTTTCTAAATTCCCATCTATTACTCGGGATATTGCATTAGTAGTGGAACGTGAAAAAGCTGCTGGAGAGCTCCAAGCGATTATCCAGCAATCAGGCGGAAAACTGTTGAAGGCTGTGCATCTCTTCGATTTATATGAAGGCGAAAAAATGGAACCAGGCAAAAAATCAATTGCATTCTCTCTAACATACTTCGATCCGGAACGAACACTGACTGACGAAGAAGTAGTCAATGCTCACAACAAAGTTCTAAAAGCACTTGCTGAACAAGCAGGAGCAGAGCTAAGAGGATGATTGAATAAAAGAAAAAGGAGCAGCCCTTAAATTGGTGCTGCTCCTTTTTATAGCTATGTGAAGGGGAACAGTGATGTACTTAAACTAACACAGTAGTTAAGCTGACCATTCAATCGACCCTTACGTTTGTGGGTTTTTGGGGTGAAGAAATACCAGGACTTTTCCATCCTGAGCATCATTAGAATATCGCTCTGCTTCATCATCCGGGACTCCGATTTCCATAAGAGCATGTTTTAATCCACCAGCACCAGAGTTGGCCCCTACGACTGCGCCTCCAATTGTTGTAATGATAGGACCTGCAGCCAACACAGCGCCAAATCCGGGAATCAATACTGTAGATAACCCTGCTATAACTCCCGCTATGCCAATTGCTCCTCCAGTTAAAGCTCCCGCAATGGCTCCATCTTTAGTGGAGGGTTTTACTTCCTGTGTAATTTCAGAAAGTTCCTTTGTATTTTTAGCAATAATTGAAATTTCATCAGTTGTATAACCTTTATCTTTTAAATCTTTAACAACTTCAGCTGCTTGTTGTTCGTTTTCGTATACGCCAATAACATGATTCTCCATAAAAAATTACCTCCTGTTTGCTTTAACTAATATTCTTTACCCTTTCTTTAGTTTTTCTAGACATATTTCCACTTTCCATAATTGGGTAAATGATTCTATAATTAAATTACTGCATTAATTTCATAGGAAATACATTAAGATGAGTTAGCTTGCTCCTTCTTCATTAGGTGACTAAACCCTGCAATGATCACTGGTATCAAAAAATATTATTTAAATCATCCCTTTTTTATTTCACTGGCCTGTTGCGTTGTTTTAGTTATTTTCTTCTCTATCTCTATAGTTATTTAATAATCAGTTAAGGTAATGTATGGCAGGCACTATCCTTCCGTTTTATGATAATCATCGCTTAATAAATTTAGAAAAAACAAAGAGGTCATAGTATGAATTCGTTTAAACCAAGCAAGCCAATAAAAGCAATACCCAACATAAAAGAAATTTTGAATAAACAGCTTATTCTTTCGAAGTCTTTAACACAAAGTGAAGCAGATAATTTTCTTCCGAAGCAATGGTTTTGTAGTCTAGATATTGGGGAGTGGGAAGAGGTAGAAATATTTGTTCAAGGGGATACAGAAGATCCTTCAGAAGAATTTATTGAACTGGCAGGGGAAATATTCTCTCAGTTGCCTCAGCACATTAACCGTGCATTAAATTATTTGAAGATATTCTTTCCAACTCATGAGATAGAAGACTATTATCTAGCTACCATATCCTTTGGAAGGATGATCAATTTTGATGATCATCTGTTTTCAGGATTTACAGTAGCCTTTTATAGCGAACGTCCACATGAATTTCAGTATAAGGTAAAATTGAAAAAAGATGGTTGGCCGATTGGCTTTGAAGGTGGACCATTATAAATTAATGATGCAGATTACATATTCTTTAAGATTAAATGAATATGAATATTAAAATAAGGAGGTTGTGTAGAAAATGGGTTTTTTTAACCGTCTTTTTAGGAAAATAGAAGATGTTAATAAGGGAGAGACAGCTGTTTCTGAATTGGAATCTGAGTTTTACATAGAGTCGACTGTAGAAGATGCAATGGAATATTGGGTGGAAATGGCACAGAATATTATTGTAAACACGGTTAAAGCAACTAATAATACTGTAGAACGTGCCTTTGTATTGGTGGATTTAGGTGAACAACCATCCTTCGACATTTTTTATCAAATAGATGGCGGTTTAGTTATGTGGGATCAACTTGACAGTCAATCTATTAAAGAAAAAATTGAAAACGAATTACTACCTCAAGCCTCAAATGTTGCCACTGCTGTAAATGACAATTTTACTCAAGCGGAGCATCCTAACATTGCATATGCTGAGCTACAATTTGAATGGCTAACAGGTGCGTGGTTTTCTCATATAATTTGGGAAGATGATAAGGATTCAAAGCTACCTAAGGATGAGATTTTAAATAAATGGTTCGATACATTGAGTAAGGAAATCCAATCCAAGCTGTTAGACAGTGATAGTAAACTAGCATGGTATCCATAAAGTTTTTGTAATTGGATAATGTAACTTATGTTCCACATAGTAAGAGTGAATAAAAATGATATTAGTTTTAGACTGTTACATACTCAAATCGAGTGTTAGCAGTCTTTTTTTGTTGGATTAATTTAACACTAGTGGAAGAAAAAATTATCTCGTTCTTTTATTATGGTTTATACCATCTAAGCAGGGGTAATAAAGTAATAGCAAATTTTTAATAATTTACTTATTTTATTAATAATGCTTGCAAATACAAAAAGATGGAGGGGTTAGATGGGTTTAGCTTTTTGGACATGGACAGTTACAATCACGTTATCTATAGTCTTCATTGGAATGTCATTCCTGTTTAAGAAAAAAGCGGATACTAGCTTTGCACATTACGCGATAGCTGGAGGTACATTACCTTTTTTTCTATTACTGTTCACAGATATCGCGACTATTATGGGAGTTGGAAATTTTGTGGGACATTCATCCAAGGGGTATGAGATTGGAATAGCAAATGTGCCCTTTGTCATTGGCGAACAAGGAGCAAAAATTTTGTTCGCTCTAATATTTGCAGGATTTGCAGCAAAATTTACATATAATACGTTAGCAGAAATGATGGACGATTTAATAATAAGAGATAGGTTTTCTCGTAGTTTAATAGCCATTTTAACTTCATCCATTATGATTGCTTGGGTTAGTGGTCAGGCAATGGGGATGGGAGCGCTATTTTCAGCTTTCACAGGTGCCGACCCGCTAATGATGATTTTAGTTTTTTCTGCAGTATTCATCATCTACACTGCTGTTGGCGGTATGTATTCCGTTGTATGGACCGATCTAATACAGGGAGGGATACTCATTGCAATTGCAGTTTGGTTTTACATACAAGTATTCGATAAAGTTGATTTTAGTTATTCGACACTTAAGGGTGGCTTAGAAAATGTTGGAGCTATCGAGTTAGCACAAATGAATCTATCAGCTGTGGAGGTAATTTCTCTGTTTGTAACGGGTACGTTGGGAATATTAGCTGCACAGGTATATTGGCAGCGGTGTTTTGCTTCTAAAAACCCTAAAGCGGCTAGTCGTGCAATGCTAATAAGTGGAGTAGTCGCGATAATTTTCACGATATTTGCCACAATCGCAGGTATGGTTGTGAAATTGCAAAACCCAAATTTGGCAGCAGACGAAGCAATCTCGTGGTTAATTCTTGAGGAAATGACTCAATTAGCTGCTCTTGCCTTTTTCATCATGATTTTCTTGGCAGCCATCTCTAGTGCCTCCTCACTTCTACATTCCGCTGCAGTAGTTATTGTAAATGACTTAGTCATTCCAAATATGAAGCCAAAAGAAGATTCCTATTATTTAAGGTTAACGAGGATAGGGGTCATTGTTGTTGGAGCTTTTACTATTGGAACAGCCATTTGGGCAGACTCTATTATCGATTTATTTTCCATGGCCTATTCTATGGCGGGAGGTGGAGTTGTTCCAGTATTAATAGTAGGGCTACTTTGGAAAAAGAGGAAAGGTCAAGAGTTTACGATGGGGACAAGTAATAGTCAAGTTTCCGTTTGGGGAGCGAGGATCGGTATCATAGCCGGCTCTATAGTATCACTTACCATAGGAATTTTATGGGGTGTGATTATTTCGGTTTTATTAACTTTGATTACATCAAAAATAATGCCTAATTCAAATGAAACATCTGTAGAGGCATAAAAATATCCCTATCCGATTTGGTAATCGGTATAGGGTTATTTTTTGGTTTAAGCTCGAAATGTTGCAATGGCTAGCCCTTCCTTTAAAATAGAGGGTACTAAGTAAATTATTTTGAATAGGTGATAATATGCCAGCAATAACGTTTGAACAAGAATTTATATTAAATGAACATCGAATATACACGTCTAAGCCGCTTCGAACTCTTTTTACATTAGAGCGACTAAGTAAGGAATTTTTCCAGGATGATTTTGCAAAGTTGATGCAGGGGATTACGGAAGCAAAAAACCAGGTAGCAGCTGTTTCCCATTTTGCTAAAAGATACGGTATGTTTTTTGCCAATCAATTTTACATGCTGGCTGCTTACGACATGGTTTGGGATGGCAAGCACACAGAGCTTCATTTCGATGTTACAAAGGAATATGGTTCATATACTATAGCTATGTTCATCAATCCTAATGATTTTCGTTATGTGAAGGAAGAAGAGAGAGAAGAGGTCATCCGAAAGATCTTAAGTAAGCAAGGATATGAAATAGTACAGCAGTTAAGAAATACAACAAGTATTTCACCGCTAATCATTTGGGAAAGCTTTTTCGTTCATCTTGTTAATCAGTATGAGAAGCTCTTAGAAGATCCTTCTACCGCTGGTCAAGCTATGGATGATATTGAAATACTCGAGAACCCAGAGGTGTGGAAATTATTCTCCACTAAATCTCTATTTTACGAATACACTCAAGGTAGAAATCCAGCAGTATTAGTAAATCAGCCTATCCGTAGAAGCTGTTGTATGTCTATGGATTTACCAGGTCAAGGAGCATGCGGCTACTGTCCTAAAACAAATAAATAAATAACATTCTATCCCAAAATAGAGCCCTGCCACAATAGGCAGGGCTTGTTCTATGGAGAAATCTTTTTGTGACTGATCCACCAATCTATATGGTCTAAATTAAAGGCTATAATGTCTCCGATTGGTCTAAGATGTGGTATTTCTTTATTTAGCATAAGCTGATGGATTTGTTCTTCTGTTAGTGGATAGCCAACAGAATCTAGATATGTCATTAATTTTTTTACTCCATAGACTCTTCTCAACTAATCACCTCCCACCAAAAGCTCTTACCTTCAAAGAAAGAAATCTTAGTGAGACGTATTAATCGATAGGTTTGTTAAATATATACCCCATAAAACTAAAGATAATCCTATCGTTATCGAACAACAGTTTGCTAAAAATTTAAAATATTATTAAAAATGAAATCATACATTTGATATAATTCTAATAAAGCTCCTAGAAGATATGTGAGCAACAAATTTCAGTATACAGGAAGATTGATAAGTAATGAAAAGAGTAGATGTAGTCTATGGCTTGATTGCCGATGCAAATGAGGAGAATTTTTTAATGGTCCGGAACACTGGGGCTAGCTGGACACTTCCTGGAGGTGCGGTGGAGAATGGAGAAACATTGGAGCAGGCTATTGTAAGAGAGGTCCAAGAAGAAACAGGGTTAATGACAGAGGTAGAGAGAGTAATAGCACTTAATGAAGCAATTTTTCAACATAAGAACAGTCATGTATTGTTTGTGACATTCAAGATGAAAATTATTGCTGGTGAATGTTGCATTATAGATCCAGAAGAAATTGAAGAAATAAGATGGATGGATAAGCAAACTGTTGATAACATGATGCCCTATCATCCTGGAGGTATTAACAGCTTGTTAAAATCAGCAGCGCCATATATATATCAAAAAAATAGGGGGATATGATATTGTTTAATTTGTTTAAAAATGAAAATACAAAAGATACTAATTTGAATGAAAGGGGTTATATTAATGAGGAAGACGGCTTAGGAGTGGGCATACTCATCCACTTTACTCCGATTGCCGTTTATATGTATTTATCTACTGATATATTAATAGAAAATGGTGATACCTTGTATGATTCTAAGCATAGAGAGATCATTGTCCAAGGGAACAGTGTGTCTATCACATTAAACGATAAAAGTGAAATCCCAGAAATTATCGATTTATATGGTTTAAATAATAATAATTTGCCTTTAATCACAATTGATGTCACATTGTCCTATTAGAGGATGCGTAAATCATGAAAAGAAAGTACGGTAATCGTTCGGATTGGTCTAGAATTTTAAAGAGACAATATATTTTTAAAGATACTTTTTCAGAGCAATTTACTGGAGGAATCTCTCTTTTACATTTAGTTGAGATAGGAGAACCTTTATGGGTGAATTATGACTCTCAGAAGATTTGTATTGTAGACGATGGATATATGTGGCTTCAACAATATCCAAATGAAGAAAATTATACGGTAACAACGATGTTTAATCATAACGGAGAAGTAGTTCAATGGTATATAGATATTTGCTATAAACACGGAGTGGACTATAACGGACCGTGGTGGGATGACTTATTTTTAGATATCATTGTCCTCCCATCAGGAGATTATTACCTTATAGACGAAGATGAGCTTGAAGAGGCTTTACTTAAAGGTCAAATAAATTACCAACAGTATAACCATGCAAAACAGACAGCTGATAAAATTATGGATGAACTAAAAGAAAATAAATTTGATATATTAAAACAGTCGAAAGCTCATAAGAACCTATTGCTAGAGCTTCTAGAGTAAAGTGAGGATAAACATGAGAAAAGTTGAAGTCATCGAATATTCAAAGGATTGGGCTTTACTCTTTGAGCAAGAATCAAAGAAGTTAAATGAGATTTTCAAGGAAGAGTTACTTGAAATACATCATATAGGAAGTACTTCAGTAGAAGGACTCTTAGCAAAGCCAATTATAGATATGATGCCGGTAGTACGTGATATTGAGAAGGTCGATTTATACAATCAACAAATGATTCAGCAAGGGTATACACCAAAAGGAGAAAATGGTTTACCTGGTCGACGTTACTTTCAAAAGGGGGAAAATAATCGAACACATCATATACATATTTATGAACAAGGGAATCCAGAAATAGAGAGACATCTTGTCTTTCGAGATTATTTAAAGGTACATCCCGTGGATTTAAATAGATATGGAGAACTAAAGAGCAAACTTGCTAAACTGTTTCCCTTTGATATTGAGAGCTATATTAATGGAAAAGATAAGATTGTTCAAGAAATAGAGGAAAACGCTCAGCGCTGGAAAAAAAGGATACAACTAAATTTTCATAGACCCTTTGGTGTCTATGGTATATGCGTGCAGGAAAAGAAGCTTCTAGTCATTGAAAAGAATGGTGGACCTTATATCAACCGCTATGATCTTCCAGGGGGAAATTTAGAACCTAGGGAATCACTTAAAGAGGCAGTCCAGAGAGAATTTTTAGAGGAAACGGGGTTATTAATAGATGTACTTGAACAGATAGGAACTGCTGATTTTATGATTCATACAGATTGGAGAGAAGGTACGGCCGTACATCATATTGCAGTTTTTTATTTGGTAGAGCAAACAGGGGGTTCCATAACAAAACCTCTTCTTTTTGAAGGTCAAGACTCTTTAGGGGCTGTTTGGATTGCTAAAGAGGAAGCAACTAAGGAAAATTCATCTCCTTTAGTACTAAAAGCTTTTGAATGGCTGCGTACAAAAAAGTTTTCTATAGAAGTTACTTATTATGAACAATGGCAAGTAAAGAAAAACTAGTGTGAAAGAGAGGATTTCTATTATGGACAATACTTTTATTAAAGCGTTAGATTTAAAATTCCCTATCATTCAAGCGCCAATGGCTGGTGGGGCGACAACCTCTGCTTTAGTAAGCGCTGTTTCCAATCAGGGAGCACTCGGCATGATTGGCGCAGGGTATCTAAAACCAGATGATTTACGCCATCAGATAAAACAAGTGAAATCAGAAACTAACGCAAGTTTCGGAGTAAATTTGTTTGTGCCTGAACATTATGAGATTAAAGAAGAACAGATAGAAAAATCAAAACGACTAATAGAGACCTATGAGCTTCTTTTAAATCAACAGGTTACAGAGCCTTCTCTCCCTAATCGAGAAACTGAAATGTGTACCTATGAAGAGTTAATACAGGTTGTCTTGGATGAGAATGTACCTGTCTGCTCCTTTACCTTTGGGATACCATCTAAAGAAACTATACAAACATTTAAACGTCAAGGAGTTTTTACGATTGGTACTGCTACTAATGTATCTGAAGCAATAGCCGTTGAAAGTTTAGGAATGGATGCGGTAGTTGTTCAGGGGAGTGAGGCAGGGGGCCATCGAGGGAATTTCCTATGCGATTCCAACGAAAGCATGATTGGTTTAATAGCTCTTGTTCCTCAAGTGGTAGACCAAGTAGCCATTCCAGTTATTGCTGCAGGTGGAATAATGGACGGTAGAGGGCTTTCTTCCGCGCTCTGTTTAGGAGCAGAGGCAGTACAGATGGGGACTGCATTCTTAACCTGTAAAGAAAGTGGGGCACATCCAGTACATCAACAAGCAATACTTCTAGCAAAAAGTGAGGACATAGTAACCACGAAGGCATTTTCAGGTAAGGATGCTAGAGGAATTGAAAATCAGTTTATGAAGGAAATGAAAGAGCATGAAGCAGTTCTTCCTCCATTTCCTGTACAAAATGCTCTTACACAAAATTTAAGAAAATTAGCCTCTCAACAAAAAAATCCAGAGTTCATGTCTCTTTGGTCGGGACAAAGCCCAACATTAGCGAGAGAAGAAACAGTGGAACAGCTTATTAACCGTGTTGCAAATGAGGCGGCTTTAATATTAGATAGGATTAGGCTTTAAAAGAGCTCAGAAAAAAGGAGGTTCATAGTAACCCCATGAACCTCCCCAGATAATAAAATATTGTATTTAAAAGCACTGCACAATACGAATCTAATGTAATATGGTTTCCTTATTCGGTCTATATTCATAAACAAGCTCTTCCTGCTGGGTATCATCGAACCATTTTAGTCCCAGATATGTAAAACCAGCTCGTTCTAAAATTTTGAGGGATCCTGCGTTTTCTATACTAGCAGAAGCAGACACAATAAGAACATTTGGATGATGCCTTACGATGTCCATACAAGCAGCTACCGCTTCAGTTGCATATCCTTTCCCCCAAGATTTCTTATTAAAATGATAGATTAATTCTACTTCTTCTATTTTATCCTCGACGTTGAAGCCAGCTGCTCCAATAATCTCTCCCGAGCTTTTTTCCATCACAGCATAAACAGACAAATTTTTCTCTTCATGACATTCGCGATAAAACTCTATAGTTCTAGGTAGTGCTTCATGGGAAGATGCTCCTCCACATGATTTCATCACGTCGTTGTCTCCCCAAAACAGCTTAGCTGAATCCAAAAATCTTTCTTCGAATACTACAAGGCATAATCTTTCTGTTTCACCCACTATGTTCATTCATTTCCCCTCCACACGTTAAAATTTTCTTTTTTGAACAAGTTTCATGGCTTTTTGTGTATTTGCAAAATGCCATTTTGTAATCGATTTAAGGAATTCCTCTCCATGCTTCAAATAAATTTTTGCAGCTGTTTCGTCCACTTTTGCACTAGCTCCTTTTGGAATAGTGGTATGTGCTATTTCCGTAAGACGGTCCATTTCCTTCAAGAAAGCATATCTTGCTATAATAGAAGCTGCAGCGACTGAAACGTGTAATTGCTCTGCCTTTGTCGAAAACAAAACATTTTCACGTACGATTTCCTTTTCCATTTTGATATGGTTGTAATAAATACCACGCTCTGCAAACTGATCAATTAATATGTAAGCGGGCTTTTCGGGCTCTATTTTATTTAAAACATGCTTTAAGGCTTGGTTATGCATCATTGCTTTAATTTTACCCTGTGACCATCCTCGACCTTGAATTTCGTTATACTTTTCATTTTTTAATACGAGCACACTATGGGACAATGTTTTCATCAGGTCTGGGGCAATTCGACGCATCAGCTCATCTGTTAGCATTTTGGAATCCTTAACTCCCAGTTCTCTCACAAGTTCTACTTGATGTGCAGGTACATAGCAGGCTGCTACAGTGATGGGACCAAAATAATCTCCAGTGCCAGTTTCATCAGAACCGATCACGGATAATGTGGTGAAGTTTTCCGGGAGAATGTCACCTTTTGACGAACTGCTCTTTATAGGATTTGCTGGAGAAATGTTTCCGCTCCAAAGAGCTGCCTCTCTAGAAGCACCGTTTCCTTGAAACATTACCTTTCCTGATTTATAAATGGTGATGGCTGTATCTACAAGCTTAGCAGCGAAAACTACCCCTGGTGCAGAGCGTTCGATTTTGAATTTTAAGTAATGTGCCTTCACTTTTTCTATTTCGTTAGGTGGCAATAATAAAACTTCATTTGACATTCATTTTGTTCCTTTCTTCACAACGTAATCTATTTCGTGTTATTATTATACATAGGATTTTCTGGGGGAGGGTATGTCTTTGTCAGAACAAGAGAAAACAAGGATTTCTGTCGATATTTATGGACAGAATTATAAAATGGTAGGAACTGAAACATCTGGTCATATGAGACTCGTTGCCTCCATCGTAGATGATAAAATGAGAGAAATACACTCTCATAATAGACAGCTAGATATCGCAAAATTAGCAGTGCTTACCGCTGTTAATGCAGTAAACGATTACATAAAAGTAAAAGAACAGCTAGAACTTCTAGAAGAAGAATTGAAAAGGCTAAAGGACTGAAAAAATGTTAGATTTAATTATCCTGATTTTATTAATTGCCGGCTTTGTAACTGGCGCTAGACGTGGGTTGATCGTTCAACTTATTCATATGACGGGCTTCATCGTTGCCCTCATCGTCGCCTATATCTATTATAAACCACTGGCAGACAAATTTGTTCTGTGGATACCATTTCCTGCAGTGACCTCAGATTCATCATTAACAATTGCAGTAGAAACATTGGACCTAGACCAAACGTTTTACCGGATTATCGCGTTTACTTTAATTTTTATGGTTGTTAAGTTTGGCTTACAATTAATAGCCTCCATGTTTGATTTTTTAAAGTATTTGCCTATACTAGGCTTTGTGAGTAATGTTGCAGGAGCAATACTAGGATTTATTGAGTTTTATTTCATCATATTCGTCCTTTTATATGTTTTTGCGCTATTGCCAATTGAATTTATACAAAATATTACATCAGGTTCATTCTTAACTTCATGGATGCTTGAACATACACCAATCCTATCTGAGATGGTTAAAAACTGGTGGTATATTTATTTAGAAAAGTAATATCTAGTATGTAAGAAGAACTTCTCTCAGTAGAGGGAAGTTTTTTTAAATAGAGGAGGTCTACTCATGGACAAAAAGACAATTATTAAAACGTTAGAAAAAATCGCGTTATATATGGAACTCCAAGGAGAAAATCCTTTTAAGGTGTCTGCTTTTCGTAAGGCTGCCCAAGTTTTAGAGTTAGACGATCGTAGCTTATCTGAGATGGACAATATTACTTCCCTGAAGGGAATTGGAGCAGCAACAGGAGCAGTGATCAACGATTTAATCGAAACTGGTGAGTCCTCTCTGCTTAAGGAAATGCAAGAATCTGTGCCAGGCGGACTTTTACCTATGTTAAAGATTCCAGGTCTTGGAGGAAAGAAAATCGCCAAGCTTTATAAAGAATTAGGTGTTGATTCGATTGAGTCCTTAAAGATTGCATGTGAGGAAGGTAAGGTTAAAGGACTAGCGGGATTTGGAGCTAAAACAGAAGAAAAAATATTAGCACAGCTAGAAGTCTTTCAAACAAAACCTGAGAGAACCGCTATTTGGCAGCTTGAGCCTATTGTTGCCTTTATCGAAGGTATTTTAGCAAGCATGGATACTGTTGTTAAGTATTCTGTGGCAGGTTCCTATCGAAGAGTAAAGGAATCTAGTAAGGATATCGACTTTATCGTAGCAACGACTTCACCACTAAAGGTTAGAGAGGAATTGCTAGAGAAGCTCCCCCTACTAAAAGTGATTGCAGCAGGAGACACAAAGGTATCTGTAACCTTAGATGTAGAAAATGAGGTAGATGTTGATTTTAGGCTAGTGGAGCCTCATCAATACGCTTCCGCATTGCACCATTTTACCGGTTCAAAGGACCACAATATTAAAATGAGACAAATTGCCAAAGAAAAGGGTCTGAAAATAAGTGAATACGGGGTAGAGCAGGAAGATGGCTCCGTTCAGTCCTTTGAATCTGAAAAAGAATTCTATGCATACTTTGATTTACCTTTTATCCCGCCTACAATTCGAGAGGATGGAACAGAGCTAAACAAGCTAAAAATGATTCCTAGCCTTGTAACGTTAGAGGATATAAAGGGAGATTTTCATATGCACACTACCTGGTCAGATGGAGCTCACTCTATTGAAGAGATGGTAGAGGCATGTAGAGAAAAAGGATACTCTCATATTGTAATTACTGACCACTCTAATTATTTAAAAGTAGCAAACGGCCTTTCTAGGGAAAGACTGTTACAACAAATAGAAGCAATACATGTCATAAATGAAAAATATAATGATATAGAAATTTTCGCGGGTACAGAGATGGATATACTCCCAGATGGCTCTCTAGATTTTGATGATGAATTGCTTGAGCAGTTAGACTTTGTTATTGCTTCCATCCATTCAAGCTTTAGTCAATCACAGGACAAGATTATGGCAAGGCTGAGAACAGCAATTGAAAATCCACATGTTCATATGATTGCTCATCCTACGGGGAGAATTATTGGTAGCCGTACTGGCTACGATACGGATGTGCCGACTTTAATAGAGTGGGCAAGTGAATTCGGAAAGATATTAGAGCTAAATGCTAACCCGCATCGCTTGGATTTAGAAACAGTCTATTTAAAAATGGCGCAGGAAAAAGGTGTGCCAATTGCCATTAACACGGATGCGCATCATATAGATCAACTAAGATATATGGATGTAGGCGTCAAATATGCACAAAAAGCATGGCTTCAAAAAGAGAATATTGTTAATACATGGACATTAGATAAATTTAAACAATACTTGAAGAAATAATTAGGAGGTGCCTCGGTGATAGCTGAAAGAGCACTGAAAACTTTAGAATATTATAAAATCAGGGAAGAAGTAGGAAAATATTGTACTTCTTCTATTGGGAAATCTCATATCGAAAAATTAGTCCCTTCTGTAGATTATGAGGAAGTATCTATACTATTAGAGGAAATGGATGAGGGTCTCACAATTCTTCGCTTGAGAGGGAACGTTCCTATGGGAGGGATTGTAGATATCCGTCCGCATGCGAAACGTGCTCAAATTGGTGGGATGCTGAGTCCAATGGAGCTTATGGAAACTGCAAGCACTATTAGAGCAAGTAAAATTCTTCGAAACTTTTTAGAAAATATGGCAGAAACAGAATCTGTAGAGATTCCTCATTTTCTTTCAAAAAAGGATTCGTTACCTATTTTGACAGCATTAGAGCATGAGATAAACGACTGTATTGATGAAAACGGCAGCGTGCTAGATAGTGCGAGTAGTACATTACGTTCCATTCGTCAGCAACTGAGAATTCAGGTGAGTCGTGTCCGTGAGAAGCTAGAGAGCTACACACGTGGCGCTAATGCAGCGAAAATGCTATCTGATTCTATTATAACGATTAGAAACGACCGATATGTGATTCCGGTTAAATCGGAATATCGCAGCCATTACGGTGGCATTGTTCATGATCAATCTTCTTCTGGTCAAACTCTTTTCGTTGAACCTTCAGCTGTAGTCCAGATCAATAACGACATTCGGGCTTTAAAGGTGAAGGAACAGGAAGAAATTGAACGCATTCTTATACGTTTGACAGGTGAGGTTGAGGTTGTTGGGCATGAGATTTTCCTTTTAGTTAACATACTTGGAGAAATCGATGTCATTTTAGCAAAGGCTAAATATGGACAGGCAGAAAAATGTACTATGCCCCAAATCAACAATGATGGTTATATACGCTTAGTAAAAGCGAGACACCCTCTTATTCCAGTAGAACAAGCAGTTCCAAATACGATTGAATTCGGAAGAGAAATTACAGCGATAGTGATAACAGGTCCGAATACGGGCGGGAAAACCGTTACTTTGAAAACAGTTGGCCTTTGTACTCTAATGGCTCAAAGTGGAATACCGATTCCAGCGCTGGACGGGTCAGAGGTTGCTCTGTTTGAATCTGTATTTGCAGATATCGGAGACGAGCAATCGATCGAGCAAAGCTTAAGTACGTTCTCCTCTCATATGGTTAATATTGTGGATATTTTAAAGAAATATAACGATAAATCGTTAATCTTGTTTGACGAGCTTGGAGCAGGAACGGATCCTCAAGAGGGGGCAGCCCTAGCAATATCTATTCTTGATGCTGTCCACGGAACGGGTGCACGTGTCATGGCAACTACCCATTACCCTGAGCTAAAGGCATATGGTTATAACCGACCAGGTGTAGCCAATGCCAGTGTGGAGTTTGACATTGAAACACTAAGCCCGACCTATAAGCTTTTAATTGGTGTACCTGGACGAAGCAATGCGTTTGAAATTTCCGAGCGCTTAGGTCTACCAAGCCATATAATTTCACAGGCTCAAACCTTTACTGGAACGGATCGAGGAGAGGTAAACTCCATGATAGCCTCATTAGAGGATAGCCGTAGGCAAGCAGAGCGAGATGCAGAAGAAACTGAGGTCGAGTTAGAAAAAGCTAAGCGCCTAAAAGACGACCTCGAGCAAAAGTTGGCTGAGTATGACGAAAAGAAAGAAAAACTAGAGCAAAAAGCAAAGGAAAAAGCGAGAAAGATTGTGGAAGAAGCAAGAAGAGAAGCGGATGAAATCATCAGTGAGCTACGAAAAATGCAGTCAAATACGCATAAGCTTGTGAAAGAGCATGAGCTAATAGATGCTAAAAAACGTTTAGATGAAGCCCTTCCGAACAATCCAGTTTTGAAGAAGCAGAAAAAATTGAATGAACAGGCAAAAGAATTAAAGTCGGGCGATGAGGTGAAGGTACTAAGCTTTGGCCAAAAAGGGACCTTACTTGAAAAAGTATCGAAAACTGAGTGGTCCGTTCAGATTGGGATGCTCAAGATGAAGTTAGACGAGGCAGACTTAGAATATATTAAACCTGAAAAGCAGAAACAATCAGTATCAGTTAATGCTGTTAGAGGAAGAGATTCACATGTAAAGCTTGAGCTAGACCTACGTGGAGAGCGATACGAGGATGCTATACTTCGAACTGAAAAATATATAGATAATGCTATTTTGGCTAATTATCCACGAGTTTCTATTATCCACGGGAAAGGTACTGGCGTCCTAAGACAGGCGATACAACAGTACTTGAAAAATCATTCTCGAGTGAAAAGTTATCGATTTGGTGAAGCGGGCGAAGGTGGCCATGGAGTAACTGTAGTTGAACTAAAATAACATGGATGGAAGGAAAGAGATACAGATTTTGTGTACTTCTGTCATCTCTTTATTTACGATACTTATTCAAATAAATATATATTATGTTGAAACTTTTCAACTACCCATCCGTATAGAAAGAAAAGTTTGAGAGGGGCTATATCATGCTGCTAGGTAGTTTTTGGTCAAATCCATTAGTAGAATCTGCAGGTTATTTTAGTGTCGTTGTTTTATGTTTAATTGTTTCCATGGTTTTGTTTGAAATAGTGACCAAATATAAAAACTGGCAGGAAATTAAAAATGGAAATGTTGCAGTGGCATTAGCTACTGGTGGGAAAATATTTGGTGTGTGTAATATTTTTAAATACTCCATTGAAGAGCATAATTCCCTTTTTGAGATGATAGGCTGGGGATTATATGGCTTTGCATTACTAATTGTAGCTTATTGGCTTTTCGAGTTTTTAACTCCAAGTTTTAATGTCGATAAAGAAATAGAAAATGATAATCGCTCTGTTGGATTTATCTCGTTAATTATTTCCGTTGGATTATCATTTGTAATTGGTGCGAGTATTTAATTAGGAGAGATAAAGATGGAAAAATTGTCGAAAATATTGATTGTAGTTGGAATATTTTTTCTAGCAATCGGCATAATATATATAGTAAAAAATTCATAGAACTAATTTAAACCCTAAACGAGGCTGTAATAATGCGTGTGTAATTCAAATTAATGAATTAGCGGATTATTGCGGTCTCTTTTTTTTAGGAAAAGAAAGTAAATGCTTCCTTTTCCAATTATTTATCAAACTACTACTGCCTTGTCCTGCGTGGTCAAATGGATAAAAGCTATGATAATTGTGTAACCGCTTTCTCGCTTTCTCCCTTTTGCATGTCAGGGCAGGCACAAGCGCTAATATTTTTCTTGTTTTATGAATTGAATTGTCATTCATTTTTATCTATAATAAAAAATAGGAATATTCACTCTATTAAAATCGTACAAAGGGGGCAAACAAATGATTGAAAAACCATGGCTTTCTCACTATCCGCCGGAAGTTCCACACAGGCTTGACTATGAATCTATTCCCGTCCAAGAGTATCTTACGAGAGCGTACAAGAAATTTCCAATGAAGATAGCTATACATTTCATGGGGAGAGATGTAACTTACAAAGAGCTATATGAATCATCAATGAAGTTTGCGAATTATTTGCAGTCATTAGGTCTGCAAAGTGGCGAAAGAGTAGCAATCATGCTACCGAACTGTCCACAAGGGGTTATAGGTTATTACGGGATTCTGTATGCTGGAGGTATTGTCGTTCAAACAAATCCTCTATACACCGAACGTGAGGTAGCTTATCAATTAAAGGATTCAGGAGCTAAAATTATTTTGGCTATGGATATTCTTTACCCTCGAATAACTAAGGTTATTAAAGAAACAAATTTGGAAAACTTAATTATTACAGGGATTAAGGATTACTTACCTTTTCCTAAAAACCTCATTTATCCTTTTATTCAGAAGAAGCAATATGGATTTAGTGTAAAAGTAGAGCATCGGGGGATGAACCATCTATTTACTGAAATTATGAAGGTTGGAAAGATGGATTCGATTTCTTTACCATTTGATTTTAATGAAGATATAGCTCTTCTACAATACACAGGTGGTACGACTGGCTTTCCTAAAGGAGTTATGCTCACACATAAAAATTTGATTGCAAACGCTTCGATGTGCGGTGCTTGGTTGCATGAATGTCGTGAAGGTGAAGAGTCAATTTTAGGAATTTTACCTTTCTTTCATGTGTATGGAATGACTACTGTTATGATTTTCTCTGTTATGCAAGGAAATCGTATGGTATTATTACCTAAGTTTGATGTAGAAACTGCTTTAAAAACAATTGATAAACAAAAACCTACATTGTTTCCTGGTGCACCAACTATGTATATAGGGATTTTAAATCATCCAGATGTAAAAAAATATGATTTATCCTCTATCGTAGCTTGTTTAAGTGGCTCGGCACCTCTACCAGCAGAAGTTCAGGAAAAATTTGAAAAAGTTACAGGTGGAAGACTGGTAGAAGGCTATGGCTTAACTGAAACTTCTCCAGTAACACATGCTAATTTAATCTATAGTGCAGATCGAGTAAAAGGTTCCATCGGTGTTCCTTGGCCTGATACGGAAGCAACTATTTTTGGACCAGAATCCACGGACCCATTACCTTATGGTGAAATAGGAGAAATCGCTGTAAAGGGACCACAGGTAATGAAAGGCTATTGGAATCGTCAAGAGGATACTGATATGACGATGAGAGATGGTTGGTTGCTAACAGGTGATTTAGGGTACATGGATGAAAACGGTTTCTTTTATATTGTAGACCGTAAAAAAGATCTTATTATTGCTGGTGGTTATAATATTTATCCTCGTGATGTGGAGGAGGTTCTTTACGAACATCCTGCAGTACAGGAATGTGTAGTTGCAGGTGTACCTGATCCATATCGTGGCGAGACTGTAAAAGCCTATATAGTTGTAAAAGAGGGAATGACTGCAACTGAGGAAGAGCTTAATACACATTGTCGCGAAAATCTCGCATCATTTAAAGTTCCAAGGATTTATGAATTTAGGAAAGAGCTTCCAAAAACAGCTATCGGAAAAATATTAAGAAGAAACCTGATAGACGAAGAAAGAGAAAAATTGAAGCAGGTGGCAGTACAGAGTTAATTGTTTATTGACAATATAAAAAATTGAATATAAAATAAAAATATGAATGAATCATCATTCATATTTTTATTTTTTGGTGGTGAATTCATTGAAGAAAGACAAACCTAAGTATAAGCAAATTATTGACGCTGCAATCATTGTTATAGCAGAGAATGGATACCATCAGTCTCAGGTTTCTAAAATAGCTAAACAAGCTGGCGTTGCAGATGGAACAATCTATTTGTACTTCAAAAACAAGGAAGATATTTTAATATCGGTTTTTGAAGAAAAAATGGAAGTTTTTGCGGATAACTTGAAGGAAATTTTAAAAGAGAATATCAGTGCTTCTGATAAGTTGTATAAAATGATCGAAAATCATTTTAAGGTGCTTGCTAGTAATAGGCATCTAGCAACTGTAACTCAATTGGAGCTACGTCAATCTAACCTAGCGTTACGTTTGCGAATAAATGCTATCTTAAAAAATTATTTGACATTACTCGACACTATCTTAAAAGAAGGTATTGAAAACGAGGAATTCGAAAATTCTGTAGATATTCGCTTAGCAAGACAAATGGTTTTTGGTACAATTGATGAGACGACTACTTCCTGGGTGATGAATGAGTATAAATATGACTTAGTCGGACTAACAGAAAAAGTACATCGTCTATTACTAAAAGGTATAACAACCTAAAAGGGATGTGGGTAGATGGAGTTTTTGTCATGGAATGTCGAAAATCATGTAGCAACCGTTACGCTGAATCGTCCTCCTGCAAATGCATTAGCTAGGGGTGTTATTTTAGAGGTTAATAGCTTGCTAGATGAGGTGGAGCACGATGAAAATGTTCGTGTTATCCTTCTAAAAGGGGAAGGTCGATTCTTTTCTGCAGGAGCAGACATTAAAGAATTTACCACTGTGACTTCTGGAGAGGAGTTCTCGAAGCTAGCTTCTAGCGGACAAACTATATTCGAAAGAGTCGAAACATTTCCAAAACCGGTGATTGCAGCCATTCATGGTGCAGCACTTGGTGGGGGACTTGAGTTGGCCATGAGCTGTCATATTCGATTGGTCGCTGAAAATGCTAAACTTGGTTTGCCAGAGCTACAGTTAGGTTTAATACCAGGATTCGCTGGTACCCAACGCCTTCCACGATATGTAGGGTTTGCTAAGGCGGCAGAAATGCTACTAACAAGTGAACCAATCAGTGGAAAGGATGCGGCAGCATTTGGGCTAGCTAATCATGCTTATCCAGAGGAAGAATTGTTTGAAAAAGCAGGGGAGCTAGCAAACAAAATTGCTACGAAAAGCCCTGTTGCCGTGAAGGCTGCTTTGGAAATGCTTCAATTTGTGAAGACTTCATCTTATCACGAAGGGGTAAAAGCAGAAGCAAACGCTTTTGGAACAGTATTTGTTTCAGAGGATGCCAAAGAAGGTATTTCAGCATTTATTGAAAAAAGACAGCCTGTCTTTAAAGGTAAATAACAATATTGGGAGGACTTCAACATGAATATTTATGTTCTAGTTAAACGCACGTTCGATACAGAGGAGAAAATTGTTGTAAGTGGTGGAAAAATTCAAGAGGATGGTGCTGAGTTCATCATCAACCCATACGATGAGTATGCAATCGAGGAAGCTATCCAAGTTCGCGACGCACACGGTGGTGAAGTTACAGTCATTACAATGGGTGGCGAGGATGCTGAAAAACAACTACGTACAGCTTTAGCAATGGGTGCTGACAAAGCAGTTCTGATCAATACAGAAGATGATGTTGAAGAAATGGACCAATTCACTGCGGCTCATATAATTTCCGAATACTTAAAAGACAAGGATGTAGATTTAATCTTAGCTGGAAACGTTGCGATCGATGGCGGTTCAGGTCAAGTTGGACCACGCGTTGCAGAATTGTTAGGTATAAACTATGTAACTACTATTACTAACCTAGAAATCGATGGAACAACTGCTACGATCAAACGTGACGTTGAAGGGGACACAGAAATTTTAGAAGCATCTTTACCTCTTTTAGTTACTGCACAGCAAGGTTTAAATGAGCCACGCTATCCTTCTTTACCGGGAATAATGAAGGCTAAGAAAAAACCTTTAGAAGAACTAGAATTAGATGACCTTGATATTGATGAAGATGACATAGAGGCAAAAACAGAAACAATAGAAATTTACTTACCTCCTAAAAAGGAAGCTGGAAAAGTTTTAGAGGGAGAACTAGCTGATCAAGTAAAAGAGCTAGTGAGCCTACTTCATTCAGAAGCGAAAGTAGTATAACTTTTACGGTTAAGTTTCTAGTAATCTATGAACTGTCTTGTTAAGTAAAGAGGGTTCGAATCATTTATTAAATGGGAGGAACAAATCATGTCTAAAAAAGTATTAGTTTTAGGGGAAGCACGTGAAGGTGCACTTCGTAATGTATCATATGAATCAATCGCTGCAGCAAAGCAAATTTCTGACGGTGGGGAAGTAGTAGCAGTATTACTAGGAGATGCAGTTCAAGATTTAGCTGCTGAGCTAGGAAAATACGGTGCAGACCGTGTGATTACTGTAGAGCATCCACACTTGAAACAATATACTTCTGATGGCTATGGTCAAGCTTTTATGGCCGTAATCGATCAAGAAAACCCCGAAGCAATTGTATTTGGTCATACAGCTCTTGGAAAAGATCTATCTCCTAAAATCGCTAGTAAATTACAAATCGGTCTAATTTCCGATGTAACAGCTATCGAAGGAGAAGGGGAAGATGCAGTATATATTCGTCCAATCTATTCTGGTAAAGCTTTTGAAAAAGTTAAAGTTAAAGAAGGTATTAAGTTCATCACAATTCGTCCAAACAACATCGCACCACTTGTAAAAGACGATAGCAAATCATGTGACGTTTCTTCTCTATCAGTTGACATCACAAATCTACGCACAATCATTAAAGAAGTAGTACGTAAATCTACGGAAGGCGTAGACTTATCAGAGGCGAAGGTTGTTATCGCGGGTGGACGTGGAGTGAAGAGTGAGGAAGGATTTGCACCATTAAAAGAGCTTGCGAACGTGTTAGGTGGAGCAGTTGGAGCTTCTCGTGGAGCTTGTGATGCTGACTACTGTGATTATTCACTACAAATCGGCCAAACTGGTAAGGTTGTAACTCCTGACCTTTATATCGCGGCTGGTATTTCTGGAGCAATTCAGCATTTAGCAGGTATGTCTAACTCTAAAATTATTGTGGCGATTAACAAGGATCCAGAAGCTAATATCTTTAAAGTCGCTGACTATGGAATTGTCGGAGACTTGTTTGAAGTTATCCCGATGCTAACAGAAGAATTCAAAAAGCTTAAAGTGAATGCATAAAAAATGCTCGGCTCTTTTTGGGCCGAGTTTTTGTGTGAATAAATGAAATTTACGTGTGTAAGCTAAATTGTAGATGAAGCATTTTTTGTCTGCTATAATCTATTTAGAGTTAATAAAGGAGGAATTATATATGGCAATTGTTCATGGAACAGATCAAACCTTCTCACAAGAAGTTGAAAAAGGATTAGTATTAGTAGATTTTTGGGCAACATGGTGCGGACCATGTAAAATGATTGCTCCAGTTCTAGAAGAAATGGATGCTGAAATGAGCGAGAAAGTTAAAATCGTTAAAGTTGACGTAGATGAGAACCAAGCGACTGCAAGTCAATTCGGTATCATGTCAATCCCAACATTAGTGTTATTTAAAGATGGTCAGCCAGTAGACAAAGCTGTTGGTTTCCAACCAAAAGAAGCACTAGTTCAATTCGTTGAGAAAAACGCATAATAATAAAAACCGGGTCCTCTAAGGCGCCCGGTTTTTTTAAACAGGTGATGAGATGAACGAACTAATTCAACAGAAATGTGCAATCCTACCAGATCAACCGGGCTGTTATTTGATGAAGGATCGGCAAGGCACTATTATATATGTAGGAAAAGCAAAAGTATTAAAAAATCGTGTAAGATCTTATTTTACCGGTTCACATGATGGAAAAACTCAAAGATTAGTACAAGAGATAGTGGACTTCGAATATATCGTTACATCGTCTGAGCTAGAGGCATTGATCTTGGAGCTCCATTTGATCAAAAAGCATGATCCAAAATACAATATCATGCTTAAGGACGATAAGACGTACCCATATATAAAAATTACAGGGGAAAAGAACCCAAAGCTAATTATTACAAGACAAGTAAAAAAGGACAAAGGGAAATATTTTGGACCCTATCCAAACTCCCATTCTGCCCATGAAACGAAAAAGCTGCTGGATAGACTATATCCATTAAGAAAGTGTCAAAAGCTACCTAGTCAAGTTTGTCTTTACTATCATATTGGTCAGTGCTTAGCTCCATGTGTAAAGGAAATTGATGAACCAACATACACAGAAATAATTCACGAAATCTCTAGTTTCCTTAATGGTGGACATGGTAAGGTCAAGAAAGAACTGACAGAAAAAATGAATGCTGCAGCGGAACAGCTTGAGTTTGAACGAGCTAAAGAATACCGCGATCAAATTGCCCACATTGATCAAGTTATGGAAAAACAAAAAATGACGATGAATGATTTCACGAACCGTGATATTTTCGGATATTCAGTAGACAAAGGGTGGATGTGCGTCCAAGTCTTTTTTGTGCGCCAAGGTAAACTGATAGAAAGAGATGTGTCGCTATTCCCGATGTATCGTGACCCGGAGGAAGAGTTTCTTACGTTTCTAGGCCAGTTTTATGCCAAACCTGAACACATCAAGCCAAAGGAAATATTCGTCCCAAATACTACCGATTTGGATTTGGCGTCTGAGCTGCTGCAAATGAAGGTCATTATTCCACAAAAGGGAGCAAAAAAGAACTTAGTAGATCTGGCTCAAAAAAATGCTTCAATTGCATTGAAAGAAAAATTTCACTTAATCGAACGTCAAGAGGAGCGGACAGTTGGGGCTGTAGAGGAATTAGGTCAATTGATGGGAATTAGCATGCCAAGCAGAATCGAAGCATTTGATAATTCACATATCCATGGGACAGATGCAGTTTCAGCCATGGTAGTTTTTGTTGATGGCAGAGCATATAAAAAAGATTATCGTAAATATAAAACTAGAACAGCAGCCAAGCATGATGACTATGGAGCGATGCGCGAGGTTGTTCGAAGAAGATACACAAGAGTACTAAAAGAAAGACTGCCACTTCCTGACCTTATCATTATTGATGGTGGTAAAGGACAAATAGAGGCTGCTCGCGAAATTATTGAAGATGAATTGGGCTTAGATATACCTATTGCAGGACTAGCCAAGGATACGAAACACCAAACTTCTTCTTTGCTTTATGGTGATCCCTTAATGATTATACCTATGAAGCGGACTAGCGAGGCATTCTATTTATTACAAAGGATTCAAGATGAGGTCCATCGTTTTGCTATCACATTCCATCGTCAACAAAGAGGGAAGCATACGATTGCTTCTTCATTAGATGGAATAGAAGGAATCGGACCAAAGCGAAAAAAACTACTACTCAAGCATTTTGGCTCCGTCAAACGAATGCAAGCTGCATCTAGGGAAGAGTTAATCGAATCTGGGCTTCCTAGTAAATTAGCAGATAATCTAATTGCTCATTTTCGGAAAAATTTATTGTCTTCTGAATAATCTTATGTTATCTTTAAAACAATTTAATATTCACTATTCAAACAGTGAAGATAGAGGTGCGAATTGCAATAGTACTAATCATGAGGATGAAAGATCCATTGAGGGGTTAGGAAAGGGTTGTTCGCCGAAATATAGAAAAGCTTTTCCTTTTCTATGTTGGTTCTGTATTTAAGAGATGCAGGATTGTCAGAATATATATTCTGGAGGGCTATCTCACATGGGCAATTGTTTTTTGACCGTGTATGAGAAGAGTTAGCTTTCCGCAATCTTGTGGAAAGCTTTTTTTATTGTATCCCGACAGAGACAAAAGGGGAGATAGGTTAATGAGTAAAATTGTTATGAAATTTGGCGGAACTTCTGTAGGCACTCTCGACAAAATAACGAATGTCGCAAAAAGGATTCAAAATGAAAAAGAAAAAGGCCACGATATTGTAGTAGTTGTTTCTGCAATGGGTAAAACAACTGATGATTTAAATTTGTTGGCAAGTAAAATCACCGATAGTCCTGTAAAAAGAGAGATGGATATGTTGTTGTCAACAGGGGAACAAGTGACGATGTCCTTGCTTGCAATACAATTGAACTCACTTGGTGTGGAAGCCCTATCTCTCACAGGTTGGCAAGCAGGCATCCAAACAGACGATGTACATAGAAATGCGAAGATCAGTCAACTAGATGGCAACAAGATAAATGAATATCTTGATGGTAACCAAGTAGTAATTGTCGCAGGATTTCAAGGGATTTCTTTGGAGGGGGAAATCACTACCTTAGGAAGAGGAGGATCAGATACTACTGCCGTCGCTGTTGCAGCTGCGATAGATGCAGAAATATGTGATATTTACACAGACGTAGATGGCATTTATACTTCAGATCCTCGTTATATATTAGATGCTAGAAAACTAGAGCAGTTGGAATATGATGAGATGTTAGAGTTAGCCAATTTAGGCGCTGGAGTGTTGCACCCCCGAGCAGTGGAGTTTGCAAAAAACTATAAAATACCACTTAGAGTACGATCAAGCTATGAAGAAACAGAAGGAACAATTTTAAAGGAGGAAGTAGATGTGGAAAATAATTTAGTAGTACGTGGGGTAGCGTTTGAATCAGATATAGTACGTTTGACTATAGAGTATGAAGTGCCTTTTAATGGTTCGCTAGCTTCCATTTTCACTACACTCGCTAATAATAATATAGACGTAGACATTATTGTCCAATCAATCGTTGAGGGCATTAAGCCAACAGTTTCGTTCTCTATCAAAAAGGAATCACTTTCAGAAGCAATTGAGGTTTTAGAAACAAATAAAAAAACATTAGGTTTTACTTTTGCTGATTTTGAGGTTGGCCTAGCTAAAGTATCGATAGTAGGATCGGGAATGGTATCTAATCCAGGTGTTGCTGCCCAAATGTTTGACCGTCTTAGTAAGGAGAACATACCTGTCAAAATGGTAAGCACCTCAGAGATTAAAGTTTCTGTAGTAGTACCTCAGGGGAATATGATCCAAGCTGCTAATGCCTTGCATAATGAATTTGAATTGGCTATCAGCCGATAATTCTATATTTAAAGAGGATTGTCGTTTTACCTACAATCCTCTTTTTTGTATACATGCTGTTTTATCGCGAACTTTTTAAATCCCATTTTATATGAAAAGTGACCATTCCAGTTTTTTTGACAAGCTCATCATAGCACTCGGTCTCATAGCCGCCAATTTTTTGTTGCTGCTCCGCAAGAAAACCTGCCTCTAGTCTATGACTTCTGTTAATCCCACTTTGAGGCAAATTAAAGGTTTCTAATATGTAATGAGCAGAATCCTTCGAAGTTTTTTCTAATTCAAGCTTTCCCCAACCAGCTTCTTGGAAGAAAGAGATGGCTTCTTCCATTGAATAGAGAGGAAATTTACGAGCGAGGTCTTTACCTGCCCAGTATAAAATATCTTTTTCATGTTTTCCGAGAATAGAAGCAAGCACGTGATCTCTTATTATTTCGTATCCAAAGGAAGTTACATGTGAATGTTCTTTTTCATTCAAGTAGCAACCCTTCTTTCTAAAAGAAAATGTAAATAAAAAACTATGAATCTATTTTAACATAAAATTTTTCTCGGGGATGGAATACTTTGTGAAAAGTTAATCTAATCATTATAGGGAAATGTGTCTGAAAGATGAATAAAATAAAGAAACATACCTTGACGCTCCAAAATGATGAGAGTACAATGGATATGTCATAAATTCGTAACAAGAAGGTGTGAACATGTGATGATTTATTGTTCTATTACAATAATTTAATCATCGCTAATTGGAAATCTGAGGGGGGTTACTGTTTTGTCGAAAGATCGCGAATTTTACATGCGTCGATTACATTCTTTACTAGGGATTATTCCAGTCGGATTATTTTTGACGCAACATTTAGTAGTTAACCATTTTGCTACAAGAGGAGAAGAGGCTTTTAACAAAGCTACTCATTTTATGGAAAGCCTTCCATTTGTGCTATTGCTGGAAATTTTCGTAATTTATATTCCTTTATTATTCCATGCATTTTATGGTATCTATATTGCATTTACTGTTAAGTATAATCCAAATAGATATGGCACATTAAGAAACTGGTTATTTATTTTACAACGATTCACAGGTATTTTCCTAGTGGTGTTTATTGCATGGCACATTTTTGAAACACGTTTCCAAAAAGCAATTGGTGCAAAAGAAGTTAACTTCAATATGATGAATGAAATCTTATCGAATCCTTGGATGTTAGCGTTTTATATTGTTGGGGTAGTTTCAGCTACATTCCACTTAGCTAACGGTATTTGGTCATTCCTTATAAGCTGGGGAATTACACAATCACCAAAATCTCAAAGAATTTCAACTTATGTAACATTAGTAATCTTCTTAGCGTTATCTGTAGTTGGTGTACAAGCACTTTTAGCATTCGTATAAGACCCTTCTACACCTAAGCTACTATAAATTTAAGGAGTGAAATAGCATGGCAAAAAGTAAACTTATTGTTGTCGGCGGTGGATTAGCTGGCTTAATGGCAACAATGAAAGCTGCTGAAGAAGGCACACAAGTAGATCTATTCTCATTAGTTCCTGTTAAACGCTCACACTCTGTTTGTGCTCAAGGCGGTATTAACGGAGCTGTAAATACAAAAGGTGAAGGGGATTCACCTGCAGTGCATTTAGATGATACTGTATATGGTGGAGACTTTTTAGCAAACCAACCCCCAGTTAAGGCAATGGCTGATGCCGCTCCAGGAATCATCCATTTATTTGACCGTATGGGTGTTATGTTCAACCGTACGCCAGAGGGCTTATTGGACTTCCGTCGTTTTGGAGGAACTTTAATGCACCGTACAGCATTTGCTGGTGCAACAACTGGTCAACAATTACTTTATGCGCTTGATGAGCAAGTTCGTCGTTATGAAGTAGAAGGATTAGTAACGAAGTACGAAGGCTGGGAATTCCTGGGTATTATAAAAGACCATGAAGGTACTTGTCGCGGTATTAAAGCGCAAAACCTTAACTCATCTGAAATCCGTGCTTTCCGTGGAGATGCAGTAATCATGGCAACAGGTGGACCTGGGATCATCTTCGGTAAAACAACTAACTCTATTATTAATACAGGCTCTGCAGCAAGTATCGTATATCAACAAGGAGCTTACTATGCAAACGGGGAATTCATTCAAATTCACCCAACTGCAATCCCTGGAGATGATAAACTACGTCTGATGTCAGAATCAGCTCGTGGTGAGGGTGGACGTATCTGGACATACAAAGACGGCAAACCATGGTACTTCCTAGAAGAGAAATATCCTGCATATGGTAACCTAGTACCACGTGATATTGCGACTCGTGAAATCTTTGATGTTTGTGTAAACCAAAAATTAGGTATTAATGGTGAAAACATGGTTTATCTAGATCTTTCACATAAGGACCCACATGAATTAGACGTTAAACTTGGTGGAATTATTGAAATCTATGAGAAATTTACTGGGGACGATCCTCGTAAAGTTCCTATGAAAATTTTCCCAGCAGTTCACTATTCAATGGGTGGATTATGGGTAGATTACGATCAAATGACTAACATTCCTGGTCTATTCGCTGCTGGTGAATGTGACTATTCTCAACATGGAGCTAACCGTTTAGGAGCTAACTCATTACTTTCTGCTGTATTTGGCGGAAGCGTAGCTGGGCCTAATGCAGTTAAATACATGAAAGGCCTTGCAACTCATGCAGAAGACTTGGATGCTTCAATTTATGAAAATGAAGTAAAACTTGAGCAAGAGAAGTGGGATCAAACACTAGCTATGAAAGGTACAGAAAACGCTTACCTAATTCATAAAGAACTAGGCGAGTGGATGACCGATAACGTAACAGTAGTACGTTATAATGACAAGCTAGAAGAAACTGATAAGAAAATCCAAGAGTTAATGGAAAGATACGAAAATATTAACATGGATGATACGCAACGTTGGTCTAACCAAGGTGCCTCATTTACGCGTCAATTGAAAAATATGTTATACTTAGCACGTGTTATCACGTTAGGAGCACTTCAACGTAATGAAAGCCGTGGAGCACATTACAAACCTGATTTCCCAGAACGTAATGACGAAGAATTCATGAAAACTACTATGGCTAAGTTTGACCCAGCTACAGGGGCTCCAATAATTCATTATGAAGAAATTGATGTATCACTTGTTGCTCCTCGTAAACGTGATTACTCATCAACGAAAGGAGCAAACTAATTATGGTGACGGCAACTGAAACCAAAAAAGTTCAAATAGAAGTATACCGTCAAGATACTCCTGAATCTGATCCCTACTGGGAAAAATTCGAAGTTAATTGGCGTCCAAATATGAACGTAATTTCCGCTTTAATGGAAATTCGTCAAAGACCAGTGAACACAGATGGTAAGGCTACTACTCCAGTAACTTGGGACATGAACTGCTTAGAGGAAGTTTGTGGAGCATGTTCTATGGTTATTAACGGTCGTCCACGTCAATCTTGTTCAACACTTATTGACCAATTGACTCAACCAATCAAATTAGCACCTATGAGTACTTTCCCTGTTGTACGTGACCTTCAAGTAGATAGAAGCCGCATGTTCGATGCTTTGAAAAAAGTAAAAGCATGGGTTCCAATTGATGGTTCTTATGACCTTGGAGAGGGTCCACGTATGCCTGAACGTAAACGTCAATGGGCTTACGAATTATCTAAGTGTATGACTTGTGGTGTATGTTTAGAGGCTTGTCCAAACGTAAATGATAATGCTTCATTTATCGGGCCAGCACCACTATCACAAGTTCGCTTGTTCAATGCTCATCCAACTGGAGCTATGAATAAGGACGAGCGTTTGAATGCAATTATGGGAGACGGAGGCCTTGCAAACTGTGGTAACGCACAAAACTGTGTTGTTGCTTGTCCAAAAGGTATTCCACTTACAACTTCTATCGCTGCATTGAACCGTGATACTACAGTTCAAATGTTCAAAAACTTCTTCGGAAGCGACAATATGGTTGACTAATATAGATAGAAAAAGCCTAGAATTTAAGATTCTAGGCTTTTTCTTATGGGGAAAATCTTAGATTACCGTGAGTAATGAGCGGCGAGTTGTTTATGACCGGATAGAAAAATTTATGACCGTTCGCGAAATTTTATAACCGGATAGTACTATTTATGATTGGAGTAGCTAAATAGCTGTAACATTTTAAAATTTTTCTTCTAAGCATTAGTTAGATTTTTAATTTTCTGATATAATTAAATGAATGGCTATTCATTTAATGGATATAGGCTAACTATTTTATAAAGGGGATTATTAGATGAGAGCAGCATACATAGAAAACTTAGAAGCATGGGAAAAGGAATTTTCATTTTACTCAGAGGTGAGTGTACGGTTTTCAGAAACGGATATGTACGGACATTTAAATAATACGGTTACTTTTGCATACTTCGAATACGCGCGTATTGAATACTTCAAAAATATAATGCTTATGAATGACTGGCTAAATCCTAAAGGGGATAAGATACCAGTTGTTGCCGATTTACAATGCGATTACCAGAAGCAAGTCTTTTTTGATGAGAAGCTTCGGATTTATGTAAAAGCTAATTCCGTTGGGGGATCATCAGTTGATATCCATTACATGGCAAAGAATGTAAAAGGGGAAATCGTATTCACAGGTAGAGGCTCTATCGTCCAAATTGATAAAAGAACTGGAAAAGCTGCAAAATGGACGGAAGAGGAAAGAGAAGTTTTTCAAAAGAGTATCAGCTAGCCGTCACCTACCATCCCCTTGCTACATACGTTAGTAGGAGAGTGGATAGGGGGCTATGGCATTGTACGATGGTAATCAGCAACGATCAATATTGACGAGCAGAGAGCGTCAAATATTTCAGTTATTAGTAGAAGATAATTCTACAAAAGACATTTCAATTCAGCTGTCTATTAGTGAAAAAACAGTTCGCAACCATATATCTAATACGATACAAAAATTAGGTGTATCAGGTAGATCACAAGCAATTGTTGAACTATTAAGACTTGGAGAATTATCATTGAATTGATTTGAATCCTTGCCATTTTCCTCAGAACAAGTCACAATAATAAGTAGGACGCATTGTTTTGAGGAGTGAAGTTATTAATGGCAGAAGAAAAAAATCAAGTTGAGTTAAATCACGAAGATGTTGCTTTTTTAGAAAAAGAGCTTCGGCATATATCAGGGATTATCAAACAGAGAGGGCGACAAATCCTTAATTCTTATACGATAACGCCTCCCCAATTTGTGGCACTTCAATGGCTTTTTGAAATTGGAGACATGACAATCGGGGATTTATCTAATAAAATGTATTTAGCTTTTAGTACCACAACGGATTTAATTGACCGTATGGAGAAGAGCGAATTGGTCCAGCGAGTAAGAGACGAGCAAGATCGTCGTGTCGTACGGATACATTTATTAAAAGAAGGCGAACGAATCATCGAAGAAGTAATTGACAAACGACAGCAGTATTTAAAAGACGTGCTAAAACAATTTGATCAAGACGAAGCAACAGCATTATCAACTTTATTAGCAAAATTACATCAAGAGATGAAAAAGAACTGAGGAATTGACGTGAAAGCCCCAATCGGTGTGATAGACTCTGGTGTGGGAGGATTGACAGTTGCAAAAGAAATTATGCGACTACTTCCCAACGAAGAAATTATTTATATAGGTGATACAGCTAGATGTCCTTATGGACCTAGAACTGGCAGTGAAGTTCGTAAATTCACATGGCAAATGGCAATTGCCTTGTCTAAAATGAATATAAAAATGCTCGTGATAGCATGTAATACTGCGACAGCAGTGGCTCTTAATTCACTAAGTAAAAAAATGCCATTTCCTGTAATTGGCGTTATTTTCCCAGGTGCAAGAGCAGCTATTAAGGCAACTAAAAAAAACGAAATCGTAGTCTTAGGTACAAGCGGTACTATTAAAAGTGGGGCGTATGAAGAGGCGATTGCTGCCTTAAATACATCAAGTAAGGTAATTCCCCTTGCTTGCCCTACTTTTGTGCCAATTGTAGAAAGTAATGAATATGAGGGTGATTTTGCTCACAAAATGGTTATAGAGGCTTTAGAGCCCTTAAAATCAGAGCATTTTGATACAGTAATCCTTGGTTGCACACACTATCCCTTACTACAAAAACATATCGAGAGTGTTGTTGGAAAGAACGTGCATGTTCTCTCCTCAGCAGAAGAAACTGCCCAGGATGTACTGGAGTACTTAGAGTATCATCATTTACAGAACCCTATTAAAGAAGCGAAGGAACCGATTTTCTATACAACCGGATCTGTTCCTATCTTTAAAACGATTGTAGAAAAGTGGTTAGAAATGTCGAACGCAGATGTTAGAACAATTTCATTTAATTGACCCTGTTAGGAGAATCCTCAAATAGCGGGGTTTTCTTTTGCTCAGGTGAGAAAAAGGAGAAAAATATGATTAGATTTGATGGAAGAGAACCAAAACAGCTTAGAAATGTAACGATTGAAACAAATTATTTAATGCATCCAGAGGGCTCAGTATTGATAACGGTTGGTAATACAAAGGTAATTTGTAATGCAACAATAGAAGATCGAGTACCACCTTTTTTAAGAGGACAAGGCAAGGGCTGGATCACTGCAGAATATTCTATGCTGCCACGTGCAACAGAATCACGCACTCAGCGTGAATCATCCAAAGGGAAGGTTACAGGTCGTACAATGGAGATACAACGTCTAATTGGACGAGCATTGCGCTCTGTAGTGGACCTAGAAGTAATAGGCGAAAAAACAATTTGGGTAGATTGTGATGTAATTCAAGCGGATGGTGGAACTAGAACTGCAAGTATAACTGGAGCATTCGTTGCTTTAACGATTGCATTAGGAAAACTTTATGAACAAAAGCAGCTGGCTAAGTTCCCGGTCGTAGAATTCTTAGCTGCAACAAGTGTAGGAATCGTCGATGAGATTGGTGTCGTTCTTGATTTGAATTATGTGGAAGACTCTTCAGCATCTGTTGATATGAATATTGTTCAAACTAGCGGCGGTGAGTATGTGGAATTACAAGGCACCGGAGAAGAAGCAACCTTCTCGAAAAAAGAACTGTTAGAGCTTCTTGAATTTGGAGAAATAGGTATTCAACAATTAATGGATATCCAACGATCTGCATTAGGAGACCTTGCATCTAAAATTGGAGAGAAAGGATTGATAACCGAATGAAAAAAATTATTATTGCAACAAAAAATAAAGGAAAAGCAAAGGATTTTGAAGCATTATTCAACCCATTAGGGTATGAAGTTCTGACTTTACATGACGTTGCAGAGGACATGGATGTAGAAGAAACAGGAACTACATTTGAAGAAAATGCACTTTTAAAAGCTACTGCCTTGGCTGAACATTTACAGTCAATCGTCATTGCAGATGACAGTGGGCTGGAGGTAGATGCACTGGATGGGCGTCCAGGCATCTATTCTGCTCGTTATGCTGGGGAAGAGAAGAGCGACGAGGCAAACATTACAAAACTGCTAGAAGAGCTTAGAGACACAAAAGAATCCGAAAGAACAGCCCGCTTCGTTTGCGTGATTGCTGTAGCATCACCAACTATGGAACCTTTTACTGTTAGAGGAACATGCGAAGGTGCCATTGCTCAAGAGAGAAAAGGAAACAACGGATTCGGATACGACCCTGTATTCTTTGTTCCATCCGAGAATAAAATGATGGCCGAGCTTTCAGCTGAAGAAAAAGGAGCAATTTCTCACCGAGGAAATGCTATCAAGCAATTACAATCCAAATTAACCGCTTTATTATAAGGTGGTGAATTTTCTTGAAAATATTGATTATGAGTGATACACATAAGGATACTGTAACGATGGAAGAGGTAATTCAAGTCCATCAAGATGAAGTACAAGCAATAATTCATTGTGGAGACAGTGAATTAGATGCCTCTTACTTTGAGGGGAAATCCATTTTCATTGTTGGAGGTAATTGTGATTACTATTCTAGCTTTCCCGAAGAGGAACTCATTACTTTGGACAATGAAAAGATTTTGGTCGTACATGGACATCGACACCAAGTAAAATCTACAATATTGCCACTGAGTTATAGAGCGCAGGAAGTGGGCGCTACTGTAGTCTGTTTTGGGCATTCTCATATGCTAGGTGCAGAGTTACAAAACGGTATCCTGTTCGTTAATCCTGGAAGTCTACATGAGCCAAGGGGACGCAAAGAAAAAAGTTATTCTATCGTAGAAAAGAAAGAAAACCTTTGGCAAGTTCTATTCTTTTCTTCGGAACATAAACTGATTGAAAATGTTAATTTAAAAACTTCTTGAAATACCGTTGACATTTTTTTGTTATGATTATATAATAAATCTTGTCTTTCCTATCTGTGTGGTGGGGGAGTACTTGGTCTCAGTAGCTCAGCTGGATAGAGCAACGCCCTTCTAAGGCGTCGGTCGGGAGTTCGAATCTCTCCTGGGACGTAATAAATGTAATTGAATAGGTTTTAAAAATGATTAAACGCTTTAAAATGTTGTTGTAACAACATTTTAAAGCGTTTTTTCTATTCATTTAACATTAGAGGATTTTATTGTATTTTGAATACCAATACTACATATTTGTAACATATTCTATAGCCTACGTCTGTGTTGGAAGGGGAGTATCTAAAGATTTTTTTCCTCCTTTTTAGTCATTTCTTTTAACACTAGAAAATAATAATTAAATGCGTTTCTACATCTTTATGACCAGCCTTTTCGGATACAAATTGTACTATCACTCCTCATAACAATGTAAGCGAAATGTTTAGCATTCAGGAATTGATTATCAAATTTACTAGCAGGATTGTTTAATAGTTATATAGAATTATTTGATATCAAATCTTTGGAGGTGCTCACTTGTTTAAAACAATTGAAAATAGGATTGATACAATTTTTGTTCATGTGTCGGATTTAGAACGTTCAATAAAATGGTACAGTGAATTACTTGGGTTGCAAGTAAGAGAGGGGAATCATATAGGACCTGTATATACTTTAAATATGGGTGACAGACGCCCTGGAATAACCCTTGATAACCATATTTTTGAGGAAAATTATAAATTTATCCCATCAAATCAGCCACTCTTTAATCTTAGTGCTTCTGACATTAACGTTTCGTTTGCCCATGTCACTAAAATGGGTGCGGAGATAGTAACTGAAATTATTATTCATCCTGATTTAGAAGAGTTTTCCTTTAAAGATCCTGATGGTAATATCTTGATGGTATGTACTTGTATCAGTTAAATACAAGTGAGTGCTGTGGTTAAAAAGTAAGGTGATAATATTTAATTAAAACAATGTAGATTTCATGGTGGTTTACTATTTAAACTAACGAGGCAGTTTTTGGCGAAATTTTCTTTTCATTTGTAAAAGAAATTGTAGAAGAGGATTTCTAATACTATAATGTTTTTTTATTATGGAATATAATGGTAAAATTGCACTGAGTTTACCCTCAGTGCAATTTTTTTACTTATAATATTCTATACACCATGTAATAGCATAAGCAATGCTGGAAGCCACTATTGTTCCTGCAAATAAATATATAGGAAATACAGGATGAAGATAAATGTGACTTGTGAAAAGTATCATAATTACCATTGCCGACATTACAGTCAGTGTAAAAGTAACATGAGAAGCCTTGGTTGCTTTATTGGTGATGATCAACTCCCGTTCATCAGCTTCTTGAAACTCTCCGAATTTCAAAAGGATGTCAGCCCGTTTTCTTGGTTTCAATTTTACAGACAGAATGGAGTGGAGCAACATTAACAAGATGCTGATTATAAATGGCCATAAACTAAATTTCACGTTAACTAAAAGTATTTCACCGTTTGCCAAACCCCGTTCGAATTCGTCCATTAACCAGATGTTTTCAAACGCAAATGCCACTGCATATGCAAATACGCTTATAACAATGATCTTGCTGATACTTTCAAATAAAACAATCTTCACTTGCCATCCCCCTTATAAAAGATTTTCTCAATCGGCTCCTGAAATACTTCAGATATATTCATTGCCAATAACAGCGAAGGGACATAGGTCCCTTTTTCCAGTGAGACAATGGTTTGACGTGTTACACCTACTTTTTCCGACAAGTCCTTTTGCGTAAGGTTGGATCTAGCCCTCAGTTCTTTTAATCGATTCTTGACCTCCATTTTTTCCCTCCCGCGATTCATTTCATTAAATGTAAAGTATACCGGACATAAAGTAAAGTATTTCTTACCTTGAAATGGATTTCAATTTAATTGCCAAGGTTTTCGACCACATCATTTCTGATAATTAGTAATGAACTATATATTTAGGGAATGAGTGATAAATAAATCAGTTGAGAATTTTAAAAAGGATGAGTAGTGGTGAAATTATGAAACAGGAGAGTTTTTTTTAATTAATTGACTTATCGTATACATTTGTATACAATAACGTTAGTATACAAATGTATACGATTGGAGGTTCTTAAATGAAAAATGAATCCCATAGAGGTAGACGTGGTGGCCGTTGCGAAGAAGGAAATGAACAGGAAGGTAAGCATGATTTAAGAAGAGGTGCCAAAACGTTTCGACGAGGTAGAGCTCTTGCCTTTTATGAAATGATGAATACCAAATCTACTTCTTTGAAGAAACAGTTAGAAACACCTGAATTGCAATCAATTAATCCAGTTTTAGTGGGTGAGTTGAAGGCGGTTGAGATGTTAATGGATGAGTTTGCACAGTTATTTGAATTAGTAGAAGTTGAAGAAAGTCAGGCGTCTGAGACTGGTATAGAATCGCAGGATTTAGAAACAAAACAATAACTTTCAAATTTAATAGTAATATATCATGGAGGGATGACAATGTTCGTACAAATTCGCAAGTGGACAGTGACAGAAGGAAATTCAGATAAGGTGCTGGAGCGTTTCAAGAAAAAACCAGATCAAGGACCTTCTTTAATAGAGCAACGTGAAGGTTTTATCAGCCGTGAGCTGTTAGTGAAAAATGTTCGTCGCGGTGAGGAAGAAGTAGTGATGATTATACGCTGGGAATCTGAAGAAGCATGGAAGGCATGGGAGAAGAGCCCGGAGCATATTGCAGGACACAAAAATAAAATTAAAGAGCATGGTGGAAAACCACCTAAGCCTGAGTATGTGATCTCTACTGAGCATGGTAATTATTCAATAGTTGAATAAAATAGAATGTACACGAGCAAGTTGACTAAAATCAACTTGCTCTTTATGTTTGGATTATATTATGAAATAGACAACTAAAAGAAATATAAAAAATTTAGTACATGATAATATATAATTTAATTTACAATATAAACCAATAAAGGGAGTGGGAGAATGGGAGATATTTTTAAAATCCCTAAAAAAATGAGGGGTTTATTTTATGCTATTATTATTTCTATTTTAATATTGCTTGTATGTTGCTCACAAGGGAATTTAATTTCTGCTGAACCAATTGATATTGGAGTGGTGGGTGAAGTGTCACTTCCTGAATACGATAATGTCACCTACACTTCTATCAGTGTAGAAGAAATATTGACGAATGATATTATAAAGGAAACATTTCAATTACTTGTAATTGGTGAGGATTATCTAGAGAGTGTATCAGAAAAAGAATATATTGATGCTTTTTATGAAAAGGAATTGACAGTCCTATTCATGAAGTCTGCTAAGGGACATATTCCTTTTATGGAGCCGGTCACACTTGATTTACCTAAAACCTATCATGATTACAATGATGGGCCAAGAAAAACAATAATAATAACAGAGTATAAAAAAGACTCTCCCCTGACTTATAAGTCTATGGACTATAGTGAAGAAACATTTATTAAAGAGGACTTTGAAAATATCTTCCGTCGTTTTTACAACGAAAATAGGTAAAGAACTTAGTTTGGTTTTTAAATTGAAGGGCGTATTCGGGATTCTATTCCGAGTACGTTCTTTTTTTAGTTAAAACATTAAGCAAAGCTGGCGTTCATTTCCATCAAGCATGAAATCAATAGCAAAGTGAATATGTGAGGAGTTAAATTGAACATTATTTAAGTCAGTTTGCTATAAAAAATTTAATTTGTAAATTTACATTTCATCCTTATAAACACTTCGAAAGTTGTCAAAACTGGTAAGTATTATAAAACGTTAGAAGGTATGAAAATGAAAAGAGTCGGACCGATTAGTATTATACATATTGTTGCCTTGTCAATGACCATGATTGGACTAAAAAATCATGTGACAATTTTACCTCCCATTTTAAAAATTGGAGGTAGAGATGGATGGATGTCCGTCATTTTAGCAACGATTATTATATTTGGGTGGATTTTTCTACTTTATTATGTTCATAAACAAATAGGTCAGCAAAAGTTAACCCAATGGTTAAAAGAAGCGATAGGTCCCAAAATGAGTACTCTATTTCGATATGTTGTAAGTATTTTCTTAATCGTATTGGCTGCAGTAACGATGCGAGAAGCTATTCAATGGATGAAAACAACATTTTTACCTACCACGTCAATTCTTGTTTTATTAATAATTTATATTGTTTTGTGCATCCTATTAGCTACTACTAACATTCAAACTATAGCAATCCTAAATGTTATTGTTTTATTTGGTGTATTAGTATTAGGTTTTTTTGTAGCATTCGTCAATATTCAAGTGAAAGATTATTCATTATTAAGGCCATTTTTGGAACATGGATGGGAGCCCGTGATTAAAGCGACTGTTTATCCTGCGGCCGGATTTGTAGAATTGGTACTGCTTCTATTTTTACAGCAGCATATGAAGGAAAAGATGAAATGGTATCATTTTGCCATAATATTGTTTTTGTTAATGGGTCTAACTTTGGGACCATTACTTGGCGCTATTACAGAGTTTGGACCAACAGAGGCAGGTAAGCAAATCTATCCAGCCTATGAAGAATGGGGTTTAGTGTCAATCGGTCAGTTTATCGAGCATTTAGACTTTTTTTCAATTTATCAATGGTTGACAGGAGCATTTATTCGAGTGGGACTTCTCCTATTCATTGCTATTGAGCTGCTTAATATAAAAAAAGTTAAGCATGTATGGTTTATCATTACTCCAGTGTTCATCGCAATATGCCTAGTTTTAACCATAATAAGTGACAATTTATTTCTTAACTTTAAAGGTAATTACTTTCTGATAATAACTTTCATATTCTTTTTTATAGTATCCATTTTCTTGTTTATCGTAGCTTTATTTAATAAAAACAAAAAGAAAAAGAAGAAGAAAAAGAAAAAGAAAAAGAAAAAGAAAAAACGTAGGGAAGTGAGTGAAGCATAGTGAAGCCGACAGAGGAAGCACTGGATCTTCAAACATACAAAAATCTATTTAAAAAGAATGCAGATGTAGATTTTCAATTGTATACTTATGGACAATATAAAGTTCATTTTATCACTTGTGACTCTATGGTAAATCTTCAGCTTTTGAATGAAGTCATTGTCCCAAGAGTTCAAGAGACATGTGCACAGGTAGAGCAAACACCGCTTGAGAAAACAATATTAGAGAAACTTCATATTCCTGAACTAAAAATACTAAACACGAAGGAAGAGGTTATTACAAAGCTGTTTAATGGTTATTTAATACTATTTTTTGAAGATGAAAATCTTACATTTTCAAGTAATATATCAAAGAAGCCCAACCGAAATCCAGAAGAGTCTAGAATGGAAGTACTTATTAAGGTACCAAGAGATAACTTTATAGAGGATATTTCGGTTAATATTGCTTTAATAAGAAAAAGACTACCAACCAATTCCTTAAGCGTAGAAAAAATGGAAATAGGCAGAAGGTCTAAGACAACTGTCGCCATACTCTATATGGAAGACATTGCCAGCAAGGAAATACTTCAGGATATTTTAAAGCAGTTAAATGAAATTGATGTAGATATTCTCTTTGGTGGAGAGTTATTAATGGAAAGAGTGAACAAGAGATCACTTGTATTTCCGAAAAATGATTATACAGGAAGGCCAGATTTTGCAATGCAAGCGTTAGTAAGGGGAAGGTTTCTTATATTAGTAGATGGAGTTTCCTATGTTGTTATTACTCCGGTAAATTTATTTTTGCTTTTAAAGGCTGGCGAGGATATAGAATATCCAGTTGCTTTTAGTACTGCAGAAAGGCTATTGAGAATAGTAGGTCTTATGGTAGGTGTAGCCTTGCCAGCTTTTTGGTTAGCGTTAACTACTTTCCACCAGGATCAAATGCCTTTTCAATTACTGGCAACAGTAGTCCAAAATAATACAGGCCTTCCGCTCCCTTCTGCTCTAGAGATGCTTATAATGTTAATCATGTTTGAGCTTTTTAGAGAAGCGGGACTACGATTACCAAGTGTAATAGGGGGAACCATTAGCGTAGTTGGAGGTATAATAGTTGGGGACGCTGCGATTAGGGCAGGTTTGACAAGTCCGGCAATGATTGTTGTTATTGCTATATCTACCATCGCTACTTTTACACTAGTCAATCAATCCCTTGTTACTGCCGTTAGTGTTGTACGAATCATTATGATTCTTATTACATCTTTTCTTGGCTTATTTGGATTTTTTGTCTCCTTATATCTTTTACTTCTTTACTTATCAAACATTAGAATATTCGGTGTGTCTTATATGAATATTGCCACAGATCTCAGCTGGGCAACCATTAAAAAATCTTTATTTAGACCACCGGCTACTGATTATAAGGACCGTCCAAATTCACTAGATCCGCAGGATTCTACTCGATTAGGGGGAGCAGAAGATGAAAAGAAGAATTAAACAATTTTGCATTATCTGTTGCCTTCTTCCTTTATTAACAAGCTGCTGGGACGCGGATGAGCCAAACAAAATACGATATATCTATGGGGTTGGTATAGATTACAAAGATGGAAAATATGAGATATATGCTCAAATTGTAGATTTTATTAATATTGCTAAAACGGATCAACCAATTCAGGATGCTATCCAAGCGGAAGTAGGCAGGGCTAAGGGTAACACCGTAGAAGAGGCTTTCTTTGAGTTATACCAATCCATGGATTTAAAGCTTTTTTGGGGACATATGACGTATTTAGTTTTTTCGGAAGAAGCATTAAAAGAAGGGCGAGCTAATACGATCATAAACTCTTTTTTACGATACCGAGAGATTAGATACCAAACGTGGATTTATGCAACGAAAGATTCTGTAGAGGATGTATTGTTGCTCGATCCATTATTCAATAATGCATTGACCAGACTTAAGCTTGCAGATCCGATGAACTCCTATCAGCAAGAGTCTTTTATAGAACCGATAGATTTTCGAAAACTAGTTATCCGTTTAAACGAACCTAGTCACGAAGTGAACATACCATATATAAAAATAGATGACAAATGGAATTCTAATAAAGAAAAAGATAAATTGCCAAAATTTGACGGTATTGGTATTCTTACACCAAAGGATCTTAAAGGATTTGTAACAGGGGATAAAATTAATGGTCTACAATGGATGTCCAAGGAAACAAAAAGAGGTGAAATCACAGTTCCTCGGGAAGATGAATTTGTTACAATTGTAATAGATAATCTGAAAATAGATGTAGAGCCAAAAATACAAGGGGAAGAAGTAAAATTTGATATTAAACTAAATATGAACGCTTTATTAAGTGGTTTTGAAGGTACAATAACAGAGAAGGAGGTACGTTCTTTTGTTAAGAAGCAAATAAAAAAAGAAGTTGAAGAAACTTATCTAGAAGGATTAGATATAGATGTGGATATATATCGATTATCAGAATATATGTATCGAAAAGATCTAGAGGCTTGGAAAAAGGTCCAAAAGGATGGAAAAGTACCGTTAACAGAGAACTCGATTAGTAATCTTACCGTAGATGTCAATAAGGTATACTCAGGTAGAAAATCATTCAGAGAAACTGTCGAATAGATTAATGATTATTTGATTAGGTGCAGAATCTCAGCAGGGAATTTTACAATATTTTAGAGGTAGTGCGATATAGAGTAAGGATAAAGTTGAGTTCCTTTCCAATTATTTTATAAAAAAAATTGAATTCCTATTGACTTTATCCTATTATTATTAGATAATATATATTGTCTTTCCAATATTTTATTAAGGAAAGAAAATATTGTCTCAGTAGCTCAGCTGGATAGAGCAACGCCCTTCTAAGGCGTCGGTCGGGAGTTCGAATCTCTCCTGGGACGTACAGTTAAACACAATTCAAGCTTTGATGTGACAGGGCTTGATACAGATAAAGGATGCTAACACAGATTATACCACTGTGAAAGTATCCTTTTTTTGTCCCTACACTGATTCTTCCCTCTTAAATATATGGAGGAATCAGTGTGACAAAGACAAACAGTATTTTTGAAGTAAGCACAAAAATTAGCTTATTTCAACTCGCAGTAAAGCAACAACCCATTAAAAAACAAGGTAACACTTAGAGAGGTAATGGAGATCTTGTAGTAGCAAATGCAGTTAAGTGGATTTAGAGAAAGAACAATTACAGACTACAATGGATACATAAAACTGATTAGAGATTACAAAAGTAGATTTTAAAAAGGATATTACAGCAGATACAGTGTAATTGTGGTTGAATCCCATAAGGGTATCCAATCAAACAAAGCTTACACACGACTAAAACATCTAAAAGCTATCTAAGGTTAACATTGGTGGAATAAGTCTAAGTTTTAGTAGAACATAATTGCATGATAGATAAAAATAATGTAGTAATCCACACCTATGCAGGTATTGATAATTGGATGAAAATTTTAAAAACATTGTAGTGTTAAGGCGTATTAGAACCAAACTGTGAAGTAACTTAGGATAGAAAATAAGGGCACCTAATAGGACAACAATATGAGAAAAAAACCTATATCTCGAGAGATATAGGTAAGAAAAATTTAACTTCAATCCGTTTTTAATAGTGAATAAATATTGATGTCTATTAAGTTTCCTTTTGATTTTTCGTATTGTCTTAATGTTCCTTCAAATGTGAAATTTAATTTTTTTAAAACGTTAATTGAATTTACATTTGCAGGTTCTATTTTGGCTTCAATTCTATTTATTTTTAATGTTTCTAGAGCATAATTAATCAACGTGTAAATAGCCTCTGTAGCATATCCCTTGCCCCAATAGGTTTTAGCAATTTCATAACCTATTTCGGCCTTCTCATTTTCAAAGTCTATCGAATTTAAACCACACGTGCCAATTATTTCACTGGATTCTTTTTCAATTATACAGAAACGAATAGCTTTGCTAGATTGAGCCAATTCCTTAAACATTTCAATTATTTCTTCTGCTTGAACTTCGTGTGTAAAGCTAGAGATGTTCATGAATTTAGTAACATCTGGGTCAGACCAAATTTTAAATAAGCTAGGTGAATCTGATGTTTCCATTTTCCTTAAATGTAATCTTTGAGTTTGTAGTTCATTTATCAATACTTTTACCTCCAATTTTTTAATCAGTTGGATGAAAAATATTGCCATCTGCGCATAGTTCAGTCCCTTCGAGTTTAGTTTTATTATACATTGAGTCAACAATTAAAGGAACTTTAAAATAGAAAATCACAGCTTTTGCGGGCACTAGGCCCTAGAATTTTAGGGTGTCCTTAAAAAGGTAAGGGTTAAAGAATGATGATACAAAGTTCGTAACATAGCGTCGCAAATTAGTGTTCAAATTGCCGATTATTGATATTTTTCGAGTGTATGTATTCTAAGGTACTACGCGCCGTCAGGTTATACACAATCAAAGACAAACAGTATTTTTGAAGTAAGCACAGAAATTAGCTTATTTCTACAAGGAAGTAAGGCAACAACCCATTAAAAAACAAGGTAACACTTAGAGATGTAATGGAGATCTTTTCGCAGCAAAATGAAAGAAGTGGATTTAGAGAAAGAACTATTACAGACTACAATGGATACATAAAACTGTTTAGAGATTACAAGAGTAGATTTTAAAGTGGATATTACAACAGATACAATGTAATTGTAGATAATAATTATGGAGTAATCCACACCTATACCAGGGGGGATTATTGGGCAAAAATTTTAAAAACATTGTAGTGAAAAGGCGTATTAGAAACAAATTGTTAAGTAGAAAAGTTGAGAGCAGTGCAAAGGACACAATAAAAGGGACAACAATTGTCATCCCTAAAACTCAACTCCAATCTACCGGTGGTTTTACTAACTGCGCCTTCATTCCAAGCTCTTCAGCGGCAGCTAAAATAAATTCTTTTCTGAAGAAATAACTTTTATGGCTTACTATTTTTCCGTTTTCAATTTCTTGCTGCTGAATGTCGTGAATTTCAGCATTATCGTCTTCAGAAGTTAACACAACAATAACTGGTTTACCCCACAGATAAATTTCACGTGCTGTGTGACCAGGCAAACCAAATTTTAAAGAACCTTTCAACATTTCATCTTTAGAAAATTCCTGGAATCCAAAGAAGGCTTCGTTTTGTGCTTGTTCACTAAATAGTCTTAACATACGTTTTAAATCTCCATTATTAAAGGCTTCTAAGTATGCTTGGATGGTTACGTTATGACTTTGTGTGGCTATTTTAGTTTTTGCTTTAGAGAAATCCAAAGAATCTATTTTTCTTCTCGCTCTTTGAACAGAGGAATATACACCACCTGGAGTGCTTTTGACAATCCCAGCTACTTCATCTGCATTAAACTGGAAAATATCCAACAATAGAAACGCTGCTGTTTGTTTAATAGTCAAATTCGACTCCAATGATATTAGAATTTCTTCCAATAATAAACGATCCGAAAAATCAGTGTTTTTCTCAGGTACTTCATCTAAAGTTCCTATTTCCCGTTTAAGTTTTCTACACTGATCGAGCCAAGTGTTTGTTGCAACTTTGAATAGATAGTATTTTTTGTTAGTAATCTCACTCCAACGTTGTGGGAGTAATCCAAAGGATTTAATCATAGTCTCTTGATAAAGATCCTCGCCATCCCAAGGAGAACCGGTAACATATTTACAATAATTCCAAAGGTCTGCTGAGTATTCAGAAACTATCTCTTCAAATTCATCTCTTAATTTTCGAGCTTCATCCACAAATATTTTGTTAATGTTTTTGCTTTCTTCCATATAGCTACCCTCCTAATGTTCTTCAATTAATAGACGTTTGAGAATAGAAAAATTATACGACTTAATATAAATAATTTAAAGATGATGCGAGAATAGTGAGACTATCTACTAAACCGTTCGTAGAGGTTACATTGCATTTGATAGTTGATCATCAATCCTTCGTAACACTTAGAAAAGTAATATTAAAGTCAAATTTAGGAGATAAAATTTGTAATAGTTTAAGGAAGTTTTAAAAGAAGTTGGACTTACCCATTGAATAAACGAATAAGTACAAATTACTTACATAAAACAATCATCTTGCAAGATAGGTAATTAAAATTATAACTGAACTAAAGAAAGCGAGTGCATGGTGAATATACCAACCTAAGTATATTTATATAAGGTGCTTACAGGTTATAGTTTTCTTTTTTTAGTTAAAATTAAAAATATTCTAAAAATAAAAAAGGGTTTTAACGAATAATGTAGAAATTAGAAGTGTAAGACAAAATATCAAGGAAATGGAAGTGTTTAATTCGTGAAAAAGAAAAAATCGATGTTTTCAATTTTAGGTGTTTTATTAGTTTTGAGTTTATCGTTTGGAACAAGTGCTAGCGCACAAGTACCTGCACCGGAAGCTGGCGGCGGTACTCCTATAAAATGCATTCCAGGTAAACCTTGCCCTATTGGACCGTAATGGTTTATTACAGAACACCAAATTCTATCAAAATAGAATTGGTGTTTTTTTTATGTCTTAAAAAGTACAACCTCTCGATATTTTATTGGTAAAGAAAGTTCTATTGGAGATTAATCTTTTATTTTCTAGACCAACTAATTCCATTTCGTGTGATTGGTTTATATTCTTTGTTTTAGAAAAAAATTCAGTAAAGACTATATTTTTAAAAGACCAACTTTTTAACTTATGTTTACAAAAATTCTCCGTAATTATATATCTATGTCTTATTTGAAGTTTCTTGGCGAAGTTGTCTAAGCTCTCGTAACACTTAATATACACTTCTGGAGATGGTTTTTCTATTTAGGAAACTTAATCCACCTTTAAGATAAATGAATGTGTATTACACCTTTTTTATTTGCCTCATATTATTTGTATATCTATCTTTCCATAAGAACAACATAATATGAATACTTAGAAAGGAGTGTTTAAATGCCAGATCGTAAGCCGCCACATGAGCAACTGACCGTAAAAGACAATGGATTGACTTCAACTCAAGAGGTTTTGTACCAGCAAGAATTTAAAAAGGCTGATAAAGCTACATCAAAAAATGATCAACAGAAAAGGTAAGATAACTTACTTTTATAAAAACACCATGCTTTTAAAAAGCGTGGTGTTTTTTGTCTTCTTGAAAATATTTTATTTTCCTGACACGATAAATTAATAATTCGTATATAATGTTTGTATAACTTATTTTAAAATAACCTTATACAAAAGGTTTGACTTTTGTATAAGGTTTGTGAATAATTAAATAAAATAACCAAACATCCAAACATCCAAACATCCAAACATCCAAGCTAAAAGTATAGACAGGTTAAAAGAAAAGAGAAGGAGAATGTACAATGCCAAAAAGTAAAAAGAAAGTCGTGGTAATAGGAGCAGGTGTTGCTGGATTAGCGAGTGCTATTCGTCTCCAGCATGCAGGATATGAAGTAGAGCTATATGAAAAGGAGGCATTACCTGGAGGGAAAATGCACCGAATAGACATGAATGGTTATCAATTTGATCTGGGACCAAGTATTGTCATGATGCCTGAGCTATACCGAGAAGTGTTTGAACTAACTGGAAGAGATCCCGACGATTACATACCTATGCAAAAAGTAGACCCAATGTATTCTACATACTTTGGATCAAAAGCAGAGGAAAAATATGATATTTCTTCTGATTTGATTGAGTTGATGAAAACGTTGGAAAATATTTCTGAGGAAGATTCGAAGGGATTTTTAAAATATTTACAGGAAATATACCAGCGTTATCTTGTAGCAAAAAACCATTTTCTTCAACGACCTTTTCGAAATTTTACGGATTTTTATAATCCAAAAACGATTCGACAAATGTTTAAGCTAAAAACGTTTGATAGTGCAGACCATTTTATTGGGAAATACGTAAAAAATGAGCGTATTAAACAAATTCTTAGCTTTCAAACTTTATACATAGGAGTGTCACCTTACAATGGACCTTCTTTGTATACTATTATTCCAATGATTGAAATGCTCTACGGAGTTTGGTTTATCAAGGGTGGAATGTATACAATGGCTTCTTCGATGGAGCGTTTGTTCAAGGAATTAGGTGGCAAAGTTTACTACAATGCATCTGTAGATGAGGTGCTTATAAAAGAACAAAAAGCTTATGGTATTCGCGTCAATGGAAAAGAAATTCTAGCTGATTACGTTATGTGCAATGCAGACTTTCCTTACGCTATGAAGAATTTAGTGAAGGATACTAAAGCGAAGGGAAAATATACAGATAAAAAAATCGATAGTATGAAATACTCGTGTTCGTGCTTTGTTATGTACTTAGGAATGGATCGAAAATACGAGGAATTAGACAATGTACACAATTTCTTTATAGCCGATGAGCTAGAAAAGAACTTAAACGATATTTTTGATGGTAACAAGCTAGAACAGCCTTCTTTCTATGTATACGTTGGCTCTAAATTAGACCCAAGTCTGGCACCAGAAGGAAAGGATGGTCTATATATCCTTGTTCCAGTTTCTGAGCTATCTTCCTCGAAATATGAATGGACCGATGAGACGGTTCAATATTATCAAAATAAAGTAATGCAGTCATTAAAGAATGTTAAAGGATTCGAAAATATTGAAGAAGAAATAGTCGCAGAAACTTATATGACTCCTAGGGATTTTGAGTCTAAGTTCAATGCTTATAATGGTGCTTGCTTTGGGCTACAACCAACTCTTACACAAAGTAATCACATGAGACCGCAGAGCAAAGCAAAAAACTGTGAGAATCTGTACTTTACTGGAAGTAGTACTCATCCGGGTGCAGGAGTGCCGATTGTATTACTATCTGCAAAAATTGCTACTGAAGAGTTACTTTTAGATGATGGAATTAAAGAAAAAAATGAAGTTGGTTTACCAGAACTTGTGACGAATTAAAAGATTCTCTTTATATAAAAATAGAGTGAATACTTGATAGTTTTCAAATTTCGAAAAGATAGAAGGAGGCGAAAGATTTGGTTGCAAAAAGGGTCTCACCTATAGAAGATTCCTATCGTTATTGTGAAGAAATGATTAAACGTAACTCGAAAAGTTTTTACTTTGCGTTTAAACAATTGCCAAAGGAGAAAGCAAATGCAGTATTTGCAATCTATACTTTTTGTAGGAAGGCTGATGACAGTGTCGACGAAAACAATACAAAGGTTACCCAGAAGGTAGCATTAGATCAGTTAGAGGCAGAGTTACGATTATTCGAGCAAGGCAAGGAAATCGACCATCCGGTGTGGCTAGCGCTTCGGGATGTATTTAACCGATACAATATGGATATAGCGCCTTTCTATGATCAATTGAAGGGGCAAAGAATGGATATTGATTTTAAAGAGCCAAAAACCCTTTTAGAACTAGAGAATTATAGCTATTATGTTGCTGGAACAGTTGGGTTAATGCTTTTACCTATAATTGCTGAGGATTCAACATTAGATTTACGGGAGCAGTCTATCAGTCTTGGAATAGCTATGCAAATTACTAACATTCTTCGTGATATCGGGGAAGATTACAGTAGGAAGAACCGAATTTATCTACCAGAATCTTTATTGAAATCAGAGTTATATAGTGAGTATGATTTGAAAAACGCAAAAATAAACATCCAATTCATTCGAATTTGGGAGTTATTAGCTCATCGTGCAGAAGAATTATATGATCATTTCTATGAATCAATCTTTTACTTTGATGAGGATAGCCGTTTTCAGGTGCTACTTGCTGCTAGAATCTATCGTGGCATATTAAATACAATCCGTAAAAATGATTATGACTGTTTTCACACTAGAAATTTTGTATCCCCTCTAGAAATGAAAAAAATTCATCAAGCAACTTGCTTTGATATGAAAGGGCAGGTGTCATCTTAATGAGCAAAAGTAAAAAAACTGTAGTTGTAGTCGGAGGTGGTCTAGGGGGTTTATCTGTAGCTATTTCTCTTGCTCAAAACGGTTATTCCGTTTCCCTTTATGAGAAGAACAAACATTTAGGAGGCAAACTGAATCGGTTGGAGCAGGAGGGATTCGGGTTTGATTTAGGCCCATCCATTCTCACTATGCCACATATCTTTGAAAGAATATTTAAGCGCAGCAACCGCGAAATGTCAGATTACATTTCTGCCTATAGATTAGAGCATGAATGGCGGTCTTTTTTTACAGATGGAACAACAATTGACCTTTACGGAGACCTTGAAAAAATGGCACAAGAAAACCTGAACCTCTCAGCAAAGGATATGAGGGAATACCAAGAATTTCTACATTACGCTAAAAAGATTTATGATGTGACAGAAGAAGGGTATCTTGGAAAAGGATTGGACAGTACAATGGATGTGTTTCGGCAGCATGGTTTTATAGAGTCACTAAGAGGCTTTGATTATTTTTCGACTATGTATGATGCTATAAAGAAAAGAGTGAGCAACCCTAATTTACGTACGATGCTTTCTTATTTCATCAAATATGTTGGTTCCTCCCCATATGATGCACCAGCTGTGTTAAATATGATGATTTACATGCAGCATGCACAGGGTGTTTGGTATGTTCCGGGAGGTATGCATGGAATTGCAAGTGGAATGGTGAAGCTTGGGAAGGAGCTTGGTGTATCCTTCCATACTGGAGAAGAAGTAAAGCGTTTACATAGAGATGGAGCTAAACGAATTGCTGCAGCAGAGCTAGCGGATGGTAAAAAGGTAACAGCAGATTATTTTATCTCTAATATGGAGGTCATTCCTGCATATGAAAAATTATTGGAGGAAGAGCCAAAGTATATAGAGAAGCTAGAAAAGAAATTTGAGCCCTCCAGCTCGGGGTTAGTGTTGCATCTAGGTGTGAATAAATTATATCCACAGCTTGCCCATCATAACTTTTTCTTTTCCGATAACTTAAAGGAGCAAATGGATCAAGTCTTCCATCGCTATGAGCTGCCCCAGGATCCAACAATATACTTAGTGAATACAAACAAGACTGATCCGAAACAGGCTCCAAAGGGTCACGAAAACATTAAAATATTGCCTCATATTCCTTATCTCCAGGACCAGCCATTTGCTGAAGAAGATTACATGGCTTTAAGAGAACGTGTGCTCATTAAGCTAGAAAATATGGGATTAGAAGGTCTTCGGCAGCATATTGTCACTGAAGATATGTGGACCCCACATGATATAGAGCGAACGTATTATTCACACCGTGGCTCTATTTACGGGACGGTTTCCTCTAAAAAGAAAAATCATGGGTTTAAAAATGCAAAGCATAGTGAGCTATATGACAATTTGTACTTTGTTGGTGGTACTGTCAATCCGGGTGGGGGAATGCCCATGGTTACACTTAGCGGTCAGCAGGTTAGTGAGATGATATTGGAGAGAGACAGAAAAGAGTCATAAGGAAGAGGTGGGGCTAATGATAGACGTTCTGTTCATAATTGCATTAGCAATAATCATTATGGCTATAGTGTGTGGTTTTCTTATGCTATGGAAAATCCCTCTCTCGGGACAAACGGACAAAGAGCTATCTGGACAGCCTACTATATCTGTGATAATCCCAGCAAGAAATGAGGAGGGGCGATTACAGCCATTGCTCGAGTCCTTACAAATACAATCACTTATCCCAAAGGAGATTATAGTAGTCGATGATGAATCTACAGATAAGACTGTACAAATTGCAAAAAAGTTTGGGACTATAGTTAAACAAACTCATGAAAATTACCAAAGATGGAAAGGAAAATCCGCAGCTTGCTGGATAGGTTCTGAGGTAGCTACTGGTGAATGGTTATTATTTTTAGATGCTGATGTAAGGTTAGAACATAAGGATAGTTTGAAATCTTTGGCTATAAGTTTTCAAGCGCAAGGCACTAGAGGGATTTTATCCATTCAGCCTTATCACAAGGTCCATAAACTTTATGAAAACTTTTCGGCTATCTTCAATATTATGGTGATGGCAGGTATGAATCTATTTACTTTTTGGAGTAATCGATTACAAGGTGCAGGTGCATTTGGCCCATGTATTTTGACTACTAGAGCGGATTATATGGAATCAGGCGGACATTTTGTGGTAGGAGAAGCAATAATGGATGATTTTGTGCTTGCGAAAGCCTTTAGAAAAATTGGTCTCCCAGTTCATTGTCTGGGGGGGAGGGGTGTACTTCATTTTCAAATGTATCCCGAAGGCATGAAGTCACTTGTAGAAGGTTGGTCAAAGAATTTTGGAACAGCTTCCCAGTCAACCCATCCGTTTGTTATGACACTTATTAGCATATGGATGAGTGGAGGTTTCCTTCCATTAGCTTTGTTTATAACGGCTGCTTATGTTAATTCTCTAACATGGATTTCCATAGCTCTAATTTGCTATATTGGATTCATGACTCAAGCCTATTATCTTGCTAGTCGGACGGGTAATTTTCAGTTTTATATATTTATCTTTTATCCTATTCTATTCTTCTTTTTTACTGGTGTTTTTATGTGGTCCCTATTTCGAACTAAGGTTTTACGTGTAGTAACATGGAAGGGTAGAAAAATCAAATTGTAGGGGTGGTTGAATGCAAATAATACATCTCCCTGTACTTTGGACTATTTTAATAGATATTGGAGCATGGGCATTTTTCCATATTGTGATTTCGCTTTCTATGGCACTAATTCCTGTTCATTTTTTTGAAAAAGAAAATTCTTTATATAAATTGAGGAAATGGGAAAAATCAGGTGAATTATGGGAACGACTTTTTAGTGTAAAGCTGTGGAAGCATTTAATCCCTGATGGAACAAAGGTAATACGAAAGGGATTTGAAAAGAATACCCTGGCTAGCAACGATAAACGTTATCTTAAACTTTTTGTTATTGAGACTAAAAGAGCAGAGTTGACCCATTGGGTTTCAATCGTGCCGGCCGTTCTATTTTTCCTTTGGAATCCTGCATGGGCTGGCTGGATTATGGTAGCATATGCTCTTTTGTTTAACTTACCAATTATTATAGTTCAACGGTATAATCGTCCTCGTATAGAAAGGTTTCTGTCTAGAAAGAGAAAAACTAGAGTAACAAAAGAGGTTGTCTTAAAGTAGGCTTTAATTCTTTAGATTTCCTATATAAAGAAAAGACCTATCACTAGTACAATCAAGTGATAGGTCTGTTTATTTTTTTCTATTTAATGGAACGAGCAAGCTCGCTAAAAATGACCCCTAATCCAAAAGCACCTGCATCTGGATAACCAAGACTTCGTTCACCTACTGTTCCAGCACGACCCATACGAGCTACAATGTCTTTGGTCTGTTCTGCACCTAAGACTGCAGCAGCAGCTCCTTGTTCAAATGCTCGCTTAAATGTTGTGCTAGATGAACTGCTATCCATCCATGAATCTGCACAAGGTATTAACGCATCAATCAATGTTTTATCTCCAACTTCTGCCCCTCTACCAAATGAACGTTCTCCAGTCGATTGAATTCCTTTCACTGCCTCTTGTAGCATTTCAGCAAACTCAGCTATAGTTAAGTCCATCTTGCCATCTGTTATTTTTCCAGCCGCGCGGAAAGCAGAGCCCCAAATTGGTCCTGATGCCCCACCGCAATACTCCATAATAACGAGAGAGCATGAGTGTAAAAAGGAACCGATCGTAAGTTCGGGCTGTTGAATAATATCACTCCATTCTCGCTTCAATTGCTTGAATCCTTTTGCAACACTCATTCCGAAATCTCCATCTCCAGCATGAGAATCTAACTCACAGAAAGGTACTTCATTATCTATTATTACTTCACTCATTTTATCTACAAGGTAGATCATGTTGGATAATGATAATCTTTCATTCTGAATCACAGAAAAACCTTCATTAGTTTCTGTTTTAAATGAGACTGGCTTTTCGCTTTCTTCCTCAAAAACTTCAGTATATTCGACTGAATCAATCGGTCCAACTATTTTAAATGAGGGTGTATCACTAGGACTAGACAGTAAGTTTTTTAATTCATTGTCTAACTTCATGAAAGTAAGGGAGGCACCAGCCATATCAATGCTTGTCATATAATTGCCTACAAAAATGCGATTCACCTTAATATTTTTACGTGATAGCACTCGTACAACTGAATTATTTAACAAATACAATTCCTGTAGTGGAGTTGCACCGAACCCATTGACTAATACCGCAATCTCATCCTTTTCATTCACGCCGAGATCTTTTAAAAGGTCCATGGTCATTCGTTCTGCCAATTCATCTGCGGAAAGCATTTTCTCTCTCTTTATTCCTGGCTCACCATGAATTCCTACTCCGTACTCTATTTCATCCTCTGCCAATTTAAAGGTTGGCGTACCTTTTGCAGGTACGGTACAAGAGGTAAGAGCTACACCTATGCTCCTTACATTAGCTGCTGCCTTTTCAGCTACCTTTTTGACCTCTAATAGCTCTCTACCTTCTTCCGCAGCTGCTCCAGCAATTTTATGAACGAAAACAGTACCTGCAACTCCTCGTCTACCTACAGTATAAAGACTGTCTTCTACTGCAATATCATCATCCACCTTAACGTATTCAACGTGAATGCCATCTTCAGAAGCTAAAGCAGCTCCATTTTTAAAATTCATCATATCGCCACTATAATTTTTGAGAATCATCAAAAGACCTTTTTGGCCAGCCGTAGCCTTAATGGCTTGATAAACCTGTATTTGAGATGGTGAAGCAAATATATCTCCACACACAGCGGCATCCAGCATACCCTTACCTACAAATCCAGCGTGAGCGGGCTCATGTCCACTACCGCCACCACTAATAATACTTACCTTGTTGTGATCGATAGCTTTCTTTTTAATAATTTTGTACTTCTTTAAAAATTCTAGCTCTGGATGTGCTAAGACTAATCCATTACACATTTCCATCACAAGGTTTTCAGGTTGGTTCATGATTTTTTTCATATGTATTGCTCCTTATATAACTAATTTAGTTCTGCATTAATGTAGCATACTAAATTATAATACAACTATTGAAAGCTATCCAATAACTCGAGGGAAATAAAATTTTGAAAATTTAAATATTACGAATATAATAGAATTAAAGAAAAAGAAAGTTGGTGTTTTCTAAAGGGTAAGTATAATACATAAAATTTATATTCAAATGAGTTAAATTCATAATTCCAATAATTATAATGAACACGAACAATCGAGAAGAAAATAATGATATCTAAATGCTGTCAACGAGTAAAATGTAATTGATTTACGCTTTAGGGGGACGCTTTCCGTGGGGTGAGCGATAAGCCATCACCGCCTGCCGCTCCAATTACTCGTAGAGCAAAGCTCGTGTTTACTGGTAAAGTACTATTTATGAAATTAACTAAACTAGGAGGAATTTATGGGAAATACACTAATCCAAGCAGATGACACACTTACACTTTGGGGAATCATTGTTATCGTTGCTTCATTGAGTATTTTTTTGGAGCAGAGATTTAGCTGGGCGGCGAAAATAACTGGTGCCATTATCGCTTTATTGATAGCCATACTCTTATCTAACACGGGGATCATACCAACTGAATCCGCTGTTTATGATTCGGTATGGAGCATTATTGTTCCACTTGCAATACCATTACTATTATTTCATGTGAATATTAAAAAGCTGTTTAAGGAAAGCGGCAGACTTTTAATGATATTTTTAATAAGTTCGGTAGGTACTGTTGCTGGAACAATTATAGCATTTTTTATATTAAAGGATCATATACCATTACTCAATAAGCTGGCTGCTATGTTCAGTGCTAGCTACATAGGTGGAGGGGTTAACTTTGCAGCAATGTCTGCTAAGTTTGAAACGCCGGGGGAGTTAGTTTCATCGGCGGTAGTTGCAGACAACTTAAATATGGCGCTTCTTTTTGTTATATTAATGGTTATTCCTACTATGCAATTTTTCCGTAAAAAGTATAAAACACCACATATAGATGAGTTAGAATCTCAAAGTAATAAGGATCAAGTAAATCAGTCAAAAGCCTATTGGAAGGCGAAGGAGATATCCCTAAAGGATATAGCTTTGTCGGTAGGAACGGCGTTTGCATTAGTTATTTTAGCAAAAAAGGTATCTACTTGGTTTGATACTCTTATTCCTTCTGGAGAAGATGTAAACTTTCTACTAAACCTGTTAAACGGATTAATAGGAGATCAGTATTTAATGTTAACGACATTCACTTTCCTAGCTCTTTTACTGTTTCCTAAATTCTTCGATTCATTAAGTGGGAGCCAAGAAATTGGAACCTATCTCATACATATTTTCTTTGTAGTGATTGGTATTCCTGCTTCAATTCCATTGATCATTGAAAATGCACCGTTATTGCTAATTTTTGCTTTTATCATTGTAGCAATCAACTTAATCGTATCTTTGGTAGGTGCGAAGGTCTTTAAATTTGAACTTGAGGAGACACTGTTAGCAGTAAATGCAAATATCGGCGGTCCCACTACAGCCGCAGCACTGGCAATTGCAAAGGGATGGAGTAATCTAGTAGGACCAATCTTAATTGTTGGAACACTGGGATATATAATTGGAAACTACGTGGGTACTTTCTTAGGACTGTGGTTAGAGGGTTTTATGTAAAATAGTTTAATAAAAATAGCATTGCAGTCGCAATGCTATTTTTTTTGGTTAGTACTAAATAAATAATACCTTGCATTATTAGGTAATATAATTTATAAATAATAGTAAGGTGGTGTAAAAAATGGAAATAAATAAAGAGGTGTTGAAGGGGCATATTGATACACTCATATTATCTCTGTTACAGAAAAACGATCGCTATGGATATGAAATCGCTAAAATCGTTCGAGAGAAAAGTAACAATCTTTTTGAACTAAAGGAAGGAACACTTTATTTGTCTTTAAAAAGATTGGAGAAAAACAATTGGATAGAGTCCTATTGGGGTGATGAACAAGGGCCCGGTGGAAGAAGAAAATATTATAAGCTTACTTCCCTTGGAGAAGTGGGCTACAAGGAAAAATGCAATGAATGGTTATTTGTAAAAAAAATAATGGATTCTTTTTTGGAAGGAGGAGATTAATTTGAAACAAGTAGATTTATTTGTTAATTCTGTTTATCAAAACACAAAAGGAAATAAGAAAGAGATTATTGAAATGAAAGCTGAGATGAGAACTCATTTACTAGAAGCTGTCCATGATTTAAAACAAGAAGGTATAACTGAAGAGGAAGCTGTTAAAATAGCCATATCCAGATTCGGAGAGGAAAAAGAAATTCGTACCATTCTAGGTGAAATGTTTAAAGCCCAACAAGTATTTGCTAAATGGATTTTATATTTATCACTAGCTTTCCTTGTTTTATTTTTATCGGTTTTTGGTTGGCTTTGGCAAAATGCAGAAGAGCAATCGTCTCAAATATCTAATGTAGCAACAGAGATAGCAACAGTTTTAGAAAACAAAACTACTATTACACCTGAAATGATAATGGCGATAGAGAACTCTATAATAAAAACTGATTTCATAACTACTGTTAAGATATTTGATGTGAGGGGAGTCAAAGAGGGTGAGAAACCTGGCCACTACTCGAATGTATTTGAATATGTTGAAGAAGCAACTCCAGACTATAAATTTAATCAAGCAGTTTGGTCCCCTGAATGGCTAAAGCCAGCCTTTTATCCATATGGGAATGGAGATGATCAGTGGTTCGTTAGTATGGAGCAAAGAGTGTTTAGTAAAGTGATGACAATCATTTTATTTGTGGGAGTAACAATCTATTGGACTTTGTTCACAATTTGGGCAACCATCAACGCTTATCATCAGAAGAGGTTAAATATTGCTTGGATTATCATATTTGCTTTATCGAATATTTTTGGCTTTTTAGTATATTATCTAGTTGGTAAAAGAAAAGTTATGGCTTAAAAAAATATAAAAATAAACCTATAGAGGAAGAATGATGTATGGCAAATACTCATTCTTCCTTTGTTTTTGTTGAGAAATTTGAACTAATATATACTCTAATATTAGAAAAAAGACTAAATAACTAATTCGTTTATATCAATTCAAAGGAAAATTTAGAATATTAGGCATTTAGTCATTCTAAAGATTTTAAAATATCAATTATTTGACTTCTATAATATTCGCAATGTAGAATGACAAAATGACGTAAAGTATCAAGAGCAATTGAAGGTAAAATGATGGTTTTTAAAGGAAGCCTCATTCGAATTATTTGTAAGCGTTTTTGTTTGCTGTCTTACAAGATAAGGGAAGCGAGCAGGCAAAGTTAAGTCAACAAAAATATGCATTTCATATCATTTTGAAAGCGGTCACAAATGGTTTTCTAAAAATTTATAATTTCTTCATTTGATACCTTGATGCTAAGACGAGCTAAGAAAATACAACAAGTTGTATGATCAAAAAATAATAAAAATTGAGGTATAGAGAATGTCAATTTTAATAGGAATACTAGGATTAATTGTAGTCTTTGGATTAGCTTACTTAATTAGTAATGATAAGAAAGCGATTAATTTTAAAGCTGTTGGAGTTATGTTAGTTCTTCAAGTCGTATTAACTTTAATCATGTTCAAGACAACTGTCGGACTGACTGTAATAGAAGGTATTGGTAATGGTTTTACAAAAGTTATTAATATAGGGCGTGAAGGGGTAAACTTCGTAGTTGGAGGTTGGGTCCCAGAAGGCGGCTCAGTATTCTTTATAAATGTATTAGTAATTTTAATTTTTACTTCTATGTTACTTTCAGTTTTAACTTACTTACGTGTACTACCACTTATTATTAAATATTTGGGAGGATTCCTGTCTAAAATTACAGGGCTTTCACGTGTTAGTACATTCCATGCTGTAAATAATATTTTCTTCGGTCAATCAGAAGGAATCTTAGCTATTAAATCACACGTGCTTAAAATGGACAAAAACAAGTTGTTTGTCATGACGATCACATCTATGGCATCTGCATCTGCATCCATTATGGGTTCTTATATCACTATGTTACCTGCTAAGTATGTTTTAGGTGCAATGGCTCTAAATGCTTTGTCAGGTTTGATTATTGGTATAATTATTGCTCCTGACTCTTCTAAGGAAGAAGAAGTTATCGACATTAAAGAAGCATCTCAAGCAAAATCTCTTTTTGAATCTATCTCAATGGGAGCATTAGATGGAGGTAGAGTGGCCTTAATTGTAGCAGCTATGCTAGTGGCTTACGTAGGATTAATGGCGTTAATAGACGCAGGGTTCCAAGCTGCGATCGGTTTAACGTTTACGGAAATTTTAGGATATGTATTTGCGCCGATTGCTTGGTTAATGGGTGTACCTGCAAGCGAAATTTTAGTAGCCGGTCAAACGATGGGTACGAAGCTTGCAACTAACGAATTTGTAGCAATGCTTCAATTCAGAGATCAAATTCCTAATCTTTCTGAGAAAACAGTTGCAGTAGTTTCGGTATTCTTAATTAGCTTTGCGAATTTCAGTTCTATTGGAATAGTTAGTGGCTCTCTACAAGCTATCAACGGAGAAAAAGCTTCTATCGTTTCAAAACATGGTCTTAAGTTATTAGTCGCTTCTACCATGGTTTCTTTCTTAACTGCAACCTTAGTTGGGATATTTATTTAAGCTTCAATCTTAAATAGCGTCACTCTCTTTATTGGGAATGATGCTATTTTTTTATAAAGATGTGTATCGAACTAAGATATTTATTTAACATAAATGAAGGAACCAATAGATTTCTAATTTTTTTATTATTTTCAGATTAGATTGTAGTTAATTGTGGTACTTATATATTAGTAAGTATAGATTTAGTTGTTATTGGAAGATTATTGGTTTTTATGGAAATTTAGCATTACAAAAATTAGTTACTCGTTGATTCTAGGTGATAATACAATATTGTAAAGTTGGCTGAGTTAATTTCATAAATAGCACTTTACCAATTAAATATGCACATTTCTTATTTGTTCATTGTAGCGGAGGGTGGTGTTGGCTTATCGCTCACCTCAATGAAATATTTTATATTGCTAGAAAAGCATGTAATTGTTCGTGTTTTTTCATAAAAACAGAAATTATGAAATTTATTCAACTATAATATTTTTACATAATAATTTGTCGGAAAAATTACTTAATGCAGAATACTTCAACTAGAACAATGAATAATCTATTTAGCTAATATTCTATTAAGCTGCCAATAATTTTTTGATTATATATTTAGTAAAGGGTGATTGAATGAAATTAGCAACTAGGATATTGTGGGCTTTAGTACTTGGTGCGGTTGTCGGAGTAATTTTAAATATCGTAGCACCAGAATTTTTTAAAACGGCAGATAGTTATTTGTTTACACCACTAGGAACAATCTTTTTGAATCTTATTAAGATGTTAATAGTACCTTTAGTATTCTTCTCAATAGCTGTAGGGGTTGCTAATATAGGAGATCCAAAATCGTTAGGGCGTATGGGCGGAAAGGCAATGCTTTTCTTTTTAGCAACAACCGCTGTAGCGATTACTATAGGGATAGTATTAGCACTTGTTTTCCAACCAGGGAACAGTGAAAACTTTGATGTAGGATCAGTTGAGTACGAAGCTGCAGAAGCACCACCAGTTTCAGAAACATTGCTTGGAATAATTCCAGCTAACCCTGTTGAAGCAATGGCTAGTGGAGATATGCTACAAATTATTTTCTTTGCGGTATTTATTGGTTTAGGAATTAGCTATTTAGGAAGCAAAGTGGAAAGTGTCCAAAGGTTTATGGAGCAGGCAAATGAATTAATGATGTTTTTAGTGACATTAGTGATGAAGTTTGCACCAATTGGCACATTTGGATTACTAGCTTCAGCTGTAGGGAAGCAAGGTTTTGATGCTCTAAAAGTAATGTTTATGTATATGGTAGTCGTCTTTTTAGCATTACTAGTTCATTCAGTTATCGTCTATGGTTCCGCACTTAAGCTTTTAGCTAAACAAAATCCGTTGAAGGTCATTAAAGAATACTTACCTGCTTTAACAGTGGCGTTTAGTACTTCTAGTAGCAGTGCGACCTTACCAATATCTATGGAGATTGCACAAAAAAAATTGGGAGTGCCAAAAGGGATCAGTAGTTTTGTTCAGCCTTTGGGGGCGACAGTTAATATGGATGGAACAGCAATCATGCAAGGGGTTGCGACAATTTTTATTGCTCAGGTATATGGAGTAGATCTATCGTTTGTCCAAATGCTTACAGTTGTTTTGACAGCAGTGCTTGCTTCAATCGGTACAGCAGCTGTCCCAGGGGCTGGTATGATTATGCTAGCGATGGTGCTAGAGTCTGTTAATCTTCCCGTGGAAGGGATCGCATTAATCATTGGTATTGACCGATTACTTGATATGACAAGAACAATGGTCAATTGTACAGGTGACTTAACATGTGCACTTTATGTAACTGAAAGTGAAAAGAAACATCAGAAATCTAGAACAGTGGAATCTACTTCTCCGATTAATTAAGTAATAATATAAAAAAGCTATTTCAAGGATGAATAATCACAACTTGAGATAGCTTTTTTTGTAGATTTAATGTTATTAACTCGAGCGAGGAGAGGAATTGACATGGCAAGTATAATGGGTTATTTCGCTGATTCCTAGGAAAGCTATCACGATTATTTTATCCCATGTAATACTCTGTTAAAATTATATTGTAGCTTGAGCAGTCTCTAGCTTTTCTCAGCAGTGACAATATAATTCTATACTTCCTCCTGAAAATAAATCTTATAAAACTTTCGCTTGGTAACCTCATCATAGCCAACTTCTATAAGCTGATCTACTTGATCAATATCCCGAACATTCACTTGAATTTCAATGTTGGAATCCAGCTTAATTTTTCGCTTATAAATTTTTTCTGACTTAGCAATTGCACTTTCAGATATGACAGTTTCATATGGCTTCACCGAATTAACTATAATATCTTTTTGAGTTTGATCTGCATTGTCAAAAACCGTTTCAATATATTCGTCAACTTCAAATGTTTCTTCATTTCTAAAGTAATCAAGCGTTTTGTTTAGTAGTCCAAGCTTTTCGGTATTCGTGAAGCTCTCTTCTTTAACTATTAGTTTTTTGCATTCTGTTAAAGCTAAATTAGTTTTATGGAAGTGTTCATCTGCCACTCTAATATTCAGAAAACGTTCCTGCCAGTAAACAACATCTTCCTTTTTCTTTGTTTTCATGAAAATTGCAGGGGCTGCATCTGGACCCATATCAATGATTACTGCTATATTGTTGATTTTCCTTACGTTAATCCCATCTACACCGTTTACTATTACTTTGTCTTGTTCATTTTTAATATCTAAATACATCTCTTTTTCATCAATTTTAACGATAGCAAGAGCTTTTTTAGTCTCTGTATTCCATATGCAGTTTTCAAACAATCCAATAAATAATTCTCCGTTTTTTATATTAGGATGCTGAGAAACGCTTTGTAGATGAACTGCAATATTTTTTGATTGCTCTAGGAAATTATTTTTGTTATCAAAAATGCTATTTACATATGTGTAAACTTCATTTAGCCCTAGGTCTGTTTGATGGAAGAAATCATATTGTTGCTCAAAATCTACTTTGTTAAATGCCAATTGTGTGAATGCAGCCTCTAGCATAACTTCTGGTTGTAAATATATTTCGTCACCTAAAACAAGTGAATCGCCTACATAATGCACTATATATCGATCTAACTTACTTTCATTTACTTCTAACACTTCTTCACCTTCTATATTAGAGTTCTAGATATTCTACCATATCATATTCTAGAAGCTATTTTCATATATTTTTTTCACTTATTTTTGTTAAAGGATGGTAAGAGAAACCTGTTTCCTTAAAAGTATTAAATCCAATGAGCAAAGACTTATAACCGTTCGCCCTTTGTTTCAGTATTTTCGTCAAGCGAATCCGATGAATCCCCCTAAAGATAGGTGAGAGAATAACCGCTAGCTGCTCTTTTCAACAAAGACAGTGTTCATATATCTTATAGCGAAGGCGGCCTTCTAACTAAATCAATCTAACTAAAATTGGAAGACAGTTGATCGTATAATGCATTGATAATTTTTTGCTATAATATATATATGGATTAAGAGAGTAGAGGTACATATATATGAATTTTTATATCGTCATGCAAGGACAAACGTATATAGAAGAAAAAGAAAATAACATTATTTGGTCTAAACAGGTCGATAAAAGTGGTATGCATCCACATTTTTGGGAGCGAATGAAGGAAGTCAAAGCAGGGGATTGTATTTTTCATTACGTAAAAGGTGACATTGTAGCTGTCAGTATTGCTAAAAAAGATTGTTACGAAGCAGAAAATCCCTATGATGCTCTTTATAAAAAAGTTGGTAATAAGGTAGAAACTTCATACGAGGAACTAAATACTCCATTAAATATTAAGGATAATTTTCAGGAGATAGAGCTATTTCTTCCGATAAAATATTCAGCCTTTCAAGAAAACGGGGATGGTAACCAGGGATATCTTTACCCGTGTAATGAACAATTGGCCATCAAACTTTTAGAGTTAATAGCTGACAACAATGTAAATTTAGAAAAACAGGAGCAGCTTGAATTTGCTATTAGTTCGATTCTATTAAAGGAAACTAATCGACTTCTACAAATTATTGCAGTAATGGAGTCTGAAGCAAAAGTAAAAATTCGCAAAGGACTTCAGAAATTTAAGCAGACGCTTTCCCCTTTATGGGATAACCAATGTGCTATTTGCAACATCGACTCTCCTGAACTATTACATCCTTGCCCATCAAAACCTTGGAAGGATAGTACTGAGGAAGAAAGGCTAGACCCTTATAATGGAATATTGCTTTGTTATAATCATGAGGCATTATATGAAAAGGGGTATATAGCATTTGATGGTCAAGGAAAAATCCATATTTCTAACCGTATAGAAGAAAGGGATTACGATAAATATCAAATTCATTCGAAGATGCGCATTAATAGAAAAGAAGAAAATAAAAAGTACTTTAAATGGCATAAAAAGAATATATTAAAATAATCAGCTTTCCATCCTGAAAAGGATGGAAAGCTTTTTTAGATAGAGGATAAGGCAATTTTTTTTTGTCTAGCCTATCTTTGATATTACAATTTTTCATAGAAATATTTGACTTTATGATGGAATAAATAGAAAATTATGTATACATTATTTAGATTTAAAAATAGCATCTTGCATCAAAAGATATATTATTCATTTTGTAAATTGCTTTAGGAGGTTAGTTCAGTGACGAGCAGTCAAGAGATATCATCTTAAAAAATTCTGATATCTAATTATGCAAAAAAAGAAGGGGGTTTATGGAATGGAGAAAGATCTTTATTCTCCAAGTTTATCAGGGGAACAATTCAAAGTTAATATCCATTTTCGGTGCATACTATCAGTGCGATTGTATCTAATTACTTCTCCTATTAATAGGTTAGCTAGTGACTATCACAGCTAGCCTTTTTTTAATTGAGTTAATATCTTAATAGCATCTTATCTACAACACACAAATATAAATCTCTTTCTATTTGGTTTATTAGTCTATATTCAGAATAACGATTTGAAATTAGACATTTTGTCCTCTTTCCAATCATAAATTAAATACATATCCAGACAGTGGAGGTTAATATGTATTTATTTAAAAAGGGTTTAGTTATTATTTTTGGCAGTATCTTTATAGCCCTGGGTATCAATTTGTTTTTAGTTCCCTATGAAATACTAGATGGTGGAGTCATAGGTATAGGGTTAATTTTTAACTATTTGTGGGGAGTTAAGACTGGTGCGACAATTATTCTATTTAGTATTCCCATCTTTGTTATCGCTTGGTATAAATATCGAGAATATTTTTATAACAGTCTACATGGAATGATCATTTCTTCTTTCTTTATTGACTTATTTAAACCATATAGTCAGCTAGTGATCTTGGAATCTGTTCCTAGTGCTTTAGTTGGTGGGTCACTAGTGGGAATCGGTATAGGTTTTATGCTTAGATATCGGACAAGTACTGGGGGGACTGATTTAGTTGCACAGTTTATAAGTGCAAAGACGGGTGTAAACGTAGGTATAAATATTTTTGTTATTGACTCACTAGTATTAGTTGTAGGTGGATTATTGCTGTCTATGGATTCCTTTTTGCTTTCAATCATGACCATTTTGTCTGTTGCTCTGTCAACTAGTCTCATAGCTAGAAAAACAAAACCCCATCCTCATTCACCTATAACAGCATAGTGTTTTAGCTATAGTAGATATATTTCTACCTAGTTCTAATCTGCTCTTCTTAATAAATTCTATAATATAAATTGAATTAATTTTATCTGAATATTAAAATAAATTAATAGAATCAAATTATGATGAAAAGGGGAGAGAAATGTCATATGAGAATAATGTATACAAACGGAAATATTTTTACGATGAATTTAGAAGAACCTCTTGTACAGTCTATAGTAATCGAAGATGAAGAAATTATAGATTTAGGAACCAATGAAGACATGATGCTTCAATGGGGAAGGGATAATACAACAGTCATAGATTTGGACGGTAAATATGCGTTTCCAGGGTTAATAGATAGTCATTTACATATTTCGAGCGTTGGTATTAATGCTCAAGAGCTAGATCTGACAGGTATAGAGTCAAAAGAGAAGCTTCTTAATGTAATAAGCAATAAGGCCAGGTTAATTCAACCTGGAGAATGGATATTAGGGAGGGGCTGGGATGAGAATATATTTCCTGATAAACAAATTCCAACAATTGAAGAACTAAACTATGTCTCACCCGACTCTCCATTATTTCTTCCGCGAGTTTGTGGTCATGCATTTCTAGTGAATACAAAAGCTCTAGAGCAAAGTGGTTATCATGATAAGCTGTCTGTACCGTATGGAGGAACAGTAGTTACAAGCACCGAAACAAATAAACCCACTGGACTATTACTTGAAACTGCTTCTACTATTATTACAGAACGTATTCCTATTAAAAGCTATGAACAGCTTAAGCATGCTGTAAAGTGGGGGCTGGAGGATGCTTTAAGAGTTGGTTTAACAGGTATTCATACGAACGACCCAACTTACTTGAATGGTGCTAAGCAAACTTACAAGCTATTTAATGAACTAATAAATCAAGAGGGGATTGGTCCTAGAAGCAATCTTTTAATGGACTATAAATACCTGGAAGAATTAAAGGATGCAGGAATGTATGCAGGGTATGGAAACAATAAAGTGATGATTGGTGCTATAAAGTTCTTTGCAGATGGTGCATTGGGAGGTAGAACGGCACTTTTGTCCGAGCCCTATGCAGATAGTCCAGGTAATTACGGGAACGCTATGTATGAGAAGGAAGAGCTATTGCAACTAATGAGAAATTGTAGAGAATTTGATATGCCGATAGCTGTCCACACCATCGGTGACCAGGCTTTGATAGATGTTCTGGATAATCTCGACAAACTGAAGCCAGTTGCCTACAGGGACAGATTGATCCATGTGTCTATTCTAAATGACCAATTAATCGAACGATTAAAAAGTCCTAATCGCATAATCGATATACAACCTAGATTTGTACCAAGCGATTATCCTTGGATTGTTGATAGGTTAGGAGAGTCAAGAGCTAATTTGTCTTATCCATTTAAAACGTTGCTAGAAAAAGGTGTCATTACAGCCGGAAGCTCAGATGCACCTATCGAACCGTTAAATCCCTTATTAGGAATTCATGCAGCTGTTACCCGTAAAAAAATTGGGGAAAATCATAATGGTTATAATGAGGCAGAAAAACTCTCCATGTATAAAGCCTTTAAAATTTTTACGGTAGGGGGTGCCTATGCTACGAATGAAGAGAATATGAAAGGAACGCTAGAAAGAGGAAAGCTTGGAGATATGACAGTACTCAACAAAAATCCATTTAGTATGGAATGTGCAGATGAACTTTTAGAAACAGAAGTTGAGATGACAGTAATTGGCGGTGTTATCAAGTACAGAAAGTAGCGTATGTAAATAATTTAATAGGGGGATGAAGCATGGACGCGATATTAGAAACAATAGTAGGCTGGCTTTGGGGTCTTCCACTAATTTTCACGGTCTTGTTTGTAGGAGTTTACTTTTCAATTGGTAGTAAACTATTCCAATTTGGTTATTTGCCTCATATTTTTAAGGTGACTTTCGGCGATTTATTTAAGAAAAGAGATAAATCAGAGGATTCTAAGGGTATACTGACACCTTTTCAAGCTGTAAGTACAGCTATTGGTGGCAGTGTCGGTGTAGGGAATATAGGTGGAGTGGCAACAGCTATAGCAATAGGAGGACCAGGTGCTGTATTATGGATGTGGCTTACTGCATTGCTAGGGATGATTACTAAAACTGTAGAGGTAACTCTATCGGTTTATTATCGCAATACCGATGAAAAAGGTGATCCTTTTGGAGGACCTACTTATTATATGGAAAAGGGACTTGGTGAAGAAAAAAACTTTAAATATTGGAAAGTACCAGCTATACTTTTCGGAATTGGAATTTTTACTACATTCTTTATCACTCTTCAAAATTATACGATTTCTGAGGCATTAAGCTCTTCTTTTGATATTGGTATGATTCCAGCTTCTTTTATTTATTTAGTTCTCATTTATATTATTATCTATGGTGGGATTAAACGTATTGGTGAAATTGCTAGTAGACTCGTTCCATTTATGTGTATTTTCTACGTATTGGCAGGGCTGTTTATAATTTTTAAGAATTATTCGGAGATCATTCCGGTGTTTAGTTTAATCTTTGAAAGTGCCTTCACTGGTATCGCTGCTGTAGGTGGATTCGCTGGAGCGGCAATTGCCCAAGTAATTCGGATGGGGGTAGCTCGTGCTGTCTACAGTAATGAAGCGGGCTGGGGAACTTCTCCAATGATTCACTCTACAGCTAAAACGAGTCATCCTATTAAACAAGGAATGTGGGGCGCAGTGGAAGTATTTGTAGATACAATCATCGTTTGTACTATTACGGCATTTACAATCATTATTACTGGTGTTTGGTCATCTGGACTGGATGGGGCAGCCTTAACGCTATCTGCTTTTGAAATAGGGATTGGTGAATTTGGTAGATATGTTATCACTATTTCAATATTTCTTTTTGGCCTGACTACATCTACTGGTTGGTATACGTATTATGAAATTCTATTAAGACACGTCTTTGGAGATGAGAAGAAGTTAACGTTAAAATATAAGATTTTACTATGGTTTAAATGGCTTTACCCAATACCAGGGTTTTTAATGGTTGTGTATGCGGTTACTTATAATCTACCAGGTAAAGCGGTATGGTATTTTGCGGATATCACTACAGCAATTCCAACCTTTGTAAACTTAGTTGTCTTGTTATTTTTAAGTAAAAAATTCTTTGAATTATTAAGAGACTATAAGGCTAGATATTTAAACATAGGTGTTGTAGACCCTAACTTTAATGTGTTTTATGAGGACAGATTAAAAAAGAAAAACAAATAAACTTCACTCATAAAGGTGTCTCTGTGTTAGAAACAATCGTGTTAGTTCGAACAAACGAACCTTCATGATTGTTTACTACACTGGGACGAACAAATTTCTTCATACTTCTCCGTTAAAGCCTCATACTGCTCCGCATCAAAATCCTTTTGTCCTCGCATGTATTTTTCTTTTAGATTAAAATAACATATCTCGAAATATTCCTCGTTATGATGATGAACGAATGGATCCGTTATTTGTTCAAAAGGTACATCTGTGAAATAACGCTTCATTTTATCTAGCGTCCTAATATTAATGTTGCGAGCACGCATTTCATTTAGAACAAGTTGTGTATAGGCAAACAAATCCTCTTTCGGATAGTCATAAATATAATTTATCAAAATATGTCTGTCTTCCTTAGCAAATATACTATTTAACTCACGCCACTGTGCCAACAGCTGAGATTTTGGCAAATTCCTTAGTAAACTTTGGTGCCATAAGCGCAAACAAAATCATCTCCTGTTCAATCTATTTATCGTGAAAATAGACAGTCTTGTTTTAATTTCCTGATCTTTTTTTCATTAGCGAATCCTGTTATCATCCTTCGGTAAGAAAAGTGGATTTAGACATATACTTTTCATTTTGCCCTGTTTTTATTCAGGACGCCTGTTATTCTATAATACTACAATACACTGACTTCGATTGAGTGAATTTGTCTTGCTATTGTTGCATTCTTTCTGGGAGGCAAACGGAAAATTTCCGTATTGCTAGATCCAAAATATAATCTAATTACTCCTGCAATCTACCAATTGGCAAAAGTGCCTTCTGGCAAAGCTAATCATAAAGAATAGAAATTTTTTTAAAAATATCAGACTGAAATATTAAACGTTCTGCTCGCTCCCATTATAAGAAAGAAAATTTGAAGGGTTTTTTATATAATTAACTATGTTAATCCGTAAGATTTTTTTCATTTTCATTAAAAAAAGCAAACGCTCAGTAATTCTCTAGAGCGTTTGTATTATTGCTGTATTTATTTAGTGCATTGTCTTTATTAGGTCAAATAGCTTTAATATGCTCTCCGGAAAAGTGCGGTCTTTCATAGTGCTTAAATACACATTTCGATTTAGAAACTTACTTTGTACTTGGCGTGATATTAAGCTTTTTGATAAATGGTGGTTGACATAGTGTTCAGGCAGGAGGGCAATTCCTAGCCCTTCCTCTACCAATACTTTTATCATTTCAAATCTTTCTATTTTATATTGAATATTCGGCGTGACATTTTCCTGTTCAAAAGCTTTTAGTATTTGTGCACTCGTTTGAAATTCTGGCATACCTATTATCAATGCTTCTTCTGCAAAGTCTTTTAGTGATATTTTCTCCTTCGTAGCAAAAGGATGATCTTTTTTACTTAACACGACGTAAGGCTCGGTATATAACAATTCACTTTTTATTTCCTGATCTACAATATACTGATTAGTTATGACACCATGTACGTTTAAACCCAATAACGCTTGACGGACGGTTTGATTATACAATGTATCCATTAATGTAATTTGGTTTTGTGGGTATTGTTTTTGGTAGGTAATAATTACTTGTGAAAACCAGTAATTTGCTGACTCGATCATGCCTAATCGAATTTCTAACTTCTCGCCTTTTGCAAACTCTTTTAACTCGGTATCCATTACTTCGAATTGAGCAAGTAAACTTTTCGAACGTTCATAGAATTGTAAACCTAATTCTGTTAATCGAAATTGTTTGGTTGTACGTTCTATAAGAGGTGCATTGATTTCTGTTTCCAGTGTTTTTATAGCATTACTTAATGAAGGTTGTGATATATGTAAGGCTTTTGCTGCTCTTGAAAAGCTTTGATATTTTACTATAGCATTGAAGTAATACATCCTTCGTAAATCCATTTCACACCTCATTTATAGTTTTAAACTATTATAATATAAAAAAATAGTATTTGTTATTATAAATATATATAAATATAATGAAAACATGAATTTTTCAGTTTATAAGGAGTCGAAACATATTGTTAAAAAAAACTGATTTGAGTGTTTGGCAAGGCCGCATAGATCATGAAACGGAACCGACTTACTTTCGTTATCATCAAATTGTTAAAACGGAATCCATAACTAAACAAGGAATAGTTGGATTGATAGGTTTTTCTTGCGATGAAGGTGTTCGACGTAACAATGGGCGTATTGGTGCAAAAGAAGCTCCTCTTGCTTTACGCAAGCAGTTATCATCGTTGCCATGGCGTAATCATATTCATATAAATTCCTTATTCGATTTGGGAGATATCGTTTGTGAGGGCCATGAACTAGAGCAGGCGCAGCGGGAACTAGGAGATAAAGTTTCTGACATTTTAACTAAGGGAAAGGCAATTGTACTTGGAGGCGGGCATGAAACATTATACGGGCAATATTTAGGGGTGCGTAAAGCAGTAGGCCAAGACGCTTCCATAGGTTTGCTTAATATTGATGCGCACTTTGATATGCGTTCTTATGACAATCAAACCTCTTCTGGCACTATGTTTAAGCAAATTTTAGACGAGGATCCAAATGCACATTATTTTGTGTGTGGCATCCAACAATATGGAAACACGACGGCATTATTTGATACAGCGGCTAATTATAATGTTCAGTATTTTTTAGATGAACAATTGGATTCACCTCAGTTTACTAAGGATTTAAATAAGTTCATGGATGCGTATGATGTATTACTCGTTACTCTTTGTATGGATGTCTTAAGTGCTGCAGAAGCTCCAGGCGTCAGTGCACCATCTCCATTTGGTTTATCCACTTTAAAGGTTCGTGACATTTTACGTCAGATGATTTCGCATAAAAACACTGTAAGTTTCAGTATCTGTGAAGTTAATCCGACACTCGATATAAACAATCAAACAGCAAAATTGGGGGCTTACTTTATTAATGAAGTAATTATGAATAGCTTCGAATAACCAAAGGGGAATGTATATGGCTATAAATCAAATTACAACACTATGTCTAGCAGTAACATTATTTCTAATAGGTTCATTTTTAGTTAAAAGAGTTGGGTTTTTAAATCGTTTTTGTATTCCAGCTCCTGTTGTGGGAGGTTTACTATTCGCTATTTTAGCGACGATTTTGAAGGGTTTCGACATTATCGAAATTACATTAGATACTTCACTACAATCTATTTTCATGATTACATTTTTTACAACCATTGGACTCGGCGCGAGTTTTAAACTTGTTAAGTTAGGTGGAAAATTGCTAGTAATCTATTGGTTGGCTTGTGGATTCTTAGCCTTAATGCAAAATGTGATTGGCGTTTCTTTAGCGAAAGTAATGGATCTTCATCCATTAATCGGTGTTATGGCTGGAGCTGTATCCATGGAAGGGGGACATGGTGCCGCTGCTGCTTTTGGGGAAACAATTGAAGGCTTAGGCGTTCCTTCTGCCGTATCAATTGGAATGGCAGCAGCTACATGTGGACTAGTAGCTGGTGGACTTGTTGGTGGTCCTGTTATCGGGTACTTAATCCGCAAATTTAACTTAAAGCCATCTTCAGAAGAAACAGAAGCATATGTTGAGAAATCAGAACATCCGATTACAGAAAAATCATTCATGATGCAAGTTTTCTTAATCACTTTTTGTATGGCGGCAGGTACATATGCAGGGGAATTGTTCTCTACTTTAACAGGGTTTGTATTACCTGGTTATGTAGGTGCTATGTTTATAGCAGTAATCGTTCGTAATATCGTTGATCGTTTCAAGCCTGAATTAATCAACATGAAAGAAATCAATTTAATTGGTGATATTTCCCTCGGTATTTTCCTTTCTATGGCATTAATGAGCATAAAGCTATGGGAAATCGCAGATTTAGCCTTACCGTTATTTATCATCGTTTTAGTACAAGTAATCTTCATCGTATTATTCGCAGTGTTCGTTCTTTTTCGATTGCTCGGAAAAAATTACGATGCAGCAATTATGGTATCGGGTTTCCTTGGACATGGCCTAGGAGCAACGCCTAACGCAATGGCCAATATGTCTGCAGTTGTTTCTAAATTTGGTCCATCACGCAAAGCATTCCTAATCGTGCCGATTGTAGGAGCATTCTTAATCGATGTTTTCGGAATGCCAATTATTATTACAACAATTAATCTATTTAAATAAAATAATGGAACCAATAGAATCCTAAAAGCGCAAACGCTTGAACTTCAAGTGTTTGCGCTTTTTTATTTAATATCGAATATATAGGTCACTTCTTAATAATTGGTCCCCATAAATGAAGAATAGAATCCATAATAGAGTTTTCGTATCAAGAAAGTGCTGGAATTCGTACAGTTATAGTAGTGCCTTCACCTAAAACGCTATCAATGGTGATTCCATATTTGTTTCCAAAATAATAGCGAATTTGTTCATGTACATTTTTGAGCCCGATATGCTTTTCCGTTAATGTGTTAGAGGATTCGTCTAAATAAGCTCGTAATTGTCGAAGTTGCTTGTTGTCTATCCCGACTCCATCATCTCGAATCATGATGAGAAGATCCTTGTCCAAGAAAGTAGTAGATACTTCTAATATACCGGCTCCAAGCTTGGGCTCTAGGCCATGGACAATTGCATTTTCAACTAGAGGCTGAAGAGAAAAATGTACTATTTGTATTGAACCACTTTGTGGTGCTAAGTTTTCTAAATACTGTATTTTATCTCCGAACCTCATTTGCTGTACTTGTATGTACAAGCGGATATGAGTCAATTCTTCTTCCACTGTGATAGTCTCTTTACCACTTTGTATAGTGATTCGAAATAACTGTCCTAGTAATCCAATCATTTCAGCTATCTCTCTTTGTTTGTTTATAACTGCTTTCATTTGAATGGATTCTAAGGCATTTGCTAAAAAATGTGGATTTACCTGACTTTTTAGTGCTCGGTAATGCGCAAGTTGCTGTTGTGCTTTTAAGTAAGAGGCTCGCTCAATATACGCCTGTAAATCAGTGACCATTTTGCTAATCCCTTGATATAGGCCTCCAAACTCATCCTGACGGTCGCTAGTTAGGTTTACATCGAATTTTCCGCTCCCTATTTTTTTCACTTGCTTACTTAAAAAGATAATCGGTTTTGTAACACGGGAATATAAGATCACCATGAATAACATAGCCATTGCTAGTGAAAATAGTGCCAACCACAAAATAACCTGACGAAGTAGGTTCGCGTGCTTCGTCATTTCCTGTTCATCAATATATTGAATAACTGTCCACTGTGAGTATGGAGAAGTAACGTAGTTAAAAAAAGAATTAACTCCACCTATCTCCGCATAGAAGCTACCGGTATCCTCCTTAGAGTCAGAAATGCCTAACAAAGTGTGTGTCTTAAATGTCTTATCAGAATTGATCTGATTTAGATCAGAGGCATAGACAACCTTGCCGATATCATCGAGAATGATAAAATTTCGATTGCTATTCTCGGATAAGTTTAAGATATTCCGTAATGAATCTAAACGGATATCTATAAGTAGAACACCTAAAGGATTTCTAGTACCGCTTTTGTTTATGACTCTGGCGATGGATATAACTGACTCATTCGAATTTGGTCGATGAAATGGCTCATGTGTACCAAACAAAACTACCTTACCTTTTTGTTCCATAGTTTGTTGATACATTTCCTCACTCGAAAGGCTACTAACATCGTAAACAGCTCTTTTAAAGCTAGAATAAAAAACGCGATTATCTAAAAAGATCTGCACACTATCAACATTCTCAATAGTCATTTCAATACTACTTATGAAGCGTTCAATTGCATTCTCGTATTCTATACTTTGAACATAGTCCTTTTCCGAGTCAGTTTTCCCCCAATTTTCTAGTGCATTTTGAAGCCTACTATCCATATGAGCCGTAAGAGCACCGATCTCTACACTTCGTAAGTATTGGTCGAAATTAAATGATAAATTATTAAGAATAAGGTTTGAACTATTTTGATATTCATTTTTAGCTGATTGTATAGAAAAAATATAAATAATAACAGACAAAATGAGTAGTGGAATAGTAATTGTTATAATCATCATGACAAAGATTTGATAATTAACATGCTTAAACTGAAAAAGTTGAAAAAGTCGCTTCAATAGGATCATCACATTATATCCTTAACTGTTTTCTATATTCCGTAGGTGTCATTTGCGAGACACTTTTAAATAATTTTACGAAGTGCTTATAGCTTTTATATCCACACATAAGAGAAACCTCGGTAATGGAGTATTTAGATTCTTTCAGACATTCTAAAGCATATCCAATTCTGATTTCGCTTACAAAGGTCATGTAATTCATGTTTAGTTTTGTTTTAAATAACCTGCTTAAATAGGATGGATTATAAAAGAAATGCTCAGCAACCATATTGAGCGTTAATTCTTGATTGATATGTTTTTTTATATAGGATTCAATTTTCTTAAAAAGTTGTAGATCCTCTTGAGTAAGGAACTCCATCTTTTTCAAAAGTTGAGATGTCCCAAGTAAATCTATATTTTTCTCCGTATTTACTTTGGATTCAAGTTGTTTGACACGGATTTTTTCTATACATTCCTTAATAACTGAAAAACTATTTTCATATTGTAACGGTTTGAGTAAGTAATCATGAACACCTCCATATTGAATGGCCCTTTGTGCATACTCAAACTCACTATGGCCAGTTAAAATAATGAACAAGGTTTCAGGGAGTTTGGTTCGAAGACTACCGATCATCTCAAGACCATCCATCACCGGCATTCGAATATCTGTTATGACTAAATGAGGCAATTCAACTAAGGCTATATCTACACCATCTTTGCCATTCTCTGCCTCAACAATTGTTTGTATGCCTAATTCCTTCCAATCGAAATAATGCTTTAATCCAGAACGAATGATAGGTTCATCTTCAACAATCATCAATTTATACATCATATTCCCCCAAAATGATTAATTAGTAGTTATTGTTTTAGAAGATTTTGTAACTAGAGCATTTTTTGTATTTGCTATAGTGTACACGATAAAGAAGATTTTCCCAATACTAATTATATGAACATTCCAATAATTATATATTTTTCAAGTATACATGTCAGAATAGGTGTATGAATGTAAAATACAAAGGATTGTGAAGTTTTATTTTTGACTTTAAGATAAAAACAGGAAATGAAAGCGTTTACCGATATTTCCATAATTGTATTAGGGGGGATACTATGCAAGGTTCAAAAAGAAGGTTCATTTTGTTTATCGTAATTGCATTTGTCGTATCAATGTTTTTGGCAGCGTGTAGTCAGGAGGCTGGGGACGACAATGAAAAGGAGAATGATTCAACAAAAGTTCCGGTATCTAGCGACGGCAAATCAGTAGAAATAACATGGTGGAATTTCCCGAACTTCCAGGCTTTAGATGGAAAAGTAGGAAAGTATGAGGAAGAAATTATAGCTGCTTTTCAGGAAAAGAATCCTGACATTAAAGTGAATTTAGAAATGCTGACTTTTGAAGGCGGACCTGAAAAGTTGAATGTAGCAATTGCTACGAATACAGCACCTGATGTAATTTACGATGCTCCTGGAAGAATTATTGACTGGGGCAAGAAAGATTTGCTTGCACCGTTGAATGACATGATGCCAACTGATGTAATGAACGATATTTCTCCAGCTCTATTAAAGCAATCGATGGTCGGTGACCAAGTATATATGTACCCATTCAATACAGGACCATTCATGATGGCTGTTAATAAAACATTATTCGAAGAAATCGGTGAACTAGATTTGTTACCTTTAGATCGACCAGATCGTACATGGTCGGTTGAGGAATACGAGAAAGCATTAAATGCGGTTAAAGAAAAAGCACCAGGTATTATTCCCTCTGGGTTTTATGCAAAGAGTGTAGCAGGAGACCAGGGAACACGAGGCTATATTACAAACTTAGGTGCAAGCAGATTTTTAAATGAGGATTATAGTAAAGTGGCGATTAACTCTGCCGAAGGCGTGAAAGGACTTGAGTGGGTAGTGCAGGCTTCGAAGGATGGTCTAGTTGCACCTGGTGCTGCTTCACTTGAGGCAGGAGATCATAACGATTTATTCCTACAAGGGAAAATGGCGTTCGCTATTAACTATTCTGCTGTACTAAAATCATTGTTTGCTCCAAATAAAACAGAAGACTTTGAAGATGTTTTACTACCTTATCCAACTCCTGATGGATCAGATCCGAAGCTAGAGCCATTTCTTGGGGGTTTAGCTGTCTTCAATAATGAGGACGACAAAAAAATAGAGGCTTCTAAGAAACTAATTGATTTCATCGTGAACGATCCTGAATGGGGCAAGAAAAACCTTATCCAAACAGGAGGATTATCAGCTCGTAACTCAGTTACTGGTCTGTATGAAGGTTCTGAGTATGATTATTCAGAACTAGCACGTAAGTTTATAACAGATCCTCCAACAACTGCAGATGGTTATGCAGAGATTCGTACTTTCTGGTTCCCAGCGTTGCAGGAAGCAATTCTTGAAACGAAAACACCAAAAGAAGCGTTAGATGATTTTGCGGAAAAAGCAAATGCAACGATTGAAAAAGCAAAGTCTGCAAACTAAAACGGATAAACAAAAAAGGAGCAACATCTTTGATGTGTTGCTCCTTTCTTTAAAAGAATTAGGATTGGGGTGGTAGAAAATTGTTAGCAACTATTCGTAAGCCAAACAAAAACAAATTGCTAGATTGGTTGATGAGTTATTTGTTCTTGTTACCAGCGTTAACATTTTTCCTCATTTTTGTTGTATATCCAATGTTAAGAGGGATATACATGAGTTTTTTTGATTATAGCATTACGAATTTTGAATTCATTGGTTTGGAAAATTATGTAACGCTATATCATGATGAAACCTTCCATAAGTCAGTTATAAATACGATTGTATTAGTTGCTGTTGCAGTTCCTATAGTAATTGGTTTTTCTATTTTTGTTGCGATGTCGATTTACAAGAAAAGTGAATTTATCCGATCATTTTGTAGAGGTATATTTTATCTACCAGCAGTTACCTCTGTCGTCAGTGTTACAGTAGTTTGGGGTTGGATCTATCATCCAAACTTTGGATTACTTAACTATGTGACAAACTTTTTCGGTATGGATCCAAAATCCTGGCTGGGTGATCCAAAAACTGCATTAATGGCCATAACCGTAATATTAATCACGACATCTGTTGGTCAGCCAATCATTTTATATGTTGCTTCCTTAGGTAATATTCCTACAAGTTATATAGAGGCGGCACAAATTGATAGAGCTACACCAGGGCAAATTTTCCGGAAAATTATTTGGCCATTATTAATGCCTACAAGCTTATATGTAATTGTCATTACGACTATAAATTCATTTCAGTGCTTTGCTCTTATACAATTACTCACCTCTGGTGGACCGATTTATAGTACTTCGACAGTGATGTATGGTGTTTACCAACAGGCATTCCTTCTAGGTAATTTTGGTATAGCTTCTGCCATGGGTGTCATTCTAGCCATCATCATTGGAATAATTTCAATTATTCAATTTAAATACTTAGGAAATGATGTGGAGTATTAAAAGGAGGGAACGTTTTGAGAATAACATCTCCATTAAAGATTAAGAAGAAAAATAATGTACTTGGAAATTTAAAATGGTTACGTAAATTAAGCGTTTTTAAAATAATCTCAACTATTATATTAGTCCTCTCTGGACTGTTCTTTATTTTCCCACTCTATTGGATTGTTACTGGTGCATTCAAATCTCAAGTTGTAGCAATCACGATTCCACCAGAATGGTTTCCACTTAATCCTATACTTGATAATTGGATAACATTATTTAGCAATCCAGTTTGGCGTTGGACGTTTAATAGTTTCTTTATCGCAAGTGCTGAGATGATTGCCGTATGTTTTGTAAGTGCAACTGCAGGCTTCGTACTTGCTAAAAAAGTATTCCCTGGTCGCAAGCTGATTTTTATCGCACTGATCGCTGCTATGGCGCTACCTAAACAGGTGATTTTAGTTCCATTGTTTACGATGCTAACCGATTTGGGCTGGGTTGATACATATAAAGGACTTATCATTCCAGCAATCGGCTGGCCATTTGGTGTTTTTTTGATGAAGCAATTCTCGCAAACAATACCAAATGAACTTTTAGAAGCAGCAAAAATAGATGGCTGTGGTGAAATTCGTTCCTTTTTTTATATCGTACTACCGATGCTAAAACCAGCTATAGGTGCACTGGCGATTTTTACTTTCATGCTAAGTTGGAATGATTATTTTAGTCAACTCGTAATTACACGTTCGACTGATATGATGACTTTGCCCTTAGGCATTGCCACGATGCAAGGAGAATATAAAACAGATTATGGAGTCATGATGGCAGGTGCTGCATTAGCTTCAGTACCTATGATTATCATTTTCATGTTATTCCAAAAGTCGTTTACACAAGGAATTACGATGGGTTCTATCAAATAAGGAGTGAAAGAATATGCAACTAAATATGTTTAAAGGAATTATACCTGCTTTTTATGCCTGTTATGATGAGGCAGGAGAAGTATCACTAGAAAGAATAAAAAATTTAAGTACCCATCTCTATGAAAAAGGTATCCGAGGCCTCTATGTAGGAGGAAGCTCCGGAGAGTGTATATATCAAACGCTTGATGAAAGAAAAGCAACACTAAAATGTGTTGCTGAAAACCTGCAGGGAAAAATTACACTAATCGCACATGTCGGAGCACCTTCAACAAAGGAAAGCATTGAACTAGCGAGGTATGCAAAAGAAGTAGGTTATGATGCGTTATCTGCTATTCCTCCAATCTATTTCAAGCTCCCTGAAAGTGCAATTGAAAAGTACTGGACGGAAATTATGGATTCAACAGATTTGCCTTTTATCATTTACAATATTCCTCAAACAACTGGCTATAATCTTTCTGTTCCGTTACTGAAAAGATTATTAACAAATGACAAACTAATCGGCGTGAAAAATTCTTCTATGCCAGTTATGGATATCGAGCGATTTAAAGCAGCATCCCATGAAGACTTTATCGTTTTTAATGGTCCAGATGAACAATATGTGTCTGGTAGATTAATAGGTGCAGAGGGTGGGATTGGTGGGACATATGGAGTGATGCCAGAGTTATTCCTAAAAGCAGAGGAATTTATTTCAGCAGGTAACTTCTCAGATGCCAGAAAAATTCAACATGATATTAATGACATTATTATCGCACTATGTTCATTGAATGGTTCAATGTATTCCGTTATAAAAGGTGTTTTAAAACTAAGCGGAATAAATATCGGCAGTGTAAGAGGTCCTTTAGAGGCAGTAACTGGAGAAGATATTAAAAAAATTGACGACATTAAAAAGAAAATTGAAGAAGCAATTGTGAAATATCAAACGATTTAGTGTGGGGATGTTAATAAATGAAAACTAAACAGGAAATTTTACATTCTATCCATCATGAACTCATCGTCTCTTGTCAGGCTCTTCCTGATGAGCCGCTGCATAGTCCATACATTATGGCAAGAATGGCTTATGCAGCGATGATGGGTGGCGCTAAAGGGATTAGAGCAAATAGTATTGAAGATATTAAAGAAATAAAAAAAAACGTAAATTTGCCAATCATAGGAATTATAAAAAATGTCTATAGTAAATCAGATGTTTTCATCACACCAACTCAAAAAGAAATAGACCTACTCTATCGAGAAGGCGTCGATATTATAGCGATTGATGCTACTAATAGATTGAGACCAGACGGTAAAGTAATAAGCGAGGTTTTTCCAGCTATTCGAAAACAGTATAGTGATCAACTATTCATGGCTGATTGCTCTACTTATGAAGAAGGAAAACAAGCTTATGAATTAGGATTTGATTGCTTAGGCACAACACTTAGTGGTTACACAGAATATACTCAAGGTACAGTACTGCCCGATAAATTGCTAATAGAAAAACTAGTGAGAGATTTTCCTATGCCAGTTATTGCAGAAGGTGGGATTTGGACACCAGAGGAACTAAAATGTGTGTTTGAACTAGGAGCATACTCAGCGGTTGTTGGAACTGCAATAACAAGACCGATGAATATTACTAAAAGATTTGTAGAAGCGATGAAATCCAATGGGTAAGGATGAAGCTTTATGAAAATATTAGCTATAGATATTGGAGGAACATCAATTAAGCTTTGCTTTTCTGATGAAAGAGGGAGCATATCAAATTTTAGAGAATACGAATCAGAAGCAAACATGGGAGCAGACCATCTAATTACAAGAATAATACAGTTAATAACGAGCAATTATGAGGATTTTCAAGCCATTGGAATTAGTACTGCAGGGCAAGTTAATAGCGAAGATGGCTCAATCATTTATGCAAATGAAAACATACCTAAATTTACTGGGATGAAGTTAAAGGATATTTTTGAAGATAAGTTCGATGTCCCTGTGCTTGTTGAAAATGATGTTAATGCGGCTGCATTAGGAGAAAAATATTATGGTGTAGGTAAAAAATTTGAAGAGTTTTTATGTTTAACCTATGGAACAGGTATAGGCGGTGCAATTGTTTTAAAATCAGGAATATACAAAGGTTTTAATGGCTGTGCAGCTGAGTTTGGTCATATAATTTTACAACCGGGTGGCAAGAAGTGTACTTGTGGACGTCTTGGATGTTATGAAATGTATGCCTCCACTAGAGCGTTAGTGGAAAAAGCAAAAGAGTTTGAAAAAAAGTATGTGAATGGTCGAATAATTTTTGAAGAACTTGAACAAGGAAATATAGAATTAGAGAAAATATTAAATGAGTGGATAATTGATATAGCGTATGGCTTAGTTTCATTAACACATATCTTTAATCCACCCGCCATTATTTTAGGTGGCGGAATAATGGAGCAGGATAAATTAGTATCATTGGTAAATAGTAAAGTTAAAGAACTAATAATAGGAAGCTACTCCGAGTTAGAAATAGTAAAGGCGTCGCTTGGTAACAAAGCTGGACTACTGGGTGCAGTGTCTTTGCATATGTATTGATCGCAAATAAAGTTACTGGATTGCACAAATGGTTTTGTATTCAAATAGAAGAGTAGAAATATACAATAGTTACTGAATAAACAAATAGTCAGCCCTACAATCGTCTTTACCTTACTATAAGGGGACGGTTTTTTTTATAAATAATTCTTATGACTACTGAATTGATAAAACAATAAAAATTATTGAGGGAGTTTCTAAAAAACTATTTACTAAGCTATCTCTAGTATGTAAATTAAAAGGGTATCTTTTAATAATTCATGGAGGTTAATAATGCCAACAATTGCGCTACCAGGTTTTCTACTTATTATTAGCATCCTTGCTTTTATAGCAATTATTGCGCTTTTGATTGTTTTCATTACAACAAGCAGATCTCAAAAAGACAAAAGGAAATAATAACCACTTTGTGAAAAAATTTTAAGTGTTGTCTGAGACAGAGGGATGAAGGAAGTTACGTTATTTTATGTAACAAGTGAACAATGAATAAAGAACAAACAAAGCCCCCTATAAAGGAAGGCTTTACTTATTGATGATTAAACTTAAGACGTCTTTGCCTTTGGAGTTCTTTTCCGGGCAGGAGTCTTTTTCTTTTTCGTTTTGTCTAAGGACGCTTGGAGTGCCTCCATTAAATCAGTAACATTTGATGCAACAGCGGGCTGTTTACTGTCAGCCTCTACAGTTGGGTTACTAACTTTTTTCTCTTCAATTAATTCCATAAGTGCCGTTCGATAATCATCCGTATACTTGTCAGGATTAAATTCAGTAGTTAGCTGATCAACTAATAATAGAGCAGTTTCTAATTCCTTTTTTACTACAGTTTGTTCAAGAGGAATATTCGGGACATCCGAAGCATTTCTCACCTCATCCGGATAATGGATGGTTTCCATCACTAGCATTTCCTTATAAACTCGAACCACTGCTAACTGCTCTTTAGCCCTAATAATAATTTTAGCCACTCCAATTTTTCCAGAGTCCTCTAGTGCTTTTCTTAATAGTGAGTATGCCTTCGAACCACCGCTGTCTGGAGCCATAAAGTAACTTCTTTCAAAAAATATAGGATCAATCTCTTCAAGTTTGACAAAATCAATTATTTCAACGGCTTTATCCTCATTTTCTTTACGTAGTTTTTCAAGTTCCTCTTCATCCAGTACTACAAATTTATTTTTAGAGTATTCATAAGCCTTCACAATGTCATCACTCTTCACTTCTTCACTGCAGCCCTCGCAAACTTTCTTATAGGAAATGGGCTTCATGCATTCCTTATGAAGCTGGCGAAGTTTAATGTCTTTATTTTCAGTTGCAGCATGAAGCTTAATAGGAATATTGACTAGACCAAAGCTAATGCTTCCTTTCCAAACTGTATGCATATATTTCCACCTGCTTTTCCTTTTCCCTTACTATGTAATCTTTTGACTCGTTTTATGTATTAGGAAGATAAAATAATCAAAAGCTAACAAAAAAGGAAAGTAGGGGAATCATATTAAACCGATGCTTTTAACTGCAAGTGAGAATATTCCTTTGGATAAGGATTGGCTTTATGAAACTAAATATGATGGATTTCGCTGTATTTTAGAATGGGAGGTTGAGCCTATTTTAAAAAGTAGAAATGAAAACATCCTCAATAAAATGTTTCCGGAAATTATACAATTTTGTTATACCATTGAAGAGCAAGTAAAACCCCATTTACCTTTAGTTCTGGATGGAGAAATCGTACATTTGATTAATAGTTACAAAAGCCATTTTACAATCGTGCAAACAAGAGGAAGAATGAGAAAAAAAGAGGCAATTGAAAGCCATCTATTACATTTCCCTTGTCATCTTGCTATTTTTGATCTTTTAATATATAAAGGCAAGGACATTACTAACAAAACACTTGCTGAACGTAAGGAGAAGCTCTCTCTTTTATTCAAAAATCTTAAACTGCCATTAAACATAAATAGCGAGGATAATAATCGTTTACAAATGATTGAGTTACATAAGGATAGTAAGCCACTATGGGAGAAAATTGTAGCTCACAATGGAGAAGGAATGGTGGCAAAGAAAGAAAAAAGCAGATGGACAAGTGACAAGCGTTCCACTGATTGGCTAAAGATAAAAAACTGGAAGATTACAACCATCATCTTAACAGTTTTTGATAAGAGTAATAATTATTTTTTTGGTGCGATTTATGATGAAGGACAATTAGTAGATGTGGTCAATTTTAGTCATGGTTTAATGGAAGAAGAGCTAGTTACTCTTCAAAAGTTTTTTTATAGCAATGGTCAAAAAATTGGGAGAAATAAGTGGCAAATTGAACCTTCTATATGTGTGGATATTGCCTCTATAGATTTTGACGGAAAAAGCTTAAGAGAGCCTAGATTCCATCGATTTAATCTTGAATGTGATCCGTTAAACTGTACGAGAAGAAAATTTTATTTACAATTATATTCACTTCCTGAAAATGTGAAGGTTACCCATCCTGATAAGCCATTATGGATTTCAAATGATATAAAAAAAGAAGACTACCTATACTATCTTCAGCGGGTTTCGTCCTATATGCTTCCTTTTTTACGAGACCGTTTACTTACTGTCATTCGTTATCCTCATGGTGCAATTTCAGATGAACTTTTTTATCAAAAGAACTGGGAGGATAACGTTCCCAATTATGTGAAGACTAAGTTCTTTGAAGATAATAGGTATGTCCTTTGTAATAATATCGAAACACTTCTATGGTTAGGGAATCAGATAGCTTTAGAATTCCATATACCATTTCAAACTATTCATTCAGAATTGCCAACAGAAATTGTGTTTGACTTAGACCCACCATCAGTGGATTATTTTTGGATGGCAGTGGATGCAGCTCTTAAAATGAAAGCTATATTTGATAATTTTTCTCTTATTTCATTTGTCAAAACATCTGGAGGCAAGGGATTACAAATATATATACCTTTACCTAAAAATTTATTTTCTTATGAAGAAACTAGGATTTTCACAAAGTTTGTCTGCGATTTCTTATGTGAACAAAATCCTGATATTTTTACTACGGAACGAATGAAAAAGAATAGAAATAACAAGTTGTACTTGGATTATGTGCAACATCATGAAGGAAAAACAATAATTGCTCCATATTCTACTAGAGGAAACGACGGTGGTTTTGTCGCTACACCCTTAAAGTGGGAGGAGGTTAACAAACAACTAAGTCCGACTTTTTTTTCGATACCAATTGTTTTGGAAAGAATTGAAAAGCACGGAAATCTATTTAACAACTTTTGGCATGTAGAAAACGGAGAAGCATTCAAAAAAGTACTAGAACAGTTAAAAAACATATTAAATATTCATAAGAGCTAAGAGAAACCTCCTATTTTTGCTTTTAAATGTTTTAGCTATTTTCAGATGGGAATATGAATAGTGAGCTCGAATCAATAGCTCAAAACATGAATGAGGAGGAATTGTTATATGGCTAACAACAACCAAAACAAACGTGGACGAAGCATGTCAGTAGAGGAAGCGGGACGTAAGGGCGGAGAAGCAACCTCTAATAATCATGATCGAGAGTTCTACGAGGAGATTGGCCGTAAAGGCGGAGAAGCAAGCAACGGCTCCGGCAACAACGGTAATAATGGAAGTAATGGCAAAATGAGTCGAGAAGAAGCAGGTCGCAAAGGCGGCGAAGCGAGTCGTCGAGGCTCCAACAACTAAATTAGAATATTAAACCTTTGAAACAGATGAACCTTAGAAGAAGTCTTTAAAAATAACTAAAATGATCACACTATAGGAGGATGATTGAAATGGCTAACAACAACCAAAACAAACGTGGACGAAGCATGTCAGTAGAGGAAGCGGGACGTAAGGGCGGAGAAGCTACCTCCAATAATCATGATCGCGGGTTTTATGAAGAGATTGGTCAAAAGGGTGGAGAAGCAACCTCTCAAAACCATGGCCAAGATTTCTACGAGGAGATTGGCCGTAAAGGCGGAGAAGCAAGCAGCGGCTCCGGCAACAATGGTAATAATGGAAGTAATGGCAAAATGAGTCGAGAAGAAGCAGGTCGCAAAGGCGGCGAAGCGAGTCGACGGGGCTCAAACAATTAACTTTCCATTTAAAATTAATAATTTACAACAAAATTAATTATGTTATACCCAAGTCTTAAATGACTTGGGTATTTTTTTAGTTATGCCTATAACAGGAACTTTATATTATGGATAGGAGCTATTTTCCTCCTTGCATTAGTAAAATCATGCATTGGAGTCTTCTTATTATTTCCTTGGAAATGATATCAGGATAACGACACATACTTGAAATATCGATGCAAACTAATTGTAAAAATGCATTTATCATTATATAGTATAAGTCGTTGGTCAACTTGTCCTTGGAAAAATTCAAGTAAGGGGAAAAGATAACTAAATGAACGATTTTCAAATAAACTATGGAATTGAAGAACTGATCAAATCTACTGTAAAAGCGGTAGATATGGAGATAGAAATTAGAAAAGATAATTCTGGAATTAATATGAGCTACAACTTTATAGGAAACTATATTGGAGTAGATATGAATAGGCTACTTATAGCCAAAAGTGAAATGCCGGCATTAATTTCTTTGGAATTATATGTGAAAATATTGACGATTCATGAATTAGGTCATGCTATTGATCGCAATGCATTAATGAGTACTTTAGACCGTACAATTGAAATATATAACATAAAGCAAACTCATACTCTAAAAGAGCTCTATAATGATGTAAATCTATTAGAGATACTTCTGGAAGAACATGAAATGAATCTCTCATTTGAGCAAACTGCTTGGTCGAATGCGGAGAAACTCAATCAAATATACAATATAGTAGAACCTATGTATTTTGAAAAAGTAAAGAAACATAGCTTGTCTACCTATACAGATTCATACCAAGCAGATCAATCCCTGTATAACCTTCTTATAGAAGAAACAAGTGAACAAATTGCATAATTATTGATGGCCATCTGTATAGTAGTTTAGCAGATGGCTTTTATTAGTATAAGAAACTGATTAGTTTCATAATAGTACATAGTTTATTTTAAATCGTCCTATCTTGCGTGCTGGTAGGTCCAAAAGGAAAACAATTATATTTTATTTCTCCCAAATTATACATTACTCAAAAAAGGTCAGGTTTCACACTGGTATTAAAGGGAATATATATAATAAATCCATATAGAAAAGAGGGAGATTTAAATGGACAAACAAGTGAAGAAAGACATGAGACAGCCGAATAGCTTTCAGGAGCAGGATCCAAGTAACTCAAACTCAGATAAACAAAGCGAAGATAAAGATATGAGACAACCAAATAGCTTTCAAGAGCAGGGTCCAAGTAACTCAAACTCAGCTGGACAAAGCGAAGATAAAGATATGAGACAACCGAATAGCTTTCAGGAGCAGGATCCAAGTAACTCAAACACAGATAAATAAAGCGAAGATATGGATATGAGGCAGCCGAATAGCTTTCAAGAGAACAGGATTTAAATCATACAATTCCTGAAAAATCTCTTCCTAAAGATAGCAAATAAAAAAAATCTCGATGAATGATACAATTAGCAGACAAAAAGACAGCAAAACAAATTAGATTTTAAAGGATATTCCATAAAAAAAATTAGGAATATCCTTTTTAATTTAGTTAATTTCATCACTAGCACTTTACCAGTAAAACACGAACTTTTGTCCATGGATGATTGGAGCGGCAGGCGGCGACTCCAGTGGGGTGAGTGAGAAAGATAAGGTATCACAAACGTGCGCGTAGAGGGCGGTGGTGGCTTATCACTCACGCCATGGAAAGCGTCCGCCTAAAGTGCAAATCAATAACATTTTACTCGTTGAAAGCATTTAGATTTCATTATTCTCTTCTCAATTGTTCGTGTTTCTATATAATAATAGGAATTATGAAATTAACGCAATTATGCATAGAAGATTGAATGTAATTACTGATTTTACAAATAATTCATCTTGTAATTAGAACATAAGTAAGAGTTAGTATAAAATAAAACATATACATAGAATACAAAAGGCGGCTGAACATAGTGAAAAAGAAAAAACATAACCTCCAGACAAATGAGAATCTGATCGTGTTTCCGGGAATGGTGGAAACCTTAATAAGTGACGGCCTTGCATTTGCTGAAGAGAATAATTATATGAAAGCAGCAGCTTGCTTCGATGAGGCTAAGAAATATGTAGAGCTGGACGACATAATTTTAAGTGTATATGTACTTACCTTGCTAGAAACTAGAAGAGCAATTGAAGCGAAGGAAATATGCGAAGGTTTGTTAGAAGAGAAATCTCCCGTATTTGAACAAATTGTTGAACTCTATTTGACAATCCTGTTAGATTTGAAGGAGTACGGAGAGTTAAATAGAGTGATAAACAGAATATTAAAGGAATATAATTTTTCAGAGGAACGGAAGATAAATTTTCATCAGCTGAGAGATTTAAGCAATAGACTTTCAAACGAAACGAATATTTTAGAAGAGGAGGATGAAGCTCCTCTTGACCCTATCGAAAAGGACAAACTTGAGTTAAAGTCATTCACACAGTTAAGTTTCACGGAACAAGAACAGATTTTGCAACAAGCTTTTTACAAAAATATTTTACAAGCAATTCCTGAGATTAAAGCTATTACAGAATGTACAGACATATCTCCAACAGTCCAAACCTTAGCTCTATTGCTATTAGGTAGTGCAGGTGTGACGGAAGAAGTTTCTATTAGCAAGTTTGGTTTATCACAAAAGGTTATTCCTTCTTCACCACCTCCACATACTGGTGTTGATCGAATGGAAGAGATAAACCAGCATATCCAAGAATATCTTCAAAAAGACCCTACTAAGCTAATGCTTACGACTGAACTTGTTCATCGTCATGCATATGCTTTATTTCCATTTGATTGGCAAGGCTATAAAGATGAAGAGATTGCTACGGCTTACATTCAGTTTGTACAAATAATGTTTGGGGAAGAAAATCTGAACACTAATCCATTATTGGATTTTATACAGACAGTAGAAAGTTCGATTGAAAAATAAATTCTTTTTCAAATCCTTTTTTTAGTTATTCAAAATATCTTTTCATAAGAATAGGAAAACTCATTAGTTATTACTGGAATTCAGTAGTAATTAATGAGTTTTTTTTGAAAGAATTTGAAATTACATTTTATTAAGGACAAAAATTACATTGACTTTTATTACCGATTAAAATAACATACAAATTATTGCTAATATTTAATAAAATGCAATAATTTTACATATTTAAATTTAGTTTTATGGCAATTTTCTTCTGGTTTCAAACTATTAACTTAGTATTATATAAAGTTTAGCTCAAAGGGAGGTCTTAAATCATAGGTTAAGTTAAAAAAAGAAAAAAGGAAGTATAAAAAAGGAGGAAAAGAATGAATAAGGGGTATATTAAAACCTTTTTTGCTGTGTTGCTTATGTTCACCCTAGTCTTTACAAGTATAGAAACAGGAAGTGCGGTGGGAACAATTTCTCCTAAAGTGGAAATGAGGGCTTCTTGGATATCTACCGTCGCAAATATTGATTTGAAGCCAGGGATGGATGAAGCTGCTTATACATCATGGGCTCGCTCTACAATAAAAGAGTTGGAGCGAAAAAATTTTAATACAATTGTTTTTCAGGTAAAGCCGACAGCAGATGCTCTATATCCATCTGAGCTGGCGCCTTGGTCTCGTTATATAACTGGGTCTAAACAAGGGACAAACCCTGGCTATGATCCTCTGCAAATAATGCTAGATACAGCACATGAACATGGTATGGAATTACATGCTTGGATTAATCCTTATCGCGTTACAATGGCAAATCAAAAACTAGACGAATTAGCATCAAATAACATTGCTTCTCTTCATCCTGAATGGGTGGTGAAAAATGGAACTCAATATTATTTGGATCCGGGCATTCCAGGTGTTCAAAGCTACTTAATAGACGCTGTAAAAGAACTAGTTACTAAATACGATGTAGACGCTGTTCACATGGATGATTATTTCTATCCAGGCGTAAATTTTGATGATGCAGCAACTTATTTACAATATGGCGGTAATTTTGATGATATTGGCGACTGGAGACGTAATAATGTAAACGAGCTTGTTCAGAATATCAATATTAACATCAAAAATATTAAGCCGTGGGTACAGTTTGGTATTTCTCCATCAGGAATTTGGAGAAATAGCAAGGATGATCCGGAAGGTAGCGATACCAATGGGTCTGCTCACTATGATTCACTTTTTGCTGATAGTAGAGAGTGGATACAATCAGGATATATCGATTATATTACCCCACAGGTATACTGGTCTCGACAGTTAGCTATAGCGAATTATTCTGTACTTTTGGATTGGTGGAGCAGCCAGACAGAGGGCTATCCAATCAACCTTTACATTGGAATGGCAGATTATAAGGTAAATGCTAATTTTGATACTGCATGGAATAATCCATATGAATTGCCAGAGCAGATTTTGGACAACCGAGCAAACGGAAAGACGAAAGGCCAGATGCATTTTACTCTCAGAGATATTCTGGCAAACAAGATTGGATACGCTGATATAGTTGAAAATGAAATTTATCAAACGAAGTCCTTGACCCCTTCTACGGCGTGGAATGGTCCCGCAGAGCCTAAAAAACCTATATTAGTAACTGCCAAAAAACAAGGAAAATCTATACAAGTTACGATAGACAACAAAAAACGTATTGATGCTAGAAAATATGTGATCTATCGCTTTGAAGGTAATAAAGCAGGTGATTATAGTAATCCAAAGAATATAGTTGGTGTTGTATATGACAAAAATGGTTTTGCAACATTCACCGATCAAAAGATAGATACGAATAAGCAATACACTTATGGCGTAACAACTATTTCATACACCGGTGTTGAAAGTAAAAATGCCGAAGAAACAAAGATTAAAAAGTAAGCGATTAAACAAAAACCTAAAGCCTTGAAAAAGGACTTTAGGTTTTTGTTGTTTAACGAGCTAAAAGTCATTCTAATTTAGTGAAAGTGGATTAACAATAAAATATAGGAGTTAGTACTTGAAACAGACTCCTATGGTAATTGGAGTGGGTGGAGGCTTATTGGTCCTTTCTCGCACTAGCGTTCACCTAAAGAGTAATCAATCTTGTTTTATTTGAAATATTAAAACGAAAAAAATATATAAATTCAAAAATTATGTTTCATTTTAAAAATAAATATGTTATGTTATTAAATATTCAGATTTTATCGATAAAATGATATTTCATTAGATTATGAACAATTAAATTTCTTTATTATGAAAAAGAAGGTGTTTATTTGGGGAAAAGTGATATATCTACTCAGGTCGGGCAATTAATGATCGTCGGATTTAAAGGTAAGACAGTACCAGAAAGTATTATTCAACTTATACATGAGAATCGTATTGGTGGAATTATATTGTTTAGTCACAATATTGGTTCACCTAATGAACTTTTAGATTTAACCTCTACTCTTCAACTAGAGGCAAAAAAAGCAGGATACCTATATCCTCTTCTTATATGCTTGGATCAAGAGAATGGGGTAGTTCGTCGGTTGGGAAATGGTACTACAGCATTTCCGGGGGCCATGGCTATTGGGGCTACAAGAAATATTGAAAACGCTTTCAACGTTAGCTTTGCAACAGGACAAGAACTGAAGGAATTAGGGGTAAATTGGAATTTAGCGCCTGTATTAGACGTTAATAATAATCCAGATAATCCTGTTATTGGAGTTCGCTCTTTTGGTGAGGATCCTCGCTTAGTTGCTGAATTTGGGAAAAAATCGATGAAAGGATTGCAAAGAGCGGGAATAATAACGACTCTTAAGCATTTCCCTGGACATGGAGATTCGAATGTTGATTCTCATCTAGCGCTACCTGTTATCAGTCATAACAGAAAAAGGTTAAATGAAGTAGAACTAGTACCATTTATAGAATGTATTAACGAAGGAGCAGATACTATTATGTCTGCCCATGTCTATTTTCCGGCAATAGAAGATAGAGAGAATGTTCCTGCTACCTTATCCAAAAAAGTTATTAATGGTTTGCTGAGAGAGGAACTAGGATTTGATGGGGTGGTAACAACAGATTGTATGGAAATGAAGGCTATTTCAGAAACTATCGGGACTGAAAAAGGTGCCGTGGAGGCTCTTAACGCAGGTGTAGACTTGGTAATGGTCTCTCATACACTTGATGTCCAGATAAGTACGATAAAAGAAATAAAAAGAGCGTTAGCTGAAGGTGTGTTGAAAGAAGAAACTATTAAAGCTTCCCTTGACCGACTCAATAAGCTTAAGGAAAAGTATTTGTCATGGGAAACTACTCCCTTCCATGCTACATTTGCGACTTTAGGGAGCGAAAAACATAGACAGCTAGCCGAGAAAGTATTTCAAGAGAGCGTTACGATTGTAAAAAATGAAAGCTTATTACCTTTGAAAACGAATCAAAAGATATTAGTTATTAATCCTGTAAATCATTATATATACGGGGTAGAGGATACGAAAGAAATAAAAGCAACACTTAGTGATGCGATGAAGGAAATTAGTGATCATGTAGAGGGTTATGATATTTCTGAGACATTTAATATAACAGAAATGAAATTGCTCATTGAAAGGGCAAAGAAATTTGAAGTGATAGTTATTGGCACATTATCAGTTTCATCTAAGAGTTACGAAATAGATTTATATGAAAAGCTTTTAAAATTAGGCATACCAGTGGTAGGGGTAGCAATGAGAAATCCTTATGATCTTAGGTACTTTCCAAAAGTAGCAGCATACTTAGCAACCTATGAATTTACTTATCTCGCTTTGAGAACCGCTGCTAAAGCAATATTTGGAAAATCCTTGGTTAGTGGAGACCTTCCAGTTACCTTAACGGTAAATGGGACTCTTTAAGGGGGTGAGGGATACATAGTGTAAGGAGGGAAGAGTGTTTACAAAATAGTTGGTCATGTAGTAACAAAACTATTTCAAAAAAACTAGGGGGTATCACAAATGAGAGGTAAGAAAATAGTATCGTTAGCTCTAATCGCAGCTTTAGCCTTAGCAGCTTGTTCGGATGATGAAGCGAAAGGTAAAGTTGAACCAGACAGTAAAAACTTTAACAAAACAGGAATGCCAATAGTCAACGAAACTATTAAACTGGATATTTTTGCTGGTAAGTCAGCGACTACAGCTGATGATTGGAATGACGTTTTAATATTGAATGAATATGAAAAAATGACAAATATGGACATAACATGGCAACAAGTCCCTGCTGATGGGTTAGAAGAAAAGCGTAATCTCGCCTTAGCAAGTGGAACATTGCCAGATGTTTTTTATGCAGCGACGATACCCGTAGGGGATTTACAAAAATACGGTCAGCAAGGAACGTTTATCCCATTAAATGATTTAATCGAGGAGTATGCACCAAACCTAAACAAGGTATTGGAAGCCAATCCTGAAATTAAAAAAGGACTTACTTTCCCAGACGGTAAAATCTATTCCTTCCCTACTATTTATTCTCCTGAGTTTACATCTCTATTAATAGGAGCTAAACCATGGATAAAAAAAGATTGGCTTGATCAATTAGGGATGAAAAATCCTGAAACGACAGATGAACTATATGCTTATTTGAAAGCTGTAAAAGAAACAGATTTAAATGGAAATGGTAAAAACGATGAGATTCCTTTAAGTAGTGTCTCTATGACCCGTATCCTACATTGGATTTCAGGGGCGTTCGGAATACAAAACAAAGGACAACTTCATACATTGGTAGATACAGACTCAGCTGGTGAACTACGTTTCTTCTCTACTGCTCCAGAATATAAAGAAATGTTAGAGTATATGCATAAATTGTACTCAGAAGGTTTGATTGATCAAGGCATCTATTCCATTGACGTACCTAAATATTTGGCTGGTGCAGCAGAGGAATTATACGGAGCTACTCAATTCTATAATCCTGTAGAATTGTTTGGTGAGGAAATTGGTAAGGACTACGTGGTAGGTAACGCATTGGTTGGACCAGATGGAGAAAAGCTATATACAGGAGTTACGTCGCCACTAAGAGACTTAGGGAACTTTGCTATTACGAGTGAGAACAAGTATCCTGCTGAAACGGTTAGATGGTTAGATCATTTCTATAGCGATGAAGGAGCATTGATGTTCTTTATGGGTATCGAAGGAGAGACCTATGAAGAGACTGCAGATGGACCGAAGCTATTAGAAAAAATTACAAACAGTAAAGATGGCTTAACGATGACACAGGAGCTTGCAAAATATTTAATCAATCCAGGTGGAAATCACCCTGTAATGATTACAGATGACTATTTCACTGGTTCTGAAAATGCACCAGGAGATATCGAGGCTACTAAAGAGCTTGAGCCATATCTAATTGATGAAGTTTGGCCTAATTTTACTTACACAGCTGAAGAAAACGATCAAGTAAATGTCCTGAAAGCTGATATCAATAAATATGTACAGGAAATGCAGGCAAAATTCATTACTGGTGAAACTTCTCTAGATGAGTGGGATTCTTATGTGAAAACTATTGAAAAAATGGGACTAAAGGAATTCATGGAGATTCAACAAAAAGCATATGAAAGATACAAAAAGTAATAAGAATATGCAGCCTTCTAAAGTTGTCGAGGAATGTTTTTCCTCGGCAATTCTAGAACAACGGAGTGGAGAAGGGGGTAAATAAATGCAATTAAATGAAACAAAATTACAGGAGCATGTGGTGATTCCAAAAGTTAGCCGTTTTGCTAAATTCAAAAGAAATTTTATGAAAAGCTGGCAACTCTATGTTTTCTTACTTCCTGCCCTTTTATATTTTTTAATCTTTCATTATGTTCCGATGTATGGATTGCAAATAGCCTTTAAAAATTTTATGGCCAATCAAGGGATTTGGGGAAGTCCATGGGTTGGATTTGATCACTTTACAAGATTCTTTAATTCGTACTATTTTTGGAGATTAATCAAAAATACTATATTACTTAGCTTATATCAATTGCTACTTTTTCCTTTGCCAATTATTTTAGCTCTTTCGTTAAATGAACTAAAAAATGGAGCGTTTAAAAAATGGGCTCAAACACTTACATATGCTCCTCACTTTATATCTGTAGTGGTAGTAGTAGGAATGATCGTTATATTCTTAGACCCAGTAAATGGTTTAGTGAATCAAATAATAACACTATTTGGTGGAGACCAAATTCGTTTTTTAGATGATGCAGGTTGGTTTCGACATATATTTGTTTGGTCAGGAGTATGGCAAACTTTAGGTTGGAGCTCGATAATCTATTTAGCAGCCTTGGCGGGGATTAACCCTGAGCTACATGAGGCAGCGGAAGTCGACGGAGCATCTAAATTTCAACGCATATTACATATCAACTTACCAGGCATTTTCCCAACAATCATTGTATTGCTTATTTTAAATATTGGTAGCTTTATGTCAGTAGGATTTGAAAAAGTCTTACTATTGCAGAATAGCTTAAACTCTGCAACATCAGATGTCATACAGACCTATGTATATCAAGCAGGGTTATTAGAAGGTCAATATAGCTTTGCTGCAGCTATTGGTTTATTTGACTCCTTAATCAATATCGCTTTACTAATTACCTTCAATTATGTTGCAAGAAAAACTAGTAATAATAGCTTATGGTAAGGAGGGGTTCCTATGAATAAATTTAGTTTGTCAGACAAGGGTTTTGATGTGCTAAACAAAATTTTCTTAGCAGTTATTGTAATCCTAATTGTGTATCCACTTGTTTTTGTAATTAGTGCTTCTATAAGCGACCCCTTAGCGGTTAGCTCAGGGAAAATGTGGCTATGGCCGGTAGATATCACGTTCGAAGGATATCGGAAAATATTACAAAATGATTCTATTTGGCTAGGATATAGAAATACAATTTTATACACAGCAGTAGGGACTCTCCTACATTTGTTTGTACTATTACCATGTGCATACGCGCTTTCTCGAAAAGAATTAATGGGAAGCAAATATATTTTATGGTTAGTGCTATTCACTATGATGTTCAGCGGTGGCTTAATCCCGACCTATTTAGTGATTAAAACATTAGGAATGCTAGACACAATGTGGGCATTAGTAATCCCGGGAGTAGTTGGTGCTTGGTCTATTCTAGTTGCTAGAACATTCTTTCAGAGCAGTATACCTGACCAATTAGTAGAGGCTGCAAAAATAGACGGTGCCTCAGATTTTTATATGTTTATCAAGATAGTATTACCACTTTCTATGCCGATTATTGCGGTTATGGCATTATTCCATGCAGTTGGTTTATGGAACCAATATTTTAATGCATTAATATACTTGTCAGACCGTGACAAATACCCACTTCAGCTCATACTGCGGGAAATTTTAGTAGTGAATCAGGCCCAATTAGGGGAAGGTTCAGGAGAGCAAACTGAGTCTCTCATCCAGCAAGTGAGAACAGGCGGATTAATAAAATACGCCGTTATTATTATTTCCTCGTTACCACTTTTAATCGTGTATCCGTTTTTACAAAGATTCTTTGTTCAAGGTGTATTAATCGGTTCTATTAAAGAATAATAGATTGTCTTAACTTAAGTAACTTCAAACCATCCATGAAGGGAGAGAGACTACTATGAATGGTTTTGTAAATGGATACTATCAGTTTTCCTTGTGGGCGATGAGATTAGCTTACGTTAACATATTATGGTTTGTCTTCACATTAGTAGGTTTGTTCTTTTTTGGGCTGATGCCTGCTACAGCTGGCATGTTTGCAGTTGTGAGAAAATGGGTTTCGGGAGATACAGATATTAAAATATTTCAAACCTTCTGGAAATCGTATAGCAAGGAATTTTTTAAAGCAAATTTGCTTGGCTACCTCCTTGCTGGAGTAGGCTATCTCTTATATATTGAGCTCCAAATATTAAGAGCACAGGAAAATATGGTTTATTTTGTTGCAAGCTATGGGGTTATTGCGCTCTATATAGTGTTGTTGATAGTGTTGTTATATTCTTTTCCAATTTTTGTTCATTTTAATGTTAATGCTTTACAAAATATTAAATGGGCATTCGTAATAGGCGTTATTCATCCAGTACTTACAATTGCAATGATTGCTATATTGGGCTTTGTTCACTATGTAGCTTTCATGACCATCCCTGCACTACTTTTTTTCTTTGGAGGAAGTGTTACTGCCTATATCCTCACGTGGGGTGCATCTAAAACCTTTACAAAATATGAGCCCTCAAATGTCTAAATAGTGGAGGAAACAAATGAAGCTAGGATTAGAAGTCTTTTTAGACAGAGAATATAAACGCTTTACTGGAAAAAGTATTGGTCTTGTTACGAATATGACGGGAGTGAATCAAAAGCTTACTCCTACGATTGATTTGTTTTATGAACATCCGGGCATTTCTCTCAAAGCCTTATATGGTCCAGAGCACGGTATACGTGGGGATGCCAAGGAGGGGGAAGAGGTACAGTCTTCGTTCGATCCATATACTAATCTTCCTGTATACAGTCTGTACGGTAAAACCAGAAAGCCGACGAAGGAAATGCTGGAATCTATCGATGTAATAGTTTTTGACTTGCAGGATATTGGTTCGAGGTACTATACATACATTTATACAATGGCCTATGTGATGGAAGCCTGTGCAGAGCAAGGAAAACAATTTGTCGTTTTGGATCGACCAAATCCTATTTCTGGGGAGCGTTTGGAAGGAAATTTAGTAGAAGAAGATGTCCGTTCCTTTGTTGGACTATTACCGATTCCGAACAGACATGGCATGACAGTTGGAGAACTTGCACAGCTGTTTAAATACAAATTTGGCTATGATTGTGAATTAACTGTTGTACCAATGGAGGGCTGGAAGAGATCGATGTACTTCGATGATACACCTTTGTTCTGGGTCCCTCCATCTCCAAATACAACTAACATTGATATGAATATTTTATACGCTGGAACTTGTTTAATAGAAGGTACCAATTTATCTGAAGGCCGTGGAACTACGAGACCATTTGAATGGATTGGCGCTCCTTATGTTGACGGTAATAGTCTTTCAAAAGCTTTTAATGATAGAGGGGTAGAAGGAGTTATAGCAAGGCCAGTTTCTTTTAAGCCGACGTATCAAAAGTATAAGGATGTAATCTGTAGTGGCATACAGTTACATGTAGTAAATCGTAATACATTGAATTCCTGGAAAACTGGGCTATTGCTTTTAGAAACAATAGCGGAAATGTACCCAACTGACTTCTCATTCATAAAAAATGAGCAAAAGAAGTACTTTTTCGATTTATTGGCTGGAACTAAAGGTCTGAGGGACAGAGTGTGGGGAGGAACCACCGAGGTATATATAGAGAACTGTCTAGCTCTTATCGAAGGATTTCAGAAGGAAAAGAAAATATACGACTTATATAACTAGGATGATTAAAATGAAGGATTTGGCTAATTTAACTAAGCTGTCAACAGAACAGAGAAATGATAGGTCGACTAATATTGATAATATGTCTACCAAAGGCATTTTAACCTTGATTAATGATGAGGATTTAAATGTCGCTAAATGTGTTCAGGAAGTCTTGGAGGAAATTGAAAAGGCAGTAGATGTTGTATATGAATCCATGAAGTCTGGTGGAAGATTATTTTATGTTGGTGCAGGAACCAGTGGAAGGCTAGGAATATTAGATGCTGTGGAATGTCCTCCTACCTTTGGAACATCACCAAATTTAGTACAAGCTATTATGGCTGGCGGATTGAACGCTTTTGAAAAAGCTGTAGAGGGCGCTGAGGATAGCCCGGTAATGGGTAAAGAAGATTTAATAGAAAGAAACTTAGCTAGTTGTGATGTAGTAGTGGGAATAGCAGCGAGTGGCAGAACACCATATGTGATAGGAGCATTAGAGTATGCTAGTCAGATTGGAGCACAAACCATCAGTCTAACTGCAAACAAAAATTCCATTATAAGTGAATATGCAGCTATAAAAATTGAAGTAGAAACAGGACCAGAGGTAATTACTGGCTCTACTAGAATGAAGGCAGCAACTGCTCATAAGTTAATCCTAAATATGATCTCCTCTACCGTAATGATCAAGCTAGGAAAGGTTTATGAAAATTTAATGGTGGACGTTTCAGTTAGTAATGAAAAGCTAGAAGAGCGAGCGAAGGGAATCATCCAAACTATTACTCAACAGTCTTATGAAGAGACAGAGAAATATTTAGGACTAACAAATAAGGAAGTAAAACCTGCGATAGTAATGATGAAAGCGAATGTAGATTATAAAGCGGCTAAGGATTATATTGAACAAGCAAATGGATTTGTTCGAAAGGCAATTGAATTGGCCGGAACGAAATCATAAGAGGAGGGAGCATGATGAAGGAACTAAAGAAGCTAATCTTGGATGATTTTGACTGTGCCAAACTTAGTGACTATGACACTAACCGTTCTTTTGTCTCCTCCTATGATTTATCTCTAAGTAAGGATTACGTAAAACATGGTAATCATAGTTTGCAAATTAACTTTAACTTCGGAGGCTGGGTTACAGGGAATGGAGCCATGTATATTAAGTTTAAGAAGGAATTACTGACAGAGCAGAGACCTAAAAAGATAGCTATGTGGGTACATAGTGATGGGAAAACACCATGGCTCCGAGCAACTATTATAGATGGGGACAATGAGCGAAAAGTAGTAAACCTAACAGACGGTAACATTAGCTGGAGAGGTTGGAAGTACTTAGACGCAGAGATAGAGCAAAACTGGAAGCTTCCATTAAGGTTGGAGCAAATATATGCGGTAGAAACAAATATGATTTACCAAAAAGACTCCAGTATTAATGGAAAGTTCTATTTAGATCAAATTCTTTTTGTGTATGTGGATGATCAGGATCTTTCTGGACCCGTATTTAGTGACATATTACCTGAAAAAGAAAAGGTCTATTCAAATTCGTTTGTTTTTTCTGCCGTAGTGAGTGATTTTATGTCAGGAGTAGACCTGAATTCTATTATAATGAAGGTAAACAATGAATTAGTTATTCATTCCATTCAAAAGAACAAGATTTCTTATCTTTTACAAGATCTTCCTGAAGGGAACTATACTATAAGTGTTCATGCAAAGGATCTGGCAGGTAATTGGTCAGTACCACATCTAGAGAAAACTTATAGAGTAGATTTAAGTCAAGATCTTGAAAAACCTATATTATCAAATGTAACGCCAACCAATTCAGCCGTGGTGTACACAGCCACACCCCGGATAAATTTTCGACTGTTAGATGATCAAAGTGGGATTGAAGGAAAAGAAATTATCATCACTATTAACAATAGACAGCAACAAGTTATATATGATGAAGAAACTGGCTGGGGTTACGCAATTGCTAACGTTAGATTAGAAGATGGGAACCATCATTTCTCAATTTATGCAAGGGATCGAGCTGGGAATGAAATGGACCTCTTTCAGCAAGAGTTTTTTATCCAAACTCTCAATTCACCAAAGGTTGAAGACTGCTATTCAATAGCAATTATTCCCGATACACATTCACTTGAATACGGGAAGGCTGCGCTAGGACATTCTATGGAAGCCTCCTCGGACTTTGTGATACATATGGGTGACTTTGTAGATCAAGGAACAGAAGAGGAATACATACTTTTTAAAGAGTTTCTGCTGGCTAACGCAAAGAAGCCGATATTGACTCTAGCAGGCAATCATGAGGCGTTTCAAGGCAATTTAAAACTATATCGGAACTTCATGGGTTCCCCAGCCTATCATTTCAATTATGGGAATGTACTATTTATTATATTAAACAGTGCGATAGAGCAAAGTATTACACAATCTGATTCGTCCCAGTTTACTTATTTAAAGGAAGTTTTAGCATCTAACAATGAAAAGCGAATTGTCATTCTTACACATGTTCCAACTAAGGATCGATTTGGAACTGCCCATGAAATGGATAGGAAAGATACAAAGAAATTAGAAGAAATTCTAATTGAATATAAGAGACAAGTGCCCTCAAGTGACATTGTAGTTTTGTTTGGACATTTACATACGCTTGATCAGTGGGAGTATGGAGGAGTTCGTTTTATTATTACAGGTAATTCTGCGCCAAAAGGATATGTAAGTAAAAACCAAGGAAATACAATCGGTTATGGGTTGCTTCATATTAGAGCGGAAGGTTTATGTTATGAATACAAACCATATTCTTGAAGTCCTTCATCAGTAAGAAAGATGCTGTAGTGCCTTAGCTAAAAAGCCATATTTTATAAAGAAATGAGTTGATTATTATGTCATCTGCCAACGGTGGACTAGTTATGCTAAACGAAATGGTGAACACATTGCCGCCCTCTGAAAGAAAAATTGCAAAGTACATATTAAATCATCCTCAAGAGGCAATTTCTTTAACGGCAATCGAATTAGGTAAAAGAAGCTCTACAAGTGGAGCCGCAGTCATTAGGCTATGTAAATCATTAGACTTAAAAGGTTTACAAGACCTAAAGCTACGTATTGCAGGAGATTTGCAAAAGACGACAGAGCACGGGTTTAGAGATATTGAGCCCAATGAACCTATTTTATCCATTATTGACAAGATGACAAATAATAGTATCAAAACGATACGTGAAACTGCAGAAATGTTAAATACAGAAGAACTAGAAAAGGCTATTCAACTTCTTAAAGTTGCAAATACAGTGCATTTTGTTGGAGTAGGAGCCTCTAATATAATTGCGCAAGATGCCCAACAAAAGTTTTTGCGGATTAACAAGAATGCTTATGCCTTTCCAGATATTCATTTGGCGATGACCTTAGTAGCAACAGCGGAGGAAGGAGACGTTGTAGTAGCTGTTTCATTTTCTGGAGAAACAGCAGAAGTAGCTAAAGTATTGGAGCTAGCTAAACAAAAAGGCATTTCTATTATTAGTATAACCAAATATGGAAACTCAGTTATTTCTAAGATAGCGGATATAAAGCTTTATACGTCAGCAACAAGAGAGTCAACATTTCGTAGTGGCGCTACTTCCTCTCGAATTGGACAGCTTCAGGTGGTGGATATTCTATTTATGGGAGTTGCATCTCTACAATACGAGGAAACTGTTAAGTATCTTGATGCCACACGAGATGCGGTCAATTTTCTGTCGAAGGATTCCAAAAAATAATTTATTACATAGCTAACTCTCCTAGGAGTTGGCTTGTTTATTGTCAAAAAGGGGTGGAGACAAAATGTATGTAATAGGAATTGATGGTGGAGGAACGAAAACAACCGGAATTATTGCTACATATAAGGGGGAAGTAGTAGCAAAAGCAACAGTTGGTGGAACCAATATAAATAGCACAGGAAAGAAAGCTGTCCAAGCAGAATTAGTAAAGCTTGTAACTAATTTAAAAGAATCTGCACCAGATGATTTCAAACAGGTAAAACGAGTATTTGCTGGCATGGCAGGAGCAGGCAATACCTCCAATCAAGAAGCCTTGAAAATAATGCTCCTTTCCCTCTTTCCATCAGGAGTAAATATTACTATAGATCATGATGCTATTACAGCACTGTACTCCGGAACTATAGGTAGACCTGGAATAGTACAAATTGCAGGGACAGGAGCAATTACATATGGTGTTAACCAAATATTCGAAAGAGCGCGTGTAGGAGGCTGGGGCCACCTATTTGGGGATCAGGGAAGCGGCTATGCAATTGGTAGAGATGCTTTAGAGGAAGCATTTAAAGCAAGAGATGGTATTACTAAACCAACGCTCTTGTGCGAACTCCTTACGAAGCATTTTGGCAAAGATGAATTACCAGATATTATTCCAAATATTTATCAGTCTGAAAACCCTAAAAAGCTAATATCTTCGTTAACCATGTTAGTTATGGAGGCAGTACAGCAAGATGACATAACAGCCAAAAAGATTATACAAAAAAATGGAGCAGAGCTTGGTATAGCAATTTCTACAGTTGTAAGTCAATTATTCACTCAAGGAGACAAGGCCATTTCAGTTGTTTTAGTAGGAGGCTTGTTTAGTAGATATGACATTTTGAAGGAATCCATTGGGCAAACCATTAAAGAAAAAGGTGTCAGGGTGGAAATGATTTTCCCTAAAATATTGCCGGCTGGTGGAGCTGTGGTCGCTGCTCTCTTAGAAGAAAAAGTGGACATCGATGAGTTTTTTTTAGAAACATTTAATAGAACAAACTAAGTAGAAGAGGTGAAATAATGAAACTTATAGCGTGGCATGTGGAAAGGCTAGATGAACTGGTGAATTTATGGAATATAGAGCTAGGTAGTGAGTTTCCTATGCGTAAGGAGCTATTTGAACAAAATAGTTTTCATGATGAAAATGTCTGTCATGAGGCTTCGCGAATTGCTGTCGATGAGCAGGATAGAGTAATCGGATTTATTGTAGGCAAAAGGTGGCAGGAAGAATTGTCAGTCCCGATGAAAGACAAAACGGGATGGATACAAGTAATTCTTGTTCATCATGAATACCGTAACCAGGGGGTCGGATCTGCTCTATTGAGACATGCAGAGGAAGCTCTACACACAGCTGGTATGCATGAGATATTGTTAGGTAAAGATCCGTGGCATTATTTCCCTGGTGTACCTTCTCAAAGTAAGGAGACTTGGTTTGAAAAGAGGGGATATCAAGCATTCGGAAAGGAGTACGACATGCTTTGTAGGTATGAGGATGAGGACACAAAAGTATTGCCTTCCTTCGACAACGTAGAATTCTCTCTATTAAATCTTGAGGATAGAGAGCATTTCCTTGCATTTCTTCATCGTTGTTTCCCAGGTAGATGGGAGTACGAGGCTCTTCATTATTTCCAAAGAGGAGGTACTGGTCGAGAGTTTATCGTTCTCAAAAAAGAAAACAAAATTATTGGTTTTTCAAGAATAAATGATGCTTCTTCACCTATGATTGCACAAAACGTTTATTGGGCTCCTCTATTTAACCGAGAATTAGGAGGAATCGGTCCATTAGGAGTTGATTCTAGGGAACGAGGCAGTGGATATGGCATTGCGATTGTTGAGGCTGCTATAGCTTTTCTACGAAGCAGAAATATTAAAAATATTGTCATAGATTGGACTGGGCTTGTCGATTTTTATCGTAAATTAGATTATGAGGTATGGAAAGGATATACCTCATATCGAAAGCTGCTTTAATATGTTTTGATGGGCACATAAATCTCATATGGGGAGAGAGGCAATTGGAAGGACAAACAAGCTATGTAGTAGGTCTTATGTCGGGAACATCCTTGGATGGAGTAGATGCAGCACTCGTTAAAATATCGGATGCTCAGGACTATTTACAAATAGATCTAGTGAATTATTTGTCTGTCCCATACTCTAGAGAGCTAAAAGAACAGCTTGGAGAGCTTTGTATACCTGAACTGGCTAGGATAGAGAACATTAGTGCAATGAATATGTATTTAGCAGAAGTTTTTTCTGAAGTTACCTTAACTGTTATTCAACAGGCAGGATTAACGCCCAGTGATATATTACTTGTAAGTTCACATGGCCAAACGATCTTCCATCAACCTGATCCTATTAAAATTGAAGGAACGGATATAATATCTACCTTACAAATAGGTGATATAGCAGTCTTGGCCGAGCGTACGGGAATAACTGCAGTTGGGGATTTTAGAACACGTGATATGGCTGTAGGAGGAAGTGGTGCTCCATTGGTACCATACGCAGACCACATGCTTTATGCAAAAGAAAATTATGGAAGAGTCCTCGTTAATATTGGAGGCATATCTAATATAACCGTCTTATCTAAGGGTGCTATAGCAGCAAATGTTATCGCGTATGATACTGGTCCTGGAAATATGATTATTGATGCTTTCGTGTCATGGGCAACTGCAGGTAGGGAATCCTTTGACCGAGATGGAGATATTGCACGTAGGGGTATGGTGGATGAAAGGTGGCTAGATAAGCTACTTGATCACCCTTATTTCGAACAGAATTACCCTAAAAGTACGGGTAGAGAGATGTTCGGAGTGGGTTTTGCTAGGAAACTTTGGCAGGAAGCGGAGAGTTTATATATTAATCAAGTAGATAGAATAGCTACTGTCACCGCGTTAACTGCAAAAACTATAGCTAAAGAAATCTTAACTCATGGAAAAACTGCATATGTAAAAGAAGTTTTAATCAGCGGTGGAGGAAGAAATAATCAAACACTATTTAATAGTATTCAAGAATATCTTCCAAAGGATATCTCTGTAGTTGGAATTGAAGAGTATGGAATGGTTGCCGATGCTAAAGAAGCTGTCATTTTTGCTCTGTTGGGTTACCAATGCTTTAAGAAAAGAACGAACAATCTTCCATCTGTAACTGGTGCTTCAAAAGAAGTTGTGATGGGAAAAATTGCATGGTGAAAAAAGAAAAGAAGCTTTTTTCACGAAATTAGCGAATGATTTTTTCTTTGTTTATAGTTGACATACCTATCCGATTTAAAGGATTATAAAGTATGAAGGAAATAAGATAACCTTTCTTTTTTCGAAAGGTAATCGGACGAACATACTTGTATATCAATAATGTTGAAAGTCTAGTCAATTATGCTATAATATACAGGTTGTCAATATAATTAGTGAAAAACTGTCCTGTTAAGTTTCAAACTTTTAATATACAGGCTACTAAATTATTGTAATTTATTTATTGGAGGTAGAATAAATGTCAGTTAAATGGGAAAAACAAGAAGGAAATAATGGTCTTTTAACAGTTGAAGTTGCTGCTGATGTAGTAAACAACGGTTTAGATCAAGCTTTCAAAAAAGTGGTAAAGCAAATTAATGCACCTGGTTTCCGTAAAGGGAAAATGCCACGTCAAATTTTCGAAAAAATGTACGGAGTTGAATCTTTATTCCAAGATGCATTAGATTTCATTCTTCCACATGCATATGCTTCAGCAGTTGAAGAAGCTGGTATTGACCCAGTTGATCGTCCAGAAATCGACATCGTATCAATGGAAAAAGGTCAACCTTTAGTATTCACTGCTAATGTAGTAGTAAAACCAGAGGTAACACTTGGTGAATACAAAGGACTTGAAGTAACTAAAGTAGATGAAACAGTTACAGACGAAGAAATTGAAGAGCAATTAAAAGCTCAACAAGCTCGTTTAGCTGAATTAGTAGTAAAAGAAGATGCAATCGTTGAAGGCGATACTGCTGTAATCGACTTTGAAGGATTTGTAGACGGAGAAGCGTTTGAAGGTGGAGCTGGTCAAGACTACCCATTAGAAATCGGTTCTAACTCTTTCATCCCTGGCTTTGAAGGTCAACTTGTAGGAGTTAAATCTGGCGATTCAAAAGATGTAGAAGTTACATTCCCAGAAGAGTACCATGCAGCTGAATTAGCAGGGAAAGCAGCAACTTTCAAAGTTACAGTTAAAGAAGTAAAAGGAAAAGAACTTCCTGAGCTTAATGACGACCTAGCTAAAGAAATTGATGCTGAAGTAGAAGGCATTGATGCTTTACGTGCTAAACTTAAAGAAACTACTGCTGAAGAGAAAAAACAAATGTCAGCACAAAACCTACGTGATGATTTAGTAGAAGCTGCTGCAGCAAACGCTACTATCGATATCCCAGAAGCAATGATTGAAACAGAAACTGATCGTATGCTACAAGAATTTGGTCAACGTTTAGAGCAACAAGGCATGAATTTAGATCTTTACTTCCAGTTCTCTGGTCAAGACGAGGCTGCTTTACGCGGACAAATGGCAGAAGATGCTAAAAATCGTGTGAAAGTATCATTAACTCTTGAAGCAATTGCTGAGAAAGAGAATCTTCAAGCGTCTGAAGAAGATATCAACGCTGAATTAGAAAAAATGAGTGCACAATTCAATATGTCAGCTGACGATATTAAACGTGCACTTGGTGGTACAGAAGTTCTTGCAAATGACCTTCGCTTCCAAAAAACTGTGGAATTCTTAGTAGAAAACGCTAAAATTTCATAATTACACATAACGCGTTATAATATATAACAAGGTACAGCATCTGTCTGTGCCTTGTTTTATACATACATATTTTTAAAGGTATGGCGCTGTTACCGTTGTTTGTTTGTTACCCAATGTTATGTGGTATAGTAGTTTAAATTGCATATTGTTCTGCAAGAAATTCAGAGGCTCTTTTTGTAATGGTGCTTTTGTATATACCTAAGTGTTGCAATAAGACGTAACAGCGTCTGATGTAAAAAAAACTTGACCAAACTTATTATTTGATTCCGAACAAAGAATCTTGTAAGATAATGGCTTGAATAGGGGTGAATATTTTGTTCAAATTCAATGATGAAAAAGGGAACTTAAAATGTTCTTTTTGTGGCAAGCCACAGGAACAAGTTCGTAAACTTGTTGCGGGGCCTGGTGTCTACATTTGTGATGAGTGTATTGATTTATGTTCTGAAATAGTAGAAGAAGAACTTGGCACAGAGGAAGAAGTAGAGTTCAAAGAAGTTCCAAAACCAAAAGAAATTTTAGCTATTTTAGATGAATATGTAATTGGCCAAGAGCGAGCAAAAAAATCACTTGCAGTAGCTGTTTATAACCATTACAAACGTATTAACTCTAATAGCGTAATTGATGAAGTAGAATTATCTAAATCAAATATAGTTTTAATCGGACCAACTGGTAGCGGTAAAACATTACTTGCTCAAACTTTAGCTAGAATTCTCAACGTTCCATTTGCTATTGCAGATGCTACTTCTTTAACAGAAGCTGGATACGTAGGGGAAGATGTAGAGAATATCCTTTTAAAGCTTATTCAATCAGCAGACTATGATATTGAAAGAGCAGAAAAAGGCATTATTTATATAGATGAAATAGATAAAGTTGCACGTAAATCTGAAAACCCTTCTATCACTAGAGACGTTTCAGGTGAAGGGGTACAACAAGCCCTTCTTAAAATACTTGAGGGTACTGTAGCTAGTGTTCCACCACAAGGTGGACGTAAGCATCCTCATCAAGAATTTATTCAAATTGATACAACGAACATCTTGTTTATCGTTGGAGGAGCATTCGATGGAATCGAACAGATTATTAAACGCCGTTTAGGTGAAAAAGTAATTGGTTTCGGTGCAGATCCTAACAAAGTTCAAGAAGATGCAAAATCTGTGTTATCTCAGTTAATTCCAGAGGACTTATTGAAATTTGGTCTAATCCCTGAATTCATCGGTCGTTTACCTGTATTAGCAAGTCTAGAGCAGTTGGATGATAAAGCGTTAGTGCAAATCCTTACAGAGCCTAAGAACGCACTAGTTAAGCAATATCAAAAAATGATTGAGTTGGATAATGTGAAGTTAACATTTGAAGATGAAGCTTTAGTGGAAATTGCGAAGGAAGCTATTGAGCGTAAAACTGGTGCTCGTGGATTACGTTCTATCATTGAAAATACAATGCTAGATGTAATGTATGAATTACCATCACGAGAAGATATCGTAGAATGTGTGATTACTAAAGAAACAATTACAGAGCACGCACGTCCTAAACTTTTATTAGAAGATGGTTCTGAACTAAAAGATTTAGATAACGAAAAAACATCGGCTTAATAGCCATTGAAAAAGCTGGCTTCCAAACTACGTGCATAGGCGCGAGCAAGGATGTCAGCTATTTCTCTTTATAAGATGAAAACTACCTCTTTTTATCATGAGGTTTACTGTATTATTAGGATACATAAAGGATACAATATGATGGAGGTGAATTCCAAAGTGGCAGAAAAAACATATTACCCAGTTTTACCCCTTCGTGGTTTATTTATATTTCCTACTATGGTTTTACATATAGATATAGGGCGCGAGCGTTCAATTGATGCTTTAAATACAGCAATGAAACGCGAAGAAAAACTCTTTATTTCCGCACAAAGGGATTTGGGTGTAGAACATCCTAGCCAAGAGGATATATATCCTGTAGGGATTCTTGCGCATATAAAACAGGTTGTGAAGTTACCGAACGGAACGATGAGGGTATTAGTTGAGGGACTTCAGCGTGCAATTTGGGATGAATATAAAGTTACAAACAAAATGGATGAAGTAACCGTGTCAGCATATATCGAGCCAAAAGAAGCTGATCAAGAAGATCAAGCGTTAATGCGTACTTTATTACATAATTTCGAAAAGTATACGAAGGCTTCCAAGCAAGTGTCAGAGGAAACTTACCGTTCTGTAGCAGATATTGAAGAACCAGGTAGATTAGCTGATATGATTGCGGCAGCTTTACCGCTCAAAATATCTGGCAAACAAGAGATTCTAGAAATCATGGATGTTAAAGAGCGCATGGAAACCTTAATCGTGCAGCTTTATAATGAACAAGAAATTTTGAATCTTGAGAAAAAAATAAATAATCGTGTTAAAAATGCTATGGAAAGAACGCAAAAAGAGTTTTATCTTCGTGAGCAAATGAAGGCCATTCAAACCGAGCTCGGAGATAAAGAAGGTAAGACAGGTGAGGTTGCTGAGTTAAAAAGGCGCATCCAAGAAGCTGGTTTACCGGAAACAACCAAAAATAATGTGTTAAAAGAGTTAGATCGTTATGAGAAGCTTCCAACTCAAGCTCCAGAAAGTGGAGTCATTCGCAATTATATTGAATGGATTGTTTCTATCCCTTGGTCTAAGTCTACTGAGGATCAATTAGATATTAAACGTTCTGAACAAATTTTAGATCGTGATCATGATGGACTTGAAACAGTAAAAGAGCGTGTCTTAGAATATTTGGCTGTTCGCCAATTGACTAAATCGCTAAGAGGACCAATCCTTTGCTTGGCTGGACCTCCAGGAGTAGGGAAAACCTCTCTAGCCAAATCTATCGCTGAATCACTAGGACGTAAATTTGTACGAATCTCCCTTGGAGGAGTAAGAGATGAATCTGAAATTCGTGGACACCGCAGAACATATGTAGGTTCCATGCCAGGAAGAATTATTCAAGGGATGAAGAAGGCAGGAACGATTAATCCGCTTATTTTGCTAGATGAAATCGATAAAATGTCTAATGACTTCCGCGGAGATCCTGCCGCAGCCATGCTAGAGGTACTTGACCCTGAACAGAATAATTCCTTTAGTGATCACTATATTGAGGAAACATATGATCTTTCGAATGTACTTTTCATTGCTACTGCTAATGACTTAAGTACAATTCCTGGTCCCTTAAGAGATCGTATGGAAATTATCTCTATTGCTGGTTATACAGAAATAGAAAAGCTTTCTATTGCCAAAAATCACTTGCTGCCAAAGCAGCTTAAAGAACATGGCTTAAAGAAAACTCAGCTACAAGTTAAAGATGATGCCCTAATAGATGTTTTACGTTATTATACTCGTGAAGCTGGAGTCAGAAGCTTAGAGAGAGTACTGGCAAATATTTGTCGTAAGGCTGCTCTTCAAATCGTATCTGGAGACAAAAAACGTGTCACTGTGTCTGCAAAGAATTTGGAAGACATGATTGGTAAACGCAAGTTTCGTTATGGACAAGCTGAGTCAGAAAATCAAGTAGGCGTAGCAACAGGTCTTGCCTATACAACGGTAGGGGGAGATACACTCCAAATAGAGGTGTCTTTATCTGCTGGATCTGGTAAATTACAGCTTACTGGTAAGCTTGGTGATGTTATGAAGGAGTCTGCTCAAACTGCTTTGTCCTATGTACGATCGAAAGCCAATGATTTTGGAATTGATCCAACCTTCCATGAAAACAAGGATATCCATATTCATGTTCCGGAAGGTGCTGTTCCTAAGGATGGCCCATCAGCAGGTATTACTATTGTTACCGCGCTTGTTTCAGCATTATCTAAACGCCCAATTCTTCGGGAAGTTGGTATGACTGGCGAAGTAACTTTAAGAGGACGAGTGCTACCTATTGGTGGTTTAAAAGAAAAAACATTAAGTGCACATCGCGCAGGTCTAACGACAATTATTTGTCCAAAAGACAATGAGCGTGATATTGAAGATATACCAGAAAGTGTTCGCGAAGTATTGACGTTCCATTTTGTTTCCGATGCTGAAGAGGTGCTTCAACTGGCATTAGAGGAGGCAAAATAAATGAAAATTCATAACGTTGAACTATTAATAAGTGCTGTTAGACCAGCTCAATATCCAGAGGGAGATTTACCGGAATTTGCTCTTGCTGGGCGCTCCAATGTAGGGAAGTCTTCCTTTATCAATAAAATGATTGGTCGTAAGAGTATGGCTCGTATTTCTTCTAAGCCAGGGAAAACACAAACGTTAAACTTTTACAAACTGGAAGAGGATTTATTGTTTGTCGATGTACCTGGCTATGGCTATGCAAAAGTATCAAAGTCAGAACGCGCAGCGTGGGGTAAAATGATTGAAACTTATTTTACCTCCCGTGAGGTTCTGAAGGCTGTCTTATTAATTGTTGATTTAAGGCATCCCCCAACAACGGATGATTGTATGATGTATGACTTTTTAAAGCATTACAATATACCTTGTATTGTTATAGCTACAAAAGCTGATAAGATTCCTAAAGGTAAATGGGATAAGCATAAGAAGATTGTCAAAGAAGAGCTGCAAATGGACAAAAATGATCCTCTAGTAATCTTCTCTTCTGAAACAGGTTTAGGCTTCGATGCAGCTTGGGCAGAAATCGAAAGCAGAATGTAATATTTTACTATCTTCCATCAGAAAGAGCTAATAAAAACGGTGGAAGTTAATGTTACAGTTTTAAGATTAAAAAAGGTTGATTAGGGAATACCATCCTTAGTTAATCTTTTTTTATGTGAATAGTTAATCTTTAATAATTTTGGACAGAATGTTTGTATTGAGTAATACTTTTTGTTATTATTAATTTATAATAATTCTAATTAAGATTTCATAGCTTGTTCACAAATGACAAATTATCTACTTGTGAACCTATGCTATAATAGGACTTATGAAATGAACGTGAAAGGGTGACATGACTCCATGCATACACTCGTGGTAGGTGTCAATTATCGTACTGCCCCAGTTGAGATTCGTGAAAAGCTTTCTTTTATCGAGGCTGAGCTTCCGAATGCGATGCAGGCATTACAGGAACAGAAGAGTATTTTAGAAAACGTCATTGTATCTACATGTAACCGTACAGAAATATACGCAACTGTAGATCAATTGCATACAGGAAGATACTATGTAAAACAATTTCTAGCGAATTGGTTCGATATCCCAATGGAGAACCTTTCTAGATATTTATTTATTCATGAAGACAATGAAGCGAATAATCACTTATTCCGTGTTACTGCTGGTATTGACTCCATGGTGCTTGGAGAGACTCAAATTCTTGGACAAGTGAAGAAAAGCTTTTTAAGCGGGCAAGAAAATGGGACAACGGGTACAATATTTAACCAATTATTTAAACAAGCTGTGACGTTTGCAAAGCGCGCTCATGCTGAGACATCTATTGGGGAAAATGCAGTATCAGTTTCTTATGCAGCAGTTGAACTAGGGAAAAAAATATTTGGTTCTTTAAACCACAAGCATGTAGTAATCCTAGGAGCAGGAAAAATGGGCGAGCTAGCTATCCAAAACCTTCACGGCAGCGGTGCTGAAAAAGTAACGGTTATTAACCGTACTTATGAAAAAGCGAAGGAGCTTGCTTCAAAATTTGAAGGCAATGCTAAACCTATGGATGAGCTTCAATGTGCATTACTTGAGGCTGATATTCTAATCAGCTCTACTGGTGCAACTGAATACGTAATTGACTATGAGCTAATGCAATTCGTAGACAGATTACGTAAAGGCAAGCCTTTGTTCATGGTCGATATTGCTGTGCCACGTGACTTAGATCCACAAATAGGTGATTTACCAAACGTGTTCTTATATGACATCGATGATTTACAAGGAATTGTCGAAGCGAACCTTGCTGAGCGTGAACGTGCTGCTGCCCAAATCAATAAAATGATTGAGACCGAAATCGAGCAATTTAATGAGTGGGTAACTACTCTTGGGGTTGTACCGATTATCTCCGCACTACGCCAAAAAGCGAATAGAATTCAAGTAGAGACAATGAGTTCTATTGAAAACAAAATGCCTAACCTTACGGATCGCGAGCGCAAGATATTAAATAAACATACGAAATCGATTGTTAACCAACTTTTGAAAGAGCCGATTCTACAAGCAAAAGAACTTTCTACATCTAAGAATCCTGCTGAACAGCTCCAATTGTTCCAACAAATCTTTGGAATTGAAGAAGATGTAAAGAAGGAAGTAGAAATTCAAGCAGAAAAAGCTAAAATTAATTTAAAACAATCGCTATTGAATCAAGAATTAAAAGAGAACTTATCGTTCAATTAATCTACAGGAGGTGTTTTTGTATCTTTATCGAAACTAGAGAGATATAAAAGCACCTTTTTTATTGTATAAAGGGAGAAATGATATGGCTGATTTGACGATGACACGGCTTCACGAGATTATGGTCGTCCTCCAATCCGTTAGCCTTGTTTTCTATTTCATCGATTACCTCAACAAAGATCGGCAAGTTCATCGCTTGGCGGTAGGACTATTATCCATCGTCTGGCTACTACAAACGGTGTTTTTAGTCATGTATATGATAGAGATGAAGCGATTTCCTATTCTATCGCTATTTGAGGGTATATATTTCTATGCATGGCTCATCATATTGCTTTCTTTGATCATGCAGCTGGTCTTTAAGTCAGATTTACCAGGATTCTTTTTAAATATTATTGGATTTATATTTATGACCATCCATACATTTGCCCCAAGCCAATTGGAGCAATCGCCTGTGGGTGATGCCCTACGTTCAGAGTTATTGTTTATTCATATTACTTTTGCATTTTTAGCTTATGCTGCATTTGCTCTTTCGTTTGTTTTTTCTGTACTATATTTGATATTGTATAGAGTATTGAAACAGAAAAAATGGACAAAGCAATTCACTAGATTGCCATCTCTGCAGCATACGGAAACTGGAATGACGACGTCAATCATTACAGGAATCCCTTTATTGTTTGTAAGTCTCGTTCTTGGGTTACAATGGGCTTATATATCTTTAAATGAGTTTTCAATATTTGATTTTAAGATTGTTAATTCCTTTATTCTATTAGTTATATATATTGTCGTTTTATTAATAAGAAGGCGCGCAAGGTTTAAAGGGACGAACTATGCGTGGATTCACGTATATGCATTTTTATTTGTTTTAATAAATTTCTTACTAGGTAGTCGATTATCACAATTCCACTTATGGTATTAAGAAAGGTAGCGAGTCAATGCGTAAAATTATTGTAGGTTCAAGAAGAAGTAAGTTAGCTTTAACACAAACAAACTGGTTCATCCAACAAATGAAGGATATGGGGGCTCCATTTGAGTTTGAAGTGAAAGAGATTGTCACTAAAGGTGACCAAATTTTAGATGTAACGCTTTCCAAGGTTGGAGGAAAAGGATTATTTGTTAAAGAAATTGAACAAGCATTATATGACAAGGAAATTGATTTTGCTGTACATAGCATGAAGGATATGCCATCAGTCTTGCCTCCAGGATTAGTAATGGGGTGTACACCAAAACGTGTAGACGAACGTGATGCTTTCATCTCCACGGGTCATGTTAAATTTAACGACCTACCAAAAGGAGCAGTTGTTGGGACAAGTAGCTTACGTAGAAGCGCTCAGCTTCTATTACTACGTCCAGATATCGAGATTAAATGGATACGAGGTAATGTGGATACTAGATTGCAAAAGCTTCAAGACGGAGAATATGATGCGATTATTTTAGCTGCAGCAGGACTTAAGCGACTTGGCTGGAGCGATGAAGTAGTAACCGAATATATTTCTGTAGAAGATTGCGTCCCAGCAGTAGGACAAGGGTCATTAGCGATTGAATGTCGTGAGGATGATTTAGAATTATTAACTGAGCTTCAAAAGCTATCAGATAAAGAGACTTGGGATGCTGTTCATGCAGAGCGTGCTTTCTTAGCTGCCATGGATGGAGGTTGTCAGGTGCCGATTGCCGGACATGCTATCATTAAAGGCGATGAAATAACATTTACAGGACTTGTAGCTGCACCAGATGCTTCTGTTGTATATAAAGAAGTAGTGTCCGGAACAAACCCAGAGTCAGTAGGCAAAGAAGCAGCACGTATTATAACGGAACAGGGAGCTTATGATTTAATCCAGAAGGTTAAGGCTGATTTAAATGTCTGAAAGTTCACCTCTACAAAATGAACATGTCATTTTTACAGGGGTGAATAGATCAGAAGAGGCAGCAGCACTAACTGCTAGTTTAGGAGGGGTACCAATTCTAGCCCCGTTTATAGCCACTAAGGAGATTATACAGACCGATGACAAAGATAAACTCTTAAACAGTAATGCTTTTAAATGGTTTATATTTACTAGTCAGGCAAGTGTCGCGGCCTTTCATCAAAAAATACTTAGAAACAATTTAGAGATTGAATATTTTCAAGTGAAAATAGCTGCTGTTGGATCTAGGACCGCATCAGCACTAGAGCAATTGGGTTTCTCGATTGACTTTATGCCGAGCGTCTTTAGTGCCGATGTATTTATTCGAGAGTTTCCTCAGGTTGCAGCACCAGAGGAGTCCTGCTTGTTCTTTCGAGGTAATCTTGCAAAGAAAACAATCGTAGATGGTTTGGTCAATCCAGTTGACGAATGGACAGTCTATGAGACAGTCACGTTGGAAGATAACGTAGAAAAGGTTAAGGAAATGCTCAATAGTGGGAAAAACTGTTCACTTGTATTCACTAGTCCTTCTACGGTCAATGCTTTCCATCAAACGATAGGCAAGGATCTAGGCTATCATGGTTTTACGGTATGTGCTATTGGCCATGTAACGAAGAATCATTTAAAATCATTAGGTATTACTGCACAAGTAATGCCAAGAACCTATACTTTAACAGAGGTAGTTTACGCGCTAGCTCAATGGAAGGGATGAATGAAATGGCAGATTTATATTTTCGACGTCATCGCCGTTTAAGACAATCGGCTGGTATCAGATCAATGGTAAAAGAAACATACTTACATAAAGAGGATTTAATCTATCCAATTTTCGTGATGGATGGAGAAAATATTAAAAATCCCGTTAACTCTATGCCGGGAGTTTTTCAATTTTCTTTAGACCGTTTGGGAGAAGAGGTAGACGAGGTCGTTACATTAGGGATACCATCAGTTATTTTATTTGGTTTGCCTGCGACAAAGGATGCTGAAGGAACTCAAGCGTACCATGATCACGGAATTGTACAAAAGGCTATCCGCTTTATCAAGGATCGTCATCCAAACCTAGTGGTTATCGCAGATACTTGCTTATGCGAATTTACAGATCATGGTCACTGTGGAGTAGTTGATGAGCATGAAAGAATCTTAAATGACCCATCGTTGGACTTACTAGCAAAAACTGCTGTGAGTCAAGCTCAAGCAGGAGCAGATATCATCGCACCTTCTAACATGATGGATGGATTTGTTACTGCTATTCGTCAAGGATTGGACAGAGCTGGATTTCAAGATGTGCCGATTATGTCTTATGCAGTGAAATATGCATCAGCTTATTACGGTCCATTCCGTGAGGCTGCGGACGGAGCTCCTAAATTTGGAGATCGTAAAACGTATCAAATGGATTATTCTAACCGTATGGAGGCAATTCGTGAAGCAACTTCTGATATGGAAGAGGGAGCAGATTTCTTAATCGTAAAACCTGCACTAGCATATTTGGATATTATCCGCGATGTTAGAAATAACTTTGATGCTCCAATCGTTGCGTATAACGTAAGTGGAGAGTATGCAATGGTGAAGGCCGCTGCAATCAACGGCTGGATAAACGAAAAAGAAACAGTTCTAGAAACTTTAACAGGAATGAAACGTGCAGGAGCCGATATTATCTTAACGTATCATGCTAAAGATGTAGCGCGTTGGTTGGAGGAGAAATAATGTCATATAAATTATCTAAAGAAGCATTTACAGAAGCAAAGGAACTAATGCCTGGTGGGGTTAACAGTCCTGTTCGTGCATTTAAATCTGTAGACATGGATCCAATTTTCATGGAGAGTGGAAAGGGAGCCATCTTAAAGGATATTGATGGCAATGAATACATCGACTATGTACTTTCATGGGGACCACTTATTTTAGGTCACACTGAACCGAACGTAGTAAAAGCTATTCAAGAGGTAGCTGCAACTGGGACTAGCTTTGGAGCTTCTACTTTAATCGAAAATAAGCTTGCCAAATTAGTAATGGAACGTGTTCCATCTATTGAGATGGTCCGTATGGTTTCTTCTGGTACGGAGGCAACCATGAGTGCATTGAGATTAGCACGTGGTTATACAGGACGTAACAAAATATTAAAATTCGAAGGATGTTACCACGGTCATGGAGATAGTCTACTGATTAAAGCTGGATCTGGTGTTGCTACCTTAGGTCTTCCAGACAGCCCGGGTGTACCCGAGTCTATCGCTAAAAACACAATTGCCGTTCCTTATAATGACATCGAAAGCGTTCGCTATGTGTTTGAAAACTTCGGTGACGATTTAGCAGCAGTAATTGTAGAGCCAGTGGCAGGAAACATGGGCGTTGTGCCTCCAATTGAAGGATTCCTTGAAGCATTGCGTGAGTTGACAGAGAAAAATGGAACAGTTTTAATCTTTGATGAAGTAATGACTGGTTTCCGAGTGGGCTATAACTGTGCACAAGGCTTTTTCGGTATTACACCAGATTTAACTTGTCTAGGAAAAGTAATCGGGGGAGGCCTACCAGTAGGTGCTTTCGGAGGAAAACGAGAAATCATGGAAATGATTGCACCGGCAGGCTCTGTATATCAAGCAGGTACTTTATCTGGAAATCCTTTAGCAATGACAGCAGGATATGAAACATTATCTCGCTTAAATGAAGACACGTACAAATATTTTATTAAGCTTGGAGATATGCTTGAAAAAGGATTCAGAGAATCGGCAAGCAAGTACAATATTCCACATACAGTAAATCGTGCTGGTTCTATGATTGGCTTCTTCTTTACTAACGAAAACGTTATTAACTATGACGTAGCTAAAACAGCTGACCTTGATTTATTTGCAAAATATTATCGTTTAATGGCTGAGGAAGGTATCTATTTACCACCTTCTCAATTTGAAGGGATGTTCCTATCCACTGCACATACAGAGGAACATATCAATAAAACAATCCAAGCTTTCCATACTGTTTTTGAAAAGCTAGCTAGATAACTGACAAACATACTAAAAAATTTAACTGCTCCGTAAAAGTTAGACACTAATCTAATTTTTACGGGGTATTTTTTTATTTGAAAATATATCTGCTTTACAAGGGATACGCGGTCTATTCGTGGCTGGTCTATTATGACAATACAGCAAAAATAACAAGAAATGCTCGATTTGGCACTAAGCGGTCTCGTCTGAATAAGTCCTTAGTCAAAGTTTTGGAAAGCGAAGCATAAATGAAAGGTATTTTTCATATTTTCTTACGTTGAAACATAATTTGTCCTATACGAAGGAGGATGAAAAATGGAAGTGAAAAGTTGGGAAGTAAAGGAACAGTTTTGTTTTCCGCAAAGTTTTGGTGTACCAAAGGAAGTTAAGACAATTAAGGTGACTCCACAATATTTTCAAGAGGAAATAGACGAAATGGTGCATATAAACGGTATTTATCATATTACATGTCATGTGGAGTTTGAAGAGGGAGAAGTTGAGCACCATGCAACAAGCGAATTTACAGAAATAGAGGATTTAGATTTACAAGGAGAGCTGGGATATTTTGAATATGCTGTTCCGATGAGCGTAGAAATCAGTAAGGAGAGAATACAACAGGATACGTCTCCTAGTATTAGTGTAGAAAATATAAATTGTAAAGCAGAATCGGATGGAATTGAAATTGTCTGGTTTGTGAATTGTGAATACGAAACGTCAAGACCACTGAAAACAGAAGTGGTAATGACAGATTTAATAGAAGAGGAAGAAGAACAACCAGAAGTGGTAGAGGTTTTACCATTTAATTTTATCCAGGATGAAGAGTCAAGTGAAGATACAATGCAAGTTCAATTAGAAAATGAAGAACTAGAAGAAGTATCAGTAGAGCCGTTTAAGCCAGCACAAAAAGTAGTGAGTGCTGAGCAACAATCTACAAATGAGGATGATCAACAGGATCTGCCCAAAGTTGCTATAAAACATAATGAAACGGAAAGCTCAGTCGAAGGTGAGTCAGAACTGCAATTTATATTAGATTTAGAGGACGGATATACTAAGCTTTCCTTTCCATCAAATAATGTCCTTAAACAATAAGAATCCGAGAAATGCCAAAAAGACTAGCAAGATAAAATCCCATGTAGTAGGAACGATCAATACACGAACAAGTTGAAAGCAACCGATTGGTATAATGATGCCTTTTACGTAAAAACGAGTTCTTCGTAGCCAATCTGGCAGAAGATAGGGGTTGTATCCTCTTTTCATAGTGTTTTCCTCCTTTCACAAGACTATGCTTGACGGCATATAATAATATCCTATACAATAAAAACAACTATATATGGATGCTATGAATGGGAAGAGTAAAATGACACGGTTATCTAAAGAAAGGAAACAATTTGCTGAAATGTTTCCGTTAGCCACCATTTGAAGGTAGCCCAAGAGCAGCTTTTGTGAACTAACAGTAGCAATTGCCGGTTTGAAGCCGTTATCTAATTGAGAGCGTGATGTGTTTTATTGCATCTGCGAATAAAGGTGGTACCGCGAACAAACTCCTTCGTCCTTTAGTGATGATAGGAGTTTTTTTATATTCTTTTTTAGGAGGAAACGATATGACAAATGAGACAACGATGTCTACCAAGTATGATCCGCAGTCAATTGAAAAAGGTCGCTACGAGTGGTGGTTAAAAGGCAAATTTTTTGAAGCGCATCCAGAGAGTGAAAAGGAACCATATACAATTGTGATTCCACCACCGAACGTAACTGGGAAGCTACATTTAGGTCACGCCTGGGATACTACGCTTCAAGATATTATTATTCGTATGAAGCGTATGCAAGGCTATGATGCCCTATGGTTACCAGGAATGGACCATGCAGGAATTGCTACTCAAGCAAAGGTGGAAGAAAAACTTCGTGCTGATAATATTACTAGATATGACCTTGGCCGAGAAAAATTCGTGGAAGAAACATGGAAATGGAAAGATGAATACGCAGGGCATATTCGTCAGCAATGGGCAAAGTTAGGCTTAGGCTTAGACTACTCACGTGAACGTTTTACATTAGATGAAGGCCTTTCTAACGCAGTAAAAGAAGTATTCGTTAATCTATATAACAAAGGCTTGATTTACCGTGGCGAATACATCATTAACTGGGATCCAGCTACTAAAACAGCACTTTCGGATATTGAAGTAATTCATAAGGATATACAGGGTGCATTCTATCATATGCATTACCCACTTGCAGATGGTACTGGTTCGATCGATGTTGCAACAACTCGACCAGAAACAATGCTAGGGGATACGGCTGTTGCTGTACACCCTGAGGATGACCGCTACAAGCATTTAATCGGTAAAAAAGTAAAATTACCAATCGTTGGCCGTGAAATTCCAATCGTAGCAGATGATTACGTGGATATGGAGTTTGGTAGAGGTGCAGTTAAAATTACCCCAGCTCATGACCCGAATGATTTTGAAATTGGTAACCGCCATGATTTAGAAAGAATACTAGTGATGCATGAAGATGGCTCTATGAATAAAAATGCTGGTAAATATGAAGGTATGGATCGCTTCGAATGTCGTAAGCAAATTGTGAAGGATCTTCAAGAAGCAGGAGTATTATTCAAAATCGAAGAGCATGCACATTCCGTTGGACATTCAGAGCGAAGTGGAGCTGTAGTTGAGCCATACCTTTCTACACAATGGTTCGTTAAAATGCAGCCACTTGCAAAAGAAGCTATTAAGCTTCAAGAATCAGAGGGCAAGGTAAACTTCGTACCTGATCGCTTTGAAAAAACTTATCTACGTTGGATGGAAAACATTCATGATTGGTGTATCTCCCGTCAACTTTGGTGGGGACATCGTATTCCAGCATGGTACCATAAAGAAACTGGAGAAGTTTATGTTGGGCACGAGGCTCCATCAGATGAAGAAAATTGGAAGCAAGATGAAGACGTTTTAGATACATGGTTCTCATCTGCTCTATGGCCTTTCTCAACTCTTGGTTGGCCTGATGTAGAAAATGAGGAAATGAAAAAGTATTATCCAACTAATGCCCTTGTTACAGGTTATGATATTATATTCTTCTGGGTGTCTCGTATGATATTCCAAGGAGTAGAATTTACAGGAACTCGCCCATTTGACGATGTACTAATTCACGGTTTAGTACGTGCAGAAGATGGTCGTAAAATGTCGAAATCTCTTGGAAACGGCATTGATCCTATGGATGTAATCGAAAAGTACGGTGCAGACTCACTACGCTACTTCCTAAGCACTGGCTCATCTCCAGGGCAGGATCTACGCTTCTCAGTAGAAAAGGTAGAGGCTGTTTGGAACTTCGCCAATAAAATTTGGAATGCATCACGCTTTGCTTTGATGAACATGGATGGCTTGAAATACGAAGAAATTAACTTAGAGGGCAAAAAGTCTGTAGCAGATGCTTGGATTCTTACTCGTTTAAACGAAACAATTGAACAAGTAACAAGACTTTCTGAAAAGTATGAGTTCGGTGAAGTTGGCCGTGCACTTTATAATTTCATCTGGGATGACTTCTGTGACTGGTATATCGAAATGGCTAAGCTACCGCTAAACGGAGAGGACGAGGAAGCGAAGCATATGACTCGTTCCGTTCTAGCATATGTATTAGACAATACGATGCGTTTATTACATCCATTCATGCCTTTTATCACAGAAGAAATTTGGCAAAACCTACCTCATGAAGGGGAGTCGATTACAGTAGCTCCATGGCCGACTGTAAACGAAGAGCTTTCTGATCAAAGCCAAGCAGCAAGCATGAAATTACTTGCAGAGATTATCCGCTCGGTACGTAATATACGTTCAGAGGTACAAACTCCAATGAGCAAAAAAGTACCTCTATACATCTCAGCGAAAGATGCCGACACGCTTGCTGTGTTAGAAGCTAATGCGAAATACTTAGAGCGTTTCTGTAACCCAGAGCCTCTAGTGATCGGTCAAGACCTAGAAGATCCAGGTCAATCGATGTCAGCAGTAGTTACAGGTGCTCTATTGTACCTTCCACTACAAGGTTTAATAGATATTGATGCTGAAAAAGGTCGTTTAGAAAAAGAATTAGAAAAATGGGCAAAAGAAGTGAAGTTAGTTCAAGGTAAGCTATCCAACGAACGCTTCGTTTCAAAAGCACCTGAGGCAGTAGTAGCAGAAGAGCGTGCCAAAGAACAAGATTACCTAGAAAAACACGCAACTGTGTTAAAACGTCTTGAGGAATTAAATAACTTGTAATAGTAAGCGTAGCAAGCACCCTAGAGGTGTTTGCACGCTATTTTTATGAATAAATACAAGTCGAGCTACTGGAGTAATTGAGAACCATTTTAGAAATGGGTTTTAGCACGGATAGTGTGGAAGAACCTTGCAGAGAAGAGGAAGAACATTGCGGAGGAGGAGTAAAACCTTGCAGAGAACGAATGAAATGTTGCACAGATGGAGCAGAAACTTGCAGAGACCGCATAGCATAGCATTCAAACACAAAAAAACACATTGAGCTCAATGCTCAACGTGCTTTTTTAACTGTTTATCGATGTAATCCATGATTGGTATAGCAATATCCGTTTTTGTTGTTTGGAAATATGATCTTGCACCAACCGGATCTTCTATTTCATTGAAAAGCCATCTCCCATCGGGTAAAAGGAGGAAATCGATTCCTATATAATCACTTTTAATCGCTTTTGCAATTTTTACTACGTCTGCCTCTTGGCTTGCAGAAAGCTCATACTTTTCAACAGTTCCACCTAAATTAAAATTGGATTTAAAGCTATTTGGAGCACCGATCCTCTTTACAGCTCCAATGACCTCGCTGCCCAGCATAAATACTCTAATATCAGTTGCATTCGTTTCTATATAGCTTTGGGCAATAATCTCTTGTGAGCCGTACGTTGTTAGAAACTCTACCGCAGCTTCTTTATTGTCTAATAGCTCTACCTGTAAGCCGCCATGTCCCTCAATAGTTTTTAAAACGATAGGATACTGATCGATATCATGAATATCTTTTACTTTTTTTGTTGGTACTGTTGCAATTCCTAGCATTTGAACTAGCTGAATTGCTTTGTATTTATCATTTGCAATGACGTTGACCTCAGCACGGTTGAACATAGGTAATCCTCGTTGTTCAAGCTTTTTGGAAAGCTCAGGATTACGAGCTCTAAAAAAGATAAAATCTACTTCTGGAAATTCTAGCTGTTGATCATCTATCACATTCAATGTATGTCCGTGATTCCTTGCAGCTTTAATAAGGCGATCGATGAAATTTTGATTTCTCTCGATTTCCTTTAATTCATATATCAACAAGCCATTCATATAACAACAGCTCCGATTTTAGATAATATATAGCTAATCATGGCATCTCCTACGTTAATTCCAGTGACATTATAAATGTTACGAATATGTGCTACTCCATTAACCTCACAAACTAGTGGTTCTTCGTCTTCACCAAAGAGCAAATCGACCCCAGCAAATTCAGCATTCAATGCAGCAGCAGCTTGAATAGCTACTTCTTTTTGTTTTTCTGTTAAAACGATTTCAGTTGCAGTCCCACCATTTGTGATATTGGCACGGAAATCAGTAGCTGATTGACGGTGCATGCAAGCCACAACTTGACCTCCCACCACATTGACGCGAATATCTCTTCCTCTACTCGTATGGATGAATTGCTGGAAGACATATTCAATCCCTTTTAGCTCTTCCACCTTTTCAAAAAATTGCTCTCTTGTTTCTATCAAATAAACTCTTTGACCAAATGAGCCATGTGCTTCTTTGATAATCATAGGTAGCTGAAGTACTTGTAAAACCTGCTCGTAATAGCCAGTGTTCAAAATAGAGAACTCAGGATAGACTTTAGGTGCTATAATCGTCAGAGGCATTGGCACGTTAGCTTTTGCCAGCGCGAGATATTGATGCGCCTTGTTATCACAAATCTCAATCACGCTTGGATCATTGAACACTGGTATGCCTTCATTCTTTAGATATTTTGCAAGCAAAATATCTTTGTCTAGAAAGACGACAAAATCAGGCCTTGTTGATAAGCTTTCATGAACATTCATCAGAAGCTCATAATTTTTTACTAAAACTGCTAGTATGCCTTTTTTTTCTGCTGCTTCTTTCAGGAGGAGAGCCTGATCGAGAAACTTATCATGAGTAAGGCTACCATTGTAAACGATCCAACAAGTTTGCATAATTAATGACCTCCACGGGTACGTGTTATAATGTGTTCACAAGAAGTTTAGCAGAAAAGTAACGAAGACGGAATAGGGTGAATGACTTGGAAATAAAAAAATTTAATAACTATAAGATAAAATGGGATATTACTAGTGAAACTATGATTAAACCTGGTCTAGAGCGTATTCAGGAAGCTTTAAATAGACTAGGAAATCCGCAAGAAAAACACAAAATAATTCATGTTGCTGGCACAAATGGGAAAGGTTCAACGATTGCCTTTATGAGAGCGATTTCAAAGGAGCACAACTTAACATATGGTAGCTTCACATCTCCTTGTTTAATCGATGTACACGATCAAATACAAATAAATGGAAATAATGTTACCGAGGATCAAATGGACAAGGCGTTTCAACAGCTTAAATTAGCAGGAATTAGTGGTATGCTTACTGACTTTGAGCTTTTAACAGTAGTTGCATTTTTAATTTTTGAGAAACAAGATTTAGATATTGTATTCCTGGAAAGCGGAATGGGTGGAAGACTTGATAGCACGAACGTAATTCAACATTCTTTAGCAGTTATACCGAGTATATCTATTGATCATACGAACTTCCTAGGTGACACTATCGAGAAAATAAGCTGGCATAAAGCAGGAATTTTAAAAGAACATGGGAAATTGATAATAGGGGGAATTCCCAAAAGTGCCAAAGAGGTAGTAGATAAAGAGGTAAAAGAGAAGCAGGCGGAGCTTATTGAAATAAACAAAGATTTTAAAATGACTGGCAAAAGCTATACATATAGAAACAATCAATTTAGTGATTTAATGCCCCAAATGCTTGGACACCATCAGTTATCGAATATGGCACTAGCTATTACTGCATTAATTGAAAGTGAATTTACTTTAGTTGAAGAGAAAGTACAAAGAGCAGTTAGTATGGCATCTCTTCCTGGAAGAATGGAAAAGTGGAGTGAGAGAACGTATATGGATGGGGCACACAATAAGGCAAGCATTGACGCCTTAGTAGAGACTCTCAAGCAATACTTTCCTAACGAACGTATTCATTTTATAATAGGTATATTAAAAGATAAGGATTATATGTATATTTTAAAAAGACTAGAGGAAATTGCTGCAAGTTTTGAGTTTGTAGATTTTAAACATGAAAGAGCTTTAGATGCTAAAATTTTGTTTAAACACTGTACACACAGTGAGAAACGTATAACTAAAGATATAAATAATATAGACCTAATTTCAGAAAATGAAGAAGTTGTTACTATAGTCACTGGTTCTCTGTATCTAATTACCGAGTTAAAAGGAATAAACAGGTAAAATGTAATTTTAATTATTCTGTTTTCTTGTGATATAATTTTTATATAATATAACTGCGAAAAAAGTAATGGCCTAAAAGGAAGGGGGATATGGTTGATGGTATTTACTCAGAGAGCTAAAAATATAATGATCTCACTTTGGTTCATTTTTGTTCCAATTGGGACTTTTTTAGTATATATAAACTCCCCAACCAAACCTACCGAATGGGAAAATTACGGATACTATTTGCTATTAGCATTACTATCTAGCGTATTTCCATTTGTTATAGCCGGTTCTACAATTATTCTTGTATTATGGGTAAATGCTGCGATATTTATGAAGTATGGTCTATTAGCTGAACTAATTTCTATGCAGCTGAGTATGTTTCCTGTTATATACCATATGAAAATTACCCGTGAAACCTTATTTAAATACTTCTTCAATTCATTTATGTTTTTTTTACTTTCAGTAATTTGTGGATCTCTTATTTTGGGCTTAGGATTTGAAGTCGGCAGTATAGCTATAATGGATGTAATCTTATACGGCTCTCTATATGCTATCTCATATATATTGTTAAACCATGTGATTTTGTATATTAGAGAGCTTATTTGTGGGTTTAAGCCGTTTTTTCTAACGAAGGATTTTTATTGGGAAACAGCTTGCCTATTAATGACACTACCATTTGGCTTAAGCCTATATTTATTTGAAACGGCAACTGGACCAATCGCATTGTTGTTAATGGGAATACCGTTAATAACAATCACAGTAATAGTTCGATTGTATAGTGATTCTGAAAAAGTAAATAATGATCTGAACAAGGCAAGCGAGTTTGGGCACGAATTGGCGGAAAGATTAACTTCTGCTGAAATATTAGATATGTTTGTAGAGCGAGTCTCTAAAATGTTTCCTATTGATACTGCCTATATAGTTGACAATGTGATCGATAAATTTATAATTTTACGAGCAGTTGAAGATGGGGTTAAGAAAGAATTAGAATCCTCACATGAAGAAATAAAATATAGCTTTGTTGGGAACGTCTATCAAAAAGGAGAACCGATCCTCTATAATAAACAAACGGAATGGCTTCATATGAAACCTTCGTTTTTATCAATGGAGATGCAAAGCGTGATGGCTGTACCGATTTATCGAAATCAGAAAATTGAAGGTGTATTGGTTCTTGCAACTAAAAGTAAATTTGCATTTGAGCCTTACCAATTGAATATTGTTCATTTATTGTGTTCTTACTTTGCAGTTTCCTTAGAAAAAGCAAGATATGTAAGAGAAGCAGTAGCTCAAAGTGAAATATGTGAACTTACTAAGCTATATAATTATAGATATTTAGATAGACAAATTGCTACTGAAATGGAAAAAGTAGTAGCTGGGGCGTATCATTCACTGTCATTAATCATGCTGGACATCGATAAATTTAAAGCTGTTAATGATACTTATGGTCATCACAGTGGTAATATAATCTTAAAAGAATTTGCCCAACTTATAAAAAAAGAAATAGGTGGAGAGGGCACGGTTGGGAGATATGGCGGAGAGGAATTCGTCGTTATCCTTCCAAACTACACCAAATTACAAGCTATTAATTTAGCAGAGCAGCTCCGTATGAAAATTGAGCAAACTCCTTTCATAGTAGAGCAGGGTTTAGCAGACATAGCTAGAGAAGAGATTATCTTTATCACAGCGAGTATTGGAGTTTCAACAGCACCTGAGGATAGTGATGAGGGGAATTCCCTTATACGTAATGCCGATCGCGCTCTATACATCGGAGCAAAACAGGCGGGTCGAAATAGAGTTGCGGAGTATGTGAAATAAAAACATTTATTTAAAATATAGAATAGGAGACGAATATTGTCACTTTAATTGTGACTATATTCGTCTTTTTATTTAAATGATGGATTACAATAGTAATAGCTACATTTATCTGTAATAATAACATTAATTACTATCATGGAAGGTTGATTATTGTGTTTATTCATGAAGATATACATAATGAAAAAGGCTTAACCCTAGTTGAATTATTAGTAGCTATAATTATAGTTACTATCATTTTATTGTCATTTTTAACTTTTGTTCTTCAATCAGCAAAAACGGGTAAAAGTTCAGAAAAAATAGTAGATGCCACGTATCTAGCCCAGACAGAAATGGAAAGATTTTATGAGTTAAGTGTACGTATAAATAACAGTGATAGAATATTAGGAATTGAAAATTTAGGATACAGTGTAGTAAGTGCAAATACTGAAGAAGAAATTTTTGAAAAAGCTGACGTTACAAATAATGGTTTTATAAAAGTTAAATTAAAACGGCAAAGTAAATCTACTTATTTATACCACTTAGTTATTGAAGTTTATGATAATAAAGAGGGTCCTCTACGTGTGAAAATGGAAAATATAATAGAATGGAGGTAGTAAAAGTTGAAACGTCTAAAAGAGAATAATGGATTCACTCTAATTGAAATACTTGCAGTAATTATCATTATTTCTTTGTTTATAGGGCTTTTTTCTAATATTTTATTTTCTATCTCTACACAGCATAAAAAACAACTCAATGAAAATATGAATTTAACAGATATATCTTTCGCTTTGAAAACAATAACAAAGGATATAAGGAAATCAAAAAACCCTGTTTGGATTAGTGAAAAGGAAATAGATTTAGATGGAGTTATATATTCATTTGATGAAGATAAGCAAGCTATAAATAAAGATGACAAAATATTTGTCAATCATATTAAAGGTTTTGAAGTTTCGGTAACAAATAACAAATGGGATATAGAAGTTACTAATTTACAAAATAAAAGTGAAAAAACTGAGATAATTATTAGAAAAGGTGACTGAATTGTTTAAATATAAATATAGAGCACATCTTACTAAAAAGGAAAATGGTTTTACTCTCATAAGTGCTTTGCTATTGCTGATCTTAACTTCAGTTCTCGGACTTGCAATTTTATCAATTACGTGGAATGTATCAAAATTATCTAGCAGTGAGAGGGCTGATCAAACAACATTTTATATTGCAGAGGCTGGTATAGTTACGACTAGAACAGCTATGGAAGAAAAAATTAAAAAAATATATAACGAAGCTTATGATGAAACACTTAGAAAAAAAAATATATATGAGAATCTACCTTTGGAGCAACAAACTGGATTTAATTTTAAAGAAATTTTAAAGAATGAATTCAATAATAGAATTAATACTCAAATTAAAGATAAGGAAGTAATTATAGTTGACTCTTTTGAAGAAAACTATGATGACAATAATAGCTTGGTAAGACCACAAGCTACAGTTAATTTTATTAAAAAAAGTATAGATCCCTTTAAATATACAATTGAATCTACAGGGAAAATTGGAAAACAGGTCCGAAAGGCTAGTCAAGACTTTATCGTCGATTTAGGACTTGGAGATACTGAAGAGGGGTCACCCGAGGATCCGTTGCCTGATGATAATGAGTATGAAAACTTAGCCTTGTATGTGAATAAAACAATTGAATTGTCCGGAAGTGCTACTATCAATGGGAATGTTGCTTTAGGAGGAGCAAAAGATAATTTCAAAAAATGCTTAGACTGGAAAAATGAAGTAATTATGTGCGGTGGTACAAAACATAACGGAGAAATTATTTCAAACGTAAAGAGAATATATGAACTTCCAGATTATCCAGTCATACCCACCTATAATATACCGAAAGATTTGGTAGTGTCGAAAAACCCACATGAATCAACGTATGTTATTAAAGATGGTAATTTGCTAATCAATAACTACTTAACAAATAATTATATATTGAAAATGAGTGAATTAGGTGACAATAACGGGAATTTACAGTTTAAAAACCTAATCATTAATAGCAATAATAAATTAATTATTGACGTCGGCTCAACTGATAAAGCCTTAGTAATTGATAAACTAGATTTAAGTGGGCATATAGAAGTTATAGGAACAGGGAAACTTACGTTATATGTTAAAAACTCCATTGGAATATATAGCTCTAGTAAGATTAATGATAATAGTAAAAACGTAGACAAAATTAAAATCTTTTACAGTGGAGCTGAAGAAATTAAAACTTCAGGTGGAGAATACATTTATGGTTCCATTTATGCTAAAAGGGCAAATATTAACCTCGGGGCTGGTGGGGGTGGATACTTTGGGGATATTTATACAGGTGGTTCTAGCTTTAAAATCAGCGGTGGTGTAAAAGGATATACTAATTTATATCTTGCTCCTAATGCTCATTTTGATCTTTCAGGTGGCGGACAAGTTAATGGATTGATAGTTGCAAATACTTTCTCGGCAAGTGGTGGTACCGTTCTTACTCATGGAAAAGTAATACCTCAATTTGAACCTAAAAAAGAGATTTTTATCCCTGCTAAACAAAATGAAGTTGATTTAATAGAAAGAGAAGTATTGATAGAAAAATAAAAGGGAAATGGGAATTATGTTGTTAACCTTCTGGTTCATAACTTTAATTCCTTTTTTTTTTGTTCATAATTATTCAATAAAAGTTCCTTGATGTAGATATACATCCGATATACATAATTGTTTTCTCACAATAGAAAGTTATTAGATATATTACTGTAAATTTATAACTTATTCCTATTTAGTTTTACTACTATAGTTTCTAGCACAAGAAGTATATGGCTGTAAATTAAATGCTTTTTATGTAATCATAGTATTATATATTCCATAAATTACTTGTATTCGACAGCTTATTCGTATATAAATAAGTAAAAAGGTTTATAAAGATGGAATCAAAAAAATTATTCTGTACTTCATTTCGAAGGAATGTAGTTAAAAAGACTAATTATGAGGTTCTTTTTAACTATTTCATGGATAGGTTTAAAGGAGTGCGATTTATGAAGTTTAATTTTAAAAAAAAGTTATTATATTTTCTATTCATTTTCTTTTTAATCTCAATTCCTATTCGAAGTTTGTCTCCCTTGAGTGCCGAGGCTAACAATAATCCTGCTTCTTCCATTGGAGGATTCGAGGTCCATTCCTCAGAAAAGGCAGAAATAATTTCCTTCCTAAATAAAAAGATCAACGAATGGGAGGCTAATATTCCTGTAGTTAATGACAATGGAGAAGAATTAACTCTGCAAGCAGAATGGTTCACTTTTAATGTAGAAGAAACTGTCGATAAATTTTTGTCAAGAACAGAGAAATCCTGGTTCACTTTTTGGAAAACTTCATCAGTAGTTCATTTACCAATAGAATTTACTATGAGTCAAGAGGTTAATAGGGTAATAGAAAAACAGTCTCACTTAAATGCAGAGCAAACTTTAATGAATATAAGAGAAAAAGTAGGAATCCTTTCTAGTGAGCCTATAGAAAGCGTTCCAATAGACTTATCCCTAATACCATTAGAGCGTGTTGCTTTTACTCTCGAAGAAATTTTGATAAATACTACGAGTTTAAATGATATCGTTACCGTTCTTAATGAACAAATTATCGGGAGTGAGGAAGTGTTTTCTCTAAAAGAGAGAATAGAGAAAATAAATATTGCCCCCTCTGATGAAACGTTAAATTTTGTGGCATCCGTTCTATACAGTGTAGTACTTAAAACTGATTTTGATATAGTGGAACGTCATTCTCAAGGAGTGCTTCCACCTTATTTGGAGGCAGGAATCGAAGCAGAAATTAGTAATAGTAAAGATTTTAAGTTTATAAATACGACTGATCAACCGGCTAGCTTAAAATTTAGTGTGAAGGACAACAGTTTCTTAGTAGAAATCTATGCTGTCCCCACTGAAACTGAAGGAAAGTATCAGGTTAGAGGACGGCAGGAAATTAAACCAAGAACCATTTATAGATATTCGCCTGACTTAGCACCAGGTGAAGAACAGCTAGTAGAAGAGGGAAAGCCAGGATTGAGAGTATCTGTTTATCGTACAATTTCAGATAAAGTAGGGCCGTTTGAAAATGAAGAGCTCGTATCACAAGATTATTATCCTCCTAAAAATAGAATTATTATTAAATCAGTGATTGTACCAGAAACACCGACTGTTCAGGATCCAGACCTGGAAATTGATTTAAATGGAGATGGCTTAGCAGATATTTCGAAAGAGGGCGATGAGGTCTCGACAGCCCCTTCTACTTCCAATACAACAAATAATGAAAACACAGAGGAACTACCTGAGGGAAGTTATTATGACAAGGCAGGAAACATCATAGATGGATCTAAATAATTTTTAGGGGTGGTAAACTGTGAAAATGAATGCCCGTAAACGCTTAGGAGATTTATTAGTAGAATCAAATGTAATTAGCAATCAACAGTTGGAATATGCATTAACACATAAAAGTCGTGAAGAAAAGTTAGGGGATTTTCTTATTAAAGAAAACCTCTTAACAGAACAACAATTAATAGAAGTATTAGAATTCCAATTAGGAATTCCACATGTGAATCTAAATCAATATTCAATAGAACCTGAATTGATTCAATTAGTCCCTAAAGAATTGGCGAAGCGGACATATATCATGCCACTTAAAAAGGACCGAAATAAATTATTAATTGCGATGGCTGATCCAATGGACTATTTTGCAATTGAAGAAGTTAGAATGGCAACTGGCTGCCAAATCGAAACAAGTATTGCCGCTAAGGATGATATATATCGAACTATAACTAAATATTATGACTTGCAGGAATCAATGGAACAAGCATTGATCGATATGTCACCAAAAGAGATAGAAAATGATACTCAGATTACTGATGAGGATTCACCTATCGTACGTTTAGTAAATCAAATCGTTGCGAATGGAGTTGCTCAAAGGGCAAGTGATATTCACTTTGACCCACAGGAGAATGATCTCCGTGTACGTTACAGAGTAGACGGAATGTTGAAGTCAGAGCGTTCTCTTCCAAAATATATGCAAAATGTCGTGTTAGCTCGTATAAAAATTATGGGGAATTTGAATATAACCGAAAATCGTATTCCACAGGATGGACGTATCAAGCTGACAGTCAATATGAAAGCAATTGATATCCGATTAGCTACTCTTCCAACAATATATGGTGAAAAGGTTGTAATGAGGATATTAGATCTAAGCAGTGCTTTAAATAGCTTAGGAAAGCTAGGCTTCAATGATAGTAATTTAACTGCTTTTAGCAAAATGATTGAGCGTCCAAATGGGATTGTTCTTTTAACTGGTCCTACTGGCTCTGGTAAATCTTCCACTCTATATGCTGCATTGAATCAGTTAAATGATGAAAATGTGAATATTATTACGGTAGAAGATCCGGTGGAATATCAATTGGATGGGATCAATCAAATTCAAGTGCGGGAAGAAGTAGGTTTAACTTTTGCTGTTGGGCTAAGATCTATATTACGTCAAGACCCAGACATAGTAATGGTTGGTGAAATCCGAGATCTAGAAACAGCTCAAATTGCAGTAAGAGCATCATTGACTGGCCATTTGGTCTTAAGTACTCTTCATACGAATAGCGCAGTAGAATCGGTGTCTCGCCTTAAGGATATGGGAGTTGAGCCATTCCTTCTTTCCTCGTCATTAGTAGGAATAGTAGCACAACGTTTAGTACGTAAAATTTGCAGAGATTGTGGAGAGATGAAAGCTCCAAATGAAAGAGAAAAAGAAATTTTTGCTGAACGAGGCATACAGATTGAACAAATTCGAAAAGGTAGAGGCTGTCCTGCCTGTAACCAAACTGGGTATAGAGGCCGTTTAGCAATTCACGAGGTTTTAGTGGTGGATGAATTTGTTAAGGGTCTTATTTTAACTTCTAAAAGCCCATCATTAATTAAAGAGCATATGAAAAAAACAGGGTTCTCTAGTCTGCTAGAGGATGGGCTGCTTAAGGTTAAAAATGGATTAACTACGACTGAAGAAGTGTTACGCGTGGCAACTGTAAATTGAGGTGTGAAAAATGAAAAATTCTATTATTTATTTACTCGAAAAATCTTTTGAGGACAAAGCTTCGGATTTACATCTTACTGTTGGGTTGCCTCCTGTATTTCGAATGAACGGATCATTAAAAGCTTTTGGAGACATACAGCTAAACACAATCGATACAGCAGATATGTTAAAAGAAGTATTAGAGCCTTCTAAGATAGAGGAATTTGAAGAAAAAGGAGAAATCGATTTTAGTTATGAGCTGCCAGGTCTATGTCGATTCCGTATAAATGCATATCATCAACAAGGGCAGGTATCTATTGCCGCTCGAATGATTGAATCTAAGATTCCTGCAATAGAGAGCTTGGGAATGCCGAATGTTTTATATTCATTGGCGGACAAGCCTCAGGGTTTAATTCTTGTAACAGGACCAACTGGCTCAGGTAAGTCTACAACATTGGCATCTATGATTGACTATATTAATACTACAAAAGCTATGCACATTATTACGTTAGAGGATCCAATTGAGTATGTTCATAAGCATAAGAAATCAGTAATCAATCAACGAGAAGTAGGGTCGGACACTTTAAGTTTTGCTAATGGATTAAGAGCTGCTTTAAGGCAAGATCCAGACGTAATCTTAGTTGGAGAGATGAGAGATTTGGAGACAATTTCCACCGCTATTACGGCAGCGGAAACGGGACATTTAGTAATGGCAACGCTTCACACGAGTAGTGCTCCTACTACAATCGACCGAATTATTGATGTGTTTCCTCCACACCAGCAGGGGCAGATTCGTATTCAGCTAGCTAATGTCTTGCAAGGCATTATTTCTCAAAGATTATTTATCCAAAATGACGGCATGGGGCGTGTGGCGGCAACAGAAATATTAGTTCAAACACCTTCTGTAGCAAACCTTATCCGAAATGAAAAAGTACATCAAATCCAGAACGTCATGCAAACGAGTCGAGCATTAGGTATGCATACTTTAGAGGCATCAGTTCAATCATTATTGAATAGCGGAAAGATTTCTCTAGAAGTAGCTAAGCCCTTTTTAAATGTAGGTGAATATTAATGGTAGTTTTCAAGTATAACGGTCGAACCTCTCATGGAAGTTTAAAAAAAGGCATTATCGAAGCCACTAATAAACAAGCAGCTGTAGCTAAATTACGATCTCAAGGAATTAATCCTAGGGAGCTTGAGGAGTCTAAAAGTATTCTTCACAAAGAATTATCCCTTGGTGGCAAGGTTAAAAATGAACATTTTGTTATCTACGCTAGACAATTTGCTACACTAATCCGTGCTGGAGTCTCCATCTTGGAATCTACCAAAATTTTAGCTGACCAAACCTCCAGCAAGCCTTTGAAAAAAGGTCTGAGAGATGTAGAAGAAGATGTACGTTCAGGTCTTTCTTTTTCAGAAGCAGCAGCTAAATACCCTAAGGTTTTCCCTGCTTTGTTTGTTAATATGATTCGAGCTGGAGAAGCGACGGGTAACCTAGATGAATCATTAGAAAGACTGGCCTTTTCTTATGAAAAGCAATTTAACTTGAAAAAGAAGGTTCAATCTACACTTGCGTATCCTGTTATTTTACTAGTACTTACGATTATTGTATCTGTATTTTTAATGCTTACAATTGTTCCTCAATTTGTCACCATGTTCAATGACATGGGGGCAGAGCTACCACTAATAACGAAAATGGTAATGGGATTCAGTGAATCACTGCAAAACTCTTGGTATTTCTATTTTGCCGCAATTTTTATCATATTAATAAGCTTTTACTTGCTTTACAACAAGAACACACAATTCTATTATTCTTTTAATGTTTTTTTATTGAAAATGCCAGTGTTTGGGAATCTACTTCAGAAATCAGCTATTGCAAGAATGACTAGAACGCTTTCCTCATTGTTTAGTAGCTCAGTGCCTATATTACAAGCACTGACAATAGTTGAAAAAGTAATAGGTAACCCTGTTGTGGCTAAAGTAGTTAGTGAATCTAGGACAAGCCTTGAACAAGGAAGCACTTTATCAGCTCCTTTGGAAAAAAGTTGGATTTTCCCTCCTTTAGTAACGCAGATGACAGCTATTGGAGAACAAACCGGATCACTTGATTACATGCTAGAAAAAATAGCAGACTTTTATGAGGATGACGTGGATCGAACGGTTGATACACTCAAATCTTTAATTGAACCATTAATGATTGTCTTTTTAGCTGCAATAGTAGGAACAATTGTAATGGCGATCATGATACCGATGTTTAGTATGTACGAGCAAATTTGATGTAAATTCCCATTTAAGGAGGTGAAATAAAATTACTAAGAATAGAATGCATGAAAATTTAGAGTTAACAACTAAAGGAGGAAATAAAATGAAAAAGACAAGAAAATTATTGAAAAACCAAAAGGGTTTAACCTTAATTGAACTTTTAGCCGTTATCGTAATTTTAGCCATAGTTGCAGCAATCGCAGTACCAGCAATAGGTAATATTATAAGTAATTCTAGAGATAAAGCAATTTTAGCAGATGCATCAAATATATTAGCTGGTGCAAAATTAGCAGTAATTGATGGTGCTTGTGGTGAAGCAGACGCTAGCGGTGTTATTACCTGTGAAGCTGGAGTGTTGGAAGATGTAGTAGAAGGAATACCTCAAGATGAATTGACTGGGGCTTCTGTTACGAAGAACGCTGATGGAGTTTGGACAGTAACATATGAAAACCTTGTGAATATTAATAACAGTGAAAAATTCTCAGTTGATGGGTTTGTGGCAGGTACTGATAATTCAATTACTGAAGAAAATCTTAATGAAGCAATGAACCAATAAAAAATGGTACAGCAGGCATTAGTCTGCTGTACTTCTATTAATATTCAATTAATCTCTCCTTTGAGCAAGTGAAATCATTCATTTGTTGAAACGTGAAATTAATCATACTTACGTAAACCATGGAGGATTGACCAAATTGTTCAATAAAAAAAAGAAGCGTTTTGTCGTTTTAGACATAAATGAATATGTTATCAGAGCCATTGTTATGAGTACTTCAAATGTGAGTGAAGGAGAGGTTTTTGAGTCTAGTATACCACCTGGAATTATAGATGGAGATGTCATTAAAGATGAAATGGCTTTGTTTGAATTATTAAAAGAGCTTATCCAAAAATGGGGGATAAAAAAGGCTGACGTTCGTTTTTTTGTTCCAGATAGCTCTATTATGATGAAGACATTTGAGCATCCGGGTGACATGGAATCCTCTAGGTTAAAAGGATATGTGGAAATGGAGCTTGGCCGTACAATACATCTTCCTTTTACGCAACCTCTTATAGATGTGTACGATGATACACCGAACGATGGAGAAGCTACACTTTTTGCAGCTCCCTCTGAGGAAGTGACTAAAATGGCAGGCATTTTAGATGATTTGTCTTTGCATCCAACTCATGCAGATGTAAAAGCTCTCTCAACTATTCGCTTTTTGGATAAAAGTAAAAGTTTTGTAACAGGTAAAATTTATCTAATTACGGATTGGTCGATTAACGGTATAAATATTTCTATTTATACTCCTGGAAGGCTTGAATTTTTACGTTACCAATCGATAGAAACCTCAATACTAGATTGGAAACCTCGAGAGCAAACGGAGCAAAATCTAGAATTTTATTTTGAAGGTGACTTGGAAGAATATCGTGCTCAGCTGATCGATCAAATTGCAGAAATTGACCGTATATTAAACTTCTATCGTTTTTCTTTATATAAAGGAGAAAAAGAAGTAAATGAAATTATTATTTTAGGTGATTCTCCCGAAATCGATTATATTGTTTCGCAAATGCGTGCTAATTATGATACTCCTATTCGATTTGTAGATGATAGTGATGTTCAAGCGATTTACCCAAATCTGAAAGCAAAATATATATCTCTTATCGGACTTGTACATAAGGAGGCATTATAATGGTTCCTGAAATTAATTTATTGCCTCCAATAGAAAGACGAAAATCTAGTAATCTTTTAGTGATCATAGGAGCTATCTTAGTAGGATTACTTTTAATTTTTCTATGCATTCAATATTTTTCTTTAAAGAGTGATTTGAAAACTTTGAGTAGTAAGGAAACAGAAATTTCTGTGGAAAGGAACTTGCTGAGCTCTGAGGTTGATGCAATGAAAACAGGAAATCAAGGAAATCTTTCTTCTTCCGTTACCTTTGTAGAGAGTGTTTCATACCCTGTAAGTCCTTTAATAGATGAAATTCAATCCTTACTAGTAGTAAACACTTTTTTACGTAATTATGAGTTTAATGAAGAAGGAGTTTTACTAAAGGCAGATTTTGAGACAATGAGTGAGATATCTGCTTTTATTGAAAAGCTGTTAAATAGCTCTTATTTTCATGATGTTAAGGTTGAAAAACTTTCTAGCTTTGAGCCCTTAGGAGAACACGATACAGAAAGTGAAACGATTGACTTTGATGTACAATGGAGAAATTCTGTGATTTTATATTTAGAAATCGAGAATGCTTATTTACGAGAAGGGGGTCCCAAAAAGTGAATGAATTAGTAAGTAACAAACAGACAGGGTATCTTCTGTTAGTTGCTCTAGTAGCAGTATTACTCGGTGCCTTATACTTTTTTCTCATTAATCCATTGAAGGAAGAAAAGGAATCTAAAGAAGTTATTATCAGCAATGTCCGTAATGAAATAGACTTGCTTAGTACGCAGCTAAGTACATCGGTAGTGGAGGAAGAAAATACTTTTCTTTTAGAAAAAAAAGTTCCTCTTACACGTGAACTAGATAGGCTTGTTCAATCAATTGAAAAAGTTGAACTAATTAGCGAGGCAAGGATAGAGTCGATTGATTTTAATAATTATGATGAAATCGTGGCGGATTCTTCATTGGCAACTACTGAAACAGCGGTACCTTCAAATGAACCAGTTATAACAGAGGAGGAACTTTTAGATGGAGAGTTAGCGCCTGATACGCCAGTCTCGCCAGTAGCTAATACTACACTCCCACCCCAATTAAAGCTAATCACATTTAAAATTACAGTGTGGGCGAAGGACTATGATCACCTAAGTACATTTATCAAAGAGATTGAAAGCTTAGAGCGTATTTATCGGATAGATGAAATTGAATTTTCACTAGCTGGAGAAGAAGAACTCTATGATAGAGATACTCAGGAGGCTGTAAGTGCAACTATTCAAGTCACCACATTCTATTATGGGGATGAATAATTATACCTTCTTCTTGTGTATATCTTATCTTCTCTTCTCTCATTTTAATAGATAATAAAGCATGGATTGGAAGAATATATATGTCGATATCTCAATTGTGTATTTATATAGCTGTATATATCCTTCCGGCCCTATTTTTGTTTGGTTTAGCATGTGTCGTAATGTCCCGGCAGTCAAGGCGGCTGGAAAATAGATTGGTAGCTGCCATTTTGACAACCTACAGTATCTTTTTTTTCATCGAGTTCTTTCGGCATCTTCTCCCCATTGAATATAGCTCTCCAATATCGGGGGTTGTTTTTAGCCTTATTGGTTTGTTAATAGTGGGGTTCTCCTTTCATTTGTATATCCATGTTGCCAACATACAAAAGCGGTTACATAAGTTTGGTTATCCATTTATCTTTTATTTCCCTCTTTTATTGATGCTGGTTGTTCAAGTACTTTTATGGGGAGAGCTTCCTTCTTTTATACATGAGCATAAAGGTATTTGGTATGTGCCTGTATTTAACGGGGTATATTACACCATGTTGACCTTTTCAGGTATCTTGAATATATCGATGTTAGTAATTTTATTACTCGGGTTGCGTAAGGCGAAGAATATACAGCGACACAAAATGTTACATTTCTTGATAGTTTGCACGGTATTATCTCTTACAATAAAGATTGGGCTGGGGTATCCAAATTTTGGAGAGTATATACCACCTTATCCGTTTCTCTACGAAGGAATCGTATTCTCTGTTTTTATCGCATTTTCCTTCCTGCATAATGATTTGTTACCGAATATATCGAGGCGTTACCGAACACTGTTCGATATTAGTCCTATTCCTATCATAATTGTAGATGGAAACTTAGATATATTAGAGATTAATAAACAAGGCAGATTTCTCCTTAATATGAGTGATAGTATAGATAAGAACTTACTGAAATATGCTCAGACGGATCATAACAAAAATGTAGTTCGGAGGCTAATTTACGAACTTCAACAAACAGGAACGCTTCGAGATTACCCCTTAGCATTAGATAATCTATTTATGGATGGAATCTTACATTTTTCTATAGATGCTAAGTATGTAGTCACGGGTAAGGAAAGAACATACTACGCTATGCTTCGAGATGTAACTAGCGAGGTTGAAAAGGAAAAGATGATTATGCATATGGCCTACCATGATGTGCTTACGGATTTGCATAATCGGGCATTTTTTGTCACTCATATTAATAAGAGACTCATAGAGTTATCAAGAAGACCATCAATTGAGGCATATTTTATTTTGCTAGATTTAAATCATTTTAAAACGATTAATGATAGCTTTGGTCACAATATTGGGGATCAGGTGCTCCAATATACTGCGGAATTATTAAAAGATGCAGTAAGTGAAAGAGATTTAATAGCACGTTTTGGTGGCGATGAATTTGTATTATTTTTAGACAATTTTCCAACGCGTGAAGTATTTGACGCTTGGCTCTTGAGATTGCGTAGAACATTTAGCGAAAATAAATTTACATATAATAATATTCAGATTGAGATAACACCAAGTATCGGAGTATCCTTTTGCCCCGATCAAGGAGTAACTTTTGAGGATCTTTTTCACGAAGCTGACTTGAATATGTACGAAGATAAAGAAAGCTTAAAAAGCAGGAAATAGGGTGTTTGGATGGAAATAGTAATTGCAGTGTTGATTTTTGTATATGGATTGATTTTTGGCTCCTTTTACAATGTGGTTGGTCTAAGAGTACCTAAGGGTGAGTCTATTGTTCGGCCACCTTCTCATTGCACTATATGTAATAGAAATTTAACAGCAAAAGACTTAGTGCCTGTATTTTCTTATGTCTTTTTGAAGGGGAAATGTCGAGGTTGTGGAACTAAAATCCATTGGGTATACCCTGTTATTGAGCTTTCTACTGGCCTATTTTTTACCTTTGCTTATATTCAGCTTGGTTTTACATGGGAATTGCTTGTTGCTCTTTTGTTTATTTCGTTATTAATAATTATCACCGTTTCAGATATCGCGTATATGCTTATACCGGATAAAATCCTTTTGTTCTTTTTAATACCATTGGTGATTGGTAGGTTTTTTTCACCTTTAACCCCGTGGTGGGATAGCATTGTTGGAGCGGTCATTGGGTTCGGGATTTTATTTTTAATCGCTATTGTGTCGAAAGGAGGAATGGGCGGTGGTGATATTAAGCTGTTTTTCGTCATCGGCCTTGTGTTAGGAACAACTCCTACTTTAGTGACATTATTTTTAGCCTCTATTATTGGAACTGTGGTTGGGGTTATCACGCTTCGAATCTCTAAGCAAGGTAGAAAAACACCTATTCCATTTGGACCGTCTATTGCAGTTGCCGCTATTATTTCTTATTTTTACGCAGAGTCAATTGTCGATTGGTATATCAATTTGTTTTTTTAACTCGATAAATTTTAAGGACAGGCCGACAAAGGTCTTGTCCTTTTTTATATGGTGAATGGTAAAGTGGTCAAAAAGAGGTGATTGTATGCCATTTAGAAAAAAAAATCCTAAAAAAATGGTTTTGCTGGCAGGATTACAAGGACTTGTTATAGGTGTGGTAGGTGTTTTATTGTTTGGTTTATTTTTGAATATGGCTAACGATCGAAAGTTAGAGGGAGAGGGAAAAGAAAAGAACGAAACAGAGACCCCAGTAACCGGAAAGGAAAATGCACCCGAGGGAGATAAGATAGATGTATCTGCAAATCCATCGCTGACTTTCAAGGCTAGGCAATATGGAATGTTTTCCACGAAAGAAAGTGCAATTTCCTTTATGGCAGTTGAGCCATCCTTAGAAAGAGCAGGAATAGTTCAAGCAGAGGGACAGTTTTACATTTGGAGTGATTTATATGTGAATGAAGTGTCTGCAGTAAGTTCAGAGGCATTGCCTTCATTTGTAAAGAATTTCTATGTATCTACTAGTGCGTGTGAGAATCCAAAAGTTAAAAATTTAATGACTCTATTAACAGAAGAAAACTTATCTAAAAATTTTTTTGATTCTATTGCAAGCAAGGATAAATATCCTGAAGACCTAGCAACAATCGTGCAAGCGGTAACAACGTTTTCAGACAATCCTTCAGTCATCCGACTGCATGTTTTTACACATTATTTGGAACAAAATAATTGTGTAAAATTAAGTTTTTAAGCCTGAAAACAGTTCAAAATGAAATAGTCGCGTTTTTTATACAATTTTCATTTTCTCCATTATTTTGTATGCTTAGAAAAAGGAGGAGATACAATGAAAGTTATTGCAAACAATAAAATTATATTAGCTAGTGAGTCACCGAGAAGAAAGGAGCTTTTCTCTCGATTAGGAGTGCCTTTTGAGGTGAAGGCGTCAGGTATAAAGGAGGAAATCGAAGGGGAATTACCACCAGAGGAATTTGCTCTAGCAATTGCTACAAAAAAAGCTGATGAAATAGTACAACGAAATAAGGAAGCAATTGTGATTGCAGCAGACACAACAGTTTACTTAGGAGAAACGTTATTATCTAAGCCTGTAGATAATAATCAGGCGAGAGAGTTTCTTCGGGCTCTGTCCGGCAAAGAGCATAGGGTAATTACAGGTGTGTCTATTCGCGGAGCAGGTCTGTCAATCGGCTTTGCAGAAACGACAACCGTTACATTTTATGAGCTGACAGATGATCAAATTGATGCTTATGTTGCTACAGGAGATTCTCTTGATAAAGCGGGGGCTTATGGGATTCAGACGCTGGGTGGGATGTTTGTAGAAAAGATTAATGGAGACTACAATAGTGTGGTAGGTCTACCACTCAGCCGATTGTTCCATACACTTCTTACTTTAAACGTTATCCAAATAGATAAGGAGGATTTTCTATGACTGTAAATACTCCGCCTTCTTTGATGATTAGGGATGTACATATTGCCGATAGGCCTAGAGAAAGATTGATCAGACAGGGTGCAGAAAGCTTATCTAACCAAGAACTGCTAGCCATCTTGCTTCGTACAGGAACGAAGCAAGAGTCTGTTCTACACCTAGCCAATCGTGTACTTGGTTTTTTTGAACAAATTCAAGAATTAAAAAATGCTACGATGGAAGAAATGATGACAGTTAAAGGAATAGGCCAGGCAAAGGCTGTTCAGTTATTAGCGGCAGTTGAACTAGGAAAAAGATTGTCTCAGCAAAAAACAAATGAAAAGTTTACTATTAGGTCCCCGAAAGATGCAGCCACTTATTTGATGCCCGAGATGGCCTCCCTCACTCAAGAACACTTCGTAACTTTGTTTCTAAATGTCAAAAACCAAATATTACACAAGCAAACCATTTTCATCGGCTCATTAAATGCTTCCATTGTTCATCCAAGGGAAATATTTCGAGAAGCGGTAAAACGTTCAGCCGCCTCCATTATTTGTGCACACAACCATCCTTCAGGTAACCCGTCTCCTTCGACAGAAGACATCGATGTGACTAAGCGTCTCATGGAGGCTGGAAGGCTGATGGGCATTGAACTTCTTGACCATGTAATCATTGGAGATCATCAATTTATCAGCTTAAAAGAAAAGGGGTATATGTGACACTGTGCATTTTCCTTTCTTTCCGTTATAATAAGTGTTATTACTTAAAGAATAAGTGAAACTTGTTTGGGATAGAAAGGGAGTAAAAAATAGTGTTTGGATTTGGATCAAGAGACGTAGGAATAGACTTAGGAACAGCGAATACGCTTGTTTTCATTAAGGGGAAGGGCATTGTATTAAGAGAGCCCTCCGTTGTAGCTAAAAACGTACAAAATGGTGATATTGTAGCAGTAGGTAATGATGCTAAAAACATGATTGGCCGTACTCCAGGTTCTATAGTGGCGATTCGCCCAATGAAGGATGGGGTTATCGCTGACTTTGATACTACATCTGCAATGATAGAATACTACTTAAAAAATGCGATGAAGGCATCTGGAATGTCTTGGAGTAAGCCAAATGTCATGATTTGTGTTCCTTTTGGCATCACTTCTGTAGAACAACGTGCAGTTATTGATGCTGCAAAGCAAGCTGGAGCTCGTGAAGCTCTAACAATCGAAGAGCCGTTCGCTGCTGCGATTGGTGCTAATTTGCCAGTTTGGGAACCTACGGGAAGTATGGTCGTTGATATAGGTGGGGGAACTACAGAAGTTGCTGTTATTTCTCTAGGCGGTGTTGTTACTAGTGAATCTGTACGTGTTGGCGGAGACGCAATGGACCAAGCAATCACTAGCTATGTACGTAAAACTTATAATTTAACGATTGGTGAACGTACTGCTGAAGCTATTAAAATGGAAATCGGTTCTGCACGTGTGATGGAAGCAGAAGAAATGATGGATATTCGCGGACGTGATTTAGTAACAGGCTTACCAAAAACTATTGAAATTTCCTCCAAGGAAATTGCTAGTGCTTTACGCGAATCAATTGCTTCAATTATCGATGGAGTGAAAAAAACGTTGGAACAGACTCCTCCAGAATTATCTGCGGACGTTATGGAGCGTGGAATCATGCTAACTGGTGGTGGAGCATTGCTACGTAACTTAGACAAGGTAATTAGCGATCAAACGAATATGCCTGTATTTATAGCTGAAAATCCGTTAGATTGTGTTGCAATTGGGACTGGTAAAGCGTTAGATCATATGGGATTATTAAAACGTCAACAAACAAAAGGTTAAGGGGAAGTGAGATATGCCACAGTTTTTTTCAAATAAGCGATTAATCTTGCTACTTGTAGGGATGATTTTTCTTGTGGCACTCATCAGTTTTTCTTTGCGCGATCGAAATCATGCATCATTGCCAGAGCAATTGATCAAAGATGTAGTCGGTTTTGGACAAACAATGTTTTCCAAGCCGACTCAGTATGTTTCTGGTATTTTTAATAATGTAGATTCTTTACTCAATACATATGATGAAAACCAAAGATTGAAAGCAAGATTAGAAGATTATGCCTCCTTACAAGCAGATGTTAATTCCTTAAAACTTGACAATGAAAGATTACAAGAAATTCTAGACAAAAAGGACGATCTACGAGACTTCAATCCGATCCAATCGACGGTAATTGCTCGTAATCCCGATCAGTGGGAAGAAAAAATTATTATCAATAAAGGGGAAATTCATGGTGTCCAGCCTAATATGGCTGTGATGACTGCCAAAGGCCTTATAGGTAAAGTAATTTTAACTACTCCTTACACGTCAACCGTTGAACTTATGTCTACTCAAAATCCTAATTACCGGGTCTCAGCAGTTATTGCTAGCGAAGAGGGAGAGGTTTTTGGACTAATCGAGGGATATGATGAAACTAGAAAAGAATTAATACTGAAAAGAATTGATTCAGAGTTTAAAGTGGAAAAAGGGCAAAAAGTTACTACTTCAGGTTTAGGTGGAATATTCCCGAAAGGAATCATAATAGGTGAGGTGACTGAGGTTACCACCGATGATTACGGTTTAACAAAACTTGCTTATATTAAACCTTCGGCAAGCTTCTCTATATTGGAACATGTAATCATTGCTAAGCGTTCTATCAATCCGGTAGACGGTTCGGATGGTGACAATACAGAGGCTGACTTGACGGAAGAGGCAGGGGATGGCTCATGATAAGATATCTAGTAGTGATCATTTCGGTTCTATTATTTTATATGGAACCGATTTTTGGTCTTTTCTCACCGATTGAGCTAAACGATCAACTTTATACATTAGTTCCAAGATTTTTAATCATATACTTGATTTTTGTTTCCATTTATTACAATAGAAAAAGAGCAATGTTATATGGTTTATTGTTTGGCCTCTTGTATGATGTCTTTTTCATTGATATTATTGGATTATATTCTTTTATTTACCCTCTAATGTGTTTAGTGGCAAGCTTTATCGTAAAATTTATCCATCAACATCTGATAGTAGCTACACTTCTCTCATTAGTTTTGGTGGCAGTAGTAGAAACCTTACTGTTCTTTTTCTACACGGCCATCGGTATTAAATTCATGACATTTACAACTTTTTATCAACATAATCTCATCCCAACGATGATTGCGAATCTCATTTTTATTTTGATGTTCGGGTGGGCTTTTAAATATATTCTTCTATATCGGTTTAATCAAAAAGCATTACTTCTTCAAAAATAATTGTTTTTGGTTGACAGTAGATCTGAGGTGACTTGATTGACAAAAAAGCAGTTAATATCGATTAAAGGGACGAAAGAGGGCCTTGTATTACGTTTAGACGATCAGTGTTCATACACAGAACTTTTAGAAGAATTAACGAAAAAGGTTTCTGATGAAGGTTTTGAAGGCCAGGCAGAAGTACTCTTACAACTTGGATATCGATATTGTAATGACGAGCAGGCAAAAGAAATTATCAACTGTGTACAACAAACAGAGCATCTTCGCGTTTCGAAAATACAGAGCGAGGTTATGGCTGTTGAAGAATGTAATAGAAGATTAATAGAAAATCAATCAGAGACTTACGTCGGAATAGTACGTTCTGGACAAGTTATCAAAGCAGAAGGCGACCTTGTTGTCATAGGGGATGTCAATCCGAATGGACGAGTAGTTGCAGGTGGTAATGTTTTTGTACTTGGACGATTAAAAGGAATCGCGCATGCTGGTTCAAATGGTAACAGAGAGGCTGTCATCGCAGCATCTTGGCTAGAGGCAACCCATCTAATAATTGATAGTGTTATAGAAACGATGACAGATGAGTTAAGTGTCTTATCTGAGCAGCCTGAAATGGAATGTGCTTATTTACATACTAATGGCTCTATAGCTATCGATCGCTTACAGGAGCTAAGATTAATAAGACCAAATCTATCAACATTTAAAGGAGGAAGCTAATGTGGGAGAAGCAATCGTAATAACTTCAGGTAAGGGAGGAGTCGGTAAAACGACGACCACTGCTAACCTTGGTACTGCATTGGCTTTGCAAGGTAAGAAAGTTTGTTTAATGGACACAGACATAGGTCTAAGAAACTTAGACGTAGTTCTTGGACTAGAAAATAGAATTATTTATGATTTAGTAGACGTAGTAGAAGGTCGCTGTAAAATCCATCAGGCGCTTGTAAAAGATAAGCGTTTTGAGGACAAGTTATACCTGTTACCAGCAGCACAAACTACGGATAAAAATGCAGTGACACCAGAGCAAATGAAAAATCTTGTAACAGAACTAAAAAGAGATTATGACTATGTTCTCATTGATTGCCCTGCTGGTATTGAGCAAGGCTACAAAAATGCTATTGCCGGAGCAGATAAAGCAATTGTTGTCACTACACCAGAAATTTCGGCAGTGCGTGACGCAGATCGAATTATTGGTCTGTTGGAGCAAGAGGATTCCATCGATCCACCAAAATTAATCATCAATCGTATCCGGCAGCATTTAATGCAAAGTGGTGATGCTTTAGATATTAATGAAATCACTACACATTTATCCATAGACTTACTAGGAATTATAGCTGATGATGAGAATGTCATTACCTCATCTAATAAGGGAGAGCCAGTAGTAATGGATCCTTCCAACCGCGCAGCGCTTGGATACAGAAACATAGCTAGACGAATTCTAGGAGAATCCGTTCCGTTAATGTCAATGGATACACCTAAAAAAGGCGTCATTTCGAAGATAAAATCAATTTTTTCTAAATAAAAAATGACTAAGCTATTTATAAAGATTATATAAGGCACTTTCTGTTCGATTTGAACAGAAAGTGCCTTGTTTACATTATCTATTTATTATTTTTGTGTTACCTTGCCACTTCAAATGAATCTGTTGGCTTGAATATAGTCCAGTCCGCTTATATTCCACTGTAGCTTGGAAGGTGTCTTTCATGTTCTTTGATTTCAAACTTTCAAGAAAAAATACCCTTACCTCTTTTATTCATGAAATGGGACAGATAGTCATATATTTTTTTAGGGGGAATGTTATGCTATCGAAAAAAAAATGGATGCTTGCAATTCTATTAGTATTTCTATTCATCGTTATGGACAAATTTGAAAAAAATGATGTGCTATCTACAAACTATTCAAATACACTTTTAGCACCTCAAAAGCCGACGGAAATTTATCAAAAAGTTAGGGAATGGATTACCCCAAATGAAGACGTGGTGACGGTTAGTGCACCCCTTTTAGAAAATCCAGTGCTTGAGTACAGTACCATCCAACCATATGGTCAAGGAGCAGTGCTTTCAATCAGTGCTTCCCAAAAAATTGGTGCTTCTGAAAATGGTTTAATTATATTTACCGGCTACACGAAAAAAACTGGGAAGACTATTTCTATTCTATATGACAATGGAGAAACGGTTACTTATGGATTTTTGGAAGAATTCTATCAACTACCATATACAACCGTAAATGCGGGAGACATATTTGCATCAGTAAAAAGAGACATTCTGTATGTTCAAGTAGAGAAGGATGGAGAAACTTTAGAGACAACGGATATTGTCGACTGGCTTGCAACAAATTATGAAGAGTAGGCTTTTCAGAATTCATCCTATTATGATTCCCTTTCTTTTATTTTTTTACCTTTCTGGCGAGATTGCAGTGTATGCAATTGTTTTTGGATCCTTAATCATTCATGAGCTAGGCCACCTAGTTGCGGCAAAAGCAGTTGGAGGAAGGGTTACGTCCTGTACTATACTTCCCTATGGTGGGGAGATAAAGATTGAGCAATTTGGAAAGTGGGGAAAAAGAGAACAGCTTATAGTTATTTTAGGAGGACCTTTCTTTACTTTGGTGGTTCTACTGGTAAGTAAGGTAGTCGATTTTCCACAAGTAGAGCTGTTAACCTATACTCAGCTAGTTATTCTTTGCTTAAATCTACTTCCGATATATCCTCTTGACGGAGGGCGAGTAATTAATTCATTATTTCCAAACTTTTATATCGAGTTAATCAGTTTTTCCTTATTGATCAGTTTGCTAATTTTTTATACAAGTTTGTACTATTTTCCTAAAGGATTATTTGTCTCGCTAATCTTTTTATTTATAGCATTGCAAAATTTATCTTTTTGGAGATTTAGAAGGTACAAGCTAGCATTTGATCGTATTACGAAAAATGCTTGACTCGATTTTTTATATGTGTTAACATTTTAATGTTATTGTTTGTAGCAGCACCCGTTGCTACAACCGCTCTGAAAAGGTTTTAAGTATTCAGTCTACTGAATCACCTTTTGGAAGGCGAGTCTTAGTCTAAGAGGAGGTGCAGGTAAATGTACGCAATTATTGAAACTGGTGGTAAACAAATCAAAGTTGAACAAGGGCAAGAAATCTACATTGAAAAATTAGATGTAAATGCTGATGAAGTTGTAACTTTTGATAAAGTATTATTCGTAGGTGGAAATGATGTTAAAGTTGGTGCTCCATTCGTGGAAGGTGCTAAAGTTACAGCTAAAGTTGTAAAAAACGGCAAAGCTAAAAAAATCATCGTTTTCAAATACAAAGCTAAAAAGAACTATCGTAAAAAACAAGGTCACCGTCAACCATACACTAAATTAGTAGTAGAATCTATTAGCTTATAATATGATTAAAGTGACTGTTACAAGAGATCAATCAGGTCTTATTCATTCCTTTGAAATGAAGGGACATGCTGATTTTGCCGAGCATGGGAAGGATTTAGTATGTGCTGGTGCTACTGCTGTATCGTTTGGTGCAGTAAATGCCATCATCTCACTTACAAAAATTACTCCTATTATTAAGCAAAAGGGTGACGGAGGGTATTTATACGTTGAAGTACCTAGCATTGAAAGCTCTGAGAAAGCTGCGAGTATGCAGTTGATATTGGAGTCAATGATTGTATCTTTACAAACGATTGAGCAAGATTACGCTAAGTATATAAAAATAACCTTCAAAAAGTAGGAGGTGGAACATATGTTAAGATTAGATCTTCAGTTTTTCGCATCGAAAAAAGGAGTAGGTTCGACTAAAAATGGTCGTGACTCTCAATCGAAACGTCTAGGCGCTAAACGTGCTGATGGACAATTCGTATCAGGCGGATCAATTTTATTCCGTCAACGCGGTACAAAAATTCACCCAGGTGAAAACGTTGGCCGTGGTGGAGATGACACACTTTTCGCGAAAGTTGACGGTGTAGTACGCTTTGAGCGTTTCGGCCGCGACAAGAAAAAAGTAAGTGTATATCCTGTAGCTCAAGAAGCTTAATTTACAAATAAGAGGACTGCATTTATGCAGTCCTTTTTTATTTTTAAAAATAGTTAAAAAGTATTCTTCGTTCTACGCAAAATAATTCCTTTCCTGTTATACTAGAAAGGATAGTAAACGTTGGAGCGTGTATACTAATATGAATCCTAAAAATATATCAATTAATGAAGTACTTCGTCATTCTATGCATGATTATTTAAACAATATGCATTTGATTCAAATGAATTTGGATATGGGTAGACAAGAAGAGGCTAAGCAATTAATTCGTATGTATTCACAGAAGTGCGCTCAATTCTTCGATTTAAACAACATAGGATTGTTAAAGACGAATGAATGGCTGCAGACGTTTCCGATAACGTATGGTCATATGACATTAGAGGTCCAAACAACTATAGAAAAATACGGTGCCAAAAAGTATGACACTGCTTTAAATGGTATATTGGATCAATTTGTACAATCTATTTATCCACGACTACAAGGATATCAGGAACAAATACTAAAAGTTCATATCAGTTCGACTGAATTACTAGAGATTTTAATTGAGGTTCAAGGAGATTGGACTCCTTATTCTTGGATAGACGATTCAGGAAATGAATTATTTAACATGGAAAGACTAAGCAACAGAGAAGGAAACCTGCAATTTAAGTTGGTTGCAAAGGAAAGATTGGAGTGAAATAAATGTTTGTCGATCACGTTAAGGTGTATGTAAAAGGCGGTGACGGCGGAGATGGTATGGTTGGTTTCCGTCGAGAAAAGTATGTCCCAATGGGTGGCCCCGCTGGTGGTGATGGAGGTAATGGTGGAGATGTAGTCTTTGAAGTAGATGAGGGACTGCGCACACTAATGGACTTCCGATATAAACGTCATTTTAAAGCAAATCGTGGAGTTCACGGTGGAAGTAAAAATATGCACGGAGCAAATGCGGATGATTTAATCGTAAAAGTTCCTCCTGGCACAATAGTTATGAATGAAGAAACTGGACAAGTTATTGCAGACCTTGTAGAGCATGGACAACAAGCAGTTATTGCCAAAGGTGGTCGTGGAGGACGTGGGAATTCACGTTTTGCAACTCCAGCAAATCCAGCACCAGAGCTATCTGAAAAAGGTGAGCCAGGTATTGAATTAAATGTAACATTAGAGTTAAAGGTTTTAGCGGACGTTGGACTTGTTGGATTCCCAAGTGTAGGTAAGTCTACATTATTATCAGTAGTATCAGCAGCTAAACCTAAAATTGCTTCTTATCACTTTACAACAATTGTACCGAACTTAGGCTTGGTTGAAACGGAAGATCATCGAAGCTTTGTAATGGCAGATCTACCAGGGCTTATCGAAGGAGCACATGAAGGCGTTGGACTAGGACATCAATTCCTTCGTCATATAGAGCGCACGAGAGTTATTGTTCATGTCATTGATATGTCTGGTATGGAAGGCCGCGAACCTTACGAGGACTACGTTACAATCAATGAAGAGTTAAAACAATATAATCTTCGCTTAACAGAAAGACCACAGATTATTGTAGCAAATAAAATGGATATGCCAGAGGCAGAAGAAAACCTTGAGCTATTTAAAGAGAAAGTAGGAAAAGATACAAAGATATTCCCTATCTCAGCTGTGTCTCGTCAAGGCTTGCAAGAATTACTATTTGCAGTAGCAGATATTTTAGAAGATGCACCTGAATATCCATTAGAGCACATGCAAGAAGAAGAGACAGAGACATCTGTAATGTACAAGCATGAGGCTTCTAAGGATGACTTTGTTATCTCAAGAGACGATGACGGAGCATTTGTATTATCTGGCGGAACTGTAGAAAGATTGTTTAAAATGACTGATTTCAGTCGAGAAGACTCTATTCGTAGATTCTCTAGACAGTTACGTGGCATGGGTATCGACGATGCACTTCGTGAACGTGGAGCGAAGGACGGAGATACTGTACGATTACTACAATTCGAGTTTGAATTTATCGAATAGGAGGAAGGGAACCGCATGAAGGATGTTACAAGCCAGCGCTTTTATCTTGTTAGAGAAGATGTGCTGACAGAAGCAATGCAAAAAACTTTAGAAGCAAAGCATCTTCTTCAATCGGGGAAAGTTTCCTCGATTTGGGATGCAGTGAAAGAAGTAGATTTGTCTCGTAGTGCTTTTTATAAATATCGTGACGCGGTTTTTCCGTTCCATTCGATTGTACAAGAAAGAATCTTAACTGTTTTTTTACAGCTAGAAGATCGAGAAGGAACGCTTGCGCGACTACTTTCCTTAGTGGCAGATTCTACATGCAATGTATTGACGATTCACCAGACAATTCCAATTCAAGGAAGAGCTAGTGTCACGTTATCATTGGATGTGACTGCTATGAATAAGGAATTGGACGAGTTTATAAACGAAATGAAGCGACTAGACTTTGTAGAATCAGCTGAAGTAATTAGCTCTGGTGCTTTGTAAGGAGTGTATGGTTTTGACAAATTTACAGATTGCCTACCTTGGACCGGAGGCTTCTTTTACTCACTTAGCAACACAGGCGTTATTTCCAACGGATTGTTTACTACCAATACGAACAATTCCAGAGTGTATTGAAATGGTTAGTAACGGACAGGTTGAGGTAGCAGTTGTTCCACTTGAAAATGCTTTAGAGGGCACGGTGCCTTTAACGATAGATTATTTATTTCATGAAGCTGAAGTAAACGTAATTGCAGAAATTTTGTCACCGATTGCTCAGCATTTGATGGTTCATCCAAATAATATGGAAAAATCGGAAAAAATATCAACTATTTACTCCCATCCACATGCATTGGCTCAGTGCCACAAATATTTGTACTATCGATTTGGTAAGGTGCCATTAGAGCAATCTTCCTCAACTGCAGCAGCAGCAAAGTATGTGTCGGAACGAGCAGATGAATGTATTGCTGCAATCGCAAATACATCCGCAGCAGCTGAATATGATTTAAAAATCGTTGAACATAATATTCATGATTTTCATTTTAACCATACTCGGTTCTTCGTGCTTTCGAAAAAGAAAAAATGTATAGAAACCAAAGGACATAATGGACAGGTTAAAACTACTGTAATGATCACACTACCAAAAGATGATCGATCAGGAGCTCTTCATCAAGTCCTTTCTGTATTTGCATGGCGTCAGCTTAACTTGAGTAAAATCGAATCTCGACCTTTAAAAACCGGACTCGGACAATATTTTTTCATCATAGACGTGCTCGAAGATGAGAAAGCTCCAATGATGATAGGGGCAATTGAAGAGTTGAAGGCTTTAGGTTGTGAGGTTAAATCACTTGGCTCCTATTATACATACGAAACAAAAGCGGAAGTACCCTCTGAATAAATTACCCTTTATTTAATAGACCAGAAATTTTATATATTAAGAATGCCATGAACTCTCTGTTCATGGCATTCTTGTTAAATACAAAGAAAAATGTTGGATATTGCTCTTTGCAAATAGAAGATGGTAAACCAAGCAAAGTAACCAACGAAAAACTTTTGAAAAGTATACGTATAAAACAAGTTTGTATTGATTTTCAAATTTTGAGGTTTCATTTTATTCAAAAATAAAAAGCTCCTAAACCAAACTAATTTAGAAACTTTACTATGTTCTTAAGCATTTTAAATCAAAAATCTAGTGGGCACTTTAAGAGGCTTCAACTACCCTTTAATTTTGCTCATCCATTATATACCCTTTTTTTCGAATAGCCTCTATTCCTCTTACTAATATCTCCTCACTTGGGGCAGATAACCGATGAATGTGAACCCCTGAAGTTAGCTCTAGTAAAAAGGAAGCTTCTGTTTCTCGTACTTTTTTTAAAAATATTTCCACATCATGTCGATTGGAAACCATAATAGATGAGGTAATTTCGCCGTATACCGTGTGTTCTACAGTTACATTTTCTACTGTAACGCCAGCATCTACTAATGTTAATAACTCCTCCTCAGTCTCCTTTGATTTATGGATACATACTACACTTTTTTGGACAGAACCAAAGTCTTCGCGGTTAGGTAATAAAATGTACCCTTGGTTAGTAGACATAATAGGATGATTGGTGGCCTTCAGCAGGGTAATATCGTTTACTATTACCTGTCTACTCACATTTGCTAATTTAGCAAGCTCAGACCCTTTAATAGGTTGGTCTTGTTCCTTGAGATAAGAACAGATCCAAGTTCTACGCTCTGCCCCTTTTAATTTTTTCATAAGTAAATTCCTCCAACCTTGCATAACAGTATAGTTGCTATTCATAAGTTTATCATGAAGGGAACTATCAATGTTTTAAAATCTGTGACCAATTTTTGTTGTTACACATATTTTAAGGTGAAGGAAGGAGGAAGACTGTGCAAATTCATATTGTTAAAAAGGGTGATACCCTTTGGAAAATATCAAGAGAGTATGGAGTTTCTTTTGATGATTTAAAAAAGATAAATGCTCATTTAGCTAATCCCGAATATATTGTACCAGGAATGAAAATCTTCATACCAGAAGCGAGGAAGACAGAAAGTATGGTACATCCTTATGGGGAGAATCGCCCAAACAAGAAGGGGATGATGGGTGATGGAACAGCTCAGCCATACGATGGCAACCTTAAACAAATTCAAAAGGCTCAGCCAATACCAAAAGCGCAACCAATTCCACAAGCTGCACCTACACCAAAAGCTGTACCTATACCAAAAGCCCAACCTGCACAACCAATGCCACCAATTCAGCCAAGTGTACCTGCTCCAAAAGAAAAAATTATTCAAAAGTCGATACCTGTCCCCGTACCTGTACCAATTCCGATAATAGTACCTGAATCTAAACCAGCACCGCAGCCAAAACCAGTACCAGTACCAAAACCAGTTCCTGTGCCACAACCAGCGCCAAAGCCAAAGCCAGTACCTCAAGCAAAACCGGAGGTAAAACCACAGCCTAAGCCCGTACAACCAATTCCGATTCAACCAGTTCAGCCTAAGCTAATACCTGTTCCATGTCCACCAATGCAGCAGCATCCTATTATGTACCCTGTTCCTTGCCCGCCTATGCCTTGTCCACCTATGCCATGCCCGCCGGATCCATGTGCACACGTTCACCCGATGCATTATATGCAGCAAAATCACCCAATGGCTATTCAACCAACCCATTTTGCTCCAATGCAAATGATGCCATCGCCAGAATATGATATGCCTTCACCAAATAGTTGGATGCTTATCGAATCTTCCAATATAGACGTAGAAGAGCAGGTAGAATACAGTGTTATGCCTAGTCATCCTCGTATGCCGGCTGTAGAGACTCTAGCGACGCAGATGACAGAAATGATGGTGGAGGAACCTTCTTCTGCTTTAGAAATGGCTAACGATTATATGCAAAATGATTATTTTCAGCAATATCAACAGCAGAACGCTCAACAGGCATATATTCAACCGCATTATGAGCAAACCCCATGTGCATCATGTGGCGATTCACATATGAACTATGCTCAGCCACAAATGTATAGTCATAATCCGTATCACGGTGGTTATCCTTGTCCTCCACAACCATATTATCAACATGTATATCCGTGTCCACCATATCCGCATCAGCACTTTTAAATGTGGATACTTATATAAAGCAGATAAAGAAAAATGTATGGAAGTGGAAAAACGAAGATGGTATTTTTTCTGTAAAAAAATACACTTCGGGAGAGCAAGCTGCAAAAATTCGTTATATCCATGATGAGCTATACCGTTTAGAAAAACCTTTTGTATTACCTATAATTCCTTCAACACAGCAGGATTATATAATTCAGCCATGGTTTAAAAATAATCGTACAGTGAGTTATAAAGACAAAAAAGATAGATCTGAGACTTATTCTTTACTTAAGAGAATGCATAGCACTAGAAAAAAGATTGAATGGGAAAAGAGTAATTTGCTTTATCCTTTTAATTTAATTTCCAAGTGGCAAACTAGATTTCTAAAAGTAGATGAAATAGCTCCTTTTATAGAATCCTATATTGGTTTTAATAAGACAAAATTGCTAGTGCAATATGGGGATATGGCACTTCAAAACATTCGACCATTTAGTATGAAGAATCCGACACTATTGCATGGGGATGTCGTACATCATAACTTTTTAGCCAATGACTTTACTTATAAAATAATTGATTTTGACTTGGCGGTGTTAGGACCTAGGGAGACGGAGTACATCCTTTGGATTCATCGGGTTTTGCCTGAAATGGAGTATGATATTGAATTGTTCCTAAACGAGTTTCCTGAGTTAGAGAAAACTGTTGCAAAATATAAAGAAGCAATCATGTACCCAAATGAATTGTATAGAGAATGGTTGTATGCGTTTGCCTTGCCCGGCGAGAGGAAACAAAAGTTTATTAACCAGCTTATTCCGTATACGAACAAAGCTTTAACAAATTGGCCTAGTTTATGCTATAATTTAAGTCAGCTATAATAGTTTAATGGAGGATGGTCGCTCAAGCTATGGGCGGCCCTCTTTGTTTGTTATGCTATAATGATTGTATGGAAATGGTGGGAAGCAAAGTATGTATGATTACATAAAAGGGCAGGTCACTAGAGTGACTCCTGAATATGTTGTTTTAGAGCAACAGGGCATTGGCTATCAATTGTTTACGCCAAACCCATATGCATTTAGAAAAAGTGAAGAGATAATACAAGTTTTTACTTATCTTCATATAAGAGAAGATGCTCAGCAATTAATGGGTTTTCCTACACTTGCACAGAGAGAGCTGTTCCGAAAGTTAATACTTGTTTCTGGTATAGGTCCTAAGGGAGCACTGGCTATACTTGCAAGTGGGGAGCCTACTCATGTAATTCAAGCAATAGAAAGGGAAGATGAATCATTCTTAGTAAAATTCCCTGGAGTAGGTAAAAAAACAGCAAGACAAATGATATTAGACTTAAAAGGAAAGCTAAATGACTTAATCGATATTGAGTTAATGGAATTCGATAATGACGAACCTGGCCTATTTGTTGAAAATGAATCGGATCATGAATTGGAAGAAGCTATTCTAGCTCTAACAGCACTAGGATACTCTGAACGGGAGCTTTCAAAAATACGCCCATTACTTAAGTCAAATAATGATTTACATACAACGGACGAATTTATGAAAAAAGGATTGCAGCTATTATTTTCAGGTAAATAAGAAAGGAGGGGCTTTGAATGACAGAACGTGTGATTTCCAGTGATGTTTCTCCATATGATGAGCCATTTGAGCAATCACTTCGTCCACAGTTATTATCACAATATATTGGACAGGATAAAATAAAGCATAACCTGAGTATTTTTATCGAAGCGGCAAAAATGAGAAATGAGAGTCTGGATCATTGTCTTCTATATGGACCTCCTGGACTTGGTAAAACTACACTTGCCGCAGTTATCGCAAACGAAATGGATGTACAAATGCGGATGACAAGCGGTCCAGCTATTGAGCGACCGGGTGATTTAGCTGCGATAGTTAGTTCGCTTGAGCCGGGCGATGTACTATTCATCGATGAGATTCATCGATTAAATCGTTCTATTGAAGAAGTACTTTATCCTGCTATGGAAGATTTTTGCTTAGACATCGTTGTAGGGAAAGGGCCGGCTGCCAGAAGTGTACGCTTAGATCTACCACCTTTTACATTAGTGGGAGCAACGACAAGAGCAGGTGCATTATCTGCTCCGCTCCGTGACAGGTTTGGAGTACTGCTTCGTTTAGATTACTACGATGAAGAGGCGCTAACGGCGATTGTTGTAAGAAGTGCAGAGCTATTTAACGCTACAATCGATCATGAATCTGCGGGAGAAATTGCTCGTCGCTCAAGAGGGACTCCTCGTATTGCCAATCGTTTGCTAAAACGGGTGAGGGATTATGCGCAAGTTAGAGGAAATGGTAAAATTACTTTAAGTATTGCGAAAGATGCATTAGAGTTATTACAAGTGGATCCACTAGGTTTGGATCATATAGATCATAAACTCATGAACGCAATGATTGAGCGTTTTAGAGGTGGTCCAGTTGGATTAGATACGATTGCAGCTAGCATAGGAGAAGAATCTACTACAATAGAGGATGTATATGAGCCATATTTAATGCAAATTGGTTTTATTCAACGATCTCCACGTGGAAGAATTGTGACTCCACTAGCATATGAACACTTAGGAATACCATTGCCAACTGATACAAACAACTAAAAAAGGAAGTACTTATTAATGAGAGTAGAAGATTTTGATTTTGAATTACCAGAAGAGTTAATTGCACAAACACCATTAGCTGATCGCACGAGTAGTAAACTTTTAATAACGGACTATCCAAATAATAAGCTTGAACACAAAAGCTTTGCCATGATTATTGATGAATTGAATGAGGGTGATTGCCTAGTTTTAAATGATACGAAGGTTATGCCGGCTCGTTTAATGGGCGTCAAAGAGGACACAGGAGCAAATATTGAAGTACTATTATTGACTCAAATGGAGGGTGATGAGTGGGAAACACTTGTCAAACCAGCAAAACGAGTAAAAATTGGTACAAAAATTGTATTTGGAGAAGGCTTGTTGACAGCTGTATGTACAGGTTTAAAGGATCACGGAGGAAGAATTTTCCGTTTTGAATATGATGGAGTATTTTTTGAGGTATTGGACAAGCTTGGAGAAATGCCACTACCACCTTATATCCATGAAAAGCTAGATGATAAGGATCGTTATCAAACAGTTTACGCAAAGGAACAGGGTTCAGCAGCAGCACCAACAGCTGGACTTCATTTTACAACGGAATTATTGGAAGCAATAAAAGAAAAAGGTGTTAACATTGCTTTTGTGACACTTCATGTTGGTTTGGGCACATTCCGACCAGTAAGTGTGGATTCCATTGATGATCATGAAATGCATGCGGAATTTTACCGTATCACAAAGGAAACAGCAGATTTAATCAATGGAGTGAAGGCAGCTGGTGGAAAGATCGTTGCGGTGGGTACAACTTCCACTAGAACACTTGAAACTGTTGCTACTAGATTTAATGGTATTCTTCAAGAGGATAGTGGTTGGACATCTATATTCATTTATCCAGGCTATGAATTTAAATGTATTGATGGAATGATCACTAACTTCCATTTACCAAAGTCTACCCTTGTAATGCTAGTGAGTGCTTTAACATCAAAAGAATTTATACTATCTGCATACCAAGAAGCTATCGAGCAACGTTATCGTTTCTTTAGCTTTGGAGATGCGATGTTCATAAAAGGAAGGAATTATTAAATGGCAGCAATTACGTATGAGTTAATAAAAAAAGATAAACAAACAGGTGCTCGTCTTGGTATTGTACACACTCCACATGGATCGTTTGAAACACCGACATTTATGCCGGTTGGTACACAAGCTACTGTTAAAACAATGGCGCCCGAAGATATCAAAGAAATGGATGCGGGTATCATCTTAAGCAATACTTATCATCTATGGCTTCGTCCTGGCCACGATATTATTCGTGAAGCTGGTGGTTTGCACAAATTTATGAATTGGGACCGTGCAATTTTAACAGATTCAGGGGGCTTCCAAGTATTTAGTTTAAGCGATATGCGCAAAATAGAAGAAGAAGGGGTACATTTCCGTAATCACTTAAATGGGGACAAGCTATTTTTAAGCCCAGAAAAGTCAATGGAGATTCAAAATGCACTAGGTTCGGACATTATGATGGCTTTTGATGAGTGTCCGCCTTATCCAGCTACCTTTGAATACATGAAAGCTTCAGTAGAGCGTACATCTCGTTGGGCAGAGCGTTGCTTAACTGCACATACGAATACCGAAAAACAGGGCTTATTTGGTATTATTCAAGGTGGAGAATATGAGGAGCTTCGTAAACAATCTGCTAAAGACTTAGTGTCATTAGACTTCCCGGGATATGCGATTGGTGGATTGTCTGTAGGTGAACCAAAGGATGTCATGAACCGTGTTCTTGATTTTACTACTCCTTTAATGCCTGAGGACAAGCCTCGATACTTAATGGGAGTCGGTTCACCAGACTCACTTATTGACGGCTCTATTCGTGGAGTGGATATGTTTGACTGTGTATTACCAACCCGAATTGCTCGTAATGGTACTTTCTTTACACATAAAGGACGTCTAGTAATTAAGGGAGCAAAATTTGCTCGAGATTTTGGCCCAATAGATGAGAAGTGCGATTGCTATACTTGTAAAAACTATTCTCGAGCATACATTCGTCATTTATTTAAAGCAGATGAAACCTTTGGATTGCGTTTAGCTTCTTATCATAATCTACATTTTTTAATGAAATTAATGGAGAATGTTCGCCAGGCAATTAGAGAAGATAGACTGCTTGATTTTAAAGAAGAGTTTTTTGAAGAGTATGGGTACAACAAACCAAATGCAAAAAACTTCTGATTCTTGTATACTGTATAAAGAGGAAAAGGAGGGGAAATATTAGTGGATTTAGTAGGTTTATTACCAATTATTGCTATGTTCGTCGTAATGTGGTTCTTTATCATTCGACCAGCGCAAAAGAGACAGAAAACTACAGCTGAAATGCAAAGCAATCTAAAGCGTGGAGATCATATTATCACTGTTGGTGGATTACACGGAAAAGTAGATGCAGTGGATGACCAAACTATTTTTGTAGTAGTAGCAGATGGTACGCGTTTACAATTTGAACGCGTTGCAGTTGGACGAGTTGTAACGGATTCAACAATCTAAAAAAAATAAAGAGCTTACTCTTAGGAGTAAGTTCTTTTTTTATGGGCAATCTAATAGTGAGGTGAATTTTGTGAACGAGATTCTCATTATTATTTTCCGTACGATAGCATTATATTGGATCATACTAGCTATATTAAGAATGATGGGAAAAAGAGAAGTCGGTGAGTTGAGTATTTTTGACTTAGTCGTCTTTTTATTGATAGCTGAAGTTGGAGCAATAGCAATAGATGATCCAAGAAGTGAATTTATGCATGCTTTACTACCAATGTTGACGTTATTGATCATTCAGTTAATTGCTTCTTATACTTCCTTAAAAAGTAAAAAATTTAGAGATATGATGGAAGGCCATCCCTCTATTATTATGAAGGATGGAATTATTGTTGAAAAAGAGATGAGGAAACAAAGATATAATATGGACGATTTGCTTCAACAGCTTCGGGAGCAACAAATAGGCTCTATCCGTTCGGTTTCCTATGCGTTCTTAGAGCCCTCTGGAAACTTATCTGTTTTTAAGAAGGATGAGGAACAATTTATTTTCCCTTTGATTACTGATGGCGATATACAACTAGAACACCTTACACGAATTGGTAAAAGTAAGGAATGGTTACTAGAAGAGCTTGAAAAGAAAATGATTTTGGATCCCACCAAGGTGTTTTATTGTAGCTATGAGGACGATGAACTATATATTCAATTAAGGACATCATTTTAAAAAGATAGAAGAGGCTGGGACATAAGTAGATTCATGCTACGTAAAAATGTTGTGAGTAGATTCTTGTTATAATATTTAAACAAGAGGATACTTCATTCTGAGTGAATTTTGTTTTGTAGTGCCTGAAATTATGTACAGTTTTCACTTGATATCCTAGAAAATTCTAGTTTTTCGGAGCGAAGGCGGCGACTCCTAGGGGACAAGCGCGTGGGAGAGACTACGGGCTCGTCCCGTGTCCCCACCCAGGAAAGCGTCCGCTGTATCGGAGAACATTGACTATGAGCAGAAAAAAAGTCCAGAAAATTTACTAATCGGTAAATTTCCAGGACTATTAAATTTCTAAGGTGGGTTTTGTCCCAGATTCTTCTTAGTCACTTCATAATTTATTTATATTAAAATTTATTTTTAGTTGTTTTTGCAATTTTAAAGATGACACTAACTTCTTTTCGTTTAATTTGTCCAAATAGCAATAGACCAATAGTTAAGTAAACCAAAGTTATCAAACAATCTACTATTAATGGCTGACTCCCTATGGATATTACCATTGGACGGGTAATAATAGTGGCGATAAAAACTACATATGGCAATGCAAAGAAAGAGAATCCGATTTGGGCTTCTTTCTTTTCTTTAAGTGAAGCGATATGTAAAAACGAAGTGATGAGAACACCAAATCCTATCGCGACAATTGCTCCCTTTTCTTGAATGGATACCTGAGAGGCAAGGAAAAACAATAATAATAATTTCCCTACTCCACCATACAGAGAGTTTAAAAAAGCACTGTTAGAACTATTCAACGCCTGTAGGATGGAGAAGAGTGGGCTTTGAATATAGTAAAAGAAAAATATCGGTGCAAGTATTTTCATATAAACTGTTGCGTTTTCTACATGAAACAATTCATAGACAAGTTCGCCTCCATGTAGATAGAATAACGTAGCTGCATAACAACCAGTTAAAGTAGAGAACTTTAATGAAAGATGTATTCTCTCTTTTAATAAGCTATAATTTTTCCTTGCATAGGCGTCGCTAACAGCTGGTATAAGGACGATAGACAAGGCAAAAGGTATGAATGATGGGAAGAGCAACAAAGGAACTAAAACACCGGAGATGACACCATAAAGAGTTGTAGCGGCTACGGCACTAATTCCAGTAATGGCTAAAGCTTTAATAAAAATGATAGGCTCTAAAAACCAAGTGAACGATCCAAAAAGCTTACTGCCCGAAGAAGGCAGTGCAATTGCAAATAATGGTGATAAGGGATATGCTTTTTTAGATTTCTTATACGTCTGGCTTTTCTTCCATTTGTTATATCTCCACTTCAGATAAAGTAAAGAAGCGGCCTCTGCTAATAAGGCTAAGAACATGGCGTAAGCAGCAGCTTCCTGTGGAGTTGAGGAAGTTAAAAACAATGGTAATGCAAAGGTAATCAGTAAAATACGCACAATCTGTTCAATAAGTTGGGCTATTGCTGTTTCTTCAAGTCTTGCAATACCTTGCAAGAATCCCCTAAGAATTCCACCTGCTGCAGCAATCGGGACAATTGCAATTGAAACATAGAGAGTCATTGTAATAGCATCGTTCTTTAGCAAGTTACTAGAAATTAGAGGAGTAACAAAGATAAAGAGGGGAGTAAAAGCTATCATAGAGACTACTGTGACAATTACGGATGTTCTCATAACGGTAAAGTACTCTGAAATAGCGTTCCTTGTTCGTAACTCTGCTACTATTTTAGTAATAGCTATAGGTATGCCCAGTTGGATCAGCGAAAGAAAGAATATGAATGCTGGATAAGCCGTGCTGTAAATTCCAACAGCCTCTTCTCCCGTTAATCGAACAAATTGCATACGATAAATAAAACCTAGAAACTTGGACAAAAAAATGGCAAACATTAATACAATAGACCCTCTTAAATAAGTTGACAATTAAACACTTCCTTCTCAAATACAGGAACTTCGTTTACAATAATAATATGCAAGCTACTTACCACATTATTCTATAAAGAGGTGCAGTATTTTGGAAAACTCATACAATCATATCTATACACACGTACTACCTGCTCTAGAGAGCAAAAAGAGTGAGTTTAAAGTTTATCAGTACGAAACTGTAACAGAAGCAGATATTTGGAAGTATTGTGTAGAAAAGAAATGGAGAAAGCTAGATGTTCTTTCCTTGTCTCTTCATAAGATTGTTAATGACGTTCTTTCCATAACACCTGCCGAGTATATGACCTACGAACAAATTGAAAATTCTCGAACATCTAATTGGTTCTCGGAAATCAATCAAGAAGAATTACAAATCTTATTGAATCCTCAAACAGAGGAAAAATAAGCAAAGAGTCATTTGACAGTAAGGGGTATCGTGTTTCATAATAAACATGTTGCATTTTTTGGAATTAAAACAGATAGAATATTACGTAATTGTTTTTAGCAATAGTCTTTCTGACGAAGGAAGTCTGTGGTTATTTTTAGGAGGAAGTACATATGAAAACAAGAGGACGCATAGTTGCGTTTCTACTGCTTCTAGTGATTTTTGCCGGGACTATAAGCCCGACAGTTAGTGGAGTATTAAACAATATTAAATTAGGTCTAGACTTACAAGGTGGATTCGAAGTTCTTTATCAAGTAGATGAACTCAACAAAGGACAAAAAATCACAGAGGAAGTAGTAGCTGATACTGCATCTGCTCTTACAAGCAGAATTGATGTTCTAGGAGTAAGTGAGCCTAGTATTCAAATTGAAGACGGAAATAGAATTAGGGTTCAGCTCGCTGGAGTAGAAAATCAGGAATCAGCGCGGGAATTACTTTCTACTCAGGCTAATCTGTCTTTCCGAGACTCAGAAGATAATATCATGCTAGATGGTATGGACTTAAAAGAAGGCGGAGCAAAATCTGCCTTTAATCAACAAGGACAACCGATTGTTACATTAGAATTAAAGGATGCAAATAAATTTGCAGAAGTTACTGAACAGATAGCTGCTAAACCAGCACCTGACAATGTGCTAGTTATTTGGTTAGATTTTGAAGAAGGAGTTGACTCCTACGCTGCTGAGGTGTTGAAGGAAGAACAAAAATTCATTTCCAACCCTCGTGTTACACAACGAATCAGTTCAGAAAGCGTAGAAATCTCTGGAGCATTTTCAGTGGATGAAACTAAAAACCTTGCGGGAATTCTAAATGCAGGAGCACTACCAGTTAAGCTTACCGAAATTTATTCAACTTCTGTTGGAGCTCAATTCGGTGAACAGGCATTGGATAGCACAATTCTAGCAAGTATCATTGGTGTTTCAGCTATATTCTTGTTTATGATTTTCTATTATCGCCTTCCAGGTCTTATTGCGGTAATTTCATTGGTTGTTTATATTTTCTTAATCTTAGTAGTTTTTGATTGGATTAATGGGGTACTTACGCTGCCAGGTATCGCCGCAATTGTTCTCGGGGTAGGTATGGCGGTTGATGCCAACATTCTTACCTATGAACGTATAAGGGAAGAGTTGCGTGTAGGTAAGTCGGTGAAGAAATCTTTTGAAAGCGGAGCAAAGGAATCATTTACTGCTATCTTTGATGCTAATATCACGACACTTTTAGCTGCAGTCGTATTATTCTATTTTGGTACAAGCTCAGTAAAAGGTTTTGCAACGCTTTTAATCATTAGTATATTGGTTGTATTCATTACAGCTGTTTGGGCTTCACGTATTTTATTAGGTCTTTTAGTGCATAGTGGGTACTTTGACAATAAACCAGGTTGGTTTGGGATTCCGAAAAAACGTATTCATGCTCCTGAAGAAGAAGTAGATACATTAGATTTAACAACAAAGTTTGATCGTATAGATTTTGTTCATAATCGTAAAATTTTCTATATCGCTTCTATTGTGTTAACGGTAGCAGGGATTGTTATTTTAAGTGTATTCAAATTGAATCTTGGAATTGACTTTTCATCTGGTACACGCGTTCAAATTGAGTCAAATACTCCATTAACGCAGGAAATAGTATCGGAGAAATTGGATTCTATCGGGTTATCTACTGAGGATATTGTAATTTCAGGAGAAAATGCTGATGGAGCTGTAGTTCGATATAAAGACGAATTTTCTCAAGAAGAAATTAAGACTTTAAAAGCAGATATAAACGAACAATTTGGTGCAGAACCACAAGTAAGTACTGTGTCATCTACGGTTGGTAAGGAACTTGCCGCAAATGCAATGAAAGCTTTGCTATTCGCTGCTATTGGAATTGTAATTTATGTGGCGTTCCGATTTGAGTGGCGCATGGGTGTTGCTGCCATTGTTTCCTTATTACATGATGCATTCTTAATGATCGCGATATTTAGCATTCTTCGTTTAGAAGTCGACATTACATTTATTGCAGCTGTTTTAACTATTGTAGGTTACTCGATTAACGATACAATTGTAACGTTTGACCGAATTCGAGAAAATCTTCACCGTAGTAAAGCAATTACTACTGAGGAAGAGCTTGCGACAATTGTAAATAAATCACTTCGTCAAACATTAGGACGTTCAGTAAATACTGTGTTAACCGTTGTTCTTGTAGTAGTGGCACTATTATTGTTTGGTGCAGAAGGTATTAGAAACTTCTCTATTGCATTATTGATCGGTTTAGTTGCAGGGACGTATTCATCACTGTTTATCGCAACTCAATTATGGTTTGATCTAAAAGCTAAAGAGCTTCGTAAAACAGGTGGTATAAAAGTAGAAAAAGAAGAGAAAAAATGGGGTTCAGACGAGCCTGTGGTATAACAGTAAAAAGAGCAGAGTATTCATTCTCTGCTCTTTTTTTCTTTTTAATATGGAAAGCAAATGATTTATGTAGAATTCTAGGCTATTGGAAAAAGAAGGACTGACTTTGAAATGTTAGTTACTCAGACACTTTTGTTAAAGTAAAAATATTAATCCCTCAAGGTTTTTACGTTATAATAAAACTTAAGGAAGTGAAATAAAATGATACAATCTCAAAAAAGATGGAGAATCTCTAGACCTAATGATGATTTGGTTACAACCTTTGAACAAGAACTCACGATTCCAAGAGTCTGTGCTAAAGTACTAGTATCTAGAGGGTTTAATAGCGTAGAGGAAGCTAAAAGCTTTATATATATTACTGAAGATAACGTTCATGATCCTTTTCTCTTTGAAGGGATGGAAAAACTGGTAGAAAGAGTCCATCAAGCGATAGATGCTGGAGAAAGAATTATGATTTACGGTGACTATGATGCAGATGGAATAACAAGCACAACTGTCATGATGAAAACATTGGAAGCTATGGGTGCAGATGTTATCTTTAAAATTCCTAACAGATTTATAGATGGTTATGGACCAAGCGAGCGCTTATTCCAACAGGCCTTTGATGAAGGGGTCAAACTTATTATTACAGTAGACAATGGAATATCCGGCATACAGCAAATTCAGTTTGCTAAAAACTTAGGAATGGATGTAATAGTAACGGATCACCATGAACCTGGTGAGGTGCTTCCCAAGGCAGATGTAATTATTCACCCTGGTTTACAAGATACAAAATATCCTTTCTCGCATTTGGCTGGTGTAGGGGTGGCATTTAAAGTTGCTCATGCTTTACTAGGTGAAATACCGAAAGAATTATTTTACCTAGTAGCCATTGGGACAATTGCCGATCTCGTATCGTTAAAGGGTGAGAATCGTTATTTTGTCCAACAGGGTATTAAGCAGATGAAGAAAAATGATTCTATTGCAATTGAGGCTTTGGCAAATGTAAGTGGAGTTGAAACAAGCGCTATAAATGAGGAAACTATCGGTTTCGCTTTTGGACCGCGTATCAATGCTGTAGGGCGTCTTGGAGAAGCTTCCCCGGGAGTTGAGTTGTTTTTAACAGAAGAACCAAATAAAGCACTTGCTCTAGCTAATATGTTGAACGATAAAAATAAAGAACGACAAGCTATTGTAAAGCAAATCACGGATGAAGCGATTGAATTAATCGAACAACAACACTTAGACTTAAAAGGTCCAAGTGTTATTGTAGTTGGTAAAGAGGGATGGAATCCTGGCGTATTAGGAATTGTTGCATCAAAATTAGTGGAAAAATATTATCGTCCTTCAATAGTTCTTGGGTTTGACGTAGAAAAACAAATTGCTAAAGGTTCTGCACGTAGCATCGAAGGATTTCATATGTACAATGAGCTAGCTAAGAATAGCGATATAGTAACTCATTTTGGTGGTCATCCGATGGCAGCAGGTATGACCTTCCCTCTCGAACATGTAGAAGAATTTAGAAACAGACTTAATGAACAAGCGACGACGTGCCTGACTGAGGAACAGTTAATACCTGTTGTATCAATTGATGTGCCACTGGAAATGCATGAAATATCCACGGAATCCATTCAATCCATTCAAATGCTTTCTCCTTTTGGTATGGGTTTTGCTAAACCTGTATATTGTTTAGAAAATATAGAAGTGAACTCAGTAAGGAAAATTGGCTCTGCCCAAAACCATGTGAAGATGGAGCTAATGCAGGGTGCTGTTTTGTTAGACGCTATCGGATTTGGAAAAGGTGATCTTGCTGATGAGATTGCACCGGCAACCAAATTATCCTTTATTGGAGACTTGCAAATCAACGAGTGGAATGGGCGAAAAAAACCACAGCTTATGATTCAAGATGCAAAAACGAATCAGTGGCAGTTGTTTGATATAAGAGGCATTCGCCAGGTGAATAGATGGCTGCCTACTATACCAGAGGGAAATACTACCTTTGTCTGCTTTAACAAGGAATCTTTAGCTCATTTTGAATCTATTATTTCTGGCAAAATATGGTTTCACAATAACGTAATAGAAGAAGGCATTGTTTCCGATTGTATTTGTTTACTAGATCTACCATTAGAGGAGCAATATTTAATAAACTTGTTAGAACACCATGATTGGCAACGAATTTATGCTCACTTTTTTGCAAACGAGTCTACTTATTTTGAAGGATTACCAACCCGAGAACAATTCAAATGGTATTTTTCTTTCATTGCTAAAAGGAAAAATTTTGCTTTAAAACAGCATATTCACGAACTATCCAAACATACTGGATGGAGTCCAAACACAATAAATTTTATGTCAAAGGTGTTTTTTGAGTTAAATTTTGTTAGAATAGAGGGTGGCACATTGGTCTTGAATGAAAATCTCCCTAAAAGAGATTTATCTGAAGCGCCAGCCTATCAACAGCGTACAAAGCAGATAAGTTTAGAGCAAAAGCTTTTGTATGCACCATATAAAGAGCTGAAACAATGGTTTGAAGAGCGAAGAGCAGCACAAACCGTTCCTGAGGAGGAGCAAAAATGGATTTAAAGAAATATGTAACAATTGTAGAAGACTGGCCTAAACCAGGTATTCGATTCAAGGATATTACAACAATTATGGACAATGGAGAAGCATACAAATATGCGACTGACCAAATTGTTGAATATGCAAAAGAAGTGGATGCAGATATTATTGTTGGACCAGAAGCACGTGGATTCATCATTGGATGCCCTGTTGCTTATGCTTTAGGCATAGGTTTTGCACCAGTTCGTAAGGAAGGCAAGCTCCCTCGGGAAGTAATTCGTGCTGAATACGGATTAGAATATGGGAAAGATGTTTTAACTATGCATAAGGATGCAATTAAACCTGGTCAGCGTGTACTTATTGTAGATGATTTACTTGCAACAGGTGGAACGATTGAAGCAACCATTAAGTTAGTAGAAGAACTTGGCGGTGTAGTGGTTGGTTGTGCATTCTTAATAGAATTGTCTTATTTAGAAGGACGCGACAAATTAAAAGACTACAATATTCGTACGTTAATGCAATACTAATATTATTCATTTTCTATATAGACATAATTTGTGTATAATAAGAAAGTAATCGACTATACAGTTTAAGGGTGGACTTTACAAGTCCCTCTTTTTTTTTATAAAATATAGCCTATATACTATTTTTGAAAAATAACGAAAACAGGTGAGTTAGCATGGCAAAAGATCAGGTGAAGACAGCAGAAGATGTTTTTGAAACACTTTCTACTTATATGAATAAGGAACATGTTGACTTCGTTAAAAAAGCATACGAGTTAGCAGAACATGCCCATCGAGAACAATTTCGTAATTCTGGCGAACCGTATATTCTTCATCCCATACAAGTAGCAGGTATTCTTGCTGATCTTCAAATGGATCCGGAGACTGTTGCTGCTGGCTTTTTGCATGATGTAGTAGAGGATACCGAGTATACAAGAGATGATATTGTTCGAGAGTTTAACGAAGAAGTTGCTCTTTTGGTTGAAGGAGTGACCAAGCTAGGTAAAATTAAATATATGTCTAAAGAAGAACAACAGGCAGAAAATCATCGCAAGATGTTCATAGCAATGGCGCAAGATATTCGGATCATCCTGATTAAACTTGCTGACCGTTTACATAATATGCGTACTTTAAAGCATTTACCCGAAGAAAAACAACGTAGAATTTCAAATGAGACGCTAGAGATTTTTGCACCACTTGCTCATCGTTTAGGGATATCCGCAGTGAAATGGGAATTAGAGGATACAGCTTTACGATACTTGAATCCGCAGCAGTATTATAGAATTGTCAATTTCATGAAGAAAAAACGCACGGAGCGTGAATCATACTTAAAAGATGTAATGAATGATATTTGTAAACAGTTGGACGAGATGGAGGTAGATGCAGATATATCCGGAAGACCAAAGCATATATACAGCATCTATCGAAAAATGGTAGTCCAAAACAAACAATTCAATGAAATCTATGATTTACTAGCAATGCGAATCATCGTCAATAGCATTAAAGACTGCTATGCGGTTTTAGGTGTGATTCATACGCTTTGGAAGCCAATGCCAGGTAGGTTTAAAGATTATATTGCGATGCCAAAGCAGAACCTATACCAATCCTTACACACTACAGTAATTGGCCCTAATGGAGAGCCATTAGAGGTTCAGATCCGTACAGAGGAAATGCATAATATTGCTGAGTATGGGGTTGCTGCACACTGGGCCTACAAAGAGGGCAAAAAGGTGGAGACTGGTAAGCAAACAATAGATTCAAAACTTACATGGTTTAGGGAGATACTTGAGTTTCAACAAGAGTCATCCAACGCAGAAGAGTTTATGGAATCTCTGAAATTTGATTTGTTCTCAGATATGGTCTACGTTTTTACCCCTAAGGGGGACGTCATCGAATTACCTGCTAGTTCTGTTCCTATTGATTTTGCTTACCGAGTACATTCGGAAGTTGGCAATAAAACAATTGGTGCTAAGGTAAACGGAAAAATGGTTCCTTTAGATACAAAGCTAAAAACAGGAGATATTATAGAGGTTCTGACCTCTAAGCAGTCCTTTGGTCCGAGCAGAGACTGGATTAAAATTGCTCAATCCTCTCAAGCAAAAAACAAGATTAAGCAATTCTTTAAAAAACAGCTTAGAGAAGAAAACATTATCAAAGGTAAAGAGTCAATTGAAAAAGAAATCAAGGCACAGGAATTTGAAATAAAAGAGGTCTTGACTCTCGAAAATATCAAACGAGTTTGTGAAAAATATGCATTTGCTGGGGAAGAGGACTTATATGCCGCTGTGGGCTTTAATGGAATTACCGCCCAGCAAGTCGTTAACCGATTAGCAGAAAAAATGAGAAAAATACGCGACCAAGAGGAAGCGTTAGAAAAAATTAATACAGAAATGAACACTCCACCTACCAAGAAAACGACAGAATCAGGAGTAGTCGTCAAGGGGATAGACAACCTTCTAATACGACTTTCTCGTTGCTGCAGCCCCGTTCCTGGGGACGCTATTGTTGGATTTATAACCAAAGGGAGAGGTGTATCTGTTCACCGAGCAGATTGTCCGAATGTCCAAAATGACAATGCTCATTCACGCATTATAGAGGTTGAATGGGAGCAAACTGATTCACCTACCAAGAAGGATTACCAAGTTCATATAGAAGTGTCTGCATTTGATCGGACAGGTCTTCTTAATGAAGTTCTTCAAGTAGTAAACGAATCTAAAACGAATATTGTTGCAGTAAGTGGCAAATCGGATAATGATATTGCCTCCATTCATCTGTCTATTCTTATTTCTAATATTGCTCATCTTCATAAAGTGGTAGATCGTATTAAGCAGCTGCCAGATGTGTACTCTGTTCAGCGTATTATTAATTAAAGCTAACAACAGCGTATTATTAAAGGAGTTATGGTATATGAAGGTTTTGTTGCAGCGATGTAAAGATGCAAGTGTTACTGTTGACGGTGAAGTGACTGGTAAGATAGACAACGGTTATTTGTTGTTAGTAGGAATCACGACTACAGATACTGAAAAAGAAATAGAATATTTAGCGAACAAAATTGAAGGCATTCGTCTCTTTGAAGATGAAGAAGGCAAAATGAATCTTTCGATTAAGGAAGTAAATGGTTCTATTCTTTCTGTCTCACAATTTACCCTATATGCTGATACTAAGCGTGGCCGTAGACCAAGCTTTATAGAAGCCGCTCGGCCAGAAATTGCAAAGCCCCTTTGGGAGCTATTTAATGAAAAGCTACGTTCAAAAGGTTTTGTAGTAGAAACCGGCACATTCGGTGCAATGATGGACGTGGCATTTACAAATGATGGTCCTGTGACAATCATGCTAGAAGCATAATTTAAAAGCAGTGCTACTATTTTTAAGTGGCACTGTTTTTATTTTGGTATCGCATTATCTTACTACAATCCTCGTTTATAGGATTAGTAAGGTTTTTGCTTGTCCAACAGGAGGAGGGAGATAGATAAGACATCACACACGATGCGCAAGCGGCGGTGATGGCGTTCCCCCTGCGGAAAGCGTCCGCTTTAAGCGGAAATCAGCTGTACGCTTCAAAAGCCATATATGAAAAAGGAGGGAAGTCATGACATGAGTCACTACTTCCCTCTCTAAAATAGCATTTATAGTTATTTTGCTGTTTCTTAACAATTTTTATTTCAATTGACTATCAAAATAGTCAATAATCCCGTTGTATATTCCGTGTGTTGCCTGTTCTCTAAATCTCTGGGTAGTGACATTCTGTTCCTCTGTTGGATTGCTCAAATACCCTAACTCTATTAAAATAGCAGGCTGTTTATTTTCTCTCAATACTAGATAATTGCCTGGTTGAGTCCCTCTATCCTTCAGAGAAATCATATCTCCAAGACCATCATGGACATGCTTTGCTAGCTCTTTCTGATAGCTATTCATGTAATAGGTTGTAAAACCTCGAACAGAGCTATTATCGATAGCGTCATAGTGTAGGCTTATAAATGCGTCGGCTCCAACTTGATGACCTATTGAAACTCTTTTTCGTAAATCTACATATTCATCTGATTGTCGGGTCATCCTAACATTAGCGCCTGCTGCTTGAAGCTTGGAAGAAAGTAACTCTGCAGTTTTAAGGGTAATATCTTTTTCATCTGTTCCAAGAGCACCTGTTGTCCCACGGTCGTTGCCTCCGTGCCCAGGATCGATAACGATAGTAACTCCATCTAGAGTTCCTTTTTTTCGCTTAGAATTTTCCTTCTTTTCCCCTTCTTTAACCGTACTTTGTGAAGTGGAGTCCCCTGTATTTGAAACTACCCAGCTTGCAAGGTAGCCGATTTTACCGTTTCCTAAATCCACCTTATACCAATCATCAATAGTTTCTAAAACAGCAAATGATTCGCCGGCAGAAGCTCTTTTTAAAACCTCGCTATTAGTGCTTTTATCCGAACGGATATTAGTTCCACTATATAGAACAGTTATCGTATCCGATGCTGGAATAGAGGAATTAGATTTTACAGCATTAGAGAAATTCCCGTAAAAACTATAGAGCCATCCTTTTTTTCCATTTTTAAGCTCTACTTGAATCCATTGATGATCTGTTGCAAGCACCTTAAATTCATCGCCTTTGTTCACTTGTCCAATCTTTTTAGAAGACAAATCTGGATTGGCTCGGACATTTAATACATCAACTGAAATAACAAAGGTTCTTTTCTCAGTTGTGCTGGATGGTGTAGAAGTTTCCACTGGTGTTTGATCAACTATTGTAACGTATGTATTATTTACCCATCCTTTTTGCCCGTTGAAGTCAATTTCAATCCATTCTTTCTCCGAACGAGATGTTAAATATTTGTCTCCTTCGTTTAGTTGTCCAATGACAGCTGAGGATACTGAAGGTGCTGTGCGGACATTTAATCGGTTTACCTTGGAAACAATTTGCTTGTTAGCTAAATCTGATGTTTCCTCAGTTGTATACCAACTTGCAACCCATCCAGATGTATTTTTGTATTTTACTTTTAACCAATCGTTTTCTTTAGAGATTATTGTCAACTTTTCGTTCTTTTGTACCGATCCAATTGCATCGTAAGTGAGGCCTGGACCAGATCTGACTTTTAAAGAATCCACATTGACCACAGCTTGCTGTTCTTGAGCTTGGACCTCCATCTTTACATTAGGGATTATTAGTACAACTAAAAGCAGAAATATTGCCAATTTGTGGACTAATTTGTTATTCATTGGATCACCTCTAACTATATTGTAAATAGTCAAATAAAAAATTACTACCTTTTCTTTAAAAAGGTTGACTTATTTCATTTACGTCATTATGATAAAGTATAATTAAAAAATATAACAAACCGATGACCGAAAAAGTAACTGTTTGAACGGGATGACAAGAGAGGGAAAGACGTGGCTGAAATCTTTCCTACATACGCCTACAGTGAACAACATTCGAGAGGATTTTTGTCGAAAGAGTTTTCTTTAGTAGGCAAAAACGGATCTGGCCGTTATCCAGCGTTGAGAGGGTTAATAGATGTATTAACCAACTAGGGTGGAACCGCGGAAGCTTATAAAAGCTCTCGTCCCTTGCTATATGCAAGGGATGAGAGCTTTTTTTTATATGGATTTGAGAGGAGTCTATGGAAATGGATATTAAATTACCAAGAGGAACACAGGACATTTTGCCATCAGATACAGCAAAATGGCAGGTAGTAGAGGAATTAATAAGAGAGCAATGTCGTATGTACCACTACAAAGAAATCAGGACACCTGTTTTTGAACATACAGAGCTTTTTACAAGAGGTGTAGGAGATACAACGGATATTGTTCAAAAAGAGATGTATACATTCCAAGATAGAGGAAATCGTTCCCTAACATTAAGACCAGAAGGTACAGCATCTGTAGTTCGGTCGTTCGTTGAACACAAGATGTTTGGCTATCCGGACCAACCAGTAAAGTTATATTATATGGGGCCAATGTTCAGATATGAGCGTCAGCAAGCAGGTAGATATCGTCAGTTTGTTCAGTTTGGTATGGAGGCAATAGGTAGCTCAGATCCAGCGATTGATGCAGAAGTAATCTCACTAGCAATGTCCATCTATAAAAGAGCAGGCTTAAAAAGCTTAAAACTAGTGATTAACTCATTAGGTGATACTGAAAGTCGTATCGCTCACCGCGAGGCTTTAGTTAATCACTTTGAGCCACATATTGAAGAGTTTTGCTCAGATTGCCAAAATCGATTACAAAAAAATCCACTTCGAATTTTAGACTGTAAGATAGACCGAAACAATCCATTGATGGAAACGGCTCCTTCATTAACAGATTATTTAAATGAAGAATCTGCAGCTTATTTCGCAAAAGTAAAAGAATATTTAACAATGTTGAATATTGATTTCGAGGTAGATCCTAATTTAGTACGTGGGCTAGACTATTACAATCACACTGCATTTGAAATTATGAGCACTGCAGAAGGATTTGGTGCCATTACTACACTTGCTGGTGGGGGAAGATATAACGGACTAGTAGCAGAGCTTGGTGGTCCAGATTCTCCAGGAATTGGCTACGCAATGAGTATTGAACGACTATTACTTGCAATGGAAGCAGAAAAAATTGAGTTTCCAGATACTACATCATTGGACGTTTACTTAGTAGCAATGGGTGAGGAAGCAAAGAAAAAGGTAACAGAGCTTACATTTGAGCTTCGTAAGCATAAAATCTCTGCTGATATGGACTATTTGGAACGCAAAGTAAAGGCTCAAATGAAATCAGCTGACCGCTTAAAAGCGAAGGCAGTTATTGTAATTGGTGAGGATGAACTAGAAAAACAAAGTGTCATGTTAAAGGATCTATCTACAGGAACTCAACAGCTTGTACCTTTTACATCCTTAATAGATGAAGTAAAAAAGTTAACGGAGGCAAAATAACAATGAGTAGAACGCATACAAGTGGACAACTAAACGAACAACATATAGGAGAATCCGTTCAATTAATCGGATGGGTTCAGAAAAGAAGAGACTTAGGTGGATTAATATTTGTTGATATGAGAGATCGTTCTGGCATTGTGCAAGTAGTATTTAACCCAGAGATTTCAGAATCAGCAATCCAGGTAGCAAATACTTTAAGAAACGAATTTATCATTGAGGTAAAAGGGAATGTTGTAGCGCGAGCAGAAAATCAAATTAATCCTAATATTCCTTCTGGTGCTATCGAGGTTCAAGCATTAGAGATTTCAATTATTAACGAAGCAAAAAATCCTCCTTTTTCTATCGAAAATCAAACAGATGCAGGGGAAGATATTCGTTTAAAATACCGTTACTTAGATTTAAGAAGACCTGTTATGTATGACACATTTAAAATGCGTTCAGATATTACGAAAACTGTTAGAAGATTTTTAGATGATGAAGGCTTCTTAGAAGTAGAAACACCAATTTTAACAAAATCTACGCCAGAGGGAGCGCGAGATTATTTAGTGCCAAGTCGAGTGCATGATGGAGAATTTTATGCGCTGCCTCAATCCCCTCAGCTATTCAAACAATTGCTTATGGTGGGTGGATTTGAAAAATATTATCAAATTGCTCGTTGCTTCCGTAATGAAGATTTACGTGCTGACCGTCAGCCAGAATTCACTCAAATTGATATGGAAATGAGCTTCCTATCAATGGATGAAATTTTAGAAATGAATGAGCGCATGATGCAAAAGATAATGAAAGATGTTAAAGGTGTAGAGGTTAGTATACCATTCGCTAGAATGGACTATGACGAAGCAATGGCTAGATTTGGATCAGATAAACCAGATGTTCGATTTGGTTTAGAGTTAACAGATCTTTCAGATCAAGTAAAAGATAGTGCCTTTAAAGTATTTACTTCAGCAGTAGAAGCAGGAGGCCAAGTTAAAGCTATTAACGTCAAGGGAGCAGCCGATAACTATTCACGAAAAGATATTGATGCGTTAGGAGAATATGCTTCTCGCTATGGTGCTAAAGGTCTTGCTTGGTTAAAAGTTGACGAGGAGGGCGTAAAAGGTCCTATTGCTAAATTCTTTGAAGGAGAAGCGGCTAGCACTCTTATTAAAACTTTAGATGCTAATGCGGGAGATTTATTGTTATTCGTAGCAGACAAAAAGTCTGTAGTAGCTGATGCCCTTGGAGCGTTACGTTTGAAATTAGGTAAAGATTTGAATCTTATCGATGAAAGTCGTTATGCTTTCCTATGGGTAGTAAACTGGCCATTATTCGAATATGACGAAAAAGAAGGACGTTATTACGCTGCACACCACCCATTCACACGTCCGGCTGATGAGGACCTACCTTTAATGGAAACAGATCCAAGTCAAGTAAAAGCACAAGCATATGACCTTGTACTAAATGGCTATGAACTTGGTGGAGGATCCCTGCGTATATATTCAAGAGAAGTTCAAGAAAAAATGTTTGAGATTCTTGGATTTTCTGACGAAGAGGCAAAAGCTCAGTTTGGGTTCTTAATGGAAGCATTCGAATACGGTACACCTCCACATGGTGGAGTAGCCTTCGGGTTGGACCGTTTGGTTATGCTGCTATCTGGAAGAACAAATCTTCGTGATACGATTGCCTTCCCTAAAACAGCTAGCGCAAGCTGCTTACTGACTCAAGCACCAAGCCCAGTAGCAGAAGCACAGCTAGATGAATTGCACTTAAAATTAAATAAGTAAAAACAATAATAATTAACCACCTTTTATAGGTCATACAATAAAAGGTGGTTTTTGAATAAATTGAATCTAGGAGAGGTTATAAAATAATTTAGAAGGAGCTAACATATACTCTATTAAATGATTGATAATTGGAAGGATGATCGAAGTTATAGAAAAAGCTTTACTCTTTATTATTTTATTAAGACTTCTTTCAGGAAGTGTAGAAATCACTGCGGCAATGTTTATGCTGAAATTTAATAACTTGGAAAAAGCTTTCTATATTAATTCCATGCTAGCTCTAGTCGGACCATGTATTTTAATCGTCACAACTGGTATAGGTTTAATGGGCCTAGCGGATAAAATATCAATGACTCGAATAATTTGCTTATTTGCGGGTATTTTATTGATACTGTTCAGCGTGAATGCTAAATAGAGTTTGAAGAACTTAGTATATAGTTTTGACAAAAAATGAGCACCTAGATTGTCTCTGCTTAAAGATAGAGGGAGTAGGTGTTAATTTTTTTTGCTATGTTAAAATTTGCGATGGATACCAAGCTAGTATAACTTTAGGGGAGTTACAGCAATTAGCTAATAATTGTCATGAATGGTTATATTATTAAAAGTAAATAAGTGACTCCGTAATATAAAAAATAATAAAAAGACCGATAATGCGAATGCAAATTATCGGTCTTTGTCGTTTTTATAGTATTGACGTATAATCTTCTAGGCAATTTCATTCTCTGTCTTCTCGATTTCATCTATTTTAACTAGCTTAAAGACAAGAAACATAAGTAGTATGCCAAGAATACCACAGCCGATATAAAATGGATTTAAATAGTTTTTCATGACAAGTGAAAGTATAGGTGGTCCTGCTGCAACCCCTATAAAACGAGCTGAACTATAAAAAGAAGAAATGGTGCCTCGCTCTTCTTTTTTTATATTTTCTGTGATTATTGTGTCTAAGACAGGGAGTATGGCTCCAATAGCTATACCAAGTATACTTGTAACTATTAACAACAGAATGAGTTGTTCCTTGACAAAACCAATAAAAACGACACTAGCTGAACTAATAATAAGAGATATGATCATAATTCGTTTAATCATTTTGAGCTTTCCTTCAATTTTTCGGCCAGTAAGGAAAGAAGATATACATAAAAACAATAGGGGGATTGCTAACACAAAACCTTTCTTAACACCTTTAATATCATGAATTTTTTCTAGTATTTCTGATAAGTAAAACAATACTCCGAATAATACGAACATCGCAAAGATACCATTTAAAAATACCGAGGTCAGCCACTTACCCTCTGCTTTAAAGGTTTCCTTTACTTTACTTAAAAATTCTTTTATTTTGTCTGGCTCTTCATTGTCCCCTTTAGGAACTTTGACAAAGAAAAATATTAAAACGAAAGCAATGGCACTAAAAATTGAGATTGAAAAGAATGGAAAAAACCATAGTATTGCTGCAATCGCCGAGCCTATAATAGGACTCAACACTTTCCCAAGCGTATTAGATGTTTCAATAATACCTAAGGTGGAGCTAGTTTTTTCTGAATCATCTTTAAAAAGGTCTCCGACTAGTGGTAATACAATCGGCATTGCTCCTGCCGCACCCATCCCTTGTAGAATTCTACCAATAATAATAGTTGTGTAAGGATTCTCCATTTTCCAAGAGGCAAAACCAGCAATTAGTCCACCCAATAAAGCAAGAAGTAAGCAGGGCAAAATAATTTTCTTTCTTCCTAATCGATCCGATAAATAACCAGCCACTGGAATGAGAATAATAGCAGCAATGGAGTAACTAGTTATAATCATACTCGATTGAAAAGAACTGATATCCACCTTTTTTTCTAAGATCGGCAAAACTGGAATCAGCATAGAGTTCCCTAACGTCATAACTAAAGGAATGGAAGATATGCTTATAATACACATCTTGCTTACTGTATTAATTTCATCTTTCTTACCCAACCTACACACCTCAATTTTAATTATCAATTAAGGGTATGTTCTCCTTGAGGAATTGTTTTATGCATTCATCAAAACAAATGTCCACTAACAGTTAATTATTATGTATAAGGAAAAATCCTTAACTTAAAATAAGGAATAGTAGGCCTGAATGCCAAAGTAAATTCCAAACGCAATCATTGATAATGATGAGATGATGGACACCGTTTTTAGAAGAGAAGTTGATAATAATTTTCTTGAACCACTTGAGATAGTAGCCATTGTTAAATCTACAAGTGTAATACCTAATAAGATAGTAATACTATATAAAATAACTTCTAGTCCAGATAACGAGCCACTAGCGCCACCGACTAGTATGGAGCCATAAATCCCAAGCCAAAATAAAATAGTCAAAGGATTCAATAATGCCATGAGTAACCCCGATAAAAAAGAATGTCTTAAACGTACTACTTTTCGATATTTTGCATCCATAGATATATTATTGACCGTAAGTAAATTTTCAATGCCAGTATACATGAGTACAAAAAAGCCAAAAGACCATAAAAAAGTTTTCATCATTGGACTGTCGATAAATTGTCCCACTCCAAAATACACCATAAGCATATAAAGTATATCTGTTGCAATGGCACCCAAACCAAAAAACCATGCATGAAAAAATCCGTTCTTTATACCGGTATTAAGTAGGGTAGCCTTTACAGGGCCAATGGGTGCCGCTAAAGAGACACCAAGAATAAAATACGTCATTAGTGAATTCACAAATAGACCTCCGTTAAATGTCTTGTCTATGAATAATATTCACATGTAGGGTCATCTAGGACTAGTTTTCAATAGAATTTTTAAGTGGTGACTTTAATCATAAATTAAAGGAAATAATTATGAGTATGAAAATTTTACTATAAATCATTATTCAGAATAGTTAAATTATAGTGTGGTGTTTCATTTGAAATTCATTAATATCTGTGATAATATATAAGTAATACGAATCCTGATGTGTTCGCAAAATGCCAATCAGTTTTGACCGAACAATTATATCGTCGGGAGTCTAACTTTTATTGTTGATGACATGCCCTCTAGTCTAGGGACTTCAAAGACAGTAAAGAGGACACCCACCTGCTCTGTGCGGGTTCAAAACGATAAGCTCTATTAGTCGGCACGATTGGGATTCGTCTATCTTTAAACAGTCAGCCTCCTGCATCTTTGTAGGAGGTTTTTTTCTGCGCTTTGAGGTCGGCACGTGACCCAATTCTTCAATTGTATTCAATAATAGTAATCTCTATTTGAGCAAAAAAGAACAAGAAATGAATATATCTTTTTGTAATACGTTTACCTATCGTTAGACCTCACATTACAATCATCGACTTAAAAGTTGCATTTAGTTTATAATATGGGGGCATGGGTACAACAGCAATAAATTTAGAATGTACTAGCGTAGGCATAATGATTTTGTTAATATTTGAGAAGTGAAAAGATAAAACCAACTAATCTGATATAAATGGAGTGTTTAGTATGTTACATCAATTTTCTAGAAATGAACTTGCTATCGGTAAAGAGGGTGTAGATTTCTTAAAAAATACAACTGTTGCAATTTTAGGAGTCGGAGGCGTCGGTTCATTTGCAGCAGAAGCATGTGCTCGCAGTGGAGTGGGGCGTATTATTTTAGTTGATAAGGATAACGTGGATATTACGAATATCAATCGTCAATTAGTAGCCTATATGTCTACTATCGGGCGGTCAAAATCCGAAGTGATGAAAGAGAGAATAGCAGATATTAATCCAGAATGTGAAGTAATTGACATGCATATGTTTTATACCGAAGAAACTTATGAACAATTTTTTGCGATGAATATTGATTATGTAATTGATGCATCTGATACTATTGTATATAAAATTCATCTAATGAAGGAATGTTTAAAACGAGGCATTAAAATTATTTCTAGTATGGGAGCAGCAAACAAAACGGATCCAACTCGATTTAAAATTGTAGATATCTCTAAAACACATACCGATCCAATAGCAAAAGTGATTCGTACTAAGCTTCGTAAGGAAGATCGAATTACAAAAGGTATCCCAGTAGTCTTTTCGGATGAAAGTCCTATCGTAGTAAGAGAAGATGTAGTAGAGACAGTAGGAAAACCAGATGCAGCAATTCGTAAAGCAAAAATGCCACCATCATCTAATGCTTTTGTACCGTCTGTGGTTGGATTAATCTGTGCTAGCTGGGTAATAAATGATATCACGAAAAATATTACAGTGAATCGAGTGCAGTAATTGGTTGCAGTTTTTTCCACATCACTTATACTAAAACTAATCACATTTCAAACGAGGTGGAAACTTATATGACAGAAACAACAAATCAAGAAGAGCCAAAGAAAAAAATGACTCTTCAAGAAGCTGTGAAACAAAAGCTTGAAGAAAAGAAAAATCAAGCTGGTGGCGGCAAAGCAAAAGGAAACGGCCCAGCAGCCAACCAAAAAATGAAAAGCCAGCAAACCAAGAAAGTAAGTAATACACGCAGAAAAATGGGTGTGTAATTACTAAATTCGAAGGTGCACACCTTTAAGTTTGCAAACAAAAAACGCTACCGATTTTTTCGGTAGCGTTTTTTCATAGTAAAGCAGTATATGAATTTCTCTATTTCTCGCATTGCCAACAGGCACAAAAGCTATTTTTCTACTTTTCCTTCTTAAATTTCTCCAATTTGTTATAAATAGCAGAAAGACGTTTCTCTTCCCCTGCATCTATTGGATCGTAGAATCTTGTTCCGACTAAATTATCTGGAAGATAGGTTTGGTTTACCCAACCGCCAAAGGTTCCTATTTTATGATCATGAGGATATACATAGCCACCATGTCCAAGCTCCTTGGCTCCAGAGTAATGAGTATCCTTTAAATGACTTGGGATTTCTCCTGTTTTACCTGAATGTATACTACTAATAGCCTTATCAAGTGCTACATATGCCGAATTGGATTTCTCTGATAAGCACATTAAAACTACGGCATTGGCAAGGGGAATGCGTGCCTCAGGGAGTCCAAGTCTTTCTGCGGATTGTATAGCGGCTAATACTTGTGGGCCCACTGAAGGATTGGCAAGTCCAATATCTTCATAGCTCATTACCAATAATCTTCTGCTAACTGCTACCAAATCTCCGTTTTCTAATAGATGGGCAAGATAATATAATGCTGCGTCCGTATCACTACCCCGAACTGATTTTTGTAGTGCAGATAACAGATTATAAAAGTGTGAACCTTTTTTGTCTCCAAAGACGCCAACACGATCGATAAGGCTATCCAGAGTGCCATTCTCCACTACAGTCACGCCATTTTCTTCAAAGCTGGCAAAAACGGTAGATTCTAATAGAGTCAATGCCTTTCGAGCATCTCCATTTGAAGCATCCGCTATTTTTAGCCGTTGCTCATCGGTGATTTTAATAGGAGTTTTGCCTAGCCCTTTGTCAGGATCCTCTAAGGCTCTTTTTAGAAGAACATCTACATCCTCAGTAGTAAGACGCTTTAACTGCTTTATTTCACCACAGCGTGAGCGTATCGCTGGATTTACATCGTGGAAGGGATTTTCCGTTGTAGCCCCGATAAGAATTATAGAACCGTTTTCAACATGGGGCAAAAGTGTATCCTGCTGTAGCTTGTTGAAGCGATGGATTTCATCTAAAAACAAAATTACCTTTCCGCTAATCCGAGCATCTGCTACGACATCCTCGACATCTTTTTTTCCGGCCTTAGTTGCATTTAATGCAATAAAGGGTAATTTGGTTGTCCCAGCAATCGCAAAAGCTAAAGAGGTTTTGCCCACACCAGGATCTCCATAAAGAAGCATAGATGGTACATGCCCATTCATTATCATTTTATATAATGCAGTATCCTTACCGATTACATGCTGTTGACCAGCAATTTCATCGATTGTTTGAGGTCTCATTCGATAAGCTAAAGGTTCATTTTGCAAAATGATCTCTCCTTTTTATTCGTATTTGAAATCCTGTTTTTGAAGAGAGGATTGATTGTAAATAAAGTATTTGAGTGACTTTGATCTGGCACCTGGATTACATTTAAGACACTTAAGTACGAATGTATGTCTATTACAAATTGATTGTACTAGAACGTGTTCGTCAAAAGATAATCATTTACTTGTCAGTGCAGGTACAAGCGAATGTGCTTTGGTTATACAAAACGTACATTTGTTCCTTTATTATATAGAAGATGAGACAAAAAGTCATTTTGAAGTCGTTAGCCCTATGAGTTATGCTATACTAGGGAAAGAATTTTTTTACCTATGAAGTTAATCTAAATAGAAACAATCTAAGTCCTATAAATACTTTTATAGTGAAATATAAGAATGAATGGATAAACGAAAAATGAGGTGGGACATTTGAAATTTTCAACAAAGGGCCGTTATGGTCTTACAATTATGGTGGCGCTAGGTAAGCAATACGGAGAAGGACCTCATGCGCTACGTCAAATTGCCTCTGAGCATTCCTTATCGGAAGCATACTTGGAGCAAATCGTATCTCCATTGCGCAATGCTGGATTGGTTAAAAGTGTTAGAGGAGCTTATGGAGGCTATATGCTTTCTAAAGCGCCAAATGAAATTACTGCAGGCGATGTCATTCGTGTGCTTGAAGGTCCCATTCAAATAGTTGAAGGAATTGAAGAGGAAGCTCCACCGCAGAGAGAGTTATGGATGAGAATTCGTGATGCGGTCAAGAATGTACTCGATACAACTACTATTGAAGACCTAGCAAAATATTCGGAAGAAAACCCAGATACAAAAGGGTATATGTTTTATATATAAGGAGTTAAGAGTTCATCATGAATAGAATATATTTAGATCATGCTGCTACAACGCCAATGGCAGAACAAGTGGTCAATACATTTGTAGAAGAAATAAACCAAGTATACGGAAATGCATCTAGTATTCATCAAACAGGGAGAAGCGCTAGGAAAAAACTAGACGATGCTCGAACAATTCTAGCTCACTCTATTGGCTGCCATGAAACAGAGATAACTATTACGAGTGGTGGGACAGAAGCTGACAATTATGCGATATTTGGGACAGCATTTGCCCGTAAAGATGTAGGTAAGCATATTATTACTACACAAATAGAACACCACGCTGTTTTGCATGCCTGTGAACAACTTGAAAAAGAAGGCTTTGAAATAACCTACCTACCCGTAGACAGTTCTGGCTTAATCAGTATTGAATACTTGAAAAAATCATTACGAGAAGATACTATTTTAGTTTCTGTAATGTTTGCAAACAATGAAGTAGGAACGATTCAGCCAATTAAAGAAATTGGAAATCTCCTAAAGGATCACCAAGCATACTTCCATACGGATGCCGTACAGGCCTACGGCAGTGTCAAAATAGATGTACAAGAGTTCCATATTGATATGCTAAGCGTATCAAGTCACAAAATTAATGGACCTAAAGGAATTGGTTTTTTATATCAACGAAAAGATATTTATTTAAAGCCATTATTCTATGGGGGACAGCAGGAACGAAAAAAACGAGCAGGCACCGAAAATGTCCCTGCAATTGTTGCATTTGCCAAAGCGGTTGAGCTTAAACAGCAAAATATAGAGGATAACAATTCGCATTATCGTAAGCTAAAGGATGCTTTTGTCACACAGTTGGAGAAAAATGGAGTAGATTTTAAAATCAACGGGACGCAGAACGAGGTTCTAACCCATGTTGTGAACTTAAGTATTCCGAAAACAGATGTAGAGACATTCCTCGTCCAATTAGATTTAGCAGGAATCGATGCCTCAAGCGGCTCAGCTTGTACAGCAGGCTCTATAGATCCTTCCCATGTGCTAGTTGCTATGTACGGAGAGAGCTCTCCAGAACTAAGAAACTCAGTACGTTTTAGCTTTGGGCTAAACAATACTAAAGAAGAAGCTGTAGAAGCAGCTAACAAAATAAGTAAAATTATTCTTGGATAACTGAAATGAGTGAGTAATGATGAAGAGAAAAGAAGATACAAGAGTTGTAGTCGGTATGTCAGGAGGAGTTGATTCCTCCGTTGCTGCCTATCTTTTAAAAGAACAAGGTTATGATGTAATCGGGATTTTCATGAAAAACTGGGATGATACAGATGAAAATGGAGTTTGTACGGCAACAGAGGATTATGAAGATGTTATTAAAGTATGTAACCAGATTGGTATACCTTATTATGCTGTTAATTTTGAAAAACAATATTGGGATAAAGTATTTTCATATTTCTTAGAGGAATATAAAGCGGGACGAACACCAAATCCTGACGTAATGTGTAACAAAGAAATAAAATTCAAAGCATTTTTAGAGCATGCATTGGCACTTGGGGCTGATTATCTTGCAACGGGTCATTATGCTCAAGTAGAAGTGCGAGACGGCCAAACGAGGATGCTAAGAGGCAGAGATAATAATAAGGACCAGACCTATTTCTTGAACCAATTGAATCAAGAACAGCTTGGAAAGGTTATGTTCCCAATTGGACATTTAGAAAAGAAAAAAGTGCGGGAAATTGCTCTGGAGCAAGGACTTGCGACAGCTACTAAAAAGGATTCCACTGGAATTTGCTTTATAGGTGAGAGAAATTTCAAAGAGTTTCTAAGTCAATATCTACCAGCTAAACAAGGTACGATGGAAACAATGGACGGAAAAGTGATGGGCAAACATGATGGCTTAATGTACTACACTATTGGCCAACGTCATGGCTTAGGTATTGGTGGTTCAGGTGATCCTTGGTTTGTTATAGGAAAAGACTTGAAAAGAAATGTTTTATTAGTTGGACAAAATATCAATAATGATGCTTTGTTCTCTACAAGCCTTACTGCTACTGATTTATCCTTTACAACTACATTAGACAAGCCAGCATCTTTTGATTGCACAGCTAAATTCCGTTATCGTCAAGAAGATGTAGGAGTTCATGTAGAGCTACTGGCTGACAATCGTGTTCGTGTAATATTCGATCAACCAGTTCGTGCGATAACTCCTGGTCAAGCAGTTGTTTTCTATCAAGGGGATGAATGCCTTGGGGGAGCAACAATTGACGAAGTATTTAAAGATGGTCTTAAACTGGATTATGTAGGTTAATGGAGGTAATGGATTTGAATTATAATGAACTAGGAATCCAAGCGATTCAAGAAGAAAATTATGAAAAAGCAGCAGAGTTATTTACAAAAGCAATTGAAGAAAACCCAGAAGAGTCAATTGGTTATATTAATTTTGGCAATTTACTAGCTTCTATGAATGAGAACGAACGTGCGGAGCGTTTCTTTCAAAAAGCAATTACTTTAGACGAAAATGCTGCAACTGCTTACTATAGCTTAGCAAACTTGTATTTTAATGCTGAACGCTATGAAGAGGCTGCCAAGTTATATGAAAAAGCAATTACAAATGGTATAGAAGGCCCGGATGCTTATTTTATGCTTGGTAAAAGCTTTCAAAAAGTGGACCAAACTAAGCTTGCCCTTCCATATCTTCAGAGAGCCTATGAATTGGACTCCCAAGATATTCAGATTAAGCTAACATATGGCATAGCACTTGCAAGTATAGAAATGTTCGATGTGGCAGAACCAATCTTCAAAGAAATTTTAGCATTAGATCCAGAAAATGCAGATGCTCATTACAATATGGGGGTATTATATGCCGTGTCTACTTCAGACACAGAAAGTGCCCTTAAGCATTTGAAAGAAGCTTTTACCATTCAACCAAACTATGATCAAGCAAGATATGTGTACGATATGATTTCTCTACGTAATTAAGAAAAAGTTAGGAGGCGGTTGTGATGACAAAAGAAATGATTAATAATGAAAAGCAATTTATTGCTGGTCGACCAATCGTCTCTATTTTTCATAATCCCCAAAACCTGTTCTCCATCATTAAATTAAAAGTAAAATCAACAAATACCGTATATAAAGAGAAAGAAATAATTGTAACTGGTTATTTTCCTCCATTGGTTTTGGAAGAGGCATATAAATTTACTGGTTATATTAAAAATCATCCTAAGTATGGGGTTCAATTTCAGGTAGAAACTTTTCAAAAAGAAGTTCCTGCTACTGAGACAGGTATAGTCCATTATCTTTCAAGTGATATGTTTCCTGGAATAGGGAGAAAGACTGCTGAGCAGATTGTGAAAAAGCTTGGAGAAAATGCGATCAATCGAATTTTAGATGACCCTTCTGCATTGGATATTATTCCAAGGTTGGCAGAGGAAAAGAAGCAGACAATCAGAGCTACCTTGGAGCAAAATCTAGGCTTGGAAAAAGTAATGATTCAGCTAAATGAATGGGGCTTCGGTCCGCAAATAGCGATGAAAATCTATCAGGTCTATAGAGAAGAAACAATCTCTAAACTAACTGATAATCCATATCGTTTAATAGAGGATGTGGAGGGTGTTGGTTTTGTTCGTGCTGATGAGCTAGGCTATAAGCTTGGCATAAAAGGAAATCATCCGGACCGCATAAAAGCTGCTATCTACCATTTACTTCAATCATCTTCACTGAGTGAGGGACATGTTTTTCAATATGCTGAGCAACTTCTTGAAGACGTTAAAAGAATGCTTGAAAATGCCCAAAGAGAAGAAATCTCTTATGATGCTATAACCAAATGCTGTATTGAACTCGCAGAGGAAAGCCGTATTGTTGGGGAAGTTAACCGATTTTATATTCCTTCTCTATATTTTTCAGAGGTGGGAATCAGTTCGAAAGTGGAAACCTTGTTAACAGAGAAGGACCTTCATCATTTTCCGTTGTCGGAGATTAAAAAGCATTTAGGGGCATTAGAGGAGCGCTTAGGTGTTCAATATGCAAAAACACAAATTAAGGCGATTGAAACAGCTCTGAACTCTACTATAACTCTCTTAACGGGAGGGCCTGGAACCGGGAAAACGACTGTTGTCAGAGGAATCGTAGAGCTCTATGCAGAGCTACATGGACTATCCTTAGATCCAAAACAATGGGCGAAAGAACAAAAGCCGTTTCCTATTGTTTTGGCAGCTCCTACAGGGAGAGCTGCAAAGCGTTTAAGTGAATCGACCGAGCTACCAGCTATGACGATTCATAGACTACTCGGTTTTAATGGGCAAGAAGATAATGATACAGAAGGCAAAGAGATTGAAGGTAGATTAGTAATTATCGATGAGACTTCCATGCTAGACACGTGGCTAGGGCATCAGCTCTTAAAGGCAATCCCCAAAGACGCTCAAGTCATATTTGTAGGTGACCAAGATCAGTTGCCACCTGTTGGTCCGGGTCAGGTATTAAAGGATCTACTGGCTTGTAAAAGGATACCTACAGTGGAGCTTGTCGATATTTATCGTCAATCTGAAGGGTCCTCAATTATTGAGCTAGCACACGAGATGAAAAAAGGAAGTGTGCCTGCAACTCTAACTGCGAAAACTAAGGATCGCTCATTCATCAAGGCTTCTCCGGAACAAATTCCTAAAGTAGTAGAACAAGTCTTGAAAGCAGCATTATCGAAGGGACAATCCATCCGAGAAATTCAGGTTCTAGCTCCTATGTATCGTGGACCGGCTGGGATTGACACGCTAAATAAGATGATTCAAGAAATGGTCAATCCAAATCCAGACGGTACAAGAAAAGAGATGACCTTCGGAGAAACTATTTATCGGATAGGAGATAAAGTACTTCAGCTGGTCAACCAACCAGAAAGTAATGTCTTTAATGGTGATATGGGTGAGGTAGTGGCTCTTTTTAAAGCAAACGAAACAGTGGAAAAGAAAGAGATGCTAGTCGTATCATTTGATGGCAATGAAGTAACATATGAAAAAAATGATTTGAATCAAATTACTCTTGCCTATTGTTGCTCTGTCCATAAGTCACAAGGCAGTGAATTCCAAACGGTTATTATGCCGGTTACTAGAAGCTATATGAAAATGCTTAGACGCAATTTGTTGTATACAGGTATAACAAGAGCAAAAAACTTTTTAATTCTTTGTGGCGATCCGGAAGTTTTTACTTTTGGAGTGAAACGAACGGATGATTTACAGCGTTTAACAACGTTAAAGGAACGTCTTGCGGACGAAGAAACAGTAGAAGATGCAAAATCAATAGCTGAAGAAATAGAAGCAAAAGAAGTTACAAGTCAATCTACGCATGATGATTTAGTCACTACTTATTTATCCTCAGACAATTATCATTCGATTGACCCAATGATTGGCATGAAGGGTATAAATCCCTATCAGTTCTTAGATTCGGATTGACAGAGGACAAATAGTTACTTATAATCAGAATTGTATATATGAAAATGTAGACGGAGAAAGTACTATTGTTAGCTGATTAGAGAAGGGTTCCATGGCTGAAAGAATCCCCAGATTATAACAATTAGGAAAGCTACTTCTGAGTGCAGCTAATACCTGCCGTTTAACCGCGTTAAGGTTTCTTGAGAGACATGGCAGAAATACACTGCTATGTAACTAGGGTGGTACCGCGAAATAATAGCTTTCGTCCCTTTTAGGGATGAGGGCTTTTTTTATTTTATTTTTTTAGGAGGAATGAAAGATGAAACAGTTAACAGGTGCACAAATTAGACAAATGTATTTAGATTTCTTTATCGAAAAAGGCCATACACAAGAGCCTTCAGCGCCACTTGTACCCATTAATGATCCATCATTATTATGGATAAATAGTGGTGTTGCAACTCTAAAAAAATATTTTGATGGACGAGTGATTCCAGATAATCCCCGTATCACCAATGCACAAAAATCAATCCGTACGAATGACATTGAAAATGTGGGAAAGACGGCAAGACACCATACCTTCTTTGAAATGTTAGGGAATTTCTCAATTGGAGAATATTTCAAAAAGGAAGCTATCCACTGGGCGTGGGAATTTCTAACTGATGAAAAATGGATGGCTTTTGAACCCGAAAAACTATCAATTACGATACATCCTGAGGATGAAGAAGCATATGTTATTTGGAGAGATGAGATCGGCATTCCAGAAGAAAGACTTATTCGATTAGAAGGGAATTTCTGGGACATCGGAGAAGGTCCAAGTGGTCCAAACTCCGAAATATTCTATGACCGAGGCGAGTCCTATGGCAATGATATAAATGATCCTGAGCTATATCCAGGAGGAGAAAATGAACGTTATTTAGAAATTTGGAACTTAGTTTTCTCTGAGTTTAACCATAACCCTGATCATACGTACACCCCACTTCCAAAGCAAAACATTGATACAGGCATGGGATTAGAGCGTATGGCTAGTGTGGTGCAAAATGTTCCAACCAACTTCGACACAGATTTATTTATACCTATCATTCGACAAACAGAACAAATTTCTGGAAAAGAATATAGACTAAATAGTGTAGACGACGTTGCATTCAAAGTAATTGCAGATCACATTCGAACTGTTGCTTTTGCGATTGGAGATGGGGCTTTACCTTCAAATGAGGGAAGAGGTTATGTACTTAGAAGGCTACTACGCAGAGCAGTTCGTTTTGCAAAACAGCTAGGAATCGACCAACCATTTTTATTTGAACTAGTGCCTGTAGTAGGAGAAATTATGCAAGATTTCTATCCAGAGGTTACAGAAAAGAAAGATTTTATTATGCGAGTTATTAAAACGGAGGAAGAAAGATTCCACGAAACGTTACATGATGGACTTAGCATTTTAGAAAAGGTTATCGCAGAACAACGAGCTAAGGGAGAATCATTTATTCCTGGTACTACAACCTTCACGTTATATGATACTTATGGCTTTCCTATTGAATTGACCGAAGAATACGCAGAGGAAGCTAATATGACGGTTGACCATGAAGGGTTTAGAGCGGAAATGGAAGCACAGCGTTCTAGAGCACGTGCTGCTCGTCAAAACGTAGATTCCATGCAAGTTCAGTCAGAGGTATTTAGTAACCTTCAAGACGCTAGCGAATTTATAGGCTACGATACTCTTAGTGTAACAACAAAAGTTTCTTCTATAGTTTTGGGGAAAGATCTTGTAAAATCTGCACATGAAGGTGAAGAGGTAAAAGTTATATTAACGCAAACGCCTTTCTATGCTGAAAGTGGTGGGCAGATCGCAGATCATGGTGTAATCGAAAATGATAACTTCCGAGGCTTTGTAAAAGATGTCCAAAAGGCTCCAAACGGACAGAATCTTCATACTGTAGTAATTGAATCAGGAGAAATGATTGTTGAAGCAGAGGTTGTGGCAACAGTGGACCAAAAGCTAAGAGGACTGACGATTAAAAATCACTCTGCTACACATATTTTGCATCAAGCACTAAAAGATGTGTTAGGAAGCCATGTAAACCAAGCGGGCTCATACGTTGGACCCGACCGACTTAGATTTGACTTTTCTCACTTTGGACAAGTTACAAAGGAAGAACTTGAAACAATTGAGCGTATAGTTAACGAGAAGGTGTGGGATAATATTCCGGTAGTAACTGGCTACCATAATATCGATGAAGCTAAAAGTATGGGAGCAATGGCTCTTTTTGGTGAAAAATACGGGGATATAGTTAGAGTCGTTCAGATGGGAACTTATTCTTTAGAGCTTTGCGGTGGTGTACATGTTAAAAATACATCAGAAATTGGCTACTTCAAAATTCTCTCTGAAAGCGGTATTGGAGCAGGAACACGACGAATTGAAGCTGTTACTGGAAAAGGCGCATTTGAGGTTGTCAAGGAAGAGGAACAACTTCTTTCGGAAGCAGCATCATTATTGAAAGCTCAGCCAAAGGATATAGTTATGAAGGTTTCCCAACTACTATTAGATTTAAAAAACATACAACGAGAAAATGAATCCTTATCTGCAAAAATTGCAAATAGTGAAGCAGCATCTGTGTTATCATCAGCACAAACAATTAACAATGTTACCGTGTTATCTGTTAAAGTAGAAGCAAAAGATAACAATCAACTGCGACAAATGATGGATGATCTAAAACAAAAAATGGATAAATCTGTAATAGTTCTAGGAGCAGTGGATGGGGAAAAAGTGATGATTTCTGCAGGCGTGACAAAAGATTTAGTGGGCGGGAACTACCACGCTGGAAATATCGTCAAACTATTAGCAGAACAATGTGGCGGTAAAGGTGGGGGACGTCCAGACTTCGCAATGGCTGGGGCTAAAGACGCAAGCCAACTTGAAACCGCACTTAACTCAGTTTACGAATATATCAAATCAGTTTAAACTTATCCGAAAATAGGGTATACTTAACAAATAACTAAGCAAACTTCATTACCAAATTGAAAGCGAGGTGCTGATCATGAGCTCATTTGATAAAACAATGAAATTTAATTTCCCAGAGGAATCGATGGAACAAGAAGTAAAACATGTGATGCTTCAGGTCCACTCTGCGTTAGAGGAAAAAGGGTATAACTCTATCAATCAAATTGTTGGCTATTTACTTTCTGGTGATCCAGCTTATATTCCTCGCCATCAAGATGCTCGAAATATGATCCGTAAATTAGAACGTGATGAAATTTTAGAGGAGTTAGTCAAGTTCTATATTAAAAAGAATAATGAGGCGTAATTATGAGAATAATGGGTTTAGATGTCGGTTCTCGCACCGTGGGTGTTGCTATAAGTGACGCTCTCGGGTGGACAGCCCAGGGCATAGAAACAATCAAGATTAACGAAGATGTGCAAGAATTTGGAATTGAGCGGATTGATGAATTGGTAAAACAACATCAAGTAAGTGAATTCGTGGTAGGTTTTCCTAAAAACATGAATAACTCGATTGGTCCCCGTGCAGAGGCATCAGAGCAATTTGCCAAGCTGTTAACCGATAAATACAACTTTCCTGTTACATTATGGGATGAACGATTGACAACGATGGCTGCAGAACGTATGTTAATAGATGCGGATGTTAGTCGAAAAAAACGCAAGCAAGTTATTGACAAGATGGCAGCTGTAATGATTTTACAGGGATATCTTGATAGAAAAAACAGATGAGGTGACCACAAATGGACCACGGACAAGAAAATATCACAGTAGTTGATGAAAACGGGAACGAACAGCTTTGTAACGTACTATTTACATTTGAATCAGAGGAATTTGGTAAATCTTATGTACTTTATTATCCAATCGGTGCTGAAGAGGATGAAAACGAAGAAATCGAAATTCATGCTTCTTCCTTTACTCCAAATGAAAACGGAGAAGACGGAGATTTACTTCCTATCGAAGATGATGCTGAGTGGGATATGATTGAAGAAATGTTAAATACGTTTTTAGATGAAACAGAAGAAGACGAAGACTAATTCAAGCTTAAAAAGGATGGACTGAGTATTCTCAAGCCATCCTTTTTCTTTTTGTACAGCATCATGTATAATAAGGGAGAAAAAAGGGGGCAAGCCCGTGGAAAACAAATCTAAAAAAGAGATAATGTTTAATCGAATGAAAAACAAAAAAAAAGAAGTAAAACTTGTTAGAAGAATTGTATTAGTAATCGCCTTATTCATTATACTAGTTGGAGCTATTGGCGGATACATAGGTTATAACTATGTTAAAGGAGCACTTTCACCGATGGATCCAGATTCGACGGAAAAAGTAACGGTGGAAATTCCTATTGGGTCTGGCATTGATAGCATTTCTTCTACACTTGAAAAGAATGGTATTATTAAAGATGCTAGGATATTTAAATACTATGTAAAATTTAATAACCAATCTGATTTTCAGGCTGGCACGTATGATTTATCTAAGGATATGACTTTAGATGAAATTATAGAAAGCCTAAAAACTGGTAAAATATACAGAGAACCACTATTTTCTTTAACAATTCCAGAAGGTTTAACTTTAGAACAAATTGGAGAAGTAATTGAAAAGAAAACAGGGAACTCTTCAAAGGAATTTTTTGAACTAGTTACTAGTGATGAGTTTGTTGAAAGAATGATGGCAAAATATCCTGCATTGCTTACAGAAGAAATTAAAGGCGAAAACGTCCGTTACGCATTAGAAGGTTATTTATATCCATCGACTTATCCTTTTTTCGAAGAAAAACCGACTAATGAAGAGATTGCAGAAATGTTATTAGCACAGACAGATAGAACTATGGCACCTTATTATGAGTTATTACAAGCAGAAGAAAAATCTGTTCACTGGCTTTTGACTTTTGCTTCATTGTTAGAAGAGGAAGCTACTGCTCAAACAGATCGTCAGAAAATTTCTAGTGTGTTTTACAACCGATTAGAGATTGATATGCCATTACAAACAGATCCAACTGTGCTTTATGCTCTAGGCAGTCATAAAGAGCGCGTTTTATATGAGGACTTAGAATATGAAAACCCATATAATACTTACACAAATAAAGGATTACCGCCTGGTCCAATTGCAAATGCCGGGAAGTCCTCCATTGAAGCTGCTTTGGACCCAGAAGATACTGAGTATTTTTATTTCCTAGCTGATAAAGAAGGAAAAAATTATTTCTCCGTCACATATGAGGAACATCTTCAAAAAATTGACGAACATTTAAAATAATAAGCATGCAGGAGAAGGAAGGTTATCGCTTTCCTTCTCCTGCTATGTTATTATTAGATGGGTTTTTTCATTGACCCTGTAATATTAAACAGTTGAATATACTTGTCTATAGGAGTAGAATTTCGAGAAAGTACAAAGACCCTATACACTACATAAGGAACCAACCTGGCATCTAAAAGGAGTAACAAAGCAATGAACATTAGTGAAGACTTTATGAAAAATCTTATTAAACCGAGAGAGTCCATATTAATTGAAATGGAGCAATATGCACTAGAAAACCATGTTCCGATAATGCAACTGTCGGGGATGGAAGCATTACTACAGCTTCTCTCTCTTCAAAAGCCTTCCTCCATTTTAGAACTAGGAACAGCGATTGGTTATTCCTCTATGCGCATGGCTATGAAGCTAGAAGCTACTGAAATTGTTACTGTAGAGCGTGATGAGCATAAGGCAGAACTCGCGAAGGAATATATAAAGCGAGCCAATTTGGATAATCGCATTCAAGTAGTTATTGGTGATGCGTTAGAAATAAATGACGAAGATTTAAATAACCAAAGGTTTGATGCAATATTTATAGATGCTGCAAAAGGACAATATAAAAAATTCTTTGAAAAGTACGCACCTTTGTTAAACGATAGAGGTGTTATTTACTGTGATAACATTTTGTTAAATGGCCTTTCAGAGCTTCCGATGGAGGATGTTCCTAGAAGGAAAAGAACGATGGTGCGCAATCAGCATCAGTTTTTAGAATGGCTATTGCAGCACCCAGATTATGATACAGCATTCTTCCCAGTAGGAGATGGAATGCTAGTCAGTATAAAGAGGTGACATTTATGGATAAAACAGAATTATTAGTGACTCCAAAAAATATTGAGCATATCCGCGAGCTAATTCAGGCAGGAGCAGATGCTTTTTTAGTTGGTGAGCAGTATTTTGGCTTAAGGTTAGCAGGGGAGTTTTCTGTTGAAGAAATAGCTGAGGCGACTAAACTAGTAAGAGAACATAATAAAAAAATCTATGTTGCAATGAATGGTATATTCCATAACGATAAAGTAGATGAGTTAGGTCCATATTTGCAAAAAATGCAAGAAATCGGTGTAGATGCAATAGTATTTGGTGATCCAGCAGTAATCATTGCCAAAAGAGAAGCAGAAGTAACTATACCTCTTCATTGGAATACTGAACAAACAGCAACTAACTTCTTTACCGCAAATTATTGGGGAAAACGTGGAGCAACACGAGCAGTGTTGGCTCGCGAGCTTAGCTTGGAAGAAGTTATTGAAATTAAAGAAAACGCTGAAGTAGAAATTGAGGCACAAGTACATGGAATGACATGTATGTTTCAATCAAAACGTTCATTAATCGGAAACTACTTTCTTTTTCAAGATAAAGCAATGGAAGTGGAAAATCGCTCTCAAAACAATAATATGTTTTTACATGATAAAGAGCGTTCGAATAAATATCCTATTTACGAAGATCAAAATGGAACACACATCTTTAGTCCAAATGATATTTGTATGATTGATGAGCTAGATGAATTTTTGGATGCAGAAGTGGATAGTTTGAAAATTGATGGTATTTTTCACGAGGCGTCTTATGTCACAGAAGTAACTGGCTACTACCGTCAGGCAATTGATGCATATTACGAATCACGAACTGCATACAAGGAACTTAAAAAAGAATTACTCAAAAAAATCGAAGCTATTCAACCGCCGCTTAGACCTTTGGATACCGGTTTCTATTTTAAAGAAACAGTATATTAATTGCTTAGCTCGTAGCTGAATTGTATTTTCAGTTTAGAAAGGAAAGAATACATGTGATAAGCACCAGAATAGATCATATTAGTGAATTAGTCGACGGTAAACGTGTTATTACCAAAAAGCCTGAGTTATTGGCGCCAGCAGGAAGTCTAGAAAAGTTAAAAATTGCTGTTCATTATGGAGCAGATGCAGTTTTTATAGGTGGTCAAGAGTTTGGTTTGCGCTCGAACGCAGGTAACTTTTCTATTCAAGAAATGCGCGAAGGGGTGGAATTTGCCAAACGCTATGGGGCAAAAATCTATGTAACGACTAACATTTTTGCTCATAATGAAAATATGCAAGGACTTGAGACATATTTAAAGTCTATAGAAGATGCGGGAGTTACAGGAATTATTGTAGCCGATCCATTAATCATAGAAACATGTAGAAATGCGGCTCCTAAGCTTGAAATCCATTTAAGCACTCAACAATCGCTTTCAAATTGGAAGGCGGTTCAATATTGGAAGGAAGAGGGCTTACATCGCGTTGTTTTAGCTCGTGAGACTAGCGGTGAAGAGATTAAACTAATGAAAGAAAAAGTGGATATAGAAATTGAGACATTCATCCATGGTGCTATGTGTATTGCTTATAGTGGTAGATGTACACTTTCTAACCATATGACTGCTCGTGATTCTAACAGAGGTGGTTGTTGTCAATCATGTAGATGGGATTATGATTTATATGAGACAGATTCAAATAGTGAGGAAAAAGCGTTGTTTGAGGAAGAAGATATTCCTTTTGCAATGAGTCCGAAAGACTTGAAGCTTGTTGAATCTATTCCTAAGATGATCGAAATGGGTATTGATTCCCTCAAAGTGGAAGGACGCATGAAGTCTATTCACTATATTGCCACGGTTATTAGTGTATACCGTAAAGTAATCGATGCGTATTGTATTGACCCGGCGAACTTTGTAATGAAGCAAGAATGGTTGTACGAGCTTGAAAAATGTGCAAACCGAGAAGCAGATACAGCTTTCTTCGAGGGAGAGCCAGGCGTTGAACAACAAATGTATGGAGTTCACGACAAAAAACTAGGATATGATTTTGTAGGATTAGTGCTTGATTATAACGAGGAAACACAAGTTGTGACGTTACAGCAAAGAAACTATTTTAAGCCTGGAGATGAAGTAGAGTTTTTTGGTCCTGAAATTGATAACGTACGTCTAGTAATCGAAGAGATTAAAAACGAAAAGGGTCAGAAATTGGATGCGGCAAGACATCCTTTGGAAATTGTTCAATTTTATTGCCCTGTAAAATTATATCCAAACAACATGATGAGAAAGGGGTTAAAATAATGGCTAAACGCACTCCGCTTATCATTGGTATCACTGGTGGTTCCGGTTCCGGAAAAACTAGCGTTACCCACGCAATTAGTGAAGTTTTTAAAGACCATTCTGTAGTAGTTATTGAACAAGATTATTATTATAAAGACCAAAGCCATTTGGCATTTGAAGAAAGACTAAATACAAATTACGATCATCCCTTCGCTTTTGACAATGACTTGCTTATTCAGCATGTAAACGATTTGTTAAACGACAAAGCTATTGAAAAACCAATTTATGATTATGCTCAGCATACTCGATCAAGTGAAACAATCTTAATCGAGCCAAAGGATGTTATCATTTTAGAAGGAATTTTAGTGTTAGAGGACGAGCGTTTAAGAAATTTGATGGATATAAAGTTATTCGTAGATACAGATTCCGATTTACGCATTATTCGAAGAATATTACGTGATATTCATGAAAGAGGCCGTACAGTAGAATCTGTAGTAGAGCAATATTTAACGGTAGTTCGTCCGATGCATAATCAATTTATCGAACCAACTAAAAGATATGCAGACGTAATCATCCCTGAAGGTGGTCAAAATGAGGTGGCCATCGATTTAATGGTTACAAAAATAAAAACTATTCTTGAAACTAATGCTATTGTATAATATGATGATGAAAGATTTACAAATATTTCATTAAATTCATATCAAATTAACTTAATGCATATGAATAGGAAATGTATGTTTATAAAGAGGGTATTTAAAGGAGTGTATGGAAGTGTCAACTGAGAAACAATTTCCGATGACCGTTGCAGGTAAGCTTAAACTAGAAGAAGAACTAGAAGTATTGAAAACGGTAAAACGTAAAGAAGTAGTAGAACGTATTAAAATTGCTCGTAGCTTTGGGGATCTATCTGAGAATTCAGAATATGATTCTGCTAAAGAAGACCAAGCATTCGTAGAAGGAAGAATTTCTACCATTGAATCCATGATAAGAAACGCTGTTATCATCGAAGAGGAAGGCAATAATGATATCGTTTCTTTAGGAAAAACGGTTACTTTCGTTGAAATACCAGATGGTGATGAAGAAAGCTATACAATCGTTGGATCTGCAGAAGCCGATCCTTTAGAAGGACTTATCTCAAACGATTCACCAATTGCTAAAGGCCTTTTAGGAAAGAGCACTGGAGATAAAGTGAAAATCATTACTCCGGGTGGAGAAATGGACGTAGAAATCATCTCTATTTCATAATTGGAAGATATTTTATACAAGAGGGGGTAAACAATTTATGTTTGCCCCTTTTTTGCCGTCTTGATAGTATTAAAGTTGATAGACAAAAGTGGGTAATTAAAATGAAACTTAAACCTTTTATTCGCGTCTATTAAATTATAGTTCTCTATCTTTAAAAGGAGGAAGAGTATGCCAGACCAAAACCAAAGAGTTAATTCGCGCTTAAACAATCGAAAGAAAAAAAACAATACAATTTTGAATGTGTTAATCGGAATAGTACTTCTGTTAATTATTGTAGTTATAGTTAATTTAGTGACAAGTGATGATGACAAAAACAACAGTGCAACAGGGAAAGAGGATACTGAATCTGTTTCAGATATCAAAGACTCTGAAGAAGTGCCAGAACAAGATAAAGAATTGACTACGGAAGAAATTGAAGAAGATAGTGAACAAAATGAGCCCACAACGGAAGACAATGATTCAGCTAATGAACCAGATTCTTCTACCAATAGCTCTCTTGTAACGACAGAAGAATCAGGAGATCCCAATGTTGAATCTGTTATGGTAGACTCGTCCTGGGAGCCCATCGGCACGTCACAAGCGGGTGAACATGTTTCAAGCTATGACAAGGATTCGGTAGATTGGAAGGAAAAGGTCGATGCTCTAGCTTACGCTGCAAACTTAGATCCTTCTAGTATGTATGTTAAATTCCTAGGCAATGGAGGTAGCCCTCAAAAGTCTATAGGAACTGTTACATCTAAGGATGGTTCTGAAATTTATCGAATATCGTTAGAATGGGTTGAAGGACAGGGATGGAAGCCAACTAAAAAAGAAAAGCTCAAAGCTGTAAAATAACATTATAAATTGGGAGCGGTACTTGACTAAAGTGCCGCTCTCCTTTACTTTAAAAGAAGTACTTTTTGAAAGGGGTTATTATTATGAAGATTGCAGTAATCGGAGCAATGGAAGAAGAAGTGGAACTATTAAGAAATACGATTGAGAATTCAGAGACTAAAGAAATTGCAAATAGTGAATTTACAACTGGTACATATAAAAATCATGAGATTATATTGTTGAAAAGTGGAATTGGTAAAGTAAATGCAGCGATGTCTACAGCTATTCTCTTGAATGAGTATAAGCCCGACTATGTGATCAATACAGGTTCAGCGGGTGGATATGACCCTCATCTAGAAGTAGGAGCAATAGTCATCTCAGATGAAGTGAGATATCACGACGTAGACGTTACTGCTTTTGGATATGAAATAGGACAAGTACCTCAGCTACCACCTGCATTTAAATCCGATGAGCGTTTAATGAAGCTTGCAGAAGATGCTGTAAATGAAATTGGTGAACACCAAGCAGCTACTGGCTTAATTGCGACAGGTGATACATTTATGCATAACCCAGACAAAGTTGAAATTGTTCGAAACTACTTTCCTAAGATGAAAGCGTGTGAAATGGAAGCGGCAGCTGTTGCACAGGTTTGTCACCAATTTTCAGTGCCTTTTGTGGTAATTCGTGCATTATCTGACATTGCCGGTAAAGAATCATCAATCAGTTTTGATGAGTTTTTACCTGTAGCAGCAAAGCATTCGACAGAAATAGTATTACAAGTAATTGGGAACATTTAAGTTGTCATTATTTTGACAAACTAAGGCATAGAATACATATAATTTGCATTTCCATTATATGCTATGATGAAGGTATCAAAACGCTTTCACATCAGTCTAGGGGGAGATCAAATGGTTTTTATTATGGCTATGTCTGTTTTAGTTACAGCTGTTTTAGCATTTGTAATGATTGCAGAAACAAGTGAAGATTAAGTTCCTCTAAGCTCTTTTGGTGTTTGATGCATCAAGAGAGTTTTTTTCATGAACATAATATTGATATAATTTGACGAGTGCACGCTTTTCTATTCGTGAGACATAGCTTCTGGATATTTTTAATTGTTTGGAAATCTCTTTTTGTGTCATCGGCTCATGACCTAATAGTCCATACCGACGCACGATGATATCAAGCTCTCGTTTTTCTAACTGAGATAAGTGTTTATATAATCGATTTGTATCCTCCTCTTCAACAAGCTGTTCGTCAGAGCTTTTGTCTAGCCCTTGCAGTAAATCAGTTATTTCTAAGGAATGACCATCCTTATCCATTCCGATTGGCTCATGTAAAGAAATATCCTTTTGTACTTTTTTTAATGAACGTAAGTACATTAGAATCTCATTTTCAATACAGCGTGCTGCATAAGTAGCTAATTTTGTTTTTTTGGTAGGTGTATAGCTATTTACGGCTTTCATCAGACCAATTGTTCCTATTGATATATAGTCGTCTAAAAGCTCGTGTTTAGGGTGAAATTTTTTTACTACATGCGCTACAAGACGCATATTACGCTCTATTAGTTCATCTCTTGCTGTAAGGTCTCCATCTAGAAAACGTTGAATCATTACTTGTTCTTCTTCCGGGGAGAGTGGTTGATGGAACGCCTGCCCTTTCAAATACCCTAGCACAAGTGGCAAATCGATGACAATGTTTATAAATGCGGTTAGAAGACCAGAAATCTTTTTCACCTCCATCTAGTTATACATTCAATATATGTGCAAATCCGACAAAATATGAAAAAAACGACTGCATTTGCAGTCGCTTCTAGAAAATATTATTTCTTGAAATTGTATTAAACTTTTCTCAATGTAAAAGTGCTAATCATTAAAAGTGCAAGTATAATAAATAAGAACATAAAGGTAACAGGTGGAACTAAGTCGATTGCAAAATAGGAAAGAGTCAGAATAACTCCGGCTACGGTAATCGGAAGACCTGTAAAAAATCCATTTGACTCTGAAATATTGAAGCGTGCCAATCTAAAAGCTCCACACGCGATGTATATAACAGTTATAATCATTCCTGCAACACTAAAATTTTGTAATACTAATGAGTACATTAAAAGTGCGGGTGCTATTCCAAAAGAAATAATATCGCTCATAGAATCTAATTGTTTGCCTAGCTCGGATTCCAAGTTGAATCTCCTAGCTACCATTCCGTCAAAACGATCTAATAAACCTGCTATAAATATAAATAATACGCTAAAAGAGTAGTATTCATTTACTGTAGCCATAATAGCTGCTCCACCAAACGCTAGATTGCCAATCGTAATCATATTGGCAGCTTGTGTTTTCAGTTTTTTTAATGTTTGAGTCATAGCATTTTGTAAATACATTGCAAATCACTCCTTTACAAATAACATATTTGTTCATTATACTTCGAGTAAACAAAAATTGTAAGTAAATCTTTATAGGGAGACCAAAATGAAAGAAAAATTATACCAATCTATGATTGAATTAACAAATGGTAGATGGTCATCATCTTTAATCAAAGGTTTTGCCCAGTCTAATCTTAGCAAAAAAGTTATACCCGCTTACATTAAATATTTTAATATAGATATAGATGAAATACCATGTCATGTCCATGAATTTTTGACATTACATGATTTTTTTATTCGTTCATTAAAAAAAGATAGTAGAATGATAGATCAAAGTGAGTCTGGAATAATAAGCCCTGTCGACGCAACCATTGAAACTTTTGGTGATATAACGTATGATGGAATTTTTCATGTTAAGGGAAAAGCGTATACGCTTTATGATATGCTCGGCTCCACAAAAATAGGTAAAGAATATGAGAATGGTAAGTTTATGATCTTATATCTTAGTCCTGCTGAATATCATCGCATTCATGCCCCGGTAGACGGTAAGGTTACTCGGCAATATTTGCTAGGAAAGAAATCTTTTCCAGTCAACAAATGGGGCTTAGCATATGGAAAGGAAACAATTAGTGGAAACTATCGTTTGTTGACTGAGCTCCAGATGCCCAATGAAAAGCACTGCTTCCATGTTAAGGTGGGGGCTATGTTTGTGAATTCCATCGAACTAACAAACAAAGGCACCGAATGGAGAAAAGGAGAGGAAGTGGGATATTTTTCCTTTGGCTCGACTGTTGTCTTATTGTTTCAAGAAGGCAGTATCGAGTTCTCCAAAGAAATTGGTCCAGGAAAGTTTGTTCAAATGGGTGAGAAAGTCGCAAATATGCTATAATCGTTAAAGAAAAAGTGTCGAATTGGAGTGTTCGTCTTTGTATTCAAATTTTATACCAAGTGAGTTCGTTAGAAGTGTATTTCATATAACACCTGAAATGTTGAAGGAAAAAGGTGTTAAAGCAATTATTACAGATTTGGATAACACATTAGTAGAATGGGATCGTCCAGATGCAACCCCTAAACTAATTGAATGGTTTTCTGCGATGAAAGAAGCTGGAATTCAAGTAACCATTGTTTCAAATAACAATGAATTACGAGTGAAATCGTTCGCAGACCCATTAGGGATTCCTTTTATATATAAAGCGAGAAAGCCTTTAGGAAAGGCTTTTCGTCATGCGCTGAGTATAATGTCTGTAAAAAAAGAGGAGGTTGTAGTTATCGGAGACCAACTCTTAACAGACGTTTTCGGAGGAAATAGACAAAAGCTCCATACTATTTTAGTAATACCGGTTGCAAAATCAGATGGATTTGTTACCAAGTTTAACCGGATGGTTGAAAGAAGAATTTTTAGTTACTTGGACAAAAAAGGACAAGTTACATGGGAGGAAGAAGCGTGACAGAAGCACCAAAGTGTATCGGTTGTGGAACAGTTATCCAAACCGAAGTTGTAGGAGATCCGGGATACGCTCCTGTTTCATCCCTAGAAAAAGAAGATATTATTTGCCAACGTTGTTTTCGATTAAAGAATTACAATGAATTACAGCCTGTATCATTAACTGACGATGACTTTTTAAGAATATTAAATGGCTTAGGCACGCAAAAAGGTTTGATTGTTAAAGTTGTTGATATATTTGATTTTAACGGAAGCTGGCTACCAGGCTTACATCGTTTTGTCGGGAACAACCCTATACTATTAGTCGCAAATAAAGCAGATTTATTACCTAAATCAGTTAAGAAAAATAAAGTAATCAATTGGATGAAACAAGAAGCTAAGAAATCAGGCCTTTCTCCGATCGACGTTTTGTTTGTTAGTGCTCATAAAGGTACGGGAATGCCTGAAGCTATGGACGCAATTGAACATTATCGTAAAGGTGAAAATGTCTATGTTGTAGGATGTACTAACGTCGGGAAGTCTACTTTTATTAACAGAATTATTAAGCAGGCCACTGGAGAAGATGCAGTAATCACTACGTCACATTTTCCCGGAACAACTTTAGATATGATTGAAATACCTTTGGATGACAAAAAAGCACTTTATGATACGCCGGGGATTATTAATCATCATCAAATGGCTCATTACTTAGATCCGACTGAACTTAAATTCATCACGCCTAAAAAAGAAATAAAGCCTAAAGTTTTTCAGCTTAATAACGAGCAAACTCTTTATTTGGGTGGATTATCCCGTTTCGATTTTATTAAAGGCGATCGTTCAGCATTTACTTGTTATATAGCAAATGATATTCCAATTCATCGTACTAAGCTGGATAACGCTGAAAACTTATGGAAAGAGCATCGAGGAGAGTTATTGTCACCTCCTTCGGAGAAGTTTACAGATTTACTACCTCCATTAGTTCGCCATGAATTCAAGATTAAAGAAGACAAAACAGATATCGTGTTTTCAGGACTTGGATGGATTACTGTGCAAAAAGGTGGAGTAATTGTAGCGGCTCATGCACCTGCAGGAGTAGAAGTGTCCATTCGTCCATCTCTTATATAGGGGGAAATACTATGAAGAAATGGTTTGCAGTTATAGGAAATCCGATTGCTCATTCGTTATCTCCATATATGCATGATTATTGGCTTTCGTCACAAAATATTAATGCTAGCTATATTCCCATACAAGTCGAGGATGGAAAGCTTGAGCAGGCTGTACAATCTTTAAAGCTACTAGGCTGTAGTGGTTGGAATGTTACAGTGCCATATAAGGAGGCAATTATTCCTTTTTTGGACCAAATAGATGAGTCAGCCGTAGGAATCGGTGCAGTTAATACAGTAGTAAAAACAGAGAGTGGACAATTTGTAGGCTATAATACCGATGGCTTAGGATTTATACGTTCTTTGGGCCAGACCGAGAACACAAATCGTATATTAATTCTTGGTGCGGGAGGAGCAGCGAGAGGTATCGTTTATGCCTTTAAGCAGCTTGGCTATCAAAAACTATCTATTGCGAACCGTACGAAAACCAACGCAGAAAAACTCGTACAAGAGCTCCAATTTGGACAAGCTATAACTTTTCAAGAGGCAGAGGAACAATTGCAAACATTTGATATTGTGATTCAAACTACACCTCTTGGCATGAAAAATAACACTAAAACGCTTCCCATAAATTTAAAGGGGATAAAAGAGAATGCAATTGTTGCTGATATTGTATATAATCCTTTAGTTACCCCTTTTTTAGAGGAAGCAGAAAAATATAATGTTCGAACAATTAATGGACTAGGTATGCTTGTACATCAAGGTGCCCTAGCCTTTTCATATTGGAACGGAAGTTATCCGAATACCAATGATATGATTCAACGATTGACAGAGCAATTAGGAGGATAATATGTTAACAGGTAAGCAAAAAAGATTTTTACGTAGTCAAGCGCATCACCTTTCACCAATATTCCAAGTAGGTAAGGGTGGCGTTAATGATGCAATGACAAAGCAAATAAGTGAAGCTTTAGAAGTGCGTGAATTGATCAAGATCAGTATCTTACAAAACTGTGAGGATGAAAAGCAAGAAGTTGCAGAAGCTCTTGCAAAAGGTGCTAGAGCAGAGCTTGTTCAGTTAATTGGTTTAACGGTAGTTCTTTATAAGCCTTCTAAAAACAATAAACGAATTGAGCTTCCTAAAGCGAGTAAGGCATGAAAAAAAAAGTAGGGATATTGGGAGGAACATTTAATCCTCCACATATTGGCCATCTAATCATTGCTAACGAAGTGTTTCATGCACTGGGTTTACATGAAGTGAGACTAATGCCAAATGCAATTCCCCCTCATAAGTCAAAAGATATACGCATTACCTCTGAACAACGCTTAAAAATGCTAGAAATTGCTGTTACTGATATTGCTTATCTGGCTATAGAAAAAATAGAGCTTATTCGAGGTGGAACCTCTTATACATTTGACACTATGAAAATTTTAGCAGAACGGGAAGCAAATACTGATTTCTATTTCATCATTGGTGGGGACCAGGTAGAATATTTACCAAAATGGCATCGTATAGACGAGCTATTAAAAATAGTTCAACTTGTTGGTGTTGCAAGACCAAGCACCTCTATAGCGACTGCATATCCTATTACTACAATAGATATACCCCAAATCGATATATCTTCTACTGTCATACGAAAACGTTTGGAGAACGGAGAAACAACGAGGTTTCTTCTCCCGGATAACGTAAGAGATTACATTGAAAAGGAGAAGCTTTATGAGATTTGAACACATTCTAGAGCAAATGAAAAATCGTATGCCGGAGCGACGTTATATCCATACAAGAGGTGTTGCAGAAACTGCTATTGAACTAGCGGATAAATACGGAGCAGATACAAAAAAAGCAGAAATTGCCGGGATTTTACATGACAGTGTGAAATATGCCGAAAAAGAGTGGTTGAAAAGTATAATCATATCTGAAAACATGGATGCAAAATTATTAGAATTTCACCATGAATTATGGCATGCTCCGGTAGGAAGCTACGTAGCGAAAAAAGAATTTAATATCGATGATGAGGACATACTAAATGCCATAAAATTTCATACCACTGGCAGAGCTGGAATGTCTGATTTAGAGAAGATAATTTATATTTCCGATATGATAGAACCTAGTCGTAATTTTCCAGGAGTAGAGGATTTACGAAAAATAGCGAATATAGACCTAGAAGAGGGCATGCTAAGTTGTGTGCAGCATAGTATGGCATTTCTAATAAAAAAAAGACAGCCGGTTTTTCCGGATTCATTTCATTGTTATAATGACTTGATACAAAAGAGAGGAAAAGTGAAAGAATGACTTCAAACAAAACATTAGTCGAGATTGCTTATAAAGCTGCCGATGACAAAAGAGCAGAGGATATTGTTATATTAAATATGCAAGGAGTATCATTACTTGCTGATTATTTTCTTATTTGCCACGCTAACTCTGATCGTCAAGTTCAAGCGATTGCAAAGGAACTTTTTGACCAAGCGAGCAAAGAAGGATACAACGTTAAACGCATGGAAGGCTTTGATGAAGCACGTTGGGTATTAGTGGATATGGGCGATGTAGTAGCTCACGTATTTCACAAGGATGAGCGTTCTTATTACAACCTAGAGCGCCTATGGGGAGATGCTCCTATGATCGAAGTAGGGCAAGATGCTTAATGTCTACTTATGATCAGTTTGCCTTTATCTACGATTCGTTGATGTCAGATATACCATATGACAAGTACGCCGAATGGGTGCAGGGTAAAGCACCAGTTTCGGAAAATAAACGACTAGTTGATATAGGCTGCGGCACAGGAGTACTAAGTGTAAAGTTTGCAAAAGCTGGCTATGAGGTTATCGGCATTGATTTATCTGAATCAATGCTGACTGTAGCCCAAAACAGAAGCCTTGAGGAAAACGTTAACATTTCTTTTTTGTGCCAATCTATGGCTGAGATAGATGGGATAAACGATGCAGATATAGCAGTAATAGCTATAGATTCTATCAACTATCTAGAGACCTTAGAAGAGACAGAACAGACCTTTGCTCGAGTGTATGATTGTTTAAATGATGGAGGTCAATTGTTTTTTGATATCCACTCATTATTTAAAATGGATAATATATTCCCAGAAGGACCTTTTACTTACGAGGATGACCAGGTGGCATATATTTGGCATACAGAGCAAGGCGAGGAAGCTCATTCTATCTATCATGATATAACCTTTTTTGTACGTGGAGAATCTGGCTACTATGAGCGATTTGAGGAATCTCATTATCAGCGCAGCCACCCTTTAGAAATATATTTCGACTTACTCCAAAAGAGTGGGTTTTCTAACGTCTCTGTTTCAACCTCTATTTTTGGCGAACAGTCAGAGGATGAAGTAGAGCGGTATTTTATTCATGCAATAAAATAATACTTTTCAAAAAGAGGTAAATTTAGTATATTTTGTATAACTCCATATATTTACCTCTTTTCGAAAGAGGATGATTGCATTGAATTCCAAATTTAAATTGATACACATTAAGAAATTTCTGCTCCCAATAATAGTTTTAACCTTTCTCCTGTTTATTTTAATCCAAAAGCAATTTAACTCAGCAAACCCCTCCGCTGAGGAAATTCAACCTTCCCTATTAACTAAATCTAATTTCCCTGAAGAAGAAACAACTGAATACGAAGAGAATACCACTATTTTTGTCGAGATTAAGGGCGCTGTTTCAAGGCCTGGAGTCTATGAGCTAGAAGTTGGTGACCGTGTTTTAGAGGCTATCTCACTTGCTGGAGGTTATAAGCCAGAAAGTGATAGTAAAATGATTAATCACGCTCAAAAAGTGGAGGATGAAATGATTATTTATGTTCCTGAGTTAGGTGAAGTAATGGAAGACTCATTTAACATCTCCTCATCCAATTCTTCTGACCAATTAGTTAATATTAACAAAGCAGATGTACAAAGTTTAACTACTCTCCCAGGAGTTGGCCCATCTAAGGCTGCAGCTATTATTACCTATAGAGAGGAGAGTGGGGGCTTTAAGGTAAAAGAAGACTTGTTAAAGGTGACAGGAATAGGTCAGAAGACTTTTGAGAAAATAGAACCCCATATCAAAGTGAATTAAATGACCATATTGAAGTTTAGCCACTAAAGCACTAAACTTAAAGAAGTACTAGTATGGGAGGTATTTATATGGAGCGAATCACTTGGGACCAATTTTTCATGGCACAAAGCCATTTACTTGCTTTAAGAAGTACATGTACTCGGTTAGCAGTTGGAGCAACGATTGTTCGAGATAGACGTATTATGGCTGGAGGCTATAATGGTTCAATCTCTGGTGGAGAACATTGTATTGATCATGGATGTTATGTAGTGGACAATCATTGCGTTAGAACAGTACACGCTGAAATGAATGCGTTATTACAATGCGCAAAATACGGTATTACTGTAGGCGGCGCAGATTTATATGTTACTCATTTTCCATGTTTACCATGTACAAAATCGATTATTCAAGCAGGCATTTCAAGATTATATTATGCACAAGACTATAAAAACAACGACTATGCGATTGAATTACTTAACAAAGCTGGAGTAGAAATTATTCATGTTCCTTTCGATGAACGCAAAATTGATTTTTTGAGTGATGAAAAGGTAAACCTATATATGGAGCTAATTGTAAAGCTTAAGGAGAAGGGCGCAAGTGAAGAAGAATTATTGCCATATGAAAGGAAGGTGGCTGAATTATTTGGATTGGAGCAATCCGAGGTAATGTAATATATTTTGCAATGTCGATTTTACTGGCCACTATAGCTGCTTTTGAATCGACATGGCTATTGTTCTTTTTTGTAATCCTATTTTACTGGTTTCTTTATAAGCAAATTCCTATTCTTTTATCTTCTAGTATAATAGCTATTGGGATTTGTACATTTTTCCTTGTAGAACTCGTTAATCCTGAAAATATAACTAAAAACGATGTAAACACTATCACATGGACAGATAATTATCGTATTAATGGTGGCTTTATAAGAGGTTTTGCAGCTTCTGATTCCGGTCAAAAGTGGTATGTACAGCTTAAAATATCAGATGAGCAGGACAAGGTTTTTTTCTCAAACTATTCTCTAACTGGATGGGAGCTTCAAGTCAAGGCTAACTCACCGTTGGATCAACCCCTAGCTCATCGATATGCGTTTGACATGGAATCTTATATAAAAAGCCATGGAGCGGTTGGTCAATTAAATATTGATGAATACGAGCTGGTAAGTAAAAAATATAGTTTTCGAGTTTATATGGCTGAGCAACGATATAGGATTAAGCAGCATATTCAAAGGACCTTTCCAAATTCTCTTCAAGCGGAGGCTGAGGCTCTATTAATTGGCAGTAGAGAAAGTATGCCACCTGAACTTCAAGATGCCTATCAAACATTAGGAATAACTCATTTATTTGCTATCTCAGGCCTCCATGTAGCATTAGTAGTGCTACTTCTTCATGAAGTATTAATACGTCTCGGAGTACGAAGAAAAACAGCTAATTGGTTATTAATCATTGTTTTACCGCTTTATGGGCTTATTGCTGGTGGAGCGCCTTCAGTGTGGAGGGCGGTATCTGTGACAGAAATTCTTTTAATAAGCGGTCTTTTCAAAAAAAAGCTTGTCATTTCTGACGCATTTTCTTATAGCTTTATTGGTTTTCTTCTTTATTCTCCATGGATAATTTATCAAGTAGGATTTCAGCTATCCTACTTAGCTGCTTTTTCTTTAATATTTTCCGCGAGCATGTTAAAACTAGGGCGCTCTTATATAACTCAATCATTTATCTTAACAGCTGTTTGTCAGCTTATAGTTTATCCTATTTTAATATATCAATTCAACGAAATTTCTCTATCCTCTTTTATAGCCAATCTTTTGTTTGTCCCTCTATTTTCATTTATTGTACTTCCTATCAATATTATTTTACTTTTAATCACCTTTCTTTCTCCATCTATATGTAATCTTGTTTTTTTATTCTACGAACCAATTCGCCTATTACTGGACGATTTTATCCTCTATATAGGATCGTTTCCATATCAGGTTTGGAATCCTATTCAACCGAAAGTTTGGTATGTAGTAATAGCATATGTGAGTGTCATTACTTTTTTTATTCAATTGGAAAGAATGAAATCTATAAAGAATGGCTTGCTCGTTCTTTTTACCCCAATCATTTTATTGCAACTAGCGCCATATTTAGATTCTTCGACTCGAATTACCTTTTTAAATGTAGGACAAGGAGATTCTATTGTTATTGAAATGCCTTATAGAGAAGCAGTCATTATGATAGATACTGGAGGTGTGCTTAGATTCGACCAAGAGGCTTGGAAAGAGTCTAATAATAAGTACGAGGTTGGAAGACAAGTTGTTGTTCCCTTTTTAAAGGGAAGAGGGATAAGGAAAATTGATACAATGGTGTTATCACATGCAGATGCAGATCATATGGAGGGCGCCGAGGAGGTGCTTCAAGAAGTTAAAGTTGGAGAAATACACATTACACCTGGCTCCTATGAAAAAGCTATTATGCATGATTTAAGAGAGGAAATAAACTTAAAGCAAATACCTGTCATAGAAAAATTTACAGGTGAGAGAATTGAATCTTCTTACTATAACCTATCTTATTTATATCCGATGGATAACATATATGAAGGAAATAATGATTCATTAGTTTTATCTATGAGTAACGATTATTTTAAAGGGCTTTTTATTGGAGATTTAGAAAGAGAGGGAGAAATAGTATTAAGTTCTGCTTATCCTGACATCCTCCAGGATCAGACTGTACTTAAGTTAGGACATCATGGTAGTAAAACATCTAGCACGCAAACTTTTTTGGAAGTGGCTAATCCTCATTTGGCAGTTATTTCAGCAGGCTTTAACAATAGATATGGGCATCCGCATTCTGAAGTTTTGGAACGATTGCATACTTTAAAAATTCCATTTTTGCAGACCGGTATAGATGGAGCTATAGAGATAATTATATCAAAAGAGGGAGAAGTAACTATTTCTACTCATTAAAATTTGAAAGAGAAAAGGGTTTTGTCTGTGAAAGACAAAACCCTTCTCGTGTATTATCGAGAAACAAACTCGATAACTACTGCAATAATAAACATAATGGCAAAAAATCCAAAGGAGACTACAAAACCTACGCCAGAGTCGATTGCGTCATTACGTTTCGACTGTACATTTTGTTCAAATTCATTCATTGTTAACCCTCCTATTTCCACATAATTATAAAGGATAGTGCTCAAAAAATCTACACACAAACTTTCTTATTTCCCTTTAATTATATAATGTCACAAAGTTTTCACCATATTTACGCTATAATATATATATCTAAAAGTAGTAAGGAGCACCAACATGATTTCAGAAAAGTGGATGGAAATTTCAAAAGGAAATATTTCAAATGTATATTTATTATACGGAACAGAAGCATATTTCATAGAAGAAACTATAAAAAAATTGAAAAATAAACTTGAGGATGAAGGAGAGCCAGAGATTATCTACTTTGATTTAGAGGAAAGCAATGTAGAGCAAGTTTTATATGAGGCAGACACACTTCCTTTTTTCTCAGATAAAAAATTAATTATCGCGAAAAATACATTCTTCTTAAAAGCTACGGAAAAGGGAAAAGAGAAAATCATTCATGATACGGCATTGCTGGAGAACTGGCTAAAAAATCCTTCTCCCTCCGCTATAGTAGTTTTTGTAGCTCCGTATGAGAAGCTGGATGAACGGAAGAAAATCACAAAGGCGATGAAGCAGGCTTCTAATGTAATAGAGGCAATGAGTTTACAAAATCATGATTTAAAAAGCTGGGTTTTACATGAAGCTTCAAATGAAGGGAAAAGTATATCAGAGGAAGCGGTAAACCGTTTAATTGAAAATGGAGGAACAAATTTAGTTCACTTAAAAACGGAAATCTCTAAAATTGCCACTTTTATTGGCGAGGAACAAGAAATCGATGAGGAAACTGTTAAGTCATTACTGGTTCGTACCCTTGAAGAGGATGTTTTTACACTGGGGAATGCTTATTTAGCAGGCCGAAAAAGTGAAGCAATTGAGATTTATCATGACTTATTGAAGCGAAAAGAAGACCCTTTAAAGTTAAATGCGCTTATAGCTACTCAGGTGAGATTAATGATACAAGTAAGCCATTTGAAGAAAAAAGGCTATCATGCCCAACAAATTGCCACTCAATTGAAGGTACATCCTTATCGTGTGAAGCTATTGTTCGATAATCCATTACTTCATCAAGAGGAGAAGTTGATTCACACATTAAATGATTTAGCTACTGTTGATCTTCAGTTGAAAACTTTAAGTACAAATAGAGATCGTATTTTAGAATTGTTTTTATTGAAGTAGTAGAATCTGTCTGGTTTTGGCCTGCTCCAAACGCTAATCTTGTTTTTTAGCACATGTCATCTAATTCTCAAGAATATAGATTTTTGAAATCAAACTAATTGTCGAATAATAAATATAAAAAAGCAAAAAATAAAGACTGACCGAGTTTGAATTCGGATCAGTCTTTTTTTATTACGCTTTTTTCATTAATTGAGCTTTCTTACGAGAAGCTGCGTTTTTATGAATTAAACCTTTAGAAGCTGCTTTTTCAACTTGTTGAATTGCAGTTTTAATAAGTTCTTTTGCGTTTTCATCGTTATTAAGTGCAGCAGTGTCAGCTTTTTTTACAGCAGTACGCATAGCTGATTTTGCTTTTGCATTTTGAGCGTTTAAAGTCTCGTTTTTCTTAACACGCTTGATTGCAGATTTAATGTTTGGCATACCTTTCACCTCCTAATAAGGTCTGAGATGATACATTTTTTTGTTGGTAACAGTTTATACAACAAGCATTATTTTAACAAACGAAAAAACAAATTGCAATATATAAATGCAAAGAATATTTACTTGACACTTTGAACAAACTATTTTAGAGGTGATTATAATGTGGGGAAGAACAGATTTAATCGATGAATCGGAAGAAATGGTGAAACACCGTACAGAAAGTCAGAAAGCTAAATTAGACAATTCAGAAGGTATTAAATTTGATGAGGGTCGCAATGGAGCGGTACTTATTACTTCCATTGAAGTGAACGAAGAAGGTGAAAAACAGATTGGTAAGAAACAAGGGAAGTATATTACCTTGACTGATCTGACCCTTAGTCCACACGATGAGAAGAGTTTTGAAAACATAGCGAGGACTTTCATTGATCATCTTCGAGATATGCATAAAGAGTTTAGTTTAACAGATGAATCCAAAATATTAATAATTGGACTTGGAAATGCGACAGTTACACCCGATGCTATTGGACCAAAAGCAATTGAATACCTACAAAATTCTTCTTTGACTAATAATGAAAAAGTGAAAGTTGTTATGTATGCTCCAGGTGTAACTGGTCAAACCGGTTTTGAGACAAGCGATTTTGTCAGTGCCATAAGCGAAGCATTTAAGCCTGATCTTATTCTTGTGATGGATGCTTTAGCTGCAAGAAATAGCGAACGTCTTTGTAAGACTATACAAATTACAAATACAGGTATACACCCTGGTTCTGGTGTAGGAAACCAGCGCAAGGAAATATCAAAGGAAGTTTATGGTGTTCCTGTTACAGCAATTGGAGTACCAATGGTTGTAGACGGTCCAGTGTTATATGCAGATGCAGTTGAGCAAGTCATTCATCACGTGGCAGCACGCGTGGAGGAGAAGGGAAAACCTTCTTCTGCCCTATCTGTTACTCCAATGGTTTCAAATAAGACAAACATCGATAAAAAAGTGCTTGAGCCTATTTTTGGAGAATGGGTTGGTTGGTCTACTGAAGAGAAAAGACAATTATTTGAGGAAGTTTTTGTTGGAAAAAATCCTTCTTTATTTGTTACACCAAAAGAAACTGATTTATGGGTAGAACAGTATGCATATATGCTTTCCACAGGCATTGAAACATGGATTACAAGTAAATAGGTCGTTCTAAAATTCCTTCTCTTCTCATACGATTGTGTGAGGAGAGTGGAACCTATGACTAATACCTTAAAGAAGCTGACTAGCATTTTATTACTCTTATTTTTAGCCCCTATCATCATTGCAATAATCCAAACACCTCTTATGACCGAAACGACAACGGAAAAAGTAACTGAAAAGAAAAAAGAGGAAATACCTGTTGTATATGCAGCGCAAATTGAAACACCCCCTGTTACTCAGACACAAACGGTAGCAGAAATTTTGCCACCTCGAAAAGCTTTCGTCTATTTTACACATTGGCAAGAAGCATTTAAACCAATATTAGCTGCCAGTGGAGAAAAGATCGAGATATATCATCAAGAAAAGAATATTACTAACTTTCAAGAACAAATTACGGCTCAATTTGCTTTTCATCAAGTAGAAACAGAATTCCTTTCACTTGAAAATCCATCTGAAACTAAAAACTATAATTCTGTAAGACCTTTTGTGAAAGATGCATTATCCCAAAGTAACTATGATATTATTTTAGATATTCATAGAGACTCTGCAAAGGCTGCAACCACTACTTTACAGGTGGGAGAAGAGAGCTATGCCAAGCTTATGTTTGTCGTTGGAGGAGAACATGAAAATTATAAATGGAATCTCCAGCTAGCAAATAAGTTAACAGAAGAGCTAAATACATTGGTTCCGGGAATTGCTAGGAAAGTAACTGTTAAAGTCGGTGATGGTGTAGATGGAGTATATAATCAGGATCTCAATAAAAACTCTGCGCTCATTGAGCTTGGTGGAATTGACAGTACAGAAGTGGAGTTAAATAGGTCAATTGCTATATTAGCGAAAGCTATTTCAAATATTCTTAATGAACAAGTAGTATCTTAGCGTAGTGGAATTGCTTAGCTATATTTAAAAGTTGAAAGGGCTAATGAGGCACCAGTTTGAAATTCATCCCATAATGGATCTTAAGAAAAACATATAGATAAAAGTATGCCGTGAACTCAAGTGTTCTCGGTATTTTTTTATGGAAAATAAATGTGTCGCTTTTGATGTAGTTTTTTGCATTATGAAGTAATCAATTTAGAATTAGCAAACTAATTATTCGATAGGTTGCGTTAATAGCTTAAACTTAATAGATTTTGCTGAATACAATAAATATAGGGATGCTTTTACGCTAGCTATATTAACAGATGGTTGTAAATCGCAAGCCTATCTATCCTTTTAAAAAAAGGTGATTACAAACTTAAAGTGAATTGAGGTGAATAAAATATGGTGGTATCACTTGAAGAACTGATAAAACGCTCCATTAATCGGATGGGAGCTGTTCATCCTTCTCTAAAGGAATATACAATTGAGCTAATAAAACGTTGTTACAGTGAAGGTATCCATATACAAATATCCTCTGGATTTCGTTCCAAAGAAGACCAAGCATATATTTATGGTCAAGGAAGACCGAACTTCATTTGGAATGGCAAAAAATACGGCTCAAAGGGTAGTATAATCTCCAATGCTGCCCCAGGGACGTCCATTCACAATTATGGACTGGCTATTGATTATTTTTTAGTTACTGATGACGGAAACAAATCAATATGGACAGTTAATGAGAATTGGAAACGTGTTGCAGAAATCGCAAAGTCTATGGGCTTTGAATGGGGTGGAGATTGGACAAGCTTTAAGGATTACTCGCATTTGCAATATAACAAAGGTTTATCCATTGCTCAATTGAAGGCCGGGCAAAGGCCTATCTTTCCTTTGATTAAGGTAGATGATAAGGAAGTTACAGACACTGCTAAAATCATGTGGGGTAAAACTGAGCTTAAAAAAGGTCAAATAGGTAAGCTCACAATTCTGAAGCCCATTAATCTGTGGACAGAAAAAGAGGGAAAGCTAGTAGAGGTCCGAATTTTAAATCCAGGAGAGGAATATCGGGTTTATAATTATCGAGAGTTACATGGGGGTCAATATAATGTCGGGGATAACCATTGGGTAACAAAAATGGATGGATATATTAAATATGAAACACCATCCAAGGCAGTTCTAGAACAATTAAATGGGAAATGATAATAGCCTCGCTCACTTAACGTGGGTGGGGTCTCTTAGTTTCATAATTCTATATTAACATTAACAACCACGAAGAAATGGTATTTATGTTATTTGGGAAGAGAATCTTTTTTTGGATGCTATAGTGAAAAGAATTCGAGAGAGTATGTCTATCTCAACCTAAGGCATTAATAACAAATTTAAATAAGTTCTACCATAGAGGTACGCTATTCTCTTATATTTGCGTTTTATGGAGTTATAAAAAATAAGTTGATAGAATGGTCCAACTAATTTTTATGATCTTGTAATGATTTAAAAATGGCTTTAAATAGAGTCGTATAATTGTTATTTTCTATTTAGATTTTGGTCTATGTTAGGTGCATCGGTATAGAGTAAAAGAGGCAGTTCAAATAAACATGTCTTAAGTAACCCTAAAAAAATAATGCAGAGGAAGGGTAAGTCGAGATCACTCGCGGTTGATTATGTCTTAACTGTTCGCTCCTTCCAGTAAAGTCAGCGCTTGTCACTACAATCTACCAAGTGACAAATGTTCGTATTTTAATGATAAAGTGCTGTTTATGAAATTTAACTTTAAAATATTTCATTTATTTATTCTTAATATGTAGGTAAGTTGTCCTAAACAAATCAAGCTGCTATCGAATAAACTGCTTAAGGACTAAAGATACTAAGAAAGTCACTAGAAAGGTTGATAATACAAAATTATGAAAACCATTATTTTTATAGGTAGTAATAAATCGGGTTCAAGTAGGGAGGCAATAAAAGCTGCTGAGAGGCTAGGTTTTTTTACTATATTGTTAACAGATAGGGAATTGCAATTTAAAAACAGGCCTGATTTTCCCGATGTTCATCAATTGGTCTTTGTTGAATTGACCAATTATAATTTGTTAAAGGAAAATATAAAAGCAATACAATCACAAGGGAAAAGAATAGAAGCTATATTGAGTTTTATTGATCCTTACGTCCATGTAGCGGCTCAACTCTCAAAAGAATTTGAATTGACTGCTGTGCCCCCGGAACCTTTAGCGAAAATGGAGGATAAGCTTTTAACACGTGAACTATTAAAAGATCTTCCTGTCTCCCCCTATTTTGCAAGGATTGTAAAAGATGACTCTTTAGAAGACTTTATCGATAGACAAAAAGAGTCATTTCCTCTCATTGTAAAAACACCCGTATCATCTGGTTCTAAAGATGTTTTATTTGTCAAAGATGAAGAAGAATTAGTTCTCTCCATTAATAATCTATTTAAATAAGGAAGTAATGAAGTATTATTAGAGGAATATTTAGATGGACCTCAATATTTGATTGAAGCTTGTGTTTACAATGGTGAAGTTCATATCATTGCAGTCCTTGAACAAGAAATTTCTTTCTTAGAACGTTTTATTGTTACTGGTTATTCTTTGTTAGGGGAAATGGATGAAGCCTTTTATAACGATATATATAAAACTGTGTGTTTGATTTTAGAGCGTTTTGAAATGGATAATGGATCTTGTCATTTAGAAATGCGATTAATTAATAATGAATGGAAATTAATTGAAATAAATCCTCGTATTTCTGGTGGCGCAATGAATAGAATAATTGAACTAGCATATGGAATTAATTTGGTTGAAGAGACAATAAAAATATTTTTAGGACAAGAGCCTAACTTCGAAAAAAAATACAGCAGGTTTGTGTATGCTCAGTATTTAACGAGTCATTCTACAGGGAAATTAATAAAGGTCACAGGAAAAAATCGCAGTTCCCGGCTACCGGGAGTAGACGAAGTTTTTATAAAGCCTAAAAAAGGGAAAATACTCCATCCACCTCTATTCATGGGCGATCGCTATGGTTATGTATTGGCTTCTTCAGACAATAAAGAGGAAGCAATGAGCATTGCGAAAGAGGCCGCAAAAGAAATTCGTTTTTATATTGAACCAGTATAACTTTTGGAGTGAATAATAATGATTAGTAACGGAGAAACAAACTCATATGAGGGCGAATCAACCAGTAACATTAAATCCATATTGAAAACAGTCTACGAAATGCAAGTCAAGGCAAAATTACCAATCTTTAAAGGTATACTTCACGATACCATTCCAATTGTTTTTAATTCTTCTGACGCTACTGAACCTTATTTTGCTTACGGTATAACCTCAACTTGTCAAACCTCATTTAGAACTTGCTTTTTCCGTATTGAAGACCTAGTCCACTCGATTGTCCACTTATCATTATTATATCCAATTGATATAGAAGGAAATTATACTGATACTATACGCATGCCATATGGTTTAGAAAAAACGCAAATTAATGTGATTGTATCCGTTCAAGATTTTTGCAGTATCCAGTGCATCAATCCGAATTTAATTAATCGTCAAAGTATAATAATTGGAGATAAATGGTGATAAGTAAAATAAATTTTTTATAATAATTATCAGTGATATTTTGTAAAAGGAGTTGAGAAAGACATCATGACTTTAATCGGTATGATGCATCATAGAGCGGAACCAGAGAAAGTAAAGAAGGCATACGCCTATTCGGTTGTGAAGGGGTGGAGTTTTTTTACTTTACACCAGGGAAAGTGGATATAAAAAACCAAAAAATAATGGGTAAATATTATGAAAATGGTATGTGGATTGAAAAGGAATACCCTTTTCCAGACGTTATTTATAATGCGAGTTATCCTTTAAGTAAAAAAGCAGAGAGAATAGTCGACTATTTATCTGAAAGCATCCCATTTACAAGTCATTCAATTGGAAGTAAATTGAGTGTCTATAAAAGGGTGACGAAAGGTGAGGAATTTAAACAATACCTGATTCCTACACTCGAACTAACAAGTGTCAAAGATTTACTAGATATGATTAATTTATATTCAAAGATTATTATGAAACCTACTTCTGGACACCAAGGCGAGAGTGTTCTCTTTATTGAAAAAGAAGAGGATGAATTCAAAATTAATGACGCGGGCAAAATCTCAATATATACGAAAGAAGAGTTGCTAGACTTTGTATCACATAAAATCCAAGAACAAGAATATATAGTTCAGAGGTTTATATCATGCCAGATAAAATCAGGCCATGTATACGACTTACGTTTGCATGTTCAAAAAAATGGAGAAGGCAAATGGGTCATAACATCGATATACCCCCGTATTGGACCATTAGGAAGTATTACATCAAATTTAGGTAGTGGCGGTTATACTGCTTATCTGGACCGTTTTTTGCAAAAAGAGTTTAATGATGACTGGTTTAATATTAAAAGAGAACTTGAGCATTTTTCGTTAAGCTTTTCTAACCATTTTGATGCATTATACGATGGTTCTCCACTCGATGAATTAGGAATCGATGTTGGAATCGATGAAAACCAAAGACTATGGTTATTTGAAGTAAATTGGCGACCAGGAATTCCAATAATATTTAATAGTGAATTAGACGTAGCAAGAAATACGATTCATTACGCCAAGTATTTAGCTCTTAATAAAAAGAAATATTTTTGAATAGAGGTTTAGAGAAGTCAAGCTGCCTGTATTTTTTGAAAAGCACATTTATTATAAGACTGTGTACAACATTGAAGAACTACACTAGCTAAAAGAAGACAGTTAGGCTTAAGAAAGTGATTTTAAAAGAAAAGGGGATAACTAGAGTCTTAAAAATACATTTTTAAAAACAAAATTAAAGCTTCTCTTCAACTAAAATGTGCTTAGTTGAAGAAGAGTTTTAAAAATAATAATCATTTTAAAACTGTATTTTGAATACCCCAAAAAGAACATTTGTATAATATAATCTCGAAGTGCATTTATTTTTGTTGTTAACACATGATCGAAAATTTCAGTGAGTTAACCTAATGATTGAAAAAGTTAGTTATCCTAATTCTAATAAAATACTTACTCATTCCTGTACATTCGCCCCTGTTATATATATTTTTGTTGCCCAATATAGCCTCAATTATGCTTATTAAAGAATGTAATTTTCCATAGAATGAAATTCCTCCATTCTTTCAAAACATTGAAATATAAGGGTTTTAAGCTTGTTGTTGTTGTAATATACATTCTTTTCATAGTATAATTCATAATAGTTTAATTAGGAGTGAACATGCATGAATAATGAAGAAAGATTGGCACGACAGAAAAAAATCCGTAATTTCTCGATTATCGCCCATATAGACCATGGGAAGTCGACACTTGCGGACCGTATTTTAGAAAAAACGAAAACATTAACATCTCGTGAAATGAAAGACCAATTGCTTGACTCTATGGATCTTGAAAGAGAACGAGGAATTACGATCAAATTAAATGCAGTACAGCTTAAATACTTGGCACAAGATGGGGAAGAATATATTTTCCACTTAATTGATACTCCTGGACATGTCGATTTTACATATGAGGTATCTCGAAGCTTAGCAGCCTGTGAGGGTGCTATATTGGTTGTCGATGCTGCACAAGGTATTGAAGCTCAAACATTGGCAAACGTATATCTAGCTCTTGATAATGATTTAGAAATTTTACCAGTTATCAATAAAATAGATTTGCCCGCTGCTGATCCAGAACGTGTGAAAAAGGAAGTTGAAGAGGTAATTGGTTTAGATGCTTCTGAAGCTGTGCATGCATCAGCAAAAGCTGGAATTGGTATAGAAGAGATTTTAGAGCAAATTGTGGAGAAGGTTCCTGCACCAACAGGTGACCCGGAAGCCCCACTACAAGCACTAATTTTTGATTCTCTTTATGACCCTTACCGTGGTGTAATTGTCTATATCCGAATCATGCAAGGAACAGTTAAACCGGGAGACCGCATTAAAATGATGTCATCTGGCAAGGAATTCGATGTGGTTGAGACTGGAGTATTCACACCAAGAACGACACAACGTGATGAACTGACAGTAGGGGATGTTGGCTTCTTAACAGCTTCTATGAAGGATGTCGGTGATTCAAGTGTTGGGGATACCATTACTTTAGCGGATAATCCAGCTACAGAGGCATTAGCTGGCTATCGAAAAATGAACCCGATGGTATTCTGTGGATTATACCCAATTGATAATTCAAAGTATAATGACCTTCGTGATGCTTTAGAAAAGCTACAGCTGAATGACTCTGCATTAGAATTCGAACCAGAATCCTCTCAAGCTTTAGGATTTGGTTATCGTTGTGGTTTCTTAGGACTATTACACATGGAAATTATTCAAGAGCGTATTGAAAGAGAGTTCAAAATTGACCTTATTACTACAGCACCAAGTGTTATCTATAACGTAAAACTAACTAGCGGTGATACACTTAAAGTAGATAATCCTTCTATGATGCCAGATGTTCAAAAGGTTGACTCCATCGAGGAGCCTTATGTAAAAGCTTCTATTATGGTTCCAGAAGATTACGTAGGATCAGTTATGGAGCTTTGCCAACGTAAACGTGGTAACTTTATTACAATGGACTTTCTATCATCTGCACGTGTAAATATTATTTATGAAATTCCACTTTCAGAAATAGTGTATGATTTCTTTGATTCGTTAAAATCTAGCACTAAAGGATATGCTTCCTTTGACTATGAGCTTATCGGCTACAAGGAATCTAAGCTTCAAAAGATGGATATTTTATTGAACGGCGAAAAAGTAGATGCATTAAGCTTTATTGTTCATAAGGATTTTGCATACGAGCGTGGAAAGCTTATTGTAGAAAAGCTGAAAGCCTTAATCCCAAGACAGCAGTTTGAAGTACCTGTTCAAGCAGCAGTGGGACAGAAAATTATAGCTCGTTCTACTATCAAATCTATGGGTAAAAATGTTTTAGCTAAATGTTACGGCGGAGATATTTCTCGTAAGCGTAAGCTACTTGAAAAACAAAAAGAAGGTAAAAAGCGTATGAAACAAGTTGGATCTGTGGAAGTACCGCAGGAAGCCTTTATGGCAGTTCTGAAAATGGATGAGCCAAATAAATAAGTTTCCGTTAACCTAACCATGGAGAGGCGTATCAGCTCTCCATGGTTTTATATTTATTGGGGAGTTTCCTGGAACTCTATCTTAATCAATTCTCCCGTAGAGGTAGTATATTCAATACTTACAAAAACACCAAACTCTTTGCTGCCATCCTTTATCCAGAGCTTAAATCTCTCAATTGTTGAATTCTCTTTTGTTTCTCTTCCTTCGTACAAGTAGTCAATAATAGACGCATTTGGATATTTTGCCTGAGTCTCCTTTACTGCAAGATTCCCCCATTTAGCATAGGCTGGAACTGCTTCTTGAGCATTTACATTGGTTGATAAACTAATCGGAACAGAGACTCCAGCTATAAGTATTCCGAGGGTGAAATAGATTTTTCTAAGCATTTAACTTCAGCTCCTTTTTCTATAAGATGAGCATATTATTTAAAGTCATTCTTCCTATAAGAAGTAAACAAATAGCTTAGTTAGAATAATTTGCTCAATTCATCTAGCGAGTACGCTAATTTCAATAGTTTGAAGGAACATAGAATATAAGCTATAATTTATGTATACAAAGATTGAAAACGTGGAAATTTTAATGCTTTGATAAATATCATGGGGAAGGAGGCACTGTTTGCCTCCTTCTTCGTATTTTATAAAAGAACATAGAAAGAAGGCTTAGAATGGTTCGTGGAGTGTATATACATATCCCTTTTTGTCATCAAATATGTAATTATTGTGACTTTAATAAATTTTATTTTCATAATCAGCCAGTCGATGAGTATATCGAGTCGTTAGGAAAAGAAATGGCACTTTGGCAAGACGATTTAGCGAAAGCTAAGATAGAGACAATTTTCCTTGGAGGAGGAACACCTACTGCCTTGTCGCTTGAACAGTTAGAACGTTTGCTTACTCTGATACATCAATATATTCCGCTTGAACACGTAAAGGAATTTTCTTCGGAAGCAAATCCAGATGAGCTAACTCTGGAGAAAATGCAGCTAATGCGAAAATTTGGTGTGAATAGATTAAGTATGGGAGTGCAAACTTTCAATCAGGACTTGTTAAAAATCTTAGGAAGAACACATTCTAATAATCACGTTTATGATGTTATTCAATACGCAAAACAGACGGAGTTTCCTTCTATAAGTATTGACTTGATGTATGGTTTACCTAATCAAACCATGGAGCAGTGGAAGGAATCACTCCAGGAGGCATTCCGTTTGAAGATTCCTCATATTTCAGCATATTCCTTACTCGTAGAGCCAAAAACAATATTTTATAATCTCCTTTCAAAAGGCAAACTTTCCTTACCAGGAGAGGATTTAGAGGCTGAAATGTATGGCTATTTAATGGATGAAATGAAGAGAAATGGATACAAACAGTATGAAATTAGCAACTTCTCATACGAGGGAAAGGCTTCAGAACATAACTTACTGTATTGGAATAATGATGAATATATTGGTTTGGGAGCAGGTGCACATGGATATGTGAACAGTATTAGATATTCTAATCATGGCCCCCTAAAAAAATATATGCAGCAGCTAGAGATAGGTGAAAAGCCTGTAATGATGCAAAAAGAAGTGACTTATGAAGAGAAAATGGAAGAAGAAATGTTCCTCGGACTTAGAAAGAACCAGGGAGTTTCCCTATCCAATTTTGAAAAACGGTACGGTAAAAGTCTTTACGAGGCTTACGGTAACGAAATAGAGGAGCTTCTAAAAAAGGAACTTATAGAAATAAAAAATGATTACGTATTTTTAACTAATCGAGGAAGATTTGTTGGCAACGAAGTATTTCAATATTTTCTAAAATAATTAATACTTAATCGTTGACAGTTTTCTTTAGATTTGATAAGTTTTATATGAGTATTAGCACTCTCTATAGATGAGTGCTAACAGAGGTGATGATCATGCTAACTAACAGGCAATTGTTAATATTGCAAGTAACGGTAGATGATTTTATTGAAACTGCTCAGCCAGTTGGATCTCGTCAACTTTCGAAGAAGGAGGAAGTACCTTTTAGTCCTGCTACTATTCGAAACGATATGGCGGATTTAGAAGATATGGGTTTCTTAGAGAAAACACATACTTCTTCTGGCCGCGTACCTTCAGAAAAGGGCTATCGTTATTATGTGGATAATTTATTAACTCCACAGCTTATTTCCAAAGATGAGATCAAACAAATTCGTTCTATTTTTGAAGAAAGAATGGTAGAGACAGAGCAAATAATTCGAAAGTCAGCAAACATTTTGTCTGAGCTAACGAACTATACCTCTATTATGTTAGGCTTAGATGTTAGAAAGCATCGGGTCAAACGGTTATCTATTGTGCCATTAACGGATGATTCTGCAGTTGCTATTATTGTTACCGACAGTGGACATGTGGAAAATCGTGTATTTTCTATACCTGAAAATTTTACTGCTTCAGATATTGAGCGTATGGTCAATATCATTAATGAGCATCTAGTTGGAGTTCATTTACACGAACTACAATCTAAGCTAGAGATTGTGACTCAATCAGTGCTTCGTCAAAATAGTGGACGTTTAAACGCTCTAGTTGGATCTTTAAACAAAGCTATGACTATTGAGCACGAGGATAAAGTTTATTATGGCGGTAAAATGCAACTTTTAAGCCAACCAGAATTTAATGATGTAGAAAAAGCAAAAAGTATCATGTACTGGATGGAACACGTCAATGAGTTCCCCGGACTATTCCATTTGAACAAAAAAGGCATCAATATCAGTATTGGTTCTGAAAACAATCAATTTGGAATGGACAATTGTAGTATCATTACAGCCTCTTATGATATTGGAGAGGAACAAAGTGGCTCTATTGCTATAATTGGCCCCACAAGAATGGACTATAGGCGTGTAGTATCGTTATTAGACGTGATAAGTGGGGACTTGTCTAGAGAGTTGTCTAGGATATTACGTGGTCAACATGGATAAAGGAGAGTTGCTGCTAAATGGAAAACAAAAACGAAAATGTAAATGAAGAAGTAAAAACAGAACAAGAGACTGTTACTCAAGAAGTAGTAGACGAAACGACAGAGGCGACTGAAAATAATGAAGCTGTCGAGGTAGAAGAAGTAGATGAATTAACTCTTCTCAAACAACAATTGGAAGAAGAGCAGGATCGAGTTATTCGTATTCGTGCAGACTTTGAAAATTACAAACGACGTGTTCAATTAGACAAAGAAGCAGATTATAAATATCGTGCCCAAGCATTGTTGAATGATCTTTTGCCGGTTTTAGATAATCTAGAGCGTGCTCTAGCAGTAGAACCAAAAACAGAAGAGGCAGTTTCTTTAGCTAAAGGTGTAGATATGGTTTACCGCTCTCTAGTGACTGCAGTTGAAAAAGAAGGCTTAGAAGCAGTGAAAGCTGAGGGAGAGCCTTTTGATCCGAATTTACATCAAGCAGTTATGCAAGAGAAGGATGACACGAAAGAATCTGGCATTGTCCTTCAAGAATTACAAAAAGGTTATAAATTGAAAGATAGAATACTACGTCCATCAATGGTTAAAGTAAACGAATAGTAAATTCAAACAGATTTTTATTGGTGCCATTTTGGTCACCAATTATATTATAAATTGCATATAAACAGTATTTATTAGGAGGAAAATTGTATGTCAAAAATTATCGGTATTGACTTAGGAACAACAAACTCATGTGTATCTGTACTAGAAGGTGGAGAACCAAAAGTAATTCCAAATCCAGAAGGAAATCGTACGACACCATCTGTAGTTGCTTTTAAAAACGGCGAAAAACAAGTTGGGGAAGTAGCAAAACGTCAATCTATTACAAATCCAAATACAATTTCTTCAGTTAAACGTTTAATGGGTACAAGTGAAAAGGTTTCTGCTGAAGGAAAAGAATACACTCCACAAGAAGTTTCTGCTATGATTCTTCAATATTTAAAAGGATTCGCTGAAGAATATCTAGGAGAAAAAGTAACTAAAGCTGTAATTACTGTACCTGCATACTTTAACGATGCTGAGCGTCAAGCTACAAAAGACGCTGGTCGTATTGCAGGACTAGAAGTAGAACGTATTATCAATGAACCTACTGCAGCAGCTCTAGCATATGGTTTAGATAAAATGGATCATGATGAAAAAATTCTTGTTTATGACCTTGGTGGAGGTACTTTCGACGTTTCTATCCTTGAACTTGGTGATGGAGTATTTGAAGTATTAGCTACTGCAGGGGACAACCGTCTTGGTGGGGATGACTTTGACCAAATAATCATGGATTACTTAGTACAAGAATTTAAAAAAGAAAATGGTATTGATCTCTCTAAAGATAAAATGGCGGTACAACGTTTGAAAGATGCAGCTGAAAAAGCGAAAAAAGATCTTTCTGGCGTTACATCAACACAAATCTCACTACCGTTTATCACTGCTGGAGAAGCTGGTCCACTTCACTTAGAATTGACAATGACTCGTGCAAAATTCGATGATCTTACTGCTCAATTAGTAGAGCGTACAATGGTACCAACTCGACAAGCATTAAAAGATGCTGGATTATCTTCATCTCAAATTGATAAAGTTATCTTAGTTGGTGGATCTACTCGTATTCCTGCTGTACAAGAAGCTATTAAGAAAGAAACAGGTAAAGAACCACATAAAGGTGTAAACCCAGATGAAGTAGTAGCAATGGGAGCAGCAGTACAAGGTGGAGTTTTAACTGGTGACGTAAAAGATGTAGTACTTTTAGACGTAACACCACTTTCTTTAGGGATTGAAACAATGGGAGGAGTATTCACGAAGTTAATCGATCGTAATACAACAATTCCGACATCTAAATCACAAACTTTCTCAACTGCTGCTGATAACCAACCAGCTGTAGATATTCATGTGTTACAAGGTGAACGTCCAATGGCAGCAGACAACAAAACTCTTGGCCGCTTCCAACTTGCTGATATTCCACCAGCACCACGTGGAGTACCACAAATCGAAGTTACATTTGATATCGATAAAAATGGTATCGTAAATGTTAAAGCTAAGGATCTTGGAACTCAAAAAGAACAAACAATTACTATCCAATCAAACACTTCATTATCTGACGAAGAAATTGATCGTATGGTAAAAGAAGCAGAAGCAAACGCTGAAGCAGATAAAGTTCGTAAAGAAGAAGCGGAAGTTAAAAATGAAGCAGACCAACTAGTATTTATGACTGAAAAAACTCTAAAAGATCTTGAAGGTAAAGTTTCAGATGATGAGAAAAAATCAGCAGAAGATGCAAAAGAAGAGCTTAAAGCAGCTTTAGAAGCTGGAAACTTAGAAGACATTAAAGCTAAAAAAGACAAGTTAAATGAAATCGTTCAACAACTTACAATGAAGCTTTATGAACAAGCACAAGCTGATGCAGCTGCTAATGGACAACAAGAAGGCGGACCATCTGATGACGGCGTAGTCGATGCAGAGTTTGAAGAAGTAAACGACGATAAAGACAAGTAATGTCGACCAGAAAAAGTCAAAGACCGTTTTCGGCTTTGGCTTTTTCAATGTCTGTAATATGGAGAAAAACGCTAATTGTTTTGCTATTACGAAATTGTCCATGTTACAATTATCTTTATGTGTAAGTTAACAGAGCAGGAGAGTGAACTATGAGCAAACGTGATTATTACGAAGTACTTGGTGTAGCCAAGAGTGCATCTGGGGACGAGATAAAAAAGGCATATCGGAAATTGTCTAAGCAATATCACCCAGATTTAAACAAGGAAGCTAATGCAGAAGAGAAATTCAAGGAAATCTCCGAAGCGTATGAAGTTTTAAGTGACGACCAAAAACGTGCGCAATATGATCAATTTGGTCATGCGGGACCAAACCAAGGATTTGGTGGTGGTTTCAGTGGTGCAGATGGTTTTGGATTTGAAGATATATTCAGTTCATTCTTTGGAGGCGGAGGAACACGACGTCGAGACCCAAATGCGCCAAGAAAAGGGAACGATCTTCAATACTCTATGACTATAGAATTTGAAGAAGCAGTTTTTGGTATGGAAAAAGAAATTGAAATATCTAAGGAAGAAACTTGTGATACATGTAGTGGTACTGGAGCTAAACAAGGTACTCATCCTGAAAAATGTTCGCACTGTAACGGAAATGGTCAAGTGAATGTTACTCAAGACACTCCTTTTGGTCGAATTCAAACGAAGCGTGCATGTAACTACTGTGAGGGTACAGGGAAAATCATCAAAGAAAAATGTTCAACCTGTCATGGTAGAGGAACGGTTAATAAGCGCAAAAAGATTAAAGTTACTGTACCAGCTGGTGTAGATGATGGGCAACAGCTACGTGTAAGTGGTCAGGGTGAGCCAGGAGTAAACGGTGGTCCTGCTGGTGACCTTTACGTAGTATTCCGTGTAAAAGCCGATCCTCGCTTTGAGCGTGATGGCGACGATATTTATTACGAGCTACCTTTAACCTTTGCTCAAGCAGCACTAGGAGACGAAGTAGAGATTCCAACTGTTCAAGGAAAAGTTAAGCTTAAAATTCCTGCAGGTACACAGTCTTCAACAACATTCCGTCTTAAAGGAAAAGGCGTGAAAAATGTACATGGCTATGGTGTCGGTGATCAACATGTTATCGTAAAAGTAGTTACACCTAAAAAGCTTACAGAAAAACAAAAACAATTATTACGTGAATTTGCGGAAATCAGTGGAGATATTCCGGAAGAACAAGGTAGTTCATTATTTGATAAAATCAAAAGAACAATAAAAGGCGAATAAGGAGTTGGAGCAAGTGAAATGGTCGGAGCTATCTATTCACACTACTAATGAGGCAGTGGAAGCGGTAAGCAATATTTTGCATGAGGCTGGTGCAAGCGGAGTAGTTATTGAGGATTCAGAAGAATTGGTTAGAGATAGAGAAGATATCTTTGGAGAAATCTATAGCTTAAATCCAGATGATTTTCCGGTAGATGGTGTGCGAATAAAAGCTTATTTAGCCGAAACAAGCTTTTTATTAGAGACAGTAGAAGAGATTAAGGTTGCGATCAACAACTTGCTAAATTTCAATATCGACTTAGGACATAATATAATCACTGTAACAGAAGTTGACGAGGAAGATTGGGCAACGGCTTGGAAAAAATATTACCATCCTGTAAAAATCTCAAATCGATTTACTATTGTCCCAACATGGGAAGAATATGAAAGAGTTAACTCAGACGAGTTAATTATTGAGTTGGATCCTGGTATGGCCTTTGGTACAGGTACACATCCAACGACTGTTATGTGCTTGCAAGCGCTCGAGAAAACAGTTCAGCCAAATACTTCAGTAATTGATGTTGGAACTGGCTCAGGAGTTCTGTCAATAGGAGCAGCAAAGCTAGGTGCTTCTTCGATTCATGCTTTGGATCTTGATGAGGTAGCAGTAAAATCTGCAAAAGAGAATATTGCCATTAACAGAGTGGATGATATCGTTCAAGTTACTCATGGGAACCTACTTGATAATGTAACTGAACAAGCAGATATTGTTGTCGCAAATATACTAGCTGAAATTATTATGACCTTCACAGATGATGCCTATTCTATTGTTAAGCCTGGTGGACTTTTTATCACTTCAGGTATTATTGCGACAAAGAAAGAAGATGTAAGAGAATCTTTACAGCAGTCAGGCTTTGAAGTGGATGAAGTCATGATGATGGAAGACTGGGTTACAATTATTTCTAGAAAGCCTGTAAAGTAAAGGGGTAATTATCTTGCAACGTTATTTTACAAAAGAGCCTGTAGACCAAAATAATACTATTACTATAACTGGAGAAGACGCGCATCACATGATTCAGGTGATGCGCATGTCTCCTAGTGACCATGTATATATAGTAAGTGAAAAAGATACTTATATTATGTCGATTGTACAAGGGACCTCTAAAGAAGTATTGCTAGAAGTAGTTGAAAAGCTGAAAGTTACAAACGAAATGCCTTTGCAAGTTTCAATTGTTTGTGGGCTACCTAAAGGAGACAAACTGGAACTTATAACTCAAAAGGGAACCGAGCTTGGTATGCATTCACTTTTCCCATTTGAAGCAAAGCGATCTATTGTAAAATGGGATAAAGCAAAAAATGATAAAAAGATTGGCAGACTTCAAAAAATTGCTAAAGAAGCAGCAGAGCAATCGCATAGATCTTTTATTCCACAGATACATAATCCTGTAACGATGTTGGAACTTTTAGAAATTGCTAAACAGTATGATGTTAAATTTGTAGCAGATGAAGAAGATGCTAAACTAACAGAACGACAAAAGTTTGCCGACCAATTAAAAAAGGTGTATGATAAACAATCGATACTGATTGTTTTTGGTCCAGAGGGTGGATTGGACAGACAAGAGGTAAGACAATTATTAGAAAATGATTTTAAACCTATCGCACTTGGACCTAGAATTTTAAGAACAGAAACGGCGCCATTATATGCGCTTGCTGCAATTTCCTATGAATATGAATGAAAGAGGTGTAAGGATATGTCATCCGTTGCATTCCATACATTAGGCTGTAAAGTAAACCATTACGAAACAGAGGCTATTTGGCAACTGTTTAAGGATAATGGTTATGAACGTACGGATTTTGAAAAAAAATCTGATGTGTATGTTATAAATACTTGTACTGTAACGAATACAGGAGACAAAAAAAGCAGACAGGTCATTAGACGTGCTATTCGTCAAAATCCTGATGCTGTTATTTGTGTTACTGGATGTTATGCTCAAACTTCTCCTGCTGAAATTATGGCTATTCCAGGAGTAGATATTGTTGTCGGTACTCAAGAACGTACGAAAATGCTTGGTTATATTGAACAATATAAAATGGAGCGTAAACCGATCAATGCAGTAGGAAACATTATGAAAAATCGTGTATATGAAGAGCTTGATGTTCCTTCATTTACTGACCGTACTCGTGCATCCTTGAAAATCCAAGAAGGTTGTAACAATTTCTGTACATTTTGTATCATTCCATGGGCTCGTGGTTTGATGAGATCCAGAGACCCTCAAGAAGTAGTAAGACAAGCCCAGCAACTAGTTGATGCAGGGTATTTAGAAATCGTGTTAACTGGTATTCATACTGGTGGATATGGAGAAGATTTAAAGGACTATAATTTAGCTCAATTATTACGAGATATTGAGATGAATGTTAAGGGCTTGAAGCGTTTAAGAATTAGTTCCATCGAAGCAAGTCAGCTATCAGACGAAGTGATTGATGTATTAAAAGAATCTAAGATTGTAGTGAGGCATTTGCATATTCCTATACAATCAGGATCCGATACTGTTCTTAAAAGAATGCGTCGTAAATACACGATGGAATTCTTCGCTAATCGCTTGGATCGCCTAAGAGATGCTCTTCCCGATTTAGCAATCACTTCAGATGTAATTGTAGGATTCCCAGGAGAAACGGAAGAAGAATTTATGGAAACATATAACTTTATCCGTGACCAAAGATTCTCTGAATTGCACGTTTTCCCATATTCAAAACGTACTGGTACACCAGCAGCTAGAATGGAAGACCAAGTAGACGAAGAGATTAAAAATGAACGTGTTCATCGCCTAATAACACTGAATGACCAATTGGCGGTAGATTATGCTTCTCGTTTCGAAGATGAGGTACTTGAAATTATTCCTGAGGAAGTAGTAAACAATGAATCAGGAGAGTCATTTGTAGAAGGATATACAGATAATTACTTAAAAGTTATTATTCCAGGTACAGAAGAGTTAATAGGTAAATTAGTGCGCGTAAAAATAACACGGGCTGGATATCCACAAAATGAAGGACAGTTTGTACGAATATTAGAAGAAGTTAAAGAACTAGTGTAACATTCATACTAAGCTTCTAACCTTAGACAAAGTACCCTGAGAGTTCAATTCTCGGGGTACTTTGTCATTTTTGAAGATAATTGAGTTCATATCTCCCCTGAACTCTAAGAGTTAGTAGTATCTACGAAAAGTCAGACGGTCAAACTGCTCAATCGGTAGCATGTGTTCAAGGTCATTGATTTGGTTTATTGTCCTCATGATATTTAACACGTTAAACCTAACGTATTAGTAGATTTAGAAATTTTGATGTGCAAACTCTCGCCACTGAAGTGGAAGGAGCTAAGAATCCTAAGCGGACAGCTCGCGGATCCGTTGCATCCGGATTTGCCCATGCCTGAGAAAAGCAAGACGCCTGAAACTAAAATCGACGATTACATATTATGTAGTAAAAATAAAAAAACTATAGACAATTTCAAATTATTTGTTTTGTTTACAGTCTGAAGCTAGTATGGCTTTCACACTAGCTTTTTTTTGTTTTTATCAGTAATATTAAGAGGTACGTACAACTGGAAGGAGTTTATATGATGACACAAAACATAGCCGCATTATTAGATCATACTCTATTAAAACAAGACGCAACAAAAACACAAATTGAAAAACTTTGCGAGGAAGCGAAACAATATAACTTTGCTTCTGTTTGTGTAAATCCTTCATGGGTAAAATTAAGCGCATCTTTATTAAAAAATTCACCTGCTAAAGTTTGTACAGTTATTGGCTTTCCATTAGGAGCTACTACTAGTGAAGTTAAAGCTTTCGAAACAACTAATGCTATCGATAACGGTGCTGAAGAAATTGATATGGTTATCAATGTAGGTGCTTTAAAGGATGAAAATTATGATTATGTCCAAAAAGACATAGAAGCAGTAGTTAATGCTGCAAAAGGCAAGGCAATAGTGAAGGTAATTTTAGAAACTTGCTTGTTAACGGATGAACAAATTATTAAAGCTAGTGAGTTATCTAAAACTGCTGGGGCAGATTTTGTCAAAACTTCTACTGGTTTTTCTACTGGAGGAGCAACAGTAAGCGCAGTGAAAATCATGCGTGAAACAGTTGGACCAGACCTTGGTGTAAAAGCTTCTGGTGGAGTTCGAAGCCTTGAAGATCTTGAAGCGATGGTAGATGCAGGAGCTACTCGAATAGGGGCAAGTTCTGGTGTTGAGATTGTAAACGGATTAGAAAGTAAATCTGATTATTAATTAATGCCAAAGTATTGACCAAGACTTTATTATACGGTATAATTTTTTAGTACATAACACTTGGTTATGTACTGACGTGTGTTCGGAGGGAGGGAAAGAGAGATGTCAAAAACTGTCGTTCGCAAAAACGAATCGCTTGAAGATGCTCTTCGCCGCTTCAAACGTACTGTATCTAAAAGTGGTACAATTCAAGAGGTTAGAAAGCGCGAGTTTTATGAAAAACCAAGCGTGAAACGTAAAAAGAAATCAGAAGCTGCACGTAAACGTAAGTGGTAATTTAATCCCAACCATCCCTACGTTCAAAACACGTACTGTATGATTAAAATTTACAATTATGTAAACCGAGAAAATTTATTTTCTCGGTTTATTTTAATTTATTGAAACTTTTTTGATTTTCAACCGTAAACAGTAATATACATATAGAAGAAGGGAGGTTTAAGTGTGAGATTAGCGCGGCTGTTTATTTCTTTTTGCTTATTACTTGCCGCATTTGCAATGGTTGTACCCTCTTTTTCAGCAGACACTCAGACTGTCTATAAGGTTCCTATATATGAAGAAGTAGAAGACGGTTTATATGCTTTCTTAAAAAGGTCTATAAAGGAAGCGGAGGAAGCAGAAGCAGATGCTATAATTTTTGATATAAATACTCCTGGTGGATTCGTAGACTCGGCAGAGAAAATCGTGAATTTGTTAGATTCAACACCTATTAGGAAAATAGCCTATATTAATTCGCAGGCATTATCGGCTGGAGCCTATTTAGCTCTACACACAGACGAGATTTATATGTCACCTAATGGGTCGATGGGAGCAGCAGCAGTTATTGATAGCGCCGGAAATGCTGCTGACATGAAGGCAACTAGTGCCTGGAAGGCTAAAATGAGAAATGCAGCTGAAAGAACCGGCAAAGAACCTATTTATGCTCAAGCGATGGCAGACGAGTCTGTTGATCTTCCTGAGTACAGAGCGGGAGAAGGACAATTGTTAACGCTTTCAGCAAGAGAAGCAATAGAAGTCGGTTATTCAGAGGGAACGGTTGCTACTTTTGATGAATTGCTTAAAAAAAGCAATTTAACAGGAGCGAAAGTAGTTGAAACAAAGGAAGCTTTTGTAGAAACGCTAGCAAGAATTGTAACTAACCCAGTAGTAGTGCCGATTTTATTATCTCTTGCCAGCTTAGGGCTAATCCTAGAGTTATATTCTCCAGGTTTTGGAGTACCTGGAACGGTAGGTTTACTTTCTTTAGGTCTATTCTTTTACGGGCATCTTGTAGCAGGATTAGCAGGATATGAAACCTTTGTTTTACTGGCACTGGGAATCCTGCTAGTAATAGCCGAATTCTTTATTCCTGGTGGGATTATTGGTATATTAGGTTTAGTAGCTATATTATTTAGCATAATATTAGCAGGTGGTAATCTTTTTTATATGAGCGTTGCGGTTTTAATAGCAATAACAGTAGCTATAATAGGAATGGTGATTATTGTGAAATTCTTCGGAAAAAAGGTTAGGTTATTAAACAAAATGATTTTGACGGATGCAACTACTACTGAAAAAGGATATGTGTCCAATCATAATCGTTTAGATTTAGTTGGAAAAATAGCTGAAACGATGACACCGCTTAGACCTTCTGGGACTATACGTATTGAGAACGAGCGCATCGATGCTGTATCCGACGGAAGTTTTATCGGAAAGGATAAGCAAGTGGTTATTATTAAGGTTGAAGGCTCTCGAATAGTTGTTCGAGAAGCAAGAGAAGGGGAGGCAACACAATGATTAGTGGTAGCATGATAGGTACAATAGTAATAATTGTCATAGCTTTCATCCTATTATCGGTATTTTTAACATTTTTCCCGATAGCATTATGGATTTCAGCTATTGCAGCAGGAGTTAAAATTAGTATTTTTACACTAGTAGGTATGAGATTACGTCGAGTAATTCCATCTCGTATTGTAAATCCTCTTATTAAAGCACATAAGGCTGGATTGAATGTAACTATCAATCAGTTAGAAAGCCATTACTTAGCTGGTGGTAACGTTGACCGAGTTGTCAATGCGCTTATCGCTGCACATCGTGCAAATATTGAGTTATCATTTGAACGTGCAGCAGCAATTGATTTAGCAGGCCGTGATGTACTAGAAGCAGTACAAATGTCCGTTAACCCGAAAGTAATTGAAACACCATTTATTGCAGGTGTTGCGATGAATGGTATCGAAGTAAAAGCAAAAGCACGTATTACAGTTCGTGCCAATATTGACCGTTTAGTCGGTGGTGCTGGTGAAGAAACAATTGTAGCTCGTGTTGGTGAGGGTATCGTTAGTACAATTGGTTCGAGTGTAAGCCATGAACGCGTATTAGAAAACCCGGATTTAATTTCACAAACAGTTCTGTCTAAAGGGCTAGATTCTGGTACAGCATTTGAAATTCTATCGATTGATATTGCGGACGTTGATGTCGGCAAAAACATCGGTGCTGAATTACAAACAGAGCAAGCAGAAGCAGATAAAAAGATTGCTCAAGCTAAAGCAGAAGAACGTCGTGCAATGGCAGTAGCCTCAGAACAAGAGATGAAAGCGAAAGTTGTAGAGATGCGCTCTAAAGTCGTAGAGGCAGAAGCAGAAGTGCCACGTGCAATGGCTGAAGCTTTACGCGAAGGTAATATGGGTGTTATGGATTATATGAATTATAACAACATCAAAGCAGATACTGGTATGAGAGACTCTATCAGCAAGGTTGGAAATGATAAACCTTCCACTGATGAGTTAAAAGACTAGTATTAGCGCAGAAAGGAGGACTTCTCCTTGGAAGGTTTAATACTACCCTTAATAATTATTATTCTTACTTCATTGTTTGGAAGAAAGAAGCAGGAAGAAAAACCTGCACCTAAGCCTGCACAGCCCAATATACAAAGGGCTCCACAGCAAAAGCCGGTTGCTCAAAATCCTTTTAAAAGCTTAGGGGAATTAGCGAAAGAGTTTCAACAGGAGCAACAAACCAAAATGGAAAGAAAACCTCTTTCTGTACCTAAAGAAATACGGGTAGATGCTCCTCCGGTTATAGAAAAGGTCGGAAGGGAAATAGGAAGAGACCAAGGTGTTCCGAGGTCAACTGGCCGTCTTTCCGTGCATCAAGTCAGCCAACAAAATGCCACTAAAAAGTCGGTTGTTCAAAATATTATGCCCGATACAAAAGAAGAGCTTATGCGTGCTATAGTTTTATCGGAGATATTAGCTCCTCCAAAATCAAAAAGATAAATCATGAACACCCCTTTACATGCATAAATTCATGTAAAGGGGTGTTTTTTATCAAACAATTATTTCCACTCCACGCGAGTATTATGATTGATAATTTTGATGACATTATTTTAGATTATGAAATTTCGCTTCTTCGATTATCAGATACGGAGTTAGTCTGTTCCTACAATCATCATCTACTAGAAATACAAGCTGAACGATTATTTATAAAGTCGATGTCAATGGAACGCCTTCATCTTCAGGTAGATAAACTCCAGTGCTTTAAACTTACTAGGAAGGACAACGGCTAATGTCAAAACAACTAGTACGTATCCAATTAGCAAGCACCACTGATCAGTTTGTTTTGTTTCAGAAATTATTGTCTCACGATATCGAAGTGTATCGAGTTTATAGCACGGAGGATAGTTTGTTCTTCTCCATTCAGAAAAAAGATTTGAAGCAATTTAGGAAAATACGAAAAACGATGAAACTTCCTGTAAAGCTAAAGGACGAAACAACAAGCGGCACCATTTCCATATATTCTTATTCCATTATTGGGGTAATCTTTTTTTTCATAATACCGCTGATCTTTGCACAATTTATATGGAAGGTCAACATTGATTCATATACGCCAGAGAGTAACATCATGATAACGGAACAGCTAAAGGAAATGAAAATTAAAGAAAGGATGCTTATTTCTTCATTACCATCTGAACAAGAAATTAGGCAGAAACTTCTACTGAAGCATAAGGAATTTTCTTGGATTCATTTTACTCAATCTGGTTCAACTTTAACAGTCACCCCTATGCTTGCCCCGGTAACAAATGAGCGAGAAGTAAAAAATGCACCGCCATCTCATCTTATCGCTAAAAGAAGTGGAGTAATTACAGACTTTGAATTAGTAAAAGGGGTACGAGCGGTAGAAAAAAATACTTCAGTTAAAAAAGGTGATATTCTTGTTAATGGATTTGTTACTCAAGGTGACAAACGGATAATTACAAGTGCTGAGGGTAAAGTCTACGCAAGCTATTGGATAGAGCTTAACTTTGAACTTCCAAGAAAGGTCACTATCATAAAGCCTACAACACGAGAAGTGCTCATTCAAAAAAAGACAGATGATAAGAATGACTTTTGGAAGGAAATAGCTATGCCACGGTTTTTGCAGCCTTATTTTAAAGCAGGGTATGTACAAGGTAGTGAGGTGGTTTCGTATGATCTAAATGAGGAATCAGTTAAACATCTAGTACGTCCTTTATTATTTCAAAAAATCATGAATGAATTACCTATTGGCACTCAAATATTAGAAGATAAAGTTTTACAGATGTCTATTGAAAATGATAAAGTGAAAGGGAAGATATTATTACTAATAAATGAAAATATTGCAACACCACAAGTTATACCCCAAGGAGACGACACATGAGCCAACAAAAACAACTAGACATTAATCTGCAAGACCCAACCGAAGCAGTTATGCTGCTAGGTATTTCAGATAAAAATATTAAGCTTATTGAAGAAGAGCTAAAGGTGCAGTTGATTACTAGAGGCGAGTTGATACAAATTGCTGGAGAAGAACAAAATGTGGAAGATGCAAGACAGTTAATCATACAGCTACTACTTGTAATTAGAAAAGGTATTAATATAAACCTTCGTGATGTTTCAACTGCAATTGAAATGAGCATTAATGGAACTATTGAGTATTTCGCAAGCCTCTATGATGAAGAGATTGCTCGGAATACAAAAGGGAAAGCAATTCGAGCGAAGACAATTGGTCAAAGAGAGTATATTCAAGGTATTAGACATTCTGATTTGACATTTGGAATCGGGCCAGCGGGAACTGGGAAAACCTATCTTGCTGTAGTAATGGCAACCCAAGCCTTAAAAAATGCACACGTTAAGAGAATCATTTTAACACGTCCAGCAGTCGAAGCAGGTGAAAGTCTAGGATTTCTACCTGGAGATCTAAAAGAGAAGGTAGACCCTTATTTACGCCCGTTATATGATGCTTTGCATGATGTGTTAGGTACAGAACAAACAGATCGCCTAATGGAACGAGGAACTATAGAAATTGCTCCTCTTGCTTATATGCGTGGGAGAACCTTAGATGATGCATTTGTGATTTTGGACGAAGCTCAAAATACAACAAAAGCTCAAATGAAAATGTTTTTAACCCGCCTAGGCTTCGGATCTAAAATGGTGATTACTGGAGATAAAACCCAAATCGATTTACCGAAGGGTGCCGAGTCAGGCCTAATTGTTGCTGAAAAAATTCTTCATAAAGTTTCAGGAATCCATTTCCAATATTTAGAGCAAGGGGATGTAGTACGTCATCCTCTAGTAGCTAAAATTATTTCTGCATATGAAGAAAATCAATAATATATTAAAACAGCTGTCAATAATAGACGGCTGTTTTTTGTTTACTGATTCACATACGTTTTCCTAAAGATATATATTTACATTCATGCTAACCTTTTTTAAAGCTATAACACTCTTAATAGATTAATTGTCCAATTGTTTTGTATATAAGGTATAATAAAGAGAATAGTAGAGCAAGGGGATGAATGGATGAAGTCGTTAATAATGAAATGGAAAAGATGGCGAGAAAATAAATACCTCCCTATAATTATTATCCTTCTAACTTCTATCAGTATGTTCCTATTAATAAAAGGAAGCGTACAAGAAAATACATACGATATATCTTTAATGAATTTAGCCCCTGAAACTATTCGATCCGTAAAAACAATGGAAGATCCTGTGAAGACGGAGGAGGAAAAAGAAAGAGCGGCTGCTGAAGTATCTCCTGTATACCAATTTCAAGAAGAAACGGCAGAAAATCAATCCACAATTGCCGAATCTATCTTTGACAGTGTATTAGATGTAAAAGGAGAAATTTCCCCTGATGAACCTGAATCAGCAGTTGAAAGTTTACAAAAACTAAAAAAAGAGATGAACGTGCTAACAGAAAATGACAGCTTTGTGCCTTTGACAGATGATGCTTTAAACATATTACTAAAGCAAAATCCCGCTACGCTTAACGAGGCGAAAGAAAAGCTGCCGGTTTTAGTAGAAGAGACTTTAAATGAACCAATCCGAACGGAAAACTTGGCCATAGAAAGAGATAAAGTCGTTCAAAAAGTACGTACTACATTTAATTTTCCTGATGACGTAACGAATGTCCTCATATCAATTGCTCGTGGCTCCATCATAGCGACAGAAATAAAAAATGATGAATTAACCGATCTACGTATCGAACAAGCTAAGGCCAGTGTTGAGCCTACAAGAATTTTACAAGGTCAAATACTTGTACAAAAAGGTGAAATCGTTAGTAAAGAGGTATATCGTCAACTAGAGTTATTAGGTATGCTGACAAACAAATCATCCTATAAGCCATACATAGGTGTATCGCTATTTGTTTTACTTACGATGTGGGTTCTTTTTGGACAAACAATTCGTGTAAAAGAATCTAACCTTCACAACGCAAAAAATCTGATTGTTGTGGCTTTTAGTGTTATTGTATCCGTGTTGATGATGAAAGTGCTACAATCAGTAGCGTACAATTTTGATATCATTATTGCATTTTTGTTCCCGACTGCTATGGTATCCATGTTAGTTTATATATTAGTCAATGAACGAGCAGCCTTTATTTCTAATTTTGTCGTAGCTGCTTATGCTGGTATTATTTTTCAAGAGGGATATACGAATATTTTTCAAATGGAAGTGGCGTTATACATACTTTTTGGTGGGATAGCGGGCATTTTTGCTATGCAGCATATGTATAACACTTCACAGATTCTGCGTTCAAGCTTAATAGTGGCCTCAGTTAATTTAACGTTTATATTATTTTATTTGTTGATGACCAAAACCACTTATGAGTTTACAGATATTGCATTCTATATCGGGGCAGCATTAGTTTCTGGAGTGTTATCAGGTGCACTTACTCTTGGTATTTTGCCTTTTTTTGAGTCAGCTTTTGGTATACTTTCCACTATGAGGTTGATTGAACTTTCCAGTCCAAATCATCCCTTGTTAAAGAAAATACTGACAGAAACACCTGGTACGTATCATCATAGCCTAATGGTGGCAAACTTAGCAGAAGCGGCCTGTGAGGCTATAGGGGCGAATGGCTTACTTGCTAGAGTTGGTTGCTATTACCACGATATCGGTAAAACTAATCGTCCAGGATTTTTTATAGAAAACCAAGTTAATGGTTATAATCCGCACGATAATCTATCGCCGGAGGCAAGCAAGGATATTATTATTTCTCATGCAGTAGATGGAGCAGACATTTTGAAAAAAAATAAGCTTCCTAAAGAAATTATTGATGTTGCTGAGCAGCATCATGGCACAAGCCTATTAAAATTCTTTTATCATAAAGCAAAAGAAATGAATCCGAATATTGCAGAAGGATCTTTTAGGTATCCTGGTCCAAAGCCACAAACAAAGGAAATAGCTATTATTTCTGTAGCTGATAGCGTAGAAGCTGCTGTTCGCTCAATGAAGGAACCGAATGCAGAAAAAATACACCGCCTAATCCAATCAATTATTAAAGATAAGGTAATTGATGGACAATTTGATGAATGCGATTTATCATTCAAGGAAATAAAGAAAATTGAGGAAAGTTTCTGTTCAACGATGAATGGTACATTCCATTCCAGAATAGAATATCCCAAATAATCAGTAAGGAGTAAACAAACATGCTAGTAATGGATTTAATGGACGAAACAAATACATTATCCGAAGAAGCAGTTGCATTAGTTGAGAAAGTACTTCAATCAGCAGCAGATCAATTACATGTAAAAGATGGAAGTGAAGTTAGTGTCACTTTTGTAACTAATGATGTAATTCAAGAAATCAATAAAAACTATCGAAACAAAGACATGCCTACAGATGTAATCTCATTTGCAATGGAAGAAATGGGTGAAGGAGAAATAGAAATAAAAGATGCAGACCTTCCTACATTGCTTGGAGATATAGTTATTTCAGTAGAACGTACAACGGAGCAAGCAGAGTCGTATGGACATTCTTTTGAAAGAGAGCTTGCCTTCTTAGCTGTTCATGGATTTTTACATTTGCTAGGGTACGATCATGGAACAGAAGAAGAGGAAAAGGAAATGTTTGGTTTACAAGAAAATATTTTACAAGCTTTTGGTTTGAAGCGTGAAGGCCATGAACTTTCATAAATTTGGTAAGTCATTCGTCTATGCTACACAAGGAGTATTACAGGCTGTTAAAACAGAACAAAACTTTCGCTTACATTTACTGGCAGCAGGTATAGTTTCGTTAGCGGGTATATTCACCGGGCTCTCTAAATGGGAGTGGATCATTATTGTCATGCTCATTTTTGGGATGTTCATGATAGAATTGGTTAATACGGCGATTGAAAGGGTTGTAGACCTTGTATCACCTGACTATCATCTATTAGCTCAGCAGGCAAAGGATATTGCTGCTGGAGCTTGTCTAGTCTATGCCATCTGCACAGTAATTATAGGTTTAATCATATTTATACCGAAATGGTCGGTAATCTTATTTTAAAAGGTGTGTTCATCATGGATAAAGAGAAATTATTAGAATCATCTATAGCAGCGAGAAATAAAGCATATGTTCCTTATTCAAAATTCCCAGTAGGTGCAGCTCTACTAACTGTTGACGGTGAAATCATCTTAGGTTGCAATATTGAAAATGCGTCGTTTGGATTAACAAACTGTGCAGAAAGAACAGCAATTTTTAAAGCCGTTTCTGAAGGCAAAAAGAACTTTGCTGCTATTGCTGTTTCCGGTGACACCGAGGGGCCAATTTCTCCTTGTGGAGCTTGCAGACAAGTTTTAGCTGAATTTTGCGATGCGGATATGCCAGTATTTTTAACAAATTTAAAAGGAAATGTAACAGAAACAACGGTATCTGAGTTATTACCAGGAGCTTTTACAACGGAGGATTTAGATTATGCAGCAAAACAATGAAGGTTTTAAATCAGGTTTCATATCAATTATTGGACGTCCAAATGTAGGGAAATCTACTTTTTTAAACCGTGTTATCGGTCAGAAAATAGCAATTATGAGTGATAAGCCTCAAACCACTCGCAATAAGGTACAAGGGGTTCTTACTTTAGATGAAAGTCAAATGATTTTTATCGATACGCCCGGTATCCATAAACCAAAGCATAAACTTGGAGATTTTATGTTAAAGGTTGCTAAAAACACATTACGCGAGGTTGATGTAATATTATTTATGGTAAATGCTACAGAGCCAAGAGGTAAAGGTGATGAGTTTATCATAGATTTGCTTGAAAAAAATGAAACACCTGTATTTTTAGTTATTAACAAAATTGACCAGGTGCATCCAGATGATTTGATAGGAATCATTGAGTCTTATAAAGACAAATATGATTTTGCTGAGATCGTTCCAATTTCCGCTCTTCAGGGTAATAATGTGGAAAGGTTGCTAGAGACGATTCAATCGTATTTGCCGGAAGGCCCACAATACTATCCAGCTGACCAAGTAACAGATCATCCAGAGAGATTTATTATTTCTGAGTTAATACGAGAAAAGGTATTACATTTAACAAGGGAAGAGATTCCACATTCAATTGCAGTAGTGATAGATAAAATTAAAAAAGAAGAAGACACAGATAAAGATATGATTCGTGTAATGGCTACAATTATTGTAGAGCGAGATTCCCAAAAAGGTATTGTAATTGGTAAAAAAGGTGCTCTTCTTAAAGAGGTTGGAACAAGAGCGCGTCATGACATAGAAATGCTATTAGGAACCAAAGTATTTCTAGAGCTATGGGTGAAGGTACAAAAGGATTGGCGCAATAAATCCGCCCACTTAAGAGACTATGGTTTTAGAGAAGACGAATATTAAGAATGGGACTTATAGAGCACGCTTAGAAGGAAGGGAAGGCTTTTGCTTCAAAAGGTAGAAGGGATTGTCTTACGAACCTCATCTTACGGAGAAACAGATAAAATAGTAACTATTTTCTCACGAGAATTAGGGAAAAGGGCAGCTATGGCTCGTGGTGCAAAAAAGCCGACGAGCCGGCTCTCTTCTATTTCTCAGCCATTTACTTATGCATATTTCTTAATTCAGCAAGGAAGAGGCATGGGATCTCTGCAGCAAGGAGAAATTATTGACTCGATGCGTGTAATCCGGGAAGATATTTTTACCACCGCCTATGCAAGCTTTATCATGGAGTTAGTTGATAAGTTAATAGATGATGAGTCACCAAAACCGCATGTATTTACGATTTTACAGCAAGCGTTAGAGGCTATAACTGAAGGCTATGACCCAGAGGCAATTAGCTTGTTTGTAGAATGGAAGATGTTACCTGTTGCGGGCATATATCCTGTACTTCATCAATGTTCCAATTGTGGATCTACAGATGGAGAATTTGCATTTTCCTTCGCTCAGATAGGTTTCTTATGTCATCGTTGCTTTTCGATTGATCCATACTTAATTCGGTTAACTCCAGCTCAGGTTAAGCTAATCAGAACATTTTATACGGTCCCGATAGATCAGGTTGGTAAGCTTTCCTTAAAAAAAGAAACAAAAGGATTTATAAAAAAAATTGTGCGAACAATTTATAATGAGCAAGTAGGAGTACGTTTAAAATCTCAAGGGTTTTTGGACCAAATGGAAAAGACCCCAGAGTTCTATAATAACCCTCAAAAGGATTCTTCTTCGGAAGAGTAATTTCGAAGGAGCATTTTTTTGTAAAAATAAGAAAAAGGAGAGAAAGTGAATTTTTCACTTTCTCTCCTTTTATGCATTAATTAGAATTGTAATTGCTCTTCAATATAAGCTTTTACATCTGCTATTGGCATTCTAGTTTGTTCCATAGAATCGCGGTGACGAACTGTAACTTGGCCATCTGTTTCTGAATCGAAGTCGAATGTGATACAGAATGGTGTACCAATTTCATCTTGGCGACGGTAACGTTTACCAATTGATTGTGACTCATCATAGTCCACCATGAAATGCTTGCTAAGATCAGAGAACAAAGCAGTAGCGCCTTCAGAAAGTTTTTTAGATAAAGGTAAGATTGCTGCCTTAATAGGAGCAAGAGCAGGGTGGAAGCGCAGAACTGTACGTTGATCGTCGCCTTCTAGTTGCTCTACATCATAAGCTTCACATAAGAATGCTAAAGTTACACGATCAGCTCCTAAAGATGGTTCGATACAATAAGGGACATATCTTTCATTTGTTATTGGATCGATATAATTGAAGTCCTCACCAGAGTGTTCCATATGCTGCTTCAAGTCGAAGTCTGTTCTGTCAGCAATTCCCCAAAGCTCTCCCCATCCAAATGGGAATTTATATTCGATATCTGTTGTTGCATTGGAGTAATGTGATAACTCCTCGTCAGAATGGTCTCTTAGACGTATGCTATTCTCAGAAACACCTAAATTTAAAAGCCATTCTTTGCAATAATTGCGCCAGAACTCAAACCATTCCATATCCTCGCCAGGCTTACAGAAGAATTCTAATTCCATTTGTTCAAATTCTCTAGTACGGAAAGTGAAGTTACCAGGAGTGATTTCATTACGGAAACTCTTACCTACTTGGGCAATACCAAATGGCATTTTTTTACGCATAGAACGCTGCACATTTTTGTAGTTTACAAAAATACCTTGAGCAGTTTCTGGACGTAAGAAAATTTCATTAGTAGACGATTCTGTTACTCCTTGGAAAGTTTTAAACATTAAGTTGAATTGACGGATCTCTGTATAATCATAAGCACCACAAGAAGGGCAGACAATCTCATGTTCTTTCATAATCTCTTCCATTTTTTCAAAGGAAAGACCGTCTACAACCATTTCTATTCCTTTTTTATCTAATGCATCTTCAATAATTTTGTCTACGCGGTGGCGTGATTTACATTTTTTACAGTCAATCATAGGATCATTAAAGTTGCCTATATGTCCTGAAGCAACCCAAGTTTTTGGATTCATCAGAATTGCTGCATCCAAACCAACGTTATATGGTGATTCTTGAACGAATTTTTTCCACCAAGCTTTTTTTACATTATTTTTTAGTTCTACTCCTAAAGGACCGTAATCCCATGTGTTTGCCAAACCTCCATATATTTCAGAGCCTGGGAATACAAAACCTCTTTGTTTTGCTAAACTAACTACATTTTCCATTGAAAATTCCATTTGACATACCTCCTATTTGATAAATATTCTTTTAAAGTAAAATGAGTACAAAAAAACTCGTCTCCGGGCTACAATAGCCCGGGGACGAGTTTATAACCCGCGGTTCCACCCCGATTGATTGTTTGTACAATCCACTTTAAAAGCTTAAGCTCCGAGCTGCCGTTTCCTGTAGGTGTGGTCTTACACTATCACCACTCGCTAAAATAACAGTACTTATAATGCTCTTCAACGCTTTAATATTATTGATGATTGTAACATATGCTTCTTTATTTAGCAATGTGATGCATAATGGTATATAATTATTTAGAATAAGTATAATTTTGAGGCGGTGAGTCCAATCGAACTCAACAAACGGCAGGTCGAAATTTTGGACATTGTAAAAGGGAATGGGCCTATTACAGGTGAACAAATAGCAGAACGACTTAGTTTAACAAGGTCTACACTTAGACCGGATCTCGCGATTTTAACGATGGCTGGTTTTTTAGATGCTCGTCCACGTGTTGGATATTTTTATTCTGGTAAAAAAACCAGTCAGGCTATTTCAGATAATATTGCACAGATGCTAGTAAAGGATTTTCAATCTATCCCCGTTGTTGTTGAAGAAGGTATGTCAGTTTACGATGCAATATGTCAAATGTTTTTAGAGGATGTTGGATCGTTGTTCGTGGTAGATAAAAAGTCTGTATTGTCGGGAGTTCTTTCAAGGAAAGACTTTTTACGTACAAGTATTGGAAATCAAGATCTAACCAAAATGCCGGTACATATGATTATGACAAGAATGCCTAATGTGACGTATTGTTTAAAAGAAGATACATTGATAGAAGTAGCTAATAAACTAATGAGTCGACAAATCGATTCTTTACCAGTTGTTAAAGAAACTAAAGATGGTTTAGAGATTGTCGGGAGAATAACAAAGACAAATATTACACGAGCTTTCCTATCTTTAGCAGATGACCATGATTTATGAGGAGTGAAAAAATGAAAATGTTAAACCTGTTTATCGTCTCAGATTCTATAGGAGAAACGGGTGAATTAGTTGCAAAGGCTGCAATCAGCCAATTTAGACCTGGCTTGCAACATACAAAGCTAAAAAGATTTACCCATATTGACTCCATGGACCACATTAAAGAGATAACTGCTTTGGCTAAAGAACAGAACGCTTGTATTTTATATACATTAGTTCAGCATGATATGAGAGAGGCAATTGTGACGTATTGCAAGAAGTACGATTTGCAATGCGTAGATTTAATTGGGCCTGTTATCAGTCTGCTCGAAAAAAAATTAGATGAAAAGCCATTTGAAGAGCCTGGTCTTGTTCGCAAACTAGATGAAGACTATTTTAAAAAAATAGAAGCAGTGGAATTTGCTGTCAAGTATGATGATGGAAGAGATCCTAGAGGGCTTTTACAAGCTGATATAGTATTGATTGGTGTCTCAAGAACTTCTAAAACTCCATTATCTCAGTATTTAGCTAATAAAAGATATAAAGTGGCTAACGTACCACTTGTTCCCGAGGTAGAGCCACCAGAGGAACTTTTTCAAATAGATCCATTGAAGTGCTTTGGATTAGTTATTACTCCGGATAAACTTAATTCGATTCGAAGAGAAAGACTTATCGCTATTGGTTTGAAGGATGATGCGAGCTATGCGAAGATAGAACGTATAAATGAAGAGATTGAACACTTTGAACGTATCGTCAATCGAATTGGATGTCAGGTAATAGATGTGACTAATAGGGCAGTAGAAGAAACTGCTAATCTAGTCATAAATCAAATCCAACAAAAATAATTTGAAATATTAAAGACCGATTCACGAATGTGAAAAGGTTTTTTTATGTACGAAAGCGAATAAAGTATAGATTAATATATTGAAATGTTTTATAATAATTCTTTGTGGAAAAAAGAATTATTTCGTATTTTTGTGTAATTATTTTGTCGATTCTTGCAGGATTTTTCTTAAGTCTCTCGAATTAATACTAAGTAGCAAGTAAAGATGGTGAAATAATGACGAATCGTATAGAAGAAGAAGTAATCGAACAAGTTAGAAATAACACAGATATTGTAGATGTAATCAGTGAGTATGTTCAACTTACGAAGAGAGGTAGAAACTTCTTCGGTCTTTGTCCTTTTCATGGTGAACAAACCCCATCTTTTTCAGTCACACACGAAAAGCAAATTTTTCATTGTTTTGGCTGTGGAGCCGGAGGAAATGTAATTACGTTTTTAATGGATATTGAAAATCTCTCATTCCATGAAGCTGTTAGTAAGCTTGGTAGTCGTCTCGGTATGGAGATTGAACATAAGTCAGCTCATAGTATAGAGGAAAAAGCACCAGTCTCTAAAGAAGTATCTCTTATGAAAAAAGCGCATGAGTTTGCTAGCGAATATTTTCATCATCTGTTACTTCACACGGAGGAGGGAGAAAATGCATTACATTACTTACAAGAAAGAGGGTTTTCTACCGAGCTTATAGAAAAGTATAAAATAGGCTGGTCACTACCTAGCTGGGATGCTCTTACTACCTTATTAGAGAGAAAAGGTATGGATTTACAAGAAATTGAGAAAACTGGACTTATTATAAGAAAAGAAAATGAGCTGAAGTATTTTGACCGGTTCCGCGGAAGAATTATGTTCCCTGTTTTCGATGAAACAGGACACGTAGTGGCGTTCTCTGGAAGGATACTACACAAGAAAGAAAACGAAGCAAAGTATCTAAATAGTCCAGAGTCTCCTATTTTTCAGAAAAGCCAAATTCTCTATAACTTAGATAAAGCAAGACTTGATATACGTAAGCAACGCAATGTGATTATTTTTGAAGGCTTTTTAGATGTTATTTCAGCATCAAAAGCGGGTATAACAAACGGTGTTGCAACAATGGGAACCGCTTTAACGTCTCAACATATAACCAAGCTCAAGAGATTAACTACCAATGTCACTCTTTGCTTCGATGGTGATAAAGCTGGAATGGAGGCTGCTCGTAAAGCTGCAACATCTCTTCAAGGCCAAAGTATTCAAACTGAGGTTGCAATTATTCCTGATGCAATGGATCCTGATGACTATATAAAAAATTATGGAGAAGTAGCCTTTAGGGAAAAAATTATTGACAAACCTCATTCTTATCTTTCATTTATGATGATTGTGTCAAAGAGGGACAAGAATTTTAATAACGAAAATGATACGCTTCAGTATATTCAAGAGATATTGGAAATACTGAGTGATAGAAACTCTACTGTAGAGCGAGATCTCTATATTCGCCAGCTGTCTCAAGAGACAAACGTATCAGAAGAAGCGATATATCAACATTTGCGCAAAATACAGGGGAAAAAAGCAAAAGAAACTAAAAGCAATCATTCTCTTCCTATTGCGTCTCCTCAAGAGCTGCCGAAAAAGAAACGAACCATTTCAGCGGATGAAAGAGCGGAAAGAATATTGTTGGCACATATGCTTCACAACCCTCAAGTAATTGATATTGCAATAAGTAACATCAATGATGGCCCATGTTTTATAAGAGATGCATATGAAGCTGCATATGTTCGCTTAATGGGTTATTACGAAGATTATCCCGATGGTGATTATCAAAGGTTTTTAGAAGTTTTAAATGATGGTGAACTTAGAAAAATAGTTATGGAAGCAGCGCTCTCAGAACGTGATCCAGAGCATGAAACGGAAGAAGTCATGGACTGTTTGCGCCATATTAGAAAATACCGGATTGAGCAGCAAATAGAACGTAAGCTACATGAAGCTAAAGAGGCTGAAAAAATGTCGGATATAACTAAAGCTCTCCAGCTGGCACAAGAGGCCATTCAGTTAAAGAAATCTTTAGTAGATTTTCAATAAATAATCATCCGGTAGTAAAAGGAGGAATTCTTATGGCGGACAAGTCTGAACGTACAAAAGAAACGGATATCGAATTATCATTAGAAGATGCAAAAAAACAATTAATCGAACTAGGTAAAAAAAATGGTGAGGTAACTTACCATGATATAGCCGACAAACTTGCTTCTTTCGATTTGGAATCAGATCAAATCGAAGAGTTCATTGAGCATTTAGAGGGCAAAGGAATTGAACTTGGTCGTAAAGACGGAGATGAAGAGGATTTAGATCGTTTGATGAAAGGGAAAGAAGAAGAAACCTTTGATCTCAATGATTTAAGTGTTCCACCTGGCGTTAAGATCAATGACCCTGTTCGTATGTATTTAAAAGAGATTGGCCGAGTAGATCTGTTGAAGGCTTCGGAAGAAATCGCACTTGCTGAAAGAATCGAGCAAGGAGATGAAGAAGCTAGAAAACGTCTAGCAGAGGCAAACCTACGCTTAGTTGTTAGTATTGCTAAACGCTATGTGGGACGAGGAATGTTATTCTTGGATCTAATTCAAGAAGGTAACATGGGTCTTATTAAAGCAGTAGAGAAGTTTGACCACCGTAAAGGGTTCAAATTTAGTACTTATGCAACTTGGTGGATTCGACAAGCGATAACTCGTGCAATTGCTGACCAAGCTCGAACAATTCGTATTCCAGTGCACATGGTTGAAACAATTAACAAGCTAATTCGAGTTCAACGTCAGTTACTACAAGATTTAGGACGTGAGCCTTCACCGGAAGAAATCGGAGAAGAGATGGATCTTCCAGCAGAAAAAGTACGTGAAATCTTAAAAATAGCACAAGAACCAGTTTCCTTAGAAACACCTATTGGGGAAGAAGACGATTCTCATTTAGGAGATTTCATTGAAGATGCTGATGCACAATCACCTTCTGATCATGCAGCATACGAACTTCTTAAAGAGCAATTAGAAGATGTGTTAGACACTTTAACAGACCGTGAGGAAAATGTATTACGTTTACGCTTTGGATTAGATGATGGGCGTACGAGAACTCTTGAGGAAGTTGGCAAGGTTTTCGGCGTAACACGTGAACGTATTCGACAAATTGAAGCGAAGGCTTTAAGAAAGTTACGTCATCCTTCTAGAAGCAAACGCTTAAAAGATTTCTTAGAATAATAAAGAGGCATCCTAAAAAGGATGCCTTTTTTACAGTAATAAAATACGAAATATTTCCAAAAGTTGCAATCAACCTGATACATAGAAAGATATAAACTCAAAGTCTTCAAACACAGATTATCCAATTGGCATAAGGAAGAGAATGGAAAAGAGGATTAGTATGTCAGTTCAAAAAAAGCAAATAATACTGAATGAAATAGCTTTCTGGAAGCAAAATAAACTTCTCCCGGAGCATTACTGTGATTTTCTTACTGCTCTTTATGCACAAGGGGAGAAAGAAGAAATAGAAGTAAACAATCAAGCAGTTTTGGAAAAGGAAAAGAAAAAAGCATCTTTAAAAATGAATGGAGTTATTTTTCTTATAGGACTAATCACTTTAGCGATCTTAACCGCACTATTAACTATGACTTCAAACATACTACCGATTATATTTGCTGGAGTTGCTGTGATATTATTTGTCTACATTGCTATTAAACTAGCAAAAAATAACTCTCTTTTAACCCCACTCTTATTTGTTTTTTCTGCATTGCTTTTGCTAGGGGTTACTTTCAAAATTTGGGAAGCCTACTTTATAAGTGAACCAAATATATTATTATTTATGATTATCGCTAATTGTATTTTATGGCTTCTTTCTGGAGTATTTTTGAAGCTAATTTACTTCACTATCTCCGGTATAGTGGGAATAATCTTCATACTAGTTTATATAGCTTATATATATATCGTATAGATAATTTATGTATTAATTGGAAATCTGGTAATTTTGAGTTTGTTTTTAATTTTAATAGGAAGCCAAACCTTCTTGCCTGTAAATAAGCAGGAAAGGCTTGGCTTCCTATTTTTTTGTACCAATTCTTATAATAAATCTTTCAATTTATTGTGTAATAATTATTACTAGTGACATAGAATCGCTTTTTAATATGCTAATTTCCGCAATCTTTTGTATAATAAAAAAGTAAGCGTTTTTATTTACAAAGGGGATGGAATAAAATGAATTTTGATTTAACTCAGGAACAACAGATGATTCGCAAGACTATTAAGGAGTTTGCTAACGAAGTTGTAGCTCCTGGAGCTATTGAGCGTGACAAAACAAAGCATTTTCCGAAAGAAGTCTTTAAACAGTTAGCCGACATGGGGATGATGGGCTTACCGTTTTCAGAAGAGTATGGTGGAGCAGGGGCAGATACAGTGAGCTTTGCTATTGTAACAGAGGAATTGAGCCGTGCATGTGCCTCTACAGGCATTACCTACTCGGCACATATTTCACTAGGAGGAGCTCCGCTTAGCTTGTTTGGAACAGAAGAGCAAAAGCAAAAGTATTTAGTTCCAATTTGTACAGGAGAATCCTTCGGTGCGTTTGGTTTAACGGAGCCTAACGCTGGATCTGATGCAGGAGGAACTCAAACAACCGCCAAAGAAGAAGGCGATGATTTTGTCATAAATGGTAGTAAGGCATTTATAACAAATGCTAGCTATGCAAAGCATCTTGCTTTGACTGCAATAACGGATATTAAGGATGGTAAAAAGGAAATATCAGCAATTATAGTTCCTACAGATGCTAAAGGGTTCACTGTTATCGACAATTATGAAAAAATGGGTTTGAATGCATCTAATACAACGGAATTGGTAATAGATAATGTAAGAGTACCTCAAGAGAATTTGTTAGGTAAGCGAGGAAATGGGTTCAGACAGTTTTTAGTTACCTTAGACGGTGGACGAATTGGTATAGGAGCAATGGCAGTTGGTATTGCACAGGCAGCTTTTGATCGAGCTCTACAATATTCTAAAGAGCGTAAGCAATTCGGAAAAACTTTATCAGAATTTCAAATTACGCAATTTAAGCTTGCCGATATGGCCATGAAAATAGAATTAGCAAGAACTATGGTTTATAAGGCAGCTTGGTTGAAGGATCAAGGACGTGCTTTTGGTAAAGAGGCATCTATGTGTAAATTATATGCGTCCGAAATTGCAATGGAAGTGGCAGATCAAGCAATTCAACTGCACGGAGGATATGGTTATATGAAGGAGTATGAGGTGGAACGCTTTATGAGAGATGCAAAACTACTGGAAATTGGAGAAGGCACGTCTGAGGTCCAACGAATGGTAATTGCTAGACATATTGGTTGTTAATTTTAAAAAAATATGTCGATTTTGTCACAAAGCTATAAAACTTCTTCAATAACACTTTTCGTTTTCGACACAATGGAGTACAATATGAGTGTTGACTAATTCTATATTAGAAAAGAATGTATCAAAGAAGGAGGGTTAACTATGCAAAAGAATCCAATTATTCCATTTATATTAATTATGGCATTTGGTATCGGTTTAATTTTCTTCCTATCTATCGATGGCGTAGGTAACAAAGAAGAAATCACTTCAGAACATGAATCTGCTGAAGGTGGAGAATCTGCTGAAGGCGGAGAAGATGCTGCTGCTGGAGAATTCGATCCTGAAGCACTTGCTCAAGGAAAATGTATTAGCTGTCACGGTAACTCATATGAAGGTGGAATGGGACCATCATTAGTTGGTACTGCACTATCGGAAGATGAAATCAAAGACGTTTTAGCAAACGGTAAAGGCGCTATGCCTGCTGGCTTAGTACCAGAAGCAAACCTAGATGAAATGGCTACTTGGATCAAATCTTTAGGTAACTAATATTTCGATAAAAGACCTCGGATTCTTTTTAAGAATCGAGGTCTTTTTTTAATATTGCTTTTTATGAATGACAAGAAAGAATATAAAATTACATATTCATGTGAATTTTATTAAATGATTAAAATTTGAGCAAGAATCAATCGTAAGACATGATTTTTGTTAAAAGTGTGGAAAAGCGATAATCTATCAATACAGCTCTTCGATAAAATTTCATTTGTAATTAATAATCCAATCAACGACATGTTAAATCTCAAACTAGGGCAGTGTTATACTTTTATATAAATGAAAACTATCACTGCAAGTACTCGAACGCATTTTTTATTTTTGTTATAATAACTTTAGAGGTGTAAAGAATGAATGCAAAAAATTTATCAGATAGACTAAAAACAGTAGCTTCCTACGTAGAAAAAAATACTATTTTAGCTGACATTGGAAGTGACCATGCCTATTTACCATGTTATTTAGTGCATCAATCCACTATCAAAAAAGCGATAGCGGGTGAAGTTGTAAAAGGACCATATGAATCTGCCTTAAAGCAAGTTAAAAATGAAGGTTTAGAAAATCAAATAGAGGTCCGTTTTGGAGACGGATTACAAGTTATTAATGAGGAAGATCACTTAGGCACGATTACTATTGCTGGGATGGGTGGTCCATTAATCGCTTCCATCTTAGAAGCTGGCAAGCATAAGCTTACGAATGTCCACACGTTAATTCTCCAACCTAATATCCACGCAAAGGCAATCCGTGAATGGGCAGTCAAAGAAGGCTGGAAAATTGAAGAGGAAACTATTCTAGAGGAGCATTCTAAAATATATGAAGTAATCGTATTAAAAAAAGGGAGCATGACTCTTACTGAGCAGGAGCTCTTAGTTGGACCAATATTAATGCAAGTCAGAACAAATATATTTAAGAAAAAATGGTCAGTTGAAGTGAAAGAATGGGAAAGAATATGGACACAATTAAAGACTATCCCTAATTCCACTGAAGTTGAACATAAAATAATGGAACTAGAGAACAAGATGTCAATCGTTAAGGAGCTGTTGTGAGTATGAAGCAAACAAATGGACAGCATCTTATTTCCTTTTTTGAAGAATGGGCTCCTCGCTCTTTAGCAGTAGAAGGAGATTCTGTAGGTCTTCAAATTGGAAGGTTAGATAAGCCAGTTACTAAGGTCCTTGTAACATTAGATGTCAATAACGAAGTGGTGGATGAAGCAATTGAAAAAGGATGTCAGCTGATTATTGCTCATCATCCGCCTATCTATAATAAACTAAAAAATATTAGAACTGATTTACCTCAAGGACGTTTATTTGAAAAGTTGATAAAGCATGAAATTGCAGTCTACGCAGCTCATACTAATTTGGATATTGCAACAGGGGGAGTAAATGATTTATTGGCCGATGCCTTGAAGTTAGAGAACGTATCCATTTTAGAGCCGACTACTTCTGAGAAGCTAATGAAGCTAGAGGTCTTTACGCCTAAAGAAGCGACTGAAGCCGTGAGAAAAGCGATTGGGGAGGCAGGAGCAGGTAAACTAGGTGACTATGATAGTTGTAGCTTCACAACTCCCGGAGAGGGCCGTTTTAAGCCAAATAGTGAAGCAAAACCTTATATAGGAGAGGCAAATAAACTAGCAGTAGTTGAGGAAGATAAAATCGAGGTAGTGTTCCCGGCTACAAAGAAAAATAGAGTCCTAAAAGCCCTGCTAAATGCTCATCCATATGAAGAACCAGCATACAATTTGATGGAACTTGATATAGAAGTCAATGAAAAGGGACTTGGAAGAATAGGTTTACTACCAAATTCAGTCTCATTGGGGGATTATGCAAACACCGTTAAATCTCAATTAAATGTTCCATTTGTTAGGGTAGTGGGATCAATGGAAAAACCTGTTCAAAAGGTTGCAATATTAGGCGGAGATGGCAACAAATATATACAAATAGCGAAAAGAGCAGGAGCAGATGTATTGGTCACAGGTGATTTATATTTCCATATTGCACAGGATGCCCTGGCAATAGACCTTGCTATTATTGATCCTGGACATCACATAGAGCAGATCATGAAAAAAGGCGTCTCAGATTACATGAATGCTAAATGTGAGGAAAAAAAATTGGACTGTATTTTTATTGTATCACAATTATCTACTGAGCCCTTTCGAATAATTTAAGGGATAAGTGTCCACACTAAAACAAAAGCTGCTTCTCAAGGAAGCAGCTTTGTTAATTGATAGAATATGGTTCAATTCGAATAACTGGTTTAGGAATCTTAATTTTTGGAAGAATTTTTTCAGGAAGTACTTTCTTTGAAGTATCATGAGTTGATGGATCATTCGGATCAAACTTTTCTAGAAATTGAATAACTTCCTTTACAATCGGAGTTGGTGTGGATGCACCAGCAGTAACCGCAACATGATTGACATTTTCTAGCCATTCCAATTTTAGGTCGGAAATATCACCAATTCGGTACGATGGTGTTCCTGCAATCTCCTCTGAAACTTGAGTGAGTCTGTTAGAGTTGTTGCTCATTGGGTCGCCAACCACAATAAGAAGCTCTGCTTTGCCAGCCTGTTCAGCAACTGCCTCTTGTCTTACTTGAGTGGCTAGACAAATTTCTTTGTGAACTTCAATGTTAGGGAATTTTTCTTTTAATTTATCCATCAAATGAACAACATCCCATTGAGACATTGTAGTTTGGTTCGTCACTAATAATTTCTCGTCAGGTAGGGATAGATTTTCAATGTCTTCAATTGTCTGCACTAAATGTACTTTACCTGGAGCAACTCCGATAGCGCCTTCTGGCTCGGGATGTCCTTTTTTCCCGATATAAATAATCTCAAAGCCCTCTGCTGTTTTTTCTTCGATTAAGTCATGGGTAACAGTAACATCAGGACAGGTGGCATCTATAGAAACTAAACCTTTTTTACGTGCCAGTTCTTTTACCTCTGGGGAAACACCGTGAGCAGTAAAGATAACGGTACCCTTCTCCACTTTGGATAGGATATCTAAACGATTTTCTCCATCCAGTGTAATAATTCCGTCTTGCTCAAAAGCATCGGTTACATGTTTGTTGTGAACAATCATTCCTAATATATAAATTGGCCGTGGAAGAGATGAGTCCATCGCAGCGTTACGTGCAATAACCATAGCATCCACCACACCATAACAATATCCTCTAGGCGAAATTTTTTGTACAATCATTTTTAAGAAACTCCCTTCAATACGAGCATACTCATATTATAACGGAGGTTAAGGTTGATTACAAAGTATTAAAACGGCGGCTGGAAGATTCGAGGTAGCGAGGCACCTCCAGTGGAAGCTACCGCGCTTGCTGCTCTTGCTACCGGGGCTGCAGCCGCCGCCGAAGCTGTAGTGGCTGCAGTTGCTGCTGCTCCTGCAGCAGGAGCAGCTGTGAAGCCTCGATAAAGTCTCAATAGTGCAGGTACATTCTGTATCATAGGTGCCCATTGTTTGACCATAGGTGTTAGTTGTTGAGCTGTATTAATAAACTTATCAGCAGTCTGCAAATAAGACATCGTTTTACTGCTTAGACCGCTAGCCCCTGCAGCAGCAGTTCCAGCGGCACCAGCAGCGCCAGCCGCTGCTGCGGCTTGCCCAAAGCCTTGTGGTCCTGGTCCAAAACCTCCGGGAGGACCACCTGGCGGTCCTCCCGCATTAAATCCTCCACGAGGAGGTCCTTGCCCAAACATGCCAGCTCCAGGGGGAGGACCCTGGCTAAAACCGCCTCCAGTAAGTGGAGCTGAAGAACCACCATTGCCTCCTTGGAAATGTCTTACTAAATTAGTAAGAGGTCCGCTCGCCGGTCCATTACTAGGTCCACTTGGAGCTTCACCGAAATTTTGTGGAGGAGGAGGGGCATTCTGGAAGGAATTTTGATTGCCAAAATTAGAAAAGTCATTCCCTCTTTGAGCGAATGGATAAAAAGATTCATAGCGCAATTTGTTTCATCTCCTTTCGAACATACAGACTATTCTATTCTATGCAAATTATCCGTTTTATGTACAATCGTGTTACAATAAAGATATGATAGGGAGGGACTCAAATGTCCAAATACACAGATTATAATTTTCAACCGTTTTTACAAGAAGCAATAAATAAATTAGGCTTCCAGGAACCAACACCAATTCAAAAAGAAATCATTCCTTTAGTATTAAAGGGGAAAAGTGCGATTGGTCAAGCACACACGGGGACTGGAAAGACTCATAGCTTCTTGATACCGATTGTTGAAAAAGTAAATGCTAGTAAACAAGAGGTACAAGCAATCATAACTTCTCCAACAAGAGAACTTGCAACTCAAATATATAAAGAGTTGAACAAGTTAATAGAGGGTACAGAGATTCAAACTAAGCTATTCATAGGAGGAACAGACAAGGCTCGTTCAATCGAAAAGTTAAAAACACAGCCACAAATAGTCGTTGGTACACCAGGTCGACTTCGTGATTTAACTGTTGAACAAGCGCTTTTAGTTCATACTGCAAATGTATTAGTAGTGGATGAAGCAGATTTAGCATTTGATTTAGGTTTTATAAACGAAATAGATCAGTTCGCATCACGTATGCCTGATCAATTAGAGATGTTTGTATTCTCTGCAACTATTCCAGAAAAACTACAACCATTCTTGAAAAAATATATGGACTCTCCTGTGCATATTAAAATAGGTGACAAACGCCCAGTAGCAGATGGTATTGACTTTACTGTTGTACCTGTACGTAGTAAATCTCGTAAAAAACGATTATTAGATGTTATTGAAGGTATCAATCCTTATTTGGCAATTATCTTTGCTAATACAAAGCAAAATGCCGATGAAGTTGCAAATTACTTACAAGGTAACGGCGTAAAAGTAGGCGTTGTACATGGAGATATCTCTCCTCGTGATCGTAAACGCGTGATGAAACAAATTCATGAATTAGAATATCAATATATAGTTGCAACAGACTTAGCAGCTCGTGGAATTGATATTCCTGGAGTAAGCCATGTCATCAATTATGAAATTCCAGAGGACTTAGAATTCTTTATTCACCGAGTTGGTAGAACGGCTCGCGCAGGGCTAACTGGGACAGCAATCACATTGTTTGAACCATCTGATGAGGATGCGTTAAACCGTATAGAAAAAATGGGCATTACATTTGAACACAAAGATGTAAGTAACGGTGAATGGACAGAGCTAAAAGAACGCCATGCGAGAAAGAATAGAACAAAAGTAGAAAATGAAATCGATGCTAAAGCGAAGGCGCTAGTCCGTAAACCTAAAAAAGTTAAACCAGGCTACAAGCGTAATATGAAATGGGAAATGGACAAAGTGAAGAAAAGAGAGCGTCGCATTAAAAACCGTAAGAAATAAGGAGGGACTTCCATGCTACTAGGATCACATGTTTCCATGAGTGGTAAAGAAATGCTTCTGGCATCTAGTAAAGAGGCAGCATCATACGGTGCAAACACATTTATGATATATACTGGAGCACCTCAAAACACACGTAGAAAACCAATTGAGGAATTAAATATTGAGGCTGGATTACAGCATATGAAGGAAAATGACATCTTTAATATTGTGGTTCATGCACCTTATATTATTAATTTAGGAAATACCACAAAGCCAGAAACATTTGCTTTAGGTGTAGAATTTCTCCAAAAAGAAGTGGAGCGTACTGCTGCGATAGGTGCAACACAAATTGTTCTTCACCCAGGAGCTCATGTAGGCGCTGGAGCTGAAGCAGGTATACAAAAAATTATAGAAGGCTTGAATGAAGTTTTGACAACTGAACACCCTGTCCAAATTGCATTAGAAACAATGGCAGGTAAGGGATCAGAGTGTGGAAGGACTTTTGAAGAGCTTGCTCAAATATTCGATGGTGTTACAAATAATCATCGATTGTCAGTTTGTATGGATACATGCCATATACATGATGCTGGCTATGACGTAGTAAATGATTTTGATGGTGTATTAAATCAGTTTGACAAACTTATTGGAATTGACCGTTTAAAAGTGTTGCACATTAATGATAGTAAGAACGTTTGTGGAGCAGCTAAAGACCGTCATGAAAATATTGGATTTGGTGAAATTGGATTTGAGGCACTTCAATATGTTGTGCATCATCCACAGCTTACAGAAATACCTAAAATACTAGAGACGCCTTTTGTTGGTGTAGATGCTAAATCGAAAAAAGCTCCTTATAAAATGGAGATTGAGATGCTTCGTTCTAAATTATTTGACCCTAAGGCATTAGAATTACTTACTGTGTAATATTTAAATTGTCTGGCACCTTCTCTTTTCAACGAAAAGAGGAGGGGCCTTTTTCTTTTAACTGCTCATAAAGAGTAATAGCGCGCTTTTCACCTAAAATTTGAATCAGTTTTTGCTGGATGGCATTAGGTACTCCTAATACTAGCCAAGTTATAGAAATTTCTTGAAGCAAAGGATGAACTCCCTCTATTTCTTTATCCGACAGCTTCACGTCAAAACCTTTTAGGATTTGTTTAAATTCTTTTTTAGTACAGTTTTGTAGTTGAATTATAAACTTCCCAATATCCATATGAACATCCTTTCAAGCAATTTTATTTACACAATACGATTTATCCTCTATACTTTATCATTGTAAATCGTAATCATTCTGAATTAGAATAGAGGAAACAAAGTGTCCTTACCATTAATCAAATTACATAATATTTCTTATAAATACGAACAAACACAAGCGTTAATCGATATTAACTTAGTCATTGAGGAAGGAGATTTCCTAGCCATTATTGGTCCTAACGGTTCTGGAAAGTCCACACTTCTAAAGATTATGCTAGGACTGTTAAAGCCAACAGATGGAGAGGTATTCCTATTTGGAAAGCCTGCTCATAAATTTAAAGAGAGAGAATGGATAGGCTACGTATCTCAAAAGTCGAATTCGTTTAATACGGGCTTTCCTGCCACAGTAAGTGAAGTGGTTAGAAGCGGAATTGTTAAACAAACAGGTCTTTTTAAGCGTTTCCCTAAGAATATTAAACTTCAAGTTCGACAAGCATTAAAGGCAGTAGGAATGGAAGATTTCGCTGATAAAAATATAGGAGAGCTTTCTGGTGGCCAGCAACAGAGAGTATTCATCGCAAGAGCAATGATTAGTAATCCTAAGATATTAATATTAGATGAGCCTACAGTTGGAATTGACAGCAAAAATGTTCGTTCATTTTATAATATGTTAGTACACTTGAATCGTGAACATAATATTACTGTCATACTAGTTACCCATGATGTTGACGCCGTTTCAACTAGCATCAGTCATGTGGCATGTCTAAATCAAAGAATGCACTTCCATGGTTTTAAAAAAGACATGGAATTGATGAGTGAAGAACAATTGGAAGCATGGTACGGTCATTCGGTCCGTAAAGTTGAGCACCAAGGTGAGGTACAGTCATGATAGAATCTATTTTTCAATACGAATTTCTTCAAAATGCATTTGTTTCGGGGTTGATTATTGGAATTATTGCTCCTCTGTTGGGCGTGTTCATCGTTGTAAGAAGGCTATCACTGATAGCAGATGCATTGAGCCACGTGACCCTTGCAGGGATAGCAGGTAGTCTTTACTTAAGCCAATCGATTGGGGCACTAGCGCTACTTAATCCATTATATTTAGGAATAGTTGCTTCGGTTACGGGCTCACTTTTTATCGAAAGGCTGCGTCGTCTATATAAACATTATGAAGAATTGGCAATTCCCATCATTATGTCAGCAGGCTTGGGTTTTGGTGCTATATTTATTTCTTTAGCTGAGGGATTCAGTTCAGATTTGTTTAGTTACTTATTTGGTTCCGTATCTGCCGTCAGCAGACAAGATTTATGGATAGTTATTAGCATTTCAATTGTTGTGGTATTATTTTTAGGGCTATTTTTTAAAGAACTTTTTGTTTTATCATTCGACGAAGAATATGCAAAGGCTTCAGGTCTTCCTGCTAAATGGATCCATATGCTTTTCATGGTGGTAACAGCTCTAGTGATTGCTGCATCTATGAGAATTGTCGGTATATTACTTGTTTCTTCGCTTATGACACTGCCTGTGGCAGCAGCAATGAGAATATCCAAAAGCTTTAAGCAGGCTCTTATTCTATCTGTAATTTTTGGCGAACTAGCTGTTGTCATTGGACTAGTAAGCGCGTTTTATTTGGACTTAGCCCCAGGTGGAACTATTGTCGTTACTTCTATTATTATCTTGCTTCTAGCTATCTTAGCTAAAAAGGTGGGAAGAAAAGGAGCGGTTGCAACATGAACATAGAAAAAGCATGGGATCTTTTAAAAAAAGAAGGCTTTAAGAAAACCGATAAGCGAGAACAGATTCTCGATATTTTTTCTAAAACAAGTAAGTATATTACAGCTAGAGATATATTAGATGTCATGATGGAGGAACACCCGGGTATGAGCTACGATACAATTTACCGTAATCTTAATACTTTCGTAGAGCTTGGTATTTTAGAAGAAACAGAGCTGGCAGGGGAAAAGAACTTTCGAATGCAATGTGAAGTAGATCATCATCATCACCATTTTATTTGTTTAAAATGTGGCAACATTAAAGAAATCAATTTTTGCCCAATGGAAGTGCTTCAAAATAGTATACCGGGGTATGAGATAGAAAATCATAAATTTGAGATTTACGGAAACTGTCCAGAATGTCATTGAGAAGTGTAAGCCTTTAATGGTTTACACTTTTTTTGTTGCCAGGGGATTGTAGTAAATTTCTTAAATGGAGCACGGATTGTCGTAAAACCTTCTCGAGAGAAGGGACATGCAGGGGATTGTAGTAAATTTCCGTAGGATTGTCGTAAAATAGAGACCTATTGTAGTAATCGGAGCTCGGATTGTCGTAAAACTCTTTGAGAGAAAGCGTAGTCAGGAAAAGAATGGGGAGTGAAGAATTTAAGCCACTATTATTTGCTGCTTGTTGTGGCTTATTTCCTTCTCAAGTATGTGTCCACGATTGTTAGTTTCATTTATCTTAAAAGGTTTTAGCTACTAATTCCCACAGAAGTGTTTTCGTACTCGCTATTAGTTAATGCCTTATAGATGAAATCCGCAACATCTGCTCTAGATATAGATCGCCCTGAATTAGGAACACTTGAAGTAGATTCTTTATAATTACCAGTAAATGCTTTATCTGTTAGTCCCATTGGTCTAACAATTGTATAAGTTAAATCATTCGATTTAATGTAATCAATTGCATTTTTATGGTCGGCTAACACATTACCCAGCATTTTCATCATCATTTTGCCCATTATCCCTGGTATTTCATTTTCCACACCTGCAGAGGCAGTATAAATAATTCGTTTCACATTATTCGCAACCATTCCATCAGCTACATTTTTTATCATATTTTCTAGTTGAGTAGATTTTTTCATCCCAGTAGTGGATCCTAAACATGAAATAACTGCTTCCTTGCCACTTATAGCTTCCTCGACAGCTTTCTTGTCAAAAGCGTCACCTTGAATAATAGTCAGATTTTCATGCTCCATCGCTAGTTTAGAAGGGGTCCGTATGTATGCTGTGACAGAGTGACCCTTTTCTAATGCTAATTTAGTAAATTGTTTGCCTACACCGCCACTTGCTCCGAATATAATAATATCCATGTCTGTTTCCTCTTTTCTAATGTTTTGTATTACTTAGCCTATAATCAGGAAACACCTATGTCCGATTACAAGTAAGTTTGTATTGTTTAAGTAACATTTCAATTGAAGCTTGAAAATACTATTCAAAAAAGGGATAACCCTTAACAGGTTACCCCTTTTCATATTACTTAATAGCCATCGAAAATTCTTTTTCGATCCAATTATTTGCTTCAATCCAGTTATTCACTCGAATGACGCCCTTAGGAGCGGGTTGTTGATTATATGGAGTGTTGAACAATAAAACTGGAATATCTAGCTCTTCATTAATTTCTACAGCATTGTCATGCTTGTCTTCAAAGAATACATGTACGCCATGTTTTCTGGCAGTTTCTATTTTGTTGTGAGTACCGATCAATTCGATATGATCATATAGTAGCTCTTGCTCTTTAAACCAGTTTAAAGTTACGTCCATGACGTTTTCTCCACGAGCAGAGATAAAGTATAGCTCATACTTTTCCTTCCAAGCAGATAAAACTGCTTTAGCATCTGCTTGAATAGGGGAGGTAGCGTAGATTACTGACTCAGACGACTTAAACCATTCATAAAATTCCTTTTGGTCTACTTCAAATGCCTTTGTTAAATCGTACTCTTTAATATCCTCTAACTGTAAATTACATTTAAAAGCATCATTTATATGTGGAAGCAAAGAAGTAGGACAAGTGACTGTCCCATCTATATCTATGCCGAATCGTACATTCGTCATTGTATCTCTCCTTACGCTTGTTGTGTTTCAGCATCCTTTTGTTGTTTATCTAGCTCTTGTTGTGCAAAATACTCAGCAGCAATTTTATCAATTTCGATTTTTAGCTCTTCAACCATTGTTTCCTCGGGAACTTTACGAACAGTTTTACCTTTCCGGAACAAAAGACCTTCTCCTCGTGCACCTGCAATACCTATGTCAGCCTCACGAGCCTCACCAGGTCCGTTTACTGCACATCCTAATACTGCTACTTTAATAGGTGCCTTAATATGAGAAATGTATTCTTCTACTTCATTTGCAATAGAAATTAGGTCTATTTCGATTCGTCCACAAGTCGGACATGATATAAGTGTTGCAGCGTTAGAAGAAAGACCGAATACTTTTAAAAGCTCTCTTGCAACCTTTACTTCTTCAACTGGATCTGCACTTAAAGATACACGCATTGTGTTACCAATACCCATCGCTAGAAGTGTTCCAAGGCCAGCAGCACTTTTAATAGAACCTGCAAACAATGTACCTGACTCAGTGATTCCTAAGTGAAGTGGGTAGTCAAATGCTTCAGAAGCCTTGCGGTAAGCTTCAATTGCTAAGCTAACATCAGAAGCCTTCATCGAAACAATAATGTCATGAAAATCTAAGTCTTCTAGAATTTTTATATGGTGAAGAGCACTTTCTACCATACCATCTGCTGTAGGATAGCCATACTTCTCTAGAATTTTTCTTTCTAGAGAACCAGCATTAACACCGATTCGGATTGGAATACCTTTTGCTTTAGCCGCATTTACTACAGCTTCTACTTTTTCCTTGCGCCCAATGTTACCTGGGTTAATACGAATTTTATCAGCACCTTGTTCGATAGCGATTAGCGCTAATTTATAATCAAAATGGATGTCCACTACTAATGGAATATTAATACGTTTTTTTATCTCGCCGATCGAATAAGCGGCACGTTCATCTGGACAAGCTACACGAACGATTTGACAACCAGCTTCCTCTAGGCGTAAAATTTCCGCCACAGTTGCTTCTACATCATGTGTTTTAGTTGTAGTCATACTTTGGATAAAAAGCTCGTTACTGCCACCTATAGTCAAGTTTCCAACTCGCACAGGACGAGTTTTGGAACGATGAATTATTTCACTCATGAAATTCTCTCCTTCTTGAGGCTTTATGCCGTCACTATCCACCATTTTATCAGTCTTTCAAATGAATTGACAAGGAAGAAACCTCTAATTTTCTTTTTTACAGTTTGTTTGCGATGTATAAACAGGTAAAAGTACTTTTTCTCCTACATGGAATGACTGGTTTTTTAAATGAGGATTTAGCTCATAAAAATCATTTAAACGTTTAGTAAATGAAATATCTTCACTAGTAGGATAAATCGCAAATAAAGAATAGATAGTTTCCCCAGGCATAATCTCTGCAACAATATAGTTAGGAGATTCAATGCACTTCTCCATTTGTATCTCACTCGAATATGCTAATGGGATAGTTCCCTCAAACAAATCTACCTTAATAATATAAAACGAAACAAGTAACGCGATGGTTGCTAAAAATAGTTTCATTAAAAATCCCCCCTAACGAACTCTATGTCGCAGGAGGGAACATTATGCATTATCTCTTGATAGGATAATATTTTAAAGACATAAATAAATAGACAAACGTAATGACATAGATTACTAATTGAAAATAATCATTAGACCATTGCAGTAATGCAAAAAGGATGGAAAGCAACATTGGAACAGTGCTGGCAAATAGAGTCGTTCTCCATAAATGACGATATTCGCCACGTCGTTTTAATAAATGAAGTATTAGGGTACCTATATAGGCAAAGATACTAATACGGACAAATATCAACATAGTATTTAATACAAACAAAAATATAAAAGCGAACGGATAGATCAACCATTGAATATCCGCAAAATATTCAATAAGTCCCTCAACATTTTGTTGTTGTTCTGAAATACCATTTATAAATCCGTAAAAGGAGAAAGCTGTCATTAGAAATACATAGATGAATATGTATTGCATAACCTTTCCAATAGGTATAAGTCGAAATGCCGCAATTTTTTTAGGGCTATGTAAGCTTGCTTTAAATAATTGATATAGATTCATAGATATCACCCTTCCTACTTCATAATATCATCTTCAGAATGAAGAAAACAAAGTAATTTATTTGCTTTGTTAAGATATTGTAAAGAATGGTGAGTATGTGTTTACATAAGCTTAATAATTTCATCATAATAGAAATGTATTAATTTTCCGAAATAGGAGTTGAGCACATCGTGGAATTGAACTGGCAACAAATGCTATTTGAATTTTTTGGGGGACTAGGTATATTTTTGTTCGCCATTAAGTATATGGGTGACGGTTTACAAAAAGCAGCAGGAGAACGGTTAAGAGATATATTAGATCGCTATACTACCAATCCTTTTATGGGGGTTTTAGTTGGTATTATTGTAACCGTATTAATTCAATCTAGTTCAGGTACAACTGTTATTACTGTTGGACTAGTAAGTGCAGGGTTTATGAAGCTGCGACAAGCAATTGGTGTTATTATGGGTGCTAACATAGGAACAACCATTACTGCATTCATCATTGGTTTTGATGTAGGTGGCTATGCACTTCCAATTATGGCTGTAGGAGCTTTTTTAATCTTCTTTTTTAAGAAACATGTTGTACAAAATGTTGGGGAAGTCATTTTTGGATTTGGGGGATTATTTCTAGGTCTTGAATTAATGAGTGGAGGCATGCAGCCTTTAAGAGAGTTAGAGGCGTTTACAGATTTTACACTGGCGATGAGTGACCATCCATTCCTTGGTTTATTGTCAGGAACAATATTTACTCTAATAGTTCAAAGTTCAAGTGCCACCGTTGCTATTCTTCAAGGGCTTTATGCAGAAAATCTACTATCTCTCCAAGGTGCCTTACCAGTTCTTTTCGGGGATAATATAGGAACTACTATTACAGCGATTCTCGCATCTTTAGGTGCTTCTGTTGCTGCAAAGAGAGCTGCAGCGACCCATGTTTTGTTTAATGTAGTAGGTTCAGTAATTTTTATACTTTTATTAATACCGTTTACTATATATATTGAATGGATATCTGGTGTTCTTGATTTAGAGAGTAAAATGCAAATAGCCTTTGCACATGGTTCATTTAACGTGGCAAATACGATTATACAGTTCCCATTAATAGGCGCTTGGGCATATTTAGTAACTAAGTTAATACCGGGAGACGATGTTTCCATTGAATATAAACCAAAACATTTAGATGTTAATTTTATCGAACAGTCACCATCTATCGCAATTGGGCAGGCTAAAGAAGAAATCTTGCGGATGGGCGCTCTAAGTGTTCAAGGTTTAGAGAATACATACGCTTATTTAAAAACAAAAAACAAACGAAATTCTGATCTAGCTTATCAAATAGAGGATGCATTAAATAATTTAGATCAAAAAATTACAGATTATTTAGTGAAAATCTCTTCTCAGCCATTGTCCGATCAAGATTCTGGAAGACATAATATGCTTATGGATACGGTAAGGGATATAGAAAGAATCGGAGACCACTTCGAAAATATTTTGGAGCTAATCGATTATCAAGAGGTTCATCGAATTATTTTAACGGAAGATGCATTGGAAGATGTATCGGAAATGTTTGAACTGACTATACAAACAGTCGAAAAAGCGATAGAGGCTTTGAACACTAACGACGATAAACTTGCGACTGAAGTAGCTGAACAAGAAAATGTTATAGATAAAATGGAAAGACAATATAGAAAAAATCATATTTTACGTGTAAATGAAGGGAAATGCTCGGGTCAAGCTGGTATAATGTTCGTAGACATTTTAAGTAATTTAGAGCGGATCGGAGACCATGCATGTAATGTGGCCGAGGCCGTATTAGGGAGACGTGTATGATAGAGATTATTGGTTGGATTTTAGTTATAGCTAGTTTTATAATAGCTTTTGTTGGTACTTTTTATCCTATTATTCCTTCAGTAGTTTTTATGCTATTGGGTTATATCTTGTATGGATTGTTTTTCTCTTTCAACGAATTGACTTGGCTATTCTGGGCTATTCAAATATTATTTGTTGTTCTTTTGTTTGGAGCAGATATGGCAGCGAACGCATTTGGAGTTAAAAAGTTCGGAGGAACGAAGGCGGGAGTTTGGGGGAGTACAATTGGATTGTTGTTTGGACCATTCGTTATCCCAGTTGCTGGTATAATTATCGGACCCTTCCTGGGAGCTGTTATCGCAGAACTAATAGTGACAAGAGAAGGATTTAAACAAGCGACCAAATCTGGAATAGGTTCTTTAATCGGTTTCCTAACATCCTCTGTTGCTAAAATAGTAATTTTAACAATTATGATTGTAATTTTTGTTTTCTTTATTTAACTCAGTCAAAAGTAGGAGAAAAATTTAGTCTTTTTTATTTGAACGTTTGTTCATATTTTGATACGCTAATAAATGGATAGAAAATTACTATATTATTTCTTAGGAGGAAACTATAATGGCTTACGAATTACCACAATTACCTTACGCTTACGATGCACTTGAACCACATATCGACAAAGAAACGATGAATATTCATCATACGAAACACCACAATACTTATGTAACTAACTTAAACAATGCAGTTGCAGGAAAAGCTGATTTGGAAAACAAATCTGTTGAAGAACTTATTGCTAACATTGATGCTCTTCCAGAAGACATCAAAACTGCAGTGCGTAACAATGGTGGTGGGCATGCTAACCACTCACTATTCTGGCAACTTCTTTCTCCAAACGGCGGAGGAACTCCAACTGGCGAACTAGCTCAAGCAATCGATGCTAAATTCGGTAGCTTTGACGCTTTCAAAGAAGAGTTTGCGAAAGCAGCTACAACTCGTTTCGGTTCAGGCTGGGCTTGGTTATCTGTAGCAAACGGAGAATTAGAAATTTCTTCAACTGCTAACCAAGACTCTCCAATCATGGAAGGTAAAACTCCATTATTAGGTTTAGATGTATGGGAGCATGCATACTACTTAAATTATCAAAACCGTCGTCCTGATTACATTTCTTCTTTCTGGAATGTTGTAAACTGGGATGAAGTTTCAAAACGCTATTCAGCTGCAAAATAATTTTTCCTGCAATAGGAATATATTTTATAAAATGAAACTTAGCACACACTTTTTCGTCTAAAAGTGTGTGCTTTTTATGTTACAATAAAATAAGATAAAATTATTCAACAAGTAGGTGAAATCATGCGAAAAACAACTAAAAAACGTGCACAGAGTATGAAGGCGAAACAAAGAGCAAATCTAACTTTTCGTATGAACATTCTTTTCTTTTCTATTTTTTTACTTTTTACAATTTTAATATTAAGACTGGGCTTCCTTCAAATTGTAAAAGGGGAGAACTATGCACGTGATCTAGAGCGGACCGAGGAAGTAGCTGTTAATACAAGCGTTCCCCGTGGACGATTATATGATAGTGAAGGACGAATATTAGTTGATAATAAGCCTCAAAAGGTAATAACTTATACTAAGATGCAGACAACTACTTCTGCGGATATGTTAAAAACCGCTAAAAAATTGAGCAAGTTAATTGAAAAAGATACGAAAAATATTACAAAAAGCGATCGACAAGACTATTGGTTGCAAAAGAATGACGAAGAAGCTAAAAAACTTGTGACAGATAAAGAAAGACAGGAAATAGAAAATAACGAAGAGTTAACGAAGGCTGAAAAGAATAGAGCAATCGACCGTCTTCAACGTAGTAAGCTTACGGAAGAACAGCTTAATTCCTTTACACCTGAGGAAGAGGAAATTATTGCTATCTATAGAGAAATGGCTACCGGCTACGCATTATCCCCTCAAATTATTAAAGGTGACGAAATGAATAAAGAGGAAGGAGATATACTCGAGGTCACAGCGGAAGAATTTGCAAGAGTTTCTGAGCGTCTAGGTGAGGCGGATATGACAGGTGTAAATACGACAACTGACTGGAGACGAGTAAAAAACTCCACTTTAGCTGTTTTGGGAAGCGTTTCTTCCCCGAAAAAAGGACTTCCTAATGAGCGCCTGAATTATTTCCTATCTAGAGACTACACTCGTAATGATCGTGTAGGTACTTCCTATATAGAACAACAGTATGAAGAAGTACTGCAAGGGCAAAAATCTGTTGTAAAAAATATTACAGATGGTAAAGGTCGAGTAATGGATGTAGAAACAGTATACGAAGGAAAGCCCGGAAATGAGCTTGTTCTAACTACAGATAGTCAAGTTCAACTAGAAATGGAAGCTATTGTAGAGAAACAGTTGCTTCAAATGAAAAACAATAGGGGAACGGATTATTTAACCAGTGCTTTTTTAATCATATTAGATCCTTATACTGGTGATGTTCTATCTTTAGTTGGGAAGAAATTAGAAAAAGAAAATGGCAAATGGGTAGCTAATGATTATGCATATGGAGCTTTTAAAACAGGCTATGAGCTTGGCTCCACAGTAAAGCCGGCTACCGTATTGACTGCATATAGAGAAAATGCAATTGAAGTTGGGGAGTATTTAGTCGATGAACCTATTCGAATAAAGGGTTCGAGTCCTAAAAGTTCTGTATTTAATAGAAACGGCAGAATCCGATTAAATGATTTAACGGCATTGGAACGATCCTCCAACGTGTACATGTTTAAAATTGCGTATGCATTGGCAGGTAAGACGTATCAGCCAAACCAACCGATTTATTTTGGAGAGGATGCATTTTTGAAAATGCGTAATGGATATGCGCAGATGGGATTGGGAGTTCCAACTGGGATAGATTTACCAGGAGAATCCACTGGTTTTATCGGTCAAAATGAATCTGGTAAATTACTAGATTTAAGTATCGGACAATATGATACTTATACTCCTTTGCAATTAGCTCAATATACTGCAACTATTGCTAATGGCGGTACACGTATACAGCCACATATCGTGAAGGAAATTAGAGAGCCTTCTGAGGATGGGGTAACTCTTGGTAAGTTAGTGAAGGAAATAACTCCTACAGTTTTAAATGTGATAGATAATTCTCAGGAAGAGATTAACCAAGTCCGAAAAGGGATGCAAAGAGTTTACTTTGGAGACAAGGGTACAGGTAGAGGAGCTTTTGGAAGTGCTCCATTCACTGCTGCAGGTAAAACAGGGACTGCTCAATCGTATTATAAAGATAGTACAATGGAGAAATCAGTGCAAACAGTTAACTTAACTCATATTGGCTTCGCCCCATATGATAATCCTGAAATTGCTTATGCGATTGTAGTGCCTCAAGCATTCACTGAATCCACCTATAAAACAAATTATACAAGTGCGATGGCAAGAGAAGTTGTAGATACTTACTTTGATATTCAGAAGAAAAAGAACGAATTAGAAACTAATGATTCTACTTCTACACCTTCTATAAAACCTGCCTTTACAAATGATCAAATCGATGAAAGTGATGAAAAAAATAAAACAGATGAAGAATAATGAAAACTGATCCTAGATGGAAAATCAGACAAAGTACCCCGAGAGTTCGCCTCTCGGGGTACTTTGTCTATTTTTGAAGTTATTTAAGTCAAGTACTCTTGAATTTTATGTGCGGTACTTCTGTATCCAAAATGAATCTTCAAAAAAGCTACACGCCATATTTATTTTAATCTCTTTTATTGTTTATTGCTTCGTAAGTATGCCAATACATATTGAATAATAGTCACTTTAAATAACAAACCGGGTTCAACACTTGGTCTCTCAATAGCAGAGTAAAGATGCTTAAAACTTTCGATATATCTATAGTGATTCTTCCATAAGAAGTAGAAATACGAAGTTGATTAATAACTATAATTTAAACTTAATTCTCTAAAAATTATCTAATTTTAATTTACAAAATATTTACACTACCTTTATACAGACTCAATATCAAAGCCTTAAAGTAAAACTTGTAAGACAGAAAACATACTTTAGGGGGATTTACCTGATGAAAAGCTGGAAGTACTTATTAATGACAACTATGGTAGGATCAGCACTTGCTCTAGGGGCTTGTGGAACAGATTCAACAGAAGAGGCAGAAACGGATACAGAATCCGCATCCTCAGCATCGAAAGATTCTCAAGAAGAAGCTGTCTTAGAAGGAAAAGTTTCTGGAGATGGATCTAGTACAGTAGCACCTATACTGGAAGCAGTAGTTGAAGAATATTCAACAGAGCAATCAAAAGTACAAGTAACAGTCGGGGTATCAGGTACTGGTGGAGGCTTTGAGAAATTCATAGCTGGAGATACAGACTTCTCCAATGCATCGCGCCCTATAAAAGAAGAGGAAAAGCAAAAATTAGATGAAGCAGGAGTAGAATTCACGGAGTTCCAAATTGCATATGACGGTTTATCGTTAGTAGTTAACAAAGACAATGATTGGGTTGACTCTTTAACAATAGAAGAATTGAAGAAAATGTGGATTGAAGATGGAACAGAGAAAAAATGGTCTGATATCAATCCGGAGTGGCCAGATGAAAAAATTGTTTTCTATTCACCAGGCACAGACTCTGGTACTTATGACTATTTTGACGAAGTAGTATTAGATGAGGCAGATTTAGTGAAATCTGCACAACTTTCAGAGGATGATAATGTGCTGGTTCAAGGCGTTCAAGGAGATAAAAATGCAATTGCTTTCTTTGGATATGCTTATTACCTAGCCAACCAAGATACTTTAAAGGTTGTTAAAGTGGAAGGTATTGAACCAACAAACGAAACAATTGAATCAGGTGAATATTCTCCGTTATCTCGTCCATTATTTGTTTATGCTAAAAATAGTGCAATCAAGGAAAATCCAGCATTTTATGATTTCATGAAATACACGATTGAAAAAGCAGGAGAAATGGCAGAAGCAGTAGGTTACGTAAGCCTACCTGAAGAAGAATATGAAAAAGGCTTGGCAGATTTAGAAGCTCTTAAATAAACAGAAGATTTTCATGGAGAAAGACATGAGTAGCTTCCGGCTACTCTTTTCTTTCGTTTGGTAAAAGGGGGATATACAGTGGTACAAAAAAAGATGATGGATGGCACATCAGTTCAAGATCTAATTGCAAAATCTAACAAGAAAAGATCGAAAAAGTTAATAGAGAAGGTTATACCAATAGGTCTTATGCTAATTGCATCGGTCTCTGTCCTTACAACGTTTGGAATCATTCTAACCTTAGTTGTAGAAACTAGTATTTTCTTTTCTAAAGTACCAATAACCGACTTTTTATTAGGTACAGAATGGTTTCCATTTGCTAATACAGAGCAAGTATTCGGAATTCTCCCTTTAATAGCTGGAACTTTAAAGGTAGCATGTATTGCAGGGATTGTAGCTGTGCCCTTTGGTATTGGATCAGCTATTTTCTTAAGTGAATATGCCAGTGATCGTACAAGAAGAATTATCAAACCCATCTTAGAAGTGTTAGCTGGTATTCCAACCATTGTTTATGGTTTTTTTGCTTTAACATTTGTAACACCACTTTTACAACAGCTTATACCAGATTTAAAAATCTTTAATGCTTTAAGCCCTGGAATTGTCGTTGGAATTATGATTCTGCCAATGATTGCGTCCTTATCAGAGGATGCGATGTCTTCTGTTCCAAAGTCAATCCGAGAAGGGGCCCTGGCGATGGGCTCTACAAAATTGGAGGTTTCCTTGCGCGTTGTATTGCCCGCAGCATTATCTGGAATTATAGCCTCTATCGTGCTTGCACTGTCTAGAGCAATCGGTGAAACGATGATTGTATCTTTAGCAGGTGGGTCTACACCAAAGTTTGATTGGAATGTAACCGAATCTATTCAAACAATGACAGCCTATATTGTTCAAGTTTCCTCGGGTGATGCTGGCTATGGAACAACCATCTATTATTCCATTTACGCAGTGGGCTTCACATTGTTCTTATTTACACTTTTCATGAACTACTTAGCTCACGTTATTTCGAAAAAGTTTCGGGAGGAATATTAAATGAGATACGTGGATCATGAGTCAGTGATTAAGAGAATGACAGGAAGACTAACATTAAATAGAATTTTTAAGTTTATCTTTTTTTTAGCTACTATGTTTGCGTTATTAGCATTAGGTATATTATTTTATCGAATAATCTCACAAGGCATTGGATATATAACCCCTGAATTTTTCAATAATTTTGGCTCTCGTTTTCCTGAAAAAGCTGGTATAAAGGCGGCTTTAGTTGGTTCTATTTGGTTAATGTGTGTGGTTGCTCCAGTTTCCTTAATATTAGGAGTAGGGACAGCAATCTATCTTGAGGAATACGCAAAGAAAAACAAATGGAATGATTTTATTCGAATGAATATATCCAATTTAGCTGGAGTTCCTTCTGTAGTTTTTGGTCTACTCGGTTTAACAATTTTCGTCCGTGCGTTGGCATTAGGAAATAGTATCTTGGCAGCAGGATTTACAATGAGTTTACTAATATTACCGGTCATTATCGTTGCTTCACAGGAGGCAATTCGTGCAGTTCCAACAGAGGTAAGAGAAGCTTCCTATGGAATGGGAGCAACCAAATGGCAAACCATTTTAAAAATAGTTCTTCCTTCAGCCATTCCTGGCATTCTAACAGGAGCAATATTAGCATTGTCTCGTGCAGTTGGAGAAACAGCTCCTTTAGTAGTAATTGGAGTTCCTGTAATTATCCACTTTCTTCCTGATGGAGTAATGAGTCAGTTCACTGCACTTCCTATGCAGATTTATGATTGGGCTAAAAGACCACAGTTAGATTTTCAATATGTAGCTTCTGCAGGGATTTTAGTATTAATGATGTTTTTATTGATCATGAACTCAATAGCAATCTTTATAAGGAACAAATTCCAAAAACGTTATTAGGGGGACTCTTAAATGCTTAAAACTAAAACGACCAAACATACAACGAATCATTCAATATCTAAAATTGTATACGATACACAAGGACTAAATTTATGGTATGGTACTCATCATGCTTTAAAAAATATAAACCTTCAGATTCATGAAAACGAAGTAACAGCTATTATTGGACCTTCAGGCTGTGGTAAATCTACGTATATTAAAACGTTGAATAGAATGGTAGAATTAGTACCAACAGTAAAAACATCCGGACATATTATATATAGAGATAGAAACATCCTTGACGCAGGCTATGGAGTAGAGGAATTGAGAACAAGGGTAGGTATGGTTTTTCAAAAGCCTAATCCTTTTCCAAAGTCCATCTATGACAATATCGCCTATGGTCCAAGAATCCACGGCATTAAAAACAAGAAATTACTAGATGAAATTGTAGAAAAGAGTCTTCGTGGAGCAGCTATATGGGATGAGGTAAAGGACCGATTAAATACGAATGCATATAGTTTGTCAGGTGGCCAACAGCAAAGAATTTGTATTGCTCGTTGTCTAGCGATTGAACCTGACGTAATACTAATGGATGAACCTACATCTGCGCTTGATCCTATCTCTACATTAAAGGTAGAGGAGCTAATCCAGGAGTTAAAAAAGGATTATTCTATTATCATCGTGACACACAATATGCAACAAGCAGCTAGAATTTCTGATAAAACGGCATTTTTCTTAAATGGAGAAGTAATTGAGTTTGACAAAACGGATGTTATCTTTTCAACTCCGGAGGATAAAAGAACAGAGGATTATATTTCAGGACGTTTCGGATAAAAGAAAGGGGTCAAATGATTATGGTAGGAAGAGAGAAGTTTGATGCGGAACTTAAACATGTCCAGCAGCTTTTGTTAGAAATGAGTAATACGGCTATTCAAACGATTGACAAAGCGATGGATTATTTGCTGGCTAATGATATTGAAGGCGCATTAACCATTATAAATAATGACATCCATATTAACCGTATGGAAGAAGAAATTAATGATCGAGTAATTTTATTGATTGCAAAGCAACAGCCAGTAGCTACAGACTTACGAAGACTTATGGTGTTGGTGAAGATTGCAGCCGATATGGAACGTATTGGGGACTATGCAGTTAATATTGCAAAAGAAACCATACGCATAGGAAAAGATGAGCATATAGCTCCTATTCATCTGTTAGATGAGATGCGAGTAAAAACTATCTCGATGTTAGAACAAACCTTAACAGCTTTTATCAAAGAAGATATGGAAGAGGCAAAAGCCATCGCTAAGCTAGATGATGAAGTTGATGAAATGTATGGGCACGCGATTAAAACCTTATTAGCAGTAGGAGTAAACGAACCAGCTCATCTTAGTCAAGTGACACAGCTCTCCTTTGTGTGTCGTTACTTAGAAAGATCCGCGGATCATGCTACTAACATGGCAGAACGTCTTTTATATTTATTAAAAGGAAGACATTACGAGTTAAACAACTAATCAGACGTTTTATAATAAGAAGTAAGGTAGGCATCCCATTTATAGGATGTCTACCTTTTAGTTTGTTATCAGCTCAGTTATTTGCTTGATGGTCATTTTGGAATCCACTTCATACGTTCCTATTTGAATTCGTGAAGACAATCCTTGGTCAACAATATAATTTTCAAAATCCATTTTATTTTGAATAACTCCTGCTTCTTCTAATACTAAACTAATATCAGAAGAGGTCATACCAGACTTTATAGCTAAGCTAAAAGCATTAACAGTAGGGGAGGAAACTTCTTGTTTGCTTACCTCTGTTTCATTCTGTTTAGGTTGTTCCTTTTGAGCATTGTTTAAATTGAGCTGCAGCTGGGCAAGTTGTTTTTTTACCTCAGACAGCTCTTGTTGTGATTGTTTATATGCTTGTGCGTCGCCTGCTGAAGAAATATCTTCATTAGATAATCTGTGCTCTAATTGTATAATTGTGCCTGCTAGGAATAATCCGATACCTAAAAAGCGTATGGCTGTTTTTTTCATTAGCGTGTACCACCAATCACAGATTTAACTTCTTCAACTGTCAAAGAGGAGCGGCTACTAATGTCCTTTAAAGAATACCCCTGTTTATGTAGTTCTAACACCTGGTTTTTAATGATTGCATGAACTACTGGTTTTGTAGCAACATTTTTTTTAGGTGCTGTCTTTATTGGATCAATTAGCAATTCCTCTTCGATTACCTTTAATCTACGTTTTAGAGCGCTCGTTTCTTGATAGAGAGTAAAAGAAAGATCCTCGACCTCGGCCTCCACTTTTTTTGAACCATCTTTGATAAAGAAAGAAAGTGCCATTAAAATTATTCCAATGATTATTATAATGATAGAAAAGTCCATAATTTTCACCTCAAATTTAAATATCCTGTACTCATACTACCATATCCTAAAAAACTTTAAACAAATTCTTCTATAATATTGTAGATTTTCTTCAATTGTGTGCTATAATTGGTTAGTCGTATAAATCATGCTCAAGTTTTATATTTAATCCTGGCAAAGAGTGGGAGGGACAACCATGCGCGTTAATATTACATTAGCTTGTACAGATTGCGGAGAGCGCAACTATATTTCTAAGAAAAACAAGCGTAACAATCCAGAACGTCTTGAACTTAAAAAATATTGCTCTCGTGAAAAGAAAATGACTCTTCATAGAGAAACTAAATAATAACCTAAACCAAAACCATAAAGGTTTTGGTTTTTTTCTTCGCAAATAGATGCTATTGGAGGTATTAAAATGTCCAAACAATTAATGAGAAAAAACATGAAGGATAAACTGTCTAGATTAGACAGCGACTTATACATATTATATTCCGAGCAAATTAAAACAAATTTTATAAAGGAAATTTCATCCTTAAATGTTCGTACTATTGGATTAACCATATCAGCTTTCCCAGAGGTAAATACTGAAGGGATTATACATGCTCTTTGGGAGTTGGGAAGAACAGTTGTTGTGCCAAAATGTACTCCGCAGGATCGTTCGATGACCTTTTATCGTATAGAAGACTACAATCAACTGGAGACCGTTTATATGAATTTAAAAGAGCCTAATCCTAAATTGACCACAGCAGTTGAACCAAGTTCAATTGACTTGCTAATAGTGCCTGGAATTGTGTATAGTAAATCAGGGTATAGGATAGGATATGGCGGAGGATATTATGACCGTTTCTTATCCAATTACAAGGGAAAGTCTATGTCTTTGGCTTTTGACATGCAATTAGTTGATGAAATTGTGTCAGAAGACTTTGATCTTCCAGTAGATAGCATTATTACCGAGCGTACAACAATAATGTGTAAGGAAAATAGGGAGATGGGTGGATTAACTTGAAATCCGTATATGATGTTATGCAACTGTTAAAACGCTTTGGGATATTTGTATATACAAAAGACCGAATCGCGGATCTTGAAATAATGGAAGAAGAAATAAAAGAACTGTATTCTATGCAGATGATTGAAGCACAAGATTTTCAACTAGCCATTTTGTTATTAAGACAGGAAAAAGGTAAATTAAGTAAGTCTTTATAACTACAAATGCTATATGAATATGTGATAAAAAAGCTATCTTCTAAATTAAATGAAACTTATTAGGTTTTAATCCGTCTAACATAGGGTAAGTAAAAATAGGTTTTGTAAATTTTATATTAAAATTCCATTTCATTAATATTGATTTATTTTGATGAAAGGATTAATATATACACTGTTACTTTTACTCATAGAAAGAGTGAATAGGGGAGGATGTAGGCAATGAAGAAAACCTGGCCAACACATTCTATTCTTGTAATTGCAATTGTGGCAACGTGGATAAAAACGTATACTGTGTACCACACGAGCTTTGATATGAAAATCGAGAATATAATGCAACAATTTATTTTATTTATTAACCCTTTAAGCTTTTTGCTTATCGTTTATGGAATTTCGTTATTTTACAAATCCACGAAGGCCAGAAATAGACATATAGTAGTTGTTAGTGTGATACTTTCAATAGTACTTTATGCAAACGCAGTTTTTTATCGTTTCTTTACAGATTTCATCACCATACCAGTCTTGTTCCAAACAAGTAACTTTGGTGATTTGGGATCTTCAGCTGCAGCAAGTATCTTCTTGACTGATATCTTCTATTTCACTGATGTTGCGATTATTTTAATAGCAATTAAATGGTTAAAAATAGGTGAAAAAAGTAAGGTTATTAAAGCTTCAACTAGAAGAGCGTATTTTGTACTTTCTGCTGCTATTCTATTTTTAAATTTAGGGCTTGCTGAAATTGAAAGACCACAGCTTCTAACAAGAAGCTTTGACCGTGAAATGCTAGTAAAAAATCTTGGTTCATATAACTACCACTTATACGACATCTTTATTCAGTCTAAGTCACACGCACAGCGTGCACTTGCAGATGGAAGTGAATTAGTCGAAGTTAATAACTATGTACGTTCAAACCAAGCAGATCCAAATGAAAAAACGTTTGGTTTAGCTGAGGATAGAAATCTTATTGTTGTTTCGATGGAATCTTTACAATCCTTCGTATTAAATAACGATATGAACGGACATGAGGTAACACCGTTTTTAAATTCTCTAACAAATGATAAGGATACTTTTTACTTCTCCAATTTCTATCATCAAACTGGTTTAGGTAAAACGTCCGATTCAGAATTTTTAGTAGAGAACTCTCTTTATGGTTTAGGCGGAGGAGCAGTATTTTTTACACACGGAGAAAATACATTTCATTCAATGGCTGAACGTTTAAATGACGAAGGTTACTTTACAAATGTTATGCATGCAAACAAGAAAAGCTTTTGGAACCGTGATATGATGTATCAGTCACTTAACATTCAAAAGTTCTATGATGTCATGAGTTATGATGTGAATGATGATAATTCAGTAAACTGGGGTCTTAAGGACATTCCCTTCCTTGAGCAATCTGTCGACTTAATGACAGACATGCCACAACCTTTTTATTCACGTTTAATCACTTTAACTAATCACCATCCTTTTACATTAGATGAAGAAGATATGTTAATACTTGAATATGATTCGAACTCTGGAACACTAAATAGATATTTCCAATCAGTTCGTTATATGGACGAATCCTTAAAAATATTCTTTGATGATTTAAAAGAAAAAGGATTATATGATAATTCTATTATTGTAATGTATGGTGATCATTATGGAATTTCTGAAAATCATAATACTGCAATGTCACAGTATTTAGGTAAAGAGATTACTCCATATGAATCTGCTAAATTACAAAGTGTACCGATGTTTATCCATATCCCAAATAGTGGAGCTGGAGAAGAAGTGAGTGAAATTTCAGGGCAAATTGATTTGCGACCTACAATCTTACATTTGTTAGGTGTTGAAACGAACAAAGATATGCAACTAGGTGCAGACATTTTTTCTGAAGATCATGAGGAATTTGTTATTAACAGAAATGGTGGATTTATTACTGAGGACTACGTATATGCTGGAAACACTTGTTATGAGAATGGTTCAGGTATAGAGGTAGATGTGGAAAACTGTCAGACGTATATTGACAGAGCTACTCAGGAGCTAGGTTACTCCGATAAAATTATCAATGGAGACTTACTACGATTTTATGATTTAAAAACTGGTAACCTCTTGATTGATGAAACTAAAGAGTCGGCAAAATAGGTTATTTTTAAAAGCACAGACAAAAAAGTCTGTGCTTTTTTATGAAACAAAAGTCTATTTGAAACGTCTAATTTGTAAGGTGAGGGGGGAGATTGTTGAAAAAAATTGTGTTCTTGATTTTTTGTGTAATTCTACTACAAGCGTGTAAAGAAAAAGAGCAGCCATCGGTAGAAACCCCTGATGACGTCTCCCAGCAACAAACCCCAGTTAAAGAAGTACAAAATGAGTCCAATGAAACAAAAATGCCATCAATCCACTTGGAGCGTTCAAAATTTCACAGCGTGGTCGGTTGGTTGTCAGATGATGAAATTTTATTTGTTTTAGTAGATAAAGGTCATTGGATATTGAAGTCTTACTCGATATCTAAAGAGGAATGGAAAGAAATTTATAGAACGAACGTCCCAATTATACAAGGGAAAATTCACCCGAACAAGGAAATGATTCTATTACATACTTCTAACAATTCTTCATCTGCAGAGGTGCAATTATTACATAAAAGTGGAGTTGTAGAACAAAGTCTCTCCTTTGAATCAGCAGAGCTTTATATGGATTGGCATCCAACTAACTCTAATTTAATAGTGTTCTCTACGTTTTATGAGGACTGGACTTATAATGCTTTTGTTTATGAAGGGTCTACACAAGAATTGAAAGCTATAGATGTTGAAAATCCTTTTGTTAAATGGTTTGATGAGGAAAATTTAATGGTCTTCGACTGGAGTGGATCGAGCTTAGATGGTAGTTCATTGAAACTTTATTCAACAGCTGATCATGAGATTCAAGATACAAAATGGGAACATATAATAGATGTCCAGAACTTTGGTGAATCGATGTTATATATCCAAGTAGATGAAGAAAAGATGGAATTTAAGTATCACTTAGAAGACAAAAATAGTGGGGAAATGTTTGAATGGGTCTCTCCTGCAGTAAGTAATTATTCAGAATGGGTAATTCCTACAATATCGATAACTTCCCCAAACAGTTTCATTGCTTTTCAATCAAAAAAGGCAGGGAATATGGACGAAACGAACGAAAAAAGTATTATAGCAGGCTACACAGTAAAAGGGGAAGAGTTATTTGGCGATATTAACGAGCGTCCAATAGACTGTTCACCGAGTGGTAAGGTTTGTTTAGGTGGACATGAGAAAGAGCAATGGATTTCATTGAAACCTCTAAAAGAAGCAAAATGGTTAAATATAATCGAATAGAAAAAGCTGCTATACAGTTGTATAGCAGCTTTTTCTTTGCGTTTTAGTGTAAGCTTGGTGGAAATCCTTGGTTTATTATTGTCATAACAGTAAAGAAACCAAAAACTGCAAATGTACCAAAGTTAAATAAAACACTTAGTAAATTTTTCTCTTTGAGAGCTTGGAAAGTGCCTATAATACCTAGCACTGCAACAAGACCAAAAATAACCATTAATAAGTTCATGAAAGACACTCCTTCCGACATATTAAATGAATGTCGCGATTGCATATTCCTCTTCTATTGTAATTGTTATCTCTTCTTTTGTCGAGTAATAAAAGTGGCGAAAGATTGAACAATGGATGCACTTTCGTTTAAAATAGAAGGGAGGTGAATTTATGTTAAATATACGTACATATCCATTGGGTTTTATTCAAACGAATTGCTATATCATTTCTAATGCAAAAAAAGAGTGCTTAATTTTTGATCCTGGTGGAAATGGAGAGAAGCTTGTAAAGGAGTTAAAAAGACTAAATTTAAAGCCGATTGCCATTCTCCTAACCCATGCACATTTTGACCATATTGGAGCTGTAGATGATGTTAGAGAAGTATTCAGTATACCAGTTTATATACATCCTTCAGAAAAATCTTGGTTAATAGATCCAGGAAAGAATGGATCTGCTAAATACGCCGAAATTCCGAATATTTCTGCCAAGGAGGCAGACTTCTATTTAAGTAAAGAGGAGAAAACAAGTATAGGCGATTTTGAATTTTTCATTTCTCACACCCCAGGACATTCACCGGGTAGTTTAACTTTTTACTTTGAGACAGAGGAATTTGCTATTGTAGGAGATACGTTATTTCAAAATAGCGTCGGTCGCACCGATCTCCCAGGAGGGAACGAGAAGCAATTGTTACACTCCATACACACAAAGCTATTAACGCTCCCAGAAGCAACTGTAATCTATCCTGGGCACGGACCTGCGTCAACTATCCAGGATGAAATGAACTCCAACCCGTTCTTGAATGGATTTTAATCAAAAGTAAATTTCAACAAGGGTTGTTTAACCCCAAATAAAAAGCGAATTTAAAAAGCAGCCTCCAATATGGAAGCTGCTTTTGGACTTAATTAATGTCCACCTGGTACATGTATGAATGTAGTGTAGTATGTAAAGCCGGCGAAGAAGAACATTAAGTAAGCCCCGAAGATGTACATATACATACGCTCAGATAGGTTTAAGAACCCTAAAAGAAGGAATAACCCCGTATTTGCTAAAAATAGTAAAGAAGCTTCTGACATATCACCTAAATAAAACATAACTGCAAAAATCCCTGTCCAGAAAGCCATTACTTTATACATATTGCCCAATTGTAGTCCCTCCTTTTGCAAAGAATACAAATAATTCTCCTATTCATTATAAATGAAAGTGTTCTTACATGTAAACTGATTATTAAACATCTACATTGGAATAACATAAGTTTGTCACAAATAAGATACATCTTCACCTCATTATAGGACTTCCACATGATATACGCAATTAATACAGTGATTCTGTTTGCTTTCTAATTGAACAAAGGTATTCTCAGGGAAAAGAGTATCAAATTGTCCCTTTAGGAAAGATTCATGTAATATACATATAAAATGTGGATATTTATTCAAATAATCCTTATAAGGACAATTAAAGATGGAAAAGGTAATAATTTTTTTATTCTCTTTTTCAGTTACGTTCGGGATATAACCAATCGAATGGGCTGTTTCTTTCATAATTTCTAGTTTATCTTCAAAAGTTAGTGTATCCACTTGTTTATGATTTATCGCTTTGTGACCGTTTTGATAAGCGATATCCTTTGCTTTATCAATAGCTGCATCACCCATAGCATCAACTAATTCCAATAACCATTCAAGTAATAAATGATTCTCCTGTTTGGGAAAGCTTAAGTGGATAGGGTCCTCTGCAAGCACATAAACTCGTGCAGGACGACCGCCTTTTTCATTTTTAACAAATTTAGATGTCAGCAGCTTCGCTTCGTTTAGTTTCGTAAGATGTAGTCTAGCAACATTGGGGTGAATCCCGAACTGTTGTGCAATTTGCTGAACGTTCACTTCTTTATTTTCTTTTGTAATATATTGATAGATTGAGTACCTGGTCTCATCAGCAAGGGTACCAGTTAATTTTAATGTGTCGGACAAGTAAATCCCACCTTCCATTAACTTTATTATAAGGGAGAAATTAATAATGACAAACTAATATAAAGTAAACAAGTCAATAATTCCTATTTATTTTACAAAATATGATAAAGACGAAGATAGAATAAAGATTATATCATGAAGTATAATTTATTTTCGCTTTAGACAGAAGCTTTCTGTGAGGTAAGTGATAATCCTCATCGGTTGCTGTCGCACTACTAGTAGTTCCAATCAAGAAAGTGCAAAACGTTTGTGTATTTAAATGCCAATATTATTTAATTATCAATTACAAATATTTTAAAAAATCACTTTATTTATTTGGAGAAAGGAAGTATACTATGTTGTAGAAGCTTTTGCGGCCAAGCTTGTAACTGGGGAAAGGATAGATAATGCAACAGGAAGAAAATATAGTGGAACAAAAATGCTTTCAGCTATTAAAGAAAGCTCATCAATTTGGTGCTTCAGATTTTCATATGATCCCTAATGAAGAAATCTACACATATTCTTTTAAAAAAAATTCCCAAATGTTTGAGGCAGGTCAGCTCCCATTAAATCTTGGTGAAAAAATCATCTCATACTTCAAATTTTTATCCTCTCTTGATATTAGCGAAAAACGCAAACCACAAAGCGGTTCCTTTCAACACATATTTAACTCCCAAAAGTTTTCATTTCGCGTTTCCACTTTACCATCCGTATACGGAAAGGAAAGCCTTGTCATTCGTCTCCAGCAGCATGATAATGCCAAAATTATTCATTCGCTATCCTTGTTCAGGGGTGCCTCTGAACAAATCGTAGAATTAGCAAACAAGCGTCAAGGTATGATCCTTTTTGTTGGACCAACTGGCTCAGGAAAATCCACGACGATGTACTCGTTAACTAAGTATTGCGCAGAAAATATGAATCGGCATGTTATCTCGCTAGAAGATCCAGTAGAAAACAGTCAATCTTATTTACTACAAATTCAAGTGAATGAGCGATCTGGTGTGACATATGCCAAAGGTCTAAAGGCTATTTTAAGGCATTCACCAGATGTAATTATGATAGGAGAAATAAGAGATAAAGATACTGCTAAGGCTGCAATTCAAGCATCTTTAACGGGACATTTAGTAGTGTCCACAATTCATGCAAGGGACGGAATAGGTGCCTTATACAGATTAATGGATTTAGGTATTAGCTTAGATGAGCTGAAACAAACAGTAACTGGAATTGTTACTCAAAGGTTAGTTACAGTAATTAAAACTAATACGCCTGAATTATCAGCTATATTCGAAATTATATCTGGTGATATGTTGGAAGAAGCTCTAACTTCCTTGAGTTATGGCAGTAGCTTTAAAATACCTTTTCCGCTAACTCTTTCTTATCAAATTGAAAGGGGGATAAGGGAAGGTGTTATTAAAAACACTTAAAGCTTATTTTCATAAAAAGAATGAAATTGTACCGGTATCACAGCAAGCCACCTTCCTTAATAGATTGAGCGAATTACTGAAGGAGGGTTATATTTTTCATGAAGCTGTTACGATGCTTTTGCCGTTTCATGTTAAAAATGTAAATGTAGTTCAAATGAAGGTGATGGACATTCAAAAAAGAGGGCAGAGTATAGTAGAGGTATTCAGGATGCTTGGATTTCCTAATCGGTTATTGCTCCCTCTTCATTTAGCATCTCAGCATGGCCATCTTGCAGAGACTACTGAAATTTTAAGCATCAATGCCAAATTTATGGAGCAAGCAAGAAAGCGGTTAAAGAGCCTATTAATGTATCCTCTTTTTTTGTTTGTTGTCATTTTTTTATTGTTTACTGTTTTTCGAATGTATTTTCTCCCTAATATGGAATCTTTACTTTCCAAAAATCAACCCCAACCTCAAAGCTCACTTGCGCTTACCAATACGTTATTAAACCTTCCTAACATATTCCTTACACTTTTAATTTTCATGATAGTTTTTATAGTATTGCTATGGTTCATATTTAGAAACAAAAGTGTTGAATTTAAAATAACACTTCTTAAAAAAACACCGATTATCAATAACTGGTATCGTTTACTGTTAACTAGAGTATTTTCGAGAGAAATGGGTGTACTGCTAGAAAGTGGTTTATCTCTTCAAGAATCCTTTGGAGCATTAATTAATCAGAAGGAAAACAAATTACTTCAACATATAGTATCTGAGATGAAGGAAAAGGTGATCTACGGTTCTTCCTTCTCTGAGGGGGCTGTATTAGTAGATAATTTCACAGTAGACTTTCATCAATTTATCGTACATGGGGAGAACAACGGATACTTAGGTAAGGAATTGACTTTATACAGCGATTTTATGAATAAACAAATGGAGGCAAGGCTATCTAGATACCTTAGTATCATCCAACCAGTAATGTTCCTAATATTAGCAGTCTTTATAATAGGTGCTTATCTGGCTATATTACTACCAGTTTATGAAATGATAAATATAATTTAAAGGAGCAAGTTTATGTGGATAATCTTAAAAAATGAGCGGGGCTTTACACTAATAGAAATGATGATTGTATTGCTAATCATATCTGTTTTAATATTAATCTCTATTCCTAACGTTACCAAACATTCTGCCAACATAGATAAAAAAGGATGTGAGGCATTTGTGAAAATGGTAGAAGGCCAAGTACAAGCATATAAAATAGATAAAAATGTGACCCCTACGTTGAATGATTTAAGTGTGGCAGAGTATCTAGGTGAGAACAACAAAAATTGTCCGGGAGGGGAAGAAGTTATTATAGTAGATGGGAAAGTTTCAATAAAGGATTCAGGCAATGGTGGAGGTTAAGTTAAACCAAAATGGTTATACCTTAATAGAGGCTATCTTGATGCTATTAATCGTTATGGTAATTACGTCAGCAGTTATTTATGGAGCAAACGATAAAATAGAGGAATTGGAAGAGAAAAGATTTTTACATCAGTTTCATTTAGATTTACAACAAGCTCAATCGATTGCCATAGGTAATCAACAATTGATCACATTAGCATTTGACGAGAATAGAACTAGTTACTCCGTAAAACAATCGGGAACTATACTACTGGAATGTAGCCTGCCATCTCATATGAGTTTGTCTATAGATAGTTATTTAAAGGGACTACGCTTTCAAACTAATGGTGCTGTCAATCAATTTGGGAAATTTTCATTCCTTACTAAGAAGGGAACTAAAATAGTGACAGTTCATATTGGTTCAGGCAGGGTAAGCTATGAATTGTAAAGGATTTTCTTGGGCAGAAACATTATTGACACTGTTTATAACATTTATGGTGGCTACTATGTTAATACCTCTTCTTACGAAGATGAGTGTGCAGCTAGAGGATAAAAAGAGGAAATACCATTCGGCTGTGGTCATGAATGAAGCTGCCAAAATGTTCATAACTGAAAATATAACAGGTGGATCACTCACCATTGAAAATATTGAATATCAATTTCGTGTAGATTTCAAGCAAATTTGTATTGAGTACAAGGGGGTTCGGGGGGAGAAAGTAAATTGCGTAGATACCTCACAAACAAACTAAGTAACGAAAAAGGTTATACTTTTATTGACGGAATTATACAGCTTAGTGTGTTTATCATTTTTGCTCAAATATTTGCGCTTATTATGTGGTCGTTATATACAACAGAAAAGAAAGTAGCTGATCCATCCGAAATTGAATGGGCACTATTTATACAATATGTGGAAGCTTATTTGAATGATGTAGAGAATTTTATAGTTCAAAGTGAGCAACCTGGAATTCGTTTTTATAAGCAGGGTATAGAATATGATGTGGAATACTCATCTAATGTCGTAAGAAAACAAATAAAAAAACTTGGTCATGAGCCACTTCTATTAAATGTCCAAACATTAAATGTGAGTGCTGAAGGACAAAAGATTACATTTTTCGTTACTTTTTTTAATGGACAACAAAAGGAGCATACTTTCTATGTTACGTATTCTACTTGACCAAAAAGGTGCATTATTATTAGCTTCCACTATCCTGCTATCTATAGTTTGTTTTTCGGTTTTAACGATAACTGCAGCATACCAATCCAAATATCGAACATATGATTCGTTGGAAATCCGTCATATTAGTGATACTATCAATAAAATAAGTAATTTTATTGAGCGTGAAAATAATCCTGGTATGTAGTGAGTTGATAAAAAATGTACAAGATTTATTTAGTGGGTTTTATGGGCAGTGGTAAAAGTGCTGTCGGGAGAAGACTGAGCTATCTCTTGAAGATGCCCTATTATGACATGGACAAAGAAATTGTCAAAAGACAGAAAATGTCGATTCCTGAAATATTTGAACAGCATGGAGAGGCCTATTTTCGAAATTTAGAGACCGAATTTTTACTAAATTTTCGAAAAGAATCTTGTATTATTTCCACGGGTGGAGGTGTAGCGACACTCGATAGAAATATTAAAATTATGCGAAACAATGGATTGGTGTTGTTTCTTGATGCTACCTTTGAAGACATTTGGATACGCATAAAGAACGATAAAAATAGACCAATCGTTCAAAGAAGCACGAAGGAAGAATTACAGCTACTTTTCAACACCCGTAGGAGAAGTTACAAAAAGGCTGCCCACATAACGATTCGTACGGAAAACAGGCATCTTCGTCAAATAACAGAATATGCAGGATTTCAAGTAAATCGTCTTAAAGGCGAATGATTCATTGGTTTTATATATTTTCGTTCGGTTTTTAATAAGTTTATCAAAAATGATTGCGCTCTCTTAGGTTCAATGTTAGGATATAGACAAAGCTAGTGTTTTGTCTATATTTAGCGGATGAATATATGGGGAGAGAACGCATCAGCTGCGTCGCCGAAGGAGCAAGTAATTACTATTATGAATCTCTCAGGCAAAAGAACTCGTATAGGACGCAACTCTGGAGAGTGCTTTCGTTATGAACGGAAAGCCACCAAAGGGGAAAGCCATTTATGGTAAACTTTCAGGTGCCAGGACAGAGAACCCTTTTTACGTTAAAGGGGTTTTTCTGTCCTTTTTTGCGATTAAGAAACCATTTAGCTTTTTTTCACTTATGCTTTTTCTACCTATTAAAAGGAGGAATTTAAATTGTCAGAACAGTTAAAACGTACGCCTTTGTTTGATGTCTATTCATCTTACGGAGGGAAAACAATCGATTTTGGTGGCTGGGAGCTACCAGTTCAGTTTTCAAGTATTAAAGAAGAGCACGAGGCAGTACGTACGAAAGCTGGATTATTTGATGTATCCCATATGGGTGAAGTTTTTGTAAAAGGTCCGAACAGTGAAAGCTATTTACAAAGTCTTGTTACCAATGACATTTCAAAATTAGTGAATGGCCAAGCACAGTACAATGTGATGTGCTATAAAGACGGTGGAATTGTTGATGACCTCTTAGTTTATAAACTGGAAGATCAACATTATTTGTTAGTTGTTAATGCTGGTAATATTGAAAAAGACTTTGAGTGGATGAAACAAAATACTATTGATGGTGTTGAGTTGGACAATAGATCAAATGATTATGGCCTGTTAGCTCTGCAAGGTCCTAAAGCACAAGAAATCCTTCAAAAGTTAACTTCTCAGGATTTAACTGAAATTAAATTTTTCAGATTTAAAGATAATATAGACGTTTCTGGCAAACAAGTACTAGTTTCTCGAACTGGCTATACAGGAGAAGACGGGTTTGAAATCTATGCAGCTAGCAATGATATGAAAGATTTATGGAGCAGTATTCTAGAAGCAGGTAAAGAAGAAGGTTTACTACCTTGTGGACTAGGTGCTCGTGATACACTTCGCTTTGAAGCTTGCCTACCATTATATGGCCAAGAGTTGTCGAAGGATATTACTCCTCTTGAAGCAGGGCTTGGCTTTGTTGTGAAGTTAAATAAAGAACAAGATTTTAATGGCAAATCAGTTTTAGTAGAACAAAAAGAAAATGGTGTGCCTAGAAAGAGTATTGGAATTGAAATGATTGATAAAGGAATTCCTCGTACGGGTTATCCAATCTTTGCAAATGATAAGCAAATTGGTTTTGTTACTACGGGAACTCAATCTCCTACTTTGAAAAAGAATATTGGTCTGGTTTTAATTGACGCAACATTTGCAGAAATTGGTCAAGAGGTAGAGGTTGAAATTCGCAACAAGCGACTAAAAGCAGTTACTATACCTACTCCATTTTATAAAAGAGAAAAATAAGCCAAAGAAAGAGGTTGTCCATTGATGAAGCATCGTTATTTACCAATGACTGAACAAGATCAAAAGGAAATGTTACAAGTAATCGGCATTTCTTCTATTGATGAATTGTTTGCTGATATCCCAGAGAAGGTTCGTTTTAAAGGTGAGTATAATATTAAACCTGCAAAGGCAGAATCTGCTCTTTTAAAAGAATTAAGCCAGCTAGCTGCTAAAAATGCAGATAGTAAACAGTACGCTTCTTTCTTAGGTGCCGGAGTATATGATCATTTCAAGCCAATCGTTGTGGATCATGTTATTTCACGTTCTGAATTTTATACAGCTTATACACCATACCAACCAGAGATATCTCAAGGTGAGCTCCAAGCTATTTTTGAGTTTCAAACAATGATTTGCGAATTGACTGGAATGGACCTTGCAAACTCGTCAATGTATGACGGTGGTACAGCTTTAGCTGAAGCAGGTAACCTTGCGGCAGGACACACAAAACGCAAGAAATTAGTTGTTTCTGATGCAATCCATCCTGAATACATTGATGTAGTTAAAGTCTATGCAAAGGGTCAAAATGTGGATGTGGTTACTGTACCGATGAAAAATGGAGTAACGGACCTAGCTAAGCTAGAAGAAACTGTCGATGAGGATACTGCGGCTGTTATGGTTCAATATCCGAACTTCTTCGGTCAAATTGAAGATCTAACGAAAGTTGAACAAATAACACATGCAAAAAATGCATTGTTTGTTGTTTCTGCTAATCCGCTTGCTTTGGGTGCCTTGACACCTCCAGGTAAATTTGGAGCAGATATTACAGTTGGAGATGCGCAACCTTTTGGTATTGCTGAAGCATTTGGCGGACCGCACTGTGGCTTCTTCGCAGTAACTTCTAAATTAATGCGTAAGGTACCAGGCCGTCTTGTTGGAGAAACAACTGATGAGGAGGGGCGTCGTGGATTTGTATTAACGCTACAAGCTCGCGAACAACATATTCGTCGTGATAAAGCTACTTCTAATATCTGTTCTAACCAAGCCCTTAATGCTCTTGCCGCATCTGTAGCAATGACTGCCCTTGGTAAAAAAGGTGTAAAAGAAATGGCTATTCAAAATATTACTAAGACTCATTATGCGAAGCTAGCATTTGAAAAAGCTGGTTTTGAGGTTCCTTTCCAAGGGGCACATTTTAACGAAATCGTAGTTAAAGTTAATGGCTCAATAGCTGATGCGAATAGTAAGCTTCTTGAAAAAGGAATGATTGGTGGGTTTGATCTTGGCCGCATTTATTCTGATTTAAAAAATCATGTGTTGATCGCAGTAACTGAGCAACGCACAAAAGAAGAAATAGATACACTCGTTCAAGAAATGGGGGCTCTTTATGCATAAGGACAATCAACCACTAATTTTTGAAATAACAAAAGAGGGTAGAGTAGGATATAGTCTTCCTGAATTAGATGTCCCAGAAGTAGATTTATCCGAAATATTACCTGTAGGGATGATGCGTGAAGAAGAGGCACAGCTTCCAGAAGTATCAGAACTTGACCTTATGCGTCACTATACAGCGTTATCTAATCGTAACCATGGAGTGGATACAGGCTTTTATCCACTTGGTTCATGCACGATGAAATACAATCCAAAAATCAATGAATCTGTTGCACGCTTCCCAGGATTTGCGAACATACACCCACTTCAAGATGAATCAACAGTGCAAGGTGCAATGGAAATGTTGTATGATCTACAGCAATCTCTAGTAGAAATCACAGGTATGGATGAAGTTACACTACAACCTGCTGCAGGAGCCCACGGTGAATGGACCGCTCTTATGATGATTCGTGCATTCCACGAATCAAATGGTGATACACAGCGGACAAAAGTAATTGTGCCTGACTCTGCACATGGTACAAATCCAGCTTCTGCTACTGTAGCAGGATTTGAGACAATCACAGTTAAGTCAAACGAAGATGGTTTAGTAGATTTAGAGGATCTTCGTCGTGTCGTAGGTCCAGATACTGCTGCCCTAATGCTTACTAACCCTAATACACTAGGATTATTTGAGGAACACATTTTAGAGCTAGCTGAAATTATCCATGGTGTAGGCGGTAAGCTTTACTATGATGGTGCAAACTTAAATGCTGTTATGTCTAAAGCGCGTCCAGGAGACATGGGCTTTGACTGCGTTCATTTAAACTTGCACAAAACATTTACAGGTCCTCATGGCGGTGGTGGTCCAGGTTCTGGACCAGTAGGAGTGAAAGCAGATTTAATTCCTTTCCTTCCAAGCCCAGTTCTAGTTAAAGAGGACAACAAATACACATTTGACTACAATCGTCCACTAACAATTGGCCGTGTTAAGCCGTTCTATGGTAACTTCGGTATCAATGTTCGTGCATACACTTATATTCGTTCTATGGGTCCAGATGGGCTAAAAGCAGTAACAGAATATGCAGTATTAAATGCTAACTATATGATGAGACGTTTGGAAGCTTATTACGACCTTCCTTATAACCGCCATTGTAAGCATGAATTCGTCTTAAGTGGTCGTCGCCAGAAGAAATTAGGAGTTCGTACATTAGATATGGCTAAGCGTCTGCTTGACTTCGGATATCATCCACCAACAATCTACTTCCCATTGAATGTAGAGGAAGGCATGATGATCGAGCCAACTGAAACTGAATCGAAAGAAACATTAGATGCATTTTGCGAAGCTATGATTCAAATAGCTAAAGAAGTGGAAGAAAATCCAGAAATCGTTCAAAATGCACCACATACGACGGTAATCAATCGTTTAGACGAAACAAAGGCAGCTCGTAAACCTGTTTTAAGATACACAAAATCATAATTATCAAGTGCGATCCTAAGGGGTCGCACTTTTTTTATAGGAGTATTGCTTAAAATGGCTATACAATAGTTGTAATCTAGTAATTATATGAGGAGATGAGATGTATGAAAATAATAAGGTTACCTTATTGCATCTCTGAAGTTAAGGGCATAATAGAATAAGTCGAAGAAGGGGGGGGAATACCGTTCCCCATTCCTTCTTAAAAGGACGAGCCAAATTGTGTAGAAGATAATGTGAAAACAGTTATTAGAAAAAAATTAAAAAGAATAGGAACCATTAATATTAGAATTACACCTACGACAGTAACGGATAAATTTTAATAAGGCTCTTTTTCACTTCTTTTTCCAAAAAGACACCACCTATATCATTGATGATTACTATTAAAGTACAAAAAATCTATTGTAACAATTCTATCATTTTTTAAAATATTCATATTATTGATGTGTGTTGTTTCATAATCGAGAAGAAGCAAGGTCACAACGTATTGGTCTTATTGATACGTTCTTTTTATTTCTCCAAGTGGTTTTAGTTTGTTGAACGGTCATAAATTTTTCTATCCGGTCATAAAACCGTCGTGAACGGTTATAAAAAATTCTATCCGGTCATAAAACCTCTCTGAACGGTCATAAAAAAATCTATCCGGTCATAAATCACTTTTCCACGCAATTTCCATATTGAAATCTGCCAAATCTGAAACTTAATGGTCCCATTTCTCGTAGAATTAATAACTTATTCACCCATTTAGGGAGTGAAGCATTTATTTTATACAGATAGCTTTTAATATAATTACAGATGAGAGGATGGATGTACTATGAATTTAGAAGAATATAAAAAGCGAGCAGCAAAACAAGAGGATTGGTCACCGGGTTGGGATGCAATAGATGTAGTCTTTGATCAGCTTTATCCAAATCAGGAGCCAGCTCATTTTGGAACTAATCTACATTCTAGGGTTATGTTTGGCGGAGATGAATATATTGACGGGTATAGTATTTATCAATCTCCTAATGGATATAAGCATATTGTGACTTATGGAATGACCGAGTTATACGTGGACGAACAAGCAGTTGGTGGTGAATGGAGTGGTTGGGGTTATGAAATGACTATTAAGCTGTCGGAGGAAGAGACAGAAGATTGTTTATGGGCAATATCTATGCTTTCTAATCTCGCTAGGTATACCAATACACAGAAAAGACCGTTTGAACCTTTACAGTATGTAGCAGGTAATGGAGGTTCTCTGCATATTGGAGTAGAATCTGCAATTACAGCTCTGCTTATTGTGGAAGACACAGAGATTCTAGGTATAGATAGCATTCATGGAAGAGTAGATTTTATACAGTTGGTTGGAATCACGCAAAGAGAATTAGATATGTTAATAAAGGATCCAACAAATGCAGAAATTTTAGTCGAAAAAATGAAGAAAGAAAATCCTAATTTAGTTACAGATATGAATAGGAACAAGTCATATATATAATAGCTATGTATCTTACTAACAATGTAAAAAAATCCACATAAAATCTAAATTTTAACATTTTTGAAACTTTTAGCTAAAAATTACGTATAACCCTTTAGAACATTAAAAGAGACTTTTCTAGGGGGGAAAATATGCGTAAATGTTTCAATTTATTAGGAAAGTTTCTTTTAGGAGTTTTGGGCATTGTTTTAATTAGTAGTGTCCCTGTTGTTTTGTTTCAAATAGGTAGCATATTCGATTTTTCTTTATATTTTCATACAGTGCTAGAGGTGAGCAAAAGTTTAGTTTTACCATCTCAATGGTCTCTTAGTTATTTTGTTATTGAAACAGGTGAATCTATTCCTATAAGCTTAGGTAATTATTTGGGCCATATTTGTATTCTATGACTATTTTGATTGCCTCGTTGGTTTTTTCTATGTTTGTTTCCTTTATTTTGGCTATTCTCACAACTATTTCAAAAGGGCCAATTCAAAAAGTCTTATTAAAATTAGCAAACTTACTTACTGCTGTACCCGATTTCGCTTATATATTTCTTATCCAAATAGCAGTAGTCCAGATATATAAAATGTCTGGTTATCGCATTCTTTCCTTTTATAGCTTAGGAGGAGAAGTTATTTATGCTGCGCCAGTTATTTGTCTTTCAGTAATTCCGACCATTCTTTTTTATAAATTATTTGTCCTTTTATTTAATCAAGAGATGGGAGAGCCATATGTAGAGCTTGCTAGATCGAAGGGTCTATCCAAGCTAGAGGTTCTGCTTAGGCATTGTACCTCTAACGTCTTACAAAGTGTCTTTTTTCAATCAAAGTCAATTGTCTGGCTTACTCTGTCTTCCTTATTTATCATAGAGTATCTTTTTGGGATTCCGGGGATTCTGCATTATTTAAGAAATGATTTCACTCCAAAGGGCATTGCGTACATACTTTTATCTATATTTATACCATTTTTTCTTTTTTATTCGATTGGAGAAAATACGGTTAAGAAGGGTCAGCGAGAAAAAAGTGTTCTTTTCGAAGGGTTGCGAGTTTCATTCATGAATTCCCTCCAGTGGAAGAATCTTTTTCGTTATAAAACTAAAAAAAGGGTGAGCATACTCGCTCTCCTCACTCAGTATATGAATATAACAATTCCATTAATGATTGTTTTTTGCCTGCTAAGTGTAAGTGTAGCATATTATTTTTTCTATGATGACCATGTGGAACAGATAAATTTTTTATATGACGAGACAGGATCTCTAATCGGGAGGTCGCCACTGCCTCCATCTAGTAGTGTTCTTTTAGGCACGGATCCACATGGATATTCCATTTTCCAACAACTACTTGTTGGAACAAAATATACTATTGTGTTAACTCTTCTAGTCGCTACTGTTAGAGTGTTTGGAGGATATGTTTTTGGTTTTGTTTATGCTTTCTATTTAAAAGCTAAATGGAGAAAAGCCATTAATAGTATAGCTGACGGGATGCACTTTTTACCTTTAACATTATTAATGTATATTTTGCTTCTACCGATTTTAATCGCCTATTCTGGTGAATGGCAAACTACACTGTGGGAAAGATTGTTTATCCAAGTTTTTATCTTGTCTGTGCTAGTACTTCCGATTACTACTAGTCTTATTGGCAACGAAATGAATGAGGCGATTAAAAAAGAATATGTACAAAACTCTGCTGTAATGGGAGGGTCTTTAATATGGATTGTACTAAAGCATATTAATCCACAAATAGGTAGGAAACTTTGGTTATATTGGGCCCAGCACATAGTGCAAGTACTTCAAACACTCGTACATTTAGGTGTTTTATCCATTTTTGTTGGTGGAGCAATTAACTTTCTTGATAGCCCTAGACTATCACGAGAAATTTACGAATTGTCAGGAATGATTTCCATATCGAAGGAAGTATTTCTAACAAAACAATTGTGGCTCATAATACCTCCGTTAGCTATATTTATGTTACTTATTTTTTGTTTTCAGAAGATAGCAGATGGCATCTCAGATAAACAATTACAGTCTGGAGGACAAAAGAAAAGGCGGGAAATAAAATGGTCCTATATTACAAGGAATTTGGCCAAGAAAACGACGAAATAATCCTATTTCTACATGGTGGAGGAGTAGCAGGGTGGATGTGGGATAAGCAGGTTCAGTACTTTAAAGAAAACTATCATTGTATTGTACCAGATCTTCCTGGTCATGGCCAAGATAATGAGAGCGAATTTGTCTCTATTGAGGATTGCGCTTTTCAACTCATACATTTACTTCAGGAACAGCATGAAGATAAGAAGAAAATTGTTGTTGGTTTTTCGTTAGGAGCACAAATAGCTATTCAAATGCTATGTATTAACAAAAATTTAATAAACTGTGCAATGATTAATAGTGCACTCGTAAGAAAGATACCGCTTGGAAAGCAAATGGTTAAACCTTCGTTAAAGTTAACTTATCCGTTCATAAAGAGTAGATCCTTTTCTAAGCTCCAAGCAAAGACATTGTATATAGGAGAAGATAGATTTGAACAATACTTCAAAGAGAGCAACCAAATGTCTTTAAACACCCTTACAAGAGTTCTTGAGGAGAATATGTCCTTTCATATTCCATTCGAATATTCTAATGTAAAAACTAGGCTATTAATAACTGTAGGAGATAAAGAAAAAAAAGTGATGAAAAATTCGGCGGGAGACCTATTGAACAAACATGATTGTGCAAATGCGATTACTATTAGTGGTATAGGCCATGGAATTCCATTAGCAGCTCCAGAATTTTTCAATGATATATTAGAAAATTGGTTGAAGGGAGGGAATGTACTTACAAACACGGAGGAAATAAAGAGAAGTGGGAGTACTCCAGAGATAAACTGAAGTAATATTCGTCTATCGATTAGATAGTCTCTCGTTTAATTACTAAAGATGGAGCGGGAGGTAATATCTCCATTCTGCGCATATAATAGGACGATTTTAACTATGATGTCTCTCTCATAAACTATATGTCCTTCTATATAGAAGAAACTCAATATTTTTTCAAGTTGAAATATAATATTCATACATTTATTATGTATAAAAAGTTATATAAATAAAGTAAACACTCCTACTAAAATCCAGGAGTGTTTATGCAGAAATTAGAAGCCAATAGAATGATCGTCCTCTTCCCAGTCATTTTTAAGAGTACGTTTGTTTTGTTGAATTAGTTCGTTAATACGTTTTTCGTATCCAAGCTCCCCATCGTAATGCCAATTCAATGCAATGGACATGTACAATTCGTTTAATTGGGAAACAGATAAGCCCTTTGAACGTTTAGCTATATCTGTCAATACTTCCTCAGTAAAAATCTTCTTTTTATCTACCTTTTGTAAGTAATTTTCTCTTACCTTTTGCGGGGGTGAAGGAATTTCATAGGCACGATCAAATCTTCCAGCTCGGTTAATAAGTGCAGGATCAATCTTTTGAGGGTAGTTAGTGGTTCCAATGATAAATAGCCCTTCGCGAGATTGTGTTCCGTCTAGCGTGTTTAAAAAGACGGAGCGTGTATACTCAGGCATCGAGTCAATATCCTCTATTACTAGAATAGCTGGCGCTAATCTTGTAACTATCCCAAAAACCTCTTGGATTGAATGGCTTCCTGTGAATTCAGTGATTTGCCAATACACCACCGGAGCCTTTGTAGATCCTGTTATAGATTTAACTAATGTTGTTTTTCCATTGCCGGGGGAACCATAAAGTAAGATACCCCTTTTGTATGGAAGACCGTATTCCTTGAAAAAATGACCGTCCTCATTAAAAAATTCATCGATAGAACGAAAAATATCTTGTTTAATATGGTTCTCGAGTAAAACTTCCTCTCTTTGAACGGCAGCTTGCTCCCCATATTTTCTTCGTTGTACCCCGTGTTCCGTGTCTACCAAATAGGTGACAGATTGCATGAGAAGTTCACGTAGCTTTTCGTTTATTTCTTCTAAAAAGTAAAGGGCACCTTCAGGGGAAGTGGAAAAGAAAAAATATTCAGGCCAAGCATTCCCTCCCGAAAAATTAAAGGCCATCGTTACAGCCACTTGATATTCAGGAAATAAAATAACCGTATTTTCAAAGGTACTGACAATCTCTAGCTTGCTCTCCATCGAAAGTGAAGATTTATTGGCAATTTTACTTAATGGCTTTGCTTCATAAATATTTCCTAAAATTTTGTATTGAATCAGTTCATTTTCCATCATTTCGATTAGACTGTTATCTAATTGAATTATATGATCTCCTATATCCACTAATTGCCAATTGCCCTCATAATTTTCATTTAAGAGCTTAATGACTCTCCGTGTTAAAATAGCAAAATCCTCATAGTTTGGGTGTAACTCTCTAAATTGTTCTTCGTTAGAAAATAATACCTTCATTAGCCAATCCCCCTATGTAAAAGCTCTAAACAAAAAAGGTTCCTCTTGGTAAGAAGAACCTTATGTTATATTATTTGGATTTTATCTTTCCAGTCCAGCTTTTAAAACCACCTTGTAATTGGTTAAGCTGCGTGTAGCCTTTTTTCTTTAAGAACATGGCTGCGCGTCCACTTCTTGCGCCATTTCCGCAATAAAGATATACTGGCTTATCTGGTCGAATTTCTTTGTGACGTTGACGCAATTGAGATGATGGTATATTTCTTGCACCAAGAATATGACCTCCATCAAATTCCTTTGGTTCACGCACATCGATTAACTGAGCTTTTCGATAACCCTCGATGAATTGTTCCTGCGTAAGGTTTGTAACTGTTTTCTTTAGTCGGTATGCTGAAATTCCAGCATAAACTAATAATACGACCAATATTGCTATGATAATATAAAGAGTCTCTAACACGGTCTTTCCCCTTTCTATACTTCCAATATCTATTATAAAAGATTTGCTAGATACAATTCAATCATTTTGGTAAAATGAATAGCGTTGTTAGGGGGGAGAAGTTTGGAAAAAACAAAATGGTACTTTATTGATTCAGGTCCGTGCGCCCCATCTTATAATATGGCGCTTGACGAAGCACTTCTAGACTGGCATAGTGAAGGTTTGATTCCACCTGTGATTCGATTTTACGAATGGAATCCTGCAACTCTATCAATTGGTTATTTTCAATCGGTAGAAAAAGAGATAGATATGGAAGCAGTTCGCAGGCTTGGTTTAGGATTTGTTCGAAGACCAACAGGTGGGCGAGGAGTTCTTCATGAGCATGAACTTACATATAGCGTCATTGTTTCGGAAGACTATCCAGATATGCCAGCAACAGTCACGGAGGCATATCGAGTAATCAGTGAGGGACTGTTGAAAGGATTTCAGAGTCTTGGATTAGAAGCTTACTTTTCTATTCCTAACACTCCTGATAAGCTACAAGCTCTAAAGAATCCTAAAACTGCCGTTTGCTTTGACACACCTAGTTGGTATGAGCTAGTGGTGGAAGGTAAAAAGGTTGCAGGTAGTGCTCAAACTAGACAAAAAGGTGTTATATTACAGCATGGAGCGATACTTTTAGATTTAGACGATGAGAAACTAGTTCAAACTTTTAAATTTTCTACGGATGAAGCACGTGAAAAGGTGAAAAAAAGTATAAATCAAAAAGCTGTCGCTATAAACAAATTATTACAAAAACCGATACCTATAGACATATGCAAGGTTGCTTTTAGGGATGGATTTTCAGAAGCTTTAAATGTTGAATTGGTGCCATTTAGCTTAAATGAGAAACAAATTGAATATGTGAAAACGTTGGAAAAACGGCGTTATGCAAATGACGAATGGAATTTAAAAAAATAAAAGTCTTAAAGGCATATGGTCAAAATGAGGAATAGGAATTAATGCTTAAAATTTAATTTGCCAAATTAAATCACTTTACACCTCTATATGTAGTACCGTATGATATATAAAGCTACTACATCTTGTGTCAATGCGAGTTGTAGAAAGGAGGAAAAACAATTGGTAACTACTACTAATGAAACTAATATGAAATTAAATGTAAAAGAATTAAATCGAGATATCGAATTATTTCCTCAAGTCCATCCAATAACAGAAGATATGAATCTAACACACAAAGGTGTATCTCGATTGGTAATGATTGACAGATATTCATTCAAGGATACTGAGAAGAAAACGCTAAAAGTAGGAGATTTTGTCGTTTTAACAGTAAAGGAAGACCCTAAGTTTCCTGCTAGAGGTCTTGGTTATATTGTCTCTATTAACGAGGAAGATAAAACGGCGGAAGTATTAATCGAAGAAGACTATCGCAGTGCAATAGATGATAGCTCTAAGATAAAATCAGGCATCGTTCGCCGTCCTTTGAGTGTAATTGAAAAACCGTTAGAGGTTTATTATGAACAAATTGCTAAGCGTAATGCAACTGGACTTGCTTCTGTAGAAGAAACGGAAGAAAAGAGAGTTGAATGGTTTGAAAAGTTCTATCAACAATTAGTTTCCCTTAAATTTATACCTGCTGGACGAGTATTATATGGAGCGGGTACAGGAACAGATGTAACTTACTTCAATTGCTATGTTATGCCTTTTGTTGCTGACTCACGTGAAGGAATCAGTGATCACCGTAAACAAGTAATGGAAATCATGAGTCGCGGTGGAGGAGTAGGTACAAATGGTTCTACTCTTCGTCCACGTAATACATTGGCTCGTGGTGTAAACGGTAAATCATCAGGGTCTGTATCTTGGTTAGATGATATTGCTAAACTTACTCACCTAGTAGAACAAGGTGGTTCAAGACGCGGAGCACAAATGATTATGCTTGCGGATTGGCATCCAGATATTGCGGAATTTATCATTTCTAAAATGCAAAATCCACGTATTCTTCGCTTTTTGATCGAGAACACTAAGGATGAAACCATTAAACAACTTGCAAAGGACAAGCTTAAATTTAAGCCTCTTACTGCACAAGAAGAAGCTATGTACCAGGGAATTGTTAACTATAAAAACATTCCAGGCTTAGGAGGCTTCAGCGATGAGATTATCCGCGATGCAGAAACAAAACTGCGTGACGGAGGTACTTTCTCAGTTCATAACCCTGAGTTTTTAACTGGAGCAAACATTTCTGTAACTCTTACAGATGATTTCATGAAGGCTGTGGAAGAGGACGGGAACTTCGACCTTCGATTCCCAGCAACAGAATCCTATACAGAAGAAGAAATGACCTTCTATAATGAAAACTGGCATAAAATTGGTGACGTTCGCGAGTGGGAGCGTATGGGCTACAAGGTTCGTACATACCGTACAGTGAAAGCAAAAGAATTATGGAACCTTATCAATATCTGTGCAACTTATTCTGCAGAGCCAGGTGTGTTCTTTATCGATAATGCTAACGATAAAACGAATGCAACTGCATATGGACAAAAAGTTGTCGCTACAAACCCATGTGGAGAGCAACCACTTGCACCATACTCAGTGTGTAACCTAGCTGCAGTAAACCTAGCGCAATTTGCTAACAAAGATACTAAAACAGTAAATTTTGAAGCATTAAAAGAAACTGTTCGTGTTGGTGTTCGTATGCAAGATAACGTCATCGATGCTACTCCATATTTCTTAGAAGAGAACAAAATTCAAGCTCTAGGAGAAAGACGTGTGGGTCTTGGAGTTATGGGATTAGCAGACCTTTTAATCTATTGCCAAAAAGAGTATGGTTCGGAGGAAGGTAATCTCCTTGTGGACGAAATCTTTAAGACAATTGCTGTAGCTGCTTATGAAACATCTGCGGAACTTGCAAGCGAAAGAGGAAGCTTCCCATTCTTGACTGGAGAGACGGAAGAAGAAACGAACAGACTTCGTAAGGCATTTACGGAAACTGGATTTATGCAAACTATGCCCCAAGATATTCGTGAAGCAGTGCTTGAAAAGGGAATTCGTAATTCTCATTTATTAACGGTTGCTCCTACTGGCTCTACTGGAACAATGGTTGGAGTATCTACAGGATTAGAGCCTTATTATTCATTCACGTATTACAGAAGTGGCCGTTTAGGTAAGTTTATCGAAGTAAAAGCGGATATCGTACAGGAATATTTAGATGCAAATCCAACTGTAAAAGAAGATGAATTGCCAAACTGGTTTGTTACTGCCATGGAATTACCACCAGAAGCACATGCAGATGTGCAATGTATCATCCAACGTTGGATTGATAGCTCTATCTCGAAAACAGTAAATGCACCTCGGGGCTATACTGTAGAACAAGTAGAGGCAGTTTATGAGCGATTGTATAGCGGTGGAGCAAAAGGTGGAACAGTTTACGTAGATGGAAGTCGTGATTCACAGGTATTAACGCTAAAAGCAGAAGAAAACACAGTAGATGATGATGCAGTAAAAGAAGAAAAAGTAATGGAAAAACGTCCGATTGTCTTGATCGATACGATTCAGGATTTACGTTCTACAAACGTAACAATAGGATCTGAAGTTGGAAACACTTGTCCAGTCTGTCGTAAAGGTACGGTAGAGGAAATGGGTGGATGTAACACTTGTACAAATTGCAATGCACAGCTAAAATGTGGACTGTAAATATTATAGAAGAGAGCATATGCAGATTCTGCATATGCTCTTTTTTTACATGTAAAACTACTGCTTTAAAGACTTATTTTTTTATGAATCTTCTATAGGAAATGTTTTTCTTATTTTGTTTAGTAAAACTAGGAAAGGCACAAACTGATTAAAAAGGAGGATGTTGTGCATGAAAAGTTTATCTTTTTTTACGAGCTTAGCAGCTGCTGTTGTAGTTACTGCATTGCTTAAATTTTTACATTTATTTCACTTTGTTAAATGGAATCCAGTAGGTTATTCAAAATCCTTCGAGATGTTCGATGATACAAATGTTTATCTTCGCTGGTTAGTTTTGTTTCTAGTTATTTGGGCAATAAGTTTAGTGATTTATTATATAAGTATTTTGACAGCGAAAGTTCCAGTTGCTATTTCCAGTATCATTTTTGGGATTATACTAGCATTTATCGTAGAGTGGCTGATTAGTGATGCTACAATGATTAAAACGATAAAAAAAACATCCATTCCCTTTATTTGCATCGTCGTTATAGGTGTGCGATTTCTCATGGAGTCAGCCATATTCCATTCCAAGGATCAGCCGATTGGAAAATGAAAATTTACCCACTCCCTTTCCTATGATAAAATAGACAATAGAGTTTATTTTGATAATGAGAAGAGGGCTAATGATGAAATTAGAAAAGCTGCGTTTAGCATTAGAAGAAAGAGGCGTGGATGCATTATTAATCACAAACGGGTACAATCTACGATATCTTACCGACTTTACTGGTACGGCAGGTGTCGCAATTGTATCTAAAGATGATGCAGTGTTTATCACAGATTTCCGTTATACCGAACAGGCTGCTAGTCAAGTGAAGGATTTTCGTATTGTTCAGCATACTAAAACTCTATTAGAGGAAGTCTCTAACCAAGTAACAGAAATGGGTATTAAATCACTAGGCTTTGAAAAAGATGATGTGACTTACAGCGTTTATGAATTATATAAGCAAGCTGTTTCATCAGATCTTGTACCTTTGTCGGGAGTGGTTGAAAAAATTCGCTTGATAAAGACGGACGAAGAGATTAGTATAATAAAGGCAGCTTGTCGTATAGCTGATGAGGCATATGAGCATATTGTGACTTACATAAAACCTGGCATGACGGAACTACAAGTCTCGAATGAACTGGAATTCTTTATGCGTAAACGTGGCGCTACTTCCTCTTCTTTTGATACAATTGTAGCTTCAGGGACACGTTCTGCATTGCCACATGGAGTAGCAACAGACAAAGTAATCGAAGTTGGAGATTTTGTTACATTAGATTTCGGAGCTCTTTATAATGGTTATATCTCTGATACAACCCGTACTCTTGCAGTAGGAGAGCCGAGTGAAAAACTAAAAGAAATTTATCAAGTAGTTTTAGATGCTCAATTATTAGCTCTTGAAAAGGTTAAACCAGGAATGACTGGAAAAGAAGCAGATGCGATCGCACGAGACTATATCGCTTCAAAAGGATACGGGGAAGCATTTGGCCATTCACTTGGTCATGGTATCGGATTAGAAGTTCATGAAGGACCTGGATTATCATTCAGATCGGACATTGTTTTAGAACCAGGCATGGTTATTACAATAGAACCTGGGATTTATCTACCGAACATAGGTGGAGTTCGTATAGAAGACGATGCACTCGTGACTGAGAATGGCCTAGAAAAGCTAACACACTCTACAAAAGAATTATTAATATTATCGTAATTTGGAGGAAATTAAATGATTTCAGTAAATGATTTTAAAACAGGTTTAACAATCGTAGTAGACGGCGTTCTTTACCGTGTTCTAGACTTTCAACACGTAAAGCCGGGAAAAGGTGCTGCATTTGTTCGTTCAAAACTGAGAAACTTACGTAACGGCTCTGTGAATGAAAAAACTTTCCGTGCTGGAGAAAAAGTGGAGAAAGCTCAAATCGATAACAAAAAAATGCAATACCTTTATGCAAGCGGAGATCAACATATCTTCATGGACACGGATTCATACGAGCAATTAGAGCTTAATGAAAACCAAATCGAATATGAATTAAAATTCCTTCGTGAAAACATGGAATTACAAGTAATACAATACCAAGGAGAAACACTTGGTGTAGAATTACCAAAATCAGTGGAACTAGAAGTTATAGAAACTGAGCCAGGAATCAAAGGAGATACTTCTGGTGGTGGTTCAAAAACTGCTAAATTAGAAACAGGTTTAGTTGTTACAGTGCCACTATTTATTAATGTGGGTGATAAACTTATCATTAATACTGATGAAGGCTCATACGTTTCAAGAGCATAATATAATCAAAAAAGGTATCAAGAGGGAAACCTCCTGGTACCTTTTTATATTGAACTAGAAACATACTCTATTTTCAAACGCAATGCCTCTTGAAGTTAATTGGAAAGTTTAGAGCGTTTGCTGGATTAGCTCAATATATTATTCCCTTTACCGGATGCAAGTATTCTTTACGGTAAGCGAACGGGTTGGATTATACAGCTAGCTAAAAACTTCCGAGTAGAGCACTTTTGTTTCCTTTTATACTAGTTTACAATCTATAGTTGCCTATTCCTACAATGACATTGGCTCGCTTTTTAATTCATAGTTTTATCCATAATCATTATAAAATAATCGCTAATTTTTTTGAATTTAATTAATTCCAAAATAGCATTTTTCTATAAAACGACCATTTGTCAGTCTGTTTATTGGAACGACAGGCGGCGAATCTGTGGTAAGCCACGATGATGGCTTATCGTTCATGCTGCGGAACACATACTCTTAAAGTGAAAAATCAATTATACTTTATTCATCGCAAAGTATATGTATATAATTGTGTACTTTTTTATTGTTCGTATTTTTATACATAAATAGAAACTATGAATTTATTCAATTTGTTACATATAGCGGACTAGGTATTTCCTTACTATTCGTTCATATTCTCCACCTGTCCCACATATAGTACGTAATAGGGAAGGGGGAGGCATTGTGGAACTTCACGATGTACTTCGAGTTGCGGGTATAGGCTTATTGATAGCAATTCTTCACTTGTTTTTTGAATCGACAGGGAAAAAAGAGTTTGCATTTTTTTTGTTTTTTGTAGGATACATTTACATGACAATAGAATTGCTTCGTTTACTAAGGCTGTTCTTTTATGAAATCTCCTCATTTTTAGAATGGCTTGTTATGACGAGTTAGCAAATGATTGTCTATATTACTATTATAATAGCATTTTGCTTGTTGCAGTTAGTTAAAGAAATCTACCCCAAACTTCACTCCCTTATTTATACCATTTATATTTTTCTCTTTTTAACGTATTTAACTACTTCAATCATTATTCCTTTTATTAATCAGTATATCTCCAGTGTTCCAGAAGCGATTCTACCAATCGTAAAACTATTATTGTTCTCAGTTATCCTCCTATTTATTTCGCAAATTGTTGAAGAACTCTTAGAGGACTATGAGTACACTAGTTTGGCGTCACTGATTACATTCACGACTAAGGCAATCTTACTTATCGTATGGCTCCAACATATGAAACAATTTTATGAAAAGTTTTTTTCAGTTATGGGACTACTCTCTTGAAGGAATGAGCAGTAATGGATGAAATTATTGCAACAATTTTGCAACCAGCAAAAGAAGTAATACAAACGTTCGTTTATATTCTCCTGTTCGGTTTTGCGTTTATGTGTTTGGAATGGCTTATTCCCAGCAGTAAAAGGTTATTTAAATTATTGTTTATTTTTATTATTTGTTTTTACTGTTTGGAGCCTGCCTTTCGAACAGTAAAAATGGTTCAAGTAGTAACAGGTGAGCTGGTACACGTGTTTTTGGGAGTCTATCCAGTATTAACGGCAGGGATAGCTTTATCTGGAGGGGCATTTCTAGTCACTCTATGGAACCCGGTCGTTTTGCTGTTCTCAACCTTTACATCTATTATGGTAGATAAAATTATGATTCCTGCATTATTAGCAGCCTTTCTCTTTGATTTAATCACTAGGATTCAACCTGCCATTTCTTTTTCTAAAATGTCAGATTTAATCCGTATGACTTTGGTGGGAGCCACCTCCATCATGCTTCTGTTATACAGTCTATTTATAACGGTCAATGGTGTGATTACTTGGTCAGTGAGCGGGGCTGTAAATGAAACAGTAAAAAGATTGATCTCTAACAATATACCTTTTGTTGGTTCTTTGCTTACCGAAAGTATCAGTACAATGAAAAGCTACTCATCTACAGCTTCTGCTATCACAGGAAATTCTATTTTGGTATCTATATTAGTTTTAATATCTATTCCAACGATACAAACAATTCTAATTGCGTTTCTATATCGCTTTCTCAGTGCAATTCTTGAACCTTTTGTTGATGGGCAGATTAGCGGTCTATTAGATGATATTGGAAAAACATTATTTGTACTTTCGATTATCTCCGTATTAATAGCCTTTGCGTTTTTCTTTACAATAATTTTAATCATGCTTTTTGCCAAACTATTGATAGGTGTGAAGGGTTAATGGTAGATTTCTCAGCATTACTATATGGAATTCTCCTCATTGTCATAATTGGAGAAATTCTATCTATCTTAATCGAGCAATTGGACAAGGAGAGAACAGGCTTTTTCGTAAAACTTTCCATAATCGTATGGATTATCTCCTTTTTCTTCATATAAATAGATTGTGTTGCATAAAGTATGTTATCCAATATGAAAAGAAGGGTGAACTACTATTTCATTAAAACAAAAACCCACTTTTCGTTTTGTAGTTATAAGTTTAGCAGTATTAGTCATTAGTCTCTTATTTTCAGAGATTTTTGGGCTGACGGATGACGTAAAAAACAATTCCACCCCTCCAGAAGCTCAAACGAAGGATGAGCTCTCAGAAATACTTGAAAAAATTCATGGGGTTGGCAAGGTGTCTATTTACTTTCATTACGCAGAACGATCTGAAAATAAAAAGGAAAGTGATTCATCATTTTTCCAATGGACAAGTGAGAGCAAGATGGAAAAAGAAGAACTGATTGGAATACTGGTAGTTGCGGAAGGAGCGAGCGATAATCGTATAAAAAACAATCTTATAAAAACCCTTTCATCTGTTTTGCAAATATCTCCACATCGAATAGTGATAGAAGAAATGGAATTGGAGGATAAATAATAATGAATATTAAAAAGAGATCCGTTTGGTTTTTAACTTTATTAAGCTTAGTTGCAGTGGTAACCGTGTATTACGCAACAGAAAAACCATCCCCTTTTGATGGAATTGCTTTATTTTCAAATGACTCGGTAGAGGATGTTAAGTTAGTAGAAACTGCTTCCACAAATGAAGAATCATTTGTTTCTCACAGTAATGCTTATGAAGAGTTACGTATGGAAGTTCAAGAAAAACGTAGTCAACTCCATGAGCAACTTGAATCTAAGGTTGCTTCAACTGAATTTACAGCTGAGCAAAAAAATGAGGCATATTCTCAAATTGAGCAGTTAGTGAAAATAGATTCAACAGAAGCGATGTTGGAGCTTATCATAAAGTCCCTAGGCTATGATGATGCCTTAGTTCGTATAGAGGACAACAAAGTGTTGATTGATGTAGTTTCAAATGAGCAATCCTCAAAAAAGGCTTCTGATATTGTTTATGCAGTGAAGAGAGAATATCCTCAAGCTTATCAAGTAGAAGTAAAATTTGATGGTCTGTAAGAGAAGTGCCTATAACGGGCACTTTTTTTCTGTTTATACTATATATAACAATTTATGGTTTAATTTTTTTAAAAAAATTCACTAATATAGCGTATTAAAGTTACTGTATAAAAGGTAGTTTTTGGCTTGTTTAAGTCTGTTATTCCCTAAAAGTAATGAACATTTAAACGTTTCTATTCCCAATTAAACTAAAAACGACTAAAATGAAAAGGGAAGTATTAAATAGTAATTAAGGGAGATGGGCTAAATGAAGATCCAAGAAATCAGAGAAATTATTAAGCTAATTGATCAGTCTACACTAGATGAGTTTTCATATGAATCAGAAGGAACTAAAATTAAGATTAAAAGAGGGGATAAAAACTCTCACAAATCGACTATTCAATCATTAGAAAGCTCATCAGTTGGAGAGGCTTCGAAAGTAGAAACAATACAGGCTCCGGTTGTTAACGAGGCTCCAAAAGTAGTAGAAACAGAAAATCAAGTAGCAAAACTAGCTCCAGTTGAAGAAGATAATAGTTCTTTACATAAAATTACTTCTCCAATGGTCGGCACATTTTATCAATCTTCTTCTCCAGATACGCCTGCATATGTACAAGTTGGTAGTAAAGTGACTGCTGACTCAATCGTATGTATCGTAGAAGCGATGAAACTATTCAATGAAATTGAAGCAGAAGTAGACGGAGAAATTGTGGAAGTCCTAGTTAAAGACGGACAATTGGTAGAATATGGCCAACCTCTGTTCCTAGTAAAAGCATAAATAGGAAAACAAAAGAGGAAAGGGGTAAGCATCATGAAAAAAGTGTTGATTGCCAATCGTGGCGAAATAGCTGTTCGTATAATTAGAGCATGTAAAGAACTTGATATTGAAACTGTTGCTGTATATTCTGAAGCGGATCGAGAGGCTTTACATGTACAACTAGCAGATGAGGCTTATTGTATAGGGCCTAGATTATCGAAAGACTCCTATTTGAACTTTTCAAATATTATCAGTGTGGCCAAGTTAACTGGCTGCGAAGGCATACATCCGGGTTATGGATTCTTAGCCGAAAATGCTGAATTTGCAGAGCTTTGTGAGGAGTGCGACATTAAGTTTATTGGTCCTACATCACAAGCGATTAAAAGCATGGGTATAAAGGATGTTGCTAAGGAAACTATGCAAAAAGCAGGAGTACCGACTGTTCCTGGATCTAAGGGAATCGTTGAAACCGAAGAGGACGCACTAAAAGTAGCAAATGAAATAGGTTTTCCAGTCATCATCAAAGCGACCGCTGGTGGTGGTGGTAAAGGAATACGAGTAGCAAAAGATGAAGCAGACTTGATCAAAGGGATTAAAATAACACAAAAAGAAGCGGCAGCAGCATTCGGTAACCCTGGCGTTTACTTAGAAAAATATATAGAGGTATTTCGTCATGTAGAGATTCAAGTGCTAGCAGATTCTTATGGAAATGCAGTGCATTTAGGAGAGAGAGATTGCTCCGTGCAAAGACGTATGCAAAAGCTTGTAGAGGAAGCTCCATCTCCAGCACTATCTGAGGAACTGCGCGCTGAAATGGGTAATGCAGCAGTTAAAGCTGCCCTAGCTGTTGGTTATGAAAGCGCTGGGACGGTTGAGTTTATCTTTGACCATATCAACCAAAAGTTTTACTTTATGGAGATGAATACCCGAATTCAAGTGGAGCATCCTGTTACGGAAATGATAACTGGCATAGATCTAATAAAACAAATGTTAAAAGTTGCAGCAGGAGAAAAATTGCCTTTCGCACAAAAAGATATTAAACTTAATGGATGGGCTATAGAATGTCGTATCAATGCAGAAAACCCAGATAAAAACTTCATGCCATCTCCAGGACTTGTTGAATTTTATTTACCGCCAGGTGGACTGGGGGTAAGAGTGGATTCAGCAGTATACCCAGGCTATACGATTCCACCGTTTTATGATTCTATGGTGGCTAAACTTATCACGTATGGTGAAACGAGAGAAGAGGCAATTGCTAAGATGAAGCGCGCACTTGGAGAATTTGCAATCGAAGGTGTGGAAACAACAATTGCCTTTCATGAAAAGCTCATGAATCACGAGGTATTTGTATCTGGAGATTTTGATACAAAGTTTTTAGAGAAATACGATGTGATGAATTCATAAAAAGGAGTGAGCCATATGACAGAAACAACCGAACAAAAATTTGTTCAAATGACTCCTGAAGGCAAAGAGTACTTAGGAACAATTGAAATTGCTCCTGAAGTAATCACAGTAATTGCTGGAATTGCTACAAATGAAGTAGAGGGTATCGCGGGAACGCGAGGAAACTTTGCTGCAGGAGTAGTAGAAAGATTAGGAAAAAAGGTGCATGGTAAAGGCATTAAAACAGAAATAACAAATGATGGTTTGTATATTGACGTATATTGTCTAGTAAAATACGGTGCTTCCGTACCAACTGTTGCAAGAGAAGTCCAATCCCAAATACGCCAAGCAATTGAGAATATGACTAGTTTAGTTCCAAAAGAAGTAAATGTTCATATTACTGGTGTGCAATTTGAAGCTACAGAATAATAGAAAAGGGCTCCCTAGGGGGGCTCTTTTTCTTATTTTCTTCTTTCTAATAAGCACTTTCTAAAAAAATATGCTATTATGGGTTAGATAGCTACATTTAAAGGAGAACAAATAATGAAACGTAGAAAAGCAAGGGAGCTAGCACTGCAGGCAATATTCCAGCTAGACAATCATGAAATTACAATAGAAGAAGCTATAGGGCATGTTACTGAAGAAAATGACCCTTTTTTAACAGATTTAGTAAAGGGTACAATTGAACATAAAGAAGAAATCGATGCCTCTTTATCAGACAAGCTAGAAAACTGGTCTTTATCCAGATTGCCAAAAATCGAAAGAACAGTTCTTCGTATAGCTGTTTATGAATTATTATATGCAAACGAAGCTCCAGCAAAAGTAGTTATAAATGAGGCATTAGAAATATGCAAAGTTTATGGAGACGAAAAATCAAGTCGATTTGTTAATGGAGTATTATCCAAATATACAGAGCAATAATCTTCAACATTAAGGAGCGTTTATAGTGGCAGATAATCTAATTAATGGAAAAGAAATAGCTGGAAAAGTTACAGAAAAAGTAAAAGAACGTGTAGATAATCTAAAAGCAAAAGGTATTACACCAGGATTAGCTGTTGTATTAGTTGGTAGTGATCCAGCTTCTCAAACCTATGTGAACAGTAAAACTAGAACATGTGAAAGACTTGGTATGTACTCGGTTATGATTGAGCTGGAAGAAACTATATCTGAAGAAGAGCTTTTAAATAGTGTTGAAAAGCTAAATCAGGACGAAAAGATACATGGCATTCTAGTTCAGTTGCCTCTCCCTAAACAAATCAATGAGGATCGTGTAATTGCAGCTATATCTCCATTGAAAGATGTAGATGGATTTCATCCAGTAAGCGTAGGAAAGATGATGATTGGTCAGCCGACCTTCCTATCTTGTACACCTTTTGGGGTGATGAAGCTATTAGAATATAGCGACGTTGAAATAGAAGGAAAACACGCTGTGGTTATTGGGCGAAGTAACATCGTTGGAAAACCAATGGGTCAGCTCCTTTTACAAAAGAATGCTACGGTAACTTACTGCCACTCAAAAACGAAGAACTTACATAACCATACAAAGCAAGCTGATATATTAATAGTGGCTACAGGTCAGCCGAAAATGATTGACTCTAGTTACTTAAAAGAAGGCGTAGTTGTAATTGATGTTGGAATACATCGAAATGAAGACAACAAGTTATGCGGTGACGTAGATTTTGCTTCTGCAAAAGAAGTAGCATCTAAAATTACTCCAGTTCCTGGAGGAGTAGGACCAATGACTATTGCTATGTTAATGGAAAATACATGCTTGGCTGCTGAGAATACACTAGATAAATAAGCTAAAAGCTGTTCTACAGTAGAACAGCTTTTAGCTTGTCATCAAGTAGTAGGAGTTGATATTATGTCTCATACATATTTAACTGTAAAAGCTTTAACTAAATACATAAAAAGAAAATTTGATGCAGATACCCATTTGCGTGATGTGTACGTTAAAGGAGAACTTTCCAATGTGAAGGTACATTCTAGTGGTCACATCTATTTCACTCTAAAAGATGAGTCAGCTCGTTTAACATCTGTCATGTTTGCTATGAATGCTCGAGGTCTTAAATTTGTACCTGAGAGTGGTATGAATGTGTTGGTGCGTGGGGATATAAATGTATTTGAGGCAGCAGGTCAATATCAGCTATATGCATCTTCTATACAGCCGGACGGGATAGGTGAACTTTTTCTTGCTTTTGAGCAGTTAAAGAAAAAGCTTGAACAAGAAGGTCTTTTCCATCCTAGCAGAAAAAAACAGCTGCCAGCTTTCCCTAAAAAGATTGGTGTTGTTACTTCAAAGACAGGAGCAGCGATACGAGATATTTTGACTACTTTGGAAAGACGTTATCCAATTAGTGAGGTACTCGTTTTCCCAAGTATCGTTCAAGGCCCACAGGCAGCGCCTTCAATAGTGAAGTCTATTAGGGAGGCAAACGCCTTAGGTGATATTGATGTGATGATAGTGGGAAGAGGAGGAGGCTCCATTGAGGATCTTTGGGCATTTAATGAGGAAATAGTTGCTCGTGCTATTGCAGAGAGCGAAATTCCCATTATTAGTGCTGTTGGCCATGAAACAGATACGACTATCGCTGATTTTGTATCTGATTTGAGGGCACCTACTCCTACGGCAGCTGCAGAAATGGCAGTACCTAGTAAAGAGAACTTAATGAAGAATATTTTGTCTTACCAATCGGCTAGTCTTCATTTTGTTACGAAAAGACTTGCCGATGAAAAAAATAGATACCGTAGGGCTATTACTTCGCCTGTAATGGCAACTCCAGAAAAACTGTATCGTCCTTTTATAGAAAGGTATATTCGGGCAGAACAACAACTTCATAAAGAAGTTAAACGGATATCACAAGAAAAAAACAGGAACTTTTTTCAGTTAGAAAATAGATTTAAACAACTTTCCCCACAAAAGCTTATAACGATACAGTCAAAAACATTACAAACAAGTACCAATCAACTCACACAAGCAATGATTGCATCCTTTGAAAAAAATCGACAACAGTTTACTGGTTCGTTAAGAACTTTGCAGGCGTTAAATCCTTTGAAAATTATGGATCGCGGATATAGTATTACTTACAAAGAAGGCATATTAGTTAAGTCTGTAGAAGATGTCCAACAGGGTGATTCTATTTTTGTAACATTATCAGATGGTCAAATAGAGGCTACAGTTCAACAAGCAGTTAGTAAAGAGGGGGTAAAATAGCATGGCAAAAAAAGAAATTCCATTCGATGAGGCAATGCTACAATTAGAACAAATTGTACGACAGCTAGAACAAGGGGATGTTCCTCTTGAAAATGCGATTGAACTTTATCAAAACGGAATGGAACTATCTAAATTGTGCAGTGATAAATTACAAAGCGCTGAGAAACAATTAGTATCTTTCATGGGCGAAAATAAAGAAGAAGCAGGGAAAACTGATGAGTAACTTAAATACATTTATCCAAGCCAACCAACCGCTTATTGAACAACAGCTGGAATCGATGATTAATGAAATTCAAGCACCTTCTCAACTAAAAGAAGCAATGCTATATTCCCTTAAAGCTGGTGGAAAGAGAATACGTCCCTTATATACGCTAGCGGTATTACAGGAACTAAACGTTAAAAACGAAGATGCCATAAAAGTTGCTAGCACAATAGAGATGATTCATACTTATTCTTTAATACATGATGATTTACCTAGCATGGATAATGACGATCTTCGTAGAGGAAAGCCAACTAACCATAAAGTTTTTGGAGAGGCTTTGGCGATTCTTGCTGGAGATGCTTTAGTAACATTGGCTTTTGGTATTATTGCGAGACTAAAAAATCTGGATGCTGAACAAAAAGTCTTCTTAATCGACCGTCTTAGCTTTGCTTCAGGAGCTGAAGGGATGGTTGGTGGCCAAGTATTAGATATTCTTGGTGAGGGTAAAACTTTATCCTTAGAGGAATTAGAAGAGGTCCATATTAACAAAACCGGTGCACTCTTGTTATTCAGTATTATAGCAGGAGGAATTATTGCAAAAGCTAACGAGGAAGTCATGGATGCTTTGCGTCAATATGCTTTCCACATTGGTCTGGCATTTCAAATTCAAGATGATATTCTTGATATTGAGGGTACATCCGAACAATTAGGAAAAACTGCAGGAAAAGATATATTAAGTGAAAAGAATACGTATCCTTCTATACTTACAATGGCTGGTGCCAAAGAACAACTAAAAAGACAGTATGATTTAGCAACTGAGGCACTTAACCAAGTAAATCTTAACGATGGACTTTTAATAGAACTTGCTAATTACATAACAAAAAGGTCAAAATAAATAGCGTATAATTTTGTTTTATGAGTAAATATTGATATGATTATACCTAGCTGTATTTAAGGAAATCTAAAAGAAGGTGTGTGATGGCAATGGATTTAACTTCAATTTCTGGTCCATCCTTTTTAAAAAGTTTAGACAATGAACAATTAAAGGACTTAAGTGAAGATATTCGTTCGTTTTTAATAGAAAAATTATCAGTAACAGGTGGACATATTGGACCGAATCTAGGTGTAGTAGAGCTAACAGTTGCACTGCACAAGGCGTTTAATAGTCCAGATGACAAATTTCTTTGGGATGTTGGACACCAAGCTTATGTTCACAAGATTCTCACGGGTCGTGCAGATCAATTCGATACTCTTCGCCAATTCAAGGGTCTTTGTGGATTTCCAAAAATGATTGAAAGCGAGCACGATGTTTGGGAGGCAGGGCATAGTTCAACCTCGCTATCTGCAGCAATGGGAATGGCTAAGGCTAGGGATATACAGAAAAAGAAAAACTATGTTATTCCTATTATTGGAGATGGTGCTCTAACTGGTGGTATGGCATTAGAGGCATTGAACCATATTGGACACGAAAAAACCGATATGATTGTCATTTTGAATGACAACGAAATGTCTATTGCACCTAATGTGGGAGCTTTGCATAATGTCCTTGGAAAATTACGTACTCATGGCACATATAACAAAGCTAAGGATGAAATTGAGTCACTTCTGAAAAAAATTCCAGCAGTTGGCGGCAAATTAGCTGGCACAGCTGAACGTCTTAAAGATACTATGAAATACCTACTTGTATCAGGCGCATTTTTTGAAGAATTAGGTTTTACCTATTTAGGACCAATTGATGGCCACAGCTTTGAAGACTTAGAAGAAAACCTGAAGAATGCCAAAAAGATGAAAGGTCCTGTTCTTATCCATGTTATCACTAAAAAGGGTAAAGGTTTTAAACCTGCTGAACAAGACAAAATTGGAACATGGCATGGTACAGGTCCCTATAAAATGGAGACTGGAGATTTCGTTAAGTCTTCTTCAAAAGCCCCTTCCTGGAGTGCGCTAGTGGCTGAGACAGCAAGGAAACTAGCTCGTGATGATCGCCGTATTGTTGCTATCACACCTGCAATGCCAGTAGGTTCCAAATTGGAAGGGTTTGCATCAGAGTTTCCAGATAGAATGTTCGATGTAGGTATTGCAGAACAACATGCCACTACAATGGCAGCAGGAATGGCAGCAGAAGGTATGAAACCTTTATTAGTTATTTATTCTACATTCCTTCAACGTGCATATGATCAGGTGCTTCATGATATTTGTCGTCAAAACTTAAATGTGGTAATTGGAATAGATCGTGCTGGATTAGTTGGGGCAGACGGAGAAACACATCAAGGAGTATTTGATATTTCCTTCCTTAGACATATGCCTAATATGGTTATCATGATGCCAAAAGATGAAAATGAAGGACAACATATGGTCAAAACAGCATTTGACTACTCTGATGGTCCAATTGCTCTTCGTTATCCGCGTGGTAATGGTCTTGGTGTTATGATGGACGAAGAATTACATCCAATTCCAATCGGCACTTGGGAAGTCTTAAAAGAAGGCAGTCAAGCAGTGATTCTTACTTTTGGTACAACTATTTCAATGGCACTACAAGCAGCGGACGAATTAAGTAAACAAAATATCTCTGTAGAAGTTGTAAATGCTCGATTTATTAAACCTTTAGACGAAGAAATGCTTAAAGATATTCAAAAACGCAACATCCCTATTATTACTGTGGAAGAAAGTGCATTACAAGGTGGATTTGGCAGTGCTGTCCTAGAGTTTTATAATGAACAAAACCTACAAGCAAATGTTAAGCGCATCGGTATTCCGGATATCTTCATTGAACATGGTGAAGTAAATCAGTTGCTGCAAGAGATTAATATTACAACTGAAAGCATTGTGGAACTTGTAAAAACTTCCGTAAATGAAAGCCCAAGGTATATCTCCTTATGAGCAAGATTCCAAAGGAGAGAGTAGACATACTCTTAGTAGAACAAGGTTTGTTTGAAACAAGAGAAAAAGCTAAACGTGCTATTATGGCAGGTCTCATCTACAAGAACGAAGAGAGAATAGACAAACCGGGAGAGAAGATTGAAACCACTTCTATTCTAACTGTTAAGGGTCAGGTGCTGAAATATGTCAGCCGTGGCGGTTTGAAACTCGAAAAAGCAATAGAGCAGTTTGACATAGAGATTGAGAATAAGATCATGCTCGATATTGGCTCTTCAACTGGGGGATTTACAGATTGTGGACTCCAAAATGGCGTTTCACATGCGTATGCACTGGATGTCGGTAGTAATCAATTGGCATGGAAAATAAGGCAGGATTCACGTGTAACTGTAATGGAAAAGACAAACTTCCGTTACTCCACACCTGCTGATTTTCAAGAAGGATTACCATCCTTTGCCTCTATAGATGTTTCTTTTATCTCGCTTAAGCTTATCTTTCCAACATTAAAAACGATCTTGCTTCCTGGTGGAGACGTTATTGCATTAGTTAAGCCGCAGTTTGAGGCTGGAAAAGATCGAGTAGGCAAAAAAGGTGTAGTTAGAGAAAAAGTTGTTCATATAGAAGTCTTGAAGGAGATAGCAGATTTTGCTGAAAGCCAAAACTTCCAATTAAAAAATGCTTCCTTTTCGCCTATAACCGGGGGAGAGGGAAATATAGAATTTCTATTTCATCTGGTTAGTGTAAACGAGGGAGAAGTTACCTCGCATGACATAGACTTTGAAAAACTAGTTAATGAGGCACATAATTCGTTAAAATAACCCGCGACTCATCATGAGTCGCGTTTTTTCTTGTTACTTTTGCAATGAAATGCTAAGGTATAATTAAAATAGAATATTTATACAGCAAGGAGATAATTATGAACAAAGGACAACGGCATATTCGTATAAGAGATATTATCGCGAATTATGAAATCGAGACTCAAGACGACTTAGTAGATCATCTTAAGAACGCAGGTGTTAACGTAACTCAAGCGACTGTCTCTAGAGATATTAAGGAATTACATTTAGTGAAAGTTCCATTGCCAAATGGAAACTACAAGTATAGCCTCCCGGCAGACCAAAGATTCAATCCTATGCAAAAACTGCATAGAGCGTTAACAGATGCCTTTGTTAGCATTGATGGAGCTAGCCATTTCTTAGTGATGAAGACACTGCCAGGAAATGCTCACGCAATAGGTTCTTTAATTGATTATTTGGATTGGGAAGAAATATTGGGCACAATTTGTGGCGATGATACGTGTCTAATCCTTTGCAGAGCCGAAAGTGATTGTGAGGCAGTTAAAAGCCGATTGCTTGAAATGTTATAGGAATATCACTTAAATGTATAAGTGAAATCTACTTCACTTATACATTCAAGCTGTTCTATCTTTAAATAGAGGTGATAGGTTTGTTAAAAGAACTTTCCATTAAAAATTTTGCGATAATAGATGAACTTACTGTAAGCTTTGAAGAAGGTTTAACTGTGCTAACTGGTGAAACTGGGGCTGGAAAATCAATCATTATTGATGCGGTTCATCTGCTTTGCGGAGGTAGAGGATCACAGGAATTTATTCGACATGGCGCAAAAAAGGCAGAGCTAGAGGGACTATTTATCATTTCAGATCCAAAGCATAGCGTTTTTAAGAAAATGCTAGATGTTGGTATTGATAAAGATGAGGAAACAATCATTTTGAGAAGAGATATAAATGAGTCTGGAAAAAGCGTCTGTAGAGTAAATGGGAAACTTGTAACAATTGGTATTTTAAGAGAAATTGGTGCCAGTTTAATAGATATCCATGGTCAGCATGAAAGCCAAGAGCTAATGGATGACAAGGCACATATTCACTTGCTTGACCAATTTGCTGGAGACGACCTGAAGGCAGTAAAAGAAGCGTATAGGGAATTATTTAGTAAATACAAAAAATGGAAAAAAGAATTGGCTACATTGACGGAAAATGAGCAGCAAATTGCCCATAAAATTGACCTGTACACATTTCAAGTAGAAGAAATTGATGAAGCTCAATTAAAAAGAGGAGAAGAAGAATCTCTTCAGAATGAAAAGAAAAAGCTATTAAACTTTCATAAAATGTTTGATAAAATCAGCAGCTCATATGATGCTATTTTAGGAGAATCTAAAGGATTAGACTATATAGGTTCTGCTATGTCTGATTTACAAGATATTTCGGATGTAGACGAGAATATGAAGGATTTAAGCGAAAGCGTTTCTTCGGCATTTTATATATTGCAGGACGCAGCACATCAACTTAAAAATGATTTAGATGAAATGGAGTATGACAGCAATCAACTTCAAATTGTAGAAGATCGATTGGCTTTAATACAGACTTTAAAAAGAAAATATGGAGCCTCGATTGAAGAAATTCTTGAATACAAAGAACAGATTCAACATAGCTTGGACCAATTAGTCAATCGAGATGAACAAATTCAAAAAATGGCAGAAAAAATACGTCAAATTGAAATAGATCTTCAGCTAGAGGCTAACGAGTTAACCGACAAACGGAAGGCCGCATCTTCCTTGTTGAGTAGCGCTATTATGGAGCAGCTTCAGGAGCTTTATATGGAAAAAGCAACTTTTGCTGTTATGTTCCATGATCATCCTAATCCTATCTATAATGAAGATGGTATAGACGATTTATCCTTTTATATATCTACAAACGTTGGTGAACCGTTAAAGGCTTTAACTAAAATTGCTTCAGGTGGCGAATTATCTAGAATGATGCTTGCTTTAAAAAGTATTTTTTCGAAGCATCAAGGCATTACCTCTATTATTTTTGATGAGGTAGATACTGGTGTGAGCGGCCGAGTTGCCCAAGCGATTGCTGAAAAAATTGCGGGCATTGCGACAAATTCACAAGTTTTGTGTATATCTCATCTTTCCCAAGTTGCAGCGATGGCTGACCAGCATTTATTGATTAGAAAAGAAGTTTCTGGAAATCGTACCTATACGTTGCTGGAAGAAATAACGGATGACCAACGTGCCGAGGAATTAAGCAGAATGATGTCAGGCACGGAAATCACAACTACTACTTTAAAGCACTCCAAAGAATTACTAAAAATTGCAAATGAACGAAAAAAAGTGTTAAGAAACTCTTGAGGACCCATTACTTTTGGGTCTTCTTTTTTTATCAATTATTTACCTCACATAGAGTTCTTAGCGAAGGACATAGTAAAGTGTATGGGAGGTGAAATATGAAAAAAAGCTATCGAATTTGGTCGCTTTTGCCAATTATTTTCTTGACTTTATTCTTTCTAAGCACCACTGCATTTGCTTCTAAAGTTTCCGTTGTCCCGCTTGGGCAATCTATTCAGATCGACCTCCAATACGGATCTGTATTTCTTAGTCATGATGTCTTGATAACAGATGATTATTGGCTAAAATCTGGTGATACAATTCATCAAATAAACGACCAAACGATATCGAGTATTGATGACTTAAAAAGACAATTGAAAGACAAGAAACAAATTATTATTCAGTATGAGCGCAACAAAACAATGTATACGAAAGATATGAGTGCTGATCAAATGATTAAACTCTTTCCTTTCTTGCGTGATGCAACTGAAGGAATTGGAACTTTAACCTATTTCGATCCGTCAACCAATGAATTTGGCGCATTAGGGCACCAAATTGTCGATCATACATCTGGTGTTACGCCAAAATTTTCAGAGGGCTCTATTTATTTGTCCTCTATTGAGCAAATTAAAAAAAGCATTCCTGGCAAACCTGGATATAAAATTACTTCACACGGAAACAATAGTCCTCCCATTGGAGGAGTAAATGAAAATAACGTTTATGGAGTTTTCGGTAAGTTAGAAAACAAAGCATTAGCCAATATTCCAATGCATCAGGTAGCAGTAGCAGAAAAAGAAGAAATTACGACTGGCAAAGCTATCATGCGTACTTCAATCGATGGTGAAAAAGTACAAGACTTTACAATTAACATCTCTTCTGTCGATGGACATTTATTTCAATTCACTGTGACCGATCAACAGCTTATCAAAAAGACAGGTGGAATTCTCCAAGGAATGAGCGGTAGCCCAATCATCCAGGCAGACAAAATTATTGGTGTCGTAACTCATATGTATGTCGACAAACCCAAAAACGGTGCAGCTTTAGCAATAACTGAGATGATGAAAAAAAATCCATGAAGTATAGATGAAAAGGCTACATCCAAAATAGGATGTAGCCTTTTTGGTGTCTTAAGGTGGATATAAGGTCTTGCGTTTATACGATACATAGGTTTAAAATGTTAATGAATAAAATTCGACAAAGCATAAGAAAAGATTTACAATTTGTCGTAATACCACGTAATCATAATAGGAAAGAATCATTTTTATTTTATAAAAAGGAAGTGGGAAAAAGATAGCGAATAATATCTATGTAAAAAATTACAAAAGGTGGATGAACTTATATGGAGAAAATAAAAATTGCAATAGTCGACGATAACAAAGATTTAATACGCACAATGGATTCTTATTTTGAGCAGCATCCTGAAATAGAGGTTATCGGTACTGCTTATAATGGAAAATTATGTTTGGAATTGTTAGAATCAATCAAACCAGACGTTTTGCTGTTGGATATTATCATGCCGCATCTTGATGGAATTGCTGTTTTAGACTCTTTACAGAAAAATAACAAGCTGAAGGATTTACAAGTCATCATGTTAACTGCATTTGGTCAGGAAGATGTGATGAAACAGGCTGTAGATCTTGGGGCCTCTTATTTCATGCTGAAGCCTTTTGAATTTGACCGTTTAGTGACACAAATTATTCAGGTTGCTGGAAGAAAGGGCTCTATTCAGGAAGCACCTGCAAAGTCCAATCCTGAAAAAGAAGCATTACAAAATAAGCGCATGATTGATAATACTATTACTAATGTTATTAAAGAAATGGGAGTACCTGCGCATATTAAAGGTTATTCTTATCTTCGTGAAGCAATTCAAATGGTATATGCTGATATTGAACTGTTAGGCTCCATTACGAAAGTATTATATCCAGAAATAGCAAAAAAATTTCAAACAACTCCTTCTCGTGTTGAGCGTGCCATTCGTCATGCAATTGAAGTAGCATGGAATCGTGGAAACTATGAAACTATCTCGAAAATGTTCGGCTACACAGTTCATCACTTAAAGTCTAAACCTACAAATTCAGAGTTCATCGCGATGATCGCAGATAAAATTCGCATGGAGAATATGGCTAGTTGAAAGTGAAAGAATCAAGCTTCCAGATATAAAATAATAGTGAACGGTGCAACGAATTTTTAACACCATTCCAATGAACTTTAATTTTGACGTAGCAACTAAATATCGTTGCCCGACCTACTATTAAGAGTGGGTCTTTTTTTATTTTTAGAATGGTAAATAACTTAGTATAGTTATTCAGTAGATTTAGAAATTAAGAAAAAGTAAAATCATTATATTATTTTTTTCTTATAGATATTTGTTTGAAGTATTATGGTAAAATATATTTATACTGAAAATTGGCAGAAAATTCATGGTATTGCTCCAGGTTTTATTATACATTAGATCAGTAAAACTTTATTACTGATCTAATAGGTGAAAAGATTTGAAAAAATATTTTTTAATGTAGTATCAATGTCATGTTGGAACATGTATTGTTTAATAGATTAATAAATATCCCTCCTCAAAAATGAATTTTAAAAGTAGTTTTGCAATTTTTCAAGGTTGAAGAAGATAATATATCTTTAGAAGGGTTGAGAAGAAATTGGTTATTGAAGATAATGATAATTTAACCATAACTGAAAAGAATGGACAGGTCTTTTTGTTTACAAAAAAAGATGGTTTTAGTTTAAAAAAGTTCGAAGAATATATTAGAAAATACCCACGCTTTAAAATCACAAGTTTTACAGCTTTAAAAAAAGCACTCTCGGCTAAATCTACAGAACCTCAAGAAATAGGAAATTGGCTAGATTTAATTGAAATAGACATTAGTGCAGATTATATGCAAGTACTTTTAACTATAAACGAATCACCTACATATATTCAGGAAAATATCATAGAAGTGCAGACCCACATACATAAGCTACTCGAAGAACATAATATTAAATTTGGCAAGAAAACATTAGATATATTATCTTTAAAAACTGGCAAGCCTTTTATAATTGCACAAGGAAAGCCTCCCCAAAAAGGAGAAAATGCGCATGTCAGTTATTTAGAGCAAGCCGAAAAAAAGCCTGTGATAAACGAAGATGGTAAGGCAGATTATTTTGATATGAATTTTATCAAAGAGATAGAAGAGGGATCATGGCTAGGAGAAAAAGTTCCTGCTAAAGAAGGTATAGACGGTATAAATGTCTATGGGGAATATGTGCCGGCAAGTCCTGGAGATGACGTCCAACTTAAATACGATGCAAAATCTGCCTATGAAATTGAAGAGGATGGGAAAATCGTACTTCGCTCTAAAACAAAGGGTGTCATTGGTGAAGTAAATGGAGTGTTATCCGTACTAAAACATTTAATTGTAGATGGGGATGTTGGAATAGAAACAGGAAATTTAAAGTTTGATGGTTCTATTCAAGTTAAAGGTACTGTGATGGCTGGGTACTCTGTTATTGCTTCAGGTGATATATCAATCGAAGGTAAAGAAGGAGTTAATTCCGCAGAGCTAATAAAATCAGCTGAAGGAGATGTCTTTATTAAAGGGGGCATTTTTGGTCGTGGAATAACCAAAGTAGAGGCACATAATAATATATATATTAAACATGCCAACGAATGTACACTACAGGCAAAAGAACAGGTGCATATCGGCTTTTATGCACTTGGTGCAACTATTTTTGCTCATGAAATTATATTAGATGATCGAAAAGGGAAAATTATTGGAGGAAAGGCTGTAGCAGTCAATTCAATTACAACAGCATTTAGCGGAAATAGCATGGAAAGAAAAACAGAACTTGTCGTGCAAGGTATAGACCGCAAAATCTTAACCGAAAATGCAAAAACTTTGGCAGAAAAGATGGTAAAGCTGCAAGAGGAAGCAACTAAATTAAACTATCAAATCTATCAGCTTGGCGAATTGAAAGACAATATGACTACTCAGCAGAACGGGATATATGAGAAAACTAAACAAAAATACAATCTTTTACAGCAGGATGTGAAAGAAACAGATAGAGAAATACAACGTATTTTAAAATTGCTAAGAAGTAACGTAGAATACTATGTTAATGTTACAAAAGAGGCAAATCCGGGTACCATTATACAAATTGGAAATAAATCTTCCTTATTAACAACTATTACAAAAGGAAAATTTAAGTTAGAAAATGGGGAGTTAAATGTCTAATCTACCGGTATACGCGCATCGTGGAGGCGCTACAAAGTATGTAGAAAATTCACTTAGGTCTTTTGAGTATGCAAAGAAAATAGGCGTGGACGGAATTGAAATGGATTTGCAACTTTCAGCGGATGGAGTGGCTTTTGTTACCCATGATTTAGACTTTTTTAGATTAGCGGGTATAAACAGAAGAATAACAGATATGGCTGCTGAGGAGATTCTTCAGCTAAAACTAGGGAAAACGTTTCTTCGAAGATTTTTATATTCAAGAGTACTTAGTTTTGACGAATTTCTATCTTTTTTTGAACAAACAAATTTGAAGCTAAACGTGGAATTTAAGGAATCTTTTCTTGGAAAAACAGAAAAAATTGAAGAAGTAGTGTACAAGACAAAAAATATTAAGGATGTTCATTTCTCTTCTTTTGAAGAAAGCATTTTAGAAACTATACAAAGAATGCCTATAAAAACAAAAACTGCTTTTATCGGAAAGAAAAATTCCAGTTGGGATGAAATTTTAGTTAATCGCTCATATGATGCCATACACCTTAACAAAAAATTCTTTGGTACTGAACTAATGGATAGGATATGGGAGGCAGGATTTCCTATACGATTTTATAATATAAAAGGAACGGAGAAATATTTGAAAAATCCGCCCCAATCGGTTATTGGGTGGATTACTGATTTTCCACTGAAAGTAATTGAGCAACAAAATCGTTTATAAAGTTACATCTTTGTCCAAAATGAAATTTCCACCTCACAGAAAAATTTCTTACTATGTATTCTAAATAACAAAAAGACTATAGACATTTTCAAATTTCTTTGAATTTGTCTATAGTCTAAAGACACAGGCTTTTCTAGTCTGTGTCTTTTTTCTTTTGAAATCGTGGTGCAACTTTTCCGTTTTTTCTATCTCTATTTAATAAAAAACCTGCAAAAAAGCCTAGACCTAGAACTGTAAAGATTAATCCGCAAATAAACTGAACGGCTAGTCCTCCAATAGGAAGTATTTGTAATCCAAAAAATGTATCTCTCATTAATTTGATTCCAAAAGCTGCCAATATTCCCGGTATTAATAACACGATTAAAGCCAATAAACGAGCCACTTTCTTCACTCCTGTTCCTTCTATTTTAATTTTACATTCAAGTTTATGATTGTCAATGATTGAAACTTACGTTATGATATAGAAGAAATGCAATAAGTTGCAGAAAAAAAGTGGGGGTGTGCATATTTTTGCAAAACATACTCATTGTAGGTGCAGGTAACGGTGGATATGCACTTCTCAAGTTAATAGCGCAGGCGGATTACCTTCAGGTTACCGCTATTGTAGATATTAACGATGAGGCTCCTGGAATAATCTACGCTAAACAACATAACATACCAACTTATAATGAGTGGAGGAGTTTGTTAAGCAAGGATATTCAAATCATTATTGATGTGACTGGTCAGAAGGAAGTGTTCTATGAATTACTTCAGAATAGACCTGCCACCGCTGTATTGATACCTGGTGAGATAGCCAACTTAATCGTTACGTTGTTGGAAGAAAAAAATAGCTATATTCAAATTATCAACCAAAGAAAGGCCTTACAGGATCTCATTTTTAACTCCATAGAAGAAGGGATGATTGGCATTAACAGCCAAGGCATCGTCAACTTTTTTAATAAGAGCGCAGAAAGAATGACCTTAATTCCTGTAGAAGAGGCCATGGGTAAACATGTGGTTGATGTTATCTCCTTAAGTGAATTACCAAGAATATACGAAACAGGTAAGGTCGAACTGAACAAAGAACTTACTCTTGAAAGCGGTACCAAAATAGTTACCTCTAGGTATCCTATGGTCAATAATCAGGGTAAACGTATCGGAGCCTTCGCAGTATTTCAGGATATTTCGGAAGTAGTTCGTCTAGCCGAAGAAATAACAAATTTAACAGAAATACAAAAAATGCTTGAAGCAATCATTTATTCAAGTGAAGATGCAATATCTGTAGTAGACGAAGATGGCAAGGGGATTCTTATTAACCCTGCCTATACTCGAATCACGGGGTTTAGTGAAGAGGAAGTTATTGGGAAACCTGCTACTGCCGATATATCCGAAGGTGAAAGTATTCATCTAAAGGTACTTCAAACTAAAAAGCCTATTAGAGGTGTAAATCTTCGAGTCGGTAAGGAAGAGAAGGACGTCATTGTTAACGTAGCACCTATTTTAGTAAACAATCAGTTAAAAGGTAGTGTTGGTGTAATTCATGACATGACTGAAATGCGAGGTCTTATGAAGGAATTGGATCGAGCTAGGACTATTATTCGAACGCTTGAATCATCTTATTCCTTTGAAGACATAGTTGGTATTTCTGATGAGATCAACTTAGCAATAGAACAAGCAAAGCTGGCAGCGAATGTTCCAATAACCGTTCTTTTAAGGGGAGAGGTCGGTGCAGGAAAGGATTTGTTTGCGCATGCTATTCACGGAGAGAGCAGTCGCTCTATGTATCCTTTTGTACGAGTTAACTGTAGCTCACTAGAAGAGCACCTTTTAGAAAGAGAATTGTTTGGTTACCAAGAAGAAGGTATTACGTATCCAGGTAAACTGGAGGAAGCATTCAAGGGAACTATTTTCTTAGACGAGGTTGGGGAACTGACTAAGAAAACTCAGGCGAAGCTCTTACAGGTATTAAGAGAAAATGTTTTTGTACCTGTCGGGGGTACCGCACCTAAGCATGTTGATGTCCGAATTATTGCTGCAAGTAGTCTTAATTTGGAAAAAGCAATGAGAGAGGGTACATTTAGAGAGGACTTCTATTTTCAACTAAATCGAATGCCTATCTATATTCCTTCTTTACGCCAAAGAAAAAAAGATATTCCGCTTCTTGCGGAACGATTGTTAGTTAAACTTAACCAAGAGTTTGGTCGTAATATCGAGGGATTTACCAGTCAGGCACTTGAAATCTTATGTCTTTATGAGTGGCCAGGTAATGTGCGAGAATTAGAGAATATTATAAGTCGCTCTATGATCTTTCTTCAACCGAATGACCGTTTAGTAGACGAACGGCATTTACCAAAATTAATGCTTCAGTTATCAACGGAAGAAGATGAAGATTCGATTGCTCCCTTATCGGAGCAAATGGATGAAATGGAGAAAAGAGTACTTGCCCATGCACTTAATACATGTGAGGGCAATAAATCTAAAACAGCTAAAAGACTTAATATTTCATTACGTTCTCTGTATTATAAGCTGGAAAAATATAATCTCGTTTAATGGGGAAAATGTTCAAGTAAATAGGGGTATTTACTATAAATGATCTTAAACATGCATCAATTTAACTACTAGGAGGAACTTACAAATGGAAATCTTCAAATATATGGAAACTTATGATTACGAGCAATTAGTATTTTGCCAAGACAAAACTTCAGGACTTAAGGCGATTATCGCAATTCATGACACTACATTAGGGCCAGCACTTGGTGGGACTCGTATGTGGAATTATGCTTCAGAAGAAGAAGCAATTGAAGATGCTCTTCGTCTTGCTAAAGGGATGACTTACAAAAATGCTGCTGCTGGACTCAACCTTGGTGGAGGAAAAACAGTAATTATCGGTGATCCATTAAAAGATAAAAACGAAGAAATGTTCCGTGCATTTGGACGTTTTATCCAAGGATTAAATGGTCGTTACATTACAGCAGAAGATGTGGGTACAACAGTAGCGGATATGGACCTTATACATGAGGAGACAAATTATGTAACTGGTATTTCAGAAGCATTTGGTTCTTCAGGTAACCCTTCACCAGTAACAGCTTATGGTGTATACGTAGGAATGAAAGCTGCTGCTAAAGAAGCATTTGGTTCTGATTCTTTAGAGGGGAAAACAGTTGCAGTGCAAGGTGTTGGGAACGTAGCTTATACTCTATGTGAATTCCTACATAAAGAAGGAGCAAAATTAGTAGTTGCTGATATTAACCAAAAATCAGTGGATCGTGCAGTCGAAGCATTTGGAGCTGTTCAAGTAGGGGTAGATGAGATCTACTCACAAGACGTAGATATTTTTGCACCATGTGCACTTGGAGCAATTGTAAACGATAATACTATTCCACAATTTAAAGCTAAGGTTATTGCAGGATCTGCAAACAACCAACTGAAAGATACAACACATGGTGACTTAATCCATGAAATGGGTATTGTTTATGCACCAGACTACGTGATCAATTCTGGAGGAGTTATTAACGTTGCAGACGAATTATATGGATATAACCATGATCGTGCGATGAAACGTGTGGCAGGTATCTACGATAAAATCGAACGTATCTTTGAAATTTCTAAACGTGACGGTATACCAACTTATGTAGCTGCTGATCGTTTAGCAGAAGAGCGTATTGCTCGTGTAAGTAAATCTCGCAGCCAATTTTTACAAAACGGAAAACATATTTTAAATGGCCGTTAATCGATAATTTCATCTTAGTTGTAAATAGGCCGACTTTATAGATTTTTTGTAAAGCGGTCTTCTTATTTGGAAGGAGAGGACTTACTTGGCAAAAGAATATGACGTAGTCATTATTGGAGGAGGGACTGGTGGTTATGTAGCTGCCATTCGCTCGGCACAGTTAGGGTTAAAAACAGCAATCGTTGAGAAGAGTAAATTAGGTGGTACTTGCTTACATAAAGGCTGTATACCAAGTAAAGCCTTACTTCGTAGTGCAGAAGTTTTCTCCACTACCAAAAATCACGCAGCCGATTTTGGCGTAAATACTAGTGAAGTAACACTAGATTTTAGCAGAGTGCAAGCACGTAAGGAATCCATTGTAAACCAATTGTTTCAAGGGGTTCAGGGATTGATGAAAAAAGGGAAAATTGATGTTTATGAAGGAACTGGCAGAATGCTTGGTCCATCTATATTCTCACCTTCACCTGGTGGTACAATCTCTGTGGAGATGAATAACGGTGAAGAAAATGAAATGCTTATTCCTAAAAATGTTGTAATTGCAACAGGATCTCGTCCTCGCTCCTTACCTGGTTTAGTTATAGATGGTTCCTTAGTGATGACTTCAGATGAGGCATTATCAATGACAGAGCTTCCAAAATCTATTCTTATTGTCGGCGGAGGAGTAATCGGTATTGAATGGGCTTCGATGTTAAATGATTTTGGTGTGGAAGTTACTGTGATTGAATATGCAGATAGAATTATACCTACCGAGGATAAAGATATTTCTAAAGAAATGCAAAAACTTTTAAGCAAAAAAGGAATTACATTTGCAACAAACGCAAAAGTGCTTCCTGATACTTTAAATACTGTAGACAATGTTGTCAAAATCTCAGCTGAGGTTAACGGTGAAACACAATCTTTTAGTGCTGAAAAGATGCTTGTATCAGTTGGTAGACAGGCAAATACAGAAGGTATTGGTATCGAGAATACAGATATTGTTATAGAAAATGGATTCATAAAGGTTTCTGAAACATTTCAAACGAAAGAATCACATATATATGCAATTGGTGATGTAATCGGAGGTCTACAATTAGCCCATGTAGCTAGTCATGAAGGGATAACTGCAATAGAGCACATCGCAGGAGAAGACATAATTCCTATAAATTATGATCTTGTATCTCGCTGTATTTATGCAAGTCCGGAAAGTTCGAGTGTAGGAATAACAGAGCAACAAGCAAAGGAACAAGGGTTTGATGTAAAAATAGGCAAGTTCTCTTTCAAAGCAATTGGAAAGGCTCTTGTATACGGTGAATCGGATGGCTTTGTGAAAATTGTTGCCGATAAGAAAACAAATGACATATTAGGCGTTCATATGATTGGACCTCACGTAACGGATATGATTTCAGAGGCTGGTTTGGCAATGGTTCTAGATGCTACTCCTTGGGAAATGGCACATACAATTCATCCACATCCTACCTTGAGTGAAATCATGGGAGAAGCAGCGTTAGCTGTAGATGGTAAAGCTATTCATATGTAAAAAAAGGGGGATTTCTATATGACAAACAATCGTCATGAGGAGCTTGGGTTAACAAATGAAGATGTATTAAAAATGTTTGAGACGATGCTAATGGCACGCCGTATTGATGAGCGTATGTGGTTATTGAACCGTGCGGGTAAAATTCCATTTGTTATCTCTTGTCAAGGACAAGAGGCAGCACAAGTGGGAGCGGCATTTGCTCTAGATAACACAAAGGATTATATTGCACCATATTATCGCGATATGGGAGTAGTACTGCATTTTGGTATGACACCTAAAGATTTAATGCTATCTGCATTTGCTAAAGCAGAGGATCCGAACTCTGGCGGACGTCAAATGCCGGGGCATTTTGGACAAAAGAAGAATCGTATTTTAACTGGTTCCTCTCCAGTTACAACACAGCTTCCCCATGCAGTTGGAGTCGCTCTAGCTGCTAAGATTGAAAAGAAGGACTTTATCACTTTTGTAACGCTAGGCGAAGGTTCATCTAACCAAGGTGATTTCCATGAAGGATTGAACTTTGCAGGGGTGCATCAATTACCTTGTATCACAATGGTAGAAAACAACAAATATGCAATATCTGTTCCTTTTGAGCGCCAAGTTGCTAGCAAAAATGTCGCAGATCGTGCCAGCAGCTATGGAATGCCAGGTGTTACAGTAGATGGAAAAGACCCAATCGAGGTTTATAAAGTAGTGAAAGAAGCAGCTGATCGTGCAAGAAATGGGGAAGGTCCTAGTCTTATTGAGGCAGTGACTTACCGATTAACTGCCCACTCATCAGATGACGATGATAGACAATACCGTACTGCAGAAGACATTGCAGAAGGGAAAGCATTAGATCCTATTATTACATTTGCAAAATATTTAAGAGATTTAGACATTCTGTCAACAGATCTTGAAAAAGAAATAAATGATCGCATTATGAAGGAAGTAAATGAGGCGACTGATTATGCAGAAGCTGCACCATATGCTGCTCCGGAAGATGCATTAAAACATGTCTATGCTGAAAAAGACGGGGGGAACGCATAATGGCAATCATGTCTTATATCGATGCAATAACACTTGCAATGAAGGAAGAAATGACTCGTGATGAGCGCGTTTTCGTTCTTGGTGAAGATGTTGGACGTAAGGGTGGAGTGTTCAAGGCAACCAACGGACTTTATGATGAGTTTGGAGAATACAGAGTTCTAGATACTCCTCTTGCAGAATCTGCTATTGCGGGAGTAGGGATTGGGGCTGCAATGTACGGTCTTCGTCCTATTGCTGAAATGCAGTTTGCAGACTTTATCATGCCTGCTGTTAACCAAATTATCTCAGAGGCTTCACGTATTCGTTACCGTTCTAATAATGATTGGACTTGTCCTATAGTAATTCGTGCGCCTTTTGGTGGCGGAATTCACGGTGCGCTTTATCATTCTCAATCTGTAGAGGCTATTTTTGCTAACCAACCTGGACTAAAAATCGTTATTCCTTCTACTCCATACGATGCCAAAGGATTATTAAAAGCGGCTATTCGTGATGAAGACCCGGTTATGTTCTTTGAGCACAAGCGTGCTTATCGCCTTATTAAAGGAGAGGTTCCGGACGAAGATTACACGATTGAAATTGGAAAAGCAGATGTAAAGCGTGAAGGGGAAGATATAACAGTTATTACTTATGGTCTGGCTGTTCATTTTGCTCTTCAAGCAGCAGAACGTTTAGAAAAAGATGGCATTTCTGCGCATATTTTAGATTTACGTACCATTTATCCTTTAGACAAAGATGCAATTATCGAGGCTGCTTCCAAAACCGGTAAAGTGTTACTTGTAACAGAGGATAACAAAGAAGGTAGCATAATTAGTGAGGTGGCAGCGATTATCGCCGAGAATTGCTTGTTTGATTTGGATGCTCCGATCATGCGCCTTGCTGGTCCTGATGTTCCAGCTATGCCATATGCCCCTACAATGGAAAAATTCTTTATGATTAATCCAGACAAAGTAGAAAAAGCAATGCGTGAGCTAGCTGAATATTAAGTTATTGGAAATATGCTTAGGTGAATTTGATCTATTAAAGGAGGAACCCATATGGCACTAGAACAAATTAAAATGCCTCAGCTTGGGGAAAGTGTAACCGAGGGAACAATCGAAAAATGGTTAGTTAAACCAGGCGATCATGTAAACAAATATGATGCACTTGCAGAGGTCAATACGGACAAAGTTACTGCAGAAGTACCTTCTTCCTTTACAGGAGTCATTAAAGAACTTGTTGCAAATGAAGGAGATACGCTTGCAGTTGGAGAAATCGTCTGTACAATTGAAACAGAAGGCGGCTCTTCCGAGGAAAAAATTGTAGAAGTGAAGGAAGCAGCTCCAGAAGAACCAACTGCAGAAACAGTTAAACCAGCTGAAGTGAATAAACATATTCAATCAGCACCGGCAGAACGGGATAAAGGAATAAAAGCTCGTTACTCTCCTGCAGTTCTTAAACTTTCTCAGGAGCATGACATAGACCTTTCTTTAGTAACAGGTACTGGTAATGAAGGCAGGATTACTCGTAAGGATCTACTAAAAATCATAGATAGTGGAGAGATTCCAAAGGCTGCTCCTGCTGCAAAATCTGCCGTAGAAGAAGCGCCGGCTGTATCTTCTGCTCCTGCGAATTCCCAACCAAAGTCTGCTCCTGTTAATGTTCCAGTCGGAGCAGGTGATATTGAAATTCCTGTTACAGGCGTTCGAAAAGCAATTGCAGCTAATATGCTACGTAGTAAGCATGAAGCGCCTCACGCTTGGACAATGATAGAAGTGGATGTAACTAATCTTGTTCAATACCGTGACTCTATTAAAAAAGAGTTTAAACAAAAAGAAGGCTTTAACGTTACATACTTTGCCTTCTTCGTTAAAGCAGTAGCACAAGCATTAAAAGAGTTCCCGATGATGAACTCTATGTGGGCTGGTGACAAAATAGTCCAAAAGAAAGACATCAATATTTCGATTGCGGTTGCAACAGATGATGCATTGTTTGTTCCAGTGATTAAACAAGCAGATGAAAAGACTATTAAAGGGATTGCACGTGAAGTGAATGAGCTTGCAGGAAAAGTTCGCTCTGGTAAGCTTAAATCAGATGAAATGCAAGGTGGTACTTTCACAGTCAACAATACTGGTTCATTTGGTTCTGTTCAATCAATGGGTATCATCAACTACCCACAAGCAGCAATTCTTCAGGTGGAATCTATTGTTAAGCGTCCAGTTATTATGGAAGGCGGCATGATTGCTGCAAGAGATATGGTGAACCTATGTCTATCTCTAGACCACCGCGTGCTAGATGGCCTTGTTTGTGGTCGCTTCTTAGCTCGTGTGAAAGAAATATTAGAAAATATTTCGAAGGAAAATACATCTGTATATTAATATTCAGGCGAGAAGTCCCTCAGTAAGGGCTCTCGCCTTTTTTTATTTATAAAACTTAAGTCCCTTTCGTTTACTTTTTTAAACTATTTCTATAGCATTTAAAAGGAAAGAGATACACATGAATTTTCTATGAAGGGACGATTATATATTATGAAATTAAGTGTTTTAGATCAAGCACCGATCACGGCTGGAAATACTGCAGCAGATGCATTAAAAAAAGCAGAAGAATTAGCCCTTTTAGCTGACGAATTAGGCTATCACCGTATGTGGATGGCTGAGCATCATGGAACCGGGGCTTTTGCGAGCTCAGCTCCTGAAGTCATTGCAGCCCATCTTGCTGCTAAAACTCAAAAGCTCCGTATTGGTACTGGCGGCGTTATGATGATGCATTATTCAGCTCTTAAGCTTGCAGAGGTCTTTAAGACGTTAAGTGCTTTTTCTCCAGGGAGAATAGACTTCGGAGTGGGGCGTGCTCCTGGCGGGGATAACTATGCGATGCATGCTCTTTCTGAGGGCCGTCCACCAATGGTGAACAATATGTATGAAAAACTAGGAACTGCATTACAGCTTTTAAATGACGAAGTTCCCGAGGACAGTGTGTACAATAAAACGATTGCTACTCCATCTAATATCGTGCTTCCCGAAGCTTGGTTGCTTGGCTCGACAGGGAACAGTGCGATTCAGGCAGGAAAGATGGGCTTGGGATATTCCTTTGCACAATTCTTTCAGGGAGGAATGACTCCTGCTACTTTAAATGCATACCGTACAAATTTTAAACCTTCAGCATTAATGGAAAAGCCTGAGATTAACGTAACGTATTTAGTGACAGTTGCTGAAACAAAAGAAGAGGCAGAATTTGAAGCACTTCCACAGGATATATCTAGACTTTCTCTGATGAAGGGACAAATTCGCCAGCTTATGACACCTGAAGAAGCACAAAACTATCCTTTATCTGAAATGGATCGCATGATGATCCAGGAAAATCGTAAAATCCATTTAGTTGGTTCTGCAAAAGAAGTAGCTACTACTCTTCAAGAAGAACAGGCGCATTATGGGTTTGATGAGGCGATGATTTGTAGTATACCGCATTCTCAGCAAAAGCGTTTAGATGTATATCGATTGTTAGCAAAAGAATTGTTGTAGTGTCTTGATTCTCTTTTATATTAATACTGACTGAGCTTCTTGGTATCTTTAGCGAGTAAGTGAACGATTCGTCGTTCACTTACTCGCTTTTTGAATTGACTTCGTTCGTACTATTACAATTCTCAACTCAAAAAACATACTTTTGCCTTGCTTGCTTTCTAGTATAGATTGTTTGCTAACAGGAAAAAACAAGAATAATACTTTATAACATGAATTGCTTTAAATTGGCGGTTGATAACAGAACAAACGTTCTGTATAATGATAAAAAAGAAAGGTGATGGAGATGGCTAATTTCGAGGAAGACTGGAACGCGTTGGATTTATCTAAAATCCGTGATAGAGGTTCAAAAAAGTGGGTGGCGATGATGTTGCCTGAACACGTGAAGATGTTGAGAGACTATCATGAGGAGATAAAAAAAGTTCCGCGCCCAGATCTAAATGAGTTCGACTATGAAGCAATTCAAGAACAAATTGAACTTGCGATGAAAAGAAATGTAGACATAAAAATTAAACGTTGGAAAGATGGAGAATTTTTATATCATCGAGGGACAATTCAATGGATTGATTTAACTAGGCGCATTATCGAATTAGAAGATCCATTTCAATTTTTTGAAGTGAAATTGGATGAAATTGTGGACGTGACGATATTAGAATAAAAACATTCTGAGAGACCTCCTTATAGAGGTCTTTATTGTTTGGAAGTGCTAAGTCTAAATAGATTCAAACATAAAATAATTATAGACAAGATAACTGATGAATCACTTGGGATATATTCAATGTTAGATTTGCTAAATACCTTAATGATAATGAATTCCTTTTACTATAAAAGAGGATTATAGGTATCCATAGGGAATATATTACAGAAGGGTATGATGAGTGGGATAACAGCAAAGGATGATAAAGGGGCAATGAAGAAATACTATATCTTTTTAGAAATCTTGTTTTATGTAGTAGTACCATACTTAATTTGGACTAATGGTAGAGAAGGTTTAGGTGATTATTGGGCACTTTTGTTATCCACTGCACCTGGATTTGCCTATACTATAGTACGTTTTATTGTAGACCGAGAATTTAATGTGACGGGCATTTTTATCTTGTTCAGTTTATTGGTAGGAACTGTGATTGATATATTATCTGGATCTGCAGAAAGGATGCTATGGAACCAAGTATATTTAGGGGTTGCTTTTAGCTTCGTCTATTTGCTCTCCATGCTCATTAAAAAGCCTCTCCCATTATTTTTCTTTATAGATGTGGCATTCTTGCAGGGATATGACCGTGAAAGCAGTAGAAAGCAGTTCTATCGTAAAGAATTATTTAAATGGTTTCAGCTATTGACGCTAATGTTTGTCATAAGAGGGCTTACCCTAGCAGGCATTAAGGCATGGCTTTTGGACAGGTATGGTGTGGATAGCTATGGCACAATGTTGATTTACTTGAGAATAACTGGTTGGGTCTTTGCAGCAGTTTTCATATGGTTCTATCTAAATATTTACAAGGAAATCAAAAGATTAACGCAGCCACAGCCTCTGCAAGCGATAACAAAAGAAAATCCTTAAAACATATTAGAGAAAAAGCGTTAGCCCATTAGCTAACGCGTCTAACTTATCCAAAATAATATTTGGAAATTTGTGCGATAAATTCTTCTTCTAGTACGCTCTTTTTTTTAACAATGATAAATGTTGAGACAGTAGGCAGGTCGAACAGATCAAAATGTGGCTGCATCATCTTTCCTTCTATTAATTCTCGTCTAACAATAGAGTGAGGAAGAAAGGATACACCGAGCCCCTCCTGGATAAAGCGTTTAGTTATATGGGCTTGTGTGACTTTCATGGTTCTTAATCCAACTACATGCTTATTTAGCTTCAGTAGTAGCTCATCCCAAAAAACAGGATGATGGTGAGTAAAAAGATAATTTTTCTGAAGTATCTCTTTCACATCTATTGGTGGTCCATTTTCTTCATCAAATCCATCAAAAGGCATTAAAAACAAAATTGGGTCCTCGTAAATAGAGATTGATTCTATATTTTTCTTTTGAGAATCAATCGCAGATATTCCAACGTTTACTTCCCCTGTATCAACCAATTCCTCTATAAGATGGGATTCCTCTACCCTTATATTTATTTCTAAATCCGGATGCCGCTTTAAGAATGTTTTTAAAAAGTAAGGAAGTATGGTTTCCGCCATAAGGGGAGAGATGGCAATAGACCATTTACGGCGATAGCCTTGTGCAAATGATCGTATTTTATTGACGCTTGACTCCGACTGTTGAACTAGCTGCTTAGCCTCTGGAAGAAAAAATTTACCAGCCTCCGAAAGGGTTACACGATTGTTTATTCGATCGAAAAGAGGGGTACCTAAATACTCTTCCAGTAATTTAATATGAACGGTCACACTTGGCTGAGAGACCATTAATTTTTCAGATGCCTTTCGAAAGTTTAAGGTATCTGCAGCTACACAAAATGTTTTTAACCAGTGATATTCCATTATATTCACCTACTTGATTAACTTTTTTAATTAAGTTAATTATATATATTTAATTTTTATTATCAATGTTTTTAAATATAATAAAGAAAAAGGAGGCGTTTCATATGTTTCAAAAAGGATTAAAAGATGTAGTTGCTGTTCATACAAAAATCGCATCGGTGGATGGAGATATAGGAGAGCTTAGATACCGTGGGGTAAAAGTAGATGAGCTAGTAAATGAAGGGTCATTTGAAGATATCGCCAATTTTTTGTGGACAGGGGAACGAACAAACACTAGTTTTCCATCTTTAAATGAATTTAGAGAACTACCAAATCACATAATTGCAATTATTGATGCTCTTCCAATGGAAGTGTCCTTGATGGATGCAATGAGAACGGCGATATCAGGCTATGCTCATGCAGAATTTAAAGAAAAATCACTAGAAGAGCAGGCGATAATTTTAACAGCAGCACTGCCGGTCATAGTTGCTAGACATTATCGAAACCAAAAAGGATTAGCAATAGTAGAGCCTAAAAAAGAACTTAGCCATACTGCCAATTATTTATGGATGCTAAATGGTGAAGTACCAACAGATGTACAAGTTGAAGCGCTTGAAACCTATTTAAAGCTAACGATGGAGCACGGTTTAAATGCCTCGACCTTTGCTGCTAGAGTAACGATTTCGACAGAGTCAGATCTTACAGCTGCAGTAACTTCAGCGTTAGGAACAATGAAGGGACCGTTGCACGGAGGAGCGCCTTCAGGGGTAATTTCACTACTCAATGAGTTTAAAAATCCTACAATGATCAGAGACATTGTAAGAGATAAAATTATAAATGGCGAAAAGATAATGGGCTTTGGTCACCGAATATATAAGACAGAGGACCCTCGTTCCATTTTACTTCGAGACAAATGCTTAAACCTCCAAGGAAAGGATCCTTGGTTAGATATCGCAACTATAGCAGAAAAAGAAATTATTGATTTACTTGCAGAGCATAAGCCTGGACGCAAGCTATACACAAATGTTGAGTATTATGCTGCTGCAATCATGCGCTCGATAGATATGCCAGCAGAACTATTCACACCTACATTTAGTGTAGCTAGAATGGTAGGCTGGACTGCACATGCTATTGAACAAATAAGAGACAACACCATTTTCCGCCCACAATCCATTTATGTAGGGGAATTAAAGTAATAGAGGTAATAATGCAGAAGCATCCGGCAAATGTTTATTTTCTATATATACTTAAATAAATTGAATTAAGTATTGTAGATTTCCGTTTTGGTGTACTCTTTGCGAGAGGAGCGATAAGCCATCTCTGCCGCTATTGTTGTTACACAAAACATGTTGTTAGCTGCCCACCCACATTGTCTGCGTGACGCATAATGGGATTGTTCTCAGGCATCTGGTATTGGTTATATCGCTATATAGTCGAAACTGTTATGTGTTTAGTTTGCTAAATATAAAAAGTCATGTGTTATAAAACACATGACTTTTTTATGATTTTTGTTTATTTTTGATGAATGTGTAAATATTTAAAACAACTCCTATGACAAACATAATAATTGCATTCAATGCAAGAACTAAAACCATAAATCCTCCTGCAAAAGCAATTCCTTCTCTTGTGTCATCTGGATCAAAGTTTTTATTAGCATAATAAATTCCGAAAGCGATAAAACAATAGACTATCACCGGAACTAAAAGGGCCATAACAATTGAAGAAACCCATAAAGGAATTTTCCTTTTTTGGTATAAATACACTGCTAAACCATCACAGATTACAAGAGACAATAATAAAACAATCCAAACAATAGCATCACCGTTCATATTAATTACACCCCTTCTATAAAAGGTTAACCTAATGTGGATATTTTTACAATTAAAGGTAATTTTCTGGCATCCGAAGAGTGCTTATACCGAAAAATTGAATAAACTGATGTGGAGAAAACCGAACTTTGGAAAGGACAGTTAGACCGTAATCTAACCTACCCCGCCAACATACCCCTAATTGGTTTCCTGCAACTTTACTAGGAAATCAGTGGATATACATTACTGTAAATACGCAAAGGGGAGTATGGCATAATACAAAGACTTCTAATCAGCAATTAAATAGAAGATAATATTTCGTGTATTTTCAAATTATTCTGTTATATAATGGTATTTATAGATGTTATTGGAGTGGTGAACTTCAATTATTTTAGATTTCAGACCAATACAATTATGCAGAGTCTAAAAAATCTTAATACGGAATGTAGAATAACAGATTTTCATTTACATATATATTGAAATTATTACTTTTTGAATCTCCAATTATATATTTTTATCATCGAGTTTCAAAGTAGAATAGGAGAAAAACTATGAACAATAAAATAGCAATAATCACTGGAGCAAGTCATCCCAGGGATATTGGAACTGCAATTTGTAGAAAATTAGCTTCTAAAGGAATAGATATATTCTTTACTAACTGGCAGGCGGACAATGAGTGGATCAATAGGTTACAGCAAGAGATAGAAAATTTAGGGGTCCGTTGTGTAGGAATGGAAATCGATTTATCACCGAGTGATGCTTACAAAGTGGTGCTAGATTCAGTGGAACTGGAGTTGGGAACGCCTTCTATACTAGTTAACAATGCAGCGCATTCGACAAGAGATGGTTATTTGGAATTAGACGGCAATACAATGGATGCCCATTATGCAGTAAACATGAGAACAACATTTTTGCTGAGTGTCGAATTTGTCCGTCGCTTTAAGAGAGAGAGAGCGAACGGAAGAATTATAAATATGACATCAGGACAGGATTTAGGAGCAATGCCAGGAGAACTTGCTTATGCTGCCACCAAGGGTGCTATAACAGCTTTTACAAAATCATTATCTGCGGAAGTAGCACCCCTCGGAATTACAGTAAATGCAATAAACCCTGGCCCCACCGATTCAACTTGGATGACCGATGAAATAAGAGAACACCTTTTACCGAATTTTCCAATGGGACGAATAGGTCAGCCTAGCGATGTGGCAGAGGTCGTATCCTTTATTGCTAGCGATGAGGCAGCTTGGATTACTGGACAAGTTATTCATTCAGAGGGTGGTTTTAATCGTTGATGAGGAAAATTGGCAAATGAAAAAAATCAAAAGACAATTCCAAGATTGACATACTTTGTGTTTTAACCATTCTTTTAGTTTTTACAATGTTAACTTATTTCCATTGGAACGGTTATCAGTAAGTTACAATGAAGAAAATTCTACTCTGCTAATTGAAGAGAGATTAATAGGCAAGGAAACCTATAAAGTTGATTCTTCTACTAATTTAAAATAGATGATTTTCATCAACCAAGTAAATGGAAGTTAACTTGTATGTTTTACCCTTTTACTGCCACGCCTATTTGGTTAAGGCGATATTCTACAAGAAACAATCCTAAATAAAATGGTTGTAAGCTTTTTTGATAGTGGTAGAAGTATTTATTGCCGAGAATATGTTAGTGCATAATAATCTACTACAAAATATTTCTGCCCATTAATAGTAGTAGCATAGTTACTAATGAATCTGAGGGAAAGCTATGAATAATTTGATGAAGCTTGTTATTTTAATATGTATGTTTGTAATATTTTCTGGATGCACAGAGGAAACAGTAAAACCAAATAATCCAACTCATGAGAACCCGATTTTAATGGAACATAATGGTCAGCAATTTGAAATATATACTTTCTTCGAGGAATATGAGAACTTTGTTGATAAGGCTGAAAAAGAGCCTAGTAATATAGAGGCGTTATTTAATCAAGAGGTTAAGAAGGCATTTGCAATAAATTCTAATCACACTGTTTCTTTGTACGAAGAGATACCAGCTCCAAAGAAACTAGAACAAATAAGAGAATATCTAGAAAAATTAAAAAGTAATAAGCAGGAAATAAATAAATGGATCCAAGAAGCATTAGAGGAATCCTCAGACAGGCTTTCTGGAGTAGATAAGACGATTTACGTATTTCCTTCCTTTGTAGAAGAGGAAGCATCCCTAAAAGACTTGGACTACGTGGCTGGTGGAACATTTGGTAAGGAACATTTTTATCTAAAGATTAACCCGTCCTTCACAGAGCTGGCCTTAAAGTATACGGTTGCTCATGAATACCATCATACGGTTGCTATGGAGAGCGGAGACGCTACCACATTACTAGAGCGATGTATATTGGAGGGGAAGGCAGATACCTTTGCCAAAATCATCTATCCACAAATGGAACCGGTTTGGCAACAGCCACTTTCTGGTTATTATGAGGAGCAGGGCTGGAAAGTTTTCAAAGAAAACTTAGAATCAGAGGAATCAGAAATTTGGGATTTCCTTTTCGTCGGTAATCATTTTAAAGGAATAGCCAAATGGACCAATTACAAAATTGGTTATGAGATAATGCGAAGCTTTTTGGAGAAAAATCATGACGTTTCTACAGAAGAATGGACCAAAATGTCTGCACAAGAAATACTAGCTAAAAGTAAGTATGTAGATTAGTTTATGAAATTCCTCTGTCTAACGTACTCTAACAAACAAAAGAAAAATAAGGGTAATACTTTTTGCTAGACAATTGTTTCATAAGAGGATATTTTTTGAGCTTTTAGAAAATCGGTATTCTTCTTGTTATGCACTCGACTTTTTATAAAGATTGCTGAGAGAGGAGTTACCAAATTTAATATGAGAAATGGGCAAACGGTAATATTAGACGGAGTATCTTTTCCATTAAAAGATATCCATGATTTTCGATGGATACATGATTATGGAGAGGTTTTTTGTGTGTTTGACCGACAGGATTCAGGAAATCTCTCTTTTTTGGTGATAAAAGATGGTTTAAAGAACTTCGTTAAATATGCTGGCGCCGCTCCTGTAAATTACAAGGGAAAACCAGGGGAAGCAATTAATAAACTTAAAAATGCAAAAGTTGTGTACGAAGCATTAGATCATCCACATTTAGTTAAACTAGTAGAACACCGAGAGATGGAAGAAGGATATGCACTTGTGTATGAATGGTTTGATGGCCTAAATATACAAAAGAATATGGCTCATTGTCCAGCTTGTCAGAGGTTTAAGCTGCTGCCTTTAGAAGTACGAATAAAGTCTCTTTCTACTATTTTTGAGTTTCATGTACATGTAGAAAAAAGTAATTATGCAGCAATAGACTTTTATGATGGAAGTATTTTATACGATTTTCAACAGCATAAGACAAAAATATGTGATGTAGATTTGTACCATTCTAAACCATTCTATAATGAAAAAGGTAGGCTTTGGGGTTCGTCAAGGTTTATGTCACCAGAAGAGTTTAAGATGTGTGCAGAAATTGATGCACGTTCGAATGTTTTTAATATGGGTGCCATCGCTTTTTATATTTTAGGTGGTGCTCTTGACCGTTCATATAACCAGTGGGAAGCAGGAAAAGAATTATATAGTGTTGCTAGAAGGGCAGTAGAGATTGAAAAAGACAATCGTTATTCTTCAATTGTAGATTTCTTCACAGAATGGAAGTTAGTTGTAGATAAAGAGTTTTCTTTCAAGGATTAATTATATTTTATGTTTTTAATTTATTTAAAGGAAAATAAATATGTAAGCTAGAATAGTAATAAATAGTTAATTTCAAGCCCAAAATAATATTGTTCTACAAACAAAATATGCTAAGAATATTGCTGTTTTGTTATTAAATTTATTGAAAAAGAATTGATGAATGGCCTATGATAGCCAAATTATATAACAAGAAAAAATTCAGATATTGTTTATAAACACTCATACAAGGGGAAAAGAAAGAGAAGCTTCTTTTTAGGATGTACTATCTGAGATTTTAAGAAGAAGGCATTTTATTATATAGGAACAAATATTCAAATATAATGAAATGCCCATCAATCAGTTTGCCTTTGAAACCAAAGATATAAATCTTTTAATTAGATTAGAAGCTACACATATTCTGGGAGAAAAGGAAAGTGTGCCATGGAGAATTCTGTATTGTTATTAAAAAATGCAAATGTGATCGATGTTGTAACTGGTAAAACAATTTATTCTCATCTTCTTATTCAAAATGGTTTTATTACAAAGATTGTTTCTGCACATAAGCCTATTGGCTATATTCATAAAAAAGCAGTTATTTATGATTTGAAAAGAAGATTTGTTATTCCTGGTTTGATTGATATGCATGTACATATGAAAGGGGACTATGCCCCTATTTTCACTGCCTCTGGTGTTACAACAGTTAGAAACACAGGAGGTAACATCGGAGAGTTAAAAAAAATAATTAACGCATCCAGCGGGGCACCTACCCCAAGAATTATCTCAGCAGATAGAATTATTGATGGACCACCGGGGTTATGGGGAGAGAATAGTCCTTGGAACATAAATATTAATGATGCTTGTAGTGCAAGAGCTGAGGTTAAAAGACAGGTTGAAGCGGGAGCAGATTTTATCAAAGTGTATGGTTGGTTGAAAAAAGAAATGATGAAAATAGTCGTGGAGGAAGCAAAACTTCTTCATAAGGAAGTTAGCTGTGATTTAGTACATTCAATAGAGGTTACTGCCACAGAGGCAGCAAAAATGGGTATTAAATGGAACGAGCATGCTTCAGGTATTATAAAAAATATTTTTCCTAACTGGACTATGCAAGCAGACGAAAATATATGGGAGACAATTGATTGGAAAAATCCTGACATGCAAAAAATTATAGAGGTATGTAAAATACTTGTGGAAAATAAAGTAGTGCTTTGTCCGACAATGGTTTTGTATGATCAAGTAAATTTAATGAGGAATTACTGGTATCCAGAAGAAAAAATAATGAACAAACTAAAAGAGAATGCTGTGTTGATGCAACATTGGAGAAGATTTATAGAAAATACTAGCTCATTAAATTCGTTAGGCATACAACATACTTATAACAAGGCAATTACAAAGGCTTATTTCGAATTAGGTGGGACAGTGGTTGCTGGATCTGATACCCCTGCTGGTATATTTACATTTCCTGGTATGGCATTACACCGAGAGCTAGAATTATTTGTAGAAATTGGTTTATCTGAAATAGATGCATTACGAACTGCCACGATTAAAGCAGCTGAAGCACTAGATAGGCAAGATATAGGGGTTATTCAAGAAGGCACAATCGCGGATATGGTAGTACTTGAAAAAAATCCATTAAAAGACATACGTAATACGAAAGAAATTCATTTTATTATCAAAGGTGGTACCGTATATTCACAGGACGACTTGCTTGATAAGGTTCCAACAGAGGAAAACATAAAAAAATCCGTTGAGGAATTTATGAATAGTTTTCTAGATACAAATTATAAATCTAGCTAATATTAATTAAACTAAAAAGTTTTAGGAAATTGTAAATAAAATTAGTTAGACCTTTCTACGTTTCTACATACTTTAAACTTAAAACTAGAAAAATGGAAAGTAAGTGTTGATTTTTTCAAAGAAAGTCAATATAATTCTCTTAATATGAAAAGCGTTGAAGAGGAAAAGTAAAATAATGATGTTATAAAGAGAGCTTCTGACGGTGGAAATGAGGCAAACTAATTATTTGAACATGATCTCGGAGCTTCGTACTGAACGTTTTGCGACTAGTAGGATACGACAAGAGTTGACACTTGTTATCAATGTCAAAGTATAAAGGCATTCTTGCTATGTACTTATGGAGTCAAGTAGTGTGAGCTATTTGAGCATTAAGGTGGTACCACGGGATATTTAACCCTCGTCCTTATCGATTATTCGATAGGGGGGAGGTTTTTTTTATGGAATGATTTAAACGTTAGATTTTATAAAAGAGTATCTTAAATAAGGAGAGATAAAAATGAGTATTTTAATAGGGGGAGCGTGGCCGTATGCCAATGGTTCGTTACATTTGGGGCACATAGCTGCATTGTTACCAGGAGATATATTAGCTAGGTATTTTAGGTTAAAAGGAGAAGATGTATTATACGTTTCTGGGAGTGATTGTAATGGTACGCCAATTTCCATTCGCGCTAACTCTGAAGGTAGTACAACAAAAGTAATAGCAGATCGCTACCATAATGAGTTTGTTGATACCTTTAAACGTTTGGGCTTTACGTATGATATGTTTACCAGAACAGATAGCCCCAATCATCACGCTGTCGTACAAGATATTTTTTTAAAGCTATGGAAGAATGGTTATATTTACAAGAAAGAAATAGAACAAACGTATTGTGAAGTGGATAGGCAGTTTTTACCGGATCGATATGTAGAAGGAACTTGTCCGAACTGTGGAAGCAAGGCTAGAGGAGATCAATGTGACAGCTGTTCTTTAATTTTAGACCCTTTAGATTTAACAAACAGAAGCTGTAAACTCTGTGGTAATGAACCGAGTATACGAAAAACAGAACATTTTTATTTTGAACTAGGCAGCTTTCAGGAGGAACTGGAGAACTATGTGAAGGTTTCTAAGAAAAGCAATGCATGGCGAGACAATGCCGTTCAACTGACAGAGCGATATTTGAGTGAGGGCCTTAAAGATCGGGCGGCTTCAAGAGATCTTCCAAACGGAGTAAGTATTCCTATAAAAGGCTATGAGGAAAAGAAAATTTACGTGTGGATTGAAGCTGTTTCTGGATATTATTCAGCGAGTAAGGAGTGGGGATTACAAAATAATAAGGATGTACAAAGCTTTTGGGATGAAGCGACAATATCTTACTACGTTCATGGAAAGGATAACATACCTTTTCATACACTTATCTGGCCAGCAATACTAAAGGGAATCGGTCATAAAGCTCTTCCAACACATATCGTATCTAATGAATATCTAACATTGGAAAAGAAAAAAATATCTACTAGCCAAAACTGGGCAGTTTGGGCTCCTTATATTTTGGAAAAATATCATCCTGATTCTATAAGGTATTTCTTAACAATTAATGCTCCGGAAAATAGAGACACAGATTTTTCCTGGAGAGAATTTATTCATAGTCATAATGGGGAGCTATTAGGTGCATATGGCAACTTTATCAATCGTACATTAAAGTTTATAGAAAAATCATATGAAGGTCAGATACCCGAAGAAGAAATTAATGATTTAATCATAAAACAAACCGAAAGCTTGTATATTAGAATCGGCAAATTAATAGAAGAGGCTCATTTTAAAACAGCCTTAGAAACTATTTTTACCTATATTCGAGATGCTAACAAATACTTTGACGAGCAAAAACCTTGGTTACAAATTAAAGAAGAAAAGGATACAAGTAAAAATACTATAACAACTTGCGTTTATATAATTGGAAATGTCGCTCAATTGTTATTCCCGTTTTTGCCCTTTTCTAGTGAAGAAGTACGGAAGATATTGAGAATGGACAACTTCCAATGGGAGCCAGTTCATGTCAAAGGGAAAACGATAAAAAACATTACTCCTCTATTTGAAAGAATTGACACCGTGGTTATTCAAGATGAACTTGATCAATTGAATAAGAATGTCAACAATGCCTAACAAGCATATATGTTGATTCAAGTCCTTTTCCTTGAATAAGCAATTATTTTATTTAAAATTAAAAAGGAAACTATGAAGGAGGCGTATATTAATGTATCGTAAAGTAGAGGATTTTATACAGGAATGGACAATGTCGGCGGAAGGAACAGCAAATGTTTTTAAGGCTATGACAGACGATAAGCTAGATCAAGCAATAGTAAAAAATCATAACACACTTGGTTGGTTAGCTTGGCATTTAACAACAGCACCAATTTTCTTAGCAAAGTTTGCTAAGCTTGAATTACCTACAGTGGGTAATCCTAAAGAAATACCAGCATCAGCAAAAGCAATTGTGACAGCTTATGAAAATATGGCAAAATCACTTGAAAATGCAGCCTCTTCTTTAACAGACAAAGATTTAGTGGAGGGAGTTCCAGCTTTCGGTACAACGTTAGAGCGTGGGCAAATTTTACGTAAAATCGTTGACCACCAAACTCATCACCGTGGTCAAATGACCGTATTACTTCGTCAAGCTGGTTTAGAAGTTCCAGGAGTAATGGGACCAACAAAAGAACAACAAATGTAATGTAGAACCACCTTTATTAAAATAAAGGTGGTTTTTTTATGAGCATGGGGTCAATAAACCGATCTAGGTACAATTACAATAAAGAACTTCATTTTATCTTAACGGCCAGACTTTATTAGAGAAATCGACCTAACTTGTTTAAGCAGACGAAAAAGCTACTAAATTTCAAGAGTCTGAAAATTTATAATGGATAGAAAGATTATAATCTAGCTTATGCTATAATCGGAAAGTATAATCAATTTAATTTTTAACAGGGGGGCGTTCAATATGATAAATAAACTAATTAGTTTGGGATTACAAAACAAAAAAGGTGAACGTCCTATTTAAATTAGTTAAATTTAGCGTTCAACCATCAAAAAGGGGAAATTTTGTGGAAATAAGATTACAAGAACTAAGTTCAAAAAACTGGTATGAATGCTGCCAACTAGAAATTTCTGAGGAACAGAAAGAATATATAGATACAAATGCAATCTCAATCGCACAGTCCAAGTTTGAAGTTACCTTAAAGCCATATGCGATTATTTGTGATGGAGCTATAGTTGGATTTCTAATGTATAATTCGGTTAAAGAAGAGCTTGATGGCTACTGGATATATAGAATAATGATTGATAAGAAATTTCAAGGGAAGGGCATTGGAAGGATTGCTTCAGAACTGATGCTTTTCGAAATGTCTAAACTACCTGATGTGAAAAAAATTGTAGTTGGTTATCACCCGGACAATCTAGGAGCACATAATCTATATTCAAAACTTGGGTTCATCAATAATGGTGATAGGTTCGGAAAAGAGATGGCCGTTGTCAAATATATAAATGAATAAATGAGTAAAAGGAAGAACCAATTTGGTGCTTCCTTTTTGTTTTCTTTAGATGGAGCTGTCTTTAACTATTCTAAAACTTTTAGATCGTAAGAATAAATACTTTTCTTTTGAACACTCGATAATAAATCGTGGAAACCAGTAATATCTAAAGTATTAACACGGCTACCATTGTCTAAATTATATTCCTCTAAATAGTATTTTTCTTTTTTTTCATCGCTATATCTTAGCACATAAAGTGAGTTATCTTTAAAATAAGTTTCCTCGTTGTGTCTGATTTTTGATTTACTAGCATTTTCTATGGAAAATTTCTTTTGAATTTCTTCGTTTTTTGTATCGAATGTATATACATCTCCTAGACCATTGATAAAATACAAAACGTCTTGGTGAATATGAGCAGAGTTTTTAAAATTATAAGGAATAGTGGACACCAAATCCTTCATGTCTTTATATTCTATAAAATCATAAACCTCCTGCTCATAAGTATCCTTTGCAATTCGGTAAAGGGAAGTTTTTTCGTTAAAATCATCAATTACAGATGAAAGTATCAAATAATAATTTTTTTTATCTGAAAGCAAAGGAGCCAATGAATTAAAAAATTCATTCTTTGGTGTGTCTAACATAGTCAAATGATCGACCTCTAATGAACTATCAAAAGTAACTTGCCTTAAATCGAATTGGTTTTTATCAACATCCTGTGTAAGTATATTAACTTTGTCGCCTTCTATCCCAGAGGAAGCAATATAAAAGGGAATGCTATCTGTTTGAAATTTTTCTTTGTTTCCAAAACGGACATCAGAAAGATAGCCGCTTCCGTCTTGAGTGAATCCACTATTATAAATACTAAAAAATATATTTTTGTTCTCGATAAAACCAGTACGCTCACCAGTGTATTGGTCCGTTTTCATTGGAAATTCTTTATAATCCTCCCCAACTATCCGTACCTTGTCTTTTTCCTCTAGAAAAACACTGTTTTCATAAACAGCCGTGCTACCTAACTCCAAGCCTTCCATTTTTAGCGCTTGTGCATTACCTTTCTGATCGATAAAAACCGCAAAGCTAAATCCTTCTCCGTCAATATCCTGATCAGCGGTAGTAGACAGGTAGATAATAGCTTTTTTATTATGTAAAAAATTTTCCTTCTCCAAATCAGCTATAGATAGAAGCAAATTACTATCTACGCTTGTAGGGTTGAAAAATAAAGTGTAAGTAAAATAAAAGAAAACCCCTAGGCCAAACATTCCAATAATAGTTATAATATTTCTTTTCATTTATATAACCCTCCTAAAGGTTAAATGACAATAGGCAGCAATGCTATTTGTGCCTATTGCCATTTTGTTTTAAATATTTCTAACTAATTTTGTACTAGGAGCATCTCTAACGTCTCTTGGATATACACCAAGGCCTCCATCATCATCTAAATCTAAATTACCATTTAGTTTATAAGTAGACCAGATAAGTTTAGAGCAGTTTTTAGCTCCATTGTGACCAGTAGAACGATTGGTAGCGAAATTGTATGAATAACTCTGTCCTACCTGTGAGTATGCCCAGTTCGCTGCATTATTTCTATTAGTTGTAGTAGTACTTACTGATTTGACTAATGCGCCTGAACTATCCACTTTGCGAGCTGTAGTGGAAATAGTACGTACTCCAGCTGATGGCACGGATTCTACTATAGTTGTGGAAGTGTAATATAAGCCTACGTGCCCATGATCAAGGTATGCAGTTTGTGAAGGCGTGTAGTAGAAGTTACCTTTTGTACTGTTGCCTACGCTTACAGTCCCGCCACTATCACCGCTTGTTTGATTGGATTTTGCTTCTGCCAATCCCTGAGCTTGATCGTTCTTTAACTCTTTGTAGATTTGTTCTAAAATTTGTTGCTCTGTTTCTCCAGTGTTTTTTGCAATTTCTTCTACGCTGGACATTAATTCATTGCTAGAAACGTCTGGCTGGAGTGTCAAAATTTCGTCAAGGTACGAGTAACTGTTGGCAGAGGCACCACTAAAGGAAGTTGAAGCTAATAACATTGCCGTGAATGATAAAGCTGCGAATGATTTTTTCATAATACAACTCCTTTTTCATATTTTTACTTCATCTATAATTTTAATTTAATTGTATAATTTTACAATTGGGAAAAATATTAGGCGATTAAAGAGCTGTTAATAATTTTTTAAGTAATAATGATGATATTCTGATAAATGTACAGAAAAGATATATCGTTTAGTGGGAAAAATATTTTCCTCTAGAACAACAAGCAGGAAAAGTATCCCTTTGTCTTGAATTTAATAAAAGAGAATGTTATTAAGGAGAATGATAATGGAGATAAAATCTGTATTAAGAAAATGGCAAAGTAAAAAAGGAGAGATAGATAACTTAGAAGAACTAGTAACAGAAATGCTTAAAAATATAGGAACAATCGATGCTGAGCTAAGAGACAGTTTAATTTACTCTTCATTTTATCTTTTAATAAAGGACAATAAATTATCGAATGAACTCATGGAAAAAGTCCTGATTAGTTGTTTATCTAAGGAGTATTTGTTTAAAGGTATAGGTGAAGTAGAAACCGACACTGTGTTTACAAGGTCGTTTTCGTCATTAGTAATAGCTTTGATAGTAGAAAAGGATAAAACAAAAGGATTTTTGGAAAAACAGCTGTTAGAAGAAGTGTTTGAAAAAACGATTATATACTTACAATCAGAAAAAGATGTAAGAGGTTATGTAGAAGGGAAAGGATGGGCGCATAGTATTGCCCATGGAGCAGATCTGTTAGAAACTCTTATTAGCCACCCATCCTTCAATTTGTTAAATAGTGAGAAATGCCTTACAACAATAACTGCATGTATTTGGAAGGATTCTGTTTTCCAGGACGATGAGGATGAGCGGCTACTCTTTGCAGTCGAGGCACTTTTAGAAAAAGGATTATCGGAGGAGATACTTATAGATTGGGTGCACAACTTTGAAAAATTATTAGACCCAACAGTAAGTCGTGAAGAGAATTCCTTAACCTTTTATAAATATAGGTCTAATGTCATGAACTTCTTAAAGTCACTGTATTTTCGTTTATCGTATCGTGGAGAAAGTATAAATACAGAGCTTCAAATTAAAAAATCCTTAAAAAACTTACATAACGCTATGTATAAAAGGGAGTAATGTTTCTAATCTCAAGCGTAGGATGAAGTGGATGCTTCAGTATTTATTTTTTATGTACTAATATATTTTAGTAATTAGAACAAAAGTAATTATATACATACATTCTACATAAAAATGTCCTCAATTAAATGAAGGATTCTTTGTTAGAAAAAAGGAGCCCGTAATGACTAATGAAATAACAGTAGTGTGGGGAGGGCATCCAGTCAAGCTAATATGGCAGCCTTCAAAGGTAGTCCTGAAAGAAGATATTGTGACTAGTGTTCACGGTTGTTGTTTTCATGCAGGAAAAGTGTTATTAGTTCGAGTGAAAAATAGAGGATTTAATATGCCAGGCGGACATGTAGAAGCTAATGAAACTCCTGAAGAAACTCTCCATAGAGAAATTTACGAAGAAGGCTATGTCAAAGGAGATGCAACTTATATTGGAGCGATTGAGGTTAACCACAAAGACAATCCTTTTTATATAGTAAATGGTAAATACCCTCTCATCGGCTATCAATTATTCTATCGTTTAGATATTGAGTATTGCTTTCCCTTTTTAAGAGAGAATGAAGCAACTACACGTATTTGGGTCGAACCAGAGGAAGTACCATACGTAATTGATGATCATGAACTAATTATAACTATATTAAGAGAAGCAGAAATCATTAATAATTAATAGAACGAATGAAATGAATTTACAATAAAAATGATTTTTAATAGTAATTAGTTTATAAAGAAAAATAAAACGCTCCAAACCATTAAGGTTTGGAGCGTTTGGTTATTATTTAGCTTCAGTTGAACTATCTGGAACAGCCTCTGTTTCAGTGCCTTCTGTTTCACTATTTTCTGCGCCAGTGGTGTCGTCCGTTCCATCAGTACCTGTTGTACTATCTTGGTCGTCCTGCGTATCTACTTCTCCTTCATTTTCTGAATCCAAACCAGAATCGTTTTGTCCGTCATCTTCAAGAGTTGGGTCTTCTACTTCAATATCATTGATATCTGCATCATCATCATCTCCACAAGCTCCTAACAATAATGCTGAACTTAAAACTATTGGTAAAGCGAATATTCTTTTCTTCATCTTAAATTCCTCCATTCAAATTGTTCTTTTATTTACTTAATGTGTTAGGCCTACTTTATGTCTACCTCATTATAATAACTTTAAACTTTTTTCTTCAAGAATCTTATTATTAGAAAAAATGTAATATAAAAACATGGATAATATATATGATATAATTTAGTCTTATGAGAATTTTTGATGCTGAAAGGAGGCATTCGGTTGCTACAAACTTTTCTGATTAATATATTATTTATTACTTTACCTGTTCTACTTTTTGTCGTCTTTTTAGATAACAAAAAGAGAAAAGAATATATATACTTTTTCATACTATCTTCATCAATATCAATGATTTTATGCATGATTTATCCAATTAGATTAGAATTAGGTTTTACAGTTGATTTAAGATACATACCGTTTTTCACTTTGGCTCTTTACGGTGGCTATAAGAAATTGTTTCCACTTTATATTATTTTAAATATAGTACGTTTTTTTGTAGGGGGAGAAGGAGTTATACAATCCTTTATTTTCTCAACTGTAGCTTTTGCTATTGTTCCACTAATGCACAAAAGGTTTATTAATTATTCCCCTAAGAAGAGAATATTCACTGGTATTTTAATGGTATTAATCAACGATTTGACTTATTTAATTTCTCTTACTACTTTTTTTGACAAACTAACTACTGAATATTGGACTGTTGCTGCTTATATTATTGTTACATATGTCATAGTTATGTTGTTTAACTTGAGTATGGTCGAGAAAATTTTATCTAATATTAAACAGCGAGATAATTTTCTTCGAGCGGAGAGGTTGCATGTGATGAGCGAATTATCTGCGAGTGTCTCTCATGAAATAAGAAATCCTCTAACTGTAACAAATGGCTTTTTACAATTATTAAGCGTCTCAAAAGATATTACTCCAAATGATAAAGTTTATATTGATTATTCTTTGAAGGAGTTAAATAGAGCTGAAAACATACTAAATGATTTTTTAGCATTTGCTAAGCCTCAATCGGTTCATATGGTTCAATCTACATTAGAAGAGGAATTAGTATACGTTAAAAATGTTATGATGCCTTATGCTAAATTCCATGAAGTCGAAATCTTGCTATTATTTCAGAACACAGTGAAGATTAAATTTGATCAAAATCAAATGAAACAGTGCATAATTAATCTACTAAAAAATGGTGTAGAATCAATGAAAGGCAAGGGGGGACTTCTTCTTGTACGGGCCGAACAGCAAGGAAAAAATCTAATCATTACGATAGAGGATGAAGGAATAGGCATGACTTCCGAAGAAATAAGCCAGTTGGGGAAACCTTATTATTCTAATAAAAAAGAGGGTACAGGATTAGGTATGCTAATGGTATATGGGACAATTTCCACATTAAAAGGAAATGTAGAAGTAAAAAGTCAAAAAGGAAAAGGGACTATATTTACTATAACTATACCAGTTTAAAAAAGAGTTAAAAGTAACTGGTTCTATTAAAAATACGTTTTTGAAATTATAATAATATGTTTAATAAAAGCACCGCAATTGATATGTGTCAGTTGTGGTGTTTTTTTATGTAGTCAATCGACTTTAGATAGAATAATGTAACTCGTTGTTCGTAGAAAGATCGTAGCAATAGTCACAATAGACGAAAGGTAAAACTATCATCCTTTAAGAAAGGTTAAATCATTTTAAAATATAATAAAAGTAAATAAAACAGAGTGATCAGTTAGGGGGTGAAGAGATTCTTAAATAATATCCATTTGGATCGACCAAACGAAAATCTTTCAGGCCCCATTCTTGTTGTTTTAGTTGGGATTCTAATTCAATTTTCATCTCACTTACACGTTGATGAAAACTTTGAATATCAGGAACAATAATGATTATCTCTACACCAACTCCTTTTCGGGAGGTGCTAATATTACTGAAATAATGGTCCTTTGAAAGAATATTTTGTTGCGTTAAAAGTATATTGAGATTTTTGGATCTAAATCTAGCACTAGTTTCATTTTGAGAATATAAATCTAATTGAATTACGTTTTTATAAAAGTCAACAGACCTTTTCAAATTTTGTACGAACAATTCTAAACGCATATAAACATCCATTTTCAAACCTCCATAGATAAAAAATAGTTACATCAAAGTGATAACGAGTGAATATAATTCGTGTTTCCAATGTTAATAATACTAAATTTAATTGTTTTATTATTCATTCAAAGGGCTGAATATATTCTACATTTTAAATTTAGGGGGTTTTAAGTTACTTCACATTCCGTAAATAATGTGTAATAACCAAAATCGGAGTTTAGTAGAACACGAAAAAATATTAATAAGTTGGTGATTTAATGTTATTAACATATTTGTAATGATACTATATACTCGATTGTAGATGATTAGTCAACAAAAAGACCGCTGCTCATTGAAGCAGCGGCTTTTAAATTAGATAATTATTTGGGTATTTTCACCGGATGAATCAGGATAATAAAGGTCTTTACGGAGGCAAACATCCTTATGTGTTAAGGTTTCGCCTTTAAAACGAAGCCAAATCTCATCATCTGCCATTACACCATGTGTTTTCCGAACAATGCCCCAACGATTATACGCTTGCAAACCAAGACTCTTGAGTAACTCATCGGCATTGGCACGTGTTGGTGGAAACGTACGCCATTTAAGCCACTTCTCCAGTTCTTCTAGCGTAATATGACCTTCCATAATCGGTGAAAATTGTTTATTAAAGTCTACTATATAGTTCACGACATAAGGTGTGCCACCATTTGCGGGTTTTAAATCAACTGTAGCAATTACATCGTCCATCCACATGACCTCGAACTTCATATAATCAATCAATTTGATTCACTTCCTTCAATGAAAAGATGTTTGAAGATAGGGTCGTTTAACTGTGATAGTAACACTTGTTGTGCTCGACCAAAATCAATTGAATTTATTTTTAGTGTTTCTAATAATTTAGCTTTATAGATGAATGCTGAACCGGTATAGAGTGCGAGCTGTTTAGTAAAGCTTGAGTTAAATGGTTTTGCTTTCACTTTTCTTTTTAAAATTGATAATGGTTTACCTAGTGGATAGTCCTTTTCATCGGATAGCAAACTTAGTCCATTATCAAAAATCGGTGCGAGTCTCCATACTTTGGTAACAGGATTGTATAAGAATAAAATGTTATTCGTATGACGATCTTCGTTTAAAATGAGTGCATCAAACGCTACTAATTGAGCAATATCTTCTCGTACATTCAGTCCGGTAAAGTCCTGCACTTGTTGCATAATTTGCTCAAACTTTTCTTGTGTAGAAAGAGATTTATCGTTAAGGACATGGTCGGTCGTCGTAAAGTTTGCCTCAAATAAACGCTCAAGCGTGACTTCTTGTAGCTTACCTCTGAAATCCTGCGAATAACAGCCCATGGAAATTTCACCATTTGGTAAAATAATTTTACAAGGATAGTAGTTTACATAATCTTTTTCTTGTAATGTAGAGCATGCTAACACAAGTGATGCTAATACTTCGGCTTGTCCCTCGTAGCCACGAGTATTTTGTTTAACCCACTTATCTCCGACACACCATTTTGATTGGTCACCTTTACTTGAAGTACTAATAATACGAATATTATCTGCTGGTATATGAATTTCTTCCATGCATCTCACGTCCAATTTACTTGAGTTTCTTATATTATATAGTTAAAAATAAGGTTTTTCATCATTTAACCCATTTGTTTTATTTTAAAACTTCTCCACAAGTTTCTCTCTCCTCAGCCCAGTTGCAATTAGTTCTCCAATAAGTTTGATAAAACCTTTTTTCTTCTTAAACTAACGGTGCAGTTTAGTTGAATAAGGCTAGATAGGAAATTATGATAAGAATAGAAATAAAACTAGGGGGATTTCTAATGCATACAGACAATAAAACAGTATTAGAATTAGTGGAATTTGATAAATATGATGTCTTAGGTTTAATAGAACTTTCTGCCTCAGTTGGTTGGGATTATGATGAGCATGAAATTAGAACTGTTATGTCATCTGGTAAAATATACGGACATAAAAATGCTGATGGGAAAATTGTTTCGAGTGCTGCAATAATACCTTATGATACTGATTTAGCTTCAATTGGTATGGTTATTGTTAATGAAAAATATAGAGGTTTAGCCTTAGGAAAAAAGGCTACTCAAAAATGTATAGACAGTGTTTCTCAAAATACTTCAATAATGTTAATTTCAACTGAAGATGGGAAACCCTTATATGAAAAATTGGGTTTTAATACTGTCGACCATGTACATAAGTTTTTAAGTGATAACTATATTCCAACTAACTTGTTTAATAATCGAGAAATTACCTTAGAGAAATACAGTGAGAATGATATTAATGAAATTATTGAATTAGATTCGGCTGCATTTGGTGATAAGAGAAGAAAATTACTTCTTAACAGGATAAATCAATCAAAACAATGTTTAGTTGTTAGAAATCTAAAGGGGAAGATTATTGGATTCGGATTATCCATATTAGGACCAATAAATCTATTAATAGGACCTATTGTAGCACCAGATTCACAAACAGCTGCTTTAATAATCGATGGGTTAATTCTTAATCATCAAGGAAAGTTAAGGATTGACGTGCCATCCAATAATGACAAGTTAATGTTATTCTTGGAGAAAAGTGGATTTGTAAAAGTTAGTAATCCTCCGATAATGATAAAGAACTCTATTAATATGCCATATAGGAATAAAGAGTTATTTGCTATTACTGCACAAATCTTTGGTTAAGTTTGAAGGTATAGTTCAATAAGAAATGGTAAAATAGAGTTAATAAAAGCTGTTTTGATAGGGAGACAATATGGATAAAAATGAATTCTTTCAAGACCTTGAAGAAATTGTGGTTGACCCTTTGTTTATTGGAAATAGTAAAGAGGACATAGACCAAGAAATATCAAACAACACTTGGTCAATTTCTGTTAGTAACGAAATGAATATTAAGTTGAGTGTTAAGGATTTTAAAGATTTTTTTAGAGAGGTTATTTCCAACAGAAGTAAACAAATTAAAATGTCTAATAAGGGTATGCTTTTTTATGTATGGTTCGATTGGCAAGCTGCACAATTAAGATTTAATTTAATATCGGATTATGATTCTAAGCTACCGTTCAGTTGTGAAATTGAAACTATTGATAACCTCGAACCTGTCATTGAAGAATTTCTTAGTTTTCCTTATCACGATGGCTTTCCCGTTGAAGATATTCGTGAGGAAGATGAAGGGGTAGAAGAAAACAATAACCCCTTAAAAATTTTCCTATGCAAAATAAATGGATAATTCTTATTCAGCTAACGAGGTGCTTTAGCAAATCTTGGCCATCCTTTCGATGGTCTATTTTTATGTCCAAAACATTAAGTTGATCCCAGATATGCTTTGTGAAATGTTACACTGAAACTAACGAAGCAGGTTAGTTGAAGAGTGTTGTTTAACTTGTATTCAACAATCGAGCCAGATGGTTATATAACCATCTGAATAAACAAGCGGATTAGTCTGAAGATAAAGGGGGATTTATATGAATACAAAACGTAATCGGAAGGTCTGGAGGATAGGTTCAGGAGTATTTATTGTACTTGTTATAGCTTTCATATCATGGTATTATCCATTATCGCTTTTTAGCATCCATCAAAGCTTTACATATCATCCTGGTTCGGGAACTCATAATGGCAAAACCTACCAAGAAGAGATTGGCGAGTTTAAAGCTGCCTATGAGAAGGATCTAAAAAAGGATTTAGGAAGTGATAATTACAATCCTACCGTAAATCGAACTCAATTTATTCTTCCGATTTTTGAACAAGAATGGCTGATCGGCACGGACTCCAAAACAATTGACAAAGATAAACTGGATAGAATGCTTTTCGAAGTACAACAGGCAAGAAATACCCTGTTAGACCTTGTTTCTGAAGGAGATTATTCCAGAGAAGAAAGGATATACCTGGTTGACAGCATAAATAATTTCTTGAACTTGGAAGAGCGGATTAGATTTATAAGAAACGGAAAATTTTTTTCGAGAAGTGATTTGCAAAGGATGTTAGGTAATTTACAAGGAGATTTCTGGGCAGGTTTTGATTACTATACCACCGTTTTTTATGATGTATCTCATAAATAAAAGTTTGAAGCTATCGGGCGCGATTGTTTAATAAGCGTCTCAGTTCTTCTTAAACTAAAGGGTGCTTTAATTGAATAAGGAACACTTAATAATCGAGAAAATCATGACGAAAGAAAGCAACCATTTTGAACAATCTCTTTCAAAATGGTTGCTTTTATTTTTTGCTGTATGAGGTTAGTAGAATAACTTGTAAAATTGAATCTCTTCTTATTATATATACTCTCCAAACAACTCCGGTTTCCAACTATGAACAGGATGGTTTTCTTTTGCGAATACTTTTTCTAAATAAATTTCCGTTGTTTCTAACCGTTCATGTCCTAGCGATTTCATAATGTCATATATCTCTACTTTATTTAGTCGTGAAATAATGGCAAAAGCGTGTCGAAAGTAATGTGGTGTCAGTTCTACTACTTCATCCTTCAGGTTAAGATACAACTTTGCATTTTCTTTTTTTACATATTGCGCTAGGTAGGAGGGGGTATAGGCTTTACCTGTGTTTGTAGTAAATAAAGGAGCATTCGATTCTGCTTTTTCTATAGGTGGTAATCCTCTAGAGCGGCGAAATGCTTTAATGCTATTAAGCACTTTCTCTTTCACTGGTACTTGCCTACGCTTGTTCCTTTACCTATGATTTCTAGATAATGTCCTCCCAAGATAGTATCTCTTTTCAAGTCATTTACCTGCAACTTACAAAATTCTTCATTTCTAATTCCCGTAGTAGACAATACATGCACAATTGCAAACTTCACGTGATGTTCTATTTTTTGAAGGAAGACAGCTTAAAGATTACTTCTTTGGGACCCAGGTTTCGGTTTGGACGTTCATCTTTCCGAACAGTTGCTTTTCTAAAGCCTTCATATATAGGTTCATTAATATATTTATCATTATAAAGAATGGTTAAGAAAGCTTTTATTATTGCACTCTTTAGCTTAATAGTAGCAGGAGAGTAAGAGCCTTTTATTAAAACATGAGGGCTCTTGGTGATTAACCATTCCTGGTATCGTCTCAGATGTCTTGATTAAAGTGATTTTAATTAGTCAACCTTCGATAACTTGGGCAATATCTTAAGCAGGAACTATTGATTGGTTGTCGAAACAGTAATAATCAGGAAATTTAAAGAAAAAGACTTAGTGAAAGGAATGAGTTTATGAAAAATTACCTGTTTAGCATTATAGTCGTAGCACTTCTTGGAATATCTGCGTTGGCCATATTGTTAGTCAACAAGGACACTTCTGAAAAAGAAGCCGAAGAAACAAATGAAGTTAAAATTGATGATGAATTTCTAAAGAACTGGAATAAAATTAATATTACATTGAAAGAGAAATCCCGAAATAACCATTATTTTGAAAATGAGGATTTGAACAATGGTGATATTTTCTTATTAAATGGAGAAAGCCAGGGGTTGAAATTAAAAGAAGGAGATAATGTATTGGTGGATTTAACCATAATCCCCGATGGCTTAAGTCATACTGGGGTTGGATACATATTAAATGGGAAATATACAGAGATTTTTTCAGCCCCCGTTTCTGATAAACTGACAACCTCTTTTGATGTGAAGGTGGATGGGGAATATATAATTTGTATTGTCGGTGGTAACGCAAACTTTATAACAATTACGAATGGTCTTATTTCAATTGATTAAATTTGAATAATATCTTTTTTAACTAGCGAGGTGCTTTACTTCAAGAAGGAGTAAAGTCTTTATTCTTATTTAACTAACGGCGCAGTTTAGTTTAATAAGAGGTAAATTTGACCGAGTGTCGAAATAGTAATTATAGTTGAATTGTAGAAGGGGTAGAATATGTCAAGATATATTAGTAAATTTTTCTTAACATTACTAGCTAGTGTAATTTTATTTTTTCTATTGAGTGGTTTGTTTGATAGCGGTGACCATATCGAAATTTGGATTTTTACTTTCGGTACAATAATTATTATAGTGCTATCATTTTTAATTGCACTTATGTATTATTTAATAGATTTAATTAAGAGTAAATCTTAGTTTGTCTACGTTGTGTTTTACTTCGGAAGGGGTAAAGCCTTTTTTCTTATTGAACTAACGAAGCAGTTTAGTTCAATAAGAAAAACTGATAAAATAACAATAAATCAGTATAAAAAGGTGTTGTTATATTTGGAACAAGTTAGAATTTATAGAATTTCTTGGGTACCTATATTGGGGTTTATGTCTTTTGGAATATTATTTTGTATATTGACTATTTTAGGTTTAAAAGAGGGTGGACTTTCTTACACATTAATTATTGGATTCATTTTTCCATTTCTTCTTATTGGGTACGCTATATACCTATTAAAAAAAAGAAGAGAGGGAATGGGATTTTATTGGGATGATGAAGGAATTGTAATTGATTTGAACGGTAATAAAGTTTATTGGGATGAAATAGATAGTATTGAATATTATAAAGGTAAAACTGGAACCTCTACAGTTATTTATCCACACTATACAAATCACGAAAAGATAAGAATTCGTCGTAAAAAATGGATGCCCACAACTTGCCATTCAAATGATTGGATTTTAATAGAAAGTCCAAATGAATATCACGAAAACTTAATAAAAATATGGGAAGAAAAAAGTAATAAAAAATAATAAAAGGCAAACTTGATTAATTCTTATTAAGCTAACGAGATGCTTTACTTCAAGAAGGAGTAAAGCCTTTTTTCTTAGTTAACTAGCGCGGCAGTTTAGTTGAGTAAAAAAATGAATTGGAGGTCGAACAGATATGAAACGAGAGGGAATTGTTAAATGGTTTAAAGAAGAAAAGGGTTATGGTCGTATTATGCTTGACGGTGAGGATGGAAATCATGTTTTTGTTCATTTCAGTTCGATTTTACCTGATAAAGAAAGATTTCCGAATGGGTTCATATTCCTTAAACAAGGTCAAAAAGTATCCTTTGATTTAATTGAAAACCCAAATTCTACCGACCAAGAGCAAGTTGCAGAAAATGTATTCATCATCTCTGACTAAAAAAATCTTATTCAACTAATGGGTAGCTTTACTTCAATAAGGAAATTAAAGGAGTGATTTTTTGGAAAACCAATATGTATGTCGTTTTGATATAGATTTTAGACTTGGCGATATTGAAATTAAATTAAATGGGGATGGTCAAGAAGTCCTTTTCAAATTTATGATTGCATTCTTTTCATTTCCTTCTTTATTATTTTTTCTGTTACAGCTATGGAATGGAAAAATGAACAAAACTGAAATAAGCAGTTTCGGTTTTGCGGTGAGATATTATTTTACTGTAGAGGATGAAGATTTACTTATTGAACATTCAACTTACCATGAACTTATTGAACATTCAACTTACTACGAAGGCGAATACATTACTCGCAATTATAAATTTAATTTTGAGAATTTTGTTAAAGCAATAGATAAAGGTTTTTCAGAATACCTTCAAGAACAACGCAGTAAAGGAATTCCTATAGGAGTAGAAGAAGATTCTCACCCCTTATCGAAGCAAGTAATTAAAGAATATGAAGAATTCTCGACCATCATTAATGAGAAGAAAGGTAAATACTTCAACTAACGGGTGCTTTACTTCAAGAAGGAGTAAATAGAGATATAAAACTGGGGGGAGAAAAATTGGAAGAAAACGATAGAGGCACTTTATATTTTAATATGTCCATTGGTACTCTAGGACTTCTCATTATTGTAGTAGGATTATATAAATATGTTGAAACCGTCGGTGGGGATTCTTCATATGCATTGTTAGGTTTTCCTTTAACAATGATTTATTTAAATTATCTTGAAGGGAAAGCTGGTATAAGTAAAAAAATATTATGGATTAAATCTATCATAGCGATTTCCTTACTGTTTATAATTTACATCTTCTTATTCAACTAACATGTGCTTTACTTCAAGAAGGAGTAAAGCCTTTTTTTCTTATTGAATTAAAGCAGCAGGTTAGTTAAACAAGAATATAGGGAGGTATAGAGTTGAATTACATCATAATTTTACTTTCTTTACTTATCTCGACGATGGTGTCTGTTTGGATAATAAAAAAGAAAAACAACAAAAGGATTAGCATGTTTTCAGCGTTTATAACAAATTTATTGTTTTTATCAGGAACAACATGGGTCCTATATAGTATAGATGATGAAGCAAAAATATTTGGTTTTGGGCATACTGATCTTCCTGTCTTGATATTTGCGATTCCCATAATAACTTGGGTTAACTTTTTAATTCTTCAATTTGTAAAAAATCAAGGATAAAAGGAGTTTTTCTTCTTCAACTAACGGGTGCGTTAGTCAAATAGAGCAACGTCATTATGACGTTGCTCCTTTATAATTAAAAGTATTTCTGATAATACTCTTTCCTTAGCCTTCCGCTTAATTGAGCGTAGATCCTAGTTGTTTCACTTTTCTCATGTCCCATAAGACTTTGTATGACTTCAATAGGAGCTCCATTATTCATCAAATGAGTTGCGTAGCTGTGTCTAAGTTGATGTGGATGAATCTCTTTATTAATTTCCGCACGATTGGAGATCCGCTTGATGATGTATCTCATTTGGGCGACACTCATTTTATGTGGCTGTCTTGCAGTTACAAAGATTGCTGGATTATGGTCATTACGGCTTTCTATATAGCGTTTAAGCCAAATATCACAACGTGTATTAAAATAAACTTCCCTTTCCTTATCACCCTTTCCTCTCACGATCGCGGATTGATTGGACCAATTAATATGGTTCTTTTCTAAGGAAACTATTTCGCCAATTCGACAACCGGTAGAAAACATGAATTCAAAAATTGCTTTTTCTATTGGGGAATGACAGGATTCACGAAGGTGTTCAATCTCCCGTTCGGTTAAATACTTAGGTATCCGCTTCCCTATTTTGGGTTCTTTAATCTTGGAAGTGGGATTCTTACTAAGAAAGCCTTCTTCATGAGACCAACGAAAAAATGATTTCATAAAGCGGATACGATGTGCAAGACTGGCTGGTTTTAAATGCTTACAGGATATAGCAAGATATTCCTTTAGTTGATTTGTATCCAGCAATGCCATCTCTACATCTTTAAAATAATCAATTAGTAATGAAGACTGTAATTGGTAGGCTTTCAACGTTTGTGGCGAAAAGCCCTCTATTCGCTTATCCGCTTCAAACGAAGCCCATGCTTTTGACAGTAACAATTCCATTCCCCCTAAAATAGTACTATTAAAAGGATTATTGCCAACTTAATAGAATTATAGACATAGGGCGTGTATTTTTATTAAAGCAGCAGGTTAGTTGAACAAATTAACACAAGATATATTGAAACGAAAACTATGAAATTATGTCTAATTACAAAAGGAGTGATGATACTGAAAAAACTTAGCTTAATTTTGTCTTTGATATTTTTATCAATAGGATTATTGGGCTGCCAACAAAATGGTAAAGAGAAGGAGTCCAACAACGAAATTTCTAAAAATGTAACCAGCTCTCCTACTAAAAATATGCCAAAAGATATGCCTAGTGATTTTAATTTTTCTATTCAGTCCGGCGTTCAAAAAAAGAATGAAATTAATACTTTTGAAGGAACGGTGACCAAGGATTTAATAGCAGATGGTACTGCAACAACAGAGGTTATCTTAACAGAAGAAGAAATGAAAGCTATTTATGAGAAAATGCAAGAAATTAATATAGCCGAAACGAAGGAATTTACACCTAAACCTATAAACGGAGCGGCTTGTATGCAAGAACCGCACGGAGAAGATGAGTGGAAAATTATTATTAATGGTGAAACGATAAGTCACTTATTTTCAGAGGAATACTGCGAACCAACGAACGATGCAAAACAGCTAATTGAGTTGAGAAATTATGTCTTTAATATAATTAAAAGCAAGAGTGAATATAAATCACTCCCAGAGTCCAAAGGTGGGTACGAATAATTATTGAACGGGTGCTTTACTTCAAGAAGGAGTAAAGCCTTTTTTCTTATTGAAATAAAGAAGCAGGTAGTTAAAAAAGAATTGTATTTTAGTTTTGAAGAATTATAAAGAAAATATCATTGGGAGGGAGAAGAAAAATGACTAATTCAGATAAGAAGACTGTCAATTTAATTAATGTTGATTTTCAAGGATTACATGTTAATACAATAGGTGATGGAGAAGCTATTGTTTTCCTGCACGGTGGACCTGGAAGCGAACAACGTTTTTTCCTACCACATGTTTTACCCTTATCTCGTAAGTTTAAATTAGTCTTTTATGATCAAAGAGGTTGTGGGAAATCAGAACCATCCATAGATAATCAATATTCGATGAAGGATGAAGTAAATGCATTGGAATTATTACGGAAAGAATTAAGACTAGAGAAAATAAATCTATTCGGAGAGTCCTGGGGTTCAATGCTGGCTCTACTATATGCAACTACTTATCCAGAAAAGGTAAATAAGATTTTTCTAACTGCTGCAATAGGTGTTACTGCTGAAGGATTTAAAATCTTTGGAGAAGAATTAGAAAAAAGGTTGTCGAAAAAAGATAAAGTAAATCTCTCTAATTTAGAGGTTAGACTCAAAAGAGGGGATTCAACAATCGAAGATATTTTATTGATTTTGGATAAATATTATGTTTATTCAGAGGGATCATTAAAGAGGAAAGCAAAAACATCTATAAATCCAACAGTAAATGATGCAATTGGAAAGGACATCCTAGATAACTATGACTTAACCAATAGATTAGATGCTATCAATAATATCCCTATCTTAATTGCACAAGGAAGCCACGACATATTAACTCCTAATTTAGCAGAAAAATTACTGTTAGAACATATTCCTCATGCAAAGTTAATTGAAATAGAGAAGTGTGGTCATTGGACCGTTTTGGAAAAACCAAATGAAATCAATAAAATTGCTCATGATTTTTTTAACACTAGCTTGTTAAGCTAACGGGTGCTTTACTTCAAGAAGGAGTAAAGCCTTTTTTTCTTATTGAACTAAAGCAGCAGATTAGTTGAAGAAGGTAATTATAGATAAATGGCGAATAAATAAATTTGGAGGTGATTTTTTGAAGAAGGTAATTATAGGATTATGTATATTTGTAACCACTGGACTTATCCTCTTTATAATACAAGATGAATTTATAGGGAACGAGAATGCAAATAGTATTGATGAAATGTTTTCTGGTCAAATTTTTGATGATGCAAAAGAGAAATTTACTGTGCATGCTATAGGGTTAAGTCCAGAAGAAAAAATCTTTACAGTTAGAATTGAAAAAACACAATACAAAGAACAAGCAGAGGAATACTTTAGAGACATTTTAGATTCTCGTGATATGAAAAGTTATGGACTTGAGGTATTTGCTGATGATTTAACTTTATAATAAAGAGATTTGTGAAAATATACTTAAAGTAACGGGTACTTTAGCAAAATATGGCCATCAGTTTGATGGTCTATTTCTATGTCCCATTAAGTTGATCCCAGATTTGCATTGTGAAATGTTACACTTAAACTAACGCAGCAGTTTAGTTGAATAAGAAAAATGGGAGGAAGTGAATAATGTGTATCGCTTTGCAGAATTAGGAATTGTTATTAATCCAATACTTGCGATAATTATCTGCATAAATTTAGTTACTATTATTAATAAAGTAAAAAATAATGAAGATACTTCTACTAATACTATTATTGTTAGTTTATCTTTAGCCTATATTGTTTTTACTATTTCAATTCTTGCTAGCTTTTAATTAGCTCTTATTGAAATAACGGGTGCTTTACTTCAATGAGGGTAAAGCCTTTTTCTTATTGAACTAACGGTGCAGGTTAGCACAAGAAGGCATTTTTTGAAAGATGTCGAAGTAGTTAATGTAGGGAGTATGGCAAAAACGGAGTTGATTCAATTGAGACTATTCAGCTTGATACAATTATTAACGGCTATGATTACGTTTGGTATTTATTTTTATTTTATTGAACCTGTGATTACAGAGAATGTATGGTTCAAAATTTTGATATTTGCACTAGTTTTCTTAACTCTAAGTTATTTTTCCAAAAGGTTTGAAGGACATTTTAAATTTTTAGATAAACGGATTGATAATCAACTTAGTGTATGGATTGTAATTGGTTTAATTTTCATTCCATTATTCATTATTTTTTGAACTATGGGTGCTTTAGTAAAGATTTTAGAGCTGCTTAGGCAACCTTTTCCATATTGTACTATTGGGTAGGTTAGTGAAATAAAGGGTTAAACTAATTAGATAAAAATTAGGAGAGTGCTATGAGAGTCTTTTTAGAGTCAGCACTAATTTTAGTTATGTTCGTATTGGTTAGTAGCATATGGGTTATTTTTTTTGGAAGTATATATTTAGAGATTGGCATTGATATTGAAAGATATGGTTGGACACCTTATGTCTCTATTCTGATTCTGTTTTTGGTGCTATATAGAAATAAATTGCAATTTAGAGGAAGGAATAAAGGAAAAGATAGAGAAAAACTACCGAAATTAATTTCTAAAATACTTATTTTCACTGCAATTAGTCTGTTATTCTTACCTCCAGTACTGAGTTTCTTCTTCAACTCCCATGAAAATTAAAACCTTCGATTTAGAGAAAAAGGCAATACGAAATCTGACGCAGCTCAATTATTTTTTAAAAAAGTGCAGCGCCAAAATGAGAATCAAATTGTGGGTTGGATTAGGAGGCATTTGGTTCAGTGATTGTAACGTTGTAACCTAAGTTTTCAAGTCTTCGAACAGAATATCGTACAATCGATTGTTCTTTTTGCTTATCAAAATAATCTTCACCTAAGTCTACATACATTTCTTTGCGTGTTAGGAGATAGTAGCTGATTCTTAAAATGGCATGAGCGACTGATATTCCTGCACGCTTTTTACCTTTTCTTGATGCAGTACGCCTATACAGGGCTCCCAAATAGGTTTTAGATCCTCTGACAGAATGAGCTGAATCTGGCTAACCTTATATTACGAACGAGGTGCTATAGCAAACAGGTTTGTCAGTAGGCAGCCTCTATTCTTATTCAACTAACGCGGCAGTTTAGTTGAATAAGGATATTGAAAAAGTGTGGTTAAAAAGGGGTGTAGCATTGGAAAAATTAGAAAACGCTGAATTAGATTTAGAATATAAAGTTTTTGGTACGGGGGAGAAGATTCTCCTTTTAGAAATAGGAATAGGAAGTTCAATTTATAACTGGTTTCCCTTTGTTAAAAACATAATGAAAGACTTTACTATAATTATGTATCACAGGGCTGGTTATGGTAGTAGTAGAATTTCAATAAATCCAAGGACAACTAAAAATATATGTCACGAGTTAAACAAATTTATTGAATCATTAGGTATAAAGGAAAAGGTAACTATAATGGGACATTCTTTTGGAGGACTATGTGCGTTACATTATGTAATGCTTTTCCCAGACAAAGTTAATGGACTAATTTTATTGGATTCAACTTCACCAAACTTTAATCGTTTATATAATCTTGATATACCAGTAATGAATTCTCTGATATCGATAGACCAAATGGTACAAAGTAATTTGGACAATTCATATAAATCAAAAGAGGAACTTAGAAATCTTTATAATCAGTCAATTGATGATTGTCACGGCATACTTACCAAGAGTGAAGTGATTAGATTTGAGGAATTTATCACCAGTCCTAATATGTTTAAAACTGTTGCAGAAGAGTTCCAAAACTGGGAATCAAATAGTGAAAGTATAAAAGAACTTGGTGAATTCCCTAACATTCCACTAACAGTTATTGCAAGAGACATAGAGGCTTCGGTCAATGCCTTTGTTCAATACAATATCCCAAAAGAAGAGGCAGTAAAATATGAAAAAGTTTGGAGAGAACTGCAAATAGGATTATCTCAATTATCTACTAAAGGAAAACTTATCATAGCAGACCGCAGTGACCATGGTATTCATCTCGATAGACCTGATATAGTAATTCAGGGTTTAAAAAGATTTTTATAGAAATTACTGAAATCGTTGATAGATTGTGTATGATTGTACTTAAACTAACTGGTGTTTTAGTTAAAAAGTGGTTGACTATATCGGTAGCTTTTTCTTATTGAACTAACGTAAGCATGTTAGTTCAACAATGACAAGCAGTTAAAAAGGAGGGAGAATATATTATTTTTGAATTAATAGGATTGCTTTTAATGCCTATCTTGTGCGTTATATTTTGTTTGAATTTGGTTTCTATATTAAAAAAGGTAAAACACGATGAAAAAACTACGGTCAATACCTTTTGGCTTACATTATCGTTTACTCTTATTATGTGGAGCATTGCAGTTCTAGCGGGAAGCAGCTATTAAGCTAACGGGTGCTTTCGTATTATAAGGTTAACCAGTTTTTACTGGTTGACCTTATTTTTATAGGATTTAATATATCAGTAGCCAGGATAGGACGTACGGGTGCGTGGGACAATGATCCCGTCGGCTAAACTGTCCACCCCCTACTTGTAGAAACATGTTTGAGGCTGGTTGGGACATAGATCTCGTATAACAAGCGAAGCTATGACACTACAAGGAGGAACAGGGGTACTGGTGAGTGAGTCAGAGGAGGAAGTTAAATGAACCCAGTAGTTGGACTGGATGTGGCAAAAGGAGAGAGCCAAGTTCAGGCATTTTTAGATAAATCGAAGCCGTTTGGAAAGAGTTATTCTATGAAGCATACACGAGAGGATTTAGACCGTTTTATAGGCTTCTTACATGAGATCGAAGTGATGACCGGGCAAATGCCTATAGTCATTCTAGAATCTACAGGTCATTACCACTCTCCTGTTATTCAATGCTTGGAGGAGAACGAGGTTTTATATATCTTGCTTAACCCTATTATTTCTTATCAAGCGAAGAGATCTAGTTTAAGAAAGGTAAAAACAGACGCAATTGATGCGTATCAGTTGTGTATGCTTTATTATAAAGAAGATTTTGAACCTCATAAAAAAAGAGGGATTCAACTCTTAAATCTTAGAAATCTATCGAGACAACAGGAGATTGTGACGAATATGTATGTGGAGGCTAAGCTACAGTTTCACACTATTCTAGATCAAGTGTTTCCTGAATACCGCAAGGTTTTTGGTGATCTTTATTCAAAGGTTTCTTTATTGATGTTAAAGAAATATCCCACTTCAGAAGATGTAATAACGGCTGGAGAAAGTAAGCTAGCAGAGTGTGTGATGGAGTTTTGTCCAAGACGTTCTAGTCTATGGGCATTGGAAAAGGCAAAAAAACTAATGGATTCTGCCTATCGAAATCCATTTCAAAAAGTGGTGTATCATAGTCACTTGATCAATCTTCAAATGTATATTGAAATGCTTTTTCAGTACCAAGGACACCTTTCGGAGTTGGAAGTTCGGATAGTGACCTTGGCAGATGAATTAGAAGATTATAAGATTGTCCAATCGATTCCAGGAATCGGAGAAAAGATCGCTGCCACGATAATCTCTGAGATTGGGGAAATCGAACGGTTTAATCACCCGAAAAAACTAGTTGCCTTTGCAGGAGTAGATCCCAGTGTTCATTCATCAGGAAAGTTTACTGCCACAACCAATCGTATTACTAAACGAGGCTCTAGTAGATTACGCCATGCTTTGTATCTTGCCGTATTATGCGGAATCAGAAGTTCAAGAAACAACAAGCGGAAAGAATTCTATGATAAGAAAAAATCAGAAGGCAAGCCTGCCAAAGTAGCGATAGTAGCCTGCATTAACAAACTGCTTCATTGGATTTATGCTTTATTAAATAGCAAAGAAACTTTCCAAGATATAGCATAATCACTTGTTACAAGTAATTAAGATAAAACCTTCCAAAAGTTTTTTGGAGGGCTATTTGTCATGCACAAAATAGTATAACATAAGATTAATAATAATTTTAGAGAAAAATATTGACATCCTATTAGCTGGTTTAGTTGAAGAATAATCTACCAAATTGCAGGCAATTCTTGAGCAAGAAATAAAGGGTGATACATATCGATAATGATAAGTAACACCCTTTATTTGTGTGACTTCCTATGATTAGATCCCTTTTTTATTAATCTTCTTAAAGTAATGGATAAACATTAAGTTATAAACAACTTCCACTATTATTGAAATAGTTAAATCCATTAAATTTGTTTCCTCGAGAGATTGATTAGGTAGTAAATCGTAAATGAGAAAATATCCAATTCCATTTAAAGCTATAACAAGTAATATGTATCTTAGTAAAATTGGGATCGCTAAACTAATATACGGAAGAAAAAACTCTTTTTTATTTCCTTTTTTATAGATTCGAAATAATACAAATAAACCAATCCCATTGATCATAATAAAGCAAATGAAATCAATAATATCCATTTGATTCATAGTAGAAAAATCGTAAACTATTGGTAATGATATAATAGATATAGCTGCTATAATCCAAAAGATACTTCGATAATTTTTCCTCTGTTTTTCAGTAAAGGAATCTTCCCTTAAAGCTGTAATAAGTGCATTTATATTCCAAATATACATAATAGACTCCTTTATTGTACTAAAAATAAATTATAGAGAAATAGTACTTTTATAGCAATGAACAAATTTGGAAAAAGAGGGTAATGTGGAGGTTGGGGTTAAAACAGTTAGCTTTCAACATGAAGGAGATAAATTAGAAAAGGATATAAATGAATTTTACTATAAAGCAACAATTTCAGTTATAAAACAGTCTTTTAATTTGAATTTGGATCATACTCTAATCTATGTTTCTTCAATTCCCATGAAAATTAAAATCTTCATTTTAGAGAAAAAGGCAATACGAAATCTGACGCAGCTCAATTATTTTTTAAAAAAGTGCAGCGCCTAAATAAGAATCAAATTGTGGGTTGGATTAGGAGGCATTTGGTTCAGTGATTGTAACGTTGTAACCTAAGTTTTCAAGTCTTCGAACAGAATATCGTACAATTGATTGTTCTTTTGGCTTATCAAAATAATCTTCACCTAAGTCTACATACGTTTCTTTGCGAGCAGGATTAAAGGATATCATCCAAAGCTACCCAAATAAAAAAATAATTTTGGTTGCTCACGGAGCTGTCATTAATGCTATATTAGCGCTCCTTTCAGATAGTAAAATTGGTTCAGGGAAGACAAAATTGTTAAATGCCTGTATAAGTAATCTAGAATATAAACAAGATCGTTGGAAAGTAAAGGATTATAATCAAACTACCCACTTAACAAAATAGGAGGATGTAAAATATGACATTACTTAATCCAACTTTATTTGCTGAATGGATCGCACCACATTCGTTAGAATGGTACGACCAGCTTGGGAAGTTTCAAGGGACTTATCTATACCCTTGGAATTCCACTATTATTAAGCCTAATGGAGAAACAATCTTTGATGAAGAGGTTATAAACTTGGTTTCACACAAAAAGGTTTTGGACGTCGGGTGTGGGCATGGTGAATTCGCGATCCATTGTAGCTCTATTGCAAAAGAAATAGTAGGATTTGATGTAACTAATCATTTTATCGGTTATGGGAAAATGAATAAGCCAAAAAATGTTTCTTTTGTGTTAGGAAGCACTAAACAAGGTTTACCTTTTAAAGAAAATGAGTTTGATTGTGCTTACATTCGAAAGGGACCAACTTCAGGTTATCCTGCTCTAAAGCATATTGTAAAAAAAGGCGGAATTATACTTGGGCTACACCCTGGAAATCACGAAGAGAATGAACTATCTGAATTATTTCCAAATCTTTTTACTGCCAATTTACCACTGGATTCTACTGAAAAAACGATTAAAAGTAGATTAATAGAGGCCAATTATTATGAATGGGAGATAGAAATTATTAGCAGTAATGAGTTAATCCATAGCCCAATGGATATTATAAGAAAAAGGTGCTTTGGACAGCACCCAACTGTGATGGAAAAAATTGTAAAAGAAGATTTAATAGAGATTACAGAAATCTTTGAAGCAAACAAAACAAATGGCTTGTCTGTAACTAATTCCTATTACATTGTACGAGCAATTGTTTAATAGAAGATCATTCCTGTCCAACTTTACTACTTCTTCTTTCTAAAAAGTAATTATCTCTCCATTTATTATTCAGTCTACCAATACGTTCACGGTGACCTACCACTCTAAACCCATTTTTCTTGTGTAGTTCTATACTAGCTTTGTTTTCTGGAAAAATACTTGCCTGCAGCATCCAATAGCCTTGTTCTTCTGACTTAGTGATCAGTGTTTGAAGCAGCTTATTTCCAATTCCCATTCCAGTGGCTTTGGGATGAACATAGATCCCCACTTCACCAACCCCTGCATAAACTGCTCTGTTTGAAACGGGGCAAAGTCTACACCAACCTAACACTAATTCACCATGGTAAATGATAAAGGTACAAAACTGATCTGCTTTTGAAACCCATATCTCATAGGATGAAGGAGCAGACGTTTCGAATGTTGCGTTACCTGTAGCAATGCCAGCCTCATAAATATATTTGATTTGCTCCCAGTCTTTTTCACTAGATAATCTGCATATATATTCCACGGTTATATTCCCCCTTGTAAAGAATATAAATATTTTACTTGTACTTTACAAGTAAAATTTAAAACGAAAATATATAATAGTTGTCTTTACAAATCAAACGAAAACAATTAACATTAGTTAGTCTAACTAACTAATGTAACTAATCCATAAGGGAGTAATTTTATGCAACCATTTTTCACGACATTAAAACTAATTTCTCGGCCATACAGTAGTAAGATGCAGGATTTACTACTGCCATTTGGCTTAACCGAAGTTCAGTGGGGACTCATACGTATTCTTTACGAAGAAGGACCTTCAACCTTCACTGATATAGCTACTTATTGGCGAGTTGAAAAACCTTCGGTGACTCCAATTGCTCAAAAACTAATTGAGCAAGAGTTAATTTACATAGGAATAGGTCATGACAAAAGACAAAAAGTAATGCATTTAACTAATAACGGGGTAGAAAAGTATAAAGAGACGAAACAAATAGTGGATACCCTACAAAAGAATTTACTGATTGGTATTACTGAACAAGAAAGACAAATTACAGAACAAGTATTGGAAAAATTACTTGTTAATTTAAAGGGAAGATGATGACGGTGACAAAGGAAAAACTATGGACAAAGCAATTTTTAATCGTTTCGTTGATCAATTTTATGATCACTTTAATGTTTTATTTATTAATAGTTACAATTGCGTCCTATGCCCAATCAAAATACGGTGCCTCTACAAGTACAGCTGGTCTAGTATCTAGTATTTTTATAATAGGCTCATTAATAGGAAGGTTAGGAACAGGAAGAGTCATAGGCGATTTAGGGACAAAAAAAACACTATGGACAGGTTTAGTATTTTTTACTATTACATCTATCTTATATTTTGCGGCCTTCAATATTGGACTTCTAATTATTATTCGATTGCTTCAAGGAATTGCTGTTGGTATTGCAGGTACTGCAACCGGAACAATCATAGCGCAAATTTTACCTAATACTAGAAAGGGAGAGGGGATAGGTTATTACAGTTTAAGTGCCATTTTAGCAACCGCCATTGGTCCGTTTATAGGTATTCTATTACTTAAAGCTGAAAATGGTTTTCAATGGATTTTTGCTTTAAATATTGTATTGTCATTTGTATGCTTAATCATCTATGCAGTGGTAAAAATAGATGTGGCATTGCCGAAATCTACTACTCAGCATCTAGAAAAAAGCTCGCTTCTCTCGAAATTCATAGAACCAAGAGCATTACCAATTTCTATGGTGGCACTCATAATAGGATTTAGTTATTCTGGCGTAATGTCATTTCTATCCTTTTATGCAGTAGAGGTAGACCTTGTATCTGCAGCAAGTTATTTCTTTTTAATTTATGCGATAGTAGTTATTATTTCTCGTCCATTCACAGGGAAACTGCTAGATACTAAAGGAGCTAATATTGTCGCTTATCCTTGTTTCGTTTTGTTTGCACTAGGTATGTTTTTATTCAGCCAAGCTTCAGCCGGGTGGATGCTTTTACTTGCTGCTGCGCTGATTGGATTCGGCTACGGTAATTTTAATTCGATTGCTCAGAGCGTCGCTGTGAAAGTTACTCCACCCCATCGATTTGGACTTGCTACCTCAACCTACTTCATTTTATATGATATTGGGTTAGGAATTGGTCCGTTTCTATTAGGATTTATAGTGCCTTATAGTGGTTATCGTCCGATTTTCCTCTCCATGGTCGTTTTAATCGTCATTTGCATTCCTCTATACCATTTGTTGCATGGTAGGAAGGACAAAGAACTGTTGAATATATCTTAATATAAAAAACCTTTAAGCTTTATCAAGCTTAAAGGTTTTTTCCCTTTTGTTAATAAGACAAGGGATATGAGTTGAAATGGTTCACCCCTAAAGGAGAAATAGACTTATGTGGACACGCAAACATTAGCATCAGCTTATGTAATATATACTTAACTTAGACAATGATTTAAAGAATAGGCTATGTTAAAGTCTAAGGTTGATTTTTAGTGAGGAGATTTTGTTTGTGAAATGTTACACTCAAACTAAAGGTGCAGTTTAGTTGAACAAGGATTATCGTCAGATTTACTACTACTAAGTAAAGAAACGTTTCCAAACGACGATTTTGGCACTAAATACCCAACGTTTAATCAAAAGTAATTAAATATAATATTATCTTTTAAATCTTAAGAGCATGTTTTGATAAGTATTTTATCAAAATATGCTCTTTCTATTTGTTATTTTAAAGTTGACGGTGGTAATTCAATCAAATAGTTAGAAATGAATAATATCATCTTTTAGATAGCTGATACTTTATTGTAAATATGCTTGTTCAGGCTTCTATTCTATTAATTTATGGCTGTTTTATATAAAATTTTCTGGAATTTCAAATAAAGTGGTTGCGCGATTGTTTTATGTGTGTATATAATGTGATTATAGTATATATACAATATATGAGGGTGTGAGTGATTTATGCAAATTGGTCTTCGATGACTGTTTTCAGCAAGCGGTACATGACATTTGTAAAGTATGTTTTCAAAAAAGTAAAGAAGAGGTATTGGCATGCAAATAATTATTTCCAACAGTTCAAAGGAACCGATTTATGAACAAATTACCAGTCAAATTAAATCGCTTATTTTAGCAGGTGAACTACAGGAGGGGGCAGCAATACCTTCTATGCGTAACCTCGCAAAGGAACTGCAAATTAGTGTTATAACGACGAAGCGTGCCTATGAGGAATTGGAAAAGGCGGGCTTTATCTATTCCATTGTCGGAAAAGGGTCTTTTGTTGCAGAGCAAAATCTAGAGGTTATAAGAGAGAAGAAGCTGAAGGTCATTGAGGAGCAACTCAGTGCAGTCATAACAAATAGCAGAGAAATTGGACTGTCACTTGATGAGCTGCAGGACTTATTAAAGATTTTATATGAGGAGTGAATGGAATGGAGAATGTGGTTGAATTTACAAATGTAACGAAAAGGTTTAAAGATTTTTCCGTAAAAAATATTGATTTGCAAGTGAAGCAAGGCTTTGTAACGGGATTCATTGGAGCAAATGGTGCTGGTAAATCGACATCGATAAAAATGATGATGAATCTCTTAAGACCAGATGTTGGGGAAATTAAGCTTTTCGGGTTGGATTACAAGAAACATGAGAAGGCGATTAAGGAGCGCATTGGATTCGTGTATGATGGCAATGTATTTTTTGAAGGGCTAAACATGAAAGATATAAAACGGATTGTAGCACCAGCATACAAACACTGGGATGATACAGTATTTTATCAATATATTGAAAAATTCGAATTACCACTTAATAAAGCAATAAAAACTTTCTCGAAAGGGATGCAAATGAAGGCGTCATTGGCGATAGCACTATCACATCATGCAGAGCTGATCATTATGGACGAGCCAACAGCAGGCTTAGACCCCATTTTTAGACGAGAACTGTTGGATCTTTTACAAGAATTAATGATTGATGGAAATCGTACCATTTTCTTCTCAACGCATATTACAACAGATTTAGATCGTATCGCAGATTATATAGCTTTTATGCAGAGTGGCGAATTAGTATTTAATCAGTCCATTCACGACGTTGCTGAAAACTATGCCATTGTTAAAGGAAGATTGGATCTTCTGGATAGAGATACTGAAAAGGCATTTATTCATGTTCATCGTGCATCAACAGGATTTGAAGCATTAACGGACAATACTAAAGCAGTGAAAAATATCTTTGGAAACTCAGTTGCCATTGATCGTGCCTCTCTGGAAGATATCATGTATCACTTGAAAGGAGGAATACACCATGTTTAATTTAATCAGACGTGACGTCATTCTGCAGAAAAGGCAGCTATTACTCTTTATTCCTTTTATCTTATTCTTTATTATTATGGGCAAAGACCCAGCTTTTACTTTTCTCGTTTCCAGTATTTTTATTCCCTTTAACACATATGCTTACGATGAAAAAGCAGAGACAAACATATTATTAAATTCCTTACCATATACACGTACGGAAATTATCGCTTCACGCTATCTTGGTGCTATTATTTACATGATTTTAGCAATCGGGGTGACTAGTCTAACATTATTGGCTTTCAATAAACCTTTTACTATGACTGACATTGCGATTGGCTGTGGCTTATTCTTATTATTTGCCGCATTTACCTTTCCATTATTTTATATATTTAAACCAGGCTATATTTTTCCGGTTGTACTCATTTGCTTTATCCTTTTGGCAGCTATAGGTCCGGCTATTGTCACGTTTTTAACTGAACAATTAACCGCAATAACTGATTTCATTGTTAATTTAACTGTCTCGTCTTTATATACAGGAGCGACACTTGGCATCATGGTAGTCTATGCTATCTCTTGGGGACTTACCAATATCATTTACCAGCGAAAAGCGTTCTAAGTGGGGGAATTATATAGTTAGTAACTTAACATTAAAGTAGGTTACTGATATTTATAAAAGAACGTTAAAATCACCTCTCTAGTTTAACTGAGAGGTGATTTTTTTGTTGGATGTTTATGGTAAAATATCTATGTATTGAGAAGGGTTTCATTTAAACTAAACCACAGGAACAGCAAAAAAGTAGCGTTCGAAATCATTCGTTCATGCGGTGCTTAAAATAATGAGTGGAATAGAAGAAGAATTGGTAAAAATAAAAGACTTAAAATAGAGACGTATTAAAAGAACCCTACTTTCTGGGTTCTTGGCAACTCGGGAGACCCTACCGGTCTCTTCTTATAGAAGAGTATGGTGTACAAGTGATAATAAGCAAGGAAACCAAATGCCGTTGTAGGGAGTCGGATAGCAGCGTAGTACCAATGAAGTTGGGTAATGCCGATGGAGGAAAGGCTGCTACCAAGTTATCACCCTTACTAGGGACACATTTACTACACTCGGAGGTAGGAATACTAAATGGAAACAAAACTATTAAGGATAGCAGAATTAGCAAAATCTGATCCCAAAATGAAATTTACATCTATTGTACATTTACTAAATAAGCAATCTCTAGTTCAATGTCATCTTGAATTACCTAATAAGAAGGCAACTGGGATTAATGGCACAACTAAAGAGCAATACAGTGAAAGACTAGAGGAAAATATAGAGGACTTAGTAAGTAGGCTTAAAAGCTATCATCCTTTTCCCGTAAGGAGAATGTATATTCCTAAGCTTAACTCCAACAAGAAAAGACCATTGGGGTTACCGGAACATGAAGATAAGATTGTACAGAAAGGCATTACCAAAATACTAAATGCCATCTATGAAATTGATTTTCTAGACTGCTCTTTTGGGTTCCGCCCAAATCGTAACTGCCACGATGCTTTGAAAATATTAAATCATTATATTGAAAAGAAATCAGTAAATTATATAGTAGATGTAGATATTAAAGGGTTCTTTGACAACGTTGACCACATATGGATGATGGAGTTCTTAAAACTGCGAATTACTGACCCTAACTTACTAAGAATAATTGGTAGGTTTCTTAAAGGTGGATACATGGAGGAAGGAAAGAAATACAAGACAGATAAAGGCACACCGCAAGGTGGGGTCATATCTCCGGTACTCGCCAATCTATACCTTCATTATGTCCTGGACCTGTGGTTTGAGAAGGAAGTCAGAAAACAGTGTGAAGGACATGCATACATAGTTAGATATGCCGATGATTTTGTGTGTTGCTTCCAATATAAGAGCGAAGCTCAGGAATTCTTTCAATCATTAAAGTTGAGATTACAGAAGTTTAACTTAGAAATAGCGGAGGATAAAACCAAAATTAATCTGGATACTTTCGTGTGAAACGGAAATCAAGCAGGAAAAAGCTACAAGGTAAACTAAAGGAATCGAAGGAATGGATAAAGAAGAACCGAAATAATGATATTCATATGATAATGGATAGATTTAAACGCTCGCTTGTAGGTTATTACAACTACTATTGCATCACGGATAACACTCCAAGTGTTCACCAATTTAAAGACAAAATCCAATATCTACTGTTTAAATGGCTCAACAGAAGAAGTCAAAGAAAATCCTTTACTTGGGATAATTTCAATCTCTTTCTTCAAAAATATCCGTTACCGTCACCAAGAATTAAGGTGAATATATACGAATTAAGAAAAGAGATTAGCTATATCTTGTGAAAGATGATTTGGAGGAGCCGTGTGCGTAAATAGCGCAAGCACGGTTCTGTGAGGGGGGAAGAACACAATCTACCGCAAGGTAGAGAGGTTCTCTTCTACTCGAATACTTTAATAAAGGGAGAAGACCAGTATGATAGATTTATGTAAATGTAATGAAACTTATGATTTAAAAGTTGAAGCAGATATAGGTGCCGACGCTATTTGGTGTAAAAAATGTTATTGTAACTTTGACATAGAATATGTTCCAATTTCAATCAAGTTGAAGGCTGAATTAATGGAGTGGATCTTGAAATATGGTAAATGGATTGATTGGAAAAATGATGGCATTTTTCCTAGTGGCGTAGAACTTGAAGAAACACATAATAAAGAAGGCTTGATATTAACTGAAAAAGTACAAAAAGAACTTGTAGGAAAATATAAAATTACGTTTTCACCTTCTACATTTGCAAGAGAACATGCAAATAAAAAGCAGTAACTCTTATTGCATTAACGCGTGCTTTACTTCAAGAAGGAGTTAAGCCTTTTTTCATATTGAACTAATGTCGCAGGTTAGCACAAGAAGGTTAGTTGAAGGATGTTGATTAACTCTAGGAGGGAATTGAAAGTGTTTACTAATAAGAAAGTTTTGATTGGAATTATTGCTATTATGATAATTGTAATGTCGTACTTCTTCTTTTTTTCTAGTTCCAATTCCGAAAAGAACAAAAGTATTGGTAAGGTTCTTTTTAAAGTTGAAAGTAAACACAATTACACAAAACCAAGAGAATATACGGAAATGTGGATTATTGGGTACAACAATTCTGATGAAAAAGATAACCGACGTTATAAAATTTTTATTGAGGATGCAATGGTTTACAACCTTATTAAAGTGGATGAAGAGTATATGATAAGTGCGAGATCTTTTAGAAAAGATAAAGATTATGATTATGCTTATGAGTTAATTCAAATTAGCAATCAAAAAGAATATCAGGTTAGAGGGAAAGGGAGGATTAAATGAAATTAATCGTTCTGCAATTGGGTGAGATTGTGGAATTAGAGTAGCTGTTCTTAAAAAATATACGGGTGCTTTAATTCAAGAAGGAGTAAACCTTTTTTCTTATTAATCTAAAGGAGCAGGTAAGCAAATCTAAGGGTACGTAGGATTCTATAGTAGACTTCATTAATTGGGAGGTAATTAATTGGTAAAAGTTAGAATTATTTTAGGTTTATTTATAGCCGTTATTGCAGTGTTCGTATTTATAAATAAATTATATTATCCTTCTCTTCCGATAGATGATTTATCTGCAAAACAAGCGATTGAACTACTAAAAGAATCGGATAGTAAGATAGCTGAAATTGCCGTAGAAGCCAATTCTATTTGGTATATCACAAGTAGTGAGAATCAAGGTATTTCGATTGCGGATGAAAATCTAATACAAATGATAGGTTCAACCGGATGGGAATTTAAGGGGAAAGATGGTGCTGGCCTGTTCTTTGAAAAAGACGAAAAAAGATTAATTGCCACCACTCAAATGTGGACTAAAAATTATGTTCTCGTTAAAATTCCAAGTAATTTTAAATAATCTTAAGAGACTTGTATTAATTTGATGGGTGCAAAATGTAATGAGCATGGAGGTACATTTCCAGCTCATTATTTATAGCATTTTTAAATCCACCTTTACCTTTATCATAGCTTCTATATTAAAAAATAGAAGGAATATCTGCTTTTATAGTCGAATTTAAATAGGCTATGGAGGGTTGTCTAATGAAAATTTTTCGTTTTGATCAACAGGTTGGACATAAGATTCACCACTTTAATTCGAATTTTATCATGTCACGGATCGCTAAAATAGAAAGTGAAACGGTAATAGGCTGTATGCATTTGGAGGAAAAAGGAGTCATTGGATATCATGAAGCAGTTGTTCCTCAGCTACTACTGATTGTTAATGGAGAGGGTAGGGTATCTGGTACGAATCAAACGAAGGTTGAAATACGAGCTGGCGATGCAGTGTTCTGGGAAAAGGGGGAGGGGCATGAAACCACAACTGATACTTATTTAACAGCAATGGTCATAGAGGCAGAAGGACTCCAACCAGAAATATATATGCCAATGAAAGGGGGAAGTAAAAATGATTTGGGCTAATGCTTCAGAAAATATTAAAGCATTTATAATACAGGTGATTGGCCAAATACAGAAAATAGTTGACGAAAATAATGTTGGTTATTACTTACATGGCTCTCTGGCAATAGGTGGTTTTAATCCATCAAGGAGTGACATAGATATTTTGGTGGTAACCAAAAAAGCATTGTCATTCCAAGAGAAATTATCGTTGACTGAGTTATTTTTAAAGATTTCAAATAATCCTTATCCAATTGAAATTAGTTTTATGAATAGAAGCCAGCTAGAAAACTGGGACTATCCTCCATCCTATGATTATCATTTTAGTGAATATTGGAGGGAAAGATACGAAGAATGTAGTGAAAAATGGTTATTAGGAGAAAAAGTAGATGCTGATTTAGCTGCACATATAACCATTGTTACTTATAAAGGAATATGCCTTAGAGGTGAACCCATAAAAGCAGTGTTTCCAACTGTACCCACTATTCACTATACATCAGCAATTTTACAAGACTATAAGGATTGTTTAAATGATTTAGAGATAGATCCTGTTTATTCCATATTAAATATGTTAAGAGTTTATCGTTATTTAAAGGAGAGTACAATATGCTCTAAATTGGAGGCTGGTCAATGGGGAGCCAACAGTTTACCAGAAGAGCATAAAACGTTAGTATTCCAAGCTATTAACATATATACAGGAAAAATATCCGAATCAAACTTTCAAAGTCAACAGCTAGTCGAATTTAAAGAGTTAATAGCTAGAGAAGTAAATGATTTACTAACTCAAAATTTTCAATTCGGAATTGAAGAGGCACATCAATTAAAAAATAGCTAATTAAAAATTACTGTAAACAAACTATACCGGGCTTGCGTTTGTTTGCAGTATAATTTAGTTTACTTCATATCTTCCGCAGGCAAAGTATTGTGCAATGAGGGAGGGGCAGGACTAAGAACTGGTTTTTCACCGAATGCTTTACCTTGGTCTTAGGAGAAAGGGTGTCCATCAGGAGCATTGCCCTTTAACCACGGCAATTCGGCACTGTCTTCTCCTTCCGAATGATTATATAGAGTATGAGAAAATTCGGTTGCTTCCCACTCAGGTGGAATAGTTGTGGGACAAATAACTCCACCTTCTGTTGCTTCTAAGTCTTTTATAGCTGCTAGCCCTTGATTTTGGTGCATTGTATCTAGAGCTAAAAGGAAGGACAGCATATCTCTAACTCCTTTATCATCTGTCATGCTATAAAGACGAGCTACTTGTAAACGCCCTTCTGAATCAGCCATCACGTTATGTCGCATATCTGCTAATAAGTTACCACTTGCTACAATATAACCAGCATTCCATGGCACTCCAACTGAGTTCACAGGCATAGCACCTAAGCCCGAGACGATTGCGTGCTGAGGATTCATACCCTCTACTAATACATCCTTTGGACTCATAACCTCCCATAATTGCACCTTTTACTGGGTTAACTGCGCCATTTTCCTGTTCTGTGACTGGTGCGCCTTCTAAAAGTCTTGCCACCATTGTAGCTATCATTTCAATGTGACCAAGTTCTACTGTTCCTGTATCCATCAGTAAGTCTTTATATTTTTCGTTTCCTCTTGTATTCCAGCATTGGAAAAGATACTGCATCGCAACACTCATCTCTCCAAATTGACCACCAATAATTTCTTGTAGGTGTTTTGCTAATACTGGATCTGGATTGTCCGGTACCGCATGAAAGCTCAATTCTTTTTTGTTAAAGACATATATAGAATCCTCCTTTAGAAATTTATAGACAATTTTTAAATTTTACCCATGAATTTATCTATAAAACTTTCAATAAAATAAATAATCTAAAAGTCTTAATGAATTTAAAAGGAAATATGATTTAGTTAACAAAAAATTATATTGTTTTCAAAAAATTGAAATACTTAAACGTACTAAAAAGTGCTTGTGAAAGAGATTAATAATAAGTAGAAGAGGGGAATGTATATATATTGAACTGAGATAAAAAAGATAGGGGGATACTTTTTTGATATATGTAAAGTTAATTGTACAAATAATTTTAATATCTTTATTTATTTACTATGTAAGTGGAAAGCTGATGGGTTCCCAAATCAATTTTATGAAAAGAATCCTTTCTGTTTTTATTAGCATTGTGTTTACCTTTTTTGTTTACTGGTATGCTTATTTAAGGAATATTGACTTTCTTTCCGAGGATTTCGTTTATTCATTTATGGACGTCAGCACTATAATATGGATAGGTAGTATGCTTTTGATTTCTATGCTATTGTACTTATTCTTTGAATTATTTGGACCGATGGATAATGGGGAACGAAAATCAAGTACTATGCGACAAAGACCTTTTCTTTTAAGGCTAAGAAGTCAATGGAGAGGTCAAAAAAGAATGCGACAAGTAATTCAAATAGCTGCTAAGAATGGGATTTCTAGAGCTTTGAAATATACCAAGCATAGAGATAACGATTATGAAATGGCAATCGCCTTTCGCGATACACTAGAGCAAGCCGGAGGTATTTTCATAAAGTTTGGTCAGGTACTTTCAACTCGTAAAGACTTGTTTTCTCCTGTATTTATAAGAGAGCTGGAAAAGCTTCAGCAAAATGTGGAGCCATTACATGAATCAGAAGTAAAAAAGATTTTAGATAAATCGTTGCCATGTAGTATGGAAGATATATTTTCATATTTTGATATGATTCCTTTGGCTTCCGCTTCAATTGGTCAAGTACATAAAGCGGTACTGAAAGAAAACAATCAACAGGTTGTTGTCAAATTATTACGTCCCGATGTCAAGTCAATGATTAGGGATGATTTAAATATTTTATTAGAGTTTGTTCGTTGGTTAACAGACAAATCCTCTTGGGCAGAAAGATTGGGCCTATGTGAGCTAGCACTAGGATTTGCAGATAACCTTAAAGAAGAAGTCAATTTTGAAATAGAAAAACGGAATGCAGTTCAAGTCAAAAATGCCCTAAAAAACAGTAAATATGAGGTGAAAATACCTTATGTTTACACCGATTTGAGCAATAAAAACATCATTATTTTTGAGCATGCTTACGGGCAGAGTGTAGCAAATGGCGACACTTTGTTTCAAACACTAAATATAGATCGGGAGGAGTTTGCTCAAACGGTACTCTACTCATTTTTCGATCAAATGCTTTATTCTGGAATTTTTCACGCTGATCCACATCCGGGAAATATCTTCATTGATAAAACAGATGGACTCCCGATTTTGTTAGATTTTGGCGCAGTAGGAAGACTGGCAGAGCCTCAGCAAGAAGGAATGAAGATTTTTTTAATGGGTATTCAGCATAATGACGCTAATATGCTCTATGATGCAGTAACATTGCTTGTAGAAGATCATGATCACATTGATAGAGTAAAAATGGAACAGGCTTTGTCTCAAATCCTTCTTCGAATTTCATACGTAGAACGAATACCAACGGATGAGCTAATTCAAGCGTTCTTTAAGTTAGTTAGAGAATTTGGCTTATCGTTTTATCCTTCCGTAGGAATTGCTATGCGTTCAATCATAACTTTAGAGGGCACGCTTAAGCTAATCCAACCTAAATTTGATATTTTTGCAGAAGCAAAAGAATATTCGTCGGATTATTTGACTTCTCTGTTAAAAAAGCCATTTAAGGAACCAAAAGTTACAAAGGAAAGAATAGAAGAAGAGTTTGCTTTATTGCTACCAGCATTGCGAAAAATACCAAGACGAGTTGATAAGCTCGTCCAAAAAGTGGAAAGTGGAAAAATTATTTTACATCATGATATTTTTTCAGATAAGAATAATGCTCAATTTGTAACTCACCTCTTTTCTCGATTTATTCTATTGTTTGTCGGGATTACTTTTGGAATAATTTCTGTTTCATTACTAGCAATTGCTCAGTTTATAGAAACTGCATATGCTGTATATTTAAATACTGCTGCTTTTGTTGGATTATTTCTATGCGCAGTATTGCTTGTACGTCTCTCCATACAAGCAATTAGATTGATGAAACGACATTAATTTGAATGGATTATACTCCGAACGTCTACAAAGTACCTTGAGACTACCAAGTCTCAAGGTACTTTCTCATTTTAGAAGGTGGTGAAACAAATTCCCATGACTTTCATGCGTGTTACTCATCTATTGGACGTTTCATATCATAATAGGTAGCCTGCCATCTCCAACTGGGGATCTTTTTCAAATTCATCAATTAATAGCAAGCATCTTCACCATGGACAATTTTATGAGCACATATCATGATTTAAATTCTATGTCTGGCTTGACCCATAGCTTTGAAAAATCAACATACCCGAAATGCTTTATATTTATGTTCATTAAATCAGAAGAAAAAGGAATTTGTCTTTTTGAATAATATAAAGGACATGCTAAAGAATCCTCTATTAACATCCGATCAATTTTTTTGTGCAAGGAAGTCCATTCTACAAAAGGGGTATTAGCGTACTTTCTTAATACACATTGATATCTATCTTGTTTTCGTAAGACATTGGCTATAGGAGAATATCCATTAAGAAGAAAATGAAAAAAAGAAAAATTTTGATTCATTTCAAATATTTCCCCATGTATGTATAAATCTACTTCATTATTTGAGTCCCTATTCATAAGATTGTCCTCAAAGGAAACTGTTTTAATCTCTACAGGAACACCATTCTTTGTAAGAATGCCTTTTAACCAAAGAGTAGGTTTGTTTGTATAATCTATTAATTTCAGTATTATAGGTCTCTTAAACTCAGGGCGAGGTATACTATTTAAACGATATTTTTTACTTATTCCAATTAAGCAACCTTCTTCATTGGGTAATAGCCTCTCATCGGCAGTATTTATTTCATTTCGGTATTTGGAAATTATGTAATGAAGATAATGCCGTATTTCAATATCTAAATGTGGATTCATCAATACAATTCCAAAGCCAGAGTCACTTTTAATTGGAAAATAAGTTTGTTGAGCAGATGATGTGCGATAAACGTTCTCAAAATCTACTGGCACTTGAACAAATTCAATTTTATCTAAAAGAGGCCTTTCCCCATAGTAATCTTTAAAGACTACTAATGTAGTGATTGTTGGATTATTTTCTTCTACATAGTAACATCCCGTACCATAAATAAAATCCAAATGCTCCTTATAAATACTTGCATTCATACTTCCTAAAAGCTGTAGGCAGTAACTACAACCTGTTGGATAAGAGATATCTACTATTAATGGAGCAACAGCTTCTATTTTTTCAATTGGCTTACATAATACCGAAAATTGTATATTGTTTTTTAGTTTGCGAAGACATAATACGACATCTTCTGCGGTGAGAATAGAGCCGTCGTGAAAGGAGATATCTTTCTTTAGGTAAAGTCGAAGTTTGGTGTCTGTAATATCCCAACTGTGACAAAGTTCTGGAGAAACTATGCCGCTTTCATCCACAGAAACTAGACGATTATAAATCGTAGCGACCATATTGGCACTATGTGCGTCAGCAGATTTTAACGGATGAAGTGTAAGAAACGGGTTTTTTCTTGGAACAATGAGCTTATCGTCCATTTGCTGTACAAAGCCAAGTTTGTTTTGAAACTTTTTCATCAATCTTTGTCGACACTCTGTTGACCAATCATACATTAAGTATTTACTACTTATTTCTGCGCTTTCAATTTCTAAAATAAGCATGACTTGCTCCTCAAAGCAAGCTTCGACATCCTTTAACCACATTAATTGTGAAGAATTTCCTCTACCTTTTCCAGAGATGAACTTCATCCAGCCCTCAGAGCACCACTTCTGTATATACCTCTTTGTTTGCTTAGTGCTGAAACCTATTATATTTGCAATCTCTTCTTGCTTAATCTTACCTGAAGGGACAGTGTTCCAAAGGGTTAGCAATGAACGATCCATGTAAAACACCTCATTAAGTGGACAACTTATAAAAAAATGTCCATTTTTAAATTCAAAAGTCTAGTTTAATATACTAAATACAAAGGAGGTGTACAATATGAAATGGAAAAACTACCCACAAAATATTAAAGTTCGATTAATTACATCTTTTTTTAACAGAGCTGTTTCATCTGCTGTCATGCCTTTTATGGCATTGTTCTTTGCACAAGAGATGAGCAAAGTATGGGCCGGTTTATTTTTAATAGGCACAGTAGGAGTTAGTTTTCTTATCAGTCTTATTGGAGGATACATTTCAGACCGTCTACCAAGGAAGGGTTTATTAGTAATCACTTCATTTTTAAGTGGATGTATGTTTGTTTGTATGACAGTTAGCTTGTTGCCAAAATCGAATATCATTTGGCTGTTTGCAGCTGCATATACTATATATATTATTACAAGCAGCTTAGGAAGGCCTGCTATGCATGCATTAGTCATTGATTCAACTACTCCTGACAATCGTAAAGAGGTATATGCGTTAGATTATTGGTTAACTAATTTGTCTATGGCTATTGGGGCAGCATTAGGGGGATTACTATATTTAAACCACCAGGTTGAATTGTTTATGTTATTATCATTCACTTCTTTATGCCTGCCGATAGCATATAAAATCTGGTTAATTAACGGACATAATAAGCTTTTGGAAAAGCAGCATCAGAATGTTTTTGTTGATTTAATACATAATTATAAAATTGCTTTTAAGGATAAACCATTTGTTCAGGTAGTTGTAGGTTCCATGTTTATTTTTGCTGCTGAATTTTCATTAAACAGTTATATAGGAGTTCGGTTAGCGGAGACTTTTAAGGTGGTTAATATAGGAGAGTTCGAGCTTGTAGGAGTTCGAATGTTAAGTCTGCTAAATATTGAAAACATGCTTTTAGTTGTTTGTTTAACATTTTTTATAAATAAAATTACTGATCGTTTCAGCAACAGGCATGTTCTGCTTATAGGTTTAGCTTTCTATAGCGTAGGATACATCACCATTACATCTGCTAACACATGGTATATACTTCTACTCTTTAACTTTATAGCTACGGTCGGTGAATTAATCTATTCTCCTGTTAGAAATGCAGAGCAAGCAAATATGATTCCAGCGGATAAAAGAGGATCGTACTCGGCGTTTTCCAATTTCTCTTTTAGCGGAGCAGAGCTAATTGCTCGTTCAACAATCATAATAGGGGCTTATTTAGTACCAACTATGATGTCTGTATACATAGGAATAATATTAATGATAGGAATCGGTTTGTTATATGCAGGTTTGTTTCGGAGAAAACTAGCTATAGTTGTTTAAATAATTTTAAAATGTTTTTGTTCTATATCCTTCTAAGAAAACCTCACACCTTTGAAAGTGTGAGGTTTTTCGGTATATGTGTTTCAGAAAAGAAGACTCTCCAACTGGATGATTGAATCAGAAAATCATTAGATCTCATAGCTATCTCTTTATTGTTATAAAAAATAAGTATAAATAAATTGATTAAAATAATATTTTAAAATTTTCATTGTTTCTTATAATTTTATTTTATATACTATAAATGTGAATTATCTGAAAATTATGTGATAAGGGGGAGGTTTTATGCTAAGGGAAATTATACAGAAGTATATTGAGGAAGAAAAAATCCCAGGTGGAGTTATCCATGTTCAGCGTCATAAAAAAATTCTCTATAGGGATAGCTTCGGTTCTTTTATCACAAGAAATAACGAAAGACAACCTGTTACTTTTAGTACTCTCTTTGACATCGCTTCATTGACCAAGGTGGTTGCAACGCTTCCTGCATTCCTAGTGTTATTAGAAAGAAAACAATTATCTTTAAAGGATCCTGTTCAAAAATATATTTCCCAATTTCGTTATTCAGATATTAATATTGAACACCTTCTATATCATAATAGTGGACTACCAGCAGATTTATCTCCACCTGTTCAAAGGGATGAAAATAGAAAAATTTTAGAAGAGATACTAACAGTTGTTCCACTTTTTAAGCCAGAAAAAGAAGTTGTTTATAGTGATTTAGGGATGATTTTGTTAGGGAAAATTATTGAGGAGGTTTCTGGAGAAGTTTTCGATACATTCGTAGCAAAGGAAGTTTTAACACCAATGGGAATGCATCAAACAATATTTAATCCTAAGGGAGAGATAAGAAATCTAATAGCAACTACTGAAAAGATAAATGATTGCTTTATTCAAGGTGTGGTCCATGATGAAAAAGCATTTTTGTTAAATGGAGTTTCTGGTAGTGCTGGATTATTTTCATGTCTAGACGACCTCGTCCACTATGCACAGTTTTGGTTGAATATTTCAGAGCATTCTGTGTTTGATCCTGTTTGGTTACAAAATTGCCATCAAAACACTTTTAAGCACAGAGGCTTAGGATTTGAAGTATGGAATGGTATAGATACAGAAGTAACCATTAATAGCAGTTGGTCCAGAGGTTCGTTCGGGCATACAGGTTTTACTGGAACCTCGGTATGGATGGATCCAAAGGAGGAACTGTTTGTAGTATTACTAACTAATGCTATCCATTACGGGAGGGATGCGCCAAAGAAGGAATTTAGGCAGGCAATTCATAAAAGCGTTTACGACATGTATATCAAAAAAGGGGCGTATAAAAATGAAACAATGGATTAAAAATGGACTCTTAGTCCTTACAATCATGTTATTAACTTTTGTCATGGCTGCTTGCGCAGATGACAAAGATAATGATTCTTCATCAACAGGCTCTGAAAATGGTGGAGATAAGATAACTACATCAGCAGAAAAGGAAACAATAAATTTGACCATTGGCAGTTGGAGAACTGAAGATGTTTCTAAGTATGAAAAAGTAATTGCTCTTTTTAACGAAACGCATCCAGAAATAAAAGTAGAATTCAGTCCCACTAAAAATACGGAATATAATACAGTTTTAAATACTGCTTTACAAGCTGGAGAAGGTCCGGATATTTTTCACTTGCGTCCATATGGTGCTGGTTTAAAGCTAGTGGATGCTGGATTCGTTGAGCCGATTACTGGCTTAGAAGGGTTAAAACAATACTCGGAGGAATTCTTGGCAGCCTCTCGAGGAGCAGACGGAGAGCAATATGGTGTGCCATTAAACATTAGCTCTACTCAATTTTTCTATAACAAAAAAATATTTGCTGAACAAGGAATTGAAGTTCCAACTACTTGGGATGAATTCATAGCGGTCAATGAAAAACTTTTAAAAGCAGGAGTAACCCCAATTGCTATGGGTACTAAAGAAGGCTGGTTACTATCATTAACACATGGAATCTTAGGTGCAGGAGTTATGGATGGTAATTCGTTTGCAGATAAACTTGTAAAAGGAGAAACAAATTTTGCTGACCCTTCATTTGTAGAGTCAATCAAAGCGATGAATGATTTGAAGAAATATTTCCCAGCAAACTCTGAGGGCTTAGGTATGGACGATATTCGTACATTGTTTGCAATGGAACAAGCAGCAATGTTTCCGCTTGGTAGTTGGGAAATACCTGTCATAAACGATTTAAACGGAGATTTGGATTACGGTTATTTTGCAATGCCTTCTAAAGAAGGAAATCAAACAGTAACTTCGTGGGTAGATGGTTCATTTGCTATTAATGCTAATTCTAAAAACAAAGATGCTGCTAAGGAGTTCCTACAATTTCTAACAACTAAGGAATTTGGAGAGCTATTTGTTAAAGAATTTAATATGATTAGCGCGATTCCTGGAATTAGCTCTGAAAATGAACTTCTTAGTGAGTTAAGTAAAGAGGTGGAATCCAAATCGACGCCATATTACTGGGTTATCAATTTTGCCGGTGGAGATCCAACGACAAAAACTGTTTTAGAAACTGAACTTCAAGGGATGTATTTAGGTCAAGTAACACCTGAGGAAGTAGCGGATAAGGTACAGAAAAGTGCTGAATCTTGGTTTACACCTTTCCAATAATAAAAAGGAGGCTGTGATAAATGTCAGAAAAAACAGCTCCAATAAAACGATCAAAGAAGGGAAAAGGGTGGACTATACACCTTTTTCCTATCCCTATATTAATCATTTATGGGATGTTTGTACTTTATCCTATACTGGCTGCATTATCCTACAGCTTTTTCTCCTTTAAGGGGTTCTCTAGAGATGCTTTTGTTGGCTTAGACAATTTTGTCACTCTATTTACTACGGAGCCTTATGGTTCTATGTTCTGGAACGCTTTTTCACATAATGTACTTTACTTTTGTATTCAAATGGTTGTAATGAATGGATTAGCGTTTTTATTAGCTTTTATCATCTACAAAAAAGTAAAGGGAGCAGAATTTTTTAAGGTTGCCTTTTTCTTACCACGGTTGCTATCTGTAATCGTTGTAGGTTTCTTATGGAAGTTAATATTAAACCCAAATTTCGGAACTTTAAATCTTATATTGGGAAAGCTTGGATTAGAAAATCTGCAAAGAGCTTGGCTAGGTGAACAAGAAACTGCTTTAATCTCTATTATTTTAGTAAACTGTTGGTTTGGTTTAGGTTTTGGAGTTCTCATATTTTTAGCTGGTTTTCAAAATATCCCAGGGGAATTGATTGAAGCTGCCAAGCTAGATGGAGCAAAAGGCTTTACGATGTTAAGGAAAATATTCATTCCATTGATGATTCCATCTATCTTAATCATGACGGTCTTAACTTTTATCCAATCATTTGAGGCATTTGAGCTGATATATGCTATGCAGGGCTCGATGGGTGAGCCGTATTATTCAACAGATACACTGGCTGTTTTCTTTTATCGGTTAGCCTTTGGTAGTTCTACAGCTTCTAGTTCTACTGCAATTGGTCTAGGTTCAGCCCTTGCGACTGTTTTGTTTTTCTTCATATTAATATGTACAATGATTTTCTTGAAGTTTATGAATAAAAAAGAAGTCCAAATGTAAGAGGGTGAAAAAGTATGGAGAAAAATTCAATTTGGATTAGGCCAATCTATTATGTAATTATGTTTGCTGTTGCCACGATAAGTTTGTATCCAATCTTTTTAATGTTTCTTTCCTCCTTCAAATCGAGTGCAGAAATATTTAAGAATCCTTTAGGACTACCTACGAGCTTCAGCTTAGATACTTATAGAACTCTCTTAAGTAAAATACCTTTTGATCAGTATTTTATAAACAGTGTTATTGTAAGTGTCACCTCTGTAGTACTAGTGGTGATTTTTTGTTCATTAGCTGCTTTTTATATCGCCCGTTTCAATTTTAGCTGGAACAATGCAATTTTCTTTTTATTTTTATTGGGAATGATGATACCAATAAAACTAGGAATTGTACCATTATTTATATTAATGCGTGATCTTGGTCTAATTAACTCCTTGTGGTCCTTAATCTTTATGAATATAGCAACCGGTACCCCTATTACGATGCTTATATTAACTGGCTTTTTCAGGACTTTGCCTTTGGAGTTAGAGGAGGCTGCTAGAATTGATGGGGCAGGCAACCTACGCACTCTATGGCATGTCCTTCTTCCTCTCATGAGACCTGCATTAGGAACTGTTGTCATTATTAACTTCATCGCTTCTTGGAATGACTTCTTCTTCCCGCTTATTTTTATAACGGAGAAAGCAAAGATGACAATTCCTGTTGGTATGCTCTCTCTTTTTGGTGAGCATTCTGCTGATTGGGGCTCATTGTTTGCTGGTCTGACTCTAGCATCCTTACCAATGATGGTTCTATTCTTAATAGCATCTAAGCAGTTTATGGAAGGATTAACGGCGGGAGCAGTGAAGTAATTTGATTAGTGAGTGTTTGTACAAACTCCAGAAATGCAAATAAATATATTGGTTGAATAAATGTAAATCAATGGAAGGTTTGACATTAATGATTCAATTGGATAAATTATCAACAGAGCGACATAACCCTAAAACAACGGAATTAGACATGATGTCTGTCACTGAAATTCTTCACATAATGAATGAAGAGGATCAAAAAGTAGCGAATGCAATAACAAGGATCTTACCAAAAATAGAAAGTGCGATAGAGATAGTATATGAAAAGCTCACTGCCCAAGGAAGACTATTTTATATGGGAGCTGGAACTAGTGGCCGATTAGGCTTGCTAGACGCGGTTGAATGCCCTCCAACGTTTAGTACTGATCCAAATATGGTTCAGGCTGTATTAGCTGGAGGTTTAGATGCAGTCATGGTTGCAGTAGAGGGGGCAGAGGATAACTTTGATTTAGGAATAGCAGACTTAATGTATAGGAAATTTAGTTCTAATGATGTTGTTATTGGGATCGCAGCTAGTGGGAGAACTCCATATGTAGCAGGTGGACTTTCTTATGCCCAATCAATTGGTGCAAAAACAATTAGTTTAACTAGTAATACCGAATCTTTGATTAGCACGTATGCAGATGTTGCAATCGAAGTCGATACAGGTCCCGAGATTTTGACAGGCTCAACTAGACTAAAGGCAGCGACAGCACATAAAATGGTGCTAAATATGATTTCTACTGTAGCTATGATAAGGCTCGGGAAAGTATACAAAAACCTCATGGTGGATGTACGTGCGAGTAATCATAAGCTTCAAGAAAGGGCAAAAAAAATTGTTTGTGAGGCCACAGGTTTTACATATGAAGAAGCCGAGCTAGCATTAGAAGAAACCGAATATAATGTTAAACAAGCTATTATTATGATATTAACCAAGACAAATGCACAGGAAGCTGCAATATTGCTTCAAAAGGCAAACGGTAAAGTAAGGTTAGCGATTATTGAAGGTGGAGCGGAAGAGTAGCCCATTTCAAACAAACAAAAAACAGATAGAATTTCTAGGGATAATCATTAACTTTTTCTATATTCATATAATCATAGCTAACAACTTTAATATACTATAGAACTTTTATACCTCCCTTTTCTTAGGGAGGTTTTTGTTATTTATGAAATCCCGAGTATTAGCGTAGCGAATGTTTTATCGACATTAATCGTATATATAAGTAGCGTGGTAATTATTCTTCAGAAGGATGTGTAAATAGATGAAACTGATTTCTAGAACACCGTCCTCTAAAAGAGGATATGGTATTTTTTTAATAGTCCTTGTTTTTGTTATTGTTTTAAGCATTGTTTGGTTGATGAAAAAAGAAGACACTCAGAGTTCTGTCGATTTATCGGAGAGCATCAAATTAGCTGCTATATCCATATTAGAGAAAGATCCTAATATAACGGATTTCACGATTGATAATATTAAACAAAGTCATAGAAACAATGAATCAGAAGAGGTGTATATACTTACATTCTCCATTAAACCGATAGACCCAGCGAATTTCATACTAACTGGAGGAGGGGTAAAGGGGGAGAATGGTTGGATACACGAACGTGTCAATTATGTGACAGTCAAGGATAGTGAGACATTAGTTTTTAGTTCCAATCCATCGGAAGACCATTAGCAAGGAAAGGAGAAGCATGCCCATGAAGTTAATCTCAACCACTCCCTATCAAAAAATAGTAATGTTAAAATTAACTTTATTGATGCTATGTTTTTTCGTAATTATTACTGTTCCTTTTTGGTTTTTCTTTTTAAGAGGTGGATCAGAAGAAGATGAATTAAGAGAAAGAATTACAGAAACGGCAAAAGAAATTTTGAAAAGTGATGAAATTATAAATGAATTTACTCTGGATAATTTGGAGCTAAGTTATACAACTGATTCTTCTGAAGATGTATATAGATTGGAGTTTTCTGTAAAGACCATTAATCCGGATAGCTTTATCTTAGCAGGGAGAGGGGTTAGAGGAGAGGATGGATGGGTACATCAGCTTGAAAATTACATAACCGTCAGGAATGATAATAGTCTTGTGTTTAGTACCGTTCCTGAAGATGATGGTCATTAACTACAGTTACTTAGCATTGTACACTGTCATCCAAATCCTGATAATTTTATATACGTATGTTGTTATACTTGGCAAAATAGTAGTTTAAATGTCTCTTTATACTCAATTCTTTTCCTCGAGTGGTTCGCAGCAAAGATACCGTTTCCTTTTTCAAGCTCTGATTTAAACTGCTTAGAACACTTGTCCAAGCGTTATCATGCCAATATAAAGCCTCATTCCAATCTTCTGTTTTAGAAAATCCGCTATGAATAAGATTTATCTTTGTTAAATTTGTTTCATTTTCTTCTAATGTAATTTCAATAATAGTCAGGTTGTCTTCCACATTCATGATTTCAGCAAATGAATCGGGAGCCTTCCACGTAAACATTAGTTTTTGCCTTTCAACTAGATCGATTATTTTGCATCCCTTTGTATTCATTTGCTTGAGATTTCCAGGTATAAAATAAAGTTCATATTTCCCACCTATACAAGGCTCTATAATGGCAGTTGGAGCGAACCATTGAGATACAATATTATTATTCATCCATGCATTCCATACAATGTATATAGAAGATTCTACATGTAAGTCTTTTTTATTTGAACTATCTCCGTATCATTCTTCATTTTCGAACCTCCTAATCTTTTATATTTTAATATTATTTTAACTATACTGAATAGTTAATAATATTATTTGTTTGATGGGAAAATAAATTCTTTCCAACTTGTTAGACCAATTAAACAAATAGAAATTCCTATCAATACCCCTTGTATTCTCGGAGCTATGAAAATGTCCTTTCCGATCCACATGAAGAATATAGAACAGACGGATAGGGAGAGGAAACAAACTAATAAAGACATTAGTTTCTTTTTACGAAGTAAGAAAAGACTAGTGAGTGCAAAGCCCTCTGGAATATGGTGTAAGATGGTAGAAGTAGTAATCGCGATTGGAAACATTTGATTGTTAAGCAACGAACCAAGAGTTAGGCTTAAAGGAATTGTATGTAAAAATAGTCCGAAAATCAATGGAGTCATAGAGCTCACATGCTTCTTTTCGTTATGTGAGTGAAGAACCGTTAGGCTATAAAAGAAATAACCAATGATAAATCCTAGAAGCAAACTTAGCTTTTCATAGGATTCAAGGGATTCTGGAATAATCTCAAAAACTAATAGACCGACCAATAATAATCCACACAATAACCCTAATGCTCTATTAAACTTCTGATGGAACATTTCATATGCTAAAAGAGCAATGGTTCCTCCACTGACAAGACTAATAAATAAAAGTATACCCATAAAGACAAATATCATATTTTACCTCTTTCGTTTAAGTTTGATAACATAATGAAATGAGCTTATATAAGGCTATATTAAAATTATATGTATGTTCGTTAGCGAGCAGAAGGAGAGTTAAATTGCTTAAAGAATTTAATATCCTGAATAAAGGTTACTTTCTGACAAGGGACAAAATCACTTTATTACCATGAAGCACTCATGTAGAATAGAAATATAACAATAATTATACAAGGGGGAAGCGAAAGCGTTCATATGACTATAAACGACATGAAGCAAACCAATTTTACCGAAGCAAGCTTTGCTGATTGGGAGCAGGCTGCAATTAAGTCATTAAAGGGAAAATCGTTGGAATCTTTGGAAACTAAAACTTTAGAAGATATTATTTTGAAACCGCTTTATACATTGGCAGACTTAACAAATATTTCTTTAGACCAAACTAATACAGTAAGACATTCTAAAGAAACTGCTAATTGGAAGGTCGCGCAGCACTCTACAGCAAACACAGCTGAAGAAATTATTGTAGATATGAAGGAAAACCTATCTAAAGGAAATGATTTGATCAATTACAAGGTCGATGCTATTCATGAATGGAGTCCTTCTCAAATAGAAGAACTAAAAATACTGTTCCAAGAACATGAGGTATTATTGGATGTTGAAAATAATCCTAGTTTTCTGGATCACTTTGACGAATTACATGGCTTTATAATTGGAGCCGACAGAAAGCTTACAGGTGCTAGATCATTACATTTAGACGGCACCCAACTACATAAGGCTGGTGGAGACGTAGTTAGTGAACTAGCAAGTGTATTAGTTCAAGCAGATACACTAGCACATTTAAATGGTATTGAAGAACTAGAAGAAAAGGCATTTGTGCAATTTTCTATCGACACAAATTTCTTTATGGAAATTGCTAAGTTGAGAGCATTTAGAGTGCTTTGGAAGGCTTTTGGCGAAGCCTTTGGAAAAGAAAATATCAATGCTATCCCAGTTTATACTGAAACTTCTCTACGCTCTTTTTCGGCTCTAGATTCTAATGTAAACCTATTGCGTGCAGGTAATAGTATATTGTCTAGCGTTTTGGGCGGTGCAGATATAGTTTCTAGCTATCCACATAATTATCTTTCCGAGATAACTCCAACTTCTAAGCGCATTGCCCGTAACATGCAGCTTGTTTTAAAGGAAGAAACACATATTCAACGTGTTATTGATGCCGCGGGTGGTTCTTACTATATTGAGTCATTGACTAAGCAATTGGTTGAGAAGACTTGGGCATATTTTATAGATTTAATGAAGGACAGCTCTCCAGAATCGAGGGAAAGTATGTTGCTGCAACGTGCTTCAGAGAAATGGGAGCTACAGCTAAAAGCAGTATCAACCCGTAAAAAATCTCTCATCGGTACGAATAATTACGCTAATCCAGAGGACGGACTGGAGGAAATTGTTATACAATCCGACTATAGACGATTGGCAGAACCATTTGAGCATTTGCGCAAAGCTTTTAAGCAATATCAGCTAAAAGCGGCTATACTTCCATATGGAGTTTTGAAGGAGTATAAACCAAGAATGGATTATATTAATGGCTACTTGAATGCCATTGGAATAACTCCAGTTATCGCACAAGAGAATTTAAAACCATTTGATTTACAACAATGGATTAACAATGAAAATATTCAATATGCGATTTTTGTCGGAAGTGATGAGCAGACAGCTGGACTAGTGCCTGCTTTATTAAACGAAAAGCTATCCGTACCGTTAGATGTAGCGGGGAAATTTGCAGAGTATGATGATTGGCTTGAGGCTGGTCTATCTGGATCTATTTATGCTGGCCAATCAATGCTTGTAAAAGGAAAGGAATTATTAGCATTAGCTCAAAAGGAGGGCTCACATGACAACGCCTAATTACGAAGCTGTGTCTATAGATGACGTATTAAAAAAAGCAGTAGGAAAGCATGCAGAAAATGACAACACATCTTTTGTGTCCAATGAAGGTATAAAATTGAAGAAAGAATATACAAAGGAGGATATAGAAAAGTTAAAACATTTAAATGATTTACCTGGTATAGCTCCTAATACACGTGGACCCTATCCTACTATGTATGTTTCTAAACCTTGGACAGTACGACAGTATGCAGGGTTTTCAACTGCGGAAGAAAGTAATGCATTTTATAGAAGAAACTTAGCTATGGGACAAAAGGGTTTGTCGGTTGCATTCGATTTGGCAACCCACAGAGGTTATGATTCCGATCATGAGCGAGTGACAGGTGACGTTGGTAAAGCAGGTGTGGCGATTGATTCGGTTGAGGATATGAAAATTCTATTTGATGGTATTCCTTTAGACCAAATGTCTGTATCAATGACGATGAACGGCGCAGTGCTGCCCATTATGGCTTTTTATATTGTAACTGCCGAGGAACAAGGTGTAACTCCAGAACAGCTTGCTGGTACAATTCAAAATGATATTTTAAAAGAATATATGGTGCGTAATACTTATATTTATACACCGGAAATGTCCATGAAAATAATCTCTGATATTTTTGCATACACTGCACAGCATATGCCAAAGTTCAACTCTATTTCCATATCCGGATATCATATGCAGGAAGCAGGAGCCACTGCAGACATTGAGTTAGCGTATACACTTGCAGATGGATTAGAATATGTTCGTACAGGTATAAAAGCAGGAATTGAGATAGATTCTTTTGCTCCAAGACTTTCTTTCTTTTGGGCAATCGGTATGAACTACTTCATGGAAATAGCTAAAATGAGAGCGGCTAGAAGAATATGGGCTCAAATGATGAAGAGCTTTAATCCTAAAAATCCAAAAACCTTAGCTTTACGTACCCACTCGCAGACATCTGGATGGAGTCTCACTGAGCAGGATCCATTTAACAATGTGACACGTACACTTGTGGAAGCAAATGCTGCTGCGATGGGACATACTCAATCGTTGCATACTAACGCTTTAGATGAAGCAATAGCTCTTCCTACAGATTTTTCGGCGAGAATAGCTAGAAATACACAGCTTTTCTTACAAGAAGAAACAAATATGACAAAAGTTATAGATCCGTGGGGCGGTTCATATTATGTAGAAGCATTAACAAATGAATTAATGGAAAAAGCATGGACATTAATAGAAGAAATTGAAGAATTGGGTGGAATGGCAAAAGCAATTGAAACGGGACTGCCTAAGATGAAAATTGAAGAAGCTGCTGCTAAAAAACAAGCACAAATAGATTCATCCAAAGAGATTATCATAGGGGTAAATAAGTACCGCCTAGATCAAGAGGATGCAATCGATATTTTGAATATCGATAATACTGTCGTTCGTCAAAAACAAATGGAACGCTTGGCAAGTGTAAAAGCTAATCGAGATGAGAAATCAGTTAAGGAAGCTCTATTAGCTTTAACGGAAGCTGCTAAAACAGGCAAAGAGAATCTTTTAGCTGCAGCTGTAAATGCCGCTCGACAAAGAGCGACCATAGGAGAAATATCGGATGCAATTGAGGTAGTTGCAGGGAGACATAAGGCGGTGATTCGCTCCGTGAGTGGAGTTTATAGTGCTAATTTTAGTGATGCTGAAGAAATTCAATCAGTGAAGCAAATGGCAGAAGATTTTAAAGAAAACGAGGGAAGACGTCCTCGTATTTTAATCGCCAAAATGGGACAAGATGGACATGACCGTGGTGCTAAGGTAATCGCAACCGCATTTGCTGACTTAGGTTTTGATGTAGATATTAGTCCATTATTCCAAACTCCTGCTGAAACAGCACAACAGGCAGTAGAAAATGATGTGCATGTAGTAGGAGTAAGTTCTCTTGCCGCAGGGCATATGACCCTCGTTCCATCCTTAAAAGAGGAACTTGCAAGACTAGGACGTGAAGATATTTTAATCGTCGTTGGTGGAGTGATCCCAGCGCAAGACTATGCTTTTTTACGTGAGAATGGTGCTTCAGCTATTTTTGGTCCAGGAACAGTTATTCCAGTTGCAGCTCAAAAGGTTATAGAGGAGATCTATAAACGTCTTGGCTACGAGGAAGTGGAAGGCTAATGGCTGATGAGGATAAAGTAACATCTTCTCTACATGTCAAGGGTGGTATTATATCTCAGCACGATGGTATGGGCAAGTCCTCTGTAAAAAAGTTTTCAAAGAAGAAATCTCTTACTATTGACATTCAGAGTTACAATCACGAGATTCAAGCAGGCTCACGCTTACATTTAGCAAAGGCAATTACATTTATTGAAAGCACTTCCTCGGAACAACAAGAGATAGGTCAACAAATTTTGAAAATGTTGCTTCCATACACAGGAAATAGTATACGCATTGGTATTACTGGGGTGCCTGGTGTAGGAAAAAGTACTTTCATAGAAGCATTCGGAAAAATGTTATGTGATTTAGGTCATAAAGTAGCTGTATTAGCAATAGATCCTAGTTCCTCCCTCACCGGAGGAAGTATACTAGGGGATAAAACAAGGATGGAAGAGCTAGCCAAGCATCCGAATGCTTTTATAAGGCCATCTCCTTCCGCGGGAACACTTGGTGGAGTGCATAAAAAGTCTAGAGAGACTATGCTACTATGTGAGGCTGCCGGATATGACATCATACTAGTCGAAACAGTAGGAGTAGGACAAAGTGAAACGATTGTTCGAGGGATGGTAGACTTCTTCCTTCTTCTAGCCTTAACAGGAGCTGGTGACGAACTTCAAGGGATGAAGAAAGGCATAATGGAGCTCGCTGATGCAATCGTTGTCAATAAAGCAGATGGACATAACGAAAGTTTAGCTAAAAAAACGGTTGCAGAATATAAACAAATATTGCATTTCCTAGCACCTTCCGCTCCGAATTGGACAACACCAGCACTCGCTGTATCCTCTCTACACAAAAAGGGGCTGGACCTTGTATGGGAAACCATTAAGAGCTTCGAAGGAAAGATGACACAACAGCATTTCTGGCAAAATAGAAGAAAAGAGCAAACTGTAAATTGGTTCAATGAGATGATAGTGAATCGTTTATATGATGACTTTTTTTCTTCCATTCAGAGAAAGCAGAGGATGAAACTGTTAGAACAGCAAGTGAGAGAAGAGAAAATGACTGTTTCGCAAGCGATTGAGGAGTTATTTTCCTCGAATTCTTATCAATAATCTGATAAACTAAATCTAGTTTGAAAAGGAGAGTTGTAAAATGAATATGGATTTTAACTTACTAATGAATGATATGATTATACAAGCGCGTAGTGAAATGGAAAATAGTGGTTATGAACAACTAACTACCCCAGAAGAAGTGGAAGCTGCTTTTGCTAGAACAGGTACAACTCTTGTTATGGTAAACTCAGTTTGTGGTTGTGCTGGAGGGATTGCTCGTCCTGCTGCAGCAAACGCTGTACATTACGATAAACGCCCAGATCATTTAGTAACTGTTTTTGCAGGACAAGATAAACTAGCTACACAACAAGCACGTAATATGTTTGGAGACGAACATTTACCTTCTTCTCCATCATTTGTTTTATTAAAAGATGGACAAGCAGTTGCTGAAATTGGTCGTCATGAAATAGAAGGTCACGCACCAACTTCTGTTATTACTCATCTTCAAGCATTATTCGAAGAGTATTGCGAGGAAGTCTAATACAAAAAAACAGCGGAAGCATAAATTGCTACCGCTGTTTTTAAATTTCCTATAGGACGAAGCTCAGACCGAACAATAATGTGGACATTACCATTACAAATATCATGAGATAAACGATAATCTTACGAAATGTTTGATTGCGCATTAATTTCTCTCCTTTAGCTTGTAATCCTATTTTATCAAAATTGAAAAAATGCACAAGAGGTAGAGATTTTTTTTTGTAATATATGTACAATAGTATAGTGAATAGTCAAACAATAGAGGATGTGTAAACAATGGAAAAGGTAGACCATATCGGGATTGCTGTAAGAAGTTTAGAAAACTCTTTACCATACTATACAGATATTTTAGGCTTAAAACTTATACATATTGAGGAAGTAGATTCAGAAAAAGTTAGAGTAGCTTTTATAGACAGTGGGAATGTCAAGATAGAGTTACTTCAGCCAATTGATGAGACAAGTACAATTCATACATTCATCGAAAAAAGAGGTGAAGGAATTCACCATGTCGCTTTTGGAGTAAAGAATATTCAAGAGAGACTAGATGAGTTAAAGGAAAAGGGGATTCGCCTTATTCAGGAAACTCCTAAAAGAGGAGCTGGAGGGGCAGAGGTTGCCTTTATACATCCAAAGTCATCTGGCGGAGTTTTGTATGAATTATGTGATAAATCAGGGGGAGCGAAGTAACCGATGGATATCTATGAAAAAATAAATGATCTATATGATCGTAAACGTAAAATTGAATTAGGTGGCGGAGACGATCGAATTGAAAAGCAACATGAAAAAGGGAAGTTGACAGCTAGAGAACGAATTGACCTTTTGCTAGATGAAGGTTCTTTCGTAGAGCTTAATCCCTTTATACAGCATCGAACTGTAGATTTTGGAATGGATAAGCAAGAGGGCCCAGGGGACGGGGTAGTTACGGGCTACGGCAAGGTAAACGGTAGACCTGTTTATCTTTTTTCACAAGATTTCACAGTATTTGGTGGTGCACTTGGAGAAATGCACGCACTTAAAATATCAAACGTTATGGACTTAGCGGCTAAGAATGGTGCTCCGTTTATAGGCTTAAATGACTCAGGAGGTGCAAGGATTCAAGAAGGAGTAGTATCCTTAGATGGGTATGGCCAAATATTTTATCGTAATGCTATTTATAGTGGAGTTATCCCTCAAATTTCTGTTATATTAGGGCCTTGCGCAGGAGGAGCTGTATATTCTCCAGCAATTACGGACTTCGTGTTTATGACAGATGAAACTAGCCAGATGTTTATAACTGGACCTAAGGTAATTGAAACAGTTACAGGGGAAAAGATTTCTTCTGAAGATCTAGGCGGTTCAAAAGTACATAATACAATAAGTGGAAATGCACACTTCCGTGGGAAAACAGAAGAAGAGGTTTTAGAGAGTGTAAGACTACTTCTAAGCTATCTACCACAAAGCTTTGAGGAAAAACCGCCATTAGTAGCGGTAGAGGAAAGCAGCGATGATAGACCTGATTTAGCTGATATAGTACCTTTTGAAGCAATACGTCCTTATGATATTCGTAAAGTAATTGAGCAGGTGGTTGACAAAGACACCTTTATGGAGGTACATAAGGAGTTTGCAAAAAATATAGTTGTTGGTTTAGCTCGCATAAAAGGTGAAGTTGTTGGACTGATATGTAACCAACCGAAGATTATGGCTGGTGGTCTTGATATCGACTCTTCTGATAAGGCAGCACGTTTTATTAGATTCTGTGATTCCTTTAATATTCCTTTAATAACGTTTGAGGATGTTACCGGCTTTTTCCCTGGCATTAAGCAGGAGCATGGAGGAATCATTCGTCATGGAGCAAAAATTTTGTTCGCATATTCAGAAGCAACCGTTCCCAAAATGACTGTCATTTTACGTAAAGCATATGGTGGGGCGTACGTAGCTCTTAACTCAAAGTCAATTGGTGCAGATTTAGTTTTTGCTTGGCCAAATGCAGAAATTGCGGTTATGGGTCCACAAGGCGCTGCGAACATTATTTTTGCGCGTGAGATTGCCTCAAGCGACAATCCAGAACAAGTTCGTGCCGAAAAAATCGAGGAATACCGTGAAAAATTTGCAAATCCGTATGTAGCAGCTTCCATGGGTATGGTAGATGATGTTATTGATCCTCGAGAGACTCGTATAAAGTTAATACAAGGGCTTGAGATGATGCGAAACAAAAAAGAAACTAGACCTAAGAAAAAACACGGGAATATCCCATTATAAAGGAGTCTTTTATAAGATGAATCGTTTAATAGAGGAATTTTTTGAACTAGTAAAAATAGATTCCGAAACAAAGCATGAGCAAGTAATTGCGCCAATTTTAAAAAATAAGTTAGAGTCGCTTGGATTTTCGGTTATAGAGGATAATTCAGCTGAAAGAACCGGGCATGGTGCAGGTAATTTAATCGCTACTTTGAAGGGAAATAAGGTAACTGCTGACCCTATCTATTTCACTACACATATGGATACAGTCGTTCCAGGTAAAGGCATACAACCAATTTTAAAAGAGGATGGCTTTATCTATTCTGATGGTACCACGATTCTAGGTGCTGATGATAAAGCTGGAATTGCAGCTTTATTTGAAGCAATACGTCGGTTAAAAGAGCAGTCTATTGAGCATGGTGAGATTCAAGTAGTTATAACTGCAGGTGAAGAAAGTGGACTAGTCGGGGCAAAAGAAATGGATCCTTCTATGCTATCTGCTAAATATGGATATGCCATAGACAGTGATGGGGAAGTAGGGGGCATTGTCACTGCAGCTCCTTATCAAGCAAAACTATGGACAACCATTACTGGAAAGACTGCACATGCTGGTGTTGCACCAGAAAAAGGTGTGTCAGCAATTACACTAGCGGCAAAAGGGATTTCCGCAATGAATTTAGGAAGAATCGATCATGAAACTACGGCCAATATTGGTCGCTTTGAAGGTGGCCAAGCTACAAATATTGTATGCGACACAGTTCATATTTTATCAGAGGCACGTTCAATTGACCGAGAAAAATTAGACGCTCAAGTTGAGCATATGGTAAATACATTTGCTGAAAAGGCAGAGCAATTCGGTGGGAAAGCAACTACAGAAACGCAACTTATGTATCCTGGTTTCCGTTTTGAGGATAACCATCAGGTTGTTGAAGTAGCGAAGCGAGCAGTTGAAAATATAGGTAGAAAAGCCGATATAAAAACAAGCGGTGGTGGGAGCGATGCTAACGTAATTGCTGGGTTTGGAGTGCCAACTGTAATTCTTTCAGTGGGTTATGAGGAAATTCATACTACCAACGAAAGAATGCCAGTGTTGGAGCTTGAAAAACTAGCAGATTTACTTGTAGAAATCGTGAAGATAGCTGCCGAATAAAGAGCTCAGGAGGTTCATCCATGTCTTCTCAAAAAGTAGTTGTGTTTCAATCGGGAAACGAAGAATATGCTGTTTCCATTGATCATGTAGTGTCTATCGAAAAATTAGAAAAAGTTAATCCAATTCCTCATTTACCAAAATATTTGATTGGATTGATGAAAATAAGAGGCGAGCTCGTTCCAATTATAGATTTTGAGCTAATTCTTTATAATCAGAGTGGTCTTTTGAATGAAAATGCCCGAGTAGTAACTATGCATACGGAGGATATGTCTGTGGGAATTCTCGTTAAAGAGGCAAAGGAAATTTTAGATGTCCCAGCCGAGTCTTTAAAACAGCTTGGTTTAATGAATTATGCGAAGACAAAATACTTCACAAATATTGCTAATTTAGAAAACAGAATGATTACAATTGTGGACCCTTCTATTTTAGTTCGCTCACTGGATGGTATAAAAGATATACAATCTTACTTAGAAAATGCAAAAAAAGAAGAAAATTTAGAAGTAAATAACGTGTAGTCTTAGACAAAAGGGGTGCCCTGTCTATCGATTTAACAGTCGGAAGGTAGCTAACTAGTAGCTACCTTTTTTCCCCTTCGTCTTTTGAGATGAAAATATAGTTATGTAAGAGGTGAAAGGACTTGACTAAACAGAACAGAATTATCTTTCATCTAGACATGAATAGCTTTTATGCTTCTGTGGAACAAGCCCATGACCCTTCTTTAAAAGGAAAGGCGATAGCAGTGGCTGGAAACCCAAAAGAACGAAGAGGTATTTTAGTTACTTGTTCTTATGAGGCTAGAGCTAAAGGAATTTATACAACTATGTCTGTATGGGAAGCTAAAAGGAAGTGTCCAGAGCTTATTCTATTACCTCCTAATTTTGAAAGGTATCGAGCAGCCTCGAAAGCAATGTTTGATATTCTTCGCTCGTATACGCAATTGGTAGAGCCTGTCTCCATTGATGAAGGCTATATGGATGTGTCCGATGTTGATATGGATGGAGATGCAGTTGCATTTGCAAAGTCTATTCAGCAACGAATAATCCGGGAACTAGATTTACCATGCTCCATCGGTATTGCCCCTAACAAATTCTTAGCTAAGACAGCCTCCAATATGAAAAAGCCAATGGGAATTACTGTTTTAAGAAAAAGGGAAGTTCCACATAAGCTATGGCCCTTACCCGTAATTGAAATGCATGGAGTTGGGGAAAGCACATCCAATAAATTAGAATCCTTGGGTATTAAAACGATCGGACAAATAGCAAACGCTAATCCTGACTTACTAAAGTCGAAACTTGGAAAATCGGGAACAAGACTTCACAATCGCTCACATGGAATAGACAATCGAGCGGTAGACCCAGAATCTATCTTCGAAACAAAGAGCGTAGGCAATTCCACAACCTTACCTTATGATGAAACAAATATAGATGAGCTTCGAAAAGTTCTCAGAAAATTGTCCAGTAAAGTAGCATCACGGTTAGATTCTAAAAATTTAGCTGGTCGATCTATCACTATACATATTAGAGATGCCAACTGGAAAAATAAAACGAGAAGCAAAACGGTTATCAATCGGCTCTTTAAAGAAGAAGATATATCACAACTCTCTATTCAATTATTTGAATCTAGCTGGGAGGATGAACCAATTCGATTATTAGGGGTCACTGTTAACAATGTATTTGATAAGGGAGAATCGATGGAGCAATTGTCTATCTTTAACTTTGAAGAGCACGCAAAAGAGGAACCTATCTTGAGGCTCGTCGAACAACTTCAAGATAAATTTGGTAAGACTATCATAAAACGCGGGATGAAGATTAAAAAAAATCCTTCTTTAGAATCGAAAACTAGCTTTAGTAAAGATTTTTTAGATGATCACGATAATAGAAAATAACTTAAGAGTTTATATATATAAGTAATTAACTTTGTTTATAAGGGAGTTTTACAAGTAAATGAAAAAAAACAAAACACCGGAAACTATAGGTCGTATAATAATGATAATTATAGGGGCAGTAATCGCTGCCTATGCACTAGAAGCAGTATTAATCCCAAACTCGGTTATCGATGGTGGAGTAACGGGTGTCAGTATTATGGGAAATTATTTATTTGATATTCCTCTTGGAATACTACTATTTGTATTAAATATTCCTTTTATTTATTTGGGCTACAAGCAGGTTGGAAAGACCTTTGCTTTACTAAGTATTATTGGTATAGCTGCACTTTCTGTATCAACCGTCTTGTTGCATCATATCGACCCGATTTTAAGTGCAAATGATCCATTACTAGTTGTACTATCTGGAGGGGTAATGCTTGGAGTAGGGATTGGTATTGTACTTCGTAATGGTGGCGCTTTAGATGGTGCCGAGGTCTTGGCAGTTTTAGTATCTCGAAAGGTTCCATTTTCTGTAGGAGATATTATATTATTTATCAATGCTTTTATCTTCATTGGAGCTGGCTTTATATATGGTCTTGAAAGTGCCCTCTACTCTGCAACCACTTATTATATTGCCAAAATCGTTATTGATGTAATTCAAGTTGGTTTAGAAAAATCAAAATCTGTACGTGTCGTAAGTAAACATTCAGAAGAAATTGGTGCAGCAATACAAGATCGGCTTGGCCGAGGGGTTACCTATTCTAGTGGCCGAGGAGGATTTACTAACGAGACTATGGATATTGTCACTTGTGTAATTACCCGAATGGAAGAAAACAAACTAATTACGATTATCAAAGAAAAAGATCCAGGTGCATTTGTAGTAATAACAGATGTAGCAGAGGTTCGAGGTGGAAGCTTCAAAAAGCGTGACATTCACTAATAATAAACCGTTAAATGAGTTCAAAACTTGTTTAACGGTTTTTTTATATAATTAAATGGCTTAAGAGAGAGTATTATCTTATGTCGTGTTAAATAGAACGATTGCTGATTCACTAAATTATAGAGGATGAGAAAAGCTCAAGTGGATCCTACTTTGTTACAATTGGGTCAAATGGTAAAATAATATATAGTTAATATATAAATAATGAAAGTTGGAAATATATGCAGATATTATTTTTAGGAACGGGAGCAGGTATGCCCTCTAAACAACGTAATACTAGTTCAATGATTTTGAAGCTGTTAGAAGAGAGAGGCTCAAACTGGATGTTTGATTGCGGAGAAGCAACTCAACATCAAATTCTTCGAACAACAGTAAAGCCTCGAAAAATAGAAAAGATATTTATCACTCATCTCCATGGAGATCATATATACGGTCTGCCTGGGCTACTAGGATCGCGCTCCTTTTTAGGTGGAGACGAACTTCTTACTATATACGGCCCAAAAGGTATTAAAGATTGGGTAGAGGTCACTTTAATCACGTCTCAAACACATTTAAAATATCCTCTAAAAATCATTGAAATTGAAGAGGGGATTATCTTTGAAGATGAACAATTCATAGTAGAGGCTAGACTTCTTGAGCATGTTGTTCCTTGTTTTGGTTATCGAGTAACTCAAAAGCAGCTGGCACCTGAATTATTAATTGAGAAAGCAGATGCATTAGGAGTTCCTAGAGGGCCGTTATTACGCTTATTAAAATCTGGTCAAGATGTTGAATTGCCTAATGGTAATGTTGTTAGAAGCTCCGAAGTAACGGGAGAGCCGAAAGAAGGATTTAAATTGGCAGTATTAGGTGACACGAGATATTGTGAAAATTCTATTCTCCTAGCGAAGGAGTCAGATGTTTTAATTCATGAGGGTACCTTTGATACTGGAACAGAGGAGCTTGCAAGAGAGTATGGTCATTCAACAATCGTTGATGCAGCAAATGTTTGTGAGAAGGCAGGGGCAAAGAATTTGATAGTTAATCATATAAGTGCTCGCTTTATGCCAGAAGATATTAAAAACCTAGCAGTACAAGTTTCAGAATATAATTTCCCTATTTATATAGCGGATGATTTTAATGAATTTAGTTGTATAAATGGCAAGTTGGATAGAATATAAAATTAAAGAAGGATCAGCAGACTTACGCATACTTAAACCTGTATAATGTCTAATTTCAGCTCTTTGCCCATTTCCTGTTAAAGCGGTGATGGACAGAGAGCTGTCTAGTTGTTTTCAATTACATATATTCTAATAGCTGATGGTTCATTCAAATTGTTCCCCAAGAGTACGTGATTTTTGCTGTGCAGCACTAATGCACGCAAAAATAGCTTCATCAACCTTATGGAACATTAGTTGTTCAATGCCTGCTTCTGTAGTTCCTCCTGGGCTCGTTACTTTTCTTCGAAGCTCAGCAGGCTCATCTTCGCCCTTCATGAGCATATATGCTGCACCTTTCATTGTTTGGATAAATAATTGACGAGCATCTTCCTGGCTTAATCCATGTTGAACGGCGGCTGCTTCAAATTGTTCGGCAAAATAATATAGATAAGCAGGTCCACTTCCAGAAAGGGCCGTAATCACATGCATATCCACCTCTTGGACTACCTTGACAGTTCCAATAGATTCTAACAGATTAATAATTTCCTTTTTTGCTACATTATTTATTTTCTCATTCCAACATAGGGCAGAAGCGCTTAAACCAACAGAAGCAGAAGTATTCGGCATAACACGTGCAATTGGTCTATCTCCAAGATACGATTCAATTGTTTTGATGGAAACACCAGCGATGACTGATACAACAATTGCTTGCTTATTCAAAAATGAAGCGATTTCTTTGCAAGCCTGAATCGCATCCTTAGGCTTCATAGCAAGAAATACGAGATCAGCCTTCTGCAATGCTAGTTTCTTTGTACACATAATTTCGATTTTATATTTAGCATTTAAATAGTGTAGCTGCTTTTCATCTGATTTGTTCATTACACAAATGGAGCTTGGAGAAACTTTCTCCTCTTCCAATAAACCTTTAATAATAGCTTCAGCCATAGAGCCGGCCCCAATAAAAACGATGTTAGTCATCCTATTCTCCTCCTTCAGTAAATTTATAGCCACCATTTTTCCTGTGGTAATAATATCGTCTTAATATGGAAGTTTTGCTCAAACCAGTCTTTTACTAATGTTTTATGGACTAGATATTCAGAAGCCGCGTGAGAAACTCCTATTAAAGACATTGATGTAGTGGCAATATATTCTTGCATTTTCTTAAATTTTCGATGGCCATACTCATTGTCGATATGGCAATGAACCTCTCCGGTTATATAAGCCTGCACACCATTTTTTTCAGCTTCCTGCATCCAATCAATAACATCTCCACATCCTGCCACTATTGCTATTTTGTTTAATTTCTCCTTATTAATCCCTTCAAAATCAACGTAGGGAATATCAAAAAGGGTTTTTAATTTTGATATTAGGCTGTCAGTACTTATTGTTTCTATGTTTCCAAGGGATAAATATTTGTTACTCCAATTGACAGGATTTTGTATTTCACAGTTTAATGCTTTGGCGATTGCACTATTTGTTCCCAACGTAGTGTGGCAATCTAGGGGATTGTGACATGTATAAACTGAAAGGTTCTTAACTTTTATTTGAGATAAATATTTCTCTTTTATTGGTAGAAAGCCTCTTCCCCAACTTCCTCTTGGGTCGCCACATTCCATGAGTAAAGGGTGGTGCATAAATAACAGGTCACCTTCTTGGCTTTCAGAAATAAATCTTTCCAAAACAATTTCAGTAGGGAAAACTGCTAAAAAAATCGTTTGTACCTCTTCTGAACCACTTAACATACAGCCGTTAAATAGTTGGGTGAAATCATATTCGAAGTTGTTTTTCCAGTCATATCCAATCGAATCATAGCAATGTGGAAGAAATCTACTAAAAGAAGGATCCGTTCCATAGCTTTGTACCTGGAACTCTTCATCAAGCGCATCTATTATTTTTTGCAGCTTTACCATCTGATTACCTCCTTAAATTTGTAGAAAATAAAAAACGCTCTCATCCCTATATGAAATAAGGACGAAAACGTAGGATTTCCGCGGTACCACCTAAATTTGCTGTAAATACAGCACAACTTAAACCTTCTTATCGCGAAGGTCACGACTATGTTTTCATAGTAGCTCAGAAGTAGGTTCGATATAAGAGAGGGAGGTGAAATTTTCAGCAAGCATTTCACTCTCTAAACTCCTTCATATATGTACTAGTCTTCTTCATAGCTTGAATTATTTGAATTAATGAAATTATAGGGGTCTTTTCAAAATAAGTCAACCTAATTTAGTGACTCCAGTCTCATTTACCTGTAAAATAAATGAATAGTCATTCAGATAAAGGGGAGCAATACAATGATACATAAGATAATTATACCTACACCATTTGCTGTGGGAGACGTAAATGCGTACCTTATAAAAGGAGATATATTGACTCTAGTTGATGCAGGTCCAAAAACCGAACAGGCTCTTTCTGCACTTGAAAATGGTATATGCGAAGCCGGATATCAGTTGTGCGATATTGAGCAAGTTATCCTTACTCATCATCATCCCGATCACTCTGGCTGCATTGATGCATTTAAAAATGCACAAATACTAGGTCATGCATATAACCAAGTGTGGCTAGAAAAAAATCATTCATTCCTAACCTATCATGATGAGTTCTATTACAAATGTTTAGTGGAGGAAGGAGTCCCTGAACATTACTTAAAGTGGATTGAAAAAATGAGAAGGCCTTTGAATTACATTGGCAATCGTTCCTTAGATACAATGTTAAACGAGGGAGATGTGATACCTGGCCATCCCAAGCTTCAGGTATTAGAAACTTTGGGGCACGCGCAGAGCCATATTTCCTTATGGGAAGAAGAAACTGGTGTTTTGATTGGGGGAGATCTAATTATTGATAAAATTTCTTCCAACCCATTAATTGAGCCACCATTAGACAAAAATGCACCTCGTCCAAAATCGATGCTACAATACAATGAATCCTTAAAAAGAGTTCAAGCTTTGGAAGTTCATAAAGTTTTTAGTGGCCATGGCAATGAAGTATATGATGTATCAGAGTTAATATCTTCTCGACTAATTAAGCAGCGTGAGAGAGCATTAAAAGTATTAGAAATGATGAGTAATGGGGAAAAGACCATTTTTGAACTTACTCAGCAATTGTTCCCAAAGGTATATGAAAAAGAGCTTGGTTTAACACTTTCAGAAACAATTGGTCAAATAGACTATCTGTTGGATGAAGGCCTTATTTTAGAAAAGCAAACAGATGAGGGGATTTTATTGTATGATCAAGCCTAAAAGGATTCTTATTACCGGTGCTACTAGTGGAATAGGATTTATGTTAGCGCAACAATTACATAAGGAAGGACATGATGTATGGGCTACTGGTAGAAATAAACAGGCTTTGGAGCAATTATCTAAGGTAGGGATACATACAACAGTGGCCGATTTAACAAGTCAGTATTCAATTGAAAACCTATTTAAAGACATAGAAACTCCAGACACGTTAGTTTTGAATGCAGGTATTGGTACCTTTGCTTATCTGACCGACTTACAGGATGTCGAGGTAGAGCAAATGCTTGATGTAAATGTGAAGGCGCCAATCATGCTTGCAAAATATTTTGCGAATAAGATGAAAGAAAAGAAATCTGGACATATCATTTTTATTGCCTCGCAAGCCGGGAAAGTGGCTACACCGAAGGCATCTGTTTATGCTGCCAGTAAGCATGCAATCATTGGATTTGCAAATGCAGCACGCATGGAGCTTCGAGAGCACGGCGTTAAAGTGACAACTATTAATCCAGGTCCTATTGATACTCCCTTTCTTGAGCGGGCAGACCAAACAGGCGGATATCGCGATAAGATGGGCAAGCAATTGCTAGCCCCACAGAAAGTGGTCAATGCTATTATTAAAGCAATTTATAAACCAGTCAGAGAAGTAGATCTTCCCTCATATATGACCGTAACAAGTAAGCTTTATGCTGTTTTTCCTAAAACAGTGGAAACGCTAGGTAAAAGATTTTTTACAAAGAAATAAGTTAAGTTTAAATTTAGTTCCACCTAAAAAATAAGACCGATTAATTCCTCTAGAAGAATAGAACGGTCTTATTTCTCATGCTATTCATTTAAGACACTTTATCTTGATATTTGTTAAGTAATTGATCTAGCTCTTGGCTGCAAGCGACAACAATTGGGTGAGTAAAACCAAGGTTTTTCGCTTTTTTATACATGTCTTTTCTTTTAATACTTATCAAAATCAATAAGGATTTTTGACGCAACTCCCTTTTCATACATATCCTCCATTTGATAGATTTGCTACATTCGAAAGAATAGTTTTCTTGAAATAACGATGGAACTTGTTCATTATAAATCAAGAGAAATGAAAAATTTGTCAAATCACGGAGGAAATCAAAATATTTTTTTATTTTTTTCTTGAAAACTAAGAAAGAAAGCACATATTAATTGCTCTATAAACAAGTTAGCCTAGATATGTAACCAATATATTTTTTTCATTAACTTCAGTATCTTCTTTTTCTATTTTGTAAGCATGGCCATTCAATTGAGAACTCACAGCCCCTTTTAAAACTTCATCTATAAAATGTAAAGCAACGCCATCTTCTACAGCATATCCTGATTTCATAACACCCGTAGCTATCAATTCGTGATAAGCAGGTTTTCTTTTACCCTCTCCATCATAATGTGGACAATTGCTTCCTTTTAAAAAGCCGAGGCAGTTTAGCTTATATAAGGGGGCGTTTAAGGGATCGGTTAACCCTTCCTCAAACCAACAAATAGAACCTGCACTAAGCCCTGCTAGAATAATTCCGTTTTCATATGCTTTACGAAGTATTAAATCTAAACCCCATTCCTTCCAAAGGACGAGCATATTCCTTGTATTTCCACCACCTATATAGAGTATATCCTGTGTCATCACATACTCCTCTAAATTATTGAAATTTGGTTCAAATAAGCTAAGATGGGATGCATTACAGTTAAAATTTTCAAAAGAATGATAAAATCTTTTGACGTAGTTATCCTGATCACCACTAGCAGTTGGGATAAAACAAACTTTTGGTTGTTCCTTTTTAACTTGTTTTAATATGTATTGGTCAAGAAGTGGATTTTCAGGTTCCATAGAGAAGCCACCACCACCCATTGCGATAATTTGTCTCATTTTACATCAGTCCTTTTCAAAGGTTAAGTATGAAGCAGAGGATAGATACCCACAATTCCGTTGTAAAATCTTCTTTTACTTAAAAGAAAAATATTAGATGGTGTCATCATATCACCGAGGATAGATAGCTTACAAGAAAAGATAGAAAAATTTAGTGCTAAGTTAAATGGAAGTTCCTCCTTATGGGGGAAGAGATCATAAGTTGCTTCATGTTAATATTCTTCTAAAAGGAGTTGTATATATGGAAAAATGGACAGATGGCTTGATGCAAATTAGAATCGCGAGACCAACAGATAAGATGGAAAAGAATATAAAGTTTTATACTGAAGGACTAGGATTGAAGGTTGTAGGAAGCTTTAAGGGGCACGAGGGTTATGATGGTGTGATGATTGGCTTACCTGACAAATCATATCACTTGGAATTTACAACCCATGTAGATTGCTCTCCTTGTCCTGCACCCACAAAGGACAATTTGCTTGTCTTCTATATACCTCATAAAACAATAATTGATGATATATGCTATAAATTATTTAAAATGGGCTATAATTCAGTGCCACCAGAAAATCCTTATTGGGAAGAGAAAGGCATTACAATAGAAGATCCAGATGGTTGGAGAGTAGTGCTGATGAATGACCAAGGGATTTAAATGAAGATATATTTGGAAAAATATTATTATAGCTATAATATTTAAAAACAATTTCATTTGATAACAATTTTTCATCTTTTGATGAAGACTCCTTAAGAAATAGCAACATTTTTTTATAAAATATAAGTTTTTCTATAAAAATTGTTGTATAGTTAAGTTCGATTAAAATTAAGGAGCAAGAAATGAAAAATTTTATTGTAATAACATTAGGATCTTTATTTATGGCTGTTGCATTAAATCTTTTTTTAGTACCTCATGAAGTGATATTAGGTGGTTTTTCAGGTATTGGTATGATTATTGGTATTCTTACAAACTGGAACATTGGATGGATCATCTTTATCCTTAACGTACCTGTTTTTATCCTTGGCTTTGTAAGTATTGGGAAAAAATTTGTTGCATATAGTATGTACTCTGTCTTTTTAACCAGTTTAGCTATGCAATATATTCCTGTGGTGCAAGTGACTGAGGACATTCTTTTGTCTTCTGTGTTTGGTGCAGTTATAGGCGGAGCTGCTACGGGAATGATTATTAAATTTAATGGTTCTACTGGTGGTATAGATATTATTGGACTTGTAATAACAAAGAAAAAAGACTTTTCATTGGGAACTATGATGCTCGTTATGAATAGTGTAATTGTGTTGGCTTCCGGCTATTTTATCGGTTGGGAACAAACGATGTATACATTATTGGTTTTGTATGTATTTGGTAAAGTTGTAGATGTGATTCATACGAAGCATGTAAAAATAACACTTATGATCATCACAGAAAAGGGAGAAGAAGTTCAAAAAAAATTACTCCAAAACCTAGTTCGAGGTATAACTGTGTTAGATGGAGAAGGGGCTTACACAAAACAATCTAGAAAAGTTCTCTTCACAGTTATCACTAGATATGAACTAGGAGAAGTAAAAAAAATGATTAAAGAAGTAGATAGTAATGCATTCGTAAATATTACAGAAACTATTGAAGTAATGGGTGCATTCAACAAAAATTAGTTTTCTAAAACGCTCAAGATTTATTCTTTGAGCGTTTTTATTTTGTCAATTATTTGTTTCTACTGACAATCCCGTATTCTATATCTTCTTAAGGTTTTCGAAAGTTGATATTTGTAAAACCAAGACATACTTTGACTGTCTCTAATTATCTTAATATTGCATTAAATAACATAAAACTTTATAAAAATAGTTTAATAGTCTGAAAGTAAGGGTATTAATATAAATAGCTTAGTTAAGAAAAAGATAGATAGGAGATGCTGTTTATGTGGAAAAGAATTTTATTTATCTCCGAACATGGTGACCCTCTAGAAACATTAGGTGGTAAGCAGGCGGGTGGACAAAATAACTACGTTAAAGAGCTTACTCTTGCACTCGGACGGAGAGGAATTGCAGTTGATGTAGTTACACACTGGAGTAATCCAGATACTCCAAAGATCGAAAAATTAGGTAGTATGTCAAGAGTAATAAGATTTGCTGCAGGGCATAAGGGTTATATTCCTAAAACTAAAATATACGATCTTCTGCCAACATTCTATGAAGAAATAAAAAAAACAATATCTGTTCAAAAATATGATGTTATTCATTCACACTATTGGATGTCTGGTCTATTGGGACTTGCTTTAAAGGAAGAATTCGGTATTCCGCTTGTGCATACATCACATTCCCTCGGCATAGCCAAAAAACAGGCAACAGGCGTTGAGGAGCCTATTCGTCTAGAAGCAGAAAAGCATATATTAAACTCTGCTGACAAGGTTATTGCAACAACTGAAGTTGAAAAACAAATAATTTTAGATTTTGCAGACAACAATCCCGAAGTTGAGGTAATTTCGATTGGAGTTGCAAAAGAGTTCCAGTCACATTCTAAACGAAAAGCAGGAATGAAGCCCTTACTTGTATATGCAGGACGATTGGAAAAGACTAAAGGAATTAGTACACTATTAGAAGCATTTCATAAAATGAAAAAGGAAAGTCCAGAATTAGAGGCTAAACTCGTTTTAGCAGGTGGAGATAAAGAAGAAATAGATCCCATTACACTATTGCCAACGGATCCAAGTTTAAGAGAAAAAGTAAAAGGAATTGAAGAATATATAGAATTTATAGGTCCTCAATCTCAACATAACTTAAGTGAGCTGTTCTCTAAGGCTACATCTGTGATTGTTCCTTCCTATTACGAATCATTTGGTATGGTAGCTGCAGAAGCACAGGCATGCGGGACTCCAGTTATTGCCTCAGGCGTAGGTGGCTTAAAAGATGTTGTTTCTCACGGTAAAACAGGTTTACAAGTACCTCCAAAAGATTCTACACAACTTGCTAATGCAATGAAGAAAATATTAAAAAACAATCTTTTAGCAAAAAGACTAGGTAAAGAAGCTGCAGAACGTGCAAGTCGTATATTTAACTGGTCAAGCATTGCTAAAGAAATAGATAAAACATATGAGGATTTGTTACATGCAAATGATTACGCAAATGCTAGCCACCGATCTTGATGGTACGCTGGTCGGTAGTGAAGAGGATTTAAAAGTATTACTTAAATATTATGAAAGCCTTGATGAGAAGGTTTCCTTGGTTTATGTCACAGGTAGACATAAAGGTTCCGCTTTAGATTTAATTAGAGAAGCAAAAATTCCAATGCCAAGCATTTTAATCTCGGATGTGGGAACAGGTATATATGTAGGCACAGACCTTAATGTTGATTTAGAATGGGAACATAAAATGAAATCTAATTGGGATCCAGAAGCCATTAAAAATATTGTTTCTAAATACCCAACAATATTTCCTCAAAAACTACCCAATGAATCTAGAATTTCCTATACAGTAAAAGAAGATAATGACAGCGTGGAAAAGCTAAAGCAAGAGTTAGTGCTTTCAAAGATTCCTCACAAGTTTATCTTTAGTTCAGGTAGAGACATTGACATTCTACCTGAAAGTAGCGGAAAAGGATCTGCTTTGACATACGTGATTGAAAAATATGTAGATACAAATGCGTCGATTCTTATTGCTGGTGATTCTGGTAATGATGAGGAAATGCTTAGTCTAGGTTATCCGTCCGTAATTGTTGCAAATGCTCAACCAGAGCTTTTGGCAATTAAAGACCATCCGAAATTGTTTCGGGCAACGCAAAATTGTGCGGGTGGTATTTACGAGGCATGGTTACATTTTTATAGTAAATAATTTTTGGAAAACTGTTCAATTTTTATTGAACAGTTTTTTATTTTGCAAAATTTGTAAATTTCACATGAAGCAATTTACAATTAAACATGAACGTTTTTCACTCTGACCATCACTACGGATAGTGGCGTCATAAGCAGTCAGTGTACAACAGTAAAGGATTTTCATGTGAGACGATTGCTGTGTGTAAAAGTTTTATCGCTCAACTCATGAAAAAGCGTCTCTTCATGATTTTTGCTTAACAAACAATTATGGATATATTATTTATAAGTATTAGAGACGAAGAATATAGTATGGGGTGTGTTAAAATAATAAGTTGAAAGAGAAAAACTTAAATGGCGAACCAATAAGGGAAGAATAGATAATTTGACATTTAACACTTGTAATTTTATACTAGGTTACGTTATGTAAGTGAATTTGTACAATCAGAATATAATAGACATAAAATTCGATTGAATTAGAATGATAGGTGAGAATGAGAATGAATATAAAAAAAGAAACCATGCAAATTTTGCAAAATAAAATAAACATAATACCTACAAATGAGGCATTCGATCTTTGCCTAGTAGGTCCGGTAAGTTTGCCTATAAAACAAGATGATTTCGAAACGACTTTTAAATGGTACTCTTGGGTGAAAATAGATAAAAATTTATCAAAGGAAGACGTCGTAAAATCCATTTCCACAGCTAACTTGGCTTTTGGACAGCAATCATCGGTGCTAGTTTATGGTGATTTTTCTAATGAAGAAGATGCTTTAATTCGTATGCATAGCATTTGTCATACTGGTGACATTTTTGGTAGTCAAAGATGTGACTGTGGCTATCAGCTTCATGAGTCGATGAAGATGGTGGCAAACCACGGCTGTGGTGCCATCTTTTATTTAGCAGATCATGAAGGTAGAGGAATAGGTTTGTTTTCCAAGTCTCTTGCTTACCTTTTACAAGAAGAAGGATATGACACAGTAGAAGCAAATCATGCGCTGGGCTTTGAGGATGACACACGATCTTATGAAGATGCAATCCGTGTATTGGAGTCTTTAAGACAAAAGCCTGTAACTTTAATAACAAACAATCCAAGAAAGCTTGCTGCTTTAAAGGGACATGGTTTGCTTTCAGATCATCATGTTCCTCTTTGGGGTGGTTTAACTGAAACGAATGAGTTCTATTTGAAAACGAAAGTAGAAAAGTCTGGTCATATTTTAGAAGAAAACCCTAGTTTGACTGTATGAGGTGAGTATAGTATGGAAAAAGATCATTATTTTATGAAATTAGCACTTGAAATGTCTGCTAGTGCTAAAGGGAAAACGAATCCTAACCCAATAGTAGGGGCAGTAATTGTTAAGGATGGTGTTATCGTAGGAAGTGGAATTCACCGTAAAGCAGGAGAGCCCCATGCGGAAGTCCATGCTTTTAAAATGGCAGGAAGCCATGCGGAAGGAGCAACTTTATACGTGACGCTTGAGCCTTGCTCTCATTATGGAAAAACTCCTCCTTGTGCAAATTTGGTAAAGGATTCCAAAGTAGCACGGGTAGTTGTTGCGACTACGGATCCTAATCCGGAGGTTGCCGGTAGGGGGATACAATTACTACGTAATGCTGGCATTGAAGTGGAAGTTGGAGTTCTGGAAGAAGAGGCAAAAAAACTAAATGAACGCTTTATACACAATATGACTACTGGATTGCCGTTTGTCATCTCTAAGTTTGCGATGACATTAGATGGTAAGATTGCAACCCATAACGGACATTCAAAATGGATTACAAGTGAAAGTGCAAGGAAAGAAGTTCATCATCTCCGAAACGAAATAGACGGCATTTTAGTAGGTGTAGGCACAGTTATTGCTGACAACCCAGCGTTGACAACAAGACTTCCTGAGAAACAAGGGAAAAATCCTACTAGAATTATCTTGGATACTAATTTAAGAACACCTATCGATTCCCAGGTTCTTCAAACAGTAGCCGCTAAAACTATTATTGTAACAAGTGACGAAGTAGAAATGGAGAGAGCTAAGCCATTTGAAGCAAAGGGAGTCAAGCTAATATTTGTTTCCAAAGCAACAAATGGATTAGATTTATATGCTGCACTTCGAGAACTTTATCGATTAGGTATAACCGATATCCTTGTTGAAGGAGGAGGAGCAGTAAATGCCTCCTTTTTAAACGCTGGTTTGATTGACAAATATTATATTTATATAGCTCCAAAAGTATTGGGAGGAAAAGATTCCATTACACCTTATACAGGTCCTAATCCGGATACCATGATAGCTGCAAAGCATTTGTATTTCGATGAGTTCCAAAAGCTTGGAGAGGACCTTCGAATAATTGCATATCCTAAGCAAGGTGATGAAAAGTGAATCTAAAAGTCGATATTTGTATTGTTGGAGCTGGTCCAGGTGGATCTCTCCTTGCTTTCTTATTAGCTAGAAAAAATATTAATGTAGCTCTTATAGAAAGAGATAAAGAAGTAGGAAAAGCTTTTAGAGGAGAACATCTTAATGAAGAGGGAGAAGCAATTCTAAAAAAATACGGCCTTTTTGAAGAAATAGAACAGTTGGGCTTACTACGAATGGAAAAATTAGAGTACTGGCAGGATGGTAAGCCTTTTAAAACAATTTTACCACAACCAGAGATTGGTCATCTCGGCATTCATGTACCACAAGCTAACCTTTTATCAGTCCTCATAAAATCTGGGACTCATTTTCCAAATCTAACATGTATGATGAATACTAGAGTAGCCGATTTACTAAAGGATGATGCTGGAAACTATTGCGGTGTCTTAGCTATACAAAATGGACAAGAAATTACGATAGATTGCCAGCTCATTATTGGAGCTGATGGTCGTAATTCAACAGTACGTAAAAAAGCAGAAATTGAGGTAAATAAACGAAAACACGGTTATGATTTACTATGGGCAAGAATCCCATCACCAGAAGGATGGGAACCATCGATCAAAATGGCGTTAATCAATAATAAGCAATTATCGTTATTTACTCAAACGAATGATTTTATACAAGTCGGCTGGAATATTGAAGAAGGTTCATTTTCAACCTTACGTAAGGAGCCCTTTACAGCATTTATCCAACAGTTAGTGGAAGCTTTTCCTGACCTAAATGAAACTGTGCATAAGCATATTCAATCGTGGAAGGATTTTGTGCTATTAGATGTGTATAGCACAACAAGTGAAAACTGGGGCTCATCTGGTTTAGTATTGATAGGCGATGCTATACATACAATGACACCGACTGGGGCATTTGGTCTAAATAGTGCTTTAAAGGATGCTGATTATTTAGCTACGTTAATAGACAAAGACTACGTAACTTTATTGGATTCGTTTGATTGCTCGACTCAAAGAAAAAGAGAAATTGAAAAAATTCAAGCATCTCAAATTGAGAAGGAGCAGTCCTTTGCTTCCCAATTTACAATCATGTTATAAGAGTAGGAGAACAAAAAATGAAATTTGGTTTTGATATTGATGATACTTTAATTAATTTAAGAGAGCACGCTTTTCATTTGTATAATAAGAAACTCAACCAAAGTGTGGATTTAGATGTTTTCCGTGCATTACAGACGGTGGAGATCCATGAAGCATTTGGACTAAATAAAGAAGATGGAAATGCTATGTGGAGAGAGTGTATGGAGGAAATTTATTTTACGGATTGTCCATCTTTTGAGGGGGCTTTAGAAACTCTAAATTCCTTAGACAATGATGGTCATGAAATTTACTATATTACCTCTCGCCCCAAAAAATATTGTGCTCAGACTCGTGAGTGGATGAAAGCGCAAGGCTTTCCAGTGAAGGATGAACACTTCTATTGTGGAATGCTAGACGATGAAAAAATAGCAACCATCATGAAATTAGAGCTAGATTACTATTTTGATGACAAGCCAGCTGTTTTAGAAACGCTAAAAGATGTGCAGACAAAAGTTTTCATAATGGATCAATCTTATAATCAGTCAGTAGAGATGCCAAGGATGAAACAATGGATTGAATTAGATAACATTCTCAGTAATAATAAATAATCGGTCGGTTTTAATTTCAAAAGCACTGTTCTAACAGTGCTTTTTTTGTTTCCATATGATAAGAAATTGTTTCATATTTGCCTTGTAATAAAAGCTTCCGGAGAAAAATGTCGGAAGCTTTAAGTTCTTTTGGGGCGGTTTTCGCTCCCTTTAGGAGACACTTTTCTATTTTTAGGAGCGCTTTTTGATCTTTTAGGGGAGAAAGTACACTTTACGAGCGCTTTTAATTTTCTTTCTGAATTATCTCTCGTAGCTGTTTATCTTTTTCGGTTAAGATAGGAAAATCGTTCAAAGGTTTAAAAAGACTTAAATCTGAAAAAGTACTCTTATCTTGAAGAGAAGACTCGATTATTTTGTATATTTCTTCTTTTTTCAATTTATTCTTTTGGGTGTCAATTGTTATTTCATAAAAATGAATGCCATCAGACCACGTATAAGCTAGAAAATCATCTTTATATGCAGATACATATAAATTTACCTCGGTACCATTCTTTAGTAAAAATTTACTTTTTTCGTCATAAGCATCAATTACAAGATCACTATCTCTAATAGTATAAAGGAATGTTTTGTTTTGAAAATTTTCATATTCGATTATTAATTCGGGACCGATATGATCTGTTATCCATTTAGATATAATTGACTTAACTTCATAGCCCTTATCCATTGTGGGGAATTTAATTTTGTCCATATCTTTTAAAAGTGTATCATAAAACCGTTCAAAAACACCTTCCTCCACTGGTTTTAAAGACAAGCCAACAGCATCTACTACATCATTACTAAATCCCTCTTTCAGAAAATCAATATGGTATAGCTCATTTCCGTCAAGACCTAAAAGTGTTGTAAATGAGGCATCCTCATTATTACCAATTTCAATTTCCATGCTCTCGTGTGATAACCTTCTCAAATTTTCTAATGATTGAACGTAATTTTCGTAATCCTCTTTCGAATAATTTAGTAGAGAAGAGAACGAAAGATATTTGTAGCCGGTGCTTAAGTAAAATGTTTCTTGATACTTTAGTACATCCTTGGATGGGTCATAGGTCAAGAGTGTGCTGTCTAGCTTATCCTCTGGTTTGATAAAGCCTAACTTTTTAAAGCTTCTAATAGACTTGAAGGCATGTTCTATCATTGCTCTTTCATCCATTACTTCCGTAGTAACTTCATATGGGAATTTGTTACTATCATTTGTATTCGATAAAGCCACAGTCCCACAACCAATCAATAAAATGAAAATGATAAATCCACCAACCCATTTGCTAAGGTTTATAGGTTTTCCCCCTCAAGTTTATTCAGAACCGTTTTTTATCTTCTGAAAGCTAGCTATGGAGGCGTGATATATTTTCTCCATTTTCTCTTCTAAAAAGCTAGTTCTTTCAAACAATGAAGTTCTTACATGATCGATTTGGCGCAAAATCTTCTCCATTAATCCTTCTTGATTGTCTACTCTGTTTGTTAATTCCTTTTGTCCATCTTCCAAATTATTAAACTGTTCATTAATTATTTGACGGAATTGATTCTGTTCATTAACTTTATTCATTATTTCATCATTAAAAATATCTACTTTTTCTATATGAGATAAAACTTCCTTATTCTCTAGAGAAAGATCTTCGAGCTTATTTACAATACATATTTGTGTTACCTCTGCTTGTTCTAATCGAGACATTATTTCATTTTGCGTATCGTCCAGTTTTTCAATTTGAACGGTTAAATCGTTTTTACCTAATTGCTCGTCTTTTATTAGTAGCTGTATAGTATGGTTTTGCAGCTCTAATTTTTCTAACCAGTTATATACTTGTTTCTCAACAAGCTCATGTTTGATATTGAGTTCTTTTAACTCCTGTAGTTTTGCATTCATTTCATACGATTGAGTTATTTGCTGATGACCATAGTGATATTGAGATCTTCTTAATCCTTTAATGGCTCGAAGAAAAGCTTCATTTGCAGTATTTTGATCTTGTATGAACTCAGATAAGTGGTTACATCGATATTCTGTTTGATTAGGTGCCTTTATTTCTGCCGTATTTTTAAATACCCCAGGGTTTTGGTATTCATTGATGAATAATCCCATTAGGTGTTCCTCCCTTGTGAGCTAGCCTTATAGTTAGAATATGCAAGTATGCAAAAAGTAGGCATTGTTAAATCGCTAACAGAAATAACAGCAAAACGAGTTATATAATTCCCAATTAAATGAAAAAATTATAATAAATAATGATTATTGTATTGTATAATATGGTCTAGAGGTATTTTATTTGAAAAAACAAATAATTAAAGCCCGCATTAGGGAAATTTTCTCTTTTTTCCTTTGCTAAGCGGCAAGGCGGAACATCTCATTCAACTTTTCCTGAAACAGAAAAGGGCTTTTTTGTATGGAAGGCTGTAACTGAATCACCTTATCGCTATTGGTTGAAAAGAGAAGCAGATGTAATAGCTACTTTAAATAATGAAATAAACTTATCTGCTCCAATTTCCATAGAGGAATTTAATTATTTTAATGAGTGCTTATGAATTTTTTTGAAATTGGGGTGAATATGTAGTGAAATTTATAGGTCCGATTATCATGTTTGCTGGAATATGCTGCTTGGCAATTGCTTGTTTTGAATTTTTTACTCTGGAGTTTTTTGAGGAGCCTCAATATTTCTGGTTATTCTTCGTAGGAGCACCCCTTATCTTTTTCGGCTTTTTATTAACAGGCGTAGGTAACTACAAGAAATTAAAAGAAATAAACAATGAGGCAATACGTGAACAAATGGCGGCAGCCAGCAAAGGATGGGAAGAGGGACAATTAAAAGCGGAAGTCTATTGCTCCAATTGTGGTCACCCAGTTGGCAAATCCTTCAAATTTTGCTCTGAATGTGGTAGCTCTCTGCAAAATAAATAAAGGTGGTTTTTGTATCAATTACTTTTTACGTCTGAACATAGTTAGCATTATTATTGCACTTATGATTTTTATATCATTTGAATTACAGTTAAACTTTTATAGAATAGCTCGTATAACGAATTGGGAAACTGACGCCGTAAACCTATTTATGATGATTCTCCATGTTTTAGGTTTCATATTATTGATAACAGTTCTGCTCCTAGTAAACGGCAGGTGGCTCCAATACAGAAAGAGCAGATATATTTCTTCTTTCCTGTGGTTTCCATATTTGATTTTTTTCATTCTTTTGTTCGCTAGTATTTTTCCTATAACCTACAGGGGAGATGACCCATCACCTGCAACAGCGTTTATCATTATTGGACAACTAATTATCTTTCCTTTCTTCCTCGCTTTTATATTTTTTATTGGTAAAGCTATATCTACGGAACCTGAATATGTATTATCTAAGGAGTGAAAATATTGGACACATGGAAAAAGCTAAGCTCATCCTATTTGTACCAGTCACCGTTTGGCAATTTACGAAAAGACAAATGCGAGTTGCCCAATGGTCAAATAATTGAAGATTATTATGTAAATGAATACGATGATTGGGTAAATGCTATTGTGCTTACAAAGGAACAACAAATTGTATTAGTAAGTCAATATCGCTATTCAGCTCAAAACATATTTTTAGAGATTCCTGCTGGAAAGCCAGAAGGGGGAGAAAGCTATCAGGAAGCAATTTTAAGGGAAGTTCAAGAAGAGACGGGCTACTCAACAGACCGAGAACCTATATTATTGGGCCAATTTTACGTAAATCCGGCAACTCAAACCAATAAGGTATTTACCTATCTGCTTCTAGATGCTTATCATACTAGTGGTCAGCAGCTCGACCCTACAGAATTTATAGATGTTCATATTTATAACTGGAATGAAATGGGTTCATTGATCGTGAATGGAGAGATCCAACAACTTTTTACAGCTCATGCCTACTATATGGCTTTATCTTATTTAAAGGAGAAGCCCATTAGATGATAAAGGGTTATGCCACCAGAGAAAAAACATTAAATTATTTAAATAATCATGAGTCAAAATATAGAGAAACTACTTGGTTTTATTGCTCGCCAATTGCAATCGGGACACATTTAGGCGATATGACAAATGAAGATTCCGAGCTGTATGAAAAAACAATTAAATACTGCCTCAGAAATGGTGTGAATTTTATTGATACCGCTCTAAATTATCGTGGTATGAAATCAGAGAAAGATATAGGGAAAGTGCTAGAGTCGCTAATAACAAACAAAGAACTTGATAGAAGTGAGTTTGTCATCTCAACAAAGGCGGGCCTAATTCCAGGTGATATAGATGCGGGTCTTGTTCCAAGTGACTATCTAAAATATGTGCTCTTAAAAAATGAAATCATTCAAGAAAAGGAAATACAGACAGTTGCACATCAAAAGCACGTACTTACTCCAAGCTATTTTCAGTTTGCACTAAATCAAAGCAGATCACACCTTGGTTTGGAGACAATTGATATTTATTATTTACATGTTCCGGAAATTTCTATGAAAGTTCTTGGAGAAGAGGCGTTCTACAAAATGCTTGAAGAATTATTTTATTTCTTTGAGCAACAAGTAAAAAAGCAAACTATACGATTTTACGGTTTGGCTACCTGGCTGGGTTTAATTACAGATAGTGATGAGAAAGGCTATATATCTTTAGAAAAAACGGAAAAAATAGCGAGAAAGGTAGGAGGGCTTAGCCATCATTTTAGATTTATCCAAGTGCCCTTAAATAGTTCCTTACCTGGAGCAAATAATAGGAAAACTCAATCAGTTTCAGGGATAGCGCTGACAGTTTTAGAAGCTGCTAGGGATCTAGATATTCACGTTACGACCAGCGCACCATTTAACCTAGGTAAAGATGTGGAAAACACAGATGATATCTTGCGATTCCTAATGAATACAAAAGACATATTGTCAACAATGGTTGGAATGAAACGAGTAAACCACGCCAAGGAAAACATTGCAACTTACAAATGAACTTTTATTCATTAGGAGGATAAATTGAAAGCCTTAATTATTCAAGTATTGTATTTGTTGTTACCTATTGTCGTCGGATTGTTTGTCGTGCAAATGTTTATCGAATTTTCCAGTTGGTCCTATTTAGAATATGGCGTGCTCATTGCCCTCTTTGCTTTAAAAATTATCTGCTTAAAGATTAATAATCTTCTTATGACTAGTTTCTTTTTTGTTGGCACTCTATTATTTTCCATATTCATCGGAGGAAGCATTTGGTTGAACTATGCAGAGGAGCCTTATCAAGAGATAACTCCTTCATCTAAGATAACAAATACAGGAGAGAAAGAAATAGGAAGCATATTCCATATTTTCTTTAATAGCCTCATCCAAAAGGATATAGAAAAGAAAAAAATTGCGAATATTTCTTATTATTTTGCAGAAGAAAATATAGCCTCTGTGAATGAGTACTCCTCTCTTTTAGAGAAAGAAAAGGCTAAACTTGATCTGATTTTTGGAAATGAAGTGAAGGACCCTTTATCGATTGAAATATATAATGATCCAGCTGCTATTAAGGAAATATCGCCAGGAGCGGTAGGTTACTATAAGCGCATGGATCAATCAATACATCTTATGAAAATGGACGAGGAACAAAGATGGGAAAGAATATTATTACATGAATATACCCATTATCGTATTCACCAGTTCGCTAAAATCAATGGATTAAGCAGCAAAATGGAGCATCTACCTTTTTGGTTTATCGAAGGGCTGAGTGAGTACGTAGGATATCAGGATAGAGTTATCGACCCGAACATATTAAGTGAAACAGTGGATTATCGGTTAATAGACACAAACAAAACAATACCATCTAAATTAGAGCATTATAAGGTGTACCTTCAGGGATACTTTACAGTTAAAAAACTGGATAGTTTGTATGGTACTGAAGTTTTAACGGAGTTATTATTATCTAAGTCATTAGATGATTTTTATAAAAATTTTGAGAAGACTACGGGAAAGAGTACAATAGATTTTCAACAAACCCTTTTAGTAAATTTATAAAATTAAATTAAATGGTTTGGAAATAAGGAGCCGAGACAATAGTCACGGCTTCTTTACATTAATGCTTTTAAGAGGATTGTTTTTTAATTTTGCTTGTTCATGGTTTAAAAGCCATTCTTTTCTCCATAGCCCACCTGCGTAACCTGTCAACTTTCCTCCAACGCTAATGATTCGATGACAGGGTATAACGATAGGCAACCTATTTTTATTGTTCGCACTCCCAACAGCTCTAACCGCACGGTCATTACCTATAGATTGAGCAATATGTTTGTAGCTTGCAGTTGTGGCATATGGAACTTTAGTAAGTGCCTTCCAAACAGATTGTTGAAAATCAGTACCTTCAAAAATATATGGAAAAGTGAAGTCCATCCGGTCTCCATAAAAGTACTCATGCAATTGTTTAACGCATATATGAACTACAGCAGGATGATTGTCATCCAATTGAAAATCTGTCTCAGTTCTTTCGGTAAAGTGGATGGCATAAATAGCCTCCATCGTACTTAAGATTTCTAATACTCCAATCGGTGATTGAAAGTCTACTCTATGCATTATAATGACCTCCAAAGATAAAATGTAGCGTAAGCCTGCCAGCCTTCCCAATTCATAGCCAATTCTTTTAGTTCAGCCATAGTAGGTTTACGGTCTAAGTTTAATTGTTTTTTTAAGGCGTTATGCAAGCCAACATCGGAAATAGGGAAAGCAGTGGGCTCTTGTAGGCTTTTCATTAAAACATAGTCTGCGGTCCAAGGTCCAATTCCTCTAATAGATGTTAAAAACAAATGCTTTTGTTCGAATGTCTTTTGTTTAAGTACTAAATCCTTCGATAACTTTCCCTGTAGAATGAGCTGAGCGATTCCTATAATATACTCTGCTTTTCTAGCACTAAATTGTAGCAGTTTTAAATCCTCTACAGTTAAAGATGCAACTATTTCTAATGAAGGAAAAACATAATATTTGTTACCTTCATACTCTAACGATTCTCCATATTTTTCTACTAAGCGCTTCTTTAAAGTGTAAGCAAATGTTAAATTGATTTGCTGACCTATAATAGCCCAACTTATTGCTTCAAAAAAATGGGGAATACCAACTATACGTAATCCATAATAACTTTGAACGATTGGACGTAAAATAGGATCATTATTAGCAAGTTCATAAAAATCTCTCAAGTCCTTCTCCAAATCAAACCATTCACTAATAAATGTAGTAACTTTTTTAACTTGTATAGTAGATGGTTGAGTAAGAGGGAATTTGACAATTATATTTCCTGGTTGCCACTCAATTATGAACAAAATGAGTTCATCATCCATTTTAAGTAGCTTATAAATGGAATTGTCGATAACTCTGTACAACCATTCTTGTTCAGGTTTCATTAAATGCTTCAGACATTCAGCGAAACTAAAGTCTTGTGGAGTTGGAATGCTCAGTTGACTTAGTTGTACTTTTTCATTCATACTTGCATCATCCTCCATTGTTTACGAAATTCACTTGGGGAACTTTGAAAAGAATTTCTAAAGGCTTTATAAAAAGTAGAGGTGCTTTGAAATCCAGTTTGCAAGCTTATTTCTAAGTTTGAGGCATTTGTATGCTTCAGTAAATGGGCTGCCTTTTCTATACGAATCCTTTCTAAGAGCTGGCGGGGACTCTCTGATGTAACCTTTTTAAATACACGCTCTAAATGGAAAGGGCTGACTCCCATATGTAATGATATATTTTCTAATGTTAAGGGTTGTCTATAATTATTAGTTAAAAAAGAAATGACCTGCTCGACTAAGTCCTCTTGAGGAGCTAGTAGTAAATCAGGCTTACATCGTTTGCATGCACGAAACCCTGCTTTTTCAGCTTCTGACTTAGTTTTGTAGAATACTACGTTTTCCTTCTTGGGTTTACGGGATTTGCAGGATGGCCTACAATAAATTTTTGTGGTTTTAACAGCAGTATAAAAATACCCATCATAATTATGATCACACGCTATTATCCTTTGCCACATTTCCTCAAAGGATAGATTTATTTTATCCATTAGTTTCCTCCTCCATTAATTTTACAAATATAAGAAAGAGCCTCAATCTTTTATCGCCATTATAGAAAAACATGAGCAATATTGAAACACAACAATTTTATACTTTTCAAACAATAAGATAGATTTTTTTCCTCTAGCAGGACACTTTTCTTATAGAGTTACCGAATGCCTCTAAGCTCTACAAAAACTATATAGCTAAATAAACTTAAGTGAAAAGTACTATTTATTTTTGATTAAACTAACGGTTCTTCCCAATTGGTTTTCTTGGTAAACATGGAGCATGCGGTTACTTAAATATCATACCATTTAAATTTTTCCAAAAGTAATCTTCATTTGTTTTACCATATCAAATAATTATGTAAGAATCGTCTTATTTCTTGCGCTTATGGTCTAAACATAATTTTTTCTTTTAGTTTTCAGAATTTTTCGTTGACTTAAATTTACAAAAATATTAATCTGTAATAAATACATTACTATTTTTAGTTTTACGTTTAAAAATGGTTATATGTTTTCGTCTCTATCTTTTATAAAAGGAGGATTTAATTTTCTTTACTTTTAATATAGATAAGTTTAGTAGTTTGCTTGTTATTTGTAACTGATTTTAAGAAAACGTTTTAACGTTGTTATGACTAGTTTTAGATAAGCATAGCTTGAATAAAGGAGGATTTTAGTTGAACGTAGTGCTAACTTCTGAAGAAGAACAACAAAAAATGTTTCAGTTTTTGGAGCGTATTCATTCAGGAGATAAAATTGAAGCAGACGATTGGATGCCAGAGGAATATCGAATAACTTTAATAAAATTAATTTCTATGCATGGAATGAGTGAAATAATGGGAGCATTACCTGAAAAGGAATGGGTTCCGCGAGCACCTTCCCTGTCTAGAAAACTTGGTATTATGGCTAAGGTGCAAGACGAGATGGGGCATGGTCAGCTCTTACTTCGAGTTACAGAGGATTTGCTAAAACCCTATGGAAAAAATAGAGCTGATTTGATGCAAGATTTGTTCAATGGAGACTTGAAGTTTCATAATGTATTTCATATGGAAACCAAGACATGGGCCGATGCTGGAATTATCGGCTGGCTTGTAGACGGAGCTGCAATCATAACTCAAACCAATATGCTTAATGCCTCCTACGGCCCTTATGCTAGAGCGTTACAGCGGATTTGTGCTGAAGAGGTATTCCATGCTCAGCACGGAGAATCTATAATTATGGCCCTCGCTGAAGGAACAACCGAGCAAAAAGAAATGATTCAAGAGGCACTAAATCGGTGGTGGGAGCCACTTCTTATGTTTTTTGGCCCGGCCTCTAAAGAAACCACTGGATCCTCTAAACAGGATTTGACGATTAAATACAAAATAAGAACTAAAACAAATGAAGAATTCAGACAACTTTTTTTTGATAAATACATTCCTCGTATTTTATCGTTGGGATTAACTGTACCTGATTCAACGTTAAGATTTGATAGAGAGAGCAACAATTGGATATATCAACAACCTGATTGGAACGAATTTAAGAAAGTCATAAAAAATGGTGGTCCTAGATCAGAGGCACGTCTTAATCTTAGAAGAACCTCTTACGAAAATAACGCCTGGGTAAGAGAGGCGCTAAGTGCTACGGTAAGCTATGGGAGGAACAAATAACAATGAACGAAGAAAAGAGCTTTTATCAAGAATATGAAATCTTTAGCAAACGTACTTCAAGCTCTGCATTTCAACACCAATTTAGTCTGCTAGCTCCTAATGAACAAATGGCTTTTATAATGGCTCAGGAAAACTTCATGAGACGGGAGCCTGTAGCAGACATTTGGATTGTCAATCGAAAGCATATTCGCAAGATAGAAAATGAAGAGAAGCAAACACTAGCCAGATTGGACAATAAAGAATATCGCACAACAAAAGGCTATGGTTATCTAAAGAAAAAATGGCGCCAATACGAGCAACAAATTTTGGATGAAAAAGAAATACTATCGTGGGGAGGAGATCGTAAATGAGTGAGGAGATGAGCCAGGAATATAAGGACGCTACGCAGAGTCTTCTTTTTCAACTGGCGGATGATGATTTTATGTTTGCCTATCGTGGTTCTGAATGGCTAGGCCTCGCACCTCACATAGAAGAAGACGTTGCCTCCTCTTCTATTAGCCAGGACAGCATGGGGCATGCTGCCATGTATTATAAACTTTTAGAAGATTTCGGAGTAGGAAATGCAGACCTTCTTGCTCACCTTCGGCCTACTTCCACTAGGAAAAATAGTGTTCTTACAGAAAGAGCTAACGGTAAGGGAACATACATGGAAACCCCACAATACGATTGGGCCTTACAAGTTGTTAGAAGTTATTTTTATATATCGGCTAAAAAAATCAAAGTAGATTCCTTGTGTGCAAGTTCATATGTACCGTTAGCAGATATAGCCTTGAAGGTAAAAATGGAAATTTTTTATCACCTGTTACACTGGGAAATATGGTTCAAACAATTATTATCCTCAACGGATGTTGCCAAAAAGAAAATGATGCATGCAATCTTACAAGTGAGTGATGACTTTTCCGATTTTTTTTCATATGGCATAGATAAAGAGATTATAGAAAAACATCACCTAATTGAAACTGAGGAAATTTTAAAGGAAAGATGGAACAAGAGATTATCTCCCATTTTTGAGTCTCTTCAGATTGAAAAGCCTAATATTCCGATTATACCTAAGAAGAACGGGCGAAATGGAGAACATTTAAAAGACTTGGATGAAGCGCTTAAAACTCTTTCAGAAGTATATAGTATTGATCCAGCAGCATCTTGGTAAGGATTAAATGGAGAGAGGTGACAAATGTGTTAAAAAGCTCAACTGTTACTAAAGAGTCCATATTGGAAGTTCTATATCAAGTAATGGATCCAGAAATAGATTCTGTAAGCATAGTGGATCTCGGTATGATTGAAGAAATTATTATTGAGGAAGAAGCAGTAAAGGTCCATTTACTTCCCACATTTTTAGGGTGTCCTGCTTTAGATATCATCAAAGGAAATACAAAGGCTGCTTTAGAGAATATTTCTGGAGTAGGAAAGACTGAAGTAGATTTTGTTTTTCATACTCCTTGGACATCGGACCGAATAACAGAGCAAGGGCATGCCAACTTAAGGAAGTTTGGAATATCACCTCCTCCACTATTTAAGGAAGGGGAAAATTCATGGGAGGTTGAATGTGCCTATTGCGGATCTACTTATATATCCATGGAAAATATATTTGGTCCAACCGCCTGCAGAAGCATCTTATATTGTAAAAGCTGCAAAAATGTATTTGAAGCAATGAAACCTATTTCTACATTTATGTAAAGGAGGAAATCCAATGGCTAAATTGATAGCGATGTATAAACACCCAGAGAACAAACAGGAGTTTGATGACCACTATTTTAAGGTTCATGCTCCTATTACAGAACAAATTCCAGGCTTAAAGGAGATGAAGGTCACAAAATTTACGAATTCTCCAATGGGTGGAGACCCTAAATATTATTTAATGTGCGAGATGATATATGATGATTTAGATTCCTTGAAAGCAGGATTAAATTCTCCTGAAGGAAAAGCATCAGGTAAAGATTTAATGGGGTTTGCAGGAAACTTGGTAACTCTTATGATAGGTGAGGATTCTTAATGGTTTACCGATTCATTGAAACTAGAATGAAGAACCAAGTTGGGATAATTGAATTGAATAGACCCGAACGGCTTAATTCCTTAAATAGAAAAATGGTTAGTGAAATATTAGAAGCATTACTAGCGTTTGAAAGTCATGAAGACATTCGAGTTATAGTCCTTACTGGAAATGGGAAGGCCTTCTCAGCTGGTGCTGATATTGAAGAAATGATGGGCGATAATCCTATTAGTCTAGAATTATTAGATCAATTCTCTGATTGGGATCGATTAGCAACTATTAAAAAACCGATTATTGGGGCAGTAAAGGGCTATGTCTTTGGGGGTGGATTCGAGCTTGCTCTAGCATGTGATCTCTTAATAGCTGCAGCTGGGACAGAGTTTTCATTTCCTGAGGTAGGGCTTGGAGTAATGCCTGGCGCTGGAGGTACGCAAAGACTTACTAAGTTAGTAGGAAGAACAAAAGCCTTGGAATGGCTATGGACCGGAAAGCGGATCTCAGCAAATACAGCTTTGAACAATGGCATTATCAATAAAATTGTAGCGAGTGAGCTACTAATGGAAGAATCAATGAAGTTGGCTACCATTCTTGCTTCACAACCACCTATTTCTTTGCGACTTATAAAAGATTCTGTGAACAAGGCAATAGATTACTCACTCCATGAAGGGATGCAGTATGAAAGAAAAAACTTTTATTTACTATTTGGCACAGAGGATCAAAAAGAAGGAATGAGTGCGTTTGTTGAAAAAAGAAAACCAAATTACCAAGGGAAATAGGGAGGAGTGAATATGTACGAGTCCATTAAATATTTTGTGAAAAATAATGTAGCTTGGATTGTCTTAAACAGACCAGATAAGCTCAATGCATTTAACGCTAAGATGAATGAAGAGTTAAAAGCTGCATTTAAAACCGCGTCTTCTTCGGAAGAAGTACGTAGTATTCTCTTGACTGGAGAAGGTAGAGCCTTCTGTTCTGGACAGGATCTAACTGAAGTGGATGCTCAGATGGATTATGGAAACCTATTAAGAGAATCGTATTATCCGATGCTAAGACAGATTAGTTTATGCGAAAAGCCAATTGTTGCAGCGGTAAACGGGGTGGCTGCTGGTGCCGGCTTTAGTTTGGCCTTAGCCTGTGATTTCCGTCTAATTTCCGAAAAAGGTAGCTATTTAAATGCTTTTATCCATGTAGGTCTCGTACCAGACTGTGGGAATATGTATTACTTATCTCAGTTAATAGGCGTAGCTAAAACATTAGAACTCTCAATTTTAGGTGAAAAAGTTTCAGCTCAGCAGGCAATTAACCTAGGTTTAGCCAATAAAATTATTGAGGTTCAGGAGTGGGAAGATCAGTTAACATATTTTGCTGAACATTTAGCTAGCTTGCCTTCTAAAGCAGTTGCCCTTATAAAACGTTCAATGAAAGCGATTACAGAAATGCCTTTAGAGGAGTATCTAGAATTTGAAGCACAATCACAGCGAATAGCAGGACAAACCAATGATCATCTGGAGGGTATCGAAGCTTTTTTAGAAAAAAGAAAACCTGTTTTTTCAGGAAAATAAGGAGTGTCTTATTCATGACAACTATTAAAGACGATAAAACCGAAAAAGAGTCTCTAAAAAGAGCATTTTATCATTTAATAATAAATGGAGAAAAGATGAAAGGCTCGAAGGGTGAAACAATTAAAACCTTTAACCCAGCTAACGGAGAACTTGTAGCTGAGGTTGCTAAGGCTACCAAGGAAGATGCAGAAAAGGCAATTGCAGCAGCGCGTAACTCTTTTGATCACGGTAAGTGGAAAATGTATCCTATAGGTCGCAGAGCACAGATTTTAAATAAAATTGCTGCAATTATGCGCTCTCGCTTCAATGAGTTAGTGGAGCTAGAGATTTTAGATACTGGAAAGACGCTTCACGCTGCTCAAGGTCAAGTAACCCAAGCTATTGAGGATTTTGAGTTTTATGCGGGTGCAATTGTTGGACACCGAGGTTCTGTCAATAATGTGCCAGGTCAGTTTCATAACTATACAGAAAAAGAACCTGTTGGAGTTTGTGCACAAATTATACCTTGGAATTATCCACTGATGATGGCTGCATGGAAAATAGCGCCAGCAATAGCTGTAGGCTGTTCTGTTATCGTGAAGCCAGCATCTTTAACTCCATTAACCGCCATAATACTAGGTGAAATTTGTTTGGAGGCAGGTGTTCCACCAGGAGTTGTCAACATTGTCCCTGGTTCAGGCTCAGAAATTGGAAATTATTTAGTAGAGCACGCCGAAGTGGATAAGGTTGCTTTTACAGGGTCTACCCCTATAGGGAAAGACATTATGGGAAAAGCTTCTGAAAGCTTGAAGCGGGTAACTCTAGAACTTGGAGGAAAGTCCCCCAGTATAGTGTTTGCTGATGCGGATATTGATGCAGCTGTTGATGGCTCTTTATTTGGGATTTTTTATAATTCAGGTCAATCCTGTGAAGCTCGTTCTCGCTTGTATGTGCAAGAAGATATTTATGAAGAGTTTGTAAGTAAGTTTCTAGAAAAGACAAAAAGACTTCAATTAGGAGATCCTTTTGATAAAGGAACAAATGTTGGTGCTATTATAGACCAAACACAGTTGGATACGATAAATGGATATGTTCAATCAGCGATAAAGGATGGGGCAGAGATTATAGCAGGAGGCCATACATGTTCTCCAAAAGGATTTGAGAATGGTTTTTGGTTTGAGCCGACTATAATTTCTAACGTAAATCACGAGATGAGCGTAGTAAAAGAAGAGATATTTGGGCCGGTTGTGGTCGTAATGAAATTTAAAGATGAAAAAGAAGCGATTAAATTAGCTAACGATACTACTTTTGGACTTGGCTCTGCTATTTGGTCAAAGGATGGAGCAAGAGCTACAAGAGTTGCTAATCAGATCAAGGCAGGTATAGTAATGGTGAATTGTCCGTTTTCAGCATTTCCAGGAACTCCTTTTGGCGGATACAAGCAATCAGGCTTTGGACGAGAGCTTTGCATCGAAACGTTAGATCTGTACACAGAAACTAAGAGTATCTTATCTTACTATGGAAGCCGTCCATTAAATCCTTTGGGGCTTTAAAGAAATACATTAAAAGGGCGGGAGCTTAAAGATGGTTCCTGTCTTTTTTCTACATAAACAAAATGGGGAGGTGCTGTTTTTGGTTAAACATATAGTTGTTGTAGGCTCCGGTGTAATGGGACGAGGAATTGCCTATGTAGCAGCTCTGTCTAATTATGAGGTGACAGTTGTCGACAACAATCAAGTAGCCTTAGAACAAGCTAAGCAAGAAATCGAGGCTTTATTTGAAAAAGGTATTGAAAAAGAAAAACTAACTACTGAAATGGCAGAAAGATATTTATGTAACCTTAGTTATGAATTAGAACTTACTTTAGCGGTGCAAGGAGCTGATTTAGTAATAGAAGCTGTTCCTGAGAAAGCTGCAATTAAGAGAACAGTGTTTGAGACAATAGAAGAACATGCTAAAGCAGAATGTTATTTTGCGACTAATACCTCTACTATGAGCCCAACAGAAATTGCATCCTTCGCTAAACGTCCCGATAAGACAATTGCTATGCACTTTTTTAATCCAGTACATAAAATGCCATTGGTAGAACTAGTGAGGGGGCTAGAAACTAGTGATGATACCGTGGAAATTATAAAAAAAGTTGCTAAGCAGATGGGCAAGGAAACGGTGGTAATTAAAGAGTTTCCAGGGTTTATTACTAGTCGAATAAGTGCGCTTGTTGGTAATGAAGCATTCTATATGCTTCAGGAAGGCTTAGGTACTCCGGAAGAAATTGATAAAGCCATTAAATTAGGCTTGAATTACCCAATGGGACCTTTTGAACTCGGTGATCTTGTTGGATTAGATACTCGACTAAATAATTTAAAGTATTTACATGAAAAGCTTGGTGAAAAATATCGGCCAGCGCCTTTACTTGAACAATACGTTAAAGCTGGCCGGCTTGGAAGAAAGACGGGCAGGGGTGTTTATAGTTATACAGAAGAGGGAGAGTGAAATAAGAAATGAGAGAAGTTGTAATTGTAGATGCTGTACGCACTCCTATCGGTAGGTATAATGGATGTTTAAAAAGTATACGGCCAGATGATTTAGCATCCTTTGTTATAAAGGGACTTATAGAAAGAAATAAAGGACTTCCAGTCGATCAAATAGAAGAAGTTATTTTAGGAAATGCCAACCAAGCTGGGGAGGATAATCGTAATGTAGCGAGGATGGCTTCGTTACTCTCAGGACTACCGTTAGAGGTTGGTGGCACTACAATTAATAGACTTTGTGGTTCAGGTTTAGATGCAATACTTTATGCAGCTCGAGCAATTGCAGTAGGAGATGGTGATATATATATTGCCGGCGGAACAGAGAGTATGACTCGTGCTCCTTACGTAATGGCTAAGCCTACGAAAGAATTTCCAAGAGGAGATATGGAGCTTGTAGATACAACGATTGGATGGCGATTTATAAATCCATTGTTAAAAGAGTTGTATGGAACTGATTCAATGCCAAAGACTGCTGAGAATGTTGCTGTGAAGCACAGAATATCTAGGGAGGATCAAGATATCTTCTCCTTTGAAAGTCAACAAAGAGCTAAAAACGCGATGGAGGATAATCGTTTTTTAAATGAGATAATTCCTGTGAGGTTTACAAATCATAAAGAAGAAGAAGTATTGGTTGTGGCCGACGAACACCCCCGACCAGAAACAAGCTTAGGAAAGTTAAAAAAATTAGCTCCTCTTTTTGAGGGTGGTACTGTGACAGCAGGAAATGCATCTGGTGTTAACGATGGTGCGGCTGGGTTACTTCTAATGAGTGCAGATAAAGCAAGGGAATTAGACTTAAAGCCTATTGCAAGATATGTTGCTGCTGCAACTATCGGTCTAGAACCAGCTCTCATGGGACTTGGACCCGTATTTGCAACAAGAAAGGCTTTGAAACGTGCAGGTTTAAAAATAGAGGATATCGGATTAATAGAATTGAATGAAGCATTTGCTTCTCAATCACTGGCATGTATAAGGGAACTAGGGCTAGATCCACAAATCGTTAATGTAAACGGAGGTGCAATTGCACTCGGACATCCCTTAGGTGCTAGTGGAGCAAGAATTGTGACCACACTTATTTACGAGATGAGAAAAAGAGAAACAAAATACGGCCTCGCTACGATGTGTGTAGGTGTAGGTCAGGGAATTTCAGCAATATTTGAAGGTATTCAGTAAGTCCGAATAAAAATACAAGAACATCTCTATGTGCGTTTGACGTACCGTTTGTAAGAGATGTTTTTCTAATGCCTAAATAAACTAATGATTTTATTTTTATATTCACCCTAACAATAATTCGTACTATAAAATATGTAGTATATTTCTAGATTAAATGCTTTAACAATAAAATTTGTTTAATCTATATGAGGTTTATAAATACAGAAAATTAAATTATTTTCAGGGAAATAATTAGTATATCCTTATAACAAAATAGTGAAATAATTTAGAATTTGTGATATATTTCTAGTAGGTAAATTAGAAAAGAGTGAATGATAGTATGTCTAACACACAGTCAATGATCTTTACGATATATGGCGATTATATAAGACACTATGGCAATAAAATATGGATCGGTAGCCTTATTCGCCTTCTCAAGGAATTTGGACATAATGAACAATCAGTCCGCGTAGCTGTCTCTAGAATGATGAAACAGGGATGGTTAGAATCTGAGAAAGTAGGAAACAAAAGCTATTATTTTCTTACCAAACGAGGTAAATTAAGAATGGAAGAAGCTGCGAATCGAATCTTTAAGCTGATGCCCAATGAATGGGATGGTAAATGGCGCATATTAATGTATACAATTCCTGAAGAAAAAAGGCAGATACGTGATGAGCTTCGTAAGGAGTTGTTGTGGAGCGGATTTGGCAGCTTCCAAATGGTTGTTGGATATCTCCTAATAATCTAGATAATGAAGTAGAATTTTTAATAGAGAAGTATGATATAAATGAATATGTTGATTTTTTTGTTTCAGAATATAAAGGTCCAAAAGAGAACAAGGCTTTGGTGGAAAAAAGCTGGCCACTCTTAGAAATAGAAGCAAGATATAAAGAGTTTATAACCACTTATAGCCAACAATATATAGTTCATCAAAGTATGATGAATGATAAGAAAATGTCATTAGCTGAATGTTTTGTAGAAAGGACTAGATTAGTTCATGAATATCGGAAGTTCCTATTTATTGATCCGGGTCTTCCAAAGGACCTGTTACCTGAAATATGGAGTGGTAATCATGCTGCACTTTTATTCGAGCAATATTATAAATTACTGGCACCTTCAGCAAGCGAATTTTTTGAAGAAGTTTTTCAAGCAGATAATGACCTTCAACGAAAAGATGTAAAATATGATGCTAACTACCACCCACTTTTAAAGGAATAGTGCTTGAAAACCGAATCTTAATAGGTTCGGTTTTAGTTATATAAGATATGAGGAGGAGAATAATGAAAAAATGCTGTATTTTTGATATGGACGGAACGTTATTTCAAACAAACTTAATATTAGAGCCTGCATTAGAAAAAACTTTTAATATGTTAAGAGAGCAAGATTTATGGAACGAAGATACGCCAATAGAAAAGTACCGAGAAATTATGGGCGTTACACTTCCTACCGTTTGGAAAACTCTTTGCCCAAAGCATTCTAACGAAATTCGAGAAAAGAGTAATGAATATTTTCATAAACAACTAATCGCCTTGATCAAAAACAACGAGGGTGCACTCTATCCACATGCAGAAAAGCTTTTAATGACTTTAAGCAAGGACTACGAGGTGCTCATCGCTAGCAATGGACAGGAAGAATACTTGAAGGCAATAGTCGAAACATATGATCTGGAAAAGTATATTAAGAAAGTGTATAGTATACAAACTGTTGCATCCGGCAATAAATCGGAGCTAGTAGAAAGAGTATTGAAAGAAAATCAAATTACATCAGGATATGTAATTGGTGATCGCTCATCGGATATAAATGCAGCGAAAGATAATAACTTGATCGCAATTGGAGTTGAATTTGACTTCTCTCAGCCAGAGGAACTGGAGAAAGCAAACTATATTGTAAAGGATCTTAGAGAGGTTCTTGAATTTACTTTATAATTCCGAAGCTATGACTAATTAAAATACATAACGTTTGTTAGAAACTTTTTTAATAGTAGTTCGTAAATTAATTTAAAATATAAGGGCCTACGAAAGAAGGGTATTTTACATGAGTGAGCGATGGAAGCGTAAAAAAGAAAAGAGAGCAGAAAGAAAACGTCAACAAGATAAATATACTTGGGCAGATGTTTTTGGGGACATTTTTTTCTGGATTCCTGAACTATTTTTTTTACCTTTTCGTTTATTGTTTTGGATACTGCGAGGTCTTGTTAGGGCATTAGGGAATCTTTTTGACGGAATATAACGGCGCACTAAAAGCAGGGGAAAAAAATCCCCTGCTTTTAGTTTTAACTCATAACTGACCTTGTTTTTTATGCAACTTTAATTGAAAATAATTTGATAACTAGTTATACCAAATTATTTTCAAATATTTCTCGGTAGTCATAGCCTTTTTGTACATAGGTGTCTATAGATAGCTGAATTAGCTCTATATCTTTGTCATTTAACTCTCTTACTACTTTTCCAGGCGAGCCAACGATTAAAGAGCGTGGAGGGAATTTCTTGCCAGAAGGAACTAAGGTGTTTGCCCCTACAATACATTCTTCACCAATCTCGGAATGATCTAAAATAGTAGAGCCCATTCCTATAATAGATCGCTTACCAACCCTGCATCCATGGAGAATAACATTATGTCCGACAGTTACTTCATCTTCTATAATTACTGGCGCGTCTTCATACAAATGTATTGTCGAATTATCCTGTATGCTACATCTCTTACCAATAGTAATAGGTGCCTCGTCACCCCGTAATACGGCATTGAACCAAATAGTAGACTCATCTCCTATTCGTACATTTCCAATTATTTTAGCTCCTGGTGCAATCATGGCTGTACCACTTATACTTGGGGTGTGCCCTTTAAACGAAATAATCAAATAATTCACTCCTTTTTTAATTTTAACAATTGTCATTCTACTAATTATAATATAACATATTTTAATAGGGGTGGATAAAAAATGATATACGTTTGTAAGATGTTAGATATTACTTTTCCTATTATTCAAGGCGGAATGGGGAACATAAGCAATGCACAGCTTTCATCTGCAGTGACTGAGGCAGGGGGATTAGGGACCATTGGATGTGGAACGATGTCTCCAAGTGAAGTAGAAGAAATAATTTTAGAAACAAAGAAAAGAACTTCGAAAAATTTTGCAGTCAATATTGCAATTAATGTTTCTCCTTATGTGGTTCAGCTTATTGAACTTGTTATAAAACATAAAATTCCTATTGTTACTCTTTCTGCCGGAAACCCTGCCCCTTATATACCTATATTGCATAAACACGGTATTTTAGTAATGGCCTTAGTAGCTTCTGTTAAACACGCACTTAAAGCAGAACAGGCAGGGGCAGATATTTTAATTGCTGAGGGATTTGAAGCAGCAGGTATTAATTCTAATTTAGAGCTGACTACTTTTACCTTGGTACCCCAAATAGTTAAACAAGTGAAATTACCTGTTATAGCAGCAGGGGGGATCGGGGATGGAAAGGGGTTAGCAGCAGCGATATCGCTTGGTGCAAGTGGAGTACAGCTTGGAACTAGATTGATTACAACAAAAGAAGCTCCATTTCATGAAAATTATAAAAAACGACTGCTTGAAGCTGGGGATGTAGATACAATACTGGTTGGTCGTAGTGTGGGGAGGATACGAAGAGTATTAAAAACTCCATATGCTAGTAAAATTATTGATCTTGAAAAACGTGGGATGACTATTCAGGATTATGAGAAAAGCATGACGGAGTCGCATCATAAACGGGGTGCAATAGAGGGAGACCTGGAAAACGGTTTTTTAAACAGTGGTCAAATCGCTGGTTTAATAGATAACATACCTTCCGTTGAAGAGCTGTTCAATAAAATGATACTAGAAGCAGAACATAAATGGCAAGAAGCATTAGAGGAACTTAAAATGCTAACAAGGGAAAGATAAAAACGCCGACAATATGAAGTCGACGTTGTTAATTTCTCTGTTTAAAGGCCTCAAGTGTTTTTAGTTTATGATTCCTTGCATATTCCTCAATTTGCAAGCTGCTTGCATTGCTCTCCATTAATTTTATAAGGTATGCATGTTCCTCGATTGACTGAGGTGTTCTCTTAGGGTAGAAGGTAAAGCCTGCCTGTCTTACTATATCTAAACGTCCCCAAGTCTCTTCGATATTCTTGATTAGTAATTGGTTTGGACAGAACGAGTAAATATGAAAATGGAATTCTCTATTTAGTGCTCCTAGTTTGTCCAATTCATAGTTTTCAAGCATAGTTTGCATCTCAAGGTTTATTTCTTTTAATTTTGAAAGGCCATGAGCAGTGATATTGGTTGCACTAATTGAAGTAGCATAGCCCTCCAATAATGCGAGTACCTCCAAAGATTCCTGATATAGTCGGTTATCAATTCCTTTTACTATTGCACCAACATTTGGCCTGAATTCAAGTAACTGTTCTGATTCTAGTTGATGGATTGCTTCCCTAACTGGGATATGACTAGAGCCGACCTCCTTTGCAATTTGGTTAATGACGATTCGTTGTCCAGGGCTGTAAGTACCATCTACAATTCTTGTTCTAATCACTTTGTACGCGTATTGACGTTTATTCATAATAGTATCCATAATAAACGAATTGTATATCATTTGATATATGAAATCAATAAATAAAAAAGATATTTCAGATAATTATATAATCAGATAATATATAAAATTCAGATAAGATATTGTAATAATATATAAAATGATATATGATATTTGTAAATATTTAACGCAAGTTCTCCTAAATAAGTTTAAAGAAAGGAGATTTATTTTTTAGTAAGTGTAAGCGCTTCCATTAAGGCTGTTTTCTTTTTGAGTTAAACAACTTACAGAGAAGGTGAACAATTTGTTAAAAGGATTAGAGATTGGGAGGAAAGAAAAAATACAAATAACAGTTTCAGAGAGGATGTTTGCTGCTTTTGAAGGAGAGGTAGTCCATCCTGTCTATTCGACTGTTGCTATGACATATCATATGGAATGGGTATCGAGGAAAATCATTTTACCCTATTTAAATGCAAATGAGGAAGGAATGGGAGCCGCAGTAAAAATAAAGCATACTTCAGCTGCTCCATTCGGAAGCACTATTATTATAACGGCAACTGTTACAGAACTTCGAGACAATAAGGTCATAACCACCGTGGTTGCAGAGAACGAAAAAGGTACTGTTGGTCTTGGTGAGGTAATTCAAGTAATTTTGTTAAAAGATACGATAAAAACAAAGTGGAAAGAGGCTTCCACTTGAGGATACATTCTAAAGATTCCTAAGGAGGAACGGATTTAATGCTAGCTGAAAGCTTATCAATGACAAAAGAATTTGAGCTTTTCGATCGAATGGCTTCCCATGAACAGGTTGTGTTTTGTAATGATCCTGCTACGGGCTTACGAGCAATTATTGCTATTCATAATACTGCACTTGGGCCGGCGCTCGGTGGTTGTCGTATGCAACCCTACAACAGTGTGGAGGAAGCATTAGAAGATGTTCTTAGACTTTCAAAGGGTATGACTTATAAATGTGCTGCAGCTGATGTAGACTTTGGCGGAGGAAAAGCAGTTATCATTGGTGATCCTAAAAAAGATAAATCACCTGAGTTGTTCCGTGCTTTTGGTCAATTTGTAAATTCACTTGGAGGACGGTTTTTTACAGGAACTGACATGGGAACTACTATGGAAGATTTTATCCATGCGATGAGAGAAACAAATTTCGTAAATGGACTCCCCAAGGCTTATGGTGGTGGTGGTGATTCCTCGATACCTACAGCATCCGGAGTACTCTATGGATTAAAAGCAACTAATTTCACGCTTTTTGGAAACGAAGAACTCGGCACTAAAACTTATGCAATTCAAGGTTTAGGAAAAGTAGGCTATAAAGTTGCTATAAGCTTACTCGAGGAGGGCGCTAACATTTTTGTCTCTGACATAAATAATGAAAGTCTCCATGCTATTGAACTAGCTTCATCTGATTTAAAGGGAACATTGAAAATTGTACCTAATGAAGAAATTTACTCGGTTGACGCCGATATTTTTGTGCCGTGTGCATTAGGGGGCATTATTAATGATATGACCATTCCTAAGTTGCAAGTAAAGGCTATTGCAGGTTCAGCGAACAATCAATTGCTAGCAGATCGCCATGGCATAATGCTTAAAGAAAAAGGAATATTATATGCACCTGACTATATTGTAAATGCAGGTGGTCTTATTCAAGTTGCTGACGAGCTTTATGGCATTAATCATGAACGTGTTCTAGCAAAAACGAAGCAAATATATCATACCTTATTAGAAGTATTTAAGGAGGCATCCCTTACCGGAAATACAACAGATGAAGCGGCAAATGCTATGTGTGAAAAGCGTATTGAGAATAGAAAAACTCGCAATAACTTTTATTCAGCACCACTTAAACCAAAGTGGAGTATCCGTAAATAAGTGATTGGAGGGAAGTTAAGTGAACCAAAATTATCCTATGAAGAAAATAATAGATGAAAAAGGCCATCTTCTGAATGAAAGCTTTAATGAGCAAATCGAGGAAGGTTTGGTAAAGGAACTTTATTTTCATATGCTCAGAATTCGAACTTTTGATCGAAAAGCAATTAACTTGCAAAGACAAGGCCGCTTAGGAACCTACGCTCCTTTCGAGGGGCAAGAGGCTTCACAGGTAGGAAGTGCACTTGCTTTAAAGGAAGAAGATTGGGTTTTTCCCACCTACCGAGATCATGGAGCAACTTTAACATTTGGTAAAAGTATGGCGAAAACATTCCTTTATTGGAATGGGAGATTGGAAGGGTGTGTATCACCTAAAACAAGGAATATTTTCCCTCCAGCAGTGCCGATTGCTACTCAGCTTCCTCACGCAGCAGGTGCTGCATGGGCAGAAAAGAGAAAGGGTACACAAAATATTGCTATTGCTTACTTTGGTGATGGGGCTACTTCCGAGGGTGATTTCCATGAAGGTTTGAACTTTGCTACTGTTTTTAAAGTACCTGCCATCTTCTTCAATCAAAATAACGGTTTTGCAATTTCTGTTCCTACTGAGAAACAAATGAATTCCGAAACTATTGCTCAAAAAGCAATGGCATATGGTATGCCCGGTGTTAGAGTTGATGGGAACGACTGCTTCGCCGTTTATTTTGAGACGCAAAAAGCAATTGAATATGCAAGAGCAGGTCATGGGCCTACTCTAATAGAGGCGGTGACTTGGAGAAAAGGGGCCCATACTACTGCAGATGATCCCTCTAAATACAGAAATGCTTCACAAGGAGAAAATATAGTAGATCCCATATATAGATTTGAGTTATTTATGAAGAACTATGACTATTGGAATGAAGAATGGATACAAGCAACTAAAGAGGAAATTAGCAACGAAATAGACGCTGCAATAGAAGAAATGGAAAACTTTCCGCCACCTAATGTTGAAGATGTGTTTAATCATGTATTTGCTGAAATGCCTGATCAATTAGTAGAACAAAAAGATGCATATCTTGCATATTTAGGGAGGCAATAATTTATGACGCAACTAAGACAAACCAGTGCTACTAAGGAAACAGCGAAACAGATGACATTAATTCAAGCTATAAACGATGGAATGAGAGTCCTTTTAGAAGAGGATGAAAGGACAATTGTGCTTGGTGAGGATGTCGGGAAAAATGGAGGAGTTTTCCGTGCTACAGAGGGCCTACAAGAAATGTTTGGTGTTGATAGAGTAATAGACACACCACTTTCTGAGTCAGGAATAATAGGAGCTTCTATCGGCTTAGCTGTAAATGGTTTTAAACCTATAGCAGAAATTCAATTTTTAGGCTTTATTTATCCAGCATACGAGCAAATAATGACCCATGCTTCGAGAATTCGAATGAGATCTATGTCGCGTTTCACAGTTCCTATGGTAATCAGAGCACCTTATGGAGCTGGTATTCGTGCACCTGAAATCCATTCTGATAGCACAGAGATTTTATTTACTCATATGCCGGGAATCAAGGTTGTGTGCCCATCAAGTCCCTATGATGCAAAGGGCTTACTGATAGCAGCGATGGAAGATCCCGATCCAGTGCTTGTATTAGAACCAATGAAAAATTATCGCTCCATAAGAGAAGAAGTTCCTTTAAACAAATATAAGGTGGAAATTGGTAAAGCCAAGATTATACGTGAAGGGACAGATGTTACACTCATTGCATGGGGAGCAATGGTATCTGTTGCAAAAAAAGCTGCTGAGCTAGCAGACAAACAAGGAATACAATGTGAAATTATAGATCTCCTGACACTTTATCCAATAGACAGGAAAGCAATTGCCGATTCCGTACAAAAAACAACCAGAGCGGTAATCATTCATGAGGCTCATCCTACAGGTGGGTTAGGCAATGACATAGTGACCATTATAAATGATACCTCATTCCTTTATTTAAGAGCACCAATTGAGCGAATTACAGGTTTTGATGTACCGGTTCCTTTCTTTACTTTAGAAGAACATTATCTACCTACCCCTGCAAGAGTGCTTGAGGGGATTGAGAAAGTAATTCATTTTTAAGGAGGGAAATGAATGATTGATGTTAAGTTACATGATATTGGAGAGGGAATGACTGAAGGGGAAGTCACCCACTATTTAGTTAAAGTCGGAGACATGGTGCAAACTGACCAGCCTCTTGTGGAAGTTCAAACTGATAAAATGGTCGCTGAACTTACTTCTCCCTGTACAGGTATAGTTAAAGAGATTCAAATTGCTGTGGGTGAGACGGTAAAAGTAGGAACAAGTCTTCTTTCCTTAGAAAGTGCCGGTGGAGATCATTCACAGAAAAGTCAGCCAGTAAAGGGTTTAATTAAAGAAAACGGCAGCAGTAATCCTTCAAAAATAGAAGAGAACTCGGTTGAATTTACTTATAAGAGAGTACTTGCTACACCTTATACAAGGAAAATTGCCCGGGAACATAATATAAACCTAGAGGATATAATCCCTTCAGATCCTTCTGGAAGAATTACAGAGGAGGATGTTATTAGTTTCCTAGATAATACCAACAAGAAGATAGAACCAAAACAGCTTATAGCTGAAAAACTTAATGCTCCATCTCACTCAGAAGAAATTCCTTATAGAGGAATCAGAAAAAAAATTGCAGAAAATATGAAGAAATCACTCTTTACAATCCCACATGTAACCCATTTTGACGAAGTGAATATGACTAATCTATTAGAAATGAAAGAACAATTAAAAGCAGCGGGTAATTCTATAAGTGTTTCTGCTTTTCTCTTGAAAGCGCTTGTCATTTCATTAAAGGATTTTCCGATATTCAATGCCGAACTTGATGAAGAAAACAGTCGGATACTCCTCAAGAAAACCTATCATATTGGCCTAGCCACCAACACAGAAAATGGACTTATTGTTCCTGTACTCCATGATGCAGATAAAAAATCTCTCAAGCAAATAAATCACGAAATCAAAGACTTAACCCAAAAAGCTGTAGCTGGTTCTCTACATCTGTCAGCAATGCAAAATAGCACTATTACAATTAGTAATGTTGGACCTTTAGGTAGCATTGCAGCAACACCGATTATCAATTTTCCAGAGACTGCGTTAATTGCTTTTCATAAAACCAAAAAGCGACCTATTGTTAATGAAAATGATGAGATTGTTATAGGGCATATTATGACGCTATCGATGTCATTCGATCATCGTGTTGCAGACGGTGCAACAGCTATTGCTTTCTCTAATCGTTTTTCAAGTTTAATAGAAAATCCACATAAACTGATTTTGGAGATGATATAGATGGTAGTAGGAGAAATTAGCCATCAAAGAAATCTTATCATTATTGGAGGTGGTCCAGGGGGCTATAGTGCGGCAATTCGTGGAGCTCAACTTGGTCTTTCCGTGACACTGATAGAGCAAAAAGAGATAGGTGGAGTTTGTTTAAACGAAGGATGCATACCGTCTAAGGTTTATACCTATGTTGGGTTGAGGCGGACTGAAGCTGAACAGTTAGCGATGTTTGGGGTCGATACTATCGTTAAAGAAATAGACCTATACAAGCTAATGGAATACCAAACCAAAGTAATAGGTCAGCTGAAAACAGGTGTAGAAAGACTTTGTCAAGCCAATAAAGTGGAGATAATTCAAGGCAAAGCCTCCTTCATAGGGAAAAACAAAATTGGAGTAGAAAACGGACATCAATTTGATATTTATGAATTCGACAAAATAATTATTGCTACAGGAAGTAAAAATATCTTACCGGATTACGTTAGGTCTAAAGAAAATCGGATTTTGTACCCCTTCGAACTTTTTCAACTTAAAAAGCTACCAGAGCAGTTGATCATAGATGGCCAAGATTATATAGCTCTTGAAGCAGCATCAAGCTTTGCAGCATTAGGCTCTGAGGTAACTTTGTTAATAGAAACTAATACTGGAATGCCTTTTGATGAGGATATTAATAAAGAACTATTAAGGATATTTAAAAAAAGAAAGATAAAAGTGATTGCTAAAAAAGAAATTCTTACGATTAAGGAAAATGTAAATGGTATCTCTATTAACCTACTAACCGATCAACAAAAGGAAGTGATTTTAGAGGGATCCTATTTTGTAGTTCCAGAGACAAGAAAACCAAAACTGGAGGAACTGGGAATTTTACGCCTAGGTATGAAATTAAGTTTAAATGGATTTATCCAAATAAATAATTATATGGAAACCTCCATCTCAAACGTTTATGCAATAGGAGATGTAACGGAAGGTCCGATGCTTGCTTGGAAGGCTATCAAACAAGGAAAAGCAGTAGTTTCTTCGATCGTGGGAGAAAAACCCGAGGTCGATTTAACAATAGTACCTAACTGTGCTCATACTGTTCCTCCAGTAGCATCAATTGGTTTAACAGAGCATCAGGCCCTAAAATTAGGTCTATCTATACGAGTAAGCAAGTTTCCGCTTGCTAGTAATGGATATTCTACAATAACCGGAAAAAAAGATGGATTTATTAAAGTTATTTCTAATAATACAAATGATTTGATAGAAGGAATTCATATGATTGGTGAGGGAGCATTGGAAATGTCCGGATCCTTCTTGCAACTTTTAGAGATGTCGGCTAAAGAGGAAGATATTAAATTTCCTAACTACACACACCCTGGGTTCAATGAGGCACTTCTTGAGTCTGTGGAGGGATTGCTTGGACAAGCGATTCATCTCTCACCTCTAAAAAAAGAAGCTACCATTAGTTAACGGCTTTTCTTACAGTATAAATTTACTGTGGTATTTTATATTTCATTTAATAACAAAAAAGATTTGGAGGGATAAGAAATGAAGAATAGCTGGAAAGGGTTTTCAGCATTGTTGTTGAGTTCAACTTTATTGTTTGCTGCCTGTGGAGACTCAGGAGAAGATGCTTCTGCCTCAAAGACATACAAAATCGGTGTAACACAAATTGTGGAGCATCCTTCATTAAATGCAGCTTATGATGGCTTTCAAAAGGCATTAGAGGATGCAGGTATTGAAGCAGAATATGATTATCAAATAGCACAAGGAGATAACAGTAATAACACCACCATTGCTTCGAACCTAGTTAGCTCCAATGTAGACCTAATATTTGCTAACTCAACTGGCAGTGCCCAAGCAGCGCTGAGTGCTACTCAAGATATTCCAATCGTGTTCACTTCTGTTACAGATGCAGTTGGTGCAGAACTAGTAGACTCGATGGAGAAGCCTGGAGGTAACGTTACAGGCACGATAGATGCTCATCCAGATGCTATATCCAATACGATGAAATTTTTGAAAGAAGAGCTTGGAGCAAAAAAGGTTGGAATGGTGTTTAACTCAGGAGAACAAAACTCACGCTCCCAGGTGGATTCTGTTAAGGAACTATTGCAAGACATGGATATGACTGTTGTAGAAGCCTCTGTAGCTACAACTGCTGATGTTAAACAAGCAACTGAATCACTCCTAGGAAAAGTAGATTCTATGTATATTATTACTGATAACACTGTAGTTTCTGCATTAGAATCCGTAATCTCAGTGGCAAATGACAATAAAATTCCTGTCATGGTAGGAGAATTTGACTCTGTGAAGCGTGGCGGACTAGGGGCTTATGGCTTCGAATATTTCGATATAGGTTATGAGGCGGGGCAGATGGCAGTCAAAATATTAAAGGGCGAAAGCAAACCAGCAGATATACCTGTACAGGTGCCACAAAAGCTTAAACTAATCATGAACAAGGAATCAGCAGATACTATTGGCGTTGAGATAAAAGACGAATGGAAAGCTGAATTGAGCGAATAACTAGGGGGTGATTCTTTATGTTTTCAGCAATATTCGGCTCAATGGAACAAGGAATCATATACGCGATTATGGCACTTGGAGTGTATATTTCATTCAGAGTGCTAGATTTTCCTGATTTAACGGTCGATGGTAGTTTTGTAACTGGAGCTGGCACTGCAGCAACAATGATCATTTTTGGTTATCATCCTATTTTGGCAACAGCTATGGCAATTGTAGTCGGTTTTATCGCAGGTTGTATGACAGGTATATTGCATACAAAAGGTAAAATAAATCCGCTTCTATCCGGAATATTAATGATGATTGCACTTTATTCGATAAATTTAAGAATTATGGGTCTAACCTCTGAAAGTTCTATAGGCCGGCCTAATATTCCGTTGTTAAATGCTGAGACTCTCTTCATTCAGTTTCAATCATTTTGGAGTAAATTCGGAATCGATTCTGCATTTACAAGCTTCTTTCAATTGTTTGGTATTGAGAGGTTGCCATCCACTTGGGGAACTTTATTTCTAATGCTGATTGCAGTGGCGTGTATAAAATTTATCGTGGATTGGTTCTTAAAAACGGAAATTGGATTAGCTATAAGAGCAACAGGTGACAATAAAAAAATGATTCGTAGCCTGTCTGCAAATACCGACACTTTAATAATAGTAGGACTAGGTTTTTCAAATGCTCTTGTAGCTTTTTCGGGTGCATTAATAGCCCAATACGCTAAATATGCCGATATAGGCATGGGTATAGGTATGATTGTGATTGGTCTTGCCTCCGTTATTATTGGTGAAGCCATTTTTGGAACAAAAACTATCGTCCGAACAACCTTTGCGGTAATAGCAGGAGCAATTATTTATCGAATAGTACTTGGATTAGCGCTTCGAGTAAATTTTCTAGATACAGGTGATATGAAGCTTATAACGGCAGTAATCGTCATAGGTGCTTTAATATTACCTCAGTTGCTTGAGAAAAAGAGAGAGAAAAATAGAAAGGCAAGGCGGCATACTGAAAGATTAAAAGAGAGCCAATCAATGATAAGGAAGGAGGGGGCTCCCATTGTTAAAGCTCAATCAGATTAATAAGCTTTTTAATGAAGCAACTCCAGATGAGAAGGTAGCATTAGACCAAATCAATCTTGAACTGCATCCCGGTGACTTTATGACAGTGATTGGCAGTAATGGAGCAGGCAAATCAACTATGCTCAACATGATTTCGGGAGCCCTGGCTCCAGATTTTGGTGTGGTAGAAATTGCTGACAAGGATATAACGAAAATGCCCGAATATAAACGTTCTCAAATGATTGGAAGGGTCTTTCAGGATCCCATGGCAGGGACTGCGCCGACGATGACAATTGAAGAAAATCTCGCAATGGCTTATTCGAGAAACAAAAAAAGAAGTTTCAAAATTGGCGTCGATAAGAAAAGACGGGAATTTTTTCGATCTTCCCTAGAAACTTTACACCTCAATCTTGAAAATAGATTAAATGCAAAAGTTGGATTGTTATCTGGAGGAGAAAGGCAGGCACTTTCTTTGTTGATGGCTACCTTTACGAAACCCTCAATATTGCTTTTGGATGAACATACAGCAGCATTAGATCCGTCCAGAGCGGAACTAATAACAAGCTTGACAAAGCAGCTGGTGGAGAAGGATAAATTGACAACACTAATGATTACCCACAATATGCAACAGGCTTTAGATTTAGGTAATCGACTAATTATGATGGATAAAGGCCAAATCATCTTAGAGGTGGATGATGAGGAAAAAAGAAATTTAACGATAACCAAACTAATGGAAGAATTCCAGCGAATTCGAGGAGAGAAGTTAACGAGCGACAAAGCTTTGTTATCCATCTAAGGGGGGCGAGGCAGATGTGTCTAGCAAATATTAAGCATCAACATGTTAACGAACTAATAACAGTGAAAGCTAACCCACTTACTAATTCGTATTATTTAAATGGTAAAAGTTATGATATCAATAGTTTTCCTATTGGTTCCCCCGTTAGTGGAACTGTATATGGAACCTTGCTTAACTACCAGGAAGATTTGTTGCAAATGGAGGAGAAGTTTCTTCAAAAGCCATATGACGCTCCTCCCAATGCACCAATTCTATATATAAAGCCAGCAAATACAATCAGCTACAATGGCGCACCTATTTTAATGCCAAAAGAAATCAAAACCCTAGAAATTGGTGCATCCTTAGGGGTAGTTATTGGTAAGAGGGCAGTAGCTATAAAAGAAGGCGAAGCTTTTAACTATATAGCTGGGTACACAATAGTGAATGATGTCAGCATTCCTCACGAGAGTTTTTTTCGTCCAGCTGTCCCGTACAAAACAAGAGATGGTTTTTGTCCGATTGGCCCATGGATAGTAGAGGCAAAGGAGATTAAAGACCCCAATCGACTTACTATTAAGATTTTCGTTAACGAGGAGCTAAAACTAGAAAAGCACAACTATACATTAGTTCGTCCGATTGCAAAATTGTTAGCTGATATCACCGAATTTATGACATTAGACATCGGTGACACTTTGCTTGTAGGAATCTCCACTAATTCTCCCCAAGTGATCATTGGAGATAAGGTGAGAATTCATATAGATCAAATAGGATTTTTAGAGAATTATATCGTGGAAGAAGAAAAGGGGTGGCTGCCATAAAAAAAGCGCGTGTTGCATATGGTGGAGCTATTCATTACGCAATAGAATGTGACGCTCATATAAAGCTGGAGGACGGCAGAGTTGTCCGGCAGGATGAAGTGACGTGGCTAACGCCTATTATTCCAAGAACTTCTTTTGCATTAGGTCTAAACTATGCTGATCATGCTACAGAATTGGCATTTGATGCACCTTCTGAGCCTCTGATTTTTTTAAAGGGACCGAATACGTTTGTTGGTCACAATGGATACACCTGTCGACCGTCCGATGTTTCGTACATGCATTACGAATGTGAGCTTGCTGTTGTTATCGGTAAGAAGGCCAAAAATATTAAAAAAGAAGACGCGTACCAATATGTCAAAGGATATAGTATCGCAAACGATTATGCGATAAGGGATTATCTAGAGAATTATTATCGGCCAAATTTACGAGTTAAAAATCGAGATGCTTGCACACCTCTTGGACCTTGGTTAGTGGATGCGATGGATATACGAGATCCTATGAATCTCCAAATATATACGTATGTAAATGATAAACTCGTCCAGAAAGGTTCTACAAAAGATATGATTTTTGATATTCCCTCACTTATAGAATATTTAAGCAGTTTTATGACATTGAGTGAAAATGACGTCATTCTAACGGGCACACCAAAAGGATCAGTGGACACTAAAGTGGGGGATGTAGTTGTAACCGAAATTGAAGGAATTGGTCGCTTAACTAATACAATAATTGCAGACGAAGTTTTCATAAAACGATAAATTATTGGAGGGATCTACTTGCCTCATTTTATTGTGGAGTACACAGATAATTTGAAGGAAGACATAAAAGTGCCTCAACTATTAGAGGAAGTTCATCGAATACTTATATCTAGAAAAAATGTTTTTCCAATTGGAGGAATCCGTTCTAGAGCAATTGAGCTAAAGGATTATCGAGTTGCTGATGGAACAGAGGATGATGCTTTCTTACATGCCACATTAAAGATTGCTGCGGGTAGATCAGAAGAAATAAAGGCAGAGGTTTGTGAAGCTATATTTGAAGTTATTAAAGGTCATTTTGAGGTTGCAATGAATAAAAGATATCTAGCACTTTCTATGGAACTAGTTGAATTTAGTGATTTAGGAACTTATAAACAAAATAATATTCATAGTCGTTTTTGATAAAAGTATAGTTAAAATCATATATTATTTCGTATATTTTTATTTATTTTATTCAGAAAATTCAAATTAAGGTGGTAATAATTATGGGTGCTAGAACAGGAAAGGAATATATTCAAGGTATAAAGGATCGTCAAACAGAAGTATGGATACACGGAGATAAAGTGGATGACGTGACTTCTCATGCAGCATTTAAAAATGTAGTAGAAAGTGTTGCCGGTTTGTATGATCTTCAACATGAAAAACAAGAAAAAATGTTATATACATCACCAACCACCGGGGATAAAGTGGGGCTTTCCTTTATCGCTCCAAAGACAAAGGAAGATTTATTTAAAAGAAGAGAAATGCACAGTGAATGGGCAGCCTTCTCGGGAGGTATGATGGGACGCTCTCCTGATTATTTGAATACAAGCATCATGGCATTTGGAACTGCAAGTAAGTTTTTTGCACAAGAAGGTGGAGGAAGCAAACAGTTTGCAAAGAATGCCGAAAATTATTACGAATATGCGAGAGAAAATGATATCAGCCTTACTCATACTCTTATTCACCCGCAGGTAAACCGTTCTATGCTAACTCAATCAGAGCAAAAGGACCCTTTCTTGTCAGCGCGGATTACTAAAAAGACAGCGGACGGGATTATTGTGAATGGCTGTCGACTTTTAGCTACCTTAGGAGGAATTACAGATGAACTGGTCGTATTTCCATCCACGATAAATAGAACTCCAGGAACTGTGGACGATCCCTTTGCCTTTGCTTTTGCCATTCCAAATAATACGCCTGGTTTAAAATTTCTCTCTCGTGAATCCTTTGATTATGGTAAGAGTAAATGGGATCATCCACTAGGTTCCAGATTTGATGAAAGCGATGCAATCATTTCTTTTGAAGATGTGTTAGTTCCTTGGGAAAGAGTTTTTGTTTGCGAGAGTACGGATATTTGCAATCGAACTTATGCAGAAACGAATGCTGTTATTCACATGACTCACCAAGTAATTTCGAAAAACGTAGTGAAAACTGAATTTATTCTTGGTGTTGTTATAAGTATGATGGAGGCTATCGGAATAGATAAGTTTATGCATGTAAAGGAAAAGGCAAGTGAAATCATGGTGATACTTGAAGTTATGCGATCTCATCTATACCGTGCAGAGCATAACGCCAAGATAGACCAATATGGCAATATGACTCCAGATTTTGAACCTTTAAATGCAGCACGTAACTGGTTCCCTAAAATGTATCAGAGAATGAATGAAATTATCAAAATTTTGGGTGCCTCTGGATTGATGGCGCTTCCTACCGAAGATGACTTTAGCAATGGGGAAGTGGGTCCTTTAGTGCATCGCTACACACAAGGGGCTAACATGAATGGGGAAGAACGTGTACAGCTGTTCCGTTTAGCTTGGGATATATCTATCAGTGCATTTGGAAATCGTCAAGCACTTTACGAATATTATTTCTTTGGTGATCCAGTACGAATGTCCAACGCGTATTATGATAGCTTCAATAAACAACCATATAAGGATATGGTAACAAGCTTTTTAAATAGAACCAAAACAGAAGCAGGCATACTTTTATAGCCTGATTTAAGAAAGGAGAGTTTCTTTTCCATGCAGCAACTTAAAAATGAGATAGAAGATCAATTATTCAGAACCATAATGGGCAGCTTTGCTACCGGGGTTACAGTAATTACTACACAGGTGGATGATGAAATACATGGAATGACGGCTAATGCCTTTATGTCAGTTTCGCTGCAACCCAAGCTTGTGGCTATAAGTATTGGAGAAAAGGCTAAGATGCTTGGTTACATCAATTCATCCAAAAAATTTGCCATAAATATCTTGGCAGCTAATCAGAAAGATCTTTCTAAACAATTTGCGGGTCAGCTAAACTCTGATGAAGTTGTTGCCTTTGAAACCTATCAGGGTCAACCTATTATAAAAAATTCACTTGCGGTCATTAGCTGTGAACTATTCAATCAGCTTGATGCTGGTGATCATACTATTTTCATTGGAAGAGTGACTGGATTAAAGCATGAACCACATGAACCGCTTTTGTTTTTTGGAGGTAAATATCAAGAAATAAAAGAATGAAGTTGATGAAAAAACCTATTATAAGGAGTTGAAGAAATTGGCATATGAAGAAGCAAAAAAGAAGCTTAGAGGATCTATTTGTCCTGTAATTACTCCCTTTTTAGAGAATGGAGATATAGATATTGAGACCTTTCAGCAGCTTATCCATTGGCAAATAGAAAGTGGGAGTCATGGGATATCCGTAACTGGTACGAGTGGTGAGCCGAGTTCATTAACTATAGAAGAACGCAAAAGAGTGATGAAGATAGCCAGTGAAACAATTGCTGGACGTGTATTTTTTGCTCCTGGTACTGGGTCAACTAATCATGATGAAACGATGGAGCTTACTAAATACGCCGAGGAGCTGGGTGCTGATGCAGCAATGGTTATAGTACCTTACTACAATAAGCCCAACCAAGATGCATTATATACCCATTTCAAAATAGTAGCAGAATCTGTGAAAATCCCAATTATTATTTATAACATTCCTGGAAGGTCTGCAGTTAATATGGAAGTCACTACGATGAAGAGGCTAGTAGAGGATTGTCCTAATATTGTAGGGGTAAAAGAGGCGAATAAGGACTTTGAGCATGTAAACCGTGTACTCCTTAACTGTGGAAGAGATTTCCTTCTTTATTCAGGTATAGAGCTACTCTGTTATCCAATGCTTGCTATTGGTGGTGCAGGATTTATCAGTGCAACAGCTAATGTAGAGCCTGCTAAAGTTGCAGAGCTTTACAATGCATGGGTTGCTGGCAATGTAGAAAGATCCCAGGACCTTCATTTCGAATTAATGCCTTTAAATGATGCTTTGTTTAGAGATACAAATCCTGCTCCAGCTAAGATAGCGCTTGGTATGATGGGAAAAATTAATCCTAAGCTAAGATTGCCATTAGGACCACCATCACAGGCAGTTACAGATGAGGTGCGACAAACATTGATAAGCTTAGATATTCTACCAAAGGAAACCGCTCCACAACTATAAAAGAAAAGTAGGTGATTAAAATGGTGTCATCTCATGAGTTAACCTCATTAAAGCATGAAACACAACAAAGCATCTATCTTTATATAAATGGAGAATTTATTTCTGCAGCTGGAGGGGCCACCTTTGCTAACATTAATCCATTTACTAATGAGCAAATCAATTTAGTATCAGAGGGCCAGAAGACAGACATTGATAAAGCAGTTTCTGCAGCTAGAGATGCCTTTGAACACGGACCCTGGAAAACGATGAAGTTAAGCAAAAGACTATCATATATATACCGCATTGCAGATCTCATTGATGAGGAAGTAGAAAGGATTGCTTACTTAGAAGCTTTAGACACTGGTTTGCCTATTAGCCAAACGAGGAAAATGGCTAGCCGTGCTTCAGAAAATTTTCGATTTTATGCAAGAATGGTAGAGAGCAGATTAGTAGGAGATGTCTATCAGGTGGACGATGAATTTGTCAATTATACGATTCACGCACCTGTTGGAGTTGCAGGATTAATAACGCCATGGAATGCTCCATTCATGCTAGAAACGTGGAAGATTGCACCGGCTCTTGCTACTGGAAACACTGTAGTGCTAAAGCCAGCTGAACTTTCTCCTCTTACAGCTAATATATTAGCAGAAATTATTCATAAAGCAGACCTACCTAAAGGAGTCTTTAATGTAGTTCACGGTCGAGGAGAAATAGCTGGTGATGCATTGGTAAAGCATCCAGATGTACAGCTTATTTCTTTTACAGGAGAAACTACCACTGGCTCTACTATTATAAAAAATAGTGCCGACACATTAAAGAGTTGTTCTATGGAGCTAGGCGGGAAATCTCCTATTATCGTTTTTGAGGATGCTGATTTTGAACGTGCACTAGATGCCTGTGTATGGGGAATCTTCTCCTTTAATGGTGAGCGTTGTACAGCAAACTCACGCCTATTTGTTCAAGAAAGTATAAAAGATAAATTTATAAATGCATTAAAGGTGAGAGTGTCTAATATAAAAGTTGGTGATCCGTTAGATGATCAGACGGAAGTTGGTCCGCTTATTGATCAAGGACACTTTAATAAAGTAAAGGGCTATATAGACATAGCAAAGGAGGAAGGTACCGAAATAATTTCAGGTAAGATTCCAACTGAATTTTCCAAAGGTAATTTCGTGCCTCCAACCCTTATCTTGAATGCTCATAATGACATGCAAGTTGCAAAAGACGAGATCTTTGGACCAGTGCTGATCGTAATGTCTTTCAAGGACGAGGAAGAGGTCATATCATTAGCCAATAATACGGATTACGGATTAGCAGGTTATGTATGGACAAACGACATTAAACGTGGACATCGCGTCGCTCATAAAATTGATGCAGGCATGCTTTGGGTGAATGCTCAGAATGTTAGAGATTTAAGAACACCATTTGGTGGCACTAAATATTCTGGTATTGGTCGAGAAGGTGGACATTACAGCTTTGATTTTTATACTGAGCACAAAATTATTCACGTTTCAATTGCCGACCATCATATACAGCAATTTGGAAAGTTATAGAGAGGAGGAGGAACCTGTTGGATTTTTCCATCATACGTATAGCTCGAACCGTTCTCCATGTTAAGGATTTAGAGCTCTCTCGCAAATTCTATGTAGATGGCTTAGGAATGATAGAAACCGAGCGAGATGAAAATCATGTTTATTTAAGAGGGTTAGAAGAGCATTGCCATCATAGCCTAGCACTTAAAAAATCGGAAAAGTCTGTTGTAGAAGTGCTGAGCTACAAGGTGATGAAAGAAGAGGACCTTAATTTTTTAGAAAAGTTGTTTCTTGCTCAGGGACTTAAAACAAAATGGATTCCTAAAGGTGAACAGCATGCAATTGGTAGAACGCTAAGAGTTCATGACATTTCAGGTATACCTTTAGAATTTTTTGCTGAAATGCCTATTGTCGAACGAATGCTTCAAAAATACGAACATTACCGGGGAGCAAAAATTCAGCGAATTGATCATGTTAATTGTGCTGTACCGAACGTGCAAAAAGCCTATGACTTTTATGTAAACAGTCTAGGGTTTTCTTGCTCAGAGTATACAGAAACTGAAGAAGGGGACTTATGGGCTGCATGGCTCTTCCGAAAGCCCACCGTCCATGATCAGGCATTTATGAGCGGACCAGGACCAAAACTTCATCATTTCGCCTATACCCTATCAGATCGTCTAAGCGTGTTAGACTGCTGTGATGTATTGGCTAGTATGGGCTATGCGGATTGCATTGAGCGTGGGCCAGGCCGACATGGATTATCTAACGCCTTCTTCCTTTACTTAAGAGACCCAGATGGTCACCGAATCGAATTGTATACCGGCGATTATTTGACATGCGATCCTGATATGAAGCCAAAGCGATGGGACTTAAATGATCCACTACGTCAAACATTCTGGGGACACCAAGCACCAGATAAGTGGTTTAACGAAACTAGTACATTTATCGATATTGAAACAGGAGAAGAAATAAATAGCGAGGAGCCGATGCTTGAACAGAGAAAACCTAAAATTTTAGTATGACGTATAACCACCTGAGACTAGAGCTTAGGTGGTATTTTTGTGGATAGGGAAAGTTATGATAGTATGTGACTTCAAGGCTATATTGAAAAAATTGCGAAAAAATAACAGAAAAAGTATTCTGAAAAAATAGATTAATAATATCTATTAATAGTAAAATAAAATAAAGGAGGAAATAATTTTGAGTGAAAAATTAGTAAGAGTGGGAACTACGTATATACCAGTTTCTAATGTTGCACTTTCAAGCGAGTGGTACACGGAGAAACTTGGAGCTAGAAAAAATTATCAAGATGAGGATAAAGCCATTCTAAATTTAGCAAATCACAGCATCTTTTTGGTTAAGAGCAAAGCGGGTGAAACTTTAAACTTTATAGACAACAATGGTCAAGATTGTTTTGCGTTAACATTTGAAGTTGATGGTTTAGATAATCTTATATCTTTACATAATGAGTTAAATGAAAACCTAGTCCAAGTAGGACAAGTAGAAAATAGAGGACATGCAGGTAGAAATTTTGTGTTTGAGGATCCGGACGGTAACAAATTCGATGTTTGGAGTGAACTGAGCCCGTCATATAAAGAAAAATTTAATATGCAATAATTAAAAGAGACTATCATGGTCTCTTTTTTACAGACTATTTTTTCATAATTAGCGATTTGTTAAGTTTAAAGATTAATAAAATCGGGAAATAAAAATGAGGAATGCACTATTTCTAAGGGAGGGCTTCATCATGACAGAAGAAAAAGAAATGAGAAATGGTTCAAAAGAAAGTGAGCAGAAAAGAGAGACTCTAACAACTCGCCAAGGACATCCTGTAACGGATAACCAAAATATACGTACTATAGGTAATCGCGGTCCAGCTACACTTGAAAATTATCATTTTATCGAAAAGATTTCGCACTTTGACCGTGAAGAAGTACCTGAACGAGTAGTCCATGCTCGAGGAGCAGGAGCTTTTGGCTATTTTGAAACGTATGGAAAAGTGGGAGATGAACCAGTAGAAAAATACACTCGAGCAAAAGTATTCTCTGGTGCTGGAAAACAGACACCATTAATGGTTCGTTTTTCAACGGTAGCGGGTTCAAAGGATTCTCCTGAGACAGCACGTGATCCTCGCGGATTTGCCGTAAAAATGTACACAGAAGACGGCAACTGGGATTTAGTCGGGAATAACTTGAAAATTTTCTTTATTCGCGATGCGATGAAGTTTCCTGATATGATACATGCTTTTAAAGCAGATCCTGCTTCAAATATTCCGAGTCCTCAGCGTATGTTTGATTTTGTTTCTCGATCACCTGAAGCGACACATATGATAACTTTCTTATTCTCGCCATGGGGAATTCCAGCTACATATCGCCATATGCAGGGATCTGGAGTTAACACCTATAAATGGGTTAACGAAAAAGGCGAAGCAGTACTAGTTAAATACCACTGGGAGCCTAAACAGGGTATTCGCAATCTAACACAAGAAGAAGCGGATGCTATTCAAGCAAAAAATGTGGGACATGCTACACAAGACTTGTATGAGTCAATTGAGCGAGGAGAATATCCAGAATGGGAACTATTTGTTCAAATCATGAGTGATGATGAACATCCAGAGCTTGATTTTGACCCGCTAGATGACACCAAATTATGGCCACCAGATCAGTTTCCATTCCTACCAGTCGGTAAAATGGTCTTAAACCGCAATCCGATTGATTACCATGCAGAAATTGAACAAGCTGCTTTTGGTACTGGGGTATTAGTTGATGGATTGGATTTTTCAGACGATAAGATGCTTCAAGGACGTACTTTCTCCTACTCCGATACACAACGCTATCGTGTAGGAGCTAACTATTTGAAATTACCCGTAAATGCACCTAAAGTTCCAGTTAGAACAAATCAGCATCGTGGACAAATGGATGTGCATAGACCTGATGAAGCTGGAGGCAATCCACATGTCAATTATGAGCCATCTATGATTGGTGGATTACAAGAAGCAGAAAAAACAGAACATATAAAACACGAACCTCAATATAATGCAAAAGCAACAAGTGCACCAATAGATCGTGAGAACAACTATGGTCAAGCAGGTGAAACATATCGTAGTTTTGAGGATTGGGAACGCGAAGAATTGATCAAAAACTTATCTGCAGCACTTTCTATTTGTGATCCTCGTATCCAAGAGGCTATGATTTATCATTTTACGCAGGCAGATGAAGACTACGGTCGACGTGTAAAAGAAGGTATTCAACGTAAGATGAAAGAAATGGAAGAAATGAAAAAACAAGAAGAGCAACAAAGCTCTCCTGGTGCCAATGCTGCAGCAGATAAAGCAGAGGATGTTGGCCGAGAATCTAAACCTTACTAATAATTTCTACCCCCTTCGCTAAATGGAGGGGTTCTTTATTTCATCCATCAAAAGGAGTGAGTTTCAATGAAAGTAATAGTTGTAGGAGCAAATGGACAAATTGGTAAACAGATAGTAGAAAAATTACAAATTGATAATCAGCATACTGTAACTGCTGTTGTTCGCAAACTGGAACAGGTTAAAGACTTTAATAATCAAGGAATAAAGGCTGTATTACTTGATTTGGAGGGTAAGGTTGATTCGCTGACAGAAGCATTTACAGGAGCCGAAGCTATCATTTTCACTGCTGGTTCAGGTGGACATACAGGTCCGGATAAAACCTTGTTAATTGATTTAGATGGAGCAGTGAAAACAATGGAGGCAGCAGAAGCCGCAGGTGTGGAAAGATATATTCTAGTGAGCGCTTATGATGCTGACAAACGAGAAAACTGGAATGCCGAAATGCGTCCATACTATGTGGCGAAGCATTATGCAGATAGAATGCTAGAGCAAAGTAGCCTAAACTACACAATTGTTCGACCTGGTGGTTTAATAAATGAAAAGGCTCAAGGTAAAATTACGGCTGGAATTGAGGCAAAACCAAGTACGATAACACGTGAAGACGTGGCGGATATTTTAATAGCGTCATTAGAGGAACCAAGTACTTATCAAAAAAGCTTTAATGTCGTAAATGGTACAGTTTCTATTACGGAAGCTTTAAAAAATATATAAAAAGTTGAAAATTAATTAATAGAATGTAATGAATAAAACTAAGTTTTACTTAACGATTAAAAATGATATTAGCAGACTCCATTCTCTTAGGGGTCTGTTTTTCTTTTGTTAAACACTACTCGAATAGAAATGAAATAGTATGCTAGTAGTAGGAGGTTTTATTATTTATTCAGTCAGACATACTGCCCTGGTTAGTAATTGAATATCATGAAGGATTTCTTTTTTTAAAGTATCATTTTCACACCTATAGTAATCGTCTACTAGCTTAACTAGTTCTAAATATATGAGATTCATTCGAAGTAGCTCCTTTTAATTGGGTTAAAAGTTTCTAATCTATTATTCCTGAATTATATACATTTTAAACATTATTTTTAAATGAAGTCTATAAAAATTCAGAAATTCTAATGTATATTCTTAAAACAGGAATATATTGTATTATATTTTTTTTACTTCTGGTATAGTACATTGACACACATAGTAATATGTCTTACATTATAAAGGAGGTGATAAGCTTGTCGGAAAATGAGGTAAGTGCCGATTTAATAAGAGGCCATATCGATACAATTATCTTAAAAATTTTAAAGCGTGGAGATAATTATGGGTATGAAATTGTGAAGGCTATTTCCAACGATAGTAATGGGGTTTATATTTTGAAGGAGCCAAGTTTATATAGCAGTCTAAAAAGATTAGAAAAGTTAGGATTTATTAATGCCTATTGGGGAGATCAGTCTCAAGGAGGAAGAAGAAAATATTACACTATCACGAAGGAAGGTTTATCTGTATATCAAGAAAATGTAATGGCATGGAATAGAGCGAAATTGCTCATAGATCAATTAGTATTAGAAGGGAGCGAACAGAGTGAGTGAAGTTCGGAAATATGTCAATAAGATGTTTGCTGGGTACCCCAAAAACGAAGAAACATTAGATTTAAAAGAAGAAGTAATAGGAAATCTAGAGGCGGAAATGGAAGACTTAGTTATTAATAAAGGATTTTCCGCCGAACAAGCATTTAAGGTCAGTACTGAAAAAATGGATAAACTGGATGGGGTAATAGAAGGGGTACAAACCATTCAGTTAAATAAAGTTATGGTTGAGATAACTCAATGGTTGCTTCTTTATTTGTTGGTCTCGTGGATAGTTTCCATTCCTTTAAATATTTATAGTTCCTTAAGGGCTACTAGCTGGCTTCTGTTTATACTGATAATAATAATTGGCATTTTTTATATCGTGTTAAAGTTTAGTGGAGGTTTTTTAACAAATGATTTAAAAAATATTAACCTCGGGCTTTTAAAGAAATGGCAAAAAGTGATTTGGATTATATGGACGTTATTTATCGTAGGTCAATGGGGAATGATTACTGCCGTTTATTTTGGTAGTGACATATGGTTTGGACGCACTATATCTTTTGATGGACCATATCAATTTGGACAAATAGTTACTAGCTACTTGGCTCCGCTTGTTTCAATAATCATACCCCTATTAATGAACAGACTTAGACAAATGCTAATCTTAGGAGGAAAGCATAGAATTTATGAAGAATAAGATAATCATTGTGCTATTCATTATCGGAATTATACTGTTTGGTTGGATGAACCTCTTTTATATACCAGCAGAAGAAAAGGCAATGGAAGAAGAAACGATACAACAGCTTAATCCTGAAACGCATGATTTTAGCAAAGTTCTAGCTTATGAGAACAGGTATATGGGGAATTTAACAAACAACGCAAAACTATTTCAATCGCTCCCTTTACAAAATTATTTGAATGGATATGAGCAGGATTCCAAAATTCACTTGTTAATTGTCAATTACAAGGATTTAGAGGGTTTACCTCAACAGCATATCCAAAAATCCATCATCTATAATACAACCGCTGCTTTTGTTCTTATTAAAAATTTAGAACAGATAGAGCTTCGATTTCCTACAGAATCATTTTTTGTAAAGAGAGAAAATGTGGAGAGAGTTCTGGGAGATTTGGAGGTGCTTTTAGATCCAGAAGTATTTGAAGAACAAGTGCAATCTCCACTGAACAATGCTGTTTTAGAAGAATGGATAGTGCAGTATACGTCAATCTAAAAAGGAGCAATCATTTTGAATAGAAGTGTAATAAAAGCATATGATGAACTTGCCAATGACTATGAGCATCATGTGGATCAAAGAAGCTTTTATAACACAGAGTATGAAAGACCTGCCATGATTAAGGAATTACCAAGGTCGGTAAGTAACTTAAACGTGTTAGATGCGGGTTGCGCAGCTGGTTGGTACACCTGTGAACTTATTAGATATGGAGCAATAGTTACAGCTACTGATATTAGTCAAAATATGGTTGACGCTACTAAAAGAAGAGTTGGTGAAAAAGCTACCGTTGTTTGTTTAGACCTAGCAGAGGAACTTCCATTTGAGAATAGCAGCTATGACTTAATTATTTCTTCTCTAGTCCTTCATTATTTAAAAGATTGGAAGTCTACATTCAAAGAATTTAATAGAATCTTAAAACCAGGTGGAAAATTGCTATTTTCTGTTCATCATCCATCTATGGACGTGAGATTATCAAAAGAAGGGAACTATTTTTCTCACGAACTAATTGTTGATGAGTGGACCCGTGATGGTAAAATCATTGTGGTCCCTTTTTACAGAAGGCCTATGCAAACAATACTGAATGAAACCTTACAATATTTTAAATTAGAAAAAATAATAGAGCCACAGCCTACAGAAGAATTTAAGAAAAGGGATTCAAGTGGTTATCAAAAACTGAAAAAAGCACCGCATTTCTTGATAATACAGGCAAGTAAACATGGCTAGATCTATTCTATGTTTAATAAGAAATTACACAAACACAATGATTGTTAGTACTCCATATAGAAAAGAAACTATCTCTTCTTTTCAAATTTTTTTCTATTGGTTTTTTGTATTATTTTACGGAACTTACAATTTTATTCCATTAACTATGTTATTGTTTTGATATACATAATTCTTGGAGGGGTTTAGATGGTCTTAAAAATTGTAACTATATTCACAGAAAAACATTTAAATGACTTATTTCTTTTGTTTCAAAATGAATGGTGGACAAAAAATCGAACAAATGACGATATACTAAAAATGTTAGATTTAAGTCATGTAGCTATAGGTTTAGTTGATAGTGAGACCGATGAGCTAGTAGGGTTTGCAAGAGCTATTACAGACGGTATGTACAGAGCCTTTATTTTTGATGTAATAGTAAAATGTAGCGATAGAAATCGAGGACTAGGTTTTACATTAATGAATAGTCTTCTGGAAAATTCCCTTATTCAAAGTGTGGAAAGAATTGAGCTTTATTGTCCTGAACGATTAGTTTCTTATTATGAGCAATTTGGGTTCTCAACTGATGTGAACGGGAGTACTTTAATGAGGTTGAAGCGATGAATTTAATAGCCAATGGAGAGTACAAAATTAAGATCAACGACATTTTTCACTGGATTAAAGTCGAGGGAATAGAACATAATACGATACCCCTAGTAGCTATTCATGGAGGACCAGGAGGTAATCATTACGTATTTGAGCATATTGCAGGAGCAAAATTATCTAATCACAGAACGGTTATTTATTATGAGCAACGAGGCTGTGGAAGGAGTGAAAAACCTCTATCACAAAGTGATTATTCATATGAGCTCTTAATCGAAGATTTTACTAAGATACTAGAGTGGTCTGGATTTCAAAAAGTTGACTTACTTGGCTATTCGTTTGGAGGAGAGTTAGCTCTCGAGATAGTTGCTAGCTTATCTGAAAAAATACACAAAGTAGTAACCTCATGTCCAAGCCTTATTTCATTAGAAACACAGTATTTGCTTCAAATCGCAGGATTTGTCTCTGTGGCGGAGCCAAGACTTTTATACGAAATAGAACAAGTTTTAGCCGAAACATCCTCCATTCACACAAAACACAAAAAGATTTGGGAAATTGTTAATGAAAACACTTTAGACAAATTTATGTTCAATAATATAAAAAACGCAAATATTTACCGAAAGCAAATGATTGAAAGTGGCTTAAAAAATTCGGGTCATATGATGGCAGCGTTACAAAGAAATCCTCGCGAAATTCCATTGTATGAAAGATTATCTCAAATTACCAATGAAATCCTTATCATTACAGGAGTCCATGACCGTAATAGCGGTTTAGGCATTTCAAATCTCATACATAATAATTTACCAAAGAGTAAGTGGGTTTTGTTTAATGAAAGTGCACATTTTCCTGAAATAGAGGAAACAGATAAGTACGTAAATCAAGTCCTCGCATTTTTAGAATCTTAGATTATAGTAGCAAGTGAAAGGATAAGAAAATGAACATAGATGTAATTCTAGATGAGCTTATTAGTAAGGGGATATTGCCAGCAGATGTAAAATGGCAAGTTTCTCATTTGCAAGGTGGAACCGTAAGTGAATTATACCTTATACAAAACACAGTGGGAGAAAAAATAGTAGTAAAAAGTAATGTCCCTGCCTTAATAGATGCAGAAGGTGAGTTTTTGAAAATATATGAAGAAATTGACCTTGTACCGAATATTATGTATGTGGAAAAAACACATAAGTATTTAGTTTATAGTTTCATAGAAGGAGAGACTAATCTCGGAGTAATAGATAAAAAGCAAATGCTTAAATTACTTGTTGAGGGGCTCATCAATCATTATAAAATAACAAAAAAATATAATGGTTGGGGATGGGCTGATGATCTTTCTTCCTCCTGGTTTGATTTCATGGAAACAAGAGTTGAAGAATCATCAATCTTGTTAGCAGATTATTTAGGTGAAGATGACTTCAAGCTCGTACAAGATTTAATCCAAAATCAAAGTAATCTGAATTTAAAGCCATTCCTTTTACATGGAGATTGTGGAGTACATAATTTTATATTTAATGGTAAAGAACTTAAAGGTGTTATTGATGCTTCACCAGTCATAGGTCATCCAATGTATGACCTGGTTTACGCCTTTTGTTCATCCGCTGATGACCTATCTAAGGAAACAATCGACTATGCCTTTTCCTTGATGAATATAAAAGATGAATATTTGGCTAATAACCTGTATAAAGAGGTTGCAATTGGTTTATATTTTAGATTGGCTACTTGCCTCAAGCATCATCCAGAGGACTGGCCGATTTACAAAAAAGGCTGGGATTATTGGAAAGCGATTGTTTAGAAACCCTATCTACATCTGATTGATAAATAATCCAATAAAAATAAGTGTGATAGTGGAATTTCCAATCATCGATATTAATTTTGAGTAGCCCATATCAGTTTCTATTATTTCAGGCTTATCTTGATAAATCCATTTCTTTAACGATTGCACTGCTTCCTTCCGATTGATCAAAGGTTAAATACGCCACATCGTGTGGAAATTCGACTTTGTTACCAACATCCTGTTGGCCTGAAGCGCTCGGACTGAGCGCAGCGAGGGAGGAGGGTGATGCCGTGCCCGTGGAAAGCGCAGCGCCTGAAATGGAAATCGACGATTTCTCAATATGTATTGTAAAAAAAAAGACTATAGACAATTTCAAATTTCTCTGGTTTGTCTACAGTCAGTGGCCATATCTTTGAGAAATGGCCTTTCAAGCTTTGAAAATATTGCTGTGGTTGCTTAAGTGTTATTTTGTACTGATTTTCGATTAATACATAAGAGATCAATGTATGCTCTCTAAAGCAATTTTTAAATTTGGATATACTATAGAAGATATTTCTATCCCTTCTATGATAGTCATTTTAGCTAGATCAGGACTGACTCCAGTGGCAATTACATTAATGCCCATTAAACGAATCATTTGAACCATTTCATTTATAAGGCGAATATTTACTTTGTCTATTTTATAGACGCCAGAAAAATCAATTATTACGTAATTTACATCCATATTTGCTATTTTAGGAGTAGAATTTTCTATCAAATATTTGATTCGAAAAGTATCGATGCGGCCTACTAATGGTAAAACAATTATTCCATCTTTTACTGGAATAACTGGTGTTGCTACTTTAGCTATTTCCATTTGAGAAGTCTTCTTATATTCGCTTACAAGAAATTCATAATTTGCAACAGTTTCGTTAAGGCTAACATCTAACATTCTATTAACTTGAATTATCATTTTACTTAATTCGTGCAAGCTAAGATTGAACTGAACAGCTAAATTAGTTAGTATCTCAGTTATAACATTGCGGGTAGGGAGATATCTAACTACTAAAATAGATAAATTACCATCTAGAGAGACCATTGCCGCATTCCTCTTACTCCATTCCAACAAGGAATCAGGAATTTTTTCTTCTCCGCTTACGACATACTCCCCAATAAAGCTTACAAATTCTATATACATATTTATCGCTTGCTCTTGCTCCCAAGGCGGAATTTCCATATCTATAGAATGGACTACACCATTAACTATTTCGTTAGCCAACAATTCCTTGTTATTAAAGATATAATTCGAAATGCTTTTAAGTGAGCTCATATTCTTTCTCCCTTTTTGTATTGCTTCTTATTCATCATAAAAATTTGATTCTTGTAAGTCAAGGTTTTAAGCAATAAGAAATAAATGAATATAGTAAGCTTTTCAGTATTAATTTCACAGACATTTCAAATAAATAAAATAAAAAGTTATACTAGTAACAAATATTCTTGTAGAAAGGATAGGGTGAAATGGAAATAAATAATTTGATAAGAGTTAGTACAAGGCAGGGATTAAGAGATTGGCTTGAGCTAAATTCAAATAAAGAAACATTTTGTTGGGTATTAGTAAGTATGACTGAACAATCAGGCGACATCCTGTATTTAGAAGCAGTTGAAGAGGCATTATGTTTCGGTTGGATTGATGGTACAAAGAAGAAAATATCAGATACTGAACTAGCTCAAAGGCTTTCCAAAAGAAAGGAAAAAAGTAACTGGACAGAATTGAATAAAGAAAGAGTATGGAGACTCGAAAAATTAGGTTTGATGAAAGAAGAAGGACTGAGAATTCTCCCTGATATGCAACCTGAATCCTTTACTATAGATATAGAAATCGAAACTTGTCTGAAAAAAGAGGAGCAATTATATCAGAACTTCGTTAATTTTCCTGAACTATACAGGAGAATTAGAATTGATACAATTCAAAGTTATAAAAATGAACCTGTTATCTTTAATAAAAGGTTGGATAAGTTTATTGAAAATACGAGAGAAAACAAAATGTACGGTCAGTGGAATGACAATGGTCGCTTAATTAATTATTGAAGGAAGGAAATGAGAATTGAAAATAGAACGATTGATATCCATCATATTCAAGCTCCTAAATAATGAAATTTTGTCAGCTTCTAGTTTAGCTGATGAATTTCAAGTATCATCCCGGACAATTTATAGAGACATCGAAACTATTTGTGCAGCAGGAATACCAGTCGTTTCATACCAAGGTACTAACGGTGGCTTCGGAATAATACAAGGCTATAAATTTGATAAAAGTTTAATGGGTTCCTTTGACATACTAAATTTAATAACAGTATTAAATAGTTTATCGAGTATTTTTGAAGATAAGAAAGTTATCATACGGGATATTCGGAATTCTCTATTATTCTTACGTTCTCTGCAATAACCATATAAATACCAGTTACGAAACTTATAATGGAGGCGAAGGGGTTCTATTTTAGGTTTTGAGGAAGTAATAATTTGGGTGAAACCTAATTCCTTAGCAGAAGTGTTAGACCAATTCCAAAATTATCCAAAAGAACTTAACAGTGATGGAAGTATGACATTTACAATTTCTGTTTATAGGCCTCTACAAGCTGGATAGCTTAAATCTATTCTTTTAAGCTTCGGTAGTGGGGCTAAAATTATCAAACCTGTAGAACTACAATCAATTTTAATAGAGGAGGCAAAAAAAATAATTAAAGTTTATAAAGATGTATGACAAACTGCTGTCATATATCTTTTTTTATAATACAAGTGTATCAACTATTAAAACCAAGAAAAGAAGGAGTAGATGTTAAATGAATCACGGAAAAAAATGTATGAGTATCATGTTTGGGCTAATAAGGTGTTACTAGAAAGACTAAAGGAATTACCAAGGAATGTTTTGAATGAAGAAGTTAGTAGTTCTTATCCTACTATTGCACAAACGTTTAGTCATATTTATGTGGTAGATGTTATGTGGTTAAAAGTACTTAAAGGAATGGATATGCAAGAAGCATTGGAAGCTTCAATAGCTTTCTTAGAAAAGACCAATTTATATTCTGAAGATGAATTTGTTAAGTCATTGGAAGAACTGGCTTCAGACTATGAGGAATGGTTGGATAGCCAAAAGGATTTAGAACAAAAAATTAATCTAAATAATCCTTGGTCAGGTGCTAGAGAAACGGCTTACTCAGAAATTTTATTTCATGTTGCTAATCATGGAACTTATCATCGAGGTAACATAACAACGATGTTAAGACAACAGGGGCACGCTTCGACAATGAATGACTTATCTTTATATTGGTATCATAGTTAGTTCAAATTAACTTATTGAAGTACAGCTTAACAAGCCAAATTTTAAAAAATGATAAAAAGTGAGGTATAAGCGAAAAGAACCCATTTTGATAGCAATCATCAAAATGGGTTCTATTTTATATTGTTAAGCTCTCAATTTTTGTACTTCAATAAATTGAATATGATTGTCTTGCTTGTCATGGATAGAGAACATAAAACCATCATGCTCAATTTGATTATCCAAATTTAAATCTATATCCTGTGTATAATACCATCCACCGATTGTATCTACGTCAGGATTATACAGGTCAATTCTCAATAATTTTGCAACATCATCAAGTAAAACGTTTGTATGGATTATATAATGGTCTTCTTTTACTTTACGAACATCTGGTACTTCATCGTCATCAAACTCATCTCGAATTTCTCCTACTATTTCCTCCAGGATATCTTCAACAGTGACAAGTCCAGAAGTACCACCGTATTCATCCAATAATATAGCCATGTGAATACGTTCTTTTTGCATTTTTAACAGTAAGCTGTTGATTGGGGTTGTTTCAATAGTATTAATCACGGGATTTACAAAATGCTTTATAGTAAAGTTCTCTACTGTTATACGATTGTTAATACCTTGTGTTAGGAAGTCCTTAATGTTGATAAATCCAATTATGTTATCTCGATCTTCTTCATATACAGGATAACGCGTATACCGCTCTTCAGAGATGGTAGTTAAGACCTCATGAAACGTTGCGTTTATCTCAAATCCAATTATTTGAGTTCTCGGTACCATAATCTCTCGTGCGATTCGATCATCAAATTCAAAAACGTTATTTACATATTTCAATTCATTTTGGTTTATCTCTCCACTCTTATAGCTTTCTGCAAGAAGCAGGCGAAGCTCTTCCTCTGTATGAGATAGCTCGTGCTCTGATGCTGGTTTCATACCAAAAAGGCCAACTAGCAAACGAGCAGAACCATTTAAGAACCAAATGAAGGGATAAAGTATCTTATAAAAAATCATTATTGGTTTAGCGAATACAAGAGTTACTGCTTCAGCTTTTTGAATTGCTATTGTTTTAGGAGCCAGTTCACCAACTACTACGTGTAAAAAGGTAGCTATTACAAAGGCAGCCCCTATGGTGAAGTAATGAATATTGTCAGTGCCGATTCCTATCGCTTCAAATAATGGATGAAGGATAAACTCGAAAGTTGACTCACCAACCATCCCGATACCTAAAGCTGTTACAGTAATACCAAGCTGGCAGGCCGATAAGTATTCATCCAAATGAGTAGTAACTTGTTTTGCAGCTTTAGAACCTTTCCGTCCTTCAGCAAGTAATTGATCTATTCTTGATTGTCGTACCTTTACAATGGCAAACTCCGTAGCAACGAAGAATGCTGTTAAAGCTATTAATATGACAAATATCGTTAAATTCAATGCGGTCAATAAGTTGTCTTACTCGAAAGTAAGACTTCACCTCCTAAGTGATCAATAGTAATAAGGATTGCATAAGCGCAACACTTTCTGTTGAAACTTTCTGTTTAATAGAATGTTTAGTGTTATCTTCTTTGTCATTTATTTGTTCCAATAAATGAGAAACTTCCTTTTCTAAATATTTCATCTGTAATCGTATTTCTTGAATGTCTATTTCCTCAACAACATCTCTTGCAAGCTCTCTTTTGATTTGCTCTAGTGACATACCATCTGACTTTTTCTCTTCAATTAGTCTTAGTTTTTCAATCGCATCATAAGGATAGTAACGATAATTGGAACTAGAACGTTCAGCTTCTAATAGACCAAGAGTAGTATAATAATCAATGGTACGTTTAGTGATGCCACTTTTCTCAGCTAATTCGCCAATTCTTAGTTTCTCTTTCCCAACTGTATCACTCCTAACCGTAACGTTATGGTTTAGTATATTATGTGTTTAATTGAATTGCAAGTGATAATACTAAGGTTTAGCAAATTCATTTATAGTTTTTAGCTTTATGTAAATAAGAGTATAGTGTATGAAAAAAGGCAAAATTCATAGCTTAATTATCCATAAATATATACTTTTCATAGGAGAAGGGCCTTAAGAAATTGCTGGAAAAGGGACTTAGACATGAATATAAATCATCTTAATATATCTCTTGTTATACGATAGTTTAGAAGATAGACAGTACTCAGCAGCCGAGAGTATATAGTCTTTTCGTATAAAGAGTGAAACGGTCATAAATTTCTCTATCCGGTTATAAAACCTCTTGGAACGATCATAAAAAATTCTAAACGGATATAAATCTACTTCTTTCGACAATTTCTTATTAGAAGACATTTCGTGAATACTTTAATGGTTTATAGTAGAAATATGAAAGAATTCTACTATTTTAAAAGGTGAATTTTTCAAGTAGAAGGGAGATAACAGATGCCAACTATCATATGTGAAATTTTTATAGATGCTCCAATAGACCTTTGCTTTGATCTTTCGAGGGATGTGACCATTCATACAAAAACAACCGGACAAACAAAGGAAAAGGCTGTTGAAGGCAAAACTAATGGCTTATTAAATAAAGGAGATTGTGTTACCTGGGAAGCCACCCATTTTGGTATTAGACAAAAACTAACAGCCAAAATCATTGAAATGGAGAAGCCGTATACATTTAAGGATGTCATGGTAAGTGGTGCCTTCCATTCTTTTACACATACTCATCATTTTAAAGTACAAGGTACTGGCACGTTAGTCAGGGATGAATTTGTCTATAGATCACCTTTAGGAATTTTAGGGAAACTAGCAGATGTTTTGTTTCTTAAAAGATATATGACAAGTTTTTTAAAACAACGTTCCCATGAATTAAAAAGGATAGCTGAAAGTCAAAGAATACAAATCTAAATCCGTTAGGTTATCACTAAACACATGCAATTATCACTCTTTTTAATAGTTTTGTAATATAATATTTGTAGAATTGGAGATGATAATAATGGTAATTACTACAATGAGTTCGAGAGCTGATTTGGTTGAAAAGCTACAAGTTGAGGTAAAAACAAGAGGGCATAAAGTGATAATCGACGAACCAACTCGTTTAGGTGGAACAGATGAAGGAATGAATCCATTAGAATTATTGCTTTCTTCACTAGGTGCTTGTCAAACAATAGTCGCTCAAATGTCAGCTAAGAAACTTGGCGTCCAATACCATCATCTAACTGTTGAGTTAGAAGGAGATATTGATACAGATGGGTTCCTTGGACTTTCGGATATTCGACCTGGTTTTTTAGAGATCAGATATAAAGTCAATATTATATCCGATGAGCGTCAAAAGAAAATCGAAGAATTCATTTCATATGTAGAAGCTCACTGTCCAGCATTAGATTCATTAATTAATGGTGTCAAGGTTGTATCTCAAGGTGTAAATGTTCAACAAACAGAAAAATAAGCGTGCTTACTATAATGAACGAGGCTTTTATATCAATTTCTATAGTAGCAAATGAGTTCTCGAAAATAACTAGAGGATGGTAATGACTTAAGTCACGACCATCCTCTTTTTTTAGAAGATCCCTAGAAAAGACTCTTGTTCTTATCTTAAAATCCTCTTTTATAAGCTTTTGGCACGGTAGCTTTGCCATCTAAAATTTCTTGAGTATGCAATGCCCAATATGGATCTTTTAACATACCTCGGCCAATAGCTACCAGCTCTATATCCTCTTCAGCCATGGTTTTTTCGGCTAAAATTGGATCTTCTAATATTCCTACAGCAATTACTGGTAGATCTAGTGCTTGTTTATATGCTCTTGCAAAAGGTACTTGGTAACCAGGAGTATTTGCAGGCTTTACTTTTCCAGGGTTAGCTTCCCCTCCGCTAGAAACATGGAATACGTCTACTCCAGCTTCCTTGTACTGTTTTGCAATTTCAAGAGAGTGCTCTAAACCATAACCACCATCTATATACTCTATTGCTGAGATTCGGAACAATAGTGGCATATCCTCAGGCATAACACTTTTCACAGCTTTAATTACTTCTACACCAAATTTAGCATAATTGTCTCCATATTCATCAGTACGATTATTTATAGAAGGGGAGTGGAATTGGTGTATTAAATAGCCATGAGCTCCATGGAGTTCAATTGTATCGAAGCCTGCATCTACCGCTCGGCGAGCTGCTTCTTTATATTTATTTACCATTTCTTTTATCTCTTCTATAGTTAATGGTCTTGGTTCCTTCCATGTGCCATCAGATTCTACAGGTAAATTGGAGGAGCTTATCGGCTGGTCGGCATCTGTAGCTTTTCTTCCAGCATGAGCAATTTGGATACCAATTTTAGCATCGTGTTTATGTACTTCAGTTACGATTCTTGCATATGCAGGAATCTGCTCATCTGACCATAAACCTAAATCATAATCTGTAATTCTCCCGTCAGGTTCTACATCTGTCATCTCCACAATGATTAAGCCTGTGCCACCGACCGCTCGTGATACATAGTGAACAAAATGCCAGTCATTCGGGATCCCATCCTTAGCTTCTACGGAGTATTGGCACATTGGAGCCATTACAATTCTATTTTTTAAACTTAAACCTTTCACATTATACGGTGTAAATAGTTTGGACATTTCTATCAATCACTCCTTTTTGTTATTATCGCTTGTTTTGTCTATTCGTTCAAATAATGCGCATTAATAGAAACACAGATTTTATAAATGAAAAGTTTCAATATGCATATTTAATAAATTTTGGTTGTATTTATACAATCTTAATGTTACATTATGTATATTAATACGAAATAACCGTATATAAATACATTGGAGGAATTTAATATGAGCAAAAAAGTTGTTTTAGCATATTCAGGTGGATTAGATACTTCAGTTGCAATTACTTGGCTAAAGGATGAGGGCTATGATGTTGTAGCTGTTTGTTTAGACGTAGGAGAAGGCAAGGATTTGGAGTTTGTGAAAAACAAAGCATTAGAAGTTGGAGCAATTGAAAGCTATATGATTGATGCAAGGGAAGAATTTGCAAATGAATATGCATTGATCTCCATGCAGGCTCACACGTGGTACGAAAATAAATATCCATTAGTATCTGCTCTGTCACGTCCACTGATTTCTAAAAAACTAGTGGAAATTGCTGAAAAAACAGGTGCCACTGCCGTAGCTCATGGTTGTACTGGTAAAGGTAACGATCAAGTACGTTTTGAAGTTTCTATTAATGCATTAAATCCAGATTTAGAGGTAATCGCTCCGGTACGTGAGTGGAGCTGGAGTCGTGAAGAAGAAATCGCTTATGCAAAAGAGAAGAATATTCCGATACCAATTAACTTAGATAGTCCATTTTCTATTGACCAAAACCTTTGGGGACGTGCAAATGAATGTGGTATTTTAGAGGATCCTTGGGCAGCACCACCTGAAGATGCTTATGATTTAACAGTTTCATTGGAAAATGCACCCGACACTGCAGACATTATTGAAATCGAATTTTTAAAAGGAGTTCCAGTATCACTTGATGGAGTTAATTATCCATTACATGAGCTTATTCTAAAATTAAACGATGTAGCTGGGAAGCATGGCGTTGGACGTATTGATCACGTAGAAAACCGTTTAGTTGGTATAAAGTCCCGTGAAGTATATGAAATACCTGGGGCACACACCTTACTGCTCGCTCATAAAGAACTTGAAGATATCACTTTAGTAAAGGAACTCGCTCACTTTAAACCGGTAATGGAAAAGAAATTAACAGAGCTTATTTATGAGGGGCTTTGGTTTTCGCCATTAAAAACAGCACTTGAGGCATTTTTAAAGGAAACACAGCAATATGTAAATGGAACTGTACGAGTAAAACTATTCAAAGGTCATGCGATTGTAGAAGGACGTAAATCCCCAAACTCCTTATACAATGAAAAACTTGCTACCTATACGTCCGAAGACGAATTTAACCATACTTCAGCTGTTGGATTCATTGAGTTATGGGGACTACCGACAAAAGTACATGCAATGGTAAACAAGGGAGAAAAGAAGGTGCAGGTATGACCAAGTTATGGGGTGGACGTTTCCAAAAATCCGCCGAGCAATGGGTGGACGAATTTGGAGCTTCTATCGAATTTGATCAAAAGTTAGTAATGGAAGATATAGATGGTAGTATTGCACATGTCCAAATGCTTGGCGATTGCAATATTTTATCTACTGATGATGTAGACATAATTCTCGGTGGCCTAGTTCAACTTAAGCAGCTTGCAGTGGAACATAAGCTTGAGTTTTCTATTGCTAATGAAGATATACATCTGAATTTAGAAAAGATGTTAATAGATTTAATTGGACCAGTTGGTGGAAAGTTACACACTGGGAGAAGCCGGAATGACCAAATTGCAACAGATATGCATTTGTATTTAAAGAACCGAGTAGAAGAAATTATTGAGTTGATCCAAGTATTCCAAAAAACAATCGTGAATCAAGCAGAGGATCATATCGAAACACTTGCACCAGGTTATACTCATTTACAACGTGCCCAACCAATTTCCTTTGCGCATCATTTAATGGCTTATTTTTGGATGCTTGAGAGAGACAAAGAACGTTTTTTAGATTCTATGAAACGCATTGATATTTCACCGCTAGGTTCCGGTGCACTTGCAGGAACTACCTTTCCGATAGACCGTAAGCTTTCAGCAGATTATCTTGGATTTAGTAATGTTTATGCTAATAGTATGGATGCAGTAAGTGATCGTGATTTTATCGTTGAATTTTTAAGTAACTCTTCCTTGCTCATGACTCACTTATCACGTTTTGCAGAAGAAATTATTTTATGGTCTAGCTCTGAGTTTAACTTTATCGAATTGGACGATTCCTTCTCTACTGGATCAAGTATTATGCCTCAGAAGAAAAATCCAGATATGGCAGAGTTAATCCGTGGTAAAACTGGTCGTGTATTTGGAAACCTAATGGGACTTTTAACCACTTTAAAAGGGTTGCCGCTTGCATACAACAAAGATATGCAAGAGGACAAGGAAGGTATGTTTGATACTGTAGAGACAATTGTTGGATCTCTTAAAATTTTTGAGGGAATGATTCGGACAATGACTGTACATACTAAGCGGTTGCATGATACAGTGCATAAGGATTTTTCAAACGCTACAGAGCTTGCAGATTATTTAGCAGCAAAGGGACTTCCGTTCCGAGAAGCTCATGAGGTGACTGGTAAGCTGGTGTTCCTATGTATTCAACGTGGATATTTCCTTTTAGATCTTCCTTTAAATGATTTACAAGAAGCTAATAGCTTAATAGAAGAAGACATTTACGAGGTATTATCACCATTAGCTGCTGTCAGAAGAAGAAATTCGCTCGGTGGAACAGGCTTTAATCAGGTTGAAATTCAAATAGAAGAAGCTAAAAAACGATTAATATAAAGTAAAACCCGTAGGAATGGATAAACACAATTTCTGCGGGTTTTCTTTGTATGTTATTTAGTAAGCTACTAATTTTACTCAGCGGACTCCAGATAGCGATATAGTGTTGACTTGCTTATGCCCGTTTCTTCTTTAATCTCATGGAGAGTGAAATCTCCTGAATGGTACATGGCAATTGCTTTTTTTATATTAGTATCCGGTTTTTTTGGTCGTCCTAATGTTTTTCCTTGTTCCTTTGCATTTTCTATGCCAATTGTTGTAGTCTGTTTTACTATGTCTGTCTGAAAATCCATTAAATACTGCATATATACTCTCAATGAAAGATTAAGTACCTCATCACTTTGTATTCCCTCATGAATGAATTGAATGACAACGCCGTCTCTTTCACCAAGCTTAAGAAGATCTACAAGATGTCTTGTTGTATCGGCAAGGACAAACATTCTTTCCACTACAATGATGTCTCCTTTTTTTAAGTTCATTAGAAGTGACTCTAGCTCTGTACGTTTTTTTGATGAGCCGTGGCTCTCCTGAAAAATATTTTGTGTTCGAGAGCCTAAACATGCTAGCTGTTGTTTGCAAGTAACATCATTATAGAGGGGTCTAACATATCCATAAATCATATAAAAGCAACTCCTTACATTTGTCCCCAAAAAGGTTCCATTTTGGGAATAAAGATGGTATGATAATCGAAGATTTTTTTTAGAAGGAGATTATCATGGAAAATATAAAACAACAATGGTTTGGAAACATACGGGGGGATATACTGTCTGGTATTGTGGTCGCGCTAGCCCTCATACCAGAAGCAATCGCTTTTTCAATTATTGCAGGTGTCGACCCTATGGTTGGTCTGTATGCTTCCTTTTGTATTGCGGTCATTATAGCATTTGTAGGCGGACGGCCAGGTATGATTTCTGCAGCTACAGGAGCTATGGCGTTAGTAATGGTTCCACTAGTTAAGGAATACGGTTTAGATTACTTATTAGCAGCAACTATTTTAACAGGTATTATTCAAATAATGTTTGGTGTATTTAAAATTGCTAAATTGATGAAATATATTCCAAATGCTGTAATGATCGGTTTCGTCAATTCGCTTGCTATTTTAATATTTATGGCTCAGGTTCCACATTTCATCGGTATTTCAACCATGACATATATATTTGTAGGCATTACGCTTATTCTTGTATATACATTACCACGTTTTGTAAAGGTAATACCAGCACCGTTAATTGCAATTGTCGTTTTGACTATTATTGCAATTTACAGTGGATTAGATTTAAAAACAATTGGAGATTTAGGTAACATTACTCAAACTTTGCCTTCCTTCTTTTTACCAGACGTCCCTTTAAAATTTGAAACGTTACAGATTATATTCCCTTATTCAATCGCACTTGCAATCGTAGGATTAGTGGAATCTCTGCTCACTTCACAAATCATCGATGATATGACTGCTACGGAAAGTGATAAAAATAAGGAAGCAAGAGGTCAAGGTATTGCTAACTTTATCAATGGATTCTTTGGAGGAATGGCTGGTTGCGCCATGATAGGTCAATCGGTAATCAATGTGAAATCAGGGGGTAGAGGAAGACTATCTACATTAGTTGCTGGATTGTTTCTTATGTTCTTAATTATTGTATTAGGTGATTTAGTTATTAAAATTCCAATGCCGGTATTGGTTGGAATCATGATCATGGTTTGTATCGGTACCTTTGACTGGAATTCTTTTAAGTATTTAGTTAAGGCCCCAAGAACCGATGCAATTGTCATGCTAACAACTGTAATTATTGTAGTTTATACACATGACCTATCTAAGGGAGTTATCGCAGGGGTAATTTTAAGTGCTGTTTTCTTTGTTGTAAAAATTTCAACCTTAAAGATAATTCAACAGGAACAGCGATATATTATAGAAGGACAGCTATTTTTTGCTTCTACTGATAGCTTTGTGGATTACTTTAAAAAAGTATCCATACATTCGGAAAGTATACAAATCGATTTTTCTAATAGTCGGATCTGGGATGATTCAGGGGTAGTTGCATTATTTAAAGTAAAAGTTTTACTTAGTGACCGAGCTATACAAGTAGAATTAGTTGGCTTAGATACATATAGCCAAAAAATGATTGCACAGATCGATGGCTTATCATCTCATTAAGGGGGAAATCACAAATGTATAAACATATCGTTTTAGCAGCTGATGGCTCTGAAAATGCTGACCGTGCAGCGAAAGAAACTATAAAAATAGCTTCTATGAGTAAGGACTGCGTAGTGGAAGTAGTGTATGTTGCGGATTTTGAAAATGCGAAGACCGAGGTATTGCACTCTAGCTCTAAAGAGGCATTAGAGCTAGAAAGACGTAGAAAAATTAAAAATGTAGAAAAACTATTAAATGAATCAAAGATTTATTATAAAGTAAGAATACTGCATGGTATCCCAGGACCAGAAATTGTGAAATTTGCTAATGAGAATAATGTAGATCTTTTAGTTATAGGTAGTAGGGGATTAAATTCCTTGCAGGAAATGGTTTTAGGTAGCGTCAGTCATAAGGTGATTAAACGCGTAAATTGTCCAGCTTTAGTAGTTAAATAGGTTTTTTGATAAGTCCTGTGTTTCACAGGGCTTTTAATTTTGAACGAATTTTCATATAATTTAAGAAACAAAAGGAGGAGAATTATGGAGACTCAAGAAGGTATTTATATTCGTTTACTTAAAATAGAGGACACTGAAGCCTCATTAGCTCTAGAAACAAAAAACAAGGAATTTTTTAAGCATTACACAGTATTAAGAGAACCAAGCTTTTATACATTTGAAAAAATAAAGGAACGGATCGAAAATGGGATTGAAGGAGCAGCGAATGATACTTTATATGCTTTTGGAATTTTTTTGTCAGGTACGGATGAGTTAATAGGCAATGTATCATTATCGCATATCTCACGTGGTCCGGCTCAAAGCTGTATGATTGGTTACTACTTAGATAAAAATCAGAATGGGAAAGGTTATATGACGAAGGCTGTCCAGTTAGCGGTTGACTATGGTTTTAAGACGTTGAAATTACATAGAATAGAAGCTGGAGTTATGCCTCACAATATTCCTTCTATAAATGTTCTAGAAAAAGCCGGCTTTCACAAAGAGGGAATTGCTAAAGAAAATGTGAAAATTAACGGAAAATGGCAAGACCATCTTATATTAGCAATTATTAACCCCGATGATTCAGAATCTGAGGTTTAAATAATATTTGATTGTATTTATAGTTTAGACTCTTTTAGGCTAAATAACTCAAATCAAAAAGCTTAACTTAGGAGAAATCAAGTAATGTTAAATTTTAAAAGGCTCAATTTAGAACATAACAAAAGAGTTATTATAATTTCAGATATACATGGAAATTTACATTTATTCAAAAGCTTATTAGAAAAAGTCAATTACCAATCGGAAGATTATTTGTTTATAAACGGCGATTTATGTGAGAAAGGTGATAACAGCCTAGAAGTCATAGAATTTGTTCGGTTGCTCCAAGAAAGCTCTAGTAACGTATTTATAACGAAGGGTAATTGTGATGTTGTTCATCGATATATAATTCAGGAAGATAAATCCATTATTTCTTATATGAAAAATCGTAAAAAATCTGTTTTAAACGAGATGCTCAATCAACATGGAAAGAGTCTGGATGAATATACTAGCTTAAGCGAACTATCTAAGTTTTATCAAAAGCATTATTCAGAGATGATTGCCTGGCTGGAGGGCCTTCCAATTGCCTTTGAAACAGAAAATTTTATAGTCGTTCATGCAGGAATTGATCCTATAAAAGATTGGAAACTTACTGATGAAGAAACCGCATTAAATATTTCCTCTTTTCTAGATAAGGGTCATCAAGCCAATAAGCTAGTCATTGTAGGACATTGGCCGGTTATAAACTACCGTTCAACTTCAGTAAGCTCCCATAACCCTATGATAGATATAGATAAAAACATAATTTCAATTGATGGGGGAAACCAAATAAAACAGGATGGACAATTAAATGCTTTAATCATAGAAGGCGATACATATTCATATACCTATGTCGACAATCTTTCTAAATACATAATTGCACACAATGATTTCGGAGGATGCTCAAATAGAGTTGGTACTGTAGCTTATCCTAATTACGAATTAAAAATTATAAGACAAGAAGAATACTTTACCTTATGCGAAAATGTAAAACTAGGTATAGAACAGTGGATTAAAAATGAATATATTATTGAAAAAAACGGGACAAACTTTTGCAGGACAGATTTAAGTACTACCTTTCTCCCAGTAATGAGAGGAGAAAAGGTTTGGGTAGTAGATGACGGGTGTGCCGGTTACATGCTTGTTAAAAATGTTCTCGGAGAAATCGGATGGATTGAACAATAAATTTATTTACAAAAGGTATGGAGTAAACTCTGTACCTTTTTCTATTGACATTTAAACAGCACTACTATAAATTTTAATTAACATTGAATAGTCAACGTTGAATAAAAAGAAGGAGTGGTGAAATGTTATATTTGCAAGCTACAAATTTAGTAAAGAAATATGGTAACCGAGATGTAGTTAAGGATATTAATATGAATATTAGCCAAAACGAAATCCTAGGTGTAATTGGTCCCAATGGTGCAGGTAAGACAACTTGTATTGAGTTACTAATCGGATTAAAGGAAGAGGACGGCGGGACTATTCAATATTTTATGGAGGATTTTAAAAACAATATTGGAGTACAGCTACAATCAATATCCTTTTTCCCAAGGTTATCTGTCTCTGAAAATTTAAGGTTGTTTGGAGCCTTTTACAAAAAGAATGTAAATAAGTACGAAATGAAAGAAATCCTTTCAAAATGTAACTTAACTCAAAGCGCTAATATGGAAGCATCCAAGCTTTCCGGAGGTCAGCAAAAACGTCTTGCAATTGCTATTACGTTAATACATGATCCGAAGCTAATATTTCTAGATGAACCAACAGCTGCATTAGATCCACTTTCAAAAAAAGAATTACATTCCCTAATTCGCCAATTAAATAAGGAAGGAAGAACAGTTGTGTTTACTTCACATGACATGGAGGAGGTAAACTATCTAGCGAACAGAATTATATTTATAAATAAAGGCAGGATTATTTGTGAAGGTGATCCTAAATTATTGATAGAAGAACACAATGTAGCTAATTTAGAAAGCCTATATATTAAATTAATCTCTGAGGAGGTCTCTGAATGTTAATTATTTTTCGTTCTATGATTGTAAGTTCTTTGAGAGATAAAATTACCTTATTTTATTCTCTTTTGTTTCCTATAGGAATGATTATTGTATTAGGTCTCTATTTTAATAATATGGATGAACGTATTTTAACAGGCGTGACAGCAATTGGAACATTATTTTGGGGTATGCAAGGAATCGCTTTTCAAATTCTTTATCAACGAAACAAAGGTGTCTATAAAATGTTGAAAATAACTCCTTTACCGATTGGCCATTTTATCATTGCTATGGTGCTCGCTAGAACTGTTTTGGGGGTAATCTTAAATATGGGTGTATGGATTATTGGAGTCTTGTTTTTTCAAATATCGATTAGTAGTGAAGCAATCATAGGAACTTTGCTACTTGTTACAATAGCAACACTCTGTTTTACTAGTTTTGGTTTTTTAATAGCCAACTTAGCTAATAATGAGGGCCATATTAATATGATTGCAAACCTGATTCAAATTCCTTTTATACTAATAAGTGAAGCTTTTTATTCTTTAAGTAAAGCACCCGGTTGGATCCACTTCATCAGCAAACTATCACCTTTTGAACACTACGTTAAAGCGTTGAAAGGCTTAACCGATGGAATGATGTTACCTATGGGATCCTCTATACTAATATTGTTAATTTACACACTGTTTAGCTTTTTATTGGCTGTTATTACCTTTAAATGGGAAGAACGGATAGGTAGTGAATACAAACCTATTTCTAACTAGGCTGACAATCGTCTTGTGCTATAATAATACTCAATATTGATTATTTATAATTGAGGAGATATTTATGACAAGATTGATGGTATTAGGCCTACTAAAATTGAAGCCGATGAGTGGTTATGAAATTCAACAAACACTTCAAACAAGTGAAGCGGATCGTTGGGCAGGAATCTTAGCTGGTTCTATCTATCACGCTCTTAAGAAAATGGAAAAGGAGCAACTAGTAGAGCTAGAAGCAGTAGAGAATATTGGGAACAGAAGTAAAGCCATCTATAGAATCACTGAACATGGCAAAAAGGAATTTCAAACATTGCTAAAAGAAACATTGCAGGAACAATCTGTTAACCTGCCAAGTAATCTATACACAGCATTAAGCTTTATACAAGACCTTCCAAAAGATGATGTTTTAGAAGCTCTCTATAATCAAAAATTACAAATTGAAACAGATTTAGAACAGCAAAAAAGAGGTATTCAAGTTAAGAAAGAACATATGAAAGCGGATGAAGTTACAGAACTTATTTTTCACAATATGTACAGTCAATACGAACTACAAATACAGCTTCTCGACGATTTAATTAAAATCTATGAAAAAAGATGAATCTTGTTCCACAATCTAGGTTTTTCAATTCATTAGTCAGATTCAAGTCCAAGTGGAGAGCTTTTTCAATTGGCAACGCCTTTGTGACCGACATCCTCTTGGCCTGAAGCACCCGAACTGAACGTAGAGAGGGAGAAGTCTGAGGCCGTGTCGGTGGTTAGCATAGCGCTTGAAAACGATTTATTTGAGTTTATAAAGTGTAAATTGCTTGATAATAGTTTAATAGTTCTTTCCCCTTGATAGCTGCCGTGACATACAAATGTCGGCAGCTTTTAATTTTTTTCTATCTTTATTCGAGCCATAATGATATATTTAATGTGAATTTTTAGACTTTTAAGTTTAATGCTTCATTGATTATTATCAGTTAGCACTTACAAAGTAAAACTGCCAGAGTCAGTGTCTTCCCTAAAAAAGTGTATGTATCTCCACAGCTAAATAAATTATTCTCTATTGGATCATACAGAGGCAAGGTGCAAAGTTAGACAAAGCATCTATTTATCTTTTTAAAAGTAATAGACAATAATTTAAAATGTCTCTAATACATAGGAGTGTTATGAAATGAGCCAAAAATGGTTGGAATGGGCAAAGAGGATTCAAGCTTTATCACAATCTGGATTAGCCTTTTCTAAGGATATATACGATATCGAACGATACGAGGAATTAAGAGCTATAAGTGCTGAAATTATAGCGGGACATACAGGAATAGAATTTCAAAAGGTACAGGATTTATTTACTAATGAAACAGGTTATCAAACTCCCAAAGTAGACGTCCGTGGAGTAGTTTTCAAGGATAACAAGATTCTCATGGTTTGTGAGAGTATTGACAACAAATGGTCCTTACCAGGTGGTTTTTGCGATATTGGGTTATCTGCATCTGAAAATATTGTAAAAGAAATAAAAGAGGAATCCGGTTATGAGGTAAAACCTATTAAATTGCTTGCATTATTGGACAAAAATAAGCATCCTCATCCACCAGAAGCATATCATTATTATAAAATATTTATCCGCTGCGAAATAATTGGAGGGACACCAGCAAGCGGTGTCGAGACAAGTAATGTTCAATTTTTCTCTCCTACTAATTTACCGCCACTTTCTACTAACAGAAACACAGAATCACAAATAATCACTATGTTTGAATACCTGCACAATCCGGATAAAGATACGATATACGATTAAACAAATATGGAGGCATTCCGAATGATTTATGTAGTGCGTCACGGAGAGACAGATTTAAATAAAGAAGGCAGATTACAAGGACGCATGGGTCTACCTTTAAACGAGAAAGGTAAACAGCAAGCAAGAGAAATGAAAGAAATGTTAAAAACTGTACAATTTGATCTAGTTTTTTCTTCTCCCCAAGAACGAGCAGTTCAAACTGCTGAAATTATAACAAATTTAGAACCTATAGTAGATTCTAGGTTAGACGTTTTTGACTTAGGAGAGGCAGATCAATCAAAAAAAGAAGAAGTAAAACTAAAAGGTGCAATACCTGATCCAACTATATACAAAGGCGTGGAGGATATAAAATCCTATGTTGGGCGTATATTTGATTTCATGGTGCAGCTTGAAGAGCAATATAAAAGTAATAGTGGAAATATACTTATAACCGGTCATCGTTGTACTACAGGATGTATAGGGGCCTACTTCAAAGGAATACCTGAAGATAAAAATATCTTATGTTATTCCTCAAACAACGGAGAATTTAAAATATACACATTTAAGGAGGAGTTAAATGTTCATCGTTAATGTGGAGGGCGCTATATACAAAGAGGGAAAGTGGCTCTTAGTGAAACGAAGCGAGAAGGAAGAACATGCTGCTGGAAGTTTGGCATTTGTGGGTGGCACAGTAGATCAAGAGGGTGATGCAATTGACATATTTGAAAGAACGTTGCACCGAGAGATCAAAGAAGAGGTAGGTATTGAAGTTACAAACCTTCAATATGTAAACAGTTCTTCCTTTATATCAGATACTGGAAAATCTGTTGTTGATATTGTCTTTGTCTGTGACCACTCATTTGGTGAACCCTACGTCAAATGCAGAGAAGAAGTGGATGAAATAGTTTGGCTGACGACTGAGCAAATATTAAGTAGTGATGAATTCCCTGATTATTTCAAAAGAAATATTACTCTAGCAGACCAATTTAAAAATACATGAAAAAGTAAAATAGTCTCATGAATAAAACCTAAAAGTCTTTATAAACTTGTAATTAAAAATATAAATGGTATAATTTAGAAAAATAATTATAAGATAATTTCAAGAAAAACATATATTAGACTTAAGGGAGAAAAGAACAAGATGAAAAGTTCTCGAAGTCGAGTGAAAAGAAAGACTTTTAAAAGAAAGAAAGTTATATATACTATAATGATTAGTTCTATTTTACTGATGTCTGCAGTCATTTTCTTTGCCATCAATTTATCGTGGGAGGCAAAGCATGCGAATAATAAAATATTTGCGCCATTGATTAAGGACCTTGAAGAAGACACTGGTACGAAAGAAGTAAAAGCTAAGTCTCCGTTTTCAATACTTTTAGCTGGCATTGAGCATGGAGAAAATGAAAAGTATGGTCGATCAGATATGCTAATTGTAGCTACAGTCAATCCAACTACCAACAAAATGTCAATGGTTAGCATACCTAGAGACACTTTAGTTTATATAGAAGGACTAGATAAAGAAGACAAAATAAACCATGCTTATTCAAATGGTGGTATCAATTGGACAACTGATACAATAGAAAACATGTTAGGGATACCTATTGACTATTACGTATCGACAGATTTCCAGGGTTTCCAGGACATAGTTGATACTTTGGGAGGGGTCGAAGTCGACGTTCCTTTTACCTTTAAAATTCAACTCGCTAATTTTGAGTGGAAGACCTATACAGAGGGACCTATGTTTTTAGAGGGAGACGAGGCTCTAGCATATGTACGTATGCGTAAAAAAGATCCAGAGGGTGATAAAGGACGAAATGAAAGACAGAAGCAAGTCATCCAATCACTTTTAAGCGAAATGACCAATGTGAGTATGATTACTAAAATAGATGATTTAATCAAGGATATTGGAGAAAATGTCAAAACCAATATTCCTTCCTCAGACTATATAAAGCTAGCTAAAATGTATCAGCAGATAAAAGGAACGCCCATTGAACACTTACAGTTAGATGGTACAGGTAAAACCATATATAGTAAAGAAGCTGGCCATGATCTCTGGTATTTTATAGCAGATGAAAACTCTTTAAACGAAGTAAGCAAAAAGCTTAAAACAAACTTAGAGGATACTACTTATAAGGCAAATTCGGATGAAGTAAAGGACTTAACAATAGGTAACTAAAGTGCATCAGGATTATCTCCTGATGCTTTTTTGTGTAATTTTTTAATACTTTGATCTAATTAACTTGCTTCCATGATTAAATTTTGTTAATATAACTGACGAACGTTCGTTAAAAGGAGTGAGAGATGTGAAAAGCCAAGAGCTCAAAGAATCAGCTCTTAAATATTTTACAATTCACGGCTATGAAGGTGCTTCGCTTTCCCAAATCGCTGAAGATGTGGGTATGAAAAAACAGTCTATTTATGCACACTATAAAGGGAAGGATGACCTTTTTCTTCAGGTTTTAAGAGATGCCAAGCAAACTGAATTGGATACTAAGTTAGAGTACTTTCGTCCATTAAACTCTAAGGATCCCCAGAATGATTTGTATGGATTCCTGCAAATGGTCATTAATCTTTTTCAAAAAGATGAGCATTTAAAGTTTTGGTTACGTATGTCATTTTTCCCACCTGCTCACTTAGCGAAGGAAATTGAAGAGGATGTACTTGATATAGAGAAACAAGTGCAAGCTATGTTAGAAGACAAATTTAAACAATGGATGGATGAAAATTTGGTTATTGGTGAGTCCGCGTTAATATTGACTTATGCATTTCTAAGCATGGTAGATTCAATGATGCTTGAACTGGTATATGTCAATGAAGAAAAACGTTTACACGAGAGGCTAAATGCCTCGTGGAAAGTATTTTGGCGAGGCATATCTATTCATTGATAGTAAAGAAAGAAGTGTATATATGAATAAATCTATAAAAGAACAAAAATCAGTAATTATTATCTTATTAAGTAATATTTTCATCGCGTTTTTAGGAATAGGACTCATTATTCCTGTGATGCCATCGTTTATGAATATCATGCATTTGTCCGGAAGCACAATGGGTTATTTAGTAGCAGTGTTTGCTGTCGCTCAACTGATCACATCTCCATTTGCTGGCCGCTGGGTAGACCAATTTGGTCGTAAAAAAATGATTACCATCGGTTTACTATTATTTAGTGTTTCCGAGCTTATTTTTGGGGCGGGTACAAACGTCTGGGTACTATACCTTTCAAGAGTATTAGGAGGCGTTAGTGCTGCATTTATTATGCCGGGTGTTACAGCATATATTGCTGATATTACGACGATTCAGGAGAGACCTAAAGCAATGGGCTATATTTCAGCAGCCATTAGCACAGGTTTTATCATAGGGCCAGGGATTGGCGGATTTATAGCAGAATTTGGGGTTAGATTGCCATTCTACTTTGCAGCAGGAATAGCATTTATCGCCTGTATTTCCTCTTTGTTTATACTGAAAGAACCACTTTCAAAAGAAGAATTAGCTGAAATATCAGCTAACAGTAAACAAACCAATTTTGTAGGCGATTTAAAAAAATCACTAAAACCAATGTACTTTATAGCTTTCATTATTATATTTGTTTTAGCCTTTGGTCTATCTGCATACGAAACGGTTTTTAGCCTATTCTCTGATCATAAGTTTGGTTTTACACCAAAGGACATCGCTGTCATTATTACCATAAGTTCCATATTTGGAGTAGTAGTACAAGTATTTATGTTTGGAAAGTTAGTAGACCTTTTAGGCGAAAAAAAACTAATTCAAATTTGCCTAATTGTAGGAGTGATTTTGGCATTCATTTCTACGGTCATTTCTAGCTTTATAATAGTCCTTATAGTAACGAGCTTTATATTTCTTGCATTCGATTTACTCCGTCCAGCACTCACAACATTTTTATCCAGAGCAGGCGGAAAAGAACAAGGATTTGTTGCGGGCATGAACTCAACATATACGAGTTTAGGAAATATTATTGGACCTGCACTAGGTGGTATCTTGTTTGATGTTAACATCAATTTTCCATACATTTTCGCTGGTATAATCATGGCAGTCGGCCTAGGGATTACATTTATGTGGAAAGAACAACAATTCAAAGATAGTTTTCTTAGTTAACGATAAGTATATTTCTTATAAGAAAAAAACAATTTAGCATCTTTTCCTGTAATGAAGGTGAACACTACATTACAAAAGAAAAGATGCTCTTTTTAATTCATTAATTAGCATAATTGTAGCGGCAGGCGGCGACAACGGCGGGATTGTGAGCCAAATGAACCCAAATGTAGTAGGTTCCTAGCACCCACTCATCTTCAGGAATTTGCATAAGAGCCCGTCAATGTTCCGGTGTAAGAAATTCTCTACCTCTAGGAGTTTTCATAAAGTATCATCTCATTTCTGTAATTATTCAGTCAATTAATTTAATTAAATATCAATAGAGTGTACTCTATTGATACAAGTGTCGGAGACAGATAAAATCATAGTTAAGAGCGTCTCATAAGACTTGTCTCAAAAACGAGGTGATATTTTGCGAAAACTCGGTTATATACGTGTCAGTTCAACTAGCCTTAATCCTTCAAGTCAATTACAGCAACTTCAAAAAATGTTAGAGGATATACAAGAAGGTGACATCATTTATGTTCGGATTTAACTCGGATTACTCGTATTAAACAAGATTTATTTGAATTAATCGATAACATACGAAGTAAAAAGGCAATTTTAAAATCCTTAAAAGATACATGGCTAGATTTATCAGAAGATAATCCCTACAGCCAATTCTTAATTCCTGTTATGGCGGGTGTAAACCAATTAGAACGTGATCTTAACCGTATGCGGCAGCGTGAAGGGATTGAACTGGCTAAGAAAGAAGGAAATTTTAAAGGTCGGTTAAAGAAGTAGCACAAAAACTATGCAGGAATGAATTATGCAGTAAAGCTTTATAAAGAGGGAGAAATGACTGTAAATCAAATTTGTGAAATCACAAATGTATCTAGGATCTCATTATATAGAAAGCTATCGGAAAGGAAATTTTGATGAGATATACCAAAGAGCGGAAATATAGAATAGAAAATAAGTTCCATATAGAGGTGGGAATATATGCCTAAAATTGACAATCTGTTAGCGATTCTATGGATGCTTCGTTCAGGTGAAAAAATTACTGCAAAACAAATTTCAGAAAAGTTAGAGATGAATATAAGGACTGTGTATCGTTATATTGATACAATTTCAACGAGTGGCGTACCTATAATTTCAGAACCAGGACATAACGGTGGATACACTTTATTGAACAATTTTATTGAGGCACCTCTTTTTTTTGATTTTGAAGAGCAAACTTCACTATTTCACGCTGCTGTTTTTGCAGAAGAAGCCGGATATTATGGAGGTGAAGCACTAAATAGGGCCATTTCAAAACTAAGTAAATACTCAAATCAAGAGCAGGAAACAAAGATAAACCAACATTTAACTAGTCTTGAAGTAATAAGTCGATTAAGTTCACTCTCTATGGAACCTTTTTTGAAGGAGTTGGAGCAGGCTGTAACTGACGGGTACTCAGTAAAAATTCTTTACCATAAAAGTGGCGAAAAGCAATTAAATTATAGATTGGTCGATCCGTACAGAATTATCTATTGGAATAATAAGTGGTATGTGATTGGCTTTTGTCATCTTAGGAATGATATCCGTAGTTTTAGAGTAAATCGAATTGAAAGTCTAATGCTAACCGCAAAAAAGTTTAACCGACCAGAAAATTTTTCAGCACGTGACTTTTTTATGAAAAATCTCCTTCCTACTATAGAAGATAAGGAAGGGATTACTTCTTTAGTTATTAATGGAAATGAAAGTACGCTGAATGATGTTTGCCAACATTGGTTTTTAGGACATTATTTACATGAACGAAATTCAAATCAAGCAGTTTTCCTTCTTGAAAGAGATATAGTACATACATATATTCCTCATTTACTTTTACCGTACGGTAAATCTATTCAAATTATAGAGCCAATAAGTCTAAAAAAAAGACTTATTGAAGTTCTGTCGGAATTAATAAAATTTCATCAAGTATGATAACTTCCCTGACGCTAGCTGTCAGGGAAGTTATATTATAATTAGTATATAAATGTGATTGGGAGTGTTATTGGATGCAAACAAAAAAAGTTTATCTATATGTATTTAACACAATGTCAGACTGGGAATATGGGTATTTAATTGCCGAACTAAACACAGGAAGATATTTCAAAAAAGATATAGTACCTTTAAAAGTAGTTACAGTAGGAGCTAATAACGAAATGATTACCACGATGGGGGGACTTAGTATAAAACCAGATATTTCCCTTGATGAGTGTACTCTTGAGAGTAAAGATCTTTTAGTTTTGCCTGGAGGGACTACTTGGGGAGAAGTTATTCATCAACCAATCATGAAAAAAATTGGCGAAGCCTTAAAGCTCGGCACTATTGTCGCTGCAATTTGTGGTGCAACTGAGGCTCTTGCGAATATGGGATACTTAGATTCTAGAAAACACACAAGCAATGACTTACAGTATATTAAAATGGTCTGCCCTAATTATAAAGGAGAAAAATATTATGAGATGAGACCTGTGGTATCTGGTGAGAATTTGGTTACTGCATCAGGGGTTGCACCTCTGGAATTTACGATGGAAGTATTAAAAAAATTAGATGTATTTGCACCAGATACATTACATTCCTGGTATAACCTAAATAAGACTCATAAACCTGAATACTTCTTCCAGTTAATGAATTCAATAAATAGATGAGCTAAAAAAATCAACTTAGCAGATTTATATAAGTTAAATAAAAACCATGCTTTAGACAATGTCAAAGCATGGTTTTTAGTATTGAAAATTCCTTAACGTTGTAAATCCGCATTTTCCTGATGGTACCCCTAGCGAAGTATTCCCATTAATTATTCACTAGATAAAAGCCGTGTTCTCTTAGAAAGGGTTTCATATACTACTTAACCGATGTGAAATTCGGTATAAATAATAGGAAGTAGTGAATATATGTTCTTTAAAAATAAAAAGCACTTTTGGTTACCAAGTAAGCCTAAAGATAAGCAAAGTCATTTAAAAACAAGTACAAAGCAAAATAATATCGAACGTATACCAAATAAGGTAGGTATTGTAATGCCTGTTTACAATCAAGAAAAACAATATTTGATTGAATGTGTACATGCTATTGAACAACAAACCTATAAAAATTTTTCACTTGTGATTGTAATTGATGGTGCAAATGTGGAAACCGTTAAAACCGTTTATGAATTATCCAGTTACTTAACTTGCGACTTCATCATAATCGATAGGAAGATAAACAAAGGAATTGCCTACTCATTAAATGAAGGATTTGACAAACTCAAAGATTGTTCCTATTTAACTTGGATCTCCAGTGACAATAGACAAGCTCCCAATTTCCTAGAAAAGTTAGTTGAAACTATGAACACTTCACCATCAAATACTGCTCTCGTTTACTCCATGTATAGTCCAATTGATGAAAATGGAATGCCGCATCCTTCCACTCCATATTTTTACCCAGCTCTATACAAGATGATGAATCGTTCAAAAGAAGAGATCATGATGGTCAGTTTCATCGGTGCATCTTTTCTTTATACAAGAGAGGCTTTTGAAAAGACTGGTGGCTATGATTCTAAATACGACTTAGTATCTGATTATGAATTTTGGATTAGATTAATGAAACAAGGAGAATTTGTTTTTATACCTGAACCCTTAATGGAATATCGCTTAAACGGCAAACACTCATTAACAACTCTTACTCCTCCTGAGGAACTATATCTTAACAGCATGTCTGCTAGCTTAGAACACCGAACGAAAAATGGAGACATACCTAAGGTTTCAGTAATAATTACTGCTCACAATCATGGGAACTTTATAAAAAAATGCTTACAAAGTGTTTTTGATCAAACTTTTAAAAACTTTCATGTAATAGTTGTAGACGTTGGCTCTACTGATAATACCTTAGAAGAGATATATAGTTTACATGATACCCGTACTATCCCTATTCATATTAAGCAACGGACTAAAGCAGAAGCATTAAATATTGCTTTAGACTATGTGTTGGGTGAATATGTCCTTGAACTTGATGGTGATGACTGGATAGAACCCATTACTTTGGAGGTCATGATTAGTGAAATGGATAATTTATCCTCTAAAGTAGGGATGGTTTTTGCAAATAGAAGGCTCTGGTATGAGGAAAACGGCGTTTTAGTCGAGGGGGACATTTATAAAGGCTCACCATTAAAAGATAAATATAAAATTCTAGAGAGTTTTCAGACTCACTGCCCTAGAATGTATCGGTATTCTGCACTAAAAGAGCTAAGCGGATGGATGACTACTTTACGAGGAGAACCACTAATTGCTGAAGACTTCATGATGTTTTTACGAGTCGCAGAACGCTTCAAAGTTCACTGGATTGATCAAACCTTATATAATCAGCGCAGACATAATAAAAATATAACAATTATTCAGAAGGAAAATTTAAATAAACAGTTTCGTATGGTAGTTGATGAAATGCTTATCCGTTGGGGAGATTCCTATAAAGCAAATTTTGAAGAAAGTGATGGCTATATTACTAAAATAAAGCTTGAAAAACGGAGAAAAGGTGACAGACAATGAAAGTGATGATTATATTCGGTACAAGACCTGAAGGAATCAAATTCGCGCCTATTATTAAAGAGCTTCAAACGAATAAAAAATTTGAAACTGTTTTGGTTAACACCGGGCAACATATAGAAATGCTCGACCAAGTTTTATCCTTATTCTCCATAAAACCCGAATACGAACTAAAGCTTATGAAAACAAATCAAAAGCTAGAGGAATTATCCGCAGAACTAATACAAAAACTAGGTGAGGTTTTGGATAAAGAAAAACCTGATCTTGTTTTTGTTCTAGGAGACACTGCGACTACATTTGCAGGAGCATATACATCGTTTTTAAAACGTATCTCGGTAGCACATGTGGAAGCAGGTCTACGCACACACAATATTTCTTCTCCTTTTCCCGAAGAAATGTACCGACGAATCGTAACTAAGTTAAGTGATTATCACTTTGCACCAACTGAAAAAAACAAAGAGAATTTATTAGCTGAAGGAATTCCACAAGAAAGAATTATAATAACAGGGAATTCAGTAATAGATGCTCTTTATGACATTACAAATAGACCATATGTCTTTCCTGATCATCTGCAAAAAATATTTGATAGAGGAAAGAGAATTCTATTAGTTACTACTCATCGACGTGAAAATTTTATAAAGCTAAAAGGAATATACGAAGCTCTTACCAGTCTAGTAGAAGAGTTTGAGGATATTGAAATTATTTTCCCGGTGCACCCGAACCCTAATGTCAGAAAAGAGGTTAAAGATCATTTTCTAGCAAGTACTAAGAGTTTCACTATTCATATTATCGAGCCGCTAGACTATGAATGTTTTGCACATGTTATGAAGAAATCCTATCTAGTAATCACAGATTCAGGAGGTATACAGGAAGAAGCTCCAGCATTAGATATACCCGTTTTAGTTATAAGGGAAAGTACAGAACGTACGGAAGGAGTAAAGGCAGGAACTTTAAAATTAGTTGGAACTGAGAAAGACGATATTTTACAAGCAACTCGAATGTTACTCAATAATCCACAAGCATATGAAAACATGGCTCAAGCTAATAATCCATATGGAGATGGTACCACTTCCGAACAAATCTCATCCTATCTTGATAAAATTGCAAAAAAGATATGAGCATCTGAACTCATATCTTTTTTAAATCGGCTATATTAAAGTGACAGGTTAATTGATAATTTTAAAAAATGAGTTGGAGATACATTTTCCAGCTCATTATTGTTTTGATTTGCTTTTTTATTAAAGCACTTGTTAGTTTAAGATTCGAGAACCTAAATTTCCACTTGTCTCCATCTTTTAAAATTTCATATCCTATTTCATACAAAACCCTATAGCCATTGATATCTCATTCTAAACAATTTCTAGCCATTTCTTTATTTTAAGAGAATTAATTGTCTTATTGTTAATATAAGGGATGTGTGGTGATGATAGGGCATTATAATCATTGATAAAACCACCAGCACAACCTACTTGAATCCAGTTGTTCAAGAAGGATTCAAAAGATTTTCCCAGCCTCCAACCATGAAAATCTTTATCATTTGTTAAATAGATAACTTCCCCTATATTGTATTTTCGGTCTATTCCAAAGTAATTCCCCATCCCATCCCCTGAAAAAACAAATGAATTTGACCAAAAGTGAAATTTTTCATTCCTTTCATCAAGGTTCTCATGGTCTATCCTTATGGCGTTTAAATGGATTAGCTTATCGATATTCCATAGCCCAAAATCAAATAGGCCCCCATTCAATACACTCCTGTTCATATATGGTTCGCCATGTGCTGAATAGATATTAGGATCATCCAATACACATGTTGAATTTTCTTGTGTATTCCAATAAAAATCACATCGGCGCGAATAATCTATCACTACCTTTTTAAATGATTCTGGAAGTTCAAAACCAATAGTGCTTTCAATCTGCAGCACATCATTTTCTGATGCAGGTTGATCAATAAATAGTTCCCCTATGCCGCCCTTGTTTTTGATGGAATTAAGTGTTGAATGTAGAAATTCACTCCAATGAAAATATTCGATAGTTACTGGTTCGTACCTATTCTGTACCGGCTCTGATTTTTTGTTTTTTGATATATAAATTTCCCCTTCGAACCGGACCCATTGAGGCAGTTCTTTGGGATTATTTGGAACCTCACTATTGAATCTTTTATTAGACTTCAGGAACTCTAATCCTTTTTCTGTAGGAGCATATGTAATTTCAATACGATCCTTTAGGACAGAGATATAATCCTTCTTTATAGCCATATTCATAAAATCCCGAAACTCAGATTCATTAATATTGTATGTTTTGTGTGAAAAAGACTCTTTCTCAAGTATTTTTGTTAATACACTGAATAGTAATCTCACTCTAAACACCTCTATTTTTAAAGATATATTTAGTTATTTTTATTCCTCATTATTAAACTAACCTGCGCCGTTAGTTAAAGTGTACCATTACACAAACAATACCTCCTCATGAAAAACAAACTTTGTCGTTAACAGAGCCTTTATGTCCAACCTATAAACTCTAACCACCTAAGATAGAAGATTGTCCATTTTTATTAATATTCTATTGATTCTAAAAATATAGAATGTTATATTCTAAATAAATAGAATTATAAGGAGAGAAATGCATGGATGTTTTAAATCTTTCAAGTAAAGAAAGAGAAACTTATGAAGTAGAGATTAACTTTTCAATATTATGGGAATCTGCCTTATGTATCGCAGCAATTACTAACACACGTCTATTAGACACTCTAGAAAAGCCAGCATCTTTTTGGGATTCCCTTAAAAGTAGTTTGTCAGTGGGAATACTAAAAGAGTTAAATTATGTTGAAGAAAATAATACTTGGAAAGCTTTGCTTTTACTTTTACATGTGAAGGATTTTAAGAGTCTTAAGGAATTTACTTCTTATATAGATGAGTTATCTGCAGAGGAACTAAGGTTGACTTGTATGCCATACTTAGGAATAAAACATCAATACCTAAGACAAAGTGCTTCATTGGGTGATTTGACTTCTTTACAAAAAATGAAGGAAATTGCTAAAGATAATCCATTTTACCCTGCTTATATTGATTTTGTCTGCCAAGTAGATGCAGATAAGCTTAAACAGCATTTGACTAAAATAATGAGCGTTTGGGTTGAAGAGGTTATAACAATTGATAAGCAGAAAGAGATTACTAAAATACTTCAGGCAGATTATGAATCAAAGAGTAAGATGAAAAAAACTTTAAATAGTTTTGAATTAGTGGAATGGGCTACAGGCGGAGTTACTTACCATCCGGAGCCGAGCGTCACAAAGGTATTATTAATTCCTCAGTACATCTATAGACCATGGAATATAGAAGCGGATTTAGAAGGTACAAAAGTATTTTATTATCCTGTGGCAAATGAAAGTATTACACCAGAGGACCCATATACACCCAATCATTCACTAGTTCTTAAATATAAGGCGCTGGGTGATGAGGTTAGATTACGAATGGTAAAAATGCTTTACGAAAATGACCATACATTACAGGAAATTACAGACCACTTAAACCTTGGGAAATCAACTGTTCATCATCATTTAAAAATATTAAGGTCAGCGAGAATTGTTGCAATAAAAGATAATAAATACACTTTAAAAAGAAAGCCTTTAGATTCCATTTATATGGAACTAAATTCCTTTCTAAATCAATGAAACAGAGTGTTGTTTTTCATAATAAGAGCTTTTTAGTACTATGGATAGGAAATATCATTTCGGAACTAGGAGGAGTCCTAGGTACACTATGTAACTCATTTTTAATCTATCAGCTAACCAATTCTACTTTAGCGCTTAGTAGTATGTGGCTTCTATATTTTATACCATCATTGATTCTTCAATTATTTATTGGCCCATGCATTGATCGTTGGAGCAGAAAATGGATCATGATTCTATCACAGTGGGCTAGGGGAATAATTTTTATTCTTCCATTAATAGCTCTTGCTTCAAATCAATTAGAAGTATGGCATATTTATTTAGTACAAATAGTTGTCGGATTAATCACACCGATCTATACACCAGCCAATCAAGCTATTACACCTACGATTGTTCCTGAAGAGCTTTTGACTTCAGCGAATGCATACAATGACGGTGCTATAAGATTAATGACATTTATAGTTCCTTTCGTTGGAGGTATGATCATTGAGTTTCTAGGGTTAATCCCCTCGTTATTAGTAGTATGCTTAACGCTACTTACTAGTGGTATTCTCTTATTGTCTTTACAGGAAAAAAGGAATGCATTTACTGTGAGGAAAACGTGGCTAGAGCAATTTACAGAAGGGATTTTATATTTTTTTAAGCAGCGTATAATAGTTTGGCTAGGGACTTTTTTAGCATTTGTGCAATTTGGTGTAGGAGTAACAATGGTTATTACTTTGCCTTATATTACAGATGAGCTTTCTGGCTCCTACACTCAAGTCGGATATTTTATGGCTAGCTTCCCACTAGGTTATGTGATTGGCACTATGTTGGTTGGAAAAGTAAAGGCTAAAAGCCGTAGAATGTTAATGCTAGGCTCCTTAGCTGTAGGCGGGCTAACATTTATCTTTCTTTGCTTCAATACAAGTATTGTCCTTGCTCTCTTAACGGAAGGGATAGCAGGAATTGCGTTGGCCTTCTTTGGAGTACATAATATCACCATTTTTCAAAAATCAGTTCCAAATGAATTGATGGGTAAAGTTGCTTCCGTCCGATTGCTTATTATTAGAGGCGCAATGCCAGTAGGTGTATTAGTGGGAGGACTTTTAAGTGAGACATGGGGGATACGGCCCTTATATTTCTTCATCGGTTCAATTATTTGTACGGTATCCATAATAGGCCTGACTTTTCCTTATTTTAAATTCTTAAACAATTCTTCGGGAATTGAAGGGAATTAGCTTCTATTGATTGAATACTTTATATAAGAGCATATATAGGAGGTATCTAATTTGAACAAATTTTACCTGGTACTCTTTTTAATATTTCTTTTAATGGGCTGCTCCGAAAATGGAAATCCTACCCCTAGAGAGTTGCTGGGCGAAGAGGATGTTGATATTTTCCTAATGAACGAAGTCGTTTATGCGAAAGCTAGTGATATTGATTGGGTCACTGAGTCTGAATATACAATTGGAGAGGAAGTTGCTGAAATTAGTAAGCAACAGAACCGTGCAATAGGATTCAACAATGGAACAGCCAATATACTACCGGTCGGCACCAAAATATACGAGACAGGTCAGGGATTTGTTATTGCAATTGTAGGGGAAAAAGAGGTGCCTTATATTGCTTTACTTGAAGGGTGAGAAATGTTAATTTACTGTCAGTTTCAAATAAAATTCAATTGATTCATTTAAAAAAAAACGGTTAATTTTTCAAATAAATTTATTAGGTAAACAAATACTTTAAAGGATGTGAACTAAGTGATTAGAAGCAAACGAGATAAATACTCGGTGCAGTTTTGATGGATAGCAGCATGCAACCGAGTACTAATGCTATCACCTAGGCTGCACTATCTTATTTGTACTAACTAAGAATAGGAGCGTAGCATAGATGAATATAGAAACTCTGAAAAAAGATTGGAAGATGGAAGAAATTGAAAGCTTTAAAGGGTGGGATTTTTCTCATTTGGAAGGTCGGTGGAAGGAACAAGCTACACCGTGGGATTATCGGAAAATCATCGATAAATATCTTTCTCCAGAGAACGTACTTCTGGATATGGGAACAGGTGGCGGTGAATTTCTGATAACATTAGGCCATCCCTTCGAACGGACTTCTGATACAGAGGGATGGGAACCAAATGTGAATTTGTGTAAAGAAAAATTGGAACCTCTCGGAATTTGCGTTAAGCAGGTATTCAATGACTCTGAACTTCCCTTTGAGGATAATGTTTTTGATATTATTATTAATCGACATGAATCCTATGACGTAAATGAAATACGGAGAATCCTGAAAAAGGGAGGCATCTTTATAACCCAACAGGTTGGAGGTAAGAACAACGAGTGGCTGTCCAATGCATTAATAAATAACTTTCAGCCCCTATATCCTAGCTTAAATCTAGAGAATGAAACTAAAAGATTTACTTCTGAAGGCTTTGCTATTTTATATGAGGATGAGTATTTTCCATCTTTAAAGTTTTTGGATGTAGGTGCAATTGTTTACTACGCTAAAATTATAGAATGGGAATTTCCTGGGTTTACGGTCGATTCATGCCTTGAACGTCTAATAGAACTTGAAAAAGTGATGGAGCTTCAAGGATATGTAGAAAGCTATGAACATCGATTTATATTAGTTGCTCGTAAAAGCTGAATGGTAACTTATTATACTGAACGGTCATAAATTTTTTTATCCGGTAATAAATCCTACTTGAACGGTCATAAAAATTCCTATCCGGTCATAAAACTCGATTGAACGGTCATAAAAAAAATTATCCGGTCATAACGACCAAATCTTCTTTGACAAATAGGAAATTAAGCATAGTATGGACTGGTCTTTTTAACTGAAATACAGATTCTACTAACAATTGTAAAGGAAAATACCCTCTACTTATCGAATTAGTAATTACTAATCCTGATAGTAGGGGGTTATTCGTTATTTAGCACACAAAAAGGGGGGAGATACGAAAGTAAAGATGTATATATAAACAGCCGGTTGATCTTAGAACAATAATTTAAAGGGGAGATATAAAAATGACCAATTATACACCCAAGAAAAAATATTATATTCCAACTAACATTGAGGACAAACTTTCAAAGGACTTCGTTCAGGGAATCACGCGTAATTTTGAAATGTTAGATGAGATGGAAGGTGGAACAGCTAAGACGATTAAGGCCGATACAACTGGACGTACACGGATTCAAGAATTAATTCAAATTGCTTTTGATCATGCAAGGGATGGGGATACCTTGATCCTTCCACCGGGCCGTTATTGGCTTGAGAAAAACACCAAACTGGATGATTTTCCAAACAATGACCAACCATGCTTGCTACTTAGGGGGAAAAAAAGAATTCATTTGGTTGGTTACGGTGCTGTGTTATTTACTAGAACACATGCCCAAGGGATCTTAGAGCTACAACAATGTGAAAATTGTATAATCGAAGGCATTAAGTTTGAGGGGTATGGGGAGTTTCCAGGAATAGACCCAGTGACTGGATATGGAGAAAAAGGGACCAAAGCTGGAGGCTATCCAACTTCAGGCTTTTGGAATTATAGAAAAAACAATAGCTTTGATACGAGTGAGCGCGCCAGAAATGATGGGAAGCCGTTTGGCATATTTGGTGGTGGATTTATAGGAAACGTAGGTAGTGGTGTTTTAGTACATCGAGGTTGCAAAAATATTATCTTTAGATCATGTGAGAGCAGTGGCTTTAACTTTTCCGGATTTGCGGTTGGACATCTAGGGGACTATTTGCCAACAGACTTAGAATACGAAAACAATGCCGACATTACCTTCGTAGAGTGTAATGCACACGACAATTACTCTAGCAATTTTGTGTTCTCAGCTGTTGAAAGACCTCGAGTGCTCAACTGTATAAGCGATCGGGCTGGACACCCGAATGCCTCGAAGCTCCATACTTACGTTGATCCAGGCTACGGTATAAATGCACTTGGAACAATGTTTCCTAAAGCAAATGATCTTTTAGTTTCTGGATGTACTTTAAGAGGAAACAAGCGGAAAGCTATTGATGGTCATGCTGCAGGCGGTTTAATAGCAACAGACAATTTAATATCAGACTCGATGGTCGGTGGTGTTTTCTATAAATGGACAAATGTAGACCAGTTTACAAAAGACTGCATCATAGTAAACAATAAAATCGAGGATTGTGGCTATGCCAAAAACCCTCTAGGAGCCATTTATATTGGCGGTGTTCAGCGGGAGTCAAAAGAAAATCAAGAAATGAACACTATCATATCTAACAATCATATAAAAAATTGCTTTGGCACAGAGGGTGTGATCTTTGCAGGAGCATTCGATCGTCTCATAATTGAGGGAAATATCGTTCATGGAATACCAGTGGAGTTAGATACCACTAACACTATTTTTGAGCCATATGTCATATATGCAGGATATTCCATAGCTTCTCAGCCGAACTTTGCCGGCAATATTTCTAATAATGTAATAGATGTTAATCACCCAAGAATTGCAGGTGGAATATTAGTTAGAAATTTACAGGACGGTACTGTTCAGGGCAACACAATTAAAACCGTTAACACTCTGACTTTATATGGCTTGAGATTATGGAACTGTAAAGAGGTTGGAGCAGTCGGCAACACAATAAAAATGGGCACAGAAGGTTTGCCTTTAGATGCAGAAACAACTGGAGTAGTTGCACACAACACCTTGGTTGGTGGAAATGCTGCATTTCAGCCTCTACAGGGTCAATCCATTATATTTACTATAGAAGCAAATAAAGGAAATGGAAATGTTCGTTTTAAAAATGGCCAATCATATGTGTCGATAATCGAGAGCCATGAAATGGGACTGGAGGTCAAACTTCATAATATTTCGTCAGGCATTATACCTACGGTGAAAGTATCTCAAACAGGAGAAAAAGGACTTCTAGGAGCTGAGCATTCAATCGACTATATTTACAGTTGTCAAGAATCTCATAAAAATGTCTTTATTGTTCTAAAGCCTTCAAAAGAATTAAGTCACATGCCTTTTTCAAGTATGACTAATGGTGGTCTTGAAATTGAAATCATGATTTAGTGATTAAAATGCTTAAAAATAATTTGACAATTTAAAGTATTCCTATTATCATAGACATTAACTTTTATGTTCGGGTATAGGTTGAAGACATTGAGAGCAATGTCGCCTTGAGAACAGACGAGCCGAGATGAGATAGCTGAGAAATTGTTTAAATAAGAGAAGTAGCATTAGTTCTGCAATTTAGAGAGTCAGTGGTTGGTGAGAACTGATTTGCAACTGATGTGAATGGACTTATGAGAGCCTCCTTGAGAATGTCTTTTTGTTTTAGAGGTGGACGTATTTCCTACGTTACAAGGAAAAAAGGGGGAGTATATATACTCCAACTAGAGGTGGCAACGCGGTTAACATCGTCCTCTTCATGGGAATTTTATATTCCTATGAAGGGGACTTTTTTTATTTAGCTTAGACGAGAAGAGAGCAGAGGAGAGATTAGATGAGAGAGTATATTGAACAGGTCCTTAGAAAAGAAGATTTATCATTCGAAGAAATGCAGGAAGCATCTAGAATTATTTTGGATGAGAGTACGGATATGCAATTGATAAAACAATTTTTAATTGCTTTAGCTATAAAAGGAGAAACAGCAAATGAGGTAGCTGCTCTTGCGACAGTAATTAAATCATTTGCAATCACTTTAAATGTTCCAGAAGGAAATTATATGGATAACTGTGGAACAGGAGGTGACGGATCAAATAGCTTTAACATTAGTACAGCATCTGCCATTGTAATAGCTGGAGCTGGCGTGAGTATAGCAAAGCATGGAAATAGAAAAATCTCTAGTTCATCTGGAAGTACAGATGTATTAGAGGCATTAGGTATTCAAACGAACTTAGATATCCAGGCTTCCTTGAATATATTAAACAAAGAAGGTATTACTTTTTTATATGCACCGATTGTACATCCAAAACTAAAAAGAATTGGACTGGTGAGACAACAAATTGGAAAACCGACTATCTTTAATCTTGTAGGGCCTCTTACCAATCCGGTTCCACTTCTCAGCCAGTACACTGGCATAAACCGTCCTGATTTTACAATAGAATACGCAAAAGTACTTCATATGCTTGGAAGAGAGAGAGCAATTGTAGTTTGTGGGACGGGTGGGATGGATGAAGCATCGCTTGTAGGAAAAAACTCTTTAGTATTAGTCGAAAAAGGTGACCTGATACCCTTCACCCTTAGTCCGGAGGATGTGGGACTTTCCTTTTATTCTCCTGCTGCTGTAAGAGGGGGTACAGCAGAGGAAAACGCTCAAATTATGTTGAATTTGCTTAACGGTAAACAGGATGCTTATTTTGATAGCGTAATTTTTAACGCAGGAATAGGACTCTACGCAAATGGAGCAGTGAATAATATACCTGAAGGTGTAAAACTAGCAAAAGACAGTATTCTCTCTGGCAAAGCACTTGATAAATTGAAAGCAGTTGTTGCTTATAGCAATCCTAATTTTGCTCAGGAGGTACTATCATGACAACTATTCTAGATAAAATTCTTAAAGAAAAAGAGACGCTCATCAATCAAATGATTCATGAAACAATTCCTGTATGTAAAAAGAGACTGAAAAGACCTTCGCTATTTGATAGGTTGGTTCAGAACAATAAGCTCCAAGTAATTGCCGAAATTAAACGAGCCTCTCCTTCAAAAGGGTTAATTCAAGGAATAGTAGATCCAGCAAAACAAGCATTAGTTTACCAAGAAGCTGGGGCTGCTGCAATATCTGTTTTGACAGATTCCCCCTTTTTTCAAGGTTCTTTTAAGGATTTACAAGCAGTAGCAGAAACCGTAGATTTACCGATCTTGTGTAAGGACTTTATCATTCATAAAGTACAGATTGATTTTGCTAAAAGTGCTGGTGCCTCTGTTGTTCTTCTCATTGTCGCAGCATTATCAAAGGAAAAAATAAAAGAATTATACACATATGCAATAGCGAAAGGTCTCGAGGTGCTAGTAGAGGTTCACAATATCCAAGAGCTAGAGGTAGCACTTCAATTAGACACTAAGCTTATAGGTGTAAATAACAGAGATTTACGCACTTTCCAAGTAGATTTATCTCACACCGGTGAATTGGCAAGTAATTTCCCTTTTAACGAGGGACGGGTATTAATTAGTGAAAGTGGTATTTGCAATAATGTGGATGCAATACAGGTTGCAAAATACGGTGCAAGTGCTGTATTAGTAGGTGAAGCTTTAATGCGAAGTGATGATCCGTATAAGACACTTCGTACATTGCAGGTGGAACGTGAAGTGATGGTCCAATGACTAAGGTGAAGATATGTGGATTGATGGAGAAAGAACATGTGGTAGCAGCAATAGAAGCTGGCGCGGATGCTGTTGGATTTGTTTTTGCACCAAGTAAAAGGAGAGTCACATTATCACAGGCTCATGACTTAGCAAAATGCATCCCTAAAGAAGTGTTAAAAATTGGCGTTTTTGTCAATCCAAATAGCGATGAACTAGAACAGGCAATTCGAGAGGTTCCGTTGGATTTAATTCAATTACATGGTAATGAGGAACCAGATTTTATAGAAAATATTAAGTTTCCAACCATTAAGGCCCTATCTATCAGAGAAAGTCGTGATGTGGAAAAAGCGAAAGTGTTTAATACCGATTATATGCTGTTCGATGCTCCAGGAAAAGATTTTAAAGGAGGAAGTGGAGTAACGTTTGATTGGCAACTGTTAAATGATCTCAGCATTTCCCCTAATCAGATAATTCTAGCTGGTGGTTTAAATGCATCAAATATAAAAGAAGCGATTAGAAGAGTGAAGCCCTTTATGGTGGATGTATCTAGTGGAGTAGAGGTAAATGGTAGAAAAGATGAGCAATTGATACGCGAATTCATTCAAACGGTCAAAGATGAGGAGAGATAAGCATGGTACAAACAAAAGCTGGGCGATATGGACGTTTCGGAGGTCAATTTGTTCCTGAGACACTTATGACTGCTTTAGTAGAATTAGAGAATGCCTATAAAACAGCAATCGAAGATGCTTCCTTTTTAGAAGAGGTAGAATATTACTTAAAGGACTACGTGGGAAGAGAAACTCCTCTCTATTTTGCTGAACGTCTTACAAAGGAAATCGGTGGAGCAAAAATTTTATTGAAGAGGGAAGATTTAAATCATACAGGCGCTCATAAAATAAACAATACAATCGGCCAAGCGCTACTGGCAGTCAGAATGGGTAAGAAGAAAATTGTAGCAGAAACAGGTGCAGGCCAGCATGGAGTTGCTACTGCTACTGTTTGTGCACTGTTTAATCTCGAGTGCATTGTTTTTATGGGAAAAGAAGATGTTCGCAGACAGGAACTGAACGTTTTCCGGATGGAGCTACTCGGTGCAAAGGTTGTATCGGTAGACCAAGGCTCTGGAACTTTAAAGGACGCAGTCAACGAAGCACTTAGATATTGGGTTGCAAATGTCGAGGACACCCATTATATTTTAGGCTCAGCTCTTGGTCCCCATCCTTTTCCGAGAATTGTTCGGGATTTTCAACGTGTTATCGGTGTAGAGACTAAGAAGCAAGTACTAGAAAAGGATGGAAAACTCCCTAATGCCATCGTTGCCTGTGTAGGCGGAGGAAGCAATGCAATAGGAATGTTCCATCCCTTTATAGACGATTCAGAAGTGGCTTTGTACGGTGTTGAAGCAGCGGGAGAGGGTATTGAAACCGGAAGGCATGCTGCGGCAATCGCCGGGGGGAAGGAAGGTGTATTGCATGGAGCTTATATGTACGTCCTGCAAAATGAAGACGGATTTATACAGGAAGCACATTCAATTTCCGCCGGTTTAGATTATCCAGCGGTTGGTCCGGAGCATAGCTATTTACATGACATTGGAAGAGTGAAGTATCTTTCTGTGAAGGATTCTGAAGCATTAGAAGGATTACAATTACTAGCTAGAACGGAAGGAATTATTCCAGCCCTAGAGAGTTCCCATGCTATATATTTTGCAGCTAAACTTGCTAAGAAAATGAGCCCAGAGGATACAATAGTCATTTGTCTTTCTGGTCGTGGTGATAAAGACGTACACACAGTTAGAGATGCATTAGGAGGCTCAAATCATGTCTAAAAGAAAACTTACAAATGCATTAGTTAATTGTTTAAGCAGCGGCGATAAAGTATTTATTCCTTATATTATGGCTGGGGACGGGGGGCTGGATCAGTTAAAGGAGAGAGTTCTACTTCTCCAAGAGGCTGGAGCAACAGCTATTGAATTAGGAATTCCATTTTCTGATCCAGTGGCCGATGGACCAACTATCCAACAAGCTGGTGAACGAGCACTTAAAGTGGATGCTACATTGAAAAATATCATTGCTGAACTGGAAGGAATCTATCAAGAGATACATATTCCATTAGTTATTATGACGTATTATAATCCTTTGTTGAGCTATGGATTGAGTAATTTTGCACAGGATTGTGAACGACTTGGTATTGCCGGGTTAATCGTACCGGATGTGCCCTATGAGGAGAGTGACATTTTGAGAATCGCCTTAAGAGAAACAGATGTAGCTTTAGTGCCTCTTGTGTCACTGACTAGCCCGAAAGAACGTATAGTTAAAATCGTGAATGCTGGAGAAGGTTTTATATACGCTGTCACGGTCAACGGAATAACTGGTACTCGTGAAAAGTTCAATAAAGACTTAGTAGAGCATTTGAAATCTATCAAAGAACTTAGTAATATACCAGTGATGGCAGGATTCGGCATATCATCTCCTAAGCAAGTAGAGGAAATGACTAGTATGGCTGATGGAGTCATTGTCGGAAGTGCAATTGTAGAGGCATTTCATAAAAAAGATTTGAATAAAATTAAAATCTTGGTGAAAGCTTCTAAACGAAAAATTATATCTTAAAAACATAGACACATAAACGTCTTTCTTACAGACTAACAATTAATAAAATGATCTTAAGCAATCCGAAATAATTCTATCTCGGATTGCTTTTTTATTGAAGCATCTATTTTTAAAAGGGAATAAAAAGGGTTTTTAAAGGAAAGCTAGAATTTATTATAAAAGCTGCTTTACTCGGATAATCAACGAAATTAATCTCCAGTTGAATGGCTTTGAACAAGGATTTATTCTTGAAAAAGATTACTAGTAATTAAGATGGATATTTATTTCAAGATTATTAGAAATAAATGATATTACTACTAATGGCTGTTGAAATACAATCACAAAAAATACTGATGAGTAGGTGCGGTTAAATGTTAAAGATAAAGAATCCAAAAGATATTCATCTTCTTTCGGAATTTCTCGAGAAATTGAATCTCCAGCCTGAGTATCATATCGGTTATTGTGGAGTTATAGCTAAAGAAATTGAAGATACTATTCTACATGATTTCTCTGACTTAGACTTTGAGCACTCATTTGTCATTGCCACTGAACATGCCATTATTAAAGGTGCTCTTGGCTTTGATGTGGATGAGCAATTAAGAACTATTGAAGTTTGGGGACCATTTGTTTTAGCTTCAGAGGAATATCGGGAGATAGCAGATGGAATGTGGAATCATTTAGTTTCACAGATGCCATTTGACGTAAAATCCTTTCAGTTCTTTGTTCATAAGGAGAATTTTCGTACAAGAGAGTACATTCGGGAAAAAGGGGGAGTGGAAATAGGACAGCATCTGATATTATCTATCATTAAGAAAAACCACTCATCTCCGCAAAACATCAAAATTTTACAATACAGCCCATCATTCGAAGATTCCTTTACAGCTCTCCATAATGCATCATTTTCTAATACTTACTATAATAGCTCCGATATTTTGAGACGTTTGGACAATAAAAATAAGCTTTTTATATTTGCAGAGGGTCTAGAAAAAGTTAATGGATATGTTTACGTAGAGATAGAATCAAGTCAAAACAATGGCTCTATTGAATATATAGCAGTTTCCAGTGATTATCAGAAGCAAGGAATCGGGACTCAACTTATTCAATCCGCTCTCAATTACTTATTTTCTTATGACACTATTAAAGAAATTACATTGAGTGTCAGAGCTGAAAATGAAAAAGCATTGGCTTTATACAAATCGGTAGGCTTTGAATTGAAGTACGAGCTAATAGCCCTAAGGAAATAATAGTACCACTAGTTCACAGATCGCCCCGATATTCAAACAGGAAAAAGCGAGAATGTAACAGGAAGGATCAGACCTCTTGTCCCAATTACTTTTAAGGAATTACCAAATGACCAATTATAAGAACTATGATGATGAATGAACGAGAGATTAGAATCGAAAATTAAAAAAACCTAGTAATTTCCCAATAGTTGCTCTACAATTAGCACTAGGTGCTAATTGTAGATAGTAAGGTGGATCATATGTATAAATTTGTATTAAATATCGCTAAAATAATTGTAAGATTATTCGGCAAGGTAGAAGTATTAAAGAAAGAGAGGCTTCCACAACAAGAAGCATACATTGTTACTTGTACTCATAGGGGTTGGCTAGAGATTGTAATATTAGGAATTGCTATTCCAAGACCTGTTCATTTCATGGCAAAAAAAGAGCTCTTTGATAATCCAATCATTGGATTTATTTTACGCAAAATCAATGCATTTCCGGTAGATAGAGAAAATCCTTCTCCAAGCACTATAAAAATTCCCGTTAAACTACTAAAAAGAAAAGAGGTTGTCGGCATTTTCCCAAGCGGAACTCGAAATTCAGAGGGAGCACCTTTAAAAAGAGGAGCAGTAACTATTGCAAATCTTTCGAAAGCCCCGATTGTTCCAGCATATTATTACGGTCCGCGAACATTGAAGGAATTAAAAAGAATGAAAAAAGCTGTAATAATTTTTGGTGAACCAATTTTCATACATGTTCAAAAAAAAGACGAACTAGCTAGCTACACAGAATTGCTAAACGAAAGAACAAAATTTTTAGAAGAGGAACTCCAAACTACATTAGAATTAAGAAATAATAATCAGACCTAAGCCTTACATTACAAGAGACTTAGGTCTATTTTTTTCATAACATATCTTTATTATAATTTGGTAAATGTTAACTTTTGAAGGGGTGTATGAAATGGAGAATAGTAAAAGAAGTTGGTCATTTGTACGTTTTATTCCGCACTGCTATTTTGCATTCTTTTGATCGTCACATCATTATCACCTCTAGCTGATTTGCGTGCGCACTTGGTGCAATTAGTATCTTATTTCTGATATTTTATTGGTGATCGTTGGATTCAAGGATTTGTATGGAGTACAGATGTTAGTCGCTATATGGATAAGTATTTTGTTATTAATAGCAAATTGCTCTTGATGTATATTACTTTTTCTAGGTGGAAGTCGATATAACCTTGCTATAACAATAGTATGAAGAGCATATGCTATATACGGCTTAGGTCTTACACTTAAACAGTTCTTCAGACCATTTATATGTTTTTCAAACACACTATAATGAAGTTAAGGAGGGAAATACATGAACTTAAAAAAAATTATTATCTTATGTGTATCAATTTTACTCGTAGGAGCTATCATCAATATTGGTTTTGATATAAAAGGTCTATTTCACGCAGACGCAGCTAAAGTGTCAACTATAGCAGAGACGTATGAAAATGTGGAGGTTGTATCAGACAATGCTTCCATTACAGTTTTACCTACAACCGATTCAAACACTAAGGTAGAATATACAGGAAATACAAAACAGAAGAAAAAATATAAGTTTTCAGCAAAAGTTAAGGGTGATACTCTTTATGTAGAGTTGTTAGAAAAGAGATGGAATACTTTTCAATTTGGTATTAATTCGGGTAGCACGAAACTAACGATTTATCTTCCAGAAAAGGTTTATGATGATATTAATCTTTCAACTTCAAATGGAAGTATCAAAGCAAACGATATTCAGGGTGATCAACTTATTTTTGAATCCAATAACGGGTCAGTGTTACTAGAAGACATCGTTGGAAAAAATGTTCATGCTGAAACAGATAACGGAAAAGTTGCTTTGAAAAATATAGCTGGAATCATTGTGGCTGATTCAGATAACGGTGCGATAAGTCTAGAAACGAAAAATCTTGATCAACATATTAACCTCAGCACTGATAATGGAGCTATTGAAGTAAAGACAGAGAATGAACCGACGAATGCAACTATTCAAGCAAAAAACGACTTAGGCGGAATCGATCTTTTCGGTTCATCTGATTCTTCTATCACTTACGGTAAGGGAGAATATCTCATCAAACTTGATACTGATTTAGGTAGAATTTCTGTTCGAAAGTAGAATAATAAGTGAGCGGACTATGAATTTTCTATTTATAGTCCATTTTCTCATTATATTAATTTTCGGTTTCTCTTTCTAAGCTTATCGTCATTTTCCTGCTGATCGTTTCCATCCCTAACTTTTCATAAAAGGCAATAGCACTTTCATTGAAGTTCCACACATTAAGTTCCAAGGCTGTTGCTCCTTTACTATTTGCCCAGTACATACACCCTTCAAATAGTACTTTTCCTATACCCATTCTTTTATGACTGCTTTTTACTCCAAAATCGTTTATGTATGCATATTTTCTTGGAGTAAGAGATTTGAAAGGTGGGGCCTCCATTACCTCCAATACAGCGAAACCTAGGATTTGATTATTTTTTCTAACTACTAATACTTCGCTTGCTGGTTCGATTAACAACGATTGAAAGTAATCGTGTGGCATTACTTTGTCGACTCTGCTAAAAATATGGGGTAAAGCTCGGTGGTGTTCATCTTGACTCTCTTTTACTATGGAGTTAACCTCATCAAAATCAGCTATGGTTGCAGTTTCTATTGCAATACTCATTTTATCTCCAACTTTCAGTAGTTATTTCATTCTATTTTACTAAAGTATTTTTTAAATATAAATAACAATTCTCACAAATTAATGAAGAAGCACCAAAGATATTATTAATTATTTTATACTTATAAGAGAAACTAATATATTTTAGAAATGGTAAATTAAGAGCTAGAGAATGGAGGCAGGGTAATGGAGTATCCACAATCGTTTGTGCAAAAGATAAAGGGGGCTTTTGGAGAAGAAGGTATACAATGGCTTAGTCATTTACATCAAATCATAGAAGTGTACGAAAAAAAGTGGGAACTAACAATATTAAGGCCGGTAGATAACTTATCCTACAACTATGTATTAAATGTTAAGCAAATAAACGGCTGTCCAGCAATTTTAAAAATCGGTGTCCCCAATATAGATTTTTCAAATGAAATCAACACCCTTGCTTCATATGATGGAAATGGAAGCGTAAAACTTTTGCGATATGAAAAGAAAGATGGAATTATGCTACTGGAGAAAATTATTCCAGGCAACATGCTGTTTGATTTATCAGAAGAAGAAGCAATTGAACAATACGCCACTGTATGGTCAAAACTCCCTAGGAAGGTAAATCTATCACTTACTACGCACAATATTAGTAAATGGTTCTCCGCCTTTGACCGATATGTAGAAAGTGATTATGACTTTGTCGAATATCCTCCAAAGAAGTTTGTACTTGAAGCAAAGCTTCATTCTCTGGACTTTATGAATCCATCCAATGAATTTCTTTTACATGGTGATTTACACCATGAAAACATCCTTTACTCAGAGGAAAAAGGATGGACCGTAATTGATCCAAAAGGAGTGGTAGGTCATCTTTACTTAGACTTCGCCTCTTTTATGGTTAATCATCTGCCAAAAAACAAAGATGTAAAACAGGTACTCAATAATCGAATTAACCGTTTATCAAATCTTTTACATTTAGAGAAACAAAAATTAGTTGAAGCTAGTTTCGTAATGGCAACCTTAAGCATGTGTTGGGCAATTGAAGATAATGATTCCTATTGGAGAAAGGTATATTATTGTGCCCAATGTTTTAAAGAACTCCTCATAGAGGAGTGTTAGTATAATAGTAGTTGAAAACTTAAAAGTGGACAACAATGCCTAAAAGGTTCGAGCACAACTTAAAAAGATGGATAAAATGAATCATTTTCTCCATCTTTTTGTATTTAGGACTATTTAGACTTACCTATTTTAACTGTATATTGCAGTTTGATTTTGAATAAATAATGCATAAAATGGAAACACTTTTTCGTAGGATACTCACGAAAAGAGGGAAGAAATGTTTTTTTTAAAACGAAAGAAGAAAGTCGTATTATCATCATCGAGCACTGGTGATCGATTTGATTCAAAACAATTCGATAAACAACAATCCCTCAAGCAACAACTTGATGAAAATCTCAAGACTATTACAAGCTCCCTTGGTAATAGTAATGATATTATCATTCGAGAAATAAAAATTGGAACAAACGGAATTTTAAAAGCTGCAATTATATATACAGATGGACTTAGTGATGCTAATGCTATACAAGAATTTGTAATGGAATCATTAATGATTGATTTGAATGATATTCCAATTGGCGAAACTATAATGAATGAATCTGAAATTATGAATACGTTAAAGAATTATGCATTAACTGTTGGAGAATTAAAAGAAGTGAAAGATTTTAATATGTTGTTCACCTCTTTACTATCAGGAAACACTATCTTATTGATTGACGGTGCAGAATTAGGTTTTATAATCGGAAACAAAAATTGGCAGCAACGTGCAGTTGCAGAGCCGACTTCACAAACTGTCATAAGAGGTCCTAAAGAAGCTTTTACAGAAAATTTAAGGGTTAATACTGCCTTAATCAGAAGAATTATAAAGGATACAAATCTATGGATGGAACAAGTTGAGCTGGGTACAAGGACCAAAACCAATATTGCCATTATGTATATTAACGGAGTTGCAGAAGAGTCTGTTATTAAAGAGGTTCATGCACGTTTGAATGAAATTAATATTGATGGAATATTAGAGAGTGCTTATGTCGAAGAATTAATACAGGATGAACCCAACACCCCTTTTCCAACAATCTATAATACGGAGCGACCTGATTCTGTAGCTGCTTGCTTGTTAGAAGGTAGGGTAGCAATTTTTGTAGATGGTTCTCCTTATGCTCTTATAGTACCTACATTATTTGTTCAATTTTTTCATTCCCCAGAGGACTTTTATCAAAGGCATTGGATGGCTACTTTTGTTCGATTATTGAGATTTTTCGCCTTTAGTATATCCTTGTTATTTCCCGCCATGTTCATAGCCTTAGTAAACTTTCATAGAGAAATGTTACCTACTGAATTATTAGTAAGTATAGCTTCTCAAAAAGAAAATACACCTTTTTCTACGCTTACTGAGGTAGTCGTGATGGAAATAGCTTTTGAACTTTTAAGAGAGGCAGGTCTCCGGATGCCTCGAGTTATAGGATCTGCGATGTCAATTGTCGGAGCTTTTGTAATAGGAACAGCAGCAGTAGAAGCTGGGTTAATATCTGCGGTAATGGTAATTGTAGTCTCGCTCACTGCAATTGCTAGCTTTGTAGCACCGACCTATAACATTGCAATCTCAGGAAGATTACTACGTTTTGGTTTTATATTATTGGCTGGTATGTTTGGATTATTTGGTATTGTACTAGGACTAATTTTGTTGATACTTCATTTATGTCATCTTAAATCTTTCGGAATCCCATATATGTATCCATTTGCGCCATTTCATTTAGTTGGACAGAAAGACACAGTATTGCGTTCACCTCTTCAGAAAATGACTCATCGTTCTTCCTACTTTTCTAAGAATTTGGTGAGACAACATGCTCCTAGCACTAAAGAGAAAAAGAGTAAGGGGAAAACATAAAAATTATGACAAAAAAAATGGCCTTAATGATTTGTTTATTGTTACTTTCCGGGTGTTGGGATAAATCAGAGTTAAATGAAATAGCAATAGCATTGGCTATTGGTATCGATTTAATAGATGATGAATACGTGATAACAGCTCAAGTCATTGTACCATCAGAACTTTCTCAAAATGGGGGGACTGGGAACTCGCAAATTACAATGCTGAAAGCAAAAGATAAAAGTGTACTCGGAGCAATTAATAAAGTCACCGAAGCTTCACCTCGAGCAATATATCCTGGTCACCTTCAAATATTAGTCTTTGGTGAAACATTAGCTCGAGAAAAAGGAATTGTAGAGACAGTTGATTCATTCACTAGAAATTGGGAGGTTCGGTCTGATTTTTTTATTGCTGTAGCAAAGGATACTAATGCAGAGGAGATATTAAAGGTACAGACCCCTCTTGAAATTGCTCCTATTCATATGTTTTACAGCATCCAGCAAACTGCTCAAAACAGTGGTAAAAGCGTAAGGATTTCCTTAATCGAAATTGCACAAGAATTAGAGAAGGTTGGAAAACAACCAGTATTAGCAAAAGTAGAATTAAAAGGAGATACAAAAAAAGGTGCTAGTAAACAAAATTTAGAAGGGATAAATCCAGAGGCTCAGCTTAACATGTCAGGACTTAGTGTATTTAAAAAGGATAAATTAGTTGGATGGTTAGAGCAAGAGGATACAGTCAACTTTAACATTATAACGAATCATCTAAAATCAACAGTAGATACTGTTTCCTGTCCTAAAGAAGGAAATATTGAACTAAGAATAAACAAGGCTAAATCCAAATTGAAAGGCAATGTTATCGGTGGTCAGCCAAAAATTGATATGAATATAAAATTATCAGGAAATATAAATGCAATTGCTTGTGACATTGATATCCAAGATGAAAACATCATTAAGGAATTAGAAACAAACTACGAAAAACAACTGAAAGCCTCTATGCTAAAAACAATAAAAAAATTACAGGGCGAACATCATTCAGATATATTTGGTTTTGGAAGGACTATATATGAAAATGATCCAAAGGGTTGGAACAAAATAAAAGAACAGTGGACAGAGGAATTATTCGCAGAGCTGGAAGTAAATATTGAAGTGGAAGCAACAATAAAAAATACAGGAATAACCAATAACTCTCTTTTGGGTAATGTAAAGGATTAAATTGAATGGTAAATAGCTTAATTATCATATCTATTGGGGTATTAATCATCAAATTGGATTTACCTTTATTGAAAAATAAATCAGGGAAAAAAGAGAAATTTTTATATTGGATTTTATTTTTTTTAGGATTGGGTCTTTGCTTTTTTATAGCATTCAGTATTCCAATTCCATTAGCAGATTTTTTGTCCAAATTATTTAAGCCTATTAGCAATTTACTTATGGACGAAAAATTGTAAAGAAAGGAGCGAAACATTATAACTTCCTATAACATAAATTCATTTCAATTTTTTGTGCTCGTTCTTTTTTTTACAATTGGTTCTAGCATCATATTCGTTCCGTCACATCTGGCACAGCATTCCGAGCAAGATGCCTGGATAGCTAGTATTATGGGAATACTGGGGAGTATAGTAATTGTCTATATGTATACCTTATTAGCTGGCTGGTTTCCAGGTTTAAATTATATTGCTATTAATAAGAAAATATTTGGAGGTTTTCTCGGGTCCATTTTTTCTATTTTCTTTATTATTTTGGTAATCATTTTCGCTGCAATATTACTGGCAGATGCGGGTTCATTTCTCACCACACAGATGCTACCTAAAACACCTCCGGTTATTATTAATGCCTTACTCGCATTCTTGGTGGTAGTAGCTCTTAGATTAGGATTGAATACACTTGCACTTTCCGCAGAAATATTATTATTTATATTTCTCATCTTCTTTTCCTTTCTAGTGCTGTCTACTTTATCAATAGTAGATACACATAATTTATTGCCAGTGTTTCAGAAAAATATTGGCACTTTAGCAGATTCCTCTTTATTTTACATTGTAATATCCACTACCAATTCACTCGTTTTACTTATGGTTTACCCTTACGTTTCAGAAGGCGTGAAGAAGGCGAAAAAAGCTTATCTTTTCGGTAACTTTGTAGGGGGAGTATTAGTATTTATTGTTACTATCTTGTGCATTGCTGTACTAAGTGCACCTTTAACCTCCAGATTGACTTATCCAAGCTATTACCTTGCAAAACAAATTACGATTGGAGATGCAGTAAGCCGTATTGAAGCCTTGATGGCTGGTATTTGGATTATTAGTATATTCTTGAAGTTATGTTTATATTTTTTTGCTGCAATATTTGGGATTGTCCATCTTTTCAGATTGAAAAATTATAAATTACTTTGTTATCCCATTGGAATAATTGTTACCGCTCTTTCCATAATCATATTTCCAAATGTAGTAGTGCAACGAAATTTTGTTGGGAGTACTGTCGTTTCTATGAGTATTTTTGGCTTTTTATTCATCCCAATCTTAATGATGCTTGTGTATTCTATCCGCAGAAAATCATTAAAGGCACAAAATAAAACACTTGAAACAGATCCGTGATGAGTTAATTCATTGCTGGGTCTTTTTTTATTCCAATTTTTAAAAATTTATTGTTTACTACGTTCTACTCAGGGAAACCAATTAATAATGATAGGAAAAGGGGGGAAGAATATGAACGCTGCAATCCAATATAACGGATTGGTATTACTTTATGGCTATCTTCAAAGGTTATACGTTCATGAAAGAACAAAAGGGCTGCTTGATAATGGAGCTTTTAACGTGGAGAAAATAGATATTATTACACAACATTTAAAGAAAATACATGACATTACAGATGTATTTGACAACAATAAAAAATTAGATGAAACAAATCAGGCTTTGTTGTTAGACATAGCTAATGTTTGCAGCGAAATGTCTGATGAATACAAAAATGAAATCTTAAATAGCAAAACCTTTAAGGATGAGCTCGCAGTAGTTGCCTCTACTATTTACGCCGAGGAGCATATAAATAATGGAATCATAAAAATGGGCGAGTTATTTAATCCAGAAATTCAAGATCGGTTCATGCAACAAATATTATATTACAGAAATCGAGTAGCACTTGTAAATGCTGTAGTACAAAAAGAAACAGAAGGCAAAGAGATATCAGAAAAAGAAAAGGAACAAATAAAAAATTGGTATGTGGAAACTTCGCAAACCTCTAGTTACATGAAAAAGGATTTTGATTCCATTAAGGAGTACATTCAAAGCTAAAAAGAGAATTATACTAGATTAGATTGAGAGCTCCCTTCAAGGTAATTATACGGAAATGATTTTCTAAAGTACTCTCAGAGCCAATCTCAAGCATTCATAAAAAACGACAAAAATCCTAAATAAAGTAAAATATTTAAAGAAATTTTAAAAAGGTTCCCAAATTCATATTTGGGAACCTTTTTTGTGATAAAATGGGTGTTATGAGGTGAGCGAATTGCAACGAGAAATCCCAAGATTACTTAAGGACTTTTTAGTATATTTAACAACAATTAAAGGGAAATCTCCCCGTACGAGAAAAGAGTATGAATATGATATAAGTTTGTTTCTTCGATTTATTAAATCATTGGATGATGATATACCAGCTAGGAAAATAGACGAGATAAACATAAAAGATGTTACCATTGATCGAATACGTAAAATTACATTAGAAGATTTATACATGTTTATAGAATTTTGTGAGATACAAAGAAACAATAGTGCTGCTACAAGAGCAAGAAAGGTAGCTACACTAAAATCTTTTTTCAAATATTTAAAAGGGAAAAGAAAATTATTGGAGGATAATCCAGCTGATGAGCTGGAAAGCCCCAAGATAGGAAAAAAATCTCCCATTTACATGAACCAAGGAGAGGCAGAGCAGTTTATAGCAGCTATCAAGCATAGCAACCACTATTACCGTAACTATTGCATGGTAATACTCTTTTTAAATTTAGGACTCCGAGTATCGGAGCTATGTGGCTTAAACATTAATTCGATTCATGATCGAACACTTCGAATTGTAGGTAAAGGAGACAAGGAGCGCACGGTATATTTAAATAATGCCTGTCTCAGCTCTATTCGCAATTATTTTGAAAAGGAAAGATCATCTATACATGGGGCGAATAGTAATACTGCTTTATTTCTATCCCAAAAAGGGACACGCCTAACTAGACAAACTGTGGCTAAAATTATTAAACAGATCAATATGGATTCTGGACTAAAAAACGATAATATCACTCCACATAAGCTGCGCCATTCAGCTGCAACCATTATGTATAAACACGGAGCTGATATTAGAAGCCTGCAGCAAATTTTAGGTCATACAAGTGTCTCTACCACTCAAATCTATACACATGTTGAAGATAAAGAGATTCAACATGTTTTGGAGAGTAATCCATTCAATCAAACTAATTAATAGGTTTACATAATATTATTATGTAAACCTATTTTTTTAAATCCATAACATTGTATTAACTTAACAGCAGGGAGTTTATACATTCAAATATTCCTTTTTAATCATGTAAAAGTATGCAGAACGAAATAAGGACTTGATTTTACAACTTACTTACTAGATGTGACGATCTTATTTCAACGTCATCGAAAAATTATTAAATTTAAGGAGGATAATGCTCTTACATTGTCAAATAGAATTCTTAATATATTTTGGTGATGATACTTTAGAAATAGACTTGGGACTTAATACAAGCTATTCCAAGTAATGATGCTAAATATGGAATATAAGGGCATTAGTACAAACATAAAGGGGAATATGTAATGGAAATAAAGACATTAGCTAAATGCACTTTAGATGAGATCACTGAAGCATGGAATAAAGGATTTGAAGGTTATTTATTGCCTGCTACGATGGATACTCACTCATTAATCAAGAAAATAGTAGGTGAGGAGCTTTCGACTGATTTTTCTATCGTCGGTTTTATGGAAGGCAAACCAGTTGGCATTATTTTAACTGGCATAAGGGAAGATGGCGGCAAAAAATTAGCCTGGAATGGTGGAACAGGTGTTGCTCCTTCCTATAGAGGCAAAGGAGCTGCACTTAAAATGATGGAAGCACTTTTTGAAATCTATCGGAAAAATAATGTTTCAACAGCAACTCTTGAGGCACTTGAAAAAAATGAAAGAGCGATCGCTTTATATAAAAAGTTAGGATATGAAGTGAAGGATTATTTATTATTCATAAGTAAAAAGATTAATAGCGATGAATTTACCTTGCAAAATAACAAGTGGACAATGGAAGCAGTTTTACCTGAACAGCTTGCTAAAATTGATTTCTATACATCAAATATTCCATGGCAGTGCCAGTGGCAGAGCCTCAAACACGGGGATGCCTTTGTTGTTAAAGATCAGCTGGGAGGCAGTGTAGGCTATGGTCTTTACAAAAAAGTGATAAATGCAGAAGGCAAGGTTGAAAAGGTCAACATCTACGATTTGAATTATCAACCTGAAAAAATAAATAGTACAGAATTTACGAGGAAGTTTATATCTTACTTAGCAGCAAGTATGGAGAATTCGATTGAACTATCAACATTTAACTTTCCATCAAATAATCCTCTAGCAGAAGTTCTTATGGAGATTGGATTTGAAAAGAAAATTGTCCAAGTATATATGGAGAAGCTGATGTAATACCATTGCCGATAAATATACGAAAGAAAAGCGATTGCTTATATAATTAAAAACGGTCTCCATTTCTCATGAATTGAATTTGAGAAATGGAGATTTTCGTAATTCGAATCGCATACATCTGCTTAAAATGAGAGAAAAGTGATATTTATATGCGTTTATTCTAATAGAACTTCTATGTACGTCTGGAGCTTAAAATATCAAGACTAACCACCCTAGATGGTGCATGAGTATGGTTTATACTAATAGCTCCTGCTTTTTATGCATGTTCCATTTCATGTTCCACTTCCACTAAATTACTATAATAATATTATGTAAACTAATTATTATCTTCCATATTATGCAAGCAAGTACATACGTCTAATTAGCATAACTGAATATACTACAAAAGGAATATGTAGAAAACGAGGGGAAGCAATGAAAATAAGGGATATTTATGAGCGACTTCTAAGGGGAGAGAAGTTCAAAGGAGTAAATGAAATAAAGTTAAACCACTTACCCGTAAAACGACCAGCAGATTTGGTTGGGCCTTCGCCAATTATGCAGGAGATAGCTGAAAAGCACTCCAAACATTTTAAAGAAAAAAATAGAAAGTACCCACTTTGAACAAGTGGGTACTAACTGTTGTTTTGAAAATAAGTCATTCTCTTTACTAGCGGCTCGGACTTGTTTACATGGATTGGTTTAACTAAATCTCCGGTTATTGCAGCAGTCTTTAAAGGTTTCGAACTTTTTTTTGTCGTATTGAATCTACCCAGTTTTCTTGCTGCCCGATTTTTAACATCCTCGGTGCAAATAGGTACCTTTTCACTTAGCATACTCAACACTCCTTTAATGTATAAATTATATTTTATTGGTTTTCAATTGATTCTGAGTTAGTCAATGCCACCATGTATTCAATATTTTCAATATTTTTGGCAATTGTTTTATGAAGAAGCTCAAAAAGATATTTATCAATAATATCAAACGAGTAAGTAAAGCTTTCAATCACTGTCGTAAATTCTAAATTGTCATATGCAAAATAGTAAACTAAATAATTTTTCTTCCATACATTTAAGTCATCTGTCCTATTAAATACTACTGCCTCTCCAGTTTCCTTTGATTCATCTATTAAGTCCACAAACTTTTCAGGGGTGTCTCCTGTATACACAGCAAAAGAAAACGCACCGTTGATTGGTTGATTTTTGTAACCGATTTGTGTCTCCTCTAAAAAATATTCTAAAACCTCTTTAAAATCGATTGCCGACCTGAATAAGAACTCCAGAGTTCTTCCAGAGGCGTCGTCACCTGTAAAATAAGCCATGAGCTTTGCTTTTGTACCACTGATTTCCACTGTTTCAATAGCGGCTTGCTCAATATTATCTACTTCAAATTCTAAATTCAAAAACTTAAACCTTTTCAATCTCTTAAAAGCAACTGGGATTATTAAAAATAATAAAAACCATATAAATAGTAAAAAGAGTCCTCTAAAAATGACTTGGTTAAAATTTGATTCAACAAAGGGTTTTATAATAAGTGAAAAAGCAGTTTCTTGAACAGTTTGTACTGTATTAGAATTATCTACCTCGATTTCCTGAAGAAAAAATGCTTTAGGGTTCTCCTGCCATGTCGAAATGCCAATGATCAGGGAGGAGGTGGCCATCCACACCAAAATTAACAGAATTCCTATCGTATAAATATAGGGAATCATCATGTTTATCCATTGAAAGAGAGTACGTTTTTCTTGAAAACGGGAATTCATATGGGCTACGCCTCCGTCATATAAAACGAGTTGTATATTTGTTTTATCAATTGATTGTATGTGACAGAGCCCAAAATATTACCTGATTCCTCTTTATCATATGAAAGGTTGCTCCAAAAATTGATAGTAGCGATAGAATAATAGAACGGAAAAATTTAAGGGGGGGTGACCTAGTAGCTAAAAATGCATTTAATGTGCTATTATCCAGACATGCGAGAACAAGGGACAGACCATAGACATAAAATAACGTTAAAAAAGATGGTGAGACCTTATGTCACACCATCCTCTCTATATTTTTCTATTAGTTAGAGTTTATTGTACATACTAAACATTTTTTATTTGATTAATTGAAGTTATGCTCATACCACAACGCTTGCATTTTTCTTTATAATTGCGAAACCATAACCATTTAAGCTTATTGCGGTGCTATGGAAACTTTTAGTATCGCTATATAATAGATCATATTTGCTTGTTTGGTCTAAATCCAGGGCCTGCTCCGTTTGTGATGGATTAAATAATACAAGTAGAGAATAATCATCATTGAATTTCTCATAACCAAAAATACCATTTTCAGAAGAAGGACGGATAAATCTTACAGAGCCTTCGTTCGCAAGCAGCTTCTCTTGTTTTCTTAATTTAATAAGGGTTTTAATATGGGTTTTCATCTCCAGATTATGCTTTGATTCATCCCATTCCATACATTCTCTACAACCAGGGTCTTGACCACCAGTTAATCCGATTTCATCTCCATAATAGATACAAGGTGTCCCCATAAAGGTTAAAAGAACAGTGAAGATTTGTTTTGTTTTGTTAATATTGTTATCACATTCTGTTAATACTCTTGCCGTATCATGACTTCCAACAAGGTTAAAAGTATAGTCAAAAACATTTTTAGGATAGTTGTAATAAACTTGAGTAATATTTTCTACAAACTGTCGAGAACTAATACTTCCATTTACTAAAAGATTAAACAAATTGGTTTTAAAGGGATAGTTCATGACCGCATCAAACTCATCTCCTCGAAGCCAAGGCATCGAATCATGCCAAATCTCCCCTAATATATATATATCTGGCTTAATATTTTTTACTACAGTTCTAAACTCTCGCCAGAAATGATGATCCACTTCATTTGCAACATCTAATCTCCAGCCGTCTATGTCATACTCCTCAATCCAGTAAGCTCCTACATCTAATAAGTATTTCTTTACTTCAGGATTAGCTGTATTTAACTTTGGCATAGACTCTACAAAACCAAACGCCTCATAATTTGGTCTCTCTCCACCTCGGACAGGGAAGTCATGAATATGGAACCAATCCTTATAATGAGAACTTTCTCCATTTTTTAATACATCTTGAAAAGGGGGGAAGTAGTACCCACTATGATTGAAAACAGCATCTAGCATCACCTTTATGCCACGCTTATGACATTCTTTCACAAGAAGCTTTAAGGATTCTTTATCACCAAATTGAGGATCGATTTCTAAGTAGTTGATTGTGTCATACTTATGGTTGGAACTAGCTTGAAATACAGGTGTAAAATATATTCCATTTATACCTAAGTCATTTAAATAATCCAAATGTTGAATGACCCCGGCAAAGTCCCCACCAAAAAAATTATTTATTGCAGGGGGCTCGGAACCCCATGCCTTAGCGATTGGAGGATTAATAGAGGGATCACCGTTTGCAAAGCGCTCTGGGAAAATTTGATACCAAACAGTGTCTTTTACCCAGGAAGGGGCCTCAAAAATATCATTACTGTGCAAATATGGAAAACAAAAATAGTAGTCGGAATCATTAGGAGCTTCCGAGTAGAACCCTTTTTCTGTATAAACAATTTGCTCATCATTTGAAATTAACTTAAAGCCATAACGGATTCTATTCGTCTCAGAGAAAACCTTAATCTCCCAGTAATCATGCACTTCATCAGATCCTACCAAATACATTCTAGCCACGTTATATTTCCATTCTCCATTTTCCCAAATGTATGGATCTCCATGGATTAGTAATGCTTCGTTAAGATCATTTGCTTTCGTCTTTAAGCGTATATGCATTGTTTTTTCTTCTAATAGATACGCTAAGTTGTCTACCGGTCTATGAAATACAGCAGCTCTTTCCATATAACTCCCCTTTTCCAATTATCACTTCTACTAATTTGACTATATTTTTACACAAATAAAATATTTTTTTAAAAAATTTAAAAAAGTGTTTGTGTAAACTTACTTTAAATGTATAATAAAACCATAAGTTGTGCAATCGCTTTCATAAAATTTAGTTGAAATAATATTTTTCTATTTAACTTACATACCATGCAATAACAGGAATAAATAGAAAATTATTTTCATAGATAAATTTTATGTTAGCGTTTTCATTAAATTTATTGTGCAAACGGTTGTACAACTTTGGTAAAAAAGAGAGACACAAATTGGGAGGGGTAAAGAAATGAAAAAGTCACTATCATTCTTATCTATTTTGGTTCTACTGATGGCTATTTTAGCAGCATGTGGACCAGATAGAGAAACTAACACGGGCACGTCTACTTCAAACAATAATGAAAATGCTAGTAGCTCGGATGAACCTGCTAAACCAGAAAAGCTAATTGTATGGGAAGATACAGATAAATCTGTAGCCTTAAAACCTGCAATAGAGTCTTTTGAAAAAGAATATGGTATTAAAGTAGAATTCAAAGAATTAGGTATGGCTGATAAAATGCGTGATCAGCTTCGTATGGACGGTCCATCTGGAACTGGTGCAGATGTAGTTACTTTACCTCATGACCAAATCGGCCAGGTAGTAACAGAAGGTCTTATACAAGAAATTGAAGTAAGTGATGAAGTTCTATCAATCTTCAGTGATTCTTCTGTAAATGCACAAAAATACGATGGCAAGCTTTATGGGCTTCCTAAAGCGACTGAGACACCAGTATTCATCTATAACAAGGCATTAATGTCTGAAGCACCGGAAACTATGGATGAGGTATATGAGTTTTCAAAAGGTTTTACAGATGGCAAACAATTTGGATTTATCGCAACTTGGGATGATTTCTATTTTGCACATGGGGTAATTGCTGGTATGGGCGGATACGTTTTCAAGGAAAATGATGGCGCTCTTGACAGAGACGATATCGGTTTAAATAACGAGGGAGCAATTGAAGGAGCTTCTTACATTCAAAAATGGTATTCAGAAGGATTATTCCCTAAAGGAATTATTGGGGAAAGTGGTGGTTCTACTAGAGACGGTCTATTCAACGAAGGAAAAATTGCTTCAGTTATGAATGGTCCATGGTCTTTCCAAAGCATGAAGGATGCTGGAATAGATATCGGTATTTCAGCAATGCCAAAGCTTACGAATGGTGAACCAATGAAAACGTTCATGGGAGTTAAAGGATGGCATGTAACTGCTTTTACAGAACATAAATACTGGTCTACTAAATTAGTCGAGTGGTTAACAAACGAAGAAAATGCAAAAATTCGTTTTGAAACTACACAAGAAATTCCACCAGTTAAAACACTAGTAGAAGATCCAATCATTGCAGATAACGAAGGAGCTAAAGCTGTAGCACTTCAATCTCAATATGCAGTTCCAATGCCAAACATTCCAGAAATGGCTGAAGTATGGAGTCCGGCTGCTTCTGCATTGCAAACTATTGCAACTGGAAAAGCTGAGCCTAAGGCCGCAATGGATGATGCAGTTAAAAACATCAAAACAAATATAGAAACAAATCACCCTAAATGATTTTAAATGATTTTTAATCGCAAAGGCATGTTTCCTACACGGGGGCATGGCTTTGCTTATATTTAAAGGATTGTGAATACAATTTTGAGAGAAAATACTCCTTTCAAAGGAAAGAAGGAGGCCGCATTAGCAATGGACAGTAATGCCACCAACAAACATAGAAAAACAGCTGGGTTATTATCGATTATTCCAGGCATTGGTCAGTTTTACAATAAACAATATGTTAAAGGAATCATTTTCTTAGTTTTAACAGCCGCATTTTTTAGTAGTTTTTATCAAACTCTTAATTGGGGCTTTTGGGGATTGTTCACACTTGGAGAAATACCAGGTCTAGACCACTCCGTATTCTTATTAGTAGATGGAGTCATAGCTTTGCTAGTAGCAGCAATCGGTTTAGGTATTTATGCATTTAACATTTACGATGCGTATAACAACGGAAAAAAAAGAGATAAAGGCTTCGAGTTAAACAGTGTAAGAGAGCAATATCATAATTTAATAGACAATGGTTTTCCTTATCTTATGATTTCCCCTGGTTTTTTACTGTTAATCTTTGTTGTAATTTTCCCTATCTTTTTCGTAATATTACTTTCTTTTACTAACTATGATTTATACCACACGCCACCGGCTAAATTAGTCGATTGGGTAGGAATACAAAACTATATTGATATTTTCAAACTAGAGTTATGGCGCTCTACTTTCTTTAGTGTTCTTGGATGGACGATTGTATGGACTTTTGGAGCAACAACAATCCAGGTAGCAATCGGTATATTCCTCGCAGTTGTGATTAACCAAAAGGATTTAAAAGGAAAAGCTGTTTTCCGTACGATTTTAATACTTCCTTGGGCAGTACCAGCATTTATCTCGATTTTGATATTCTCTGGAATGTTCAATGAATCATTCGGAGTAATAAATGATGGCATACTAAGCTTTTTTGGAATAGATCCTGTCCCATGGATGACTTCTGAAATGTGGACCCGTATCGCCTTAATAGGTATACAATCGTGGCTTGGATTTCCTTTTATATTTGCTATGACAACTGGTGTTCTACAGTCTATTCCTGATGAACTATATGAGGCAGCTAACGTGGATGGTGCTTCTATTTGGCAAAAGTTTCGAAGCATCACATTACCGATGGTACTTTATGCGACTGCTCCGATTTTAATCACGCAATATACATTTAACTTTAATAATTTCAACGTAATTTTCTTATTCAACGGCGGTGGGCCAGCATTGACTGGGCAAAATGCTGGAGGTACAGACATTTTAATCTCATGGATTTACAAGTTAACGATGACTTCCGCTCAGTATGGTAAAGCTGCAGCCATAACGATGCTATTATCCTTAGTTGTTGTAGCCGTTGCCCTATGGCAGTTTAAACGCACAAATTCATTTAAAGAGGAGGATATGATGTGATATGAATATGAAGACTGAAAAAATCATCAGACTGACACTTTCATACTTTATTCTCCTGGTAGCTGCTGTAGTTGTTATTTATCCACTTCTTTGGGTTATTGGTTCATCACTCAATCCGGGTCAAAGTCTTTCGGGATCTACCATGTTTCCTGAAAATCCGACTTTTAAACATTACTTAGACCTGTTCGATATGGAAAACTCTAACTATGTACTTTGGTATATCAACTCAATGAAAATTAGCTTGATCACAATGGCTTTAGCTGTAATTAGTGTATCTCTAACTGCATACGCCTTCTCTAGATACCGATTTGTCGGCCGTAAGAATGGACTATTAACGTTCTTAGTACTTCAAATGATCCCTAACTTTGCAGCTCTTATAGCAATTTTTGTTCTTGCACAAAGAACAGAACTTTTAGATACTCATTTAGGATTAATCCTAATTTATACAGGTGGGCAAATCCCTATGAATACATGGCTTATGAAGGGATATTTAGATACTATCCCTAAAGAGCTTGATGAATCTGCAAGGATGGACGGCGCAAGTCACCTTCGTATATTCTGGCAAATCATTATGCCATTAGCTAAGCCAATTATTGCCGTAGTTGCTTTGTTCTCCTTTATAGCACCGTTCGGAGACTTTATACTTGCTCGTGTAATGCTACGCTCCGAGGAAAAATTTACGATGGGCGTAGGACTGTATGAATTAGTATCTAAGCAATTTGGTAATGAGTTTACGACATTTGCAGCTGGTTCCGTTTTAATCGCAATTCCTATAACAATTTTGTTCTTAACTTTCCAAAAGTATTTTATCTCTGGATTAACTGCTGGTGGAACAAAAGGCTGACAATAGTTCATGGAAATTGGCGGGGGTGTATGACTATAAAAAGGTGTTTACAATTACTAATATTGCTAGTGCTTTTAGTTAGCTTCAATCCCTATCATGCTTCTGCTAATGTAGATACTACAATGCAGGATGAGGCTGTCTATATGATTATGGTGGACAGATTTAATAATGGTGACACTTCAAATGATAAGGACGCTAACCTAGATGATCCTTATGCCTATCATGGTGGGGATTTTAAAGGAATAATGGATAAGCTAGATTATATAAAAGAAATGGGTTTTACAGCTATTTGGCTGACACCCATCTTCGAGAACACTCCAAAAGGGTACCATGGATATTGGACAAAAGATTATTATAAAACTAACGAGTACTTCGGTACAATGGAAGAATTTAAAGCGTTAGTACAAGAAGCTCATGAAAGAGACTTAAAGATTATCTTAGATTTTGTTGTGAATCATGTTGGACCGAATCATGAATGGCTAAATGATCCCTCTAAGGAAGAGTGGTTTCATCCAAATCAGCCAATTTCTAATTGGAATGACCAAGCTGAAGTTGAGAACGGATGGTTGTATGACCTCCCTGATTTAAATCAAAGTAATCCAGAAGTAGCTGCCTACTTGATAGAAGCTGCAAAGTGGTGGATCAAGGAAACCGATATAGACGGTTATCGTTTAGATACAGTTAAGCATGTACCTAAGGAATATTGGTTCGATTTCTCCAGTGCTATTAAAGCTGAAAAGGAGAACTTTTATCTTATAGGTGAGGTATGGCATGATAATCCAAATGTAATTGCTGAATATGAAGAAACAGGGATTGATGGCTTTTTTGATTTTTCTCAAAATGATAGCCTTCGTACAGCTTTTGAGAAATCTAACCAATCACTTGGCTGGTTATTTTCAAACGTCGAAAGAAACGAAAAATTATTTAATCGTTCCAATTTTCTCGGCCAATTTATTGATAACCATGACATGACTAGATTTAGTAATTTGGTACTTAACCAAAAAGAAGAGCCTAAATCTCAACTCAAGAAGAGTCTTACTTATTTGTACACCGCTCCTGGTATACCGATAATTTATTATGGGACTGAAATAGCGATGGATGGCGGAAATGACCCTGACAATCGAAGAATGATGCAATTTGATAGTGAAAACAATTTAGTTGACTATATTTCCAAACTTGGGTCGTTAAGGACAGAACATCTTTCCCTTACAAGAGGAAAAATGGAGGTCCTTCACGAGGATGAAGGAATAGCTATATATTCTAGAGTGTATGAAGAAGAAACAATTGTGGTGGCTATTAATAACACTTCAGAGCAACAAAGGGTCGTTCTAGAGGGAAAGCTGGAAAATGGAAAAAGATTAATGAGCTTGCTGTCGGACTCTGTAATTAAATCCAACGGCAACCAGTACACGATTAATATAGAAAGCGGTCAATCAGAAATATACGAGCTAACGGAGAAAGCCGACACTAACTGGTTGTTTATAGTCTTATCTTCAGCCGTATTAGGTTCATTTATATTAATTCTCACATTGGGAATTAGAGAAGTTAAAAAACGATCAGTATTTTAGTTTATGCTAACCCTCTCTGTATACCGCGGATAGCATGATGCTATCACTCGGATAGCCGATTGGTTGTGGCTACATATACTTAAAAAAGTTCAAGCGAGAGGAGTTTTTCATTACATGAAGAGAAATTGGTGGAAAGAAGCAGTCAGCTATCAGGTATACCCTAGAAGCTTTATGGATAGTAACGGGGACGGAATAGGTGATCTGCGTGGAGTAATCTCAAAACTAGATTACTTGAAGGATTTAGGTATAGACGTAATATGGGTATCTCCATTTTACAAATCTCCAAATGCCGATAATGGTTACGATATAAGTGATTACCAAGGTATTTCAGAGCAGTATGGAGACATGAAGGATTTTGATGAGTTATTGGCAGAAACTCATGCCCGTGACATGAAACTTATTCTAGATCTTGTTATTAATCATACAAGTGACGAGCATCCTTGGTTTGTTGAATCACGTTCTTCTATAGATAACCCAAAAAGAGATTGGTATATATGGAGAGACGGTAAAGGTACTGAGCCGCCAAACAATTGGGAGAGTATTTTTTCTGGTAGTGCTTGGGAATACGATACAGCGACAGCGCAGTATTATATGCACCTTTTTGCCATTAAACAACCAGACTTAAATTGGGAAAACAAAGAAGTAAGAATAGCATTACATAAGATGGTCAATTGGTGGTTGGACAAAGGAATCGATGGTTTTCGTGTAGACGCTATCAGTCATATTAAAAAACGTGAGGGTTTTCCTGATATGCCAAATCCAGAAGGCAATCAGTACGTTTCCTCATTTGACATGCATACTAACCAACCAGGTATACAGACATTCCTAAGCGAATTAAAAGAAGAAACGTTCGCAAAATATGATATTATGACGGTCGGAGAAGCTAATGGCGTTGGTATAGACGAGGCAGACGAATGGGTTGGTGAGACAAACGGGAAGTTTGATATGATTTTTCAGTTTGAACACCTTGGACTTTGGAATAAGGATAAAAATAAGACTGTTGATGTGCTCGGACTTAAAAAAACACTAACAAAATGGCAAAAGGGACTTCACGAAAGAGGTTGGAATGCACTCTTTCTAGAAAACCATGACCAAACAAGAAGTGTTTCTAGCTGGGGAAATGACCAGGAATATTGGAATGAAAGTGCAAAAATGCTGGGTGCTTGTTATTTCTTAATGCAGGGTACACCTTTTATCTATCAGGGCCAAGAAATTGGTATGACGAATGTTCAGTTCCCTTCTATAGAAGATTATGACGATATCGGTATGCAAAATTTTTATGAGATCGAAATTGCAAAAGGTCGTCCTCATTTGGAAGTAATGGAAACCATTTGGACAAACGGAAGGGACAACTCACGAACTCCTATGCAATGGGATAATACTGAGAATGCTGGATTTACAAGTGGGACTCCTTGGATGAAGGTTAACCCGAACTTTTCTAGTATTAATGTTCAGGCCCAACTTAAGGATGAGAATTCCATCTATCACTTCTTTAAAAATATGATTAAACTTCGCAAGGAAAATGAAGTTTTTGTATATGGCTCTTATGATCTATTATTAGAAAATGACCCAGATGTATATATCTATAAACGTTGTCTGAATGAAAAGACAGCAGTTGTCCTATGCAACTTCCGTAACAAAACGGTAGAAGTTAATCTACACGAGTTGGAGCAAAAGGATTACCATCTTATGTTAAGCAATTATAAAAAAACACCTGATTCACTAACAGAGAAAGTGATATTAAAGCCATACGAAACGAGAATATATTTGTCAAAGTAAGAAAGCTCTGATGAATAGATACAGTCACTAACAATTGGTCATATGACTTAATTGGGCTAGTTAATAATAACACTTATCTATATAATTATATTTTACAGAAACATTATGAAAACAGAAAAAGAGTGGTGATATCCTGTGGCAATTACGATTAAAGATGTAGCAAAATTAGCAAATGTCGCTCCCTCAACCGTCTCTCGGGTAATTGCCAATAATCCCCGGATTAGTGAGAAGACAAAGAAGTGTGTTAGAGAAGCAATGGAGCAGCTAGGATATCATCCTAATTTTATTGCACGTAGTCTTGCTAGCCAATCGACAAAGGTAATCGGTCTAGTATTGCCTCCATCGACTGGTGCATTCTTTCAAAACCCATTCTTTGCTGAGGTTATGCACGGATTAAGTGAAGGAGTGCATGAAAAGCATTATGCACTTCAGATGACTACTGGAACGACTGAGGAAGAACTATTCAATGGTGTAGTGCAGATGGTTCAGGGGGGTAGAGTGGATGGAATTATACTCCTTTACTCTCGAATAAATGACGATATCTTAAACTATTTGAGATCTAGAAACTTTCCATTTGTAATGATTGGGAAGCCTTATGAGCATGTGGCAAAAATCACTCATGTAGATAATGATAACTTCCTAGCAGCGAAAGAGGCAACAGAGTACCTTATCGGTCTTGGACATGAGAATATCGGCTTTATCGGGGGCAGTCCTAACCTCACAGTAACTTTGGACAGACTCCATGGCTATAAGGCAGCTCTGCAAGAAAATGATATATCTTTGCAAGAAGATTATATTATACATTCTGAACAATTTCTAAGAGAGGGTGGCCAGAAAGCAGTAAGTAAACTTTTCTCGGGTACCATTTCTCCTACAGCGTTAATCGTTACAGATGACTTGATAGCGCTAGGAGTTGTAAACTCTCTTACAGAAATGGCAATTGACATTCCGAGTCAGGTTTCCATTATAAGCTTCAATAATGCTTTGTTTGCGGAAATGTCTCGTCCACCTCTAACATCCATTAATATCAACATAGTTGAATTAGGATATCAGGCAGCCAGAAGCCTGATTCAGGTGTTGGAGAATGAAAATGAACCAGTAAAGCGTATTATCATTCCGCATCAACTAGTAGTTCGTAACTCATGTGCAGTGTCACAAAAAAACGTTTTCGAAAGATAGTAGTCCATTTTAAAAAGTAAAATGGTTATCCGAATAATTTGGATAACCATTTTTATGTTTGATAATATTATTATGTAAACAAATAAAATATTTCCATTATTGTAAAGTTAATTTATAATGCTCTATAAGGAGGGAGATATACTATGTTTACATTTAATATTGACGAAAAAACTAAACTAAAAATGCTAGATTTACGGGACTCGGAACAAGTGTTCGAATTGACTATCATGTCCAAGGATACATTAAAGGAATGGTTACCTTTTATTGATTTTACAAAAACTGTTTCTGACACGGAGAATTTCATCAAATCTACTATGAAACAGTTTAGTGAAAATAATGGAATCCAAGCAGGGATTTGGTATGAAGACAATCTTGCTGGTATAATTGGTTTTCATAAAATTGACTGGAACAACAAATCTACGAGCATTGGATATTGGTTGGGCGATGCCTTTGTTGGCTATGGTCTAATGACTAAATCAGTAAAGGCATTTGTAGATTATGCATTAATCGATTTAGGATTAAATCGTGTAGAAATCCGAGCTGCGGTTGAGAATAAGAAAAGCAGAGCAATTCCTGAAAGACTTGGGTTTACCCATGAGGGAACTATTCGTCAATCAGAGTGGCTATACGACCATTATGTCGATCATGAGGTCTACGGCATGCTAGCAGCCGATTGGAAGAAATAATGATTTAAATAACCAGGTTGGTACCGTTTAATTTCTTTATTATTAAATTCTCTACAAAATCATATAGTGATAATAAAAGAAGACAAAGAAGGGACAGGAAATGATGATTGCGTACATATCCACGCTTAGCCCAGTTATGCAGGCATTATTAGCAACTTTGTTTACTTGGGGAATGACAGCGCTAGGCGCCTCCCTAGTGTTTACAACAAAGACAGTAAACCAAAAATTAATGGATGGTATGCTTGGCTCTGCTGGAGGAATAATGATTGCAGCAAGCTTTTGGTCGCTTCTTTCCCCTGCTATAGAGATGTCAAAAGAAGGCCCTTTTCCAGTTTGGTTTCCAGCAGCTGCTGGATTCCTCTTGGGTGGATTTTTCCTTTGGATCGCAGATAAAATCATCCCCCATATGCACCCTTCCTCTCACACCAATCAAACCGAAGGGATTAATCCGAAGGGGAAAAGAAGAAGTACACTGCTTGTCTTTGCAATCACTTTACATAATATTCCGGAAGGCCTAGCTGTCGGTGTCGCTTTTGGAGCAGTTGCAGCTGGTCTCGATTCAGCGTCTTTAACTGCAGCTGTAGCTCTAGCAATCGGAATTGGTATTCAGAACCTTCCTGAGGGTGCAGCGGTTGCAATGCCTCTAAGAAGAGAGGGGATGTCTCGTAGAAAGAGCTTCTTTTATGGACAATTCTCTGGAATGGTAGAACCAATTGCTGCAATTATCGGTGTCTTAGCAGTGTCCTTTATGTCTCCAATCTTACCTTTTGCTCTTGCATTCGCAGCTGGTGCTATGATTTTTGTTGTAGTGGAGGAGGTAATTCCTGGTTCACAGGAATACGGAAACGGAGATTTGGCAACTGTTTGCTTGATGATTGGATTTACAATTATGATGATTCTAGATGTAGCTTTTGGATGATGCCAAATAGGGTGAACGGTCATAATTTTTTTTATCCGGTCATAAAAGATCTCTGAACGGTTATAAATCTTGCCTATCCGGTCATAAAAAATTCTATCCGATAAAAAATCAACGCATCCTTTTTACTAGGATGCGTTGATTAGTTTAAATTTCAATAATAATAGGCAAAATCATCGGTTTTTTCTTTGTTCGTTTGTAAATCAAGTTTTCTACGGAGTTTTTAATATTCTTTTTGAGGGTACGTTGGTTTTTATTGTTATCCCATTTTTCTACAGTAGTGCGTACATTTTGATTGATAGAGTTAATAAGCTCTTCTGAATCTGGTCCATATACAAAGCCTCTTGTAAGAGTATCTGGACCATTCCATATTTTCTTCAGCCCTTTTTGTAGGCTTACGACTATAACAATCATTCCATCTCCAGCAAGAACCCTGCGGTCACGAAGAATTATTTCTCCTACATCTCCTATACCGGAGCCGTCCACAAAAACATCACCGGCCTCTATCGAGCGAGTTTGTATGACCTCATTTTCGTTAATAATATCGACAACATCCCCATTGTTCAGTAAAAATATATTGGAACGCTTAACACCGATGGACTGAGCGAGCTCTCTGTGAATATGCAGCATGCGATATTCACCATGTATAGGGATAAAATACTTTGGCTTCATCAAGGTCAGCATGAGCTTCAGCTCTTCTTGGTAAGCATGGCCAGATACATGCATCCCTGTTGCGCTTCCTGAACCATATATTACATTCGCTCCTAGGCGCAATAGATTGTCTACAACCCTCGTAACATTCGTTTCATTTCCAGGGATAGGGCTAGAAGAAAAGATTACTGTATCTTCTGGGAGAACTTCTAATTTACGGAACCGAGAGCTGGCTAGTCGAGAAAGAGCTGCCATTGGCTCACCTTGTCCACCTGTACAAAGAATCGCCACTTCTTCTGGTGACATTGAAGGAACCTCGCTTTCCTCTAGCAACATTCCTTCTGGTATTTTTAAATATCCTCGCTGAGTCGCTACCCTAACTACATTTACCATGCTTCTTCCAAGTAAAAGAATCTTTCTGTTGTTTCTAATGCAAGTGTCAACTATTTGCTGTACCCTGTGTACGTTTGAAGCGAAAGTAGTAATGAAAATTTTGCGAGTTGCCTTTCTAAAGGTTTCATCCAAATGTTCTTCTATTAGCCTTTCCGACGGGGAAGAGCCAGGTCGCTCTGCATTCGTACTTTCTGAAAGTAGCAATAGTACTCCGTCCTGACCAATTGCTGCCATACGATGTATATCTGCAGCTTGCTTATCCACGGGAGTCCAATCAAATTTAAAGTCTCCTGTATGCACAATTGTGCCTAGTGGCGTTTGAAAGGCTATACCAAGGCAATCTGGTATGCTATGGCTCGTCCGAAAAAAAGTTGTCCGAATAGTACCCAGCCTTAAGACATTATCCTCGTCTATCATAAAAAGCTTACTATCTCGAAGAATTCCATGTTCCTTTAACTTAATTTCAATCAAGCCGAGCGTCAGATTTGTGGCATAAACGGGTACATTCAACTGTTTTAAAAAGTAAGGTATTCCACCAATATGATCCTCATGGCCGTGTGTGACAATCAAACCACGTATTCTATCCTCGTTTTCTTTCAGATAGGTGATGTCAGGAATGATTAAATCTACGCCTGGAAGACTTTCATCGGGAAACTTCCCTCCACAGTCGATTATTACAATATCATCGTGTGATTCAATAACATACATGTTTTTTCCAATTTCATTTATACCGCCAAGCGCAAACACGGAAACGGTAGAATTTTTTGTATTCAAAAAAATACCTCCCTCATAAATAAACTATTTAAAGTATGAACTTTAAAAGCTTATTTATGAGGGAAAATCATGAAAGAAATTTTTATATTGCTTAACTAGTAAATATTAGGTTAAATTTTACATGTTTTGCTTGGCAAATATGTCACGTCGTGACATAGTCGTGTTGTGACATAGTACAAGAGGGTGGAGCAGCTTGGATAAATTAATCAAGAAATACATACCAATGACGGAAACAGCTTTCTATATACTTTTTTCATTGACTGAGCCACGACATGGTTATGGAATTATCAAAAGAGTAGAAGAACTGACTAACGGCAGACTACATTTAGGATCTGGCACTATTTATGGAACGCTCACTAAAATGCAGAACGATGAAATGATTACTGTATTCTCGGACGAAAAGAGAAAAACAATTTATGAAATTACCGAGCTTGGCAAGGTTATCATTCGGAAGGAAATGGAGCGTTTAAAAGAAGTACATAGCAATATTTTGCTTTATGAGGGGGAGTTCGATTGAAACAGTTCAAATTATTTTGGAGCTATCGTATATCATCCACTGAACGTTGGCTAGAAAGGATGACTTATAAAGGCTATATACTCAAAGACATTAACAGATTCACACGGATATTTACGTTTGATAAAACTGTGCCTCCTAACAAGGTTACCTTTTCAATACAATATAATTCCGGAGCGTTATCAGAAAGCTTAAAAAGCGATGGCTGGCAGGAGCATTCAACTACCGGTAAATGGGGTATTTTAAAAAATGAAGATATAATTGTTTCTTTTTATCCCTCCCGTGAAAGCTTGTTCAAAAGGATTCGTTTGCATGCGTATTTATTTCTTATGCTGTCCATATTTTATTTATCAACTGGCCCTATTAACTTGTTAATTTTTGAAACCATAAATACTAATGACCCTAATTATGCAGCACTTATTATTCCCGTACTAGTATTCTTGGCTTTAGCAGGACTATCGACTTTTGTTTTCATTTCCTATAGAACTTTTGAGAAAAAAACTTTTAATCTTAAGGACGAAATAAAATACGATAGAAAAAAAATAAGGAAAAATCAGCCACTCCAGACTAAAATATGGTTGGATGAGATGCATCATAAGGGCTACGAGCTTGAAAGTGTATTTGCTACAATCTTTTCTTTTGTTCCCTCTAGGCACGAAAAGATTGCATATGAGGTTACATTTGAACCAAAACTTAAATCTGATTATTATTTAATTCATAAAGAAATAGGATGGAAACTAAAATATACATCTAATATGTCTCTATTAAATTACTCTATTTGGGCGATGCCTTATGACGAGGCTAATAATAAACCAGCATTCTCCTATGACGTATCAGAAAAGCGACTCCAAATAAAAAAAGCCTTTAGGATGAATATGACAATCGCTATATTCTTGTTGTTTGTATTAGCACAGTCCATGTATATGCAATGGGTTCTTGACACAGATTCTTCTACAATTAATACTGTTTTAAAGTACCTTTTAACATGTATGACTATTTTTTGGATATTATTATCTGTCAAAATCATCACTGGATATAGGAAAGAAAAAAATTTACTAAAAGAATCCTAGAAATAGGATTCTTTTTTTTTTCTTCCAAGGAATTTTGCCATTGGACAAGATAAGTTATTGATTTATCAATAATTGAAATGGTATAATTTTCTTACAATTACTGAAGGGAGTGAGATTAAGCAATGACTAATTTAATGAAGATAACCTTGGAATTATATTTATTGCATCTCACTCATGCGGACTAAGTTATTAGGCTTTTGAACTTATTAATATAGGACATGTCAAGAGAGAAAATTGACTTTTTGTAAAGAAGAACGGAATGTCTAGTCACAGGGTTATTTTATATATCCTGTGGCTTTTTTCGTGTGAGTACAAAATATATTAAATAAATATAATTCCAGTTGTTCTTCTCCAAATTTATAACTAACTGGGGGCAAAATTAATGGAACCACATTTACTAGGTTGGAATGCTAATTTTGATGAATATTTTAGACCTTATAAAATAAAAGGTCTAAGAGCTGGTAGAGTGACATGCAAAATAAAAGATAATTATCTTGTAACATTTGAAGAGAAATCAATTACAGCTAGAATAACAGGAAGGTTTAGACATAATGCTCAATTAAATAAAGATTTTCCGGCAGTTGGAGATTGGGTAGTGTACGAAATTAAAAATAGTAATCCTCATGCTTTCATTCACGCTATTTTACCGAGAGAAAACGCTTATGTAAGGAAGCTTCCTATCTCTGGTGGGAGAAAATTAAATAATGGTGTTATTGGAGGAGGAAAAACAGAAGAACAAGTAATAGCTTCAAACATTAATACAGCATTTATCGTAGTTGGCTTAGATAATAATTTTGAAATTCGACGTATAGAAAGATTTTTAACTTTGATTTATAACAGTGGAATTGAACCAGTAGTTATTTTAAACAAAGTAGACTTATGTATTAATATTGCCGAATATATAAATCAAGTGAAAGAAATAGCAGATAAAGTAACTATTCATTCTGTCAGTGCAGAAAAAAATGTAAATATGGATATTTTCTTTAAATATTTAATGTGTGGAGAGACAGTTATATTTCTTGGATCATCTGGAGTAGGAAAATCAACAATAACTAACTTCTTGGTGGGTGATGAAATACAAAAAATACAGTCTATTAGTAAATTAACGGGCAAAGGAAAGCATACAACTACAAATTGTGAACTTATTTTCCTTCAAACTGGTGGCATAATCATAGATACTCCTGGTATAAGAGAATTGCAGCTATGGGGAGATGTAGAGATACTTGACCAAAGTTTTGAGGAAATCAAACAACTGAGTTACTATTGTAAATTTAAGAATTGTCAACATCGAAAAGAACGGGGCTGTGCCATTCAAAAAGCCATAAATGATAAACGTCTAAGTCAAAGCAGAGTTAATAGTTATAAAAAGCAGTTAGCTGAATTACAAAGATTAGACACAAGGAGAAGAGATTTCAAGAAAAAATTAAACAAAAAATGATGCAATATAACTTTAAGTAAGGGGAGTTGTCAGTTTATGTTGAAATTGAAATATCTTTTTAAAAATGAGGATTTAGCAGAAATGTTGTTGAGAAATTGGGAATTTGATGAACGCTCTCTTGATATGTTCAAGTACTACAGAATATCTTCAAATGCTATTTATCCATTTCAAGCAAGGGGCAAAACTCAATTTTTAAGATTTTCTCCAAAAACGGAGAAATTCGAAGAAAATATTTTAGCAGAATTGGACTTTATTTCTTACCTTCGATCCAAAAAGTATGGAGCAGTAGAAACTGCTGTATCAAAGAATGGGAAGGAGCTCGTCAAATTACAAACTCCATGGGGCGTATACTTTGCCTCTGTATTTAAACGTGTTGCAGGTGTGCAAATCATCAAGACCGATTTAAGTGACACAGTTATTTTTAATTATGGCAAAGCTTTAGGAAAGCTCCATCAGTTATCCAGTGAGTATAAAACTTCACAATACAAACGATGGTCATATAGCGACGTATTAAATTGGATTCACAATATTCTAGTTGATTTTCCTCTCGAAAAATCTGCATTGAAGGAAACCCTGTTATTACAAGATTATTTTGACTCAATTCCTAAGACAAACAACAATTTTGGACTGATTCATTATGATTTTGAATTTGATAATGTATTCTATGATGAAGAGTATAACTCTTGTAACGTTATTGATTTTGACGATGCCATGTATCACTGGTATGTAATGGATATCGAGCAATCACTTGATAGTTTACAGGATTGTATTCTGCCTGATATTTTTCAGCAGAAAAAAGAAAGCTTTTTGGACGGATATCGTACTGAATTTGAGATATCAGAAGATATGATGTCAATAATGCCAGCTTGTAGACGATTTGCAAATTTGTATAGTTATGTGCGTATTCTACGATCTGCGGAAGAAAAGTGGGACCAGGAACCGGAATGGTTAGCAGGTTTAAGAAAGAAATTAACAGAAGCTATGAAGAATAAATCATTGTGTTTTGGAATGGAAATATAATATTAGCCTTTTTATAGACCGACCATCGTCACATCCTCTAAACGAGGGACGGACTAATAAATCAACAAGTTATATTTGACTAAAAAGCCTGATTTCCTTCTATTTTATAGAGAAACAGGCTTTTATACTTGATATTAACTTAAAGTAAATCCACATTTTACTGATGTCATTTTCATTAACCTTAAAATTCGAAACTTTCTCAATATTTTTCCGTATGTGTATTAAGTGAACATACTATATCTGAAGAAGGAGAGGATGTTATGCATTGGATTATGTGGATTTTTTGGGGTTTCTTTGCTGCTATCATAATAGGTGCCTATCTCGTAGATCGGTTAAGTAGTAGGAATTATAACTTAACGCATAAGAAGACAATGAATCAAGTAGCCGCTCAAGCCAACTCAGACAGAGAGGTAGATCGTTACAACAACCAATTGTTCTAACTATATAAAAATGCAGCATAGGGTGTGGCATTAACCAAAAAGGAGCACTTTAATTAGAAAATTTAGCAATATGTAGGGAGCAAATAATGAAAACAATTGATAAAAAGATAGAAGAAATAAACAGTTTAATAAATGGAGTCATAGAAGAACAAGGAGTCGGGATTACTGTCTCTATAGTTAAAAAAGATGAACTAATTTTTGCAAAAGGATACGGTTACGCTCAGTTGGAGCCTACTACGAGCCTAATTGATGAAAATACAATCATGAGTATTCAAAGTGTAACAAAAAACTTTGTAGCAGTCTGCATTATGAAGCTTGTTGAAAAGGGCAGCATCCAACTCGATACACCAATCATTAAGTATTTGCCTTATTTCAGAACAAAAGATAAATACTTAAGCGATCAAATAACTGTAAAACATGTTTTAAGCCATACAACAGGCTTTCCAGCTGATTTAGGTATAGCCAATTTAGTTGCTCCAAATGTTAAAGAAATCTATTCAGACACACCTACTGAATGGGATGAGGCTTTAGCCTATTATAGGTTAGTAGAAGATGAATTAACTAGTATCCATACTAGAGAGGATATCACTAGGTGGTTTCGAAAAGTTAAGCTAGAATCACCCCCTGGACATGATTGGAACTATTGTACAGATGCATATGTTATTTTGGGAGATTTAATCGAGAAGGTTACCGGAGAAAGCTGGGAGACTTTCCTTCAAAATCAGTTCTTAACACCACTACAAATGACGCGAACTACTACAGATACAAATATCATTCTGACTGACAATAATTACGCAAAATATTATTTAGGTACCGACAAGGTTGAAACCCCTTATCCAACGAATTCTTTGGCTGCTCCAATAGGCTTTCTTTACTCTACAGCAACAGATTTGGCCAAGTATATGTCCTTTCATTTGAACTACAGTTCAAGTGAACAGCTTGAAAATACTCTCAAAAAGCAAATGCAAAATCCTGTATGTCGAGTGTCAGAAGAGTGGGATAATGAAACTAATACATGTTTTTATGGATTAGGCTGGTTTATCGAGGACTATAAGGGAAAAACCATCATCGAGCACGGCGGGGGACAGATGGCTGTAAGGGCATTAATCTCATTAATTCCAGAGGAAAACATTGGGGTAGCTGTTCTATTGAATTTTGATAGCACCGTCCATCGTTATATTAGCAGTAAAATCATAGATATTTTGCTAGATTTATAGATAAGAAAACCAATTTAAGGATGATTTTAAACATAGTTCTATTCATCATCGTATATCATAAGAGGAAGGGGTGTTTGTTGATGAATCGATACTCAGTAGCTGAATTTATACGCAAAACGGAGCAGGAGGATAAAGGAGAAGGCTTTTTCGAACTAGAAACAGAGCGCTTATTGGATGTTAACCTGGAGGGGCTTGTTTGGGCTAAAGCAGGTGCCATGGTCGCTTATCACGGAAAAATTAAATTTGAGCGTGAGGGCGTTTTAGAGCATGGTGTGGGCGCAATGTTTAAAAAGGCTTTGACTGGTGAAGGTGCCTCACTAATGAAGGCAAATGGCCACGGTAAATTATATCTAGCTGACAGTGGAAAGAAAATCATTATTCTTCATCTTCAAAATGAAGCGATTTATGTAAATGGGAACGATTTGCTTGCTTTCGAGCCGTCCATTAATCACAATATCAAAATCATGAAAAAAGTGGCAGGAATGATGTCTGGCGGGTTGTTTAATGTGAGATGTGAAGGAACTGGTTTAGTTGCTATAACTTCTCATTACGAGCCTCTCACACTGCGTGTGACACCAGGAAAGCCCATTTTCACAGACCCAAATGCTACAGTGGCTTGGTCCGGTAATCTACAGCCTGATTTCCAAACAGATATCTCCTTTAAAACCTTTGTTGGTAGAGGAAGTGGAGAATCAATACAAATGAAGTTCGAAGGAGATGGCTTTGTCATTGTCCAGCCCTATGAAGAAGTATATTTTCAGAGACAGAGTTAAATATACATTTTAAAAACAAGCAAATAAAGAAACGGAGGGTTAGCTATCAATCAACCGTATTTTTATACAGCTAACCTCGAAAAGCTAAGTTTCACAAAACTAGACAAATATTTTTGTTCTTAAAAAGAAATGTTTAATGGTTTCAACCATAAACGTTTCTTTTTTAATGAAACCATTTGCATATTATTTCGCATTTCTTACAAGGATTAATTTTTAACTTTAAACAACTATTCATTTAACAGCTAAATAACAGGTTTGTTACTAATGCAGCAAGTAATTGAAAAAGAGGAGAATAATCTTATCAACTAGAATAATTAACTATAGATAGAGGCATTTAAATGATGATAAACATTAAGGGGGAGTATAGCAGGTATGTTTCATGCAAAAGATGTTTTGTCTGACCAACTGTTAGCCAATGCAAACGATCCCAGTTGATACGTACCATTTTCAGAATCTGTAAATGGTTTGACAGAGGAACAAGCTTTTTGGAAGGCGAGTAAAGAAAATAATAGTATTGCAGAAATTGTACAGCATTTGCTTTATTGGAATAAAACCTGGCAAATAAGGTATAAGGAATCTAGTGTTAATGCAGTTCCAGCAGTTGGAAGTAATGACAGTACGTTTACCATCTCAAAAAATAAAACATTCGATGAACTAAAGAAACAACTTATAGAAGTTCTTTTACATTGGCAAATGATATTAACAGAAGAACAACTAGAAAAAAGTGTTCAAGAATACTCGAATGCCAATTGGTGGCAAGTAGTAGGGAATGTCACCACACATAATGCATATCACATCGGTCAAATTGTTTATATTAGGAAGCTACAAAAGAGCTGGAAATAGAGTATAAAATTTAAGTAAGATATTTAATAGTTATAGAATTAACAGCTTCTTCAATAAGGATGCTATACCTAAAATAAAGACAGAGGAATACGATAATCCACTGTCTTTATTTTAAATTTCATTCACATGAGAAGATTGACTTGTATTGCCTGGAGAAATCATTCAACTCATTCATCAACCGTTAGGGCTGAAAGAACTGCTCCAACGGCTTGTATCCAACTACCGACTGTATTCATTTCTTGCGGTTTTTGACTATTTGAAGGATATTTAATTGATAATGCTTGATAAATAGTTCCAATCACTTGGAGTACATTTCCAATATTGTTTAGTGCGTCTTCTATCGACTGATTTCCAGAATAATCTATCGTGAGAACTCCACCTAGCGCTTGAACAAAATCACCCTGTGCACTTATGAGGGAACTCGTATTTTGATCCTCGATAAAAAATGACTCGAGCGTAATGAGATTACCTATGGCCCCTAGTTGACTTCCTACTTTATCCAGATAATCCGCATCCGTGGGGATTATACCACTCCCAATTGCTTGTAGAGCATCCCCTATGATGTTCAGGTCTCTTAACATTGCGTTTGATAATACTTGTGAAGGAGTACTACCTATTGCAGATATAACTGTACCTACTGCAATAATCCAAGAGCTTATTTGTGATACATTCCACATTTAAATCATTCCAATAACAATTGATTAAACCCTCTAAATAGTATATGCAAGCCTTTTAAGTACAATTGGTCAAATGATTGATATCGTTTTCTTTCTCAATAATTTAGCCTATGAAATAAAGATCTAGATTTTATATCTGTTTTTTGTTGCTAGTACTATGTAAAATATTTATGTATGGATTTACGAAGGAGAGAGGTAGAACAGAATGAACAATGCTGCAAACCTATGGAATCAGATAATCGCAAGAGGTGAAAAATTTGAGGAAGGGTTTAAAGAGTCATTAAACCTTCAACCTGGCGTCACTGACAAAGAATTGGATTTACTCCAACAAAAGCTGGAAGTTAAGCTACCAGAAGAAGTACAGAATTTTTACAGAGTGTATAACGGACAAGTTTGGGAGCCTGGTGTGAATCCATTTGTAAGAAATTTGGTTCTTTCTCCCATCCACAAAATTATAAAGGATTGGTCGTTTTTGCAGGAAGAATATGATCCCGATGATATGCAGCCAGAAAATGAAAAAGAAATAAAGCCATTTATATGGAATTCTAAGTGGATTCCAATTGCCGACAATGGTGCTGGTGACTATCTTTGCATGGACATGGATCCAACTGAAGCTGGAACAATCGGTCAGGTTTTATACTACTGGCACGATTGGGAGGATAGATCCCTTGATGCAAATAGCTTTTTTGAATTCATCGAAATTTGTTTGCTGGAGGATTACGATAACTAAGTGTTTATTCTTTTTTAACTCTATTGAATTTAGCTAGTTTTGTAGATAGCACCACTTTATTCCAATAATAATTTCTCCATTCATATTTTATGGTAATATATACTAATAAATATAAAATATTCAATGAAATGGGGATTAAATCAATGAAACTATTAAAAATGAGTTTAGCATTCTTAGCTTGCTTAATGCTATTGGCTTGGTCCAATGGAGAAGCTTCCGCTGAGTCAGCATGGACGTCTAAATGCTCTTCATATGGGGAAATAAAGCCAAACCAAAATCCATCTTTTCAGTATATGAACTGTCTACTTACGAATGCAGCCATAGAAGCAAAAATTCCTCCTGAAGTTGTGAAGGCTGTTGCTACTAAAGAAAATGGCGGTTGGAAACAATTCGATGCAAATGGTCAGCCTGTAATCTCAACGGATCAAGGGATTGGTCTTATGCAAGTTACCAATCAACTAAGCTATGATCAAGAAAGATTGAAATACGATATCACTTATAATATTCAAGCAGGCGTCGAAATTCTTAACAGTATGTATAAACGTAATGATTTGCCTAAAATAATAGGCGGAGGACCTGAAATAATCGAGAACTGGTACTTTCCAGTCATGGCTTATAACGGTATAAAACCTGCTAACAGTCCACTATATAAGTCCAATGGATTGAAGAACATTGGTGCTTATCAAGAAAAAGTCTTTACATTTATTGAAAAGGATAGTTACTTGAATAGCACTAAATTAGCGCAGTTTCCTTTCAGTTTAGCTGATTTTGAATATGACCCTAACAGCAGTGACAATATTGCCTTTACGAAGAAGGAATATACATTAACGGATCAATTGCATACCTCTTCATATCATTTCCAAAAAGGAAGCAAGGTATTGCTAACAGCAGACAATGTAAAATTAAGATCGCAACCTAGTACTTCTTCAGTAGCAAATACTTTAGCCAAAAACACTACCTTAATTATTGAAGATAAATTCTTATACGACCAATCTCCAACGAGCATAAACCAATTTGTGTGGTACCCTGTTAAAACTGAAGATCAAAAGCTAACAGGTTATATTTCCTCTGCTTATATTAAGAAAAAGACAGATGTTCCATCTATAAAAAAAGTGATGTGGGGAAAAACAGAGCTAAAATTAGGGCAAATAGGTAAAGCTACTATTTTATCCAATACAAGCTTGGTCAAGATGGAAAGCAATGGTTCATTGACTACTGTTCGAACTTTGAAAAAAGGTGAAGAATACCGTGTTTATAACTATAAGAGCAATCATGGTGGTTTATATGGTGTAGGTGGTGGAAATTACATTCAAAAATCACCAAATGTAAAATACGAAACACCATCGAAAAGCAAGCTAGCATTACTTAAGCAATAAAAAAGTGTTCGATGTAAATAACTACCTAAAGTCATAAAGAATACTGCAAACGGCAAAATAGGAGTTGCACAAGAGTAAAATTTCAGTAATTGAACTGCTGCATAAGTATATAAAGAAATAGTAAATATTTTAATAATGTTATAAGCGTTGGAGTTTACGACAGAGTTGTTTTTCACGAACAAGTTAAGGCGAACTTAATAAGCCTGTTAGGTAATCAAAAGTTAACCGGCAGGCGAGTAAATGTATAAGTGACTTAGCATAGAGCGAATGTCTAAACTTTTGTGGCAGTCGAAATAAGAAAGAGGTGTAGGCGCACCTCTTTCCATAATTTTTAATTTTAGTTTACATAATATAAATTATACGAAGTTACGTTTCATTTGAAAAGTATACTTGAAACAGTGAGATATTTGAGAAAAATACGTAAATACATGATTTTTATAGATTATAAATTTATAGCTTTTTTGCATTTAAATAACTCATAGTTTTAGTTGTTACAATTGTTCAAGTTATTGTCTTCCTTGTTTTCAAATTAACTGTAAATTGCAATTCAGACACTATACACATCATTTATTTTGTTTTACCTTATTTATCACTTATTTCTGTTTCAATTCCAAATCTCATCCAGCTTATCTGAATAAAATTCAATTGCCTTTTTGTAGCTTTGTATATTTTCATCTATTGACGTATCTTTAATGTTTTTTAATAATAGTTCCATAGCTTTGTTATGATCATTTAAGTTGTATAATGTCATCGCTAAGAATACTTGCATAGCTCTATTATCTGGAAATCGTTCTAAACCCTGCTGCAAGGTTTTTTGGGACTTTACGTATTCTCCGAGTGTTCTATATGTACTTCCAAGCCCAATAAAAGCCCCTTCCTGATCTTTTTCAGGTAATCCTAGACTAATTGCTCTCTCGTAAAATGGAACAGCCTTAAGCTCCTCTCCTTGCGCGTCAAAGCTCCAGGCACATTGATAATTAATATAAGCATTTTGAGGGAAATCTTTAACCAATTGAAGCAAAATAGTATTGGAATCTAGAAGAAGACCTTTTTTTCTCAATTTAAGTGCTTGTTCTAATAATTTTTCCATAGAAACCTCTCCCTTCCTATTTTTAATGAATTTAACCTTTTTCTATTCAATAGTTTTTTTCTCACTATTCATTATATTGTAAATATGAGTTCTATGAGTAAATCCATTGTAATTATTAGCCCTGCTTTCTATTGGTACTAGTGTTACAGAGATTTCTTTTTGTTGCGTCTATAAAAAAGTCTCCATGAATAATATACTATCCAAGCAAGGTAAATTAACAAATGTGGAATGTAATTATATTCAAGATCAATGAACAAAAAGGTTATGCTGCCTACAACAATCGTTGGTAATATAATATAAAACCACATTCGAACTTCTTTGTTTTTAAAGCTTAAATCAAATCGATCGCTCATCTGCTCCATCCTGCCATTCTTTACATAATATTATCCTCTTACAGATTAAAAAATTAACTGATATCACCAAGTACAAAGTTCATAACTTTTAAATATGAATAATTTCTCTTTCTCCCTTTAAGACTTCTTCTTTAGTTGAATATTGTGTATACTTCTTTTGTCTTTCCGAAATATTATCATAAAGAAACTTATGATATGAGTTATCCCAAAACTTACAATGCCTAATAAGAATCGACCGACAATTTCTCTTAGTAGCATATTAGTGATGGTTACCTACTCTCCATCTACCTGTACTACTTTTATATTAAACATTTTCTTACCAATAATATAACCACTCCAAACTATTGGTAGAATCGTTAAATACAGCGCATATATAACATCCAAAAATTTACTGTCTAAAAGTTTTTATCAATGAAACGATAATACTCAGCAGTAAAAAAAGCTAGGTTAAAATTATTTTCCATAGTTGTATTCTCCATTCTCAAAATATTTAAGATTGTTGTATTTAAGCATATGAATGCAAGCCGGCGATGACTAGATTGACGAAGATTTGATTGAACATGATGGTCCCAAATCCAATGATAGCTAACCAAGCTGTTCTCTCTCCATCCCACCCTCTGTTGATGCGCAGGTGTAAAAATGCTGTGTAGAATAAGAAGGTGATTAATGCCCATACCTCCTTAGGATCCCAGCCCCAGAATCTGCTCCATGCTAAATGTGCCCAAATCATTGCGAAGAACAAACCACCTAATGCAAACAGAGGAAATCCAATAACGATAACTCGATAAGATATTTCGTCCATTAGAGTAAGGTTTACTTTTTGTGTGAGTGGCTGTAAAAGCTTTGATATACTCTTACGAGAAAATAACCGAATAAGTATGTAAAGTATGGAGCCTATAAAATAGGACCAAATTAACGTATTCAACTTTGCCGCGTCAAAAATAACTGGTACCTGTACTAGCCCGGAGAAACTCCCTTTTAATTCATCACCAGAATCATCTATTGGTAGTGCATTATTAGGTGTTACGATAGCTGGTAGACTATACTGATAGGTTTCCTGATTGCCTTGTTGATTAACAAATTGGTAACTAGCGTTATAATGGACAAAGCCAAATATTGCAGTTATAGTCACAAAACCTAAAACGACTATTAATTGATATAATACAAATTCTAAAAAAAATGTACTTGCTCCTTTTTTGTTATGGTCTACTTTCTTGATCAAATAGATTAGCCCAGTTACAAATGAAAGAGATAATATTGCACTTGCAATAGCTACTGTAATCACATGTATTGTTAACCAATTGCTTTGTAAGGCAGGGATTAAAGGTGTAATCTCCTTGGAGAACATACTTCCATAAGCTATGATTAATATAGCAATTGGCATTAAGAATAATCCAATCACAACCTGTCTATAGAGGTAATAGACTAGGAAAAAGCCACCAACTAGCATCATGCCAAAGAAGGTCATAAACTCATAGAGATTACTAACAGGAGCATGACCTGAAGCAATCCATCTTAAGACAAAATAATTTAACTGAGCAACAAATCCTAATACAGTTAGACTCAACGCTAGGGTGGTTGCTGTCTTATTTTTGGAGCGGATTGCAAAGCCAAATGGTAAAATTGCAATCAAATACAAAATAAAAGCTAAATATAAAGAAGCACTACTTATTGATGTCAAAGAATCAAAAGACATATGTATCCCCCATTAACCATTTTTTTCAGACAATTGAACCTCCATTATATTATAAAAATACATAAAAACCATTATATGGTTAATAAAAGTTAGTATTTTCAAACTACTATTCACATTTTCAACATATTTATTTTATAGGGAGTGATTTCCTTGAACCAAATCTTTCGCAATCAATTAACGTATTTGGCACTTACTTTTCTCATGATATTGTTAGGATTAGCTTCTAGAATATATGGTTATTTGCTTTTTGATGTGTTAGAGCTAAATGCTGGAGATGCACTTTGGGCAGCTATGGTTTATTTTGGAGTACGATTTATTTTAGTTACTAGACCTCCGAAGTTTTCCTTATTGGTAAGCTTAATATTTTGTTTTGCAATTGAGTTTAGCCAGATATACCAAGGAGAGTGGATTAATAGTATCCGAGGAACAACACTAGGAGCCTTAATCTTAGGGAGAGGATTTTTAATCGTGGATCTATGGAGATATACATTAGGGGTTAGCATAGCCTATGTGTTTGATATGATATTAAAGAAGTTCTTTATAAAATCCACCACCTAAGTGTGAGTACCCTTACTAAAACTGAAAGATACTAACAAAATAATCGTCTACGGGAAAATCACCTAAACAGGTCAAACCACATTTACTATAAAACTCTTTAAGCGTGACATTGCCTGCCCAACAATCTAAATACATATCTCTCTTATGCTTTTTAGAAAAGGACCAACAATAGCTAATAATATGGACACCTATATTTTTCCCTTGATATTCTGGTAATATGGCTATTCTTGCTACATATAAGCTGTTTTCCTTTATCAAAAGTTTGTTTAAACTTCGGATGGGTTTAATCATAAAAGTTCCTATTACGAGATTTTCTATTTCTACTTTATACACTAACTTTTGAGCTATTTCATTTTCTACGAGAGGGATCGGCCATGGATATGTCCATTGTTTAATATCCTTTTTCAACAACTTTAGCGTAGCTTTATCCAAAACTTCAACTACTGGTTTTATATCACTCTTTCCTGCCAAATTAATAATCATAAATGCAATCCCCCAATAAACATGTAAAAAACTTGGACATACTCTTATAAAGAGTACAATAAATTTTTTAAAATGTTAAGCTATGTTAAAGGTAGAATAATAGTTCTTTTAAGTAGCAGATTTTTGTTACTTCGAAGGCTGGACACTCTCCTCTTATACAACCCTTCCTTGTATGGTAGGAGTCATATCTGAAATAACTGACTGAACTTATTATAGGAACCAGATACTTTAGCTTTAGAAGAAAAATTTTAAAAAAGAGCCTGTATCTTTTATTACAAAGTAATCTAAGATACAGGCTTTATATTTTAGTAAAGTCAAAGACTGTGCAAACGAGTAATTAATAGATGATTGTAGTCAGATCTTTATTTTACTTGTGCCAGCACTGACTTTGACGGTGTTTCGTATTTCACGTGACCCTGCATGTTGGTGATGAAGAGACTTCCTCCTACACCATATTGACCGCCATACTTGCTGTCATACCGGTAGACTCGATATACTTCTCCAGGATTTAACACACGTTCGAAAACCAGCTTATCCCCTTCACGCTTCCAAAGATTGATTTTTTTCGTAATTGTAACGAGTCCAATTTGGCCTTTTTTCAGCTCTAAGCCTTTCCAAAAAACAGGCTTTTTTGGTATAACTTCTTCCTTTATAGGTAAAGTAGTAACAATGTTTGCTTCCTTGCTTTTATTTTTAGATTTATCCTCAGCAATTGCCGTAAAGGTATCTCCCGGGCTTGGAGCCGAAATCGAGAACTTGAAAACACCATTCTGATCAGCGAGGGTGTCCCCAATATTCCTAGACATTAGTTTGATTGTTACTTTTGCATTAGCTTCTGTTTTACCACTAATTTGCAATGACTCACTTGTCACAGTATCCAATATCGGCATCATTGGTGGGGTAACATCTTGGACGGTCGTACCGAGATTACCGCTCTCTCGTCCTTCTTCATTTTTGGAGTATATAGTAATAGAAATACCCTCCCGCAGCTTCCCGGTGTATACTTTAAATGTCCCATTGTCGCTGACTTTTTGGGATAGATCCTTAAATGATTCCTCATCTTTTGCAGTAATATAAATAGTGGTATTAGGATCTGCCGTACCTGTAATGTATTCCGTTTGGTCAGTAATACTTTCTAAATCAGGTAAGTTTGGCTTTTCCGTTTTATAAACTGGCATGGTAATCACATTGCTTTTCACTCCCAGTTTGGATTCGGCCCAAACTTGTAATTCCGTTAATCCCTTAAGACTTGGAAGAGTAAATGTTAACCATCCGGAAGGTATGACCTCTGCTATCACCTTACCATTACTAGCTATAACCACTTTATCTTCCCCGAATGAATGTACGCTCATCTTGTTTGTTTGAAGTGTAACATCCCCATTAATCGTGGGGTCTAATGGTTTATAATGTTTGTTTATAACAGTTAATAGGGTTGAATGAGTAAAATAAGGGTCAGCTGTACCTTTAATTGAGTATGTAACGGTTGTTGTCCCTGTTTTTTTCGCTAAAATATTTCCGTCTTTCGTTAGTTCAGCCACCTCAGGGTCCGAAAAAGTTACCGTCAAATCACTTGACTTAATCTCATCTCCCCAATCTTCATCACTAATCGAAACCTTTGATAAAATTGGTCCATCATATACATCGCCAATAGACATTTCTAATGGTTTTAGTTTACGTAACTCAAATTGATAAAATAGTTTAAACTTTTTTGCATTTCGTTCATCAAAAATATCAATGAAGTTATATCCAGCAAACAATGACTGCAGTACTGGTAGCTTGGTCATTTCACTTATCGAATGGATATAGTTTGATTCGGCATAAATTGTCTCCAAGGAAGGAAAAAGATTAGCATGCTCTCCTAATATGTTAATGTCGATAATTTTATTCCCATCTATATCTAATTCATTTAAGTATCGGAAAGGAATATTCGCTTGTACCAGAGGAGATAAATCAGTAATCTCGTTTCCTCTCAGATTTAGTTTTTCAATCGATGGAAATAGAACCGAAAGCTTCTCGGCCCCATTAATTGAAGAAAGTTCATTTTGACTTATGTCTAAGCTTTTAAGGTAGATCAAGGGTTCATTAATCGCACTTAACATGGAACTAGTATCCTTATTTGATATCTTTAACTCCTCTAATCTTGACATATAATTAAGATAATCATAATTGGCTTCGATATTAAATAATCGAAGAGTCTTAAGTATTGTTAACTTTTTCAAGTCATCTCCATTAATAATTTTAGGTTCATCACTAAAAGCAGAGAGAGTCAATGTCTCTAAATTAGACAGAAACTGTAAGAAACGAGAATCCCCATTAAAGTCCACAGATAATTTTTTCAACTGCGGCGCATTTTTTAATTCCCAATAGTCAGGAATTGAGACGTCATCTATGGCCAATGACGTGAGCTGTTGCATCCTTTCAATTCCAGCCAGTGAAGTAACTTGATTTCCACTTAATTGGAGCGTTTGTAAATTTTTTGATAAAGAAATCGATAGTAACGGTTCATTATGAGTAGAGTTAATCACTAATTCTTTTAAGTTCGGTAATGTAGCTAATGGAGAAAAATCATTTGAGTATGTACCATATAATTTCAAACTCTCTAAACTTTTTATATCTGCTAGTGGTGTAAGGTTAGCAACGCTTCTTCCACTTGCATGAGTGTTTTGAATATTTAACTCTTTGATGGGTAAAACAGCCAGTTTCTCCAACCCATTAAGAGTCCTGATCTCCCCAGCATACCAGTTTCCAAGTGTTAAGATTCCATTGTTTTTCTCTAAACAGCTGGATATCCGATCGATGGTGGTGTTCTCGTGAAATTGACTGTCACATAAATCAACGTAAGACGCTAACTTTTCTTGTAGAAGAGGGTCCTCTAATTTTATAACTGTGTTTCCAGCTAAATAAGAAGCATGTACAGGTGAATTTAAACTCAGTAAGAATAATGCAAAAAAAATGGTTGAAATAGTATGTTTCATAAAAGTCTTCCTCCAAAATAATATATATCTTACTATATTATCTTAGAATAATGAGTGAAAAGATATAGGGAAAATGTGAGTATTTAGCATCAAAAAAGAAAATCTCCACTTTAAGCAAAAATACTGTTTAAAACAAACTTTCTTGAGCATATAGCTTTGCTTGTTCATGGTCTTTTATAAAAATAGGAATTATGGAATTAACTCAAATATATATTTCTTATTTTTATACAGTAAAGTCGAGAGAATGAAGTGTCTCTTCGTAAGTTTAAGTACATTCATCCACAAAATCATACATATTTCAAATGTATATCAAACTTATTTACTAGGTGTAGGATAGAAGTCATAGTGCCTTTTTATGATGCATCAATCTTTATCTTTAACATAGCTGAATGTTATTTGTTACTAAAAGATAAAATAAACTAGTTCTTATTCCATCTCACGATAATTTTTGTATTAATCCTACACTCTACCGATTAAACTACTTCTTCTCTCTAATAATACGACATCTCTCCAAACACCATTAAGTTTCCCAATTTTTTTTCGAGTACCGACTATCTCAAAACTATGTTTTCTATGTAAATGTATGCTCCCTTCATTCTCGGGAAAAATCATGGATTGGATTGTCCAAAATCCTTGTTGCTCACTATCCTCTATTAGATGCTTGAGTAGCTTTCCACCAATGCCCATACCAGTAGATGAACCGTATAGATAAATACTTACTTCAGCAACGCCAGAAAAGGCTTTTCGGCTTGAAATCGGACTAAGGGCAGCCCAACCTACCACTTTCTCTTTAAACGTCGCTACGAACCTACATTTGACTGTATGGCTAGCATCCCACTCTTCCCATGTTGGAGCCTCTGTTTGAAAGGTAGCATTACCTGTTTGTATTCCCTCTATAAAAATCTCACGCACATCGTCCCAATCGCCTTCAATCATTTTTCTAATGACTATTTCTTTATGATTCATTCATTATCCCTTCATTTCTAAATATGTTTTCTCATATTATAAGACAAGCAATCTATCTAAAAAAGTTTTTTCAAGTTTTTTCTCATGAAATTAATTCAACTTTCATTTTGATTTGATGGATATCCATCTATCTACGATATTTATTATACAAATAAAAAACACTTCCTAAAGGGTTAGATCCCTTTTAAGAAGTGTTTTCTTTTAATATGCTACGACGCTATAAGATAGCGCTAATAATGCACATACGACTAGTAAAATACTCATGATGAATGAGAACAATGGCGGCATCTTTTTCGTAAAGGAATAGATACTGATTACTAGAAATGCCACTGCTAGAATACCTAATGATATCCCTTTAAAATTGGCAACAATATCCACTGTTAAAGGAACTAAAGAGCCCTGACCAGAAGGTAAAATGCCGTAAGCTTGTAAAAATGTATCTTTACTGAACGATGCATTGTTATGTGGCGGTTCCTGCTGACTCATAGCCCCAGTAGCAGCAAAAATTGCTAGCACAATAATTGATTCCAGCTTAGTCCAAGGTCTTGGATCCAGTTTTTCCTTCTTTCCAAGCTTTCTTTTCATCAAAATCCCATTAATGAAGGCATATCCTATTAACGGAAGGATGAACAAATGTTTGATGAGCAGGCTTTGGCCATATGGCTGTAACCACGAGTTTGGATATTCAGATATATTCATTGAGTAATTCATTAATGAAAGACCAGTAACGGTAATAATGGCAAAACAAAACAATGCCGTTACATGGAACCAATTTAAAAAAGGGATCCAATTCTCTTTGTTTTTAGAAAACCAAGCGACTATTATTAATATACCAACCCAAACGATAACAGTGCTAAAGTGAATAAAATGTGTAATAAAGCCTTGTATACCATATACTGCATGCGAATGGGTAGTCCAACTCATCGCTGCAACTATACCAAACAATAATAGGATTCCAATTATATAATAGATAGGAGTATTTCTATTATCAAATAAGTAAATAAAGAATCCAAGAATGATTGTTAAAATAACAGTTACAATCCAAGCTTTTCCTATTTCAAAAGTTAGCAACAATGATTTTAATACATATAAAAAAGTGTATTCCTCTAGCAAATAAACCATTAGATTTAATATTGGCATGAAGGAAAATACTGCTATTCCAGCGAGGGCTATTAGTTTAAACTTTTTAGAAACTAAAATTGCAGGTTTTAAATCAGTTGGAATTAAAGAAAATATGAAGCTGCCCATTAACAATGCAAAGCAGGAATATAGTATGGCCTCGCTAATTGTTGATAGAAACATCATCATTTCTTCTTGCGTCCATTCATCCACCATATACTAACAACTATTACTAAAGCTAATACGATAATCATACCGATGAAAAAACTGTTAGAAGATTGATCACTGTCTACATCCTTAGTTTCATTAATAGGAGCAGTCTCTTTATCTTCAGTCTCTTTAACTTGTGACTCTTCTTCAGTCACTTGCACTGGAGTTTCCTCAACAGGAAGATTTACAGCAAATGTTAGGTCTCCTTGAATTGGATGGCCATCAGCTCCAATTATATTCCACGTCAATGTGTATTCGCCATTTTCCATCCCATCTACAGAACCAGTCATAATATCATCAACTACTACAATATTTTTAACCGGAACCTCTACATTATTTGCTCCTTGTATTTTAAATGAACTTGTTTGTTCAATTTTTGTTAAAAAGGTAAGTGTAATTTCTTCTATCGGATCAGTAACAGTACTTCCGTTAGAGGGATTTGAACTTTCTAATCCCGTATGGGCAAATGCTTTCCCTCCAATTACCAGTAAACAGATAGTGACTAAAAATATGATTTTTTTCATTCTATTACCTCCAAAATATTATGTAGGTATTGTTATGTATACTTTCGAATTTAACAGTACCTTAGATTAATGTAGTGCTTACTATTACTTATACCACAATCTAAAGAAATATGTTAAAGATTGAATTTTACAATCACTTTCTTTAATATAGAAGGAGAAAATTATTTTAAAGGGAGAGAACTATATGGCCAAATCAAATGCCAAGAAAAAAAGATTACATCAGTTGAGAACAACCGGTAAAGATGTGTCATCGATGAGAAACGAAGTAGATTTTAGTACTCATGTAAGAGTGACTAAGACTAAAAAGGAAAAACTACTTCACTATAATAACAAACATAAAAAGCATTTCCAGCAAGGTGTACACCTCGAGGGAAATGCTTTTTATTATGTTCTTGCAGTTGGAATCTGAAAAGAAAGCTTTCTCCTTTGAATTTGTAAAAGGAAAACAATTGTTAGCCCTATACTAAATACTCCGAAAATCACCATCATATAAGCAAGACCTATCAAATCTAGCATTGCTCCAGTGGACAATAAGACAATTTGGAAAGAAACTCGGTCCAACATATTGCGAAAGGAGAAAAAACGACCATGATACTCTTTAGACACTTGCTTTTGGAAAATAGTCAGTGCTGTAGGATAAAAGCAGCCTATGGAAAAACCAAATAAAGCAAAGCTTACTAATGTTAAGAATGGATTTGCAACAAAGTACATAGACATTTCAGCAAAACCAATGATGAAAACAAATGTAAAAAGAATAGATTTTGTACTATATCTTTTTCCAATGTACTTAATAGCCAAGGTCCCAACCATAAAAGCAACACCCTCCACTGCATAAATGATGCCCTTGATAGAAGATGAGTCCTGAATCTCACTAATATTAATGACAATCAGGTTAAACGACCCTAAAAACAAAACAGGTATCAATGTTAAAAAGAGTGTCAGCAATACAGGAGTATTACCCTTAAGCATAGGAAAAACTTCTTTAAACCCATCCGTTCTCGGTCCATTAGTAATGATCACTTTATCCGTTCCAGCTTCATCAATTCGAAGCATAAAAGAAAATACTAATATGCCTAGATAAGCCATCAAGGAAATAATATACAATGATTGAATAGGCCAGTAAACAAGTGCAAGTCCCCCTATCGCAGTACCAGCAACTCTAGCAATGGTCGACACATTCATATGCCAGCCATTTAACTGCAGTAAATCTTCATCTTTAACAATTAACGGCAGCGTTGCCTGTAAAGCTGGGAAGTAAAAAGATGCTGACACCTGTAGGCATATTAAAAACAATAACATCCACCATATGGAACCAGTTGCAATAGCAACGAACATAAAAAACACACTAAACACTCTACCAATACCAGAAACAATTAGTACCGTCTTTTTGTTTGATTGGTCAATTATTCTACCCGCTAGTGGTCCAACAAGGATTCCGGCAAGCAAACCACTAGCGAGCAGCAAGGACTTATGAAAATCTGAAGGAACCTTTTCCTGCATAAATTCCAAGTTTCCTATGATTCCGCTCCAAAGCCCTAAACCAGCAATTAATTCCCCTATAAGAACAATCCAAACATTCCTATTTCTCCACATATCCCTTTTCCCATCTTTTAGGATTCTTCTACTGGTTTCTTCCATACTCGAAGAAGCTGCCCATCTTTCTCTGTATCTATTACAAATGATCCGTTAGAATAACGATCTGTCGGACGGAAGCTATTCACTTCAATTATTTCTTGATGTCCTCTTTCTGTTTCCACTACTAAACCTTCTGATTTGTTTGCCAAAACAACAGTAAATACGCGATGGGCGTTTGTTTTTAATTCTCGAAGCGTGACAAGTCCCCGTTTCGCGCGAACGCCAGGCTCAACTTCTGAAAGATGCATTCTCTTCACAGATCCACGATGAGTAATTAACATAATATCATCATTGCTTTGTTGTGGTACTACATTCACACTAACAACATAATCCTCATCTTTTAGATTGATGCCTTTAACCCCACTGGTTTTAACCCCTGTGATTGGCACTTCGTCTAAGGAGAAGCGAACAGAATAGCTCAAATGAGTAGTCATTAGTATTTCATCAGAAGGTGCCACTAGCTGAGCTAATATTAGCTCATCAGTCGCCTTTAATTTAATGGTTTTAATTGGTCGTGCATATCTTTGGACTACATAATCTGAAAGAAGAGATCGTTTTATTTGTCCTTCTTTAGTTGCAGTTAAAACACATAAGTCTAAATCAAATGAGTCAATGCCTATTACATTTATAATTGTTTCATTTGACTCGAGAGGTACGATACTAGATATATGCTGTCCTAGATCCTTCCAGCGGATATCCGGCAACTCGTGCACTGGTTGATAAATATAGTTTCCTTTGGAAGTAAACAACAGAAGGTGATGCTGCGTGTTGATTGACTCCTGATATAGCTGGTAATCGGACTCTTTTATAGCAAAGTCCTGTCCATTGGATGCATTAAATGATCTCAAGCTCGTGCGTTTAATATAACCATCCTTTGTAACGGTAACGATAACCTCTTCAGAAGGGATTAGCACATCTAGTGTTACCTTTATCTCTTCTATTTCATTTTCAATAACGGATTTACGCTGTTCAGCAAACTGCTTACGAACAACTTGCAACTCTTTCTTGATGGTCTTCATCAATACAGATTCCTTAGCAAGGATACTTTCAAGATTTTTTATAAGATCATTTAACTTAATCTCTTCCTCTTGAAGCTCGGTTATATCTGTATTAGTTAAGCGGTAAAGCTGCAAGGAAACAATAGCCTCTGCCTGTGCTTCAGAAAAATCATATGATTTTATCAAATTGTTTTTCGCATCTTTTTTATCCTTGGATGCACGTATCGTCTTAATAACCTTGTCTAAAATAGATAAGGCTTTCATAAGACCAGAGACGATATGAAGGCGCTCTTCTGCTTTTTTCAAATCATGAATTGTTCTACGAGTAACCACTTCTTTTTGATGATTGATGTACGCATCAAGTAGTAAAGGCAATGTCATCATGGTAGGTCTACGATTGTGAATTGCGATCATATTAAAGTTATAAGTTATTTGAAGATCAGTGTTTTTAAATAAGTATTGTAATATGCCATGAGCATCAATTTCTTTTTTCATCTCTATCACAATACGTAAACCAGTTCGATCTGATTCATCCCGAACATCTGCGATTCCATCTAATCTTTTATCTAAACGTTGTTCATCTATTTTTTTGACCAAGTTAGCTTTGTTGATTTCATAAGGAATTTCTGTGATGACAATTTGTTCTTTGCCGCCTTTAATCGTTTCTATTTCTGCCTTAGAACGTACAACGATTTTCCCTTTGCCGGTTTCGTATGCCTTTTTAATACCTTCAACACCTTGAATTATGCCGCCTGTTGGAAAATCCGGTCCTTTAATAACAGTCATAAGCTCATCCACTGTACATGCTGGGTTTTCCATACGCATTAAAACTGCATCTAGCGCTTCATGTAGAGCATGTGGAGGTATGTCTGTCGCATATCCAGCAGAAATACCAGTGGCACCATTTACTAGTAGATTAGGAAAACGGGCAGGTAGAACGAGTGGCTCCATGTCAGAGTCATCAAAGTTTGGTATATAGTCAACCGTATTCTTATTAATATCTCTTAATAGTTCATGTGAGATTGCAGAAAGTCTTGCTTCTGTATAACGCATAGCAGCGGGTGGATCTCCATCCACTGAACCGTTGTTACCATGCATTTCAACAAGCATATGACGTAGCTTCCAGTCCTGACTCATGCGGACCATCGCTTCATAAACAGAGGAATCACCATGTGGATGGTAGTTACCAATTACTGTTCCAACTGTTTTAGCTGACTTTCGGAAGGGTTTGTCGTTTGTATTCCCTTCTTGAAGCATCGCAAATAAGATACGACGCTGAACAGGCTTAAGACCATCTCGGGCGTCGGGTAATGCACGGTCTTGAATGATGTATTTGCTATAACGTCCAAACCGATCACCTATTACTTCTTCTAAGGGTAAATTTTGATATTTTTCGGTTTGTGTCATACTAATTCATCCTCCGTGTGAATTCTGTCATTTTCTAAGATGTTAGAATCATCGTCTAAACTAAAGTTTACGTTTGCTTCTATCCATTTTCTACGTGGCTCTACTTTGTCACCCATTAGTGTAGTCACTTGTCTCTCCGCTCGAGCACCGTCCTCAATAGTTACTCGTATTAATGTACGAGTGTCAGGGTTCATCGTCGTGTCCCACAATTGATCGGCATTCATTTCACCAAGACCTTTATAACGTTGCAGCATTACACCTTTTCCGATTCTTTCCATAGCAACATCGAGCTCTTTTTCCGTCCATGCATACTCAAAGACCTCTTTTTTGCCCATTCCCTTATATACCTTATATAGAGGAGGCATAGCAATATAAATGTTGCCATTTTCGATCAATGGCTTCATATAGCGATAAAAGAACGTGAGTAATAAAACCTGAATATGTGCTCCATCCGTATCGGCATCAGTCATAATAACAATTTTGTCGTATGCAATATCCTCTATTTTAAAATCTGCTCCAACTCCGCCACCAATTGCATGAATGATAGTAGCAATCTCAATATTTTTCATGATATCGGTTAGCTTTGCCTTTTCTGTGTTTATAACTTTTCCTCGGAGGGGTAAGATTGCCTGGAAAGTTCTGTCTCTACCTTGCTTCGCAGATCCACCTGCAGAATCTCCCTCTACGAGATATAATTCATTTTTCTTAGCGTTTCTTGATTGAGCTGGAGTTAGTTTACCTGATAATAACTCGGAAGGCTTACGTTTTTTCCCATTTCGAGCATCTTCACGTGCTTTTCTAGCTGCTTCACGAGCATGTTGAGCTCTAATTGCCTTACGAATTAAAGAAGCAGATAGCTCGGAGTTTTCCTCGAGGATATACTGTAGCTTTTCAGATACTACAGCGTCAACAGCACTTCTTGCCTCACTCGTACCTAATTTCCCTTTTGTTTGTCCTTCAAATTGTAAAAGATTTTCTGGTATTCGAAGAGATATGATTGCTGAAATCCCTTCACGAATATCCGAACCATCTAAATTTTTATCTTTTTCCTTCAATAAGCCTGATTTTCTAGCATAGTCGTTGAACACACGCGTTAAAGCCGACTTAGCACCTGTTTCGTGTGTCCCGCCATCTCTTGTTCTTACGTTGTTAACAAAAGATAAAATAGTTTCTGAATATCCATCATTGAATTGGAAAGCAAACTCTACTTCAATCTCTTCATGACTTCCTTCCATATAAAAAACTGGATGTAAAACGTCTTTTTCTTCATTTAAGTAAGCTACGAAAGCTTCTATTCCTGTTTCAAAGAAGAAAACGTCATGAGACTCCGTACGTTCATCAATCAGTTCAATTTTTAAACCTTTTAATAGAAAGGCTGATTCTCTAAGTCTTTCGCATAATGTTTCATAATTATATTTAGTGGTAGAGAAAATTTTGCTATCTGGCAAGAAGTGAACAGAAGTCCCTGTTTCTTTCGTTGCGCCAATTTGAGTTAAAGACTGTACTACTTTTCCTCCGTCCTCAAAGCGTTGAGCAAATTTTTTACCATCTCTATGAATTACTACATCTACATAAGAAGAGAGAGCGTTTACTACAGAAGCACCTACACCATGTAGACCCCCACTTGTTTTATATCCACCTTGTCCAAATTTACCACCTGCATGTAACACAGTAAAAATAACCTCTGCAGTGGGAATACCCGTTTTATGCATTCCAGTTGGCATACCTCGGCCAAAATCTCTCACTGTAATACTTTGATCTTGGTGTATAGTGACGATAATATGATCACCGAATCCAGCAAGGCTTTCATCCACCGCATTGTCTACAATCTCGTATACTAAATGGTGAAGACCTCTTGCATCCGTAGATCCAATATACATTCCTGGTCTTTTTCTTACGGCCTCCAAGCCTTCTAACACCTGAATATCATCATCGCCATAGCTTGTTAAATTATTATTTTTACTCAATTCGTTCCCCCCAAAAAAACAAAACGTTTGTTCTTTTTCTATTTTAAGCCTACAAACAGATTGTCATTATGTCAATAGCGCTGAAGGACAGGCCAGACTTCAATTGTAGTGAAAGTTCAATTAGAATGCAATCTACCCTTTTCTTGCATTCTCTATTCACCTAAATAATTCCTTCTTTACTTTTAAACAAAGCTTCTAACATATGTTTAAAAGAACAATCGTATAATTAGTATATCGTAAAAACTTGGATTATTTCAGTAGGAAACTTTTTAAAAGTTAAGATTTGGTCCTTCTGTGAGTTAAGTCATACTAAAATTCTGTAATATTGCTACAGTCATACTAAATGTGCACAAACTCTTATGTATATCTGTATTTATCCTCTTTTCTTGTCATTGAATAAAAACTCATGTACATGGTAAAATAAGAAAGTTATCATATTATCAGTAGATAAATATAAGGAGCACACTATGACAATAATCATTTTACTTTTACTTGCTTACATAATTGGATCAATCCCATCTGGGCTATGGGTTGGTAAGCTATTTTATAACATTGATATACGAGAGCATGGTAGTGGTAATTTAGGTGGAACTAACACTTTTCGGACACTTGGTAAAAAAGCTGGTTTAGTAGTTACAATAATGGATATTCTTAAAGGAACTGCTGCTACCCTATTAGGCTTCCTTCCGTTCTTTGCTTCAGCAAATGTACATCCTCTTATTTTAGGAATAATAGCGGTGATTGGACATATCTATCCTGTTTTCGCTGGATTTAAGGGTGGTAAGGCAGTTGCTACTTCAGGTGGTATTCTTCTAGGTTATAATTGGCCGATTTTCGTAATATTAGTTTTAGGATTTTTTATTATCTTAAAAATAACGAAAATGGTTTCATTAACATCGATGTGCTTAGCGATTATAGCAATTATTTATTCTATAGTTTATTATTTTACAGTGGAAAAGGACTGGCCGTTAATCGTTATTGTGTCGTTACTTGCTATATTCATTTTATATCGTCATCGTGCCAATATCGAGCGTATTAAAAATGGGACTGAGCCAAAAGTTAAGTGGATTTAAATTTTTGCGACAGAGACACTCTTTATTGTTAGACAAATTCTTTGTGGATTGTACTAAAATAATATAGACTAAACTCATGAAAAACAGCGAAAATATAAAGAAAGCTTGGTGGTTCAGATGAAAATCAATATCTCGACAGATGCTTTGAAATGGTTCCATGAGGAAATGGAAGCGGACAAAGGTGATAAAATTCGTTTCTACGCACGTTATGGAGGAGCAAGTCCTATGCATGAGGCCTTTTCTCTAGGTGTAACGAAGGATACTCCATTTGAACCGTCTGTAACTCTCATGCATGAGGACATCATGTTTTTTATAGAGGAAAGAGATGAATGGTATTTCAATGGCCATGATCTTTACGTAACATTCAACGACCAATCAAATGAACTTGAATATTCCTACAAGAAAAGCTAAAAAGAGGATGGTAATCTTACCATCTTCTTTTCTTTTAATAGATGAACGGTCGCAAAGTTTTCTATCCGGTTATAAAAAATTCTATCGGGCCATAAGTACCTGCTGAACGGTCATAAAAATTTCTATCCGGTCATAAATCTTTGCTATCCGGTCATAAAAAATTCTATCCGGTCATAAATCTTCGCTATCCGGTCATAAAAGATTCTATACGGTTATAAATACCTGCTAACCGGTCATTAACACCATCTCCATCTAAAAAAACAAGTCGAAATATTCATCCGACTTGTTTTTTTAATTAAAACTTGTTATTTTACTGCACGAAACGAAACCTTCTCAACTGCTCCAATAAACCTTCTTTTTTCATAATCTCATATTCATACTTTCCAAACAAATCAAAATGAGGGTATGCTTCCTTATAATCGATCCATTCTTCTTTTAAATCATACTGCTTACCCCACTCAATGAGCTTAGCAATATCGCTACAGCCCACCTTAGTTACTGTATTACATCCAGGAAAGCGTTCATCTGTCCAATAATGAGTTAAAAAAGCGATTTGTTTGTTTTCTACTGCTTGCTTCCAGCTTGTCAACTCTTCCCTCTTTATACCGAATGCCACGATTAGGATTCCTTCACAATTTCTTTATACTTACTATCCCAAGCCGCATCGATCTTTGCAAGCGCCACTGGTTTAAAATCTTCCTTTCGAACCACGACATGCTCCGTTGTTGCAGTAGAAGACAGTGTTCCATCCGTATGTACAATTTCATAGCCATAGGTTGTTCTTAGTTTTCCATGCTTTTCAATCCATGTGCGTACTTTAACATTGTCTCCGTATTTTACAGGAGCTTTATAATTTATATTTACATTGGTTACTGGTGATAAGTATCCGTCTTTCTCTAAACCAGCATAGGAGAAGCCCAAATCTTGTATAAGCTGAGTTCGCCCCATTTCTAACCAAACTAAATAGTTTGCATGATACACTACTCCCATTTGATCGGTTTCTGCGTATCGCACTTCAATTTCTTTTTCACTTATGAACATATCCTTAGTCACCTCACCTTTATTATACAAAAAGACAGCAAAAAAAGCTGTAAAGGGTTACTTTACAGCCTTCAAAGCCATCTCTTTTAATGTTTTTTTATCAATTTTACCTACATCTGTCCTCGGCAGTTCCTCTAAAAAGTATATTTTCTTAGGAACCTTATAGCTACCTAGCGTTGCTTTACAATAAGCGATAAGATCCTGTTCTGATTGTGGAGAGCTAGCGTAGGAGATAAAAGCAGTGACACATTCTCCCCACTTATCGTCCTCTATTCCAAGTACGGCAGCTTCTCTAACGTTAGGATGCTCAGCAAGAAGTTGTTCTATCTCTATAGGGTAAATATTCTCTCCTCCAGAGATAATCATTTCTTTTTTACGGCCAACTATGAAGAAATCACCTTCTTCATCAAACATCGCAAGGTCCCCCGTTTTTAACCATTTCCCTTCAAACGTGTTCACCGTTTCCTGTTCATTATTCCAGTATTGCTTAAAAACATGCCTTCCCGAAACATATAGTTCTCCAACTTCATTTGATTGACAAGGTTTCCCGTATTCATTTATTACCTTTACTTCGTTGAATTGCATACACTTACCTACTGTCCCCTTTTTGAGCCTTGCTAGCTGGGGATCGATAAAGAAGTTGTTTGGTCCTGCCTCGGTCAGGCCATAGCCTTCCTTAAACAAAATTCCCATTTTTTCAAACCTATTATATATAGCTCGAGGACAAGGTGCACCTCCTGACAAAAAACACTTAACTGTCGGAAAGATAGACTTCTTTATATATTCTGTTTCAAGCATAGCCTGGTACATCGTCGGAACAAATAACGAAAGAGTAGTCTTGTAAATATCCAAGAACTTTAAAGCTTCCTCTGCTTGGAATCTTTTACCTGTAACTACAGTGCCTCCCGCCATTAAAATAGGTATGCACAATGCATTTAGTCCCCCCGTATGAAACATAGGCATATAGTTTAGTGTGCAATCTTCGTCATTTAATCCCCAGCTGATAATTGTATTGATAGCATTCCAATTCACATTATCAAATGATAGAACTGCACCCTTTGGACTTCCCGTTGTTCCTCCCGTATAAATAATGAGCCATGGGTCATCCGGTTTCCAATCAGTGTTAAAATGAAAATCACTGTTATGGGAAACTGTTACACTCGATAACAAAAGCGTTTTATAAGTTGGGAAAAATTCGCTCAATTCTATATGATTTTCATCATAAATGATCGTCACCGGAGAGCAATTATTTAGTATATCCTGTAATTCGTTAGTGCTTAGTCGATAATTCAACGGGACATATATTAGCCCCTTCAAGCCACAAGCAAATAATATGGCAAATAGCTCAATTCTATTTTGAGAAAGCACGGCTATTCTATCCCCGGCTTCAAATCCCTGACTTTCAAAATAATTGGCCCATCCTTTTATTTGTTCCCATAATGTATGGTAGGTCCATACATTGCCACTACTGCTATCTATTAAAGCGTTCTTGCTTGGAGAGAGGATTGCCCTCTTATAAATCCATGCCTGTTCAGTAAACATCTTGGCAACGCACCTTTCCTTACATCATGATACCGCCATCCACTTGTAATACATGTCCGTGTACGTAACTAGATTCATCGGAAGCTAAAAATAAATAAGCGTTCGCAATATCTTGTGGCTCGGCCAGACGCTGTAGAGCTACAACAGACTTCATCTGTTCAATGATTTTATCTGGCATCTTCGCTACCATTTTCGTCGCAGTAAAGCCAGGAGCTACCGCATTCACATTAATCCCTTTTCTACCTAATTCTTTTGCCCATGTTTTAGTCATCCCTACTACCGCTGCCTTTGAAGCCGCATAATTGGTCTGGCCCACGTTTCCATAAACCCCGCTGACCGAGGAAGTACTGATGATTTTTCCGTATTGATTTGCTACCATGTGAGGAACAACAGCCTGTGTACAGTTAAACACGCCTTTTAGATTGACTTCTAAAACTTGGCTGAATTCCTCTGCAGTCATCTTAGTTAACATGGCATCACGAGTAATTCCCGCATTATTTATCAAAATGTGAATCTCTCCAAATTGCTCCAGTGTTTGTTCCACCATTGCATCTACACTTTCCCGATTCGCCACATCCACTTGGATAAATACTGCATTATAGCCCTTTTCTCTCATTTCTTTTTCTAGAGATTTCCCCGCACTCTGATCAAAATCAGCTAAAACCACCTTTGCTCCTTCTTCTGCAAAGCGTTGGACTGCTGCAGAACCAATACCGTTAGCTGCTCCAGTAATAATAGCAACCTTATCTTGAATTCCCATAATCATCTCTCCTCCTTTAAAAATTTTTCGATAGCTCCTAACAATTGCCCGAGATCATCGATAAGGGGAGAGTGACCGCAGTTAACTAAAGGTATATATGTAGCATTGTCTCCTAAATCTGAAACTATTTCTTGTGTCATTTCCTCTGTTACTACATAATCTCGATCTCCTCGAAGTATTAAAACTGGAATCGTTATGTCCTTTGCCTGATTGGAACCTTTTGACACCCCGTTATGATCAGCGCCAATATTAAAAGTATTTAAGCTATGATACACATCTGCTAAATTTCGTTGTGTTAGCATATCCTCTAGATACTCTTCATATAACTGCTCATTCGGTTTACTATGCGTATAAATTACAGCATCCCAAACTGCCCTTAAGCCCTCTTTATTTTTTGTATCGTACAAACCCTGCATGGCTTTCGTTTTAGACGGATCTTCTTCGATTTGCACTATAGTTTGTAATCTTTCTGTATAGTTAGGTGTACCATCTGCATTCGTACCAAAGAATGGATATCCTCTAGTGGAAGCAGAAGCCAATAAAATAAGCTTCTCGCAGTATCCGGGATTGTCTATTACAAACTGCATACATATTGCCCCACCGGTAGACCAACCGATTAAATCGAATTTTTCAAGTGCAACCGAATCTATAAAATCCTTGAGATCATTCGAAAAATCTTTTATCCCATTTACTCGAGTATAATAGGTTGAGCCTCCAAAGCCTCTCAAATCAAGGGCGATTACAGTAAAAGAATCATCAAATGCATCGATTAATACATCCCAATGCTTAGATGAAGTCATATTGCCATGAACGAGAACGATTACGCGATCACCTCCCTCTCTCTTTCTATAAGTGATAGACTCCCCATTTGCCAATGTTACTTTTTGCAATGTCATGTTCATATTTTTCTCCCTTCAGTTCCCCATTTAACAGCTATTGCTCCCCATGCATAGCCAATGCCTGCACTAACTAGAACAACAATATCTCCACTCTTTATTTTCTCTGATTTTTCCGCTAATTCCAATGATATAATTTGATCCATTTGTCCGATGTGCCCATAATCACTTAAATAAATCGATTGTTCCTTAGTTAAGCCTAACTCACCTAATACATAATCATGAGCTGATTTTTTCATATGGAGGATGGCAAGATAATCTATGTCCTTTTCACTGTATCCACTTTTCAATAATGCGTTACGAACAACTTTTAAAAAATTGTCCATAGATTTTTGTTCTAATCTTGCCTTCATCCCCTGTGGGTCCATTACATCTAAACGATACATACCGTTTTCCAAGAGTTCAGAGGTTAGAGGTTGCTTGGTTCCCCCAACTGGCACCAACACGTCCTCTGAAAAAGAGCCGTCCGTGATTATATCTGACTCTAAAAGAATATTTTTATCGTAATTTCTTTTTAAAATCATCGCCGCTCCTCCTGCTCCCAGGTTAAACATGAAACGAGTACTTTCGTTTGTATAATCAATAAAGTCACTGTTTCGATATCCTCCAGCAAGTAAAACCGTTTGGATAGAAGGATCAGCCAACATCATGCTCTTTGCCACCTTCATCGCCATAATTGTTGTTCCACAGCGTAGTGCAACATCAAAAGCCCAAGCGTGAAAGGCTCCTAGCTCCTCTTGTATCTTAATAGCAGCTGTCCACAGGGGGTATTCCTTATGTTCTTCCCCTATATAAATAATTAGATCGATAGATTTTGGATCCACATTTCCTTTTTGTAACGCTTTTTCTGCTGCCCATATTCCCATAGCAACTGTATGATCGTCTCTCCCTGGTATCGGCTTTTTTGATATACCCATTTTATATTTGACGACTTCTAGAGGGAGATTGGATTGTGTAGCGATATCTTCAGCAGTCATAACTGCTTCAGGAATATATATACCAGTACTGACAATTCCTATGCTCATTTAGCTAACTCCCTTCTTTTAGGAGCAACTTCAACTTTATGTTTCTTGTTTTTCCTTTTCCAAAAAGCTTGTTGAATAGTACCAACAATGCCTCTAGGAAAGAAAATAACAGCGAGAATATAAACAACCCCGAAGAATATGATCCATCTTTCAAAAATCGGATGTTCTTTTGCAAGTCCGGAAAGATAATGCTGAGCTAGCTCTATAACCCCTGCGCCTATAATTGGACCTATTAATGTGCCTACTCCACCAATAATTGTCATTAGTAAGGCATCGAGCGTAATATCCATTGTGAGCACGCTTGTATTAACAAAGCGTAAGGATATTGCATATAACGAGCCAGCAAGACTAGCAACTACTCCGGCAACTACTGAAGCAATTACTTTATAATGAAGCGTATTGAATCCAAGTGACTTGGTTCTTTGCTCATTTTCCCTCACTGCAATCAAAACCTTACCAAGCGGAGAATCTACAAATCTTCTTAAAAATAGGTAAACTAGCAGGAGGCTTCCAAGCACAAATAAATAAAACACCATGCGATCTCTAAAAACCTCGGGGGCTCTAAATGTAAAACCGTCATTTCCATAGGTTAAGGTTCTCCACTTTTCCGCAAGGACGAGAAACAGGCCGGATACTGCCATGGTCAGCATAGCAAAGAAGTGACTTTTTAATCGGAGCGTCAACAACCCAACTAAAAAGCTGATGACACCTGCAATAACCATCCCTACAGCTATTGAAAGTAAGAATGTTCCAACTGTAGACTCAAAATGATTTAACATAATCGCCGTCGCATATGCTCCCATCCCGAAGAACATAGCGTGACCGAAAGATACAATGCCAGTATAGCCGAGCAAAATATCATAGCTCATCGCTAATATAGAAAAGATGAATATTTGAGTCAATAGTATAGTCCATGTCCGAGAGTCTGAGACAAATGGAAATATGGTAAATGCCGCGACAATTACTAACAGCACTCCATGTTTAATTTGAAATGTAGATTTTAACTTCATCCTTGTATCATCCTTTCGCAGTAAACAAACCTTGCGGACGGAAGATTAATACGACTGCCATAAGCAGCATATTGACCGCAAGTGATAGAGCTGGAACATAATACGCCATGAAGCTTCCTGCTAAACCTACTAGAATAGCTGCCAGCAATGAACCTGGAAAGCTACCCATTCCTCCAATGACCACCACGATGAAGGCTAATATCGCATACTCCATTCCCATTTCAGCGTATACAACTCCAGAGTAAGGTGCCATTAAAGCACCTCCTAAAGCCGCGAGCGCTGCACCTGTCATAAATACATACAAAAATACCTTTTTAATATTAATACCTAACGCCTGCACCATTTCCTTATTCATCACACCAGCACGTACTGTCAGTCCGATTTTCGTACGCTTTAAAATAAATTGAAAAATACCGAATACGATAAAACCAATGCTAATGATAAACAAACGGTATTTAATAATAATGACATCTCCAAATTCCCAGCTTCCAGCTAACAAAGGTGGAACTTTTGCTGCCATCTGATTTGGTCCAAAAACGACCTTCAGCATTTCAGAAAGCACAATCATAAATCCTAAAGTTATTAATATTTGTTGTACATGGTTCCCATAAACAGGTGTAATAATTAGCTTTTCCGTTATAAAACCTAATATTACACCTGTTAAAATGGCTCCTATAATCGCTAAGGTAAAGCTATCCGTCAAACTGTAAAACCAAACACCAGAAAAAGCTCCCCAGGCAAATAGGCCCCCATGTGCAAAGTTTAAAACATCCATTAATCCAAATATCAAGGTTAATCCAGCTGCCAATAAAAAAATCAACATGCCTGTCGCCAATCCGTTTATCAATAAATTGATGATTAACTCCATGTAGCTTCCTCCTTCACCCGATACCGAGATATTTTCTTTTCAATTCTTCATTTTGGATAAGCTCGCTTATTTTTCCCGACTGAACAGTTTCACCATCATCGATTAGTGTATATGTATCTCCGATTTTGCTGGCCATCATAAAATTTTGTTCTACCAGGATAATGGTTGTTTGCTTCTTCATTTCAATAATTGCTTCCATAACCTTTTCAATAACGACTGGTGCTAGGCCCTTGGAAGGTTCGTCTATCAGTAAAAGATTACTTTCATTTACAAAAGCCCTAGCCATCGAAAGCATTTGTTTTTGTCCTCCAGATAAGTGTCCACCATTCTTTTTCCAAAACTTCTTAAGATCTGGGAATAGCTCTAGGACATATTCTTGTCTTTCTTTTGCAGCATCATCTTCCTTACGCATGGCTACCTTTAGATTTTCCTCGACTGTTAAAGCTCCGAAAATACCTTGATCCTCCGGTACATAGCCGATACCGCCTGATGCAATCTGGTGTGTATGCTGGGAGATAATAGACGAACCCGCGTATTTAATGATCCCTTTAGAGGCAGGTGTGAGGCCCATTATTGTTTTCAAAGTGGTCGTTTTCCCTGCACCGTTTCGACCAAGCAGCACACTCACCTCTCCAGCCTTTGCTTCGAAGGAAACTCCCTGTAAAATGTGATATTGCCCTATAAACGTGTGTACGTTATCTAATTTAAGCAAGGTGCTCATCGTATAACCCTCCCAGATATGCGTTTTGAACAGTTTCATTGTTCATGATTTCTTTAGGGCTACCATCAGCAAGCAGCCTTCCATTGAACAAAACCATGATAGAGTCAGAGAGATCTAAAATCATATCCATCTTATGTTCAATCAACAAAATCGTCTTGTTACCCTTTTGCTTAATCTGCTTTATCACATCCAATATAGCCGGAACCTCTTCTAAGGACATTCCAGCTGTCGGTTCATCCAACAATAGTACTTCCGTATCTAAAGCAAGAAGCATGGCAATTTCTAATTTTCTCTTTTCTCCATGAGAAAGCTCATTGGCAAGTGCATTAGCTTTCTTAGACAGTAGAACTATCTCGAGTAATTGTTCCGCTTCAGTCCGAAATTCTTGATAGCTACTGAAATGACGAAGCATCTGATAGCGGACTTTCTGCTTTGATTGCACAGCAAGACGTACGTTTTCCATGACAGTCAGATTAGGAAAAACATTCGTTATTTGAAAGGATCTACCTAGTCCAATTCGAGTCCTCTCTATGGAGGAATACTTAGCCATAGATTGACCTTTAAAGAAAACCTCTCCTTCTGTTGGCTTCAACTCACCGCTGATTAAATTAAAAAAGGTTGTTTTTCCTGCACCATTTGGGCCGATAATGGATTTAAAGTGTTTGTTTGGCATAACAAAATTTACATGATCTACTGCTGTCTGGCCGCCAAATTTGATTGTCAGATTTTCAGTTCTTAATATAGGCTCCATACGATTTGACTCCTCTCTTCTATCACTAACCTTGCTTTAGAAAGAGTCTATAGCAAGGTTAGTGACAGGCCTAATGAATGTTAGGCTGTCACTTGCTTCAATATAGTTACTTCTTATTTAAAATTGGTGGTTCCGTTTCCTCAGGTGACAATTCACGAATCAGCACTGGTACTGGGTAAGCAATGCCTTCCTGCTTTTCTAACTTAATAGAATATAAGGATTGCAGGGCTTGATGATCATCCGGACGGAAAGTCATTTTTCCTTTAGGTGTTTCAAAGGACATTCCTTCCATCAATTTAATCAATTCATTCGCATCCGTATCACCATCAGATTTTTTTAAAGCTTCTACTATGGCAATCGCAGCTGACATCCCTCCAGGCGTGAATAAATCTGGTACTTCTCCATTGAAACGCTTTTTATGTTCATCTACTAACCAATCATTTATCTTATTGTCTGGTAATGTGTGATAATAAACCGAGAATCCTTCCATACCAACTAGCGGTTCCATAATAGAAAGTGCCGGGATATCTGGTGCGCCAGTAGAGATTTTAATACCTTTGTCTTGCAATTTTAGATCAGCAATTTGGTTCCATGGGGAGTTAGCACCAGCCCAAACAACAAACAGATAGTCTGGTTTTGCTTGAATCACCTTTTGTAAGTTCGATGTAAAATCCGTAGCGGCAGGGTCAGCGTATTCTTCTAATACAACCTCTGCTCCTAACTTTTCAGCTGCGGCTTTAAAGGCAGAAACCCCATCCCAACCGAAGGAGTAATCAGGCGCAAATGTCGCTATCTTTACTCCCTTTTTTGCAATAGCAGCTGCTCCTGCAACCGCATCCTGTGAAGAATTACGAGCAGTACGGAATATATATGGATTAAACTCTGATCCAGTAATACTGTCTGCAACTGCTGGTTCAACGATCATAATCTTTTCATATTCCTCTGCAAGGGGGAGAACTGCTAATGTATCACCGGAGCTAGAGGAACCTACTAAGAAATCAACCTCATCTTCTTCCAAAAGCTTCGTTGCTTTTTGAACCGCAACCTCAGGCTTAGTTTCTGTATCCTCAAATACAACCTCGATTTTTTTTCCTGCTACCTCCATCGTTCCGTCCGTAGCATACTCTAAGCCAAGCTCAATACCATTTCTGGTTTGCTTTCCATAGGACTCAAGCGCTCCTGTTAAAGAGGCAAGAACCCCAATTTTAATAGTCCCGCCTTCCGTCACCTCACCCGAAGCAGGAGTGGTTTCACCGGACTTCTCACTAGATTTAACAGAATCCTCACTACAAGCAGCAGTAAAAATAAAAACCAATAATAGCGTTAAAAATAAACTCCATTTTTTCAATATTCCATACCTCCCAAATAATTTTGTAAGCGCTCTCATGCTTCGCTTTAAATGTACAAAATAGGAGTTACAAATAAGTTACAAGATTGTTTTGTATTAGCATGTTTATGACGAAGACATCAGGGGCTTAAGTGGCTTAGTTACTTTTTTATGTTTGTTTATGGAAAGATTACATTTTATAAGCGAGTAAGATCCACCCTCGCTTCCTGCATATACTAGGAGTTTTATAATATTTTACATATGAGTCCATTTCATAAATAGCGTTTTACCGATTATACACGAACATTATTAGGTATTTTTTGTAGCGAAGTTGGCGACTCCCGTGGGATGAGTGATACAGATAAGCCATCATATCCGCGCGCGTTAGCGACGGATGATGGCTTATCGCTCTCCCCACCGAAAGCGTCCACCTAAAGCGGTATTCAATTATTCTTAACACTTAAAAAGCATATGTTTTTCAGTATTCTCTCTTAATATTCGTGTTTTTAAAAATAGGAATTATAAAATTGATTAGGTAAAGAATCAAAATATTATTCATACGCTTAAAAGCGTATCCATTAACTTGGATACGCTTCTATCTAGATAAACCACTAGTTCGATATATAAAATGTCAAGCATTCACAAAATATTTGACGAGCTTACAGAGCCCTATCAGCTTAAAATTTATGTATGCTGACTAGTAGCCGTGAAGTTATAATTCTGCTGTAATGAATTTTCATCTCAGCGAAATATTATATTTGATGCCATATTTTTAAAACTTAAATAATCCTTAGCCAAAATTCACAATCATCTCATACATTTGAATAGTCGTTTGCATAGGTTCTACACGAAGCTCATCATGTAAAGTTGCTACACATCGTTCATACCATTTAACTGCCTGTGTTCTATTTTGCATTTGATAATAAGCAAACATAAGCAAACGATAGGCCTCTTCCCACGTTGGATCTATCCGTATGAGTTTCTCAGACCAGTATATCGTGTTCTCGAAATCCTTTATACGCGTACTCGTTTGAGCCAATCTTTCTAAAACTAACATATACTGTTGCTCTGTTTTCTCACGGTCATGAGAGATCCATTCATTGGCAGGATTATCTTCTAGAAGGCTACCATTATAGAGTCTCACTGCCTTTAATAGATGTTCTAACGATAACGATGCAACTTTTTCTTGCATTCCTAGCGTAACGTAATCATTAAATGTCTCTAAGTCACTATGAACAACTGCTTCTGGATTAATACGGTACATTGATTGTTTACGGACTATAAAAAAAGATTCTCCTCGCGCTTGCCTTTTTGGTTCTATAACTTTAAGCAGCGCATTTAAGACAACCTTAAAATCGCGATCATTTGTTTTTTCATCCTCTTTCCATAGGTTTCTTATTAATTCTTCCTTAGGTACAAATCGATTTTTATGCAAATATAAAAAAGTAAGAAGCTCCTTCGACTTTTCTCTTTGCCATTTCCTTTCTTCTACTTCATGAATGCCCATAAATAGAGTAAAGGAGCCTAGAAGCTGCAGTCTCAGAGAATATCCTGGGTAAGGTATATCATCTCGCACATCTAATTTTTCTATCAATTTTTGCAAGAAGGGATCTTTGTTTCCTTTTAGAAGTAAGCTTCCCTTTTTAAGAAGGGGATAATTGACCTGTAGATCCACTGGACCAAATACGGTTTTTTTCAGCAGAAAGAAAAGAAAATTATTTTCCACACACATTCTTGCAAATTTCAGCAAGGAACCTAAAAAAGGTTCACTCATTTGAAGCTCTGCATAAATACTAGAAAGCCAGTAGTTACTGATCATTTCTCCGTATATATCTCCATTTTTATAAAATAATGCATTTGCTTCCTGACATATTGCTTCAGCTTTGTCTAAATCACCATTTTCATAATAAACAATGGACAGGCCAAGCATAATATAAGCAGATAGCCAATAATCATTACTTTTGATTGTTTCACGCAATCCCATTTCACCGTAATCAATAGCTTCCTGAAGCTTCCCCTGCCTAGACTTTAAAATAGAAAGTCCCAAGTAAGGCTCGGCTTTAGCTCTTGAAACATCTAAGTCTTCCATTCGTTGTACGGCTTTTAAGTATAGAGATTCAGGTGTCTTTTGATCAAATGGATTGTACAAAATTTCAGAATGACCCTTTCTAATCCACCCCACTGCCTCCACGAAACCTGACTTTTCTTTGATGCCTGTTTCGATGCCTTTATTAGCAGCTTTTTTAGCTTTTTCGATTTCTCCTGTCAGTGAGTAAATAAACGAGAGTAAGATGTCAGTTTCTCGATGAGAATCGGGAATAGCTATTTCATCTCCTAGCCTCGACTCTAAAACCTGAACTGCGTCATTAAGCAGCCCGGTTCTTAAATAGATTCGCGCATCCAAATTACCATTCCTTAAAATAAATGGATCTAAATTCTCCATCGATACCCATTCACTAGCCTCTTTGGTTTTTCCTAAATTCACTAGATTCTCAGCATGAAGCCTTTTTAGAGAATTCTGTTCCTGAATCGATATTTCTTCACTTTCATTTGCCCATTTAATGGCTTCCTCTAAAAATGATTTTGCTAATGCTGGTTGAATAGTATCTAGATAAATATGTGCCATCCCTGCATTAGCTCTGCTTATAAATAGAACATTTTGCTTTGTCTGAGCAATATCTAAACACACTTCATATGATTTCCTAGCTTTTTCATAAAAAGCCCGATATCGATGACACTCACCCTCAAAATAATAGAGTTCGTAAAACATTTCCCTAGTAGTAGGAGACAAATGATCCTTCATCAAGTCTAACAGCCAATCGAATTGACCAGCCATAATCATTGAGTTCGCATTCTGAATAATCATTTCAGCTAAAAATAGCTCATCTTTAGATTTTTCTGCATGATAAATAGCTTGTACGATATTATTTTGCTCTTTAAAAAACCTAGATACTTTTTTATGTGTTTCATAATACATTAAAGAATTTGTTTGTAGCCATTTATCTTCTAAAAATTGTTGAAACAAAGAGTGAAATCTATAAGTATTAGAGTCACTTAACATCTGGATGAAAGAGTGAGTTGATGTTAGCAACTGTAACTGAACAAGTTCTTCTTCACCAAAGAATTCCTTTATTTCTATTGCTGAAAAAACTGGAAAAATACTAAAATTCAATAAGGAATGTTGATTTTTGAGGGTCATATTAGAAAATACTTCTTCCGAAAGATAGGAAAATAATTCATTCAATGCAAAATCAGAAAGATCTGCTATCACTTTGTTTGATTCCGCTACTTGTATGGCAATCAATTGTATCGCGATAGCCCACCCCTCTGTTAGCTTTAAAACGTTTTCCGCTTCTACACTTGTAATTGTTTTATCAAAGTAATCTTCAAAGAACACTTGAATTTCTTCCTCGGTAAACATAAAATCTTTTTCCTTTATCTCCACTAATTGACCATTTAACTTAAGCTTGAGTAGAACTGTCCATTTTGGTCGAATCCGTGAAGCTATAACTATATTGATAGAAGGAGGAAGAAACTCTATTATTTTTTCAATTACATAATTAATGTGGAATACATGATCAACCAAATGATAATCATCTAAAACAATTGTAAAAGGGGTGCCCATTACTGAAAGCTCATTACTGAAAAGAGAGTACCACCTAATTAGCTCAGCCTCCTTTGGATACATGAATAGAAGGCTATCCTCTAGGAGACTGCTTCCAAACGCTGGAACAACTTTACGAATGCTATGTACTAAATGGCGTAGAAAAGGAAGAATATTATCATCCTCCTCCGATATGGAGTACCATGAAAACGTTTCCTTAGAATCTTGAAAATATTGAGCAAGGGCAGAGCTTTTTCCAAAGCCTGCACCACTATGTAAGAGACAAACTTTTTTGTCCGCTTTACTTTTCAATTTTTTAATTAAAGAAGACCTTCTCATATAATTTGAAGAAGGAACCGGTGGATTAAGCTTAGACAGTAAGATAGTTGGTTGTTCCATCGAATACCCCCCAAAGAAAATGCCATGTATATAACCATATCCTAACATACAATTTAATTGAATAGAAAGATAATTACAGTTGTGTTAGAATATAAGAATTATAGAAAAGGGGTTTTGAGATGAGCTTTCCAACATTGTCTACAGAGAGATTAAAGTTAATAGAAATTAAAGATGAACATGTGGCTAGTATTTTCTCCATTTTTTCCAATGAAGAAGTCATTAAGTATTACGGGATGTCCCCGTTTACAAAAGAAGAACAAGCTGATGCGTTACTTAAATCATTTGCTACAGGTTTTGAGCAAAAAAAATCTATGCGTTGGGGAATAGAATTGAAAGAAACTGGAGAGTTTATTGGAACTGTTGGATTAAATAACTTATCTTTAGCTAGTAAAAGAACAGAAATTGGCTATGAACTATTACCTGGCCATTGGAGAAAAGGAATAGTGAGTGAAGCTGTGAGGGCTGTTATAGACTATTGCTTTAATGTTTTAAATCTATACCGTATAGGAGCAGTAACATTCCCTCAAAACGAGGCCTCTTTTACGTTACTTTTAAATCTAGGATTTGAAAAGGAAGGTTTGTTGAGAGGGTATCTATATCAAGATAACAGCTCACATGATGCTTTCATCTTTTCCCTCACCAAGCCTGATTGGAGAGAGTAATCTTTTTCTTTATGTGAAATTTGCTTCGTTTCTTTCAACGAACCGAAGCAAATTAATGTCTATCAAAAATGAGACTAAATGAATAGGAAATGCCCCATGATAAAACTATAGAAAATAGCCCTTTATCAGCTAATCCTTATACAAATCTAAAGAATATTAAATCGCTATGATTATATTTATTCATTTGCTTTTTCAAGTAAAAAAATGCTTACATTTTAAGTGAAAGTATTATTAATTAATAAACACAAACCGTAATCAAGCACTCATTTAAAAATCCACGTATTAAACCCATCAACTTGTTCTTGTAGTTTCCAATCCATCTTGTAATAATATTGGTTAAATTTTGATTCAATTGGACATAGAGCTACGATTGGCGCGTCATTTATAAAGAGAAGCATCTTTTTTAAAACGCCTTTACCACGATACTTTGAACTTACAGCAAATTGATAAAGTGAAATGGTATTGGCTGTTTTTCTTCGATAAAAACGAATTGCTCCCACAACATGCCCATTTTCTATAGCTAGTATCATTTGGTTCCTTCTAATAGCAGCTTGAGTTCCAAGAGGGCATAAAAACTCTTCTGAATATATCTCGCTACTATCGGGATTTAAGTTTTCTTTGAAGAAAGCTATTACATTAGGTATAGAAGCTGGTTTAGCTAGTAAGATATGCATTTTTTACCCCTTCAATTGGCTCAGTAAAGAGTTATATATTTCTCCGATGATTCCTTCCAGTTGATGTACCCCTAGTTCTGCATTTGTCATTATGACAGCACCTTTCTCCAAATATGGGTATGCTACCATCATACATTGAAAGCCTACTCCCCATCCAAGTGATGAGATTTCCAGTTGGTTCTCAGATTCCTCAAGAAATACACCAAGTCCTGCCCATTTTTTTCTTCCTTGTGAACTAATTAACTCCTTTGCTGCTATAGCAGAGATACCGGTTTTACTTTCACCTTTCAAAGCATTCATTAATTCTTGGACTAATTTAGCTATATTTTCAGAGGTTGTCCATAATCCAGAAGCAGCGGGATATGGATATAAAGGATATTTTTCATTCACTACTTCTCCGTTTTTGTTATGACCACACGAAACGTTTTCTTCACTCATACTTGCTGCTGTCATAGCATAGTTACTATTCTCCATTTCTAATGGTGTAAATATATGCTCAGTCATAACTTGGATGAATGATTTTTTCATTGAGTCTTCAATTACTTGCTGAATTATACAGTAGCTAGCATCTGAATAATGAAATTCACTTTCAGGTTCATATGTAACTTCAATTGGGCAATTATTGTAGGGCGTTTTTCCTTCTAGTAATTCCACCATTGTTGGAGTGCCATTACTTGCAACATGCTCTGGAAAACTATTGATAGGATCTACAATTCCAGATTGATGGCTAAGTAAGTTTCTTAAAGTTACTCTTTTTAAGTTAGTAAAATCATTCTCTGGGATATTCCAAGATATAAGTTTCTCGTTAACATTTTCATCTAAATCTAAATCCCCTTGTTGGACGAGTTTTATAACCAACATTCCAGTTAGAAACTTACTAATAGAACAAGCGTTAAAAAGAGAATTCTCGTTGATAGCTTTTCTGCTTCCCACCTCTAAAACCCCTTGGTTTATGCATGCACTGATTTGTCCCTGATCAATTAATGTAATACTTACTCCTGGCACCTTATAGTAATGCATTCGTTCTGCCAAATTGAAGTTTTTTAGTCTCATGTAATTTCCTCCTACAACTCGTTATCTATATATTAACACGAATGTATGTTCTTGTAACGAATATTTCGTTAATTTACACAAAAAAAGAGCCCTAAATCATATAAGATTTAGGGCCCGTTTCTATCTATTATGCTTCTAGCATTTTGTTACGTAACACCATTTGAAGGATACCGCCATGACGGTAGTAATCTACCTCAACCTCTGAGTCGAAACGAGCAAGCACATTGAATTCTTTTACAGAACCATCTTCTGCTTTAGCTGTTACTTTCAGGATATCACGAGGTTTAACTCCTTCAGCAATATTCACACTAATTTCTTCTTTACCAGTTAAGCCTAATGTTTCAGCATTTTCACCTGGTAAGAAATTAAGAGGTAAAACACCCATCATTACAAGATTTGAACGGTGAATACGCTCAAAGCTTTCCGTAATTACTGCTTTAATGCCTAAAAGATTTGTTCCTTTAGCTGCCCAGTCACGAGATGATCCCATACCATAATCTTTTCCGCCAATTACTACTAAACCGGTACCTTCTTCTTGATACTTCATAGCAGCATCATAGATGGACATGATTTCGCCTGTTGGCCAGTAAGTAGTATATCCACCTTCTGTGCCAGGAGCTACTTGGTTACGAATACGAATATTTGCAAATGTACCGCGCATCATTACTTCATGGTTACCACGACGAGAACCATATGAGTTGAAGTCACGTACCTCTACACCATTTTCACGTAAGTATTTACCTGCAGGAGTATCTTTACCAATTGCACCAGCCGGTGAAATATGGTCAGTAGTAATAGAGTCACCAAATTTGGCTACTATGCGAAGACCATCAAGTGATTCAATTTGACCAGGTTCCTTAGATAATCCTTGGAAGAATGGTGGGTTTTGAATATAAGTTGATTTGTCATCAAATGAATATAGTGATTCTGTAGAAGTTTCAATTGCATTCCAAGCTTCGTTTTCATCGAATACACGTGCATATTCCTTTTGGAATAGTTCACGAGTAACCACTTTAGAAAGTACTTGGTTAACTTCTTCAGTAGATGGCCAAATATCAGCAAAGAATACTTCGTTGCCATCTTGGTCTTTACCAAATGAATCTTTTTGTAGGTCAATATCTACAGTTCCAGCAAGAGCATATGCCACAACTAATGGTGGTGAAGCCAAGTAGTTAGCTTTTACTAATGGATGCACACGACCTTCAAAGTTACGGTTACCAGAAAGCACAGAAGTTACGAATAAATCTTCGTCAATAATCGCTTTCTCGATTTCAGGCAACAATGGACCAGAGTTACCGATACATGTAGTACAACCATAACCAACTGTGTTGAATCCAATTTCATCAAGGAATTTGTCTAGTCCTGAATCTTGTAAATAACCAGTAACTACCTTAGAACCAGGTGCTAATGATGTTTTTACATATGCAGGTACTTTCAATCCTTTTTCTACAGCTTTTTTCGCAACTAAACCAGCTGCTAGCATAACGTATGGGTTAGATGTGTTTGTACAAGAAGTGATTGCAGCAATTGCAACAGCACCAGTTGGCATAACAACATCTCTGTCTTCAAATTTTACAGTTGCAGATTTAGCAAACTCTTTTTCTGATAATCCGAAGCCTTGTGTACCTTGAGGAGCAACTACTGCTTCACGGTAACGAGATTTCATATCAGTAAGAGGAATTAAATCTTGTGGACGTTTTGGTCCTGAAAGATTTGCTTGGATTGCACCAAGGTCAATTTCAATAACATCTGTGTATACAGGCTCTAAAGTTGGATCAAAGAACATGTCGTTTGCTTTTAAGTAAGCTTCAACAACTGCAATATGTTCTTCTTCACGGCCAGTTAGACGCAAGTATTCAAGTGATTCCTCATCGATAGCGAAGTAACCACAAGTAGCACCATACTCAGGAGCCATGTTAGCAATAGTTGCACGGTCAGCAAGTGGTAATTTAGATACCCCAGGGCCGAAGAATTCAACAAATTTACCAACAACACCACGTTGACGAAGTACTTGAGTAACTTTAAGCGCTAAGTCAGTAGCAGTCGTTCCGTTTGGAAGATCTCCTGTTAATTTCACTCCGATAACTTCAGGAATTGGGAAGTATGAAGGTTGACCAAGCATTCCTGCCTCAGCCTCAATACCACCTACACCCCATCCAAGTACACCAAGACCATTAATCATTGTTGTATGTGAATCAGTACCAACTACTGAGTCTGGGAATGTTTCTAATGTACCGTCAGTTGATTCGTTTACGTGTACGATTGGCGCTAGGTACTCTAAGTTAACTTGGTGAACGATACCAGTCGCTGGAGGTACAGCACGGAAATTATCGTATGCTGTTTGAGCCCATTTTAAGAAGTTGTAACGCTCTGCATTACGTTCGAACTCAAGATCCATATTAGCTTGTAAAGCTGAAGCAGTACCATATTTATCTACTTGTACTGAGTGATCGATTACAAGGTCAACTGGAATAGCAGGGTTAATTTTGTCCGGATTACCGCCCATTTCGTTCATGGCAGAACGTAATGCTGCTAAATCAACTACTACTGGTACTCCTGTGAAATCTTGTAGTACAACTCGAGAAGGTTTAAATGGAACTTCTGCTTCTGGGTCTGCATCTTTACCCCATTTTGCTAATTGTTCTACATGTTCATCTTTAATAACATATCCATCATGTTGACGTAGCACAGACTCTAGCAATACTTTAATTGAGTATGGTAGACGTGAAACGTTTGCAATTCCTGCTTCTTCTAGAGCTGCTAAACGATAATAAGTATATTCTTTTCCATTTAGCGTGAAAGAAGTACGGCTATTGTGTAAGCTATCTTTTGCCATTAGTAATCCTCCTAATATCTATTGAAAAGACTCTATTCAAGTAACTTTTCTCCATAACTAATCATAACTTATCTCTATTGATAAGTAAATTACATTAAAATTATTATAAGTAATAATTAATTCTAATGACCTTTTATCTTTTTGATTGTTTTCTCTAATTGCTTCAAATGACGTTTTTCATGTAATCCTACGAATGGAAACCACTGCACAAGTGGTACTTGTCCAAATAAAGGATGCTTTAATGATTTTTTTTGAAATACCTGATAATCATTATCAGCATATACTTTTAATAATTCCATTCTTGCCTCATGCAATTTATTTTTCATCACCTCTTTTGTCTCATAATCAGGCTTTGGCACTGTATGTTTAGGTGCCTTTACTTTGATCAATCGGAAAGTCGAAACCCCAATAGGCTTCTTTTTCACTTGTGGGCTTTGAGGATTGGCAATTTCGGCCTTTATTCCTTTTACAATGGTATTCTCCATCTTAACTAAGTGTTCCATAATTTCCTTTGGCGACCAAGCATTATTATCAGGTTTTTTATTAAACTCTTCCTCTGTTAAGGAATCTACCAGACGGAATAGATCCGCTCGAATTTCATTATTTTTTTCTAAAAACATTTTATACCTCCACTAAGCTTTGTTTACATATCTTTTAACTTATACCCATTTCCCTAGTAATACAATCTAAATTTCAGAACATATTCTTATTTAGTTTATACTTAAATACCATTTTCACAATTCCAATTTATATGAAAAGACATGGATGTTCTATCCAGGAAATTTGATAATTATCCAAGGTTGATAAAATCACTATAAATAAATCAAAATTTAATAATTAAAATTTGTCACGAAGTATGGTTTACTCCGCTCGATTTAAAACTAGACAACTCTATCTTATCGTATTTAGCAAATAAAAAAGCAGAGAAACAAGATTTCTCTACTTTATACTTATTAAAATTTGAATTAAAAATTATTTATTTAATGAAAGGAACTAAATTCGATAATAATATCCAAGATGAGGATTGTATGAAATATAGCAAACCAAATTGCTTGTTTATTTAGCTTTTTTGTTTGTTTTTTATCCATTTCTTAATCGCTCCTTTTTAGATTGTAATTTTCCATTTGAGTTTATCTCAGAGCTTTAACAATAAAAACGAACATTTATCAATTTGTTGCTAGATAAAAATACGCAACGATATTAGCGATTGACTGAGACTGGAGACATTACAAAAGTAATAATGGAAAAAGGTATAATATTTTGCCCTTACCTGATTAATAAAAGAAAACGCTTGGAACAGAAATCAATAAACCTTATCGCTTTAATAGTATATATTTGATTTCTACCCACATTATTCATGTTTTTTATTTGAATAAGCTCTTTTAAAATGGGTAATCTAAGTGAGAATTTTATCAAACTCATCCATACTTATATTAGAGGTATTGTTTTTCATACTTATGGGTTTTTGATTGTATAGTGACCTTTATTGCATCCAATTGTATCTAATAGGGCTGAAACCTTTACAACCGATCTAAAATAATATAGAAGTCTTGCTCCATTTGATTTCTATGGAAAAGAGAAGCAATTCATTCTAGGTGAATTAGTAGTACTACAAAATATTCTTGATATGAGGTTTGAACAAGTATATATGCAGTGGGCAAACAATATTAGAAGCTCATAATTCTGAATTGTCTACAGTAGCGTATGAAGCTGGAGCTTCAAGTTTTATCGAGAATGGAGACCATGGGGCGATAATTATTTAAATATTCCTTAAGTGCGAATTTTTTTAAATTAATTAGGTATGTTTAGTTTCTGTGGAAGTTGGTTATATAAAGAGTGTACAAGATAACAATTATTTGAGGAGATGAAGACAATGGGACTAATTTTATACTTAATCATCGGTGGGATCATCGGTTGGCTAGCAGGATTAATTCTTGGTAAAGATATACCTGGAGGAATTATAGGTAATATTGTAGCAGGTATTATCGGGGCATGGATCGGTGGAATGATTTTCCCTGACTTGGGTCCAGTTATTTGGGATATGGCAATTATTCCTGCATTAATCGGAGCAATTATTTTAGTTGCAATATTAAGTTTGATTTTAAAGAGTATGCGTAAGTAAGCAAAAAAATTATACGTACACCAAAAAGGGACGACTATATCATAGTCAGTCCCTTTTTCATTGTAATTGTTGAAGTGAAGGCCAAATGCTATTCACTGTTAGAAGTTCTTATAGGCCATCCTGAACGGTAGCAGTTTGGAGTGTGGCAAGCTGTTTTTCATAAAGGTGATAAAAGTGGAGCACGTCCTCCACATATTTATTGCTGCGGTTATAGTTAAAAATGGCTTTTTCAATTTCACCATCTGCTGCACCACTTGCTGCCAAGTAATTAGCAGCACTGTAGATAGCATCCTCTAAGTCATAAGGATCCGCATAACCATCTCCATTTGCATCTATACCATATCCTCCGTATTGAGCTATTACTGCAGGGTTTATTTTATCCTCCTCAGGTATTTCTCCTAAACCAAGTCCACCACAGCTAGGATGCGACCACCCCACAAAGGTACAAGGCATAAATTGCATATGCCCCTCTGCCCCCACTGGTGATAACAAAGGATCCATAGTAGAAAACTTGGTTTCGATTCGATGATGTGCAGCGAGAAGAGTCCAAGGAATCCCATATTCATCCGCAGCATCTTTATAAATTGGTATGTATTCCCCTGGAACATCTATCTTTGTCGTAGACTTTTGAATAGATGTCGCCCATTCCTGGACAGCAGGTATTTTACGAAGCTCCTGCCAGCTCACTATTAACAGAACATATACTGTGATCGTTACTGGCAACAAGAGGATAATACTCCACAGCTTCCATTTATATGATTTTTGTTTCTTAGATGTCATTCTTAAAAGCCACCTTTTCATTACTTGCTTCAGAATACTCCTTCAATAAATGGTTTAAAGTTAACGCCTTATTGAAGAAATAGCTTTGGAGGTAATGGCAATCTAAATTCTTTAAGCAACAAACCTGATAAGGGTCTTCTACTCCCTCGGCTAAGATTTTCACCTCCAAGTTATGAGCTAAAGAAAGGATGGATTGAACGATTGCCCTTGTTTTAGATTTATGTATCTCTTGTGTGAAGCTTTGGTCAATATTAATAATATTCCCCGGAAGCTGTTCAAGATGTTTAAAATAAGAGTAGCCTGTGCCAAAATCATCCATGGCAATTTGAAATCCGAATTCCTTTAATTCCTGAAGGAATCTGATGACAAAGTATATTCCATAATAATTGAGTCTGTGATTTCCAATACAATCTTGTTTTGGGAGATATTGATCTCATGCAGTATTAGCTTTGTACGCTAAATATAATCCTGTTGATAAAATTGTCTAGCTGAAACATTTATGCTAAAAAGTAATTTTTTACCTAAAGATTTCTCTATAACAAGAAATTCTCACATGTTTCTCTTAATACAAAGTCACCATTCTAGATTATTAATCCACTTTATCAGCTAGTGAAATAAATTCTCCTAGAGAAACAAAATTACCTTCATATCTCTACCCTAGCAATGATTCTACTCTAATAATCTCACTAGTACTAGTTGAAATTTGTGGATGAAAATTTTAAAAAAGCTCGTTGTTAAGCACCCTATTAACAAGAATTGAAAGTTCTATATGGTAAGGAATATACTTTAATACACCTAATTTCTTAACTTCACGTATATATTAATACATTCTAAAAGATAGAGCTCTATATGTTTTCTTTAAGTTCATGGGTGCCCCCCACCCTACCTAGCCATTTCTCTAAGAAAACAATAGCACAAATTGACAATAACTGCATAAAAAATTGCGAACTTTCTATTTAAAATATATACTATTTTGGATATTCAATAACGGGAGGTGAAAATTTTATGTGGAAGGACTTTAAAGAATTTGCATTCAAGGGTAATGTATTAGACCTTGCAGTTGCCGTAGTAATCGGAGCTGCTTTTGGAAACATCGTTACATCATTAGTAGAAAATATCATCATTTCTTTACTAGGAATACTGTTAGGAGATATAGATTTTACAAGTATTAAATTAGGAGAACTCCTAATTGGAAATTTTCTTCAATCAGTCTTCAATTTTTTAGTGATTGCATTTTCTATCTTCATATTTATAAGATTACTATCTAGATTTAAACGTAAAGAAGACGTGGTTGCAGCTACACAAGATGCTCCTCCTGTAGACTCAAAGAAAGTATTGTTGGAAGAAATTAGAGATTTACTAAAAAAACAAGCAAACAATTGATATACATAAGTTTCTCTTCCAGGTAAAACGAATTTCCGGCAGTAAAAGTAGTCAAAAAAATACCCCGTAAATATTAGTTTAGGATCTAATATTTACGGGATAATTTATTATTTACAGACTTTTTTCGAGAAACAGCTTATTATTGGCCTTCTTTAATTAAAGTTTCGATATCGATTACTATTTCTTCTTTTGGCACTTCTTTAACCCCGCCGTAGTTTTTTACAGCTACTCCATTTTGATCGACTAAATAAAAGGAGGATCCGTGAATCACTTGGTCATCGTTTGGATTGTTGCGAACAAGTGCTTTAAATGATTTTTCAGCAAACTGTGAGATATACTCTTGAGAATATCCAGTTAAAAGCTCCCATTTACTTTCATCTGGCACCTCATACAATTCCAGATATTCTTTTAATACTTCAGGTGAATCTACATCCGGATCTACGCTGAAAGCCACAATTTTATAATCCTCAATACCTTTTTCCTCTAACATTCCTTGTATTTCTGTAAGGTTAAAGGTCATTGGAGGACAGACCGTAGTACAATTAGTAAAAATAAAAGTAGCTAACCAAACGGTTCCTTTTAAATCATCTAATGATACCTCTTCGCCACGCTGATTATCAAAAACAAAATCTTCTATCTCCCAGTTAGTTTGGGCTTTAAAATCACTGCTGCCACATCCTGCGAGGACCAATATACTTATTGTTAACATAACTAATAATTTCTTCATCATATGACCCCTTTATAACATCATAGCCTAATCTTATAGAAAGAAAATAATTCATTCAACTACTCTGTCTCAGATATTTCAACAGTTTTGTGTCTACACTTTACTTAAGGACAACAGTGCGTTTTTTATTTCTTCAAGCTTGCTCTCAACTCTGTGCATTAAATAGAACGAGACAAAGATGGGAAAGCCTATATCTTGAATAACCATTAGCCACTGCTCCATCGGATATCCTCCTTCCTAGTAACTTTTAGAAAATACATATTCGTACCATAACAAAGACAGGTTTTAATATACACCTCAGAAATGTCACAAAGCTTGTGAAATTACTAAAGAGCTATGAAATATAGGTCACCTCCTTTATGTCACATTTAGGGACCACAAATCTACACAAGCATTTGGAAAAATGTATATTTTCTCTGTTGCTTTCAAAAAGGCCCTCCTAAGGAGAGCCTAATGTTTAGAAAAGTAATAATGACGAACTTGTTCCCTATCAACTGTTTCGAATCTTTAAATGACAACAAATTATACGTGAGCTATGGACAAAGATATATGTCTGCAATCTAAGCTCGGGCTAGTTAGCATATTTGCTAGATTATTTCATTAACGTTTCGATCTACTACCTTCGCGCTTTTGATCGAGGTTAAACTAAAGCTTTCTGCATGAAAAGCATCACTAGTAATAATAGCTTGCATTCCAGCTTCAATTTCGTTTCGAGTCAGGTTTTCACGAGGGTCATCAACGGTCAAAAGTACTGCTTTTCCGTTTGACGATTCAAATTGCATTTGTAAAGTTTTAGCCATGATTATTCCTCCTTATTTTTTAGTTAAGATTAGATGTTTGTATTTTCTCTGCCCCCACAAATGGGCTAGTAGAAAATCCCGAAAGAATTGTTACCGCTGCTTCTAGCTGGTCTGCGTTTGCATTCGCCTTTACATTGCGATACGTTTTTGACTTTGTTTTCATTTTCCCATCTGTTCCAATTCCTGCTTCAAAAGTTATTCTTAAAACTGATTGTTTATGTGCCAAGTTTGCCATCTGAATCACCTCCTCTCACTCTCTATATAGAAAGTTTTTAGCAGAAAGGATACATTCATGATGAAAATTCTTTTCAAACACTTTATACTAATAGTTAGAAGAATGAGGTGAATAGATTGTTAGATGGATGGTTTTTATGGTTTATACTTTTTTGGGTTGTTGTCTTAGTAGTTTTAATGGGAATTGGAGGATTCTTCATGTTCCGAAAATTTCTCAAATCTATGCCTAAAAACGATGGTAAATCGGATCTCGACTGGGAAGAGTATTATGTAGATAAAACAATTCACCTTTGGAATGATGAGCAAAAAGCTCTCTTAAATGAGCTGGTTGCTCCGGTTCCTGATTTATTCCGACCTGTAGCCAAACAGAAAATTGCTGGTAAGATTGGTCAGATTGCCATAGAAGAAAATGCTACTGCAATCACACAAGAATTGTTAATTCGTGGATATATTATCGCCACCCCTAAAAGAGATCATAAATTTTTGCGGAAGAAACTCAAGGAATTGGCTGTAGATGTATCTCCTTTTGAAAAGTACTTTGCTTTATCAGAGGACAGAAAAAAAACGAGCACCCCTTAGAGGATGCTCGTTTTTATATTGGCTGTTTTTGTATTTTCTTAAACTTTATGAACATTGCTATTCTCCATGGAACAATCATTCCAAATGCTAAAATCCAAAACATTCCACTTAGTGCTCCCACATCTATGCTAGAGCTAAGTATTATCTTCCCTATTAATCGAATAATTAGTAGACCGATTAATATAAAGATAAATGCCTTCGACTGCTTAAGATAGATTTCCCCATCTTTGTATTCGAACTTGGATGTCCATATGAGAATAATGGAAAATAGCATACCAACTAGTAGTGCTTCGCCAATTTGTGCTAACGTTACTCGAAAGAAAGGAAACACAAACATTAGTGCTCCGGTTGACATAAATAGAGGCGGTAATAAGATTTTTTTTACACTTGCTGGTCGCTTTGCAGATTTTGCTCGCAAGGTCGTCACCAGTACTCCCATACCTAGCGCAATGACCGTAGAAACAATTATCATAACATTGGCCGGAACTATATCAAACATTGGTATTCCCCACATCATATAAATTCTTCATTTAAATTTTTTAAAACACTTCAGTTACATTACGTAACACATTAATAAGCTGATCAGGATCAAAAGGTTTGGTGATAAAATCCTTCGCTCCGTATTCTAAAGCATCTACAATTAGTTTTTGTTGGCCAAGTGCAGTGACCATAACAATCTTCGCATCAGGAAATTCAGTAACGATATGCTTTACAGCTTCGATACCTGTCATTGTCGGCATGGTAACATCCATTGTCACCACATCCGGTTTTAAATTCCTATATTGCTCGATCGCCTCAAGCCCATTAGTGGCTTCACCCACTATATCAAATTGATGATCTTGTAGCATTCGTTTAATCGTTGTTCGCATGAATACCGCATCATCCACTACTAAAACTGTCGGCATATTATTGCCTCCTTACTTAAAATCCGGTAAAGTCTCCAAAAATAGGGCTTAAAATACGAATTATATAAGTTAATCCGTCGAAAAACAACAAAATTCCTAATGCGATCATAATATAGCCACCGATTTTAACAATCAGGTTACTATTTTTACGAATCCAGTTCAAGCGTGTTATAAAGAACGAAAGGACAAAGAAAGGAATAGCAAAGCCTAATACATATGCGAGCATATACCAAACACCTGACCCAGGGTTAGAACTAGCTAATAGCAATACAGAAGCTAAGATTGGCCCTGTACAAGGCTGCCAGCCTGCTGCAAAAGCCATACCGATTAACGCAGTTCCTATGTAACCAGATGGTTTGTTTTTAAACTGTAATCTTTTCTCCTTCATTAAAAATTCAGGTTTAAAAACGCCGACTACCATTAATCCAAACGCTACGATAAATATAGCACCGACCTGACGTATCAAATCATCGTATTGAATAAAAAATGTTCCTACAAAGGAAGTGGCAAAACCTAATGCAATGAATATGACAGAGAAGCCAAGCAAGAAAAACAAAGTATGAAGCATTCCTCTTTTTTGCATTAGCTTTCTATCGGTTTTAAGTTCTTCTAAAGACATTCCAGTAATATAAGATAGAAATGCGGGATACAACGGTAAAGTACATGGGGAAATAAAGCTTAAAAACCCAGCACCGAACGCCAGTAGTAAATTAACATCTGAACTCACGGCAGTCTTCCTTTCCGAATTACTGTTCCTATCGTATCAAATTTCCCATACTTTTACTCTATTAATGCTTGTGACAGCTTTTTGAATTTTTTATGCTATATCATCTACAACTCCATTTTGTAGCAGGTACATCTTATGATATAACCCTTTTTCATTTAATAATTGCTGATGTGTCCCTCTTTCTACAATCTCTCCATGATGAAGTACAAGTATTAGTTCTGCATCCTGGATTGTACTTAATCGATGGGCAATCGCAATCGTTGTTCTTCCTTTTCGCATATTTTCAAGACTGCTTTGTATCGCTACCTCAGTTTCTGTATCTATATTGGCAGTTGCCTCATCCAAGACGAGGATTTTCGGATTAGTGGCAATTGTTCTTGCGAAGGCAATTAGCTGCCTTTGTCCACTTGAGAATGTAGATCCTCTCTCAGAAACTTTTTGCTTATAACCCTTTGGTAATTTTTCAATAAATTTGTTAGCCTGCACGAACTCCGCAGCATTTCTTACTTCTTCGTCTGTCATATCGGGTGCGTGAAGTCTAATGTTGCTTTCAATGTCTCCATAAAAGAGGAATGGATCCTGTAGCACTAGCCCCAACTTATTTCTAATCTCGGCCATTGGAAACTCTTTAATAGAATGATCATCAATTCTTATATCTCCACGTTCGAACTCATAGAAGCGCATAAGCAAGTTGATAATGGAACTTTTTCCACTTCCAGTGTGTCCAACTAGTGCGACTGTTTGACCTGGCTCAGCTGTGAATGAGATATTTTTCAGCACATCTGTTTTTCCATCATAGGAAAAGGTAACATTTTTAAACTCAATTTTCCCTGACTCAATTTTTGCAGTTTCTTTATTTTGCTGTTCTGGAGTTAGGTCATTTTCATCTAATAGCTTAAATACTCGGGAAGCTGCTACGATTGCTTGTTGAAAAATAGATAATCTCTGCATCACTTGATTGATGGGTTCAAAGAATCTATCAATATATGTGACAAAAGCATAGATAACCCCAACCTCCACAATATTGTTCATAGAAGTGATTCCAAAATAGCTCAGCAAGATAATGATCGCAAGTGCGTAAACCATATCAATTGCAGGGCGTAGTAACAAGCTATCTAATTTAATGTTTTTTCTTCCAGCCTTCCAATGTGAGTTGTTTATATCATTGAACTCATCTTGAAGTCTATCCTCCTGCCTAAACGCTTGAATCATCGTCATCCCTTGTAAGGATTCAGCAAGCTTGGCATTCAATTGACTAAGTCTTTCGCGTAAATCCTGATATACTACCGAACTATATCGACGGTAGGTAACAATAATCACAAATAGAATCGGAAGTAATACAGTTGTTATTAAAGCAAGCTTCACGTTCAATAGGAACATGGCAATATAGACCCCGATGATTAGGAATCCACTTTGTATAAAGCCTACTAGTACGCTCACAAACATATCCTTAATAGCCTCTGTATCATTTGTTACCCTAGATACGATGCTACCGGCAGGCGTTTTATCGAAATAGCGCATTCCTAGTCGATGCACCTTTGAAAAGACGTCTATACGCATTTGCTGTATTATCTTTAAGGCAATTTCCTGGAACTTCAATAATTGAAAGTAACTAACTATAATATTTCCTATTTGAATAAAAATATATCCTAGCGCTAGTCCAACAAGTGGACCCGTTGGGAATATTCTAGGAGTTAAATAATTGTCCATAAAGGTTTTAATCAAGTATGGTCCAAGAATATCTCCCGTCACTGTTAATATTAATAGAAACAAGGCAAGAGTAATCGCTTTTTTATGTGGTTTTAGGTAAGTGAGCAGTCTTTTGAGAACTTGCCATTGGTCTTTTCCTGTAAGCACTGGCTGCTTTTCATTCATCAGACGCTACCTCCTTTTTCCACAAGTGTTTCTAGTTGCTGTAATTGATACATTTCATAATACATCCCTTTTAACCTCATTAACTCCTCATGAGTTCCTTTTTCTAAAATAGTACCTTCATCCATTACAATAATTTGATGAGCGTGCTGAATAGCACTCAAACGATGGGAAGTAATAATCGTTGTTTCATCTGTTCGATTTTTCTTCAGTGCTTCTAATATTGCTTCCTCTGTCCTTGCATCTACTGCAGAAAGAGAATCGTCTAGTATAAGCAATTCAGGCTTCATCATAAGAGCGCGTGCTATGGATATGCGTTGCTTTTGTCCGCCCGATAATGACACGCCACGTTCACCGACAATCGTGTTATAGCCATCTGTGAACTGCAGTATATCCTCATGGATATTTGCTAACTTTGCGGCTTCATATACTTCCTCCATTGTTGCCCCAGCATTTGCAAATGCAATATTGCCCGCAACAGTAGTAGAAAATAAGAAGTGATCCTGTGGCACATAACCGATTGCTTCTCGCAGGTTTCTTTTCTTATATGCATCAATGGAATGATTACCATACATGATTCTTCCCTGATAGCCCTCAAACTCTCTCATAAGCAATTTTAAAATTGCTGTTTTTCCTGAACCTGTCTTTCCAACAATCCCAAGCGTTTCACCTTGTTTAAGGGTAAAATGAATGTCACGAAGGGCAACACGATCATCTCCAGTAAACTTGAACTGTTCGATATCAAAGTGAATATCGCCAGCAGGCTTAATCTCTAAAGCCCCAACATGGTCATCAATTTCAATTTCTTCCTCTAGGATATTTCGAATTCGGTCATAGGAAGCTCTCCCACGTTCAACAATGTTAAACAACCATCCGAAAGCAAGCATCGGCCACACCAATAAGCCTAAATACGAAGTGAATGCAAAGAGGTCTCCTACGCTCATCTCTTCTGCCAATATAAAACGTGTTCCGAACACAATCGATAAGAAAAAACACATTCCAACTACTAAAGAAATCGTAGGGTCAAACAGAGAATCCACTTTCGCAACATGCATATTTTTGTCTACAACTTCTTTAGAAAGGTGAACAAAGTCGTCTGTATCTTCTTTCTCTTGTCCAAAAGTTTTAATAACCTTTACACCTGAAATGCTTTCTTGAGCTTTATCATTTAAATTTGAGAAAGCCTCCTGCGCGAAACGGAAACGTTGGTGTAGCAGCTTCCCATAATAACTAGTAGAGATTGCCATCAACGGTAAAGGAAGCAAAGCAATAATTGTAAGTTTCCAGTTAATCGTAAAAGCCATAGCGGCAATTACAAAACCTCCAGTTGCTAAGGAATCAACCAATGTCAAAACCCCCGAACCCGCAGTTTGCTGCACAGCAGACAAATCATTAGTTGCGTGAGCCATTAAATCTCCAACTCTCTTTTTCTGATAAAAGGAAGGAGCCATTTTGGTGAAATGATGAAATAACTTTTCTCTCAATAATCTTGCGAGAAAAATGGAAGAGCCGAAAATCATAATTCTCCAATAATACCGCAAAACATACATGCCCAAAGCGGCAGCAGCCAAAATTGCAAGCCATTTTATTAAGAATTCGCTTGTCAGCGTACCCTCATGAATCTCATCAACTACTAAACCAATAATTTTTGGTGGAAAAAGCTGCAAAAATGCTACAAAAAGAAGCATTAAAATACCGAATAAGTATTGCTTTTTCCTTTGTTTAAAATACCAACCCAACTCCAAGAATACTTTCACTTTATTTCCCCCAAATTACAAATTAAGACTTTACTAGTTTAGCAAATGTTTGAACATTACGAAAGATGGGAAAACAAAATAATTCGAAATCTGAAATAATTCCAACGAGCTATATTAGAAGCTTTCGATTACGAAAACACAAAAAAAATAATTATGATACATTTAATAAAAACTACTGAAAGGTGGCATAAGCATGTTCAAAGACAAGGTGGTAATTATAACAGGGGCAGCTCAAGGTATTGGTAGAGGTTTGGCACTGGTATACGCGGAAAAAGGAGCTAATGTGGTTTTGGCCGATATCGACGAAACTCTAGGTAAAGAAACGGAGGTTTCATTGTTACAACAAGGTTACTCCTGCCTTTTTATACAGACAGATGTCCGAATTGAAAAGGATGTCATGAATCTAATGACACAAACTACTAGGAAATTCGGCACCATTGACATTCTAGTTAACAACGCTGGTAAGTTTAAGCCCAGCTCCCCTTATGATTTGTCTTTAGAGGATTGGGATGACATTATCAATACAAATTTACGCAGTGTCTTTCTTTGTTCTAGGGAAGCGGCCAAGGTAATGAGAAACAATGAGCATGGTGGCTCAATTGTGTCGATGGCTTCCACAAGAGCGTTCATGTCAGAGCCCAACTCAGAGTCCTATGCAGCCACAAAAGGCGGAATTATTGCATTAACACATTCTCTTGCCAGCTCGCTAGCTCCTGATCATATTATGGTCAATTGTATATCTCCTGGCTGGATCGAAACTGGGAACTATGACAAATTACGAGCAGTGGATCACAGCCAGCATTTCTCAGGCCGTGTAGGAAAACCTAACGACATTGCAAAGGCTTGTATATATCTGACGGACCCATCAAACGACTTTGTAACAGGTATTAATGTGACCGTTGATGGCGGGATGACGAAAAAAATGATTTACGAGGAGTAAATCAGGAGCAAGGAAGACATAGGGGATGTCCTCTATAATGAATGTATATTCAAGCTACTCCTCTAGCTATGTGCATTGCCTATAGAATTCAAAAAGGCAAAAACAATGCCTCTTATGATATGCCTCATCGTTTTTGCCTAATTGTTTCACGGGAATAGACTTCATTTCATAAACGAAATCGCTTAAAACTCCCTATGTATCCTTACATTCACTTTTCAACCTCTTTCCTATAACTAATGAACTCTATTTTCTCACCGTTCATATAATAGAATTCTTTATGAGATGAGATTTTCTGGAATCCATTTTTCTCTAAAACTTTTTGAGAAGCGATGTTATTTGTTGTTGTCTTTGCATCTACTTGGTTAATCTCTTCCCATGAAATAGTCTGCAATAACATTTGCAAGGCCAAACTGGCAATACCTTTGCCAGTATTCACCTCTCCAATTCTGTAGCCTAACTCACCTCTTTTTTGTTTTTTATCAATATCTACTAAATTGATGCGTCCTATAATAGCATTATCTTGTTTGATGAGATAAAAATAAGACTCACCTCTTGCCTGTTCTTCTAGCAAAGTCTTATTTCTACTATTAAAAATTTCTGGAAGATAGTATTCTTCTCCTCGAGAGGGGACCATCTGTTCAAAATATACTCTGTTCTTCTGTTCAAAAAGATATAAATCTGTTAAATCATCCAAGCTTAGCATTTCAATACTAATATTCATATAAAACTCCTTTTTGTTGTAGACTAGCTCATTAGCTTACCGATAAAAAGTATGAAAATTACAATAATTGATAACCCTGTAGATACTGCCAGCGTAATAATACCTCTTGTCATCGCCGCCCAGCCCTTTATGTCCTTAAAACCAACAACTGCCAAAACAAAGGTAGCTAGTGTTAAGCCGAGCACTATAAACAAGGGATGCCAGCCTAGTGTTTGCATGGATAAATCTATCCAATAATTAGAAGATGTCAAGACTAGAAATAGGATTACGGAAATAAGCGCAATGATAAATGAAAAAAGGTTTACATTTACTCGCATAAGCTAGTCCTTTCCGGTTTTGACTATTTTAGATTCGTTACTGTTTGTATTCGCTCTTTCTCTTCCAGTTTATTGATGTATTCAAAAAATCCTATTTGATTTCCCCATGGATCTGAAAATGTAGCCCATTTAGCACCAACTTCCTGTCGCGAATGAATATCAAAATAATCAACACGAAGCTCCTTCATTATTCTTTCACGTTCCACAGTTAGGTCTTTCACTCCTAATCGAAGTGGTCCACTCCCTTGTGCGGGAACTCCTTCTGAGACTTGAAGCCAGCATCCAGGAATTACCTCCCATTCAACAAATCCACCATGCGGAATAAGATCTGCCTCTTTTTTCAACAAAGTTTTATACCATCTATGACCTTCTTGGAAATTAGAAACCCTAATTTGCACTGTCATCTCAAAAAACATAACTTCCCCTCCATATCAAACGAAAAATTGAAAACATAATTGGTTCGCTCTATCCGATAATCGGTCGGCTTCTTCAGTTAGCCTAAATGTTACTTACTCTTTTTTTCCCATTCACACCAGAAACGCTCGACCCCTGGGTATTTCTCACCAATGCTTGAAACAATAAATCCATAGTTTCTATAAAAGCCAACTGCGTCCTGGTCGGTTTCCGCAGTCAAACGGCGAATTCCCAGTTCATTCACCATATAGTCCAACATTTTACTTCCTATTCGTTGTTCTCGAAGATTTGGAGAAACAGCGATATGTTTGATCTCTGCGTCATTACTAAGTGTCATCTCAATGCCTATACAGGCCACATAATCGTTGTTTCTTTTCCAGCCATATAGCTTTCTTGTCTTAATTTGTTGATAAAGATTATATTCACGTAAAACTTTATCGCTTGAGGTAGCATGTTCAAGTAGGCTAAAAATGTACGGATCAATAGTATCCTCTTCAACTTTATTCATCTAAACACCTATCCTTTGTTGCTCGTAATGAGCGAACGGTTATAAATTTTTTTATCCGGTCATAAATCCTCGCTATCCGGTTATAAAAATTTTATCCGGTCATAAATAAATTCACGCTATGCAGTCAATCCACTATCATTCATTGATTGTGCTCCACGTATTCAACACCAACCAATTAGTAGTCAGAAACTAGTTTATATAATCGATGAATCGTTTCCATATGTAAACCTTCATGATAAAAGGTGAATAAAAGAGCCTCTGTACTAGTATTAAATGTAACGCCCATCTTGTTTGTAAAAGGCTTAGGTAGTGACTGTTCAATTGGAAATGTTTGTTTAATCCTATGTGATTGCTCTACTAGTACTTGAGCAATTTCCTCTAGCGTTGAAGGAGTTTCTCTCCACTTTGCAGGTTTTGTTCCTGCTGCAAAATAGGTTTCATAAGTATCTGGTACACCCATCTCTATCCCTAGCAGCATAAAGCATAACTTTTCTTGGGTATAAGCAATATGCCCAAAATTCCATCGGATGTTGTTGTTAAAGCCATTTGGAATTTCGTCTGCTAGGTTTTCTGGTATTTGCTTGATAGCCTTTAATGTGAGCTCCCTTACTTGATCCATATGTCGATAAAAAATTTTCTCCATTTTAATCCACCCTTACAGTTTTTTTAGTACGCATGCCCTTTAAAATTTTTAACTGCGAGCTATTCTCCAATTGTTTGTAGTGCTCACTTCCTTTTTCATAGATAGCAACCTTCCCAACCTCATTATAATGAATTCCCCAACCATAATTTTTAACGAGTGGGGAGGCTCTAAAGCATGCCTTAGATTTGCTGAAAAACTCGCTTCTCTTTTCTTCTAAATTATTCATTTCAATTTGATTTTTTATCAAGTAGGTTAAAAACTGCACATCCTCCTGGGTGTACTCGTATGGATTACGATAAATAAGATCATATTCTATAGAAGCAATTGTTGGCTTATTGTGTTTTGGTGTGGGGACTATTGCAGATATAACTGTCAAGTCCTCTGAAATGGTGATAAAGGTGTTTGCATAGCACATTTCATAGCAGCTCCTATTACGTTTGGTATGGTTTGTTTACTTTATTACTTTTCAGCATAATGATTAGACAAGTAACCCATACGTTGATGGGGAAAAACAGAAGCATGATTAACAATCCATTTGTCTCTTTTAGAAATTCGCTAGGGTTCTGTTGATAAAGAAATATAGAGGCCGACGCTAATAGGATGAAACTCGCTATAAAGTTGGTAATCATGGCCATCTGCCTGTTGCATCTTTTTAAGACAAAATGGGAGAAAATAGTTACTAGTGAAAAAGAAGCTGCAATTACAGCTATATTAATCAAATACAAAAACATCCCCCCCTTAACTTCTTCCTATATATTCGCCTTTAGCAGTTTAATCACCTTCTCATTTCCAAAGGTTTCCCATTGCAATTTAAATAAAAATAAACTAACTTTATAGAAAAATAGGGAAAGGACTGAAAAAATTGAAATCAAATAAAATTACCTCCCAAGAGGATTTAAAAAAAGCTTTCGCAATTAGAGAAGAAGTATTTGTTAAAGAACAGGGTGTGCCTTTAGAAGATGAATTTGACCAATTTGATACCCTTGCCGGGGATTGTCAGCATATTCTAGTTTTAATTGACAATGTAGCAGTTGGGACAGGTCGCTTAAGAGTAGTAGATGAATTCGGAAAGCTAGAGCGTATTTGTATTCTTCCGCCTTATCGAAAATTAGGATTAGGGAAAGTAATTGTCAAAGCTCTGGAGGATGTTGCGAAAGAATTGAAGGTTTCGAAAGTGAAGCTTCATGGTCAAACCCATGCTGAAGGATTTTATACTGGACTTGGATACAAAACAACTTCGGATATCTTCATGGAAGATGGTATTCCTCATATCTTGATGACGAAAGAATTCACCTTAATTTAACTATTCTAAAAATACTGTTATATGTTATAATATAGTTAAATCTGTTTGGAGAAAGGATACAAAAACTCGTATGCCAACTTTTACTTTGTAATGGACCAACTAAATTGGATAGCACTTTCCCTTAAAAACATCTGTTTTAACCAAGGGATTAGTCTGCCCATCTACCATTACAAAGGGACAAGAGCAAACCAGTAGTTTCGTATGCTTTTTGAGGTCCTTTTAGGGGCCTTTTTTAGTGCAAATTAATAACGATCCTGCCAACATCCAAACGGATGCGATTGTGCCTTTATCTTATATGAGGTGAAGGAAATGACCGTTGTATATCACAATTGGGAAATACTAAAAAAACAAACGATTCGTAGAGAAGTAAAGCACTGTAAAATGTGCGGGAAAAATTCCTTGTTTACTGATACAAATATTCGAAGACATAATTCAAATGGAAAGCATATATACCGTTTTGCCATTTATAAATGCGAAAAAAACCATACCTGGAATAAAAAATTAGATATTTATAAAACTTTTCGAAGACATGAAAGAGTCCACGGTCGTGAACCTGTAAACAAAGAAAGCACGTTGACAGAGCTCCCTGTAAATCTTTATATGGAAAAGCTTATATCGGAAGTTCATGTAACGATTAAATCTGTAGAAGGAGTTTATCGAATTGATTTTCTTCTTTCTCAACAAATACCTGACTGGAGCAGAACAGCTGTCGTAGACAAAATAAGAAATGGTTTTATTTTAGTAAATGGTCTATCGATTAAGCCAAGCGCAAAAGTTATGCCGAATGACACCATTATGATTAAGCTTCTTTAACTGACCTTCCCTGTGAGAATATGATTAATTTTCACAGGGTTTTTTTATCGTATTTTTTCTCTAATATTTGTTCATCCTATTTCTTATGACCTCCGAGCAAGCCCGCTCGTTTCACTGCAGTGCCAGCTTCGGTATAGGAAACTGCGCGTAAAATAGCGGTTGAACCATACTTGCTACGCAGATAATCCATCGTCTTTCCAAGCTTGCGTTCCTTCCACTTTCCTTCTTCAAAAAGGCTAAGCTGCATAGAGTTCTCCGGCTCTAGATTAGTGATAGAAATGGATAGCCTTCTCACTGGACTACGGTCATAAAACTCATCAAATATTTTTTCGCAAATTTTATAAATCTTCATAGTCGCATTCGTCGGTTCATCTATGGAGCGTGAACGATTAAATCCTCCCCCAAAAGAGTCTTTACTATAGCCCACTGCAAGATGTATAGTGCGCCCCACCATATTAGCCTCTCTTGCTCGTCTTGCCACATCCTCACACATTTCCAATATGACTGCCATTACTTCTTTTTTTGTCCGGTAATCTCGAAACAACACCTGCCCCTTTCCATAGCTTATCTGGCCGTCTACAATGGGCGCTCCCAGTTCAGAGAAATCTATCCCCCAGGCATGGTGATACAATTGATTTCCCATCACTCCAAATTTATCCTCCAACAACTTCAAGGGAGTTTTTGCTAGCTGTCCTACATTAAAAATCCCCATGTTATTTAGTGTTTTTTCTAAACGAGAGCCAATTCCCCACATTTTACTTAAAGGTGAAACAGGCCATAGCTTTTGTTGAACATCTTCATACGTCCATTTGGCAAAACCTGTTTTTTTGGCATCCAAATCAAGCGCCAGCTTTGCCATAAGCATATTTGGCCCCAGTCCAACAGCACATGGAAGCTGAAACTGATAATGCAAACCGTCCTGTATACGTTTCACCGTGTTCTCAATTGGCCCCCAAAGCCTTTCTGTTCCCCCAAGGTCTGCAAAGCATTCATCCACACTATAGACATGAATCGCTTCACTTGGGACAAACTGATTCAAATAGCGCGTGATTTCCATTGAAACTCGAACAAAAAATTCCATTTTTGGTTCCAACAGATGGATAGAAGGATCGTCTGGTATTTCAAATAACCTCGTCCCGGTCTTTACGCCAAACCTTTTTTTCATTGGAGGAGAAGCAGCAAGCACAATGCTCCCCTTCTGCTCCAAGTTTCCAATAACAGCAATAGGCGTATTCATCACATCTAGTCCTGCTTCTGCCGCTGCACAGCTCGCAAAAAAGCTTCGAATGTCGATGCAAATAATATTTCGATTTTCTAAGCCCTCATACATAAAATCTACTCTCCTTCGAAAGGAACATTCGTTCGTTCTTATTATTATATTGCAAACGTACGTTCTTATTCAATGGTAATGTAGACCATTAGGAAGGAAAACACTTAATCGAATAAATTGAATAAATTCATTACTAATGAGAAACAATTTCAACAGGTAATTGGGACACTAATTCTAATAACAAAATAAAGACAAGCCTAATCACTATATAGGCTTGTCTTTATTAGCAAGATAAAATTTTTACATAGGTTCCTTTTACTGCTCGTTGCAATGCCGTTTGGTTTAATTTTTGAATCTGCTTAGAGCAGTCAGAAGCTCTTACTAAACCATTTTCCGAACAAACTAGAGGGTCTATTAGTCTAACCTTCATTTTCTGATGAAAATCATAATTGGTTAGCTCGTCTATCACTTCAACAGAAGGATGAAGCTTTTGAAGAGCATGTTGAATTTCATCATCCTGTGAGCATACTACCAATTGGAGCAACTGATTATCCTCCAAAAGAAAATCCTCTAATGTGATGATTTGTTTATCCAATGCTGCCTTTAAAACAAAAGCTAACTGGTAGTTGCCATATAAATTTAAAGGATTCATAAAGAAATCAATTACTTCCTCATAGTAGACCGATGTAAACCACTCGGCGATTTCTATATTTGGAAGAACCATTTTACCGTCTTTCGCGATTAGATTCTGTAAAAAATGTTGAACTTCTTCCATTGAAATATTTCCATAGGCATACAGATCGCGTAATGTGTAATCGACACGATCTGCACATAAATCAGGGGCACTTTGCTCGAGCAAGGACCATCTCGAATCATTAAATAGGATGTCTTTTAAGTTATATCCATATTTAGTTAGGATAGTAGGTATTGAGGAACCGTTAATTATTCTACTATATATTTTTTCATGATAGTCCTCGTCCTTATTATCCAGAACAAAATCGATGACATGAGAAAAAGCAGTATGTGAAACATCGTGTAGAAGACCAGCAATCTGTTCTTCTAACGAACCCCCTATTTTCTTTAGCAGAAGCATGACACCAATGGAATGCTCATATCGAGTGACATTCCATTCTTTCTTTACTAAATAGCTTGCCCCGCCTTGATGTATGCCCTTTAATCGTTGAACAGGCTTACTATTTATTAATTCTTCTAATACTCCATCTACATAAAATTCTCCATATAAGGAATCCATAATAAGCATTGAAGATATCCTCCTTAAGCTCAGACTTTTTGCTTTTCTTTATCCTCATAAAGAAGTTGCATCTTTTCTTGTAGTTGCTGCTGGTTCCATTCAATGATGTCCTCAGACAGAAACGATACTTTCTTTCTCTTTGGAATATTGACTTGTCCGTTCACTGCGCGAGTATAGCCTTCTATCATTGCGGAAATTGCCAAGATGAGCAATGCAAAGCATATAGCAGGTCCTAGTGGAAGCCATGGTACACCTTGCAGATATCGGAAAGATGAACCAAAAAGTCCTGCCCATTCATAGGCAATAGACTTTGGAGGATCTCCAAACATAGGGTCATAGCTAACTGCTGTACCTCCAATATACAATTGGAGCAACCCGAGATGCGTAAACACAACTAATGTTTCGACGACTTGTTGTCCATACAAAACGAATAATTTCTCTCTCATCATTGGAAATAGGTGACGGGTAATGATTCTCGGTCGACCAGCCCCTAACGTTTTAGAAGCCAGAATATATTCCTCCTGATAAAGCAGATTGGCCTCGTTGCCTATGAGAGAAGCCACAATTGGTACGGTGATAATGGCCATTAGCACAACCTGGATGATAATTCTCTCCCACACAGTTGTAGAAAATCCCTCCATCGGCTCCCATAGCACTGGGTAAAGCATAAGATAAGAAAAAATAGTCATAGGAATATAATGTAGAGGATCGATAGCGCTATTAATAATGGCCCGTCTCTTCTGCCAATAAGTACCGATTGCAAATCCTAGTGGTACTGCAATAAGCATTCGAACAGCTGCAACTCCCATGGCAGATATAATGGTATATTTTGCTCCAAGCATGATTTTAGCAAACATGTCATAGCCATATTGATCGGTCCCAAGTGGGTGCATCCAGCTTGGGGATAGTGGAGCTGCTTCTATTACTCTGCCATTTTCCATTAAAAAATAAGTTTGTTTCGGATCTGGCCCAAAAATCCACTCAAATATAAAACTGCCTATTAAAAAGAAGGCTAATATAGTAAATCCAAAAACAAAATATGGCTGTCTCCAAACTGATTTCATCTTCATCCGATTGCTCTCCCCTTGTTCAAATGACGTAGAAAATACCACTCGCCAAAACTATAAAGGAGAAACACTGGGAAAAAGAAGCTGCATACCGTGATTAAAAATAACTCTCCTGAAATGTTATTGCTCAAATAATACATAATACCGGGCATATTGAACATTCGTTCAAGAATGAATAAGTTTGAAAGCATGAACCACATAGTCTTTTTTGATTGAAAGAAAATACTAATAACTGCATTTCTAAAAATATGTATAAGTAGAATAGCCAATTTACCGAATCCAAGCGCCCTTGCAAGCTCTGCATACATTTTACGTTCTTCAGCCTCGAAAGTAAGCATACTTAAACGATAGAGCTGAACCATTGGTAGAATCATCAGACAAACCACGGGAAGTAAATAAATTTTTTCCCCACCAGTAACAGCTATTTTCAAGAATATACCTGTATGCTTATGGATAATAATGATCAATAGCTGAATAAGCATAATAACCAATATGTCCGGAATCGATTCCAAAAAGAAAAAAACTGTTTTAATACGTTGTCTAACCCGTTCCTTACATAGCATAGTTAGCACTGTAAAAAATAACGCCAACAAAACAGCAACCAGAAGCGCCAAAAATAATACTTCTAACGAATATTGTACAAACCCCTCAATATGCATGCCAGCATATCGGTCCAGAAGTTCTCCTATAGAAAACAAGCCGAGTAAATGATTTCTATATTCTTCCCACCAAAATTCTCCTTGTTGGAAGCCGGTGATTAACAAAGGCAACCCACTAATCAGTAGGATACCAATAAATGCTACAGACAGCTGTAGCATCCATCTCCAAAAAGCCTTCATAAAAAATTCCCCCGTTGTCTGAAAATTACGATGAAATTATCATATCACAATAATTAACAAATAAAAGAGAATTTTTAGAAGGTTGATATATTAATAAAGGAGCCTGTCTAATCGAAGCTGCTTCTCTAAATTATAAATGATCGTTATTTCTTTTTCTCCGCAGTTACAGTAAGAATCTTAGATTCTCCCCCATATTCTAATCGAATATTTTTTCTCGCCTCAATTGGAGATTTTGCGGTCACGGGCTTAACTTGAACAACCCCATTCACTTCCATCTCCACTAGAAAGCATTTTTCACCACATTTCATATAAATCCCTCCATATTGTTCATGTACAATGTAGCCAAAAAATAGCTATTAAGCAAAAAATAATGCTGTGATAGAATTTCCTAATAGTTAGATGTGGCTCTTGCCCCCTGTTGTTAAGAACGTTCCTTTGGTTAAGGGGAGTGTTCCTATAACTTATAAGACACTTCCCCCGTTAGGGGTGATTTCTACTCAATTAGAGGACAGATTCAACGTTTTACGTGACACTTCTTAGCACTTTAGGAGTGGTTCTCGACAAGCTCTAGCATTAACTAGCGTTTCCACATTTACTCCTCTGATTTCGAACACCAGTCTATGCAATATTATATTAACATGATTTTGGAAATGAATAACTTGAGGTCTTTTATCCAACTTATTATTACTCTATAACAAAGAAAAAGGTTTTTTGAAAATTCAGTAGAATACATATAAAAGTATCAAAATAATAGTCTAAATTGCTTTGCTCAAGGAGGACTTAATACATATATTATTAAATGGAGGTGACTTCAAATGAAAGAAATAAAAGAGCAGCTTTTACATAGCTGTAACTATTTAGAGGAATTAGAAATGGAACAATTAAAAAAAGTAATGGAATTTGCTGAAAAAGCACATTTAGGCCAAACAAGGGCCACCGGTGAGCCTTACATTGTACACCCATTGGAGGTTTGTCTTATTTTATCGGAATATAAGGCTGACTTAACCACTCTAGTCTGCTCTTTACTTCATGATGTTGTAGAAGACACAACCATTGACCTGAAGGAAATAGAAAATTTATTTGGAGATGATGTTTCCTTTATCGTGGATGGATTGACAAAGTTCGAAAAAGGAAGCTTTGAAAAGGAAGAGTATAGCGCTATCAATATGGAAAAACTCCTCTCCTACGCTATCCAAGATATACGAATAGCTGCTATTAAGCTAGCGGATCGATTGCATAATATGAGAACCCTGGCCATTAAAAGAACGGAAAAGAAAATTCCCTATTCAAACGAAACAATCCTATTTTTTTCACCTTTAGCAGAAAGAATAGGATTATTTACACTCCAAAGAGAGCTCGAAGAATTAGCCTTTAGCTATTTACATCCGCAGCGTTATAAGCAATTTAAAGAAAAGATAAACAATTACACTAAAGTTTTTGAAGAATCATATAAAGAATTTATTACTAAATTAAAAAAAGAGGATACAACTAACATAATAATAAAATCTAGATGGATTAATATCCCCCTATTTCAAGGATATAATTTGTTAAGTGAGGGATTTTATCTTTCAGATATTTTCACCGTCCACATCACTATCAATTCGCCCTTCAATTGCTATACAGCTCTTGGTCTCGTACATTCCAACTTTGAAACTATGCCAGATCAATTTGTAGACCAGATTGCTATTGAAAAACATCCCTTTATCAAGCAGCTCAAAACTAAGGTAAGGGTAGCTGGAGTCCCTTTGACGATTGTTTTACAAGACCAACAGACCCAATATTTTTACCAAAATGGAATTTTTGCAATCTTAAAATCGATAGACTCCACTACATTGAGCTCGTCCCTATTAGGAAGCTCTATTCCTTTTGCTAAATCCATTGCTAATAATTCGATTGCCTTTTGCGAACTTGTCTCCCTAGAACTTTTTCATAAAGAAATGGAAATATACACACCTAAAATGGATATTATTAGGTTGCCGGTAAATTCTAATATTATTGATTTTGCTTATGCTCTAAACCCGAATATGGCAAGTAAAATGGCCTTTGCTAAAGTAAACGGCAAGGTAAGCTCACTTCAAACGATATTAAAAGACAAAGATATTGTGGAGATTCATATAAAAAATAAAATTACTGCAAATGCAAAATGGCTCCATTTTGTGAAAACCTCTAAGGCAGTCAAAGAAATAACTGATATTGTTAATGATGAAACGAACCATGCATAATAAATACTCCATAAGAGTGATCACTTATGGAGTATTTATTATGTTAAATTGCGATTAACACAACGCTGTTTAACGATTGCTCACCATGAGAAGTTGCCTTTTCTAACATAGAATAATTACTTTGAACCAGTGTGTTTATTTTGATTGATGAATTTTTGAATTTTCCCCTAATCGATTTTGCAAAGTCTATCTCCCATTTCCCGTCCTGCAGAAAAGAAGCATCTACTATTTTTGTGTCTAGTAATTTCCAACCTGCTTCTTTCATTATTTCTTTCAGTTGCTCCTTATGAAATAAATTTTGAATATTGCCCTCGTCATCAAACTGATCAGCATAAATCGCTAAAATGTTGGCTGCATAAAAGTGAGCAAGTTGCTCTTTCATAGACCATTCTAAATCCCATTCAGCGATGCATATGCGTTTAGCAATATGCTTGAGCTTTCTAAAATATGAAAGCAACAAAGCCGGATCCTGAAAATACCAAAGAGAGTGAGAGAGAACGGCTACATCATATTTTCCCTCTATATTCATCTTCAAAAAATCCGCCTCAAAAATAAAGGAAATTCTGTTGCCTATTGGAGAAGCCTTAATAAAATCAGTTGCTTCTCCGAGGGTAATAGGAGCACCGTATTCTCTGCTTGCAATATCGACTGCCTTTACAAATCCTGTTTCCCCTACAGCGTTTGCAAGCGCAACTGTTGTATCACCTTGTCCGCATCCAATTTCTAAAACTCGCATACCCTCTTCAATCTTAAAAGCTTGTACTAAATCTAGACGATGTTTAAGCTGTGTTCGTTGAATAGATTGATCCCCTAATGTTTTCATGTAAGTAAGTAATTCTTCCATTTCTCCCATCCCCCCCAGACTAATAAATGTTACATTTAAACAAATAAATGCTAATACAATTAAATATAATATACTTTAACTACTCTTGATATATTTTTTAAAGGAGGAAAACAATGATCCATCAGTTACTGGATGAGACACGCAACATTAACTATTTTGTTTATTTAACGAACAGATTAGATGCCTTCCCTAAAATAGGTGATAGCTTAAGGGAAATACATACAAATCTGAGAGAAGAAATTTCTATGGGGTATACAGATTTATGGGTACTAAAAAGAGCGGGATTAATCAGCCAGCAAAATGCTTTCTACTTTCCCGAAAATGATCAAAAAGCAGAAGATGAAAGCGACAAGTACCTCCCCGATAAAAAATATATAACATTCACATTCATACAAATTAACCAAGCGACTCCCCCGATGTACCCCAAAACAGATGGAATAGCTGCTCATCTTACTTACGAGGATGCTGAAGATTTTGCTGTTAAGAAAATTGATAAAATGAAACAGAAGTATCCCGAAAGAGAGTTTTATGTTTTATGTGCTCGTTTAGTAGAAAGAAATTATTGGCATTAAACACAAAAGATGAGGCTTAAACAAAAGGAAGCAATTAATAAAGAATGCTCCCTTTTGTTTTGCCATTTATACAAGCGGTGATAATTCTATTTCAATTTCATGGTCTCCTATCGACAGTTTTAAACCATGGACGGATGACTGAGTAACGATGAGTTCACGCATTAGTACGTTTTGCTCCAACATTTGGTGAAAATCCTTAATCATCCTATGCATCTCGTTGTCTGTACGGAGTATAATATCCACTCTCTGCTCTACGGGGAGAAGCAGCTGTTTTCTATAAGACTGTATAGCCCTTATCAGCTCACGCATCCATCCCTCTCGAACGAGTGCTTCTGTTAACTTCACATCTAAAGTAACAGTTGTTTCCCTATTTGTAGCTGAAGCAAAGCCATCCATTACTTTCTTTTCGATCATAACATCTTCCTTTAAAATAAAGGTATCCTCGAACATGATACCTCCTTTTTGAAATAGCTCCGAAACCTGACTAGACACTAGGCCTTTTAAATAATTATTGATAGTGTTGGATTGTTTTCCAAACTTAGCCGCTGATTTTTTAAAATCTAGTTTGACGGTATATGTGAAAAAATCTTCATCACTATCAGCCAAATGTAACTGTTTTACATTTAACTCTTCTTTAATAATACCTTCATATGTGAACCATTTTATTGACTTATTGCTCTTAACAAACAGTTGAGAAAGTGGCTGTTTTACTTTTATAGCCAAGCTATTTCGTATACTTCTTCCTAGCTCTACAACCTGGAGAACCTCCTCCATTTCCTGTTCGAGTGTTTGATCTATAAGCGATTTTTCTGCTTGAGGATAATCCGAAAGGTGAACACTTTTTTCTGTAAGCGATAAATAGATATCATCAGCTATAAAGGGAACAAACGGGGCAAGTAATTGGCTGGTTTTAGTCAAAACTTCGTAAAGTGTTTCATATGCTGCTACCTTATCCTCATCTATCCCACTTGACCAAAAACGTTCCCGAGACCTTCTCACATACCAGTTACTCAACTGCTCTACTAACTTTGCAATATCCCTAGCGGCACTTGTAAATTTATAATCATCTAAATGACTGTTGACTTTGCTGATAGTACTATGCAGGCATGAAATAATCCAATTATCTAATATTGTTTTCTTTACCTGTCTATCGCAAGTCACAATATATTTATCTAATTTCGTATATAAATCATAAAAAAGATAAACATTATCGAGCGTATCAACCAGTTTGGATTTTGCTTCCTGAACAATTTTTTCTGAAAACCGTTTCTCATTCCATGGGGCACTGTCAATTAGTAAAGCCCATCTAAGTGAATCCGCTCCATATTTTTGGATTAGGTCAACAGGATCCAACGCATTCCCTTTGCTTTTAGACATTTTTTGACCGTTCTCATCTAAAATATGTCCAGTGGAAAGCACACGCTTATATGGTGCTTTACCTGTAAATAGGGTAGAAACGGCCAATAAACTATAAAACCACCCTCTTGTTTGGTCAATTCCTTCGACTATAATATCCGCTGGAAACTGCTTGGAAAATAACTCTTTGTTCTCAAATGGATAATGATATTGGGCAAAGGGCATAGAACCACTGTCAAACCATACATCTATTACTTCTGGAGTTCTTTGCATCGGTCCACCACAGGAAGGACAAGATAGCTGAACCTTATCCACATATGGCTTGTGTAGCTCAATATCCCCTAGTACATTTAAAGAATATTTATTTAATTCATCGATCGATTTCGGCACTATTTCTACCTTACAATTATTACATTCCCACACATTAAGTGGTGTCCCCCAATAACGTTTGCGACTGATATTCCAATCCATCATTTGTTCCAAAAAGTTACCGAACCTACCATGCTTAATGTACTCTGGATGCCATGATACAGATTCGTTGTTATCAATTAATATTTCTTTTAGAGCTGTCGTTTGTATAAACCAACTTTCCATTGCGTAGTAAAGGAGTGGGGTGTCACAGCGCCAACAATGGGGATAGCTATGTTCATATTTTTCCTTATGGAATAGTAGTCCTTTATTGGAGAGAAATCGGACTATATCTATATCGCATTCTTTTACAAATCGACCTTCAAATCCTTTTATTGCTGAAGTGTATCTCCCTCTCTCATCCACCACACTGATAAAGGACAAGTCATTTTCCTTTACCACTTTATAATCGTCTTCTCCATAAGCTGGCGCGATATGCACAATTCCAGTACCGCTATCGCATGTGACATAGCTGGCGGTAACTACTTTATGACCAGACTCAACACTCATAAAGTCAAAAAGTGGAGTATAGGTAATGCCTTCTAATTCCTCCCCTCTAAAGGTGGACAGAATCTCATAATCATCTTGCATTACTTTTTCTAACAAAACTTTAGCAAGTATATAAACTTCTTCTCCCTTCTTCACACGAACATATTCCAGCGTAGGGTTAACTGCTAAAGCAACATTTGCTGGTAGCGTCCAGGGTGTGGTCGTCCAACCTAGGAAGTATTCATTCTCTGCATCTGTTAACTTAAATTTCGCTGTAGCCGATAGATCCTTCACCATTTTATAGCCCTGCGATACTTCGTGCGAACTTAAGGAAGTTTGACAACTAGGGCAGTATGGTGATACTCTATGACCTTTTTGTAGCAACCCCTTGTCGTGAATGGTACCAAGGATATTCCATACACTTTCAATATAGCTGTTGCTCATCGTCATATAGGGATTGCCCATATCCACCCAGTATCCTAACTTCTCTGTGAAATCACGCCATTCCTTCTCATAAACAAATACACTTTCCTTACATTTTTCGATAAATGCCTCCACACCAAAATCTTCTATGTCATTCTTTCCAGAGATACCAAGCTGTTTTTCTACACCCAATTCTACTGGCAACCCGTGTGTATCCCATCCCGCTTTACGAATAACTTGATACCCTTTCATTGTTTTGTATCTAGCGATCAGATCCTTAATCGTTCTTCCGAGGGCATGCCCTACATGGGGCATGCCATTTGCTGTGGGCGGGCCCTCATAAAATACAAAGGATGGCCTTCCATCTCGTTGGTTTATAGATTCTTGAAAAACATTTTTCTCTAACCAAACTTTTCGTACTTTTTCTTCCCGTTTTGAAACTATTTCCTTCTTGTTCTTGTTAACCAATTGGCATCACTCCTTATTAAGTTTAATAAAACATACAAAAAACCCGTCCCAGTAAAGGGACGGGTTTAACCGTGATACCACCCTAATTCTATGGAAAATTACCTTCCAATAGCACTTAGCCACGTACAAGCATACGCGTTCCTTTTAACGGTAGACACCCGATCGAGCTTACTATGTTCAGCACGACTTCTCAGAGAGGATTTTCAAAAATGACCTGAACACCGACTTTCAGCAAAGCATCGGCTCTCTTTGGAGCAGGTTCATATTCTACTTTTTCTCATCAACGAATTTGTATGGTTTTATTGTGGATAAATTTAACATGTAAATAAAACTAATGTCAATAGGAAGTATAGAAAAATTTAAAAATCATATGGAGGATAACAATTCACTTTTCAACACGAGTATACATGATATGCTCTATTAAACGCGTAATTATCAGTCTTTAAAGACCGTACTTAGAACTAAACCTGCAAAAATAATAGACACTCACCTGAATTAAAAGTGAGTGTCTATAGTTAAATATTTATCAAAAGCCCATGACAAGACTTTTTTTAGATGTTCGAATTGCCTGTTGAAGTTGGTCTTGGTGCCTCTTCCTCTGCAGCAAATGTAGAAGTCCCAAAGCTAAACAATACTGTTAATGTTATCAAGCTAAGAATAAATATTTTTTTCATATTATAAATCCTCCCATTTTGAAATAGATTTTTGTCTGAATAATATCTCATTTGCCTTTTGATAAAAAATATTGGCTGCTTTAAAACGACTGTTCCTATAATAATAATCTGCTAATAATATAGAGTACTTTTGAACGTGTCGATCGTCATGGACCTTCTCAAAATAATTAATCCCTTTTTTAATGATAGCTTCGAAATCTTCAGAGCAACTATGAAACGCTTTATATATGTGAAAATGGTGTATGTAAGATAGAGTGGCCATTGTTTGATTGTCCTTTATTTCATCCAATTTACTTAACCCAGCTTCACACCAGCTTAGCACACGCAAATGATCCTTTTGCTTGGAATACTCCTTAATAATTGAAAGAGTAGTTATCATATACCCCTCCACTTGGTGTGGGCCCTCTTTATTTTCCAAGCTATGTTTATAATACTCGATTGCCTTTTCATGGTTTTCTTGAATGGCCTGAAGTGAACCAAGGTTTTGATAAAGCATACCTTTATACTGTGTCAGCCTATAATCCTTAGCCAGCTTTTTCGCAAGATTGTAGTTCTTTTCGGCCTCTACATAATTTTTCATGTTTTTGTAGGCCATTCCTGTAACTATGTAACTGTCAATTGCTCTTTCAAAGAGTAAATTATCCTTATAATACTTCAGTGATTTACTAGAATGATTGATAGCATTGAAATATTCGTTGCATTTAAAGTAGGTCAAGCTTATAGCATTGTGAAAGTCTGCTAGCTCCCACTCCTCAAAAGAATTATTATTCAATAGCTTGAGAGCTTGCTCAAGCCTTTCTAAAGCCGCATAATATTCACCAATTAGATAGTTGTACAACCCGAGGTTCAAGTTTAAAAGGAATTTTTGTTTTTCATCAAAATCATCTTCCATTTTAATCAAAACTTGATAATATGGATAAACCTGAAGGACCTCCTCATCTACAACTAACATTAATCTAAACATATACAAATTGTAGCTATAAAAGTTTTTCAACATAGAGAAATTAACTTTACGGGCAGTATATTGTTGTATGCAAACTTTAAGTCTCTCTTTATCTCTTGTTAATATGGAGCTTTTATACAATTCATACAAGTTATTAATAATATTATTTTCTTCTTCCTGTGATATTTCTTCCAGCATCAAATTTAATCGATCTAACAAAGGCTCCATTACCTCTTTACTAGGCATGGTGGAATTATTTTCAATCTTGCTCAAGTAAGAAGTGGAACAAATACCTTTCGCTAATACTGTTTGTTTAATATTTCGATTTAATCTTTCCTGCTTAATAATGAGACCAATACTACTCATCGGAAGTCACCTCCTTACATGTAGTATAGTTTATAATTCTGCTTAAAACGCTGAATTCCTTTTTTATATTTTCGACTATTTTCAGCAAATTTCTCAATAAAAAGTAAAATTCTTTATAAAATCAATATATTATAATAAAAATGAATGAAAAGAAGAAATATTTATCAAACAATATTAAATAACAGTACTTTTTACTTTTAATTTCCCATTAATATTTTGTTTATTTTTCAACTAAAATTTAGTAATATTTAGGATATGGAAATACATTTTTTACTTTTTTTTCTAACCGAAGAATGGAGTTGTAAATTTTATAAAAAAAATACCTTTATAGTACAACACTATTTCACTCGCCTCGGTAAAATCCTTTTTCCATACCGCTAGCCTAGCAATACATTCTAAGATTTAGGGGGGAATGTTCAAGATGGGGACTGGTAATAAAAAGATAATAGAAGAGTTTCTAAGTTACCCTGACAACAAAAAACTATTTGAGGATTATCAGTACACCAAGAGCCAAGAGATCAAAAATCAATTAGATAATGAATTCAAAAAGTTTTATCAGAATATCCGAATTTTGTCTTATGTTATAAAGGTTTTACATTATGAAAGCAAACGGTTCGATCAGAAGGAGCGATTGCACAGATCAAAGAATATATTATCGCTAGACAGCGATGATAAAATTACAGTCATTTATCATGAAAGGTTTTTTACGGATTTCATTGGTTTTTCTGATGACATAGCCGATCATATATCATCTGAAAAATTATTTTTTAGTATTAGGAAACTTTCTGAACGTCAAAAGAAAATACTATCCCTAGTCTTTGTGAAGCAAATGACAGACCGAGAAATCGCATCGTATTTCGGCATCTCCCAGCAAGCTGTTTCAAAATCTCGACGCAATATAATCGATAACATTCGAAAGGAGCTTACTTATGATTGAAGCGGGTAATATTGTCCAAATGATTGGCAACTTCGGCTTTCCAATTGTAGTCTCCATCTATTTACTTCATCGATTTGAAAACAAGCTAGAAGCTCTAGAAAATTCCATGCATGACTTGTCTGATGCTGTTGTCCAAGGTACCGATAAAAAGAAAGGAGGGAAATTGAGTGGACGAAGCTGAGATATTAGCCTTAATAACGCAGCTAAAGCCAAAGATGCAAAGGGTTCTTCATCAAACTAGCTTTGAATATCGAGAGGATTTGGAGCAGGAGTTAAAGGAAAAAATTATAAAGATTATACAAAGTAAAATCTCATATAATACACCTAGCTTCTTTGATTTAAGTAATGAATAGGAGATGAAGATTTATTATTAACCATATTATCATTCTATTTAATAGCATTTGACACCCTCTTTAATAGCTGGGTGTCAAGTGTTTTTATATGACTAATTCTATTCATAGAACTTCATATGTAGTTTTTCTTGTTTATAATATTCTAATCTGTCCATTAAGCTTCCAGTATGAAATTCAAATTTATGTCCATCAGGGTCCGTAAAATATATAGATTTTTTATCCTTTTCTACCCTATCACGCCCCTTAAGAATAGTAACATTCAATCTTTTAAACTTCGAATAAATATGTTCCAAATCATTTTCGTCAATGGTAAAAGCGATATGTGTATATGATTCTTTTATCTCTTCTCGAGGTATACAAGGTTCCTCATTTAATGCAATCCAAATACCATTTAAGTCGAAATAGGCTGTGCTTCTTCCTACGACTAATAACTTTGCGTCAAACACATCCGCATAAAATTTAATAGATTTCTCCAAATTAGATACCGAAAATAAGAAATGATTTACCCCTCTAATGTTCATAAACTACGCTCCTCAATCTTCTTCCTCTTTAGCAAATGATTTTTTGATTACTGATTCTCTCTACATCTATCAAATCCTTACCTTTAAAGGATAGTTTGTAAATATCAGGCATTCCTAACTCTCTCCAAAAGTTATAATCATATTTCGCGTCAAAGTAATTCATTATTAGAACCATGATGTTTCCGTGTGTACCAATAGCTACGTTCTTTCCCTCGAAACGTTCTAAAGTATGGTAAACCACTTCGACCCCTCTTTTTTGTGCAAGATAATTAGATTCTCCACCTTCAAAAGCATAGGAGTAATTATCCCATACCATTTCTATAGCTTCACTAAAATTCTCAACCGGTTGTTCGCTTAATACTCGTTCTTTATAGTCTTCCATCAATTCAATGGGTAAGCCCAAAAATCGTGCAATTCCTTCTACAGTTTGAATAGCTCGTTTATAAGGACTAGAGATAACGTGATCAATTCCTTCCTCTTTCAGCAATTCAGTTATCCATCTTGCATCTTCTTTCCCTCTTTCTGATAAAGGGCGTTCGAGCTCGTTAGGTGTATAAGTGGAATGAGCATGTCTTACAAAGTATAAATTAGTTATCATTACTAGACCTCCTTTTGGCAATCAGTGATTTTACAAAGCTTTCTTTTAAATTCGTATAATTATTAATATTGATATTTCCTCTCTTAGAAAGTTCCTCTTTTAACACCATGTACTCTTTTTTCTCATGTTCATGAATATTTAAATAATCCCGAAAGAATATTAAATTTCTCCAATGCTCCCCTTTATATTTCACCAAATGAACAAAGTGAGTTTTAATCTCATATAATTCATCTTTAAATCGAGCCAGTACAATTTCCTTTGGTCTCTCTACTCGGAGTCGCAAAAAACCTACAGAATGCATAGCTTTAAAGAAATCCTTATCTAACGCATTTATATCTTCCACTCCTACTACAATATCAATGATTGGCTTGGAAGGCATATCAACAATAGCTGTGCTACCGATATGCTCTACACGACCTGTTTCTAAACCGGTTGAAAATAATATTTGTTTCTTTACCCTTTGGAATTCTTCGCTCCACTCTGCTGTGTATGGAACTAACTTAACCTCATCCTTATACATACCTAAATTCATTATATCCCTCCGTTTTCGTCGACAAATCGATACATGCATAAATGTGTTCATTTTTAGAGTTAGCTACAGTGCCAAAATCTCATACCTCTAGAAAACAAGACAGATTTTTCTCTATTTAATTTTTTTTCATGACCATCTCTTGTGCTCTTTAACTTCTGGTTATCTGAAATGTAATTTTTCCTCTTGTCCTCTAATATGCTTTTATTTTTATTTCGACAAGAAAGTTTAAATATCCTCTTAAACGGCAATTTAACTAGCAGTACACTAGCAAGTAAAAGCTCTTTATTAGTACGTTGTGTAATTTATTGTTAAGATTAAATAGTCAAACATCTTGGAAAAGGAGAGGGTTTACTTGATTAAAAAAGTAGAAATCGGTAAAACTGGCTTACACGTCTATCCAGTAGGACTAGGAACAAATGCAGTTGGAGGCCATAATATATTCCCTAATTTAAATGATGAGGTTGGCAAAGAAATTGTGAGAACTGCTATACAAAATAATATTAACTTTATAGATACTGCATATATTTATGGTCCCGAACACTCCGAAAGGCTTATCGGAGAAGTGATAAAAGAAGGCGGTAAAAGAAGCGAACTAGTTTTAGCTACAAAGGGCGCACAGAAATATGTTGAAGGAAAAATGATTGTAGATAATTCACCTGCTTTTCTTAGAGAAAGCGTTGAAAATAGTTTAAAACGGTTACAAACTGACTATATCGATTTGTTTTATATTCATTTTCCAGATGAAGCTACACCTAAATATGAGGCAGTTGGAGAACTTCATAGAATGAAAGAAGAAGGTAAAATTCGTTCCATCGGTGTTTCTAATTTTTCATTAGAGCAGTTGAAAGAAGGAAATAAAGATGGCTATATTGATGTTCTTCAATCTGGCTACAACCTGCTTCAAAGAGATGCAGAACAAAATCTTCTCCCTTATTCAATCGACAATAATATTTCTTTTATACCCTATTTCCCTTTAGCATCTGGCTTACTCACTGGAAAATTTAATGAAAATAGTACCTTTGAGGATGGACGCTCAAAAAATCCTTTATTCCAAGGGGAAGCTTTTAAACAAAACCTAAGAAAGGTAGATGAATTGAAGACAATTGCTAATTCTAAAGACGTTGCTGTTTCTCATTTAGTATTAGCATGGTATTTAGCAAACGATGCAATCGATGTCGTAATACCAGGTGCTAAGAAAGCCGAACAGGTTTTGGAAAATTTAAAAACACAGGAAGTAAACCTCTCAAAAGAAGAGATAGAGAAAATAGATACCATATTTAAGTAAGAGAGGATGCAATAGTCAATGGATCAGTTTATAAAAACAGAGCAACAGTATGAATTATTATCTATAATTAATGATTTAAAACCAGTTTTCAGGCATCGAGAGCCTGACCTAGATAATTTAGGCTCTTTTCCCTTTGCCGACTTTCAAGACTTAAAGAATATAAATTATCATACGTTAACACTACCAGAGAAATATGGTGGTCAAGGGTTCGGTTTATATGAGTATATTCTTGCTCAGGAGGCAATTTCTGAAGGCAGTGGCTCCACAGGATTATCTATCGGCTGGCATAACGGAATTATTTTGGAGTATGCAGAAAATAACCATTGGAACAGAGAAACAGCAGAATGGCTGCTCGGGGAGATTGGTAAAGGAGCAATTATCAATAGTGCCGCAACTGAAAAGAATGCTGGCAGCCCTACACGTGGAGCACTTCCACGAACAACCGTAGTTCGTGATAAAAAGGAACTAATTATTAATGGGGAAAAGACCTTTACGTCCGCTTCACCTGTTTTGAATTATATTTTAGTAACATGTACGAATGAAGTTGGAATTATTGAAATGATTGTTATTCCCAAAGATAGTCCAGGAGTAACAATAGAAGAAACCTGGGATATGCTTGCTATGAGAGGAACTGCTAGTCACACTCTTGTTCTAGAAAATGTAAGGGTTCCTGAAAGGAATATACTAAAAACCTTACCAGCTACAAGACCAGAGGCTAAAGGATGGATGCTTCATATTCCTGCCTGCTACATAGGAATTGCTGCAGCTGCGAGGAACTATGCAGTTGAATTTGCAGCTACATATACCCCTTCCTCCTTAGGAAAACCAATTGCAGAGACACCAAATATAAAACAAATTATAGGAGAAATGGAACTAGAGTTATCCATCGCAAGACATATGCTCTATGGAACGGCGGAAAGATATGAGCAGGCGGAAGATAAAACAACTCTCCAAGAATCACTAGATATTACTAAAATAGCTGTAACGAATGGCGCCATAAAAATAGTCGACTTAGCCATGAAAATTGTAGGCTCAAGAGCACTATCGCAGTCTAATCCAATGCATCGCTATTACATGAATGTGAGAGCAGGTTTGTACAATCCACCAATGGAGGACATGATAAAGGCTAAACTAGCGAGTGCGTCGATTAACGCCTTTCAAATAGATTAAATAGTATAAAACGAATGGATTTCAGATTGCAATTCATTCGTTTTTACTATTAACTCACAACCCAATAATGGATTTTTCTTCTCTTTTTCACGAAACATCCGCTAGCTCAATAAGGGATTTATTACTCATAAACTTTTACATAAACACTTCCAGATAGTCTAACTACAATATAAGCATCTTCCACATTCCACTTATAGGAAGCGTCCTTTTTGTTGGACAGTGCTGATCAGCAACATTTCAACGATCTCTCACTCATGTACATCGGTAGTTGAAGAATAACTAGTTTCTCAAAAATACGATACTACCGCTTCTTTCTATTTTAAAATCTAAATGATCATTTTTTTGTAGCATAAAAACAGAATCACTATAATTACTAGATTTAAAAGATATACCATAACCGTTATTCTCAGGATACCCATATAAATAGCAAACCACTTTTCCATCATTCAAAAAAACAATTTGATTCATTCCTTCACTTACTGTTTCGCTGATAGTATCCCATTTATATCCTACTGTTTTATATATTTCATCTTTCGGGGTATATGGCTGAAAGGAATATACCAATTCCCACTCAAACGGTGTTATATCTAATAAATTTACTGTTTTATCAGAATGTTCAATTGATAACACTTTTTCTCTTAATAACGCTTCGTTTACATCCCATAAATCCTTCTTGAATAAATTAATTATGATTACAAGACACATTAACCCTATAGCAATAAATACTAATTTTTTTCTAGATTTCATACCTCTAGTCCCCCTCGAACAGAAAATTTTGGAACCGTAATTTACCTATTCTTTATAATTAGATATCCAAGAAAATTGTGCATCATTATTAAACTAAAATACAACGTTGGTGGAAAAAAAGTAATTTACTACTCTATTTCAAACAGAAAAGATTTTTTCACGAGAAAAGCACTACAATAATTTTGTGTAACATAGGGCATTCTCCGCTGTATCCATTCGTGAGATTCTTGGTTATTAACTACAAATCCAAAACCCCCAAAAATAGCTAAAAGAAAACCCGCACTTATTAGAATTTCGTCTTCTTCATTAAGATTTCTTAATGTTTTATATCCTTCTAACACTTTTTTTCTGTGATTAATTTTAAAGGTTGTGAGCGTAATGCCAATATCGAATAGATAATAACCATAACCTGAGAAACCAAAGTCAATAGGGATAACTGTATCATTATACACAATTATGTTTCCACCTTGTAGGTCAGCATGAATAATTCCCCAATTATTATTCGTTTTTGGTATTCTATCAAAAATAACTTTTATATATTTCAGTGTATCCAATATCACATCATATTGTTCAGGTGTAAATAAGTTAATTTCAACACCATACTGTAATCGATCAGTCAAATTCCTATACTTTTCAATATCGTAGACTGGGCGGATAAATGGTTGTGGAATAATCCAGTTATTTGAGAAATTATGTATTTTAGCTAATACAACTCCTACTTCATAAGAAATATTTTTTGAATTTATTTCCACCCCAGTATATACATCACCATCTTTCCAAGTGAGGAGTGTTGCCAATTGAATTAAATTATTATCAGTATCAACAATTGTAGTAACCAAGTTTCCTTTTTTGTTTTTAATTGGTTGTTGTAAAGTTAAAGAGGTTTGTTCGTTTAAACTATTTAGCAATTCCACTTCCGAGTTTAGTCCTTCAAAGGTATGCTGTACACCATATAGCCCAGGAGTAATAGGAGAATGAATCCGCAAAACATAACAATTGTTATTTTCATTATTTTCTATTTTTAATGTGATATTGTCGTTTTGTCTTATAAATATTGATGAAAAATCAGTAATCCCATAATGTCCTAAAGCAACTTCAATGAGTTTGTCGTAATCAATTGTATTTTTCATATAGGTGTTCTCCTTATTCTCCAAAATAAGAGATTACTTCTTCAGCGAACCTGATACGTAGTTCAAAAAAATAGCTTTACTTCTTCTTGAAGTAAAGCACCTGTAAGTTGAAAAAGAAATTTTATCTTCAAGTTCGAGTTTCATTGGAATAATTAAACTCTTCCTTTAAGATAGAGTACATTTTTAAATCTCGATGCATTCCTTTCACAAATATACCTTTTCTAATGATCCCTTCAAAAGACATTCCTGCTTTTTCCATTACTCGTGCTGATCCGATATTTTCTACATCACACCTTGCTTGTATACGAACTAAATCCATTTTTTCAAAACCAAATTTTATTATTTCTTTCGCTACTTCACTAGTTAAACCTTTTCTCCAATAATCTTTTGAAATAACGTATCCGATTTCAGCAGTTTTATTATTTGGTTGCCACCAAACAAAATCGATAGTCCCGATAAATTTTCCATTTTCCTTGCATTCAATTCCCCACGGTGAAACCTGCTTGTTTTCATATTTGTTCAATACAAATTCAACAAAGCCTTTTGTATCAGATATCGTTTCATGGGTATTCCAAGTTACATACTTAGATACTTCTTCATCTGAACCATATAGATACATATCTTGAATATCTTCTAAAGTGACTTTTCTAAGAATAAGACGTTCTGTTTCTAAGATAGGTAAATCACCATATATTTTCTCCACATTCATTTAATCCCCTCCACTATTTTCTTGCTGAGAATACAACTTCTATAAAGAAGTTGTATATTCCTCCTTCTCCTCCTTCAACTACACTGCTGCTTTAGTTGAATAAGAAAATAGAGTTCCCAGTTATAAGGTCGGTTTAAAGACAAAATCTTTCTTTTTTTATAACATTTTCTGGGGTTGCAAAATAGTATGGGGCGGGCGGAAAGGTAACTAATGGAGAGCAACAGAGTTTCATGCCTCAGTCTCACTAATTAAATCATAAATATAGTTATAGTCAAAAGTAGAATCCACAATTTTATAATATCCACTCTTGAAACCATCTATAGTAGAACTGATATGAAGGATATTAGGTGAGTCTATAGATATATCCGAGATTAATATCTTATCCGATTCATTAAACGTCAACATTCCTGTATAAAAAGTGCTATTTTCATATTTAAACATCTCATATGCTGCCTTATCCTTTATAGGTACTAATTTTAGATCGCCAAAATATTCCAAAACTAAGTCACAAGTATTTGTATCCTTACATTTTGTATTGATTCCTTCACCATCAGGGATATTTTTTGTCATAAAAAAATCAATCTTGGATTCAGATGAGTACTCTTTAATAGGGTTGAAAGGAATACTATAATATATGAAATTCTTATAAAGATAGAATGATAATAAAACTATACTAATCCCAAAGGCTAAATACTTAATTTTTTTCATCTTAAATACCAGTACCTTTCGTTTATTAAAGCCCTCTCTCCTCTTTTTCATTACGATTAAGCAGAGCTCTTTTTAAGCCCGGTCATTGAAGAAATTACTTTTCATGGTAGTTCAATAAGGAATTTCATCTAACTCCGAAACTTTTCCTAAGTTCATTCCATATATGCTTTATATAACTTGTCACTAACTTTAATAGCTATTGCCTCTTCGATATCAGTATTAATTATTTTAAAAATTTTACTGGGGCTTTTATATGGGTTTTCGTCTTCAGAGTACGACACAATTTCTTGTATTCGAGTGATCTTGCCTATTTGTTCTTCAACCTCGTTAGTAGCTAAAACTTCATCGGTCATTAAATAGGTTAAATTTTCTATTTTAATTTTGGCGGGTGTAGTGTTAGTAAATTCAGCATTGCTTATTTTGTTCGTATTACATCCTGAAAGCAAAATAGAAACAAAAATAATACCTATTTTTATTGCTTTCCTCAATGTAACCGCCCCTTTCTACACAATTTACATTCAATGAATCCCCAAATGATATGACTTTAACGTACATTTTAAATACCTTCTTATTGAACTAACCCTGCACGATTTGTAAAACACCCTATGTCTATAATTCTATTAAATTGGGAATAATCCTTCGCTCACTTGACTAAACCATCCATTAGTATAAGAGAAATCTACACAAACCATCTTCTTAATTCCTCTTATTTTTTATTATATTTCATCGCTTTCGCCAATTGATGAGAATTCAAATCTTCTTCCTTCTGTAGTTGTTCAATGATGTTGCGGTAATCCTCTTCATTTCGATTCTGGCTTAATTTATAAGCAGCTTGAACTTCTTGTACTTTAATCTTAAATCCCACAATACCTTTAAGTTCCCTTTCCAATAGCCCCGGTGAAAGTTTGTCCCATAAAATTGGATTTTTCCGATGTTTTTCATATTTTTCTAGTAACATAACCAGGTCATGTTCTAACTCGTCTTGCTCTAAAACAACCGGTTTTCCATATACATGTACGGCTTGGTAATTCCATGTTGGAACATTTTCATGACCATACCATGAAGAAGTAATATACGCATCCGGCCCCTGGTAAATAACAAGTGCGGTCTCACATGCTTCGAATGTTCTCCACTGAGGATTCCCGTATGCCATATGTCCGGTAATATAATATTCATCGCCTTTTTTTCTATACTCCAAAGGTATATGTGTGGCAATAGGTTTCCCTTGTTTTGTTGTAACGAGTGTTCCAAAAGAGTTCGTTTGAATAAACTCTTTGACTTCATCCATGTCTGTGACTTTAAAATATTTAGGAATAAACATATTTAAACTACTCCTTTATTGTTTTTATAAGTAACCTACTACACAATTTGACATCCCAAAATACTATTTTTGAAACTATTTCAAACCAGATCCAACTGTTACTAGATCAATTTCATAGTATTAAAAATGGTAAATTGGGCTTTTTCATAAGTCCATAATAGCGCTCTTTGACTAGAAGACTTTATAAATAATGGCCTTTCCACTACTCTCCCATTGAACAAGGAAAACTGCCACAAAATGAAAGAGAGCTGTAATCACAGGTTAAATAAGAAAAAACAATTCTCTATGAAGATTGTTTTATCATTTTACATCCTCTGATAATATCTTTTTTTCTCCAAGAATATAGTGTGAAAACCACATCAAATTCTGCTTCATAATAGCCACATTAATTCCTGGTTGGTCTGAACTATATGCCATTCCTTTAAATATAATTAATTCTGTATCAACTTCCATATCCCTTAATCCTTGATATAGCTCATATGCATTAGGAATTGGAACTCTTGCATCCTTTTCTCCATGTTGGATTAAAGTGGGGGTACGGGCTGATTTAATATATGTCATTGGTGACGTTTTAGTATATATCTCAGGATCATTCCATGGATTATTTCCTAAATACATCCTAATAAAATAAGGGATATCGGTATTTACATAATGTGTACTCCAATTAATAATTCCGCCTCCAACCGAAACAGCTTTAAACCTACGACTAAATGTAGAACAGAAAGCTGTTATATATCCCTCATTGCTCCATCCCATAACTCCTACTGGATGAAACAAATTTGATGGATTTAACTATTTTAATTGTAATGGAACTTGTTTATAATTTGATGTTCATATATTACTTTAAGAAGGTTTTTAACTAATGTAACCTTTAAGGTGCTTTTTATTGCATGAATTATTCTGATAGCTTAATGATTAATTATTGAATAATTCATTATTCAATAGTTAATTTCATCTGGACCATATTGAGTCCAACCATTATAACCTCTATATTCAAACTTTAAAAATCCATGAGGTTTTACTTCATGGATATCTAAAACAATGACAGCTTTTTTAGGTTCTACAGTATAAAAATAAGCTAAACTATTCACTGCTTTTCCACCATTATCAATGTAATAATGTAAATACAAGCTTGTATCACTTGATTTTATCTCTTTGCTGCTCCCAGTTATTTGGGTTGATTCTCCAGCTTTTAGACTTTTTATCATTCCTACTTCTTTAAAATCCAACTGATTGACGCTATATGAAAATATAAGATCAGATAGATTTTGATCACTAAAATTATTTACCTCAATAGTAACACCATTATCATATTTCCTATACTCCCCTTGATCAATCATCTCCCAAATGTAAAAAAATAAATATACACATATTACATTCATAACAACCGCCAACGCTATAAGGAGAGCTTTATTTCTTTCCTTCAAAATAACACCACTTCCTAGGAAAGATTACAACCAAAAAACATCGTAATTATCACTTAACCTCCTAAAACAAACTGCCTCAGTTAGTTTAAGAAGAATTTCTCACTGTTCTTTCTTTTCTTACGGTAAAAGAAACGCCATAAATAAAAGATAGACCATGCTATTACTAACAATAAAAAAGGAATATACTGATATTTTTGTTGCCCATAAAATATAAAGATACTTCCTATTATAAACGTCGGTAACATCACATAAAACCATATTCTTACTTCCTTATTTTTAAAACTTAATTCAAATCGTTCACTCATATACTCCCTCCACTTAAAACTGTGTACTAACCTTCCTTTAATACGTTTAAAATAAATTTAGGTTGCAATTTTACTCATTTTTCCCATTTTTATTTAAAAAATCCAGTTTGTTTTTAAGCTTAGCTTCTGCTTAGGTCAATAAATAATGCTTTACTCCCTCTCGAAGTAAAGTACTCGGTAAACAACAAAAAGAGTTTATTTTCTTGGAATAACTCACTTTCTAGTTTATTTATTCTGTAAAGTAAAATTGACTCTTTTTTCAATGTGTTTCATAATGAAATTGTTGTATCTTTACTTTAAATCCATAAGTTGGACATCATTTATGCATATCAGGCGCAAACATTAAAAGGTTATCTTTAAAAGTTGTTGTATGTAACTCGGTTATCAAATAAATGTGACGGTCTTAAGCTGCGCTCGTTTGTTATAGATTTGTGCGTTACTTAAAGCGAGGAGGAAGAATTACATATGAAGACAAGATGGCGTATTGTCGCATTTTTCCTTGTTATCGTAGTCTTAGGTGCTTCTATGAGCACGACGACAAAGGGAATCTTAAACGATATTAAATTAGGTTTAGACTTACAAGGTGGATTTGAAGTTTTATATCAAGTTGAGCCACTGAAAGATGGTCCCAAAATAACCGAAAAGGATGTAGCGGCTACTGCAAATGCGCTTTTAAATCGTATTGACGTATTAGGTGTTAATGAGCCGGTTATTGAAGTAGAAGAAGGAAATCGAATTCGAGTTCAATTAGCCGGCGTTGATGATGAAGCCTCTGCACGTAAATTATTATCAACAGAAGCAAATTTAACATTCCGTGACGCTGATGATAACTTAATGCTTGATGGGAATGACTTGAAAGAGGGCGGTGCAAATGATTCTTTCGATCAAAATGGAGCACCTATCGTGTCATTACAATTAAAGGACGCAAATAAATTTGCTCAAGTAACACAAGATATTCTTGCTAAAGCTCCAAACAACGTCCTTGTAATTTGGTTGGACTTTGAAGAGGGTGTTGATTCTTTCAAAGAAGAAGTATCAAAAGAAAAACCTAAATTTATATCTGCACCTCAAGTAAGTAAAGTTTTGAATACTTCAGAGGTTCAAATTTCAGGATCCTTCACAGTTGAAGAAACAAAGAATTTAGCAGGTGTTTTAAACGCTGGTGCTTTACCTGTTAAACTAACTGAAGTTTATTCGACATCCGTAGGGGCACAATTCGGTGAACATGCATTATCATCGACGGTCAATGCAGGAATTATTGGAGCATTACTTATTTTACTATTCTTGATGTTCTACTATCGTCTACCAGGAATTGTAGCAAATCTTACGTTAGTTGTTTATGTGTATTTAAATTTATTAGTATTTGATTGGATTAACGGAGTTCTTACGTTACCTGGAATTGCTGGGCTAGTCTTAGGGATTGCAATGGCAGTTGATGCGAATATCTTAACTGCTGAAAGAATTCGAGAAGAAATTCGAATTGGTAAAACTGTTAAACAAGCTTTCGAAGAAGGAACAAAATCGTCATGGTCTGCCATTCTTGATGCGAATGTAACTTCACTAATTGCAGCAGTCGTATTATTCTACTTCGGGACAAGTTCTGTAAAAGGATTTGCAACGATTTTAATTATCAGTATTTTAGTCAGCTTCATTACTGCTGTTTGGGGGTCTCGAGTTTTACTTGGATTACTTATTCGAAGTGGATATTTCGATAATAAAATTGGTTGGTTCGGTGTTAGGAGTTCAAAAGTTCATTCGATCGAAGAAAATATCAGCTCACTTGATCTTTCAACAAATTTTGATAGATTTGACTTCGTGCACTCACGTAAACGATATTTCACCTTCTCGATTATTTTTATTTTAATTGGAGTAATTATATTAAGTATATTTAAATTAAACTTAGGTATTGATTTTGCCAGTGGAACACGAGTTGAAGTATTAACAAACGAGCCACTAACTGAAGAACGAGTCTTAACTTATATGGAAGACTTAGGTTATCCATCTGACGATATTGTTATTTCTGGTGATACGAAAAATATCGCCGCAGTTCGTTATGTAGATGAGTTTTCTCAAGATGAAATTTTGAAATTGAAAAAAGAAATGAAGGTTGAGTTTGGAACTGAGCCAAATATAAGTGCAGTTTCTAATACAGTTGGTAAAGAACTTATAAGAAACGCGATTTATGCATTAATCTATGCAGCAATTGGAATTATTATCTATGTAGCAATTCGTTTTGAATGGAGAATGGGGATTGCTTCAATACTTGGTGTTTTACACGATATCATTCTCATGGTAGCAATTTTCAGTTTTACTCGTTTTGAAGTTGACTTAACCTTTATTGCTGCTGTTCTAACAATTGTCGGGTACTCGATAAACGACAAAATCGTAACGTTCGACCGCATACGTGAGAACTTAAATCGAGTGAAGAAAATTAATAATGAAAATGAGTTAGCGGAAATTGTAAATAAATCACTTCGTCAAACGCTTGCTCGTTCAGTAAACATTGTGTTGAATATTGCATTTGTTGTTGTTTCCCTACTTCTATTTGGTGCAGAGGCAATTCGAAACTTCTCATTTGCACTGTTCTTAGGTTTATTGGCAGGAACATATTCATCCATTTATATCTCTGCACAGCTTTGGTTTGTCATTATAAAACGAAGCATGAAGAAAAAAGGTGGAGAAATAGACGTCGAGCAAAAGAAAAAACAATGGGGAACAGACGAACCGGTTGTATAACAGTTTGAACACGAAAAGAACGGGTATTATGCCTGTTCTTTCTTTGCTCATTTTTTTCATATCACGATATTAAGTCGAGGGGGGTAATCTCATGAAAAAGGTAATTGGATTAAGTTTTATTCTTTCTGCTGGTATCACATTACCTGGATGTTCAGGTGTAATAGAAAATTCTATAGATTCAAGTGAAAGAGCTAATTATGAAATTGCTATTAAACAAGAAACTGGAAACGGAAGTATTGAATTATTAACACCAACTATTACAACAAAAGATAGTCAATTAGAATTTATGACGGAGGGTATTGATGAAAATAAAGTGACTTTTATTTTTGTTGCCAATAAAAAAGTATTTGAACAAAAAATTAAAAATGATGAACCCTATGAACTTGACATTCAGGGTATCAAAGATGCTCATAGGACGGACTACAGGCCAAAAGTTCAACTTTGGCAAACTACCGATGATACTGAAAACGGAGATATCTTAGTCTTTAAACAAGTTAGATATACAGTTAAAAAAGATTAGTTTTATTGTATAAAAAAAGAATAAAACAGATTAATTTTCGTATAAATTATGTTATTACAGTTTGGAAATGCTCAAATAAGGTTGCTCAGCATCGAATTTTGATGCTCTTTTTTGACGCTTTTTGTGTCAAATGCAACATAAAAGTATTGATCCTGTTTACCTGAAGCGCCACGATAGTTGAATATATAATCGTGAATAAGATTTTTCAGACTAAATTTCTTTATTAAAGTTACTAAAATTGCAATAAAAAAAACGATGACACTATCTACTATTAGATATTGTCCTAGTTGCAAACCATAAAATATTGCAAAAGCATCACGAATCATAAATACTGCTATTGCACCACCGATTGCCCCAAATAAAACTGCTAATAACAAAATTATAAAAGCGGCAAAATATAAATTTTTCTTTTTTTTATATGATAGAAATCCGATAATATTTGCACTTACCATAAAAAAGCCCATAAGTATTAAGAAAAAATTAGTCATTTAACTCCCTCTTTTCTCTAATATGATAAAAATGTCTAATCTCTAATAAAGTGCTGTGTTATTTTAAGTGTAACATTTCACATTGTATTAGTGAGGTCACTTCTAATGTTTGATCATAAAAATAGACCATCGAAATGAACTGCCCCGTAAATGTTAGACACCAACTAACATTTACGGGGCAGTTCAAATTGAGGGACTTGTTGATAGTTAGTAAATACATCCTGCTTGCGTTAGTTCAATAAAAAGTATTTTTAATCTTTTACTCCTCTGAAAGAGTAATTCCCATTATTTGATCGGTAAAGAGTATAAAACTCTCTTTTTTCATTACCTTGTCGGGATGTGTAAAAGGAATTATTTCAACATTATTTAGTAAAATCATACCTGTCATATTTATAAACTTTTGATTATCCATTCTAAATATTATTTCCTCTGATTCAAGTACCGCACGATCTAATAAAGGTAATTTCCCTTTATCAGGTTCTTCTGTATTGATTTTGTCAGTAACTATATAACAATTTGAAGTTAAGATGATTACTTTTCTTTTATTTACTTTTTCCTTTTGTAGTTCATTTAACATAGCTTGTATAACTACAATGTCTAACTTCTTCATATCTTGATATTGATTCAATTCATGCCCAGTTATCGTAAAATTCATATTTAATCCTCCTATTGTTATCAATTCTTACTTTACCTTATTTATCCAATTATATCAATTAGTTTTCTAAATTTTCGTTCAACTAAACTGCCTATGTAGGTTAATAAAAACTAGACAGAAGGTATTAATGTTCTACCTTTTTTCTTTGATAACTTGCAATGAATTAGCCATCCAAAAAAGAATTGTAATGATTGCAATAATATATATGTTTGGTTCTATATCTGAAATAATAGTATATAAAGTTAAAAACCCAAGAAACATAGCCATACTACTAATATTTGTGCTTGTAAAAAGTTTAGAAAAAAATTTCAATACAACACTCCTAGTGATTTACTTGTTGTTGTCTTTATCTTACCTTTGACAATTAATTGGAATTAAAGTAAATTTTGAAAGAAAAGCACCATTTGGATAGATGCTTTTTGTGCTGACTCCTTGTTATAATTAGAAGAATAAGGGTCACCAAATCCATGTTGACCTCTAAATTTAAATATCTTAATTTTTCTTTTATCTAAAACTGAAATTAACTCATCGACATTAAATGATTTTTCTTCTATTGGAAAGAATAGCATTGTTGGTGATTTCGGTGTAATGCTTACAAAGTTTCTAATACGTGAACCGTAGTACCCAACTATTGCATCAACAGATTCTTCCTCACTACATAACCAAGCTAAAGTGGCACCAACACTAAACCCAACAACATATATTCTTTTGTATTTATTTTTAATATCCAATAATACAGCTTTTATTTTACGTAATGCATTTTCAAAACCTACGTTCTCCATAAAATGATGATAAGCTAATTCTTCTTGAGAATAATCAAAAGGTACATCACTTCCTAATAAATTTGGACAAATAACATCAAAATTCTGTTCTGATAAAAATTCACAAAAACTTTTCATATGTTGGTTAATACCATATATTTCGTGTATTAAAATAATTGCAGTATCAGACTTTGTATGCTTTAATTCAATCATTTGTTCCTCCTGAAAAGCTATTCTTATTAGAGAATTTAATAAGATATTATATCATTGCTTCTTCAACTAAACTGCACCGTTTGTTCAATAAAAAAGGCTTTACTCCTTCTTTAAGTAAAGCACACTTTAGTTCAACAAGATATTATTCAAATGTAATCAATTGAAATAACTCCATCTCTAATTGTTATAAAATTCTTATTATACTTGGATGTTAACTAAAGGATTATTTTAGTTGAATAAGAAGGCATATAGAAATGATAAAACTATCTGATTGTAATTTTATTAGACGAATTAGAAAAGTTTCATTATGCAATATTAGCAATTAATGATGAACAAAAAGTGTGGAAAAGATTGTTTGGTTGCTAAAAAACTAAAAGATTTGTATTCGGAGTCACAGTAACCTTCTATACCGATTATCTGTGCCAAAATTTTATTTGAGCTGTTTTTTACCAAAACAGAATGGAACAACGTTTAGATGGGATTATTTTTTTTATTTTACAATCTTATATATAGTAGTTAGAAATATGAAGTGCTTTAATGTTAGCAATCTACTAATATAAAAATGGTTTACATCCCATAAATACCCTATAATTGGGACAATACAAAAAAATAAAAAGAGATGGGAAGAAATCCAAAATGAATACTATTAATGACATGATTATGAAGATTTCATCTGTATTTTCTCAGTTAGAAGAAGTGGAAGGTGTTGTGCTCTCTGGCTCTCTTTCAACAAATAGCCAAGATGAACATTCTGATATAGATTTGTATATATATAGTGATCAAGAAATCCCTACCAGCACTCGCAAAAAATTGTTAGAACCGTTTTCTGATTATATGGAGATTAATAACCAGTATTGGGAAACAGAAGATGATGGAACGCTAAATGAACCCAATATTGGTATAGAAATTATATATAGAAATTATGCTGGCATTGAGAATGAACTTATGAACATGGTAATGAATTTCCAGGCTCAAGTCGGTTACTCCACTTGCTTATGGAGTAATTATTTAAATTCCAAAATACTATATGACCAAAATGGTAAATTAAAGAAACTACAGGATAAAATTAACGTAACCTTTCCAGAAGAATTAAAAGAAAATATCCTTAACAAAAATTACCCTTTATTGCGAGACAGTGTTACATCCTACTATTGTCAAATCGAGAAAGCTTTAAAAAGAAAAGACTATATAAGTATAAATCATAGGGTTGCTGCATTACTTGCAAGTTACTTTGATATCTTATTTGCGATTAACGAGTTGCCACACCCTGGAGAAAAGAAGTTAATTAAGATCGCACAAAAAACATGCAAATATCTACCAGACAAGATGGAAGAAAACATAATCATGATTCTTAGCTACAATACCATAACACTATTAAATGCCATAAATGAACTGGTTGACCATTTAGACAAACTGTTAAAAAGTAATAACTTATAACCTTGTCGAGTTGAGGTCCAGTTGATCAATAATTAATACAAAGTAAAAAACTGGCTGTTAGAATTGAGAATCGATTGTGTTTAAAAGCAGCTAATAGAAATTTAATAGGTATCCATCATCGTGCGCTTTAGTTAGTCTAATACAACCCTGTAATACCTCAAGACTTAGCTTTTCCTATACTTTAGGAGAATAAGCATTTATGAAAAACATAATTCAACCCTCACACTAAATTTCTGGAACCGTGGTAAAAAGATGATATTATTGATGATAGCTATTCATTTTTCCAAAAGGAAGGTTTACCCGTATGATATATCTGAAAAGTTTCAAACTTCCTCCTCATACAGTCGAGAATCCAAATGCCTATCCATACAATGTGTTTAGAAAAATAACTGGAGAAGTGTTAATCTTCAATAACATTACAGTATTGTATGGTAACAACGGTTCTGGTAAGTCCACTCTGTTAAATTTAATGGCAAACAAGCTGAAAATTATAGGGGCTGAGGAAATCACAAATAATATCTATAACAAATACCCGTTAGATTACATTTCGGATTGTTCTTACGGCCTAGGTGAAAATAAGAGTGACGGAGAGTCAGATCGAATACCGCATAGTTTGTACATCAAAAGCGAAGATATTTTATATGAGATCAAGAAGATTCAGCAGGAGGCAGTTCTTAAGGAAGGTTACCTGTACCAACACTCTCGATTGGGATATACTAAGGAGCATTTGGAAAAGTTGAAACATTCTTCAGAGATGTACAAACAAATCGAGATTATGAAGTTTTCTAATGAAAAGTATTCTAACGGTGAGACATCCATCCAGATATTTGATGAGTATCTAGTCCCAAATGGATTATACTTGCTCGATGAACCTGAAACATCTCTTTCACCTACAAACCAAATTCAGCTGGCAGAAGAAATCAATAAACTGGCAAGATTTTTTAACTGTCAGTTTATTATAGCGACACACTCTCCATTTATGTTGGGAACACTAGATGCTAAAATTTATAGTCTTGACGCACCCATTTTGAGAACATATATATGGACTGAACTTGAAAACGTAAGATTTTTCTACGACTTTTTCAAAAATCGTAAGAATGAATTTGAATAATCAGCAGAAACATCTATGGACACTTCAGAACGCATATAATAGCCAACAAACAATCTTATAATCTTCTAATTCGTTTGCCAAGGTCATTATACGAATTTCCAACTGAACTGGAACTAGCGCTTAGAGGCTCATCAACGACTTTTGGTAAAAACCATTCTAACTCATATAGAATTTCTTACTGAACAGGTGCTAAATCAAGAGGTGGCTACTAGACTATCCTCCCACAAAGAAGATATCGAGAAGGTTGGACTCCATTCCATACATCGCCACTCGAATGGCTGAGCAAACCTTAGCCAAAGTTGCTACGGATATCGTGAAACAATTCTCTATCGTCGTTCATTTGTGTTCTTGAGCTGGGTTAGTACCAGGACATAACGAGAGTGCCGTTAAGTGATAATCAACCAAAAAAAAGGTAACAAATACTTGAAATCTGCAATATGCAGTGACCTAAAGAAATAAGACAAATAAAAACACCTTTCCTTGAAAATCGGGTATAACAATACCTAACTTATCTACGTGGAGGTGTTTTTCTATGGGAAAAAGATAAGTTATCTAGCTGAACTAAAAATGAAGGCCATCTAAATGAGATTGGACGGAATGCAAGTTAAGCAAGTCGAATATGGCCTGTTACCATGTCTAATAACATGAAAGAAAGATTACCACATGGCCTCTCTTACTATACGGAGCATATACCTTTCCAATAATCGCTAAAAGTACTCTAATCGATTTAATTCCATTATCCAAAAATTTCGTCCCATACACTCACTCCCTCCATCATTCTCCCCCCTCGAGTTAGTTGGATAAAATAAAAAGAACGCCTCCTGTGGACGTTCCTCTGCTGATACACTTATTTGTTTTTAATATAGTCCATACCTTGCGCTGTTATCGCTAAAACTAGGTTATCTGACCCTTGCCCGTTATCTATGGCATATTCCTTTTCAATAAGGTATTCAATAGCTTGTTTGCTATTGAGATCAGTATTTACCATTGCTTTAGGTAATACATAGCTTCCTCCATTATTAGCAAAATGATACTCATACAGACTTTGTAACAATACATCCGATAGTTTGTTTATTTCTTCGTTAGTCAAGAATGATCCCTCCTCAATAATCAATATACATCACAAGAGAAAAAAATTCTTTATTTTTGCTTTCTCCATATAATGTTAATCATACAATGAGAAATAGTACCAAACCGTATGTTGACCAATATTGTTTACTAATTAGCTCATAAAACTAAACACATCATAAGTTAGTTATTGTGTTCCATGTTTATCTAAAGCAAAGGAAGCACGCCTTCGCACATACTCCTGTTCATCATTTAGAAAATCACTTAAATACATTCTTATCAATAAGTTATCTCCCTTGATTTCTCCGAGACCATAAGCAACTTGCCATTTTGCATCGGCATCACTATAAATTAAAGCATACTTAGTTAATGATAAAAGTTGATTAGGTATGTCTATAAGGTTTTCTATGATATTCTCGACTTCATTATCTCTTGCTAGTATATAAAGAAAATCTTCAATAAGTTCTTCGTTCCATCGCTCAACTGATAACTCTTTAAGTAAATTTCCTGTGTCGTGGTATTGCCAGTTCCAGTTTGGGTATTCTGTTTCCCATTCTTCAGAGGATTTATCAGCTTTGCGAGCCCATCTTTTAAAATCAGAAACTCCATTTTTAAAGAGTAATACAAGTTCCTCTTCTCCCATTCCATACATACCTCATCTACTTCATATTTTCATTGCAAAAAGTTTATCAGCTTGTTCAACTAACCTGTAACATTTCACAGTGGTTCAACGAATTCTACTTGTTATTTATAATGTAAAAATAGACCATCGATAATGATGGTCTTGTGTAACTTCAGCACCCGTTCGTGAAAAAGTATTATATATATAACTTCAAACTTTGAATGAACTCATAAACAAAATATCCCGCAAAACCTATTAATAATATCCCCGATATTATTGTTAACCATTTAATCATATTTCTATTTAGTGCTTTCCTTGTAATCGATATAATAGTGAGTAATCCAATGTCGTGTAGCAATATTCCACTTAAAATTCCTAATGCAACAATGAAAAAATGACTTTCATCGCTGGCATAGTTTTTAGCAAGTACTACTCCAAATACATTTACCCAAAAAACTAGATTCCCTGGAGATATGGCCACAAGAAGTCCGTTCTTAAATGAACTAAAAAAAGACTTTGTTACTTTTTCTCCAGATAAAGTAATATCTTTATCAGCATTTTTAATTGAATCGTAACCTATGTACAATAAAAACAGAGCACCAATAAGCCACATCGGAATTTGGATAATAGGCAGCGCTAAGATAGAAGCAAGTCCTGTTGATAGTAAAATGATTAGCACAAAATCAATTGTCATACCACCTAACCCTACTGCCCATCCATGTATAAATCCATTTTTCAATCCTTGCTTCGTCATTTCGACTGTAATTGCGCCTACAGGCATTGCAATGGCAAGTCCCACCATTACATAAGCAAAATACAAACTCACAATGAACACTTCTCTCAAAAGTAAAAATAAATACCCTCATATGTCCGTTTATATGAATTATTATACAGAATAAAGCATATTATATTCAACCTCTTATACTAAACTTTTTCGTTAGTAGAATTTTAATATTTCACACTGATAAACAAATCATCGAAATGAAACACATCTTCAATTAAAAATCACAATCTCAGTTATACTTCTACTTTTCAAAATTTCATATTTACTTATGCACCTATAATAGAACTAGAATGTTGGGAACAACTATTAATGCTATAGACCTTGGTAATAATACAAAAAAACGAGGCACCATTGCCAAATGATGCCTCGTTTCATCCTACGTTAATTTATTTTAAACAAATCTCCAAAAATATAATTCATCTGTTTCTTTATAAATTTTCGCCCCACATTTTTCTAAAACTCTATGCGATGGAATATTGTCTTTATCCGTATCAGCAATAACATACATAACATCGGCCTGATCTAGCAACCAGTTTTTCATGTTATTAATAGTTTCCGTCATATAGCCGTTCCCTTGATATTCTGGAAGAGTATAGTACCCTATTACTACTTCACCATTTTCATTAGGAAGACCTTTTAACATTACTCCACCAACACTACAGTTTTGATCTTTCGAAACGATTAACCAATTGGTATACCAAATATAATTTTCTTCATCACTTAACAGTTTTGAAAGTCTAATTTCCATAGCTTGTTTAAGATCCGAACTAAGAAATCTATTTGATTCATTGATAGATAAACTCTGTTCCATTTTCTTTGGATTATCAATTAGTAATCTTAGATTTTCTGCAGTCAGTGGAATTAATATTAATCTTTCTGTGTCTAATTCAATCATTATTACACTCCTATCATAATTTTGTACGTCATTTTATAGACAAAAACAAATTTAAAAATAGGTATATGTTATTGGCAGCTACTCCCATTAAAATTTATCCAAAATAAAGGTAGCATTACACTTTGCCGTCCAATATTGTATGGTCATTAAAGTTTATCATTCCAGAAATATCCTGTCTATTCCAATATGTTTTTACTATTAACTTCTAACTAATTCTTATATAGTTCTATTAATTGTTTACCGTCCGTAGCACCTATTATTGTATTAAGTGGAATTAGATTGATTAAAACAGTTAGATACGATACAAAAATAAAACTATCCAAATAGTTTCTAAAAACTAGGAATTCATAACCAGTTAATAAGTGAAGTACTATAGCAGAAATAAAGTTAAAGAAAACTCCCCCTAAGTAATAAAATGTTTTTTGGCTTTTACTTAATTTCTCATGGTTTTCTGAAAAAACTCTTCCTCCAAAGAAGTAAACTTTTTTTATGAGAAAATTATTTATCTGTAAAAGTGTATTACCATTCCCTATAGAGAACTCACTTACTTTCGCACCAAATATTTTCAAAAAAAATGCGTGTCCAGCTTCGTGAATGAGTGCAATAATTGGGCTAATAAACAAAGTAATAATTATGAAGTTTATTAAAAAGTCCATCTTTTCATCCCCTTTCTAACATTTACGGAGAAAGGGTTATAATGTTTCGAATATTTCTGAATATTAATTTTCAGCCATATTATTTCATGAAGTAAGAGTCGTCTAAGTAGTTCACTGAACATTAAATGATAAATCAACCTTTTTTATGACTATTGTCTTACAACTGGTTTATTCGGCTATAAAATTTCTTTCCGGTCATAAATTTTTCTATCCGGTCATAAACTTGGTCTATCCGGTCATAAAGTCCATTCTTCACACAAATGAAAAGCTCTGAGTGATTTACTCAGAGCTTTTTTCAATTTAATCTGATCGAGTCATGTTTTTTGCGTAAAAGATTTCGTCCATTTCTGTTTTTAGCTTTTTCGTTATCAATATTTTTTCTTCTTCTGAAAGTTCATCTTCGTTGTAGCCAAATAGGTAATTATTCAAGTCAAACTGCTTTAGCTTACATTTAGTATGAAAAATATTTTCCTGATAAACGTTAACATCGATCATATGGTAAAATTCCTGCAAAGCATCTGGGATATAATTTTGAATGGAATTAATATCGTGATCTATGAATAATTTATGGCCTTTCACATCTCTCGTGAACCCTCTCACTCGATAATCCATGACCATCACGTCAGTTTCAAAGGAATGAATCAAATAATTTAGTGCTTTTAATGGAGAAATTTCTCCGCAAGTAGAAATATCTATATCTGCTCTAAAAGTACTGATTCCTTCATCCGGGTGATATTCCGGATAAGTATGAACAGTAATATGGCTTTTATCTAGGTGACCAAGTACAGTTTCTGGTATTGGCCCCGGAGATTGCTTAAATGATTCTATCGGTGTTTGATCGACAGGTCCTTCCGATACTAAAATGGTTACACTTGCACCCTGCGGCTCGTAATCCTGCTGTGCAATATTTAATATATTCGCTTCTATAATTTCGGATACTTTGGTTAGTATATTAGTTAAGCGTTCAGCGTTATATTGCTCATCAATATATTCTATATATTTTTCCCTTTCTTCCTTGGTTCTCGTATAACAGATATCATACATATTAAAGCTTAGTGTTTTCGTTAGATTATTAAACCCATGTAACTCGATTCTTTGTTTTGGTGTCAAACTCATAGACCTAACCTCGCTTCCAATAAAGTGTAAATCAATTCCATTTAAAAATATGTTTCTTTGCATAATACAATGTCTCTTCTCTTTTGTTTTCCCTAATATCTGAATAAATAAAACTAAAAATAGGAAAAACTCCTGTTTAAATAAACAGGAGTTTAATATACAAGACAAATAATACTTCCTTCTGACTGTTCAATTAAACATATTATTCCCAATCATAAGGTGTAGCTTGGTATACATAGTAATTTAACCAGTTTGAAAATAATAGATGCGTATGAGCCTTCCATGTATTCAATGGTTGACTAGAAGGATCATTGTTAGGGAAATAGTATTTAGGCATCTGAACCTCTATTCCTTTGTTGAGATCTCTATTATATTCCTCTGCTAAAGTATTTGCATCATACTCTAAGTGACCAGTCACCATCACATATTTGTTGTCATTCGATTTCACAAGAAAGACTCCAGCTTCCTCAGAATTGGCAAGTACGGTTAGGTGCTCATTCTTTTCAATTTCTTCTCTTGAAACAGATGTATAACGCGATACAGGGGCATTAAATTCGTCATTAAATCCTCTTACTAGATCCTCGACCTGATCAATTAAAATGTGCCTAAACACTCCTGAACACTTTTGATCAAGAGGAAATTTATCAATTCCATAATGGTAATAAAGAGCTGCTTGGGCACCCCAGCAAATATGTAACGTTGAGGTCACATTCGATTTAGACCATTCCATGATTTCCTTCATCTCTCTCCAGTAATCTACTTCTTCGAATGGAAGTTGCTCAATTGGAGCACCAGTAATAATCATCCCATCATACTTTTTTTCCTTAATTTCATCAAATGTCGAATAAAATGTATTTAGATGAGTTTTACTAGCATTTTTAGATTCGTATGTTGCTGTATTCATAAATGTTATATTTACTTGTAATGGTGTATTACCTAAAAGTCTTAGTAGCTGTAACTCTGTTTTTTCTTTTTCAGGCATAAGATTGAAAATAACGATGTTGAGTGGACGAATATCTTGTGTATATGCTCTTTCTTGATCCATTACAAAGATTTTCTCTTCTTTTAATAATTTTGTTGCCGGTAATTGTTTTGGAATATTAATAGGCAATTTATTTCCTCCTTATAGAAAAGCACTAGAACTAACGTTTGTACAGTGAAAACATAGATACAATTACAAAGCAATTCAGATTTTACTTGAACCTTGTGGGTAAAGTCTGAGCTAGACAACCAAAAACCAGATACTTTTTTTCAAACAAAAATGCCCCTCTTTCCATGTAAGAAAAGAGGGGCAGAAAGTTGCTCTTTAGCTCTTATCTTCCAAGATAATGTCTTGTAGGAGTTAGCACCTTTCTGTAAAACAGAGGTTGCTGAAGCTTCAACGGGCCTAATCCCTTCGCTTCTCTTGATAAGAATATTTAATTGTTATAATTATTTGTCAATAAATAATATTAGCATGGTCTCTTATTTATATCAACCCATTTTCAAGAATAGCCTATTAATCTCATAGTTCTAACCACTTCTCCATTAATTGTTCCAACTGCTCTTCTGCGTGCAATTTCTTCAAGCTTAATGACTCATAGATTGACCAGTCTGCCTCTAAGTTAATCTGATTTTCTAAGTCACTTATTATCTTCTCTAGCTCATTTATTTGGTGCTCTAGTGGAACCTTATTTTCTTGTTTAGTGGTTGGTGATTTTTTTATGGGATGCTGCTCCTTTATTTCTTTCTCCGAATTTTGTTTAGAGCTAAATTCAACCCATTTTTCTCTTGCCCATTCAAACGGGCCTTCATAAGTTGTAAGCTTGCCATTCTCTAGCCAAACAGTTCTTGAAAATAGTTTATTTAAGAAATATCTATCATGGGAAACAGCAATAATTGTTCCACTAAAATCATCGAGTGCTTCTTCTAACACCTCACAAGAATCAATGTCCAGATGGTTAGTTGGTTCATCTAATATTAAACAATTGATGTCTTGATGCATTAACTGTGCTAGACGAAGACGCATTCTTTCTCCACCGCTTAAATCAGCAACTCTTTTGAAAACATCGGGTCCGTAGAACATAAACTTCGCTAAAATGTGGCGCGCTTCTCCTTCACTAACGTTCACTTCACCTCTGAAAATATCTATCAATCGAGCTTTTGGATCTCCTATCTCAAAATGTTGAGATAGGTAGCCAAGTCTTACATTACTCCCAAATCGAGCTTCCCCTATATCAATTGTTTCTTCCCCTCTGAGAATATTTAATATGGTTGTTTTACCCGTTCCATTTCTTCCTACTATAGCAAGTCGATCTTTCCAATAAACATGCATATCTGTGTCATTTAAAATCTTTTTATCTCCAAAGCATTTGGAGACGCTCTCCATTATTACTACTTCTTTTCCACTTCTAGGTGCTGCGTCAAATGTCAGGTTCATTTTTTTAGGATCTATCAAAGGCTTTCGAACCTTTTCCATACGTTCTAGAGCTCGTTCCATATTTCTCGCTTGTCGATGAAGTCCTGCATTTGGAGGAACAGCCTGATTAGCCCAAATTTTCAATCTCTTAATGGCTTCTCTCATTTTTTTTATCTTTTTTTGTTGTTCCTCATATTGCTGGAATTCACGAGTCAGCTTTTCTTCCTTCTCTATTAAAAACGAAGAATAATTACCATGATAAAGTGTTAACATCCCGTCCTCAAGATCGGCAACATTAGTGACAACCGTATCTAGGAAATATCGGTCGTGTGAAATTAAAACTACAGTCCCTGAATAGTTAACCAAATATTCCTCCAGCCACTCTATAGCATACAAATCCAAATGATTGGTCGGCTCATCCAAAAGTAATAACTGTGGTCTGGTTAGAAGAAGCTGTCCAAGCATTATTTTTGTTTGCTCACCCCCACTTAAACTTGAAAAAGTCTGATTGACAAAGCCACTTAGCTGTAACCCTTGAATTACTTTATCAATTTCCGAGTCAATACCGTATCCACCCTGTAAAGTGAATTTTTCCTGAATATCCCCATACTGTTTTAAGAGCTTTTCTAATATCTCAGAATCAGCTACTGCAAGCTCATGTTCTAGTTCGCTCATCTTTTGCTGAAGTAGCCTTATATCCTCAAAAGCATCATATAGCAGATCTTTCCCTGTAATATGGTTTTCAAAAGTGGGGATTTGAGCAAGATAACCTATTTTTGTCCCCTTTTTGAAGGTTATCGTACCTTGATCTGGTTTTTCTATACCTGCAATCATTTTAAAAAGAGTTGTTTTACCGCTTCCATTTCTACCAACTATCCCTAATTTTTCTCCAGACCTTACATCCAAGGTTAAATCCTCAAATATTGTGTTTCCACCAAGCATTTTACTAATTTCCTGTATTTTACATATCATTCTAATTCGCTTCCTCTCCAAAATATAGCTGGAAGCATTTTTCTGCATACAAAAAGACTGCTCCATAAGCGAGCAGTCTCCTAAATGTGGTTCAGAAAGAATGGCTTATCAGCTGTGAATTTCATGTAACTGTTTAAAAAAGGACAGACTGGTCCCGTTCTTAGTAAATCCATGAGTAATCGCACAGGATATGGATAAAAATCCCAAAATAAATCCATGTGCATTCACAGCGTTTTTCATTCCTTCTTCACCTCCGGTCATTAATGTAAGACTATTTTAACATATTCCACTATTTTGTACAATGTGAATTTTTATTCGTCACCTTTTAAGCCCTCTAAGCCAGGATCGTTAAGCTCGTTCGTGTTTGGCATTCCTTCATCATTTTCTTTATTAACTTCTTCATTCCCTGATTCCGGGGTAATACTATCCCTTGTATTATCGATCGTTTCTGGCGGTGGGACATCATTTGAAGTACGATCTTCTCCACAAGCAGTTAAAGGCAACAAAACTAATATTAACAAAACAATTAACTTTTTCATCGGTTGCTCCTTTATGATGCAGATATCACTTGTAAGCAATAATCTGCAGTCTCTTTTCACATAGAGTGGTCTTCAAATAGAATTTTATCCACAAAAAAACCAGCAATAAATGCTGGGATTCTTTGCTTTTTATTCCTCAATATCAAAATGTATTTCATCTTCATCATTGTATTCGGAACCATTTTCAAACAAGACGGTCGTTCTTAAGATAAGTGTAGTCATTTCTTCTTCACCATCTGGAAGCCATCTTTCATCTGGCATTATTTCAAAAGGAATCATTTGCATATCCTTAGATGCGACAGTACCAACCAGTTCAATAGAATGCTTGGAAACAACCTTTGGTACTTTACCATTAATCACTTTAAAGACTTCTAATTTAATATTTTCAATTTGCTCATAGTCATGTACGCCATCAATATAGATAGTTCCTGAAAGATTTATACCGTGTTCGATATAAGGATGATCCACAATTGTATCAATCTTTATTGATTTTACTTCTATACTGGAGTTAAATTTTTTGGCCATTACTCTCATTCCACCTTGTTATTTGTGTACTCATAATGTTTTTCTACAACCGGTTCAAATTTATTGTACCTCTTTTTAAACAATGTGTAAAAATGGGAAACTATAACTTTTAAAATGGCATACCCCGGAATACCTAATATAACTCCAGGAACTCCGAATAATGCACCAGAAGTAATCAATACAAAAATAATAGTAATTGGATGCACATGTAGTGATTTACCCATAATTTGTGGGGATATAAATTTCCCTTCAATCAGTTGAACAACCGTCCATACAACAGCGAGCTTAATCAACATAAATGGCGATGTGACTAAAGCAATAATAGCTGCTGGAGTAATAGCTATAACTGGCCCTAGATAAGGGACAACACTTGTTACCATAGCCAATACGCCTAACAATAATGCATAATCCATTCCAATAATGGTGAAACCAATAAAAATCATTATTCCTATGCACATGGAAACAAGTATCTGACCTTGGATGTAAGAGCTAATTTGCTTGTCTATGCTAGTAAATACCGATTTTAAATCCTCTCTCATACGAGGTGGAAATATTTTAAGAATATATGCAGGAAGCTTTTCTCCATCCTTTAAAAGGTAAAATAAGATAAAAGGCACAGTGACAATTGCTAATATGAAGCTAGTAAGTATACCGATAAAAGATGAAATACCAGTTGCTATACCAGTGAAGGTATTTTGGAAGAATGCTCCTAGTTCCTTTGGTAAATCATATAACAGATTAGCAACATCATTCTCTATTTGTAAATAATAAGAGCTAATAAAAGTATTTGTTCTCAAAAATGAATCTAATTGACTCAATACTTCTATAAAATAACCTGGGAGCTCTTCTGCCAATCTAAAAAATTGAGCTTTTAAAAAGGGAAACACAAGAAATACCAATAAGGTAACAATTCCTACTAAAGCTAAAAAGATCAGGAGTATTCCGAGCACTCTTTTAACTTTAATTTTTTCTAGCATTCGCAATATCGGTCTAAGTAAATAATAAACAATGACCGCTAAAATGATTGGTAGTATAACATTCCCCAAAAAAACTGTGAGCGGGACAAAAATAAAGGAAATTTCATCATAAATCATAATGATTAACCCAATCATCAACAGCAATATAAGGGTGAATATAGTATTACGCCCACCTAAAAACTTTATGTATCTCGTTGAGAAAAAAGAAGGCTTTTCTGGTTCCACTTTTACCAAACATCCTTTCCTATACCCTTATTTTACGAGTGTAAAGATTCAATATCAAATGTAGAAGCTACTAATTTGATAAAAAATCTTCTATTGCTTTCCTATTTTGCTCTTTATCAATGACAATTACAGAACCAGCATGCTTATAGCTCTTAAAAGAATAACTCCCTTCTACAGGAATCGTCATTTTGTCTATTTCTAATTTTCCACTAACGATTGCATCCATCACTCGAATAGCTTTATCTTTTCTTGAATAATCTGTTTGGATATATCCCTCTGCTGCACCTAAGAATTGAGGAACATTAGAAATATTATCTATAGATAGCACTTCATCCTTTAAAGCTTCCATCACTTTTTGTTGTCGGGCAACCCTCCCAAAATCGCCTTCATTATCTGCACGGAATCTTGCATAACCTAGTAATTCCTTCCCATCTAATTGTTGCTCCCCTTTAGTTAAGGACACACCAATTTTTTCGGACATATCTTTTTCCACATCCATTTTTATCCCTTCGGGCGCAAGAATATCAACAAGTGACTCAAAGCTCCTAAAATCGATAAGGGCATAATGATGTATCGGGATATCAAACATATTCTTCAATGTTGCCTGAAGAGTCGGGACACCGCCCAAATAGTATGCAGTATTTAACTTATATGATTGATAGTTTGGAATATCTGCATAGATGTCTCGCATGAACGAGATAATTTTCACATCATTACTTTTCTTATCCCAGGAAATAACCATCATCGTGTCAGTTCTGGATTTTTCTTTCCCTCCTGCTCCTGAATCGGCACCAAGGACTAAAATATTTTCTCGCTCGCCTTTAGACCAAGAGTCACCCTCGAAGTCGATTTCTTGATGAACTTTTGTTTCCTTCGCTAAATTATATCCTGCTCTATATTGTAAAAATGAATAAGTGCCTATAACTAATACAAAAACGATAAGTATAGTTAATATCACTCTACCTTTTCGTAGCTTCTTCTTCGGTTTGTATCTTCTTTCTTTTACTTGTTCTTCATCCATTATAAATCTCCCCTTAAGTTCCTCAGCTATATGAAAAGGCACTTAAATGCCATTAGTAGCCTACTCTTATAATAACGTATTTTCATAAACTTGGTTTCAGAATTTTGTACAACTTCAAAAGTAATGGTAAAATCATTTTACTATATTAGGAGGTATATAAAAATGATAGAAAAAGCTACGTTTGCCGGAGGCTGTTTTTGGTGCATGGTAAAACCATTTGATACATGGGACGGAATACATAAAGTAACCTCAGGTTATATGGGTGGGCATATTGAAAACCCTACGTATGAACAGGTAAAAAAAGGTGATTCTGGGCACTTAGAGGTAGTAGAAATACAATATGATTCATCTATCTTTTCCTATGAAAAGCTATTAGAAATTTATTGGCAGCAAATTGATCCCACAGACGCTGGAGGGCAATTCCAGGACCGTGGAGAAAGCTATAGTACTGCTATATTTGTTTATAATGAGAACCAACGAGAGCTAGCAGAAAAATCGAAACAGCAGCTAGCAGAAAGCGGTAAATTTTCTAAGCCAATCGTTACCACAATAAGAGATGCCAAGGTCTTTTATATTGCTGAGGATTATCACCAAGACTTTTATAAAAAAAGTCCTGATCACTATAAAGAAGATCGTGCACAATCCGGAAGAGATGAATTCCTCGGCAAGCATTGGAATAAAACTCAAAGCTAACTACAGACTGAGCTTATGCTTAAGGGATTAAAATTTTTTCAACATAATATTGATTTTAGTATTAAAATGTGTATAATACAAAGTAATTATATACTTTAAATGTTTTCTAGGGTTCCGTAACAGTTACGTTAGTCTGGACCGAGAGAAAACTCACAGCTTTGCTGTGTCACGGAAGGATAAAAGCCTGGGAGAAACTGTTAAACAGTTATCTTCTAGGCTTTTTTATTTTTGGTAATAATAAATTTGGAGGTGCTTTTAGATGAATAAAGACTGGATTAAGGTATTTGTTGCTGCTATCTTTGAGATTTTTTGGGTTATTGGTTTAAAACATGCGGATGACTTTTGGACATGGGCTGGAACCGTCATTGCTATTTTTATCAGTTTTTATTTAATGATCATGTCTGGACGTAGACTTCCAGTAGGAACTGTATATGCAGTTTTTGTTGGTTTAGGTACGGCAGGAACTGTCTTCTCTGAAATACTATTTTTTGGCGAACCGTTCCAAGTAGAAAAAGTACTTTTGATATTATTTTTGTTAGCAGGAGTAATTGGCTTGAAACTAGTTACACCCGACAAAGTTCAAGAAGGGAATGAATCCTAATGGCCTGGATTTCTTTAATCTTAGCAGGATTGTGTGAAATGTTTGGTGTTGCAATGATAAGTAAGTTGCATAAAGATCGAAATTGGCAAACGCTTGTGATATTAATTTTAGGGTTTGGAGCAAGCTTTATACTTCTTGCTTATTCAATGAAAACACTTCCTATGGGTACAGCTTATGCTATTTGGACAGGAATTGGTGCTTCTGGTGGAGCAATTTTGGGTATGGTTTTATACGGAGAATCCTCAGATTGGAAAAGAATTGTTTTTATAAGCATGGTTTTAGGGGCTGCAGTAGGTTTAAAACTTGTAGCCTAAAGTTATTGTTGATGGGTTGTAGGAGGAGAATTTATTTATTAAATAAAGTTAGAAGATAAAAATTACTCGGTAGAAAATTCTTTTTGATCTTTGATTTTATCAATATTCTACTGTTAGTTTTCTTATCTATTTATTTCTCAACACCCTCTCCTTCTATTTACTTATTCTTCTTAAATTCATTTAGTTTAATCCATAATCGTAACATCTACTATTTCATCTATTTTTATTGATAATAAATAAAATGGGTCCTGTAGCTGAATCACCCTGTGCTTTAAGTCAACTTCCTCGATAATTCCCCTATTATAAACAAATTGTCCATTTTTCCATCTTTTAATTTTTGTATCACTTTTGGATGTATAAGCTATATCCAAATTCTCTGATAATGTTACGTAATCATATTCTGTTAACTCTGGTTTGGGCTCTCTTTTTACTTCCTCGTAATAATCACGTAGCAATGCTACATGCTCTGGAAGCATCATTGAAGTTCCCCACTTAATATTTCTTCGTGGATCAATATTATATTTTGATTTCTTTGCTTCTTCGAAAAAGGCATCATGAAAACCCATAAGTCAAACTCTCCTTTAATGTAATAAGTAAGGTTCAATAAAAATGATTAGCCTTTCTTTTTTAAATGTTAAATTGACTATTAATTAGCTAGCTAGAGAATATCTAAAGCCATCCGCTTTTTGATTTTCTTTGAATGAAAAGTATATTGTTCTTCAGACAGCTTCCTACAACAAGTAGTTTTGTTAAATAACCGTCCTTTCTTTATGAATGACAGGGACAAATGCTAATACGTTGTTAATTTTAAAAATCCTTTTAGTACCCCTTAAAAAGCAGTAGGCTTGGAATGTTTCCTTTGAAGCACTCAATACTTTTACTCTCCTCTTGCTGATTTCACCGTTGTTTTTCATATAAATCATTTCAAATACTTGATTTGTTTTCATTGAATTCAAAATTGAAATACGCACATTTGTTCCCTCCTTTTTATTTATTATAAGAACATTTGTTTGTTTTTACAACTTGAAATTTCAGGAAAAAATAAAATAGTCATTTTTATTTATTACGTTCAGCTTTATCGCCATTTTGGGTTCAAATTACAAGTTTAAGTCAATTTTTTTTATTCTATTTGTAATTTGAACAATAATCAGTAAGTTTGTTTCAAAAATATTTTACAATTAAGTATGGCCAAAATTGGGGCACTCCATTAATTAATTCAGCTCTAAACCCCAACATATCAACGTTTGATAGCTTTTGTTTAAACTACATGCTATAATAAGAGCATTGTGAATTTTAGGAGGTATAGTATGATTGCAGTAAGTAATGTAAGTCTTCGATTTGGCGATCGTAAATTATTCGAAGATGTAAATATAAAGTTTACACCAGGTAACTGCTATGGGTTAATCGGTGCAAACGGAGCTGGTAAGTCTACATTTATCAAAATCTTGTCAGGTGAAATTGAGCCACAAGAAGGTAATGTGATTATGAATCCAGATGAGCGCTTAGCGATTTTGAAGCAAAATCACTTTGAGTATGAAGAATATAATGTGTTAGAAACAGTTATTATGGGTCATAAGCGTTTATATGAAGTAATGAATGAAAAAAATGCAATTTATATGAAAGAAGACTTTTCTGATGAAGATGGTATGCGTGCAGCCGAGCTAGAAGGCGAATTCGCCGATCTAAACGGTTGGGAAGCTGAATCAGAAGCAGCAATCCTTCTACAAGGTTTAGGAATTCCAGATAGTATGCACCAAAAGAAAATGTCTGAATTAACAGGTTCAGAAAAAGTGAAGGTCCTTTTAGCACAAGCATTGTTTGGTAAACCAGACGTACTTTTACTAGATGAGCCTACCAACCATTTAGATATAAAAGCAATTCAATGGCTAGAAGATTTCTTGATCAACTTTGAAAATACTGTTATCGTAGTTTCGCATGACCGTCACTTTTTAAACAAGGTTTGTACACATATTGCAGACTTAGACTTTAGTAAAATTCAAGTTTATGTTGGAAACTATGACTTCTGGTATGAATCGAGTCAGCTTGCAACTAAAATGGCACAAGATCAAAACAGTAAAAAAGAAGAAAAAATTAAAGAATTACAAGCCTTCATTGCTCGCTTTAGTGCTAACGCATCTAAATCTAAGCAAGCAACTTCACGTAAAAAAATGTTAGATAAAATCGAGTTAGATGATATTAGACCATCTTCTCGTAAGTATCCATATGTTAACTTTGCTATGAAACGTGAAATTGGAAATGACGTTTTACAAGTTCAAGATCTTGGTTACTCATTAGAGAACGAAAAACTATTCTCTGGCATGAATTTCACTATGAATAAGGACGACAAAATTATTTTGCTAGGTGATGAGCTCGCTAAGTCTGCTCTACTTCGTCTTCTAGCTGAAGAGGAAGAGCCACAAGAAGGATCTATCAGATGGGGCGTTACTACATCTCGTGCTTATTTCCCTCTTGATAACGCAAAATACTTTAACGGTTCAGAAACGTCTCTAGTTGATTGGCTTCGTCAATATTCACCAGATGATGAAAGTGAGACATTCTTACGTGGATTCCTAGGACGTATGCTATTCTCTGGTGAAGAAGTAAAGAAAAAGCCTTCCGTACTATCTGGAGGAGAAAAAGTTCGTTGTATGCTATCCAAAATGATGCTTTCTGAAAGTAATGTTTTGTTATTAGATGAGCCTACCAACCACTTAGACTTAGAATCAATCCAAGCCCTAAACAATGGCTTAATCGCGTTTAAAGGTGCTATGATCTTCACCTCTCATGACCATCAGTTCATTCAAACGATTGCAAATCGTGTAATCGAAATCCGCAAGGACGGCTCTATCTTAGATAAGCAGCTGACATACGATGAATTTTTGGAATGGAAAGAAGCTCAAAAATTATAATATAGAAAAGCGCAGTGCTAGATAAAATCTTCATTTTCTTATCTTAAAAAAGGGTATTCGTGATAATTCACGGATACCCTTTTCTCATCTATATTGCAGAGGATCTAAATCTCTATTAATTGGTCCATAATGTACCAGACCCCACTCGATTATACGATCTATAATACGATCATACAATTCGTCATCAAAAACAGGTGAAACTGAATTTCGCAACTCGTCTACATCATTTTTGATCTCTTTTAACTCATCATGCTTAAAAACAACATCATCATTTAGAGAATCCCATATATAATCACAGAATCGAACAAATTCAACATCCCAATTCGCATTGCCATTATTCTGTGCCTCATATCTTAACTTCTCAATAGCTCTAATTAATTCTCCTTCTACGGTTTCCGATTGTCCATTCGGCGGAACATATTTTTTCCAAATAGCTTTTGCTTCTTCAAAATATTCCACTATTACCACCTCAAACAAAAATAGTTACTATTATCAATTTTTAAAAAAGCATGAGACAATTATTGTCTCATGCTTTTTTTGAAGTTTTGATAAATCGGCCAAGCAATGAACGAGCCGGTAATTTTCCTAAAACAGTATCTCCAGTTTCCGATACCTTTTTCAACGTGTTTAAAAGTTTGTCTTCTCCAGCCCAATGCTCTTCTACAATTTCAGGTGAAAATTTATTTAATAGCATATTGACGATAAATGCTGCAACTATAATATCATCGATGAAACCACCAGGTCCCACTAGGCCCTCTGGTAAGATATCGATTGGAGTAATAAAGTAAAGAATACCACTCCCTATAAGTGTTTTACTTTTCGAGTCAATGCGGTCATCCAACATTGATTTAATAAGTAAATGAAAAAAATCAGGAGCAAACAAAAGATACGGAGTAAACTTTCCCATCTTATTTGATTTTGAATCAACGTAATTTGTTATTTTAGCGCGTAATTTCGTATAAAAATCTTGTTGTTCATCATAGGAAGGCAATTCCTTTTTTAACTCTAAGTCCATACAAAACTCCCCCTTCTTTTTATCACTATACCAAATATTTAGGTAAATGAAACATATATAGTACTACTTAAATGAAATAATTGATTTCCACTACAGCTTGCGTACTTTGTTACAGGTGCCAGGCACCTGTAACAAAGTACAGGATGAATGATAAGCCATTAAATATCCCTGTTCCATGCATGTTCTGTTTATGAGATAAACTTATTTTAATGTTATTTCACCTATATTTAAATACTCATTTAAAGCTTGTTGTAATGTGCCATAGGTTTTTGTATCTTTATCAAACATCATTCCTAATCGGATCATTTGACGAACAACCTCTGGTCTTAAGCCGGTAATTATTGTTTGACACCCCATCATGGCAGTTCCATATAAAGTTTTCATAAGATGCTCTATTACGTCATTTTCCATTTCAGCAATTCCAGATAAATCTATGATTAAAGTTTGTATTCGTAGTCTTCCTATTTCTGTCAATACTTTCTCTTCTAAAATTGCTGTTCGATATGTATCAACTGAACCAATTAAAGGTAAAATACAGATAGAAGGTGTAATTGGTATAATTGGTACTGAAAGATTTTCGACAACCTTTCTTTGAGAGAGTATCAATGCATCTTTATAAGTAGAATAATTTATGAAAAATGCGTTTAAGAAATTATCTATTCGATTATTTAGCAGTTTTTCTATTTCAAAGAAATCTTCCATATTCCAATAGTCTTCAAGATCATTCATTTCTTTTATAAAGGCCCAGACTGTTCTACGGATAGCCTGCACCCATTCAAGTTTGAAGGCTAAAGTTAAGGAATGAGTTGCCCAAGCGATTCCTTCTTGCTTAGCAAATAAGTCTAACTCCTCATCATTACCTTCGATAATATTCTTAATAAGACTATGTGCATTATTAATTAAATCAATATCTCCAACTCTTAAAATGTCATTAATCTTGTCACGGACATTTACAGCTTCAGAAAGAAGATTTTCTTGAACACGATTCTTGTTCTCTTTAAAGTACTCTATAATTCTTTCGTCTAAAAATAGCTTTTCCAAGTTGCTTCCCCCTAGATATTTTAATGATAATTTGAACACTCGTCTTATTTACCCATATAGTTTTAAAGTTAAACACTATGCGGATAGTGTTTTCATAAACATTTTTTATTTTGAGACAAAAAAAAATAGCCCATCTAAATGATGGGCTTTCTAACTTATAGTTTTGTAACATTTGCAGCTTGAGGTCCGCGATTTCCTTCTACTACTTCAAATTCTACACTTTGTCCCTCTTCAAGTGATTTGAAGCCTTCACCTTGAATAGCAGAGAAGTGTACGAATACGTCATTTTCTCCTTCAACTTCGATGAATCCAAATCCTTTTTCTGCGTTAAACCATTTTACAGTACCTTGTTTCATGTTATTACCTCCAAAAATAAAATTAACAATATGTAAATCTAAAAATTCACATATTCCATGAAGTACCGACATCACATCATCGATCACTACATGGGATATGTGAATTGCTAATACGGTTTATCATTTTAATTGTTATCTAAATTATAGCATTTGGATAAATATAGTCAACAAACTTTTACATTATTCTAAATCGTTTATTCGATAGTTTTCCAGATGATACCATGAAATATTTGTAAATCATCCTCACAGGACTCACAATAGCATTGCTCCTTAACAGACCAAAAAGCCCAGAATTTATCCTCTCTAGATTCTTCTTTTGGAAATTTTCTACGAAATTCTGTTAGCCTGTTATCAAGATACAATCGTGCATCTTCTTCCTTTTCAAACGAAACTCTTTCTAAAATATGATCTTCCCATCCTTCAAAAGCCCACCATGGTTCATAATCTGCTTTCATATAAATTACCTCATACATAATATATCGCCTCTAATACTTTATAATAATTCATATTTTACTGCTCTAAATTATTTTGTCTACTGTTACGACTTACTTGAACTGTTTAAATTGAAAATCTTCTCTCTTTGGGTTAAGTTATAATTAACAACTACAAACAAAATGGAGAAATTGGGTAAGCTTATAAAGGCTCTTCCCATATTGTTTATTTTTGCAAAATGAAACCTTCTTTTCTCTCATTCGTATAATGTAGTGTATATATAAGGAGGTCTTGACTATGACTGAAGCAGTTCAAACCGTCATTCGTCATTTTATAAATATTCCAATCATGATTGCATCATGGTTTACATTCTTTTTTCCTCTCGATTTTGGATTTTTAGGGAGTTCCGGACTAGCTGTTATCGTTTATGCAGCCTCTAACTTTACGATTAAAAAAATACAACAAAAATCCATTATGAAGAAATATGATTTAACAGCATCTGAATATTTCCACATTCGAAATCAAATCAAGGAAGCTAATGCAAAGGTCCGTACTCTTAATAGTCATTATTTGAAAGTGCGATCTATAAGTTCCTTTAAACAGCTTTTTGAACTAAATAGATTAGCCAAACGAATTATTGCATTGGTTAAAGCAAACCCTAAAAAATTTTATCAAGCAGAAAACTTCTTCTACGCTCATCTAGATTCAGCTGTAGAACTTACTTCTAAGTATACTTTCTTAGTTTCTCAACCTTCTAAAAACAGAGAAATGAAGCTAGCTTTAGAAGATACACGAGAGACTTTAGAATCCATCAACACTGTAATGGAAGATGACTTAAAAAATGTTCTAGCAAGCGACATGGAGCATTTGAGAATGGAATTAGACTTTGCTAAATTATCAGTATCTAAAAAAGCTAAACCTTTATATTTAAAAGGAGAGACAAAAGATGAGCGAAAATACCTCGAATAAAACAGATGATTTTTTAATGGACGAACTACTAAATAACCCATTTGCTCTAAATGAAGCTAAGCCTCAAGCAGTTTCCGAACAAACAAAAGATGCATTACCAACGAAATTAATAGATCGTTTATCGGAAGAAGAAAAACAGAAAGCTCAACAATTAGCTGATCAAATACCAGCTGGAAACTATGAGGCGATACTAACATATGGTGCCAATGCTCAAACAGAGCTTACTCGCTTTTCCCACCAAATGTTAGATCATGTTCAGAAAAAAGATATTGGGCCAGTTGGTGATATTTTAGGCGATTTAATGAAAAAGTTATCTGAGCTGAATCCCGAGGAGCTTTCCACAGAAAAGAAATCAGGTATCCGAAAACTCTTTAATCGAGTTAACCGTTCTGTACAAGAAATGATGACTAAATACCAAAAGCTAAGCACTCAGATTGACAGAATAGGCATTCAATTAGAGCATTCCAAACGTGGACTTGTGGAAGATGTTCAAATGCTAGATAAACTTTACGATCAAAACAAAACATATTTCCAGGCTTTAAATGTGTATATTGCTGCAGCTGAGCTTAAAAGAGATGAAATTGTAAATGTAACAATACCAGAATTAAGAAGAAAAGCGGAAATGTCTAACGATCAAATGGCATATCAAGAAGTTAATGACATGGCACAGTTTGTAGACCGCTTAGAAAAAAGAGTATATGATTTGCAACTTTCACGTCAAATTACCATCCAAAGCGCTCCGCAAATCCGAATGATTCAGCAAACCAACCAAACGTTAGCTGAAAAAATTCAATCGTCAATTATGACATCTATTCCATTGTGGAAGAACCAAATTGCTATCGCTCTTACATTAAATCGTCAGCAAAAAGCAGTGGCGGCCCAAAGACAGGTAACGAAAACAACAAATGATTTGCTCTTGAAAAACTCAGAAATGTTAAAAGTAAATAGTATTGAAACTGCTAAAGAAAATGAACGTGGCATCGTAGAAATCGATACATTGAAGAAAACACAGGAAAATCTTCTTCAAACAATCGAGGAAACAATGCGTATCCAAGCCGATGGAAGAGTAAAACGTAAAGCAGCAGAAATAGAAATTAGCCGTATGGAAGAAGAACTGAAACAACGTCTACTTCTCATCGCTGACCAATCTAAAAACAGATCCGTACAACCATAATATAAAAAGGCATAGCTTTTATTGGCGATGCCTTTTTATATTATATGCTTATAGAAAAACCTAGTAGTTCCTATTCAATTACACAATTTACAATAAAGCCTCTCTCCAATTTCTCCTCAAAGCCACACCAAAAAAACACAACGCTATAGTTTTGTTTTCACTAATCAGCTTTTAACGATATGATGAAGCATTTTCCGTAGCAACCGTAAAGTTTCATCTGAGAACTTTTCCAAAGATGCAGCAGTAGCAGTTTTCTTACCAAATATCAGATGAAAAAGCTCTATCTGTTCTTCAGTGGCTTCCTCATCATTTAGGAAAAGATGAAGAATGGATATCTTTTTTCGTTCAACCTCCAATACAGCCTCTGCAGTGTCCATAATGCCGTTTTGTGCATAACCAAACGCAGAAGGCTCTCCGTCAGAGAAAACAAGTAAGAATTTATGATTTTCTGGTCGTGCCTCTAGTCGTTTACCAATCCAGCGGATAGCAAATCCATCACGATTATCCTCATGTGCTTCCATAGACAAAATACTTAAACCACTATCTTTTTGACCATCCTCTAAACGATGAACCCATTCAAAGGTGTTTGGTTGCTTAGTTTCAGATGCTTCGAAGGCATCTTCATAATGAAGAACGATTTCATGTACAATCTTCAACTCTCTTAGAACATCATGAAATAATAAAACGGCTTTTTGGGTTTCCTCCATTTTATCCTGCATAGAAGCTGAACCATCCACAAGTAAACCAAATACAGCATTTAACTGAGTACTTGGAGCATTTTTTTTATAAAACGGTTTTGGTCTTTCTTCAGTCCAAATGGATGTCATTTGTGTGGAAAGCCTGCCTTTAGAGAGGTTTGTTCGTCGGTCTATCTTCTTTTGTTCCATTCGTTTTTTCATTTCTTGTACAAATGCTTTTACAAAGGGAGCCTGGTCCTGTCGAATAGCTTGTAGTTGTGTTTTTTGAATGAGGTTAGGAACAATTTCTATCCTTTTTTCTTCATAAACCACATTAGTATGCTCGTTTCCAAAATTCTTGCCCGCTTTTTTGCTATAACCACTTTTTTCTTCTTCATACTTGACGTCCTGAACTTCACTGTTATTTCCAGTGGAGTTTCCCCGTCCCGTTTCGGTAATCTCATGATTTTCCTGTCCTTGTTCTGCATTTACGTTTTGCTCGGCCTTTCCATCCCGGCCATGCTCCAATTCATATTGAAGATGGACTCCATCCTCCTGCTCATTTTCCCTATGCCACGATCTAAATACTTCTTCAATCGTATCTTTTTTTGCTTCCTCCCCCATCTCAGAATCCTTCAACCCTTGATGGTAATGAAAATCTATATTTGCTATATTAGAAGGCGATAGGATGGCATAAAACTGGAGAAGGGTATCGTCAAAAATAAACTCTGATAAAATATTTATAATTTGGAACGCAAGATCAATCGAATCCTGAGTAGATTTATTGTCATATACCTTTTGAATAATTCGGTTTGTTTCGATAAAGGAATCTGGACCAGTAGCATAAATGGTTCCCTCATACAAACAGATATACATATAACTGAGGTAAGCATCTGCTAGAAATCCTTTTTGCAAATTTACTATTAACTGCTGCTTATGAAAGGCTAAATATGTTTCTATTCTAATATCAAAAGTTTTCCTCATACCAATCCGTTTTTTTTGAATACTTTCCATCAATCGAAACTCTTCCAGACAAAAGATGATCTGATCCATGAACTTTGGTAGGATACTATTCCTTTCATCAAGGTAATGTGACCATGCAAGAACACTAAAATGCTTCCAAAATCCTTCTGTTAATAAATAAATATCAGATAGTCTACCTTTATGCATAACCTCTTCACTACGATGTCTCCAAAATACACTTATAGAAACAGTCTGTTCCTCAGGTTGAAACTCAATTAGCTTTCTTTCATTAATTGTAATATCCATATTTTTCGTCATAGCCTTAGCAATTGTTTCGTAATGCATCAGTTGCCTTGCATCAATCGTTTCGTTATTGAATTGGATAAAGCGATTTACCGAAGACAATTACATCACCTCACTTAATCCAAGAGGAAGCAAGCTCTAAAACAAGTCTCTTCTCTTGTTCATCCTCTAACTTTTCAGCAATCGCATAGTTTATAGCTCTCAATGGTTCCATGTAGTGTGCTAGCTCCATTGCATATTGGAGGCTTCGAATAGAGGCAGCGTCTTCAGCTAATAGACCTTGCTTCACTTGTTCCATTAAATCTGATGCAAGATTAAGCATTAGAGTGTGAAGCTCTTCTTGTGCATCAGGAAATAAATTATGAAATAGATTCGCAAGTAAATCTCCAGAAATATATGGAATAGTAAATGAGACAAAACGATTTTTCAATGCTTCATTCATAGGAGTTGTTCCGATATACCCTTCATTAATGGCAGCTATAACAGAAAAATCTGGGTGAGCCTTGATGACCTCACCAGTAAAGGGATTTGTAAGCATACGGCGATAATCTAACACGCTATGTAAAATCGGTAAGGTTTCGGACTTTGCCATATTTATTTCATCAATATATAGGATATGCCCTTTTTTCATCGCCTCCACTACAGGACCATCTACAAACTCAATAACATTAGTTCCTTCTTTAATGACAATAGTTTTAAAACCTAGTAAGGATTCTGCGTCCAAATCTACCGAACAGTTAATGCTCTGTACAGGCTGAGAAAAGAAGTGAGACACTGTTTCAGCAAGCTTTGTCTTCCCTGCTCCTGTTGGACCTTTTAATAAAACAGGCTTTTTTAAGGAAACCGCAATCAATACATCCTCATACAAAAAGTCGATTGGTGAAACATATCCTCCAGAGCCAATCAAATCTATATCTTTCTCACTGTGCAACCTTTTAGTCCTTATTTGTCTTTCTCTCTCTATTAAATCAATCATGTTGTTCCTCCTTAATAAGAAAAGTTCAAGCGCCTATGACTGCCTACATGCTCAAAACGCGAAAACTATCTTGTTTTCAAAAAAAAACTGATGAAGAATCATCAGTTTTTTATTGAAAATATTCCTTATAATAGCCGCCGACCTTACCTGTATTGTCTATGACAAATAAAAATTCTTCGGTTTCATTTTTAACTTCATATGTGTTTCCAACTGTCAGTACATTGCTAACTAAGAATTTTTTAGCGTCTGTATGGATACATGTTACTGTCTTAATAGTTGGCTTCACTGCCCAATTTGTATGTATCATTTAACCACTTCCTTTAAATATAGTATACGATTGAATGAAGGAAAATTCAATCACGATACTAATTTAACTAGTTACGCAAAGCAGGACATATACTTTGAAAACAGTATATGTTTTCTTAACTAAAAAAAGAGCAGACAAATTAAATGTCTGCTCTAAATGATTAAGAATTTAGCATTAAATCTTCAGGGTTTTCAAGAAGTTCTTTAACTGTTTTTAGGAATCCAACAGAATCTTTTCCATCGATTACACGGTGATCATAAGAAAGCGCTACATACATCATTGGACGAATTTCAATTTCATTTCCAACAGCAATTGGACGCTTTTGAATTGTATGCATTCCAAGAATACCAACTTGTGTACCATTTAAAATTGGTGTAGACAGTAGGGAACCGAATACTCCACCGTTTGTGATAGTAAATGATCCACCAGCCATGTCTGAAAGAGCTAATTTGTTGTCACGCGCTTTTTTAGCTAGGCCCGCAATGTCTCCTTCAATTTCTGCAAAGTTTTTGCGGTCAGCATCACGTACAATCGGTACTACTAATCCACCTTCTGTAGAAACAGCTATACCAATATCGTAGAAATTGTTTTTAACAATGTAATCCCCGTCAATTTGAGAATTCACATATGGGTATTTTTTTAATGCAGCTACAACTGCTTTAGTGAAGAAAGACATAAATCCAAGACGAACATCATTGTCCTCAAAGAATTTGTCTTTTTTACGAGAACGTAATGCCATAACATTAGTCATGTCAATTTCGTTAAAAGTTGTTAGCATTGCTGTACTTTGTCTTACTTCTAATAGACGAGAAGCAATTGTTTGACGACGGCGTGACATCTTCTCACGAGTAGTACGGCCATCATCCTCTTTAGCTGGTGTTGTTGTTTTAGCAGACTCTGCTTTTGATGGTGCAGGTTTAGAACCATGCGCAGATACATCTTGAACTCGAACGCGACCCATAGGATCTACAGGTGAAATTTCACTTAAGTTAATGCCTTTTTCGCGAGCTAGTTTGCGAGCAGCAGGACTTGCAATGGTACGATCTTGTTCATTAGAAGCCTCTTCATTTGCTTTTGCTACTTCTTGTGCTTTGTTACCATTAACTTCAGGAGCTTTCGCTTCTTCTTTTGGTTGTTCCTTTGCTTCTGCCTTAGCTGCTGGTGCACCTGAACCAGCACCTACTATAGCAATAACTTCACCAACTTGAACAGTATCACCTTCTGCAAATAATAGTTCACTTACTACTCCAGCTTCTTCAGAAATAACCTCTACGTTAACTTTATCTGTTTCTAATTCAACGATAAATTCGCCTTTTTCTACTGTATCACCTGGTTGTTTTAACCATTGTGCAATGGTACCCTCTGTAATCGATTCTGCTAGTTCCGGAACAATAATTTCTGCCACTTGATTTTCCTCCTCTAATGCTTTTCTTACAAACTTTTTAATGCTTCTTCAATAATTCTTGCTTGTTCCACTTTATAAGTGTCGATATCACCTTCTGCAGGGCTAGAACGATGAACACGCCCTACATATTTAATATCTTTTCCTTTAGCAATATCCAGTAAATATGGAAGTGCAAAATTCCATGAACCCATGTTCTCTGTTTCTTCTTGAGCCCATACAAGCTGTTTCAGGTTCGGATATCGATCTACAATTGCTTGAATTTTTTCTTCTGGGAATGGATATAGTTGTTCTACACGAACAATATGCATAAACTCATGGCCATCTCCATCTTTGACTTTGTCTGCTAAGTCAATTGCTAATTTACCACTAGCAAATACAATTTTTTCGACCTTGTCAGTTTGTTGACCTAAACCTGGTTGTTCAATAATTGTTTCAAACTTACCTTCAGTCAATTCTGCCACATCCGCACCTACTAATGGGTGACGAAGTAATGATTTCGGTGAAACGATTACTAATGGTCGAATCGCATCTTCTTTTAACATTTTAGCTTGTCTGCGAAGAATATGGAAATAATTTGCCGCGCTAGAAAGGTTGGCAACTGTCCAGTTGTTTTCAGCAGCAAGCTGTAGATAACGCTCTAAACGTGCACTTGAATGCTCTGACCCTTGCCCCTCAGCACCATGTGGTAACAGCATTACAAGCCCTGATTTTAGTCCCCATTTAGATCGAGCAGAGCTGATAAAGTTATCAAACATCACTTGTGCCATATTCGCAAAGTCACCATATTGTGCTTCCCAAATAGTTAATGAGTTATTATCTTCTAGGTTATAACCAAACTCAAAGCCTAGTACAGCAGCTTCTGTTAAAGGACTATTATGCACAGTAAAGGACGCTTTTGCATCGCTTATACTATGGATAGGAGTCAACTCCGCACCAGTTTTTTCGTCATGCAATACTAAGTGTCTATGAGAGAAAGTTCCACGCTGAGCATCTTGTCCTGTTAAGCGAACAGAGTTTCCATCTTGAATAATGGTTGCTAAAGCAAGTGTCTCTGCATGACCCCAATCAATTTTCCCTTTTCCTTTAAATGGTTCTTCACGGCGTTTCAAAATTTTCTCCAATTTTTTAAACGCTGTAAAATCAGATGGCCATGTTAAAAGTTCTTCATTGATTTTCTTCAGTCTGCTTTCCTCAACTCCCGTTGGAAGCTCAGGCATACCTTCTAGAACTACTTCTGGAATAATAATTTCATGTGCCGTAGTTTGTGGAAGCTCTTTCACGCGATCGTATGCTTCCTGCATTCCACTGAAAATAGTTTCGTCAAGCTTGGTAACCTCATTATCTTGGATTACCTTTTCATCCACTAATTTTTGTCCATAAATTTTACGCACAGTAGGGTGCTTGTGAATAATATGGTACATCTGAGGATTAGTCACTAATGGCTCATCCATTTCATTATGACCGTATCTACGGTATCCAAGTAAATCAATAACAATATCTTTACCAAATTTATTGCGGTATTCATGCGCTAGCTTCGCAACACCGATAACTGCCTCTGGATCGTCCGCATTTACATGAATGACTGGAACCTCATATCCTTTAGCTGGATCAGAAGAATAGAAAGTTGAACGTGAATCATAATGTTCAGTTGTAAATCCAATCATATTATTAGCAATGATATGAATAGACCCACCTGTTTGGAAGCCTCTTACTCTACTATAGTTTAATACTTCCGTTACAATCCCTTGCCCTGGGAAAGCAGCATCTCCGTGAACTAAAATAGCATACGCAGCATTCTTATCCTGAACCGGCATTCCTGACTGATCAGTAGCTTCCTGAGCTGCACGAGTTTGCCCAGTAACTACTGGACTTACTACCTCTAAGTGAGAAGGATTGTATGCCAATTTTAAAGTTAACCCAGACGGAGAATGATAAGCAGCCCCCTTATGGTACTTAACATCGCCATACCACCCCTCTGACAACTCTAAAGAACCGTCTTTTGGTAGGAAGGATTCTGAAGGGACATGTGCAAATTCAGCGAACATCATTTCGTACGGTTTCTTCAGAACATGTGTCAACACATTTAAACGTCCACGGTGGGCCATCCCGATGTTAACTTGTTTTGTTTTTGTAACGTTAGATTGTCTTACCAATTCATCGATTAGCACTACTAAAGTATCTAATCCTTCAATTGAAAATCGTTTCGCACCTACAAACGTACGATGGATAAATTTCTCAAATCCTTCTATTTGTGTTAAACGTTTCAATAATTCTTTCTTTTGCTCAGTAGATAAACCCTCTAATACAACACCTTTTTCAATCTTGCTCTGTAACCATTTACGCTCTTCTACATCAACAATGTGAGAAATCTCAAAAGCAATTTTATTCGTATAAACTGACTTTAAATACTCTATAGCCTCTAAACCATTGTTAACCGTACTCGGTGCATCTTGTAGTAAAAAGCCTACAGGAACATCTTTTAAATCGGCAGGAGTAAGACCATACGTCTTAAAATTGATCCGAGAATCATTTTTTTCTCTGTCATTTAAAGGATAGATATCTGCAGTCAAATGCCCGTGTGCACGAATTGCATCAGCCAATTCGATTGCACGAACTACTTTTTCAAAATTGTTTGACTCTACTGCTGGGGAGTTTGTTCCTGTTGCAGTAGAATTTCCTGTCAAAACAGGTGCACCATACTCTTCAAATAAACTAACTAATTCTTGATCTACTTCTTCAGGTGATTGAAGGTATAGATCATACTGCTCCATCACATAACCAAGATTGGGCCCCGAAAAAATGGACCAAGGTGTTTGCTTGTTCGACATTTAAAAAAACCTCCAACATATTGTGCCAATTCTGGCATTAATGAATAGTACATTAAAAATAAATGCAAAAGCCTGAATACGAAAGATATACTTATTTATTCATTAAATCTTCACATTTACAGTTTACCACTCTTTTAGTTAGACTGAAAGAGTTCAACTATAAGAACAATTTTTCCATATCCATCTTACTACTCTCTCAAAAAAATACAATCCTTTTTGGCAAATTAAATTACTATTTCCATAATTTTTTTATACTTTAAAAATGAATGATTATTCACTTGTAAATTTAGGGAAAAATAGCAAGAAATTTGAACCGTTACTGTTACTTTGAACCTGGATATTACCTTTATATGCACCAACCAATCTTTGTACGATGCTAAGGCCTAATCCAGATCCATCTTTCGTTTTTGTTCTTGCCTCGTCGGCTGTATAAAAACGATCAAAAATTCTAGGAAGTGACTCTTCTGTTATACCAACTCCGTTATCTGAAACAATAATTACAGTCTGGTCAGACTCTTCCTTAGCTTCAATAATAATGGAAGGCTTTTTTTCATTGTATTTTATCGCATTTTCAATTAAGTTCCTTAGAATCTGCTCTAAGGTTGTATTAGGCATATTTACTACTATACTTTCACTACCTTGATAAACTATTGATGCTTCTGGAGATAAAACCTGAAATTTTTGTTCAAGTTCTTTAACCACTAGAAAAACACTTGTCCTAGCTTCTTGAATAGTTCTTTCGTTTTTTGCAAGTTTTAGCATTTCTTCTATTAGTGTTTTCATTTTTTGTACTTCTAAAAGAGAAATGTCCAGTGATTCATCTAGGACCTCTCGCTCTTCCTTCCCCCATCTATTAAGTAGAGCAAGATGCCCTTCCACTACTTGTATAGGAGTCCTTAGCTCATGAGATACATTATGGATGAATTCATCTTGTCTAGAGATAGTTTCATTCACCTCATTCATTAGCTCTTTATAGATCTTCATCAGTTCTCCAATTTCATCATTAGAGATTTTCTCAAAATTTACTTCTTTAGAAAACCTAGTATCCTTGGCAAGCTGCATTTCATCGCGTAGCTCTTTGATAGGTTTAAGTAAAAATGCGGACAAAGAATAGCCAATAAACGCGGACAGAATAAGAGCGATGAGCGCAAAAATTATCATGGCCAATTTGATGTATTGCATGAGCTCTTTAAAATTAGCTAGGCTATGAGAAATTTCTATATAACCCTTAAATAAACCAAAATCTAATTGTGCGGACTTTAGGTAAATAGGCTGGCCCTTTACTTCGTCTTTCTTGAATTCTTCGATTGTAGAAGCTGAAAATTCTTTAAAGGGGCTGGCATCATTAATACGAAGTAATTCAATCCCATCTTCATTTAAAATTCTTACCGATTGCTCTTGGTTAACAAGCTGATTAATAAGAGTACGATTTCTTTGAATGTCCTGTACACTTATAACTGGCCCTTGCGACTCGAAGAAGCTAACCACTTCATTAAGTGTGTTTTGAGCAACTTTTTTTTCGGACATTAGCATCCAGCTAAAGATGGAGAAGTATAATATAATACACATCATTAAAAAGCTTAGAAAGATGGATAATGCTGCGGAATATGTCCATTTCTTTTGCAATGTCCACTTAATCATGAGCGCATCACATATCCTACTCCTCGAACTGTTTCTATTAGAGAAGCAATTTCTTCGGGCAACTTTTTTCGTAGATGTCTAATATAAACATCCACTACATTTGTCTCCACTTCCGTTTCAAAGCCCCATACCTTTTCTAAAATATGATCTCGAGTTAATACGATGTCGCAGTTTTGCATAAAGCATACTAAAAGATCATATTCGGTTTTAGTAAGGTTTATCTCCTTCTTATGGAAAGATACCTTATAAGCCTGTTGATCAATCTCCAAACCTTTTATACCTAAAATATTATGCACGCTTGTTGCTAATGGTATTGCTCTTCTTAAAACGGCACGTATTCTTGCAAGTAACTCTTCTATTGCAAAGGGCTTTACGACGTAATCATCTGCTCCTGCTTCTAAACCAGATACACGGTCAATCACAGCATCTCTGGCAGTGATTAAAATAATGGGAACATCCTTTATTTTTCGGACTCTACGACATATTTCTAGACCGTTTAAATTTGGTAGCATGACATCTACTAACAACAGGTCATATGTGTTATTTAAAGCCAGTTCAAATCCCTCTCTACCATCATAGGAAACGGTGACATCAAAATTTTCATGTTTAAGTTCAAGTTCCACAAACTTCGAGATATTTTTCTCGTCCTCTATCAATAAAATATGTTGTTTCATTTTTACACTTCCTTAAAAAAAATACCGCTCATAATGAACGGCATTTGTGGTATATGATTGTTTTTATCGATGTTATATTAATATACAATATTTGTTCTATAGAAGCTCGTTAACTGTATAGCAGTTCTATGACATACTTGATTTCGATACATTCTAATGTATTTATCATAGTACTCTTTAATCAGTGCCTTAATTTGAGAGAAAAGATATATGACAAAGCAGTTGTGAGATTATATAATAGTAAAAACTGCTATTTAGTAATAACAGGGAGACTAAGAATTTTAAGCGAAAAACATTTCCCTAAATACATATAATTTAATCATATGTATTTATTGTGAAACATACAAGTGTGTAACATTATTATTTTTTAAAAATGTAAAATTTAACACTATGCAAAACGACAAACATCAAGTATATTATTCTATGCAAATAATTTTATAAGGCAAAGGTTACTTTGCCGAGGGAAGGCAAATGGTGCGCCACCAGTAATTAAACTGGTTCTAGTAGGTTCGATTCCTACCCCGAAATTTTTTATGCAATTCGAAATGAAAAATTTCAGGGGAACTAGAATGACTATGTTCATTGTTAGTTCTGGAGGAGGCGTTTTTTTGTGTTGAAAAAAAGAGAATTACATGAGTGTACTATTCTATTTGAACTCATGTCTGACCCTACTATTATGCCATTTGTTCGTCATAAAGCTTATTCTGCAGACGAATACTGGTTCCTAACAAAACAATTAATGGAGGAAGAGCTTGCTGGAACAGCAATTTCTCGCACAATTATGAGTGACTATGGGCAACCTATTGGCACAATAAACCTTTTTGATATTAAACACGGGACAGGCTTCTTAGGCACTTGGATTGGATCACAATTTCAAGGTCAAGGCTACAATAAAAAAGCTAAAGAACAGTTTTTAGAAGAATTGTTCTTTGACCTAGATATTCACTCCGTATTTTTACGCATAAGAAAAAATAATGTTAAGAGCATTCGCGCAACGGAAAAACTGGGATACGCTCTAAAAGCAAATGAATCCCATACAGTGATTTATGATGAGATCAATCAAGGTACGGACCAATTCGATTTGTACTATATACCAAAGGACCTCTTCCACATGAAAAAGCTACATCAAAACAGAGAAGAAGAACAAGCGATGTAACCAAAAAACTCCCGTCAAATATTTTGACGGGAGTTTCATTAGTTTTTGTAGGTTAGTAATAACTCTGTAAACTGCTCTGGCGTCTTTGAAGAATTAGCCATGCACTGAGCATCTATTATTTTCTCTTTGTTCAAAGCAAGAGCAGAAATTGAGCTCATAAAAGTCTCGGATGTTAGATTCTCCTCTTCTAGTACGATAGCGTATCCTTGCTTCTCAAAGAAATTTGCATTTAAAACTTGATCCCCTCTACTTGCGTTCTTAGAAAGAGGAATTAACAACATAGGTTTTTTTAGCTCTAAAAATTCAAAAATGGAGTTAGAGCCCGCTCTACTAATAACATAGTTAGTGATTTTCAGTAAATGGGGCAATTCGTTTGTTACATATTCAAAAGCTACATAATTTGGGTTATTCTTTAAAGTAGGATCTAAGTTTCCTTTACCGCAAAGATGAATAATTTGAAATCTTTTTGTTAAAGATTCAATATTGTCCTTGATTGCAGTATTAATATTTTTTGAACCTTGGCTCCCTCCCATAATAATAATCGTTTCTTTAAGAGGACTAAAGCCTGTTAGCTCTCTGGCAATTTTTTCGTCTCCTTGAAATAAATCAGGGCGTATTATTGCACCGATAGAAGAGGATTTATCCTTAGGAAGATACTTTAAGGTTTCTTCGAATACAGAAAAAATATGTTCTGCAAAAGGGGTAGCAATTTTATTTGCTAGACCTGGAGTAATATCGGATTCGTGTATAACTACAGGTATATTCGAAAGTTTAGCTGCAACCACGACTGGTACAGAAACAAAACCCCCCTTAGAAAATACAATAGAAGGTTTTACCTTTCTTAAAATTCTAAGAGCTTGCATAGTTCCATACAAAACTTTGAAGGGATCTGAAAAATTTTTTACAGAAAAATATCTCCGAAGCTTTCCATTTGAAATGGAGTAATATGGTAAGGTAGGAAAGCCTTTTTCAATGATAGTTTTTTCAATACCATCGGATGATCCGATATAATGGACCTCGTAGCCCTTTTTTAACAATTCGGGAATAATCGCTTCATTTAAAGATACGTGACCAGCAGTTCCCCCACCAGTCAGCACTATTGTGTTATTATTCATTTTAATCTCCTAACTATTTATCTAAAGGATGTATGCCAAAATGCAAGAAACGAAAACCTTAAAAGAAAAGACTAAGTATATGATTAAAATAGTGCTTCCTATCTTAATCACACAGGTCGCACTCTATTTAATGACTTTTTTTGATATTTTAATGACAAGTAAATATAGTATCGAACATTTAGCAGGCGTTTCTATAGGTTCGTCTTTATGGGTGCCAGTATATACTGGATTAACCGGAATCCTACTAGGCATCACGCCAATTGTAGCACAATTAATCGGTGCAAAAAAGCATGAAGATGTAAGATCCTTTGTTCAGCAGGGTTTCTATATTGCAATTCTACTAGCCTTTTTTGTATTCATAGGTATTATAGTACTCATTGATCCCATTTTGAATATTATTCCCCTTGAAGCTAATGTACGCGAAGTGGCGAGAAAATATTTATTGATGATGTGTATAGGTCTGATTCCTTTATTTCTTTATAGTGTACTACGCTCTTTTATTGATGCTTTAGGAAAAACTCGTGTATCGATGTTTGTCACACTTCTTTCCGCACCTATTAATATAGCGTTAAATTACGTACTGATATACGGAAAATTCGGTTTACCAGCCTTAGGTGGCGTGGGGGCGGGATTAGCTTCTTCATTAACCTATTGGCTTATTTTATTTATTACTATTTTGATTGTAAAAAACAATCAACCATTTGCAGATTTACGTATATTTCAGTGCTGGACTATGCCTTCTCTTTCAAAATCCAAAGTGTTAACAAAAATAGGTTTGCCTATTGGGCTATCCCTTTTTGCTGAGACTACTATTTTTTCTGCGGTTACTATTATGATGAGTGTATATTCTACTGCAGTAATTTCAGCTCACCAAGTAGCGATGAATTTTACTTCGTTGTTATATATGATTCCTTTGAGTATTGCAATGGGGGTAACTATATTAGTTGGACACGAGGTAGGAGCAAAAAAATATCAAGATGCCAAGGTATACAGCTGGCTTGGAGTATGTACGGCAGTAGTATTCAGTTTCGTCTCGGTTTCTATTTTAATCATTTTCAGAGAAGCAATAGCAGGTATTTATACAAATGATTCTGAAGTAATTAATTTGGCCGTTCAATTTTTCTTTTTTGCAGCACTCTTCCAATTGTCTGATGCCATACAAGCACCGGTTCAAGGTGCATTGAGAGGATATAAAGATGTGACAATCACTTTTATAATGGCAATTATATCTTATTGGGTTATCGGGCTGCCAACTGGCTACTTACTAGGAACCTACACCTCCTACGGACCATTTGGTTATTGGATTGGATTAATTGTTGGTTTAACAATAGGAGCAATTACGTTAGGAACTCGACTTGTATATTTACAGAAAAAATTTTCGAAAGTCAGTTAAGCATATATTGAGCTGTTTATCATTAAAAAAGGTGTAAGTGAAATCAATCACTTACACCTTTTAATATTATTTACTAATAAATTGTTGTGTCCAGTAATATCCGCTATCTGACAAACCTACTCCGATATGAGTGTAGCTTCCGTTCATAATATTAGCTCTGTGTCCAGCAGAATTCATCCATCCTTGGACTACTTCTTCTGCACTTCTTTGACCCATTGCGATATTCTCAGCTGCTGATTTGTAGTTAATTCCTAATGATTTCATTTGATCAAAAGGAGAACCATACGTAGGACTTGTATGTGAAAAATAATTATTATCTTTCATATCCTGTGATTTAAGCTGCGCTGATTTAGTTAAAGCAGAATCGATTTGTAGTGGTGCTAGACCTTCTTTTGCACGCTCTGCATTTGTTAAGTCAACCACTTGTTGAATAACAGAAGAAACCTGAGCTTTTTCTGAATTAGTATTAGTTTCAGTTTTTTCAGTAGCTTGAGCTTGCTGAGTAGGTTGAGGAGTTGTTGCTGCCTCTTCTTTCGCTTCAGCTTTTGGTGCTGTTACTTCTTCTTTTGCTTCAGCTTTTGGTGCTGCTACTTCTTCTTTTGCTTCAGCCTTTGGTGTTGCTACTTCTTCTTTTGCTTCAGCCTTTGGTGCTGCTACTTCTTCTTTTTTCACATCTTTAGGTTGAGTAACTTCTTTTGTTGTTTCTTTTGAATCTTTCTCTACCTGTTGTGTTGCTTCATGTTTCTTCTCAGCTTCTGCTTTGATGATTTTTGCTAGGTTAGCAACGATTAAATCTTTATTTATATTAACCTCTTGAAGTAATTTATCACTTGCTTTGTCACTCCAAGCCAATTCTTTAGAGTTTATCTTTAGAGACTTCCATTGGATGGATGTGTTTGCCTCAGAAGTAGTTTTTGAATTGCTAGCATTTGTTTCTGCAGATGCTGTAGTAACAGTTAATAATAATCCTCCTGCTAGTACACCCGCCATGATTTGCTTTTTGTTCATTTTCATTTCCTCCTTCTTTTGTGCTCTCTCATTTTAAACACAAAATCAGTAGAAAAAATTTTATAATATATTCCAATTTGACCAACTCTATATAAAAATACCGAAGTAATAAAGGATTCTCTTTCAATGAAATGGAAGCACTATCCAAACAATTAAAATATTAGTTTTTCAAACCTATTGACAGTTTCACATATTCCTCATTTATCACAGATAATATCATCTCTTTTTGTATTTGTGATAGATTACTATTATTCACACGTGCCAATGCCATCGATAGCTTCCTTTCTATAGAAAGCTTTGCACGAGGATGAGTGTATTCATCTAATAGTTCTGACTTTATAATACTTCGCACGTCTTCTTCAGTTATATCTCTTTCTATAGAAATACGGTTCTTATATATCATTTTAAATGCCTCAATCATTCTCCGTGTCTCCAACTATCTGTAATTTATCTATTTGCTCACCGATAATTACAATCTGAGGAGCCATTTTCATGTATTCTGGCAGCCATTGAATCATTCCGTAAGCATATTGAAAGAGAAAAGGATTCTTATGTCCCTCAAGCGGCACATATCCTTTCATTCGATAAACTGTATCTGGGAGATTTCTTATCCATTCCTCAAAGGTTTCCTGATTAATAGGTTTCTTGAATGTGTGTAATCTAGATGATAAGAATAGTTGCTTACCTATTGATACTTCTTGAACTTCTTTTTGATGAAAGGTTGCTTCAAGATTTTGAATAGCATTTATAGAGATTTTGCTATTAGATGTCTGAATAATGGGCGCACTACTATTAATAGCTTGTAGCTGCATAGAGACATTAAATACCTCTTCCTCAGTTAACAGGTCCACTTTGTTTGCTACTATTAAATGAGCGTGCCTAATTTGCTCAAGGAATAACATGCGTGTCTGAGGACTCAGCTTCTCACGTTCTAGCCATCTTTTGCAATCTGCTACCGTGATAATACCTTTAATGTTTAATTCATTAGCAAACAAAGGTGAAAAAACAGCATCTAAAGCTTCTACTGGATGTGCAGCTCCAGTAGTCTCTATTAGTAACACATCAAAATCTTCCCCTGCCAACAATGTTTGGAGCTGTGCTTCCATTTTTTCAGAACCGGTACAGCAAATACATCCCTCTAACATTTCCTTAAGAGGTATATCTTCGTCTACTGCCCTGCTGTCAAATGCTAATTTGCCGAGCTCATTCATAATAACTGCTGGTTTAATCCCTTCTGCCTTAAATTGAGCAATAAGATTAGATAGAAGAGAGGTTTTGCCACTTCCTAAAAAACCACTCAATAAATATACATCCTTCACTTGCTCATACACCTCTTTCTATATATTAGAAGAAAAAGCTGACCATAATAGGTCAGCTCTTTTCCTCACTAAATTAAATATTATAGTTGGTAAAGATAATAATTTACTTTTTGATCAAATCTTTCGCTACTTCTTCAGCTTTTGACAATTGTGGATCTTCGTTTAAAAGCTTCTCGCGAAGTTTATCCATTAATAGATATGCCGTTTCACCAGTAATTTCACCAGTAGTTTCAAGCTTATTATCTGATTGGAATTTTTTAACCGCTGAAACCATTTGATCATTGAAGCTACTGTCTATTTTCCCAACCTCGTATCCTACAGCCTTCAGCATTTCCTTGGCATTTTGAACTGCTTCTGAAGTCATCCCTGACTTTAAGACCTCTGCACTATTTAAAGGAGAAAGCATAGCATAGGATGGATAAGCTACTTCATAATCTGGTGCGATACCTTTATCATGAATCCAGTTACCTTCAGGTGTTAGCCATTTAGCAGTTGTAATTTTAATATTGGAACCATCAGGTAGGTTATTCACAGATTGAACAGTACCCTTACCAAATGAGTTTACACCCACTATAGGTACATTTGAAGATTCACTTAGCGCTCCAGCTAGTATTTCTGAAGCCGAAGCACTACCCTCATCAATTAAAATTGTTACAGGAATATTTACACGAAGCCCTGGAGAAGCAGCAATCGGTTCTTTTACAAGTTTATTTTTATCTGTTTTAGTTTCAATTTGAACAATATTTTTACCTTCTTCGATGAAGAGGTTAGAAATGTCCACCGCTGAATCAAGCAAGCCACCTGGATTTTGTCTCACATCCAATACAAGTGCCTCCATACCTTCTTTTTCCATTTCTTCTATTGCTGTAACAAGTTCATCATACGTATCATCTGAAAAACTAGAAATAATAATATGGGCAACATTGTCATTTAGCATTTCAGCGTAAACTGTTTCTATAGGAATATCATCGCGAACTATCTTCATTTCCATCAATGCACTATCTCCACGTTGGATAGAAAGAGTAACCTCTGTCCCCTTTTTACCACGTATTAATAATACTGCTTCGGAAACACTGTAGCCTTGAATATCCTTACCGTCGACCTTTAATACTTTGTCATTTGGTAGTAACCCAGCTTTTTCAGCAGGTGAATTTTTTATAGGAGAAACAACTGTAATAGTGCCATCTTGCTCTTGAATCTCTGCACCAATTCCCTGAAAGCTTGAGTGTATACTATCGTCAAACATCGAAGCTTCATCTTGATTCATATATTCTGAATAAGGATCTTCTAGAGCATCTATCATTCCATTGATTGCTCCGTTAATAACATCATCCTGATCAATTTCTTTATAATATTCTTTTACTAATTTATCATAGGCCAAATATAATTTCGTAAATTCAGCTCTTTCACCCACATATTCTGTCTGTGAATTTTCTGTATGGACTTTACTTCCCTCATCCTTGTTATTCAAAAGAAAAAGGGTTGTAATTCCAGATGATACTATAACGAGGGTAAAAATCATTATCCATAACACGAAAGGCTTCATTTTTATATACTTAGAAGCATCAGTTGAAATTTGTTCTTGTTCCTCATTGTTTCGTTGCTCTTGTTCGTCCAAAATCTTCACCCTTTTCACACAGTTCATCTTTTAAAAATAGACTGCCAAGAATGACAGTCTATGTTTAAAGATTTTATTTAAGCGCTGCCTCTAAAGCTACAATAATCATATCATTAAATGTTGTTTGTCTTTCCTCTGATGAAGTAACTTCACCTGTAATGATATGGTCACTCACTGTTAATACAGACAAAGCTTGACGTCCAAATTTAGCAGCTAAAGTGTAAAGTGCTGCTGATTCCATTTCTACTGCAAGAACACCGTAGCTTGCCCATTTTTCATTTTGTGCATTTTCGTTGTAGAATAAGTCTGCTGTGAAGACATTACCTACACGAAGATTTAACCCAGCTTCTTTACCAGCGTTATATGCATTATATAATAGGTCAAAATCTGCTGTAGGAGCGAAACTAATATCATCTAAAAGTACTTTGTTCATAGAAGAATCAGAAGATGCTGCCTGAGCTAAAATAACATCTCGAACTTTTACATCTTTTTGAATTGCTCCACAAGTTCCAACACGAATTAACTTTTGTACATCATAATCATTCATTAACTCAGTTGCATAAATAGAGATTGATGGAACACCCATCCCCGTACCTTGTACAGAAACTCTTTTTCCCTTATATGTACCTGTGTAGCCAAACATATTACGTACTTCATTATACTGCACAACATCCTCTAAGAATGTTTCTGCGATATACTTTGCACGAAGTGGATCCCCTGGTAATAAAATTGTGTCTGCAATTTCACCTTTTTTTGCGTTAATATGAATACTCATTATAATAACCTCATTTCTAAACTTATCGAGTTAATAATACCTTTTTTTACTAGGAAATGCAATGCTGAAGCCTATCTAATGTGATCTTCGTATAACCCCCATATTTCATCAAAAACGATTGCCGTCATTTCAGGATGAGCCAGTTCTTCGATGTATTCAGATATTTCCTGAAAAGACGTTTCTGCCTTAGGAAAATCATGCTGTAAAAACATATGTTCCGCAAACTGGGCTTTAGCATCGTTCTTTTGTCCTCCCCGGAACTTTAAAGCAAATAAGTAAAACGATTGATGCATACTTTTCTTCCTCCTTTAGTCATGAAGTAGCACTTTAATAAAAAAATTTGTAGATAATTCCAACTAAAACAATTAAACTAAAAATTATGAAGATAAAACCTATAGAAAGGATTGGTTCGTTTGACCTCTTTTATTAAAAAGAAGAAAGCTCCTAAATCACCTAAATTACCAAAACCAAAGAAACAGAAAAAACCATTTGTTTTTTCACTTTCCCGTTTTACAAAAGATACAAACAAGAGAAAGAGCTTTCAAAAGACAAATCTGTTAAATTCAATCCGTGGAAGAGTACTAATTATTTTTTCCGTCCTAATTATTATTCTATTTTCCATGCTTCTTCTTACTTCAGGCAACATGCAGTCGTCTCAGAAGGAATTAGAAACTTTTATGAACGTGGATATTAAAGAGCAGCTTATGGTCAACCAATTGTCAGCAGATATAGCGAAACTTTCAAACGCGGAGCAAAGTTATATCATAACAGGTAAATCAAATTATATGACAAGTTATAGAAGTTATAAAGATGCAATCATTACTCGTTTTAAAGAATTAGAGGCGATCTATAAGAACAGACCAGAAGAACTAAAAAAAGTGACAACAATTAATGAGCATTTTAATACATATCTTCAATACTCGGAACGTGCCCTTAGCTTGAGAGATAAAAATGGCTTCGAAGCTGCGCAAAAGCTAGTTAATGCAGGAAATGGACGTACAGCTATGAGTCATGTTGATGTCCAAATAGAAGCAATGAATGAAGTGTTAGCAAAAAAGAATGCTAATCAAATTACACTACTTGAAGAAAAGAATCAAAACTCCTTGTACTTGTTTATAGGATTAACAATTTTCTCTGTATTGTTAACTTTAATATTTGGAATTTTGTTATTTAATTCGATTAAACGTAGCACTTATTCTATTAACCGTTCTATTTTAGATATTGCTCAAGCAGGTGGCGATCTGACAAGAAGAGTAAAAGTTAGAACAAAGGATGAATTCGCTGAGATTGCTTCTAATACAAATGTTTTAATAGCATCTATTGCAGATTTGGTTAAACGAGTTAGTTTGTTAACTGAAAACGTATCAGCAAGTGGACAGCAGCTCATGGCTTCTTCTGATGATACATCAATCACAATTCAATCCATAGCCGACTCTACAAACGAAATTGCATCCGGAAGTGAACAGACCTTGAAAAGTATGACACTGGCTATTCAAAAAATGAATTCACTAGAGGAAGCAACTAGATATTTGAACGATGACGCTCAAGCTGTAAAATCAGCAACAGATAACATGACCTCTGCTGCTAGATTAGGTGTAAAATCAGTACAGCACTCGTCTAATGTCATGCTAGATATCGAAGAAACGATGGCCAACACATCTCAAACAGTACAAGCTCTAGGGGTAAAGTCATATGAAATCACTTCTATTATTAAAACGATTACCGCTATAGCCGAGCAAACTAATCTGCTTGCATTGAATGCAGCAATTGAGGCTGCTCGTGCGGGTGAGCACGGACGAGGCTTCGCAGTAGTCGCCGATGAGGTAAGAAAACTTGCCGAACAATCTCAAAATGCTGCAAAAGAAGTGACAGGAATTGTAACTTCTATTCAATCTGAGGTCACTTCTATCGTTAAGCAAAATCATGAAGGGGTAGAGAGCGTTATCAAAGGTGTAGAAGTTGCCAATGAGACAAATGCTTCCCTGGAACAAATAATGAAAAATACAGAGGAAACAATCAGTATTATTGATAAAATGGTAAATCAAATTGGACAAACACTTGAATTTAGCCAGGAAGTAGCTGCCTCCTTTATAGAGGTTACTCATATTGCTGAGAATACTGCGTCCAACACAGAAAGCTCTGCTGCAGCTGCTGAGCAAGGCAGCGCAGCGATGCAAGAAATCAATGCATCTGCTGTTGAATTGTCTCATCAAGCGGACGAACTACGAAAAGTAGTCAATGAATTTAAGCTTTAAGATTTGGCTATGTTAAAGGTTGATTTAAGACACAAAAAATGAGCTTAGGTATTTTTCCTAAGCTCATTTTATTTTGATTTCCTTTTTTACTAAAGCACATGTTAGTTTAAGTACATTATTTCACAAAGACCCTTTATATGTAACAAGAAAAGGTGCCAACAAAGAACCAATTATTAAAATAAAAATAGCTATGCCAAGTGTCAAAAGACCATTACTAAAAGGAGAAAGAAAATACCCGAAGGTGAGCATTGGAAGAGTAGTTAAAGAAACAAAAATTAACCTGCTTGGTGTTGTTATCTTATGTGTTGTATCGCATTCGTTACAATTAATAGGTTTATAATTTAGCCAGAAGGATTCATAGATTTTACTCCAACTAAAATATGTATTGCATTTCTCGCATTTTTGCAAAACGAACAACCTCCATCATAATTTTTGAATTTTCTGTTTTTTTATTTTCCTACCGCGTTAGTCCAAAAAGAAAAAAAGCTTTACCCCTTCTTGAAGTAAAGCACGACGTTTATTGAAGAAAGATTAAAGTTTAAAATTTTCTTCAAGTTCTTTTTAAACATCTGTATTATCCAATCACAAATCAAAAAGTCTTTCTCCTGTTAATATTTCAAATAAAACAGTAGAATTTTCCTCGTTTAGTTGAACGTACTCATTATCACCTTTTACAACTTCCACTTTATCTATATTTGGACTTATCCAAATTTCATATAACACTGCTTTAGCCTCTATTTCAGGATTTTTAAATTGAAATCCAAACCTGTAATCAGCAGGACGCACCATATCCACTTTGGCGTTTTCCCAATCAGCTTTATCTAATATACTTTTTACTTTTTGAACTTTTTTATTATCAGTAATTTCTTTGAAGTCTTCATATTTATTTTCATCACCAATACGCTTTTGAACTTCTATACTTTGTCCTTCGTTTTCTATTCCACTAGAACACCCTGTAATAACAAATAAAATCATTGTTAATGAAACAAATAAATTCTTTGTAAATCTCATCTGAACCCCCCCTTCATTTAATGAGTCGAATTTCGTGTTAAAAAGTTCCATTTAATGTGTCAACGGTATATGTCTGACAAAAACGTTGATACGTGAGCTAACAAATTCCTTGTTCAAATAATGCACCGTTAGTTTAACTGTAACATTTCACATTGCATATCTGGGATCAACTTAATGTTTTGGACATAAAAATAGACTATCGAAACGATGGCCAGATTTTGCTAACGCACCTGTTAGGTTAAGTAGAAAAAATAAACGCATATTCAACAATCGCGCCAGTTCTCCTTCACTTAATTTAAATTAGAGACGGTGCATAAAGAAATTATTTCAATAACCCATTAGCGATTCGCTACAACTAGAGCGTCTCATCCAATTTCTGAATCTTTGAGTTGGAAATTAAATAAACATTGCCAAAAACGTCGATTTTGTCTCCTTTTACACGTATAGCGCAATCTTTGTTCGACGCATAAATATTTATTTCTTCCGATAGGGGAGATAGTTCGCTTTGAACCAGTGCCATGTTATTTTCAAGATCAAAATGAGACAGGACGGAAAAATTGTCAAGACCGATTCCGTCGTAAACAGAGCTCATTTCAACTTCATCTCCAAAGTTTTTCGAGCATAACCATTTAGCGGACATGTTGATTGCTCCAGCGCTGGCTCCCATCACAACGGCGCTGCTTTTTTTAATCGAATCCGATAATTCATATTCCATCAAAAAACCATTTTGATTAAGAATATTGCCATTGAGCCCATCCGTTAGTCTGACTCCAACGACCACGGTGCATCACAGACTTTCGCACTCTATACGAGTAGCGCTCAGGGGAGATTAATCCTACTCTGGTTACTGCACCAGCCACCTTTATTCTTACAAGAATGGAATTGATTCCTGATTTAACTTTCAACTTAATATAACCACTCTAAAGGCTCAGCCTTTTTTAAAAAAGCTTTTTCTGAGTCTCTTTTGTTATGCAATTTTGTTGATTTTGAATGTTTTTTAATTTTCATGGGAGTTTAATTAGGAAAACCCCTTTTATACTTCACACAGCTAATTCTACTCATTATAGTCTGAAAAAAAAATTTCCTTTAGTATTGTTTTTACTTTTTTTAAGTTACGTGATTCTAGTTTATTGAGCATTTCCATGATCTCGTTCATTTCTTCAACAACAGAGTATGAATGATTGACCCTGCCAGTTTCTAACGCTCCCCTTTCATTTGTTTTCACTTCCTCTTGACTATGCGTATTTTTTTCCTCGCTTGTCATAGGATTTATCCAAGAAGTATTTAATACATCTTTTAATACCTTAAGGGTAGTTCCCAATTCATCTTCGGTATATTGTTGTAAGAAACGATTAATTCCGCTATCAATTTGTTGATGCAAATCTAGATGCAATTTACATATCTCTTTACCTAATGGCGTTGTACGGAACAGAATTTCTTTTTTGTTATCTGGAAGGGTTTCCATAATGATTATTTCTTTTTCAACAAGTTTTCTCGTAATTTTAGAGATGCTCCCCCTTGATATACCGAATTGTTTTGAAATGGTTATGCCGTTTACAGGCTCAAACCTTCCAATTGCATCTAGAACATGCAGCATCAAAGCAGTCATTTCTTTTATTAATTCTGTGACTACAAGATTAGTACTATTCTGTATCAACCACTGTTTTTCTTCATCCTCTTCCGATTGTATTTGATACTGCAAATCTTTTGCAGTTTCCCACACTTCCTTGATTAAATATTCTTTATTTTGCTTTTGAAATGTATTATTATTCACTGAATTCTTCCTCCGTTTAGTAACTTAATACCATTATACCAAAAAATAATACAAGCAACAATTTTAGTTTCCGAGAAACAATATTGACAAAGAGATGGTTAGTAGTTATTATTGTTTCGATTCAACATTTTGTTTCTAGTTAACAAAAAGGAGGTAGGTTAAATTTTTTGCACTAGGATATTCGAATATATAAAGCATACGGGCTGAAATATCTTGTTTGCTATTAAAAGAACGCGTAGAAATGAAAATCATGAAATATTAAATTTCACGCTTTTAAAAAAAGGAGGTTGATTCATTTGACGGAAAAATACGATATCGATGTACTGATAGCAGGGGCAGGACCAACAGGCTCCACGTTAGCTGCAGATTTACTTCGACGTGGAATTAGTGTCCGATTAGTAGACAAGGCATACCATTCCTTCAATGGCTCTCGTGCGAAGGGAGTCCAGCCGAGAACCCAAGAGATATTTGAAGACCTTGGCTTACTGAAAGAAGCTCATGCTGAAGGGGGAATCTACCCACTTATGGGGATCCATTTCGGACCGATTATTGTACCATTTCGGATGCAAAAACAAAAAAAGGTGACTCATGATGTGCCGTACCCGAATGTTCTATTACTGCCCCAATATCGTACCGATGCAATCTTACATCGCATGCTTGACCGCTTCGGATTGAATATTGAGTTTGACACTGCGATTATTGGTTTTGAGCAGGATAACGATGGGGTAACCACAACTCTATCATCTGGTGAGAAAATTCGTAGTAGGTATCTGGTAGGAGCTGACGGCGGTTCTAGTACAGTCCGCAAGGCTGCTGGTATTCGTTTCATCGGAGAGACCAACGAAGAGAACCGTATACTTATCATCGATGGCACGATAAACGGACTATCACGCAACAGATGGCATATTTGGCCACGTACACACGGGAAACAGGTTGCAGCATGTCCTCTACCAAACTCCGACCAGTTCCAGATAATGATACGACTAACACCAGACGAATCAGTAGAAATTGACGAGACTGCGTTAGCCATCAAGTTCCAAACACTCACTGGTTTTCAGCTTAAAGACATTACTTGGACCTCAGTGTTCAGACCAAATGTTCGACTTGCAGAGCATTACCGTTCTGGCAGGGTCTTTCTTGCTGGAGACGCTGCTCACGTCCACACACCAGCTGGTGCCCAGGGTCTAAACACAGGAATACAAGACGCTTATAACCTCGGTTGGAAGCTCCAACAGGTCATAAAAGGTGCATCTGAGAACCTGCTAGAGAGTTACGAAGCAGAACGGCAGCCAATTGCAGCACACGTTCTTAGAAAATCTAGTGAGCTATACTCTAGAATCGACAATAAACATCTCTCAGGACTTAAACGTGGAGATGAGGAACGACAACTCGGAATTTCATACTACGGCGGACCACTAGCACCTGCTAATAGCTCTGCTACTAAAACTCTACGTGTTGGCGACAGAGCCCCGGACGCAACTTGTGTAGGTGCAGAGGGTTTAACCCGATTATTTGATGTCTATCAGGGTCCACACTTCACCTTGCTAGCCTTCGGAACCAATGCGGTAAAAGCACTCTCTGAGTTGAATTGGCCGATTGGTGGTGCCGAATTACATCGCTATGTCGTGGGGAACGGAATCGGAGTTGACAACAACCTCCTCGACGACACAACAGGCAAACTGAGTAGTATTTATGGCATTACAGGTGATACATTAGTTTTAATCCGACCAGATGGTCACATTGGGAGCATTATCACTAATGACTGGCTGTCTACCTTCAATAACATTGTCAGAACGTTATCATATAGTCTAGCGCGATCCACCCAAACTGAGGATTACGTTGGTCATTGGTGAGGTTCGAATGGAGATAACTACTTTTGGTTCTACGTCAAGTGGAGTAATAATTCCTCCATGAAAAATAAGAGCTCTGTATTAACAAAAAATGTATACAGAGCTCTTATTATGTCCTTATCGACCTAGTAGAAGAGAACCTCTCTACCTTTCAGTAGATTGTGTTCCTCCCCCTTACCGAACCGTGCTTGCGCTATTTACGCACACGTTCTTTAATGATTAATCAACCTTGTCCATAAACAGAGCCTTATTATTTTATTAATATCAGTTGTATTTTTGAATCGTTACCCTTAATCAATAAATAAATATAAGATATGAGGGCCTATTTTAATTTTTTGGTAAGTAAATTAAAAAAGTAGTGCCAATACTTAATGCACTTTCTACCTGGTCGATCAACTATGGTGCCATAGAGCCCATCCGTTAAGATCGTCAACAAAATATTACAGAGGGCATGGAAAATTAATTCCATGCTTTTGTGTTCTTAAAATAATTTTAAAAATTCTCCATAGCCTTCTTCTTCTAGCTTGGCTTTTGGAACAAAACGCATAGCAGCGGAATTTATACAGTATCGTAAACCTGTTTCTTCCTTAGGACCATCAGGAAAAACATGTCCTAAATGAGAGTTAGCTGTTTTACTTCTTACTTCTACCCTTCTCATGCCATGAGAATCATCAAAGTGCTCTATCACTTCATGTGCTTCTATGGGTCTAGTAAAGCTTGGCCATCCACATCCCGCATCATATTTATCCTTAGAATGGAATAATGGTTTTCCAGAAACAACATCTACATAGATTCCCTCTTCAAAATGCTTATCATATTCTCCTTGAAAGGGTGGCTCTGTTCCATTTTGTTGTGTAACATAATATTGCATTTCAGTTAGTTTATCCTTCATTTTGTAGCCTCCTATTGTTCTCTACGAACGCCGCTCTTCCTGATCCAACAAAGTAACGGTTATAATGTGTCGGATTCTTTTTATAGTAATCCTGATGATATTCCTCTGCTTCATAAAATTCTGAGGCAGGCAAAATTTTTGTAGCTATTTTCTTTGGGAACCTTCCAGAAGCATCAAGTGCTTCTTTCGACTGCTCTGCTTTCTCTCGTTGCTCCTCAGTATGGTAAAAAATAGCCGTTTGATAGGACGACCCTTTATCAAAAAATTGTCCTTCTTCGTCTGTTGGGTCGATATTTAACCAAAATATTTCAAGTAATTGATCATAAGAGAACTTGCTTGGTTCAAATGTTATTTGAATAGCTTCATAGTGTCCTGTAGCATTTGAGCAGACCTGTTCATAAGTTGGATTTGGTACAGTCCCACCCGTGTATCCAGAAACTACTTTTTCAATGCCGTCATACGAATCAAACGGTTTTACCATGCACCAAAAGCATCCTCCTGCATATGTTGCTTTTTCCATTATATATCCCTCATTTCGATGGAACTATTATTTCTAAAACAATTTTATCTTCCTGAAGATTTAATTCTTTAGCTCGGACATTGACTCCGGAAGCCATTGGAATGCTAGCTAATTGAATTAATACTTCCTCCTCGTCAGGCTTAACTACCATCCAGCGTGGAAGATCAATGGAATCTCTTAATAACTTTAACACAGTTTCTGGTGGTAATTGAAGCTGACCGACTTCTACAGAAGATTGCTCGAGACGAATATTGCCATTCTCCTCTACAAAAGGTTCGAAATACATTTTAACTGGGAGAGTTAGTGAAAATATAGTTAACTCCGAGCTTAAAATAATTTGATCATCTACACTCAATTGAAGGGGTATAGGTTTATTATCCATTGCTTTCGCTATAAATGTGTTTGCAATGCCCTGAAAATCCTCCTTAGAGGCATTTACAGTTAATACATGCCCAGAGGGATTAGCCTCCTCAGCGCTTTTTACCTCTACAGATTCTGCTGGAGCTGTTATCCAATATAATAACGTACCAATACTTCCTACAATAACTAATAACAATAAAAAAAAGGCAATCTTCCACTTATTCATCTAACCAACTCCTCAAAAGAACAATTCCCTACTTTGCTCATCTATCAAACCACAATTTTCTAAAGAATTTACTACATTCTCGACTATTAACTCATATCCCTTGCTATTAGGATGGAAGAAGTCGGTATGATAAACTAAGTTTGCATTAGAATCAAACAAAGTATCAATCGGTGCAAAACATGCATTCGTATTACTATATGAGAGTGATTCAATGGTGTCATTCCAATCAGTGATAATTTGGTCTACCTCACTCGTTTCATCTGTAACAATGGTAATAGGGTTATAAATTCCTATCATTAGTATTGGAGCACTGCTATTAACCTCTCGAATTTCTTCAAGGATATCATCATAATTTCTTTCGAAACGTTGAAGTTCCTTTTCAAAAGCCTCAATTTGAAGATTAAAAAGGTCCTTTTTAAATACCTTCATAACATCGTTACCACCAATGGTAATTGTTATTAAATCTGCTTTTCGAATTTGATGGTCGATTTCACCATCTCTTAACAATTTTAAGAGTTGGTCACTACGTCTTCCTCTTTTAGCAGTATTGGTTAAGACAACATCTTCTATTCCTTTGTATTCTAATATTTGATTTTTTAGCCTTCCTACATAACCATTTCTTTTTAATTCGTCTCCCACCCCTTGAGTTAGAGAATCTCCAAGCCCAACCAACTCAAGAGTTCTTGGAAAGAATTCAGGTGGAATTATATATTCTTCAAATAAGATTGTCTCCTTTTCAGAAAAGCTTACTTCTTGTATTTTTTCTGGAGCACAACTTGATAAAAGAAAAACAAAAACAAGAATTATTAAATACTTATATTTCATATCTAACCCCTTTATTTATACCCATTAATAATCTGGATGAAAAATACCTTTATTATTTTTTGAAGTACGCCCTTGCTATTTAACTGTACGAAAACTTAATGTCCTAGGCAAATTTCACAAAATCTATAAATAAAAGCAGGGAAATATTGAGCCTCCCTGCTTTTAGCATTATTCTGTCATATACATAAAACCAATAGCACCGGGACCAGTATGTGTACTAATCACTGGAGAAGTAAAGGAAACTTGAATATCTTTAAAACCAGAGTCTTTAATTAATTCCATTAAAGGTGTGGCCATAGATAACCCATGGGCATGAGATATTCCAACTGCTTTTACGATTTTACCTTTAGTGTCTTCCAAATACTGTTTAAACAAATAGTTGACTACTTGCTTATGACTTCTAGCTTTTGCTACAGGAGTATAAACCCCGTCTGCAAGGCTAGCAATTGGCTTAATAGAAAGTAATGATCCAATCATTGCTTTCCCTTTTCCAATACGTCCACCTTTAACTAAATTATCCAAAGTATCTACAACCACATATAAATCGGTTTTAGATCGAATATCAAAAACCTTTTCAATAATAGCCTCTTTTGTTGAACCGTTTGCCGCCATCTTTGCTGCTTCTTCTACTTGGAAGTATAGGGCAAAAGAAATAAACTTTGAATCAATAACTGTAACATCAGAATCCGTTAAATCAGCTGCATTCTGTGCCGATTTAACCGTACCACTCATGCCTCCGGTCATATGAATAGAAATAACTTGATCTCCATTTTTACCAAGCCTGTCATAAAGTTCTTTAAAAACACCTACTGCAGGTTGGGAGGACTTTGGAAGATCTTTTGAAGAGCTCATTTTATGTAAAAATTCTTCTGGCTGTAAGTTAACACCGTCAATGTATGACTCTCCATCAATCTGGATTGTTAAAGGTACAACATGTATATTATATTTTTCAATTATCTCTTTTGTTAGGTCTGCTGTCGAGTCTGTAACTATATGAACCTTAGGCACTGTGTATCCCTTCCTTCCTCTATAGTACTATTATAAGAAGAAAGACGCCAATCTGTAAACTATTTGTGTCTACTTTGGAGCTCAATAATTTTATTTGAGATAACTGTATGTAGGTCTTCCATAGTTTGTTTTGAATCATTTTCTTGAATCATCTCTTTACTATATGAAGGAAGTATACTAATTTGAACGTGAGCTGGGCAAATTTTGTTATTATTTTTCTCCATAATATTTGAGGTTCCGTGTATGGCTATTGGAACAATCGGCACGTTTGCCTCTTTGGCAATACGCATGAATCCTGATTTGAATGTACCAATGCCTTGTCCTTTGCTTCGTGTACCCTCTGGAAACATCAAAATAGAATGTCCTTGTTGCAATTGTGACACAGTATCTTGTATCGAACGATAACTGCTTTTTCTATTAGACCGATCCAAAAATACACAATTCATTTCCTCCATCCATTTAGAAATCAAGGGAATTTTTTTTACCTCTATTTTTGAGATAAATCCAAATGGTTTAGGTATATGAGTTAACAGGGTCGGTATATCAAAGTTTCCTTCATGGTTGCTTATAAACAACACAGCTCCCTGGGGGAGGTTTTCTAATCCCTCTACAATAAATTCACTTTTTGTTCTTTTAAGAATACCGCCTGCCCATTTTTGAGGCACCTCATGAATTAATTGATCGTATTCCTCTACTGAAATCTCATTTTTTAGAGATTTAATCTTGTTTAATTTTGGAAGACTAAATGGTAAATAACCAAATAAAAATCCAAATGTCCTTAAAGAAGAAAACAACTTATTCACTAACCTTTCTATCATAAACCAAATATACATAGGTTATTCCATCAGGAGTCGTCATTTCTTCTGACTTTTCCGTAAGAACCCACTCATCATAACTATAAGGCGGAAAAAAAGTATCTCCTGTAAACGTTTGTTGAATAAATGTAATATATAATCTATCTGCTTTTGGCAAGATTGCTCTAAATATTTGTTCTCCCCCGATAACCATTACTTCGTGATGATGAGCTTTCGCTAATTCAACAGCATCAGTCAAATTACCTACTACATCTGCTCCTTCGACTCTGTATGAAGGATTTCTAGTAACAATGATACTCTTTCTTCCTGGTAATACTTTTCCAATCGACTCGTATGTGTTTCTACCCATAACCATTGCTTTATTCATTGTTTTCTCTTTGAAATAAGCCAAATCACCTGGTATATGCCATGGTAAATCTTTGTTATAGCCAATTACACGATTTGGATCATGTGCTACGATAAGTGATATCATTATTCTTCTCTCCTCTAAACAGCAATTGGTGCCTTGATTTTTGGATGTGGGTCATAGCCTTCTATAGTAATATCTTCGATTTCAAAGTCAAAAATAGACGATTTTTCATCATTTAATAATAATGTCGGTAAAGGACGAGGCGATCTTGCTAACTGAGTTTCAACCTGTTCAAAATGATTCGAATAAATATGAGCATCACCAAGAGTATGAATGAATTCACCTACTTCTAACTTACATTCCCTAGCTATTAGATGAACAAGTAAAGCGTAGGATGCAATATTAAAAGGAACGCCTAGGAAAACGTCCGCGCTTCGCTGATACAACTGACAGGATAGCTTTCCATTAGCCACATAAAATTGCATAAAACTATGGCATGGTGGCAATGCCATATCATCCACCTCTGCAGGGTTCCATGCAGTAATAATATGTCTTCTAGAATCAGGATTGTTTTGAATGCCCTCTATTAGGTTTTCTAATTGGTCAATTGTTTCACCATTTTGAGTTGGCCATGAACGCCATTGTCTACCATAAACTGGGCCAAGGTCGCCAAACTCTTTCGCAAAAGATTCGTCTGAGAGAATTTTATCACAGAAGAGTTTCATTTGCTCTTTCAACACTACCTTGAATTCAGGATCCTTTGAAGCCCTTACGCCAAAATTGCTCATGTCTGGACCAGTGTACTTATCACTATTCACCCATTTTTCAAAAGCCCATTCATCCCATATATGATTATTAGCCTCTATCAACGTTTTAACGTTCGTATCTCCTTTTAAGAACCATAAAAGCTCACTAACTATAAGTCGAAAGGCTGTTTTTTTAGTAGTCATTAAAGGGAAACCTTCAGATAAGTCAAAGCGCATTTGATAACCAAAAACGCTCTTCGTGCCTGTTCCAGTTCGATCCCCTTTTTCTACTCCATATTCAATAATATGTTTACATAAATCTAAGTATTGCTTCATTTTATTACTTCCTTTCATCCGTAAAAAAAGCTCTCATCTAAGAGAGCCATTTAGGTGGTGTATTCTTGGACCAAAAAATCTCACCTAGAGCATAATGCTTTGTATATTTATCTTCTGCCAGGTGATAATGAAAATTAAAGTAGTAACCATCAAGCGGTTTTTTATCTGTTCTAACGTGGAAACGCATTATGTCTTTTTTAGTAATGTCATCATAAATATTAAATATTTTTTCATGATATTCCCCAGATGGTCTCTCTGATATTGCTAGTTGAGATGCTTTATCACTGTCTAGAGTAATAATTGTAGCATCAATAGCTTCTTGAATCCTTGGGAATATAATGTCATCAAATTCATTTTGTATAACTGGCCCTATTCTTGTCCCAAACTTTATGTATGCTTGCTCTTTAGCTGCTATGGTAATACTTTCACTGTAATCAATAGGTTCTTGAAGACTGACATGGTCATACTCCCGGGTATTGCTTTCAGAAGTGACCGATTTCAACGGAGCTTTATTGTCTAATAATTGCTCCCAAATGACATGGTTTGGCGATATTAATCCAAAGGTAAGCAAAGCAACAGTAATTATAATCGACTTTTGGAACCATTTTTTCATCTTTTTCACCTTCAATTATGTACAAATTTGGTATAACCGGATATTAAGATATACGAAATCGAGAACAAAAGGTTTCATCTTCCTTGTATTCATTGTACAATAAATAGGGTAAACAATCAGTAGGTTTTTTAAACTAAGGAGGAAATTCTTATGAGCACAGATATAATCATTGGAATTGGATTTTTATTTTTATTAGGTTATTTAACTTCATTAAACTTCACGCACTGATTTTTAAACTGTTAAAAAAGAGGGAAGCGACATTAGTCACTTCCCTCTTTTTATTTTTCAATCACTCCGTAGTGAAATTTAGAGGTGGGTCTGGTTATTTGCTTAAAACCAAAGCTTTCGAACATTGGCGATCGGAAATGAGCTTTTAAAACTACTCGTTTTCGAGCAACTCTTGTTGCTTGTTCCACCCACTCATTACTCAAGCCTCCATGTACCCCTATATCTCTCAACAATTGAAAGTTGGTGGATTCAATAATTTCCTCTTCAAACATTGGATCCATATAAACTACATCATATGAATTATCTTCAGCTCTTTTTAAAAAATTTAAAGCGTCGTCATGACAGATGCTTATTTGACGCATTGTATGTTGTAGAATAGAAAAATCAGTATTATATTTTTTTAAACCTTGTTGCACCATGTAAGCAATAATTTTATCTTTTTCTAATGCATTCACTATTCCAGTATCTCCTATTGCATAAGCTGCAATTAGACTATCTGAACACAATCCCGCAGTAGTATCTAGAAATTTATCTCCTTTAGATAGCTCTGTTGCGAGTAAAAAAGGATCTTTATCTCCCTTGATCAATCTTTTCATTCGGAATGCAGCGGAATTTGGGTGAAAGAAAAAAGGGGTTAAGGAACCATAAGGAAAATACTCTAACCGCTCCTTCCCCACAACCATTACATTTGCCTGATGCTCTTGTTGTATTTTTTCAACAGATTTTTTGTTTCTTTCTACATATGAAATTTTTAAAAGAGATGCTATTTCTTTTGCGGTTTGAATCATACTTATATTTGTTCTACCAGCAGTGGTAATAATACTTTCCATTAGATAATATCTGCAAGAACACCAGCTAAATGATCTTTAATAGTATCCATAGAATTACTTTCAATTTGTTCTCTAGGAATGAAATAAGCCAATTCCCCATCTTTCCAAATAGCAATAGAAGGCGAGCTTGGAGGAACATCGCTAAAATAATCTCGCATAGTTGCAGTTGCCTCTTGATCTTGACCAGCAAAAACAGTTACTAAATGCTCAGGTTTTTTGTCTAGCTCCGCAACGGCTGCAGTTACTGCGGGTCTAGCAAGCCCAGCTGCACATCCACAAACTGAGTTAACTACAATTAAAGAAACCCCAGTCTCCTTCATATGGCTATGCACTTCATCAGGAGTAGTCAATTCTTTAAAACCAGCGTCTGTTAACTCACTTCTCATTGGTTTAACTACTTGCTTCATATATTCATCGTACGCGTTCATGGTTTCGCCCACTTTCATTTATGTTCATATTCCCATTATTTAAAGGGTTTTATATTTCCTATTCTACTTCTCTTTTAAAATTTTTTCACTTCATTTAACTTTTAATATTAATTTTTATCCTTATTATTACGAATCATCGAATAATCAATAGTTCCGTTCAATAAAAAATAGTATGATTATTAAACATCATAAGGCAAAGGGGAAGAGAAAAGTGATAGATTACAATGGTCGATGCTTTGTTTCAATTGAAAATACAGATAACGGTGAAGTTTCTTCAAAAACTATTTTTGAATACAAACAAGAGGGACATATTATCTCAGCAGCATATAGTGGTGGGGAAATTGTAAAAGGCACATTGATTGGAGTTATAAAGGGCGACGGTTGCTTAGAGTTTCGATATAACCACGTTAACAACAAAAATGAAATTAGAGGTGGCCAATGCACTTCTACTCCTAAAATTTTACCTGATGGGCGAATTAGATTATATGAAAAATGGAAATGGCTTGATTCTGAAGCTACTGAGGGAAATTCAATCATTGAGGAAGTTAGAAACTTTTAAATAGAAATAATAATTAGGATATCAATTTACTGAAATGAGGTAATTATGTGGGAGAAAGCTTTGTACATCATTTATGCATTCAAACAAATACATATTATGAATCGTTAAATTTTTACACCGAAGGGCTAGGTTTTAAATTAGTAAAAGAATCATCCGGTTTTCATGACAGAAATTTTAACACATGGATACAATTAAATAACTTTTATATTGAATTACAAACTGGAAAACTAAATGAAATACTTAGTCGTGGAGACTCAAATTCGCAAGGGTTAGTTCATTTCTGTTTATGGGTTGATGATTTAAATTCAGAAGTGGCTCGTCTACGTGAAATAGGAGCTAAATTTCTGATGAAAAACAATGAATTCATTTATCAAGTTGAGAATGGTAACCTATGCAAATTACAAGCTCCTGAAGGAACAATTATAGAACTTCGAGACAATAAAGGAATTTAGTTAAAGAAAATAATGAATAACGCAAAATAAGTCCTTCTGAAAATCAGAAGGACTTATTTTGTTATTTCTAAAGTATTAATCTCCAGCTAATTTCTCACTGATAACTTGCCAATTGAACTATATTTTTTCTCATTAGAAACAACAATTGTCAAATTGAACCCTTTCTATTAAAAATTTAAGGGAAAATGGTATCATTTTTGCATTAAACTACTCTTATTTTTAGAGATAGAAATTTAACTATGATAATATTAGAAATATCATAAAAATCGACTTTTTCAGACAAATTTCAACAAAAATAAAACAAGGTAATTCAAAAAGCATAAACGTCTAATATCTGTTAAAGCTATTTACAAAAAGATACCTTCATGTATTGAAACTAAATCTTACGATGGATTAGCTCCCTCGTAATACACACAAGTTAATTTGATGGGGAGCGAAATAAAATGATGATGTTAAATGAATTGTTAACAGCAATAAACGTAAAAGCTACTCAAATGACACAAAATATTTTGGTAAGTGGTCTCGCCTTCAACTCTAAGAAAGTTGAAAAGGGTTTTTTGTTTGTGGCTATTTCTGGCAACCATATGGACGGTCATTCATTTATTGAAGATGCCATCCAAAATGGTGCAGTCGCAATCATCGGGGAAAAGTGTTTGGAAGTAAGAAATGTTCCTTACTTTCAAGTAAATGATTCTAGGACAGCCTTGGCATATTTGGCTAAAAAATATTTTCAAAACCCTACTAAAGATAAAATCCTTATTGGCATAACTGGAACTAATGGTAAAACGACTACCTCTTACATGATTAAGCATATTTTAGAAAACCAAGGCTTTTCTTGTGCCCTGTTTGGAAGTATTTCCGTTATCCTAAACAATGAAGAACAAGCTTCCTCTCACACTACATTGGATCCTTTAACATTTCATGAACTCGTTGCAACTAGTAATGATCAGGTCATTATAATGGAAGTGTCCTCACACGGGCTTATTCAACAAAGAGTCGAAGGTCTTGAATTTGATGTTTGTATCTTCACAAATATAGAGCAAGAGCACTTAGATTATCATAAGAATATGGAGTCTTACTATTTAGCAAAGCAGTCATTATTTACGCTTTTAAAAAATAGGGGTACTGCAATTATTTACTCAAGCAATGACTGGAGCGAAAGATTAAATACATACGTAGAGTCTATTGGTAGAAAGGTAATTAAAATTAATGGCCTGTTCCCCACCTATTCAGTACTGGATTCAAGTCTTATAGATGAAACCACTCAAGTTAAAGAGACATTTTCTCTTGCGACTACAATGCAAGGTAAACATAATATTGAGAATGCCTCTGTCGCTTTCGCAACTTCTGTACAACTAGGTATTGATGAAAGAGTTGTCGAGGAAGCACTGAATGACTTCAAAGGTCTACCTGGTCGATTTCAATTATTTTCCCATCCTACAGGAGCAACCATTGTTATTGATTACGCCCATACTGCAAACGCATTTCAACATATTTTGGAAACAGTCAAATCTCAAAATGCTAAAAATATATATCATGTTTTTGGTTTCCGGGGGAATCGAGACGTAAATAAAAGAGCTAAAATGATTGAGATTTCTTTAAAACACTCTAATCAATGCATTTTGACATTTGATGACTTGAATAATGTATCACCAGAGCAAATGATTAATGAGCTCCAACTTTTAGGAACACATGAAAAGTGTATTATTATCCCTGATCGTACGGAGGCAATCAAGCATGCATGGAAAATGGCTCAAGCAAATGACTGGATTGTGATAACAGGGAAAGGGTGTGAAAGTTATAAACAAAGTTATACGCTCTCCACTACCTCTGATGTGCAAACCTTAGATTATCTATTAAAACAATCATCCCAGTTCAAGCAAGAGGCAGAAAGTTGTTAAGCTTATATAACGATTTCGACTAGACTTAGTTTTAAAGCTAAGTCTTTTTATGTAGAAATAAGTAAATGCATAATTCCACTATTAAGGCTCACGCTATCTAAAGCATTAGAATTTAGAAAAGTGAGGGAAATAGATGTATTACTATAAAGAAGAGTTAATAAATATTATTAAACCAGACAAGCCAGACCCAGCGGCTGCTCGTGTCCTACAAGAAATAGTAGGTGGTCACTACGGGGAAATGAGAACAATGATGCAGTACTTTTTTCAAAGCTCCAATTTTAGAGGTAATGAAAAACAGTACCGTGATTTATTAAGAGGTGTATTTTTAGAAGAAATCGCACATGTCGAGCTTGTACAAAACACCATAAATGCACTTCTCGATGTCTCTGGAGATACCAATTTGGCTGGAAACAGCGGACCTGATCATGCACCATTACATGACCCTGTACAACATGGGAACCCACATCATTATATTATTGGTGCTCAGGCATCGCTACCCGTAGACGCTTCAGGCAACCCTTGGAATGGTTCTTGGGTATATTCCCATGGAAATCTGATTGCAGACTTGCTTAATAATGTGGTACTAGAGTCTACTGGTGTACTTCAAAAAACACGTATTTATGAGATGAGTTCAAACCAAACTTTCCGTGAAACGCTGGCATTTTTAATCGTTCGAGATAATGCACACCAAAATGCTTTTGCAAAAGCATTAGAAACTTTAGGAGTAGAATGGGGAAAAATCTTCCCAATTCCGAATTATGATATTAATAAATATCCTGAGTGTAAAAAGTTTGTGGATTTGGGCTATCATAATGCTCAATTTAACTTTAGATTGGACCCAACAAGAATAGGAGAAATATTTAAAGGTGCAAGTCCAAGTAGAAACAAAGGTGATTTACAAGTAACTCCACCACCAACAGGTTTCCCAGTACCTGTACTACCTCCAATGCCAAACGAACATAGTCCAGGCTAGAATGACATGAACATGTAGTACTTATAACATCAATAAAAGGAGACTGTGGTAAATTCACAGCTCTTTTTTATTGATATTGATCTGTTTAATTTGTTAGGGGAAATGCTAATCTACTCTTTCCAACAGATTTCTCATTCTGCTCCCAAATAAAAATTAGTTCATATATTTTATTGTAAGAAGTGTCCTTAACTTTCATGTAAAAACCATTCTGTCCATCGGCAATAAATTGTGTATTGCCAATTTGGTGATACTCGGTCGTATATTCTTTAATTTCCACCTTGTTCGGAGCCGGATTCATGTTATCCCATTTAACTCTTATTACATCCCCAATTTGTGCTTGTCCTTGGTTATTAAACTGATGATTTAATCTATCTTCTGCAGAACAATCCAACCAACAAATTTCTTCATAAATAGAATCAAACCCTACTTGATTATTTAGTGAAAGAATTGGATTTTCAATTGAATCAAATGAAGGTAACTGTATTTTTTCTTCTACTAAAACAATCTCTTTAGGTTTTTCTTTGATTTCTATTTCATTAGAACATCCTGCCAAAACAATTATTAAAAATAATGGTACAAATATTTTCTGCATATTATACTCCCCCCCTTAATAGGACAACTACTGATTATCTTAAAAAGTCCATCTACCCTCGTCTTCATACTTCTCCAATAGATATATGTATAAAGAACTTTTATCACAAGTTCGGGTGCATCTTTATTTCATTATACATTTTTATCTCTACAAATATTTCCTAAACCCTTGTTGTGTTCTCGAAATAGAAAAAAGCAGACCCACATTAATAATTAATGTTCAGGTCTGCTTTCTTTTACTGTTGAATTACGCTTGTATTTAACTTTTGTTAGCGAGAGTTTGTAATCGATAAAGGCTCCTATGAATCCCATTGGAAGTCCACCAGCTAAAATAGATAAAACTACAATGAAAAGGTTAATGTCTTCTACTTTAAATGTAAGTAAATATAAGGTTATAAGAGTACCTACGATTAGAAAAATAATAGTAAAATAATACGTAACATGACTATTTCCCTTAGAGTTGGCTCCTTTTTGTTTAACTTGATCCTTACTCATTTTGATCCCTCTCTTCGGCTTTAAATTATATTTATATTATTCACCCATTTTCCTGAATTTACACATCTCTTAGTGGAATATTTTTTTATTTTTACAGGACGAGGCTTTTATATTGATTACTTAAAAATTACCCGAATCTGTACAAATAAAACATTCCTATACAGCAGGTATCAAACTTTTCAGTTTATTATGACAAAAAAGGAAGCACAGGATATCTCCAATGCTTCCTAGAATTGTTCGCTTATTTTCTTGCTTCACTCATTTGTTTCCAGACGGAACCTTTCGCCTCTTCCCCACCTTCAATTCGGGCAATCGCCATACGAATTTGAAGCTTGACCTCGTACTCTTTATCGTCTTTTGCTTCTTTCAGAGCTGGTAACGCATCCACATCTCCTACTTCATAAAAATACATTGCTGCTCTCCAACGAACTAATTTGTTTTTGTCAAAAAGAGCTTCCTTCATAGCGCCAGCAAATTGTTCAAAACCTAAATCACTCATTGCATCCCCAGCAGTACGCCTCACTGATGAACTTTTATCCTTTAACGCCATCTCTAGATAAGGTACAACGGATTCATCTTCTATAAGGCCAAGGTAAACTGTTGCAAGTCGTCTAATGGAAACTTGCTCGTCCTGAATAGCTCGTGCAAGCACAGGGATATCTTCAAGTTCCGGGTTGATAAGATTATTAAGAAGCTGGAATCTCTTTTCCCAATCACCTACCTCGAACTCTTCAAGAGTAAAAGGAACCCGAATTGGTTTTTTGTCTTCTTCAGCTTTATCCTTATCAACTATTAATTGCTGCAGTTTACTTTCTGGGAAGCTGGCTTCCAGTTCTTTTACTAACTGTTCCCCAATTTCCTTTTGTTCTCCGTAGCGAACACCATAATCTACCCATTTACGAAGCATGATATAGTTTTCTTTGTCACCTTCCATCGCTTCATCTAATGCTTTAGTAAAACGTTCAGATAAACCAAATCTAGATTCTGAGTCACCATCAAATACCTTTACCTGCAGAGGAATTCCCTTGAAGGATTGTACATGGACATACACTTCACCGTAATGATCTAATGGTTTATCTCCTGTTTCTGCTTCGTTTTCTCCACCAAATACATTTTCAACTGATGCTAAAATGGATTCCCAGCTAAATTTAGCGATTCGTTCAATCGCTAAAAAGTCCGCAACATGGTATACCCCTTTTACTCCTTCAATTTCAAAGAGTCTTTGAATCTCTTTTGGGGCATCTGTTATGTTATCCTTCTTATAGTTATGACTTTTACCAAAGGGTAACTCCTGGTCGATGACTATCTTCATTGTATTTGGGCTTGGTGTTGGTTCAATCGTTAATATTTTCAAAATTCATACCTCCAGTATTATAAATCATGAAGAAGCAATTTCTTCTAAATAGGACCATCTTTCAATTAGCTTCTCATAAGCTGCGTTCGCTTGGTCTAATTGTTCAGTTAGTTGCTGTAACAATGTAAAATCAGAACCAGTAGTTAAAAGTTTTTGCTCGAGCTCTTCTATTAACTGCTCGGTTTTTTCAATCTCGCCACTTATCCCTTCCCATTCTCGTTGCTCTTTATAGGATAGCTTTTTCTTTTCCTTTATACTTTTTACTGGTGTCTCTTCCTTTTTTATTTCCACCGCTACTTTAGATACATCTTTAAAATCATCCAAATAATCTGAATAAATCCCTAACCACTCTTGAACTAAACCATCTCCATTAAGGATCCAGAGCTTTTTGGCAATTCGATCTAGGAAGAAACGATCATGAGAAATCGTAATAATAACGCCTGGGAAGGATTCCATAAAATCCTCTAATACAGATAATGTTTGAATATCCAGGTCATTTGTAGGCTCATCCAGGAATAGAACATTTGGTTGCTCCATTAACATTTTTAAAAGGACAAGTCGCTTTTTCTCTCCTCCTGACAGTTTGCCTATCTGAGTACCGTGTGTATTTAGTGGAAATAGAAACCGTTCAAGCATTTGAGCTGCCGAAAATTTCTCTCCAGAACCTGTTTCTATCAGATTGGAAGATTCACGTACATATTCAATCATTCTCGTTTGTTCATTTAGTTTTGGAAGTTGTTGCGAAAAATGCATTAATTTTACGGTAGAACCAACGACAATTTCTCCAGAGTCCATTGGGACCTCTCCTGCAAGCATTTTTAGCAATGTACTTTTCCCGACCCCATTAGGGCCTACAATACCGATTCGATCTCCTGCCTGTAGGATAAAAGAAAAATCGTCTACGATTACTTTAGAATCAAAGCGTTTAGAAATATTTTTGCCTTCTAACACTTGTTTACCTAACCTTGTAGTAGCCATTTCAAGCTCCAGATTGAGTGCAGAATTGTCGCGATCCAGCTTTGCATCGATTTCTTCAAAGCGATCCTTTCTCGCTTTTTGCTTTGTCGATCTAGCCTTTGCTCCCCTGCGAATCCATTTTAGCTCGTTTCGATATAAATTTTGTAGCTTTTGCTGAGAAGCAGCATTCATTTCTTCACGAATCGCTTTGGATTCAAGGTAATTAGCATAGTTTCCAGTATGAGTATAAAGAGTTTTATCAGCAAGCTCATAAATATGAGTCGCTACTGCATCTAAAAAGTAACGATCATGTGTAACAAAGATAATGGCTCCCTCTACTCTTTGCAGCATATCCTGCAACCAGTCTGTGGATTCTTTATCCAAATGGTTAGTCGGCTCATCTAATAACAATAAATCTGCTGGTTCTATTAATACTTTTGCTAGTGCCACTCTTTTTTGTTGGCCACCAGACAAATGTAAAATTGAATCTTCAAACTGAGTAATACCGAGTTTAGTTAATGCTGTCTTAGCTAAAGCATTGACATCCCAAGCCTGAAGTTCATCCATTTTCTGTTGCAAATCCATCAATCTATTTTGTAAATCAGTTGAATCGGAGTTAGCCATTAATGCTAGCAGTGCTTCCTCATATTCTCTGTTAATCTTAAGAATAGGCGAGTCTCCGCTAAATACTGTTTGAAGAACTGTTTCATCTTTTTCAAATACTGGTTGCTGCTCCAAATAGGCGATTCTAAATTTGTTTGGATGATCTCGATCAATTGCATCTGCCTCTAGCTCTCCTGCAATAATCGATAAAAAAGTAGATTTTCCCGTTCCATTGATGCCGATTAACCCTGCTCGATTTTGATTGTTAATCGTAAATGAAATATTTTCAAACAGCGTCTTCTCTCCCACTGTTTTCGTTAGATTGGAAATGATTAAATGGCTCATATAGATTCCCCTGTTTCTTGTCTTAAGTTTTCTAGAAATAATTCCATAAAGGCATGTCTTTCTTTGGCAAGTTCTTTACCTGTTCTAGTTTGCATACCGTCCGCCAATTTAAGTAGCTTTTCATAGAAATGAGTAACGGAGGCTGTTTGTTTAGAGCGATAATCTTCTGCAGACATATTGTCTCTTGGCGTTTCAGTCACATCGTATAATTTTCTGCCCTTTGCTCCACCGTAAGCAAACGTTCTTGCAATTCCGACTGCTCCTATGGCATCTAGACGATCTGCATCACGAACAATTTTAGCTTCGATAGTATCTGCAGTTATTTCATGCCCACCGTTGAAAGAGACAGCTTGTATAATGTTTTTAACATGTTCTGTTGTTTCTTTTGAAATGTTAAGCTGCTGAATGATATGATCCTCCATATATTTTCCTTCTGTCGTAACATATTTAGGATCGCTCACATCATGTAGCAACACTGCTAATTCTATAATTTCATTGTCTGCATCAACCTCAGAAGATGCTATATATAAAGCATTTTTTCGTACTCTTTCTATATGCAAAAAATCATGACTTGCATCAAACTTGTTATAGACTTCTTTTACTAATTTTTCGCATAGTTGTATTGTTTTCATATATTTTTTTCTCCTTAAACTATTCGTCCACTTCATTATAACGAAAAAAAGAAAAAAAGACTGCTATAGTGCAGTCTTTTCAATGGAAAGAAGTGAATGGCTTAAAATAGACCAATAGCTTGCCCATCATTATCCACATCCATATTTAATGCAGCAGGTTTTTTGGGTAATCCTGGCATTGTCATTATATCGCCTGTGAGACAAACAAGAAATCCTGCACCAAGCTTAGGAATTATTTCTCTCACTGTAATAGTAAAGTCAGTAGGTCTACCAATTAGTTTTGGCTGATCAGAAAGTGAGTATTGGGTTTTTGCCATACATATAGGAAGTGAATCCCATCCATAATCCTCTATTTGACGGATTTGTTTCAAAGCATTCTCTGTAAATACTACTTCTTTTCCTCCATAAACCTTCTGAACGATTGTTCTAATTTTTTGTTCAATCGAATCCGCTAATTCATATAGCGGTGAAAAGTTAGAAGGTTTATCTAGCTCGCTCAAAACTAATTTTGCTAAATCTTCTCCTCCAGCGCCTCCCTTCGCCCAAACGTCTGTCAAAGCAATGGAAATGTTATTTTCTTTACACCAATTGAGTAGCGTATGTATTTCCTGCTCAGAATCTGTTATAAACTTGTTCAAGGCAACCACTGGTTCTACTCCAAATGCACGAATAGTCTCTACATGCTTCATAAGATTTTTGGTCCCCTCTAACAGAGCCTCCACATCTTCATCCTTCAATTCATTTTTATGTTTTCCACCCTGTAACTTTAAAGCCCGAACGGTTGCTACAATAACTACAGAGCTAGGAATAATATTTGCTTGTCTAGATTTAATATGCATAAACTTCTCGGCACCTAAATCAGCCCCAAATCCTGCCTCAGTTATGACAATATCAGCTAAATTCATTGCTGTTTTAGTAGCAATGATTGAATTACAACCATGAGCTATATTCGCAAAGGGGCCGCCATGTATAATACTGGGTGTTCCTTCGATTGTTTGCACAAGATTTGGCTTAATCGCTTCTTTTAATAAAAGTGTTAGAGCTCCCTCGACTCCCAAAGAACGAACATTTACTGGTTCGTTTTCATATGTATAACCAATAACTATCCTCGATAGTCTTTCTTTTAAATCTTCTAAGTTCTTTGCTAAGCACAAAACAGCCATTATTTCTGAAGCCACTGTGATGTCAAATCCATCTTCTCTAGTTATGCCATGAGAAGGTCCACCAAGTCCGACGATTATATTGCGCAAAGATCGGTCGTTCATATCAAGTACACGCTTCCAAGTAATTCTTCTTGGATCTATATTAAGTTCATTGCCTTGGTGAAGATGATTATCAATAAACGCAGAAAGAGCATTATTTGCAGTTGTAATAGCGTGAAGATCACCATTAAAGTGTAGATTTATCTCTTCCATCGGGAGTACTTGAGAATAACCTCCACCAGTTGCTCCTCCCTTTACTCCCATGACTGGTCCTAAAGAAGGTTCTCGTAGTGCCACTACAACGGATTGTCCCATTCGCTTTAAAGCATCTGATAGTCCTACCGTTACAGTAGATTTACCTTCACCTGCAGATGTTGGACTAATAGCGGTCACTAAAACTACCTTTCCAGGTGATGTTCTCTCAGGGATTTTAGTAAAATCAATTTTCGCTTTAAATTTACCATACAACTCCAATGCTTCATCCGAAAGACCTAAACTTTCTGCTATCCTTACGATAGGTTGCATTTCCGCATTTTTGGCAATACTCAAGTCAGTTAGTGGTTCTACATGTAGATTCAACTAAATCACAGCCTTTTTATTTTTATTTTACATCATATAATTGATAGAAAGTTAGCTATAATTCGACATTTTATTGACGATAGCAAGCATTTCATGTATAGTTTATTTTATCCATTTAACTGAATTTTTAGTGGATTGAGGGAGGAACAGTTATGCAACAGGGGAAAGTAAAATGGTTTAACAACGAAAAAGGTTATGGTTTTATCGAGTACAATGACGGGGAAGATGTGTTCGTCCATTTTACTGGTATTCAAGGCGAAGGTTTCAAGGCTTTAGAAGAAGGTCAGGAAGTCACTTTTGAAATCGTTGAAGGAAACCGTGGACCTCAGGCTGCAAACGTTATAAAATCGAAGTAAAACGGTTCTTCCCGCGGCAACTGGTCGTGGGACTTTTTTTATTTTCCGTATAACTTATTCCCAGCCTCTTTGATCTCTTCTCCTACCGTACACTCATTTATACAAAACTGGTGGGCCTTCGACTTGCCCTTTTCTTTTCTGAGCTGATTTTTTACAAAACACCCTTCACAATAGTTCTCTAATAGCTGATCAATTTCATTTATAATTTGCGAATTTTTCATACATTTAACTCCTTGCGGTATGTCATATGGAACTGTACAATTATTTTACTCCTATACAAATTAAATATCATAATTAATATACGTAAAAAATGATCTACCGCTTTAGCGACTTTTACGATCACTTAATTACTTGTGTAACTTTCTATTGCATTGCTCTATAAAGTGTTTGTTTTATTAATCAAGCACTATTTATGAATATAGCTCACGTAAAAAAGAAAAGTACTTACAATTATTAAAAGGATGGTAGCAATGATTGAATTATATATCGATGGCTCTACAACTGGCAATCCTGGACCTAGTGGAATTGGAATTTTTATAAAGGGAGAAGGCCATCAAATTAAAATGAGTGAATACATAGGTATCTATTCGAACCATATAACTGAATTTAAAGCTTTGTTGAGAGGGCTGGAAGAAGTTCAGAAGCTTTCACCTACTATCGTATCCATTCGAACAGATTCTCAAATAGTGTATGCTGCGGTTGAAAAACGTTATGCAAAAAATGCAGAATTTGCTGCCTTATTAGAGAAAATACTAGTCATTACAGATACCTTCGATCTATTCTTTATAAAATGGATCCCGGATGATCAAAACAAAGCAGCCCATGCTTTAGCTAGAGAAGCTGTAAGGAAGAACCTACCTTAAAGAAATGACACCTCCAGCAGCTAAATCGGTTGGAGGTGTGGTTAACTTAAAACTTTTGTTAGTGCCTTATTCTGTTTTCTCTGCATAGCCCTCAACAGTATCAATCTCGTCTTGTGCTTCCTCTTTATCCAAGTTATAGTCATTTTCAATACTATTTTTAGTACGATCCATGAATCGAACAATAACGTCATCTTTACCAAAAAGTTGAAACAAGCTTAACAAAGGATTTCTTGGGAGATTAACGGATAAATAAGTAAACTTCGTATTCTGTTCATTCACCTGATGTAGTTCATAATCTACCTTCATTTTAAAAAGATTGTTTAAAATAAATGTTTCCTGGACCAGCTTGTGATTAGGCTCATTTATATATTTTTTTAAGGTGAGATTATAATATTCGTCAAGTGATCCATTTTTATACGACTGTCTTATTACTGTTCCAACAACTTCCTCAGTTTCTTTTATTATCTCTTCATCAATTATCTTTGGAAAAATTACTTTCTTTTTCTCTAAGTCCCCGTAAAAATAAGGCCATACAAATTCGATTGGTGCATTAATAACTATCTCTTTTTTCCATTTTTTCATCTAAACTACTCCCCTGCATATCAATATGTTAACCTTTCTATATATGATAACACAAAAAAACAGACCCTCGAAATGAGAGCCTGTTAAAGTTTAGGTTTAAAATTAAGCTTTAACTACGTTAGTAGCTTGAAGACCACGTTGGCCTTGCTCGATTTCAAAAGTTACTTCTTGACCTTCGTCAAGAGATTTGAAACCTTCGCTTTGGATAGCTGAGAAATGTACGAATACATCGTCTCCGCCTTCGCGTTCGATAAATCCGAATCCTTTTTCTGAGTTAAACCATTTTACTTTACCTTGTTCCATGTGTGTATCCTCCTCGTATGCAAATTGTGCATACATTGTGTTACTATCCTTGCTCAACACTGTTAAGTAAAAGTGTTGCCACCTACTAACTAACCGAACAAAAATAATCCTCTTTAAATATAACATGGCATTTTTAATAATGCAACAAATATACATAATCTTTTTTTAATTGTTTTCCAATAATGCACCAATTGCTCCACTATAACCATGTTTTTCTAAAAAGATTGGATTTTTATTTTTTAAAATTGTATAAGACTCTATTATTTCTTGAAGTAAACTATTTTCTTCTAATGTTGAGCCTATATATATTATATCTTTCACTCCGTGGGCTTCTGCTGCTTGTATGCATAATGTAGCGACAACTTCGCCAATTATGCCTTGAATACCTGCTAGTAAATCGGCACGAGACCGAGCTTGCTCTGGCTTTAATGTAACGCCACCAAAGTTACTAGCTGTAAGTGAACCAGTTATCGGAAGTTTGTTATCCTTATAAATGTCACTTACTAATACATCTATCGTAGATCTCTTCCCGTCTTTGGAAAGCGCAATCATTTCTTTATAATTTGTTAGGCCTGTTAATGCCATTCCAAGGCCTAATAATGTACCTCCACCAATTCCAGAACCTGCTATACGTGAATGTGTTTTGTCATGCATAATATGTATTGAAGTACCTGTACCAATATTTGCTATGATTGCCGAGCTACTGCTAATAACTTCCTGTTTCATCTGATACATCACGCCATTCATTGTCGCATCAAACTCAACCATATAAGGAAGGTCCTGTTTAGATAATAGGAATTTTTTTAATTGCTCTGCTCGACCACCAGTGAGGCAGATAGCACTTGACGAATGCTTGTTTTCTATCCACTCTCTTACTCCTTGAAAATCTGAAGAAAGAAAGCTTTTAAAGGACATCTTATTTTCTCTATCCCAATAAGCTATTTTCGTTAAAGTTCCACCTGCATCAATACCAATTCTAGTAGTCATACTTAGTCCCCTTTTACATTACAACCCTTATTTAATCCATGATCCCACTATAGGGTAATTAAATGCTTCACCATTGATTGCTTTAATTATACCTATAATTGGGACAACAAAAGCCATTATAGCAAAAATTATTACTAATGGGATACCTATTATGATAAATATTAAAAGAAACGATATAAAAAGCAGAACTGACATCACTAACTGAAAAAGAACTGCCTGCACAGAGAGCTTCTTCACTTCATGGTCATCTACAACTAAATATAATACGAATGGTACTAAAAATGGAGCAAACCAAGTGCTCGCATGCAATAATACCTTAAGTCCTTTATTATCCATTAAATATAACCTCCTTTATCTTATTATATATACGAATACTTAGGGTTTTAGTTTCATATTTTTCTTTCGTAAACAATCTTTCCATTCACTACTGTTTTGCTAACAAACACCTGTTGGATATTATCTACGTTAAGTGGTTCATTTAGGATAGTAAAATCAGCATCAAACCCTTGAGCAATTTTCCCTCTCTGAAATTCTTTCCCAATCGCTTTTGCACTACCAGTAGTATATAGGGATAAAGCTTGAAATATGGATATTGACTGACTAGGATTCCATCTATTATTAACAGCTGCATCTATCGCCACAAATGGATCTGCACTCTCTACTGGTGAATCTGATCCTCCTGAGCATTCAAAACCAGCTCTCAACAATGACTTCCAAGCGTAGGCCCATTCCATTCTTTCCTCTCCAAGTCGTTCTTTTACCCAAGGAAAATCAGATGGAACAAATATTGGCTGAATATCTAAAACAATAGGTAGCTTGTGCATTCTTTCTATTAAATCAGCTCGAAGAACATTTACGTGAATGAGCCTATCTTTTTTTCCCTTAGGAGCAGGGTATTTTTCAATTTTATCTAATATCAGCTCAGTCGCCTTATCTCCTATTACATGAACAGCAATACATTCATTATGAACTCGCGCCATTTGGACTAACTGTCCAAGTTTTTCTTCTGTATGAACTGCAACTCCACTTGTGCCACTTTTATCCGAGTAATCCTCAGATAATAATGCAGTACGACCACCTAATGAACCATCTACAAAAATTTTCATCGCACCAAATTCTAGAAATTCATTGGACATCTCTTCTTGCATTTGTTCGAATACTAAATGATGTCTTAATAGATGAACTTTAAATTGATCTTCCACTACCTCGCGATATGCTTTTAAGGGTATTTCGTATGGACCGTAATATGACATATCTTCCGTGTGGACACCTGTGAACCCTTTCTTATGTAAGTCCTCAATACTTAAACGAATTACTTTTGCTAAATATTCTGAGGTGACTGGGGGTATGTGGGACGTTATCAGCTGCTGAGCCTCATCAAAAAAAAGCCCGTTTAATCTACCGTCTTCATCCTTCCCTATCCTCCCACCTATTGGACTAGGTGTATCTTCCGTTATTCCTGCTATCTCCATGGCCCTAGAATTCGCCACAAGGACATGGCGGCATATTCTCTTTAAAACGATCGGACTTTCTTGAATTACATCTAAATCATTCTTATTGAGGAATCTTCCATCTATTAACTGATTATCGTTCCATCCCTCTGTTATGTACCATTGACCAGGAGTGACTTTTTTACATACTTCAGCCATTATTTTCTCTATAGATGTAAAGGAAGAAAGGTCGAGATAAGACAGCTTCTCCCCATGTCCAATTAAATGAATATGACTATCCACAAAACCAGGATACATGGCTGCACCTTCAAGGGAAATAATCTTGTCCGCATGAGGAAGAAGCTCTTCTTTACTTCCTATTTGAATAATTTTACCTTTTTCGATTAATACCGCTTCTACCATAGAATCTTCTGATTGCATTGTAAAAATACTTCCATTTGTCCAAAGAGTTTTCATTATTTTTTCTCCTTTTCTTTTGGAATAAGCTCATCAACGAGCAATTCTGCTGCCCTTCTATAGAGATTGCTCATGTTCGCTAAAGAGGAGATTAACAATAGCTTTTGCATTTCTTCCTCACCCTCTATTTTTTTTATTTCCTTATCCAATACTTGAATTTCTTCTTTAAAGACAAGTTTATTATTTTGCTGAAGGGAAATAAAGTTATCATAAAAATCATTTAAAGTGAAGTCCCTTGAGCTCATTATTTCTTTTAAAGGGGATAACGTTTCTTTCACATCATTTATAGATAGGGATCCTTTTAAATGATAAATGAGATTAATCAACATAATATGCTGCTTAGAGTATTTTTTATTTTTAATTGGAACGAAAAGCTTGCCCTTCGCGTAATTGTTTATCATTGTTTTTGTTAATACCTTATCTTCAGCATTTCTAATGGTGGATCCATATTTTGCATCAAAAAGCTGTATAACCTGGTCCATATATAAGTCTATTTCTGGTATGTCATCTTCTTTAATCGCGGTATCCAACGCCAAACGTTCGATCAAGCTATTTATATCATTCATAAATAAACCCCCTCGTAATACTTTAAAAATATAGTAACTTAAAACTCATTAAAGGTAAACCTTGACTACTAATAATTATAGTTATATCATTATATGTAGTTATTAAAACTACTTAATGAGATGGAGGTATTTACTTCGTGCTAAAAAATTTTATAAGAGAGCCATTCAATTCATTATCACACCTATTGGGAGCTGTTTTAGGTTTAATAGGGCTCACTCTCATGATTATGAAGGGAATCTCACAAAATACTACTAATCTTACATTAACGGCACTTTCTATTTTTGGTGTTAGTATGATTTTACTGTATATGGCTTCTGCTACTTACCACGCAGTTTTAGCTAAAGATCGTGTTATCCAGTATTTACGTCGGTTAGACCATTCTATGATTTATCTACTGATTGCTGGTACATATGCTCCATTTTGTCTTATAACATTAAAAGGTTCTACAGGTTATGTATTGTTTAGTTTGATAACTCTTTTAGCTATCTCAGGAATATTATTTAAGATGGTTTGGTTTGAATGTCCAAGATGGGTTTCTACGGCACTTTACATAGGAATGGGATGGATAATTATTTTCCTTGCTCCTGCCCTTTCAGAAAGTCTAGGTACTCAGGGTCTACTATATTTAATTGCAGGAGGCATATTCTACACTATAGGTGGTATAATTTATGGGCTAAAGCCTAATCTTCCTTTTATTAAAAAGCTAGGTTTCCACGAAATATTTCACATTTTTATATTGCTAGGCACTTTTTCCCACTTCATATGCGTGTATGTATACGTATTATAAAAAGTTTTAGAATAATAATGAGGGCGTCCAATTACTTAATGGACACCCTTTTATTATTTAATGTAAACTCACTTTGCGTTGGAGCAAGTGTGTTACTTCAGCTTTTTAGCAAAAGCAATAATACGATTAACCTCATTAAACCCTAATTTTAAATGAACTGCTAAGCTTTCTTCATTGTCCAGTTCGCAGTCACTAGCAAATTCTTCACAGCCTTTTGTAATCGACCACTGTTCGCATTTTTCGACCAGCTGCCTTGCAATACCTGTATTCCTGAATTCCTCCAGTACAAAAAGTCCTTCTAAATAGCCTACAGGTGTTGTACTTGTCCCCTCCACATAGTCTTTTCGTATTTGGCACTGTGCAAATCCAATTGGACCTCCTGATGGTTCATAGGCAAGAAAAACAACGGCGTCACCGCTCGTAATTAGTTGTTCCATTTCTTCTAGAAATTCTTCTTTATTATGCCCTGGCCATAATAGTGAAGCTAGAGTTGCCACATCGAGAGCATCTTTTGTTTCAGCTCGTTTAATCATAAAAAAGCACCTTTCCTAGAAAGCTAGAATTCTTTTTTAGTTAAAGTAAAATCTATATTTGATGGTGGAGACTGTAATCTCATTGTTTCAAGTTCGATTCTCATCTTTTCTGTTTCCATAATAAAATTTTCTTGTCTAAGCTTTTCTAACTCTAAGGCATCTTTAACTGCTCCAGCTTTTATGCGTGCTTTTTCTTCTAAATGATCAGTTACAGACTTAATAACTGGAACTAAAAAAATAAGCGCCGGTATTATAATCCATTCCACTGCATTCACCCTTCCCTAGTATTACCTGATTAGAATATACATTAAAGCAATTAGGAAATAAATAACTAATTAACAATATTTACGGAAAATTCTAATTCTATATCTACATTTCCTCGCAAAGCCTTACTAATCATACAGTTTTCCTCTGCCTTGATGGCTAGCTTTTCTGTCTTAGCTATATCTTTTGCATTTTTAAGTAAGATACTTGGTCGATGAATAATTTTTTTATATGTGAATACACCTTTCGTAACATCAACAATCGCAGTGGACTGCATTTCTAAACTTTCTTTTTCTATTTTACTCCGTTCCATCATCGCTGCTAGTGTGATGATATAGCAGGTAGCAGCAGCTCCCAGGAGCATTTCATCTGGATTAGTTCCTACACCAGGTCCATCCATCTCTTTTGGTATAGAAATATTAGTTTGTAAATTTCCAGAACTAATATCTCCAACGTCATTTCTATTCCCTGGCCAATTTGCTTTCAAGTGAAAAATGTGTTCAGTCATAATTTTCATCAAACCTTTCAAATGGATGTATTGGAAATTTCATTGATTTCCTATATTATTGAAGAGAAGGTAGGCGTTTAGATTGCTTAAAAATTACGGAAAAATTGCTGGTTTTATCATCGTTGCTTCTCTTTTTCTACTCATTCTTGGAGTAAGATACGTGTTAGGTCAAGATCTAGTTGTTATGAACTTTATTGCATTTGCAGCTTTTTCAATTGTAACTGGAGTCATAGCAGGAGCTATGCTTTTTTACAATCTTCATAAAGCATTTTATTTATTTACGTTTGGGTTAGCAATAGGTTTCATTGATCTTTTCCGCTCTTTTATCATTAATACCGGAGGTAATGGAGACCTACTCGGAATTCTTTCTCTCTTTATCTTCACTGCATTTGGATTAGTATTAGGAATGATTGTTGAGGCAATATTTTACCTCATTAAAAAAACAAACAATCAATAAAAGAGGCTAGAACAAAATCCATCTTAGAATTTAAAAAAACCTAGAAATTTTACCATTAGTAAAATTTTCAGGTTTTTTTATCTACTTTATAGCAGTTGTTCTCCGCTAGCAGTCACAACAGAAGTAGGTACAGGAGTAGCCATCCCTGCATTTTCAAAATAAAATAAAAAAGTGAAATGGAAGTCTCAATTTCACTTTTGTATGGCATGAGACTACTTAAATTCTCATGATTCTTTATTTTTCTATTTATCAGTTTGATTTCATAGTATTATTTCGCCCATTTGACTTCGCTTTATAAAGCGCGCGATCAATTCGTTCTATAAATGAAGTAATTGGCTCATTGAAATCTACGTATTCTCCTACACCTGTAGAAATTGTGATGAGCTTTCTTGTAGGTGGCAAAGTTGTTTCGATGTCTTTTCTCAGTATTTCTGCGAGTCTGTAGGCCTCATCTAAATGAGTATTTGGGAAAACGATTGCAAATTCCTCTCCACCTAAACGGATGCAAAAGTCATTATCACTGGCAACGAGATTCATTCGAGAAGCTAAAAACTGAAGGACTTCATCACCCGAGTTATGCCCAAATTCGTCATTAACTTTTTTAAAGAAATCAATATCTACCATTAACATGGAAAAATATTGTTTTTCCTCTTTTAGATTACTATATAAATATTCAGCGAACCTTCTATTCTTTAGACCTGTCAAGGGATCTGTTAAGGATTGCATTTTAAAGTCTGCTACTGTTTCCTCCTGATGCCTGCGATATTCTTCCACCGTTTCGGTCAGCTGTTTCGCTTCAAAATACCATGTAGGAATTCTTAACTCTTTCTTATTAAATTCCTTATTCATAGTATACATAGCCAGCTTCTGCAAAGGAAATGCGAGCTTATTAGAAATAATAAAAGCTACTACTAAAAACAAAGCAACAAAAGGAAGTGCATATAAAAATATTTTCAAGATAATCCCAATTAGAGGCTCCAAGCTAGACTGATATGGAGTCTGTGAAACAACTCCCCAGTTACTTGCTTCTATAAAAGAGTAACCAGCTAAGTAAAGATCACCTTTCGTGTTCTCAGTTAAGCTAGAACCACTATTACCCTTTATAAGTTTCTCCACTACTTCATTACTTTTTACAACTTCGCCTATTCGTTCTTCATCAGGATGATAAATAAGTGTACCTGAATGGTCTACTACATAAACATAGGATCCATCCTTGGAGTAATGCTCGGCCAATATATTTCTTATAAAATTATCCTCTTCCAAATATATCGTTCCGTTAAGCATGCCTAAGTATTCAGTTTGTTCATTAAAAAGCGGAGTAGATACAAGGATTAATAATCTCCCAGTCGACGCCATATATGGTTTTGTAATAATATTCTCTTTTTTATCTAACGCTTCCCTAACACCTTCTGATTCAATAATATTACCGGCAATCCCAACGTTAGGTGAAGTCGCTATCGCTAGACCATTTTTGTCTATAACAGAAACTGAATTAAAATTTCTGCTTGTGACAATTAGCTGGTCAAGAACTACTGTTAACTCCTCTGGCTGATCCAGTAACTTTATTATATCTGCTTTTCTTCCCTCTAAATTCAATTGCATAGAGGCAAATAGCTCCTCAGACATTTGAGCAAGCTTTTTTGAATAGACTTGATTTTGCTCTAATGAGTTCTCAATTAGGCTGTTTTTAGTCACTAAATAGCTCGAAAAAAGAGAGCTAGTAAGTATGCCAATTATAGTAAAAGAAATTAATGTTAAAATCCAAAAACGTAACGTTTTTATCATACTTCCTCCAAAATTATACAATATTAATATCACATTTTCTGATTATAGCACTATTAGTATAGTAAAAACTATAGTAAATTGGTAGTTTTGCTATAAAATTATAATATAAGAGAAAGATTCATTAAAAAAAACAAAAAGAGGACACCAAATGACAATTGTCATTCATATCCTCTTAATCGATTGTAATTATTTTATTATTTTATTTTATGAATTAAAGTAGCAAATATTAACGAAAATATACCAATACTTTCTAGATATCTATATAAGTTGTGGTAATTTATGCTAATATTATAGAAGAAATTGATAAGAAATAGGGAAAAATTTTGAAGAGGGATTTAGTTATTAAGAGTTTTATTAACCAAAAACTTGTGTCGTATAAAAATTTTATGATTATTGATAAAATGCCAGTATTTCAATTAATAATAGATGATACTAAAACTTTTGCTTCACATAATTATGACGTTAAAAATGATAAGCACTTATTAATTGTTGGACCTAATATTACTCAAATGGAAAGCATACTATTCCATGAGTTTACTCATATGTATGATGTCATGAATTTTTCAGCTAATAATTCTGATAACTATGCTAAAAATCGAGGGTTTACAGAGTACCATGCTGCACAAATAGAATTATTAAAATTTCTTAACGCAAAAAAAATAGATGATAAACTATCTTTTTCTCTAAACCAATCTATTAAGACACCTTTCGGCGAAATTACGGTTATAGACTATATATTTAAGTGCATAGAAGAGACTAGGAAAAATCTTCTAAAAAAAATCTATCCAGATAATCTTCCTCTTCTATCAAACACACTAGGAATAATATTTAACCATCTAGGAAGAATCTCGATCTATCAGTTATATGCCTATGACTATGAACTTTACAAAGAGAAACTAGAAGAATTAGATTTTGCAGTCTCATTTTTGGGAGAAAATTCACTAAAAATAATCTCTATGACAAGAGACTTTTTAACTGATAAAGAAATAAGAGATTTAGGTGAACTATACTTCCCAATTGTTATAGAACTTATTAACAAATATAAAATACACTTTCAAAAAACTAATTAAGACAATAAAGAAACTGTATTTAAGGGGGAAATCCCTTAAATACAGCTTCTTTATTGTCCAAAGTATTAAGTCCATTATATTTGATTACTCTAAAGCTCAATAACACCAACGAAATACGAATTTTTCGTAATATTTTATTTCACATAGTTGGTAACCCAATGTTGGTTTTAAATTTAAAATACGCAGTAATAATATAGCAAATCCTACCTCTCAAGGCAGCATCTTGCTCTGTTAAAGCGCCCGTCTATTATATATACAGTTGTTCTTAAGAATTATTATTTATAATAATTTTTTATGAACTTTCTCATTACTTTTCAAATGAAGTTCAACTGAGTCTAAAATAGATACATAAGATGCTTTCACACTAATTGATTTATTTTCAGGGAGTAATTTACAAACCCCTTGGGTTAACCCTGAACTTTTAAATACTTTGAATTTATTTTTCCAATCTCCTCGGGATTTAATGTTATCTGAAGGAATCAAAAATATAAAAATTATAAGAATTTAACTTTTCTTTTAGAAATAATGTAGCTACTCCTTCCGACTAGAGCAAATAAATCTATCTAAAAGTAAAAGTAATTTCCCTTGAACTCGCGCCAATTACCATCAGCATCATAATTTAAGGAACCTTCATAACCGCAATGATTCCACATCAGATCGTAGCTTGATTTTAAAAGGGTTTCAAGTTTTACATCCCAAGAATTTATAATAACAGAAGGTAACTTTAAGGTTGATTCACGGATTTTTCCTCTTGGTGAATTTATATCCCCGACAAAGTAATCCGAAATGTTGAAAAGGGTAATATTAAGAGCTATTGGCAGTTTAATAACTGCTGTCTTTATGGCTTGAAGATACTTATATACATGTTGAATTATATCTTTTTCAAATTTTACGAATGGTATATATTTCTTTTTTCCTTCTCGTTCCATAAGAATACCTGAATCAACGGATTCAATTATTCCATTTTTAAAGAATTGTACATATGCATGGGGCTTTTCAAATAAAGGCCATTTTGCAAAACTACAGTATCCATCTTTATTAATTTTATAGTCCCATCCTGTTGTATAAAACGGTTTCAGAAAAGTGGGTTGTTTTAATTTTTCTAATGGCAATTTTAAATCCTTAGCTATAGATTCTAATGGCACTAAGTGTACAGTGAATTTAGGCCCTTCCATAATATCCTCAGCAAAATTATTTTCCTCAAGTTCTTTTATTCGAGTCTCTAACCAATTCTCATACCATTTTTCTTGAATGATTTCATTTTTTTTTCGCATTGGTATCATTCCTGGAAACGGAGGAGGAGAGTTTGGTTTTTTACGTTCAGTTAAGACTCCTTCGAGTATTGCACTCTTAGCCTCCTCTTCATCTTTACCAACTAAATCTATGTAAATAATTTGTGGTAAGAGTCCTTCTAGGTCTATATCTTCAATTCTTACAGGCATAAACTTTTTGACATGTATTCTAAAAACTTTTATTTAAAATTAGAATGTAATTCTAAGTTCTAAGTGTGATTTCATCACACTATAACTCGCTTTGAACCAACAGTACTTTTTCATTTTATAAACTGTTTTAAAAATGGTTCAATACCCGGATAGCTTTCATCCATTACGATGCGGTGCATTTGCATAGCGTCGACGATATTGTGCGTCGATAACCGACTTAGCGCTATCGCTAAACAGCTTAGAGCCGGCATTTCTTCAACTTGATTCGTACTTGACTTCAATAATACCATTACTTTAACATACTGTTCTTCCTCGGCTAAGGTAAGCACGGTATCATCTATTTTTTTCTCTTGTACGAGAATCTGTAAAGCTAGGAGCAAGCACCTTTTTTGCGCCTGCAATTTTGCCTCAGTTATTATGGGATTAACATGGACGTTACTCGTATGTTCAAACTGTATCGCACTGCCGCAATGCGTACAAATTGCCGTATGGTTTGCTTGTATGCCGGCATACATCTCGGGTACTACCTCATTTTTGTACGTCACATATGGAATAAATACATCATGCTCGCAGAAAAGACAATTAATAGATCGGTCCGAAATAACGATGTGACTTTCCTCAGGGTTTAAATCTTTTGCCATATCTAATCTACCTGTTTGCAAACGATATTCGTTTCCATACCTTTCGTCAGTTGTTGGAACTGCTGGATATTATAACAGTCGTTGCAAGTGAAAGACTGTAGTACCAATTGCTCCGGAGGATCTTCATTAAACGGGTCCACATCAACATTTGGTGACACTATATCAAGATATACTTCCCGATGACTAAAAATAGCACTATCGCAGTGGGGGCAGCGTAGCGGTTTGCCTATAATCTGTACTTCGTAATTACTATGTTTTCTGTCCAATTTACGACATCCTTCCTTTTTTAAATTTCGATAATATCCAAATCCCGCCCTCTGATTAACAACTGACTATACATACCTCTTCTTCAACTAAACTGCTTCGTTAGTTCAATAAGAAAAAAAGCATTACTCCTTCTTGAAGTAAAGCACCCGTTAGTAAAAACAAAAGTATTTTTCTCCGTACTGTCCAATAATAGCAAAGTCTATTTTTCATGCCACTATCTTAAGTATGTTTTTGTACGCTATAAATAGCATGAATCCTATAAAACAACTTAGTAGGTTTAGAATAACGTCATCTACATCAAAACTACCTAAAAAGAAAATTAACTGGAGAATTTCTATGCCGAGTATTAACAAGAAACAAGAAATCAACGTTTTAACTATATTTCTTTGGGAAGGAAAAGCCGCGGGGATTAAGAATCCCATAGGTATAAAAGGAATGATATTCCCTAGAATATTTCTAAAAGCTATACCAAAGCTTATATCATCTATATAAGCTTTAATTGTTCTAAAAGGAACTAAGTTTGCACCTGATTCTCCTTGAGATCTACGCTCCATATTGTCTTGTATGGTATTGATAAGATGTTGTATATTTCCATTGAACTTAATCACTATAAAATTAAGCACTAGTAATATGTATATAGTAAATAGAACTTTCCAAATATTTTTGAACATCCTTGAAAACCTCCGCAACTTTTATTCATATCTTATGATTTGATTTTACAGATTAAATACTTGAACTAACCTGCTGCGTTAGTAAAAACACTCCTTATGTCTATTATTCTATTAAGTTGGCAATAATCCTTTTAATAGTACTATTTTAGGGGGAATGGAATTGTTACTGTCAAAAGCATGGGCTTCGTTTGAAGCGGATAAGCGAATAGAGGGCTTTTCGCCACAAACATTGAAGGCCTACCAGTTACAGTCTTTACTACTAATTGGTTATTTTAAAGATGTAGAGATGGCATTGCTGGATACAAATCAACTAAAGGACTATCTTGCTATATCTGGTAAACATTTAAAACCAGCCAGTCTTGCACATCGTATTCGCTTATGAAATCATTTTTTCGTTGGTCTCATGAAGAAGGATACCTGAGTAAAAACCCAACTTCCAAAATTAAAGAACCCAAAGTAGGGAAGCGGATACCCAAGTATTTAACAGAACGGGAGATAGAACACCTTCGTGAATCCTGTCATTCCCCAATGAAAAAAGCAATTTTTGAATTCATGTTTTCTACGGGTTGTCGAATTGGAGAAATAGTTGCGTTAGAAAAGAACCATATTAATTGGTCCAATCAATCCGCGATTGTGAGAGGAAAAGGTGATAAGGAAAGGGAAGTTTATTTTAATACACGATGTGATATATGGCTTAAACGTTACATAGAAAGCCGTAATGACAATAATCCAGCCATCTTTGTAACAGCTAGACAGCCACATAAAATGAGTGTCGCCCAAATGCGATACATCATCAAGCGGATCTCCAATCGTGCGGAAATTAATAAAGAGATTCATCCACACCAACTTAGACACAGCTACGCAACTCATTTGTTGAATAATGGAGCTCCTATTGAAGTCATTCAAAGTCTTATGGGTCATGAGAAAAGTGAAACCACAAGGATCTACGCTCAATTAAGTGGAAAGTTAAGGAAAGAGTATTATACGAAGTACTTTTAAATGTAAAAGGAGCAACGTCTTAAACGACCTTGCTCCTTTTGACTAAAGCACTCATTCGTATTATAAGGTCAGCCAGATAACTGGTTGACTATTTTTTATTCAATTTATAGATTGATAGTAGCCGGGGTAGAACGGAAGCACTCGTGGGACTTGATCCCGACAACTAAACAGTTCACCCTCTACTTGTTAACACATGATTAGGCTGGTTGGGACATGATGATCCCGCATAACAAGCGAAGATATGAATAACAAGCTAGATAGAGGTTACCGGTCAATACACTTTATGAGGAGGAGATAAAATATGAATCCAGTAGTCGGTCTGGATGTCGCAAAAGGTGAAAGTCAGGTTCAAATGTTCTTGGATAAAAAAATGCCCTATAAAAACAGTGTGAAGATTCAACATACCGTGGAAGGTCTTGAAGAGTTACACGCTTATTTACTAGATTTAGAGCGCAAAACAGGGTTAAAACCACCTGTTGTTTTGGAATCAACAGGTCACTATCATGCCCCAGTTGTACAGTTTTTAGAGGCACAAGAGTACATTGTCATAATCGTAAATCCACTGGTATCTTATCGAGCAAAAAGCTCTAACTTACGAAAAACTAAAACTGATGCCATTGATGCCTATCACTTAGGTGAACTATATTACAAAGAGGATTTAGAGCCTCAGAAAAAGCGTGGTATTCAGCTATTAAACCTTCGACATCTCACAAGACAACACGAAAATATGACGGGAATTATGGTTCAAACAAAGCTACAATTTCAAGCCATATTAGATCAAGTATTCCCGGAGTATAAAGGAGTTTATGGTGATTTATACGCTGAGATTTCATTAAGGACTTTACAGTCCTTTCCTACATCTGAATCAGTACTAAAAGCAGGTGTAGAAGAGATTGCACAATTTATTGATAAGCATTGTAAAGCACGTTCATTTAATTGGGCGTATGAAAGAGCTGAGGACTTAATCGCAGCGGCGGAACGCAACCCATTTCAGTCAACGCTTTATCAGAGCCTTCTCGTTAGTCTGAATATGTATATTGATTTACTTCAAGCGTACCGCCAACAACTTTCCACGTTAGAGCGTGAGATGGATCAATTGGCGGCACAACTCGAAGAATATGAATTAATCCAGTCACTTCCCGGTATAGGTGAAAAAATCGCGGCCACGATTCTTTCAGAAATCGGGGAAATTGAGCGGTTTAATCATCCGAAAAAGTTAGTAGCCTTTGCGGGTCTAGACCCAAGTGTGTTTGAATCAGGTCGCTTTAAAGGCACGAAAAATCACATTACCAAACGCGGTTCAGCTAGGCTTCGCCACACGCTTTACACAGCTGTTCGCTGTTCAATCCGAGATAGCCGTAAAAAGAAAACAAAAGATGAAACCATTGCACGAAATAAACGATTACGATCCTTCTACGATTTAAAACGCGATGAAGGTAAGCCGTATAAGGTAGCCGTTATAGCTTGTGCTAATAAGCTCTTACACTGGATTTATGCGATTTTAAAAACGAAAACACCATTCCAAGAAACTATTAAATAACATAATTTTCAAATATATCAAAAACCTTCCGAATTAAATTTGGAGGGTTATTTGTGTTGTGCATTTTTAGTATAACATGAAGTGTTTTTCGATTTAAAATGTTTTTCTTGACATTCTATTAGCTGGTTTAGTTAAATAAGAAAGAGACGCTTATTCAACAATCGCGCCCGATTGTGGAATAACAAAAATGGTTTTTTCAATAAAGTTGTAAATTTTTTTAAGTTAGCAATGACTACCCAAAATAATAATGATAATATATCAACTTAAGAATGTTATTACAATTTCGACAAACTCTTTTGGATATTGAAATATGGAACCGTGTCCTGCATGGTCAAATATTATCAACTTACTATCAGCAATTCTATTTGCCAAGTCATATGAATTTTCTGTTGGAACCATGCGATCATAATTTCCATTTATTATTAGTGTTGGCTGAACAATTTTGTATAGATCCGCAGCCTTTTCATTACCCCATTTATTGATTGCATCTAATTGCATTTTATACGCTCTCAAACTAATTTTTTTATCTCGATGTTTTTTCCTTTTTTTTATTTGAATTAGAAATTCTTTAGCTTTTTTCTTACCATTCTTTGTGTTTGGGAAAAACAGATAGGTCTTTACATCTTTGAAAGTCAATATTGCACGGACAAAATCAAGATTAGTAATACGCGTGACATTGGAAATACCTTTTCCTCCTCGAGGTCCCGTACCAACTAATACCAGCTTTCTAACTATACTTGGTTCCTTTAAGATTAGTTCTTGGGCAATCATTCCGCCCATTGACAAAGCTATCAAATCTACCTTTATAAAACCTAGGAGTTTAATAAATGTGATTGCATCGTTTGCCATTTGAGGAATGTTGTTTGGTACTTTTCCATTGGAAAGTCCTACTCCTATGTTATCAAATGCGATAACCCACCGGCTTTTAGCAAGACCATCGATAATCCTAGGATCCCAATTATCAAGATTAGCTGAAAGATGTGTCAATAAGATAATCGGGATTCCTTTTTTTTCTCCTAATTCTCTATATGCATACCGTTTACCATTCTGATGCTGAATGAATAAATTAGGTGCGTCAATGTAAGAATAATGAACTGACATTGCTACTTCCACTCCCACTTACCTTTTTAAAATTTGATAACTACTTTTCCTTTTGTATGTCCTTTTGCCACTAATTTTAGCGCATCATTGATTTCATCAATTGTAAAATTGGTAGGATCAATAGCTGGAACAATATTGTTTTCTTCGATAATTTTTGTGATTTTTTCCAATTGATTTCCGTCCGCTCTTACAAAAATGAAGCGATATTGAACACCTTTCTTCTTTGCTTTCTTATCAAATTTCGAACCAACTAAGCCAAAAATAATTTGCTTCCATTTAGGAAATCCTTTATCTATTGCAAACTGTTTATTTGGTGCTGTACGAAGACTTAGTAACCGACCACCCGGTTTAATAATGGATAACTCACGTTCGAATTCATCAGCACCTAGAGTATCAATTACAAAATCAACTTCGTCTAATATTTCCCAATAATTTTCCTTGGTATAATCAATATATTGATCTGCACCAGCATTCAACGTTCTCTCTTTAGCGGAAGGACTACCAGAAACAATAACCTTTAATCCCATTGCTTTAGCTATAGGAACAGCCATTTGGCCAAAACTTCCTGATCCTCCTGGAATAAACACTGTTTGTCCCTTTTTTGCTTCTAACTCTTCTATTAGGCCTTGATATGCCGTCAAACCAGTTAAAGGTGCACCAGCTCCAGTAACGAAATCTAAATTTTTTGGCAAATGCCATATGGCTTTAGCATCAACTGCAACATATTCTGCAAATGCCCCAATTTTTTCAATAGGGAGTCTTGTATAAATAGGATCTCCAACCTTAAAACCATCTACATGATTACCCACTTCTTCGACAATCCCTGTTAGTTCATTTCCTAATATAAGAGGCATATCATAGTCTTGTATTAATTTGACACTTCCTGTAATGTTTAATATTTCCAGCAGGTTTACTGCAGCAACTTTTACCTTCACCAGTACTTCATTATCTTTAATACTTGGTATAGGGATATCAACAATCTGTGCTTCAATGTTTTTTGAGTATTTTTGTATTTGAGCAGCTTTCATATTCTTAATCTCCTTTTTAAAAAAACACCAACTCTTACATTGATGATTTTTTCTGAATCGTTTATTTCATTCAGTGTTAGTCTAGTCTGTGTATCCTAAAGCACCTAAAATGTTTGTCAATGCCGCTAACTATATATATGGACAGTTTTATTCTTCCGAATTTTGCTAAATCATTACATCTCTCTTCTTCAAAAATAGATGTGTACTGTTTACAGTATTCATCAAAACATTGATCAATTTCCTCAAGAAGCTATATTACCTTTTTCTGTTGAATGTATATGTGTTTCTTCCATTTTCAATCGCAGATAAACCCAGTTTAGTTTTTCGAGCTTATTGATTGTTCCTTAGGGTGTAACGATTATCAATCACCTAATCATCCTATAAAGAATAATAACTTCCCAAAACAAAAAGTTTATGGGAAGTTTAATTTATTATTACTGCTGATTTTTAATCATGTTCTTCATTCAAAAACGGATAATCTGTATATCCTTGCGTACCACCTGCATACATTGTATTTCGGTCAGGTTCGTTTAATTGCGCATTGACTTTTAAACGCTCCACAAAATCTGGGTTTGCAATTAACCAAGTTCCTACAGTTACAACGTCAGCCAGTTCATTATCCAAGTCTACTGTTAATTTATCTAAAGGACGTCCTGCTCGGTTAACGAGAAGTGCTTGTGACCAAATCTTACGTATTTCTTGTAGCAATGGTTCATTTCCAAAGTGCATGACGTGAAGATAGGCGAGCTTGAGTTTATTTAACTCGGCGATAAGATAATGATACATTTCAATACTAGTTTCGCCCTCTTCTATACCGTTTAATGTACCTTGAGGTGAAAAACGAATACCCACACGTTCGGCTCCAATTTCTTCAACAACCGCTTTTGCTACTTCAATAGCAAAACGAGATCGATTTACTATTGAACCACCATACGCATCTTGGCGATGATTAGCGTTCTCACTTAGAAATTGTTGAATGAGGTAACCGTTAGCCCCGTGAATTTCGACACCATCGGCACCAGCTTCAATAGCTGCTCTTGCTGCCAATCGAAATTCATTAATTACATCTTTAATTTCTTCTTCTGTTAACTCTCTAGGAGTAGGAATTTGCTTCATGCCTTGTGCAGTGAAAATTTCCACATTAGGAGCAATGGCTGAAGGAGCAACGGCCTGACGATGATGTGGTGTATTATCTGGGTGTGATACACGCCCTACATGCATCAGTTGAATGAATATTTTCCCACCTTCGCTATGAACTTTAGATGTTACTTTTTTCCACCCTTCGATGTGAGCTTTAGTATAAATGCCTGGTGTATTTGTATACCCTTGCCCATCATCAGAAGGTTGAGTCCCTTCACTTATAATTAAGCCAACAGACGCACGTTGACCGTAATACTCAACTGCTAAATTACTGGGTGTACCATCTTCTAAGGCACGACTTCTTGTCATAGGTGCCATGCCTATACGATTCTTTAAAGAAATATTTCCAATACGCACTTCATCAAATAGCTTACTCATAATCAATCTCCTTTTTTGTTTGTTATAACACTTATAGCGATGTAGTATCTAAAAATGAATTAACATTCTCAGCAAATAATTCTGGGAACTGAAACAGGTGTCCATGACCAGAATCAGGATAAATAATCAGCTGTGCATTTGGTAAATGCTCAGCTAGAATATAACTATTTTTTGTTGGTACCATTACATCTTCAATACCATTGGTCACAAGCACAGGATGAGGAATGTTTTGCAACCACTCGTAATTATGATCATTCTTCGGTTGAGCCCATTTTGCAATGGCTTTTAGCTGAGCTGCTTGTACTTGATCTGAGCTTTCAACCTGTTTCTGATTCATGATTCGTTGTAGAGACTCCATTCCAGCAGCTCTACTTGTTTCAGTTGAACGGTAGAAGAAGAACATGAAATCATCTAAAGCATCGTTTACATTACCTCCGTGACGATTCATTCTCTCAAATATTACTGGATCTGGATTTACTCCAGCTTCTGGAGACGAACCAGCTATAATAATACGGCGAATGAGGTGTCCTTCTTGTAAGGCTAATTCTTGAGCCACCATCCCACCAATTGAGAAACCTAGAAGATCCACTTGGTTAAGACCAAGTGCTTTAATAAATGTAGCAGCGTCTTGTGCCATTTCTGTTATCGTTTCTGGTGTTCTACCATTTGTCTCTCCAACTCCTTTATTATCAAAAAGGATCACTGGTCTTTCTTTTGCAATTGTAGCCAGCATGTTAGGATCCCAATTTTCCATCGTCCCTCTAAAATGAACAAGGAATACGACAGGTGTACCTGATTCTGCACCAAATTTCCTATATGCAAAACGTATTCCATTCGCCTCAATAAATGTTGATTCTGTTGGAATTGTAAATGTTGTCATATAAATTCTCCTTAAATTTTTTATTTTTTATAAAAAAGTCTTTATTAGAACGAACATTCTAGAATGGAGAAAGAAAAAAGAAAGCTATTCTAACACTTTCAAAATTAAATCAATAATGCTTTCTAATTCCTTTTTTGTATAATTGGTTTTAACTAATACTCTTAAACCAATAAGGTTATTATGCAGAAATTGAGCAGTAACTTGAGTATTTAAATCATTTTTAAGTTCGCCTTTATTTTGCCCCTCTTTTAAAAGTTTATTGAATAACTCTTCTGTATCGTTAAACATTTTAGTAGTTAAATGTTGTATATCTTTATCTAACAAAGACAACTCTACAGCCGTATTAACTGCAAAACAACCTGCTGGATAGATTTCTAATTCAGCTACATTGATTACGTACTCAAAAATCTTTCTAATAGCTACCTTCACTGTTGAAGAATTGCTTATAATTTTAGTTAATTCTTCTGCAACAAACACTTCATAAGATTTTAAAGAAGCTAAGAATAACGAGTACTTGTCACCAAATGTATCATAGATACTTCTACGATGAATCCCCATGTGGTTAACCAAATCTTGCATAGATGTTTTTTCATATCCTTGCTTCCAAAAAAGTTCCATCGCTTTTTTTAGAACTACCTTTTCATCAAATTCTTTATTTCTAGCCATCTTAATTCCTTCTCCCTAAAAGATAAAAATATCTAAAAGCCTTTTTAGACCGAACGTTCTACAAAGCACATTACACTATTTAGAATGATTAGTAAAGTATTGAGTTTTGGATATTATCTTATGGCATATACTAATGATCTCTTTTCAACTAATTGGCCCGATTGTTGAATAACATGATTGGAGTTTTATAAAAAACTTTATTATCTTTGTATACGTAATTTTCAAGAATTTCAATCAATATACGGGGTTTCAGTGTTTATCGCTATTACATTTTATTAAAAAAGATTGGTTATTTCGGAAATCGAATCTTCAACTAACCTGCTTCGTTAGTTTAAGTGAAACCCTTCACAATTTATAGCTATTTTAACATAGGTACCCAACAAAAAATCACCTCTCAGTTAGACTAGAGAGGTGATTTTAACGTTCTTTTAAAATATCAGTTACCTGCAATAATGTTAAATTACCAACATTAATGTAAAGTTACCAACTATGTTGTAACTGGATGTCCAGTTACATTATAGTTGGTAACTCCAAAATTCAATAACAGCAACGAAATACGCATTTTTCGAAATATTTTAATTTACATTATAGTTAGTAACCCAATGTTATTTTAGGATAACGAATCTTTAACTAAGCACCGTTAGTCAAAAGTCAGATTAAAGTTTCCTTTTTAATAAATTTATTAAGTAGTACATGAGTGAAATCAAAAATGATAGCAGTATCACAATTATTGTGCCGAATGTATAAATCACTGTTTCGGAGTAATCCCGCCATCAAACACATTAGAAACAACGCTTTACCTTTGTTCCCTTCATTTATACAGAGATAAATCTCCATCTTGTCATCTGTGTATCTTTATTTTAATCGGATGTGTTTTAATGACGTATTACAGATTTAAACTCCACAACTTCTCCTTATTTCTTCTATATTATATATTAATACAAAAGAAAAGAGTATCCTCCTCATCATGGATAGACAATATTAGTAAATACTAAAAACATTATTATAGGTGGTTTAAAATCTGTGAATGAATCGATAACACTCATTTCTTTAATAAGTACAACAATCAAATTTATACTATTATTTTTCTTGAACTTGGGAATTGGTGCAATAGGCTTTATACCGAGTTTCTTTGTCACTGCTATCAACATAGACTCCTTGGGTTTATTGCTTGGTGTTATCCTAACACTGACTGGAGAAATTTTTGGTGCAATTATTGGTTTTCATATGTATCGATGGGGATTTTCTAAAATTAATCCTAGGTGGCTAAGTCATACAATTTTTAAAAGCGTAAAAAATAGTTCTCCCATGCATGTGTTCATACTAATTATTCTATCTCGAATTCTACCACTTATTCCATCTGGGATAGTTACCGCAGGTGCTTCTTTAACAACCATTACTGGGTGGCGTTTTATGTCTGCAAGTTCAATCGGGAAAGTACCTGCAGTTGCCATTGAAGTAGCTATAGTCTTTGGAGTTCTCCAAAAAATCTCTATTAATTATTTTTACGGTGTCATAATCTTGTTATTAGTTATATTTACAACTTTTTGGATTATAAAGAAAAGGTAAATGAATGCTAGTAAATGAATGCTAGTTAATGAATTTTATTAAAGTTAGATATTTATCGATATTATACTACACAGCAAGTTTTCTACTTTTAGATTTTAAAAAAACTGACAGTCTCTATTAACACAATAATCTAGGTTGAACCTTCCTATATAACACAAAGATAAAACTAGTCGGATGGTTTCTATTCGTTATGAATATTTCGATAATTGTATATTTAGTCTTTTAATATATCTTTTATCCAATAGACAGCTCGAATTGGAATATTACTCTCTTAAATATTTTTAAGGCTACCGCTAAAGCCATGTAATTAAACTTTTTGCAGTAGCCTTATATTATTTTAATAATCTCCGTAAATTTTCTTATGCACTCATTTGACGACATGCTTCAGCACATTTGCGGCATGACTCAGCACATCTTTGGCAATGGTCATGTTCGTGTTTAGCACACTCTTCTCCACAGCGTTCACAAATTACTGCACAAAGTTGGCATATTTCTTTCACAAAAGGGCTGTTCGAAGTCATCGCTTGTATCGCAACGGCACAAGCATCTGCACAAGCGCGATCTAATCGTATACAACCGACCATCATCTTAACATCGTCTTCTCTTAAACAAGCATCAAAACATGTGTTACAAGCCCTTAGACATTCCATACAAGCTTTAAGACATTCTTCATATTTCTGATTCATGAAATTCCTCCTAGGTATTAATATTTGCAATCAGTATTAATATTCCCATAAGGTATTAGTTGAAACAGAAAAATAAGAACTCCTTAGAAAATCCTTATTTTTATAACTCGTATGTAATAGTAATATACATTTACTCTATTTTTACTTGTCCCATCATTCCATTCTCTTCATGTTCAAGAACATGACAGTGGAACATATATACACCTTTGTTATTAAATTTAACGGCTAATTGCACTGTTTCTCCTGCATCAATTGCAACAGTATCTTTCCAGCCTTGTTCGTTTACTGGGGGCTCGTTTCCATCAACTGAAACAATTTTAAACTGTGTACCATGAATGTGGAATGGGTGTGTCATTCCGCCCATTCCATCAGGCTTATTATAAATTTGCCATATTTCGGTAACGCCTTGTTTTTGAGTAAAGTCAATTCGATTTATATCAAATTTCTTACCATTAATTGTCACCATAGCACCCATTCCGAAAAGTTCAAGTTTTTTTGTAACAGGTAGATTTCTTTCTTCCTCTGTAACAGCAAAATTATTTAAATATTTTGGTAAATCACTTGAATTTGTTTTCTGTTTTTCAATTTTAAATAGCAAGAGGTTTGTATCTTCCTCATTAATTAACGCTATCTCACTTGAGGATTCATACTTTGAAAAATCAATGATAATCTCTGCACGTTCACCGGGCGTTAAAGTTATTTCTCTCATTGTAGTTGGGTCATTTACGAACCCGCCATCTGTAGCAATTTGTTGGAATGATTCTCCTGTATTTAATTTAAAAGAATAATTTCGTGCATTTGAACCATTTAATAAACGTAATCTAACTTTTTCTTTACCTACCGTAAGTTTAGGATTCAATGTTCCATTTATTAATAAAGTATCTCCTATTGTTCCATCTTCATTAATTACTGCTTGATAATCGAATTGCTTTTCCTCATTAAATTGTCTGTCTTGGAAGACTAATGGAAAATCATTTATCCCATATTCTTTTGGCAAATCTAGATTTTTCGAATTTTCATCTTCCACATAAATTAAACCAGCTAACCCTTTATAAACTTGCTCTGCTGTAGTACCTTCAGGATGTGGATGGAACCATAGAGTGGAAGCCTCCTGATTAACAGTAAATTTTACATCTTCTGATTCACCTGGTTGTAGGATTTGATGTGGACCACCATCACCTTCGCCTGGAATATCTACACCATGCCAGTGAAATGTAGTAGGTTCTGATAAATCATTGTTAGTTCTAAATGTTACTGTTTCATCTCTTACTACTTGAATAATAGGTCCTAAAAATGAACCATTATATCCATATGTTTCGGTTTGAACATCTTCGTAAAATTCGGTTGTTCCTTGCTGAGCTGTAATATCTATTACTCCATCCTTTGATTCAATTAATGGTGGGAGTATTAGTTCATTTTCTCCAGTTGAATCATTTAATGCCAAAGGGTTTGTATGGCTATCATGACCGTTTTCCATAGAACCCATATCTTCATCGCTCGTATTGGAATGATCCATTCCTTCCATATTCGACATTTCTTCTTCAGTCATATTAGTATGATCCATACTTGCATTTTTGTCAGAAGAATTACTTGCACTACAACCACCAATTATTAAAATGCTTACCGACAATACTGAAATAACCCACATTTTGTATTTCATCTTCATTCTCTCCTGTTAATTTATTTAATATATTGGCAGTTTATCAAATAAATATGGAAAATTTATGGAGTTATTTGCTTATGCTAAGTGGATGCCAATGAAACAATATTAGTCAAATATTAAGTGTACTTTTCTTTTTACACACTCCCACGAATCCTTTATACCAAAAGTAAAAAAGAGGGCAGGTCAGCAAAGGTTTATCACTCAACCTCAAATATAACTGCTTTTGAAAATATAATTAGAAATCATTTTAGCTTAATTCTATTGAAACTAAATTCCTGGAGTTGACACCATGGATAAGTTAAAGAAGACTAATCGTACTGTCCAGAAACCTATAACGATATCCGTCCTTATTTAACAAAAAATGTTCAGTACAATAAATATGACATAATTATCGATTTTCACAGAGATTGTGCAAATAGAAAAAAATCTTTGAATTACTTATTAAACAAATCCTATGCCCAACATCTTTCCTCTCACTTAAATGAATTGGTTCCCTGAATATCTAAAGGCGACATCGGTAAAAAAGAAGGCCATGTGGAAGGCATTTATAATCAAGACCTTGCTAACAGTACAATTTCAGTTTTAGCAAAAGCTGTTTCAGACCTATTACAAGAACAATTAAACAATCTAGTATCGCATGCAGGACTTTAAAATCACAAAATGAAATGCACCTTGAAGCTTTTCTGGCTTAAGGTGCATTTAACTTTAAGATATCAAGTAATTTGAAATATAATAGGAACACAAACTAAATAATGTCTTGGAACAAAAAAGCTAATTTACTTTCTTTCATGAAAATAATATTCACTTAAAACATCAGCAAAAACCTCTGTAGTTCGATGAAGCTCTTCTACCGTATTATCTACGCCTCCAATTTCCACAATAATAGAGTTTGGAGAGATATCTTGATTATATATTCCATTTCCTTGGTTACTACTTTTTTTCATTATGCCTTTAGACATTCCGGGGTATTGACTATCTAAAATTGTTTGTAGCCCTTCCGCAAACGTAAGATTATTTTCAAAACCTTCATGGCCTGTACCTACAACAAATAACAATTTGGCATAATTTACTCCATTCATTGCAGTAGTAGTAGAATCACTACGCAAAGAATCGCGATGTAAATCAATAAAAATCTCTAAATCTTTATTATCTCTTAAGGCAGAACGAACTAAATCACCTGAGACATTATAAGAACTGTTGTAGTCCAATCCTCTTGTTTCTAGTTCTTGAATGATATCAGTTGAATCGACTGTAGTTCCTACTCCTCTTCTTTCCAGTGCCCTTCCAAGCAGTTCACCTACTAATGTAATATTTGCTTTAGAGTGATAAGCTTCTTCAGGTTTATCTGTACTTTCTAAATATGGTAAAAATGATTCCCTGCTATGAGTATGATAGATATACAGAACTTCCTTTCCGAAAGTTGAGTGTGACGTAGAAATCTCTTTTGGCGATTTCATATTTTCAAAAATAGCATCAATATTCTTTATAGTAAGTTCTCTTTCATTAAAAAAACTGTCCATAGAAGGCTGAAATTCATCTCTATCTTCTAGATTCAGATTAGTTTTCCCATGTCTATCTAGATTAGTTGTTTCTGTAAGCATCTCATCTAAATTTTCAGATAAACTATTTATTGATTCAACATGAAAAAAAGGGTAGATTCTATCTGCAAGTGTACTATCTATGTCTTCTGCTGGATCATAAAAAAATGTCATCCAGAAAGAAATAAGTAAAAGGATAAATAGCAAAATTGCAAATACTAATAAAGCACTCAGTAAAATATCTTTCTGTTTTTTTGTAGTGTTCTTTTCTTTATCAAAATTGCTTGAAGACATTCGGTCGCTCCTTTATTTTCTAGGTTTGAAGTAGTTTCAAACTAATCAAGTATTTTCTTCTCTCCACACCATAAAAAAGTATAACAAAAGATTATGGAGAATATATGGACAAGAGAGAATTTCTTACCTATCAAAGCATAAAAAAGCACAATCATCTATGCTGTGGATGATTGTGCTCTTCAAATTCTAAAAATTAATTATTAGTATTTTTTCCTTTTTCCATAGCTACAGTTACATTAGATAACCTTTTAGCACCTGCATATTTAGGTGCCCAGTAAGGATCTGTATTTAAATTAGCTTTTAAAATACCTTTACTTTTTGCTGAAATAAACTCTCCATTGCCTAAATAAATTCCTGTATGAGAAATACCCTTTTTGTAAGTATTCGCAAAAAACACTAGGTCCCCTGGCGCTAATTTATCTTTCGCTACCTTTTCTCCTACTTTATATTGCTCGGCTGAAGTTCTAGGTAAACTTAAGCCAAATTTATTAAAAACATATCTTATATATCCAGAACAATCAAATCCTTTTGGAGTTGTTCCACCATATTTATATGGGGTACCATAAAACTTTGAAGCAAATGCTCCGATTTCAATTGATGTTGCAGCATTGACTTTATCCGCTGAATATACTTGTACAGAAAAAATTAAAGATATCACAATTAATACTTGCATAATTCTACTTCTCATTTTACACCCCAGTAAACGTTATTTTTATAATTGTAACTTTATCACAAATAATGATATATACTCATTACAATTTGATTTCAAAATCATTACAAACTCCTAGTTTAACTATATTATTCAACAGAAATCAGGACTACAGAATTATTTTTCTATACACAGTTGTTTCTTCAGCCGAATCAATTTCAACTGAAAATCTTGAATAGACTCGACTATTTCAATTGAACGCTTTTTTTAAATTGAAAAATCTTCACAAAAAAATCGTATTCAAAAAAGTAATTTTTGAATACGATTTTATTAACTTAGTTAGTCTGATCTTTATTTTTGTATATCTTTCCATGTCTCATCGGTATCCAACTTTAATGTAAGGTTACCAACTTTAATATAAATGGACACTGGACAATTTATTAGAAAATTTTTTCTAAACGTGGGTATTTTCCATTAAGAAATAAGTCATCTATTCCTTTACCATCTTCTTCGTTCCAGAGAACCATGTTAGCTGTAAAATTTCTATTTTTTAATTCGAGAATAAAGTTTCTCGTATGAAAAGCGACATCAGGATTTGTCATTAAATCCATATCAATTGCAAGGTTTACATGTTTAACTTCCATTTTTTCTAGCACAGGAAGTATATATTTCCAAGTATTTATACCAGGTATACCTAGTACAGTATCACCTAGTACTTCAATTTCTTCTTCATTATAGACTTTTGGAAGGTGGTTAGCTGTAATATCAGCTTTCAATCCTCCTTCTGTTATCCATACTGCATTTGTTTTTAAAGCCTCTCCTGTTTCCCATCTTTCTAACCTCGATGTGGGAACTGCTACATGGATTGGGAGTGGATCTCCTGCTCCAGTGCCATTTACCTTATTAGCGGAAGACAACCAAAAATTTCGTTGCCCTTTTTTCATTCTAATAAATCCATAGTTACTACCATGGTAGATGGAATGGCTTTCTCCTACTTCTAGTTGTATTTCTTTTATAAACTCTTCTCCATCTTGAATTCTAACTAAGTTGGCTGTTCATCAACAACGGCTTTCAAATTTTTAAATGAACCTTTATCTATAACCACTTCATTTGGAGGGTTATCTACTCGAACTTGAAAATCAATAATTTGATTTTCCTCATTACGGTAAGGAATCATAATCCCATTTTTTCCCGATACTCCCCATCCATATTTCGCTTCAAAAAAACCTGGTACACCTTTCAAATATTCAGGTGCTATTATATCACCCATACGCTTTACTATTGTAAAAGTATTGTCTGGTAAACTCTTATAACCTCTAACTTTTATTTCATTAACTGTCATTTTTCGTTGAACACTTAACAAATGATTCAGGTGATGGTCTTCTAACGATAAATGATTCAATAGGCATCTATATACGCGATTTAATTGCCCGCTCCCAGCTTTAATGTTGCCTTCTATAAATTCTCTTTTCTCCAGTTTTCTCTTTTCTTTTAAATAATGAATCCAAGAAGGAAATTCTACTGAAAATGGTTTGTCACTCTCTGTCCGAATACAAACAACCACATTTCCATTTTCATGGATATCGAATGAGTAATTTGCCAAAAAAATTAAATAATTAATCTACAGTGAATATAGTATTTATTTAAGTGAATTTCAATAACTTAATCAATCGAGTGAATAGGCGATCCTTTGTATAATAAGGAATTTTTTCATTAATAAGAAAATCAGAACCGAAGATATGTTTCGATAAGTCTGTAAAAGGTTTAATTAATATTTCTTGAACCTCTTGATGATAATAAAGGGGAACTTTCTCATAATAATTTCTCATAGTTTCTTCATGTAATGAAGGAATCTGAGTCAATAACGGTATCTTTAACTCTAGGCTTAATCTCTCTACTTGGGAGAACTTATATGTCTTATTGAATATTAAATAAAATGGAATATGGATTTTGGACTTCAGAGATTGTATATATTCGTCCCAAGCTAGGTACTCCTGAGCAGCATCATCTACTAGGATCCAAAGTTCATCTAAATAATGTAAAGAATCCTCTGTGTACGCGGTCATTTTTCCTGTTGGCAAATCCACCAATGTTACGTCAATAATATTTGTAGCAGTCATATAGCTCTCTAAAGATTTCGCATTCCATTCATACTGGGGATCCATTGTAATGGCAATAACGAGTATATTAACAGAAATAATTGAAGAAGATATAATTTCATCTCATATGACTGTTTTTCACGCAAAGAAAAATAATATGAGGTGATGTTACACTTAGACTAACGGGCAGATTAGTTCAATAAGAAGATGTAAAATCAATGAATAGTATGTTTCAAAATGAGGTGATAAATTGTTATATCAAGATTTAATGAAGTTAAAAAACATTGACTTAATTGGAAAGACAGAACTACAAGTAAACAGCCTTAGACTCTTTTTTGAAAGGCGCAAAGTAATTGAAACAGAAGAGAAATATGTAATTGGAGATGTGTCGATTGAAGGATTTCCTGTAACTACAGATGAAAGTTTACCTATCATTCAAATTCATTTCGAAAACTATATAAGCTACTCTGTAACGAATGAGTCCTTTACTCAATGGGATGAATACGAGGAATTTGAAGGAAAAGCATTTAGAGTTTATAGTAAATCACATTTTCTTGATTTTGTTCAATCCCATACGTTTGCATCAAAAGATTATCCAGGACCCTTTAAACATTATGGAATGATCTGTATTGACCATATTGTGAACATTGCTTCTACTTCCATACCTATCATTACCGAAGTAGAAAAATAGGTCATTTCATGTATTCTTACTCAATGTAGTGTAGTGCTTTAATTTAAAATCACATAATTGAATACAAAGAAAAATCCTTGCTTTCAAATTAAAAGTAGGGATTTTTGGCGTTTTAATAGACTTAGGGATATGTGACAATAGGGGACCTTATTAAAGAAAAGCCCCCGTTCAATAAGGATATTCAATTGACTCTTATTTTATTGTGTACTTAAATAAAAGCTCTCCATTATTCGGATCTCTCTCATTCATGAACTCAAACCCTATATTTTTATACAAGTTATAAGCTGTTCTATTTTCTTCAGTGATACTTAAATATATAACGTTTACGCCATATTCTTTTGAAATTATATCAATAAGTTTTATCATCGCAAGTTTCCCATAGCCTTTGCCTTGATGTTTTTCATCAATCATTATTCTATCAATCCAAGTATCTTTATTAAGACCAAATGAACCATACATAGCAAATCCAATAATTTCATCATCATAATATATAGCTACTGGATGCCATTCATGAAAGGTTTCAGCTTCTTTTAAACATTCATCTACTGTTTCAATAAATTTGTCTTGTCCAGGCTTTAATTTAATATTTCTAACTTTGTATTTATTAGTATCATCAATATTTTTAAAATGCACATTACTCATGTATTAACTGTACCTCCTCAACTAAAAATTTATTGAATTATCCTGTATCGTTAGCTTAATAACAAAGGTTCTTTTTCTTCTTTAGATTTATTTAAGTCAGCCAAGTTGATACCACAAGCAGCTGCATGGATAACTGGATCGTATTTCATGTTATTTTTCAGAAGAGAATAGATTAAATTAGCCAATTTACCACACAAATGGCCAATTGCTTTTTTCTTACTCATTCCTTCTTCAACCTTACGGTCATAATATGCTTTAAAAACGGTAGGGTGAGTTTTACCATTAGCCAATATTATTAAGGTCATCTGGTATAGAACACGACGAGCGTCTCGAACCCCACTGTTAGTTTGTTTAGTCCCTTTTACTGACGTCCCAGATTGTGTATTTTCAGCCGAAACACCTAAGTATTTCTTGAATTCTTTATATGTATTGAATCTCTCAATATCACCAATAACACCAATTAAGGTACAAGCTATATTTTCACTAACAAAGGGGAGCGATAGTAGGATCTCAGTATACGGATGGGGTAGAATTCGTTTTTCAGGTACTCCCCATAGAAGGTTATGGATTTCCTGATCTATCAGCTTTAAACTTTCTTCAAGCCGTAAGGCTTCTTCAATAACCCACTTTTGGCGGCCTACGAGATGCTCAACAGGAACGGCAACTGTATTAGGCATCACTTCTGCTAAAACTTTAGCAGCTTTTTTAGCAACATTCTTAGCCCCAGCTTTTGAAATAGCTTTGTATAATTCTTCTTCACTACAGTCTTTCATATCTAATCCAGTAGGATATTCTAAAACCAATTTCATCACAGAGATGGAACCTAACTTTTTAAAAGCTTTGTTTAAATCAGGGTGTGTGACTTTTAGTAATTGTTGTACTTGATTTTTTCTTCGAGTAAGTTGAACATTGAGATACCAGCGATCTCTCATAACAGTTCTAAATAAGGATTGGAGTACTGTTTGCGGTCGTAATAAAGTGACACCTTGCATATTAGGATGTAGTTGCTTATGCCATCCCATATAAGACATAACCTTTGCATCCATTGAGTCTGATTTCTCACTTATCCCTAAATTTTTTCGGAATTCACCAACTGCTTTATTTTCTAACTGAAATAAATCGTAACCTTCGTTTAATAATACTTGTTGGACTAAATAAGAATAATGTCCACCAGTTGGCTCCAAAAGAATCAAGAAGTCATCTCTATTTATATTAAACTGTTCTTCCATTTGTTTTAAGGCACTTAAAAATTCAACAATTCCCACACTATCAGCGTTAAATTTTAATGTCTTAGTGCGTTTCTAAGCGATTCCTTTTGGGTCTAAAAAAGCATCATATCTTATACAAGAGGCAACATGGAAACTAGCCCCTATATCAATTCCAACATAGAACTGGTAAAACTTTCGTGTTTCTTGATCATTATTAACTTCAGATTCGTTTCCATAACTAAATGGACTATTAGTGTTTTTCATCACTTTTCCTCCAACAATAACAGTATGGCATATCTGACTATCCAAGTTTCTGTTAGAGCTTAAAGCCCAATGTAGCATGTCAGGATTATATCGCCAGATATTAAATCTCAAATTGAACTAAAGAGTCTTTATACAAAGCTCCAAACAACGGTAGAGTTTCAACTGTTATAATATATTAGATTTAATAAGACTTCTATATAGTCTATTAAATTTAATAAATACGACATGAATTTAAATATTCCTCCTAAAATATAAAAAAATCCTGTCGAGATTTACAGGATCTAAGTGGCTTTATATATGGGTATGTGCAGTGCCGAAAAGAACATGGAGTGCCTCACGTCAATATAAGAGGTCTACGAAACCATAGCCCCATTCCGGTTGGTCGGAAACACCTTAAAGGTCACTGCACAATTATATTTTACATGATTTTTTTGAATAAAAAAACAATGTCCCCAAACTAACGGTAGAGTTTCTCTAATGTGAGATCTCACGTTGAATACAAGGGTACATTGATGATTAAATTATATCTTAATTTTTCAAAATAAAAAAGTCTACCCCGTTAGCATGTAGTTTATTAAAATGACTATAACAAATGTTAAAGCATTACAGAAACTAACGAAGCAGTTTAGTTGAACAAGGATTGTAAAATTGGTTATATATTTAAAAGGAGATTTTCAAATGGGAGATTATGAATATAAAGTTGCTTGGTGTCCAATTTGTTCGCAGGGATGGCTTGAAATTGTTAAAGATACGGCAACAGATGAATTATTTGTTTTGTGTAGTGAATGTGAAAATGAATGGGATAGTCCTTTAAAAATTACAATTTCTCAAGCTAGAGAGGAAGTTTCGGAAAATCTTGTTTCTGAACCAACTAAAGATGAAATTATTTCAGTCAAATGGGACAAATATATCCTTGAAGAGTAAAGTTATTAAACTAACGCAGCAGGTTAATTGAATAACAAAAACAAAACCGCTGAAAGAGTCAGCGGTTTCTGCATTTTAATTAGACTCATTTAGAATATTTGCCAAGCCACTATCATCCCCATATTGGAATTTACCTATCTTAACTTCTTCTTTTGTAGAGAAGAGAATAACACCTTTTACTTCAGCAGTTTCTTCTTTATTACCATCTTTTTAAATCCTTAATTTTAATAAATAAAATTCATTACCCAATTATCCACCTAAATATGCGAGCTTAACTTCTTCACTTGATTGAAGCGCAGCTGATGGACCAGAAAGTACTACTTTCCCTGTTTCAATTACATAGCCTCTGTTAGCTACAGAGAGAGCCATATGGGCATTTTGTTCAACAAGCAGGACAGTTGCTCCATCATTATTTATTTCTTCTATAACTTTGAATATTGTTTGCACCATAAGCGGCGCTAAACCCATGGAAGGTTCATCTAATAAGACAAGTTTAGGCTTTGCCATGATTGCTCGACCGATAGCAAGCATTTGCTGCTCACCACCAGACAACGTACCAGAAAGTTGTTTTTTCCTTTCTAATAGCCTAGGGAACGTTTCGTAAACTTTGTTTAAATCCGAAGAAATTCCAGCTTTGTCTTTACGTAGAAATGCTCCTAGCTCTAGATTCTCCTCCACAGTAAGATTGGAAAAAACTCTTCGACCCTCAGGTACATGAGAAATACCAGATTTCACTATAGTTTGAGCTGCTTTCCCGGAAATTGATTTACCTAAAAACTCTATTTTCCCTTTCTTTGGCTTTAACAATCCTGATAAGGTTTTAAGCAATGTGCTTTTCCCTGCTCCATTTGCCCCTATTAACGTAACTATTTCGCCTTCATTCACTTCAATCGTTACATTATGTAGCGCCTGTATATTTCCATAAAATACATCTATATTTTCTACTTTAAGCATGGATGCCCGGAATCTCCTCTCCTAAATAAGCTTCAATAACTTTAGGATGGTTTCTTATTTCCTGTGGAGTTCCTTCTGCTAAAAGCTGTCCATGATCTAACACATATATCCTCTCACAGACACCCATCACCAAATTCATATCATGTTCGATCAATAAAATGGTCAGGTCAAATTTTTCTCGGATAAATCCTATTAAGTCCATTAGATCCTTAGTTTCTTGAGGATTCATACCTGCTGCTGGCTCATCTAATAAAAGCAGCTTTGGACCTGCCGCCAATGCTCTAGCAACCTCAAGTCTTCTCTGTTGACCATAAGGAAGGTTTTTTGCAAGCTCATCTTTATACTTATCTAATTTAAAAATCTTCAGAAATTCGATTGATTTTTCTTCCATCTCTTGCTCACCTTTAAAATGAGAAGGAAGTCTTAAAATTGAGCTAATCATCGAATGTGTTGCTAAAGAATGATAAGCAACTTTAACATTTTCTAAGACAGTCAATTCATTAAACAGACGAATATTTTGAAAGGTTCTGCTGATCCCTTTTCTAGTTACCTTGAACGGGGGCAATCCATTGATACGCTCTCCATTAAACACAATATCACCTGTTGTAGGTGCATAAACGCCAGTCAACAGATTAAAGCTCGTTGTCTTACCAGCTCCGTTAGGTCCGATTAATCCTACAAGTTCACCTTGTTTTAAAACTATATTTAAATTTTGGACAGCTTTTAGACCACCAAACTGTATCCCTACGTTTAGAACCTCTAGTAAAGGCTTATTTACCATATTGACTGCCCCCTTTCGGTGCTCTCCAGCTTTTAAAGTAATCCGTAATTTCCATAGTTCCCATCAAACCTTTAGGTCTATATAACATAACGATGATCAATACTAGACTATAAATAATCATTCGCGTTTCAGGATAACCTTGCAAGTAAGTTGATACAACCGTCAAAAGAATTGCTGATAAAACAGCTCCTGATAGGCTGCCCAACCCTCCTAAAACAACGAGGATTAATATATCAAATGATTTTAAAAATCCAAATTGACTTGGTTGTATAATATAAAAATTATGAGAGTATAGCGCCCCTGCCACTCCAGCAAAAAAGGAGCCAATAGCAAATGCTGCTACCTTGTAATACGTAGTATTAATCCCCATAGCATCAGCTGCAACTTCATTCTCTCTTACAGAGATAGAAGCTATACCATGGCGTGAATTGGTGAAGTTAACTATAACTATAATTGTTATGGCTAAACAAATAAATGTATAGGTCCATGTTGTCATATGCTCAACCTGCATGCCTGAAGCCCCACCGACATAGTCGATATTCAAAAAAATAATACGAATGATTTCAGCAAAGCCAAGAGTGGCTATCGCTAAATAATCTCCCTTTAGCCGTAGACTAGGAATACCTACCACTAAACCGGCCAATGCTGCAACAATTCCCCCTACAATAATCGCTAAAAAGAATGGCAGTCCCAGCTTCATCGTTACAATAGCAGATATATAGGCACCAACAGCCAAGAATCCAGCATGACCTATAGAAAACTGCCCTGTAATACCAATAATCAGATGGAGGCTTACAGCTAAAATAATATTAATTGATATGAGTATAATCGTATTGCTATAGTATTGATCTAACATTCCATTCATAATAAGAAACTGTATAACGGCATATACAACTATTCCCAAAGCAATAAATAGCCAAAATTGTTTAGAAGTTTTCTTCATTTAATACACCTACACTTTCTCTCGTGCATTTTTGCCGAAAATACCTGATGGTCTAAAGATGAGTATTAATATTAGAATGACAAATGCTGCAGCATCTCTCCACAAAGAAAATCCTACTGCACTGACAACAGATTCAATCACTCCTAAAAGAAGTCCCCCTACCATTGCTCCTGGAATGATTCCAATACCTCCTAGAACCGCTGCAATAAATGCTTTTACTCCTGGAATAACTCCCATTAGTGGATCAATCTTTGTATAATACACTCCGAAAATAACTCCAGCAGCACCTGCTAAAGCTGAACCAATAGCAAAAGTTGCAGAGATTGTGTTGTCTACGTTGATGCCCATTAATTTTGCTGCCTCTGTATCATGAGAAACAGCTCTCATTGCCTTCCCTGTTTTAGTTTTATGTACAATAAATTGTAGAATAATCATTAACACAACAGAAACAGAGAGGATTAAAATTGATTGCATGCTTATTTGAACACCATAAAGTTCAAAGGTTTTCTTAAAGAAGTCTGGATACGCTTCAGATTGAGCGCCCCTAATATAAATCACTCCATACTCGATTAATAAGGAAACCCCTATAGCAGTAATAAGCGCAGCTATACGCGTAGCGTTTCTTAGTCGTTTGTAGGCAATTCTTTCTATAATCACACCAAATAGTGCACAAGCTGTCATTGAAATAATAAGTGCTGGGAAAAAACCTAATCCAAATACTGTAATAGAATAAAAACCAATAAAAGAACCTACCATGAACACGTCACCATGCGCAAAATTTATTAACTTGATTATTCCATATACCATCGTATATCCAAGGGCGATTAAGGCATATATACTTCCGAGTGAAATACCATTAATCAACTGCTGAATCCATTCCATGTAGTTCCACTCCCTTATATGTTAGTACTGTACAAGTCTAAACCCACTTTCATAAAGTAACAGAAAAGGAGGGAATGAATCCCTCCATTATTAGTAACAATATTTTAAGGATTTACCTTTGTATTAAATACTTGTTTTCCATCTACAAACTCAATAATTGTTGCTGATTTCACTGGGTGATGATTTTCATCCATGGAGTATAGTCCCGTTACTAAATCCAGATTATCAGTTGCTTCTAATGCTTCTTTAATTTTTTCACCATCGGTTGAGTCTGCTCTTTCAATTGCATCCTTTAATAAGTAAACAGTGTCATAGCCTAGAGCATGGAACGAGTTAGGAGCTTCACCGTACTTTTCATTAAACTTATCTGAGAATGATTTTGCTTTTCCATCTGGGTCTTCTGATGAGTAAGCAGTAATGATAAACGTATTATTTAAAGCATCAGCCCCAGCTAAATCAACGATTGTTGGTGAATCCCATCCGTCAGCACCCATCAACGGAACCGTAATTCCCATTTCACGAGCTTGCTTAACGATTAGACCAACTTCTTCATAATATCCAGGAATAAAAATGAAATCTGGGTTACTAGATTTGATACTGGTTAAGGTAGATCGGTAGTCAGAATCTTTTGCTGCGTAAAATTCCTCCGCTACAATTTTACCGCCAGCCGCTTCAAAATCCTTTTTAAAGGATGCTGCTAAGCCTTTTGCATAATCACTTCCGTTGTCCGCGTAAATTGCAACATTTTTAACCTTTAATTCATTGGCAGCAAAGTTTGCTGCCACAGTTCCTTGGAAGGGATCAATGAATGCTGTGCGGAAAGCATATTCATTAACTTTCCCATCATCATTTACTGTTACAGTAGTGCTAGTTCCTGATGGTGAGATTAGCGGCACCTTGTTTTTCCCGGCAACTTCTACTTGTGCTACAGAGTTACCACTAGTTGCTGCGCCTATGATTGCTACTACCTTATCTTTGGTAATTAGCTTAATAGCTCCATTGGTTGCTTCACCTGCATCTGATTTATTGTCGACTTTTACAAGTTCAATTTTCTTACCATCAATTCCACCGTCTTCATTAATTTCATCCACAGCCAAGTCAATAGCCTTGTCTTCAGATTGGCCATAAGATGCTGTGCCACCAGAAAGTTCCAAGTTAATACCAATTTTTACTGTATCCCCACCGTCACCCTGACCACCTTCACTAGAGCATCCTGTCAAAACCCCTATTAAAAGGGATGAGGCAAGGAACAATGAAGCAAATTTTGATTTTTTCATAAAAAATATACCCCCTTATAATGTTTGAAAATTTTGAAATCTTAAAGCGTACTATCCTCTCTTTTTAATAGCAACTTATTCCAAAATTAACATTTCTTTAATACAATTACATTGTAAAACAAAGTAATGATTCAGTCTATAGAAATTTGACTAATTAGAATTTTTATAATTTTTGATATACTATTGTTATTGTATTAATAATATTATGTATAAAAGTTTTACCGAATCTATAGATGATGATGGACATCCCTGCCTGCTTAAACACTGCATGTATAAGAATAACGAAATTATTTCTGTACTGCGTCCGTAAGTTCCAACAAGAGGAGAACAAAGTTACAAACAACTTCTGAACTGAGTTGATGCTTATCGCTCGCCTCCTTAAAAATACAGTCCATTAAACTTGATTGTTATATTAATCAATTAAATTAATTGAAAATAATAAAAATAATTACTTTTCTACCTTTCTCCGCTATAATTATTTATAGTTCGAAAACCGTAATATTAAGGAGAGATGAAAATGGTGCAAAGCTTACCAAAAAGATCAGACGTGAAAGTAGAAGAAACATGGAATTTAAAAGATTTATATGCTACGGAAGAGGATTACAATAATACTTTAGAGGAAATAGAAAAAAGCGTCCCTATGTTTGCCGAGAAATTTAAAGGCAAAATAGATAGCGCTAAAGCAATCGTGGACGCTTTAAGCGAATACAAGACTCTTTTTGAGAAGTTCAATTTATTAGGAAGTTACGCAAGACTAGCTATAACCGTAGATCAAACAAATACTGAATCACAAATGAGAGCTGGTAAATTTGGTTCTTTAGCCGGAAAAGTTGCAAGCCAAACTTCATTTGTTGATAGTGAACTTTTAGAATTACCAAAAGAAATTATAGAAGAAGCTATAAAACTAAATTCCGAGTACGAGAATTATTTAGTTAAATTACTTGAAAAGAAAAAATATACTCTACATCCTGAGGTTGAAAAGGTTTTAGCTGCCTACTCCCCTACCTTTGATGCACCTTATAACTTATACGAAACTACTAAGCTATTAGATATTGCCTTTCCAAATTTCGAAGTAAACGGGAAACAATATCCATTAAGCTACGTTTCCTTTGAAAATGATTGGGAAGCTGAAACTGATACGGTTCTTCGTAGAACAGCATTTGAAGCTTTCTCTTCAAAGCTTAAGGAATATCAGCACACAACTGCAAAAACATATGATATTCAACTACAACAAGAAAAAACGACAGCAGACTTACGAGGATATGACTCAGTATTTGAATACTTACTTTCTGACCAAGACGTAGATATTTCTCTATATAACCGTCAAATTGATTTGATCACAAAAGAGCTAGCACCACATATGAGAAAATACGCGAAATTGCTTCAAAAGATACATGGACTTGATAAGATGACGTTCGCTGATTTAAAGATTGCTCTTGATCCAAACTATGAACCAACAATTACAATAGAAGAATCAAAAAAATATATCAAAGATTCTCTATCTGTTATGGGTGACGAGTATCTTGAAATGGTTGATCGTTCTTACAAAGAACGCTGGGTAGACTTCGCTCAAAATGAAGGAAAATCAACTGGGGCCTTCTGTTCTAGTCCTTATGGTAGCCATCCATATATTTTAATATCCTGGTCAAGTCGCATGAATGAGGTTTTTGTATTAGCACATGAGCTTGGTCATGCTGGTCATTTCTATTTTGCACACCAAGAACAAAATCTATTTAATTCTCGTCCATCTTTATATTTTATAGAAGCACCTTCTACCATGAACGAAATGTTAGTTGCTAACCACCTTTTAAAAAATTCAGATGACCCTAAATTTAAACGCTGGGTAATTTCATCTATAGTGGCTAGAACTTATTATCATAATTTTGTTACTCATTTATTGGAAGCAGCTTACCAACGTAAAGTTTATGAGCGAGTGGATCAAGGTCAAAATGTAAATGCTGAAATATTAAATGCTTATAAGCGCGAAGTATTAGAAGATTTCTGGGGAGATGCAGTGGAAATAACAGATGGAGCAGAGCTTACATGGATGCGTCAGCCTCATTATTATATGGGCTTATACCCATATACGTATAGTGCAGGATTAACTATCTCTACACAGGTAGCTAAGCGTATATTAAATGAAGGCCAAACAGCCGTAGATGAATGGGTAGAAGTTTTAAAAGCTGGTGGCACTAAAACGCCAGTAGAATTAGCAAAAATGGCTGGTGTTGATATCACTACAGATGAGCCACTTAAAGACACTATTGCATACATTGGTTCACTGATTGATGAACTTGAAATCTTAACAGAGACAATTGAAAACAAATAAAGAAAGAAGCTATCATAATGTATATTATGATAGCTTCTTTTACTTCGAGCTTTTATATTAGACTGAATACAACTTGTGCAAAGAGGGACTAACTCGTGACTTTCTTCAAATCTATAAAGACTCCAATGGGAAAAAGTAATATACTTAGAGTACGACTTAAAACTAGTGAACTAGTTGCTATATAAAGAATATAAAATTAGAATGCGATAAATTGCCTTCTTACAAAGGAGTTAATATGAAAAACAATGTGATAGAGCAGTACGAACAGGATGAAAATATAATGATTCAATTGTATGCCCAATGGTGTATCAATCATGACTTAGACCCTTTTGCATTATATCAAACAGCATATCCAGATCAAAAAACAAACGACGCTTTAGCAAGTGCAATAGAAGAAACGGAAAAAAATGCATTAGAAGTAGATACCGAGACTGTTATACAAGTATTGCAGCTTTTTGGAAATGACCACCTAGCTTTTGTTGTATCTGAAATTGCTTCAAAACTAAAATAAACCTCCTTCTATAGGGCATCTCAAGCCCCTTCCTCTTTTTTCCCGTAAATATTCACAACTCTTTCTCTAAACTCTTAAGCTTCTTATTACTATCTAATAGAACGTAAAAGATATGTAATATTTCAGTTTTTTTTACATAGTTTGTTATAAATCATGTACAATATTATCAGACAGAAAGGGGGAATCATTATATATGAAAAAGTTTACAAAGGAAGAAAATAGTTGGGCTCTTTATGATTGGGGAAGCTCTGCATATTCTATAATAATTACAACTGCTATTTTTCCTATTTTTTACAAAGGATCGGCAACAGCTGCCGGCGTAGATACGAATGATTCTACAGTTTATCTCAGTTACACTATTGCCATTTTTACATTTATATTAGCAATGATAGGGCCAATCCTTGGAACCATCGCCGATTATAAAGGATATAAAAAGAAATTTTTCTTTTTCTTTTTCTTTTTAGGAGTAGCTGCTACTGCTTTACTAGCTTTCATCCCTTATGATAAATGGTATCTATTTTTGATATGCTATACTTTTGCAGCTCTTGGTGCAACTGGTGCGAATGTTTTCTATGATGGCTTTATTATTGACGTTACAACAAATGAACGAATGTCTCGTGTTTCCTCGAGAGGATACGGACTAGGGTATATTGGTAGTGCGATTCCTTTTTTAATTAGTATGGTTATTATTTTGTTGGCTGGGGCAGAAAAAATCCCTCTATCTGAAATAAACGCAAGCCGCATTGCATTTCTGATTACAGCCGCTTGGTGGATTATTTTTGCTATTCCGATGTTTAGAAATGTAAAACAAATTCATTATATTGAGCGTGAAAAAAATCCTGTCGCTCAAAGCTTTAAAAGACTTGGAAAAACTATAAAAGAAATACGTCAGTATCGAGCTTTATTTCTATTTTTAATAGCCTATTTCTTCTATATTGATGGTGTAGGAACTATTATCGCAATGTCTACTGCCTATGGCACTGACTTGGGCTTACAGGCTACGGATTTAATCATCGTCTTATTTGTTACACAGGTTGTAGCTGCCCCTTTTGCAATTTTATATGGTAAACTAGCTGCAAGATTTTCAGAAAAGAAAATGCTATATGTCGGAATTTTTGTTTATATAATTGTATGTACTTATGCATTTTTCTTAGAAACTATTGCAGATTTCTGGATTTTAGCAATGCTCGTAGCAACTTCTCAGGGTGGAATACAAGCATTAAGTAGATCGTACTTCGGCAAACTTATACCGAAGGAAAATTCAAATGAGTTTTTCGGTTTCTATAATATTTTTGGTAAATTTGCTTCCATAATGGGCCCACTTTTAATTGGTCTAACTACACAAATTACAGGCAATTCATCGTATGGTGTGTTTAGTTTAATCATCTTGTTTATTATTGGAATAATAGTGTTGATTAGAGTACCTGAACCAGATAAAGCACCAAAGCCAGTGCCAGTTGATGCTGTCTAATTTTTAATTAGTGGTAATTATTCGCTAAGGACTATGGAGGGAAAAGGGAACTATCTCTATGACAAAGCTTTCTCAGCAAAAAAAGCTGTAAGGGTAACTATTTAGCTACATGCAAGAAAGTCGATCGGACAACATTCTTGCATGTAGCTATTTTCTTGCCTCAGGATAGTTTATAATTTTTAAACAGTTAAATGCAAGTATCATAAGTGAGATTTAAACTTACACCTGACCTATTCCTCTACACTTCAATTTCTTTAATTATTTTTGCTGGATTTCCACCTACAACCACATTTGCGGGCACATTTTTTATCACGACTGCTCCTGAAGCAATGATAGCATTATCTCCTATACAAACACCTGGATTTATAACTGCGTTACCACCAATCCACACATTGTTCCCAATTATTATAGGCTTTGCGTATTCCTTTCCTGAGTTACGCTCCATGGGGGTAATTGGGTGTGTAGCTGTGTAAATTTGCACGCTAGGTCCAAGCATGCAGTTATCTCCAAAGCGAACTTCACAAACATCTAAAATGGTACAGTCAAAATTTGCAAAAAAGTTTTCACCAACATATGTATTATAGCCATAATCAAATCTGATATTTGGTTCCATATAGACTAATTCTCCAGTTGAACCTAATAAATCTTTTAATAATTCAACGCGTTTTTGTCCCTCACTTTCCAATGTCTGATTGTAAATCCTTACTTTTCGTCTAGCATTTTCTCGTTCCAATACTAATTCAGGGTCAGCGGGATTATACATTTCACCGCACAGCATTTTTTCTTTTTCAGTTTTCATTTTTTATCCTCTTTTCTGCTCTGAGTTAAAACTTATTTTACTTTATTTTACTAATAGATTTATTATTACATGAAAAGTATAACTCCCAAAGGAATACTCACTTATCACTTATTAATATTTAAATTTACACGTAAAGTTAAAGATATCTTATATCCTTGTTTTATGCTTTTTCATTTTTTAATAAACACGTAGTTTATCTTCGACTAGCCTTCTTTTTGTCCAAACAAGTGTAAATAACAAGAACAATTCAAAAGCATTTGTCACCGCTCCGCTATCTACATTTATTGGTACTGCGCTTCCTATGGTCATCACGATTGCACCTATAAAAAATACTGCCCACTTTGTTTTCTTCCAAAGAATAGCACTAGCCACAATCAATACTAGTGTTACAAGGAGAATCATAACTGGGGGCCCAGAAGCTTCCTTGGTGGAAACATATCTTAGAACCCCATATTCCTCAGCAGCTTTTAATGTAAGTTGAGAGGCTTCCAACCACACTTCTATACCTATTAAAATTACCGTATAAATAATACCTACTATGGACAACCATTTTTTCTGAGCCCATAATACCCCACTTTCCTTCAATGTACCAGTAGCAAATAAAACTAGTAAAGGTGTTAAAAAAGCATGTGTCCAAAACCTTAACAGATTCAATGTCTCTAGCAACTCTCCCTCACCAATCCATTTACCAAAAGCGATAATTCCATTGTCATAAATGAGAGCTAATATTATAAGATAAATAAAACTAGTCCACTGTGGTAAATCCTGCTTCCTTATTCCGATTAAGCCCCAAATAAGCAATGCTATATAGGAGCCTGTGAAAAATAAATATAGAAAAGTATCCATTCCATTTCCCTCCTTTATTTCTTCTTTCCCATAAAAGAAAGGGTATAATCTTATAAAATAAAAACACAGGAAAAAGTCTCCTGTGCTAACGTTATTATTTATTTGTAAATGTTGCAGGCATAACTACAGCGATGACTTCCCCTTTAGCGCAAAGCGTATCTCCTGCGTAGACTTCTGAAATTACCTTCCATTTTTTCGGATGAATCTCTTCCACCGTACCTATCGCTTTTAGTTCGACCTTTTGAGGCGTAGGCTTAAGAAAATCGACATGGAGGGACCCTGTGACAAATCGTGGCGGTGTTTCTCCACTGCCAGGCTCAAAACCATTTTTTCGGTGAAGTGCAAGAGCTGCCGAACCAGTTCCATGACAATCCACTATTGCTCCAATTAATCCACCGTATACAAAGCCAGGAATTGCAATATGCTCTTCTCGTGGATGATAAACAGTTTCTGTTTTGTCTCCATTCCAATAAGTCTTTAAATGATACCCCTCTTCATTTAAACGACCGCATCCATAGCACCAAGCAAAGTCATCTGGATATTCATCTTGTATTGCCAGTTTATGTTCTGTCATTATTTCTCCCCCTTTACAAAACCATACAAAAAAGCCAATTAAACGTCAACTGAATTAAATAGTTTTCTAAAAAGAAATATTATTATTTATATAATGATTCTCTTCTATCTTGAAATACAGGAATTCTACCTCTTACTTCTTCTACTAGATTTAAATTAATATCTACTAATCCAATAGTTTCTTCCTCGTTTCCTACCCAAACTATATCTCCCCATGGAGCAATTACCATCGAGTTTCCATTGAACTGATTGTTCGGATCTTCTCCTACTCGATTTACTGCAACTATATAGCATTGATTTTCAATAGCTCTTGCCTGTAAAAGTATTTTCCAATGGTCTATACGTGCTGAGGGCCATTGAGCAGGAACAAAAATTATTTTGGCACCATTCAATGAGTGAGCACGAAACCATTCCGGAAAGCGTAAATCATAACAAATAACGCCTCCCATCGTCACTTCATCCAACATAAAAATATTCTTACTGTCTCCAGCTTTTAAATATAAATGCTCATCCATTAGCTTAAATAAATGGGCCTTGTCGTACTCAGCGATTAGCTCTCCCGAATGGTTTACGATATACATGGTATTGTAAAAGGAGTTCTTTTTTTTCGTCGAAACCGAGCCACCCACTATATGTATATGTAATTCTTTCGCAAGTTTAACTAGAAATTCCTTCGTCTTTACCCCTTTATCATCTGCTATATCTTCTAATCTCGTTAAATCATATCCCGTGTTCCACATCTCCGGCAAAACTATAAGATTTGCTCCTTGTATAGCTGCTTCTCTAATTTTCTTTTCTACTCTTTTAAAATTTTCTTTTGGATTACCAAACGCTATATCTAACTGAACACAAGCTATTTTCATTTCGCCACCACCTATAGACATAATACTAAAAAGATTATAAGATTTGACTAATATATGCAACTATTTAGAAAAAGAGGTATTGTCCATGGAATTTTCTGATCGTTTAAAAAATCTCCCTCCCCAATTTTTTGCAACATTAGTACAAAAAGTAGCGAAGGCTGTGGCAGAAGGTAGGGATGTTATCAATCTCGGACAAGGAAACCCTGACCAGCCGACACCTGACCATATTGTACAAGCGCTATCGACAGCAGCACAAAGTCCGCTTTCTCATAAATATTCTCCCTTTAGAGGTATAAACGAGCTAAAGCAAGCGGCCGTAGATTTTTATTCTCGAGAGTATGACGTTAATATAGATCCTAATAAAGAGGTAGCCGTACTTTTTGGTACTAAAATAGGTTTAGTAGAGCTACCTTTAGCTATGATGAATGAGAAGGAATTAATGCTCCTTCCTGACCCTGGTTATCCAGATTATCTCTCTGGAGTAGGACTAGCAAATGTGCAATTTGATACTATGCCACTGTTAGAAGAAAATGCGTTTCTACCCGATTACAAGCAGCTTACCCCGGACCAAAAAGAGGCAGCGAGACTAATGTATTTGAATTATCCTAATAATCCTACGGGAGCCTCTGCTACTTTAGAGTTTTTCCAAGAAACTGTTGAGTTAGCAAAGGAAAATGATATAGCCATTGTCCATGATTTTGCTTACGGAGGCATCGGCTTTGATGGGAAAAAACCTATTAGTTTCTTACAAGCAAAAGGTGCTAAAGAAGTCGGAATTGAAATGTATACGCTATCCAAAACCTATAATATGGCAGGCTGGCGCGTAGGGTTTGCCTTAGGTAATTCTAAAATGATTGAGGCTATCAATATTATACAAGACCATCTTTTTGTCAGCCTCTTTCCTGCTATTCAATCTGCAGCAGCAGAAGCACTAAATGGGTCTCAGGAATGTGTGGAAGAATTAGTGGCACTCTATGAAAAAAGAAGAAATACTTTCATAGAGGCTTGTCGCAAAATTGGTTGGAATGTGAAAGCTCCTGAAGGCTCATTCTTTGCATGGCTTCCTGTACCAAATGGCTATACTAGTGAACAATTTGCTGACATACTTCTAGAAAAAGCAGATGTTGCTGTCGCTGCTGGCAATGGATTTGGTAAACACGGGGAAGGTTATGTACGCATCGGACTTTTAGTTGATGAGGATCGCCTGATTGAGGCTGTTGACCGTATAGAAAAGCTAGAACTTTTTTAAGAATTAGTTACTGTTATCATCTAAAAGATGTTTAAGTGAAGTTAAAAGACACTAATTTCTATGAAAATAATTGATAAATTGTCTTTATAACCGCATAAAAATTTTTATGACCGGATAGCGCGATTTTATGACCGGATAAAAATTTTTATGACCGGATAGCAACGTTTTATGACCGGATAATTTTTTTTATGACCGTTCAATAAAAAACAAGCTTAATCCTCTGGAGGTATCTTACATGAAAAAATTTATAGGACTATTTATACTTGGTATTTTAGTTTATTTTCTCATCACAATATTAATTAGTGTGTTTAAGTGAAATAGCCAACAAAATAAAAAAAGACTACAAAAGTAGTCTTTTTTTATGTCATATTCTATTGTTTATTTGAATTCTTTTATATGTTAACCTACTACACTTTCTATTCCTCTATTGTCCTGGGGAACTTGCTCCCTTGCTCAATCGGATAAAACTGAATTGCACCAGTCTCTTCATCATGTTTCCGATGGAATTCCATCCCTTTTACTTCGGCTAAGACTAGGTCAACCGTAATTACAGGATTCTCACCTTTGATGAAGTGACCTCCAAAAACAGCACCATATTGATCACACATTGATCCGTGAAAATGTGTGGCATATTTTCCTTCTTGCTGACATATAACTCCTGTACCATGTAAAAATTCTATAGGTCCTTCTTTTACGATCATTTCATTATAGGCTACACCTATTTTCGAGGAATCAGCTGGAATTAAATAGACAAAGCCACATTTTTGAAAGCTTCCAAAGCAGCTAACGACAGTGGCAGAAGTAATTTGATTGGCTTCACATATTGCTTCTATCCCTTCTATCAAATCTGTTCCATATTTTAATCTAGCACCAACTATTCTCTCAAAATCACCTACTGCAAAATTTGCTCTTATTGTCATGTCGATTCCTCCAATTGCATAATTATTTATTATCTTATAATTTTAATCTTTTCTAAAAAATTTTACTATTAAAAAATAGCTCTTGACTTTGTTAGTTTAGTATAGTAAATTTTCATTTATAGAATAAACGAAAAACTTAATAGCTTATTATCTCTTATCAAGAGTAGCTGAGGGACTGGCCCGTTGAAGCTCGGCAACCATCTATACCAAAAGTATAGAAAGGTGCTAAATCCTGCAAAACATTTTTGTTTTGGAAGATAAGAGAGGACAATGCATTTTTGTGTGCCTCTCTTTCTTTTTGAAAGAGAGGCTTTTATATTTATTCGAATTCTTTAATAATTATTAAGGAGGAATTTTAATGAAAAAGGTTGGTTTAGTATTATCAGGAGTTCTATTAACGGGGTTGCTTGCGGCTTGTGGTGATGAATCTAAAGGTGACAAAGCCTTAGATGAAAATAAATTAGTCATAGGTGTAACTGCTGGTCCTCACGAACAAATAGCTGAGGTTGCAGCAGAAGTTGCAGCAAAAGATGGACTAGAAATAGAAATTAAAGCTTTTTCTGATTACATACTTCCAAACACAGCACTTTCTGAAGGTAACCTAGACGCAAATAGCTATCAACATGAGCCTTTTCTTGATGCTTTCAACGAAGACCATGGTACTGAGCTAGTACCAGTTGGTAAAACTATTTTAAACCCAATGGGTATTTACTCTGAAAAATTTAAATCGTTCGAAGATTTACCAGAAGGTGCCACATTTGGATTACCAAACGACCCAACTAACGGTTCACGCGCATTATATATACTAGAGGAAAATGGCTTTATTAAAATTAAAGAAGATAAAAAAGAAAATGCTTCTATTTATGATATCGAAGAAAACCCTAAGAATATTGAATTTATCGAATTAGAGGCTGCTCAAATACCGAAACAGCTTAGCGAGGTAGATGCTGCAGCAATCAATACAAATTTTGCTTTGGCTGCTGGCATTAACCCGAAGGAAGACTCAATTCTTTTAGAGTCATCTAACTCTCCATATGTGAACTATATCGTTGTCCGCGCGGAAAACGAAGATGATCCAACCGTTCAAAAGTTTGTAAAAGCTTATCAATCAGAGGAAGTCAGAACATTTATCGAAGAAGAGTTTCAAGGTTCTGTGTTAGCAAGCTGGGATGAGTAGAAATAACAAAAACGTTGCCGCAACCGGTAACGTTTTCTTTAGAAAGGAAGATTTAACATGATAGTTTTAGAGAATATTACAAAGGAATTCATCAGCAAAAGCAACACAGTAAAGGCTGTCAGTAACGTAAGTCTTCATGTAAGAAAAGGTGAAATTCACGGAGTTATCGGCTATAGCGGAGCAGGGAAAAGCACACTTATCAGATGTGTTAACCTGCTCGAAAAGCCAACAAAAGGCAAAGTATACATTAATGGCGAAGAAATAACCCCCCTTCCCCTTCCTCAACTTCGAAAAGTCAGAAACAAAATAGGCATGATTTTTCAAGGATTTAACCTTTTAAAAACTGCCACTGTTTACGACAATATCGCTATACCTTTAAAGCTGCTTGGCTACGACAAGAACGAAGTTAAAAAAAGAGTGGAAAAATATTTAGAAATAGTAGGCTTAACCGATAAGCATAAAAGCTATCCAAACCAGCTTTCTGGCGGCCAAAAGCAACGTGTAGCTATTGCAAGAGCTCTCTCCCAGGAACCAGAAGTATTATTAAGTGATGAAGCAACAAGTGCTCTGGATCCAGAAACGACTGACTCAATATTAGAGCTCTTATTAAAGATCAATAAGGAGTTAGGTATAACTATTCTTTTAATAACTCATGAAATGAATGTTATTCAAAAGATTTGTGATCATGTGTATGTGATGGAAAACGGAGAAGTTGTAGAAGAGAACACAGCTATTAATCTTTTCACGAAGCCTAGTCATCCGACAACTAAAAAGTTCTTAAACACAATTAGTCAACGTAACTTATCCCCTTCCCTTATTTCTCAGCTCCATGTGACGGGTGCAGTCACTCGCTTGACTTTCGTTGGGGAAAGTACTGGAAAACCATTATTAGCAGAGGTTAGTCAGAAGTTTGATGTACAACCAAATATCTTAACGGCCAATATTATTGAATTGAAAAACGGAATTGTCGGTAATATCGTGATTCATTTAGTAGGAGAAAAAAATCAAGTACAATCAGCTATTCGCTTCTTAGAAGAACAAGGAGTTGGAACTGAGAGCTTGGAGGTGCACTCATGAGTAGATTCGAACAATTCACTAATCAATGGTTGCCAATCATCGGAGAATCTGTAATTGAAACATTTCAGATGGTAGGCATATCTTTATTCTTTTCCATAATCATTGGTATCCCACTTGGAATACTTATCGTTCTAACTAGACCAGGTCAAGCGTTACAAAATGCGGTTATATACCAAGTTAGTAACCTTCTGATTAATATAATTCGTTCTATTCCATTTATTATTCTACTATTTTTTATCCTTCCTTTTACTAAATTTATTGTTGGAACTACGATCGGTGTTAAGGGTGTTATCGTTCCATTAGTAATTTATACTGCTCCATATATTGCACGATTGATGGAATCCGCACTTTTAGAGGTACAGAATGGTGTCATTGAAGCTTATACAGCGATGGGAATTAAAACTCCTTCTATCATTTGGCATGTGCTACTGCGTGAGGCACGTCCTTCAATTATTTTAGGCTTAACTATTTCGACAGTGGGATTAATCGGAGCTACGGCAATGGCAGGTATGGTCGGTGCAGGTGGACTTGGTGACCTAGCATATCGTTTTGGGCATTTACGATATGAAGAAGATATCATGTATGCCACGGTGCTTATATTGATCATTCTAGTTCAAGGTATTCAGTCTATCGGTAACAGATTAGCTGCAAGGATAAAAAAAGATTAAACGGAGGCATTTCTAATGACAAACCAATTGCACATAGAACGTAATGGGCCTATTGCTACACTTGTATTTAATAGAGCTGAAAAGAAAAACTCATTTTCTCTCGCTATGTTTAAACAGCTGGGTCAAATCTTAGAAGAGTTAGAAAAGGATACTTCTATTAAATTGCTTATTTTAAAAGGAGTGGATGAAACCTCCTTTTCTTCTGGAGCAGATATAACCGAGTTTTTAGAAAATCGTTTTTCTGCTGAGAAAGCGAAGGCTTATAATGACTTAACGCTTGAATCGGTTGAAAAACTATACCGCTTTCCTAAGCCGACTATCGCACTTATTAAAACATTAGCTATTGGTGGTGGTTTAGAGCTAGCTAACTCTTGTGACTTTAGATTTGCTTCGGCTGGAAGTAAGCTTGGTATCACTGCAGCAAATATAGGAATTATATATAATCTAACAAGCACTAAGCGATTGGTAAATTTGATTGGTCCCTCTAAAGCTAAAGAGTTACTTTACACAGCTAAGCTTATTTCTGCTGAAGAAGGACAGGAAATTGGTTTAATTGATTATGTTTTTCCGATGGAAGAGGTGGAAGAGGAATGCTTGATTTTTGCTAACAAAATTGTGAGCAAATCCTCCACTGCAAACAATGGAATCAAGCAAGTTATCCAGTCTATTTTAGATGGAGAAAATGAAGAAACGCTTGAGATAGAGCAGTTGATATTAGATTCCTTCAGCTCTAAGGATTATACAGAAGGTATTCAAGCATTTTTAGAAAAAAGAAAGCCCAATTTTACATAAGAGGTGTAGATCATGAGCAATGCTAAAAATAATGACTTACTATTAGGAAATATAGACAATCACACAAAATATCCAATTGACTTTAAGGAATTAGAACAGGAAGCGAGAGAAGCATTAGAACCTGGTCCCTTTGGTTATATCCGTTCATCGGCAGGTGGAGAAGAAACCTACAATAAAAATATAAGTAGCTTTTCCAAATACTCGATAGTTCCAAGATTCTTAACAGATGTCTCTTCTTTGAATACAGAAGTAACAATATTAGGTCATACATATCCGCATCCTCTTTTCATCGCTCCCGTCGGTGTAAATAAAATTGCCCATGAAGATGGAGAAATTGCTGTTGCGAAGGCGGCAGCAAAATTTAATTTTCCTTATATACAAAGTACTGTGTCGAGCTATTCTATTGAAGAGATTGCCGCAGCAACTCCAGGCAGCTCAAAGTGGTTTCAGCTTTACTGGTCCTCCAATAAAGAAATTGCTTTTAGTATGGCAAGAAGAGCGGAAGCTGCTGGCTACGAGGCAATCGTGTTAACAGTGGATACGGTTATGCTTGGATGGCGCGAGGAAGATATTCGCAATCAGTTCTCCCCTCTTAAACGCGGCTATGGTCAAGGTAATTACGCAACAGACCCTGTTTTTATGGCTGATTTAACGGAGCAATCTCAGGAAGCCATTGTGGATAGCATCCTAGAAAACATTTATCATCCTACATTAAACTGGAATGATATTACAGAGTTAAGGAATCACACATCCCTTCCTATTTTGATTAAAGGTATACTTCACCCGGATGATGCCAAGCTGGCAATTGAAAAAGGAATTGATGGTATCATCGTATCCAATCACGGAGGTCGTCAGTTGGACGGTGTTATTGCAAGCATAGATGCTCTTTCAGGTATTGTGGAAGCTGTAAATGGAAGCATTCCAGTTCTATTTGATAGCGGAGTGAGAAGAGGTTCTGATGCTGTTAAAGCACTTGCTCTTGGTGCAACTGCTGTTTGTATTGGGCGACCATTCGTATGGGGACTTGCTGCCGGTGGCCAGAAAGGTGTAGAAAGAGTATTAGAAAATTTCCTGCAGGAGACTAAGGTTTCAATCTCCTTGGCGGGTGTTCGCAATATGGAAGAACTTAGAAATATGCTGGTCATTAAAGGTTAAAGATAAGGTGGTTTATCATGATAGCACAAGCTTTGACAGGTATGAAAATAGTTGATCTTTCTCAGGTCCTCGCGGGTCCCTATTGCTCTATGGTTCTAGCAGATATGGGAGCTGAAGTTATAAAAGTTGAGAAATACCCAAATGGGGATGATACTCGTCAAATGGGACCTTATGTTAAAGAAGAAAGTTATATGTATATGATGGTGAATCGAAACAAGAGAGGTATATGCCTTAATCTAAAAAAAGAAGAAGGCATTCAGATATTGAAGGAATTAGTCAAGGATGCGGATGTTATTATTGAGAATTACAGACCGGGTGTAACTAACAAGCTTGGAATAGACTATGAAACTTTAAAAGCTATTAATCCATCGCTTATATATTGTTCTATTTCTGGATATGGACAGACCGGACCCTATAAAAACAAGGGCGGCTATGACATTATGGCGCAAGGTCTCTCTGGAATAATGGATATGACTGGAGAACGTGAAGGTAAGCCTGTAAAAGTCGGCATTGCTATACATGATATAGCAGCAGCACAAACAGCCATACAGTCAATTCTCTCTGCTTATATTTATCGGTTAAAATCAGGAGTTGGTCAATACATAGACGTATCCTTAGTAGACGCAGGTCTCGCTTGGACGGTTTGGGAGGCAGCTGCATATTTTGGTAAAGGCGAGATTCCTAAGAGAAATAGTACAGCTCATCGTGTCTCTTCTCCCTACCAAGGGTTTCAAACTAAGGATGGTTCTATTTTAATTGGTGCTGGCAATCAAAAACTTTGGGAAAAGTTTTGTTTATATGTAATAAATAAACCAGAGTGGATTAATGACAAACGATTCCTAACCAATTCTATACGAACACAAAATGTAAACCAACTTGAGTTGGAAATTGAAACTGTCCTTCAAGAGAAATGCTCATCCGAATGGCTATCATTGCTTGATGAACATGGAATTCCATGCAGCCCAATATATTCATACGATCAAGCGCTTGAAGATGAGCATATTCTTTCTCGAGATATGGTGTTAAATTACGAGCATCCGATAGCTGGCCCTATGAAAACACTTGGCTTCCCAGCCAAATTTTCTGAAACCCCAGGGCAGCTGAGTTCCCCTGCCCCCCTGCTTGGCCAACATAATCGGGAGGTATTGGATGAGCTTGGATTTTCGGAAGAAAAAATACGTGAACTTGTATCAAAAGGTGTATTAAATAATTGATAATGATATGAAATAGCCCAGTTCAGCTAGAACGGGGCTTTTTTAATGGAAAGATACGAAAGTGTTAAAGATTGAAAACAGATTCATTTAATTCTAGAGCCTTATCATTCAAGGTCAAATGAATATAGTTGGGATAGCTAGAGTGCTGCCTACTCGCTATACTCATATAATTTCAAGACGGATGTAAGCGCTAGGTTTTCTTAATTTAAATTTTTGACATCAGTCTTTTTGCGATTGCTTGGAATTCTTCTGGTCCGATACCAGGAGCAAATTCCTCCGGAAGCGATTCTAATTCAGGAATTTTATAGCCCTTAGGACTGCCTTCTTTCACGAACAACCGGTCTCCACTTGTTGGATTTTGTCCCTTCCAAATTTTATCGATGTCCTTGTAATCGCCAACATTATTCCAAGTGAATAGAACATTTCCGTATCCAAGATCCTCGTATTTGCGAGCGTGATCAAACGCACGATTATCCAAGTTAGGGATTGGTAGCATTTTGGTCACATCTACACCTGTCGCCATTTCAAGAGCTTTTGCGTACGCAATAATATGAGTTCCTCCACGTACTAATAAGTATCCAATCATTTCTCTAGCAGTTGGGTGTTCAGTCATTTCATATACTCTCATTTTATGAGTTCTAGCTCCACATTCCAAAAAGAAATTATGCAAAAGATCTAGTACTAGGTTGCCACTCGAGAATACGTAATCTCCTCTCCATGGATTACCCATAGAATCTCCAGCTAAAGAGGTTTGAGCATTGGCAATAAAAGCATAAGTGTTTCGCATATTCTTGGCATCTTGAAGTGGTGCTAAATCTGGATCTCCACTAAAGCTAGTTCCTTTATATAACAGATTAATCGTATTAGATACGAGCTCTACATGACCAAATTCCTCTGCAGTGATACTGGCAACCAAATCATAGAATGGTTTTAGCTTAGTTTTTCCACGAAAGTTAAAGGATTGATACATATAGTTGTTGAGAGTAGACATCTCACCAAATTTCCCTCCTAATAGTTCTTGAACTACTGAAGCAGCATTTGCGTCACCATATTCTAAATTAGGTAATTCAATTAACAACTTATCTACTCTATTAAACAATTAACCATCCTTTCATTTAGATATGTTCGGAGTAATCCACACTATAGCTTGAATACGTACGTAAAAAGGAACTCCACCTACACTCACTACAATATGATCCGGAGCTACCATCGTCAGTTTACCTTGAAGAATATTTTTAGTTGTTTGTACTGCTATGTTTGTACCCATTAAACTTTGTGCCGCTTGGAAAACGTGTCCTTCAAATGGACTTACATACTCTACGCTTACCGTTTCATCCAACTTTCATCATCCCTTCTTTGCATTCAAACTAGTTTATGAGAAGATGTAGTATATGGACACATTACTCAAAAAGTTAAAAGAAGGTAGAGAAAATGATTAAAAGACTTTTAATAACTGGGTATAAAGCCCATGAATTAGGTATATTCAATGACAACCATCCTGGTGTGCCTATCATAAAAAAAGCAGTTGAGAATCAGATGCGCGCACTTCTCGACGAGGGACTTGAATGGGTAATAACAAGTGGACAGCTTGGTGTAGAAACTTGGGCTGCAGAATTGGTAGTGGAGTTAAAAAAGGAATTTCCACATTTAAAATATTCTATTATTACTCCCTTTTTAGAACAGGAAAAAAATTGGAATGATCAAAAGAAGGAAAATTATCAAAGACTTATATCACTAGCTGATTTTCATACTAGTGTGACAAAGAAGCCTTATGAGGCTCCATGGCAATTTATAGAAAAGAATAAATTTCTCATAAGAAATACAGATGCTATGTTAATCATTTATGATGAGGAGAATGAAGGGTCACCAAAATTCATAAAAAAACTAGCGCAAAATTATGCAGAAAAAAATAACTACCCTATAATTAGTATTGACGCATATGACTTACAAGTAATTGCTGATGAAGAAAGGAACGATTATATATGATAAAAAAGAAACTTATGCAAAAAATCACCGATGCTACAGGTGTAACCCTTGAGCTAACTAAAGAAGAACAAGATTACGCTTTAGCGAAAGAACTTTTGTCAGAATCTACAAGTATATCCTTGATAGAAAACGACAACCTATTTAATAGCGCAATCATTGAACGGTTTGACAAAGAAACAGAAGAATTAGTTTCAAAAGAATCTAGCGCATTTTTAAAAACGCCAATAACTCATTTTAAAGAAAAAGTAAACGAATTCATGTACTTAGAGACTGCTCACTTCGACGTGATTAGTGTAGATGCTATTGCCTTTGAATATGATGAAGTATTTGATGTGTATACAGCTATGTTTGGTCTTTCCATACAAAAAAAATATGGCGAAGCATTAAAAGCTTACTTGGACAATCACTTCGATGGAAAAGCAATGAATTACAGCGTCATGTTCTCTAACGGCGATGGTCTTTGGGAAGTAAACCTTCCTTTAAATTATATTGACGGTTTTAACGATAACTATACTATAGAAGAAACATACCATTTTTTGTATCGCTTCCTCTTTTCTTTAGGTACATCAATCGAAAACTAAATTGCCCAAGCACAATCGTGAATTTCCCTAAAAAATTCACGATTGTTTTATTTCAAATGTGTTACAGGTGCCTGGCACCTGTAACATATTTTAGCTATAAGTATCTATACATATTTTTGGTTGTTCTGTTCACACTAATTGAGATGTTTTAATACATCTTTATGGAGGAGGAGAATAGATTGGATAACACATACAGTCAAAATCACAGTGAAACGATGAACGGGCAAACAGTTGTACCTCATTTTAATCATGGCGCTCACGAGCTAATGGATGTACATGAGGTATTGTCAGCAGCAATTGGTGCATTAAACTTGAAAACCATTCTTCGTCCTCATGTGAAGGATCAGGAATTACTGAATATCCTGGATCGCCAATATTCATTCGCTTTGGATGAGTATAATATGTTAGTGGAATGCTTTAAAACCGGAAAAGATCCTTCACACCGCACGTCATCTTATAAGATGGCAACGGAAAATGATTTCACTTATGGTTTAAAGCCGTCTTCACAGCCTAAGAAACCTATGCAAAGCATTTCTGAAATTAATGATGAAATGATTTCAGGTTATTTGCTAGGCTCTGCTAAAGCTGGTGCCGCTGGAAAAGTACCTGCTGCATTAGAGTCTACCAACCCAGTTGTACGAAGAGTACTTCAAGACTCAATCCCGAACTGTATTGAGATGGCGTATGAGCTTTCCATTTATCAAAACAAGCATGGTTATTATCAAGTACCACGCTTCGATGATCAAACAATGGAACAGATCTTCAACAACTACGGTACTGCAGAAGGTCCAATGTACAAAATGCAATAATTCGAAGCAGCATCCTGGCGCTTTCTGTTCAACTTTGGAGCAGAAAGCGCCATATTTTTTTGTAAAAGCTAAGAATAATCTGCAATTTTGTATACATTTTATAAGTAGAAACTCATATAGATTTCTACAAAATTCACTTAAGGACAAGTATTTTTTCTTTCCTTCGTATTTTCCAGTATAATAAAACAAAGTCCTATAAAGAAAAGGTGAAGACATGCGAGTTGCAATTTTTGACTTTGACGGAACTTTATACGAAGAAGAAACGTTCAAGCTGTTAATGAACCATTTAAAGGAACACCCAACTTATCATCCCCAATATAAACGATTCTATCGATCGATCGTACCTCCTTATATTGCAAATAAGCTTAAGCTTTATCCAACTACAAATATGAAGAAGCGGTCCATGCAACTATATTTGGAAGCTTTTGAAGGTAGAACAAGAGATGAGATGTATCAGTATTTTGATGAATTAAAGGAACAAATGCAAAAAAACTTCAATAAAAAAGTACTGGAAAAGCTAAATACTCACCAACAAGAAAATGTACATATTTATCTAGTGTCGGGTGCATATACTCAATTTTTAGAGCGAGTAACCGAAGGGATTTCATTCAAACAAATCATAGGCACTGAAATAATCTATAAAGAGAATTCAGTATATACTAAATCACCGCTGGAACATGTGAATGGCGCTATGAAGACTCAGAAACTTTTGGAACAGTTAGAAGGCCAAGAAATAGACTGGGAAAACAGCTATGCATACGGTGATAGCTATTCGGATTTACCTGTTCTTGAATTAGTCGGAAATCCAATTGCAGTTAAACCAGAAGAAAAGCTTCGAAATCTTGCCCAAGAACGTGGTTGGGAAATAATTAGATAGATTTAGAATATCTAAAAAACCTTTAATAAATCTTTGCTACTCTTACTATTTGTGTGGCTAGCGCAATGCTAAATAAATGCATAAACCACCTTTATCCAAGCTATCCATTTGGATGGCTTGATAGCTTTTTTTAATTCCGTCTGATTATCAAATAAATACTGCAAAAAGACCTGCTGTGAACAGGAACGTTCAACAGACAGGTCATTTTAACTTTACATTCTCATATTAATACCCTTCACCAGCAGGTAATCCTTAATCTCCGAAATAGTATAATCTCCGTAATGAATCATTGAAGCTACTAGTGCCGCGTCCGCTTTTCCTGCAGCAAACACTTCTTCTATATGCTCTAATTTACCCGCACCACCAGAAGCAATAATTGGTACATTTACTTTTTCCGAGAGTAACTTGATCAGCTCCACATCATAACCATTTTTCATGCCATCCTTATGAATACTTGTGCAAATAATCTCACCAGCTCCAAGATCGGTTGCTTGTTGCGCCCACTCCACTACATCCATTCCCGTTTTCTCGTGTCCAGAATGTGTATATACTTCCCATCTCACAATTTCCTTATCGTCATTATAAATTGGCATGGCATCAAGTCCCAACACTACACATTGTTTACCAAATATATCCGCTGCTTCTCTTAAAAGCTCTGGTCTTTGTACGGCAGCTGAGTTGACCCCTACCTTATCAGCGCCAGCGCGAAGAAGCCTCTTGAAATCATCTATTGTTCTAACACCGCCTATTACAGAAAAAGGTATATACACCTGCTCTGCAACTCGACGTATCCAATCTATTTTCAAATCTTGGTTTTTTAATGAAGCGGTGGTATCTAAATAGATTAACTCATCCGCGCCGTCTTCTGAATATTTCTTCCCTAGCTCTGCTGGATCACCAATTATTGTAGGGTTTCTAAATTGTACATACTTTACCGCTTTGTCACCTAAAACATCTATTGCAGGAACAATTCTTTTTCTAAGCATGCTGTCTAACTCCTTGCTTGCAGTAATTGTCTAGTAATTGAATGCCATACTTACCGCTTTTTTCTGGATGAAACTGTACACCCATCACTTGCTTATTTCCTATTGCACACGCAAAGTCGGGTCCATAATTAGTCACACCTATGACGTGTTGCTCCATGCTAGGCTCTGCGTAATACGAATGAACAAAATAGAAATCAGTGCTTTCTGGAATATCCTGAAACAAGAAATGATTTTGAACATCCTTCACTTGATTCCATCCCATATGAGGAACCTTTTCAGCCTCTTCACCAAACAATGGAACTGTTCCGGGTAGAAATCCTAAACATGGTACATCTCCCTCTTCACTAGTTTCTAAAAGAAGTTGCATTCCTAAGCAAATTCCCAAAAGCGGTGTCCCCTTGGCAACCTCTGTTCGTAAATAATCACTTAAGCCTGTCTCATTTAAAACATTCATAGATACCTTTGCATTTCCTACCCCTGGCAGAATTAGCTTATCTATTAGATCGTCATGGTCACTAGGTTTAGTAATAAGCTTAATCTGATAACCAAGCTGAGTAATTGCCTTTACTACACTATGTAAATTTCCTGCTCCATAATCTATAATACCAATCATGCTGTTACTACCCCCAGTTCTAGTATTACTTTATTATGCCATCAGTTGACAGAAAATAAAAGAAAAACTTTAGTATGCTAATATGATAACACAATGAAATATATTGCAAAAAAAATCGAGAGACCCATCCCTAGGTCTCTCACATGATTATCTAGCAACTGCTTTATTCGTTACATAGTCATTCACTTTTTTTGCTACCTCTTGACCTTCTTTAATTGCCCAAACGATTAAACTTTGGCCCTTTCTAGCATCACCTGCTGCAAATACACCTTCTACATTTGTAGTATAATCTTTAGCAGAAGCAGCAATCCTTTTGTTCAAAACCTTTACTCCAAATTGTTCAGTTAAAGAAGTCTCTGGTCCTTCAAATCCTATTGCTACAAAAACAAATTGCGCAGGCCAAATCTTTTCCGAACCTGGAACTTCTTTAAAGAAATAAAATCCGTCCTCACCAAGGATTTTTTCCATTTGGATTGTATGAAGCTCTTTTAGCCTTCCATCCTTGTCTTTAATCATTTTTTTCGTTTGAATTAAATATTCTCTAGGGTCTTTTCCATATTTTGCATTAGCTTCCTCGTACGCATATTCCAGTTTAAAAATATTCGGATCTGTAGGCCATTGGTTATCCTCTGCACGGGATGATGGAAGCTGTGGATGTTTTCCAAACTGAACTACACTACGACAGTTTTGACGGATAGCTGTAGCTACACAGTCTGCACCTGTATCTCCTCCACCAATTACAATAACATCCTTCCCTTTCGTGTTAATAAATTGACCGTCAGCGAAATTTGAATCTAATAAGCTCTTTGTTGTAGAAGTTAAATAGTCCATTGCTAAATAAACTCCCTCTGCATTACTACCCTCCATATGAAGTGCACGTTGTTTTTGTGCCCCGATGCAAAGGATAACTGCATCATATTGAAGTTTTAGCTCCTCAGCAGTAATATCCCTTCCAACCTCTGTATTTAAAATGAAATCAATACCTTCCTGCTGAAGCAGGTGAACTCTTCTTTCTACTATTTCTTTTTCTAGTTTCATATTCGGAATACCATACATCAACAGCCCGCCTGCACGGTCAGCACGTTCATAAACCGTAACAGAGTGGCCAGCTTGGTTTAAATTGTCTGCACTTGCTAAACCAGCAGGACCAGAACCAATAACGGCTATTTTTTTTCCAGTTCTAATCGTAGGAATTCTTGGAGTAATCCAGCCATTTTCAAATCCTTTGTCTATGATTGTTCTTTCGATATTCTTAATAGAAACTGCAGGATCTGTTATAGCTAATGTGCATGAGCCCTCACAAGGTGCCGGGCATACTCGACCTGTAAATTCTGGGAAATTATTTGTCATCATTAATCGATTTAATGCTTCTTGCCATTTCCCTCGGTAAACTAAATCGTTCCATTCTGGTATTAAGTTATTTATTGGACAGCCAGTAGTTGCACCTCTGATCTCGATTCCCATATGGCAAAATGGAGTCCCACAATCCATACAACGTGCTCCTTGCTTGCGAAGAGACTCATCAGAAAGCTTAGAAGCGTATTCCCCCCAGTTTTTTATACGTTTTAGAGGTGCGACTTCCTTTCCTTTTTCTCGTTGATATTCCATAAAACCAGTTGGTTTACCCATATAAAAATTCCTCCTTTCCTTAGTACGGCACTGATTGCCTGCTTCACACGATAATTAGACATCTTTAGATGTCAAAGTAAGCATTGTAAAACTATTACTTACTCTGAGCAGCTCTACCAAAAATGCCCTACGTAGTGCTATCCTAATTGAGCCCGAATCTCTTCCATAAAGGAGGCAAATTACTTTATTTTTTGATAAGCGTAGCTTTCTTTTCTACTTGTTTTGTAGAGGTTGAAAGGAAGGCTTTCATCGCTGCATCATCTTCTGTTAATCCATCTTTTTTAAATGCAGCAATTTTTTCTAGCATCATTTTATAATCATTAGGTACAACCTTGACTACTTTTTGCACCATTTCATTCCAATTGTCTAAAATATTCATTGCTTTTGTGCTTCTTGTATAATAGTAATGGTCCATTATTAGCTGTCTTACACTATGAGTCTCTTCTTTAGATTGAAGTTTCTCAAGTCCAATCATTTCTTTATTACACTTAAATTTGAACTGCTCTATATCTTCAACCAATACATAAGCGATACCACCGGACATACCTGCTCCAAAATTTTTGCCTACGTCCCCAAGGATAACTGCTCGACCGCCCGTCATATACTCACAACCATGATCACCTATCCCTTCAACAACCACGTCTGCACCACTATTCCTTACAGCAAAACGTTCACCAGCTCGGCCGTTAATGAACACTGCTCCATCAGTAGCTCCATATAGCGCCACATTTCCAGCGATTACATTTTGTTCTGAAGTTCCTGATAATGGAGAAGTAACAACTAGCTTTCCTCCAGAAATTCCTTTGCCAAAGTAGTCGTTTACATCTCCCTCTACAAACATTGTCATTCCTTGTGGAATATATGCACCAAAGCTCTGACCGGCAGCACCATTGAATCGTAAAGTAATTGAATCATCTGGAAGACCACTTGCCCCGTATTTTTTGGAGATTTCACTTCCAATAATGGTACCGACAACTCGATCAGTATTAGCAATCTTATATTGTAGATCAACCTTTGTTCTATTTATAATAGCTTTTTCAACTCGAGGCATAAGCTCCCTCATGTCAAATGACTTTTCGAGCTGATGATCTTGTTTTTGTTTACATGTTCTGTCTCCACTCACTTGGTATAGTAGGACAGAGAGATCTAGTTGCTGAGCTTTCCAATGAGATTTTGCTCGGTCACTAACTTCAAGTAGGTCAGTTCTTCCTACCATTTCATCAACTGTTCTAAATCCTAGCAATGCCATATACTCTCTTACTTCCTCTGCCACAAACCTCATAAAGTTAACGACATAATCAGCAGAACCACTAAATTTGTCTCTTAGCTCAGGATTTTGCGTTGCTATCCCTACTGGACAAGTGTCCATATGACAGGCACGCATCATGACACAGCCTAATACGATTAGAGGCGCTGTAGCAAAGCCAAATTCTTCTGCTCCTAACAAAGCAGCCATTACTACATCCTTTCCAGTCATTAGTTTGCCGTCAGTTTCCAAAACCACTTTATTTCGTAAGCCATTTAGCATTAACGTTTGATGTGCTTCAGCAAGTCCTAGCTCCCAAGGCAATCCTGTATGCTTAATGCTTGTTTTTGGAGAAGCTCCCGTTCCACCGTCGTATCCACTAATTACAATTACGTCTGCAGAGCCTTTTGCAACACCCGCAGCAATTGTTCCTACTCCTGATTTGGCAACGAGCTTCACACTAATTCTCGCAAATCTATTTGCATTTTTTAAATCATGAATAAGTTGGGCCATATCCTCTATGGAATAAATATCATGATGTGGAGGTGGGGATATCAATCCCACTCCAGTTGTGGATCCTCTGACATCTGCTACCCATGGATATACTTTATTGCCTGGAAGTTGACCACCTTCACCTGGTTTAGCGCCTTGAGCCATTTTTATCTGAAGCTCATCTGCCTCTACTAAATAGTGACTATTTACACCAAAACGACCTGAAGCAATCTGCTTGATAGAACTACGTCGGTTATCCCCATTAGCATCTATTACATAACGATTAGGATGTTCTCCACCCTCTCCGCTGTTACTCTTGCCTCCAAGACGATTCATTGCAATTGCTAAAGTTTCATGCGCTTCCTGACTTAGTGAACCAAAGGACATAGCACCTGTCTTAAACCTCTTCACAATGGAATCTACAGATTCAACTTCATCTAATGTGATTTTCTTTGTTCCCTTCTTAAATGTCAGTAGGTTTCGTAAAAAGCCTATTCGCTCTTCATTTGCCATTTCTGCATACTGACGATAAAGTCCGTAGTCTCCTCTTCGCGTTGCCCATTGAAGTGTGTGAATTGTCTTTGGATTAAAGGCATGATGCTCGCCAGTGCTTCTCCATTGAAAATCACTCCCTGAATCTAAAGCATCCACAGTAGATTCGACCGCTAGTATATGTCTACGAATTGCCTCTTCTCTAATCGTTTCTATGTCAATCCCACCAAGCTGAGACACAGTGCCTGTGAAATAATTCTCAATTACATCTTTGCTAATACCTACCGCTTCAAATATCTGTGCCCCTCTGTAGCTTTGTACAGTGGAAATACCCATTTTAGACATGACTTTTACGACACCTTCTGCTATCCCCTTACTATATTTAGCTATAGCATCGTGATAGTTGCATTCTAAGTGTCCATTTTGTATAGCTTCCGCAATGGTCGCATATGCAAGATATGGATTAATCGCATCTACCCCATAACCAATAAGTGCAGCAAACTGATGAACCTCTCTTGACTCCCCAGATTCCACTAAAATGCTAACTTTCGTTCGATTACCTGTTCGTAGCAAATGTTGGTGTAAATGACTAGCTGCCAATAAAATCGGAATAGTTGGTTGAGACTGATTTAGAGATTTATCAGACAAAATGATTAAAGAGATTCGCTGTTCTATCAGTTCGTCTGCTTTTTTAGATATTCTCCGCAAATCTTTTTCCAAATCTTCAGACATATCAATGTAAATAATACCACTTTGAAAGCTTTCATCCTTCAAATCCTTTATTTCTTGAAGCTGCCCATTAGTTAAAACTGGTGTATCCAAATATATTCGCTTCGCATTAACTTCTCCAGGGGTAAGCAGATCGCCTTCTGCACCAAGCAATGTCATGGTGGATGTAACAATATGCTCCCGTATTGAATCTATTGGTGGATTGGTAACTTGAGCAAACAACTGCTTAAAATAATTGAAAAGGGATTGCGGTCTATCTGACAATACAGCTAACGGGGTATCATTCCCCATAGAACCAATAGGATCTTTTCCCTCTATTGCAATTGGCAGTATATATTTGTGAATGTCTTCATACGTATAGCCAAAAGCCTTTTGACGAAATAACAGGTCATCAAGATTTTCTATGTTTTCTTCATTTACTAATATCTTTTGTTGATAGTCTTCTAACCATTGCTGATAAGGCTGAGCCATCGCCATTTCTGACTTAATTTCTTCATCGGATATAATTCTTCCCTGCTCCAAATCTATTAAAAGCATTCTTCCAGGACTTAGACGCTCCTTATAAAGAATATTATCTTCTTCGATATCTACTACTCCGACTTCTGAAGAAAATATAATGTAGTCATCTTTTGTCACGTAATAACGAGCTGGTCTCAACCCATTACGATCTAGAATAGCACCTACCTGCTTGCCATTTGTAAACGAGATAGCTGTTGGTCCATCCCAAGGCTCCATTAAAGAGCTATGATAAGCATAAAATGCTTTTTTCTCTTGAGAAATATGAGGATTCTCAGTCCACGGTTCTGGAATAAGCATCATAGCTGTATGTGCCGGAGATCTCCCAGCTAATACAAAAAATTCAAATGCATTATCGAGCATAGATGAATCACTTCCAGAAGGATCAATAATAGGAAGAATTTTTCCTAAATCATCACCAAAGGCATCTGAAACAAACTGTTGCTCACGAGCTTTCATCCAATTGACATTACCGCGTAGCGTGTTTATTTCACCATTGTGAACAATATAGCGATTTGGGTGTGCACGCTCCCAGCTAGGGAAAGTATTAGTGCTGTATCGAGAATGCACTAGTGAAAAAGCAGAAGTAAAAAGCTCGTCTTGTAAGTCCACATAAAACTGATCTACTTCTTTAGGAGTCAGCATTCCTTTAAAAACTATTGTTTGACTTGAAAGACTTGCACAGTAGAATTTTTTAGCTTCTTGATGTGCCCAATGCTCTATCTGTTTCCTAATAACATATAACTTCCGTTCAAAGGATAAAGAGTCAGGAAGACTTTTAGCTTTAATAAATACTTGCCTCACTACTGGTGCAGTATTTCGAGCTGAATCACTCAACATACTTTTGTCTGTCGGGACTGTCCTCCATCCTATAAGTTCCTGACCTTCGGCGAAAATGGTATCATTTATTCTTTGTTCTATCGCTTGTCTTTCTTCATCCGCCTCTGTAAAAAACAACATACCTACTCCATACTGTCCTTTTTCTGGAATTTCCCATTGACTACAAACTACCCGAAAAAAAACATCTGGAATTTGTACCATGAGACCTGCTCCATCTCCCGTTTGACCATCACTACCTTTTCCAGCACGATGATCCAAACGACATAACATTTCTAAACCTTTTTTCACTATATCATGTGTTGGTGTTCCTTTTATATTTGCATATAAACCTATCCCACAGGCGTCATGTTCTAATTCTGGATTATACATGCCCTGTGCTTTCGGTAGCTGGTGAAATGTCATGTAATCGACCTCCATTTTCCAAAAAAGTGTGTTAGGAACATTGTATGTTTTCAAAATAATATAAACAATATATAATTTGGATATAAACAATCTACTTTTGAGATAGGTTAGGAGAAAACTATGGAAATAAGGCAATTAAGATACTTTAAAGAAGTCGCAGAACGAGAACATATTTCGGAAGCGGCGATACATTTACATGTTGCTCAGTCTGCGGTTAGCAGACAAATAGCTAATTTAGAGAATGAGTTGGGAGTAGAATTATTCGAGCGAATAGGTCGCAATGTTAAATTGACACCAATAGGGAAGATCTTTTTAGAGCATAGCCTTTCAGCTCTACAGGCTATAGACTATGCAAAAAAACAAATTGACGAATATTTGGATCCGGAAAAAGGGACTATTAAAATCGGCTTCCCCACTAGTTTAGCCGGCCATTTATTACCGACCGTTATTTCTGCCTTTAAAAAAGAGCATCCGAATGTGGCTTTCCAATTAAGACAAGGATCTTATGATTATTTAATAGATGCGGTAAAAAATCGGGAAATTAATATAGCATTTTTAGGACCACTCCCTCCGAAAGATTATTCTATTAATACCACCATATTGTTTACGGAAAACTTTTCCGTGCTAGTTCCTGTAAATCACCCTTTAGCAAAGAAGGAGAGGGTTCCCTTGATTGATTTGCGAAATGAGGACTTTGTTTTATTCCCTAAGGGATTTGTATTACATAAGATTATAATAGACGCATGTAATTCACTTGGATTTACACCTAAAAGTTCCTCAGAGGGTGAGGACATGGATGCTATTAAGGGATTGGTTGCTGCTGGGATCGGTATAACACTTTTGCCTGATAGCACCTTTTATGACTCTATTCCTAGGTTTACGGTTAAGATCCCACTGTATTCTCCTCCTCTTCAAAGAACAGTTGGCATGATTAGCCCGGTCACGAGGGACTTATCGCCATCTGAGAAGGTATTTCATGATTTTACTGTGAAGTTTTTTAAATTGCTTAACCAATATCAATAATGTACTCAAACAGGATATTTTTTCTATAATTTATATTTTCATGGTAAAATAAAGCAAATAATAATGGAAGAATGTGAGGGAATAATTTGAAAGAGATGAATGGTAAAAGTGAGTTTTGGGAGTGGGTTAGAGCGATTGGAATTGCTGTTATATTTGCTTTTGGAATTCGATATTTTTTGTTTACACCTATCGAAGTAGAAGGTGCCTCTATGCTCCCCACTTTTGAAAGCGGGGACAAAGTCATGGTCAATAAAATAGGGCCGAAATTGAGTGACTACGAGCGATTTGATGTAATTGTTTTTAAAGTGGATGCGGAAACTAATTATATCAAGCGAGTTATAGGCATTCCTGGAGACCATATTTCTTATAAAAACGATGAGCTTTTAATAAACGGGACTAAATTCGATGAGCCATATTTAGATGAATTTAAAAAAGAGTTATTAGATAATGGCACGCTCACGGAGGACTTTACACTTGAAGAATATTTGGGGGAAGTAGTCGTTCCAGAGGGTTCCTTGTTCGTCCTAGGGGACAATAGACGTTTCAGCAACGATAGCAGAAATCCTAGTGTCGGATTTGTACCTATTGATATCGTTTTAGGAAAGGTGAACATGACAATTTATCCTTTAGAGAATTTTAGCTATATTAAATAATAGATCTAGGGCTGAGTATACAAGATTTTTGCATTGCAAGGCTTGCGAAAAACTAAGCTCCTAAGCACCTTGAAAAGCAATTGCTTGAAAAGCTAAATAAAAATTATAACAGAGATCAAAATATGCTTTATATATTAAAAGGGAGAAAATCATCAATGATTTTCTCCCTTTTTACTCTTACTTAACTTTATTATAAAATTCGATGAAATTATTTACTACTTTATCTAGAAAATCGATTGTTGCTTGAACAGTCACTTCATTTTGTTCATTCAATTTTGTATGAATTGCCCCTACATACACTTCGTTTCCTGGAAGTAGCTGTGGTTGGAGATTCGGATTAGATAGTATCTCACGAAGGTGCATTTGAGCTCGAACGCTTCCTAGCACACCCATTGAAGAGCCGATGATGAAAGTTGGTTTACCAACTAAATCATTTCCACTACGTGATAACCAATCTATTGCATTTTTTAAAGCACCAGGAATAGAGAAATTATATTCTGGTACAGCAAAAAGCACCGCATCCGCATTACGAACATTCTTTTTAAATTCAATCGCACCTTGCGGAGGATCATTCTCAATATCAGCATTAAACATTTCTACTTCATTGATAGAAACAAGCTCAATAACTAACTTATCCGCATAACGCTTCTTCATATACTCCACTAATTTACGATTGTAAGACTCTTTTCTGTTACTTCCAATAATAGCTGCTACCTTGATTGACATATCCATTCCTCCTAAAACTATTAAAAATCATGCAAAAATTTCAAACCCAAATCATTTTGTTAGTATATCACGCACCCACTAAAATATGCTGAAAATTTGCTCATAAAAATAGTGTTACAGGTGCCAGGCACCTGTAACACTATTGAAATAAAAGTTCCTATTTTTTCTTCTCTATTTGCAACTAACTTCCTCTATTAAAAAAACCTTTTTTAAGCGTATTTATTACGAGAATTGTAATTATATTATATTAGAATATTTGCGTTTGTATATTAAAATAATTTGTGTATATTACAGGTGCCAGGCACCTGTAATATACCAGACACATGAAATATAAGAAACACTAGAAATATAAGCAGCGATGTTCTAGTATTCTATTAGCCTACTATGGCATTGGCTATGATTAGCATGATTAAAGAGGTACCCCAAGCAATGGTTGTAGGTACGGACCATACTAGAATTTGCTCTTTTAGTTTAGTGATTCCTAACATACGGTTAACAACCCAGAACAGGGAATCATTGAAGTAAGAAAATAACATTGCACCTAGTGCCGCCGCTTGAGCTGCTAAGGCTAGATTAACGTCAAGATTGGCTAAAATTGGAGCAGAGATTGAAGCTGCTGTAATCATAGCAACAGTCCCACTACCTTGTATTAATCGTACAATAGACGCTATAAAGAAAGGCACTAATATAGCAGGCAAAGGCAATCCAGCAATTATTTCAGCTAAATAGTCCCCTGTGCCACTGTCCCGCAATACTGTTCCTAATGCACCACCAGCACCTGTAACTAAAAGGATGATACCCGCAGTAGTCATTCCTTCTTCCATTCTCTCTAAAGCCTCTTCTTTTTTCATTTGATTAGCCAATCCATAAATTGCGGCAACTAACCCAAGTGCTAAAGCGATAATTGGTTGTCCTAAGAATAGTACATAATCCCAGAACCCACCTGTTACTTCTAAAGCTGTTAATGTAGTATTTAAGAATATTAATATGATTGGCAATAATATCGGTAAAAAAGATTTGAAAAACGATGGTAGCTCTTTTTCTCTGTCAGCAGAAGCTGCTAAAAAATCATTGTATACCATTTCAGATGAATCTTTACGAATAAATCCTTCTCCATCTTCTTCTGGAACTTGATATATTCTTTTTCCAATCCATTTTGCATAAAGAACACCTATTATAATTATCGGAATAGCAAATATTAATCCCCAGAAGATCATTTCACCTATATCTATTCCAAAAATACCCGCTACTCCTAAAGGACCTGGAGTAGGTGGAACCGCATGGTGAGTTGCTGCTAACCCTATCGCTAATGCAATCCCCAATGTAACTACAGATTTCCCTGTTTTACGTGATAATGACTTTACTAAAGGATTTAAAATGACGAAGGCCGAATCTACAAAAATAGGAATAGATACGAAATAACCAGCAATGGCCATTGCCCATTCTTCCTTCTTCTTTCCAACTACTCGAATTAACGTGTAAGCTAGCTTTTCAGCGGCTCCCGTTACTTCTAAAATCCTCCCCATCATTACCCCTAGCCCTACAACGATCCCTATAGAAGCTAGCGTGTTACCAAAACCAGAAGTTATAGAGTTAACTACCTTTAAAGGCTCCATTCCTCCAATAAGCCCAGTTACAGAAGCTGCAATTAGCAACGCTAAAAAAGCATGAATTTTAGTTTTTAACACAAGCAAAATTAAAACCGTTACACCAATAACTAACCCCAACAACATTTGCATTTCTAAACCCATTCTTGAAACCCCTTTCAATTATGTATATTTAAATAGAAAAGGGGAATCCCCTTTTCTAGAATTACAAAACTTACAAAGACTCACGAGTAAATTTAGGCGCATATTCTGCAGCAAGCTTGATACACTCAAACATACTCACTTCTGATGCAATGTTTTTCCATGCAATATCAAACGCGGTCCCGTGGTCTACAGAAGTGCGCAAGAATGGTAGACCGTTCGTAATAGAAATAGTACGATGGAAATCGGTCATTTTCGCTGCAATATGGCCTTGATCGTGATATAAGGAAAGAACCGCATCATATTTTCCATTAAGTGCTTGGAAGAATACGGAGTCAGCAGGAACTGGTCCATATGCATCAATTCCATCTGCTTTAGCAAGCTCGACGCCTGGTTTAATCTCTTCTACTTCTTCCATCCCAAACAAACCACCCTCACCTGCGTGGGGATTTAACCCAGCAACAGCTAATTTACGAGTTTCCACACCTAAACGCTGTAAAGCTTGGTCACATCTGTTCAAATAATCGCGTACACGCTCTTTAGTCATTTGTTTAATAGCGTCAGCAACAGATAAGTGGCGAGTTAAGAAGAAAATACGCATACCATTTACTTGGAACATTGTTAATGGATCCGGAGAGCCACCAAGGTCTTCTAGCATTTCCGTATGGCCAATGTAAGGAACATTAGCTGCTTTTAAAGATTCTTTGTTGATAGGAGTTGTTGCCAATGCTTTAACTTCCCCAGCCATAGCTAATTCCACTGATCGTTTGATAAATTCGAATGCCGCTTGTCCATTTTGAGCAGAAACGCTTCCAGGTTCAAAAGATTCTAAATCAATATTATTCAAATCAATAATATCAATTGTTCCAAATTTATAAGAACCATCTATTGGAGAGGCAACCACGTTTACATTTAAGTCCACCCCAGTAACTTCAATTGCTTTACGAATAATTTTAGCGTCACCTACAACTAGTGGTTTACACATTGAATAAATCTCTTCTTTAGCTAAAGATTTCACTGTAATTTCTGGTCCTATCCCTGCTGCATCTCCCATAGGTATTGCAATAATTTCTCGTGTTGTCATATTAGAACACTTCCTTCTTCTTTTTTGTTTGTTAAAAATCTTACACATTTGTAGATAGAATATTTATCTCCTACCATCCCGCCCTTAGTAATCACGGGAATACCATCAAATGTACCCCCTATAAAATGGCCATAAGCAGCTAAGGGAATCACTTCATCCTGCAAGCCTATCGCTGCAGCATCACTCACAGCACAAATAGCTGCCGTTACATCTCCTCCACTGGAGAAAGTACCATCTATTTGATGTTTTGTTTGCTGAACCACATTGTTAGTTACTCTAGCAAGCCCCTCTGTTAAACGCTTAGCCAGTTTTTCTTCCGTAACGCCCTCTTTCAATGCTATATCGGCTAGGTTCAGCTTTTCTGTTCCAGGAGCATAGGTAGTAATGATTAATACTTCTTGCACCTCTAGTTTATTCAATGCTTCTTCCGTTGCACGATCAATTTCTTTCTCCCAGGAACTACTTACCGATGCTAAAGCGCTAGCACGCACATATACTGGATCTGCATTTTTCTTATCAATTAAATAATTCAGCTGTCTACCAGTTAATGGAGTAATACTACCAACAGTCACGATGAATTTATTTGTTTGAACATGTTGATGGGCTTTCATTCTTCCAAAAGAGGCAGAGAGTGGACCTGGGTCTACGGGGATAAAATGAATTCCATCTATGGAAGCCATCGCCTCGGCAATATTGTCAATTTCTTCATTTGTCACTGCATCTACTACTATAATTCGATTCATCGCTTCAATTTGCTTCATTAACTGTAATTGTATTGCCTCTTTACCCTTTAAAACTGTGCCAAGCCCCACATGACAAACAGGAAGTTGGCTTTGGTTTTCCATAATAGTAGGGACATGAGAGATACTTATTGGATTCATAGGATCTTTAGCGACATCAGTTGCTTCCACAGGTACCCCATCCACTAAAAGATAGCCACCTGAAACTACTCGACCTGAATCAGGGTAAGAAGCAACAACAACCGCTACGGAGTTTCCACCGATGGCATTCAGTAAAACATCGGTCTCTACTCCGAGATTACCTCTCACAGTACTATCAATTCGTTTACCAATAACACTTGCTCCCCAAATTGTTAGTTGCTCATATGCCTTCAAAACACGTTCTTCTGCATTAGAAGGAGAACAATATCTACTATCTGTATCTATGCTAATAGAGGTAAAATCACTATTTAATGGCACCTCTCCACCAAAAACAACTGTAGCACTCGTGAAACCATTTTTCGCCAGGAGGACTCCAGTAGCATTTGCTCCTGTTAAATCATCTGCAATAATGCCTATCTTCACTTTGTCACTCCCTTTATAAAAGTAGATTTCTCCTTATAAATCTCTTCTACTTCCTTAGAAATAGTGCTATCCGTTATAATTCCTGTTACCGAATCCACACCAGCTATTTTAGCAAATGCTTTTTTCCCAAATTTATGTGCATCTACAGTTAGGTAAACCGCCTCGCTTACGTTTATCATCTCTTTTTTGATAGATGCTTTCTCGAAAGTTGCAGAAGATATACCGAGAGAAGCATGCACAGCATGTGCTCCAAGGAACAGAATATCTACATGTATGTTTTTTAGCATTTGCTCAGCGTAGGATCCAAGTATTGCACCGACACCATTCTGGATCTTTCCACCAAGTAAAATAACTTCTAAATTAGAATCTGTTAATTCAGCAGCAATCTTAATATCATTTGTAACTACTGTGATATTCGTCCGTGATTTCAATAGCCTTGCAATTTCTAATGTAGTTGTTCCTGAATCCAACAAAATCCTCATACCGTCTTTTACTAAGCCAACGGCAATTTGTGCAATCTCTTTCTTTTGTATATGAGCTTCTGAAAGCTTTTGTTCATATGATTGTTCCCCTATTATCGCTTGAGGTAGCGCAGCACCACCATGTGTTCTTATCAATTTTTTCTGCTTTTCTAATTCGTCTAAATCTCTTCGTATAGTCATTGCAGAAACTCCTAAAAGGTCTACAAGCTCTAAGATTTCAACCTTCCCCTTAATAGAAAGCTCATCGATAATTTTCTTTTTTCTGTTAATTGGAAGCATGAATTCATCCCCTAAATACAAATAAAATGTTAACTATGAACATATTATGTTCTAATCGAACATTTTTGTCAATAAAATATGTTTGAAATTATCAAAAATAGGTAATGTAAAATAACCTTAGTGTTTTATTATTTAGAATTATCAAAAATAAATCGTGGGTTTATCACTGTAGTGTGTTAAAATATACTGATAATTAGATTTAGGAGGTCATATCATGCAAATGGCAGATATCAAAACACTTCAAATTGAAGATGTGCTAAAAGCGCACCAATTTCTTAAAGAGGTAGTTATACATACACCTCTTCAAAAAAACGACTATCTATCTGAAAAATATGAAGCGAATATTTACTTTAAACGCGAAGATTTACAACATGTTCGTTCGTTTAAACTCCGCGGTGCTTATTATAAAATTAAAACCATTGAAGAGATCGCTCGAAAGCAAGGAATAGTCTGTGCTAGTGCAGGTAATCACGCCCAAGGAGTCGCTTATGCCTGTGCTCACTTAGGTATTTCCGCTAAAATATTTATGCCTCTAACCACTCCTAGTCAAAAAATTGAGCAGGTAAAAATGTTTGGCCGGCAATACGCAGAAATTATCCTAACTGGGGATACATTTGATGATTCCGCTAGTACTGCAACTACTTATGCAGAACAAGAAGGCCGTTTGTTTATTCATCCATTTGATGATCTAGACATCATTGCTGGTCAAGGTACAGTGGCTGTGGAGATTATGAATGATATTGATGAGGAGCTTGATTATGTTTTTTCTAGTATTGGTGGTGGAGGTCTCATCTCTGGAGTTTCTTCTTATATAAAGAACCTATCCCCCAACACTAAAATTATTGGTGTAGAGCCTTCAGGTGCTGCAAGTATGAAAGCTGCCATAGCTAACAAAGGACCAATTGTTCTTGATGCAATTGATAAATTCGTTGACGGGGCAGCTGTTAAGTGTGTAGGAAAGCTAAACCACGAGATTGTTTCTAAATATGTGGATGACATCACCCTTGTCCCAGAGGGGAAGGTATGTACAACTATTTTGAGCTTATACAATAAACACGCTATTATCGCAGAGCCTGCAGGGGCATTATCAATTGCAGCACTCGATTCTCATAAGGAACAAATAAAAGGTAAGTCCGTCGTATGTATTATTAGCGGAGGAAATAATGACATTGGCAGGATGCAGGAGATTAAGGAAAAATCGTTATTACATGAAGGGCTCCTATATTACTTTATCGTTAGCTTTCCACAAAGAGCTGGTGCACTAAGACAATTTCTTGATAAAGTACTGGGTCCAGACGATGATATCACCACCTTTGAATATACCAAAAAGAACAACAAAGAAAGTGGACCGGCGTTAGTAGGCATTGAATTAAAAAGAAGTGAGGATTATTTAGAGCTTCTCTCACGTATGAATGAGAATGGCTTTTTCTTTAAGGAAGTTAATAAAGATAGCACACTTTTTGATCTATTAATTTAAGTGAGAATCCAACTATATCAACGTTTTAGATAGTTTTCCATTGACTAATAATGTTCACATTCCTATAAGAATAATAAAAAGTTACATTCAAATTCTAGCATTCTCACCCACCCTTTGATATAATAATTCTTGTATTATAAAGATTCTAATCTAGGGGGAAAAAGAATGACTGAAAAACAAAACAATAAGCTGACAACTGCAGCTGGCGCACCAGTAGTAGATAACCAAAACTCACAATCTGCTGGTAGAAGAGGTCCTCTTTTACTACAAGACGTATGGTTATTAGAAAAACTAGCACACTTTGATAGAGAAGTAATTCCAGAGCGTCGTATGCACGCAAAAGGTTCAGGTGCTTACGGTAAATTTACTGTGACTAATGATATTACTCAATATACTAGCGCTAGTATATTCTCTGAAATCGGTAAAGAAACAGATATGTTCGTACGTTTCTCAACTGTAGCTGGTGAACGCGGAGCTGCAGATGCGGAACGAGATATCCGTGGATTCTCTATGCGTTTCTATACAGAGCAAGGTAACTGGGATTTAGTTGGTAACAACACTCCAGTATTCTTCTTCCGTGATCCACTTAATTTCCCAGATTTAAATCATGCTATTAAACGTGATCCACGTACTGGTATGCGTAGTGCTAATAGCAACTGGGATTTCTGGACATCATTACCGGAAGCACTTCACCAAATTACAATCGTAATGAGTGACAGAGGACTTCCAAAATCTTACCGTACAATGCACGGATTTGGTAGCCATACATTCAGTATGATCAATGCTAACAATGAACGTGTCTGGGTTAAATTCCATATGCGTTCTCAACAAGGTATTGAAAACTTAACTGATCAAGAAGCAGTTGAAGTGGTTGGTGTTGACCGTGAAAGTCATCAACGTGACCTATACGACAATATCGAAGCTGGTAATTTCCCTAAATGGAAAATGTATATTCAGGTAATGACGGAAGAACAAGCTAATAATATGCCTTATAATCCTTTTGATCTAACAAAAGTTTGGTATAAAAAAGACTTCCCACTTATCGAAGTTGGTGAATGGGAACTAAACCGTAACCCTGAAAATTATTTTGCAGAAGTAGAGCAAGCTGCTTTTACACCAGCTAACGTAGTACCTGGTATTAGCTTCTCCCCTGATAGAATGTTACAAGGTCGTTTATTCTCTTATGGCGATGCTCAACGTTACCGCCTAGGTGTTAACCATCACCAAATTCCTGTTAACAAACCTAAATGTCCTGTACACTCTTTCCATAGAGATGGTGCTATGCGTGTAGATGGTAACTTAGGTAGTACATTACCTTATGAGCCTAACAGCTATGGTCAATGGAAGGAACAACCTCAATTCAAAGAGCCTAGTCTAGCACTTCAAGGAGATGCTGGTATTTGGGAATTCCGTGAAGATGATGACAATTATTTCGAACAACCAGGTAAATTGTTCAATCTAATGACCCCAGAAAAACAGCAAGTATTATTTGAAAACACTGCTCGTAATATGAATGGTGTAGAAGATTTCATTAAAATCCGCCACATCATCCATTGCTATAAAGCAGATCCAGCTTATGGTAAAGGCGTTGCTGCGGCAATGGAACTTCCATGGGAAAAAATTGAAGAAGTTATGAATGTTACTGCTACAGTATAAAGTAAAAAGCTATCCCTCGGGATAGCTTTTTCTATTGTAATTGCCCCCTCTCCCGCCATCATCTTTATTGTGCTATGATATGAGTGTATACTTTATTTTTTGGAGGTTATTCCCATAGTTACAGTCATTGTTATTGGAATCATCATCTTTATCATTGTCCTTGCCTTAACTATTTTCACTATCAACAAGGGCTATGCCTATAAACATACAATAGACGAGCGTCCAACAGAATTAGAGAAAAAGAAAAAAAACGCATCCTCCTGAATAAGGAAGATGCGTTTTGTATTGGAAGTGTATTATTTTGCTCCAGCTTTTTCTTTTTTAATTTGTTTACTACGTAATTGGCCACAAGCAGCATCAATATCAGTTCCCTGTTCCATTCTCACTCCACAGTTAATACCGCTATTTTTTAAAGTTTGGAAGAATGAACTAATAGACTTTTCTGTGCTACGTTGGTATTGGCCATGCTCGTCAACTGGATTGTATGGAATCAAGTTAACATAAGAAAGATGTCGTTTATTTTCCAGTAGCTTCGCCAATTGCTGTGCTTCTTCAACATGATCATTTACATCTTTAAGAAGAATATATTCAAATGTAATACGACGGTTTGTTTTTTCTAAATAATAGTCAACAGCAGCCATAACTTTCTCAATTGGAAACGCCTTATTGATAACCATAATTTTAGAACGAAGCTCGTCATTTGGAGCGTGTAAGGAAACTGCAAGGTTAACTTGAATATTTTCGTTTGCAAAGTCCATAATCTTCTTAGCTAACCCACTTGTAGAAACTGTTATATGGCGCGCACCGATAGCAAGACCTTTTTGATCATTCACTGTTCTTAAGAAATTCATAAGGTTTTTATAATTATCAAATGGTTCACCAATACCCATTACTACGATGTGGCTAACGCGCTCATCCTTCTGTAATTCATCTAAATGCTCCTGTACCTTCATAATTTGCCCGACAATCTCTCCAGCATCTAAATCTCGGCTTTTCTTTAACAGACCACTTGCACAGAAACTACAGCCAATATTACAGCCTACTTGTGTTGTTACACATACAGACAAGCCGTATTTAAATCGCATTAAAACTGTTTCGATTAAATTTCCATCCTGCATTTCAAATAGGAATTTGATCGTTCCATCAGCAGACTCTTGTTTTACATTTTCCTTCAAGGTTTGGATTACAAAATTATCTTCTAATAGCTTAAGACAATCTTTATTTACATTCGTCATTTCCTCAAAGCTCTGTACTCGTTTAATATATAACCAATCCCATACCTGTTCAGCACGGAATTTCTTTTGTCCATGTTCCATTAACCACTCTATTAATTGGTCTCTTGTTAGACCATAAATTGATTTTTTCATTATTTAGCCCCTCTTTTCTTACACATACAATTTGCCTATTATACACCAAATTCTTTTATACGACAATTTATTATATATGAAATACCCTTAAAAAGATATTATTTAGTTTCTCCAAAAACAAGCGAACTACTCTGTTAACTTAAATAATATTAGACGAGCCTAAGCAAAAATATTCTTACCAATGCGTTTAGTTTACTTGATTTCCACTTTAGGCGGACGCGTTCCACGAGATGAGTGATAAGCCATAACCGTGGCTTTTGCCTCGTTTGTGCTGTCTTATCTGTTTCACTCATCCCGCTGGAGTAACCGCCGGTCGTTCCAATAAGCGGAATGAGAAATATTCGTGTTTAATTGGTAAAATGCTAATTATCCCCTTAACTAAAATATTTTTTAGTTAAGGGGATAATAGTAAAGAGATAAAGCTTATTGTCGTTAAAAGATTATCTTTTAGACCTGTTCTATTAAATCCAATATCTTATTGGTAGATTCACTAGGAAGAATATAAATAGTGTGAGTGTCATTTGTATTCATTAAGGTACTTTCTTCAAATGCTCCACCCAACCAAAGATGTAAAACCTGTTTGTCTTCATTTTCATTGATTATATCTACAGAATAATCTGGATTGGCTATATTTACGATTCCATTTTCTTTTACCGCGCTTGAAATTATGCTTTTAAATTGCTCAAGTGCATTGTAATCATCAAAAACAATTGATGTACCCTCTTTTATCATTGTAAGAGTAACCACTGAAAATTCTACATCTGTCTCCACTTTTTCATTTTCTTCTAAATACTGCTGAGTACTAGGTTTATTTACAGTGCTTTCTTCGAATTGACAGCCAAAAAGAACGACTGAAGTAAAAACCATTGATAAATAAAGGGCCATTTTCTTCCTCAAAGATCAACCATTCCCTTCCAATTTCTTTATTAGTCAAGTTAGACGTAGCAAATCCCTTATTGTATCATTTTCTTTCGATTATGAATGAATTTACCTAAACTCCGCATTATTTTATATCGTTTCTAATTCAACCAATGGGTCTTTGAACTAAATTTATTCATGTTTACAGGACAATTCGAATAAGTTGCTATAGCGTTTAAAAACAAGTATTGGAGTTGTTTAATATGAGGTACCGTAAACGAAGAAGGATAAATTATAGTTCAGGTAAAGCATTTTTAAAGTTAATATCTTTTATTTTTTGTCTCATTGCTTTTTTACCAACCAGTTTGCTTTATACAAACGTACATAATGATTCTGAGTGGAATGATTTTAACTTAGGTACATTTAATAATATTTTTCAAAATTCATTTGATCAGCTATTAGTAGTTTCATATGAGATTGATAGTAATCAGATCGATGAAGATGAACAACTACCGTATATTATTCTAAACACTTATACTGTATTTGGAATACCATATGCAGAAGTAATCGTTACCAGTGAAGGAGCATATATAAACAAAAAATACCTGTTTAAAAAAGAGTGAACTCAACAGAAGTCGTAAAAAGCTATAAAATTATCTAAATGCAAATCTTAAGCTTTTCAAAAAATTAAACCTAATAATAAAGAGACCAATCCCCTAGAAGATATGGTCTCTTTATTATTAGTTAGATTTCTCTACATCATTTTCTCGGATCCAGTCACTGTAACTACCTACATACAATTTTACATCCTTGTAACCAGCTTCTTTTAAGCTTGCGTATAATGGAGCTGCCGTTACTCCGCTCCCACAGTATGCAATGACAGGCTTATCCTTATTAGAAAGGTTGCTTAGCTGAGATTCCATTAGTTCTTGCTCCAAAAATGCACCATCTCGCTTTAGTTGCTCCCAGTCATAATTTATTGCTGTTGGAATATGACCTGCTATATGATCAATAGGCTCTATTTCTCCCCGATACCTAGCCGAAGAACGAGCATCTATTAACTGTCCGTCCCTTTTTCCATTTGCAATATCTCGCACTTCATCCATAGTTAAATAAATTTCGTCATTCCAAAGTGGAGTCATATTCGACTTCGTATATTGAGCCACTTCATCAGTTATTGGAAGTTGCTGTTTTATCATTTCAAAGCTTTGGCGTAAAACTCTTACATTTTTAAACCCTGCCCATTCCAGTAAGAAATAAGCTCTTAATGCAAAAGGAGCTTCCCCTTGATCATAAATAATAATTTTATCATCTAAATTTAAACCTGAGTTTTGTACAAGCTCAATCATTTTTTCCTTAGAAATCATCGGATGTCTACCTTTAAAATCGTCCATATCAGAGAGGTCTTTTTCAAGATTCCAATAAACTGCTCCACTCACATGGCATTCTTTAAATGCTTCATAGCCTGCGGAAGGTTCCCCCAAGATAAAGCGCGTATCAATAAATCTTGAAGACTTTATATCTATTTCTGAAAGCTCTATAAATACCTTTGTCATTTTTCGTTACCTCCAGTCTCTAATTTCTTATAGATATCCTTCCACTTAGCTAGTGTTTCTTCCTGCTCCAGTAATCTTCTTTCTGCCTCCAACTGAGTTAAGGATTCATTTAACCATTTTAAGCGAGCATTTTCTACTTCCTTCTCTGCATAGATAGTTAGCCATTTTACTAAACGTTTTTTTTCATCATCTAAATAAGCAGCTGCCTCAACTTTTGTTTGCTCGGATAGAGCATCTCTTAGTTTTTCTTTTTCATTTTTTTCAAAAAATGACTTAGCACTTTTAAAATATGATTTTACATGAGTATATTTGTCTTTGTCTTTAAAGGGGCCAACAAACTCTAGTAATTCGTAGTCTTCACTTTCATGAGGGCTATAAGTTAAGCTCCCATTCCATTCCTTTAATACTCGCATTTCTTCTTTATCTATTTGAGTCATTTGTTTTTGAATATATTGTAGCAGTCGGAAATTCGTTACACGGACTTCCTGCTCCAGATCAAAACGAATCATTTGAAGTATATCCCTCAATGCTAAGTCCAAAGCCGTGGATGCATTATAATTAGAGAAAAGCGAAGGATTATACGCTTCCTTAAAAAATTCGTTGAATCGATAATACACACGTTGTAATACGTAAAAAAGAAGGGATTCCAATTCCTGAACCGCATCCTTATTTAAAGATACAGACTTGTATTCAGTATAACGATTCCTTATTTTTAGTTCCTGATCGCTAAGCTCAGAAAGTCGTTCATCTTTTCTAGCTAAGTTAGCCTCCGTTTGTTCTATTAAAGAAAGCAATTTATTTTTTTGTCGATTAGATTCCTCTTCTAATGAAGTTATAGCAATTTGTTTAAGATCTTTTTCCAAAAAATGATGGAATGCTTCTTCAAAATGTTCCATGCCTTGATGAAGTCTTTCTTTGTTTTGCTTTTCTTTTAAAGCTTGAAGACTAGAGACTCCATACACCCTAGGAAATCGAATTCCAAATCGCTGCAGTTCGTCTTTTACGTACTGTTTAACTAAGTTAGCCTCTTCCTCGTTGCTTGCAAGATCAATGGCGTTTACAACGAAAAACATTTTATCTAGTTCAAAGGAATCTTTAACACGACCAAGCTGAATAAGAAATTCTCTATCAGCCTTTGCAAAAGCATGATTAAAGTATGTGACAAAAAGAACGGCATCTGCATTTCGTATATAATCGAACGCAACACCAGTATGTCTTGCATTGATGGAATCTGCACCTGGTGTATCTACTAAAGTGACGCCTAATCTAGTTAACTCACAATCATAATAAAAGTCAATGTAATCAACAAAACAGCTTTTCGATTCCTCTGCCACATAAAGGGAAAATTCTTGATCATCCACATTTAGTATCTCACCTAGGTGATTCCGTACATCAGGATATCCTTTATAGAAAGCATTTACAAATGACTTATGCACTTCTTCTGCAGCTGATTCACTTAAGGCAGAAGGAGCCTTTTCGTATGCATCCTCTAATGAAATAACGTTTTTACCCAATTGTAAAAAGGCAAACTTTACATCATCGAGTAACTGTTCTTTAGATTTTAAAGTAACATCAGCGGTATTGTGCAGATGTTCTTTAGAAATTGGATGTATTTTATTGATGGCAGCGGTTGTAGGGTTTGGAGAAACCGGCAGAACATCCGCTCCCATTAAGGCATTAGAAAAGCTTGATTTTCCTGCACTAAAGGCACCAAATAGAGCAATTGTAAATTGTTGGTTTTGAACACGCATTGCCTTTTTCTTAATAACAGACGCGGCGTCCTTAAAATCAGGAAGCTCCGATAAAATCTCTCCAATTTTGTTTGCCCTTTGTACTACTTCATCTAAAGGTAATGTAGCACTTTCCTCTAATATCTCTTCCTCTATTAAGACAGGGGAAATTACTTCTGTTTCTTCACTAGCTTTATCAACGTACTCTACTATAGAGCGCTCGAAGGACAAGCGTTCTTTCTCCCATTCATCTAGAAGATGATCTCTATCTTTCCTAAACTGGATCGAAGGTGTCGATAATTGCTTATCCAGATTTTCTATTCTTTCTTCTATATCAGACACTTTTGATATAGCTTCTTGCTTTTCCTTTAAAACATTCGTTTTATCCCCTAACCGCACATCTTGATTGGATGAATGTAGTTCGATATAATTTGAATTTTCATCCTTCCATCGGTCAGTTTCTTTCACATAATATCTAATAACTGCATCATTTACTCTATTAGCATAGTTCAGTATTGCATCTCCCGTAACACTTGCCCCACTATGCATAGTGTCTGCGATGATTTCCTCAGGTAAAGAGAAGGACATATTATTTATTTCGTTTGCCTTTTCTTCATTTAACAAGCTAACATCCTTTAAAAGACCCTTCATTAAATCTTTTATATGTGTAGTAATATTAGTAGCTACAATTTTATCTAGCATCTGAATTGCTTCTGCTAACCTTCTTTTTCTTTCTTCTTCTGTTTTTTTCTTGCTTCCGATGAAACCAACCTTAAATGAATCCTGCCTACTTTCTGCATATTGTTTTAAAAGGTCACGCATTTCATAAGTCATAATTGAAGCGTTTTCCAATATAGCCTTCCTGCTCGTTTCAAATGTCTTTTTCCACGCACCGCTCTCTTGGAGCTGTATTTGCTTCTCTGAAGTTTCCAGCTGATCTAATATTTCTTCAACATTGCTCCAATCTTCTTCTGTGAGTAAATAACTTAGTTCCTGCTGTAAGTCTTTTTTTTCCTCTTCTAAAAATTTTATATGTTCATCCTTTAGCTTTTTTAGAGTAGCTGATGCTGACCGTAGGAAAAGTTCTTCTTTATGTTGTATAGATTCTTTAACGATCTGCCTAACTTGTTGAAAATCATTATGTACTATTTCTTTGTTTTTTAATGAAGTATAAAAGATATCCTTTGGCTCGACATTCCAAGCATTGAAAGCTGTAGAAACAGATTGTTTATACTCAGTGAAAGATAATTCCTCTTCTCTGTGTTTATCAACCTGATTTACGATTAAATAAATATTTTCATTGTAGTGAAGCAGCTGTTTAGTAAATTGAAAATTCAGCTCGGATTGCACATGATTATAATCCATAACATAAAACACGATATCTGCTAGATGTAATGCAGACTCTGTTGATACACGATGTGCATCATCCGTTGAATCCACTCCCGGTGTGTCCATAACTATAATCCCTTTAGGAAGCTCCGAGGTTTGATGTCCAATTTCTATTTGAGAAACTTTACTCCCGTCCTTGGAATATTTTTTTACTTGTCCAATATCATATTCCCCAGAGAATTTGACCGGAGCATCATTTACAAAGTGGACAATAGCAAAATTCTTATCCGCTTTGCTTACCGTAACTATATTCGCAGAGGTTGGTATGGGACTTGTTGGTAATAGTTGTTCATCTACAAGGGCATTAATCATACTTGATTTCCCTGCTGAAAAATGACCTGCAAAAGCAATTGTAAATGTTCCCTTTTCTATTTTTTCTGCAAAAAGTTTTGATTTTGCATATCTCTCTTCATCATTGTTTTGTTTAAAAATTGTCGCTAGTAAAGCATTCGATTCTTTGATTTTCTGTAATTCCTCTAATGGATTCATGTGAAATTTATTTCCCCTTTTTATTCTTTAACAATATGTATATCATATCAGAAAATATAAAAAAAGATGACTTTATTGTTCATAAAGTCATCACTGTACTACTATTATTTTGGTTGTGGTGTAATAGAATTTAAAATGTGTTTAGTTATTACGCTGTATATAACTACAGTCGATCCAATTAATATAAATACCATGACAATCTCCCTCTCAACTGAACTTGATATTCATTCTCATTTAGATGTTATCACATTTTTCAACAATTGACTACAAAATATATTCTTTTTAACTAGACAATATGATAAAATTGATTCATCTTTACTATTAGGAGGGGATAAAATGGGTAATTCCAAGCATATTAAAACACTTTTAAATGGTACCATTCAATCATTAAAGTCTGTTATTCCTCTTAACCTTAGTTTTAAGTCTCCCACACTAATGATTCAACCATTTGATCAGGAAGAGATGGGCGTTCTCATAGGAATTGTTGGAGACATTAAGGGAAGAATTATTGTTGATGCATCCTCCCAATTCTTCTCCTCCGTCGGCGCCTCTATGTTCGGCATGCCTCTCGAGGGCGAAATGCTCGAATCTTTTACTGGTGAACTCGGAAATATGATTGCAGGCAACTTGTGTACTACTGTTGCCCAAGAAGGTTTAGAGATTGATATTACACCGCCAACTGTCATTGTTGGCAAGAGTAAACTATTTGGTTTTCATCATGCCTTTCGCTTGCCTGTAGAAACCGAAGACATAGGCCTTATGACTATTATTCTTACAATAGACGAGGACTAACTATCAATAAGAATACATATAAAACTTAGAATCCTTTTAAATAAAGGATTCTTTTTTATTTGGCAATCCCTAAGGACCTTGAGCTAATTTAAAGGATAAGATCTTTAGCTAGCACTCTGTTTCTCAAGAGTCTGAACTGCAACTATCTTCACTAATCTCCCTTCCACTTCTATGACTTTTAATTTATTTCACATTATCTTCACATAATACCTTTGTATGTGTGAGAAATATCACATCATACATAAATATTTAAATTTATGATGTAGCTATAGATAAAAAGAAGAATATTTTGGAGGTGTACGACTGATGTCCAAAAAACACAATAAAGAACCAGAACTTAAGGGCACGTTAATATCTGTTAGCGTAGTGGGAATCTTTATATTAGTAACTTGGTTTCTGGCATTCTATTTATTTATTGACAGATTTTAAATCATTGGAGGTTAAAGGTTATGCATATTCACAAGTATGAAAAATGGTGGATAACATTCGGGGTAGGGTCTTTGGTTTTATTCTTAATTATAGTTGGCTTTAGCGCATTTCATTACGGTTCTCATCCACCTAGTGCAAAAGTATATATTGATCCTGAGCGAGTAGATGAAATTGCTCCTTTTAATAATCCTGGAGTTCATAAGGTCGAAGGTAAGGAATGGGATTACGAGGTAGTAGTCGTTGCTTCTGCTTTCTTCTATAATCCACAAGAATTTGAAGTACCACTCGGGTCGACTGTTAAATTTATCGCAACAACAAAAGACGTAATTCATGGCTTTCAAATAGTAGGTACGAATATTAATATGATGCTAGAACCTGGCTACGTTTCAGAATACGTAACAACAGTAGATAAAGCTGGAGAGTATTTAATATTATGTAACGAATATTGTGGCATAGGACACACTTCTATGACATCGAAGTTAAAGGTGGTTGAGTAACATGGCAACAATAACAGAAAAAGCACAAAGCTTTGTGAAGGTAGATCGTCGTGATGGCAAGCTCGCAATGGCTCACATCCATGTAGCATTCATTGCACTTTTAATCGGAGGACTTTGTGGACTATTACAAACACTAGTACGTTCTGGACAATTTACTCTTCCTTGGGGAATCGGATACTATCAATTATTAACGGTTCATGGGGTTTTATTAGCACTTATCTTAACAACTTATTTTATCTTTGGTTTCCAAATTGCTGCTGTAAGTCGCACTGCCGGCACATTGACAGATAAGCAAAGAATGCTTGGCTGGATTGGGTTCTGGACAATGACAATCGGAACAACTGCTGCTGCAGTAATGGTTTTATTAAATGAAGCATCTGTTCTGTACACTTTCTATGCACCCCTACAAGCACATTGGATCTTCTATGTGGGATTGGCCCTGGTAGTCGTAGGCTCTTGGATTGGTGGAGCTGGCCTTATAATGAAATATAGAGAATGGCGCAAAGCTAATCCAGGAGAACCAAGCCCATTATTAACTTTTATGGTAATCGTAAACTTAACTATGTGGATCATTTGTTCACTTGGTGTTGCAGTTGAGGTAGTTTTCCAATTGATTCCTTGGTCATTAGGCTGGGTAGATAAGATTGATATTCTTCTTTCTCGTACACTTTTCTGGTATTTTGGTCACCCATTAGTATATTTCTGGCTATTACCTGCTTATATGGTTTGGTACGTAATCATTCCTAAAATTATTGGCGGGAAAATTTATTCGGATGCACTTGCAAGACTTTCCTTTATGCTTTTCTTGATTTTCTCTATTCCTGTTGGATTCCATCACCAATTGACAGAGCCTGGTATTGATTCTTTCTGGAAATACTTGCAAGTAGTTTTGACAATGATGGTTGTTATACCTTCCCTTCTAACTGCTTTCTCCATGTTCGCTACATTTGAAATTCGCGGAAGACAGCTTGGAGGAAAAGGGTTATTTGGATGGTTTAAAAAGCTTCCATGGAAGGATGCTCGATTCGTTGTACCATTCATCGGTATGGCAGCCTTCATCCCTGCTGGAGCTGGAGGTATTATTAATGCATCTAACCAAATGAACCAAGTAGTACATAATACTATCTGGGTTACTGGTCACTTTCATCTCACTTTAGCAACAACAGTTGTTTTAACATTCTTTGGTGCCGCTTATTGGTTAATTCCTCATCTTACTGGTAGAGTGTTGACTAAACAAATGAATAAGCTAGCAATTATACAAGCTATTGTATGGGCAGTAGGTATGTCCATCATGTCTGGAGCTATGCATATAGCTGGTTTAATGGGTGCTCCTCGCCGTTCAGATTTCTCTACCTATGGTGATTCTGCACAAGCAACTGATTGGATTGGCTATCAGATAGCTCAGGCAGTTGGTGGTACGATTTTATTCATCGGTATCATCTTGGTATTGTATATCATCGTCCACCTAGTATGGTTTGCTCCTAAAGGAGAAACAGAATTCCCAATTGGCGAGGTTTCTGAAAATGCAGAAAAAACTCCAATGGTTTTGGAAAACTGGAAGATCTGGTTGACTATTTGTATCTTCTTAATCTTGTTTGCTTATACAGTTCCAGTGTTCGATATGCTTCAGAATGCTCCTCCAGGTTCAAAAGGGTATAAATTCTGGTAACTTCAAAATCTTAATATTACGAAGCTGGGATAAAACCCACCTTAAAAATTCAAGAGTCCGGGAAATTTACCGTTTAGTAAATTTCCGGGGCTTTTTCTACTTACAGTTGGTGTTCTCTGCTACAGCGGACGATTTCCTGGGGGCACTGCTCGAGCCTGTAGTCTCTACCACACGCTTGTCCCCTAGGAGTCGCCGTCTCCGATCCAAACACCCCGAGTTATCTTCGATATCAAGTGAAAACTGCACATACCTTCACATATAAAAGAAGATATCTTCAGTTAAATAAATGTCTATCAAAACGCATTCACTCAGAATGAAGTATTCTTTTCTTTATAGATTGTAATAAGAATCAACTCACAGCATTTTTATGTAGCATGAATCTACTTATGTCCCAGCCTCTTTTGAAGAATGCTACAAATATACCAAGCAGTCCCCCCTCTCTTCACCAAGCATATCTGGATAAAGCTAATTAAGTCTCTTCAACCCAATTTACTATATATTTATATATTTAAAAATGAGCTTAGTTTCTATGAACCAAGCCCAGACATCAAATTAGGAGGAGTTGAAACTCCAGCATCCTCTATTTCTACGGTGCCATAGATAAAACTTCGATATTACTTTTAACAGGTTCCACGGATGGTTATTTGCCTTTTTTTCTCCGTATAATTACACTTACAGTATTTATTTTAGATACATATGCCAACAAATTGTAATATTCAGGATAGATCATAAATGTTGGTCTAATAACACAGATGAATCTTGCAGTATTAAATGTGGTTTTCTTTCCAAGTCTGTTTGATTATCTTCATATTCCATGTAAGCCATCAATTCTAATTCGTAGTTATAATCATCTAATTCCATTGTTTGTGAAGAGGTGAATAGATGAGCTCTTTTATATTTTTCTTTAGGTTTGATAGAGATATAGCTATTGTTTAAAAGGTTATAATAAGGCTTTAGTGTGCTTCTGGCTACTTTCAAACAGTTTAGCATGCTGCTATCCTTCTTGCTCTTCTTAGCGTCCATTAATATAAATTTGTAATCAGTGGAAGATGTCAATAATGATCTACCACATTTTCTTCTTATAATCGTAGGTCGCTTTATTTTTACTATCTCATTTAATTCTTCCGATGGCTGTTTTGATGTGTCTTTATTAGCTACTTCATTTTGTTGATGAATATTTTTTGGATGGTTCATTTGTAAAAAAGTTAAATTGTCAAACCATGGACCAGTCATTTTCTCTTCTGTATTAGCATAATGAAAATCACTAGTAATATCGTCCTTGTTTAAATAAACTGTATCATCCATATTTTGTATACTCAATCCCACCTTTTTAAATTCTTGAGACATACGCCCTGTTATTTATATTATTCAATTTAAAGGGATTCGTTAAAAAACCTTTTCCTTTTATATTCGTCCAATGTATAACAAACAAATTCCTTAAAATTCATAAGGAATGAGTGGTTTACATCCACAAAATTAAAAGAAAAAGGCTATTTAAAATTAATTTGAAATTGGTGTTGGCAAAATCCCTACAAAACGTCCCTCTAATGGCGCTTCTTTTTCGTTCAACAATAGGTGAATTTCACCGTAGTCTTCAGAGGTACGAATTAGTCGACCTATTCCTTGCTGAAGTCTAAGCAGCATGAACGGCAGCTCCACTTCTTCAAATGGATTATTAGAAAATGAACGTTTGGCATCAAATAACGGATCTACCGGTGGGAAAGGCAAATCATAAATAATTACTCTAGTTAATGCTTCTTTAGGCAAATCTAAGCCTTCCCAAAGATGATAAGAGCAAAGTGTAGAAAACTCTCCATTTTGAAATTCTTTGACGATTGTGGAAAGCTCACGATCCCCTTCATATGCAATATCATCAGTACATGTGGAGGACCTAAATTTATCCATCGCAGCTTTTGATTTAAACAAAATAAGTGTTTGTTGCTTTGCTTTCAATAAATGATCGACTTCACTAACCTTCTCTTCCTGGCTAATATGATGCGTTTTAACTTTCATCACTTCATCGTAGTCAAACGGAGATGGCACTGAGAATGATTGAAACTTTTCTATTCCTAACGAATCTGCCAAATACGTAAAATCTTTTTCAATCGATAATGTAGCAGATGAAAAGATGATCGGAAGCTTGGTAGAAAATAGCTTTTCATTTAAAATGTCTGTAACTAATCTAGGCATGATAATAAGTGTTTCGTAGCCATCGATTATTTCTAACCACTCAACCCCATCGCCCTTCTCTGTAAATAATCGCAATGAAAATGAATATTGCTCTAAAAATTCCTCTACCATTCGAAGTTCATATTCTGGAATTGTAAAAAGCTCTGATTCAAACACGAACTCCTCTAGTAAATCATCTGTAATTTTAATGGCATGCTTACATAACTGCATTAGCTCAGATGACTTGTTAATCTTCATACGTTCCGTTTCTTCCGCAAAGCTGCCGATTCGTAAAACGCTAAAAATTTTCTCATGCGTATCTTGGAGAACTTCCATTAAGTTTAAAGTCTTTTCGCGAACACCATCTACCATTACTCTTTCAAGTAATCGAATTAATGTTTCACTTTGTACTTCATAGGTTAACGCTTTTTGAGCTGCGAATTCTAGCAAATGTCCTTCGTCTAATACAATCATCGACACTTCTGGTAAAAATGGCAATTGTCCTTCTCGAACACGTGAATCCTTAGTCCATAGGTGTTCCATTAAAAAGTCATGGGAACAGATGATTAAATCAGATGATTCTCTGTAATGCTGACGGTGAATTGTTTGCCCACATCTATTGCGTAAATCACAGACAGTACATTGTTGAGTAGGATGAAAGTTAACCTTTTGCCAGTCTACATCACTTACTCCTGAAAATTGGCTACGCTCTCCAAATGGAAAGATACTTTGAAGAGAAGACGAGCCATAAACGAAATCAGGTACTCCATCTTCAATTTCTTCTATAAAGAAGTCGTTATCGCTATCCTTTTGCGCTTCTTCCAATCGTTTTAGGCATAGGTACTGGCTACGTGATTTAGCTAACCTAACATCGATTTTTATATCTAAATAATTTTGTAGCTTAAAGATGTCTCCAGCCTCTTTTACCAATTGCTCTATTAGCGTTTCATCCGCGCATGCAATCAAGGCTGGTTTTCCAGTATATCTTGCATAAGAAATAGCAGGAAGTAAGTAAGCGATCGTTTTACCTGTACCTACGCCTGCTTCTGCAAATAATACATTTTTTTCTTTTAATGCTTTTTCGATTTGATATGCCATGAAAATTTGTTCATCACGACATTCAAACCCTTTCTCTGGCAATTCATCGTATAATACGTCTCCCATCCAATCTCCTAATGATTCAAAGAAAGAACGGTCTTTTGATAATTTAAATGGCAGAGCCTGCTTCATTTTCTAACTCCCTTGAATAATAATATAACAGCATGGGAGAGCTAGTCTCCCCTACTGTTATGAACGTTTACCCCAGAACTGATAGTAGTCTGTTCTAATAAATCCATTAAATAATTTACGTTTCTTAGTTGCTTTACGTCCGTAAAGATTCTCAAAATTCTCCATAGAAGAAAGCATATATACCGACCATGATGGATATGTTTCCATTGTATGACCAAGATCGCTGATAACTTTTTCAATTTCTTCGATTTCTCCTATACGTTCGCCGTAAGGAGGATTACCAATCATGACACCATCCGTCAGATTGGTTGAAAAGTCACTTGCCTGCATTTGTTTAAAGCTGATTATATCTGCAAATCCTGACTCAAATGCATTTTGTTCTGCGATTTGAATCATCTTATGATCAATATCAGAGCCGATAATCTCTAATTTTTGATCATAATCAGCTAAATCCTCTGCTTCGTTTCTTACATCATCCCAAATTGTTTTAGGCATCCAAGACCAATCTTCGCTGTGAAAATCTCTATTAAAGCCTGGAGCGATATTTTGGCCAATCATAGCTGCTTCTATTGGAATTGTCCCAGAACCACAAAATGGATCGACAAATGGACGATTTGGGCTCCATTTAGAGACTTTTACCAAAGCGGCTGCTAACGTTTCCTTTAATGGAGCTTCCCCTTGGCCATGTCGGTAGCCACGTTTATGCAATCCAGCACCACTCGTGTCTAAGGTGATTGTTGCCACATCTTTAAGTATACTTATTTCAATCTTATATGTTGCACCTGATTCATCCAGAAATCCAATTCGTTTATATGCAAGCTTTAATCTTTCTACAATCGCTTTTTTGACAATAGCCTGACAATCTGGAACACTGAATAAAGTAGATTTGACGGATTTACCTTGAACGGGAAATGCAGCATCCACAGGAAGAAACTTTTCCCATTGAATAGCCTTTGTACGTTCAAAAAGTTCATCAAAAGTTCTTACTGGAAACTGAGCTGCGACAATTTTCACTCGATCTGCTACTCTTAACCAAACATTGGCTCTTGCAATTGCCCGCTCGTCTCCTTCAAAATATACTTTTCCATTTTCAGTCGTTGTTTCGTATCCTAGTGCTTTCACTTCTTCTGCAACGATGGCTTCTAAGCCCATTGCTGCAGTTGCTACTAATTTAAATGTTGTCATTATTGCTTCCCTTCTTGCTTAAGGATCTCCCAAAGCTCGAGAAAATCCATTAGCCCTTTACTTGGAACTGGCTTGCTGTAATAATATCCTTGTATAATATCGCAGTTCATTTCTTTTAAGATTTTTACTTGTTCTTTGGATTCTACACCTTCAGCTATTACTTTTAATTGCAAGCGATGAGACATTAATATAATTGATTCTACGATCGCTTGTTTATCCTTTAATGAAGTAATATGCTGTATAAAGCTTCTATCAATTTTTAAATAGTTTAAAGGAAATCGGTTTAAATAGCTTAAAGAAGAGTATCCTGTACCAAAATCATCAATGGAAATTTTAAAACCCATATTTTTAAGCTTTATTAGCTTGGTTATAATAATCTCGGAGTCCTTCATAATCGTACGCTCTGTTAATTCTAATTCAAGCTGCTGTGGACTACAATTATATTGCATCAATATTTCATTTATTCTCTCGATAAAATTATCCTGTTGAAAATGGAGTGAAGCAATATTTATTGATACATTAAGGTTATTTAAACCAAGTGTTCTCCATTCAAGAATATCTAAACATACTTTTTCAACTATTAGCTCACTCAAAGGAATGATAAGGCCCGTGTCCTCTGCTAAAGGTATAAATTCGCCAGGGGATACGACTCCAATCTGATCATTTTGCCATCTAACTAAAGCTTCTACTCCAACGATTTCATTTGTATCTAGCGAAATTTTCGGTTGATAGTATATGTTAAAATCTTTAGCCTGAATACCCTTTCTCAACTCAGCTTCTAGGAACAATTGCCTCTTTGAATCCCTCTTTAATTCCTCGAAGTAAAAAGCATATTGGTTTCTACCATTTTGTTTAGCGAAGTACATTGCCTTGTCAGCCTTGTGTAAAAGCTTGTCAACATCCTCGCTGTCTTGAGGGTATAATCCAATTCCAATACTAGAAGTGATATAAATTTCCATATCATCTAAATAGAATGGCTTGCTAAGCGATTTAATAATTTCTGAAGCATATTGGGCGGCTTCTTTTTGATTTTTAATATCCTGTATAGCAAGCAAAAATTCGTCTCCACCATATCTTGCAAAAATATCGTCTTTATTAATAATTTGCTTAATGCGTTTAGCAAATTCAACTAGGATGATATCCCCTACTTCATTGCCAAGTGAGGCGTTTACTTGCTTAAAGCGATCTAAATCTATAAACAAGATTGCATGCTTTGCCTGAGAACCAGATTCACTGATTATTTGTGAAAATAATTCGTTAAAGGAAGATCTATTAGGTAAACTCGTAAGGCGATCACTGAAAGTTAACGTTTCCATTTCTTTCTCTACCACTTTTTTTATGGAAATATCGGAAAAGACACCAAAGTAATTAGTAGTTTCCCCTTGCTCGTTTTGTATGCTATAAATAGTTAGATATTCTGGGTAAAGTTCTCCGTTTTTTCTTTTATTCCATATTTCGCCTTGCCAGGTACCTTTAAGCTTCAACTCATTCCACATAGTTGCGTAAAATGTTTTTTCTTGCCTACCTGACTTCAGTATACGTGGAGTTTCACCTCGCACTTCGTTCAAAACATAGCCCGTAACCTTTTCAAACGCAGCATTTACTAACGTAATCCGCATTTTTTCATCCGTAATCATAATACCCTCAGTAGTCGAATTAAATACTTTCTCCACTAAATTATTTGGATATGAAGAAAAGCTTTCAGGTTGTTGCTCTTTGTTCAACTTTAATGACCCGCTTTCATCCTGCATCTCCTGTTCGGAATATGCCTATTCTCTTATAATCGGTGATGACCATCTTATGATCGACTCTATGTAAACATCTCGTAGTAAGCAATTTTAGAAAAAATTTGTGAGGATAGTGAAGATTTTGCATTATATTATAAAGAATCAAAAAATATATCAGAAAAGTGCGGAAGCAGTACGATAGTATTTTACTTACATACCATAATGGTACAACACTCCCATAGCTATATAAATACTATAAATAAGCATATACTTTTTTATCTATTAAGAAAAGAAAAGCTCTCCGTGATTGGAGAGCTTTCCGTATTATTAATTATAGCCACTCATACACTCAATAAGCCATGTTTTGTTTCCACGGTACTCAAACGGTGCATTACCTCGTACGTATGTGGATGGCAATCATCTATCTACAGATTATTGTCTGTTTTTCTATCCGTTCAATTCCTTCAAGAAAATGCCCCTACCATAATTTGGGTTTCTCACTCGTGGGGTTTACCTCGTTCCACCTGTATAGTTTCCTATACAGCTCCGTCACTGTGGCACTTTCAGAGATTGTCAGCCATATCCGAAGACTTAGGCCTTCATCCCGCCGTCAGCCAAAATGGCTGCCTTAGTTTATTTTTTCACTAAGCACGAACACTACATTCATCTCAGAATTGTGTGAGCATGGACTTTCCTCTACAATGTCTAGCATTGCAGCGATTGCCCGAATATATAAGTGGTAAACCAATTATACACGATGTTAGCTGAATATACAATAATTCTTTACTAATATAATATTACTCGTACAATTTTGCGCCAAACACATGTTTTTCTAAATGAGATAATCTTTTTAGAATATCAAAATTAGTAGCGCCAGCTGCTGGTTGGACAGGAGCTGTTCGTTTTGGTGCCTCAGCTAACTCTTCTCTTAGTTGCTTATTTTCTAATTGCAGCTGTGATACTTTCTTTTCGAACGCTTCATAATCTTGGATGATATCATCTAAAAACATATCTACTTCTTCTTGATTATAGCCTCTTAAGCCTGTTTTAAATTCTTTTTCTAATATATCAGAAGCCTTTAACTTAAATTCCATGCAGCATCTTCCTTCCGTCTACAATTCGCTACTCGTATTATAGCATAGTGGTGTCGAATAATGGAGTATTTTTGGGCGATTAAGTGCGTTTTTTGTTAGGTTGTGCGCTTTCCCGGGAAATATTTATTTTCTTTTTTATTCTTATTTCCCGCATACGGAGCTGACTACTAAAATCTTTATGTGAATCTATTTCAGAATCTCTCCAATATTCAAGGCATTCAAGGGTCATTTCTAATGCTTTTTCATAATCTTTTTTTTGATGTTCATATAGCTTTGCTAGTTCTACCAGAACTTCTAAACGATATTTCCCTTTTATTTCTTTTAAAGCTTCCTTAAAGGCTTCGATACTTTCATCCATCAGTTTTTGCCTTTTTAAATGCAAACCCATATAGTAGTAGGCCATGCTTGTTTCTCTTTCTGGAAATTGATCTAATACAAATTGGAACCATTCCTTGCTTGCATCCTTAGACTTTAAATCTTTAAACCATTTTCCAATATTCGTATAGGTGTTTGCAGTTTCCTGAACCTCGGTTTCTTTTAGTAGATCCACCGATAAAGTATAAAGCGTTGCTAGTGATAGGATATCCCATTCGTTATGCTTTAAAATTCTCATAAGGTTAGTTGGGTTACCATGCTTAACCGCATCAAAATAAATAATTGGAGCTAAATGACCAGGTATATCATTTTTGCGACTAAAACCTAATTTACTTTCTTCTAATTGCTTTAATTTAAATCGCTCTAAATCACCTTTCCAAATTCTTTTAGATGAGTGCATTAAGTCAATTTGTCCTTGAGATTTCATGGGTGGTAAAGTGTTACGATTCATTGTCCACCTTGTCGTTAATTGGGGCAAATCAAAGCTTTTACCGTTATAAGTAATAATAGTTTGAGTGTTTTTCCAAAACTCAGTGGCCAATAGAAAGGCAGCTTCCTGTCCTGGGTCTGCTAGCACGTATTGAGACAATAAATAACCTCCAGGAGCCTTTTTTAAAATACCATTCAAAAAAATTAAGACACCAGCCCCTTTTAGACCGGTCGTTTCCGTGTCATAAAAGCAATAAGGGCTGTTTGGAGAAATAGTAAGCGGATGAGTTGGATATCTTTCCTGCATAAAAGAAATAGCAGCTTCAAGCTTATCCAAGCCAATAGTTCCATGTATATGCTTGTTACGATAAAATGTTTCTTTTAAAAAGAAGAAACCTTTTTCATTTTTTATTAGCTTTAATCCAGCCTTTTCCCATTGCTCTGTATAAAAAGGAAGTGCAATATCTAGCACTTCCTTTTTGGGTTGCTGTTTTTCAGGAGTATTTTTCTTTAATAGGCCCTTCATTTCTAATAGTTTTTTTTCATACGACATTTTGATTCACCTGCAATAAGTGAAGGAGTTTAATAACTTCTTTTTTCAAGTTTTGTTCGGCGTCCTGAGCGCCAATGCAAGCGGGACAACCACCAGTACATGGACAGCTTTCTATCTGCTCCGTCACCTTAGGCACTAAATTATTCCATAGATCAAACATTCTCTCGGATAAACCTATTCCCCCTGGATAGCTGTCATAAATATAAAAAGTAGGCTTTTCTACATTAATCGATTTTACTTGAGGTACTACATGAATATCCTTAGCATCACAATGTATGAATAAAGGGATAAACGAGTGTAGCGCATAGGCCACTCCTGTCATTGCGTCTGAAAGCAACGTTTCTGACCAATTGTTTGGTTTATCGAAGCTAAACCAAGTGGACGAGGTATGAAGCTCTAGGGGCGGTAGATGTATTTTTCCTGAACCAATATTATCATGGGTATCGAACTTAATCTTTTTGAAGATAGTAGGCTGAGCAAGAACAATGATATCACCAAATCTAAGCGTACCAATATCCGCTTCCCTTTCCTTATCCTCGCTTAATACCTTTAGTTCGATTGCGATATTAGCATCAGTAAAGTAATCCACGTCCACTTCCTTCACAAAGGCCTTTTTCTCCTCCCAATCTAGTTTTTCTACTTGAAACTGAGTACCCTGATGGAGATAGATCGCTTCTTCATGGAGTAATGTCATCGCACTATAAAGGTCCATTTCTCCAATCACTCTAGTTTTTGTTGGAATAGATTGATCAATAATTATGACATTGTCCTGAGAAGCAGACCTAAGACTTACATTACTAGCTGGAAAGCTTTCGGACATCCAATGCCACTTGTCCGATGTCTTTAGAAGAACTCCTTCGCTCTCAAGAAATTCTAACAGCTCTTGAATAGAGAATTCTCCATATGTATCACTAGTACTAAATGGAAGCTCGAAGGCTGCACATTTAAGGTGGTCCATCAAAATTATCATATTGTCTGGATGGATCCGGACCTCTTCAGGTGATTGTCCAAGAAAATAGTCAGGGTGCTTTACTACGTATTGATCTAGAGCTGTCGATTGAGCCACATAAATAATAAGGGCCTCGTCCTGTCGACGGCCTGCTCGACCTGCTTGCTGCCAAGCACTTGCAATATTTCCTGGATACCCAGTCATAATACAAGCCTGAAGCTGGCCAATATCTACTCCTAACTCAAGTGCATTTGTGCTAACTACTGTTCGAATGACTCCTTCTCTCAACCCTTTTTCGATAACTCTTCGCTCAGAAGGTAAATATCCTCCTCGGTAGCCACGAATAGATTGATCATTTATCTTTTTACTCACCAAAGCCTTTAAATAAGTTACTAGCATTTCCACTCTTACTCTACTTTTAGCAAATACAATAGTTTGAATTCCGTTTACATACAACTCTTGCGCAAGATCCCTAACCTCTAAAACCGCACTTCTTCTAACATTAAATACTGGATGTATAATAGGAGGATTATAAAATACAAAGTGCTTTCTGCCAGCAGGAGCCCCGTTTTGATCAATTAATTGATGTGTTTCATTTGTTAAATTTTCTGCAAGCTCTTTAGGATTTTTAATAGTAGCTGACGTACAAATAAATTGCGGCTTACTACCGTAAAATTCGCAGATCCTTTTCAATCTGCGAATAACATGTGCAACATGACTACCAAATACACCTTTATATGTATGAATTTCGTCAATGACAATATATTTCAGATTTTCAAAAAGGGAAACCCATTTCGTATGGTGAGGTAGTATGCCAGAGTGAAGCATATCTGGATTAGTCAACACAATATGTCCAGATTTTCTAATTTTTTGTCTAATCCCCGGCTCGGTATCACCATCGTACGTAAAACTTAATATCTCTTCTCCACTCTCTCGAATCAATTCATTTAAATCGCTTTTTTGGTCCTGCGCTAATGCTTTCGTCGGAAATAAATAAATGGCACGAGAGGTTGGATCTTCCATTATCGATTGTAAGACAGGAAGATGATAACAAAGAGATTTACCAGAGGCAGTTGGAGTAATAGCAGTAAATGACTTCCCTAAAGAAGCAGCATCAAAAGCTTGTCTTTGATGAATATAGAGTTGACTCACCCCACGACCTTTCAAAGCATTTTTAATAGAGGGATGCATTTTTTCTGGGAAAGGTGCATAAATTGCATCTTTTTCCTCTACTGTATGGATATGCTCAATTTGCGGGTGGCGATTGCTATCAATTCTCCAATTATCTAATAGCTCTGCAATACTTTTATTCTTTTGCATGTTACTCTCCAACCTCCTTCAATGCCTGAAGAATTGTTTCTAATGTGTATTTGGAAGAATGTACAGACTTTAAGAAACGTTTTTTACTCGTTGCTTTATAAAATGACTGCACAACAAATTGCCTCATAGATTCTAGTAGTGAATCAATTTGGCTTGGATGGACATATTTCGGTCGTTTGGTCTGTATCCAAGGTCGAACAAGCTGCTCCCATTCGTTTAATAATTCATCTATATTATATGCATATGGCTTCACTTCTCTAAAAAAGTCAGGCTCTCGGTCCTCTTCTCTGAAACGGTGAAAACGTTCTATACAAATATCACACTCGTTTAAAAGCTGATTATTTACACTTGTTAATGACAATGTAATCCCTCTCATTCTAGTAATAGTTTATCAAAAAGCATATCATATTACCAGTTTCAGACGAACATACATTCCTTACATATTATTCTCCAATTTTTCCATTTTACCTAGTAAACGAAAGGATGATTTACTAAAATCTTCTTCGAACTGATCCTGTTCTTCATTCAGACGGTTTTCTAATAGATATTCCAATAGCTCAAGTTGGTCGATAAGGCGTTCAATTTTGTTCATAATGTCCACTCTCCTTTAACTGTTAAGTTCCTTCCTACATCATAAATACCTTCCTGCTCGACAAAGGTTCTTTACATCAGACAAAACTAGTGGTCCATCGACAGTTACAAAAATGAAACTAAATTGATTACTCGTTCGTCTAACTAACTTGTGATAAACTAATACCATAAAAGAGGTGATTGTCTTGGCTATTCAATACCCTAATGGGAAAGTATATACACCTACCAAGAAAACAAATATTCCAAAGAAAAAAGATTATTCTTTTAGTAATAGGGGTAGGACGTTAGAAGATGAGATAAATGATGCCAACGAGTACTATCTGGCTCATGAAATTGCAGTCATCTATAAAAAGCCAATACCTATTCAGGTCGTCAAGGTGGATTATCCAAGTAGAAGCTCCGCAGTTATAAAAGAAGCATATTATCGAACCCCATCAACTACTGACTTTAACGGAGTCTACAAAGGAAAATATATTGACTTTGAAGCAAAAGAAACGGAAAATAAAACTTCCTTTCCTCTGAAAAATGTTCACTTACATCAAGTAGAGCATATGGGTAAAGTAGTTAAACAACTTGGGATCAGCTTCTTGTTAGTTCGATTTTCTAGTATGGATAGATATTTTTATTTGTCTTACGAGCATTTAAAATTATTTTGGGATAGAATGCTATCGGGGGGAAGGAAATCAATAACCCTCGAAGAATTTGAAGAATATGGGATTGAAATAAACCCAAAATATGCACCAAGGGTCAATTATTTAAAGATAGTTAATGACTTGTATGTATAAAGCGAAAGTGAGGAGACGTTTATGAGTGAGCAAAAAACAACTCGTGAACAAAGAAGAAAGCAACAAATGGCTCAAAAGAAAAAACAAAAGAAACCTGCCAAAACATGGATTAAGCGAGTTTTACTAGCTATTGTGGCTGTTGGATTAGTAGGATTGATAGCTGGCGGATCTGTATTTGCATTTTACGCAAGCAGTGCTCCAGATTTAGACGAGGACTTGTTAAAGGATCCAATTAGTCCTAAATTATTAGATGCTAATGGGGAAGTGTTTGCAACTGTCGGAAGCGAAAGTCGCGAATATGTTTCCTATGAAGATATCCCTCAACAAATGGAAGATGCCATATTAGCAACAGAGGATGCACGTTTTTACGACCACATGGGAGTCGATGTTCTACGATTAGGTAAAGCCGTTTTGGCCAATCTGAAAGATGGATTTGGTGCACAGGGTGCAAGTACAATCACTCAACAAGTTGTTAAAAACTCATTCTTTACAAATGAAAAAACAATAAAACGTAAGGCTCAAGAAGCCCATTTGGCTCTTCAGTTAGAGCGTGAATATAAAAAAGAAGAAATTTTCGAAATGTATTTTAACAAAGTTCTTATGTCAGGACGTATTTATGGATTCGGAACTGCCTCTAAATATTTTTACGGTAAAGAATTAAAGGATTTAGATCTACATGAAATGGCAGTGCTAGCGGGCATGCCCCAAAGTCCAAATAACTATAATCCTTTTAAAAACCCAGAACTAGCTGAAAAAAGAAGAAATACTGTCCTATATCTAATGAATCTTCATGGGAAAATAACTGACGAGGAAATGAAGGCTGCTCAAGCGGTTCCAGTTACCGACTCCCTTCTTCCAGAAGAAGAAAGAGTTGCAAACCAAGATTCAAAATATGATGCGTTTATCGACATAGTATTAGATGAGCTTGAGGAAAACGGTGATGCAGATGCCATTTCCGAAGGAATAACCATCCATACGACTCTTCAACCAAAAGCTCAGGAGCAAGTAGAAAAGACCTTGACCTCAGATATATTCCCAACAGAGGATATACAATCTGGTGTTGCAGTGATTGATACTAAGACAGGGGCAGTAGTTGCTGTTGGTGGAGGAAGAAATTACGGAGCAGATAGAGGATATAATCATGCTCAAGATATGGTTAATCGTTCACCAGGTTCGACTATTAAACCGTTGATAGATTATGGTCCAGCTGTAGAATTTTTAGGTTGGTCCCCTGCTCAGACACTTGTGGACGAAGAAATTAAATATACAGGGACCGATCAGGTAATACGTAATGCTGATAACAAATATTTAGGATCTATGACTATGCGTGAAGCATTATATAAATCACGTAATACTACTGCCGTCAAAACTTTAAAAGAAGTAGGTACTAAAAAATCAAGAGAATTTATTAGTCGATTTGGAGTAGACATCGGTACAGTCAACGAAGCTTATGCAATCGGTGGTATCTCAAAATTCATGTCCCCTATCCAACTAGCAGGAGCATATGCTGCATTTGGTAATGAAGGGATTCATACAGAGCCATATGCGATTAATAAAATTGTATATAGAGATGGCAAAACAGAAAAAAACTATAAGCCAGAATCTAAAGCAGTTATGAAGGATTCAACAGCTTACATCATTACAGATGTTCTAAGAGATGTTTTAACAAAAGGTACTGGTAAGGCCGCAGCAGTTAGTGGATTGGATGTTGCAGGTAAATCTGGTACTTCCAACTTCGGAGGAGACAAAAAAGGAGTTCCGGATGTATGGTTTGCTGGATACACAACCAATTATTCAGTAACCGTATGGTCTGGTTATGATGACAACTCAGCTATCACTACATCTGAAGAGCGTAGTCTCCCCCAACGTATCTTTAAAGAGGTAATGGGGAATATTTCTGAAGGACAGAAAACGGAAAAATTTAAAAAACCTAATTCTGTTGTAGAAGTAACAATTGAAAAAGGATCTAATCCTTTAAAATTAGCTAGTGAATATACTCCTGATGATAAAAAGTTAACGGAGTTATTCGTTAAAGGAACAGAGCCTACAGAAGTATCTGAAGAATATGATCAGCTTGAGCTCAACGCTCCAACTAATTTATCAGTTCAATATGACGAAACGACATCATCTGCAACATTAAATTGGGAATTTGAACAGCCAGACGAGGAAGATATAGATGTTCAATTTGAAGTTGCGGTCTCAATAGACAATGGTCCAAATGAGATTTTGCAAACGACAAACAAAACAGGGTTAATCGTCCAAAATCTTATTCCTGGTAGTAAGTATGTATTTACAGTTACAGCTTTAGCTGAAGATGTTCGAAGCGCTCCAGCTAGCGCAGAATTAGTTTTAGAAGGTACTGAGGAAGAAAATCTTGAGGATCCAGAGCCTGAGGAAGAAAACCCTGAGGAAAATCCTGAAGATGAAAATGAGAACCAAGGCGGAAATAATGGTAACAACGGTAACAATGGTAATAACGGAAATAATGGCAACAACAACGGTAATAATGGTAACGGGAATGGCAACAACACTGGTAACAATGATGGAGGCGCTAATGAGGGTGGTCAAGGAAACGAAGGTGGAACTGATGGAGAAAGTCCAGTAGAAAATCCAGAAGGTAACACCGAAAGCGGTACTACACCTTAACCAAGCATTCTTTAACATGGTTAGATGATAATTTTATAAGCTAAAACGAGGAAAGTTTATATAAACTTTCCTCGTTTTTTTGGTTTCTTTTATTTTTGGTATAAAATATGAATCAATCTTACGGTAAATAAAGAGTCTCTTGCAATTCTAATAAACAATTTGACTTTGAAAATGAATCTGCTCAAGAAGAGACTGAAAGATATTACCTTTTAAACTTTCACATTTTTTATAAAATAATTTCCCCAATGTGGTTGTGAACCATCTGCATCCTTAAATGCATATTCCTCTGAAAGTTCCCAGGTGCTATATACCCCACCTGTCTTTTTAGCTATATGAGGATCACTTGCAAGACAGCGTATAGCCTCTCCAATATAAAATGGTGTTTCAGACGCAATAAAATGAGGATCTATCTTTGTTGCCTCTCTCCAATTTTCTTCGGTAACGCCAAACGATTCAAGCATTGCTTCCGAACGTAAAAAACCAGGAGTAACTGCAATGACAACAATATTATATTCTTTTAGATCCATGGCCATCGCCTGTGCCATGTGGATTGAGGAGATTTTTGCTAGACTATAATAGAAATTACCTCGAGGTTCGTAATCAATGCCGTCAGTAATTTCGATGATCAGGCCACCATTATTCTCTTTAAATAAAGGGATGCTATAATGGGAAGTAATTATATGTGAGTGGACTGCTTGTTTTTGCATCTGAAGTCCTTTATGAAGACTATGCTCTCCTATTGGCTTTCCCCATTCCGTAAGAGGATCTCCTCCCCAAATATCATTAACTAATATATCTAACCTTCCCTGTTCCTTTTTGATACGGTCAAATAGGTGAACAACTTCCGTTTCAATAGTATGATCGACCTTTACAGGTATTCCTTTTCCCCCGGCTTTTGTTACCAATTCTGCTGTTTCCTCAATTGTTTCCATACGGCCCATGGGTGACTGACTATGAATTGTACTTCTCCCTGTCACATATACTATTGCTCCAGCTTCTCCCAACTTAACAGCAATTCCTCTACCAGCACCACGTGTTCCACCAGCAACAACTGCAATTTTCCCCTTTAACGAATTCAAAAGAGCATCTTCCTTTCAAAATTAATAATAAATGAGTAGCATTCTTGGATAAGCTGATGCTCTTTTAAAGCTTTACTGACATTATGAACTTAACAAATAGACATTACTTCCATATTTTAGTTACATCTATTAATTCCAATTCATTGAACTCCATTCTATAAATATCAGGCTTTGAAGTGCTTAAAAGAAAATCCAAGCCATAACTACTATCAAAATATCCCATCATTAACGTCATTACTGCCCCATGAGTACCTACTACTATTTTCTGACCTTTAAAAGTATGTAATATTGATTTAAGTGCATCTATTCCCCGTCTTTGACACTCATTATTCGACTCTCCTCCCTTAAGAGAAAAATCCGGTTCCTCAAAAGATTTTTCTAACAAACATTGAAGCTCATTATCAGATAAACGTTTTTTCCCTGGACTAAAAACTCTTTCTTTAAGATTTTCAATAATTACCACATTTTGTCCAATGTGTTCAGCTAATGGTTGAACTGTTAATACAGAGCGGGTATATGGGCTGGATATTACTGTATTAATATTTTCTTCTTGTAAAATTTTTATTAGTCGTTGAGCATAAGTTACTCCTTTTTCAGTTAATCCTCTATCTTTTTCATTTCCGGTTTTAAGTGAATCACAGTGTCTTAACATATATATGAAAGTTTTCATATAACCTCCAGAAAATTTAATATTATTCTGTTAAATATAACCTATATAATTAAGTTTTTCTCTTAGATGCACTTTATAAAGCTCACCATGCAAGATGAAAAATAAAAACATTCTCATAAAAAAGCCCCATAGAAACTGCCTCTGTATGTTAGTTTAGTATCTAACTTCTATAGGCAGTTCTTATGGGGTAGTGTTAAAAATATTAAGGCATTCTTGATTCCATGATGAATCGACGAGCAAGTTTTTTTTCTGTTTCCTTGAACAATTCATCTAGTTGTCGAAAGGCTGCATAAGACTTATAATTCTTTTGAACAAAGATAAAACGCTCTTCATAATTTAAAGGGGAAGTACCTTCAGCCAATACGAATAATTCACTCAATAATTCGATGCCCCTCTCCATTAAATCATGGGTGTCTTTCTCTCTTTCCTTATAAAGAATCTCCAATTGATTCCGAATAACTGACCATCTTGCAAAAATCGGTTTAAAATCATCTTTTCTAAGCTTGGACAACTTTACTCATCCTCTTTTTACCCTCTCGACAAACCGGCAACAAAGGACATTGCGGGCAATTGGGATTTTGGGCCTTACAATGATACCGCCCAAAAAATATCAGTTGATGATGCGCCTTAGACCACGATTCAATTGGTGTCTTTTTCATCAACGTTTCTTCTACCTGCAGAACAGAATCTTTCCATCTGCATAGTCCCAGTCGCTTTGAAACACGCTCTACATGAGTGTCTACAGCTATTGCTGGTATATCAAAGGCTACCGAAACAACTACATTAGCTGTTTTTCGACCAACACCTGGAAATGTCGTAAGTAAATCACGATTAGCAGGAACCTCGCCGTTATAGAGCTCAATTAGTTGCTTGCTAAGTGCTTGAATATTTTTTGCTTTATTACGATATAAACCTATTGAGCGAATATCATTTTGTAATTCCTCTATGGATACATCCAAGTAATCTTCAGGTTTTTTATATTTTTGAAAAAGGTCCTTTGTTACTTTGTTTACAAGGACATCAGTACATTGTGCTGAAAGTAATGTAGCTACCAATAATTCAAAAGGATTGTCGTGGACTAACTCGCAATGAGCATCCGGAAACATCCTTTCCATTTCCTCTAAACAAAAATGCCATTGGGCTTTTGTTAGCAACTTTCTCCACCTACTCTCTTTCTTCTAACCAATTGTAGAAAGGAACCTTCGCTGTGTTTGCAGGTTGCTCCTTTGGTCTTTGTATTGGTATATGCTGTCGAAACTGTGCCGATTGATTTTCTGCAGCTTCAACCGTTTTAATATTTTTCTTTTTCCATTCGAATAATATCCGATCTATATAACGCAGGCTAAGCTTTTGAGACAAAACCGCCTCTTTTAACGCTAAACGTATTAAGGAGGCTGAGTGGTTGTCCTGGTCAAACCACATGCCTATCGTTTCATATTCCATTGGAGATAATAATCTACCGAACTCCTGCTCAAATAACTTGTAAATTTCGCCTTCTTCGCCCTTTACTTCTTCGTCTTCTTTAGTTAGGTTTTGTTGCTCTACGCAATCGACCAAGAGCTCCCATAAATGATTAAAATCGTAGTACTCATAATGGACTCCGTCGTCGTCCATATGCTGTTCTATTTGAATTAAACCTTTTTGGACAAGACGCTGTAAAATCGTCACTACTTTATGTTCACTAAAATGTGTACGTTCCACTAAGTTTTGAGGGGTTGGAAAGTGGTTTCCCGCTTCTCCAAAAGCGATAAGATGTAATAGCAGAATAGCTTCCTCATCCTTCATATTAATGGCCTTATAATGGCTAAAAAAAAGCTGGGAAATGGTTACATTTCCCTGCTCTGTCCAGATTCGGAGCCGATTTCGCTTATGCATACTCGCACTCCCTTTCTTATCTATTGCATGATGATAATATATATTGTTCCTTTGGCTTAAGATTATGGATACAAACGATTTAATAGTCTTGGGAATGGTATAGATTCACGAACGTGCTCTGCTCCACTTAACCAAGCTACAGTACGTTCTAATCCAAGACCAAATCCTGAGTGAGGAACAGACCCTTGTTTACGAAGCTCTAAATACCAAGCATAGGCTGATTCATCTAATTTATGTTCCGCAAGACGTTGCTTTAATAGGTCATAGTCATGAATACGTTCAGAACCACCGATAATTTCACCATATCCTTCTGGAGCAATTAAATCGGCACATAATACAACATCTTCTCTGTCTGGATGTGGCTGCATATAAAATGGCTTAATGCCTACTGGATAATGAGTGATGAAAACTGGCATATCATAGCTTTCTGCGATAGCTGTTTCATGAGGTGATCCGAAATCGTCCCCCCACTTGATATCATCAAAGCCTTTCTCATGTAAGAACTTGATTGCATCGTCATAAGTAATACGAGGGAAAGGTGCTTGAATTTTTTCCAGTTTAGATGTATCGCGACCTAAGCGCTCTAATTCTAATTGACAGTTTTTAAGAACGGCCTGAACAATAAAGGAAACGTATTGCTCTTGTACTTCTAAGTTCTCATCAAATTCTATAAATGCCATTTCAGGCTCAATCATCCAAAATTCAATTAAGTGTCTGCGTGTTTTGGATTTTTCTGCACGGAATGTTGGTCCAAAAGAGAATACTTTTCCTAAGGCCATAGCAGCTGCTTCCATATATAGCTGACCAGACTGAGACAAATAAGCATCCTCATCGAAATACTTAGTTTGGAAAAGCTCAGAAGTTCCTTCTGGAGCGGAGCCAGTTAAAATTGGGGGATCCATTTTTACAAAGCCGTTATTATTAAAGAATTCGTATGTAGCGCGGATAATTTCGTTACGAATTTTCATGATCGCGTGTTGTTTTCTTGAACGTAACCATAGGTGACGGTTGTCCATTAGGAACTCAGTACCGTGTTCTTTCGGTGTGATTGGATAATCTACCGCTGCATGAATTACCTCTATTTCTTTTACTTGAAGCTCGTAACCAAATGAAGAACGCTCATCTTTTGTTACTTCTCCAGTAATATACATAGAAGTTTCTTGAGTTAAACCTTTTGCTGTTTGGAAAATCTCTTCTCCCACAACTTCCTTCACTACTACTCCTTGTACAAATCCAGAACCATCGCGAAGCTGTAAAAAGGCAATCTTACCACTTGAGCGTTTGTTTGCAAGCCACGCACCAAGTTTTACTGTCTCTCCAACATGGCTAGACATATCTTTAATCATAATTTTTTTCATGTTGTCCTCCAAAAGTTAAAAATATATTTTACAAATTGGATATTCTCTTCCACCAATCGCCATTATCAAATAACAGATATACGTAGTTGAGGTTATCCTTAGAATTCACAAAGGTAATCTCCCATACTGGCCCGACCTCTTCCACACCTAATTTCGCGTGAAGCAGCTTACTACCTTTTTCCCCTTCCAAAGCTATCGAAACAGCTTTCTCTTCAGATATACCTTCATCAAGGCTTACCTCCATAATTTGCTCTTCGTTATCCTTTGTTGGGATAAAAAAAGCTTTTTTAGAGCCGTCCTTATTGGTACCAATAATTGTCTGATATGAGTCGGTATTATTATACACATACGAATCATCTATTGTCTTCAATAAATTATTTTGAAGCGTATAAGACTCTGCCTTCGTCAGGTTATCATTGAAAGGTTCTCTTGCTTCCTTATAAATAAGTAGGCTTAGGATTATGGTGAGACTGATAGCAAAAACAACGATAAATATTAGCCATCTCTTTAATGCCATAGTTTAGGTCCTATAAATTGTGAAGACTGCTTTTTCTTGATCTTCTTTATCTAATGCTAATCCAAACATCAGATCCTTTTCCTTCAACGAACGGTTCAATGCACCCACTATTTTATATAGATCTGATTGGTATTGTACGGTGACGGTTGATATCACTTCAATTTTGTTTTCCATATTTATACCCGCTTTCTAATACTCATCCTTCATTAGTATACCAATTTTCTAGCTCTAAGACTATATTTTCTAATGATACTTTCTTAACAGGAATATTTGGGATTGCCTGTAGAAAATCACTACCATAAGACTTCGTATCAATCCTTCTGTCTAATACGATAAATACTCCTTTATCGGCAGAGGAACGAATTAATCTTCCAAATCCTTGTCTAAATCTTAAAATTGCCTCTGGTAAGGAATAAGAAGAAAAAGGATTCTGTCCATTTTTAGTTAACAGCTCTGCACGCTTTTTAAATAAGGGATCATCGGGAGAAGAAAAAGGTAAGCGAACCATAATCACTACTGAAAGAGCTTCACCTGGAACGTCTACTCCCTCCCAAAAGCTATTAGTTCCGAATAATACAGACTTAGAAAATCGCTGGAATGACTTTAACAAACGCATCCTGCTCCCAGTCGTGATTCCTTGTGCAAATAGCATGAAATCTTCAAGCAGATTAGTATCCTGTATCAATTCCACAGTCTTACGCAACATATCCTGTGAAGTAAATAACACAAAGCACCTTCCTCCAGTGACCAAAACCGTCTGGACAATTGCTTCCGCAACTGATTCAATATAATCCGATTGAGATACTTGCTGAATGTCTGGCATATCCTCGATGATTAAAAGCTCTGCACCCTTGTAGAAGTTAGATTCTACTTTAAACTGATGGATAGGTATATTTGAGCTCAATCCAAGCTGAGAAGTAATAAAGTATTTATTGGAGGGCACTGTCAATGTTCCAGAAGTCCAGATAATTCCTCCCTGCTCTCTTAAAGGAGCCATGGCATCCTTTATATCCTCTTGATAATTTAATGGTCTTTTGATGATAGTGAGACTTCCAGGGACGCTTCTATTATCTAACTCGAGCCATTTCGCCTCTACTTCCTTATCCTGCAAGAAGATTTCATCCCATTCACTTACTTTAATCTCCAGTTCACGTAACCAATATTCCCACTCATTTACTAATACTAATAATTGTTCATCAATAATATTTTTCTTTGCAGAGCCCACGTAGGGCTTAGTTGAATAGATAAATGTTTGTAGATTCTTAGCAACTTTTATAAAAAAAGCTTTATCTAAATTTAAATCCTCCATAGCATAAGTTCGTTTGGTACTCTTCGATTTATGTGGATAGCTTTGAATAGTAGAGATAACATATCCCATTGCATGATCAAATGATTCAACTATGTCAACAAACAGCTTCTCTATACGAATGCGGACAGACAAGGAAACATTTAGAAGAGACAGCTTGTAAAGTAGATGATCTGTATCTAGAGTGCCAAATTGACCTAAAATATATTTCCAATTAGTATATGAAAAAATTCTTTCTTTTCGGGATATACTAGCATGAATCATTTGATGTGCCTCATCAATAATTGTGGCACAACCATGGCCCAATAGCTTTGTTTCTCGTTCCGTATCCATAATAATCATGGAATGATTCGTTACAAGGATATCACAGTGCTCACTTCGACGAAGAGCACGCTCATAAAAATCTATCCCTTTTACATCATTAATCTTTTTTTCTGAGGTCCTTCTTATTTTATCTATAAATAGCTGACCACCACCCGAAACATTCAATTCCGAGAGGTCACCCTCCTCTGTTATAGTAAGCCAAACTAAAACTTGCATAATCGTAAACGTCTCATCGTAAGACTCATCCTCTTGCTGAAGGTGCTCCCAAAAACGATAAACATCAATATAGTGATTGATACCTTTTAGCTTCGCCACTCTAAGTCTAATGTTAAGAATGTCATAAAGCTTTGGGATTTCCTCTGTTATAAGCTGATCAATGAGATGTGTTGTATAAGTACTAACTATAATAGGCTTTCCTTGATCTAATCCATATAAAACGGATGGAATAAGGTAGGCTAATGTTTTTCCTATTCCGGTTTCCGCCTCGCACACAATCTCTTTGGATTCTATTAGTGCATGGTGAATCTCATCCATTAGCTTATATTGCCCTGGTCTTTCCTCTAGCTTCAGGCTACCGTGTTGGAATAATCGATTCTTTTCATCATTAGAAATCGGATAAGCAAGTTTACTCCATTCTGGTGCAGGCTCTTTTTTCACATCTTTTAGTGGTATTCCGCGATATTCTAAATAATCTTGGGTCACATAAGTCTTTCTTTTTATCGTTATAACTTCAAAAAAGATGAGTGCTAGATTGGATTTCAGTTGGAAGGATCTTTTATGTAATAGCTCCACCGTTTTTAATGGCAATGCTTGCAGCTGGTCAAAGCATTTTAAAAGCAAATGTGCAGTAGCCAATGCATCATCATCCGCACGGTGAGCAGACTCTAATTCTATATGGAGCTCAGTCGCAATGTCCTGAAGCTTATAGCTATAAATATTAGGGAACATCAACTTAGCGAATTCTACTGTATCAATAGATTTACAAACTAATTTAGGCAAACCTACCCGTTTTAGCTCCTGTTGAAGAAATGTCAGATCAAAATTTGTATTGTGCGCAACAAAAATATGGTCCTGCAGAATTTCCAAAACTTTAGGAGCAATTTCTTCGAATAACGGAGCGTCCTTTACATCCTCGTCCTTTATGTTCGTTAAATCCTGAATAAACAAAGGAATCGCTTTTTTGGGGTTTACGAACGTAGTAAATGAATTACTAATCCGATTGTTCTCAATAAAAACAATTGCAAGTTGAATAATTCGGTCACCATTGGCAGATGAATGGCCTGTTGTTTCAATATCTACAACTGCATATTTATGATTTTCCAACATTCTTCATCTCACCATCATTTAAATTAAAAGCATCTATTTTTCCTAGAAACTTTCTTGTGTTGCTTTTTAAAAATTGTACCACATTCCATAAATAGAAACGAAATATATGTAGAACGAAATAATAATTACTGCTTAGATTTGCCATAAGCCTACATTCCGTTCTTAACGCTGCAACTCTGCGAAGGTTTGCTTTCCTGCAACTTTTGTTTTAATATTCACAACATTTTTGAGCATTACCGCAACACTTCTCTCAATTTCTGCAACATTTTTCCGGTTACCTATGTAATTGAACGGCTATAAATCCAAAAAGAAAGCTAGACTTTGGCTAAGTCTAGCTTTCAAATCTTACATAACAGTCGCTTCTGGTTCATAGTGGATAATTTGATTGATTGTGTTATCCGTATTCATGATTGCTACTGTAGGCTGATGTGATTTTGCTTCTTCATTCATCACATAAGCATAGGACAGGATGATCACTACGTCTCCACGCTGTACAAGACGTGCGGCAGCTCCATTTACACATATTACACCGCTACCACGTTCTCCAGCGATTATATATGTTTCAAAACGGGCACCGTTATTATTGTTAACGATATGAACTTTTTCATTTGGAAGCATGCCTACTGCATCTAATATATTTTGGTCAATCGTAATACTACCTACATAGTTTAAATCTGCTTCTGTAACTATTGCACGGTGAATCTTACTATTTAACATCATTCTTAACATCATTGCACTTCCTTTATATTAACTATCATATTATCAATTAATCTTGCTTTTTCGAAAAAAACAGCTGTTGCGAAGAGAACTTCTTCTGTGTACTCGTTAACCGGCTGTAAAGTAGGATAGGCCAATGCCTCCAGGTAATCTATTTTACCAGAAGTATTTTCATTAATATATTGTTTTGCTTTGGAAATAGCCCCTTCTATATCCTTCGTTCTCAACCATGTATCCTTTGCTAAATTTAACGCCTTGTATATATGAGGTGCCTCATCTCGTTCTTTTTCGCTTAGAAAGACATTCCTTGAGCTTTTCGCTAGGCCATCCTCCTCACGGACAGTTGGAACGCCAACTATTTCAAGTGGAAAGTTGTATGCTTCTACAAATAATTTAATTATAGCTAACTGCTGTGCATCCTTTTGGCCAAAGTATGCCTTAGTAGGTTGGATTAAATGAAATAGCTTGGAAACTACTTTTAAAACTCCATCGAAATGTCCTGGACGAGTTGCACCACACAGCTTGGTTGAAATCTCTCCAGCGTTGATAGTAATACCACTTTCAAAAGGATACATCTCGTCTGGCGTTGGAACAAACAATAAGTCTACCCCTGCCTCTGTTGCAATTTTTGTATCTCTTTCAATATCTCGGGGATATCTATCTAAATCTTCATTAGGACCGAATTGTGCAGGATTTACAAAAATACTTGCAACTACGAATTCATTTTCAGCTCTTGCTTTTGTCAGAAGTGTTTTATGTCCTTCATGCAAATAACCCATTGTAGCCACAAATCCAATGGTTTGTTGTTTTTGATTTGAGATAATAGCTTTTAATTCATCTATCGTTTGTACTGTTCGCATGATTGCCTCCATATAACTGATTTAATTGTTCGTCCTTCATCGTAAAAGAATGCTCCAAAGAAGGAAATATTCCACTCTTAACTTCTTCAACATACTGCCTAATGCCTTGAAGAATTGGTTCACCCACATTCGCGTATTCCTTTACGAATTTAGGGATATGGTGTGAGCCATATTTCACTAAATCATGGAAAACTAATACTTGGCCGTCAGCAGTGGAGCCCGCTCCAATACCGATAGTTGGAATAGTTAAATTGCTTGAGATTTCTGCAGTAAGCTGATAAGGAATACATTCTAAAACAACGGCACAAGCACCTGCCTGTTCACATTTTTTTGCATCCTCTATTAGCTTTTGTGCTGCTTCTGCAGTTTTCCCTTGTACTTTATAGCCACCTAAAACTCCGGCCGATTGTGGCAATAAACCTAAATGCGCTACCACTGGAATACCAGCAAAAGTCAATCTTTCAATGACAGGTATTACATCATCTGCCCCTTCAATTTTCACCGCTTGTGCCCCAGTCTTTTGCATTAGTTGGACAGCGTTCGCAAGTGATTGATCAATATTCCCATGATAAGTACCAAAGGGCATATCAACTACTAAAAACGTATTTGTTGCTCCTCTTCTCGCTGCCTTGCCGTGATGAATCATATCTTCCATGGTTACTAATACTGTTGAATCATAGCCTAATACAACCATCCCAACAGAATCACCAACTAAAATCATGTCGACTCCAGCCTCTTCTGCAAACTTAGCAGTTGGATAATCGTAAGCAGTCATCATCGTAATCTTGTCTTCTTTACTTTTCATCTTCAAAAAGTCACTCGTCGTCTTCAATCATTTCCCTCCTCATAATATCCATACGTCCAGCACAGCCTTAATACTGATGCATTCTGCAAGATGAAGAGAAAACCAAATATAAAGCCCTTCAATCCGAAAGTGGACAGAAGGGCAGAAAATTTAAATTCATCGGTTTTCTCCGTCCCTGTCAATCTAAGATCAAGGCAGACTATTAAATTTTTTTAACTAAAATATAGGTGTAGTTCTCACTAAAGATACTACCCTTCGCATAAAGAATAACAGAATTCGACTCAAACGTCCAAACTAAGTTTTTAATAAATCGATATCTGCGGAATATATATTTTTTATCTCCCCATTATCAAGCCGAAGCTGTAACGCACCATCATTTGTCATTCCAATTGCCTGACCTTCGACAGTCTCTCTTAAGGTAGTAGCTCTAATGCGATTATTTAATGTGCAATTGTAGCTTTCCCAAATAAGTTTAATAGGTTCAAATCCTAGCTTTATATACATATCACTATATCTCTCTAAATGAAAAAGTACTTTAGAGACCAATAAAGACCGGTCTACAGCTGTGCCCGACTCCATTTTTAGAGAGGTTGCAATAGGCTCCAATACCCCCTTAAAAGAATCAGCGGTTTGATTGACATTGATGCCTATCCCAACAATAATTGCTTGAACTCTATCCATATCTGCTTGCAGCTCAGTTAGAATACCTGTTACTTTTTTCCCGTTAAGCAGAAGGTCATTTGGCCATTTAATATTAGGGACACAGTTTGTAACCTCTTCAATAGCTCGTGCAATTGATACAGCAGCTACTAAAGTAAATTGGGCCGCAAATTGTGGAGTTATTTTCGGACGCAAAATGACGCTCATCCATATTCCCTCACCAGATGAAGATTCCCATGAACGGTCCATTCTTCCACGCCCGGCTGTCTGCTCCTCTGCAATGACAACTGTACCATGCGTAGCGCCATCTCTAGCTTTATTTGCAGCAATTGTTTGCGTAGATTCACAAACAGGATGATAAACAATTTCCCTTCCAAGATGCTCTGTTTGAAGATGAAGAGAAATACGCTCAGCAGCCACTGTATCAGGCAATCTATTTAGGATGTAACCTTTTTTCTTTATAGCTACTATTTCATAGCCTTCTTCCTCTAGTCCCTTTAAATACTTCCATACCATTGTTCTAGATATTTCTAGTTCATCTGCTAGTATTTGTCCTGAGATTGGTTCACCGCTTGCCTCTTTTAATCTGGAAATAATTTTTTCTTTAATTGACATATTCACGAATAAACCATTCCTTTATATGTTGTCTGTCATTTTCTATTTCCTCATTTAATATCATTGTAGTTAATCTATCTAATACTTCCCGAATCCATGGCCCACGCTTTTCCTTCTTCCATTCCATCAGATCATGTCCGCTTACAACAATCTCACGTACAGATGAAATAGCCAGTCTGGCTTTTAAATCAGCTAATATGTCAGGAGTATAGGGATGTTCAATATGCTGTATAATTTGACTATAGCTAGCGGCAGCAATTAAAACCTCTACTGTAAACTGGAATAATTCATATGAAGTCCAAAAACCCTTCTTCAAAAACTTAACCGCAAGCAACACGTTTTTGACATAGCTCTTCTCATCATTTGAACATTTGAAAGTTGACAATATCTCGCCTATATTCAGTCCCTCGTTCATCAATACAAAAAAAGCCCAGCCATTGGCTCTATTGCCAAAGTGATTAAATTGCTTCCATAATGAAACGTTGGTACACCAATCTCCCAAAAAGTGCTCGGAGAGACCAGTTGCAGCAAAAAGTTCCATGCCTCTATACGGATAATTACTTATCCAAATCTTTTCAAGCTCTACTTTGACTCTTTCCATAGAGATGTGAGTTATTAGAGGATGGAGCTCTTGTATAGCATCCAAAGTAGACTTCTCTAAGGAAAAATTTAGTTGAGAGGAAAAACGAATTGCCCTTAGCATACGAAGAGCATCCTCAGAAAATCGTTCCTTTGGATTTCCAACCGCTTTAATAATTTTAAGTTTTAAATCCTGTTTACCACCAAAAAAGTCGATTAGCTCGTCTTCCTTCGTCAAGGCCATTGCATTGATGGTAAAATCTCTACGATGGAGATCTTCTCTCAATGTTCGGACAAACCGGACCTCATCTGGCCTTCTAAAGTCACTATAAGACGTTTCAGATCTATAGGTCGTTACTTCGATAGGATCTTCTAGTACGACAAGAACTGTTCCATGCTCTATTCCTACATCGATGGTATGTTCAAAAAGAGTTTTTACCTCATGTGGTAAGGCATTTGTAGTAATGTCAACATCATTCGCTTGTACTCCTCGCACGAAGTCTCGCACTGCTCCACCAACTACATATGCTTCGAAGCCAGCATCCTCCAGTTTAGAAATCACCTTAAATGCATCTGGCCATCGATCTTTCATCAGTTTTTCGCCACTCTTTCGTACATCTTTTCATATTGTTCGACTATTTGTGCAGAGCTAAAACGAGTTCGTACTATCTCTAATGCTGTTTCTTTTAATTGATTATGTAAAATAGGGTCCTTTAAAATCTTCAATCCATATTCCGCTACTTTTTCTATATCGCCAAGAGGAACAAGATACCCATTTTCTCCTGGAACTATTACTTCTGGGATCCCTCCTACTGCTGTACCAATACATGGAACCTCACACGCCATTGCTTCTAATAGCACTAATCCAAAGGACTCCTTTTCAGATAATAGTAACATCAAGTCAGAAATTGCATATAATTCCGAAACATTTTCCTGCTTCCCTAAAAATAGGACGTCCTTTTCAATCGGCTTGCCTTTTACATATTCCATGACCGGGTGCTTTTCTGGTCCATCCCCAACTAGTAAAAGCTTAGCCGGAATTTCTTTATGTATGAGCTCAAAGCTTTTTACTACATCTGGTACATGCTTGACCTTCCTGAAATTAGAAACATGAATAATAACTTTTTCATTTTCTTTTATACCTAAGAGTTCCTTAAGATTGCCACCGTCTTTTTTATGATATTCTCTTTCATCGACAAAATTATAAATTGTCTCTATATCCTTTTTCGTTGTTATAAGTTCTCTCGTTTGCTTTACTAAGGATTTAGAGACAGCAGTTACCACGTCAGACTTCTCAATTCCGTATTGAATAGCTCCTGTAAGCGAGGAATCATAGCCTAGCACTGTAATATCAGTTCCATGTAATGTAGTAACTATTCCAATGTCTGAGTTTGCCATATCCTTTGCCAATATTGCACAAACCGCGTGAGGTATAGCATAATGCACGTGCAGAACGTCTAAACCTTCGTCCTGAATTACCTCAGCCATTTTGTTTGCCAGCGCAATATCGTATGGAGCATATTGAAATACCGAATAGCTATTAACCTCTACCTGATGAAAGGTAATGGTTGGGTAAATTTTGTTTAAACGGAAAGGCACGCTAGAAGTGATGAAATGTATTTCATGACCTCTTTCTGCCAGCATTTTCCCAAGTTCTGTTGCAATAACACCGGAACCCCCGACTGAAGGATAGCAAGTGATACCTATTTTTAATTTACGCATATATTATATCCTCATTTCCTTAACGTCCGCGGCGTTCTTCTAGCAGTCGCCAATCTAAAAATCCTTCTTCGATTCCTTTTAAGAGTACTTCTGCCGTCCCCATATTTGTAGCCAATGGAATTTGATAAACATCACATAGACGTATTAAAGCAGTTACATCAGGCTCATGGGGCTGAGCTGTAAGTGGATCTCTAAAAAAGATAACCATATCCATTTCATTGTTGGCTATTGCTGATCCGATCTGTTGGTCTCCTCCTAGGGGGCCAGATTTGTATCGATTGACTGACAAACCTACTTCATCAATAATCTTTTTACCAGTCGTCCCAGTAGCAAATAATTCATGCTCCTCTAAGATGGTTTTATAAGCTGTTACAAATTGGATCATATCTTCTTTTTTCTTATCATGGGCAACTAATGCGATTCTCATGTTGCTTCCTCCTATAGGATAATTTCTTCTAAACCATACACTAATTTGCTTTGATTCATCACTTCTTTAATAGAAATAACCACACCTGACATAAAAGAACTTCTATTGAAGGAGTCGTGTCTTAAAGTTAATAGCTGACCATCTCCACCTAAAAGCACTTGTTGATGTGCGATTAAACCGGGCAAACGAACGCTATGGATGCGCATTCCATCAAAATTAGCGCCTCTTGCACCTTTAAGAATTTCTTCTTCTTCTGGATGACCTTGAACTGAAGCTTCTCTAGTATTTTGTATCATTTGTGCAGTTTTAATCGCAGTCCCTGAAGGCGCATCTACCTTCTCATCATGATGCAGTTCAATTATCTCAACATCAGGTAAATATTTTGCAGCAGTTTGGGCAAACTTCATCATTAATACGGCTCCAATAGAAAAGTTCGGAGCAATAATACAGCCGACTTGTTTTTCTTCTACCAAGTTTCTAATATTATCTAATTGTACTTCTGAAAAGCCTGTAGTGCCAACAACAGGTCTTACCCCATACTCCAATGCAGTAATAATATGCTCGTAAACAGCAGAAGGTACGGTCAAATCAACTAAAACGTCCGGTGCCGTTTCTTCGATTAACACTGTTAAAGAAGTATAAATCGGTATATTATCTCCTAAGGTAGCTTCTGTTTTTTTTGAATCTAATAATCCTACTAATAGAAAATCCTCGTTTTTTATAATGGTTCCAACTGCTTCCCTTCCCATTTTGCCTCTGGGCCCTGCTACTGCTACTTTTATTACCATTATGAGTCCTCCTTTTTAGTCCATCGATCTTTATCACGTGTATTATATTTATAGAGTACTTTTTGTAAAGCATCTTCTAGGTCAATACCCTCTGAGTTAGCCAAACAAATTAATACAAAAAAGAAATCACCCATTTCATCAGCAAGTTCCTTCTGTACCTCTGTATTCTTTTTTTTCTTAGTACCATACTTATGTTGAACCTCTCTAGAAAGCTCTCCTAGTTCTTCTGTGAGTCTTGCTAGGAGCTCCATTGGAGGAAAGTATCCTTCCTTAAATTGGCTTATGTATGTATCTACTTCCTGTTGAAGCATTTTCATGTTTTTATGTTCTTTCATAAACTCACTCTCCCTCATTTATCGTAATAAATATACACTACAGTTGTCAAAAGCTATAAAATATTATAGATTTAGTATGGACTATTAAATGAGGTGGTACAATGGGAATAGGCTTAAAATTTAAGAATATATTGATGATTATACTGGGATCTGCAATTTTTAGTTTTGGATTTGTACATTTTAATATGCAAAATGCCCTTGGAGAAGGCGGATTTTCAGGGATTACGCTAATTCTTTATTTTGTATTTGGGTTAGATGTTTCTGTTATGAATCTTGTGCTGAATATACCTATGTTCTTTTTAGGTTGGAAGCTTTTAGGTAGAAGAGTATTTTATTATACCCTTATAGGAACCTTTTCAGTTTCTGTCTTCTTAAAAATCTTCGATATATATGAGATTCAACTCGGGATTAGCGATGATTTATTTTTAGCCTCACTTTTTGCTGGTGTCTTTATAGGTACAGGGCTTGGTATCATCTTCCGAGCTGGTGGTACTACTGGTGGAGTTGACATTATTGCTAGATTAGCCCAAAAATATTTGGGCTGGAGCATGGGTAAAACAATGTTTATGTTTGATGCATTAGTTATTTTAGTTTCTTGGCTAACATTCTTGGATATCCGTTCAATGATGTACACGCTTGTTGCAGTATTTGTAGGTGCTCGAGTTATAGATTTCGTCCAGGAGGGTGCATATGCAGCTCGTGGAGCATTCATCATATCTGAACATCAGGATGCCATTGCTAATCGTATAACAACCGAAATGGACCGGGGAGTAACCGTCCTAAAGGGCTATGGGCATTACACAAAAAAAGATCGGGAAGTATTATATTGCGTTATTTCTAAAAATGAAATTATGCGATTAAAAACTATCATCTCAGCTGTTGACCCCCATGCATTTGTTTCAGTTACAGAAACAAATGATGTAATGGGTGAGGGCTTTACATTAGACGAACAAAAAAGACCACTCCTTTAAACTAAAGGATATAAAAAGAGCATGCTTGCATTTTCACTCTGCAAAACATGCTCTTTTGTTTTTTATTTATAGTTAAATCATTTTAAAACAAAGAGACTATCCTAGCAGAAGCTAAGATAGTCTTCATTTTTAACTATTCGTCTCTAGACATACCTGTATAGATTAAGACTAGACGTAATAGCTCAAGCACTGCTACCGCTGCGGCTGCTACATACGTTAAGGCAGCTGCACTCAATACTTTTTTAGCGTGTCTCTCTTCTTCGTTACGAATAACACCTAACGAAACCATCTGATTCATAGCTCGACTAGAGGCATTAAACTCAACAGGAAGAGTAACGATTTGGAATACAACCCCCATGGCTAATAGAATAATACCTAATAACAACATGTTAGTTGAAGTTGCAAAAATACCAATCATAATAAAGATCCAAGATGCATTAGAAGATATATTAGCTACCGGAACTAATTTATGTCTTAATGTTAAAAAAGAGTAAGCTTCCTTATGCTGAATAGCATGGCCTACCTCATGAGCAGCTATTGCAGCACCAGCTACAGTAGCTTCATGGAAGTTATGACTAGATAGCGCGACAATTTTGGTCATCGGATTATAATGATCACTTAAGAAACCGCTGCTTTCTACTACTTTAACATCATATAAACCATTTTCATCTAAAATTCGTCTAGCTACTTCTGCACCAGTCATACCGGATGTAGAACGTACCTTAGAATACTTTTTATAGGTGCTTTTAACTTTCATCTGTGCATATATCGGCAATAATAAAATTATCGCAAAATAAATGATATACATTCCCAACAGACTTTTCCCCCTCTCAATATCTAACACTAATTTTAATAGGAAACTGATCTACAATCAACTAATATGATTTGACCTTCTTTGATAAATGGATATTGCAAGCAGAATACATGCAATTGATAGCCAGAAAGTAAAGTAACCAATGTTATTGGCATAATCACTTAAGCTTCTATAGGTTGGCATTTGTCCAAAAACGTAATCAATGACGTCATTATGTAAGGTCCATATTGCCGCCATTAAAATATGGCCAAGTTTAAAACGATAGAAAGGAATATATAAAACAGCCTGTAAAGCCATAGCAAAATGAGATGCAACTAGCATCCATCCCATCCATCCAATACCTCCAGTTTCCAGATATGTCCATATATTCATAACTACAGCCCATAAACCGTATTTAACTAATGTAATTAGCGCTAATGCTTCTATTAGCTTCCAATTCTTTTTAAGCAGCCAGCCAAGAAGAGCTATCGTAAAGAAAAGACTCGCGGTCGGGCTGTCTGGTACAAACATTAAAAACTTAGCTTCAGTAACAGATAATTGCCCTTCATACCAAATGTAACCATAAATCGTGCCCAGAAGATTTACAAAAAACATTAACCACATAAAGGATTTGTTGTAAAGCAACATCTTTAAATGCATTAACATATATATTACCCAATCTCCTCTTTTTTATAATTAAGTTATTTTGTAACATAGTTGTACCATTAAAAAATTTATAGCTAAAAAAAGAGAGCCAGTTACCTGACTCCCTTAATAGTAAAGATTATTCTACTGGCTGTAAGGTTGTTATAAACTCAGCAAGCTGTTGTAATTCCTCTTCTGTTCCTTGGAAAGAGCCAGGTGGCATAGTTCCAATCCCTTCATGAGCAATATTAACAATTTCTTCAGCTGTATATTCTAAACCAATAAGTGGCTTACCTATACCGCCTTCAAATGCATTACCATGACAACCTATACAGGAAGATCCCTGATAAATTTCATAGCCTGGTGCTGTTTCATCAATTTCCACAGCGACTTCTTCTCTAATTTCACCTTGTGCTTTAGCAGCTTCCCAGTCATGGTTTGCTACAGATTCCCAAGTTAAGAAAATGATGGATGCGATTGCTAGAAGCATGAAACCAGTTGGTAAAGGACGTTTCCATGGGCTTCTTTCCTTGCTTGTATCTAAGAATGGTACTAGTAAAAGTGCTCCGAAAGCAAGACCTGGCATAACGATTGCACCAATAATATTATATGGTCCAGAAGCAAATTCGTATTTTAATAATTGATATAAAAATAGGAAATACCAGTCAGGTAAAGGAATATAAGCTGTGTCCGTTGGATCAGCTGGTCGCTCTAACGGCGATGGATGTGCAACTGTCAATACTAAATAACCGACTAAAAATACTGCTCCAACTAACCATTCTTTTAACAAGAAATCAGGCCAGAAAGCTTCTGTTTTACCTGGATACTCAGAATAGTCTTTAGGAGTTTTCTTTTTACGGCTAGAAGGATCCGTTACACGAGAATCTCCAACAAATTTCAAACCTTTTCCGCGATGCATATTGTCCCCTCCTTTTAAGAATTATCTGTTCCACTTACCCATTATAGTGGCCCAGAAATACCTTGACGACGAATCATGATAAAGTGAGCTGCAAGTAAAGCAAAAAGAGCAGCTGGCAAGAAGAATACATGAATCGCGAAGAATCTTGTTAATGTTTGTGCACCGATGATTGTTTCATCACCAGCTAATAACGTTTTGATCATGCCACCAATAACTGGAACAGATGCGGCAATTTCAATACCTACTTTTGTAGCGAACAATGCTTTCATGTCCCAAGGAAGTAGGTAACCTGTAAATCCTAAACCTAACATAACAGCGAAAATTAATACTCCGACCATCCAGTTTAGTTCACGAGGTTTTTTGTAAGAACCAGTAAAGAATACACGCAAAGTATGTAAGAACATCATAACAATTACAAGTGATGCTCCCCAGTGATGCATCCCACGCACGATTTCACCGAATGCTACTTCGTTTTGAAGGTAGTAAACAGATTCCCATGCATTCTCGATATCAGGTACGTAATACATTGTTAAAAACATACCAGAAAGAATTTGAATAACTGTGATGAAGAAAGTTAATCCTCCGAAACAATAAACAAATGCTGAGAAATGATGTGCAGGGTTTACGTGTTCTGGTACTTCATGGTCTGCGATATCACGCCATATAGGTGTAATATCAAGACGTTCATCCACCCAATCATAGATTTTATTAAGCACTGATGTCGTACCCCCTTACATTAAACTAATGTGTTAGTTATAGCTTTTCCAATTTCTAAGAAACCGTCATTTTCACGTACTTCAAATTGATCCAACGGACCTAGAGGTGGTGTTTTTGCAACATTCTGTCCGTTTTTCTCATAACGACCTGCGTGACATGGACAGAAAAATTGGTTTTTGTGCGCTGGGTCACCTTCCCAGTTGACTGTGCATCCTAAGTGCTTACAGATTGGAGATAATGCGATTACGCTGTCTCCTTCTTTGTAAACCCATGCAGAACTAGTTACATCAGACTTGTACCAGCCGTCTACCTGTTCAAAAGTAAAGTCTACTCGTTCAGGCACATCTGTAAGATCTGCAATTTTCTTCTCAGTCAGTACGAAGTCTCCACCTTCTGATTTTTGCAATACAGGATCAACTGCAAAACGTACCATTGGCATTAGCATACCTGCAGCCATAAATCCGCCAACACCCGTTAATGTATAACTTAAAAATTGACGTCTTGATACTTTATTGTTACTCATCCTTTTCCCCCCTCTAACTTAAAGGTCAGTCCAATGGACATACTTGCTTGAATTAATAATACTAGGACATTTCAATGATATATCAATAAAAATAGAAGGTCAATAATTCCTGCCACGAATTATGAACTTTGTGAACAATTAATGAAAGATATTGTCACGAATTTGCCCATTTTTTTGCAAAAAGCGGGATTAATTGTCTTAATTGATCTTCCAATACGGATATTTTCATTTTTTGATCCATGGAATCAAGTGGTATTGATGGGAACCATATTACATTTTGATCCTCCCCCATTGTACTCCACTCTCTATCAGAAGTAACGTAAAATGTGTGTTTAAACCCAGCTTTTTTTAATTCCTCATTCCAAGCATCAAGTAATGATAGCTTGTCCTGATTATTCGTGTAAGAGAAGGAAGGAAATAATACAATCCTTCCTTTAAACTGATTTTCAATTGTGTTGGCTAACGATAAGGTAAAATCAGCTGCAGAAGCAGCAAATGGGAAGCCATGCTCTGAACCGTCTATTAATATTAGTGGAATTATTGCTGTGTCTATATATTCTTTTTGTGCTTGAAAAACTGCGCTATCTTTTCCGTTCCAATGCATGATAATCTCATCTCTCCTATTTTTCTCTATACGGAAGATTTTTCCACAATGCGGAAAGCTCGAGAAATTTTTCTTTATTGTTTTCGTCAATTGCTTGATCAATCTGTTTTTTCAACTGCTCAGCCTGAAAAGATTGCAAGCTTTCTGTCAATATATCTTCTGCTATCATCTTATCTTTTTCACTAATATGCAAGTATTTCGGCATATATGGGTTCTCTTCTAAAACTGCTAGGTACTCCGGACTAGGAGGAAGAGTTTGAAAGTTCAACTGAATATACATTTCTTCCTCTGGGTGCAATCGAAGATCATGAAATGATTTTTCTGCATCCGCGGTCATGATACTACCTTTATAGAATCTAAAAGGTATTCCGGAGGAAGTAGTTACAGACATAATCATAGCACGAGGGCAATAATGAGCTTCCTCCACAAAATGTACATTGTTCAACATTGTTTCATGGCTTATTAAGTAATTTAAAATCCACACGCACTCTCTTCTTTTCATTTGATACTTTTTCAAAAACCAACGGACAAACTCTTTTTTCTCGCCAACTGAAACAGAAGCAGTCACATAACCTCTCCTTCCTATCTTTATTCCATCATGTCAAACCATTCACTGTTTTCAGGCTGAAGCTTCTGCAATTTGGAAATGATTTCTTTAGCTTCTTCACGTTTACCTTCTTCTAAAAGGAAGTATAAGTATTTTTCTAAAAATGCTACATCCTCTTTATGTTCAGTATATGCAAGTTTATAAAATTCGTATGCTTTTTCATACATTTCTAAACGTTCATATGCCTCTGCTAGAAGTGGATACATAGATGACCATTCAAATTGCTCTTGTTTTAAGGCCTCGTATAGTTCAATCAGTTCTTCATCCATCTCTTCCTGTGAAAATAAAGAAGAAAGTATGTAGATAGCATCCATATATTCCGGATCTAATGCTATAGCTTGCTGAAGAAAACTTTCTGCTTCCTTCACTCTACCCAATTTCAATGAAATTTTACCTGCAAATAAATAATATTCTTTTTCAAATTCATCTCGAGCTATTCCGTTTGTAATAGCCTCTAATGCTTCCTCGTTCTTTTCCAGCATTGCATAAGTTTCTGCCAGGAGCATATACCCTGAGAAGAAATCTGGATCAATTTCTAAAAGATGATTTAAATGTTTTGCTGCAGTTTCATATTGTCTAGCTTGGAAAAAAGCATAAGCAGCTTGGAATAGAACTTCAGGGGCCGCTTCCTTCTTTAATGCATCTGTGTAATAAGGAATCGCCTCTTCATAAGCAGCACCAGCACTATAAATTTCAGCTACTTTTAAAGGCAAATTCACTCCTTGTAGCTCATTTTGAGAAGCTAACAGCTCCTCCATTAATCGCGCAGCCTCTAAATATCTCCCCGTTTCAAACAATAGCTCGCCTTTTGCATATTGCAGTAATGGCTCTTTTGGTAAAATAGCAATTGCTTCATTTATTTTATGTTCAGCAACCTCATATAAACCAATCATTTGATAATAATCAGCTAAAGTAAGCAAAGCCTGTGGATAGGACTCACTTTTCTTTTCTATATTGCTTAGCATTTCCAAAGCATCGTCTTCTTTATTCAATTCTAAATATAATTGTGCCTGATCTATTTTGAGCTGATCCTCTTCTGGGAATATAAAGTTTAAATGCTCTAAAAGCTTTAATGCCTCTTGGACAAATCCATACTCTGTCAACATATCAGCTAACTCATACTGCTCATCCGGATCTCCTTCTAGCAAGAAAGCGTCCAGCATTACTCCTAACTTTTCTATATCTCCATTCTCCATTACTCGAATAAAGGGCATCATTCTTTCCATATCATCACCATTCCTTCTCATTTATTAATCGTACAAGAACTTTTAAAGTAGAACAAGAAAAAGACTCTCCTTATTAGGGAGAGTTATGGAAAAGTTATTGTTTCGTGACTTTTTCTATATGTTCAAAGAAATTTGGATAAGAAACAGCAATACATTCATGATTGTCGATTGATACCGATCCTTCTGTAATTAGTGCTGCAATAGCAGCCATCATCCCAATACGATGGTCTCCGTAAGTCAATAATTCTCCGCCATGCAATGGAGTTGGCCCTTCTATGATCATCCCGTCTTCTGTAGGAGTAATATTAGCTCCAAGTTTTCGTAGTTCATTAACAACTGCGTCTATGCGATTTGTTTCTTTTACTTTTAATTCTTCTGCATTTTTGATAATTGTTTTTCCCTTAGCTTGAGTTGCTAGAAGAGCTATTACTGGTATCTCATCTATTAATCTAGGAATTAGATCGCCTCCTATAGTTGTACCTTTTAAATCTGACGTCTCAATAGTCAAAGCACCGATTAGCTCGTGACTTGTATTTTCTGACATATCGATTGTTAAAGATGCACCCATAGATTGTAATACGTCAATGATCCCTGTCCGAGTTTTATTTAACCCTACATTGGTCAGCTCCAACCTACTCTTTGGAGAAATAGCCCCCGCAACCAAGAAAAAGGCAGCAGATGATATATCCCCAGGCACTATTACATGAGTACCTGTTAGCTTTTGCCCACCGTGAAGACGAATCATTCTGTCCTCAACTTGAATATTTACTCCAAAATGACTAAGCATTTTTTCTGTATGGTCACGAGTAGTCTCTATTTCTTCTACTGTTGTTTCACCTTCAGCGTTCAAAGCAGCTAATAATATAGCAGATTTAACTTGAGCACTTGCTACAGGCATTTTATAATGGATGGCCTGCAAATTTGACCCCTCCACTGCTATTGGGGTGTACTGTCCATTTGCTCGACCAATCAGTTTTGCGCCCATTTGCTTTAATGGCTCTGTAACTCTTTTCATAGGCCTTTTTTGAATCGACTCATCCCCTATAAGTACAGAGGAGATATTAGATCCTGCTAATATTCCAAGCATTAAACGAGTTGTAGTTCCAGAGTTACCAGTATATAAAATCTCATCAGGTTCTTTCCATGTAGAAATCCCGTTGCTTTTTATTTCTACACGGTCCTCTTCTACCTTTATATCAACACCCAGCTTTGAGAAGCAATCAATTGTACTTAAGCAATCATCACTCTGTAGGAAGCCTTCTACTGTTGTAGTTCCTTCTGCGATAGCCCCAAACATAATAGAACGATGAGAAACTGATTTATCCCCTGGTATTTTAATACTTCCTTGTAAGGAAGGCTTATCAAAATTTAATAGTTTATCTGACATCGTAGATCCCTCCCTAAGCAATGTATGTATCAAATGAGGTATGAGTAGCAATACACTTAACAGCCTTCGCACGGTCTTCCATCGACTGAAAGCTAATGACCAAAATACCAAATATGTCTTCTCTTGTTTCCACAATACGCAAGTTTGTTATACTTATATCTTCTTTTGCTAAATAACCAATAACTTCGGAGATAACACCGGCATAATCCGGAACATCCACATACAGGTCATATACACTATATAGTGCTCCTTGAGCAATTGGTAGATCATCTCGAATTTGTTTTGCCTGTGCAAAGTATTCCTCGATATCTTTTTGGTCTGCCTTTTCTATAAGATGCTTTAATCGTAACATCTCCTCCGTCCAAAGCTGAAGCTGATTACTAATTTCCTGGCGGTTTTGCATCGTTATGTCTCTCCACATAATCGGATTGGAAGAAGCAATACGAGTTATATCTCGAAAACCACCTGCTGCTAGCTGCTTTGTAAAAGGAAAGCTCTTATTTTCCTCAGACAGTTGATGTACAAGTGAGGCTGCTATTAAATGAGGGAAGTGGCTAACAGTTGCTGTCATATGGTCATGCTCCTGTGCACTAATCTCAACGAGCTTTGCTTTAGTAACTAGCAAAATATCCTTAAGTCTCTTTAAATTTTCCTCCGCTTCGTCTACAAAGGGAGTAAGCATATAATAAGCATTTTCAAACAAATAGGCACGAGCTGCTCCTATACCACTTTTATGGGAGCCAGCCATCGGATGCCCCCCAATAAAAGTAATTCCAAAATCCTTAAGTACTTCAGCGGCATTCATTATTTCATTCTTCGTGCTACCCGTGTCCGTAATGATCACATTTTCTTTTAGTTTCCATGTTGGAAGCAGCTTCATAAGGTCAATTGTTATACTGACTGGAGTTGCAAACACGATAATATCTGCTTGCTGTGCAGCATCTTCCATATTAGAAGCAATTTCATCAATTACCCCTAGCTTTTTAGCAGTAACAAGAGAATTTTCATTGCTATCATAGCCTACAATAGTCAAACCTTCTTTCCTCTTTAACCCTAAAGCTAGAGAGCCTCCTATGAGACCAAGTCCAATAATGAAGATGGTTTGTTTCATTAAATTACCCCTACCTCTGTCAATACTTCATCTAGTTTTTGAAGTAATTCTTCATTTTGTTCTTTTGTTCCAATAGTAATTCGAAGATACCCTGGTTTTCCTAAAGCATTACCACTGCGAACGATATATCCACGCTGCATAAGCCCTTGGAAAACTACGTCACTATCTGCTTTTACTTCCATCAAAATAAAATTTGTGTGAGAAGGATAGAAGTGCAGCTTTCTCTCTTTACAATATGCTTCGAATTGAGATTTCCCAGCATTATTTTTTTCCTTGCAATCAGCGATGAATTGCTGATCGCTCAGTCCTAATATGGCTACTTCCTGAGAGATGACTGTATTGTTAAATGGCTCTCTTGTCGGCTCTAGCTGACTAATTACTTCCTCAGAACCTACTGCGTAACCTACACGGAAGCTTGCTAGCCCATAAGCTTTTGAGAAGGTACGCATCACTAAAACATTGGGATGTTTTTCTATTAACTGAATAGAATCTTCATAACTATTATCCGTGATGTACTCTGTATAAGCTTCATCTAATACGATTAATACATCACTTGGTGCTTGCTCTACAAAAGCCTTTATCTTATCGCTTGGAGTTAGTGTCCCGGTAGGATTATTAGGATTACAAATCCAAACAATTGCTGTGTTTTCATCGATGGCCGCAAGCATTTTTTCTAAATCATGCTCTCCCTCTGCTGTAAGAGGAACAGTACGTGCTTCTGCGCCCTCCACCACGGCATTATGCTTGTATTGACCAAAAGTTAAATCTGCCATAATAGTATTTAAACCAGGCTCTAGAATCGCTCTGGAAACGATTAATATATTCTCGTCAGAGCCGTTACCAAATAACAATTGCTTTTCGGAAATATTCAAATGGTTAGCAACCGCAGCGCGAAGCTTAGAGGCATATCCATCTGGATATAAAGCAAAATCTATATTAGCATTTGCCAAAAATTCCTTTACTTTTGGTGAAGCACCATATGGATTTTCGTTAGATGCAAGCTTTGTAACCGTTTCAAGATTAAAGGCCTTCTTAACTTCATCCATTGTTTTTCCTGGTTGGTATGCTTGTAATCCAGCAATTTGTTTTTTGAATTTCATTCTATTTACCCCAATTCTATTATTATCTTTTTAATAAGTCTGGTCTCAATTGAATTGCCTTGTTTAAATATATGTGTTGAATTTCCTTTTGTGATTTCTCTGTATTGACATGCATCATTAAACGTATGCATTTCTCTAGCGCACCCGGGACATTCATTTCGTGCGTACACATTACCGGGACGTACGACCATCCTTCTATACCTCTCACAGCCCTCGCAGGAAAAGCTGAAGTAATATCCGTAGTGGTGCTAATAATGACAGAAGCGATTGACTCAGGATCAATGTCGTTCGCCTTGACCATTTCTAAAGCAAGACGGGACGTTTCTTGCAATACTTGCTCATTAGAATCTGCATCCACTGTTGTTGCTCCTCTAACGCCTCTAATCAATTATTTCCCCTCCATTATCCATTTTCGTAATTGTTCGTCACACTGTTTTATGTCTTCCATTGGAACAACCTTTATAAAAGGCACCCCAATGGTGTCAAGTAATGCAAAATGCAGTTGCTTTTTCATTGTCTTTTTATCCTTCAGCATGAAATCCGCCAATTTCTCAAAGGGACATGCTAAAACCTGCTTTATATCATATCCAAGTCTAATAGCCAGCGAGTAAAATGATTTTGCAAAGCCATTAGGCAGATTGCCGAACTTTTCACTAAGCATTAGTGCTGGAATCATTCCAATCATTACTGCTTCCCCATGTGAAATCTTTCCGTATCCGATGGAGGCTTCTACTGCGTGACCATATGTATGCCCAAAGTTGAGATATTTTCGGAAGCTGTTCTCTTTTTCATCCATTTCAACAATTTTGGCTTTGACACGAATCCCCTTATCCAGCCATTGTAACAATTGATGTTTATCTAAATTACTTAATGAAGTAAGCTGGTAAAATTCCTCCACCCACTTATTATCGCTAATAAGTGAATGCTTAATAACCTCAGCCATGCCGGACTTAACCTCTCTTAGAGGAAGTGTCTTTAAAAAGTGAAAATCATAAATCACTTCTTTCGGCTGATAAAAAGCACCTATCATATTCTTTCCAATCGGATGATTAATCGCTGTTTTCCCACCAACAGAGCTGTCATGTGCAAGGATAGTAGTAGGGATTTGATAGAATGCAATGCCTCGCATAAAGGTAGCTGCAACAAACCCTGTTAAATCTCCTACAGCCCCTCCCCCAAAAGCAAATAGAGCGGAGTTCCGTGTAGCTCCCTCCTGTAAAAGAAAGGTTTGTACATTTAAATAGGATTCAAAGGTTTTACAGGACTCGCCAGTTGGAACAATACATATTTTAAACGGAGCGGTAAAATTTTCTCTTACATAGTCCTCATGTAAACTCCAAACAATTTCATCGCTTACGATAATTAACTGATCATAGTCTTCTAGCTTTTTTTTATTTCTGAAGGAAAAATCCTCAAGGATGCCTTCTCCAAGATGCACCTCGTAAACAGAGGCATTTGTTTTAACTGGGATAATCATGTTCAAAACCCCTTTGTATACGCTCTATGTCTTTCAATATCTGCTTTTAAAATATCCATTTGATCGCCTTTAAAAGTATCTAATACAGCTGAAGCAACCTCCCAGGCAATAACGTTTTCTGCTACTACAGATGCTGCTGGTACTGCACAGCTATCAGATCGTTCAATGCTTGCTTTAAACTGCTCCTTTGTATCGATATCGACACTTTGTAATGGTTTATATAATGTTGGTATAGGCTTCATCACACCCCTTACAACAATCGGCATTCCTGTTGACATACCTCCCTCGATACCACCAAGTCTGTTTGTATCACGAACATATCCCTCTTCTTTGTTCCAAGAGATTTGATCGTGCACTTGACTACCAAACAAGTTAGCCATCTCAAATCCTAAGCCAACCTCGACTCCCTTAAATGCATTGATACTCATCATTGCCATAGCGAGTTTACCGTCAAGCTTTCGATCATAATGAACATAGCTTCCAACACCTGCAGGCATCCCAGTAATTATTACCTCAACGATTCCTCCAATAGTGTCTCCAGCTTTTTTAGCTTGATCAATTGCCTCCACCATCTTCGCAGAAGCTTCAGAATCTAAACAATAGACAGGGTCTGCCTCCACTCTCTCACGAATTTCATCAATCGACATTCCTTCTGCTAAATTTAAATTTGCTTCAATACCGCCTATTTTGGTTACATGAGCAACAATGGAAATACCAAGCTCATTTAATAATTGTTTTGCTACTGCTCCAACTGCCACTCGGACGGTTGTTTCTCTAGCAGAAGAACGCTCTAAAACATTTCGTAGATCACGATGGCCATATTTCATACCACCGACAAGATCTGCGTGACCTGGACGAGGTCTTGTAATCTTTCTTTTAATCTCGTCCGGATCCACATCTTCTCCAAGCGGTTCAATGCCCATAATATGAGTCCAATGTTTCCAATCATCATTATTAACTACTAGGCAGACTGGAGATCCTAGTGATTTACCGTGACGCACTCCTGCTGTGATGGCAACTGTATCTTTTTCTATTTGCATACGTCTTCCACGGCCATGTCCACCTTGACGTCGTTTTAATTCCTTGTTTATCTTTTCACCTGTAATCTCTAATTGGGCTGGTAAACCCTCTATAATGGCTGTTAGTTGTGGTCCATGTGACTCACCTGCTGTTAAATAACGCAAAACGCTTTCCCCCTTCAACTCGCTAAAGTATTTGTTTTCAACTATAACATATAAACTTAAAGTATAGAAGAAAAACTGTCCGTTTTTTATCGGACAGTTCCTCATTAAATGCCACTAATTCCTTGCTTAGCCAAACTTAATGCAATCTTACTACTTTTTTCTATAGAAAAAAGTATCCTCCGGTTCAAATCCGTATTTAGTAGGATTAAAAATTTGTTCTGTACTGCCAACAAAAAGTATCCCACCAGGACGTAATGAGTTGCTAAAACTTTGGTAAATTTGGTCTTTAGCTTCTTCCGTAAAATAAATCATGACATTGCGACAAATAATCAGATCGAGATTTTTCTCGTATGTATCCATTAAAAGATTATGCTTTTTAAAGGTAACTGTTCGTTTAATAATATCATCTATTTTATAAAATGAAGTTTGCTTCTCAAAATACTTATTCTTCATTTCAACTGGTACCTCGGCCAATGACCTTTCGGGATAGATACCTACCTTCGCTCTTTGGATTGCATTTTCATCTATATCAGTCGCTATAATTGATATTTGAGACAATGGTAGATGGTTTGAAAGCACCATGGCTGTAGTATAGGGCTCTTCTCCTGTTGAGCACGCAGCACTCCATATTTTTAATCGCTTATTTTCGGCTAACAGCTTTGGAAAAATTTTTTGTTGTAATACTTCCCATCTCTTACTGTTTCGATAAAATTCTGATACATTAATAGTCATCCTGTCTAAAAACTCATTCAGAAGATCTCGGTCTTTGTCTATCGCCTCAAAGAAAGAAATAAAATTCTTATATCCTTTTTTTTCATATAATGACGTTAAGCGACGTTTCATTTGGGCTTCCTTATATAAAGCTAAATCAATACCAGTTTTTCTTTTAATAGATTCGACAAATTTTATGTAATCTTGCAAATAATATCGTTCCCTTCCACTAGCCTATCTATAAAGTATAGCGCAATCTATTCGTTTAGAATATAGTTAAAAAACAGATAAATATGAACATTTACTTTAAATTCTTTTTTGTTAGATAAAATATAAAACATAGGATTAGAAGGAATTTAGCGAAGATAAGCAAACACATAGAAAGGAGGTGGTGGTCTCTTAGTAGTAGAGTAAAGAAGTTCTACCAATGGATAAATGAAAAGGAATTAATCATTGCATTTAATTTACGGACAACTGGTGCTTTGGCCAAGTGGCTTAAACATTAGCATTTCAAGTTGTTCACATTCATTGATTAGACTTTTAGTCATCATGATACTCAACACTTTTTAAATATGCCGACAATGGTCGATTGAAATGGAAGGCGCGAAGACTCTTACGCTAACAGCACAAGGCGAAGCACCGGGGCTGAGCGTAGAGAGGAAGAAGGCTGAGGCCGTGCCCATAATGGAATTCGACAATTTCTTATATGTATTGTAAATAAAAAAAGACTATAAACAATTTCAAATTTCTTTGAGTTTGTCTACAGTCTGAAACCAACTCACCATTAAGAGAATTGGTTTTATTCATACATTTAAATTAGTTAACCCATTTGTTAGCATCTTTAGAGTAAGATACTAGCTCTTCTTGCTTGAAGAATAATCCAATTTCACGCTCAGCGCTTTCAGGTGCATCAGAACCGTGGATAATGTTTTTTCCAACAGTTACTGCGAAGTCACCACGAATAGTTCCTGGAGCAGATTCTTTTGGGTTAGTAGCACCCATCATTAAACGAGCTGTAGAAATAACATTTTCACCTTCCCAAACCATTGCAAAAACTGGTCCAGAAGTGATGAAGTCAACTAGTTCTCCGAAGAATGGACGTTCTTTGTGCTCACCGTAGTGTTGTTCTGCTAATTCAGTAGGAATTTGCATTAATTTTGCTCCAACTAATTGGAATCCTTTTTTCTCGAAACGACTAACGATTTCTCCAATTAAGTTACGTTGTACGCCGTCAGGTTTTACCATTAAAAATGTTTTTTCCATCATGAACACTCCTTCAAATATAAAATGGATTTTATTTCTCCACCGTTAAAAATACTAACATTACAGTCAATTAATTTCAATTAAAAGTTGCGTTTGCTCATAAATAATGCAACATTTTGCAAAGATTTCTTGGCAGAGTTTGTTGGAAGTTGTTTTACTTCATGCAGCGCCTTTTGTAAATACATATTACTTATTTGTTTAGCGCGTTTTATACCATCCGATTGACGAATCTCGTCAAGTAATACTTGCATCTCTCGCTCTTCAATTTCACCATCAAAGACTTTTTGCAATAGCGGATGGATAGTTGGATCGTTCTTTGCGTAAATAACAGGTAAAGTAATATTTCCCTGCAACAGATCACCACCAGCTGGTTTACCTAGCTCTTCCTCAGTGGATGTAAAATCTAAGATGTCATCAATAATCTGAAAGGACATTCCCACATAATAACCAAATCTCTTTAAATGCCTAACAGTCTTTTCATCTGCTCCGGATGAAATAGCACCTAATTCGCAGCTAGCCGAGATGAGGATTGCCGTCTTTCTTTTTATTCTTCTTAAATAATCTCTAACTGTCTGATCAACAAAACCCTTGTCCTCAATTTGAATAATCTCCCCGATACAAAGCTCAACCATCGTGTGCGAGAGAACTTCGTGGGCGTATGTATTTTTTACTGCTGTTATGTATTCAATAGCCTTAGCAAAAAGAAAGTCCCCTGTATACATAGCTACGCGGTTGTTCCACTGGGACTTCACCGTTTCTCGGCCTCTTCTAGTTTCAGCATCATCTATAACATCATCATGGACTAAAGATGCCATATGAATCAATTCGACAGAAACAGCAACTTGCTTAATAGACTCTATAGAATAGTTTCCAAATTTAGCGGAAAGCAGTACAAACACAGGGCGAATTCGTTTTCCCCCTGCTAGCAACAAATGAAGCGAGGCCTCATTCAATAAGTGGGAGGAAGAATTCACAGCTGCTGCTAATTCGTTTTCAATGACTTCCAAATCCGATTTAAGATCGGAATAAAGCAGTTTTAATCTCATCTTATCCACAGAAACAAACCTTCCCCCACTTAAAAATCTTTCTTAAAGCCAATATGTCTGGCTGCTGCCCCACCGCTGTATGGTTTACTATTAACGTTAACCATTCCTACCGTTTCAAATAATTTGGCAAGTTCCGCTCTATTAGGAAATTCCTTTGCAGACTCTTGTAACCAAGAATACTCTTTGTAGCTCTTAGCAAAAAGCTTTCCGAAAACTGGCATGATATATCTAAAGTAAAAGCGGAATCCAGCATTAAAAAGCTTGGAATCCGGCTGAGAGGTTTCTAAACAAACAATCATACCGCCTGGTTTAGCTACTCGATTCATTTCTTGCAACACTTGTTTATAATCCGGAACATTTCGTAAACCAAATCCAATAGTTACATAGTCGAATGTATTGTCTTCAAAGGGCAATTCCATAGCATTTCCATGAATCAATTCTATTTGTGGAATTTCCTTTACTTTTTCTTTTCCTACATTCAGCATATTTTGACTAAAATCTAGCCCTTTAACTGTTCCTGTAGGACCAACCTCTTTCGCTATTGCAATTGTCCAGTCCGCCGTACCACAGCAAACGTCTAAGGCGCTGCTTCCGTCTTTAACCTGCATTGCTTTCATCGTATCGCTGCGCCAAATTTTGTGCTGTTGAAAGCTTATGACAGAATTCATAGAATCGTAGTTCTCAGAGATTTTCTCAAAAACTTCATGGACATGCTGTTCTTTTGTTTTTCCCATGTGTTAAACCTTCTCTCAACTGCTTTTTAAAGCTTGTTCGGTCACTCGCTCTAAAATCGCATGCTTTACATTTTCTTTTAATATATTCGAGTATCTTACATCGCGCACCAAATTTTTTTCAACCGCTTCCATTTCAGCGCGAAGAGTTTCTATCTTAGTCTGTAGCAGGAATGAGTTTCGGATATAAAATGTTTCTTCCCTATTTTCATATGCAGTTAACTCTCTTCTTAGAGCTAGAAGAAGTAAAGCTTCTTTCATGATAAATACATACTCATTGTAGGAAAAGTGCTCCATAAATTGTTCAATTGGCTTGCTTTCGATCAATTGAATAGATTGCATAAGCTCTCCATATGAGTAATCTAAGTGATCATAAAATCTTGTTTTATGCTCCGTGATAGATGAGACTCCTGAGGAAAAGATTTGAATTAACTCAATTTGCTTCCCCTTAGCTAATAGCTGATAATATTTCCCACTATAATAATCTCCAGCTAATACTTGTAATTGCTGCTCTTTTGTCGTTGCGTTTTGTTCCTTCACCAAATCATGAGCGGCAAGTGCTGCAAAAATAAGGGATACGGCAATGGTTGATTGTTTGTTCGCTTCAGCCCATTCTTCCCCATTGAGTAGCGGTAAAAGTGTAAAAAACAAACGATCTTCATCAATAACAGGTATTCCTGCATATTTTAACAGAGTATTATGCTGTATTTGCATGAGAATATCTTTTTTATATTGTTCTATATGATGTTTAATCAAAGATTCATTCATACACTTTACTCCATTTCCCAATCGCAGTTAGCTTTAATCTGTCATGATCAAATATATTATAACTAGCGATTATTGGCCATTTAGGTTAATTATTTCTTAGAATCACTTTGGATAATTCCATTGTCTGTATGAATAGAAGCTTTACCTCTAATTTTCATTGCAGATGTATGCTCTGTAAACTGAGCGATCATTACTTCACCTGTATCAAGTTTTTCTGAATGGTGAAATTTAGTATCTGAGCCACGAGTCAAGCCTATCACTTGTACTCCATCTTCCTCTGCCTTTATAACGATAAAATCTGAACTAGACATTACAATAGTCTCCTTTGTTCATAATCTAAATTCATCATACCATATTATTTACTATCCTCAAAAGTAGTTATTTCATTTGGATAAACGATAAAACCTCTGAACGTTTAATCTCGTCTGTTTCGTATATACCTCTTGCTACAGCAGTTACTGTCTTAGCGCCTGGTTTTTTTATCCCGCGCATCGTCATACACATATGCTCAGCCTCAATGACAACATAAACGCCATGTGGGTTAATCATTTCCATAATGTCGTCCGCAATTGTAGAAGTAATTCTTTCTTGAAGCTGAGGTCTTCTTGCTGTAACTTCTACCGCTCTAGCAAGCTTACTAAGCCCTGTCACTTTTCCATCTCTAGGTATGTATGCTACATGTGCCTTACCATAAAAAGGTACTAAATGATGTTCACACATAGAGAAAAAAGGTATATCTTTTACTAAAACTAGTTCCTCATGCTCCTCATTAAAAACTGTTTTGAAATGTTCTTTTGGATCTTGATGAAGCCCTTCAAACATTTCTGCATACATTTTAGAAACTCTTTTTGGAGTATCCAGTAATCCTTCTCTTGTAGGATCCTCCCCAATAGCTTCTAAAATCATCGTCACTGCATCTTCTATTTTTTTCAGATTGACCTTCGTCATCTGCTGACCCCCTAGATAAAACTGCATAATATGTCGTATGTATCTTAGCATATGAAACGCAGATAAGAAATAATTTTCACTTCACAGACAACACAAATTAATATTATATAATAAAAAGAAAAGAACGGCTACCATGAAGCAAGCTTCACAGTAACCGTTCTATGTACTACATCATCCATTATTTTACTGCATCTTTAAGTGCTTTACCTGGTTTAAAAGCAGGCACCTTGCTAGCAGCGATGTCGATTTCTTTACCTGTTTGAGGGTTACGTCCTTTACGTGCAGCACGTTCACGAACCTCGAAGTTACCAAAACCGATTAATTGAACTTTTTCACCATCTGCAAGAGCAGTTTGAATTGATTCAAATACAGCTTCAACCGCTTTAGATGCATCTTTTTTAGATAAATCAGCAGCCTCTGCTACAGAGTTCACTAATTCTGTTTTATTCATACTATTCACCTCCTCTCAAAGGAAGATAAGCTTCAATCCTGTAAAAAGAGTATCACAACCGAAAACCCTTCGCAACACTATTTGTCTGTGTTTGAGCAACTTTCCTAAAAAAAAAGGTAATTTAACAAAATAACGGGACTTTTTGCATAGTCGCAAAAAGCCCCAAATCATATTTATAAAATAAAGGTAACCATACCACGGTCTCCCTCATTTACCATTCTTTCAATTGTTTGACGCATTCTCTTCTTCGCAACCTGACTAACACTTTCTGTTTTATATCGAATGCTTTCTTTCATAACCTCTACAAGAGAAGTTCCAAAAACTTGTGTTTCCCATAATGCATCTCGGTCATGTAAGAACCCATGTTTTAAATCCTTTAGAAGCTGCTGACTATGAAATTCTGAGCCCAAAAGTGGGGCAAATTCCGCTTCCATATCTACACGAATAATATGAAGAGAGGATGCCTTAGCCTTTAAACTAACCCCGAAGAAATTATTTTGCTTAATAATTTCAGGTGCAGAAGGCTGGAAGTCTTGTATTGATGGCAAAGATACTCCATAACCAGTAGTTTTTGCTGCTTCAAGAGCATCGGCAAATCGATGATATGCTTTTTTAGCTGTTGAAGCCTCCTTCACAAACAAGAGCCAATCTTTTTTAGACGTAATCGGTTCATCTAGCCATTCATCGCAAACTTCTTGAAATACCTCTGGCTTAAGATCTATTTGAATACAAGCAGAGCCCCTACCTGGATCTGCTTCTATCACCTCTGCGGTTTTAATAAATGGTACTTCTTTAAATTTTGAAGCCAACTCTTTGACATCTCTCATTTTAGAAACAATTTGCAACCACTCCTGTAAAGAAGTCGTAATTTGATTGTTCACAAAATGATCTGGTTCCAATACATCTGTCCAATCAGGTTTTACCAGTTCAATATCCGTAATTGGAAATTCATAAAGCGCCTGTTGGAGTATGTACTGAATTTCATCCGCAGTCATTCTATCGACAGCGACTGGAATTACAGGCACCTCATGGTATTTTTGAAGCTCTTCACATAATTGAAGTGTTTCTAAATGGCCAGGCGTTTTACTATTTACAACAATAACAAAAGGCTTTCCTATTTCCTTTAGTTGAGTGATAATTTCATTTTCCGCTGATTCAGCTGCTCTTCTTGGAATATTATTCACAGTGCCATCGGTCGTCACTACAATTCCGATTGTGGAATGATCGCGTATGACTTTGTCAGTCCCAATTCTCGCTGCTTCTTCAAACGGAATAGCGTCATTGTGCCATGGTGTATGGACAAGTTTTTGCCCCTCTTCACCTGAGTGGGTTTTAATACCATCAATCATATAACCTACACAATCTACTAATCTAATTTGCAGCCGCAGTTGTTCTTCTCCCAAGTATATATTAGTGCCATGGGCTGGAACGAACTTAGGTTCTGCAGTCATGATGACGTTTCCAGGAGAGCTTTGTGGAAGTTCGTCTTGTGCTCGTAATCTTTCTGATTCCTCAACAATATTCGGTATTACAACTAGCTCCATTACTCTTTTGACAAACGTAGATTTACCTACCCTAACCGGACCTACTACACCAAGATACACATCGCCATTTGTTCTTTCTGCTATTTGTTCATACAGTTTACTAGACATCGGTATTCTCCTTTCTTCGCAATTTAATATATGCACTAAAAAAACGTTTCATGCATAACACATGAAACGTTTCCTATGTTGTTATTTATTGAGCATAAAAACTGGTTCGTTATTTTCATCGACTGTATATGGCAATGAATATGCAGGAACAATTGCGAAGTTGTCTGTTAGCAGAAAACGTATATCATCACCTGGCTTCACATTGACTTCTGTGTCTTGTAGCATTCGATTTAGCTCAATCGAATAGTCTACATACACTTTTCCGTCTCCAGTAGCCACTAAAGGGAGCATTGTGTCGGAATAAGGGCTTTGAACAGATAATTCATTCTTGTAGCCCATTTTTTTATAATCTAGCTTATAGACCCCTTCCGTGATTGTCTCAGCAATAGGGCCATAGCCATTAATACCTTTTCGATAGTTAATATCACGCAATGTATCTGCAATACGCAAATCTACCAATTTAACAGTTGGATTTTCCTCCACGTCCATTAAAACATACTGATAAATTCCACCTGCTTCGAATGAATTAGCCGGAGTTTTCCCTAAGTATGCGGGAACAATTTTCTTAAAATCTATTGGATATTTTATATATTGATCTGTTTCCTGCTCACGTGTTTTAATAGGCAACAAACCACCTGAAGCTTCTCTAAAGCTCTCTACTGCAGTTTGAACGGAATTTAGCTGGTCTTCATAAGGTAATAGGTTTTCTGGCTCGTAACCACCTTTAAAACCACATCCACTTAATACTAGTACAACCATCGCCATAACTGTTAATAATAGTTTTTTCATCCGAATCTCCTTACTAAGCTTTTGTTGGATTGAAAATGATATAAACCATTGTGATAAATCCTATGAATAGTAATATGTATGCTATTAGACCAAAGATGAATTTTAGGATTCGGTTAGAAAATTTATTTTTAACAAAAAACATTAATAACATAGCCATAAACATACATCCCATGGAACCAAAGGATATCCACATTTTGTCCATTGAAGAGACTAGTAACAAGAGTTTCCCCACCTTTCATGAAAATATTATATCACATGAAAAAAGAGTTGTTTTTTCATACAACTCTTCTTTATGTCAATTTTTAAAACGTCTTATAATCTTCCAATTCATTTTTTTTCGTACGGTGCATTAGTGAATCCACCGCTTCTTTCGGGTGTACATTTTCAAAAAGAACAGAGTGGAGAGCAGCCGTAATAGGCATATCGACTTCTTGTTTTACCGCCAGCTGATGAGCTGCTTTTGTCGTACGAACGCCTTCTACAATCATTCCTACTTCTTCTAGCACTTCCTCTAGACTTGCACCCTTACCAAGTAGATTACCTGCTCTCCAGTTACGAGAATGAACGCTCGTACACGTTGCTATTAAATCTCCCATACCTGTTAAACCTGAAAAAGTATAAGGCTTGGCCCCTAAACTAATACCAAGTCTTGAAATTTCAGCTAATCCTCTAGTAATAAGAGCAGCCTTTGCATTGTCTCCGTAGCCAAGTCCATCTACGATTCCAGCAGCTAATGCAATGACGTTCTTTAAGGCGGCTCCTATCTCTACGCCGATAACGTCATCATTGGTATAAACTCTAAAATAATTATTCATGAATAAATCCTGAACTTTTTCAGCAGCTACCATGTTGTCACTAGCCACTGTAATAGTAGTAGGATGCTGAAGCACTACTTCCTCAGCATGGCTTGGACCAGACAAGACAACAATACCTTCAACTAAAGATGCTGGTATTTCCTCAGCAATCATCTCAGAAATTCGTTTCAAGGAATCTGGTTCAATTCCTTTAGAGACATGGATGAAAAGCTTTTTATCATTCATTAGCTTTACAAAGTCCTGACATACCTCTCTGATTGCTTTGGTAGGTACCGCAATTACAATCGTTGAAGCGTGCTCTATCGCTACTTTCAAATCACTTGTAGCTCTAAGATTTTCGGGTAATTTGGTATCAGGCAAGTACTGCTTATTGGTATGATCTTTGAGTATTTCCTCTGTTTGCTTCTCTCTGTGTGACCAAAGAAGACAATCATGGTTATTATGCGCAAGAACCATTCCAAGAGCCGTTCCCCAGCTACCAGCTCCAAGCACTGTAATATTCGCCATTTTTAATCCCCCTTTATGCTATTTTAAGTTCTAGCTCGAGTAATAATTTTAATAGGCGTACCTTCAAAATCAAATGATTCACGAATACGGTTTTCTAAAAATCTTTCATAAGAGAAATGCATTAACTCAGGTTCATTTACAAATACAACAAATGTAGGTGGTTTGATAGCCACTTGTGTCGCATAATAAATACGTAATCTTTTACCCTTATCTGTAGGAGCAGGGTTTCTAGCAACTGAATCTTCGATCACTTCATTTAAGATAGAAGATTGTACACGCATCGCATGATTTTCGCTTACTTGATTGATGACAGGGAAAAGTGCGTGAACACGTTGTTTTGTTTTAGCCGAAACAAATACTATTGGGGCATAATCTAAAAATTGGAAATGCTCACGAATTGATTTTGTCATTTCATTCATCGTTTTGTCATTTTTTTCAATAGCATCCCATTTATTCATAACAATTATTACAGCTTTACCACCTTCATGAGCATAGCCTGCAATCTTCTTGTCTTGTTCCTGAATACCTTCTTCTGCATTTAGAACAACTAAGACGACATCCGAACGTTCAATTGCTTTTAATGCCCTTAGAACGGAATATTTCTCAGTAGTTTCATACACTTTCCCTTTTTTGCGCATACCCGCAGTATCGATCATCACATAATCTTGTCCATCAAAAGAGTACTCTGTATCAATAGCATCTCTTGTTGTACCCGCTATATCACTAACAATAACACGCTCATGACCTAAAAACGCATTGATTAAAGATGATTTCCCTACATTTGGGCGACCAATTAGGGAGAACTTAATAACTTCCTCACCATATTCCTGCTCTTCTATATCAGGAAAGTTTTTCGCTACCTCATCCAATAAATCTCCTAGACCCAAGCCATGAGAACCGGAAATCGGAAATGGTTCGCCTAATCCTAAAGTATAAAAGTCATAAAGCATTTCACGCATATCTGGATTGTCGATTTTGTTTACTGCTAGCACAACAGGTTTCTTCGTTTTGTAAAGTATTTTAGCAACGTATTCATCAGCTGCCGTGACTCCTTCTCTACCATTTGTTAAGAAGATAATCACATCCGCTTCTTCCATTGCAATTTCAGCCTGTTGTTTAATTTGTTCTAAAAATGGTTCATCGCTTAATTCGATACCACCTGTATCGATTATATTGAATTCATGGGTAAGCCAATCAGCCGAGCTATATATACGATCTCGTGTTACTCCTGGAATGTCCTCCACGATAGATACACGTTCTCCTACAATGCGATTAAATATGGTCGATTTACCTACATTAGGCCTACCAACGATTGCTACTACTGGTTTTGTCATTACTATTACATCCTTCCAAACTTCGTCTAAGTTGTATTATACAACAAAATAATAAAAGCAGGCGACTTTATTGAAGTCACCTGCTTGAATAAGTTACATATTATGACGAAAAAAAGCTATTCTTATTTGTTAGTGAAGTCCTTTAAGCGGTCGCCTAGAACATCGCTAATAGAGAAGCCCTTGGATTCCTCTGGCATTTGATAATCAGCTAAGTTGAAACTATCTTCGTTCTCCACTAGCTCTTTAATGCTTAGTGACAAACGTTTTTCTTTGCTGTTTACATCTAACACCTTCACCTGTACTTCTTGCCCTTCTTTAAGTACTTCTTGAGGAGTACCTATGTGCTGGTGAGCAATTTGTGAAATGTGAACCAATCCCTCAACCCCAGGGAAAACTTCGACAAAAGCTCCGTAAGAAACTAAACGTCTAACCTTTCCTGTTAAAACAGAACCTTTTGAGGCCTTTTCTTCTAAATCAGACCAAGGGCCAGGTAAAGTATCTTTAATAGACAATGAAATTCTTTCCGAATCACGATCTATAGATAAAACTTTTACTTTAACTTCTTGTCCTTCAGTTAACACGTCCGACACATTGTCTAAGTGCTCATGAGATATTTGAGAGATATGAACAAGTCCATCTACTCCTCCAATATCTACAAATGCACCAAAGGAAGCTAATCTTTGCACTGTTCCTGGAACAACGTCACCGGGATTTATAGCATCAAGTGTTTTATTTTTATTTACCGACTTTTCGTCCTCTACTACCGCTTTATGAGAAAGGATTAATCGGTTTTTGTCTTTTTCAAGTTCTACAATTTTAAAGGTTAAAACTCGTCCTTTATAGTCTTCAAAGGATTCAACAAAGTAATCTTCAATTAGGGAAGCAGGTATGAATCCACGCACTCCTAAATCTACTACTAGTCCACCTTTTACAACCTCTTTAACTTCTGTTTCAATAATTTCTCCGGTTTGGAACTGTTTTTCTAAAGTTTCCCATGCTTTTTCAGCATCAACTTTTCTTTTAGAAAGAACATAGTTTGATTCTTCTACTTTTGTAATCATAAGTTCTAGTTCATCACCGATGGAAACGGAGTCGGACGCTTTTTCAATATGCAGGCTAGATAGCTCGCTAATTGGAACTATACCATCGAAAGGTGCACCTTCAATTGATACGATCACAGATTTTTCATCTACCTGTGCAACCGTCGCTTTTACCAGATCTCCTTCTTTAAACTCTTGCGTGTTTAAGTTCATTTCTTCTGACATATGATATTCCTCCTTCACAACGTCTCTTCTCTATTTTATGCGAACTTTCACAGAAATACAAAAAGAAGCACTTTTATAATAGAAATTTATATTTCAGTTAGTTTTATATTGCTCTATTAGCTTAGCAATATGTTCCATTATTACTTCAGTTACTTCTTCAGCAGAGGCTCTTCTCTCTCTATATGGTTCCATATCAATTACTTCACCAAACACTATTTTTAAACGTTTAAAAGGTTTATAGGGTCCTATTATGGCACATGGCACTACATTTGCGTTTCCTCTCAATGCAAAAAAACCTGCACCAGCAAAGCCTTTTCCAAGTTTTCCGTCTTTACTTCTTGTCCCTTCAGGAAATAGTCCAACAACCTCTCCCTCTTTTAAAAGCTTTAACGCTTTACGTAAGGCATCACGATCGCTCATCCCTCTTTTTACCGGGAAAGCTCTTACTCCAGGTAGTATGCTTTTTAGTATAGGTATTTTAAAAAGCTCCTCTTTCGCCATAAAATTGACTGGCCGTGGAGCATTGATTCCAACAACAGGAGGATCTAGATTTTCTATATGGTTAGAACAAAGCAAGATTCCGCCCTCTTTAGGAAAATTTTCAGACCCTATCACTTCAAATCGATAAATCGGTTTTAAGACTGCAAAAACGACTGTTTTTGCAAAGGAATATAGCTCCAATCATACCATCCTTTCTTGTGCTAGCTGCATAATCTTATTAGAGACTTCCTTAATAGTAAGAGATGTAGTATCAATAAAAATAGCATCCTTCGCTTTTACTAAAGGAGATGCTTCCCTTTCGCTGTCTAATTTATCTCTTAAAGCTATGTCATGCATTAATTCTTCTAGGTTTGTATGAATTCCTCTTTTTTGATTTTCTAAAAATCTTCTGTTTGCTCGTTCCTCCACACTTGCAGACATGAAAATTTTAAGTTCTGCGTTAGTCAGTACGTGAGTTCCTATATCACGGCCATCCATAACAACTCCGCCATGCTTGCCCATTTCTATCTGTCTCTTTACCATTTCTTCCCGTAGATTTGCATGAGCAGCTACGACGGAAACGTTGGCAGTTACCTCTTTAGAACGTATTTCTTCGGTTACTTCTACTTGATCAAGGAATACTAGTTGTCCCTTTGGAGAAGGCTTAAGTTCAATAGAGGTTTCTTTCAGTAGCTCTGTTAGCTTAGTCCCATCTTGCAAATCTATGTTAAGTCCAAGCGCTTTATACGTAATAGCGCGATACATTGCTCCAGTATCTACATATGTATACCCTAATAATTCAGCTGTTTGTTTTGCTATTGTACTTTTACCAGCAGCTGCTGGGCCGTCTATTGCAATTTGAATTTGTTTCATTAATTTATCCTCCACTCTATACGCATATATTTTATCATATTACGATTCAAAAAAAAAAAGCCTGTAAATACAGACTTTTAATTTAGTCCTTTTTTCCGTAATAACAACTGTCTTTCAAAGCAAAACCGTACGATTTGTTGCTTGTCTAAATCATCTGTATTGGTAAATTGAAGGGATGCAATCTTTACAGATTCCTTTTCCCAAATACGTACAACTAAAGCAGTGGTAAAAACGTATCTCATTTCTCCATTATTAAAAGGTAGGGGAATAATAAGAGAAACTTCATCATTTGCATTAAATTTCACGTCAAAGGGAATGATAATTGCTACACCACCAGCACTAATATCATCCGTTACAAATTGGTATTTTTCATCTCCAAATTCAACTGCGATATCTATGGGAGAAACAACCCTAACAAAATTTCGACGTTGAATTTTCATGAAATCAGAGGATTCAGGATAAGGAAGTCTTATCATCGGAATTTGCCCCAACTTTCTACCTAGCACCTCTGTAGGGAAGGCATATACTGATTTAGCCTCCTCTATAAATGTAGCTCTTAGTTGAGTACCCTCTATCAATACGATTGTCTTATTCGTAACTGTATCTATAGGATAATCGATATATATAAACTGATCGTCCATATCTACTACTTTACACCGATATTTTTCGGATTTGTCTGTGAATGTTGGCTCAAGCGTTAAATTAGTACCTAGTTTGATTTGCATAATTTTTACCCTCTTTAATTGTAATAATGACTTAATTATGACACTTAAAGAGGGATTTTTCTATATATTATTTTAAGGCAGTTTCTCCGATTGAAGAATCTCGTGAGTTTCCGCGTCGATATAGACTTTATAAGTTCCTATCTTATCGCTTCTAGTCAATAATTCGTAAGCAAGTCTTTGCTGTAATTCATCATTTTCTACATATGCCATCTTCTCTTCTTCAATTTTTAAATCATCAGCAAAAATTTCTTTATAGTCTAATGGCACCATTTTTTGACTAGCTATTTTTTCCTCTTGAATATATTCCATTGCATTTAAACCTAATAGCTCCCCATTATCTTTAGCTATTTTGAGATGAACACCATCCGCATAAACAATAGCATTATTTTCGGCATCCTTACGAGCAAATGCTAAATGCCAAGCAATTGTATTTTCTCTAAATTCTATCAACTCAGTATCCGCGAATCCAAGCCTCTTCATTTGGGCTAAAGCTTTTTCCTTCATACTCTCCGTATCGATTGAATTTTTATCGAAAGGTCTTTCCATTAAGAAAGATAAAAGATGGCCTCCTTTTTTAGTGAAATCCGCATAACCTATACGAATGCCTTTATGAAATTCAATATGATAAAAAGGATAAGGAGCATCCTTTCCACTTTCTGTAACATGTATTTTTGCATCGGCTAACTCTGGGAAGAGTTTAGCGAATTTTTCTTTTACATCTTCAACGCTTACTGGCTCGTCCGAAATATGCTGTAAATCCTTTTTCTTTTGTTGATCGGTTTCACTCGCTGTCATCGGAAAATCACTTTCTGTATAGGCTTTAACCGAAGCACCAAGCGATTTCCAATTTTTTTGACTTTCCTTACTTAATTTATTTTGGACAAATGAAGTTACTATATAGTCCTTATTTCCATCATCTCGATTGGTAAATGCCCACTGATCTGATAAACTTCTCAAATTCCCACGGGCGTCTACCATGTTGGTTTGCCACTCTTCAATCGGTACTTTACCAGCTCGTACTTGAGCTGCTCCATTACCAATTCGAGTTAAATAGTTCATCCATCCAGATGAAGTCTCTTGGTCTATAGGCAATGCTGAGATGGAAGCTCTGATATCGGAAGAAAGTCTCCAAACGTCCTGTAGCGGACGATCTAATGATGCTTCATCCTTGAATATTAATGTCTCATCGATTGAATCGCTTAACTCTGTGAGCTTTTCTGAAGCAGAATTTAACTGATTAGAATATTGACTTGCTAGAGCATTTTTAAGGTTTGTATTTTGCTCCTGCACATTAAAATGGTAAACAACAAATATGGCTAAAGCAGCTATAACTATTACCCATCCAAATTTTTTCATATGGTCTCCTTATGAGCAAAAAATATGCTGTCCGATTTTTTTGATATGCGGTCTTGACCAAATCCATTGACTAGTTGCTGTGTCTGGGTTGAAATAATAGATGGCATTTTCAGATGGATCCCATCCATTTAATGCGTCTAACACTGCCTCTTTAGCACGTTCATTTGGTTCTAACCAAATTTGCCCATCTGCAACTGCTGTGAAAGCTAATGGTTGGAAAATAACTTCACTAACAGTATTAGGGAAGTCGGGGTGCTCTATCCTGTTGAGAATTACTGCAGCTACTGCAACTTGCCCTTCATAAGGCTCCCCTCGTGCTTCTCCATAAACTGCGTTAGCGATTAGCTTTAAATCCCTTTCACTATATTCAGGTGGTAACTGCATATTAGTACTATCTGGTTTTTCATTTTTGACTTGATTATCTAGACTCTCGTTACCATAATAAGTAAAGCTTTTGCCTTTGTTAATTTGTTCATGTACATATGCTTTGTCAAATTTTGACGCTTTCACTAATTTCGATTTAGTACTCTCCCCAAGCATTCCATCGACCGGTAATCCATACTTCTCTTGAAAGTTTCGAAGCGCCCAGTAAGTTCCATAACCAAACTTGCCGTCAATTTCACCGGTATAGTAGCCTATATACTGTAATCTGGCTTGTAATTCGATTACATCGTCCCCATATGCTCCCCGCTGAACTATTTGTTCGGAGAATGCTTGAGTTGTTTGTTCTTTAGTTAACAACATATAACTGGCTGTACAAAATATTAAGCCAATTAGGATGTATTTAATCTGTTTCATATGACATCTCTCCTTTTTAACTAGCTTGGATAAACTGGATTAGTTTATACATATTAACTTTTAAAAAGGAGTTTTTAGTAAGAGATAAATTATCTTATATTCGGAGTTTATAGTTTTATTGTATTTGCTTACTTCTTAATCGATGATTTTCATTTACAACAGGCGCATTCTATGAATTCTTGAGTAACTAAAAAAGTCCAATTTCTAAATTTTAAATTAAGAAATTGGACTTTTTTATATTAAAATTTATCTCCAATTTTAGTAGTAATGATATTGATGATGGATAACTGATTAAAAATTCTATCAGCTTCTCAAAAATCCTCACATTCACACAACGCTAATATCCCTAAAATAAAAATGGATCATGACTAATAGTCAAGATCCATCTTGTTGATATAAATTTATTCCACCAAGGTTTTGTTAGTGAATCATTGTGATATGAACTAATTTGTATCTTCCCTTATAAAATATTCGTGCTTTTCAAATCTTGTTCTACGTGATAAGATATGTGCCTGCTTTACTTTCGACAGGCCAAAAATCCATAAAAACAGCATAAACGGTACCATTAACAATATTTCTAACCCTGTGAAGGTTAGTATGCTATTATAAATTATGTGTAGAAACAATGGGGCAGCTAATGCATAAAAAACCTCATATTTTATTTTTTTGGTAGAAGTAAATTTAGCTCTTCCAATATAAAATCCCATGACAACCCCAAATAATGCATGACTCGAAACGGGAAGTAATGCTCTTAAAAAAGCTTCGTCCATTCCGAAGTTTAAGAGGTAAAGGATATTCTCTACCGTGGCAAATCCAAGAGAAACACTTGCTCCGTATAGAATTCCGTCATATGGATCATCAAAGTCTATGTGGTTGTATAAGGCTACCATTAAAATCAACCATTTAAAAAATTCCTCTAAAGCGCTTGTCACTAAAACATTGCGCAAAAATAGAGTATCAAACAAATGCTCCTCAGTTAGAACGTGCTGAATAAACATAATTGGAAATGTTAATATAGCACCATAAATAAAAGTATGTAACAAAAGTCTTGAAGGTTCTTTCGAAATTTCTTTTCGAAGATAGAAATAACTTAAAAGCGCAAGAGCCGGTGCTATTGCACAGGAAAGTAGTACGAACATTTTCTTACTCCTTCCACATTACTAATAATAGTATACAATAATTTCTAATCATTTTGTAAAAAAATTGGAGGTTATATAATTGAAAACAATTTTACTCATCCATACAGGCGGTACTATTTCTATGCAAGTAAATGTAGTTACAGGTGCTGTGATGCCGTCCGAAAAAAATCCACTTATGGTGGAGGCAGAAAAACTAAAGGGCTTTGCAAATATTATAGAAACTGAAATCTTTAATCTCCCATCACCACATATTACCCCTTTTGAAATGTTACGACTTAAACAATTAATTGATCAATACATTCAAGAAGGAAATATTGATGGAGTAGTTATTACACACGGAACCGATACATTAGAGGAAACGGCCTATTTTTTAGATTTGACCATTGGAACCACTATTCCCATCGTACTTACTGGAGCTATGAGATCGGCAAACGAAATAGGATCGGATGGTTTATACAATTTAGTAGCTGCTATACAAGTAGCTTCATCAGATGATGCACAAGGTAAAGGCGTATTAGTAGTATTAAATGACGAAATACATACAGCCGAGAACGTAACGAAAACACATGCTAGCAATGTAAGTACATTTCAGAGTCCTCAGTATGGACCTATAGGATTTATCTCTAAGTCTATTGTGTATTTTCATCATTCACCTAATCATCAACCAATATTTCCGATTCAACAAATTAACAAAAGGGTTGCTCTGTTTAAGGTATATGCAGGAATGGAGCCTGATCTTCTTGAGGCATCGGTTAACTTAGGGTTTGATGGTATTGTTCTAGAGGGATTGGGTCAAGGTAATGTTCCACCAAGCTTAGTACCCGTTATCCATGATATTTTAGAAAAGAATATACCCATTGTTTTAGTGTCAAGATGCTTTAATGGCATTGCGCAGGACGTATATGGATATGTAGGTGGAGGAAAAGGATTGAAGGAGCGTGGGGTGATTTTCGCTCAAGGTCTAAACGGGCAAAAAGCTCGACTAGCTCTCCTGATCGCCTTAAACCATCTGAACCCTGAGCAAGCTCTACATAGTATATTTAGTAGACAAGAGAAATAGCTATAGTTTTTAACAAAAAGAAGAAAGCTATTTTGCTTTCTTCTTTTTGTTAAATAATATGTTCTTTTATTTATATACCTAAAACAGAGATAAAACTTGTTACTAAACTTTTTTTCTGTATCCATAATTGAAATTGAGTAATCATTGTAATAAGTTGCGCACTATTTGTATCATAGTTTTCCATAAATTCTTTTTCGGAATAAACAAATGGAAAACCCAATACTTCTTTCAAGCTAATTTTAATAGGTTTTTCAGTTAAAAATATTTTTAGTTGTTCTAATTCGAAAGAAATCACTTTCCACGTATCTATATCAATTTCATTGAATGCGTAATAATCAAATTCTTTACAGCACTTCTCGAAGACGGGCAGCATATAGCTAAAGTTCTCTTCTGTGAAATAAATAGAAGAAGTATTCCAGCATTCCCCTTTATATATCAGGTAATATCTCTATATAACAAGTACCTTCCAGATTATGTACATCGGTAATAATTTCAATCATTTAGAAACTCCTTTATAGAAGACAGTTTTAACAGATGTTTGTTTATTCACATGCGCACTTTCTTACAAAGCTTTTCTCTTTATTTCTGTAGCAATTTGTTCTCCATGAAATCGACCGTTTTCTATAAAAATTTCATTTGCATTATTGCCCGCAGCGATTACTCCAGCTATAAAAATCCCCTCTACATTAGTCTCCATCGTATCCGGGTTGTGAAAGGGTTTACCGGTAGTGGCATCTATTGCTACACCCATCTTTTCAATAAATGAATGATCTGGATGATAACCTGTCATAGCGAAAACAAAGTCGTTTTCAATCGTAAATTCACCGTCGGGACCCTTTAAAGTTACACTATCATCATTTATAGCCATAACTTCCGTATTGAAGTGCATATTTACTTCATTATTACGTACACAGCCTTCAAATTCTGGTAGAACCCAAGGCTTAATACTTTGTGAATATTGCCCTTGACGGTACACTACTGTCACATGCGCGCCCGCCTTATTGAGTTCAAGTGCAGCATCGATAGCTGAGTTTTTGCCCCCTATCACCAAAACATTTTGGGCAAAGTAAGGGTGCCCTTCCTTAAAATAATGGAATACTTTTGGCAGTTTTTCTCCAGGAATACCCATATAATTTGGATGATCATAATATCCCGTAGCGATAATAACATTTTTCGCTTTATAAGAGCCCTTAGAAGTTGTAATGACAAAATGATTTGAAGCTTTTTCCACATTTTTTACATGCTCATATTTATTAACTTGAATATTTTTACGTTTTACTACTTCGCGATAATAAACCAAGGCTTGATTTCTTTTTGGTTTTCTTTCCTCTACGATAAACGGTACATTTCCAATGGCAAGCTTTTCACTGGTACTAAAGAAAGTTTGATGGGTTGGATAATTATATATCGCATTTACAATGTTACCCTTTTCTATAATGAGCGTTTTTAATCCTAACTCTTGTGTGGAAATTGCTGCAGAAATTCCACAAGGTCCTCCTCCAACTACTACTACATCAATAATTTGTTCCAAGTACAAAACTTCCTTTCTTACTTTTTACTAATCATTTACAACCTTTAAGAGTAATGATATGGCATTCTGGTTTAGCACCAAGGCGCAGCGGTACGCCTGTAGTACCAAACCCATTGCTTATTAACTCTGCTTTATTTTCCTTCAATCTAAAACTACCCTTTTCATATATCCCTAAAGGACCAATACGAATTTGACCGCCATGTAAATGTCCAGCCAACATTAATCGTGGGTTACTTATTTTTTGAGCCGCATGAAAGAATGCTGGTGCATGTGTTACAAAAATTAAGATATCCTCTTCTTTTACATCCTCGAAGGCTTCTGCTATATTTACTTTTCCGACAAAGCCATCATTAATACCTACTAATCGCAAGGAAGGATTTAGATTAGAAAGAACTACAGAACTATTGTTCAAAATATGAATATCAAGGGATTCGAACAAAGTTAATAAGTTACTTTCACCGACTTCTCGGTCGTTATTACCATAAACATAAAAAACAGGGCCAAGCTTTTTTAATTGCTTTAAATTGAATTCTGTCCGATTCAATGGTACTCCTTTTTCCGTGAGGTCTCCACCAATAACTACTACATCCACCTTTCCGATAATACTGTGGATGAGTTCATCTTTAATTTTCCGACGGTGAATGTCAGATATAAAAAATATATGGAATTGCTCTCCTTTAGGTATTTCTTTTACACAGAGACTATGTTCTTTGACATTCGTTTGAAATGCTAAAAAGAGCATATATGTGAAAAGAAGCAAGCACAATACCAAAACTGTTATTACTATATACAACATTAAATCCCCCCTAACCATTATAAAAAAAGCACAAGCGCCTATATCTACCCCGAAAAGCAAATGGGGAAACACGAGAGGTATCAGCTATAGCTTCAGCATGACTATATTATCTTTCAAACAAAAAGACAGGGATTTTATCCCTGTCCTTAAACCATTCGTTATATTGATTATATTACTCATCTTTATCAATATGTAACACTCGAAAACCTGACTTTTCTAAGTCTTGAATAATTCGATCTAATTTTTGCTCATTGTCAATTTTAAGAACTATTCGGCGCACTAGCTTGTCAGTTTCATCAAATGTTACTAGCGAAATTACAGAAGTGTGATACTTATGCAAAATGTCGGACATTTTCAGAATTCTTCCTTCAGATTCTACAGAAGTAAAGGCAATTCGAGTGCCCTTTGTATTCATACCAAATGCACTTTTAAACTGATGAATTGTGTCATAGCGTGTGACTATGCCTAAGAACTTCTCATCTTCTACTACTGCTAAAATTGGAAAATCATATAGCTTCATAAAAGCCTGTTCAAACACATCACTAGTTTGAACAAATGTATCTTCCCTTGTTACAACATCAGATACCTTTGTTTGTTTCAAAAAAGTATCTTTATCTGTGTTGCTATAAAAGAACGCCTTGTATAAAAGGTACTTGTTAAACATCCCCTTATACTTTCCATCCTCAATAATTGGTAATGCATCAATATCCTTTGCCTCTAGTTCATTTAAAGCGTCCAAAACTGAAGCATTGCCTTTAATAGTTAAGCATTTTTCCTTTGGTATCATTACACTTTTTACAAACATACAAACACCTCTTTCCAAAACGGTCTATACCTATATATTCTATAAAAAGTGAATTTATCCTTCCAACTTGTGATTATGGCAGAATTAATTTTTGTCCTTCATAAATTTCATTGGAAGCTAGTCCATTTGCAGCTTTTATCTTTTCGACTGCTTCTGGATTATTGTAGTAGTTCATCGCGATTCGATATAATGTTTCATTACCCTTAACTATATGAATTTTCGCGTCTTTTTTTGGTTCTTGTACAGTTTCTTTTTTAGGCTGAGTTGGTGCTGGTGTTGCTGCCTCCTCCTTTTCTTTAGGTTCAACTGCCGGAGGGGCTGGAGTTGATTGAGGCACTTCTGTTGTATCTTCTGGCTTCTCTGCTTCTGAAGTTTGATTTTCTTCCGTTTCGTTTGCCTCTTCTCTTTCTTCCTCTTCTTCACTGCTGCTGTTCAAATTCGAAATTGGCTTAGTAACAACCTGTATGATTCCTTCGTCTTCAGTTGAGGCTTCGCTTTCTGGTTGATAAAAAAATTGTACATAAATCAAAACACTTGCAGGCAATAAGATAAATATAAAAAACAAGGATGGGATGAGTATATTCTTTTTCTTTTTCTTTTTCTTTTTACCTGGTGGATTTCTTCTACTTCTTCTCAATTCAGTTGCTTCACTCTCTACACCAATGGACTGTCTATGTTCGTCAATCTTTTTTTGATAATCATCTTTACTCATATTAGTCAAACTCCATTCTTCCACTTATCTACTACTATTATGACGAATTTTGTTGAAAATGTAAATGTTGTTAAGTATTATAGGATACTGCCTAATCTACTTTTCCAATCTAATACTGTAGCATGGATAAGGGGTTTATCGTGTAAATGAAATAACTCTTGAAGATTTAAAGAACATTTTGAACAGCAATTTAAAGGCTTGTCTATCAGCTTTTGATCGAAATAGGCAATTACCTGTTCCCTAATACAATTCTCATTTTGTAATAGCGTGTACAAGCTTTGAATTTCTATCCATTTTTTTTGTCGAATATTCTTAAACAGTTCTATAGTTTCCTCTGTTGACAATACCATTTTCCAATAATCTAAAATTCTTTCCGTTGTTTCAGATAACTGCACCTGATTTTCATTGGTCTGATATGCAAGGATAATATCCTGTTCGTCGGGAAAATCCTGCATCGCAACAAAATAAGCTTGTTCTACATCGGATAACATATAAAGAATGGAGGCTATGGACTGTTTTCCGTCTCTACCTGCCCGTCCAACCTCTTGCATATAATTGGCAACGGAGGTTGGTATATGATCATGTATAATTTGTCTAATATTATCCTTATGTATACCCATTCCAAAAGCATTCGTAGCACAAATCCAATCTAAATGGCCTTGTTGGAACTGTTGCTGAATGAGAATACGGTCATCTTGATCCATTTTAGAATGATAATAAGCGACTCTGATGCCCTTTTTTTGTAACTCTTCTGTATAAAATTCAGTTTTTTTCCTCGACTGACTATATAATATACCAGGTCCAGTAGTGCTAGTAATCCTATTTAATATCCATTCTACCTTTTCTTTTTGGCTCTCCACCTCATGTGCTTCGTAAGCAATATAAGGACGATCCAAGGAATGAATATATTCAAATGGCTGTTCCATTAACAAGGTAGTTTTTATATCTTTTACAACTTCCTTTGTGGCTGTAGCAGTTAAGGCTAGCACGTTTGCCTTTCTTAACGATTTAAGCGACTCAGAGATCCTTAAATAATCAGGTCGGAAATCAAATCCCCACTGGGAAATACAATGCGCTTCATCAGCAACTATAAAAGCTAAATTTAAACTAGCTAACCTTCTTTGAAAACGCTCATTCTGTAACATTTCAGGTGATGTAAAAATAAATTTATAATTTTGTAAACCAGATAACGCCTTTTCTCTTTGCTCGAAGGATAAAAATGAATTGATGGCCACTACTCTTTTTTCTCCCATCATTTTTAACTGCTCTACCTGGTCCTGCATTAAAGAAAGCAAAGGGGATACTATTAGCACCGCTCCATTCTTTAAATATGCTGGTAGCTGGAACAGCAACGATTTACCCATCCCAGTGGGCAAAATAGCTACTACATCCTCTCCAGCTAGGACTTTTTCGATTATTTCCCTCTGTCCTTCTCTAAAATCTTTATATCCAAACCTAGTTTGAAGAATGTGTTGAAGTTCATCCATTTTCTTTCTCCCCTTTAGCTAAAGCCAGTCTAATTTGAAAATAGCTTAACTCAGGTATGTTCTCGCGAATTAACCTCAATTTTTTGGTTTGATGTTTATTGGAGAATTCTAGCACTTTTTTTATTTGGTCGTTCAATATAAATGATGTCAATGATAAACTTCGATCAGCTGCTGCTATTTCTATTAAGTGATCTTCGATTGTATTTGCTTTTAAAGATCTTAGGGCAGCGATATCTTGGATAGAGTAACCTTCCTTTAAAAGCTGTTCGGTCTTTAAAGCGGATTGTGTTAAAGGACTATGTACAAAAATCTCTTTTGTTAAACCTATTAAATCTGGATGACTTTCTTGATTGATGTTATCTAAGACAATATGCAACGCTTCTACAAATTGAAGCTTCATATCTATAATAGATTCTCCACACTCCTGTGCTAATTGCTCCCATGTGAGCCCACTAATGTGATAACCGCTCATTCGATAGACTAATAGTATACGATGTATTTCCTGTAACTCAGCAATTTGAAGTAAATGCTCTAACTGACTTTTAAAGTCCTTTTGAAATGTTGATGATTTATAGTCTCTCCCTCGTAAGTAATCTTTCACAAACTGGTGAACCGAATAATCTTTTTGATTGGGAATAAATCTAGTTTCATTTTTATTAAAATAAGATAGTGTTTGGACTACTAATTCTAATCTTGACCAGAACAATTTTTCATTTCCCCTTAGCTCCCAGCCATTAAACAAAGGTTCTGTATATCCAGTTAACTGTTTTAAACCTTTATGACTAATCCTTAGTAGAGAATCTTCCTCTTCAATCCAGTTGTTTTGTTGGAGTTTAAACAACTGCTGCTTATATTCTTCTTGTGTTAACTTCGGATAAATAGAGAAAAAACGATGTAGATTAAAATAAGTGACATCTTGAATGGTTTGTCCAGATTTTTTCCCTTTTAATAAGTAAAAGGAAGCCATTGCTGACCGTTCCCCATTAAATTTTTGAATAACATTTAGTAATAGTTGGCTAAAATACAATTTAAATACCTCACAGTTTGAAAGTATTTTTGTTGAAAAGAAACGTAAACAGCTTTAGAATGAATAAGATAGCTAATTCTTATAAGTAGAATTAAAGGAGAGAATATACTAATGGCAAAATATACTATAGTAGATAAAGATACGTGTATCGCATGCGGAGCTTGCGGAGCAGCTGCTCCAGACATATATGACTATGACGATGAAGGTATTGCCTTTGTTATTTTAGATGATAACACGGGAACAACGGAAGTTCCAGAGGAACTGATGGAGGACATGGAGGATGCATTTGAAGGCTGCCCTACCGATTCCATTAAAGTGGCTGAAGAATCATTTGAAGGCGACGCTCTAAAATTTGAATAGTATATTAATGCCAAGAAGGATGACTAGCTCATTTTTCTTGGCTTTTTATATTTCTATAAACTTAAGTGGCAGGTTAATACTATACCTACAAAAAAATAAAAACCGCAGACAAACTAGAAATTGTCTAGTTTGCCAGCAGTCATACATATCTTTAATTTATATTTGGAACTTTAAACGACTCGCTCACCTTGTCTAGTATAGGCTTCAATCGTTTAAATAGAACAACCATAACAATTGTAACTATAATACCTTTTATCAGATTAAACGGTAAAATACCGAAAATGATAGAATTAAATAAAGCTGTTCCTGTTTCCGCTGGGAAGTTTAAAAAGTACGAATACATTGGTAAGAAAACGTAATAATTTAACAGGCTCATACCAAGGGCCATACAAACTGTCCCGACGCCTAAACCATAAGCAATCCCTTTAGAGGAAGAAACTTTACGATAAATGACATAAACAGGTGTCAAAAACAAAATACTAGTTGCGAAGTTAGCCATATGACCGACTGGAACGCCTGTAGGACTTCCTGAAAAGAACCAATCTAGTACGTTTTTCATGAAAGCTACAATGATTCCTGCAATTGGCCCCATAGTGATTGCAGCAATTAACGCTGGGATATCACTGAAGTCAATTTTCAAATAAGCTGGTAAAACTGGTAACGGAAATGCAAGCAGCATTAAAACGAAAGAAATACTACTTAGCATTGCGATTGCAATAAGCATACGCGTCTTACTTTTTGCCATAAATCCTCTCTCCTTTTGCGATTCACTCCACAAGAAGAAAGGTTCAGTTCGTTATCAATACTCAAAAAATCCCTTAAGCAAATAAAGCTTAAAGGAGAAAAAGGTACACTTAAATAAGCGTATCCGTATAAGAGCATACGAAAAACGACTGCACCTTCACCTTCTCCCATCCAGACTATACTGTCGGCTTTGGAATTTAACCAAATCCTGCCATTTACGGCTCGCGGGCTCAAGAAAAAACTCTTCTAATACCGCCGATCGGGAATTTCACCCTGCCCCGAAGATGAATCAATATTTTATTGTCATTCAAGATTATCTTGAATTACAATCATTTTATCAAACTATATTAATATATGCAATACAACTGTTTCGATTTAAGTATATTAACAGATGAACCTTTTTTATGAAATTAAAGTACAGTGATTTTTTGTTCACCTTATATATAACTGTAATAAATAACTCTTTCCGACTATAAAACTTGCCTGAACGGTCATAAATTTTTCTGTCCGGTTATAAACTCGTCCGAACGGTCGTAAATTTTTCTATCCGGTCATAACTCTCGTCCGAACGGTCATAAATTTTTCTATCCGGTCATAACTCTCGTCCGAACGGTCATAAATTTTTCTATCCGGTCATAACTCTCGTCTGAACGGTCATAAATTTTTCTATCCGGTCATAAATCTCGTCTGAACGGTCATAAATTTTTCTTTCCGGTCATAACTCTCGTCCGAACGATCATAAATTTTTCTATCCGGTCATAACTCTCGTCTGAACGGTCGTAAATTTTTCTATCCGCTCATAACTCTCGTCTGAACGGTCATAAATTTTTCTATCCGGTCATAAATCTCGTCCGAACGGTCATAAATTTTTCTATCCGGTCATAAAACTCGTCCGAACGATCATAAATTTTTCTATCCGGTTATAAAACACTTTTTTCGTATAAAAAACCCAATAAAAAAATCGACCGACTAATTAGTAGGTCGATTCTTTATTATTCAGTGGTTCATCATGTACCCATTAGGGCCAATTGGGATTGGTAAATTAGCTGTCAAATCAAATCGATCCCATTGCTTCTGTACAACATTTTCTAGACGAACTGTTTTATCGAAGCTTGCAGCTGTTAATGTAAAGGCTTCAATCATAAGAATAGAATCTTCATATTCCAATGTTGCCAAATCTAATGCTTCGTCAAATGTTATTACAACCGTGTTGCCTTCCTCTGATACCTCATAACTAACATCTTTCGGTACAACAGTCGTATAAAGATCATTTGCTGATTTTGGCATATCTTTAAAAGCATTCTCAAACTTAGCATCCTTTGGAACAAGGAATGTCAGTCCGCTATTCATTGTGTGTTTAAAATACATTCGTTCTTTGTTTCCGCTTGCCAATTCCTTTTTCCCTATTACTCCTACTTGGTCCCAATTGATAGCTGTGCCATCCTCACTTAATCGTTCCAGGAAGGAAAAATCCGTAAAAATATGACGGATTGTATCAGTATACACTCCGGAAGTAGCTGAAGCAGCATCATAACCATGCCCTTTAGGTAAATAGTGTTGAAGCGTATCGCCATCTGAAACTAAATTACCTTGCAAGGGCAAATATTCCTCGAACCCTAGAGCAGATTCATCTATAGTGCTTGCATATTTTTCATATAACTGAAGACTATTTGGCAATCCGTCAGTAAAATCTTCGTTTATTTTATCCCTAGGTATAATTATTGTGATTGGGTAAGCTTCTGCCCCTTCTGTTACAGAAAAATGAAATGGAATTCCATCATTTAAATCATCTTCATATACAGTTCTAGCGTTGTTAAAGGCTTGAACGGGCACTAATTCACTTTCGACAGCTAAAGAATTGACTACATCATTTGAATTTTCTATAGCCGCATCTTCCTTGGCTTCCATTCCGCCCTCTGTTGTTTCTACCTCAGAGGCAGGAGCAATGTCCAACGTTCTCAACATGTCCGATTTGTCTGTAGCCTGTTGCTGGATTGCAGATTTTTCACTACTTGTGCCCAAGTATGAAGAAATTAAGAACGTTAACAACAAAACAGAAGCAACAGACACTAAAAGTGGCATCCATTTAGAAAACGATTTATTATTTCGTATAACTTTATTTAAATCGGAAGAATCCATTTCTAACTTCACTCGATTGTATACTTCATCCTTCGAACGATTATCTGTGAACTTGGGCATGTTGTGTAAGAGCTCATCTAACGCTTTATTCTTTTCTTCTTGATTACTCATGTAAAACATTACCCTCCTTTTGTTTATCAGATAATTTTTCTCGAAGTGATTTAATAGCTCTATGCTGAGTAGTCTTTACCTTACCTTCTGTCCAATTTAATACTTGTGCGGTTTCAGCAATGGACAGCTCTTGAAAATATCTCATAATGACTACCATTTTCTGATCTCCAGTACATGTATCTAAAGCTAGTAGCAAGGCTTTCATTTCATCATTTAAAACAGTAAAATCCTCCGGCAACATGTCTTTTGATGCAAGCTGTGTAGATTCCCAGTCAAAAGCATCAAACATTCTCTTCTTTCTAACGGAATACTTTCGAAAATGATCAATAGCCACATTTTTTGCAATTGAAAATAACCATGTTTTCTCGGAGCTTTTTCCCTCAAACTTACTGTAAGCTCTTAGAACACGAACATAAACCTCCTGGACCAAGTCTTCCGCAGTTTGTCTATCTTTAACTAGATAGATCAAAAACTGAAAAACGTCTTGATGATAGGTATCATACAAGCGGTGGAAAACGGAGTCATTCATAATGCTCCCCCCGTTCTTTCAATTAGTCGTTTCATCTCCCGATTTGTTACATTAGCTTAATGGCAATTGAATAATAAATGTTGTGCCTACCCCGACTGTGCTTTCAGCTGATAGGTGACCTTCGTGTCTTTCGACTATATTTTTGGCAATAGCAAGGCCGAGGCCAGTGCCAGCTTTCCCTCTAGTTCTAGCTTTATCGGCTTTATAAAACCGCTCAAAAATATAAGGTAAATCCTCCGCAGGTATACCAAATCCAGTATCCGATACCTTTATAATGATTTGGTTTTTGTACTTCTCTAACAGAACGGAAACAGAGCCTTCTTCCGGTGTATGCCTTAAAGCATTATCAATTAAGTTCGTTAAAACCTGTTCCATACGATCTTCGTCTATCTCAATTTCGATTAATTCCTCAGAAGGTATATTGTGATCAAACTTTAAGCGAACGTTACTTTCTTTCGCAGCTTGGTCAAATTTTTGGGTGATCCTTTCGATTACCGAAACAATTTCTGCTTTTTCTTTGTGTATGCTCAAATAACCTGATTCAAGTCTTGCTAAATCTAATAACTCTGTTACAAGTCTACCCATACGTTTAGATTCATCATAAATAACCCGAATCATTTCATTTTTGTCTTCTTCTGTCGTGACTATTTCATCGATAATGGCTTCACTGTATCCTTGCAGCATAGAAATAGGTGTTCTTAGCTCATGAGAAACATTAGCGATGAAATCTGAACGCATTTTGTCTAATCTATGTTGCTCAGTCATGTCGCGCAATACGACCACTGCCCCACGAACAGATTCATTGCTATAAAGAAGGCTGATCGACACAGAGAAGTATGATCCTCTTATTTCTAATTCCTCATCTAATTCTTCTTCTAAATGCAATACATGCTCTAGAAGATGCTGAAGTTCATCAGGTAAATCTGATTTGTTAGCAATGTCATTTTCTTCATGCCATTTATTTAACAGTTGGTCAGCCTGTGGATTACTAACCTGTACTTGAAATTCTTTGTTGAACGTAATTACGGCATCTGTCATAGAAGTGAGAATACTTGAAAGCTGTTCCTTTTCCTGATTGATTACCTCCACATGATGCTTTAATTGCTTACCCATTCTGTTAAATGCAGAGCCAAGCTCCCCTATCTCGTCTCTTTGCGTATAAGGTACCTTCGTTTCAAAGTTTCCTTTTGCTAGCTCTAAAGCCGCCTCACGCATCGATCGAAGGGGAGATGTGATTTTAGAAGAAAGAAAGAAAGTAAGCAAGGTTGTAAGTAACAGAGCTATAAATCCAGACAGAAATACAATTTTTGTTGTATTATTAGAGGTTTTATTTACAACTTCTAAGCTTTGATAAATAAAAACTGCTCCATGAACCTGTTCGTCAGCTTCTAGAGGAGATGCCAAAATTATATAGTTTTCCATTCGATTTTCTTCTGTCATGGATGGCATTAGCATTTTCTTAATAATTGTTTTATCCGAAGTATAAATCTTGGAAAGCTGCTCGTCTTCTAATATTTTATCATTGATAACTTCTTTATTGAGACCCTCTTGAACGGAGAGGAATACAGAATCTGCATTTCTTACAATTAATGTATTTGTTTCCGAGCCTAAAATATCACTAATAATGGAGAGGGAATTCTCTAGATTTTCATGCTGTTCTACAATTTTCCCTATAGTAGCAGCTTCTTGTCTAAGAATTTCTTCCGCTTGTTCTGTATGAAAGTCTTCTAAAAATTCTAGCATTAGGACTGTAACGATAAACAACACAAATAAGACGAGAAGCAATATGGTTCCCCATAGCTTCCCGACCACACTATTCCAAATCCTATTCATTTCCTACCTCGAATTTATAGCCAACTCCCCAAACAGTTACAATCATTTTCGCAGCTTTTTCAGAAACTCTATTTAATTTTTCACGTAATCTTTTTACGTGGGTATCTACTGTACGTAAATCTCCAAAGAAATCGTAATGCCAAACTTCTTTTAACAGCTGTTCCCGATCAAAAACTTTATCTGGCGCTTTAGCAAGGAAGTAAAGCAATTCATATTCTTTTGGAGTTAAGCTAACTTCTTCACCATCTGCAGTGACTCTATGTGCATCATGGTCAATGGTTAAATGAGGAAATACAACAATATCCTTAGAAATGGAAACTGTCTGTGATGGAGAAAATGCTGCTGATCTTTTCAGAAGTGCCTTTACTCTAAGAACAACCTCTCTTGGACTAAAAGGTTTTACAATATAATCGTCCGCTCCCAATTCAAAGCCTTCTACACGATTAGCTTCTTCGCCCTTAGCTGTTAAAAGAATAACTGGTGTGTCTTTATGTTCTCGAAGCTCTGTAATAACCTCTATACCATCTTTTTCAGGCATCATAATATCTAGGAGAATACAATTATATTCATTTTCTAAAGCGAGCAAAAGAGCAGCTTCTCCGTTTTCAGCTTCCTCTACCATATACCCTTCTCTTTCTAAATACATTTTCAACAAACGACGGATACGTTCTTCATCATCTACTACTAAAAGTTTTATCATTTCTGACATTTAAATATCATACCCTTCTATCTACATCTATTCTATATTGTACAATTACTTAACATAAAAGAAAAGAAAAGCTCTACATTCTGCTGAATGTAGAGCTTTTTGACACTACTTTTGACTTACTTATGCGTATGAGTGAAGACCCGCAATGATTAAGTTTACAGCAATAAGGTTAAACATAATGATGATAAAACCTATTAATGCCAACCATGCAGATTTTTCACCTTGCCATCCTTTTGTCAATCTTAAATGTAAGAATACCGCATAGAATAACCATGTGATAAGAGCCCAAACTTCTTTTGGATCCCAGCCCCAGAAACGAGACCAAGCTTCATGAGCCCATATCATTGCAAATATTAGAGCCCCTAATGTGAATACAGGAAAGCCAATTAATACAGAGCGATACCCGATTTCATCCATTAGTTGAGAATTAGCTTTTTTAGCTAATGGCTGTAAAACTGTAGCAATACGTTTACGTAAGATTAATCGAAGTAATCCATAAAGTACTGTACCGAATAGGACTGCCCATACAACAGTCGTTAACTTCTTACCATTAATTAAAGGTGGAACTTCAATTAGCGGTTCCATAGCCCCATCAGTAATAACCTCTGATTCATTCATACCAAATAGTGCTGGTAGGTTATATTCTATATCATGTGGATTTCCTTCTTTGTCTATATAAGAATATTCTGCTGAATAATCTACTGCAGAAAATGAAACAGTTGAAATAACGAAACCTAAAACTAAAACTAAAAGGTACATGGTTGCTTCTATCCAAAAACGTTGCTTAGACGGTTTTGTTAGGTCGATATTTTTTAGTAACCATATTAAACCCGCTACTGCACTGATTGCTAATATAGCTTCACCAAGTGCTGCTGTAATAACATGAATAGTTAACCAGTGACTTTTTAGAGCTGGGATTAATGGAGTGATATCCTTTGGGAACATGCTTGCATAGGCAATGATTAGCACTGCTATAGGCAATGCAAAAAGACCAAGAGCAGGAGTTTTATAGATAAAGTGAATAAGTATAAAAGCTCCTACTACGAGCATTCCGAATGCTGTAGTAAATTCAAATAAGTTACTTACTGGTGCATGTCCAGCAGCAATCCAACGGGTAATAAAATAACCCAAGTTAGCTACAAAACCAATAATCGTCACTATAATTGCTAAATTTCCCCATCGTTTATATGAATTTGTAGCTGCTGCACTTGAAGATTTGACTGCTCCACCAAATAAAAACGTAGCAACCAAATAAGCGACAAACGCTACAAACAATAAAGTCTCACTTACAGAAACCATTGTCATTTTATTTTACACCTTCCTCTGTTTCCTCTTTTTCTTGTTTTGCATCTAAATCTTGCTGATCTTCGTATGGTGGTATATTGGTTATCTTCGAAACCTCATCGATATCCTTCTTAACGCTCATCCAGTTTTTGTTCGTATGAGCAGCTACTACCATCTGTCCATCCTCTAAATATTGAAGCCAAATACGTCTATGGTTCCAATAAGACCCTTGTGCAACACCAATCATAAAGATAAGTCCACCAAGCATTAGAATAGGAAGTGTTAAATCTTTGCGAATTGTAAGACCTGACATATCTCTAGTTTCTACACTTTCAAATTTAACTTTATATTCTGTTTCCCCTAAAGGTTCTAATGTATTTTGAATCATGACAAAACTAGTTTCACCTTTTGGATATTCCGGGCTGTACATTTTCACTAAAAATGCAGGATTCTTAGGCTCAGGAGTCTCTGATTGAGGTTCACCATCTACAAAACCAGAAAAATTAGCGTAGTAGTCTACAATTTCTACCTTATAACCATCATTTAACTCGTACATACTTTGTGGATTTGATAACTCCACCGTAAACTGACCATGATCAGTACCAGTAGCTTTGTCCTCCAAATGGAAAGTCATAGACTTTAATTCATTAAGACGGAAATCCATCTGGAACACAGAGAAATTATCAAATTTCAAAGGTTCATTAACCTGGATGGACTCTTCCTTCACTAACTTTAAGTCTTCGGGATGACCAGCGACTGCATCATCTGGCCCTTTATATAAAGCTACATCCGTTTGATAATTTTTAGCAATCGATCCCACTCTATCAAGTGCTTCACCAAAAACTTCTTCTGACTCTTCTTTTGTATATGTTTCATAGATGAAATCCTTACTCTCTAAGAAATAACCATCTGTTTGTGGTATGTAAAGAGTTTCTCCTTCTCTTATCCACATAGTTTCATCTACATAAAACCCTGGGATTGCACGTAGCATAACACCAAACAGGAAAAGTATTAAACCTAAATGGTTTACGTAAGGCCCCCATCTGGAAAAACGACCTTTTTCTGCAAGAATTGCATTTCCTTCTCGTTTAACCTTATACTTCATTGACTTAAGCTTTTCTTCCGCCTTCTCAAGAGATTCGACAGGAGCTTCTACTTCTGCTGCGCCGAATACACGCTGACGTTTCAAAAAGCTAATATGTCTTTTTGTTTTTTGTTTTTTAAGAGATTTGTAAAGTGGTATTACTCTATCCAAACTTGCAATGACTAAAGAAATACCTAGCATTCCCACTAGCGTTTGGAACCACCAGGAGCTATAAAGATCAGAAAGTCCTAATTCATAATATAATGTTCCAAACCATCCATACACTCTCTCATAATATGCTGCAATATCTTCTTCTCTCGTTGCAGGAACATAAAAAACCTGTGGCAGAATAGTTCCTATAGCGGCAGCTATTAGGATAGCAACGATAATCCACATTCCGACTTTTACACTAGAGAAGAAATTCCAGATTTTATCAATTATTGTTTTGTTATAGGTTTGAGAACGTCTTGCAGACCCTTCATATCTCATATCAACAATCTTTTGTTCTCTCGATTGTTGACTTAAAGGGCGTCCACAGCTTTCACAAAGCTCTGTACCTGCAGGGTTGACGTGCCCACATTTACAAACTATCTTGTCCATCTAAAAGACTCCTTTAGGAAGGTTTGATTTGTTCCATGAAATTTGCAATATCTTGCTCGGTCATCTCACCTTTAATAATCTTTTCTATCTTACCTTCCGGGCTAATCAAAAAGGTTGTTGGTAGCGGATCAATATTATAGGAATCCAACAAGCTTTTGTTTTGATCGATTGCAATAGGAAATGTTAAGCCATAACGGTTAGCAAAACGATTTACCTTTAAATCCGATTCTCCAACATTAATAGCTAGAGTCTGAACACCTTGATCTTTGTAGACATTGTACTGATTGTCCATTGCAGGCATTTCCTTTGCACAAGGTTTACACCAAGTTCCCCAGAAATTTAAAAAGATGCCTTGTCCTTTGTAATCGGAAAGCTTATGCTGTTCTCCATTCGTGTCTACCACATGGAAATCCGGTGCTTTATCGCCGACTTGTAAAACTGCATTTTTTTCTTTAGTCACGTTAGAGAAAATTGTAAATACAATTGCTAGTGTAAGTACTACTAAAATAACTGCTCTTATGTAAAAACGTTTTTGTTTGGATTGAGCCAAATTTATTTCCTCCATTCCATGCATTGCCGACAATATTATATCAAAATTAATGTCCAAATTGAGAAGGACATATGAAGGCTTTGTGAACTTTTCATTGTTATTTACCTATTTTACCTGTTTCAGCAAGAACTCTGAGCTGTTTTACCTCATGAGTTGTTAGTTCTCTCCACTCCCCTGCATTTAAGCCATGCAAAGTTAGAAAGCCAAATCGTTCTCTTTTTAGTTTTTGCACAGGAAAACCAATTGCATCGAACATGCGTCGTACTTGACGATTTTTTCCTTCATGGATAGTGATTTCTACAATCGACTTATTCGTTTTCTTTTCAGAAGACAAAAGCTTTACCCTTGCCGGTGCGGTCTTGCCGTCTTCTAAGACAACTCCACGCTCAAGAGGTCTTAATTGTTCCTTAAGTGGTATTCCTTTAAGTCTCGCCACATAGGTTTTGTCCACTTTAAATTTAGGGTGGGTCAACGCATACGAGAAATCTCCGTCATTTGTTAAAAGTAGTACTCCTGACGTTTCGTAATCTAATCTTCCTACTGGATATAGGCGTTCTGTAACATGAGGCAATAGATCCGTCACGGTTTTCCTACCTTTGTCATCCGTTACTGCAGAAATAACTCCTCTTGGCTTATAAAGTAAGTAGTATTTTTTTTGTTCCTTCTCTAACTTTACTCCTTCAACCTCTACCGTATCAGAGTCAGAAACTTTTGTACCTAATTCCTTCACTACTTTACCGTTTACTTTTACTTTTCCTTCCAAAATTAACTCTTCAGCTTTTCTTCTAGAAGCAACACCTGCGTGTGCTAATACTTTTTGTAATCTTTCCAAGTAATTCACCTCGTCCATTCTTTCCATACATGAGTGAATTATGTCACACTTTTACATAAAATAAAAGAAGACAGTCTTTTGGAAAAACTGTCTTCTCAAAATTATTTGACTTTCTTCACATTAAATTCTAGTGCAACATCTTTATCAATCATTACTTTCCACAAATAAGGCTTTTTCTCCTTATTATTACGAGGAATAATTAGAACATTATTCAACTGATCCTGTTCCTCTTTATTCAACAATAAATAATAGTCTTTTTTTACTTCTATCACGTCTTTTTGAAATAGCTGATATTTCCCTTTTTCCACTACCTTAACATTCTCATAGTTTTGGAAGACTTGCTCAGCCAAGGAGACATGAGTATTCCAATCATTCGAGTGGTTCAATGTCACCACGATAACTTCCTTGTCCTTATCTTTTAAATAAGTGACAAGTGTTCTTCCTGCTCTTTTCGTATAGCCAGTTTTTCCGGCAACGGTGTACTCGTTGAAGTGCATTAGTTTGTGCTTATTTCTCCATTTGATCGAACGTTCCTCTGGCACAAAATTTTTGGCGGAGGAGATTTTTTTAAAGTCTTCATTTTGGAGTGCTAAACGGAACATGTTAGCCATGTCATGTGCAGAAGCGTAATGATCGTCATTGTGTAAACCTGATGGATTCGTAAAGTGAGAATGATCTAACCCTGCTAATTCAAACTTCTCGTTCATCAGCTTAACGAAACCTTCTAATGACCCTCCTGTATGCTCTGCTAATGCGTATGCAGCATCATTTCCTGATTGAAGCATAAGACCATGCAGTAAGGAGTTAACTGTCCAGACCTCTCCAGGCTGTAAATAGAGCGAGGAACCCTCCTGGGCAGCAGCAACAGAAGAAATTGTGATCTCTTCGTCAAGTGTGGCATTATCCAGCACAGTCAAAGCCGTCCAAACCTTTGTAAGACTCGCAATAGGCAACTCTACATCCGCATTACTTCCAAGCAATAGTCTTCCCGTCTTAGCATCAATAACAGCATAGGAGGATGAGGTTGCATGGGCATTACTAATATTTATTAATAGAAAAAACAAAACTAGTATAAACGCTTTTTTGTAAATGGAAAATACTCCTTTTTCATTTATTTCTATCCTTCAAATGCCTCTTGAAACTTGGTCATAAACAAATCGGTGTCTCCCATATCGTCTACTTCCACATCTTCTGGTAAAGGAGGCAATGCACTTATATCTTTTAAACCGAAGTACTGTAGGAATTCCTGTGTGGTGCCGTACAAGATAGCTCTACCCGTTCCTTCTGCACGTCCAACTTCTTGAACTAGTCCTTTAGCAGATAAAGTATGTATCGGTCTTTCTGATTTCACTCCTCTTATATCCTCGATTTCTACCCTTGTAATAGGCTGCTTATATGCGATGATAGCCAAAACCTCCAACGAAGCCTGAGATAGAGATTGAGTAGTAGGATTTTCAACTAGCTTTTGAATACAATCCACGTTTTCTTCCTTCGTTACTAATTGGTACGTGCCAGCAAGTTGTTTAAGTTGAATTCCTCTTTCCTCAGAATCTTCATATTCCATCATAAGCGAGTCTAAAGCTTCTCTTACATTTTCTTCATCTTCCTCCGTTAAAAATGCAAGCTGTTTCTTTGTTAAGCCATCTTCTCCACTAACAAATAAGAGACTTTCTATTTTACTCTTCAATTTCTTCATATATTTCTATTTCCTTTCCTAGTTGAACAAATAAATCTTCAAAATTTTTCTTCTGCTCAACCTTGACCGCCTGTCGTTTCATGAGCTCTAATATTGCTAAGAAAGTAGTAACAATTGTTGTTTTATCTCTAGTAGGGAAAAGCTCATAAAATGACAGTCTTCCATTATGCTCTTTTAATGTAGAGATTACATTATTCATCGACTCTCGAATGGAGACCTCTTGTTTACTTACGCGAGTATGGAGAGGAGCATTTAGCTGTTTTCTCCGAAGCATCTTCTGGAAAGCACCAAGCATATCGTAAACATTTACTTCAAGATCAAACAAGGCCAATTGCTGATTGCTTTGATAGCCACTCAAATCCGTAGGAGGCTTAGTATAAAATAGATTTCGAGTTTCTTCTAACTCTTGCAAATTACTAGCAGCTTCTTTGTATTTCTTGTACTCTATTAATTTAAGAACTAACTCGTCCCTAGGATCGTCAAGATTAATATCAAAATCATCTTCCAGTTGATCATCCTGATGAATCGGAAGAAGCATTTTACTTTTAATAGAGAGCAAGGTAGCGGCCATCACTAGGTATTCACTTGCTTCATTTAGCTCCAGTACACGCATCGCATGTATGTGTTCCATATATTGCGTGGTGATTTCGGCCATTTTAATATCATATATATCTATTTCCAAACGATTTATTAAATGTAATAATAAATCGAGTGGACCTTCAAATGCTTCTGTTTTTACTTCGTAAGACATAAAACTCCACCTAATATTAATTTTAATCATAATTATAGAGGAAAGGTGATTGTAATGCACCCTACATTCCATCCTAATTTTGTTCAATTTTTAAAAGAATTTAATGACATCAACGATTATTTCGAATGCCACGAACTGTTAGAAGACTATTGGAAGGAAGTTGCACCTCGCCAAAAAGTACATTCTTTGGCTGCACTTATCCTACTTTCCACTTCTATGTACCATTGGCGTAGAGGGAATTTTTCAGGAGCACTAAAAACAATGGGTGGCAGTATTAAGCGAATGAAAGAAACAAGTCACTCTCCCTTCTTTGAAACTATTAATTTTCATCGATTATACCAAGATGCTACAAATGCCTATAATTCTATCCAAAAGCAGGAACCATTTTTAGGATTTCAAATTGACATCCAAAACAAGGAGCTTCTTTCCCGGGTTGAGGAGATACCATTCGTAAAGGAAGAAGATCGAAATTTTCTTATTCATAAACATATGCTTAGAGATCGCTCTGAAATACTTGAAGAACGAGAAAAACAGAAAAAAAGAAGAGAAGGCCACTAAGGTCAGTTCTCTTCTTTATCTGCATTGCATTTTTCAAAGAAAGGTTTTATTTCTTCTGTTGGTTTTACAGTGGTGGTTTGTAAAATATTCGACAGTGTTTGAACCATATTTTTGCCAATACCTTCACCTCGATGAGAAGGATTCACAGAAATGTGCTGAATGACACCTTCAGTGCCTTCCATACGAACTCCTACAATTCCTACTACATCTTCATCCTTTTTCCAAACAAATAAGTGCCAATCTGGATTAGATTCATATTGATGAATTGTTTCTAGCAATTTTTTCAAATCTTTTTCATTGGGCATGAAAGACAACAACCCCATAGAAATTTTTTCATATGCTTTTTTATAACGACATAACATGTTTTAGACCCTCTTTTAATTTCTTTAAAAGAACTTTACTACCTTTTATGATAATTGTCCAACTATAGTTTAACATTTGGTGCTATAAGGAACCAATACAATGCTCCCCATACTATACCAACTATAAATATAATTAGAAACAAAATAACATTCTTGTTTTTCATCTAGCCTCTTCCTTTCTCTAACGTGAAGGGAAGGTCAAGACGAACAAGGTCTTCCAGAGTTTCTCGTTTCACTGCCAACTGATGACGACCGTTTTCAACAAAAACAACGGCTGGTTTTGCAATGCGATTATAATTGCTTGCCATTGCATAACCGTATGCACCTGTACAAAAAACAGCCAAAATATCCCCTGGTGAAGCTTTTGGTAGTGTAATATGTTCAATTAGCTTGTCACCAGATTCACAGCATTTACCAGCAATGGTATACTCCACTTCCTTGAGTTCTCCCATTTTGTTAGCAATAGCTGCACTGTACTCCGCTCCATATAAAGCTGGGCGAATATTATCAGACATACCGCCATCAACCGCTAAATAGTTTCGTATTTCTGGCACTTCTTTTTCCGAGCCGATCGTGTAAAGTGACGTTCCCGCGTCCCCTACTAACGAACGACCAGGTTCAATCCATATTTCAGGCATATCTAGGTTCGCTTTGGAAACTAAATCTTTTACTGCAATCACCATTTCCTTCACATAAATAGACGGTTCTAATGGTGTGTCTTGCTCCGTATATTTAATCCCAAACCCTCCACCTAAATTTAACACTGTACAAGCGTAATCAAAGGTGTTTTCCCACTCAATCATTTTAGTAATAAGCTTCTCTGCTGCCACTTTAAATCCGATTGTTTCAAAAATTTGGGACCCGATATGGCAGTGCAATCCCAGTAATTCAATAAATTCATCTTTATAAACCTGTTGGAAAGCTTTATCTGCTTGTCCATTCATCAAATCGAATCCGAATTTTGAGTCTTGTTGTCCAGTCGTAATATAATCATGGGTATGTGCTTCAACCCCTGGAGTCACTCTCAGAAGAACTTTCACTTTTTGGTTGAGTTTAACAGTTAGTTGTTTTAAAAGCTCAATTTCATAAAAATTATCCACCACTATACAACCAATTTTATGCTCCATAGCTAATATTAATTCTTCAACACTTTTATTGTTACCATGAAAATGAATACGCTCTGCAGGATACCCTGCTTTAATAGCTGTATATAGTTCTCCAGCGGAGACAACGTCTAAGGATAAGCCTTCTTGCTCAATCACTTGGTACATCGCAACGCTAGAGAAGGCTTTACTTGCATAGGCAACCTGTGCAACTACATTTTCTTGCTTGAAAGTGTTTAAAAAGGCTCTAGCTCTAGCTCTAATAAGAGACAGATCATATACAAACAGAGGAGTCTCATATGTTTTTGCAAGTTCTAAGGAGTCAATACCACCTATTAATAGGTGCCCTTTTTCATTCACAGCATGCTCTGATACCATTACCATGTATCCTCGCCTCTTTTCCTCATTTCTATATGAACTTTACCATATCGAATAAGGGAAATGCAATGCTATTTGGAGCGATCTCGAACAGGTGATCGTGTTATATAAGGTCGCTTTGCGTTGGTTGGCATCGGAAAACGAATGAGTATACGAGCAAATGCTCTTGGATAAAAAGGAATTAACGGCCATAAATAGGGTACATTTAACGGTTTAAGACTACATATGTACCAAATCAAACATACGGTTGATATAAAAAATCCATTTGCCCCTAAAATGGCTGTCCCAATTAAAATAAACATTCTGAATATTTTAGTCGCTATGCTCAGTTCATAGGAAGGGATAGCAAATGTAAATATAGCTGTGATTGCTGTGTATAAAATGACTTCAGAAACAAATAATCCAACATCTACAGCCATCTGGCCAATAACTAATGCCGCAATGATACCCATCGCAGTGGATAACGGAGTGGGCGTATGAATAGCTGCTAGCCTTAAAAATTCTATCCCAATATCCGCAAAGATTATTTGTAGTAAAAGCGGAATGGCACTTTTCTCATTGGGACCTAAGAAGTCCAAGGCATTCGGAAGAAGTTCTGGATGCTTAGACATTAAATACCAAAATGGCAAGAGAAATAAACTGAAGAAAACACCAAAAAAACGAATCGATCTTACTAAAGTTCCTATTGCCGGTGCCTGTCTATACTCCTCTGCATGTTGTAAATGGTGGAAAAGAGTCGTAGGGACTATAATAACCGATGGAGAGGTATCTACTACGAGTAAAATATGTCCTTCAAGCAAATGTGCAGCAGCTATATCCGGTCGTTCTGTAAAGCGAACAAAAGGCATAGGATGAAAGCCTTGAACAAATAACCATTCCTCTAATGCCTTATCGCTCATTGTAAAACCGTCATGTTTAATATTTTTAAGACGCTTCCGAATAAGTTTTAAGTTTTCTTCATTTGCCACTCCTTTAATATAGGAGATTGCAATGTCCATTTTACTCATGGAGGATATTTGGTGTAGTTCAAATCGGAGATTGGTGTCTCTTATTCGTCTACGAATGAGAGCAGTGTTTAATACAATATTTTCGGTAAAGCCATCCCTGGAGCCTCGTACAACCTTTTCGTTGTCAGGCTCCTCAGGTGTTCTACCGGGATAGCTACGTACATCAATCGTGTAAACAGATCCATTTTCTAAAATGAATGTTACCTGACCACTTAGTAGGGCGGCAATCCATTTTTCTCTAGAATCATATTCCGTTATAGAGTAGTAAGGAAAATAATGACTCATAATTTCATTTTGATCTAGGTCCTCTTCTGGAGGACATTTTAAAGTACCGGTCATTAATTCAGTTAACGTTGGACCATCGATAAGACCGTTAATATAAACAAGTAACACTGGAAATTTAAACAAATGGGTATGAAGAATCCCGAAATCATACGACTCATTCACCCCAAACTTATCTTTTAAATATGCTTCGGCCTCGGCCATATCCTTAAATAACGGTTTCGTAATAATCACCTATCTCTAGCTTTTGTATTAGCGGTACTACCAACAGGTACTAGCCAGCTCTTTAACTGTGTCAATATCTTCTTCTCTAGCCTTGACACCTGAACCTGGGATATACCTAACCTTTCAGCAATATCACTTTGAGTACAGTCTAGGTAATAACGCAGATAAATAATCATCTGTTCTCGTTTTTCTAGTTTTTCTACCAATTCTCTCAGAGGAATATGATCAAATGACTTTTCTGAACGCTCATCTCTCATTTGGTCCATCAAGGTTAAAGCATCACCACTATCGTTTTCATAGAGTTGCTCCTGCAAGGAAGCGGGATCTCTTAAAGCGTCCGTGGCCATGACTATATCTTCTCTTGAAACCTCTAATATACTTGCTAGCTCTAAAATGGTTGGCTGCCGTTCATGAGTCTTAAGAAAATCGTCTGTAGCATGACGAATTTTAAAATTTAGTTCGCGTATTGATCGACTTATCTTCACCATTCCATCATCTCTAAGAAATCTCTGTATTTCTCCAATAATCATAGGAACTGCATACGTAGAAAACTTTACCTCATAGGACAAGTCGAATTTATCAACCGATTTCATAAGACCAATACATCCAATTTGAAATAAATCCTCTAGGTCTGCCCCCCTAGAAGCAAAGCGCTGAACAATAGACCAAACCAATCTTGTATTTCCTTCTATCATTTGCTGTCTGGCAAACTTATCCCCTTCCTGCGACAAGGCAATAAGTTCTCTCATTTTCTCTTGGGTCAGTAAAATAGTTGGCTTGTTGTTCATCATTAGACGATCCTACATGATTCTTGAATTGGTACAAATTTCTTCGTGATAGTAACGGTTGTCCCCCTATCAGGAATGGAGTAAATATCCACGTCGTCACTGAAGCTTTCCATTATCGTAAAGCCCATTCCAGAGCGTTCCTGCTCAGGCTTGGTAGTATATAAAGGCTCTCTCGCCTGTGTCACATCTTGTATTCCACGCCCATAATCAACGATGGAGACCACAATCTCTCTTCCGCTTCTTTCGGCATGAATTTCAATCTTGCCTACGCCATCCTCTTCATAACCGTGCACGATAGCATTGGTTACAGCTTCTGAGATAACTGTTTTAAATTCAGAAAGCTCCTCAATTGTCGGATCAATTGCTGAGATAAAACTAGACATCACCATTCTCGCTAATGCTTCATTCTCACTTTTGGCAATAAAAGATAATGTGATTTCATTGTCCATAAACTATTCCCCCTAACTTTGAAATTATTTCAATTTCTGACTCACTGTAGATGTACGGGCTTAAACCTGCAAACTGAAAAATTTTACGCATCGTTGGTGACGGGTTAACTATAATTGTTTGACCATCAATTGGCGCTAGCTCTCGCATTCTACCTAGAATTAGTCCTATACCTGAACTATCCATAAAATTTAAATCTTTCAAATTCCAAACTAGTACTTTAATAGAGCCATTTTTAATCATTGGTACTATCTCATTCCTTATTTCAGAAGTGCTATGATGGTCTAGCTCACCTTTCAATCGAATAATTACAATTTCGTCTCCTACTTTTTCAACATCATGTTTCATAAAATCGCCTCCTCATAAAGCGCAATTCCACATAGAATTCTATAATCCTTTGCGCCTGACAAAAGTAGAAGAAATCATCGAAATTTAGAAGATTTTCGACAAATGGGCTATACACATTTAGTATGGGAATATTCAACAATTTTTAATCAAAAAATAGACATCTCGTAAAAGTTTTTATTAACTTTTACGAGATGTCTATGGAAGGGCAAATTCAAGCCTGTACTCTTTAAAATCTTTTACTCACTGAATATATGGTGTTGAAATACTAGGTTGTATAAAAGATAATCTGAAAACAACCAACTTTAAAATAGCCAACAAAAAAAAGAGCGACCAAGGTCGCTCTAATACAAATATCATTCTGTAATTATTTCATAAACTAATGGTGGTGCTTCTTTTCGTTCTGCTTCGATATGAATGTTTTCGTGTAATTTATTCATAACCTCTTGGACATTTTCAGAGTTCGCGTAAATAGTAGCCAGTGATTCGCCTTCATCTACATGGTCTCCTACTTTTTTGTTTAGCATTATACCTACTGCTAAATCGATTTCAGACTCCTTTGTAGCTCTACCAGCACCTAATAGCATGGCAGCAGTACCAATTTCATCTGCCTCCATATAAGTTACGTAGCCCGCGTTTTTAGCAGACACTTCAAAGATGAAATCTGCCTTTGGTAATAGAGCAGTATCATCTACAACTTTTTCGTTACCACCCTGCCATTTGATAAATTGCTTGAAGATTTCTAGTGCAGAACCATCGTCGATTGCTTTTTGTAGCATTACACGGGCTTCTTCCAGAGTATCAGCTTTTTCTCCTACAACTACCATTTGGCTACCTAAAGTTAAGCATAGCTCAGTTAAATCATCCGGACCTTTGCCTTTTAGTGTGTCAATTGCTTCTTGTACTTCTAGGGCATTTCCAATCGCTCTTCCGAGTGGTTGGCTCATATCAGAAATAATTGCCATTGTTTGACGTCCTACACTATTACCGATTTGAACCATTGCTTTTGCAAGCTTTCGAGCATCTTCAGTTGTTTTCATGAAGGCACCGTCACCAGTTTTAACGTCTAAAACAATTGCACCTGCTCCTGCTGCAATTTTTTTACTCATAATTGAGCTAGCAATCAGTGGAATGCTGTTTACAGTAGAGGTAACATCGCGCAATGCATAGAGCTTTTTGTCAGCAGGTGTCAAGTTACCACTTTGCCCGATTACTGCTACTTTGATTTCATTAACCTGTTTAACAAACTGCTCGGAAGATAACTCCACATGGAAACCATCAATCGCCTCTAGTTTGTCGATTGTTCCACCTGTATGTCCAAGGCCACGTCCGCTCATTTTAGCTACTGGAACGCCACAAGCGGCAACTAGTGGACCCAAGACTAATGTAGTTGTGTCACCAACTCCACCGGTAGAGTGCTTATCAACCTTAACTCCTTCAATAGCAGAGAGGTCTATTTGCTCACCAGAATTGACCATAGCCATTGTTAGGTTAGCACGTTCTTCATCGTTCATATCCTGAAAATAAATGGCCATTAGTAAAGCACTAGCTTGATAATCTGGGATTGAATTGTTTGTATAGCCTTCAATAAAGAAATTGATTTCTTCTTTTGTTAAAGCTTGGCCGTCTCTTTTCTTTTCGATAATATCATTCATTCTCATTGTCATACACGTCCTTTATTTTAATAAGGATAGGAAGCTTTCACCAAAAGCTGTTGGTTTAACACCAAAGTTTTCAGTAATGGTTGCTCCGATATCTGCAAATGTCATGCGTAAAGGCAATTCTTTTACCTCTGTGAATCTAGGCGAATAAACTGTTAAAGGAACATATTCACGCGTGTGGTCTGTTCCAGGCATCGTTGGATCATTACCGTGATCGGCAGTGATAATCAATAAGTCATCTTCTGTGAGATTAGGAAGCGCTTCCTTCAAGCGAGCATCAAACTCTTCAAGTGCTTTACCATAACCAATTGGATCTCTTCTATGACCATATAAAGCATCAAAATCTACTAAATTTAAGAAGCTGATACCTGTAAAGTCTATTGCCAATGTCTCGATAAATTTATCCATGCCATCCATGTTATCTTTCGTTCTAACTGTTGAAGTAATACCTTCTCCATTAAAAATATCATTAATCTTACCAATTGCCATAACTTCTAAACCAGCGTCTTGTAATTCATTCATTGCAGTGCGACCAAATGGCTTCAATGCATAGTCATGACGATTAGAAGTTCTCACAAAGCTTCCTGGCTCTCCGATGAATGGACGTGCGATAATACGTCCCACTAAAAATTCAGGCGACAGAGTAAGCTCTCTAGCGATTTCACAAATTCGATATAATTCTTCTAGCGGTATGATTTCTTCATGAGCAGCTATTTGCAAAACAGGGTCTGCAGAAGTATATACAATGATTGCCCCTGTTTTCATATGCTCTTCCCCAAGCTCATCTAAAATCTCCGTACCACTTGCCGGTTTGTTCCCAATTACTTTACGACCAGTTTTTTCTTCTAAAGCAGCGATCAATTCCGCTGGGAAGCCGTTAGGATACACTTTAAAAGGTTTGTCGATGTTTAAGCCCATGATTTCCCAGTGACCTGTCATCGTGTCTTTTCCAACAGAAGCTTCTTGCATTTTACCAAAATAAGCTGCTGGTTTTTCTGCTGGAGCAATTCCTTTGATTGGTTCAATATTACCCAATCCTAGCTTTTGCATTTCTGGCATGTTTAAGCCATTCATCTTTTCTGCGATATGACCCAGCGTGTGTGAGCCTACGTCACCAAATGCTGCTGCATCAGGTGCTTCTCCAATTCCTACCGAATCCATAACAATAACATGTATACGCTTAAATTTTTCCATGAATAGTACCTCCTACTTGTTCTATATTAGTGTACCAAAAATTCCTCAAAAATAAATGTCAGACCTCTGACATTATGCACGAGGATGATATTGTTTGTAAACTTCTTTTAATCTTTTCTTGCTTACATGAGTGTAAATCTGTGTTGTAGAAATATCTGCATGCCCTAACATTTCCTGCACTGCCCTTAAATCAGCACCATTTTCAATTAGGTGAGTAGCAAAGGAATGCCTTAGTACATGAGGCGTAATTTCTTTTTTAATACCAGCCATAAGGGCATGTTTGTTTAGTAGTTTCCAAATACCCTGTCTTGTTAAACGTTTGCCACGCTGATTGATAAATATTGCGTCGGTACGTTCCTGTTTAAGTAACTGCGGCCTAGCATTTTCAATATAATTACTACATGCTCGCAACGCAGCTCCTCCAAGTGGAATAATACGTTCCTTCCCGCCTTTTCCAAATACACGAACAAAGCCCATTGACAAATGTAAATCCTCGAGATTTAGATTTAGACATTCACTTATACGCATACCACTTGCATACATCAGTTCAAACATAGCCAAATCTCGAACACCCTGTGGCTTGGACACACTGATACTTCCAAGAAGACTGTTGAGTTCTTCTACTGACAAGAAGTTTGGGAGTTTCTGCTCCAACTGGGGCAGCTCTAAATGAATAGTCGGATCATTCGCTGCCACTTTCTCTCTCAATAGAAATTGATGAAAGGATCGAATAGATGATATATGACGAGAAATTGTTCTTGCAGACTTACCATTCTCCTTTAAATCTCTTAAATGGATGATAATATGCTGTCTTTCTACATCACTTAAACTCTGCAAATGCTGTTTTTCATAAACAGACTTTAAATAGTCCGTTAAATCTTTTTTATACGAAATTAAAGTGTTTTCCGCTAACTGTCTTTCAATACGCAGGAAATGTAAATAGTCTTCTAAATGAAGTAGGCCTTCTTTCAAATTTAAAATCTCCTTTTAAAAAATCTATGCTGATAGCTGCAAAAAAGGGAAGGGTAATTTCCCTAATCATTGGAGCTTTTTCATTTAACCTCGCGCTATAACGCTGAACCTAGATAAGTAATTTAGTAACAGCATATCCTTTTTTAACTATTAAAAAAAGGATAGCATATAATAGCTATCCTTTCTGGTTATTTATCTTGGCAACGATGACAAATCCCATGGAAAGTCAGTCGATGATCCTTTATGATAAAGTTCCATTTCTTTTCGACGATTTCCTCTACATCCTCGAGTAAATCCTCTTGAATTTCATCCACAGCTCCACATTCAATGCAAACAAGGTGATGGTGGAAATGAGCAGCGCCCTCTTGTCTCAAATCATAGCGTGATACGCCGTCTCCAAATTGAATCTTATCTACAACATTCAATTCGTTCAATAACTCTAATGTACGATAAACTGTCGCAAGCCCTATATCAGGAGATTTTTCTCTAACTAGTAGGAAAACATCTTCCGCACTCAAATGATCTTCTTCATTCTCAAGCAATACTCGAACTGTGGCTTCACGCTGTGGCGTCAGTTTATAGCCCGCACCAGATAATTGTTTTTTAATACGATCAATACGGCTTTCCATATGACGCCTCCTTAACTACCACTATTATACCAAGAAGTGTTTTCTCATTACAAGCCATTCACATAATAATAATTATTATTTAATACTAAATATTATATACTATAAATGGTAAAAGAATAAACTCTATTATAATAGTAATTATATAGAAGGCAAGTGTAAAGAGATTTACCCGATTTGCCAAAGCCAAAAGTAGAATGCAGTAAACTAGTTGAAAAGGAAACCACCAGAAAACATACGGGAATGTAGTTTCTTGTGTCTGTAGTAAATAACTTGAACAAAAGCCATAAAAGGTTATTTTGAAGGCACAAATAACTAATGTAAACTTTTGCAAATACCGATGCTGATAAAACAGAAAAAACACGACTGCAATCATCAAATGAGGAAAGATAGTCTCTAAAAAACTAGGTGGCCCTTCAAGTAAGACTCTTGCATCCAAAAGGTTGATGATCCATTGCTGCTGTTCTGGTGAACTTCTTTCGAATAATATTAATCCACCAACAAAACTCAAAACTAGTACGCATAGTGAAATGAAAATAGTATAAGACTGGTTCAACTTGGAATCCCCCCTATCTATTTTCATCTTATGCTTGTACTAGGTTCAAACATGCTTCATTTTAAGTAATCTTTTAACCAAATATATGCAAATGCTGTTTTAGCATCAAATATTTGCTGAGAGATTACCATTTGTTCCATTTCCTCAAGTGATACGTGCAATAGTTCCACAAACTCATCCTCATCTAAGGCAGATGCTTGTTCCATTTTTACAATATCCTCTGCCATATAAAGGTGAATAATCTCGTCAGCGAAGCCTGGTGATGTGGCAAATGATTGGATAAATTTCATATTAGCACAGGTGTAACCTGTCTCCTCTTCTAGCTCTCGCAATGCCGTTAGCTCAGGTGCCTCATTAGGTTCAATTTTGCCAGCTGGTATTTCAATAATAGAGCGTTCCAAAGCTTTTCTATACTGTTCTACCAAGATAATCTTTTTATCGTCTGTCACAGCTATTACTGCCACTGCTCCAGGGTGCTTAACAATCTCCCTTTTAGCTGTTTTACCATTAGGCAATAGTACTTCATCCACTTGTAAGGTTATGATTCGTCCAGAAAATTCAAGATTGGTCTGCACTGTTTTTTCTTCAAATTTTTTCATTGTTTCGCTCCCTCTTATTTGAATCTACCTAGTTCTCATTGTAACATGTAAGAAAGGAAGTGATAATCTTGGAAAAAAGACAATTAGGAAAAAGTGATGTTTCGATTTCAGAAATTGGACTTGGATGTATGTCACTGCCATCAAATCTTGAAGAAGCAGAAAAGATTATTCAAACCGCATTAGAACATGGCATTACTTATTATGATACTGCAGATTTATATGATCAGGGCGAAAATGAAAAAATGCTAGGGAGCCTTCTTAAATCTCATAGACAAGAGGTAATCATTGCAACAAAGGTTGGTAATCGACCAAATGAAAATGGTGATGGCTGGCATTGGGACGCCTCTAAAGGATGGATTCAAAAAGCTATTCATGACTCCTTAAAACGTCTCCAAACAGATTATATCGATGTATACCAGCTCCATGGGGGAACAATGGAAGACAACGTGGATGAGGTTATCGACACAATGGAATCTCTCAAAAAAGATGGCCTAATTAGGGAATACGGCATCTCTTCTATTCGACCAAATGTTATCAATCGATTTTTGAATAAAAGCTCTGCAGTTTCAGTTATGATGCAATATAGTTTACTAGATAGAAGACCGGAGGAATGGCTTTCCTTACTGGAGCAAAGCGATACTACACTACTCAGCAGGGGCTCACTTGCAAAGGGCTTGTTGACGGAAGATGAAGGTCTAATTCGAGCGAAAAAGGCTGGAGATTACCTCTCCTACTCCAACAAAGAACTATTAGACACATTAGTTAAGCTTAAAGCATTAGACATACCTCTAAATGCGATTGCCCTTCGTTATGTGCTTCAAAATGGTGCTGCAATCGTTGGAGCAAGCTCTAAAGAGCAACTAATGGAAACTATAGAAGCGTATAAATCCAAGGTTTCAATAGAAATACTAGAAAAAGCAGCTGAAATTACAAAAAAAGATAAATATACTGAGCATCGAATATAAAAACAAAGATTTTAGCCCCTGAAGGAACTTTACTTAGGGGCTTTTTATGTCTTACCGAGCATGATATTGTATTGTCGTAAAATTTGAGCTGATTGTAGTAAATTAACTAAGGATTGTAGTAATTCAGCTAATGATTGTAGTAAATAAGCTATACTTTGTCGTAATTCACATAGTGTTGAAGCAATTTAGTTGGTTATTATAGAAATCTATGAGCTATTTTAAAATACGGGACGTTGAACTAGAAACTACCGTTATCGCGCAAGAAGTCCATTGTAAGATGTACTCGTTCTTCCACTGAATAATCTCCTTCAATTCTCAATATCGGGCAGTTTAACGAATCCATCCATTGTTCGTGTAAAGCTTTACTCCTCACTTCTAAACCTGCGTAATCATATAAGGACGCCCATTCAATAAACTTCTTATATTGATCATGCTTAGGCCCACCTACATATATTTCATCCCCGTATCTTTCAAACTCTCTTTTCTCTAATCTTTTTAATCTAATATTTGGTGGAATCGACAAAAAAATGACCAAATCGAAATAAGATTTGAAGTTATCTCCCCAACCACATAATGCCCCTGATAAAAAAGAGCTCTCATACTTATTTAGGTCTTCCTTTAGTAGATATCTTCTTTCTCCTACTTCCCTTATTTCCGTATATTTTGTTAACCAGAAATAATCATCCGTATCCAAATGTGTATTGTGAAGAACAGCTGATAATGCTTGAGCCAAAGTAGTAGTGCCTGAGCCTGACGCACCTAAAATATGTATTTTCATTATTATTTCACCCCATTTTCCATTTTCACCCTATCCATTCTAACCCAATAATTTCTCTTAATATAGTATCGTCTATATTCTTACCGTCAAAATTTCAAAATATTTTTATTTTTACATAAAAACACGTTACATCTATTTACATTTATTACATAATGGATTACAGTTAATAAATATTAACCGGTTAAAAAGGAGAATTTAAATGCAGCAAAAATCCATTTTTATAATTGAAAGCTACGAACAGTTAAAGGTTATTAGTGATCCGTTACGTACTAAAATGCTGATGCTACTAGTCGAACAACCCCACACAGGACATATGCTTGCCCAGGAACTCAACTTATCTAGAGCAAAAATTCTTTATCATCTTCGAGAACTGGAGAAGCACCAAATCATTAAGCTTGTAAGAAAGGAAGAACGCGGAGGAAATATTCTAAAGTTTTACCAAGCTGTAGCAAAGGGGTTCATCCCTGCCGATAACCTATTAAGTTACGTGGAAGCAAAAGAGGCTACTAGACAGTCATATTTGGAGGTAATTGATCGTGCTAAGACCAGAGTTTTAACTGCACCTGATAAATCCTTTGAATTAAATTCGTCAAATGTTGAAGAATGGCCTAAACTCTCTATTCAAAAAGAAGTAAAAGTAAGTAAAGACAAATTCCTCGAATTTACTCAGAAGTATAGAGAGCTACTAGATGAGCTTGAAAAAGATACAGACCTTGAACAGCAAAACTATTATATTATGACCACAGCATTTCAGATTGAAGAACCTATCTTTAAAAACAAACCATAAGGTAAAAGGAGTATATCTATTGAGTAGAGAGCAAGTGTTAAGGGAAAACAAGAATGAATTCCTTTCTTCAAATTTGTTAAGAAATCGAGCATTTGTTTTTTTATGGTTATCAAGTACAACCTCTTTTTTAGCACTATCTACTTATTTATTTGCGGAGCAATGGTATATCATCAAGGTTCTAAATAAAGAAAGTGCCCTTGGAATTGTAATGATGGTAACTATGCTACCACGTATCATCTTTATGACAATTGGTGGAGTATATGCAGACCGCTATAAAAGATCTCAAATTATGCTTGTTTCAAGTTTAGTAAGATGTGTTTTGGTTATAATTATGGTATTTTTTCTACGAATGGATATTCTTGAATTCTGGCCTCTAATTTGCTTTGCATTATTATTTGGAGTATTAGATGCATTCTTTTCTCCAGCAAATACATCGTTACTTCCTAACCTAGTTTCCAAAGATCTTCTTACAAGATCAAATTCATTTATCCAAAGCTCAAACCAAATTGCTATGTTTTCTGGGCCAATGATTGGTGGATGGGTACTTACTGTAGGATCTTTTAGTATTTTATTTTCGCTAATCGCATTCTTTTTAACTTTGACTTTTGTTTTTTCCGCATTCATAAAGGAAGATAATCGTAAACAAAATTCTACGAAAATGGATACCACGAAAGAGAAATTAAAAGAAGGGTTTTCCTATGTTTGGAAGATACCCTTCCTTAAAAGTATGTTGTTTGTTCTAGTTGTCATTAACTTTTTCTTTTTCGGTCCGCTTCTCATGGGCATACCACTTCTAGTAGACAAAGTGATCCATGGAGTGCCGTTAGATTTAAGCTTTTTACAAGGTTCTTACCAAGGTGGAATGTTAGTCGGTGCCATTATTGTAGGTTTACTTAACTTAAGAAAGAAAAGAGGACTAATAGTATTACTAATCATTTCCATCCTGGGGCTTCTCTTATCTTTACTTGGTCAAATCGAAGCAGTTTGGCAAGGTATTATCTTACTTTTGATGATGGGAGTCCTTTCCTCGATAATTAATGTTTCACTAGTCTCCCTTATTCAAGAGCAATGTGATGAAGAAAAAATGGGAAGAGTAATGAGCCTTATTAATGCCTCATCTAATGGTCTTGTCCCACTTTCCTATGGGTTTGTTTCATTAGCACTAATGTTGAATATAACAATTTCGAACATTATGCTTTTATGTGGCATTTTAATAGTAATTATTTCTATAATATTTACGTTGAATTCAAGAGTAATAAAAGAAGTAAATTAGTGTTTGAAGATAAATGGTCCTTATGGAAAGCTATAAAAAAGAGCTGCCCCAAAAGTCTGGTAAACTTTTGAGGCAGCCCTTACTTTGAGATTATTTCCATTCTCTTTCTGTGTAGCCTTTTGCTTTAATACCTTCGTTTGTTTCCTTGATGATTGCTTCTCCACCTCGTTTCATGTACTCATCTACTAGGCTATCCCAATCAGAAATCGGTCTTTGGCCAGCAATCATTTTGGATTGCTCGTTCATAATGAACTGAGTTAGATCTGTACCTTTTTCTTGGTTAGTTGGAGACATAACCCCATATGATGGATCCACATATAATTTATTGGCTTCAAACATTTCTTGTAGAGATTGAACCATTTCCTTCATCTCTGGCATTTTGTAGTCATCAGCATATGTGATATTTGCATCTGTTGGTACTTGCTCACGATTGTCTAAGAAATAAGTTGAAGGAGAAAGCCCATCTGATGAGAAGTTTGGCAATTGAACAGCCTGCCCGTCTTCCATGTTATATCCTTTTCCTTCTCCACCTAAATAGAAATCGAAATCCGCATTGTCTGGATTTTTTGTGTCTCTTGGATAGAATTTCTTCCCGAAGTCTACCATTTCTAATGCACGGAAAATCTTACCCTCATCACCAGCCATTTTTGCATTAAGTGCTAGTATTCCTGAATAGCCAGATCCAATAGTAAAGCCTTTTGATTTATCAGGTGCTTCAAAAGGAGGAATTGCTACTAAGTGAGCGTCTGGATTTGCTGCTAATAATCCCTCAAAGTAAGCCTCTGACATACCTGAAACGCCACCAACAAATATTCCAGCCTTGCCAGAATAGAACTCAGTGTTTGTACTAGCCCAATCAAGTACTGCGAAATCCTTTGTCATCGCCCCTTCTTTATAAAGGTTAGCGAAGAATTGGATTAAATCTTTTCTTCCTTCAGAAATGATACCTGGGATATAATTGCCTTCCTCGTCTTGGTGGTACCATGCATTAAAATCCCAGTATGTTCCCATGTTAAAGTTCGGGTTAATATTTTCTCCAATTGCAACCCCATAAGTATCATTTTTACCATTACCATCTGGATCTTCCTTCGTAAAGGCAATTGCAACTTTCTCTAATTCTTCATAGTTTGTTGGGATTTCTAAGCCAAGCTTATCTAACCAATCCTTACGAATAACTGGCGTTACAGGATATGGTTGAGAGTAACGAGGAATACCATATATTTTGCCATTCACCTTAAAAGAGTTATAGACATAGTCTGGAATGTTTCCTAGCGTGTCATAGTGCTTAAGATAATCATCTAGTGGCAAGAACGCTCCCTGTTCCGCCCATTGATAAAAGCGTGTATCTGTGCCTGGAAAACCGATTAAATCTGGCATAGAGCCGGATGCTACTATAGCAGAAGACTTTTCAATGTAATCTCCCTGAGGTATAATTTCTGGCTTGTAGTCTACATTGAAGCGCTCGTTGATCATATCAAGTCCTGGACTTTTTAGTGGTGGCGGATCTCCAAAACGGAATGTCATCCCTGTAATTGTATACTTCTCTGTATGATCAAAAGGATCTACTTTAGGTTCCTCTTTATTTCCTTCTTCAGTCTTTGTTTCATCTGCAGGCTCTTTCGTTGGTTCAGTTTGGGCATTTTCATCGGTACAAGCTACTAAAACAAGACCAATAATAAGAATTATAAAACCATAAAACCACTGCTTACTTCTCACATTAACCCCTCCGTTACTATTTTTGTTGGCTGGTGAAAAAAATCTGCGATGTCATTACAATAGAAAGTTATCCTTTGACAGATCCAAGCATCACTCCTTTAGCAAAGTGTTTTTGTAAGAAAGGATAGACTATCAAAATTGGTAAGGTGGCTAACAAAATAGCTGCCATCTGTACCGTTTCTGGAGGTGGTAAATTTTCAAGCATGGCTGCATGCCCACCGAGTGCAGCATTAGGTTCGTTGACAATAACGATTTGCCTTAAAATTACTTGAATCGGCCATTTTGCAGGATCATTTAAATAGAGAACTCCCGAAAAATAGCTATTCCAATGACCTACCGCGTAAAATAAACCAAACGCCGCCAATGCCGGCTTAGATAAAGGCAAGATAATACGAGTAAATATTTGAATATCATTTGCACCATCTATTAGCGCTGCCTCAGTTAGTTCCTCAGGAATGCCCTTAAAAAACTGAGTAATAATAATCAAATTAAAAGGACTGATTGCAACAGGGATTATAAGTGCCCATAGGGAATTTAATAATCCTGTTTCCTTTACAACGATATAAGTCGGAATCATCCCCGCTGAAAAAAGCATTGTAAATAAAACTAGAAAAAGAATTGTACGCTGACCCAAAATGTTTCTAGTTAATGAGTAAGCCATAGTGGTTGTAAACAATAGGTTAACAAAGGTTCCTACTACAGTAATATAAACTGTCACAAATAAGGACCTAACAAATTGATCAGAACCTAGTATATACGTATAGGCATCAGTCACCCATTCCTTTGGCCATATGAGGAAATCGCTATTTAATACATCACTGACGCTGGAAAAAGAAACTGAGAAAATATATAAAAATGGAAATAGCATTGCAGCAGCAATAACTAAAAGAACCGTTCCATTAAAAAAATCCATTACTTTTTCTCCTGAAGATCTGAACATTAACATACCCCCTATCAAATGAGACCTTACTTCATAGTCTCATCATCCTAAATTATCAATCTATCAATATAAACCTTCCTCTCCAAAGCGTTTTGCTAGCCTATTTGCAAGTACTACTAATATTAATCCAATAATTCCCTTGAATAAGCCAACGGCGGTAGCAAAGCTGAAATTAGCCTGTTGTATTCCCTTGAAGTATACATATGTGTCGAGCACGTTCCCAGATTCCATGTTGAAGGGATTTAACATCAGAAAGATTTGCTCGAAACCGCTATCCATTACATTTCCTAGGCGAAGAATTAGAAGAATGACAATCGTACTTTTCAATGCAGGTAGAGTAATATGCCAAATCTGTCTCATTCGACTTGCACCATCCATAACTGCAGCCTCGTACAGATGAGGGCTGATTCCTGATAAGGCGGCCAAGAACAATATTGTTCCCCACCCAGATTCCTTCCATATTACTTGAAGGATAACAATGGGCTTAAACATAGCTGGATCAGTTAAAAAAGGAATAGGATTTATATCTAGAAAGGTTACTAGAAAGTTATTCACCAAACCTTCACTTCGAAGAAAAATAACTGTAATACCAACAACTACTACCCACGAAAGAAAGTGTGGCATATAAACAATTGATTGAAGAAACCTTTTATAAAGTTGGTTCCTTAACTCATTTAGCATGAGGGCAAGAATAATTGAGATTGGGAAAGCAAAAACAATTTGTAGTAGAGAAATTTGTAGTGTATTCCATATAACTTGCACCACTTCAGCATCCTCAAATATTAATCGAAAGTATTTTAACCCTACCCAAGGACTATCAATAAACCCTATAAAGGGACTATAATCCTTAAATGCAAGAAGTATACCGACCATAGGAATATATCGATAGATTAAAAAATATAATGCCCCCGGCAAAAGAAGTAACAATAAATAGCGATCTCTCCATAATTTTTGTTTAATGGAATTGTTCTTGGACGGCTTGGGGTTTTTCTTCAATTCAGTTACTGGAGGTACAACTGTCTCTATGTTCTTATTTTTAGTTACAATAACTTATTTCCCCTTTCCTTTATACTGATTCGCCAAATTGATTACCTGTATAATACCTGTATTTATAATAATATTAGTTTAAATTTTACAATTATTCAATATTTTTCTAAAATTATTTGTGCGCCGTATTAATATTGTGCTTCTGCTTAGATTCTATGATTTGAAACATCTTATTAGAGATAAAAATCAAAGCAACACCTATTAAACTTCCACCGTAAAAAGGGATTAGTCCAGGTATCTTCATCATTAAATAATAAGGAAAATAAAATCCTAAAACCATGAATATTGCAAATAATGGGTTGGAAAGTACAATATAAATACAATCTTTAAAGTATTGTATTAGCTTCATCTGATAACCAACATAGAGTGGAAACGCATATAATAGAGCAATCAAATAAATGACCCCTAGTATAAAAAAGAAAAAGGAAGCTATTAAAGCAGCTATGTTAGGCAAACTACGGAAAAATTGTAAATCTACAAAAAGAATGATGCCAATAATAACCCATATGTAACCAAATAGATTAGATTTGAGGAATTCTTTTTTATAGATTTCTCTGAAGAGTGTAAAGGACTTTATATCTTCTTCCCCATTGCTCCATTTACGAATAATGGTAAGCATTGCAACAGTAGCTGGAAAAAATCCTAGAATCCCCAGCCCTATGACCGTTCCAACTAACCAAAGGATATTTACATAAGCAAGTTTCATCCCCCAGTCCATATATCGATATAATGTACCTCTCCATCCTGTCAGTTCCATACCAAACACCTCTTATATTTATAAGATTCACGAAATATTCCATCTATTTATAATAGAAAAGACTTATTTATAGCGTAACCGCCACGCTATATTGACCTTTTTCTAGTTTTAACTTAAGCATTCCATTTTGGAAGCCACAAATCCCTTGTGCCTTTATAGTCTCTTTACCATTTATCAAAATTTGAATTGGCCTCGGTATTTTTAGTGAAACTGTAGTATCTTCTTTTACCTCTAACATAATCAATACGGAAGCTTCGTAAAAATATACTGAAATATTGGCATCGTTGCTCACATGACAAAAATGATTCCCTTCTATTTCAAGGGAACTTGCACCTTTAATAGAAAACTTGGATGGATACATTTCATTGTTCAGGAAAGTTATCCAAGCCTGTTTACCTAAAAATGTAATCTTGTCATGAATTAAAGCTCTTCTACTAATCTGTTCCTCTTTAGGAAAAAATAAATAGTCTACCTTTTGTTCTATTGCTCGGTCTATCTTAAACACTAAGTGAGATTCTGTTTTAGTTAAGTTATAATAAAAACCGACTTGAGGGGCATGAGGACTAAGCAAGGCTAATTTCATGCTTTTTCTCCTCCTTTCGTAGAAATATCGCAATTCAATTGCAGCCCCAACAAACTGTTTACCTTACTATTACATTCGGAGGCATAGATAAAAAAGAAATCAATTAACCTACCTGCCGTTTCATAAAAAAACTAACTATTTTTTACTAAGGAATTTTTTCCTTCTAGTAGGTTTTGAATTCTTTGACACGTATCCTGTGATTTTTCCATATTCGCCCATAGGAATTGCATTTCTCGTTCAACTAATTCAAATTCTTCAACAGTCAGATTTAAATCCTTTATAGTTACAGCATTTGGCATCGTTTCTATAAATGCATTATAGTGTTCCGGATGAATCCCAGTCTGTAAAAGACTATTATCTTCTGCCACAGTCCGAAGCATTGGAATCGTACAGCCATTTTTCTTTATAAGCTTCTGCGCTTCCTCACCAACCATAAAATCAATAAGTGCATGTGCAGACTCCTTCATCGTACTGTCCACATTGATACCCAAAGCACCACCTAGTAACAGGGTGGCAGACTTTTTGTTTTTGGGAGGGGGAATTACGTCCCACTGTATTTTATGGTCCCTAAATTCATTCATGAAATAATAGGTGGTTAGAATCATTGCAGCTCCTTCACGCATAAACAAGTTTTCTGCGAGGTCATTGCTACCATGAGAAAATATTGGAGAAACTTGATGCTTATACATCAAATCTACACAAAACTCAAGCGCCTCTATATTCTCTTGACTGTTCATCACTGGCTGAGAACCATCGGAACCGATAAAACGTCCATTATTTTGCAGAAGAAATACTGGCCAACGGTTTGTAGAAGAGGAAAAACAAAATCCATACTCATTAATAAGATTATCCTCACTAACTTCATTAGTAGCCTGCTGAGAAATATGCAATAAATCCTCCCAATCCTTTATTAAAAATTCTTCCGTTATCCCCGCTTTTTTAAAAATGTCCTTATTATAGCAAATCATTACTGGCGAGAAGACGAATGGCGTCAAATGAATTTTACCTTCCGTAGTAAACATATCAAAAATCTGATGATAGCTATCCTTCTCCGAATCAAGATGTGCTGGTAAATAAGGCTCTAGCAGGTCTAAACGATTTGAATCCATCAATTGTCTAAAATGATAATCCGAAACAATAAAAACATCTGGACCATTTCCATGCTTAAAGGCTTGTGAAAGATTATAGACATACTGATTATTCGGCAAAACTTCAAGATTTACCTTTATATATGGGTTAAGCTCTTCAAATCGACTAATAATCTGACGGATTGTCTCTATTTCGTAAGAGTTGGAAAACCATCCAAGTGTAATCGTTTGCTTCTGTGTTTCACAGGGCAATGTAACTCGGTTGCCCTTTCCAGCTATTTTTTCTATTAGGCCTGCGTCCACTAGTTCTGCTAATGCTTTTCGTATGGATACTCGGCTAAGCTCATACTCTTTACTCAAAGTGTTTTCTGGAAGGATAAATTCTCCAGGCTTAATCTTTCCTGTAATTATTTCTTGCTTTACCTCATGGATAAACTTGTTATAACGACTTTCAAAGTCACTTTTTCTTTTTAGCAATGCATACAACTCCCCTGCCTCAAATCGGCCCAAATTAACTATAAATACTTAATATCATGTGGAAGGTTGATAGTATCACTTTTCCTTTAACCACCTATCTAAAAATAGGTAAGCCATTTGTCTAATTTCTTTTGGAAAATCATGATCAGAGTTTCCAATAAGCGTTTTAATTCGATCCCCTTGTTCTAACCATCGATATAAGGAGTTCAAATCATTCAAGCCTTGTGCAGCCGGCTTCCAGTGTGGGAATATATAATCATTTTGCCCCATCCACATAAAAAAAGGGGTTGGTGCGACCAATGCCGCTATCTCCGTAAACTCAAAAGGAACTTTACCCTCATTTATGTATTCACTTAGCTTTGGTATATGACTGAACCATTCTCGTTTACCCCATCGATGCAGTTCTGGATCCCCAGCAATTGTTGAAAACCCGCAGCTACAAACCACTGCCTTTATTCTTCGATCAACTCCAGCTAAGAAGTAGCTATTATAGCCTCCTAAAGAGTGGCCAATAGCACCTATTCTAGTGCTATCAACGCAAGTAAAATTCTCTAACAGACTAACTCCCTGCTTGTGATCAATAATCATCTTCGCCACAGCCGACCAATTAGGATGTTGCCTATCAAAGGTTGCTGTTTGAAAAGGTTTTTCGATATCTAGAACCCGTTCTCCTGCTGTAATAGTATCAGGTGCAAGAACTACATATCCCCTCTTGGCAAGTTCAAGTCCATATTGTCTATTTTCTCTACCTTCTGGCGTACTTACATCGTCTTTCCCTACTTCACTCGTAGGATGTAAGGCGATCACTGCTGGATGCTGTAATTTATCCGAATATAAGATTTCCAAGGCATCGTTCTTACTCGCCAGATTTTTTGAGTTAACCTCTCGTGGCAGTAGCAGGTTTGCCGGCACAGTATCTCCAAAAAACGTAGCATACCTTACTTTTAGAAAATAGTATTCAGGAAATGTCTCCCATGAGAATAGTTCAAACTGCGTTTTTACTAATGGCGGGATTCCTCCAATACATTCAAGCCATGTATTTTCTAATTGACTTCTCTTTTTCTCCCAGTCTTCTTTACTTCCTATTTCGTGTAAAAGGGATGAAGCCCCTTGTTGATTTAAAGTAGTTAATGTATACATTCCTGCCCTCCATCAATCTAGACTTACGCTATACAAATGACTGCCGCTCCCATAGTAAATTCTTTTTTGATAGAGAGCAATTCCGCTACTCGCCTTTGTGGGCAATTCTTCAACTAACAAAATTTCAGTGCCTGGATATTGCATATTCTTCACGAAGAGTCCTTTACTCATCAGGCAGTAAAGAGATTGAGTGAGCTCATCAAACACGAAACAAGAGCGAATAGGCTCCCCATAATGAGAGAGATTCTTTTCAGTAATAATTGTGTTGGTTGACGGCATCCATACAAAATATAAACCTTTCTCCGTCACTCCATGAACGTAATCATAACTATCCGTATAAATAGAGATGATTTCTCGTGTTCCTTTATAGGGAGCAAATTTATACTTCAATTGTTTTGTTTTTTTATCTAACACATACAAATTGGCGTCTTGCGCTTTGACCTCGGCTCCTCCTGGGGCTTCTACACTAGTTCCACCAACGAGATCCCCGTTTCTTAGCTCGCTAAGACAGATCGTACTGTGATAGGGTAAAATCTTATTATTAGGAACTACGGTATGTTTTTCTGTCTCGATATGAAAGAACGCTAAAGCACCGCCAACTACCCCATAACCTGGAAATCCACCCCATACGATCTCTTTTTTATCGCTCGTGGCAAGAGCACATCGTGGACGATGAATATGCTCCTCCTCTAAAATTAAGCGAGGGCTAGTAGGTTCTTCTGATTTCTGATTCATTTTATGAACATAAAGCTTGCCACCAGCATAAGCTACTCCCACAAGTAAATCGCCCTGGGAGGCATAGGCACAAATATTTCCACCGCCACCCTTTTCTAGTGCACCAAAATTTTTAAAGGAGTTATTAGATATATCAAATTGAAAAAATTGTAGAGGATGCATGGATGTTCCATAAATGTATCCGGATATATCGAGATAAATAGTAGAGAGTTCAGCTCCATCCGACTGATAATTTAGCTGAATGGTTGTATGAACTCCAGTTTTCTTTTCTACAATTTCTACATATCTTTCCGATAGACTGTAGCTTAATATTTCATAGGATGCTTCTTGATAATGGTGTATTTTTTGAAATCCAGCTCCTCCATAATAAGATGGTGCAACATAATTAGCAGTCTGAAATTCACCCTCTGAGAACTTTAACCACTGTGAAGCTGTTAATACATCCCTCATATCTGATGCCTCCATATGCCCATAGACAAAACCATCTGTGCCAAGGTAAACATAACCTGAACCCTTTTGCCTAAGGGAAGAGGGAATTAGATTCTTTTTATTGCCTGTTTTTAAATGAAAGGCTATTATGTCCTTGAATTCTGTACCTACTCCAATATATACCCAGCCATATTCGTCAACTGCAAGACTACTTGGATATTTTTCTTGTGAATGCATGGAGCCGTAATCCATGACACTCTTCGTTTCTGGATTATAGGATAGTAAAAAACATTGTGGATAGGTGGTAAAAAAAATGTTACCTGTTAAATCCTCCGCAAAACTAAATCCAACAATTTCTTCTTCATTTTCAATCATTTGATAATCTATGAAGCGTTCCAAGAACGGGTCCAACACCAGCAGCATATTTCCTGCACCTGTATAAAATAGCCCATTACTACTAAAGGAAGCAAAAGGATATTCTTTATTTCCCTCTGGGAAAAAAACCTGTTTGGAACTACCCATGTCTATGTCAACTATTAATACAAACCCCTTTGAAGCAATAACAAATCTAGTGCCCTCCTCCTTCGTACATAAGGCAGCAGTTCGCTCTTCCTCCGCGTCAATAGGAGTCCCATGATCTATAAATTTATTATACATAAAGACCTCTCCCTTACACACGATAATGGGCTGCTACTTTATTTAACGCCGTAATCATATCCTCTATATCTTTGTTCTCAAAAAACTCATTGATATCTAGTCGAATTGCATTCTGCAAAATTCTTTCCGCGTTCGGACAACTTCCAATAGCATAATCATAGTTACCTTGGTCAAAAGGATAATGGCTATTTAAGTAAGCCTGCTTTTGTTGAAATAAACTTTGAGCGTACAGAACCTGTGGTATGTACCCAGGTGAGTTTGGTATACCCTCTGCTAATAGTGCCGCCGAGAATTCTTCACGTGTACATTTCAAAGATTCCGAGTCCAGGGTGAACATATAAAACCAGTAGCTACACCATCCACCTTCAGTAATTTTCATTGGATGAATGCCCTTCGTATTCTGTATTCCTACGGTCAATTGTTCTCCAAGCTTGTTTCTTCTCGTACAAATCCATTCCAGCTTCTTTAATTGAGCTATACCAACTGCACCTTGTAGCTCTGTCATTCGATAATTTGGTGCCAAGTATTCGATATCCCTTATAACTGACTTTTCCTGTCTTTTATAATTTTTGTCCGCAAAAGCATGTGTTGTGTAGTAATCTTCCTCTTGACTAGAATTAATAGTAACAATTCCGCCATCACCAGTAGATATATGCTTAAAATCATTTGTACTGAAGCACCCATAATCTCCAATTGTTCCCGTCAAACGTCCTTTGTATGTGGTTAGATAACTTTGGGCGCAATCCTCAATCACCTTTATCTTATGTTTTTTAGCAAGCTCCATGATTGGTTCCATGTCACACGGGTTGCCAGCAAGATGAACGACGATAATTGCTTTGGTTTTCGGTGTAATTACTCGTTCGATAGATTCAGCTGTTAGGTTATAGCTATGTGGCTCCAAATCTGCAAACACCGGGACAGCGTTTTGATACAGAATTCCGATAACGGTACCTTGGTCTGTTATCGGACTTGTGATTACTTCATCACCTACTGTAACTCCAGCAGCACCTAAGGCTACATGAAGCGCAGCAGTACCCGAGGAGGTTGCAACACTATACTTTACTCCATACATTTCATTAAAATCGGATAAAAATTTCTTGACCTTGTTGCCAAAATGATAAAAAAGAGTATTCTGCTCTAATGCTTCAAGCAGCTCCGTCGCTTCATCTAAGCCAAAGCGCTTACCAGTACCAAAAGGAGTCGTTTTTACTTGTTGGCCACCAAATATTGCTAAAGTATTGTTTTTCATCATAAGCCCCTCCAACATTAAGCTTCTTTTAAGATGTGATTGGCAATCGAAGCAATTTTACAGTTCAATCCAAAACGTTTGACCGTTTGTGAAGTTTCAGCCGAAACAGGCAAAAGAACGACTAACTTATCCTCATATATATTCCCTTTAAGCTCGATCTCACCTAAATCGGAAATACCTATGATTTCTACTTTTCGTCTTCCTCTTACCCAATTGTTAATTTGCTTACTGGTCCAGAACGAAAAGCCTTGCTGCTTTGCAGTATGGATTAATTGGACTATAGCTTCACGAACAGGTTGCTGCTGATAAATATGAATTTGATGAAATAGAAAATGGGCCACTCCATTCACTCTTTTTACTCCTTCAAGAAACGGTTCAATGACCGTTGCATCAGCTAATGTATTATGATTTAAATCCTGCGTCAGGAAGCCAATCTCCAACACGTCATATAGTCGATTTTTTTCATCGGCCCAAGCGATTGGAAAATAAGGTTGGCATGTTCCAAATAGGAATCCTATATTTCCTCTTTTACTTGGCCCTCTGGACTGATCTGCTTCAATCCCATATTTCTCACACCATATAAAAAATTCTCCCCACCCTTCGAATCTCGTATAATGATTTTTATTGGAAATTATATTTTCAACTTTTGTAGATTGCTGTAGCCATGTAAGCTGTGCTTCAAAGGCTTCCTGCGACCAGATGCCATCATCCTGCTCAAGCGCATTATAATGGAGTGCTAGTTCATGACCATCTTTTTTTATCTGCTCATAAATAGAAGCATTATAACCAGGCGCAATCATACACCAAGTGGATTGCACATTCTCTGATTTTAGTGTATCTAGCGTTATTTGTGCTGATTCATCAACATTAAGGTCACTATCATGAGAGATCATAGCCATATGCTTCACGTCAGTTGGCCAATAATCAATAAGAGGAATCGTAAGTTGTTTATCCATTGCACATTTAACAAGATGCTCTAGAATAACCTCTCTCCATAAGTCTGCATAAGGATGAGGAAAATACGGCATTCCTGTTTGGGTAAAGCTTCTATCTAAATCCCAATCTAGCTCGAAGCCATCATCTGCCTTTAATATATCCTCATCAAGATTTGCACTCCCATCTGGTGCTGGAATGCCATCTAAAGTTACTGGAGCAGTTCCTTGCTGCATAGCAACGATCGTTTGTGGTATAGGAACCGCCCAACGCTCAATAGAACCCTTTCCGTGCTGAATTCGTTGTAGTGCATACGCATCCTCATTTATCAATGTCCCTAACTGGCTGTACGATAACTCTTTCCCTTCATAGATCCAAGGTTCCGCTTGAAGATATCGAAGAGGGGTCTGTTGATTGAGAAAAGTCGAAAGCTCTGCATAGCCTGCAGTGGAAATATGTTGACTTTTAAATCCTAGCTTATCCTTCAGATTATTTAGCCCACCATATGCAATCACAATTCCCCCAGACTCTACATAGTTTAGTATTTTTGCTTGAGCAGCTTCAGTATCCGGGCATTGAGCGACTATCAATAAATCAAAGGAATTAAGTTGTTCCAAACTATCTATTTTTTGATAAGGGAGTCTAAAATGGTCGAGAATTTCATAAACATAACATTCAAAAACATTGTTTCCCCTCCCCCATTGCTTCTCTGCTTCCTCTCTATCTAAAAGAACCCCCAGCCTTGCCATTTTCATTGAATGGTCACTCCTCTATAGGAACAGACAGGTATATTACATGTCTATTATATTGTTATGATAATCATAGTATAATTGGATATTTTTATCAATTAATTGTTTGAAAATTTTATATATTTTTTATAATCGAGTTTTTGTTTTTGGAAATTGGATTTTCAAATGAGAGTGAGATTGCCGTAAAACAAGGCTCCATTGTAGTAATTTACACAGTTATTGTCGTAAACTGCTGCTTCTAGGAAACAGACCGATTTCAGCATAAAAGCAAAAAAAAATGTGTTTTAATTATTTTCTTTTACTTATTGAGAGGATTGTCTGCTCTAAAGATGAAGGAAAAATAATATTCTACTTATCAAATAGCCCTATGCTAATTTTTTAAAATTCCTTATCTAATAAAAAAACCTATTCACCTTTGCGGGTGAATAGGTCTTCAATTAGAACTTAGAACCACCAAAGCCATACTCATCGAGTAGCTCTTCAAAGGTTTTGTTCTTTTCTTTTTGTTTTTTTTCAAAAGCAAGCTGTGCCTGTCTTTCCTCTTCTCTTTCTTGTTCAGCTGTCACTAACTGTTTCTTCGTTTCTTTTAACTTAGCAAGAACATCCATAGAAAGCTGATCTGAAAGAGCATTACCTTCTTCTTTTACAGAAGAGGATTTAGCTTGCGGCTGTTGATGTCTTTTTTGCTTTTTTTTAGCCATTTTTTCACCTACTTTATGAGCGTTTCACAATAGTAGCTACCCCTTGACCTCCACCAATGCAAAGTGTTGCAAGTCCTGTTTTAGCATTTCTCTTCTCCATTTCATGAAGTAAAGTAACGAAAATACGAGCACCACTAGCACCGATTGGATGGCCTAAAGCAATAGCTCCACCATTTACATTTAGTATATCATGATTGAAGGATAGCTCTCTATCAACTGCTATAGATTGAGCTGCAAAAGCTTCGTTTGCTTCAATAAGCTCAATATCACTAAGAGATAACTGGGATTTATTCAATGCCTTTTTCACTGCCTCTACCGGACCAATACCCATTACGCTTGGATCTACTCCTGCAGATGCGTTAGCCACAATGGTAGCCAAAGGTTTTAGGCCCAATTGATCTGCCTTTTGCTTAGACATCACAACTACAGCAGCTGCCCCGTCGTTAATACCAGAAGCATTTCCAGCGGTAACAGACCCATCTTTTTTAAATGCCGGACGCAATCCAGCTAGTTTTCCCTCAGTAGACCCTTTTTTCGGATACTCATCTTTATCAAAGATAACGGGATCTCCTTTTCTTTGTGGAATTTCCACAGGAACTATTTCTTCATCAAACTTTCCATTTTCTACAGCTTCTGCAGCTCTTGCTTGTGATCGCGCAGAGAATTTGTCCTGCTCTTCACGTGAGATGTCATAACGGTCACTAAGATTTTCTGCCGTTATACCCATGTGATAATCGTTGAATGCGCACCATAGTCCATCGGAAATCATGCTATCCACTACTTTTTGATCTCCCATCCGGAAGCCGTCTCTAGCATTCTTTAATAGATAAGGAGCTTGACTCATATTTTCCATACCGCCAGCTACAATTATTTCTGCATCCCCAGCAATAATTGCTTGAGTAGCAAGATGAATTGCTTTAAGTCCTGAACCACATACTTTATTTATAGTCAGAGCTGAAACCGATTGTGGAAGTCCAGCTTGAATGGATGCCTGTCTGGCAGGGTTTTGTCCTAGACCTGCTTGAAGCACGTTCCCCATGATTACTTCATCTACTGATTCCTTTTCTACCCCTGCTTTTTCTAATGCCTTATGAATAACGATAGCCCCAAGTTTAGTTGCTGGTACATCCTTTAATCCACCCTGGAAAGAACCAATCGCTGTTCTAACAGCACTTACGATCACAACTTCATTTGTCACGTGAATTTCCTCCTTAATATTCCCTTTTTCAATAAAATCTAATAAATCAAATTAAAAGTTTGCTTGTTCAACCATCCATTCATTACAATAAAAGAGGGAGGGATGAATATGTATAGTTTACCAAATAAAGTGACAATAATCGAGGTAGGACCAAGAGATGGCCTACAAAATGAAAAAAATGAGGTTCCAACAGAAATAAAATTAGCTTTTATTGAACAGCTTCAACAGGCTGGTATAGAAGAAATGGAACTAAGTTCTTTTGTATCACCAAAATGGGTTCCACAAATGAAAGACTCAAAAGAGATAGTTACGAAAGTTAAAAAAGTGGGTAGACAATTTGTACTAACACCAAATAAAAAAGGTGTAGAGCTAGCAATGGAAAATGGAGCTACTAGCTTCGCAGTTTTCGTAGGTGTATCAGATAGCTTCAACCAAAAAAATATTAACAAAACTACAAGAGAAAGTATGGATGAATTGAAGCCTATTGTGGAAAAACTAATGGAAGATGGACATTTTGTCCGAGCATGTATTTCTACTGCGTTCTATTGTCCTTTTGAGGGTGCGGTCGATCCACAAAAGACAATCGAACTATGCAAGGAATTCGTGTCATGGGGAGTAAACGAACTTAGCGTAGCAGATACCATTGGAATGGCGAATCCAAAAGAAAGCTATAATTTATTCCATGCTATAAAAAATGAATTTACGAATACATTAATTACTGCACATTTTCATGATACTCGCAAAATGGGGATTGCCAATATATTTGCAGCCCTACAGGCCGGTATTTCAAGATTCGACACATCTGCAGGTGGCTTAGGAGGATGTCCTTTTGCACCCGGTGCCACAGGAAATGTAGCAACTGAGGATGTTGTGAATATGCTACATAAAATGGATATTTCCACCAATATCAATATGGACGAATTATTAAAAGCAGTCAATATCGTTGCTCCATATGTTTCCAGACCAATTGAGACAGGGATGTATAGATTATATAAGAGCAAGTAGGAGCTGAGCTTATGAAAAAAAGAGTTATCGTTTGGACGAGTATTTTCACAAGTATTCTTACAGCAGTAGCCACTGTGTTTGGTTTTTTTCTCACGAATAAACTCATGTACATGAAGAAAAAAGAAGATGACTTTATATACAATAGAGAAATTACTTCCAAACGTTTAGATGAGGTCTGGTTTAATGCTGTAAACAAATTAGAACGGTGGATACCCTCGAAGAATGGTTACTCTCTGAAAGCGATTTTCATTGAACCTCTCCAAACGAAAAATTACGTCATCATTTGTCATGGTGTTACTGAGAATAAGATTAATTCGCTACGTTTTGTAAGAATGTTCGAAAGACTTGGCTTTAACTGCGTCGTCTATGATCATCGTAGACATGGTGATTCTGGAGGTAAAACGACAAGCTTTGGTTATTACGAAAAAATGGATTTACAGGCAATAGTGGAAGCAGTTCGGGAACGTGCAGGCGAAAAAGCGGTAATTGGGATACACGGGGAGTCAATGGGAGCAGCCACCACCCTGCTATATGCCGGTTCTATTATTGACGATGCAGACTTCTATATCTCAGATTGCGCATTCTCTGATTTTGAAGACCAGGTTTATCATTTACTTACCCAAACCACCCCACTTCGCTCTAGCTTAGCCATCCGATTTGCTAATCTCTTCTTAAAATGGCGAGATGGTTACACCTTGAATTTGGTATCTCCGATTGATGTAGTAGATAAAATAGAAAAACCTGTTTTATTTATTCATAGTATGGAGGATGATTTCATCTTGCCAAAGATGACAGAAGATTTATATGAAAAGAAAAAAGGACCTAAAATGCTCAAATTATTCGATGTAGGAGCACACGCTAAATCGTTTAATGAAAATAGCAAGGAATATGAAGAAGTTGTATCAGATTTTTTAAAGCAATATAGCTTACTAGGGGAAAAATAGGCATTTCTAATTTGATTTTAAACGATTAATATTCCATTAATTAAGCATATTGAATAATAAAATTTTAAGATTAGGATTCCATTATAGAATTGGAATCCTCTTTTTATTTTTATTGATAACAAATCATTCCTAATTGAAATCTTTACATAATAAATTCAGAGTGAAAATCTCCTTAAAGAGAATCTATATTTCTTTGGGAGTCTACTTTAATAAAATTCAACAAATATTTTTGAAGTAATCCTTTTTCATATTAGAAATAATCCCAAAATAAAATGAGTGTATATAAAAAACTGCAAACAGCTCAATTAGTTTGAGATGTTTACAGTCAGAAAGCACCCAATTAATGAGTGCCTTTAATTATTTGTTTTGCATTTTATTCATTTGGTTCATCATTTGTTTCACTTGTTTTTCGGATGGCTTACGACCCATCTGTGCCATCATCATACGTAGCATTTGTTCATTGATTGGTGGATTTTCTTTCAAATATTTCATCATATATTGTCGTGCTGCAAAAAATCCGATTACAACACCACCGATTAAAGCGACAATTACTATAACAACCCATATCCAAGTATCCAATGTTTCTCCTCCTTTACCAACTTCTCTACGTGTACAAGACACCAATTGAAATTATACTATAAATTTCATAGGCATTCTATATAAATTCTTTGATAAATAGCAATTCGAATACTTTTAAGAAAAAGTATTCGAATTGCAAAGAAGAATATTATTTTTGTAGTAGATTTTTCATCTTAGAAACAACATTTTCTACACTAAAGCCATATTCCTTCATTACGATCTCTCCAGGTGCACTTGCACCGAATTGGTCTATTGCAATAACGTCACCTTCGAATCCAACATAACGATGCCATCCAAGAGAAGATCCCATTTCAATAGCAAGGCGTTTTGTTAAGTTAGAAGGCAACACAGCATTTTTATATGCAGTATCTTGTTTTTCAAATCTATCCCATGATGGCATAGATACTACAGAAACTTGAATTCCTTCTTCTGCTAAAGCTTTTTGAGCCTCTACTGCTAGTCCAACCTCTGAACCTGTTGCAAGTAAGATACCCTCTGCATTTTCAACTGGTGAAACGATATAAGCTCCCTTTTCCACACCTTCACTAGCTTGGTCTACAGAACCTTTAAGTGTAGGTAAGTTTTGACGAGAAAGCACTAACACAGTTGGTTGATCCTTAGAGGATACAGCTAATTTCCATGCTTCCGCTGTTTCATTTGAATCAGCTGGACGGATTACTGATAAGCCTGGCATAGCTCTTAGTGAAGCTAAATGCTCAACTGGTTCATGAGTTGGTCCATCTTCCCCTACTGCAATACTATCATGAGTGAACACATATGTTACTGGCAATCCCATTAATGCGGATAGACGAATTGCAGGGCGTACATAATCACTGAATACGAAGAATGTCCCACCGAACACATGTAGACCGCCATGAAGGGCCATACCATTAAGAGCAGTACCCATTGCAAACTCACGAACACCAAACCAGATGTTTTTGCCCGCATAGTTTTCTGCAGAGAAATCTCCAGCATTTTTAATAGTCGTTTTGTTAGAACCAGCTAAGTCAGCACTTCCTCCGAAAAATGAAGGCAGATTTTGAGCGATGGCATTAATCGCTTCACCTGAAGCTGCTCTACTTGCTTGTGAAGTTCCTTCTTCATAAGTTTTAAGTGCATCTGCAAAGTTTGCAGGCATCTCTCCATTAATCGCTTGTTTTAGAGTTTGAGCTAGCTCTGGGAACTCTTTTTCATAAGTAGCTAATCTTTCGTTCCATGTAGCTTCTTCTTGAACACCTTGACGCTCAGCAGCTTCCTTGAAAGTTTCATAAACTTCCTCTGGTACATAGAAATCTTCTTCGAATAACCATTTATATTCTGCTTTAGCTAATAGAGATTCTTCTTTACCAAGCGGCATACCATGAGCATCTGCTTTTCCAGAGCGGTTGGGAGAACCAAATCCAATAACTGTTTTCACTTCGATAATTGTTGGTTTATCGTTTTGTGATTTAGCTTTGTCGATTGCAGCTGAAATTGCTTCAATATCATTACCATCTTCTACATAAATATGGTTCCATCCGTATGATTCAAAACGTTTTTCAATGTTCTCAGAGAAAGATTTATGTAAATCTCCATCTAACGAAATATCATTACTATCATATAATACGATTAATTTATCTAATTTTAAGTGTCCCGCTAGAGAAATAGCTTCAGCAGCTACACCTTCCATCAAATCTCCATCTCCGCATAATGCATACGTATAATGATCAACAATAGAATGTCCTTCTTGATTGTAAGTAGCAGCTAAATGCGCCTCTGCCATAGCCATACCTACAGCCATACCTATACCTTGTCCTAAAGGACCAGTTGTTGCTTCTACCCCTGCTGTGTGACGAAATTCTGGATGTCCGGGAGTTTTAGAGTCCCACTGTCTGAAGTTTTTAATCTCTTCCATAGGAAGATCATAACCACCAAGGTGTAGCAAGCTATATAACAGCATTGAGCCATGACCTGCTGATAAAACAAAGCGGTCGCGGTTAAACCAATTAGGATTGCTTGGGTTGTGGCGTAAATGTTTTGTCCATAATGTGTACGCCATTGGTGCAGCTCCCATAGGAAGACCTGGATGACCAGAGTTTGCTTTATCGATTGCATCGATAGATAGAGTACGAATAGTCGTAATTGCTAATAAATCTGATTGTAATGACATGAATGACATCCTCTCGAACAAAATTTTTTCTATAATAATAGTTTAGACAACAATTCGTGTATTATCAATGGTTTCTGAAATGATTAGTTAATTCAGAAATTTACCCTTTTTCGCTTGTTGTACCTTTTCTGGTGTAACATCGTTTCCAGAAGGGTCGATAACTTTTACACTTTCTATTGTATCTCTCATTGTTGCTCTAAATGTTTCCAAATATTCTTTACGCAAAGCACTTTGTTCTTTTGCTTCCTCAATAGATAATCCACTGGACTTAGACTTTTTTGCCAGCTCATTAATACGTGCTAGTTTTTCTTTACTTAACATATTTTTCATCCTTTCAACTAACTCTTATATAAAGGTATGAAAAAAACTCACGAAGTGCAAGTCTTTACCCTTCGTGAGTCTCTTTAAATTCCATATATCTTCTATGTACGGTTGCTTTACTTATATTAAAACCTAATCCCTTTAATGTAGAGGTGATTTCCTCGTATGTGAGCCCTGCGTTCCGTAATCGGACAATTTCATCAACAGGTATATCTATTCGCTCTCTTCCCTCAGGGTTTCCACGAGTTTTTAAATTCTTTTCTGGACGATAGCCTTTTGATATCGCGCGCTTCATTCCTCTTTTAATCTTAGCATTATGAATTTTACGTTGATATTCCTCCACCAAGGCAAGGATTTCTAAAAGCATAGAATCCATTTCATTTAAGTTTAATATCCCTTTATCCTGTAACGTATAGACCGTTGTGTTTGTTTTCTGAAGTAAATGAAGGACAGCCATTCTACCATTACCTCTACCTATTCTAGTTTCATCTTGCACAAACACCGCTTTGATATCATTTTCTTTTACATAATTGAGCATCTCTAATAGCCCGTCTCTCTCAACATCATATCCACTATGCTGATCTGCAAAAACCTGAGAAACCTCACTGCCCTGTTTTTTAGCAAAATCTATCAACTCTTCCTCTTGTCTCTCTAAAGAAGTTTCTTGTGTGGACTTGTCTGTACTTACTCGACAATAAATAACTGATTTCATTCTCCCGCTACCTCTGTTCCATAATTTAAGTGAAGGTTCTCACTTACTTTAGGAACAACTATAACATCCCCAGCTTTAATAGAGGTATCGTATAAATTATTCATTTCTATTACCTGACTCACCCATTCTTCCCTTGAATCTTCTATGCCATATTTTGTTGCAAGAGCCCATAAGGAATCCCCTTGTTCTATTTTGATGTGTGAGTCTTCCTCGGTTGTTATTGTATGTGAGATTACCATAGTTGTCATAAATATAAGATTTAGTCCTAAAAATAATGCTAAAAAATAATTGTTTTTTACCCAATTCATAAAAAAACCCCCAAAATTAGAATGTTTGTTCGGAATGTATGTTCTAATATTAATACGAACATTTGTTTTTGTCAACAAATATTAGAACCTATGTTTGCATAATTTTCAGGACACTGGTATACTATTAATAAGTATTAATCTAGTAGGGAATTTATTACTAAAAGAGGTGAACTCATTGAAGAAAGCGTCTAAAAGACAGGAAGATATTCTAGCTTTTATAAAGGAAGAAGTTCGTAAAAAAGGCTATCCACCATCCGTACGTGAAATTGGTGAGGCAGTAGGTCTTGCTTCAAGTTCTACTGTACATGGCCACTTAGCAAGATTGGAAAGTAAAGGTTTAATTCGTAGAGACCCTACGAAACCACGTGCAATAGAAATATTAGATGGTTTAGAGGCTACGGTCGAAAGGCAGGGAGTTGTGCATGTTCCTTTAGTTGGGAAGGTTACAGCTGGTATGCCTATTACTGCAATTGAAAACGTTGAAGAATTCTTCCCGCTTCCTGAAACATTTGGTACTTCAGATGATCACCTATTTATGTTAGAAATTATGGGTGATAGTATGATTGAAGCTGGAATCTTGAATGGAGATTATGTCATTGTTAAACAACAGCAATCTGCTAATAATGGGGACATCGTTGTAGCAATGACAGAAGAGGATGAAGCAACAGTAAAACGATTCTTTAAAGAAAAAACGTATTTCCGCCTTCAGCCGGAGAACTCTGCGATGGATCCGATTATTGTTAATCAAGTCTCTATTTTAGGAAAAGTAGTAGGAGTTTACCGACATATTCACTAATGATTGCTTGACTTCTACAATTTTCATAGTATGATTACTTTGAGCCGATATCATATCTAACAAGAAAGTGGACATTTTTGTTTAGATCATCGAAAAACCCCTTCATGTTCGAGACATGAAGGGGTTTTGTTTATATTATTGCTTGTTTTGATTGTTTTGGTATTACATTCATTCCCTCTAAGAGAGTCTTTGCATCTTCATTAAAATAATGTTTGATGTCTTGTCTTATTAGCAAGGACGGGTTATCTCTTATTACCATTCTCAAAGCTCTAACGTCAAATTTCATAGCATGCTTATTAATCGTGTAAATCAAGGAAACTTCTTGGCGAGTTAAAGGCTGGGCTCCTGATTCTAGGGTGTCGTTTATGTAATCTAACACACTTCTCGCATTATCAATAAGTAAATGCTTATTGATATTAACTAGATTTAGATTTTCCTCTATATATTTTCTTGCTGAAGCATAATCTAACTTTTCTATACTATGATTAATCACATTAATTAATTCATTTGCATCCACATTCTATCCCTCCACTAATTCCGGAATTACAGATATATAAGTAGCATTGTACTATATTAACATCAAATTTGTAAGCTCTTTATCCTATTTCAATTCATCGGAATATTAAAAAATCTTTAGGAATTCATAAATGAATACATTTGTTTATTAAAATTTATATTTACATTATTTAATTTATATTAATAGAAAGGATTGATTTATTTGGCTTTTCCATATCGGAATGATTACAGAAAAACGTTATTACCTTATTTGAATAGTTTACAAGAAGAAAGCTGGTTTAAAACCTCACCAACCTATCCAAATAATTTGGCATGGGTTATTTCACATATTGCTACTAGTGAGGATTTCTGGATTAATGAAGTGGCACTCCAACAAAAGTTAGTTTTGACTTTAGACAAAAATTCCTCTCCGTTCGAAATACTTAAAGCTTATCAAGATATTCGCATACATACAGACGGAATATTAAATAACTTGACTGATCAACAGTTTAATCAACTGATTGAAGTCCCTAAATTTTCTGATGGTTGGATTCCTCCTTCTCCCCCAACTTTTAACTGGGTATTCCATCATATATATAGTCACGAAGCATACCACATAGGACAAATTGGCATCATCGCTCATTTCAATGGTTTTCCTAAACCTCTTTTTTAAATTAGCTTCATTGTCTAACTGAGAATATTGTTCAAAAATTATCTAATGGGGGTGAAACAATTCATCCCATTCCCTTTCGCTACATTAATTTGGCTCTTCTATCCTCAAATCATTAGATTCAACAAAAAAGGAAGGACTAAAATAAAAATTTTTGTCTTCCTTTTTTTGTTTCCCTAGCTGATGAGTACTGAAGTTAATACATATATGCGTCCCCCCAATTCCACATCTGATTATTTAAAAGCTACATAGTAGGACTTTTCTTCTCAATGCCACCTCATGCCTCAATATTTATTTTCCATAAAAATGTTATTTAAATACATTTTCTAATCCTACTGTTCTCGTAACCTGTCGTATATATCCACTCTAACAAAAACCCGTTTTCCTTCCTTATAGCAGTGACTTCATTTTAAGAGATGAATATAGTAAATAAGTGCATATTTTAAAGCCGACTGAAATCCCCTTTCTTATCGTGAGAAATAATAAATAAAGTACAGAAACTAACGACAGACCTTACATTTGCTCAACTAAATCCTTGTAAAAGCAACTATTTTTCTATCATCTTAAACCAAGTTATACAATACGTTCTTTACTTTTTTTAATAAGCACAGGATTAAAAGCCAAAAGGAGTTTTTGATAATGCGAAAATGGTTCTTTTTAATAATGGTTTCTTGTATGTTGGGCCTTACTGCTTGCTCCGTAGCAAAGGAGGAAGAAAAACCTGAAAAAGAGATAGAGAAAGTAGTAACAAAAGAAGAGACTGCTGCTGAGGAAAACAAATCAGATTCAAAAGAAGAAGCAACAGTACCTGAGGAGGAAGTGGTATCTACAGATAAGGAACTGGTGCAATACTATGTGGACGATGTGAGAGTAGCTTATATGGAGGTAACAGATTTAGCAGTACGCTGGGATGAGCTAAGATTTGGATCATCCAATGGTGAATTGGACAGCTATACATTTGCCACTGCTATTTACGAGGAAATTCTTCCACAAAATATGTTTGTTTTAGAAAACATTGAAGCTATTATTCCTCCAAATGATGATATTGCAGCCACGCATGAAATATTAATAGATGCTATTAGCAAGCAACATATCGCATTCAGTGAAATTGCTGCTGGTCTTGATGCCAATGATCCAAACAAAATAACTAAAGCAAACGAAATTCTAAATGAAGTTAGGAAATTGGATCGCGAGTTTTCGAGAAAAATGGAGGCTCTTATTAAAGAATACGGAATCCAATAACATTGCAAATCTATTAACCTTTTTTTGATGACTGATCGCCATTGTTTAGCGACCAGTCTTATACATACAAAAGTTTTCATTTTTATAATGTGATAATAAAACAAAGTTCTTCTTTCAAAATGCCTGTTAAGTAATGGCCTCCCTAAGCTCTTCCAGCCTATTACCTATACACTAGTAAGAAGTAATCTTAAAGAGTCTCGCCTAAATAATCGACTAACACGTTAAAGTATTTACTTTATCTCTCGTCACTTTATTTACTATTTGATTGTAACAACAAAATATCTCTTTGCTCTCATAAAAAACAGTAATAATGGGCATTCTGTTAATGTTTAAATGTAATTCTACATATGACAGGTGGAGAAGAATAATGGGAAATCCAAAAGAACCTTTTTATAAGAAGTGGTGGTTCTGGGTAATCGTCGTAATTTTTATTATTGCACTTGCATCAGTTGGCGGAGATGATGAGCCGGTCAACGATATAGCTACCGAGAAAACCACAGAAGACAATAAAAACGAAGCTTCAACGACTGTTGATCCAAAAACAGACGAGGATAAACAAGAAAAGAAAAATGATGGAAAGATTAAATCAGGGACATACAAGGTTGGTACTGATATATCCGCAGGAGAATATATAGTGTTTGCTAACGGCTACACATATATAGAAAGTTCAAAAGACAGCTCAGGTACATTGGAAGGTATTATTTTCAATGATAATTTAAGTAAGGATTCCCATTCCTATGTGACGCTTCACGATGGAGAATATTTTAAGTTTCAGGATGGTGATATGTATTCTATTGAGCAAGCTCCTTCTATAGTTCCTAATGATGGTATTTATAAAGACGGTATGTACAAAGTAGGAAAAGATATCCCGGCTGGAGAATATAAAATTATTTATAATGCTGAGACAGGATTAGGATACTACGAAGTCTCAAAGAGCAGTTCGCATCAGTTAGAGGATATCGTGACAAATGAAAACGTTGAAGCAGATACATATATTACAGTCTCTGATGGACAATATATAAAACTGCAAGGCGTAACAATCGAAACTAAATAGAAAAAAGCGTTGAGATAGAAATCTCAACGCTTTTTCAATATAAATTATTTAATATTTTACAATGAAGGACTCCCAACTACTCACTGCATCATTGACCTATTATTTCACTCTTAAAACCTGACCAACATAAATTGTATAATTGGAGTCTAGGCCATTCCAATCTTTAATCTGTTGAACTGTGCTTCCGTAAGTTTGACTTAAACCGTAAACTGTATCTCCACTTACTACTGTATGATACACAGCGGTACTCTTTTTAGGAAGCCCAAAGGACTTAACAATACCATTTACATGGCCTCTTGCTAGAGATTCAATGAAAGAGGATGTCTTAAGTTTAGCTGCGTCATTGGCATTATCGATGAAGCCATTTTCTGTAAGCAACGAAGGCATATTTGATTCACGCAAAACATGAAAATTAGCCGTTTTCTTTCCTCGATCTGAAAAATTAACAAGCTTTAAGATCTCTGAATGAATATTTGTTTGATATGTTGTAGTAGGAGTTCCGCTACCTGGATAGACATAATCCTCATAGCCTGTCCCCCCTCCTGCATTAATATGAATAGAAAGGAAGAAATCTGCTCCCCAGGCATTCGCTTGATTCGTACGATCCTGCAAAGTTGGAAATGTATCTCCTGTACGACTCATTAATACAGTTACATTGTTGTATTCAGCTAAAAGAATATTTTTCACACGTGTTGCAATTTGCAAAGTTAAATTTTTCTCCTGTAATCCATTACCTACAGCTCCTGGATCAGTTCCCCCATGACCTGGATCAATAAAAATTTTTACCATAATCAATCACCTCTTCTAATTTTTTGTTTTTATTTTTTTAAAGAAAACTTGTACAACCGTTGTCTACACCAATGGAATCACCCCCTTTCAATAGAAAGAGCCACCCATAAGGGCAGCTCAATTTGGTTTTTTATATGTCATTGCTCTTTTACTATCAGAGAGATCTTGTGTAGTAGGATCTTGAATCAATCCTAATGTCGCTAACAGGCCAAAAACTACATTTACCATGGCTAATATCCATTTCTCTATGTTCTCTGAAAAGGTATACTCAGTAATTCCTAGACTATTGAAAGCAATAAGCATTAGCTCTGCTAGGATAAATAATTGGGACAGGAAACTCATCACCCAAATCTTGTTTTGTAAACGCACATTCCAGTTGATATTCATACACTCGTCACCTCCTGAATAAGTGCTACTTCGTCTAATCGACGGTGAGCTTGCTTAGTACTTTCCTCCACTCTTATAAGTCTTTCTGACAAAATTTCTCTATGCTTTTCCGATGCTTTCATTTCTTGTTGAATTATCTCCACCCCTCTACTGATGTTATCGAGCTTGGTTTCAATTACCGCTGTTCTAGCTGCCTCTGCCTTCATATCCTTGTCCCTATTGCGACTATAAGTAAGCAACCCAACAAGAAACCCTAAAACTGTGCAACTCATGCCGATGAATAATTCCATTCCCTCACTCCTTTTTAGGGAACAAAAAAAGAACGGCCCTATTGGGAACGTTCTCTTCTGTCCACTCATATTTTTATTCTTCTTAGTTTATATTAAAACATATCCAAAACGAAAATGTGTGCCAGCAATGTGCCTTCTTTTTATGAGCTCACTTTCTATTCCAAACAACAAAGTGACAATGGTTGTGTTTTAATTACAAAGCACTAATTAGGTAATTAATTTTTAAAACCATTCTATAGGTTATATTAAAACACATCTAAAACAAAAAAGTGTGCCTTAAAAGTGCCACTCGATTATTTCACTATCTTTCAGATCTATGTCCTTAATCAAGTTCTCTTGTTCTTTCCATACAACTAAATTCAGTACTATAGCAAGCTTTTGAAAGGCCGCAGCTTTAATACGATAATACTGCCGATGAGAAAGGTGAAGGTCGGTGTAAACTTCATAATCGTATACCTCCTCCTCACCAAAATATTTCATCGTAATTATAGACCTTTCCTTGTAGGATAGTTTGTTAACAGCACGTATAATTTTCTCCATTACTAGCTTTCTTTTTCGCTCATAATCTATATTTTTCACTGCTGAATTTTCAGTAGACGATCCACTAAAGCTTCCAGATGGCGGTACCAAGGAATACTGAGCTGTAATAGTTGGCATTTTATCTAAAGAAGATTGAAGTAGATATCTTCTAAATTCTGCAAAAGCACGTTCCACTGCTTTTTTGGTTTTACGAGAATCTATTTGCTGTATATTCATTTAAAGTCCTCCTTAATATGGAATGCACAAGTTTGAATGTTTGGACATTAACGGCAAGATTACAAGAGGCATCCTTTTCCATTTGGCCTTAAACTACAACGGGTGCAAAGCAAAAAAAAGACACAAGACTTGTCTTCAAGTCTGTGTCCTGGTTATTCCAGTAACGGTTATATTCTTTTAGTCGATTGAATCTCTATATGTGTAGGCTTTCCATTTTGCCAAGTAATAATTTGTTTTCCGTAGCCATATTGTGGTTTTTCCACTAGCTCCATTTCTCCATCTTTAATCAAACATACAGCTTGCTCGATTTTTAGTTTTTCATTTTTCATACATATCAGCTCCCTCTCTTACTTTCTCTAGTCGAGCTAAGCGCTTGTCCACTTCAATCAAACAAAAACTAAAGCTTAGAGTAACAGTAGTCAGAAGTACGTATAAAACAGACAATTAGAACTCACCCCTTTCAAACGCTACATGCTACCAGTTCCTAAACATATTAGATAAAAGACTTTCAGAGTATGGGTTAAAGCGTATTTCACTTGACTGTTCCTTCACTTTTAAATATTCCTCATAGCCTCTGGTTTTCGTAACTACAAACCAAATCTCAAATGGATCCTTTAGAGTACCATCATTGAAATACCATACATCCAACAAATACGTTTCCTGCTTCATCTAATTTTCTCCTCCCTCTCCAAGTAACCATTTCGGTGACTTTACAAAAAAAATTTTTATTCATCCATTATCTTAGAAGTTCAAACCTGATTGTGAAAACAATATATCACCATATTGGTTACTTGTAAATGGTTAAATAGCATTATACCTTAATTTCACTTCCGTTATGGTGACTTTTATTATATAATTAGATAAATACTATTGCAGGAGGAAAAAAGTGAAATGGAGCTGACTAATTACGTAGGAAAACAGATAAAAAAATGGAGGATTATGAGAAATATGAACCAAGAAGAATTGGCTGAAAAGTTACATACTACTAAACAAACTATTTCTCGTTATGAAAAAGGAGAAAGGAAGGCCAATCAAGAAATATTATATGAGCTTGCTAAAATCTTAAATGTTTCTATCAATGAATTTTTCCCTCCATTAGAATCTAAAAAGGGTAAGAATATCGAAACAATTGCCGCCCATATAGATGAGGATGTTACCGAGGAAGAGATGGAGGACATCAAAAAGTATATTGAGTTTATCAAATCACAAAGAAAATAATTTCCATGAAGGATTAAGGGGGTGTAATTACATGAGTTTCGAGAAACTACTGATGGAATATCCGCAAATATGTATTATGGAAAAGGACTTGCCAAAGGGGCTTTCCGGTCTATACTATGACAATAATATAGAAATCAATAAATCCAAGTCCTCTTACGAAAAACACTGTATTTTGGCTGAAGAGCTAGGACATTACGAGACGTCCACCGGGAATATAACCGATTTAGGTAATATAAACAATCAAAAGCTAGAACTGATTGCAAGAAGGTGGGGCTATGAAAAAATTGTCTCACTTGATCATTTAATCGAGTGTTATCTACATGGGTATACGACTGTCGAGGAAATTTGCTTGCACCTTGAAATTACAGCTAACTACTTAAAAGAAGCCCTTAACGTCTACAAGCAACGATATGGAATTTCCATACAATATAAGGAGTATGAGCTGTTTTTTGATCCATTAAATATTTCAAAAAAATAAATCTAATAGACTTAACTAAATTTTAACGTCTTGTGGAGGCTTCTAAATGCGATTGATAGACATAATTGGGATATGTGTGTGCGTCATTGTATTAATAAATTTATTTATTTTTTTATTTCTTAGAAAAATAATCATGCTTGCGGATATACCGATCAACTATAGAATGCATGAATTGAACTCCTTTTTCTTTCTAGTCCTACTAACTTCTTTTGTACTGATTTTACTCCTAGTATTCTCGGGGAAATTTCTCAAATTCACTATAACCATTTACGTATTATTAACGGCAGTACGAGCTTTTTTTTACTACATCGACAATAAAAACATTAATAATAACATGGTCAATGTTTTAAATGAAAATTTAATCTGGATGTTTTTATTCCCATTAATAATCGGTCTTGTTTTGTTTACTAACAAAAAAACTGCCTAACTTATCCCTTAATGTTATTGGTGATGTATACCTATTAAATAGTGAGCGAAGGATTGTAGATCTCCAGTAAAACGGTCAACCCCATCCACATGATAAAAAGTGCTAGTTTGGTCAAAATCAAAACTTGAATTCGTAGAAGAATATAAAAAAATTCTTTTCTCTAACCCCAGAGCTATTCCCATCTCAATATGGCTACCCTTACCGGCTGGAAGAAGAACAACAAGAAAATCAGAATCAACTACTGCTTGTTTTTCTATTCTGCCAATCTCAGAGAGCAAGTTATACGAATCTACTCTTTCATTCTTAGTCCAATCATATGTGTGGTTCCAACCTTCAAGTTTTAAAATTCTAGCAAGTTCTCTTACTTCATGGATATTCTGAAAATTTGAGGCAATGTAAAAATTCATATTAACTCCCCCCTTTAAAATAAAGTCCAAATTCTATAAAGATATTTATTGTTTACGTTAATTTTATCTTTTTGCACAACAACCATTATATTTAGATAGTTTGCCCATTTTGGTATGAGCTTCTCGAGAGAATTAATCACTTTTTCATCTGGAGTTGTATACCCAACATTCACTTTACTAACTAAGTAGCCTAAAAAATCGCCATACAATGAATTAGACCATTCATACACTTCATTCTTAGTATCAAAAATCCTATTATCTTCTGAATATTGGCCATTTATCCAATGTATCTTCATACACAAGCTCCTTTCTGCTTCGAGCAGCAATTAAGTTTAGGAAATAATATTCTCGGTTTACTTACTTTGACTATCCTGAATAATCCATTCAGCGGCGCCTGCTAAATCAGAAAATATCGCATCAGCTAGAGGGTCACTTTTTCCAAGGAAAACACATTTTGTACCAGCTTTTTTACCCGCAATAATATCCGTATCTGTGTCTCCAACCATATAAGAAGAGGGTAAATTTATTTCATACTTCTTGGCAAGATCTTCAATTAATTTACTATTAGGCTTTCTACAGGAACAGCCTGACTTTGGCTTATGGGGACAATAGACAACATCATTCACAATCGCTCCTTTCTTCCTTAAAGCTTCCTTCATATGCTCATGTATATGAATTAACTGCTGTTCCTTCATATATCCAAGACCTACTCCACCTTGATTGGTAACCACAAACACATAATTAAAGATAGTATTTAATTTTTTTATAGCCTCTGGTACGCCTGGCAGGAAATATAAGTCCTTCGGTTTATTCACAAATTTAACTCTATTAGTTAGTACTTCGTTTATAACACCATCGCGATCTAAAAATACAGCTTTTTTCATCTCTTACACACCTTTATTATTTTCTCCTAGTGTTCCCCGGAAGAAAATAATTATCAGTCTATAAAGAAAAAACCTAAAATGTTTTCGTTTTAGGCTAAGGTGTGTACGTATGTTATTTATTATCTCTTAAAGAAAATATTTAAAACGATAATTAATATAATAATTCCTACAACCGCAATATCTATCCATTTTCTCAACTAAATACTAGCCTCTAGTAGGTCTAAACAATGATCAAAGGTTGCGTGTATTCTATGCCCTCCAAACAAATCGCCATCATGGAATTCACAATATATTTCATTTCCACTTATTTCCACATCATATAATGAAATAGACGTAGCAAACTTTTCTTTTGTTATATCATATTCCCCAGCATCCACTTCATCCCAATTTAGAGTCGGATCATTTTCATCGTATTCTGGCCAAAAATCATTTTTATAATGAATCATATTTGTTGCTACAGATACTCTTGCCTTCTCATCTATAGATGTAAAAAACTTTTCGGCGATTATCAACAGCCTCTTGGCATCGTCTAAATTACTACTATTTAAGCTCCAATGAATTTTACTTTCATGATTTTCATAGTTATTGGTTATTTCATTGAAAGTAAACAGCCCCAATTCGTTGCTGTAAATAGATGAGTTCACCTAATCATCCCCTTTGAATAGATCTTCGGAAAGAAATTTACATAATAGAACTTTCGATAGTTCACATTCACCTATGAATTGATTTTATTCATTAATTAAATTTTGCCGACGATTACATAGAAAAGCAATATATATACCACAGCTAATGAAATGGAAAGTATCGAAGCATATTTTACGAACCCCTTTTCTTTCTTAGAAAGCCAAGATTGTATGGAGTAAAAATCATATATGCTACTTTAAATTATGCAGATCAAATGATTCTTCTAAATCTCCCCATTTAACATTTACTGTAATGACAGCATCTTCGGTTAATTTTGAGCCACCTTTTGAGGCCCCTGAAGAAGAAAATGTAACGGACGATGGAGGTTCTGTGAACTCTTGAATTCTTTTCCCGCTACTATTATCAGTTTGATAAGAGTATTCAAGCTTTTGTAGTGACGACAAATCTTCTAATGAACCTTTGTATTTTAAAACGAACTCATAGCTGGCATCGTTCGAATACGTTTTTGTTCCATTTGTTTCTCCCCATTTTTCGATTCCTTTATACAAATATTCAGCTTCCCAATGATCACTTTCTCCAATAAATTTATAATCGTTTTTCGTGGTCTCAGAACAAGCAGTCAAAAATAATATTGTAAAAAACATAGCGAGTATTTTTTTCAATTTCAATTCCCCCTAAAATTTTAAATTTGAGCTCCACTTTATAACTATTTGGATTTAATACAATTACCTCTGTTTAATTTTTAGCAATACATCACAATTAAATATGATGTTTACTTGTTATTCAAACAGCATTAGACAAATGTCTACACCATTTGGATTTTGTAGGTTAACTCGTAGAGAATGTTGCATTATTATTAATCATTTATAGGTTCATATTTCATACCTTCATCTATTGATTTTCCATCATCATAGACAACTAGAACTATTTTTTTACTATTACCATTATAAAAATATTCTTAACTATACGCAGGATCATCTTCAAAAGTGACTATAAATCCGTACCCACCATTCTTATAGTCTTTAATTATCTTTTTTGATGATATCTTATTATCATCTACACCTTGTTTATTCAGATATTCAGCAAATTTTACTTCAGCATCCTCTTGACTGCCAGGATAGATAGTAACTATAGCTAAAATTGCTAATCCAACCAAAACAACTAAACTTATTATTATTTTTATTTTCAATTAATACACCCCTGTGGATAACTTGAACACAATATAAAAATTTAATTTAGAAATTTTCAATCATCATTTTGAAAAGGTGGTTTGTAACCTCTTCAGCAAATGTTGCTGGTTTAATTAATCATGCAGTTATAGTTGTTAGTGGATAAATTAATCCATACATATAGATAGATAGATTGGATTTACTTGCACTCATTTATAATTTATTCAGCAGATAGATACTTCAGAGTTATCGGATCGTTGTTATTCATAGTTGCTTCGTATAATACGATTTCTCCTGAGGGTGGTATTGGTTCATTCGAGTTACTATTAAAGTTCTCTGATAAACCTATCATCCAAGTTGCTTCGTTATTTTGGACCAAAACAACGGCTAATGTACCAAATTGAACAACACTGTCCCATTTAAACTTTTCCGTTTTTCCGTTGTGTATAACAGTAATTCCATCCGGTGAACTGATAACCATTGCATTATCCCCTTGCCATTGTCCAGCGATAGATGGACCAACGTAAGAATAGGAACCCTCGTCACGATCCCCATAGGTACCGATATATTGGTGTATCGTACTATCAGCAGCTTTATAAGTAACAGCGGCAATGTCTTTTTCTACCCACTTCACTTTAAACTCGCTTTTAGTTTTATAGGGCAAAATTTCTTTTTCCCGAGCAAATATCCAATAATATGATCTATAGTATTTTGCCTGTTTGGCTTTCCTATCTTCCTTAATGACTAACACATTTTTAAAATCTGGTGAAATACTTAGAATATGTTTAGTTTGATAGCTATGGATAGTAATAAAAACCCCTTGTATAAATAGAAGTACGACTGTAATGCTCACTATTATCATTTTCCACTTTTTATTGACAGTGAGCAGAAGAAACAAGGAGAGGAAAATGGCTAATACTATTAATATGTTTATCACGTAAAAAAATCTATTATCCACGTACTCTATTACATATCTTGATTTTAAAAAGAAATATCCCATTTGAACACTAAACAATCCAATGGCCATTAGAAAGAATAACCAGCCTCCTATTTTTTTATATTTTCGGTTCATTTGGTGTTACCTCCATTAAAAATTCCCATGTCTTTCCGTTATCATTAGAAATGAATTTCCCTTTAACTTTCCCACCTTGGTAATCCCCATTAGGTCCTTGATTAATGTAGACGGCTAAGTAGTCATCTTCTTTAAAAGGCACCTCCGCCAGAACAAATATTTTGTTATATTTCTCTGGAATATTGATATTGGCTTCACGCCAAGAGGCCCCTCCATCTTGCGTGATATGAAGATCAGGTTCTTCAGGGTTAAGTATCCCAAATGACAAGAAGCCTATTTCTTCACTAACAAATCCCCCATCTGAAATTAATCTGGTGATATTCGAATGAGTCGCTTCTTTCCATTGCATCCCGCCATCCTTCGTAATATAAACATTTGTCCATTCCTGTGACATTGTACGATCACCTGAAATTATGACGTAACCAAAGGAATCATTTAAAAACTCAACTTTTCGAAAACGAATTAGAGGATAGCGATCTACGACAACTATATTCCCCCATGTCTTACCATCATTTTTTGTATAAAGCAATTCGATACTGGTTTCGTTTGAATCATTTTCATTAGAATATAAAAAATAGGCATGCCCCTGTGAAAGTATATAGCTATCATCTATCAGTTCTGTCTTACTTCCGGAATATTCCCCTTCAAATAACTTTTCTTTTTCAATAGGAACTTCAATCCATTCATTGCCACTATTAAAAGTAATTTGTACTTGATCATTTTCTAAAGAATATCCAGTTAAATCGTCTACATAGAATGGCTGTAGTGGCTTTGTTTGTTCTAATGTTGTTATATTATTCTGCTTGGAATCCGTTGGAATCGCATCTAAATTTTCGTAAAATAAAGTACCTACGAATATACCAACTATCATAATGCAAGCAGTACCAATTATTATTTTTTTCATTAAAAATACTCCTGTCGTTTCCTTGTTATTCCTATTTTAAATTAGTTGAAGTTTCAACTGTTATTAGTCCTATTCCATTTTTTAATTCTCTTCTATTATAGCGGTTTCTACAAGGTTTTTGGAAATATTTGTAGAATATAGATAGTAGAGTAAAATGACTGTTAATGTTAACAGTACTTTAGAGGAGGATTATAGAATGAAACGTTTCTTTTGGTCTTTATTTGCCGGGATAAGTGGTCTCCTTATAGGTATATCACTTAATCAAATAATAAACGTAAATTCCTTTGACTATATCTTATTACTAATGATAGGTGTGGCTATCATGTCATTCGGTATATGGGGTTATCGTAAGTATGTCGGCAAAGGCTTACTATTCAAATCAAAATGAGATAGAACAACAAATGATAAGGAGCATTAAGATGAGGAAGGCTTACTTATTCTTATTCACTCTATTTGTGTTAATAACTGCTTGCCAAGGGCAAGATCCTAAAGTTATTACCTTAAAGGACGTAATTGGCTCCCTTGAAAATCAGCACCTTACTCTAGAAGAGCCAAAGGAGAGGATTGGTAATATTTTTGGTAATATTTTTGGCAATAAGCTAAACGGCATAAAACCAAATATATATTTGCTAGATAACAAACCATTCTTAATCTATATCTACCCTTCTGAGGAAGATCGGAAAAAAGGGCTTAAAGAATTTAAAAAAGAGACGGAAAACATGAATGTTGTGTCCTATAATCTATACGAATTCCATAATGGCTTAATCTTTTATGTATACCAAACAGATTTAAATGAAAGCATCGAGGAAGGCTTGCAAAAAGCCTTAAGTGATTTAGAAAAGTATAGATAATAAATTTCCAGTCCAATAGATTTTGTGAAGCCGATTATTAATCGGTACATTCCTCTTCCTTGCAATCTATTAGACAGTAGCTGTATATGTTGAAAGGGACCTCTATTTTATACAAAGAGGTCCCTTTCTATTTTTAGTTAAGTGGCCTAGATATAATGAATTCATATTTTTCTACGTTCTCATCTGCTTCCATTGAAACTCCAAAAATCGTTGTGGCATCGTTACATATTTTAACATTAGGAAGTTCGTCTTGCGTCAAAGAATCAAAAATGTCAGGGTTCATTTTTATTAAGTTAATTTGTTTACCTTGTGAAGTAAGATATTCAATTCCTTCATGAATCCTATTCAATAATATTTCCATCTTTATCCCTCCTTCGTAACCTCTTTTAGTAGTTTGTCCAGAAATACTAAAAATATTTGAGAAGCTTTTTATCCTCCTCTATTAGGACCAGTAAATTATTTTTCTACTTGTGATATTACACATGTATTTCCAACCATGAAAATAAAATATTATTGACAATTTTTAATAATAGAATTAATATTTATGAGAGTTAATTGAAAATGATTATCATTACTAATTAATATCAACTTTTCTTAAAATACAAATGACAAAAAAGGAGTTTTACATGATGAAAAAGCTATTTATAACATCCTTATTTTTCTTAGTGCTTTTACTTGCAGCATGTGGGAACAATGACACGAACAAGGAAGAAACTGAAGGAGAGACAAAGTCGGATACTTTTACATATGAATCTGAAACTGGACCTATTGAGGTTCCTACAGATCCCCAAAGAGTAATAACTCTTACAAATGGCCCAAACGCACTGGCTTTAGATGCTAATATCGTTGGAATTGACGACTGGACGAAGATGAACCCTCTTTTTCAAGAAAGACTTGATGGAGTAGAAGTTGTAACAGAGGAAAACCTAGAGAAAATAATTGAATTAGATCCAGACCTGATTATAGCAGGCTCGCATATGAATAATATTGATAAATTAAATGAAATCGCACCGACTGTTGTTTTTACATGGGGAAAACTGGACTATTTAGATCAGCAGTTGGAAATTGGAAAGCTGCTGAACAAAGAAAAAGAAGCTAAAGAATGGATTGAGGATTTTAAATCACGCGCGGCATCCACTGGAGAGGCTATTAAAGCGAAAATTGGTGAAGATGCTACTGTTTCTGTTATTGAAAGTGGTAATAAGGAGTTTTATGTTTTCGGAAATAATTATGCACGTGGCACTGAAATTTTATATCAAGCCATGGGTCTAAAAATGCCGGAAAAAGTGGAGGAATTGGCTCTTGAATCTGGTATATATACATTTTCCACAGAATTACTTCCTGAATTCGCTGGAGACTATGTAATTTTTAGCAAAAATCCTGATGTAGATAACTCTTTTTTAGAAACAGATTTATGGAAGAACATCCCTGCCGTCAAAAACGGTCAAGTATATGAAATAAACACAAAAGCTTCTACTTACAGTGATCCAATTACTCTAGATACTTTGCTTGATTTTTTTGAAAGCTCCTTTTTACAGAAATAATACTAGAGAAAGCTCACATCTTTAATGTAAGTACGATTGCATATTTTTAGATATGAAGAATACTAATTTAAACAATCAGTTGATGGTATTTTACCTGAAGCTGATTGTTTTTTACAATTGATTCAATTTCTAAAGAATTAGTAACTTTACAATGAACAAAGTATAATTGAATTCCACTTTCCGCGGTGGGATAAGCCATCACCGTCGCTCACGCGTCATTTTTGATGGCTTATCTATCTCCCTTCCCCCGATGGAGTCGTCGCCTGCCGCTATAATATGTTGTCTATCTTATTAGAGTTTAATACTCTTTATTTTGCACCACATAAAATTGCTTGTTAACTCCAATTAGTATATCAACATTCATCTTTTCTTTGATGTATCTACTGAAATAAATTCTAACGACACAATAATATTTACCTATTAGAAAGTCAATTACACTAATTAGTAAGCACTACTTAATTCACTGAAAATTCACTCAAAATGACCGATGAATAAATTGCTATCATTGTCTATAATTTACGTATATTTGAAAGGATGGTGAAAATAATGAAAAAGAGAATAACTAAGTTACTACTCGCTTTTGGCTTTGTGTTTGCTTTATCATCTACAACAATTGCTTCAGCAGCAACTGTACAAGCACCTCCAATTTGTAAGCCTGATTATAGTAACGCCCCTTGTGTACCTAAGGATTTGTGATTATTGTAAAAGTGATTACACTCTAATATTAAGTGGGTAGGACGAAAAAACATTAAACTTTTTATCTCTGTTTTATGCCTAACAGCATTTTTAATCGGCCAAAGTCCGGCATCAGCTTTTAATTGTGGCACTGGTGCATCTGCGCCATGTTTAGACAGGCCTTAATCATTTAATACAATAGCGCTTGTTTCAATCTCTGGCGCTATTGTATTGTTCAGAGATGTTATTAAAAGAAGTCAACTTCTTTAATTTTGAAAGAAATTTTGTATTTTTACAGTAGTCATGCCTGTACAATAAATTGTTACTTACATAAGCTAAATAACAACTGAGAAATTTATTTTACTCTCATCTCAGTTTACATGAGGACCTTAGATAAAGGTCCTTTTTTATTTTCTTAATTTTTAATGCATGTATTTCACTACTAATTGAATAAAATTATAGAGAATGGTTCATGCTTCTAAAAAAGAAGAAGGAGAACAATATTGATAAAATTTGAATTACATTTAAATGACTTTTATGTAGACACCCTTAATGACTTGGTTAGACAATTCAATGAGCTTATTCCTGATAATGCACCTTACTCATATTCATCTCAGGATGTTATTGAATTACTTCTCATTCGTGAACATGTGAATAGCGAACTAAAGCTGATTAGACCTTGAAGAAGGTCTTTTTTTATGTTTTTTAAACTTACAACTGTGTACAGTGTTAACATATTTATTAGTTGAATTTCAACAAAAAAAGAGCCTAAGCTCCTTAAATGAAAAAATTACAAAAGTACATTTTAATTTGCATTCTAAATTGTACTATTTAATAGGAACGAACAGGTGAAATAAGATGAAGATAAGATAAATTGTCAATAGGTTCAATTAGGATTGGTCTCATAGAACCGCCAAAACTTATTCTTATCTCTTCTTCCTTGATTGCTTTTAATGCGTCCATTAAAAAACTCCCATCAATTGAAATATTTAAGTTAGTTTCACCTGTAATAGCCTTAATGTTCAAAGTTTCTTCTATTTTCCCTATTTCCGACGAGTTTGAGGAAATTTGTATTTTTAAATCATTCATGATTTCTAGATGTACATTATTATTTTTCCATTCACTCGCAAAGAGACAAGCTCTATCTATACTTTTTAATAGTTGATTTGTACTGAGAGTAATTGTTGTTTTCGAGTTTTCTGGAAGTAATCCTGAAACATTTGGGTAAATTCCATCAATTAATCTAGAAAAAAATGAAAGTGTATTTGATTTACAAATCATATACCGGTCTGTAAAAAAAATATTTAATACACTATGTTCATTATTAATTATTTTAATTAGTTCATTTAAACTTGTACTTGGTACAATGAAAGTTCCATCTACATTGGAGTTTATTGCAACCTCTCTTAAAGCTAAACGTTGAGAATTTGTTGCTACACACTTAAGCCTGCTATCTTTGACTGACATGTTAACTCCTGTTAAGACAGGTCTAGCCTCGCTTTTTGAAACTGCAAAAACAGTTTGTCTAATGGCCTCTATTAGATCCTCACTAGAAATTGTAACATGTTTATTTTCATCTATTTGAGGAAGAGTGGGATATTCTTCTGCATCAAATCCGTATAAGTTGGTTACTATTTCATTGGATTGTATGGTAACTAAATGTTTTTCGTTTACTTTTATATGTATTTTCTCGGGCAATTTCTTAACAATTTCGCTTAAAAACTTTGCTGAAATTACAACACTGCCAGGATTATAAACTTCCAATACTTTCCTTCCATCAATCATTAAAGGAATAACCTTTTCAATAATAAAATCTGAATTGCTACCGACAAGGGTTAAACCATTATTATTTGCAATTATCTTAATACCTGTCAGTATAGGAAAGGTTGTTTTTAAAGATACTGCTCTATTAACATCTGATATTGCCTTATTAAAACATTCATTATCTATTATAAATTCCATAGTTGACCCACCTCTTTTTAATGTAAGTGAAACTAATTCGACAAATTAAACTATAACTCCTGCTTTTTGTAATATGATTTAGAAAAAAATATAGACCATCCGTTAGTCAGACTCCTATCACTACGGTGCATCAGAGCCTGTCCCTTCCTAACTGGAATCATTCATAGGAGTTTAATAATACTCGGAACATTACATATCACTTTTTAAAACCTTGGTGTGTTTAGACCACCACAATTTAGTTTTATAGAAAAACATTTTATCACCACTTCTAAAGCATAATAAAAAGCAGCACTTTGTATTGAATGTGACTTCATGAACTATTTTTGTTCAAAGAGACAGGAAAAGATTTGTTCCTTTAATGGTTTTTTATTAATCTGATTTTATGCCACTATTATTGGAACTTCATCACCCTATTTCCTAGAGCAATTAGCTTCACTTATTAATTCCTTATCCTCTTTCTCATAATAAAAAGCACCTCCGAAGAGATGCTCAAAAAACTTTTAAAAATCTTATTATGGATAGTAACAATGACCATTATTAGTACATATTGGCCTAGGACCATCACCTTCGCCAACGTGTTGAGCGCTTGCCCCTGCTCCAAAAGATAAACTTACAATAAGCAAAGCAACAATCGATAATAACTTCTTTTTAATTTTCATAATTTTACCTCCTTTTTAGTTCATTTTTATCTTTCAATTGTTATATTCTACTTTTTTTACCCAAAACCCTTTATTTTTTATATTATTTTTAATTTTTAAAAATAAAAAACTACGTCGGTTTGGATGTGATTTTTTATTTCTTCTATTGCAACCAAAGAAGCTTTATCGTTCTTAAAGTTTCTATTTCTAAGCTCTCTTTGCCCATTCATTAAACAAGATATATATAAGCAGTTATGAAGGCTGGCGCATATGAAATTTATGCAGGAACGACTGGAGCGTGGATCTAAGCAAATTACAACGGATGTATGTGCATATCTTAAAAGACTGCTGCACGTTCAATTGACAAATTTGATGAGTACATGAAAGAATATGAATAATTTCGTGAAAGAAATGTGGTAGCATTTTAAATTCATACCAATAACCTCATTTACAATATACAAAAAAGCGTTGGAGCCTTACAGCCCCAACGCTTTACTATTAATACATCTTCAAATATTGCTCACGTTCCCATGGGTATACAGTCGTACGGATGACATACTGCCTAATGTATAGAACTATATAGTATTAAAAATGTAGACAAAACAAGGTTTTCAAGAAATCATTTAACATGTGATTCTACAGCCTAAAAATAAAAATGGGGTATTTATGGGGTGGATTATGGGGTGAGATTAATTATTGAAAAACGTTGAGACCACTACATTTTGGTGGTCTTTTTTTTTATTTTAAATTTATTTATTTGGATTTCTATCTATAAAATCTTCGATTTCTTCAGCTAAATTATATACCAAGTGAAAATAATGTTTTTCTGTCAATGGACCTTCTTTCCTCCACTTCTGCATCTCTTCATAGTGAAAAGTATAAAAATATCCTTCAACTTCTCTTCTTTCTATGCCTTGTTCTTTAGCCATATCAAATATAGATAAACCTTGGTTCCACTTTTGCTCGTATTCTTCTCTGCTCATTCTCAAAAATTTCGATATTTCATCATAATCGTATTTAACATGATAAATTACCGTGCCTTCTTCTTTAGATGAGTCACTTGCATGGGCAGTTGTGGTAATGGTTAATATTAAAATAAAGACTGTAAATATCCTTTTTAAAAGAATCTTTAACATATGATCATCCTCCTAGTTACATTATGAGAGGATTTTATATTACTTATAATAATCTAATTACTACCATACCAACCAATTTTATATAAGCCTGGCCTTGGTACGAGTATCATTATATAAGGATTGATTTAATTTACACAATAAAAAATGAGCTGGAAAATGTATCTCCAAGCTCATTTTTATTTGATTGTCTTTTTACTTAAGCACCGGTTAGTTGAATAGCTATATTAACATGAACTAATCTACCCACACACACTAAAGTAATTTAACTATTTTATTTTGGATATACTTTTTTAAAACGTTCGCATACAACTAACATATCTGGTGTAAATTCGTTCAGAAAAGGACGATTTTTGGAACAATAATCTCAGGTTAATGTAGCAGCTAGTTCTTTCTTATTCATGTTCATGTCATTTTCTTTTATCTTCTGGATCGTATAAATCCTTTAATCGTATCTCTTCCGTACTGTTTTTATATTGAATGAGTATTTTGTCTTCATCTGTAAGTTTCATTTCTTCACCATTGTCTAGTATTAATGTGTTTGCATCTAAAAATGTAAACGTGACAGGACTTCCATCTTTGAAAATACTGGCTGGTTTTGAAAGATCATTCCATTTTTCATAAATAATGATCTCATAGATATACTTCTGTCCCCTAAAACTCATTGGTAAAATATATCGATTGTCATTTTTCGTTTGAAAGGACAGCGTAACCATTGTACCTTGTTGTTTGATGGATGTTTGCACATTTTTTTCATTTGCAATCCACATTTGGTCGAAGAAGAAGAAACAACCAATGAAAATGGATAGTAGTGATCCTACAATAATGAAAATCTTTTTTCTGTTTTTTGATCGTACCTTTTTAAAATAGTCGATACCTTTCTCCTCCTTTTTTTTCTCATCGGTATGTTCTACCAACAAATCTTCCTGCATTTCCTTTACATACTGTCGGCAATCCTCACATTGTTCCATATGTTTTTCGATTTCATTATTTGTTTCTTCGCTTGTTAAATTTTCTATGTAGCTCGGGACTAAATCTCTAAATACACTATGATTCATAATCTTCCCCACCTTTTCCAATTTGTTGTTTTGCTCGGTAAAATGTTACTCTTGCCCAGTTTTCTGTTCCGCCTAAAATGGAGCCAATCTCTTTAAAAGATAAATCCCCTAATAATCTGAGATAAAGTATTTCACGTTTAATGTCACTCAGTAGTTGAGCTTTTTTATAAAAACTAATTTTGTCTTCATTTTTAAAATATTCATCTTCTAAATTATAAGAAATAGGCGTTTCATCACTTAATGAGTTTACCAACTTGTGCTTGTTTTTTTCGCGATTCATTTCTTGTAACCAAACGTTTTTGGCAATTGAACATAGCCATGTTGAAAATTTTGCTTTTCCATTATGATGAAAGTTGTCAATGGACTTAATGGCTTGATAGAACGTCTCTTGCGTTAATTCTTCAGCAGATTGACCATCATTTGTAAGGGTTAATAAATACCTAAAAATAAAGTCCCCATATTCTTGATATATATTTTCTTTATCCACGATTTACCTCCTTTCTAATGAGAATTTTGCTATACTGAACCAATATTTTTGAAAGTCAACCATCTATATATCCAGAAATTTGTTGATTCGTTACAACAATTTTTATTTTTTATTTTTGTGACTAAATCATTTTATCTTATCATTTCAACCAAAGAAAATTGATCGGAATATTATAAAGTATTTTTATTGCACGAAACTTAAATAGCTATCATTTTTTTGTAAGCGTCAAATAGCGTCTACCTATTACTCAAGGGGGGCTATTGTTATACTGCCTATATATAGTTTGCTCGCGATAGTTGGAATCACTACTTATGAAAAAAACTTACCACTCCAACCAATTTTCTAAATACACAGGCTTGCTCTCAATAGATTCCCAGTCAGAAGGTTTCTCATTTAACCAATCAAAGAAAGTCACAGGATTGCTTAGATGAGGTTTTTCTTCCACAGATTAAGAAGTATCCAAGATTCTCTTAGAACGCCCTACAACCATATTATAAGCTCCTACGAATACACTTCTTATAGTCTTAGAAATAGTAATAGTTCCATCTGCAATATCATTAGCTATATTCCTCACCTGGATTCAATACACGAACTTTTTCTAATTTATTAGAAGTATGTGGAGAGTCCTTCCACAGATTAATAGGTTTCAGGATTATCAGCTTACCGATTTGACCTTTTTTAAGTTCGGTCTTGCCCCACATAATTTTATCAGTATTAGTAACCCCTTCTACCGCTTTCAATGATGGAAAAATAGGTCTATGTCCAGCCTTCAATTGGGCTATGCTTAATCCTTTGTTGTATTGCAAATGAGGATAATCTTTAAAGCTCTTCCAATCTCCACCCCATTCAAACCCCATTGATTTAGCAATAGCTGCCACACGTTTCCATTTATCATTAACTGTCCACAATGATTTATTACCATCATCACTGACTAAAAAGTAATCAATAGCTAGACCATAATTGTGGATGGACGTTCCTGGTTGAGCATTAGATACAATACTTCCTTTTAAACCATACTTTTTACCATTCCAAATATAATTTGGTCTCCCTTGACCATATATATAAGCTTGGTCCTCATTTGAACGAAATCCAGATGATATTTGAACATAAATATCTTCTTTGTAGCATCGTTTAATTAACTCTATTGTGTATTCCTTCAGAGAAGGATGAACAGCACCAATTCGATTAACGGATCGTCTGATTAATTCCTCAAGTGCTACAACCATTTATTTCACCTCATCACGTGGTTTTTTGTAAAACATGGCTTGCTTACTGTCTGAAACTCCTTCTGTTGTTGGGTCTGAAACTACTCCTAGTAACACTAGGATTGCTAAGACTGTATTAAACAAATCTGTTGCTTGCTCATTGTAAATCGTTGTATCGAATCCAAAAAAAGATGCTACCTGTTGGGCAAGTAACATCACTAATGCGAATAAAGATATTAAAAATGGTTTGTGTTTGAAACGTACTTTCCAGTTAATTTTCATGTGTTATTCCTCCTAGAATATATTTGCTATTGCAATACCAACAATTCCTCCAACGACTGCTGTTATTACCGCAGTAATAAGTGCACCAGTGATTTTACGTCTAATCCAATTTGTATCTTCCTTGATTTCAGATAATGTAGATTTGATAGTATTAATCTCTTGGTTCTGCAGCTGATCCGATAATTCTAGTTTGTGGATGTCTTGCTTCATTCGGTCTTGCTCACTTTTTAAGACGGTTTGTCCATTTTATAATTCTGCAATGTCTTGCTGAACTTTTTCCTTCCACACATCCATGTTCTCCGCCTCCTTGTCCATGTACTGCCCCCTTGAAAACATATTTTCTATTAAAAAAGAACGCTCCATATTGGAACGTTCCTACTAATATATTCTCTATTTCAATATTGCCTTGTTTACTAAACCTATTAATATTCTAATCGTAAATTTAAATCGATTAACTGTGCACTAAGAAATGCAGCACTTTAAAACAAAACATCTACTCCTTTGACTTTCTTAAAAGTCATCGAAATCAGAGCTAATTTTATGAACATTTTGTTCAGATAACTTAAAGAAGGTACGTTGCGACACCTCAAGTTTTAGCGCCTCTTCTTTACTCAAATTACTATAAACTCCTCGAAGAACCCTCCCTGTTAGTCCATGAGAAACCACGATAACATTAGGTAAATTTTCTATGTCTTTAAACCAACTAGATAACCTCTTCACGACTGTATCATAACTTTCTCCATCAGGAGAATTAAAGTACCAATTATATAAATTTGTGTTCTCCATGTTATTTTTCCAACCGACTTCAATTTGTTCTAAAGTCAATCCTGCCCATGATCCCACAGCAACTTCACTTAAGCGAATATCAATTTTAACCTTAGAAAACTCATAACCTATTGTTTCGCATATGATCTTGGTGCTTTCTACTGCTCTTCCAAGCGGACTTGAAATAATTTCCCATTCATTTGGATCTTTAATTAAACTTTTTAATATTCTTGCATTCATTTTGACCTGATTTATACCATCTTCGGTTAATGTAGAGTCAAGTTCTCCTTGGTAACGTCCTTGAGTGTTATACTGGGTCTCTCCATGCCTAAATAAGTAAATTGTTTGATTCATATTCTCTCCCCCTTTTTCATTTTAAATTATTCTAAATAAAAATGAAAATATGAAATGACATGTGAATAATTTTAATTACTGTTAGTGTCCAATCTATTAGTTTTTTAAGAATTAATAGCAACTTTTTTTATATTAGATTTAACTAATATCATTATTTGCTAATACAGACGTGACTACTCCATCCACTACTTGTACTAAATTACCATAATGATAGGATAGACCATTAGCAACAGGATATAATTCTGTGGTTTCACCGGAAGACTCGAATGCAATATCATTCATAAAATCTTCTCGAAAATTTGAAATGTTGGTGATAAATTTTAGTGATATACAACTGAGTCCTTTAATATTTTCCTTTGTATTCCCTACAAAAGCATACATAACATCCTTTGTCTCAACAGGTATTTCCTTTAATACAAAGTTCACTCAATATGCTTTAACAAATGAACCTGGAGTAATCACATTAAATGGCAACTTACTAATAATAACTCCTAGATGAGTATAATCTAACTTCATCATGTTTCCTTCGGGGGTCATGCCTTCCATTGGAATGGACATATTACCAAAAATTCCAGGGTCATATTCTATTACTTGAGTTATTTCTTGTCCTTGCATGTTTACAGTAGCAAACACCGTTAGGTAGTAACTTTTGTACTCCTCTTTGAGAGATACAAATACACCAGTTTCCGACTCGAAGACTTCATACACGCCACTTGCTTCAATAGTATCCGGTTATTTTTGTTTTAGTCCAGGAGAAGAAGGTCTTCATGAAATTCTTATTTTTTTCTTTCATGTTATAGACTTCTTTAACCGATGTTTCCGCCTGGTCCTCACTGTTGGCCACAACATCTACATTGTATCCTTCAATGCCATGTCCTGGGCTGATAAAGTAATCAGCAAGACCAGATATTAAACCATTCTTACCATTACCACGTGCAATTACAATCACGATATCTTTGTAAAATAACTTGTCTCGTTTTTTATATTTCAAAAATATAAATGCGATAATAAACTTTTGAAATAGATCTAGTTTGAAATACCATTTTTCAATATAGTTTATACATTTTTCGATTTGCTCTTCATCGAAATAAATATCATCACGAATCAGGACTTCACTTTCTAATTGTCTAACCAGGTCAATACGCTCCCGGTTGAAAATAAATAATCCTTTCCTCCATGAATTAATATAAAGATCAACGTATTTTTGATGAATCAATATAGATCACTGACTTTTGGTTCGTCATTATCCTTCGAGTTTAAATCTATATCCGGCAATGCTTCGGGTAGACTAGTAAATTTGATTGAATTTTCGAGGGCAATCAATGTTTTTGTGAGCTTATTCAATTCATTTAAAGCTGGATTTGCTTTGATAAATTCTTGGGAAGCATTAACCGTTGTTACCATTACACCCTCTTTATTTATGGCTTGTTGCAACTTTCTAATTTGCTTTTCAATAGAGATGTAACGCTTAACCTTGCTTATTTCCAACATATCAAATGGATCCACTCTCCCCAACATCTGCTTTTCTAAATCTGTGACTTTTACCATCCCACTCACTCAAACACCCCCCTCTATTTTTAACCCCCTAATATAACGTGGATTTTTTCAATAATTTTGGACAGCAGACACCCCTACCGTTGACAGTTCCCCCAACATTCCTGAAACCTTTTAGGCCGGGGGTACTCTACCATTGTTCGTCGTTCCATTTATTATCTTTCTTCACATAACGATTGTGTTTTACATTGTGACAACGTAAGCAAAGTGTCTCAAGGTTATTCATTGATAAACAAAGTTCCGGATAATATTCCAGCTCTTTGATGTGATCCACGTCTAATCTCTTTCGTTTATCTGGCTCAGTTTTATTTGTGAATACTTTTCCTTGTCGTTTACATTCCTGACATTCATTGTTGTCTCGCTTACGTACTTCACTGCGAGTATGTTTCTATTCTTTTGTTGAATAGAATGCTAGATGATTACTAGTTTTAATAATGGCTATTAGTTCTTGTAATCTTTCTGGTGATACATACAATGAATCATCCCTCCACAATCATATTTACTATTTAACCGATAGCTCGAAGATAATTTAAATCACCACCTTTTAGGCATAATAAAAAGCCACACCCGAATGGATGTGACTTTAATGTTTTATTTGTTAGTTTTTTCGTATTCTTCAATAGCTTTGCGAATATTCTCTGCAGTAAACTCACCACTTAGTTCAACTTTAATTTTATCGATTTTATTGAATATAGCTTCAGCTTCTTCAGCAGTTATTTCGAATTTTTCTGCAGCACTGTTTAATACTTCGTCATCAATATCGTTTGTGTATTTACCACGTTCATCTATAAGTCTCTGCCACATTTCATCACAATATTGATGAATTTCAATTTGTTTAGCAATCTCCATCCGTAACACCTCCCTCCACACTAATCATAATGTGATTGGAAATGATTGTATGTAGTAATATTTTGAGTAGATATGATGAAAATAAGTGCTTACTCTTCTTTCATGTCCATCTGAATCAAATGTTTACATTTTGGACATTTACAACTTAACTTGTATGTCTTTTTTTTAGGATTAACTTCATCCGCCAATGTTTGTACTATTCCTGGAAAAGAAAGAGCAACTGCGACAACAGAGATAAAGTTTAAAGGATCAAGTTTACCTTCAATCCCTTGAACTATTAGGACTAAAAGCATGTAAAAGAAAAACAATATTAAGAAAATAGCTAGCGTATATTTAATGATTTGATTGTAAATTGCTTTCATTTTATTCCACATATATTATTCCCCCTAGATTATGTTACGGGTAAATATGGAAAAAGTTTCATAATAAAAAGCCACACCCAAATGGATATGACTTTAACATATATTTTTGAAGTTTATCTCAACCACTCATGCAGTATTTTTCCACGTTCATCATAATCTGGGTAAATTATATGAAACGTTGGAATTGCAAACTCACTATCTTTGTTATCCTTGTTTCCTTTCCAAAATATTCCCAACCAATCTTCAAAATTCCGAACAACTTTCACGATAGATTTATTGTCTTGACCTATATAACCTATCCTATATTCGTTATTAGGGATACCCTCTTCAAAAATGAATGCCCAATGATCATTTGAACTCTCTCCGCCATCGAACATCGTTAATGTTATAAGACGAGCGGAATATACCAATTCATTCGTCTCTTCAATCAAAACTTCTGATGGAAGGTCATAAATTATTCGCTCCGATTTTCGAATAGCTCCACAAGGAGATTTTTCATCTACCCCTCCTATGGGCTCCCATCCTAACAGCAAAATCCCGTTAGAAAAAGTCCTAAGAAACTCTTTAAAGGTTGAAGGAAGTAGAATCCCAATTGATTCTTCAAACGAGGCAATTTCTGCTTTTGTAGCAACTTTGTAAAGCTCCTGTCCAGGATATGTTTTTTTAAATTCACGGATGAAATCGCTTATTTTCATATAACATAACCCCTCCACTATGATTTAATCAAGGTGCATATTGATTAAGTTTAATAAAATCTGATTGGAATTTAAAAATGTAATCACCAGTTTCTCTGTATAGTTGATCATAGATTTCTATACTAACTCTCCTTACTTCAGCTGCAGTATATGTTTCAGCTGATTTACTAAGTCTCGAATTAAATCTACCAGTTATCATATTATGGGTTGTACTGTCAAGAGTAAGACAAAACATATCATTCTCTCTACCTTTTAAATTAAAATTGACAGAAAACTTTTTCGGCATAATATGATGTGCATGTAAACCAGTTCCCGCGATTTCATTTCTCAGCAAAGTATAAGGTCTAATACCATAATCAATTGCTCTTTGCATTTTAGGACTTGATTTTGCCAAGAGTTAATAGATCATGACTCGCTTTTTAAATCTGATTATCAATTTCAATTTCGAATTGTTTTAATAAATCCTCTAAATTATAATATCTATCATCGGTTTTGCTTCTCTCAACCATAATTTTTGCTTGTTCATTCATTGGAATTCTTTCGATAGTTTTTTCTTAATTATTAAACAGTTATTCCTCAATGTATTTATACACATGAATTAACCTCAAGATATCGTTATCTCTATTCATTTTAATAAAATAGTAGTTACCATACTTATCTTTAGCAACATCTAATTTCCTTATTTTCACCATTAATTACACACCAATTTAAACTAATCATAGATTAGAAGGAAACGTATGTCATTAATAGAAAATTGATTTAATAAAAGAGCATCCATACATGAACGCTCTTTTTCAAAAGGAGAAAAGTTTAAAAGAACTTAATCACGGTTCTTTATACTCCCGCTAAAAATTAGTTTTATAAAAGAAAAAAGCCACGTCCTATTGGATGTGACCTTTTTACATTATTCCTTGAGTGAGTTCAAAGCTTTTCGATATTTTTATTCGTTATATTTTATTTGGATTTACGGTCTTATAGGACAAGGATACTTAGTGCACGTTGGTGGTTTAACCGTACCGCCACCACCATGACCAGGATCATTCAACGCACTTGCTCCTGTACCAAAAGATAAAGTTAAAAGCATAAGAACTCCAGCAGCAACTGACAATATTGTCTTTTTCTTTTTCATAATCTCCATCCTCCATATATTACATATTTTGTGTTACATCTGTTATATTCTACTTCATTCGGCAAAATCCTTCTAATTTTTTTGAATTTTACATAAACTCATAAAAGCACCGAGACAATTAAGTCCAGATGCTTTTTCAAAGGGAGAAAACTATTAAAGAACTTATTCGCAGTTCTTTATACTCTTATATTAAATGGAAAAATCAATGGAATCTATTTCTAATTAGTAAGTTACTTTTATGTTACTTTTTTCGATGTAACTTTTTCTGCATAGCGCTTCATTCGCATGATATTTGCGTGTTTTATTCGAATGTAATTTGTGTTGTAGTTTAGTTTGTTTGCAATTTCCTCTAGCGTCATGCCTTCCACATGCTTCTTGTAGAGTATTTTGTATTCTAAACCATCAAATGTACTAATGAGTTTTTTTAACTCATGAAGATCATTTAATTTATGTGCTAAGGATATAAGTACTTCTTTTCTAAAAAAACATACTCTATTTTCTACAGAAAAGCTTGAAATAGAAGCTAATATCTTTGCTGTCGAGCTATTATTACCCGATGAATTATTTGTGAATAATGATGATCCTTGTTTTAACATCGATGATACTATCAAAGAAAAAGGAATTCCCAAGGAACTATTAGCTTTAAAATACATAGCGGGTAAAAAATTTAACTAAAAAAAGAACATTTGTGCCTATTTGAAAGGAGGTGAATAAATTGAACATAAATGCAAACATCACCTATCGTAAACATGATAATAAATGGGAATACAGAATACGTTATATAGATCCTATATCCAATAAACTAAAAGAAAAGTCGAAGCGCTGATTCCGAACAAAACCTGAAGCTAAACGCGAAGCAGAAAAAGTACAAGGCAAAATACAAGAAGGTTATGATCAATCGGATATTACATTAAGCGCTTATCTAGACTTGTGGATGAAAGACTATAAAGAGGGAAATATCAGTAAGAACTATCACTCTTCTTTAACTAACAGTATAGAAAACCATATCAAACCTTATTTCAAAAGTATTTCTTTGAAGTCAATCAGTCCTGAAACATACCAAAAATTCATCAATCATCTATTTAGAGAGAAGAAGCTGGCTCGCAACACTGTTTTAAAAATACACAACGCTATTTACAACTGCATGAAACAAGCGAAGAAAAACAAACGGATTTCTGATAATCCTTGTGAAGATGTAGTGATACCTGGTCAACGTGAACAAGAAAATGAATCCTTAAAATTTATTGACTCAGATAATATCCCGGAACTCTTGAATCATGCATACAAGTACGGTTATATCTACTGGATATTCTTCAAGGTATTAATTGAAACAGGAATGCGAAAAGGTGAAGCTGCAGCTTTGCAATGGACGGACATTAATTTGAAGGAAAAGACTATTACTATTAATAAAAGCTTGGATTTTCAACCTGGTAACGATGGGGAAATTTTTGGAGATACAAAAAACCGAAAAAATAGAGTCATTGATATAGCTGATACTACAGCAATTGCATTGAAAACACATCTCAATTTTCAAAATCAAAATAAGCTACTATTGAATGATATCTACCATCATGATTTAAACTTAGTGTTTTGTAGAAAAGACGCCTAAAACATGCCTTTTTAATGCTTTTGGAAGGATATTAAAAAGAGCTGGATTAAACTCTTATCCAATTCATTCTCTACGTCATACGTATGTAGTTAACCTTTTAGAAGCTGGCGCAGATATCAAATACATTCAAAAACAACTAGGGCACGGCAGCCAACAAATCACTTCTGATGTGTACGCTCATTTATCTAAAAAAATGAATAAGAAAAACACCGAACAAGTCAATGAAAGACTGAACGATGTTTTTAAAGGAATAAGTAAATGATATTTTTTTATGAAAATAATGGGGTGAATATGGGGTGCAATGTATTTTGCTGAACCATTTTATAAAAACACCCCATATCAAAAGCCTCTATACCCCTATACTACAAGCTTAATACATCTTCAAGTATTGCTCACGTTCCCAAGGATGTACAGTCGTACGGAACATATCCCATTCGATTTCTTTTGCTTCTACGAAGTTAGCGTAGATGTGTTCGCCTAGAGCTCCGCGGATAACTTCATTTTTACCAAGTTCTTGTATAGCTGCGTGTAGTGATGGTGGTAAGTTATGAATACCGTTTTCAATACGCTCTTCTTCTGTCATAACATAAATGTTACGGTCAACAGCTGGCGGTGGTGTTAATTTGTTTTTGATACCATCTAATCCAGCTTGAAGAATTACAGCCATAGCTAAGTATGGGTTTGCAGCTGGGTCTACTGAGCGAACCTCGATACGAGTACTTAATCCTCTAGAAGAAGGAATTCGAATCAGTGGACTACGGTTTTGACCAGACCATGCAACGTAGCAAGGCGCTTCGTAACCAGGGACTAGCCGTTTATATGAGTTTACAGTCGGGTTTGTAATTGCAGTGAAGCTTTGGACGTGTTTTAATACACCGGCCATGAATTGCATAGATGTTTCGCTCATTTTCATGTCTGCTGACTCATCGAAGAATGCATTTTCTTTACCTTTAAATAATGATACGTTAAAGTGCATTCCTGAACCGTTAACACCGAATAATGGTTTTGGCATGAATGTTGCATGCAATCCGTGTTTACGTGCAATCGTTTTAACTACTAGCTTAAATGTTTGAATGTTGTCACAAGCAGTGATAGCATCCGCATATTTGAAGTCAATTTCATGTTGCCCTGGAGCTACTTCATGGTGAGATGCTTCAATTTCAAAGCCCATTTCCTCTAGCTCAAGTACGATATCACGACGGCAGTTTTCTCCAAGATCTACTGGAGCTAAATCGAAATAACCACCATGGTCATTTAAGTCTAACGTCGGCTCACCTTGAGCATCTAATTTGAATAGGAAAAATTCCGGCTCTGGCCCTAAGTTAAAGCTAGTGAATCCTAGTTCTTCCATTTCTTTTAAAATTCTTTTTAAGTTACTACGAGGATCCCCAGCAAATGGAGTTCCGTCTGCTTTATTTACATCACAGATTAGACGAGCTACTTTCCCTTTTCCTGTAATCCAAGGGAATACTACCCACGAATTTAAATCTGGAACTAAGTACATATCAGATTCTTCAATACGAACAAATCCTTCGATAGAAGATCCGTCAAACATCATTTTATTATCAAGAGCTTTGTCGAGCTGACTCACTGGAATTTCCACGTTTTTAATCGTACCTAGTATGTCTGTAAACTGAAGACGAATAAAATTCACCTCATTCTCTTGAACGAACTTTTTGATGTCTTCTTTTGTATACTTACTCATTTTTCCACTCTCCTAAATATTTGATATTTTTTTAAACTCACTTAACGAAAAAAGCGAGATAAGTCCCCCTGCCTCAAAGAAGCTCGCTGCTGTCTTTGTGCCAATCGCATTTCTTCCTTAACAATTTCGCGTAACTCCTGATCAGAGATTACTTGCCGGACGTCCTTGGAGGTTGCAGGATTTTTCTTCATCTCAAAAATTTGTTTAATACCGGCTATGTTCACACCAGATTTCAATAAGTCTTTAATCTCTAGCAGGACATCGATATCGTCTAATGAGAACATGCGTTGCTTACCTTCCGTTCGTGCAGGCTGAACTAATTCTTGCTCTTCATAATATCGAATTTGTCTTGCTGTTAATCCTGTTAGCTGCATGACAATATTCATCGATAGCAGTGGCATGGAACGTCTCCATTCCTTTTCCATCGCTGCACCTCCTATGTAGGTTATAAACATAGTATATGTGATGTTAGCTAACATGTCAACATCATGTCAACAATTCTTACATAAAATTTTCAAAAAAATTAAACCACTCTCTATTTTTAGAAAGTGGTATTTTTTTGTTATTTATATAAAGACTGAACTGCCCCCAAAATCGCATATTTCACATGTTCATATGTCAATCCACCTTGGATAAAAGCAGTATAAGGAGGACGAATCGGCCCATCTGCAGTTAGTTCCATGCTTGAGCCTTGTATAAAGGTTCCAGCAGCCATTATTACATCATCCTCATAGCCTGGCATGTAAGCTGGTTCTGGCGCAAACTGTGCATTAATAGGTGAATGTGCTTGGATTGCCTTGCAGAATTGAATCATTTGCTCTGGAGTCTGAAAGGAGACGGATTGTATTAAATCCGTACGCTTTTGTGAATAATGAGGCTCGGTTGTCATGCCTACTTCCTCTAAAACTGCAGAAGTAAAGATAGCGCCTTTTACCGCTTGCGAAACGACATGGGGAGCTAGGAAAAATCCCTGATACATATCTAATAATGTATTCAGTGAAGCACCCGCCTCTGAACCTATACCCGGTGAAGTCATTCTATAAGCGCATTTTGTAACAAATTCTTTTTTTCCTGCAATATAACCACCAGTTTTAGCGATACCGCCACCTGGGTTTTTAATAAGAGAACCAGCCATCAAATCAACTCCGACGTTAGTTGGCTCAAGGGTTTCAACGAACTCTCCATAGCAGTTGTCCACAAAGATAATGACATCCTTTTTGATGCCTCTAATTTTTTCGACCATATCCTTAATTTGAGTCACTGTGAAGGAAGGACGGACTGCATAACCCTTAGACCGTTGAATCGCCACTACCTTGGTTTTGTCATGTATTGCATTTTTTACTGCTTCCCAGTCCACAGCACCATCTTCTAACAGGTCAATGTGCTGATAGTTAATACCAAAGTCTTTTAGAGATCCAGTGTCCTCTTCTCCACCACTGACAATCGATTGCAATGTATCATAGGGTTTCCCAGTTATATATAATAATTCATCGTCTGGGCGTAAAACTCCAAATAGGCTAATAGAAATCGCATGCGTACCACTGATGATTTGCGGTCGAACAAGCGCCGCCTCTGCTCCAAAAGTCGTTGCATACACTTTTTCTAATGTATCACGTCCTTCATCATCGTACCCATATCCAGTTGAAGGGTTAAAATGATGGTCACTTACGTGATGCTCCTTAAATGCATGAAGCACTTTTTGTTGATTGTGAAAAGCAATTCCTTCCACTTCTTTATGTTGTTCGACAATCTTAGATTCAGCTGATTCTGCCAATTCTGTTACATTCTTTGATAAAGTAGTTATAAATTCCATGATACATCTCCTAATTCTATTCGTTGTACTTTGTGTTTTGTTGGATAAAAATATACGCTCATTTATGAAAGCAATACTTCCTTTTGATAAAAGAGAAAAGACTAATTTCAAAAAATGAAATTAGCCCCTTTGTATAGTAGTTATTAGAATTGTACTTCGCCGTCCCAGGCCATCATTCCGCCTGTCACATTAGTCACGTCGTAACCATTCTCTTCTAGAATTTCGCAAGCCATTGCACTGCGGCCACCAGCCTTGCAAATTATGTAATGAGGAACGGACGGGTCGATTTGATCCAAGCTTGTTTCCACTTGCCCTAATGCGATATGCTTTGCTCCAGGAATAATACCTGCATCCACTTCCTCTTGTTCACGTACATCAATAATATTTACTTGCTCGCCTGCATCTATTTTTTTTAGAAGCTCATCTGTCGTAATAGTCTTCATATTTAACCTCTCCACTTCATTTAAAGATTCTATCAAATAATAATAGGAGTAAGTGGAACTGTCAATGGATTCGATTTTACTCTTCTGATAATTTAACAGGTTTAGATGGAGCAAACGTAGAAATCGCATGCTTATAAATTAACTGTTGCTTCCCATCTGATTCAAACAATACTGTGAAATTGTCATATGATTTAACTGTTCCTTTTAATTGGAAACCATTTAAAAGAAATACTGTTACAAAAATCTCGTTCTTTCTTAACTGATTTAAATAATTGTCTTGAATATTCATCGGTTTCATCTTAATACCCCCGTTTGCATTTTACGCTAAAATACCCTAACACTTTAACTATTCGCCTTAATTATTTATTCTCCTGCAAAAAGCTATTAATTTCTTCTAAAATTCTTTTATTGTCTTCAAACGGATTAAACCAATGAATATCCATTTTGTTACGGAAATAGGTTAGCTGACGCTTGGCATACCTTCTAGAGTTTTGCTTCAATCGCTCAAGCGCTTCTTCAAGCGTTTTCTTCCCATCCAAATATTCATAAATTTCTTTGTATCCAATCGCTTGGATGGATTGCGAGTTCCTAATACCTTTGTCATAAAGTCCCTTCACTTCCTTCAACAGCCCCTGCTCCACCATGATATCTACTCGTTTGTTAATGCGCTCATAGAGCACTTCGCGGTTGATATTAAGACCAATAATATAATGGGGATAAACCTTTTCATGTCCTTGTTTTTGTTCAATTTCATCTCGCTGCATTCCAGTTAGCTCTAGCCTCTCAATTGCACGGATTACTCTTTGGACGTTGTTCGGATGGATATCCTTAGCAGCCTCCGGATCTTTTTTTAGAAGTCTTGCATATAATTCTTCCGATTTAAGGCCTTCAAGCTCCTGTATCCTTGTTCTATCTAGTTTGGGCTGTTCCGTAAAGCGGAAGTCATATAGTACCGATTGCACATAAAGACCAGTTCCCCCAACAATAATGGGCACTTTACCTCTAGAAGCAATTTCTTCTATTTTGTCTCGTACAAGTTTTTGGTATTCTGCTACAGAGAAGCCATCTGTCGGATCCTTGATGTCCAACAGATGGTGTGGAACTCCTGCCATTTCATCTTCGGTAATTTTCGCGGTACCAATGTTTAACTCTCGGTAAACCTGCATGGAGTCACCATTGATGATTTCCCCATTGTAAGCCTTTGCTAGCCCAATGCTTAACGCCGTTTTGCCTACTGCGGTTGGCCCTACAATTGCAATAACAGCTGGTTTTTTATTCATCCTTTATCATCCATTTGTAAATGTAGTCCATTGTTTTATCTTTTCCCTTTTCCTTTAAGAGTTCATGTCTTGCACCTTCCACCACTTGCACGGTTATATCCCACATACCTGCTTTTTTCATACCTTCCGCTACTTTAAAAATGTCCTTGCCGTCTTTTCCGACAGGATCCTTCCCACCGCTAATGAGCAGCACTGGCAAATCTTTGCGAATTTTCATGTTTTCCGATTCCTTATGAATGGATCTCATCCCACCGAACATATCCACGTACAGCTGGTTAGATGGGATAAATCCACAAAGTGGATCTTCAATATATTTATTTACCTCTACCTTGTCAGTGCTTAACCAGTCAAACTGAGTCTCTGGTTGATCGATTTGCTTGTTGAATCCACCGAAGGCAAGCGAGTTAAGCAATGGGCTTTCCGCTTGCGGTGATTTTATCCTAGAAGCTATTTTACCAATTAACCTTCCCATGTCTCCCATTACGCCAGGGTCAAATGCTGTACCACTTAGAATAACTTTTGACAGGGAGTCACTATATTTTTGCATATATCGACGGGCGACAAACGAGCCCATGCTATGACCAAATAAAATAACAGGAATTTCGCCTATTCCTTCTCGGACGGTTATCAATATTTCTCGTACATCCTCTGTTATTCTCTCGAAGCCTGAATGGTCTGCAAAATAACCTAGCTTACCATTTTTTCCAGCAGTCTTACCATGTCCCCGATGATCATGTCCACTGACGATAAAACCTTTATCGACAAGGAAATGCACAAACGCATCATAACGATCGATATGTTCAGCCAAGCCATGTAAAAGGTGTACATGGCCGATTGGTGTATCATTTGGTACATTTTTCATTACATAAATGAGATGACCATCTGACATCTTCGCTTCTAAAATTTCCTTCACTCGACAACACTACCTTCCGAAAACATAGCATCTAGTAATGCTTCTTCCAATTGTTGCGAATAACTTTCGGTCTCTTCCTTAGAATATTGGAGCAATTGCTTCATAACATTTAATACTTCATCCTTATACATTTTATACTGATCGATATGGAAATAGAGCATACCAGTTCTTCTAACTAAGAAATCCACAGGAGAATATGCCATTTCCTCATGAACTGCATAATACACCTGTGCAAGCAGACCTAGCGGTAAATTTGAAGGAACGGTAGATAGAATATGAGCGTATTGAAATACTTTATCTACATTAGAGCCATAGAGTTTAGCTAATCTTCTACCTTCCTCACGTGACAAACCATAAGAAGGAGCAATTTGTTCTTTTACTGTAACAAAACCTTCAAATTGCTCAGAGCCCCCAGTTTCTCCACCGGATAAATTTAAATGTTTCGTTACACAAGGACCATACTTTTCGTCCCCAAGCTGCTTGGAAATTTTATCTACAATCGTCTCTGCCATTTTGCGATAGCCTGTCAGCTTACCACCCGCTATTGTTAGAAGGCCAGCCTCCGATTGCCAAATCTCATCCTTCCGGGAAATTTCAGAAGGGTCTTTACCATCTTCGTATATTAAAGGTCGTACACCAGCCCATGTGGATTCTACATGCTCTACTCCAACTCTTACATCAGGGAACATATAGTGAATCGCATCTATTAAGTATTCCACATCCTCTAGCGTAGCTACTGGATTTTGAATTTTGCCTTCAAAGAAGGTGTCTGTCGTTCCAACATATGTTTTTCCATCTCTAGGTATAGCAAATACCATTCGCTTATCAGGTGTATCAAAATATATTGCCTGACGGAGAGGGAAAATAGATTGGTCAATTACTACATGAATACCTTTAGTTAGTCGCAGCTTTTTTTTGTTTTCGATTGCATCAAGTGCTCTCACACCATCAACCCATGGTCCAGTCGCATTAACTACTTTTTTAGCATGGATTGCTATTCTTTTGTTCGTTACCATGTCAACAATTTCAGCACCGACCACTTTGTTTTCGTCGTTATAAAGGAATGATCTAGCTTTAGCATAGTTTAAGCAAACAGCACCCTTTTCAATCGCTTTCTTTACAACTTCAATCGTTAGCCTTGCGTCGTCTGTCACGTACTCTACATAATATCCTCCACCAAGAAGGTCTTTACTTTTTACTAAAGGTTCTCTTTCTAATGTTTCCTTTGCAGAAAGCATCAAACGACGCTCTTCCTTTTTGACTCCTGCCAGATAATCATAAAGCTTAAGGCCAGCAGAAGTGCTTAAAGGTCCGAATGTCCCTTGCTTATGGAACGGTAGAAGCATACCGGTAGGCTTAGAAACATGAACCGCATTTTCATATACGATTTCTCGTTCTTTTCCGACCTCCGCAACCATTTTTATTTCCATTTGCTTAAGGTAACGCAAACCACCATGGATCAGCTTTGTAGATCTACTAGATGTCCCTGCTGCAAAGTCTTGCATTTCTATCAAGGCTACAGACATACCTCTTGTTACTGCATCTAGTGCAATACCTGCACCAGTAATCCCGCCTCCGATTACTAATACGTCAAATTCGTAAAAGTTTAGTGTGTTAAGTATTTGCTCACGTTCTACTGAAGATTTCACTTAGTCCACTCCTTGTTCTGATATTTTGAATAGTCTTGTTGCTTCTACGGCTAGTTTCCAGCCCTTATATAATCTCTTACGTTTTTCCTCATCCATTTCCGGCTCATACAAGCGCTGGCTTTCTCTCATGTTCGAAAGCTCTTGCTCATCCTTCCAAAATCCCGTTGCCAATCCTGCTAGGAATGCAGCACCCAGTGCTGTTGTCTCATTGAGCTTCGCTAGCTCTACCGGTAATTTTAACAAATCACTTTGGAACTGCATGAGAAATTCGTTACTTACTGCCCCACCGTCTACTCGGAGAACTTCTACCTCCACACCAGAATCCTTCATCATCGTATCCAAAACATCCTTTGATTGATAGGCAAGTGACTCCAGTGTCGCACGTATAAAGTGCTCCTTGGTTGTGCCTCGTGTGAGCCCAAAAATTGAACCTCTTGCATCAGAATCCCAATATGGGGTTCCTAAGCCAACAAAGGCAGGTACGACATAGACACCTTCTGTAGAGTCGACTCGTTTTGCGTAGTTCTCAGATTCACTTGCATGTTTTAGCATACGGAGTCCATCTCGAAGCCATTGTATGGCTGAACCAGCCACAAATACACTTCCCTCTAATGCGTAAGTGACTTTACCATCCAAGCCCCAAGCAATTGTCGTTAGTAGACCAGAGTCAGATGTTACGGCTTCCTCCCCGGTATTTAATAGCATGAAGCAACCTGTACCGTAGGTATTTTTCGCCATGCCCTTTTCAAAGCAGCATTGACCGAACAAGGCAGCCTGTTGATCTCCTGCGGCACCAGCTATGTCTAACTCCTTGCCAAAGAAAACAGACGGATCTGTCTTTGCATAAACTTCTGAGGAGGAAGCAACTGTAGGTAGCATGTTCATCGGTATATTTAACTTCTCGCAAATCTCTTGATCCCACTCTTGCTCGAAAATATTATACATCATCGTTCGAGAGGCATTTGAATAATCTGTGACATGTGCTTTTCCATCTGAAAGCTTCCAGATTAACCATGTATCAATGGTCCCAAACAGCAGCTCTCCAGCATCTGCCTGCTCTCTTGCCCCCTCGACATTATCTAAAATCCATTTGACCTTAGTTGCCGAAAAGTAAGGATCCAGCCTTAAGCCTGTTTTTTCTTGAAAGAAGGATTCTAGATCATCCTTCTTAAGATCATCGATAATAGACTGAGTCTGTCTTGATTGCCATACAATCGCATTATATACAGGTTTGCCTGTATGCTTGTTCCAGACAACCGTCGTTTCCCGCTGATTGGTTATCCCTATTGCATGGACATCTCCCGGCTGACTTCCACTCTCCGTTAAAACGGCCGCCAATACCGAGAGCACAGTTCCCCAAATTTCTTTTGCGTCATGCTCTACCCAGCCTGATTTCGGAAAATGCTGCTTGAATTCCTTTTGAGAAGAATGAACAATATTACCTTCCTTATCAAACAGAATAGCCCTTGAACTAGTGGTTCCTTGATCAATTGATAAAATATACTTCCCCATATTACCCCTCCTACATTACTCTTTTGAACATCTTTTCAATTTCATACGTAGAAAAATGGACAATGACTGGTCTACCGTGCGGACAAGTCAGTGGATGCTTTGCATTTTTAAGGCTGACTAGCAACTGCTCCATGTCATGTAAAGTTAAATAATGGTTTGCTTTAATCGAGAGCTTACAGCTCATCATGATCGCAGCTTCTTCCCGAAGCTTTTTAATATCTGTTTTTCGGTTCGTCAATACTTGCTCGATCAGTCCTTCGATAATTTTCGTTTCATGCCCCTTAGGAAACCAAGCTGGATGGTCTCTGACAACAAAACTGGAAGAACCAAATTCCTCTAAGAATATCCCTACTTTGTGTAGCTCCTCCAAAGATTCCTTAATACGATAGGATTCATCTAAAGAGTAGTGGAATGTGAGTGGCAATAAAAGCGCTTGGCGCTCAGTTGCATCAACCTCTCCTACCTTTTCTTTATAATACTCGTATTTGACGCGTTCTTGAGCCGCATGCTGGTCAATCAAGTAAAATCCATCCTCACTTTGCGCCACAATATATGTACCATGGATTTGACCAACCACATGAAGATCTGGAAACGGCTCTTTTTGTTCTATGATTTCTTCTGGGTATACTTCTTCCGTAAGAGGAGACGATTCCTCATAGACCTTAGGGGTTCCTCCCCAATTGGTGTCTTCAGGGCCTAATGGAGTAGAAGTAGCTATAGGAGTCGTAGTATCTTGCTCCTCATTCTGAGGAGGCTTTACCGACTCGTAGGTTTGTTTAAAAAAGTCAAACTGGTAGCTAGGCTGTGGCTTTGGCCTTACGGGTTTTTCTTTAATCTCCGGCGGCTGCTGAGAGCGATGCATAACAGAACGGATGGTCTTCTTCACAAGCTCCATCAGTTCCTTTTCCTTACTCAGCCGGACTTGATGCTTCGCGGGATGAACATTAACATCCGTTAGCATTGGGTCTGTTTCTATGTTCAATACGACAATCGGATAACGACCTATTGGGAGTAAGGTATGATACGCCTCTACAATTGCATTGTTCAGCCCGTAATGCTTTACCCAACGGCCATTGACAAGAATCGTCATATAGTTTTTAGATGCTCTCGTAATCTCTGGAAGCGTACCATATCCGGAAATTTTAAAATCAGAGGACTCTGCCTCAAATTTAATCATTTTTCTAGCATTGGACACTCCGTAGATAGAGGCAAGAACCTGTCTCAAATCTCCGCGGCCACTAGTTTGTAGGATTGTTTGGTCGTTGTGTGAAAGCTTAAAAGCTATTTTAGGAAAGCTAAGTGCTAGCCTATTAATAAGATCGATAGTATGACCTAGCTCCGTTTGAATAGTTTTCAAATATTTAAGTCGTGCTGGTGTGTTAAAGAACAACTGCTTCACAACGATATCAGTCCCTCGGCGAATGGGAGCCGGGGTACAAGATTGAATCTTCCCGCCTTCTAATTCTACCTTTGTACCGATGTTTTCCCCATTCGATGTCCATAGAAGGATTTTAGATACAGAGGCAATACTAGCAAGTGCCTCCCCACGAAAACCTAGGGTGCGAATACGAAACAAATCATGCTCAGTCATTATTTTAGAAGTGGCATGTCTGGAAAAGGAACGAAGGGCATCCTCTTCATCCATACCTTTTCCGTTGTCGGTTACTTGTATTTCTGCTAGTCCTGCTTCTTGTAGCATGATTTCAATGGAGGTGCTTTCTGCATCAATGGCATTCTCCACTAATTCCTTCACGACGGAGGCAGGACGCTCCACTACTTCCCCCGCCGCTATTTTATTGGATAAAAGCTCTTCCATTACGACGATCTTTCCCATTGTTGCTCACCACCTATTATGTTTTAATCTAGCTCATTTTGCAGTTCATATAATAATTGAAGAGCCTCTAAAGGTGTAGTACCCGAAATGTTAACCTTCTTAAGCCTTTTTACTATTCTATCTGTTAGTTCGTTGTCTGATGTTTTCGCTTCCACTATTTTAGGAGTAGTTGATGGAGTAGGCAACTCATCAAAAAATGATAGCTGAGTAATTGCCTCATTCTCCTTTTTTGATTCCTTTTTGTCCTGCTGCTCGAAGGTATCAAGGATTTCCCTAGCTCTTGAGATAATTCCTTCCGGAAGCATCGCAAGCTCTGCTACATGAATACCATAGCTTTTATCTGCTGGCCCATCCTGTAGCTTATGAAGAAATACGACCTTACCATCCTTCTCCGTAGCAGCTACATGAACATTACGTAGATGGGACAATGTTTGCTCAAGCTCCGTCAGCTCATGGTAATGAGTAGAAAATAACGTATTTGCCCCAATTTGATTATGAATATACTCCATCATAGCCTGTGCAAGGCTCATGCCGTCATATGTAGACGTTCCTCGACCAATTTCATCAAATAGAAGAAGACTATTGCTTGTTGCATTGACAATGGCATGTTGCGATTCCATCATTTCAATCATAAAAGTACTTTGACCACCAGCAAGGTCATCTGCAGCTCCGATTCGTGTAAATATTTTATCTACTATCGGCAATTCTGCTGATTTAGCTGGAACATAGCAACCGATTTGTGCCATAATGACAGTTATTGCCACCTGCCTCATAAAGGTACTCTTACCAGACATATTAGGTCCAGTAATTAGCATCATATTTTCTTCTTCAGTGAGCACACAGTCATTAGGTACATATAATTGGTTGTTCATCATTTTCTCTACAACTGGATGTCTGCCCTCTTTGATAATCATAGCTTTCGAATTATGAAAGACAGGTCTCGTCAGACGATGTTTTTCGGCAACTTCCGCAAAGGAAATATACACATCTAGCTCACTAATTTGTTTGGCCAGCTTTTGAACAAGCGGAATATAATGTTTAATTTCCTCTCGGAGCTCGGTGAAAAGTTCGTATTCAAGCACTAAGCTTTCGTCCTCCGCAGATAGAATAAGAGATTCCTTCTCTTTCAGCTCGTCCGTTATGTACCGTTCCGCATTTGCCAGTGTCTGTTTCCGGACATATCTAGATTCATCTGCATAATGGATATTCGATTTGGTCAGTTCGATATAATATCCAAACACTCTGTTATAGCCTATTTTTAAATTTTTTGCTCCCGTGATTTCACGCTCTCTTTGCTCGAGCTCTGCTATCCACTTTTTCCCGTTAACAGAAGCATCTCGAAGCTGGTCTAAACGTTCGTTATAGCCGTTTTTAATAACCCCTCCGTCTTTCACGGAAATCGGTGGTTGATCGCTAATTGCATCTGCAAGTTTTCTCCATATATCCTGACAATCCTCAATTGCTTTTCCCAAACGCTGTAACGTTTCGTCCTGCGTTTCTAATAACAGCTGTTTAATCTGCGGGATTTTAGAAAGAGACTGTCTTAGCTGGGCAAGATCTCTACCCCCTGCACTTCCAAATCCTATTCTTCCAACCAAACGCTCTAAGTCGTATACCTCTTTAAACAGTTCTTTAATTTCCTCTCTAAGCATGAAATCATCTAAGAAGCTCGTGACGATATCAAGTCGAGATTCAATCGCCTGCTTAGTGGCAAGTGGCTGATGAATCCATTGTTTTAATTTTCTTCCACCCATTGCTGTAACTGTCTCATCGAGCAACCATAATAATGTTCCCTTTTGATCTCCATTCCGGATAGAAGATACAAGTTCTAGATTGCGTTTGGAATGGTAATCCATTGCTAGGAATGCTTCTCTTTCTTGGAAAGTTAAGGGCTGAATGTGTAAAAGCGATCTCTTTTGTGTTTTTTGTATGTATTTTAGTAATCTTTTGACGGTACGATGTGTAGTAACCGGATGATCCTTGACATACTTTTCTGCTTCTTCATCTGTCAGCTCCTCCTGCTCGATAGACAGTACAAAATTGTGAATCGAGGATAATTCATTGATTACTAAATACATTTGCTCGCTTACAATCAGTTCCTTTGCTTGCAATGCTAATAGCTGCTGAACTACTTCCTTTTCGTCGCCTTTTATAATAGTAGTAAACCCATCACCAGTAGATACGTCTAGATAAGAGAAGACGATTTCATCTGTAGACAGTAAATCAGCAGATGCAATAAAATAATTCGTTTTATTTTGTAGCGACTTTCCTTCCATTAGAGTGCCTGGAGTCACGAGTTGTACAACCTCTCGTTTTACCACCCCTTTTGCTACTTTCGGATCCTCCACCTGCTCACAGATTGCCACCTTATACCCTTTTGTGATCAAGGTTTCAATATAACTCTGAGCTGCATGGTGTGGCACCCCACACATCGGAATGCCGTCCTTCCTGCTTGTTAAAGTAATTTCCAAAATAGATGCTGCTTTAATCGCATCATCATGAAAGAGTTCATAAAAATCGCCGAGACGAAAAAACAAAAAAGCATCTATGTAGTCTTCTTTAATCTTTAAGTATTGTTGCATCATTGGAGTTATTGTAGTCATTGTTAACCTCTTCTCATTGTTACTAAACCTATTATAACAAATTAAATAAATGAAGCAGACATAATGCGAGCTCTTTTATTTGTTTTATGTTGGAAAAAACACATTACTAAAGAGGCGCATCTGTTATCCTCTTTCATTGACCTTCCTCAAGTTCGGACTCAACTTCCCGCTATTACGCTCCTAAAAAGTATTAACCTTTGCTATTACAGTTGGATTCCCCTCATTCAAAATGACCTTGAGTATAAAGCCAGAGCTAGACAACAGCTTACACTTTCATATCTCCGTATGTGTCTCTACAACCAATTAGGAAAAAACATATACTATTTTACCCCATAAAAAAAAGCCGGACTGCGCCGGCTTATTAAAGAGAGGACGAATCGTGGAAGTCTTCAGATGAGCTGGAAGAAGAGCTAGAAGAACTAGATGAGCTTTCATCTTCATAGGACCATTCTTCCTCGAAGTCTTCATCATACACTTGTATACAAACAGTTGTTTCTCCAACGACCTCAGCAAGCAATTCTCTCTCTACAGTTACTTGGAATTGACCATTGACAATGATAGCCTCTGTGCAGTTTGGTTGCTGGATAACACGCACATGCACTTCTTCACCAGTAGAGTCTTTATCTCTGAAGCTTAGTTTGATGCGGTCTTTATAGTTCACTGTCTCAGTAAATACCGATGTTTTGGAGTGATCGTGGTGGGCATACCACACATTGATATCAAATTTTCCTGTTACTTCTACAAATTTCCCATGTTTTTTGGATTGATAAGTATGATTGATAACCCAGCATCCTAAAATGCTAGAAGGTGTGTTTGGTGGTCGAAGCGTTTCACAAGATTCCGTTCTCTTCTTACCTTTAGCAACAACTGCCTTCGTCACGATATGTCGCAAATATTTCATGTTCTTCCTCCTTGTATTCAAGTCATAACATCATATGCACCGTTTGCCCAATCGGTTCATCAGTTTTAAGATGTTGTGTAGACAAAAAGGGAAAGAACTACAAATTTTTTCATTTCTCATGAGTATTCGACATTAGTTATACATCGACCTTTGGCCATATAGCTTTCCAGTTTTTATTCATCATACGTCTTTCATAAATCGCTTTAAGGTCGCTGCTTGCATTAAATCTAGGAATTGGTCTTACATGCATCTGGAGGACGTCATACACTCCATGGGGAGCAGTTATAATTAACATATCCCCCTCTAGTTTTACGCCCAGAGCCGTGACCGTTTCTGGAAAATTGGCTATTCCATCTGTCGCAGACTTATAAGGAGGGAGGTTATTAACTTCATGCATTCTCGCCTGATTTTTCACTGACCAAGGGATGTCTGGCATGATAGCGAATAACTTCTGCTCTATCCTTTTCTCCATTTCCTCATCTAGACAACTAGGGTCAAAGTAAATAACATCAATATCTGCTAGTGGAGTTCTTGCGTCATAATTATGCAATGTATCCCATATTTTGGAGCGTACAAATCCAGCACATATCCACCAATCCGGAAGCTTCAAATTCTGTACAACTCTCAATAAATCCATCATCCAAGCATCAGCCTCGATTAAAGCTGTAATTTGTTGCTCTGTTTGAATATCCATTCTATGCATCTACTTTCTGTTTTCTACTATAAAAAGTCAGCTTCCATCCTATGGAAATACTAATTATAAGCACTAAAATGTATAACCACTCGAGGCTAACTATAGTAACTATCATATGAACAAATGCCATGACACCAACTAAAAACATTGACCCAAACACTTTAATCATCGAATTATCCTGAGCTTGCTTCGGTGTATTGGAAAATGGAAAAGGATCTTTGATGAATATCCAGTAGGAAACTATTGTTAGTCCTACTGCAACTAGCAAAGCTATGATTATGTCCAACCATATTCGAAAGGAAAAAATCCAAAGGAAAACTATACTTAAAGGAATTAATATAGGCATAAAATAGTTTATAATAGTAGCCTTCAAGGTTGCACTATATACAGTAGCTCTAGTAGGAATCGGTGCTACGTAAAAAATCCAATGGGCCTTATAGTAGTTAGAAAACTCAAGCATTGGAATTACCGAAGGAACAAAGATTAGCGCAAAATAGATCACCATAAACGAATTTCCACTCGCTACTTCCTCATAACTGCTAAACCTCAAGTTATTGAAAAGCATAATAAATGGGAAAACAACTGCAAAACCTAGCATTGGATAAATTTTTAGCTTCAATTCCCTTTCTTCCTTTAACATAATGGAGGAAAATCTATAAAAAACCTTCTCTTCACTCGTTCTGCACAAAACCTTAGACCAAAAGGTAGTCAATCTTCGAGCCTTTTTCTTTCTTCTATTTGAATCGCTCTGTAATTTGGCTAGGTAGTTTTCAAAGGCAGGCATGAGTCGCACGTAAAGTAAAACAGCAAAAATAGGTATGATAATTGCAAGCACGCTGAAAACAATCGTATAAAAAGCATCATTGCCATTAAAAAACAGCTCCAAAGGTGCAGCATACCAAAAAGGTGGGAGGAACAAATGCCACCATGCGAAGCTATAGCCAATATCTAAATTTACGATGTCAAATATGCGTGCTATTAACTGATAGCTGACAGTCATACCAATCGCTAGGAAAATTTGAACGTAATTAATAACATCCTTTAGGAATTCTCCACTAAAGAAGCGTAGGATAAATAGATAAACAAAAGCTGTAAAAATGACCGTCAAACAACTTATTAAAATAATTTCAAGCAAAAATAAAAGTGCAAACAGTATACCAAACTTAAATATACTAACTACCAATGGAATAGCAACAAAAGAGCCGGTCAATAAAACAATATAAATCAAAATATGCATGGTCTTAGCAGCATTGATCGTTCTATTGCTAATTGGCTTCGGCTGTAAGATATTCTTATCTCGGATATCTAAAAGTACTGCAGAAAAGTCGGAAATCATAGAAGTCATTAAGATAAGAAACAGCGTGCTGAACATAATAGTAAAAGAAAAAAGAAAGCTATTTCCTAAAAAAAGAAATGGGGTCAACAGGATAAGTCCAAAAAGTCCATAAATCCATAAAGATTTTAGAAATTGATTTCCATCTTTTTTTACTTTAGAGCCATTGAAAATAGGAGGCATTCTACGACTATCCATCGTCAGCTTAAGCTGCAAGACCCTTCTCATCATGTCATAATCAATATCCAGCTTGAGAAAAACTGTCCTAAAGCGATCTAGCACTCTTAGCGATGCAAAATCCTTCATAGCCTTTTCCCCTCGCTTACTGTTTGTACAAAACGTTCTGCTATCTCTTCATGCTCAGTAAACCCAGTCAATTGATTAAAAATCCCCTCCAGTGAGCCCTCCTGACTTTGCTGTTTTAGCTCTTCAAAGCTTCCATCTGCTACTACCTCCCCGTTCACCAATAGCACGATTCGATTACTGATTTTTTCTACGACGTCCATAATATGAGAGGAATAGAAAATTGTTTTGCCTTGCTCAGCAAGTTTTGCAAGAATCTCTTTAATAACCATGACACTGTTGGCATCTAAGCCACTAAGTGGCTCATCGTAAAACAAAAGATCAGGGTCATGCAACAGGCTAGAAATGATTAATACCTTCTGCTTCATCCCTTTTGAAAAAGAGGAAAGCCTTTGATGAAAAGCACCTTCTAGACCAAATTCTTTCATGAGAGAAAAGGCTTTTTCCTCGGCTTTCTCGCTCGTTAGTCCATACATTTCACCAGTAAAAATTAGAAACTCAAAGGCTGTCAGGTTTTCATAAAGCTCCGCAGTTTCTGGGACATAGCCAATCCGTTTTTTATATGTATAATCACTTTTGTGTATATTTTCCCCAAAAATCTCAATCATCCCTGAATAACCTTCAATTAAACCAAGTATTAGCTTCACTGTAGTACTTTTACCTGCTCCATTCGGTCCAATATATCCGATGATCTGTCCCTCGTAGACATCTAAGTTTATCCCGCTTAGAACCTGCTTGTTCCCAAAGCTTTTGGAAACATTTACTAATGATAAAATTTTTTGTGGTTCCATCTAACTCCCCCTTTATTTATATATCTATAGTAGTTACGTGATGAAAAGAACTATCTTCTGTATCTATCTATTTCAGTGTTTCCTAGTATAATAGGATGTAATTATTCAAAATATTTACATTTATAGTGTAACATATAGATAATAGTGTTTGACATCCAATTTTCTTACTAATATTTAATTTGTATTACTGTTGAATTTTTCAGTTAAAGAGTGTAGGATTTGCTAGAATGAAAGTACAGAAGGTGTAAGGAGAGAATTCGAATTGTTGACTACTCCAGAATCTAATAAAAAAACAATCGCCCTATTAATCATAGGGATAATTTTTATTTCCTCAACACTGCGGGCACCACTTACTGCAGTTGGTCCAATTATTTCTTATATTAGGGATGGCTTGGACATTTCTAATGTATTAGCAGGGTTTATCACTACTATCCCATTGCTTGCCTTTGCTATCATCTCCCCATTTGCTCCAAGAATAGCACGTCGGTTGGGAATGGAGATGACATTATTTCTTGCCATATTGCTACTGGCCGTAGGAATTGCAATCCGCTCCATCGGCACTCCATTTTTCTTATTATTCGGAACTGCCTTGGTAGGAGTAGCAATTGCATTTGCAAATGTATTGATCCCTAGCTTCATCAAGCTAAAATTTCCATTACAGATTGGGTTACTCACAGGTATTTTCACGGTTTCTATGAATCTATCAGCTGGCATCGGTGCCGGCATTAGCTATCCTATCGCAGAAGGAACTTCGTTTGGATGGCAGGGAGCCCTTGGTTTTTGGTCTATTTTAGCTATCGTTGCCTGTTTAGTTTGGATACCACAAATTAAGAAAAAGCAGCAGCTTGTCACAGAAGGACCGGACACCAATCCAGTGAAGGCTAAATCTATCTTAAAATCTCCACTAACATGGTCAATTACCTTATGTATGGGTTTCCAATCGCTTATTTTTTACACAACTGCTGCATGGATTCCTGAAATATTGCAGACACAAGGAATGGAAGCAGAGAAGTCAGGCTGGATGCTATCTATCATGCAATTCTCACAGCTTCCAATGACCTTTCTCATTCCGATACTCGCAGGTAGAATGAAGGATCAGCGAATTCTAGTAGCAGTGTATACAGTTTGCTATTTAATTGGTTTCACAGGGTTATTATACGGAAGTCTATCACTTGCAATACTCTGGATGGTATTCCTAGGATTAGGTGGCGGGGCATCCTTCGGGCTAGTTATGATGTTCTTCTCTCTTCGATCTAGAACACCAATGGAGGCTGCTGACTTATCCGGTGTTGCCCAGTCAATTGGATATTTACTCGCTGCTATTGGTCCTGTCTTCTTTGGCTTTGTTCACGATACGACAGGAAGCTGGAATACTCCTATGATTTTATTCATCGTGACTGCTATTCTCCTATTTTCTGCCGGAATGCATGCTGGTAGAAATCGATTTGTATCAGAGGCTTAACAAACGAGTATATTGAAGGGCATCATTTCTTAATGGAATGATGCCCTTCAAATTTTTTAATGAAGAAAGTTAAAAATACTTGGGTAACTTATAAAGAAAACCTCGATATATCGCTATATTTATTCGTTAAACCAAGACGTTACATAGAAAATTTTTCATTGTTTTTTTCATTATAATTTATTATTTTATAATAAAAATACATAATTGTGACAAGGCCAATACCCAAAAGTATACTCCCAGTAGCTAAAAAATTATTTGTATAGCCCGAGATTCTCATTAAGTATATCTCTGTATCTGCCCCTCCCTCTTTTGAAAGCCAATGATCCGCGAAGGAAGTACCAAAATGCACACTGGAAAATATCATTATTAACCCGAAAATACTTAATAAGGCCCCTAGACTAACAAAGCCCTTCATTTTATCTTTAGTCATATTACTACTCCTATCTATCTTTTAGAATTGTCGTAGCTAATTTTGAAGACTTTGTTATTCACGATCTGCCTTACAATATTAGCTTTCAAATACTTTTCTACAAATTCAACATTGCTCTGAAAATCTGTTTCACATTCCTTCATGAATAATTTTAATGAACCCATCATAAAGTAAAATTTTGTTTATGGTACTTTTCATAATTCCTATTGATTTGAAATCGAACAATCTATAAATAAATTTATTCTTTTCTAATAATATAATTTTCCGCTATAGGCTGAAGCATTCCGTGAGGTGAGCGGAAAACGATCACCATCGTTTTCGCGAGCATTCTGATGCATTATTACAACCCTCCGCTATAAGGAACAAGTAAGAAACGTTCGTTTTTAATTGGCAAAGTGCTATTTATGAAATTAACTTACCTATAACTACTTATTCAACAGTTGTATCTCATAACCCTCTTCTTTATTTGTTGACACAACAAAATGCCCCCTAATTTCTCCAATAACAAAAGACCATCAATCTTATCATTGATGGTCTTTCCATTCCTGAATAATCCATGATTAATACGGATTTGGCTGATAGGAATAATTCGGTGTTAACTTTTCATTGTTATAGGGCTTATGGAAAATATGTGTAGTAGCAGGTGACATAGGTGGGATAAGCCAAGTCCAGTTTCCGCTGACATCTCTACCTGCATCTCTTTCTATTTCCTCGAACTTTTTAAACTGATGTGCCGCAGTATGATGATCAACAATACTGACCCCATCCTCCTTAAAGGAATATAAAACGGCAGCATTCAACTCAACTAATGCGCGATCCTTCCAAAGTGAAGCGTTTGACTTAGTGTTCAGTCCCATTTTCTCAGCTATCTTAGGTAACATGTTATAACGATAATCATCCGCAAGATTCCGTGCTCCTATTTCTGTACCCATATACCAGCCGTTAAATGGAGCAGCTAAGTAGTTAATTCCACCAATCTCTAGCTTCATGTTGGAAATCATCGGAACGGCATACCATTTTAGCAGTAGGTCTTGAAACCACTCCATTTCTGGATGGCGAATGGAAACCTCTAATATATACGATTCAGGAATGTCAAAAAATCTAGCAGGCTGATCCTTCACTTGAATCACTAGTGGAAGTACATCAAATTTCGTGCCCTTCCCTTTCCACCCAAGCTCCTCACATACTTTCGTAAAAGATAGAGAGTCAGGGTCTCCAATGACCCCTACCTCCGTTTCATATCCTGCATAACGTATCAGCTGATGATTCCAAATACGGACATCACTAGGAGAAAAAATCGAAATTGTCGGCCTGATTCTTCCCTCGTTTGTAGCGTATTGAATATGGTCAAGTAGGCTCTTTAAAATATCTTCTTCTTTATGTAACTCTCGCTTATCTATGACCGTTAGACTTTGCCAAAACAAACGACCTATACATTTATTACTATTGCGCCAAGCTACTTTAGCACCGAAATTCAACTCTTCCGCTGTATGTACGTAAGTACCATCACGATTAATCTCTTCTTCTATTTCTTTCAGGCGAGCAACCAACTCTTGTTCCTCTTTACCTGTTTCTGAATAATAAAGTCTCATAAAATCCTGCGCTTCATTTAACATGATCTTATTCCCTCCCACTATCTCTTCCATCTTAGTGGAAGTCAGCAGCCACAAACAAGTACCCCATTTGGTTTATATGTGAGGATTTTATGACACCCATTCAAAAGAACCAGAAAAAAAACTATATACCGCCAACTCTCGAATATGTTAAAATCAATTTAACTTTATAAATTCCGGTCTTGTAGCTCAGTTGGGAGAGCACCACCTCGACAAGGTGGGGGTCGCTGGTTCGAGACCAGTCGGGACCATCTGAAATATTCAGTCACAACCATTGATACATAAGGGTTTGTGACTTTTTTTATTTCTGAGCATAATCCCTTCATTTTTTTCTTTGGTGCAAAATTGGTGCAAAAATTCTAACGAATTTACCGTAAATCTTATCAATAAAGAGGAAATTATTATATAATCCTTTTAAATCTTTGCTTTGGTAATTTCTAATTTAAAGTGCACATAAAAAATGAGCTGGAAGATGTATCTCCAAGCTCATTTTATATTGGTATCTTTTTTACTTGCCTGCTGCCGCTAATATTGCAATGCTCCACATAATCAGAGTAAACGATATTGTAAGCCAAAAAGTATTGACTGTAGTTTTTTCTTCGTGTTTTACCTTTTTCAATATAGAAACCAAATTTAAACAAAATATAACACACAAGATAGGCATTAAAAACCCTCCTATGAGTAGAGAGGCAGTAATCATATATTTTCACTCCTTTGTAGTTGTTTATCATTGTTCAACTAAGCTGCCCATTTAGATCAATAAGAAAAAAGGAGTTACTCCTTCTTGAAGTAAAGCACCCGTTAGTTGAAGAAGCATAAGGTATAACAAAATTATCTTTGGTGAGACTAATTTTGAGGTGATAAATGTGATTCGCAAAATTTTGTTTTCGTCAATTCCTATACTTTTCCTATTTAATTTACTTATAGTAAGTGCACAAAGCAATACGGAAATTGAACTTCTTGATATTGAAAAAAATAAGATGATAACAATCCAAACAAATCCTAAAATACAATTAGAGACTAAAAAAATTATTAAAGAAATTGATAATATTGTTAAAAAATTCAACCCCATTCCAGACAAAGGTTATATAGTTAAAATCCCCTTATCGCCATCTCTTCGATTAGAAAATAAATGGGTAAATACTTTGATTGATGAAGTTATCATTATTATTCCCGAAAATGAAAAGCCTTATTTACTCATATTTGATGATGAAAAAAAGCCTCATTTTTTTACCATTAAACCAGAAATGGATACGTTACTAAAAACTTTAGATATTCCCCTTTAAAAAGACCACTTTTTGGTCTTTTTATTATGTACTTCTTAAACTAACCTGCACCGTTAGTTTAAGTGTAACATTTCACAAACAATATCACCTTACGAAAAAACACTTACCACTCCAACCAATTTTCTAAATACACAGGCTTGCTCTCAATAAATTTCCAATCAGAAGGTTTCTCGTTCAACCAATCATAGAAAGGCACAGATTTACATATATGAGGTTCTTCTTCCACAATTGAAGTATTGTACTTTGTATTGTTAGAACGCTCTATAGCCTTATTATACGCCCCTACAAATACACTTCTTATTGTCTTAGAAATTGTGAGTGTTCCTTCTGCAATATCATTAGCTAGGTTAACCATTACATTCTTAGCCTTATGGAAGGCTTGTGCGCTGTTTATTTCGCTAGCTAATACCAATTTATGCAATTCATCTTTGAAGCTATCTACAAGCGGTAAACTGTGCATGAAATCGAATAGAATCATTTGGTAATCATTCATGTATTCTTTAATTGCCTCTTTTTCAGCAAGAGCGTTATTATATATTTCTTGTAAAGTGCTTGTTTTAAAAGATTTTAAAAGATTAAAAGAATCTAATGATTGGTTTTCAGATTGTGGAGGACAAACCGCATCGTTACTGGTTTTATCGTCTACCGCTCGTTCGGACATTTCCGTTGGGACATCGTAAGGTAAAATTTTATATATGCTTGCTCCTTTAATTCCGTTTAGCTTAGTTTGAGCTACCTTTTCAATAATTCCTAACTCTACTAATCTCTTAATTGAACGATAAACAGTCTTAGTTGACACCTCTACTGCATCTGCAATTGTAGAAGCTTTCAAGTGTGATGATCCTGGGTACATTAACGAACGTGAAGCAATTGTAAAAACGATGGCACGCTCTGATTCCGTTAAATTAAAATAGTGTTGCTGGATATGTTGCTCTACATGGTTGTCCATTTCCTCCACACTTTCAAATGTAGAGTATTGTTTCAGATACTCAAATGCCATCGTTCTCACCTCGCTTCCTCTATCAGTATTCTCTAATCTACTGCATTATCCTTAATCCATTGTTCGTTTGCCCATACCTTTGAATGGCATCCTACACACTCGTAGATGTACTCATTTGTTTTCTCATCATATTCTCCAGTGAACCTCGCTAAAGTTTTAACATGATCCGTTGGATGGCAGCTTGGGCATATTTCAGTGATGTATGCTGATGGTCTATTCATTTTATATAACTCTCCACTCTTATTAGTAATTAAATTATTAATAAAGTAACTTAATTACGTTTATAATAACATTAAGTTTTTAGTAACGCAATTACTAATTGCGTAATTTTATTCTATAATTTATAATTAAATTTATAAGATTGAAATGAAAGAAGGTGGAAGGATTTGTATTTGAAGTCAAGGTTGAAGATTTTGCTCGCTGAAAGAGATATGAACCAGAAGGATTTGGCAGATAAAACAGGGCTTACAACTAGACTCATTAGCGAAATCGCTAATAATAAAGTCAAGATGTATCCGAAAGAAGCTTTAGAAAAAATAATGGTTGCACTCGAAATTAAGGATTTAAGTGAGCTATTAAAAAGTGTGAAAGATGAGGAAACAGATAACTGATTATAGTTGTCTGTTTTTTATTATGTACATTTACCTACTTTACCAATAATATGGTAAACAAGGGAGATGATAAGTTTGGAGAAAAAAGGTTTGTCGGATCAACAGAAAAAAGGTTGCTTCGGATGTTTTGGTATTTTAGCGGTCATTATAATTGCGGTTGCTGTTATTACGACGATTGCTATTCCAAGTAATGATGTAAAAGCCGATAAAACATTTGACTTTACAGCTAAAGAATTCGAAACACGTGTTACACAAGCGGTCAAGAAAACCAATAGTAGTTTTTTAGACATATATGAATCAAAGGATATTAAGAATGGTCGCCAAATACAAATATCTGACTATATGCTCTTATCAGCAAAAGAAAGTGAAGATGAAAACAATGTTTCATTGGTAAAATTAGCGGCTCATTCTGACTCTCTTATTTGGCAACAGAAGGAGTTACAGAATGCATTTTATTTAGTACTATCGACAGTGGATGAATCTTTAAGCGTTAGCCAAAAATACGCTGTTTTAGAAGAACTAGGATTATCTAAGATATCTAATGACCTTCAAGATCATGAAGGTCAATATACTATTAATGAAGTACAGTATTATTACAAAGGCGATATTGAAGCTGGAGCAATGTATCTTCAGGCAACTCCTAAATAAAAAAAACCACCTTCCGTCACTGGTTGGTGGTTTTTATATCCTTTAATGCAATAAATAGTAATTCCTCGCATTTATCCTTTATCTCTGTGTTTAAAATTTCCGAGAATCTTCTAGACCTCTTGGGTGGAAAACATATATATTAGAATCACCGCTGGGCTCCCTCTTAAAATTTTTCAAATTGTTCCGAAGTAAATACAATTCGAATGTTTTTAAACTTTATTCACCTATGTTATATTATTCTACTTTGATACGTTATTTCATTGCTTATCCTTATCCCTGTTTTTCATTCTCTTTTTTAACTAGGGATGAACCTAGTTCATAAAGTTCATCTAACGGAATTCCTCTCGTTTTAGCGATATCTTCAATTAGTTTAATTTCAAAATGCATAGCATCCGATAAAATACCTTTATCTATATTTAAACTTATAAAATAATAAAAACCTGCCAACATTTCTAATGGCAATTCATCATAAAGAGATCTTTTTATCGGCAATTCCATACCCCCTTTTTAATTTTTATTAAATTTTTATTATTTTACTATATTTCTACATTATTTTATTTAATCCTTCTTTTTCAAAAAAATAGCCTCACTCAAAGGAGTAAGGCTTTAAAATTATTTACTATTTAATATCGCTAACATCGCTTTAGGAGGCGTTTCATACTTAATATGATTAGGCATTTTAGTTACCCACATTCCACTACCTACGTTATATTGACCTCCATAATCTTCACGGTATCCATATACTCGATATTCTTCACCTGGATTCAATACACGTTCCTCTTCTAACTTATTAGACGTATGGGGAGAGTCCTTCCACAGATTAATAGGTTTCAGGATTGTCAGCTTTCCGATTTGACCTTTTTTAAGTTCTGTCTTGCCCCACATAATTTTATCAGTGTTGGAAACGCCACTAACAGCTTTTTTAGGTACTTGTAGCTCCTTCAATCTACTTCTTACTTTGTTCATACTAATACCTGGACATACCGTTTTAGTACCACTAAACTCATTATGACCTAACACGTCATCGACGCTTAAACCAAAATTCTTCAAAGCTAATAGACAACGTTCTTCAAATGCTTTTTCCTGTGCTTCAGTGAAATTGCCATTACCGACTAAACAAATATTATAAATATCCGTATTATGCCCACCTACGCCATTAGTGGGATAGATTGGGTCATAACAAAGTTGTACGGTGCCATCACGTAAAATGATTTCATGATAACCATCTTTAGTCCAACCTAACCCTTTCCACCGATTATTCCAAAAAGCAAAGTAGTCACCACTCGATGTCGCTGAATGATGACGTGCTATTTTTTTGATTCGATTGATGCTTCTTCTAGTTTTAGACGGTGCAACCTTTTGACGAATATCCTGTATTTTAGCCATTTTTATTTCACCTCATCACGTGGTTTATTGTAAAACATAGCTTGCTTACTGTCTGATACACCTTCTGTAGTAGGGTCTGAAACAATACCAAGTAACAATAGAATTGCTAGTACTGTGTTAAACAAATCTGTCGCTTGCTCATTGTAAATGGTTGTATCAAGTCCAAAAAAAGATGCTACCTGCTGGGCAAGTAACATCACTAATGCAAATAGAGATATTAAAAATGGTTTGTGTTTAAAACGTACTGTCCAATTGATTTTCATAATTTTTCTTCCTCCTTGTTGTTGGTCTCTTTTATTAGTAATTCTTGTTGTAACACTTCGTTTTCTTTCAACAGCTGTACTTTGTCCATCCTTTCCATTGCGGGGTGCCTAAGTATGCTCTGTTCCTTTCCTACTGGATCCTTGTGGAGTTTTTCCAAAACGTTATACAAAACTGGCGGAATAGGTAATCCGAGTTGGGCGCAATTTTCTAATATGGATATTCCTTCGTTTACAATGAAAAAGCTTGTGACCGCTAGAATCACTAAACCCTTACCGTCTTGTCCAGCAGATAAGGCTATATATTCTACCGCGCCAGCCATTCCTATTAATACAAAAATAGCTACCTTCTTGATAATCCCTGCCATCCCAACCGTACTGTTCCAACTCTTTGTTAAAAATGACCTTAATACACCAGTTACCATATCTAACAACATGAAAAAAACGAGTACTACAATGGCCTCGTTTACTATATGGAGCATATACATTCCAAAACTAGCGATTAATGCGCCTATAGATTTAAATCCTGTTATCTGCAATCTCGTCACCTACACTCTCTCCCTCCATCATTCTCAAACCCCCTTCGAGTAATATGGATAAAATAAAAGAACGCCCAATGTGGACGTTCTCAATTAATTATTATTTCTATACGACGCTATAGGTTCCTAATACACAATAATAAATAGTTAGATTTCTATAGTTTGTAAGCTTTTTAAATGCTCTCTTATTTCTTTTTGAAGAGAACTTTGTAGAATGTCTATCTTTTCATGAAATTTTGTATATACTTCCTTACGTTCTTCAGAATCCATTTTTGTATCTCTTGCCAAGGCATAAGTAACACTATATTTTACTTCGAAATTATACGTGTTAAATAACGACCCCTGCCTATTGCAAATATTTCTTAATTCTATAAAACCCAGATAAAGCTTTTCCTCATAGAAGGGTGAATATTTGGTAATTGTATTAGAAAATTCATTAAAATCATTAACAAACCTATCATATTTTTTCATATTGAACTCTTCCAATTCTTTTTCATCGGTAGGAGTACTCCCGAATTTTGGATATAAGTTCTTAGTACTAATAACACAGTTAGCTAATTTCTCCCATATTTCAAGATAAATTAAAAATTCTTTATCATACTGAAGTTTGGTAACGTGCACAGATTTATCAATTATCGAATTAACTACTGTAATTTCTTTATTCAATCTACTTTTAAAATCTTCTATTTCAATTGCATGATCTCTTTTTTCATTCTCCAATATCCTACTCGCCCATACTTTACCTAACCAACTTGAAAGACCTAATAAAATAACCCCACTTCCACCAACACTCGCAATTATTGCCCCTGCAACCTGGAATACTTCCCCCAATAGTTTCACCCTCACCCTATCAATGTTTAAGGTAATTATACACGTCTCTGGATTGAACTTGGTAATGTATTTTATTTGGATAGTATGATATCCAATAAAAATAACGCTAGCTTACGCTGCGTTTACTCCAAGATAAAATCGTATGTGATTTTCATTGTTTGATTTGGATTTTTGGTAATTGGTGTGTCTAATAACGATCTCGATGCTATTTGTGCTTTAGGAATTATATATACTGGATACTGATAATTAGATTGCACAAAAAACTTATCATCAATAAATCCAACAATCTTTCCAGAACCACTAATATCAAAATCTGTAGTTTCGTCGGTTTCGGATAATATCCTATTATTAATCAATATTGTTCCAGATACATTAAAAAGTCGTAATAGAGTGTAACTATTTGTAAAACCATTTAAAACTTTTGCTGATAGCTCAGTAAAGGATTTATCATATCTTCTGACTGTAACAACTGCAGAAGACGAGTTATTGGAAGATCTCGCTACAATAAATTGTTCATTCATTTCGTCATAGCAAATACCTCCAGCAGTTGTATATCCCGTTACCATTATTTCATTTGTCGACAAATCATTGATAGGCATTCGATATACAGCTTGAGAAGTGGAAGTTGTCGTAAGATAGATATAATTTCCCACAATTTCGAAATCATAAGTATTGATATATGGAAGAGTCACAGATTGAAGCGTACTATATTGACTGTCAAGGACATCAAATGTTTTCAAGTCACTACGTAATACGTATATCTTATCACCATATTTTTTCATGCTTGAAATCCCTGCAGTATTAGTACCATAGGAAATCGGTAATTTTTCGTACGGTAAATTTATAGAATTGAAGTCTTCATTAAAAACTGGCCCTCTATGTGAAAAATAAATAGATTCAAAAGTCCCATTAGCACAATGGGTAGGAAAATCAAATACCATTCGTACATTTTTAACTCCTGTAAAACTTTCTATTTCGTTGTATACTCCTTGCTTAATATCACTCCCACTGTAAATTACATTAGATAATGCATAACCGATTTCTTTACCTTTAATTGCCCATTCATTTTGAGCATCTTCAGGATGGGAAGCATCAGTTAAGTGTATCGCTCTAAAAGGGTCATTGATTTTATCGTATAATTTAATTCCTCCGCTTTTTCGAGTTTGTGTAAATAAACTTTTCATTGCAAATTTAAATAAATGGTCAAGTACACCTTGAGAAATGAAGTTGTGAGTATCGACTTCTTTGACTCTCTCTTTTGCTGCATCATCAAATAATTCAACCTTAATTTTTCCTTGTGGCTGAAATTTCGGGTACGTTACTTGTTCAATCATGCTACTACCTCCAGTTTAATTGCTATATCTTCAGTAACTTTTATTGGTGAATAGCTTACAAATTCCTCCATGCTAGGGCCAATAGGTACACCAGCATTACACGTACTACCGCCACCTTCAATTGCCATGATTCCAGTTCTTAATTCTTGGAATGAAGCTAATTCGCCAGCCTTATTCACACTTGCACCTTTCGAAACGATAGCAGTCTCTAGCAGACTTTTTCCACTAGAGACTTGCGTAAAAACCTTTTCTAACTCTTTCTCCAATCCGTTTATATCTGATATTTCATGTTCATGTTTGGATGGCTTAAACTCAGAAGGCTTATCTTGAACAATATTCCAGGAGACTGGACCGCCATCACCTCCTCCACTAAACCCTTGTCCTGTATCAACCACCCATTTATGGTTTACGCTATCCCACAATTGAGGAATCGGACTTCCTAATTTGTCACGCAATAATTTTGTTCTGCTAAAGTCTACATCACCTCTTGTTACAGTTGAGCCATCCACTGTCTTTACTGCATAGTCCCCTAAATCTTCACTGTAAAATTGAGGAACTGGACTTCCCTTCACGTCTCTAATTAACTTTTCACCCGTCATGTGATTACTCCTCTTCTATTTTTAATTTTTAATCATTCTTCGGAATAGCGGAAAAGCTGTGCATTGTGTACTTTGAGACGACCTGAAATATGGATATGATTTACCCTCGTCAATCCTCCAAACATTTTCGAAATCCCATCCGACATAGTTTTCTTTAGTCATCATTTGTTTAGTTGTTCGCGCTCCATCAACAGTATCAGCCGTTACTCTCTCCCAGTACCTTGACCAGTTTGCTCCAGATATAGGTTGAGCTAAATAATTTGGATTAAAAGGTGGTCCATAATCGTAATTAACACCATCCTGATTATTTATTTTCTTGTATAAATGTCCGTCGGTGCCCCTTATAAATATGGAGTTGGCATAATAATCAACACCAGCTTTCCACTCTTGCTTACTAACTCCGCTCGTAATATCTACGTACAGAGATTCGAGAGTACCAGAACCTACACTATATACAAGAGGAAACAGATCTGAAGATAAATACTCCACGCTTTTCATTACAATAGAAGCGTAACAATTTGTTATTGTACCTCCATTTTGAGAGTAGGCTAATCCACCCAACCATGAGGAAGATCCATCTCCATATATTTCTCCTGTGGCGTAGCAATCTAAAATATCACCAGAAGTGTAAGCAGTAAGACCTCCAGCGTGGTGTCCTTCTACAACAACATTTTCAGCTGAACATCTACTTAATTTACTTCCATTCCCTAATGAATAGGTTAAGCCTCCTACATCACCATCAGGTACACTTACTAATCCCTCAACTGAACAATCCGAAACAACTGAGTTTTCTATTGAGCCTACTAAAATTCCAGCCCTTTGACCGCCACTTCCTCTTACATTTGCTTTTCTTAACTTCACTCTTTTCAGTGATGAATTATTACATAATCCAAACAGTCCGATATAAGGGGCAAATGAAGAATCTGTGTTATCGATGGTTAAATTCTCAATTACAAAATTATTACCATCGTACACTCCCATGAAAGGGGGCCCATTAGCTACATTTCCTATTGGATTCCAACTAGGTATATGACTCAAGTCGATATTCGCTTTTTGTCTATAGTGTTGGGTAGGATTCTCAGCATTCTTTATACTTACTAAATCCTGGGCATCTTCCACGAGATAAGGGTTTCTCTCTGTTCCATTTCCACCACCAAACAATCCCTTGGCCATTTACACCACCTCTTTCGCGGAATTGAAACAAACAACCTGTACACTTACTTCCGCGTTTGGTTTAGCATCACTCCAAGTACCTATAATCTTTACGGCTTTAAACGTACCACCGCTTGATATAGGGGAAGCAACAAGGGTAACTGTTCCTCGAATAGCTTCATTGCCGATTAATCCAGTTGAAATGGATTTCACAGCATCATAACCATCAGTATTTTCAAAGGTGTATGTCATTTGTTCAGCTAATGGACACGTTCCAAATTCCATGAAATACTCTTCCATCGCACCAGTATCCGGATAAAGTTCAGAACCAATGGAAACCCCTATTAAAAAGCTCTGTTTTACTTTCGTTTCAGGATGCATCACTGCTATTTTTATGGATCCTCTTTCGGTTAATGGAAATTCTCTTTTTATAACGACTTGTCCATTTTTATCGAAATGTGAACTGCCACGAGTGTACACAATGACACCTTCCGCATTGTAGATGGATACGGCTTTTACATAATCTTTATATGCCTCCTTCACTTTGATTGTTATGCTGTTTACTTTTTCATAAATAGACAGCTCTGCGCCTTCTCCGCCATTTGTAATATTTAAACCGTCTAAATATATACATTCTTCTGTTCCAACTAATAGGGAATCCAACCAATAATCCTCATAAGAATCTGCCGATTTGTCCTCCACATTCACAAAGTACTTACGTTTTTCGCCTGTATGTTCGTCGGTTATCACTATCTCTACAGCGCCTGATGTACCTCTGGGAAAATCACCATCGATTATAAGTCTTCCGTTCAAGTCGAATGCGTGTTCATTGTAATTTGCGTATTGATTGTTGGAAGAATCAAATAGATTTAGGGATATTGTATCGCCAATGTGTTCTTGTTTGACTTGAATGGTTACCACTGGTGCTTTTTCGTCTATCTCTACTACCGCGCCACCAGCCTCTAAATCGTCTAAATAGAGGACATTTGTACTTCCGATGGAAAATACCTCTAACCATGTTTCGTTAGTTTTTAAAACATCCTCTGCTTCATCTTTAAGGTACTCCGTGAAGTCTCTGATGTATTGCCCTACCGTTACAGTGGGAAGTTGCCTTTTAAAAGGATTGTATTCGATGGCGATAATTCGTTCACTGGTATTGATACCTAGAACATTGTCAATGATTCCAATAGTGTCACCGATTCCAGCACTGGAGAAGTCTAACTCATAGCCATTAATACGAGATAAATCCACAAGATCTAATTCGTATGCGGTTGTACCTTCCACAAAATCAACTTCCTCTGTGACACCTAACAGATTCACTCCTAACTCTATATTCAAGCCTTTATTGGAACCACGTTGAGATAGAAGGTTAACTGTGAAATTATCGAAATGCATCTCCCCACCAAATAGATTAGCAACATTAAATAACTGTTGACGCTTATCCATTTGCTTTGTTCTGTAATAGGCATAATTGGTATCAATGCAACTACCCAACGTGAATCGGGTACCACTTAAAATCGAATTAATCATGCCTTGTGCTGTTGATTCTATTTCCCAATCATTCTCATAGTCACCATCTATAATTAACTCGTACGATACATGTTCGCATTGGACCGATAGTGATATACTGTCACTACGACTTTTAGTGAGCTTTTTAATTTGATAATACTGTTCGTTTACTTTCACGAGCACATTAGCATTCAAATCTGATTTAGCTTCGTAATGTGCTTCAAAGTTCAAAGAATACTCTCCATTGATTTCTTCTTTTATCTTTGGTTCATTAATCACTTCCACAAATCTGATATGACTAAGTGTCTGTTTATTTACTAACTCAACTTGGTGGCTCATACACTCACCTCGTATGGATTACAACGAAATACAACAGTAAACTCTCCATATTGGGAAATCTGTTCAACATCGACTTGGCTTGTGACAATCCCCTTATACGTATAGTTAGGATCATCATCAAATACGAGCGGTTTCTTTTCAAGTGTCGAAAGCCATTTTGCGATTTGTCTGCAATGATTGTGGAAGGACTGTCCGTTTGGCTCTAATAAAAAATCGACTTCCAAGTTGATATCCTTGAAAGTCGCTTTATCTGTATTAGTAATTACGATAGCACCATTCCGTCCTGGAACTTCTACAAATGTTATATCTGGCTCAGCCATCAGAGGGCGACGAGTATCAGACACATCTAACCCTACAGTGCTACAATGTTTACCGTTGAATGTTAAGCCCATTATCTTCGCCCTCCTCTTTCTCTTACTTTTGTGTAATCGCCTAATTCTCTAGCTACCTTTTTAATATCTGCTTCTTCTCGCACATGGAATACAGCACCATCTAGCATTTTTTCGAAATTGTAGACTGTTTGTTGTCCACTGATATCTTTTCCGGTCGCTGCATAAATAGCATTACCAATAGCTCCCAACACTCGTTCATTAAGTGGTAAAACTGCTTCTGGACCTGCTTCACCACCTACAAATGCCGTATTTCCACTACCTCCGAATAAAGTCGGACTTGTCATGACGCCACCCTTCGCAAACCACTCAATGTCAATCTCCGGGAAGCCTTCACTGAACCACTTCATCGGGTTTAAGCTACCTTTTTTAATTTTAAATTTAGGCATCTTTAATTCTGGCCATTTAAAATTGAAATGGAAGAACGATTTGATTTTATCGATTGCATTCTTAATTGCATCTCGTGCTTTTTCAATCGGTCTGGTGATACCGTCTTTCAGTTTACCGAAGATTTCCACCGCTCTGTCTTTTAAACTAGTAATTTTGCCCACTGTATTGGTAAAAATGCTTTGAAAAATACTTTTGGTGGTTTCTCGTACTCTACCAAAAATTTCGGAAGTCTTAGTTTTAATGGCATCCCAATTTTTGATTACTAAAGCAACTAATAATCCTATCGGACCAGTTAGAACTGCAAGCAAAGTTGGACCCCATTGTTTTAGGAAATTTACTATACCATCCACAGACTTTTTGAAAATATCTACGATGCCCTTCCACAGGTTTGCAAAGAATTCAGAGATAGAATCCCAATGTTTGATGATTAGAGGTACAGCAATGGTGAGAGCAGTAATGATCCATCCGACAGGTCCAGTCAATGCACCAAAAGCAATTCTTAATGCAGGAAGTATTTTAGAACCTAACGTTAATAAAAATGGGCCTAATTTAGATAGGATACCTAGCAATCCCGTCCCACCTGTACCCCCACCAAACAAGGCGACCACCCCGAGAAGAGCTGGACCTATGGCAGCAAAGGCTCCGATTAAAATCCCTATAGCACTCCCTACTGCAACAATGGCTGCTGTGATTGTCGGATTGTTCGATGCCCAATTTGCTAATGCGCCGACCACATTTGCTATTACGGTAAATAATGGATCTAGCGATTTTAATAGGTTTTCAAGAGCTTCCCTTAACTGAATAAGTCCACTAGTGTCCTCGGCCTGCTTTGCCAAATCATTTACACTTTTTTCGGTCTTCTCTAATTCCGTTAAAGCATCATCAGCATTTAAAACTGAGTCGATAATATTCTGTCCTTGATCTTCCCACATCGTTCCAAACAGCTCTACACCAATCGCATTTTGCAGAGTTGCATCTTCAATGCTATTGAGCCATTTGACCATGTCCTCAAACGCTTGAGAACCTTCTTCCCCACCTTTTGCAATTGCAGCACCCCAAGCCTCGAGTTGCTGTTCAATGGCCTTAAATTGTGAAGAATCTGGTGGATTTTTAGCAAGTTCCATTTTTTGTTGGTGCATAGCACGATAAGATTCCAATTGCGCTTGATGTGATTCTTGTACTGCTGATAATTCAGCACTTAATCTTTCATTTAATAATTCTTGTTGTCTTTGGTGTTCCTCTCCAAGTGCACTTAATTTTTCAGCATTCACTTCACGGAAGTTGTTTAATTCTGCCGTTTGGTTTTCTTTTAATAGCTTTAATCTTTCTTTATTGCTTTCTATGAACGCCTTTTTTTCTGCCGCTTGTCTTTCAGACAAAGCTTCTTTTTCCACTTCAATCGCATTTTTAGTTTCTTCTTTACGATTTTCCGTTTCTTCTTTGAGAGCTTCTCTTTTCTTATCAAAAGAGTCATTGATAGATTCTTTTTCTTCTTTTAAAGCATCAATTTGGGCTTGTCGTTCTTCTTTTATCTTTTCTACACGCAAGCGTTCATCGAAATCTTTAAGCGTTTTATATGCTTCCTGCTTTGATTTAGCATCTTTAGCAGTTCTTATTTTTTCTTGTAACTCAGCACGTTTACTAGCGTTTTCTCTGTTATTCCGCGCCTTTTCTTCTGCAGCAGATACCTTGTCGATATTATTTATTTGATTTTCAATCGCTTTAATTTGACGATATTTTTCTTCATCAATAAGCTTTAATTTTTCGGTATATTCTTTATCTATTAATGCAATTCTATCGTCTGAAGCTTTTTCAAAGGCTTTCACTTCTTGATCTAAGGATTTTTCAAGTTTTTCAAGTGATTTTTCATATGATTTAACTTGTGCTTCATATGCATTTTCTAAGGATTTTTCAAGTGCTTCTTCCTTATCCTCATAGGAATCTTCAACAGCTTCATACTGTTGTTCCAATGATTTCTGAAGTGCTTTTTTTTGCTTTTCATAGGATTTGGATATTGCATCATAACGTCTACTAAGTGATTTAAATAACGATTTTTCCTGGTTTGCAAAGTTCGTTTCCATTGCTGATATTTGTTCTTCAGATACTTTATTTGTACTTCCTACAACATCCCTTAGGCTATCTTTAAACGATTCAGATAAACCGCGTCCCATCTCAGTTGCTTTAATACGTCCTTCTTTCAAACCATCAAGAAGGTTATCTATATTCCAAGAATTCACACCAGATGCAGCTGCTAAAATGCCCTTGATTTCATTAGCCTCGTACCCAGCACGTCTAAGTTGTGATCCGTATTCAGCTATTATATCTAGCTGTTCTGGAGGAAATCCGATTTTTAATAAAGAGTTGACCAGGTCTAATGCTTCTTGGTCTGAAATCTTAAGCTCTTTCCCAATTTCATTTGTCTCTTGAATCAGTTCAGTAAAATCGATGCCACTATAAGCATAAGAAATGGCTGCTGCACCCTTAACGATTGCAGCATTAGACGCATCGCTTGCATCTTTATTCAATGCAAACTGTCTTCTGAGTCCTTCTAACGCTTCCTCTCCATCCACACCATATTTCTTTACATCGACAAGAGCCTCTCGAATACTAGCTTTAGATGATTCAGGAACATCGAATGTAACATCGACTTTTGCTTTTAAATCATCAACATCGAGCGCCTTAGCCACGGCTCCAGCAACTCCAGCGCCTGCTAGAATACCACCTAATGCTTGCAATTCGTTTCCTACGTCTTGAACGCTCTCTTGGGCTTGGTTTGCCTCTTGTTGTAGTCGTCCCAATTCCTGGCGTACATCCGTAATACTTGAACCATTATCCAATGTTCGTAAAGTTTGTTGGACCTGATTGAGATCAGTATTTGCTCCCAAAGCCGAACGACTGATTTGATTAAATGCACTATCTAATTGCGAGGCACTCGCTCGACCTTCACGTATAGCATTTACTAAGTCTGTACCTATTTCATTTGCGAATCGGTCAACTGATGTACCAGTGGCATCGAATAAACGGTTTAACTGGGTTAGTGAAGTTGCATGTTGCTCTTGTGCTTGTCGCGCTTCCCTAACTGAATTGGCCATTTGTTGTTCGGCAATTTGATTTCTAGATAATTGTGTTTCCAATTTTTTGGCTTCTTGTGAGTTTTCACCATAAGCGGATCTCGCTTGAGCAAGTGCTTGCTCTGTTTCGCTTGTTGCTCGTCTTAATGCTTCATAGATACCTTCAAGACCGGATAAATTCGCTTGTAATTTCTGTGATTCAGTAACAGAATGCTTCATTTGCTCTTGTTGCAATTTAAGCGCTTGTTGTAGTTGTTTGACCTCATCCTCAGCGGTAGCTGTAATTGTAGATAAAGCCTGTAAAGCTGTACGAACACTTTGCACAGTTGCTCCGTTATCTAATTGAGACAAGGCTTGTCGAACTTGCTCAACATCAACACCAACGCTCTGAGTAGCACCAGCAACTTGTTTAAATGCTTTTTCTAATTGTGCTGAACTTGCGGTACCATTTCGGATGGCTTGTGTTAATTCTTGCCCTAACAAATCAGAAAAGTCACCAAGAGAGCTCCCGGTGACTTGTAGTAAATTGTTTAATTGTTTTAATGACTTCTGCTGATTCTTTTGGGCTTCTTGTGCTCGTTGGAAAGCTTGTTGTGATTCTGTAACTGCATTCGCTGCTTGTTGTTCTGCGATTTGTTGTCGTTTCAACTGAGCAGTCATTTTCGCTACTTCTTTAGAATTCTCTCCCCACAATTGTTTGGCTCGTTCTAAGGCATCCGCAGCTTGTTGTGTCTTTTTACGTTGCACATCATAGATTTGTTGCAAGCTATTTACTTTTGCTTCAAGCTTATCTGTACTAGAGGCTGTATGCTTCATTTGCTCTTCTTGCAACTTCATCTCTTGACGCAATTGCTTGGTTTGATCATCCATTTCTTTTATAGCAGAATTAAAGTTCTTATTAAAGGCCTTAAAAGTAATATTGATCTCATTGTTATTATTTTTCGCCAATTATTTCACCTCCTGTGGGCTGTTCTGCCAACCGTCAAATGCTAATTTGCCACTATAAATGCGCTCGACACTTGATATAGGAGAATGCCAGAAAGTTTCAGAATCTATTCCGGAAATTAATACATATAGGACATATCTGTCCTCCACACATTCAACATTTAGCTTAGGAGGCTTGAATTTTTTTTTTCACTTTTTGTGCTTTGTTGTAACCCTTTTGCAAATTGGTTTGGATCCTGTGTTACTAAATTTGTAATTAAATTTGCATAAATTTCAATCGTTTCGGCCAAATCATAATGATATTTCTCTATGAAGCTATCAAATGTTAAATCTACATTCTTATTCGCCCCGAGAACTCCTAAATAAACAACTGCAATCAATTTTTGTTCATCGAACATATTCATTAACTGCAATGTGCTTTCCTCATCATTTTTTTCTATAACCGATTGTAGCCCCATGATTTTAAGTAGATCTTCCCATAAGCTTGTTTCTATCAAGCCTGTTTCAAAGCCACGTTTTACGGATGCGTTTGTTAAAAAAGCAGGATAATTCTTTTCATTAATAAATCGTTTTTCAAAATCTCCTTCGACTTCCACAATTTCAAATTCTTTTAAAGTTACCTTTTGTACTTTCAATGTTATCCCTCCGATTTTAATCAAATAAAAAACCCTCTCGATAAGGAGAGGGCTACGCTATGCAATTGCTTATTTAAAGCTATGTTAAAGGTAAAGATTGATTTATAATACACATAAAAAATGAGCTAGGATATTTTCTCCTGGCTCATTTTACTTTGATTTTGTTTTTTACTAAAGCACCCGTTAGTTCAATAACTAATTTTCAGTTTCTAACGTAATATTTAACCGTTTTAACAAATTATTAACAACCTCTAACGCTTCTTCTCTTTGTTTATAGTCTGAAGTGCAAAACCTAATCATTTCTAAATCATTCTCTGCCTGTTTAACCATTTCATTTATGTCATCTGGAACACCAATCCAAGATAAGTTGCGTTCTAACTCAGCAATACTATATATGCCTTCTTTATATTTTCGACATGCTAATTTCAATTCAAATAATTCATCATTATATGGCTTCCAATCAGGGTCTCTTTTATCTTGTAAATTAGGTTTCCTAACATTATTAAGAAAACTCTTTTCACAAGCACCATAACTAATATAATTTTTTTGAGCTTCAATTAGAGGTATTGGATTAGCACCAATATCATACTCATCTTCTTTTTGAAACGGGTCGTCCTCCCAAAAACAAATTGGACATATATCGTAGTTGCCATCACTATCCATCGTTCTATAACCACAACATGGGCATGTATTTTTGTTCATAAGACACCTCCCAAACTCTTTAATTATAATCACAAACTACATAATTCTTATTGAACTAAACTGCCCCGTTAGCCACCCATGTAGCGCAAAATCAGCGCTACACCACAGAGAATGAAAATGTGAAAAACGGGTATAGGATACTACGGCTGGGAGAGGAAGGTCGATGAACTATGGTGCCATAGAGCCCATCCGTTAGTCTGACTCCAACGACCACGGTGTATCACAGACTGTCGCTCCCTTACGGGAAGCACTCATGGGAGATTAATCCTACTCTGGTTATTGCACCAGCCTCCAATACTAGTTGCCGTAGAAAGGATGATTACAATGGAAGTAATCATTGAGCGTGCATGCGGTATGGATGTTCATAAAGACTCCATTACTGCCTGTATTATTACACCAAAAGGAAAGGAGATTCAAACGTTTTCCACTAAGACTGTATTTCTATTACAGTTAATTGACTGGATTAAGGAGCATGGTTGTACCCACGTAGCAATGGAAAGTACCGGCGTATTTTGGAAGCCAATAGTTAACTTACTTGAAGCGGAGAATATTGAATTTTTAGTAGTGAATGCTCAACATATGAAAGCAGTACCAGGTCGCAAGACCGATGTGAAAGATGCAGAATGGATTGCCAAACTTCTTCGGCACGGTTTACTTAAAGCAAGTTTTATTCCGGATCGTAACCAACGAGAACTACGAGAATTAGTTCGGTATCGACGGAGTATTATTGAAGAACGTGCAAGGCAACATAATCGAATTCAAAAGGTGTTGGAAGGTGCTAATATCAAACTTGGCTCCGTTGTCTCCGACATCATGGGTGTTTCGTCTCTCGATATGCTTCGTGCTATCGCCGATGGCGAAAATGATCCTAAGAAGCTAGCTAGCTTGGCCCGTCGATCAATGAAGAAGAAAAAGAGTGAACTGGAGCTTGCTCTTCGGGGGTATATCAATCCACATCAACGTCTCATGTTGAAAACCATTCTGGTCCATATAGAATTTCTTTCTGAGCAGATTGAACTGTTAAACGAAGAGGTGGCTACTAGATTATCCCCCCACCAAGAAGATATTGAGCGATTGGATTCCATTCCCGGCATCGCCACTCGAATGGCCGAACAAATCTTAGCCGAAGTCGGTACGGATGTCGAGAAGCAATTCCCCAGTTCGGCGCACTTGTGTTCCTGGGCAGGATTAGTACCTGGACATAATGAGAGTGCGGGCAAGAGAAAATCAAGCAACATGAAAAAAGGAAACAAGTACTTGAAATCGGCATTAATTGAAGCAGCTCACTCTGTCAGAGGATCCAAAACCTATTTGGGAGCCCTGTATAGGCGTACTGCATCAAGAAAGGGTAAAAAAAGGGCAGGAATATCTGTCGCTCATGCCATTTTAAGAATCTCCTATTATCTCTTAACTCGCAAAGAGATGTACGTAGATTTAGGAGAGGATTACTTTGACAAGCAAAAAGAACAATCCATTGTACGATATTCTGTTCGAAGACTTGAGAACTTAGGATACAACGTTACAATAACTGAACCAAGTGCCTCCTAATCCAACCCATAATTTGATCCCCATTTAGGCGCTGCATTTTTTAAAAAATAAATGAGCTGCGTCTGATTTAGTATTGCCTTTTTCTCTAAATCGAAGATTTTAATTTTCATGGGAGTTTAAGTGTAACATTTCACAAACAATACAACCTTATAAAAATCAATCCTAGCCTTAAACATAGCCTAATTTAATTAAGGCGTATCTGGTGCTGCAATTAACGTACGGTTGAACTCCGTGTGCCATTTATCAGCAATGGTCGGATCTTCTAATTCAGGAACAAGTGCTTCATAATAGAATTGACCAGCTGAATCCGCTACAGCTGAGAATGTTAGTTCTAACAGAGCTAACTCTTCTTGCGTTGCGTCGATGGATAATGTTAAACCAGCGGAGTTAGAAGCTTTCGGGAAGGCAATTAATTTCGTTACCTCTTCGAATACATCCACAACGTCTGCTGTCCAGACAAAATCTCTACCGAGCGACCCTTCACCATATGAGTAAATTCCTGGTTTTAAACCATCATTCGTAAGACCAAAGAAATCACGTGCCACTGTTACTGGAATGTGGGCACTTACTGATACATTTAATTTGGTAGTAACAATTTTTTCTTTCGTAACAACACGGCCTTCTTTTTTCTGTAGCGTAGATGTCTCTGGTTCAAATGAGATTGTCCCTACACTACCAAATTTCTCGCCCGGTTGTTGTGCACCACTCTTTATAAATTGAATGGATGAATTGACAATACTCCAAGAATCGAATTCTGTAATTGTTTGTTTTGGCATTACATATTACCTCCTATTGTTTCGATTAATTTTCCATGTAATTTTGCGACTATTTTTGGAACGGCAACACCAGTTGCACGCTCTGTAAAGCTTTGTTCAACCTGCCCCCGACCTTCGTCTGGAAATACAAGATAACCAAAGGAACCTCTTTTATTTGCAGCTCCCCCTCTAGATTTGAGCATGAAACCTAAATGTTCTTTTTTACTTACAGACCAATCAGCATCTTTCGCATGCTTCACACTTCCGTGTTCCCGATACCAAGGGGCGTTTTTATTGCGCTTTGATTCTGGAATTAAACGAGTAATATTACTCTCCAGTAATTCAATACCATCTGTATGCAGGGTTTCATTTATGACATGTTCAGCGTAATCGGGAAGCTGTCGAATGCGTTTCTCAAGCTCTTGCAACTGTTGATAATCCATTTCGAATATCATACTTTGCACCCCGTAACGATTTTGCGGCTATATTCAAATATCACACGGTCCACAAATTGGTCTGTTTCTTTCTTCTGCAACCGTTGTTTTACTGTCCTGTTTAATGAAAAACCTGGAACATCTTTTAATGATAGAATAATAGCCACTGTACGCTCGTCTAAGTCATCTCTATTCTCCGAGTAATAGTAGACAGCCACAGTCTGCGTAACGCTCTTTAAATCGTCATTATTGGAGATATCTAACGTTTCATAGACGAAACAATGATAATCGTTTTGATAAAGCTTTTCCTCTTCATCCTCTGCAATTTCATCTTCAAAAAGTGGGATGTTAAACGTTTCTAAAGCCGTTTGCATTTCATCAATTTGCCTTTGCATGTACTCCTTAATCTTGCTCAATCGGTCCCACCTCCTGGAGATAAAAATACAAATAGTTTTTAGGGCCATCGGAATCACATTTAATAACATTGTATTCAGTTGAATTTAACACCATCGTCAACTTACTTTTGTTCACATTTCTTAACTGTGGAGGATAAAGCGTCTTAATCTTAATATCCAATGTTTTTGACATAATTTGAGCCAGTTGATAGTCCTCATCCCTTCTGGATATCTCTTGATAAGCCAAGCGTCCTTGTAGAATGAATTCATCGCCTATACGCTTACCTTTTTCAGACCGCTTAGTTTCCTTTGTACCGTATTGAGCAAACCCATCATTCAGTGCGCTATATTGTGCCATCTATACTATCCTCCGCAACTTTATAAAGTCTAAATTGAAGGTTTATAATTTCAGATTTAAAATTTTCTTCAAATTCCTCAATGACATGATTTCGCATATAACGACAACGATCTAAGAGCAATTGACGGTTTTGTCCATCATCCACAAAGTCTACGTCTGTACCAGCAATGGATTTGAAATAAGAAATAGCACGGTCAATCATTTTTTGAATGTCTGGATCTTCCTCATTCCAAGTGATACGTAAATAAGACTTAACTTCATTAAGCAAGTCCTTTTTCTCTAACTCATTCATGGAATCACTCCTTGTCTTTAGGAGTTTCTACTTTCGAGTCGTTATCATCTGAAGTACCTTCTACTTTTTCAACTTTTTGATCTTCATTAACTACTTCCTCGATATAAACTTTTTTGTATTTATTTTTCGTCGTAGACAATTCTTCCAACCTCGCTTTAGTCGCTTTTTCTCCCTCTTTCGGATAAGGATCACCTACAACATATACATGGCCGTCATGCTTCGTTTCTTTGAACTCTCGAACTACTTTGTATTTTTCCATTTAAGTACCTCCTAGTTTTTTATAAAGAAAAAGAAACCCCTATTTTAAGGAGTTTCTGGTTGTGGACCAAAGCCGAATTTAATGTCTAAATCATAAAGTAAAGCTGTTTTATTATCTTTTGGTCTACCATTAGCAAACTGTTTCATCGTATATAAACGCGCATCTTCGATAGCAAGTGTCTCATCAAATTTATTGATTTTATAACCGCCTGCAATAGCTGCTAAGTAAGCTCCCTTAACAAAGAATAAGGCTTTACCAGTAGGAATTTCTTCAGATTCCACAACCTGAATATTGTATGGCAAAGCTGTTACCCATTGACCATTAGACGTTTGAATAGTATTTCGGAATTGAACAGAAATTGCGTCGGTAGGATTTACAAGCATTACAACTTTATTTGCTACTTTACGGGCCTTCCCTTTGGCATCTACAGATAGAGCTTTGATTACTCCATGTAGTTCACCAGCAACAATTTCGCCATATTCAGATGGAGAAAATGTTAGCGTACCTTTTGAAGTTTTTTCTGTAACTGCTCCGTTATCAGCATTAACATCTTTCATCAATCCGATTGGCTCATTTTGTGATGGACCACGACCGTTGACAAGACCATATTCCATGCCGACTGAATACGACTCCACTAGAATATTGCGAACATATCGATCAACATATTCTGGTCCTAATTCCAACATATCTTTTGGAATCACAGCGAAAGCCGTTAATTTAAGTTGAGAGATAGTTTCTTCACGGAATGCTGCAGAAACTTGCCCTTTAATTTCACCGAACAATGCACCCCAAGCAAAAGCTTTATTTGCATCACTGTAAATGTAACGTGTAACGGCACCTAAGTCTTTTAAGCCGATAACATCTAGTAATGGATGTTCTGCTATTAAATCCTCGAAAATGCGTTCCTGCGTGGTAACTGGAAGGATTGTGTCCTCTGCAAATCCACCACTTGCAATCACTTCGTTGTAGAATTTTCTTTCAGCGGAAGTTAATACATTTTGACCGCGTGAAGCTAAAACCTGTGAATCGTGTACTTCATTACGTGCTTCTGTTGTAATCTGTTCGGTTAAATCTGTTTGTAAAGCTGTGAACATATCGCTAAATGCATTTTCTAGTTGTTCAGGAGTGGAATTATCATCCTTCATAACATTCATATAAGCTTGTTTCTTCGTTTCAAAGTTTTCCATTTTACCTTTTAATTTTATTGTCATAATGTGTTACCTCCATTTTTTAAGTAAATTAAAAGAACCAATTCCGTTGTCTTCCACAGATAATTGTGTGGGGGAAGTTGGAACAGGTTCTTGTGTTTGATTTGCTATTTTATCGAGTTTATTTTGCATGACTTTCATTTGTGCTCTCATTTGAGTTAATTCTTCACTTTCTTCATTGTCCTCCACAGATGATGAGGTAGACGTAGCAAAACCAATTTCTAAAGCTTTAGATGCACTAAACCATGTTTCCGCATTAACTTTATCACGAATTTCTTCACGACTTACTTTTGCTTTTGTCATGTAAACATCAATGATACCTTCTTCCAGTTCTTCTAACATATCGGCAACTTGTCGCATATCATTTTTAGTTCCCCATACGATATTGGATGCTTCATGAATCATCATCATAGAGCCTGTACCCATGATGACTTCATCGCCTGCCATTGCAATAACACTTGCAGCGGAACACGCCCATCCATCCACGTGAATTGTTACTTTTCCAGGATGGTTTTTCAAACGATTGTAAATGGCAATCCCATCAAACGCTGAACCACCAGGAGAGTTTAAGCGCACTACTACATCATTCGTTCCGGCTTGCTTCAGTGCATTGTCGACATCGACAGCGGAAGTAGAATCCCAAAACCATGATTCCCCAATATCACCATAGATAGTTAATTCCGAAATACCTTTTTCTTCATCATGTGTGGAGGAAAAGTTATGTGGAATACTAGATAGTTTTTCATTATGAGATTGGTTTTTAAATCCGAATTTACGTTTCATTATTTTTATTTTCACCTCCTTTAGTTGACTCATAGTTTTTGGTCATTACATATTCTTCAAGTAACGGATTATCCACTGGCTCATCACCCAATTTCACACGAATTTGATTACCGTTATATACACCACTTGCCCTTAATTTATCAACTGCATCTGCAACCTCAAGGGCATTTAGTTCTGAAATACCTTGCACTTTTATTTTTTCGCCTTTAAGGTAATTCTCTTTTTCTATTAATTTCGCATTTAGTTCGTCCGATATTTTTTTATTAAGTGGACCTATGCAAAATTTAATATAAGCTTTGATTGCTGTTTCATATTCTGTCATGTCGCCATGAATAAGCGAAACTGGTATTCCTAAAATTATCGCAACTTCATTTACTAAATCACGTTTCAGTTTCGATAGTTCTTCCACAGATTTACCGTTGTTGTCGCCTTTCGCAACTTCCGTGTATTTGAATCCTTTTAATTGCGGCACGATAGCGACCGTGTTATTTTTGAATGATTTGAATAACCTATCGATAAAATTCTGTAATTTACCCTGATTCTCTTTATCCAAAGACTGAGTAGATTCGATATCGACAGTACCGCGTATTTGATTATTACGCATATTTATTTCAATCATCCGTCCAAATAGATCACCATAGTCATCAAACATACCTTGCATAAAGGTAGTCAATTTTTCGTTATTGTATGGAATAAAAATTACTTCATCCATTTTGAATGTGCGATTAAATGTATAGTCTTTTACTGTTACATTACTAAATATATCAGGGAAAACAGCGTATTCTTCACGGTCAAAACTATCTGCAATCAATAGATCATTGCTATCTGTTAAAATAGCTAACACTTCATTTTCGTGTATCAATTTAAAAACAAAGTCCTGCCAAAATTCAGCAGCGCTTTGATCAGTATTTGGACGTATATTTAATAAATAATCCCAATCGTTAATCTGCCTTTTCCCGTCTTTCATGAATCGAAAATCAGATTGTGAAATAGCACGACCAATAAAATTAATACACGTTTCCAGTGCCATCTTTTTCAAATATGCACGATGTGTAGGTTCTTGAAATAAATCTAAATCAAACATGGATTTGACCTCTTTATTTTTCCTTAACTTATCAATTAACCATCCCATTTTACATTTTCACCCCCTCCCTAGAAGTTCAAAGCGTCAAGCAGATCTAATGCTTCACTAATATCTGTTTCGTCTTCGAGTATGTTATCAGCTTGCCACAATGCATATACAAATGCTGTGAATCCATCCGTTTTTCTTCGCACTTCATCTTTTTTCAAGAAATCCTTATTCCCATCATTTTTGACTTTTACAACTATGTTGTTTGTATTCCATCTCATAAGAGGGTTATCTCCAAAAATGATTCTTTGTTGAGCAAAGAGCATTTCAATTCTGGGAGCAAGCTTTGCATATATAGCATGCGGATTTTGAATATATAAAACGGTAAATCCTGCGTCCTCTAATGCACGCTTTACAATGTCTAGACGAAAGGTGTCACCGATAATTGTATTTAATCCATATTTCTCTCTCATTTCACAAAAATAATTGACCATATATTTAATATCTATTACCGGTTCATCAAGCAAAGTAATTAAAGCCTTTTCTTCCCACTCATAAATGGGTGGTTTTAAATTGGCTTCTTTGATGAAATCACGTCTAGCAAATTGGTGACTATCCCAAATGTAATCATCCCCTTGTTTGAAAAGTACGCCACATGCTGTAAAGTCTTTAACAAAAGAAAAGTCGATAGCACCAACACATGTTTTTCCTTTTAATGTTTCATAAGGTATAGGCCGGTTTGTCGCTTCAATATCTTTCCAAGATGCAACTTTAACTGTGTTGTCTTCTTGCGGGAGGTTCATCCTTTTAGCCATAAATTCAGGACGACCGGATGGATCATCTTCCAAATCAAGATATTCATCCATAATCGTGTCGAACAACTCTTCTGCATAATCACTTCTTGGTTTGCTAAACATCGGATTTGCCTTTTCCCATAGTTCAGGATTATCGACTTCATCCTTGTCATCCATTTTGCAGATGAAAACAAAACGATTATTTCGTTTGCTGCCACCGCTTAATATTTCTAAACATTGCTCAATAAATTTATCAAAAAAACCACCACGGACATGACCGTTGGTGGATATATAAATTCTTCGTCTATGTTTCACTTTCCCTAAACCAGAGCTAAGAGTATTAATTAATTTCGTATCTTCATAAATGTGCCATTCATCAAATATTAAACAACCTGGGCGACCGCCATCTTTTGTATCCGCATTAGAAGTTCTGAATTTAAATTCAGCAAGTGAAAATCTTCCGGTTATTTTTGTTTTAGTCCAGGAGAAGAAGGACTTCATGAAATTCTTATTTTTTTCTTTCATGTTATAGACTTCTTTAACCGATGTTTCCGCCTGGTCCTCACTGTTGGCCACAACATCTACATTGTATCCTTCAATGCCATGTCCTGGGCTGATAAAGTAATCAGCAAGACCAGATATTAAACCATTCTTACCATTACCACGTGCAATTACAATCACGATGTCTTTGTAAAATAACTTGTCTCGTTTTTTATATTTCAAAAATATAAATGCGATAATAAACTTTTGAAATAGCTCTAGTTTGAAATACCATTTTTCAATATAGTTTATACATTTTTCGATTTGCTCTTCATCGAAATAAATATCATCACGAATCAGGACTTCACTTTCTAATTGTCTAACCAGGTCAATACGCTCCTGGTTGAAAATAAATAATCCTTTCCTCCATGAATTAATATAAAGATCAACGTATTTTTGATGAATCAATATAGATCACTGACTTTTGGTTCGTCATTATCCTTCGAGTTTAAATCTTCTTCTGGCAATGCTTCTGGTAGACTAGTAAATTTAATTGAATTTTCGAGGGCAATCAATGTTTTTGTGAGCTTATTCAATTCATTTAAAGCTGGATTTGCTTTGATAAATTCTTGGGAAGCATTAACCGTTGTTACCATTACACCCTCTTTATTTATAGCTTGCTGCAACTTTCTAATTTGCTTTTCAATAGAGATGTAACGCTTAACCTTGCTTATTTCCAACATATCAAATGGATCCACTCTCCCCAACATTTGTTTTTCTAAATCTGTGACTTTTACCATTCCACTCACTCAAACACCCCCCTTTTATTTTTAACCCCCTAATATAACGTGGATTTTTTCAATAATTTTGGACAGCAGACACCCCCTACCGTTGACAGTTCCCCCAACAATCCTGAAACCTTTTAGGGCGGGGGTACTCTACCATTGTTCATCATTCCATTTGTTTTCTTTCTTTTGATAACGATTGTGTTTTACATTGTGGCAACGAATGCAAAGTGTCTCAAGGTTATCCATCGATAAACAAAGTTCCGGATAATCTTCTAGCTCTTTAATGTGATCCACATCTAATCGCTTTCGTTTGTCTGGCTCAGATTTATTTGTGAATACTTTCCCTTGTCGTTTACATCCCTGACATTCATTGTTGTCTCGCTTGCGTACTTCACTACGAGTATGCTTCCATTCCTTTGTTGAATAGAATGCTAGATGATTGTTTGTACTGATAATGGCGATTAGTTCTTGTAATCTTTCTGGTGATACATACAATGTATCTTCCTCCCACAATCATATTTACTATTTAACCGATAGCTCGGAGATATGGATCACCACCTTTTAGGCATAATAAAAAGCACCCGTATTGGATGCTTTTGAAAATTATTAGCTTGTTGCTTTGCGTTTCAAATGTTCAAAGTACTTATCGATGTTACGTGAAGAATAACTTCTTAGAAAATACCACGCTACTATCAACAACACTGTTACAAAAAAATATAACCAATCGAAACACTCCTTTGAACTTTCATAAATGTTAGTAATTAATATAACTAACGCTGAAAGTATAAAGCTTGCATAAACTGAACCCACTTCGTGTTTTTTAGCTAATAAGTATCTGTATCTTTCTTTGTAACCTTCATTATCTTTATCACATAAAAAATCGTCTACTATTATTTCTTCTGAAAAATAATTATCCCATTTTCCATTTGCTACCCAACCCAATAAATGATGCATCTGATTTAAGAAATACCCTAGAGGAATTCCGATTAAAGTTATTGCAGCCCCTAATGCTAATACATTTTTTTCAGAAATTATAGTAGGCAATGAATCATAATAGATAACCACAAAATAAGGTATAAGTGTCATTAATAATATCCAACCGGGAATTCCCCATCTAATTAAATACTTTGGATCGAAATTCACTTTAACATCCCCTTTCTACATTAATCATAATGTGAATGGAAATGATTGTCACTAACCGAATCTCTTCTCAAAATAATTTGTACTATTTATCATATCGATAATAATCTCTATAAGCATTTTTGATTCATCTGTAAAATAATATTTATGCACATATCCGTCTTCATCTGTCGGTATAGAAATAATTTCTTTATATTGTTCCTTGGGTATATCGTGTATAGAAACATTAGGATCTGTAAGATATATTATTACACTCTTCATAGTTTCTGTTAGTTGATACTTATCCATATCATTTACTTTCATTATTCATCACTATCCCTTTGTATTGATAATGAATATTATAACATGAAACAGAACGTTTGTTTCTATTTATTAATTATTATATCAATGCTCTCCCTAGCAAAGTTCATTTGCTAGTAAGTTTTCTTTAATGTTTTCTTTAATGTTTTCTTTAGGATGGGCGCTCTATAGAAGAAACTCAATTCACTGGTCTCTATATAGAGACCGCTACTAGTCTCTACGTAGAGACCACCACTGGACACTACGTAGAGACCACCCTTTACTAGTCTCTAATTAGAGACCACCTATTTGTTTTAAACAATAAAAGCACCTAGACATTTAAGTCCAGATGCTTTTTCAAAGGGAGAAAACTTTAAAGAACTTTTTTTGTCGGTTCTTTATACTCTTACTATAAACTGTTTTTACAATAGTTTGATTCAGTTCATTTTGATTTAATGAAAGTGAAATTAAAGTCAATCAAAATCATTATCATCATCATATTCAACTTCAATCTTTGCAGCTTCCCATTCAACACCACATGAAGCACACACTCTATCACCTTCAAATAACACCGGAAATCCTGTATCGCAATAACGACATTCCCAACGTTTCACCTTTTCCTTCACCTCACACTGTTAATTCATCTAAATATCCTACAAGCTTCATCAACATGGCATGTTTGTTATATATCGTACCTTTGCTATATCCAACCTCATCTGCTATTTCATCAAACGTTTTCCCCTCGATATATCTACCATATAGAATCTTTGTATCTACTAGATTGAATTTCTGAACCATTCTTTTAATGTCAATTAAATCATTCATTTTGTGAGCTAGATTAAACTCTAAAGAAAAAATTTGTTCTTCCAATTGCGCTCCGTTACTTTCAGCAGATAACTTCACTCCCATTAAATCGCCACCTGTCCAACGTCCTAACTCACGTTTGGAACGGGTAATCGAATTTTCTAGCTCGATAATCTCTATTTCAATTCTTCGATAGTCTTTCAGCCATTCATACATTTTCAACACCTACCTTTTTAAAAAAATACCCTGGAATCAACCAGGGCAACAATATTAATCTAGTAGATCGTCTCCATTATCTTCTTCTTTATCTGCAAAGAGAGTCTCTCCCTCGTCGTCTTTGTGTTCTTCCTTTTCATCTGCAAATGGCAGCTCTTTTTCAGGATTCTGGTCCACTTCATTAATATCTTCCATATTCATCTGTCCTTCAGCTACTCCGACAGTCCCATTTTTATCAACGTTGTATTCCAGGCCGTCACCCTGTTCTTCAAACTCTTCAATGGATATTTGCGATGCTTCGAGAAATAGTGTCACATTTCTACCTGCAAACGGATAAAGTTTAATCACTTTTTTATCACTATCGCCACGTACATTAAATTTCAATGTAGTTTTCTTGCTATCCCGTTGAATAGACTTAAATTCTACCGGTAGTTTACCAGCTTCACTGCCTTTTACTTCAAGAATTGCAATACTCCCAGCAAGCTGAACAAGATCATCTGAATAATCAAGTTCATCTCCTTGTACATGAAATTCTAATACTTCTTTTTTGTCATCCTTTTGGATTTTCTTAAATAAAACGGTTAATTCGATTTTTGACATGGTTGTTCGCTCCCTTTATTGTTTTTTATTTTGCTTTCTTTTTCTTAATAGGTGGATTATTAATAGCAGCCAATACTTCTAATTGATAGGTTGTAAACTCATTAGTTAAAATGTTGGTATCAACAGTTTTTAATCCTTTTGCAATTTGAGCCAATACATAAGCATCTCTTACATTATCGCTAGAATGTTCGAACCCCCAGTGTCTGAACAATGGTAAAATCATATCTTCTTTTTTGGTGTTCCCTTTACCTGTAGCAAATTTCTTCACTTGGCTTGGTGATGCTTCAATATATTTAAAACCACGTCTTGTGAGTGCCATTCTTATTCCCCATCCAATGCCACCTAACTGAATACCTTGTTGAGTAGCAAAACCGAATCCTTCAATCACAATGATGTCTTCTTTTTGTATATGTGCAGCTATATCATCAATCATGGTTATCATACGCACCGGATCCGCTGAGCCTACACCCTTAAGCTCTTTTGCTTTTAAAACTTGGCCATCTTCATCAAGAGCAACAAACCCTGTTTTCGTTGAAGGATCTAATCCTATGAATCTCACACAACCCCTCCTTCAGCTTTTTTATCAAAAAGTTAACAGTATAAAATATTTCTTCATTGTTTAGAATGTAACTAGAGCCGAAAAGCAGTCCTAGGAAGCCTGTTGATTATGCCAATCTAGGCTCTAAAATAGTCGTTTATTTTTATTTTAAGAAGAGGTAGAGCTCATGAGAGTATTTCTAATAATAGCTGCAATTACTCTTCTATATAGCACTTTTATTTATTATTTATTTGTAAAGGAATATCGCAATTAAGCGGTTCTGAAATGCCATATGTTACTGTCAAACGCCCTGTCACTTATTTTCCCTATACATATGCTATAGGACAGCTGAGAAGTTTCTTAACCTTTCTGTGCTTCTTAGTAAACAAAAGGCCCTCTAGTCCTGGGGTCTTTTATATTGATCTAAGCACACCTAATTAGAAATTGCATAATATATAAAACAACTGGGATGTTTGTTCGTGTCTAACCTCCGTTTTGTTGTCCAGTTGGGTCTCAGGGCTTTCTTTAAAGAAGGCCCTTTTTATCTACAATCATTTAAGGAGATTACTCATGGATTTAATAATCAAAGAAATTTATCGTTTGATAGATGATTACCACCAGTGTCAAAACGATTGCATTAAAGAACTGATAATTGACGATATTACTTTTTTAACTGAAGCTTATCTTCTTTATATAGAGTAGTACGCTTTTTCTACGTACTGCATATAGGTACCAATTCTAAAGATATTGTGTTATCTTAAGAACTTACTAAATCTTAATATATGGAAACCATTCGACTTTTTTAGTCCACTTCCACTGATAGGAAGGAGTCATTTATATGTCAGATGAAGGTTTAATAAAAATGCTTAAAACTCTTCGTGAGTTCAATAATGTTCACATAACACAAACATTTAGTTTAGATTCAAAACAAGTAGTGAAAGTATGTTGCTTAGAAAATACAAATACTTTTGAGATTACTAATCTTACAAATAACACTGTCACGTTAGTTGATAGTCTCGAAGAATCTGTTGAAACCATACAACTTTTAATGAATGAAACCAATTGCTAAAACCTCTTATTTTTGAGAGGTTTTTATTGTTTTTTATTTCGCAATATCTACGTACTGTGAATTAATATAATTAATTATCACTCATTTATGGAAATAAATTTCCTTTTAGTAGTAAATAGTATATAATTATAATTATGCTAAATTAACTACTTGGAGTGTAAAAATGTCTACTTTATTAATTTATAAAGAACTTAATCAACTAGTAAATGATTATTACAAATGTCCAGATTTAAAAGTTAAAGAACAAATCCTCAATGACCTTGTTTTTCTAACTGATGCTTTAATATTAATGGAACAGTAGCCAAGCTCAGCTATTTTCTCAAATGTGTTCTTTCACATTTTGTTTCAAATGCGTCTTATCCCAACCCTTCAACTCCTTGGATTCTACTTTTTATCCAGTTCCAAGAACTTCTGTTTCCACCCCATGAATAACAGCTTAAACTCATTAATCCCAATGTCTCGACCTTTTGCTATAAACTGTTGAATGACTTTACCTTGTTGCACAAAGTCTGCTGGATCATGCCATAAAAACTCAACTACATCTGCATCCTGTTCAATCGATGAAGATTCTTTTAAATGGGATAGCTGCGGCTTTTTAAAATTGTCGCTATCTCTTGTCATTTGAGATAACATCATGAAACAACAATTCATATCGCGTGCAATCTGCTTGGCTGTAGTAGTTACATTGCCAATTGCTTGAGCTCTAGTCTCATTTTTTCTTTGCTGGATTTTCATGATTTGCAGGTAATCAACCGCTATCATAGCTATTTGGCCATAACGTCTTTTAAAGCGTCTTGCAGTAGCTCGAACTTCTTCGATAGTGACACCACTTGAATCTTGAACAAAAATCGGCAGTTTTTCTAATTCCTTATAGGCGTGTTCTATCATTCCAAGTTCTTCTACTTTTAGATCCTTGTTTTTAATACGTCCGTAAGCAATCCCTGTTTTACTGGAAATCATTCTATCGAACAACTGGTACTTGTCCATTTCTTGGGACCAAACCAGAACTGGACCACTCTTTGCTACACCCATCACTCTTTGTAAAAGCATGGCTGTTTTCCCTACACTTGGTCTACCAGCTGATACAAACAACCATCCACGCCATAAGCCATGCGCCCATTTGTCATATTGATTGAATCCAGTCGGTACAAATTCCGCACGCTTTAAAAGATGCTCGAAATAACCTTGGCGTGAATCTGATAAGTTTTGCATCTTTCCGTCATCCTGTGGTCTAACTTCTGCAACTAATCTTTCAATCTCTGAAAAGTATTCCTCATCTGATTCAAAGTCCTCATGCAATAAATCTGCAATTTTTTGTCCAACTTCTGCCCCTCGTCTTCGAAGTGCCCTTGAACGAACCATTTCGGCATAGTAAACAATACTTGCAGCAGATGGAACAGAAACGGCTAATTCAGTTAAATAGGAAAGACTTACTTCGTCCATTTTGTTGTGCTGCATGTATAGTTCAGCTACAGTTGTGAGATCAAGGGGCTTGTTGCGTTCATCTAACCATTTCATCACACGATAAATTTGTTGATGCCTTGCACTTAAGAAATCTCGTGATTCTAAAAAAGAGATACTATCAATTGAATCTGGCTCTAAGAAAATTGCACCTAGCACTGATTTTTCAGTTTCTAGCTCATATTCAGTTACTCCAATCGAATTCATTCGGATCGTTCCCCTCAGAAATCCACTTTTGTAACTGTATTTCTTTGTCACGTGGATCATGTTGCTGTTTTTGTTTCGTAGGGTTTGGTTTCTTTTCGGCATTCATTTTTATGGCCAATTCCATAAATTTTTCTCGTAGTTTCTTCGCAGATAATACGTTTGTCTTCCAAAAGGAATCTTGGGTAACCCAGTCCATGACCTCTTTAGCTAAATGTTTATTTACTTTATCTATCTCTATTAGCTTTCGCATATCCTCTGACCAGGTCTGCATATTTGATTTTTTAATTAAATGGGAAATACCAGCATCATTAGCCACCTTTTCAACTTTTCCATAATAGTAAATGGCCATTTTATAATAAGTGTTTTCCTCATCGTATTTGTTTTGTTGTGGTTTCTTATTAAGTTTTGTTTCTTTTACAGGGAATGGGGTTGGAGCTTCACTACGCTCCTTCTCCTCCCATTCTTTGTAATCTTTATTAAAAGACATAATCCTCGCCCCTTTACTTCCAATCTCAATGACATTGATAATCTTTCTATCAATTAATGCGGTAAGTTCTCTAATAACTTGGGTCCTGCCGGCATTGATAGTTTTAGCAAGAAAGTTAACCGACATTTCATTAGTTTTTCTTTGAAAACCATAAGTATATCTCCATATAGCCATTACCAAACGGAACTGCGTACCATTGAGATTGGTCTTCATCATTTGTTCAAAGATTTCATTGGCAATCCGTGTGTGACCATTTTTTAGTTGTGGATTAGCCATTTAACATCATTCCTGTTCAAGTTTTCATTTCGTAGTAAATGAACGTAGTGATTTCTTTTGAAAATCTTTCTATGTCATGGCGTTCACTTTTCCCTTGATATGGACGACTAAGCCACTTATCAACATGATCAGCGACAGCAGTAGATATCTTTTGGATTTTATCAATTTCTATCTGCCTTTTTAGTTCAATATTTTCAATAAGCAATTTCACTGTTATATTTGCTAACTTTGCTATATGTTCATCTTTTGAAAGCAATTAAACAACCTCCAATTCGTAGTGTTTGCCAGCCATGAAACCTTTTTTGAGTAACTCCCTTTTAACCGTCATTTCAGCTAAAGCAGGCATGTTATTGTGACTGCTTAAATGCACAAGATAAACTTTCTCACCAGTACCACGAACAAGCTTTGCAAGTGCTTCGGCTGTTTGCTGATTGCTTAGATGGCCAATATGCGAAACGATTCTAGCTTTAACGCTGTTTGGATAATTTGAAGCTTCTACCATACGAGGATCATGATTTGACTCAATAATATAAATGTCGCTTTTTTTCATAATTGACAGCATTTCATCATCTACTTTTCCTGTGTCCAAGCAAATTGAAATAGTAAAACCGTTCTTATCTCTTACCACGTATCCCAACGGTCTTCGTGCGTCATGATGAACATTAAAATGCATAACTGAAAAGTTACCTGTTCCAAAAATGCCGCCTATCCCAAGTTCTGTTACTAGATCTTCATTAACACCTTTTATGTCTTGCCATTCTTCTTCAGCTGCATAAACCGGTATTTTATACTTGTTAGCCAATGGTAAGCCTTTCACATGGTCATTATGAGCATGAGTGAGAAAAATTGCTTCAATATTATTTGGCATTATACCGACTTCTAAAAGACGTTTTTCAATTTTGGTTTTTGCTATGCCTACATCTATTAAGATAGTTTTCTCATCAATGGTAATAGCTATGCAGTTGCCACTAGATCCACTGGCTAAGATATCAACTTTCATGTCGGTTCCTCCGATAAGTGTGGATGTTCGTATAGGTTGCCGATGACTTCAAATTCATCATCTTGCAACCAAGCAAGATTTAAGATAAATGCACCATCCGAACCGTAATATTCTGAAACGTTGTTTTTCCATATTTCATAAATGCCACTCTGATATTTAACTATCCCTATATGTTCTCTATCTTCTCGATTTCCACCACTGGTATCGAAGTCTGTAAATTGAACAATATCCCCTTCATAAATTTCCACGCCGTTTTTGTCTTTTAGTCCTGTGGATTGCATCAGTATGCAATGTTTCATAAAGTCCTGATTGTGTTTTGAAAAACAAAGTAATTCATGCTCCCAATCAATTGCCCAAACATTATCCATCCACAATCTTGTCTTGTTCCAAGCACGAAAATTGATTTCTCTCACGACTCCACCGCCCTTTTAACAGCTAGTAATCTTAAAAGAGAGAAATAGTCCAGTGATTGCAATTGTTCACCTTTCGGACCTTTGTAGATACCTTTGGCATTTAATTGTTTGATGAGATACTTTATTTTCGATTCTTTTTGGATAATGATTTGTTTGTAAATCATAACTTTTCACCATCCCTCTCTACTCGAGTAAGTCATCATTATTTTGAGCCATCTGCAACATGTCAATATTCATATCAAGTAGTTCAATCAATCCAACCATTTCAGCTTCATTCGCTGTTTTGGGATTAATATTAGGGGCATTAGTTTGTAGCCATTCCGAAGCATCTTTACTACCAATGATTCCTAACTGTTTAAATTTTGCATTGATCTCATCACGCAAATGATCTTTTTCGGATTTAACTTCTTCTTTCGGTTCTTCGATTATTTCTTGTTTAGGTGTAATGTCTTTTCGTTCACGGTATTCCGGAATTGAGTTATCCGTATTGTGAGTAATAGTTTCATCATCGAAAGTAAGCCCATATTGTTTTTTTAATGCTCTCTGCTGCACATGTTTTCCAAACATATCACTTGTCCATTTGGTCCAGTTCTCTTTGTTCTGCCCAGTAAACATATGAGATATTTCGTCAATATCCATAATCACCGTAACTGGTGGATAACCTTCGCGGTAAGCGATAGAGTAGGCTCCAATAATTTTCCCTCTTGGGAAGCCTATCTCGTGTTGCACAACTTCCATCTGCTTAGTTTCTTTATTCATAGCAATTTTAAATTCATCGTTTTCATGCACCATCTGTGTATCTGGAGCTTGGAAACCTTCCTTTTCTCGAGCTTTTGACAAGTACGCTTCTGCAGCAAATTGAATGCGAGCTGTGTTTCCATATTTGATGAAGAAAATTTCATTCTTGAAAGGATCCAATCCGTATGATGCAGCCTTATGTGCAAAGAGTAAAAACTCCTGATCATTAGCTGTTGGTGCAACTGAATTTCTCATAACCTCGATTACTGCTGGTGCAAATGCTTCTGTGATTTCTGGTGTTAATGATGGTAAATTCTTGGGCATTTATTTTTCCTCACTTTCAATAATTAGTTCTTGTTCTGCAACTACACGACTTAAAATCAGCTGTCCATTAGGCTCTTTAAATTTAGTAATAGATTCAGAGTTATCTACAAAACACGGTGCAATGATTTCGCTTTGTTGAGAAAGTACGTCTCGTAATTCAAGACCTGCTCTGATAGATTCTGAAAGTGATAATTTACGATAATCTTTGCCATCCATTTGAATTTCAAATGTTGGCTTCATGTCACCAGTTGTTTTTACCGTTTCGAATAGTTTGATTGAAAGATTTTCGAACAAACCTTGTACCTTTTCAGCTTGCAGTTCAGCTTCTTTTGCACGGAAATCTTTTATAGCATCAATGATGAAAATGGAATCATTGAGTGATTCAAGCGTTTCTTTTTCACTTGTTTCTGCAGCAACAACTTGTTCTTCCAACGCTTTGAATTGTTTGTGTTTAGAAATTTCATATTCAATCGGATTAATTTTTTCTTGAAGCACTCGTACTTTTTCTAGTTGCTCTGATACGTCAATAAATTCAAGCTTTTTAAGTTCTTCTTCCAATTCTTTTCGTGTGTTCACTACATCTTGGAACTTATCTTTAACTTGTCCTACTCGCTGTTCTTTTTCAGCTTTTACCACTTCAATAGACTCATCTTGCAGAGGTTGTTTACAAACTCTACATGTACCTTGTATTTCTTCCGCCTTTAATGAATCGTACTGTTTTTTGATAAAATCACGATCTTGCATCAACGAATTAATTTGGCTTTGTAAAACTCTAATTCGGCCATTGTTACCTTGAGCCTTGTCAGTCACCTCTTCAATAGCGTTACGCTCTTTCACAAACTGGCTTAATTCTGCTTGTAAGGACTCTAAAGGAACTGTTGGTGCTTGTTGTTCTAATTGTTCTTTTAAGGTCTTCGTACGGCTTTGCGCTGCTATATACTGTTTGTCTAATTTAGTTTTGTTTGAACGATGAATCTTTTCCAAATCATCCAAAGAGTGCTTTTTAACCAATGCTGATAACTTGTCCGACTGTGGTTTCGGTAATTCTTTAAACACTTCTTTATTAGCGGGTGCTGTGGTATATTGCAAAATCATGGAGCGCTGTTTTTCCCAATGCATGGTAAAGAAATAGTTGGGATTAAACAGTGATAAAAACAATTCTTTATCAAATAACTGATCTAGTATTTCACTGAATTCAGTAGCCTTACTAGGCACTTCGTTAATGTAGTATTTTGTTTTGCCTTTTTTTAGTTCACGGCCAAGCAATAAATCTTTTCCGTCAACGTTAAGCAAAAGCGAAGCCATTGTTTCATCTGAATCGAAAGTGACTGGTGTTGGATCTAACTTGCTACCTACAATATCCGTACCGTATAATAACCATGTAATAGATTCCCCAAGGGATGATTTTCCTTGAGCATTGTCACCAAGGATATCCGTTCTCTCGCCAAAGTTAACTGTGATATCCTGGTGGCTTTTGAAATTCTTTAAAACCAATTCTTTAAATTTTATTTGCAATTTCAATTCAACCCTTTCATTGATTTTTACAGGCCACTTTCATGAGGGGCCTTTTTTATTGCCATTTGATTGAGAGTTTATTCCCCAACATAACTTCCACTTTATAACCAGCATTTCGTAGAAGATTAAGGAATACACCTACCATGCTTAACTCTTCCTCTTCCTGAAACTTAAAAATCGTTCTAGAATGACCATTTAAAGCAGCCTGTTCAATTGTCTCAACTAGACGCTTGAATGCCATGCTGTCTACTGATTCTTTCTGAAATGCCTCGTACTTTTCAGAAGAAAGTTGTTTCATATCTTTTGCAGATTGTAATGTGTTCATTGGTTTCACTTTCCTTTCGTTTGTGTTTTAACAAATGCTTGATGGATTAACATAAATCTTTCAATAGATGGTTTAGACAACCATTCTTTAGCTGTTGTTTTCATGTTCATTTCTCCTTTAGATTGACTAGTTATCTCTCACCACTTAACCACTTCAATGCAGATTGAAATGTTTTAAACTCTTCTGTAAAAGCTTCGCCACATTCGTTATCTATCGCCACCCATACTAGTCCATCTTTCATTAGAAACTTACCCTTTGGTTCAAGTGTTTCAATGATGGTATCTGCTTTTTCTTTTGTAATGAGAATTGGCATGTTTAACATTGGGTTACTCCTTTCAATTTGTTTATTGCATTGCTGATCAACGCAAGCCGTTGTTCAATTGGCATTGCTAACCATTCAATTGGCTTAATCTTCATTTGTTTTCTCCTCTCATAGATTGATTGCTAGTTTTGAGTTAGGCATTATTACCAACAAACCATTTTTCAATAGTTTCTCTATGGAATAAAACACGTCCACGAATCTTTTTATGTGGAATTTCTCCTAAACGAGCCATTGTGTAGATAGTTCCAGTAGAAACACCAATTAGTTCTGCAACCTCGTTCACTGTTAATGTGATTTTTTCCAAACTAACACCTCCTGAACATGATTTAAAATCATGGTATACCTACTAAATGTCACGTAATCCTAGAATGTCATCCGCACTTACACCGAAATACTTACAAACCTTAATTAAATAAGGCATAGAAATAGTATTGATATCTTTTTCCCATAAACTAATACTAGTTTGAGATGAGCCGATTTTTTCAGCGAGTTGCTTTTGTGTCATCTTTCCATGCCGCGCTCGCAATTCGGCAATATTCAACATAATAATCACCTCCGTTGTCACTTTCTGTAATAAACTATACAAGATTTTAAATCACATATCAATAGTTTTACATGATTTATAATCATATTTTTATAAAATAATATTTAATTACTATAGAATATTGTTGATTTTAAATCACATATTAAATATAATTAATACAAGAAAGGAGGTAAAACCATGAGAACGACAGGTGAAATCATTAAAGAGCTAAGAGAAGCACACGGTTTATCCAAACAACGGCTCGCTGAACTACTAGATTTAAAATCATACACCACTGTTTCAAAATGGGAAGTCGATGAAAATCATCCTAGAGGAAAAGAAATTAAGATGCTTTGTACTTTGTTTAATATCTCAGCAGATTATCTACTTGGCTTAAAAGATGAGAATGTAATACCTTTGTTTAACTATAAGTATATTCCTAGCTCAATTTCCGCTGGATTACCATTAACAGTCGATACTGTAGCGGATTATGAATGTGAAACAATTGCGTTACCGGATAATGTAATGGGGAAATGGGCTAGAAATAAGGATGTATTTTTCCTAAAAGTTAACGGCGATTCTATGAATAAGATCTTTCCGAACGATGCTTTAATTGGTGTTAAAATGATTTCCTTGTCTGAGTTGAATGACAAAGACATTGTTGTCTTTAATTACGACAATGAGTATTCCGTAAAAAGATTTATGAAAAATGAAAGAGCAAACAAATTGATTTTCAGACCGGAATCAAATGATGAAACATTCACTGACATTGTAATTGAAGAAGAACAAAAGGATTTGGTTCAGATTGTAGGCAAGGTTGTAGTATATATAGTAACTGCATAATAAATTTCTAACGTTAGCAATTTAACAGTATAAGAGTAGCTCATTTGCTGCTCTTTTCTTATATCCTCGAAAGGAGAAATCATAGTGGCAAACATTATACAAAGAGGAGAAAATTCATACAGATTCGTGGTTAGTCTACCTAAAAATGCCAAAGGTGAATACCCTAGGAAAACAACAACTTATGTAGTTACTGAAAAAATGTCGCCGAAGAAACTTGAAGAGCATCTAGAACATGAATATTTAAAATTTAAACAAGAGGTACTTTCAGGAAATTATATAAAACCCGAAAAAATGTTGTTTTCAGTTTTTGCTGAGGAGTGGCTAAAGAAATTTGCAGAGAAAGAACTTTCTAGTACTACTTATGCTAATTATGAATCAAAGTTAACAACTAACATCTTACCTGTTATCGGTCATGTGCGTATGGATGAGATAAATACATTGATGTTGCAAACCCTAATGGATGAATTAAAAAGAAAAGACGATAGCTCAACAGAGCTCTCTTTTTATACAAAGTTTGATGTTTATAGAACCCTAAGAAGTATATTTAAATATGCTGTCCAGTGGAATGTATTAGTTAAAAACCCATTAGAAGGTGTCAACAAACCGAAGAATAGAAATAAAAAAGAAGTTAATGCGTATGATCAGAATGAAGTTGCTACTATTTTTAATGCTCTAATTGAGGAACCATTTAAATGGCGTATATTTGCTATGCTAGCTATTGTTGCTGGTATCAGACGTGGGGAGAACTTAGCACTTGAATGGTCAGATATTGATTTTGAAAATAGTAGAATAGACATTCACAAAAGTATTGTTTCGGCTGATGGGAAAACCGAAATCAAAGAAACAAAAACAGACTCATCCAATCGGCTAGTTTCACTTCCAGCTTCTGTTGTGGATGAATTAAGAAAGTATCGTGTGTACTGGGTGCAAGAAAAACTAAAGGCTAAGAATTGGACCGAAAATGAACGTGAATGGTTATTTCATCAACGCAACGGGACATATGTTCATCCCTCTTCAGCTACTCACTGGTGGAATAAGTTCGCTAAAAAATTGGACATTCGGTACATTCGCCTTCATGATCTCCGTCATACTTCTGCTAGCCTACTAATAGCTCAAGGTGTACACGCTAAAATAATATCAGAACGGCTAGGACATGCTAATATTAAAATCACAATGGACACATATGGGCATGTATTACGTTCAGCAGATCAAGCAGCTGCTGATAAATTTGAAATCCTCTTTAAGTCAAAAACAAATGAGAAATAGTTGGTGCAAAATTGGTGCAAAAATTGGTGCAAAACGTTAATAATCAATGAAAATAACCATAAATAAACACACCTAAAACACGATTATTTCTATATTTCTTTGTTATTAATCGACTTCGACAAGGTGGGGGTCGCTGGTTCGAGACCAGTCGGGACCATCCTATTCAAAAGCCTAATTAACGTTGATTTATCAATGTTTATAGGCTTTTTCTTTGTTCAGATTTCCTATACATATGCCTCAAATTTTAAAGTTTGTCCGCAATTTGTCCGCAGGATTTTACTGTATTAGTTTGTTTGACTTTGAATAGTCTGATGAAACGTATCAGCAATGACATTGTCAGTATTTGGTAATAAATGTGCATAGAATTCTAATGTTATCTTCGGATTTGCATGACCCAATCGCTTAGAAATTTTAACGATATCTATACCGGTAGAAATAAGAATGGATGCATGTGTGTGTCGAATATCGTGGAAACGAATGTTTGGTACCTTGGCGGTCTTGACAATACGTTTCATTACTCGAACAACATTGCGCGGATCTTGTGGGCTCCCTGTACTTGTGCAAATGACTAGGTCTTTATCTGCAAATAAAGTTCCCACCTTTTCCTTCCATTCTTCTATTCGTTTTTTTTGCAAAAATAATTCATTGACAATAAACTCTGGAATAGGGATTTGTCTCTTGGAATTTTTCGTTTTCAATGAGGTGAAAACATAACCCTTTTTAGGGACATGTGCTAATGATCTTTTCACATGAATTACTTTTTGTTCCAAGTCTATATCACTCCAATACAGCCCTAATATCTCTCCTCTCCGCATGCCAGTATAGATGGCAAGTAAAAAAGTTAAATAGTGTCGCTCTTCTTTACACTGACCAAGAAACTCCTGTATATCTTTAAGTGACTATATAGACATTTCTTCGTATTTCACTGATGGCGGATCTGCATCCCCCACTGGATTGAATATTATTTTCTTCCATTTAACTGCTTGGCTGAACGCTTGATATAATAGTTGATGCATTTTCCGAATGTAACTCGTACTATAGTTTTCTTGTAACTTTTGATTATAAAACAAATCAATATCCGATGTAGTAACTTTAGCTATTTCTTTATTTGCAAACAAATTCTTTTTTAAGAGGTGTTTCTCTAAAATGTACCTACTGTTCATCGCGGATGTTTGTTTAATTCTATTACTGTAATGGTCGTTGAACCATTTTAAAATATAATCTGAAAAGATTTCTTTACTAAGCTCTATATATCGATTTTCATCTAACGATAATTCAATTTTCCTTGCAGCTGCCTCAGCATCTTTCTTTTTAATAAATCCGCCTTTACTTATCTGTTTACGCTTCCCTGTTAAGGGGTCACTACCTATATCAATAGCATAAGAATAGGTTTTGCCTCTTTTTCTAATGTGCGCCAATTATTACTTACCTCCAAATCAATTTTGCACAATAAAAAGTAAACAAGTGGTCTAATACCAACTTGTTCACTTTCTTCTATTTTTATAAGGATTCTTCACCACAAATATTTAATTTTTTTGTTTAGTTTTTAACCAATCAAAAAACGATGTAAATGCTTATGTTTCATCTGGTTTTGTTAGTTTCTTAAACATTTATAACAATATGATTCACAGTTACTAACGCATTCATTTAATACATCAAATGTTTTCTCGATAATTTCATCAATGCGGTTGCCCGCTTCGTATGAATACCCAGCACCAGTACGATATTGCTCGTAATCCTCGTCTGTAGCGGTTACTTTGCTTTCTAATACCTCAAATGCTTCCCTTTGTTTTGCCGTTTTTCCTCGTCTGTACCAGTAGCGAAGTTTGCCGCTGTTCTATAGCGTTGAATGTCTCCGTAAATTTATTCCTCGAATGTTTGTAAGTTTGTCATTTCATAATCCCCTCTATAGTTAGTTTTGGAAATAAAAAAGAACGTCCGTCATGGGCGTTCTTAAATACGTTATTTTGGGTGTGCTCTCTTTTATTTATTAGGCAAGTTTTATTTATTCAACAAATCTTATGTTTTCCTATTTTCTTTTTCAGCCCATTTTATCAATTTCATGATAATCATAATAACAAACAAGAACATCACTAATGAAACTATCAGAGTAATAAAAAATCCGTTTCCCACGGTTGAAAAAAATATAAAGATAATAGCAAAGAGAATAATAAAACCCCACATTTTTTGCTCATCTTTTGACACATTTCTAGTACTTCTCCATCCTGCCATAAGTGTAAGCACGCCCTCAACATTATTTTTAAATATAATTATAGCAGTAGTTATACTGAATATCAGAAAAAATAGTCCAACATTAATGATATTTGATATTCACGTTATTTAGCCGTACCTCTCAGATATTCTTCTACTTCTTCTTCAGTAAGCCAACGTGCAGGCACTCGGTAGCCGATCTCCTACTGCTTTGTAAATGCGTAACCACTTTCATAAAGCACTACATTTATCTTCTTTGTATTAAAATGTCTTTGTTCACTTATAGCTCTAAACTTGCCGATATTGTAGCGAATCAGTAGCCTACGTAGTGTAATTCGATAAGGGAGTCGATTCACTCTTTCTCTTCCGTTTTCTTATTCGGCACCTCCTAGTCAGCGTTAAAGATTCGCTTTTTGTTTTTGCGAATTAGGCACTCTCCCGCAAAGTCATAAGGGTTAGTAAGTCATTTGACCTTAAAGTTAAATATAAACATATAAAAAGGACAGCAGGTTTAAATCTACTGTCCTCCACTATTAATCGTAATAGCCCTCTCTAAAAACAATTACACTTTCAACAAGACTATCTTCAGAATCCTCAAGTTCAGGAACAAAAAGTCCAATACCTAGTGTGAAAGATAATAAGCCTGTTTCATCCAATTCAATATCACTATCTTGTGAAACAATAGTTGACTTCAGTTCTCTAAAAGGTCTTCCAATCATGTGTTTATGTGTAAATTTAGGGTCTGCTGGTAGTGCCATTTCAATTGCTTCACACGTATCGTTACTATCGTAATATATGTGTATTCCATGGTCATTAAATGCATCTGTAAAAGTATCAGACATAGGCGTTTTTTTAAATTCTACTACATTTCCTCCTAAAACATTTCTAACCTCATCTCTTGTCATGCCAAAACTAATTGGACCTACTCCCTTATTAGGAGTTATTATAAGTTCATTCATTTTTTACCCCACCCCTAGATTTGTTTAATCTTTTGGTATATTCTAACATTTGTCTAATACCTTCATCATATTTATTTCCAAACTTATTTCTTAAATCATTAATGTCCATATTTTGAGCCTCATTTAATTTCCCTTGTTCTATTAAAGATTTTTGCTGTGCTCTATATGCTCTTGCTTCTCTTGAGTTACCCCAACTCGCTGTTTGTCTATGGTCTATGGTTTCCATTCTTACACCAGGACCATTACCTCTACTTATCGGACTAACAGAATTAGCTGGCATATGATGGACTTCTCCACCATTACTTGGAACATCCTTATATGCACCTCCTGAAGGAACATCTTTAGGATTTCCAGCCTCTTTGCTACCCTTCACACTATCCTTAGACTTGTTTTCAACCGTAGGAGTTTTCTTTACAGATAGATCGCCTTTATATTTAAATAGTTTGGACCCCGAGGAAAAAGCTAGCTTGACCCCTTTTTTGACAATCGCGTGCGGTCTTAGATAATCAACAAATGCAAGTTTTGTACCCTCAAAGTACCCATCGAGCTCGCGAAAACCACCATCATCGAATTCCTCATCTACTTTGTCGACCACTTCATATTGAATTGGATTTATTGTCCCAAGCTGGTATTCTTTTACTATTAGACCATTTTCGTACAGATGGAAACTTAATAGGGTAAAGCTTCCATAGGCATCTCTCTTGATTGTTTTGGTCTTTTTACCCTCGAGTGCACGAAAAGTTCCCGGGGTAATTTCTGTACCAATCAGCTGTTCCTGTTCTTTTATCCATAAGTCATTTGGATTTAAATATACTTTTGGGAACAATGCTGTTCTTATCTCACTTCTAAACGTAATTACATTCCATTGACTTGGCAAGAAGTTTATATCCTTGACCCCTGCTTGGAATAGACCAGAGATTTCTGTCAACCACGTGTCCATCATCTGCAAATCTTGTTCAATTGGATTCAGTGCGTATGTCTGGGTAGCATCGAATTCATAAAGTTGGTTTAAAGTATCATCACGTTTTCTCTTAGAACTAATCACTCCCTCTTGCACTCCGCTATCGTCTAAATGAGGCAGGGCAACAATATCACTCACTTGATCCATGATACTATTTGCCTCATCTGTTAATCTAGCAGTGAGTTTGCTAATAAGCGTAACTCCCTGTTCTAGCTCTCCCTCTAGGAAATTTTCGAGTATGTAACCAGAGGAATCAGGTTCCAGTGAATGAAGTGCTGCCTCCATCTGGCTAAGGACTTGTTTAAACTGTTCAGAAAACGACTGGAAAAAATACAGAAGTGGTAAATGGCATTCCTGATAAAAAGAGCGTATGGCATTACCCCCTGCTCCCTTTAATTGTTCCTCCATCTGAACTAGACCCTTCACTGCATCGTTGATAGCTTCCATTTCACTGCTCAGCCTGTCTAACATAATAATGTTGCTCTGCAACCCTTCTCGAAATAAATCTACATCCAATACTTTCATAGATTTTGCCTCATTGAGCATCTACAAATAGCCACTTTACAATATTCTTTATTATACAATAATACCTCACAAGTGAACATTCTTCTCCCCCTCGCAAACTATCAATAGTTATAATATTCCATTTTCTAGAAAAAAGGTAAAGGTAGAAGTTAAAACAATCGCGAAAATAATCCTTAAGTATTAGTATACCTACAAAATCCTGATACTCTTTCACCATTAACTAAAGAAAATAGTAATTAAAGAGTTTGCGATGTATATAAATTTTCATTACTATTGTCATTAATAAATTTACTTTTAATAAAGTACTTTATATTTATAGAATGTCGATTCTAATGAATGTATGTTGTTATATACTTAGAGAGTATTTTATAAGATAACACATTCTAACTGTGTAACAATTAAATCATTTTAACGATTAGTCATTACCGAACCTGTAGTAGCCTCTTTCATTAAAAGAGTAATACAGACCACCTGTTTACTCTTTTGTCCGCATAATTAATTTTCCGTACCGTTTTTATTTTGCTGAAATGATTTACTCAACGACCTTGGGACTTGACCACTATGGAGTAGATATCGAAAAGATTGCTCTCTATAATAAATCTTTATAAAAATCGAAGTGTTTCAAAGGATTCATTCCAGGCTTATTGTTTCTTGATATTTGGATTAGGATGTGGCATTTCGAAATTTTTTGTACCTGTAACCGCAAATGAGCCAGGTACTTTCCAAGATTTTGTGGCGGCAACTCCTCAAGGAATTTTACTCGTACCCTTGGAGAAGCCTTAACCAGTATTGCTTGTACAAATTATATGGAGAGTCTAGTGCTTTTTCACGTCGTATACGTACACCATCCCAAAAGCCTTCAGCAATGCCTTTTTTCAAACTGTGGTAGGATTTTACGAATAGATTTTGATCAATATCTTCTATTTATTTATATGAATAGTTGATTCAGATTTTACTTTCCAACACAAAATTACTTTTAAGTAGTATCAAATGTTCTTTAGAAATCCTAGGTTAATTCAATCAACTATTTTTCCAAGCATTTTTACCCCGAAAGCCTAGATAGTTTTACATTTTGGAAATAATATTAACTGAAACCAAATTTCTATTTATATCTAATGTATGGTGTTATACAAATAAATACTAACGTAAGACTGAAGACAAAGATTTATAATTTGCCCCTGGACTGAAGAAAATAAAATTAGATAAAAAATCATCTTACCTAATATAGTCTCTAAGAGGTAAGATGATTTTTAACATTATTATACAGTATTATATATTCAAACTATGTTTCACTTTAACCAATAAATCTGTTAACTGAGTATTTGCTGGATTTTTTCCCACTTCTTTTTTTACATTTTCTTCCAAATAATAATAAAACGTTTTAAAATCTAAATAAGCCATTTGTTCAATTTCAACCGCTGGATAACCTATTTCTATCAAAACATGTTTTTCGTCTAAAGGTCTAGGTAGTTGTGCAATATCATATTCATCTAAATCAGATTGAAAAAAAGCAAATACTATCTCTTGTCCATAACCTTCTCTTTCGGCAAAGCTTTCTAATGCCTTTTCTAGATACTTTCCATTTATGAAATCAAAATATGTTAACATTAATTTATCAATTTCAGCTTTACTTTCATTTACATGATTTTCTCTACACATTTTCGTACTCCAATCAAATAATATTTTTAGTTAATCAATAACGGGGAAAAAGTTTGTTATTTCACCAGCCTCATTAAGATACCCTCTATATTTTAAACCGTTTGAAGCAGTTCCCTCCACAAGTCTCCCATTTACTTGTCCGTTCTGCATCGCTTCCTGGCCCCATTGATAAATTTTCTCATCACTAATCTTAGAGGGGTCATAGACTGTTTTAGGTTCCTTAATATTTTTATACGATACTGGTTCGGCAATATTACCCGAAATATCTTTTCTAGGTATTTTATACTCAACCTCAAAAATACCTTCAATTGTTGGATGTGCTTTTTTAGATACAATTAAATCATCTGGTTTAAAACCTTGATTTTTCAAAGCTTTATTAAATTCATCCATATTATGGCCACCAACAACACCTTTTTTTGTATTCACATTTTCAACATTTTTTAGATGATTCTTTGCATTGTCAACAAAATTAAACTTATTAGTCTCACCTACAATTGCATTTTCAGATAAGTTTTTACCTTCATCTCTTACCTTACCATTCACTGTAGCATTCCCAGGTGTCTTAACAGGGGACGCCGTGGATGTTGCCCATTTGAGTCCAAGTAAGCTTCCTACAAATCCAAAGCTATTTTGCCAATGTTCTTTGGACAAAGGTTCATCTGGAAAAATTGCTTCTTTTACCATTCCACTAAAACCAAATGTAGCATAATTTAATAAATCAAGTTTCGAGTCGAACATCTTGGCACTTCTTTCATTCGCTCCTGACAAAATTCCATCTGAAACCCCAAAAGTCCAAAAGTTTACAAAATCATATGGAGAATCTAGCGCCTTATCACGTCTTATACCTACCCCATTCCAAAAGTCTTCAGCAATTCCCTTGAAACTGTGGAAGGATTTTACGAATAGATTTGGATCAATATTTTCTTGTTCCGTCCCATTGCCCTCTGGTCTAGCACATGATAAGGCAATCATATCAGTTGCCACAAAAGGATGGTGGATGTTAATTAAACCACCATAGCCAAATCGTATGGGACCATTACCAGCTATAAATGCCTGGAGCATAGTGGTCAACTGATTTTCTCTATTTAACATGGAGGAAAGTTGAGAAATTGGAGATGTACGATAAGCCAATTCTGTCTTCAAATTATTCTTAGCAGTCAATACTCCCCAATTATCTGCTTGGAAATGAACATCCGTTAGCCCGCTATTAAACATTCTTTCTAAATCAGAGAGCCATGTTTCCATTGTCCGAATATCCTGTTCCATGGTGTTTAAAGCAGTCGTCTGTGTTGCGTCAAATTCATACAGTTGCGAGAGGGTATCATCACGTTTTCTCTTAGAACTAATAACCCCCTCCTGCACTGTACTATCATCTAGATGGGGCAGAGCTACAATGTCACTCACCTGATCCATGATACTGTTTGCTTCGTCTGTTAGACTGGCGGTAAGTTGGCCAATAAGAGTCAATCCCTGCTCCAGTTCTCCCTCTAAGAATTCTTCTAATATGTAACCTGATAGGTCTGGTTCGAGAGAGTGAAGAGCTTTGCCAATTTGATAAAGTACTTGTCGAGCATCGTAGGAAAACAATTGAAAAAACTGAAGAAATGGTAAATGACATTCCTCATAAAAGGAGCGAATGGCACCTCCTCCTTCTCCTTTTAATTGATCCTCCATCTGAACTAGTCCTTCGACTCCACGTTGGATTGTTTCTATTTCAGTAGTATTTAATCTTTCTAATTTTTTAATGTTACGCTGTAGCCCATCTTGTAATAAATCTACATCCAATACCTTCATAGGCTTGTCCTAATCACATGTTTAGAAAAACTCATTTTATTATATCCTTTAGTATACAATAATGCCCCATAGGTGAACATTCTTCTCCCCCTCTAGCAAACTATCAATAGTTATAATATTCCATTTTCGCACGAAGAGGTAAAGGGATAAGTTAAAATAATCGCGAAATTAAACCTTACGTATTAGTATACATAAAATATCCTGATACTCTTTCACTACTGACGAAATAAAACAACGGTTAAATAGCTAGAGACGAATATAAAATTTCATTACTATTATCATTACTAAATCGTCTTTGATTGAGGGTACTTTCTATTTATAAAATGTTGGAGTCTAATGAATGTATTAGGGCTTTACATATTTTACTTAACTAATATGTAATGTTCTTTTTTTCTAATCATTGATGCTACTGATTATCGGTAAAATATCAAAATAAGCCTATATTAAAGTAATTCTACTCCAATTTGTTTATGTAATTTAACTTTTATTCTCTCTTCTTCACCTCCATACATTACAAAAGCTTTATCATCTTTTTTAATACTTGTTACATTATTAAAATCACCTGTAAATACTATAGAATCATTAAATGTAATGCTTAAACTACTCGTTTGTTTATATACATCTAAAGTTAAAATTAACTTGAAATTTTGTTCATCCCTGTAAGTATAAATTAATTCTCCATCATCTAAATTGCCCGTTATACTGACTGGCTCACTTTGAAAAAGCTCTACTAGATCATATTCATCATACTTTATAAACATTTGTATTCACCCTTTTATTAATTATTTGGGTATAACAGTGATCACATCGCCTTCTTGATTTACAATAACTTTGTCTTGTGTTTAGTTATCGGCTAGATGGTGCAGAGCTACAATGTCAATCACCTATCCATGATACTATTTGCTACGTCTGTTAGACTAGCGGTAAGTTGGACTATAAGTGTCAATTCCTGCTCCGCACATATTGCTTTCTTTAAATTTTACTCATTGTTCATACTTTTATTTCGCAACCATATCCTAGCTTTTTCATCCGTTAGAATTATTGGATGTTCTGGGCTTCCTATATTGATACTTTTTATAAAAGCCTCTTCTATTCCACGAATTCCAGTTAATATAGCTCCGTTTAGCAATACGCTTTCAAACGTTGCTAATCGTATATCCGCATTTAATAAAACTGCATTACGAAAATCCGTTTCGTCAAAAAGCCCTGCTACTAAATTAGCGTCTGACAGATCTGCTTTAATAAACACTGTTTTAATACATTCACTATCAGCAAGTCTAGCAGCTTTAATATTGGCATTTGTGAAGTCTGCATACGAGACATTAGATTTACCAAAATCTGCTCCCTCTAAATTTGTAGATATAAAAGTTGATGAACATAGTGAAGATGATGAGAGATCCTTGTTATTTAAATCTATGCCATCAAAGATACAATCTGTTATATTTGCTTGGTCTAGCGGGTAATGGGACAAATTCATACTCCGTAAATCAACCTCATCTATACCCAGTTTCTCTCCTAGTTCCCCAAGAGTTTCAATCCAAATTTGGTGCCATTCTAATTGAATGGTAATTTCTTTTATATCAGGTTTCATGCTTTACCCTCTCCAGATGATTTCCGACCCACATTCTAAATCCCTATTAATTTGGTTCAAAAGATTTTAAGAAAAAAACTTGAAAATATATAACCACTCAATGTCAATAGTAACTCTACTTGATCCAATATGTAGGTGTTTAGTCGACACTCCTATTATAAAAACCATGAGAAATTTCCCCATGTTTTAAACTTAGTTAAAGTTTCTTAAGTTTAGAGCTCCATAAATGATTATAAGTTATGATTTCATTTTAATAAAACCCTCTGCATCTAAGCATTTTTGACATTGAAAGATGGCCATGCTTTGCTAGAGTACCCATTACTTTATAATTTTTTTTCACAAAGTCGAATGTTAATTGCTAATTTAGAGTGAACAATGGAACAGTATCTAATCTTTATTGAATATATAAAGCACTTCATTCGCTTAATAATTTCTATGCGAAGTTTCTATCCAAAAACAGAAGTAGAAAAATACCTGCACTTTTGCTTAAATCTTCTGTGTTCAATAAAGAAAGCCATTTCTATAAAATTTAACACTTAGGGCACTTATAAAAATATAGTGCTCTTTTATATTTTTACATTAAAACACATGAGTCACTATTTTAGCTCTAAGAACTTACTCACCTACCATACCGTCCCTATCATTATCATGCATATATGGGTATAACCAATGATCACTGGTGATTGGCATACTAAACCCTGCTGCTTTTGCTTCTTTAATGGTTACCTGTCCATTACCGTTTGTATCCACACTGGAAATATCTTCGTTTGTGTTGGAACTGGTTGAACTGGAAGGTTCACTCTCTGTTAAACCAAGGGATGCATTTACTTCATCAGGGTTCACATTGTCAAATGTATCAACGATCTCGTTACCCATTATCGTATAGGTATACTGATAGCTTGAGGGAATCTGCGTTTCTGTATTAGGATATGTGATAATTGCTACAAAATTAGTAGCTCCACCCGCTTTACGAATGGCATCTTCCATATACGCTTGATCACCATGTCGGTTAAGTGTACTTTCTTGTGGGGTAATATTATAAGCATTAGATACCCCTCCGAGAGAATCAGCAATGATATGTCCTTCATCTAAAAAGTCACTTTCAACACCCGGCACCTTAGCCTCATCAGAGTAGTATCTGCCAGACGATAATACAGGCTCGGTACTGTCATCTTGTAGAGTGATTTCTTCAGCAATGACACGTACTAGCTGCCCGTGTTCATTCGTAAATGCCCAATATTCACGTTCCCCGTAACCAATGTCAACCACCACGTTAGATTCACGATGTCCGGACAAATCTCCCCCATCAACTTCGATAAGTTTGTATCCTGAAAAAAGATTCTCATTTGGTTGTGTTGATACTTCTTTAATTACTGGTTCCACAACAGTAGGGGTAGTTTCTTCTTTTTCACTATTTATATTTGATTCTGTGGGTATGTCTTGAGGAATTGTTACATCTGAAATGGCTGCGTCTTCTACGTTTGTACAACCAACCATTAAGATGGCCGTTAAAAGTATAATTAAATATTTCATTTTCTTTTTCACTTTAGGACTCTCCTATAATAGTTTCATATTGTTCATTCTAAAAATTTCGGAACTAGTATAGACTAACATTATTGTTAGCCTATTGATAATAGTAAATTTTAAGATTTACTGTATTTCAGCAGGTAGTTTGTCTGAAATGTGCAGAAGCCTATAAGTGAAAGAAGGTTTTACTAAGTTCGTAGTCGATATTCGGAGCTTAAACCATAGTACGACGCAAAAACATTAAAGAGTTTCTTACTCAATAAGGTAAGAAACTCTTTAATGTAAGCATATTTTTCTTGGTTTTGGTTTATTCCATTTGATTGTGGCATACTTTCACGTTATTTATTATCATAACGTACTGAGCCGTAGTTTATAAAAATACTGCACAATTGGATGTTTTAACTTCATCTTCTCCGACATGTTTAAAATTCGTTTTTTGCCAAGCCGTCTGTCTACCAAAGCAAGAACATTCAATAATATATCATTACTCTCTATGCTTTCCTCTATAGGAGTGGATAAAAACTTATTAGATACAATTACAAAATTTGATTTGCTTAATGATGACTGCGCTGACAAAACTTCCTTTGCATATTCTGATAATTTTCTACCCCTTGCAATTACTTGTAAACGATCTTCTGGAATTATACCATTGCTTTCTTTTTTTACCGCTTCAATTTCCTCAATGTTGATAGGTATTTGGATAGTTGAATCATTTTTAATTTCCTGCTCAGTCAGATACCATTTGATTATGTTAGTTTTATCACTCATATTCAGTACATTCTTTCTATCTACCGTAATATAACAAAGTCCGGATTTATCAGGTAAATAACGGTAGCTGCTTGCACTGTATTCTACCCTTCCATATAATGCAGGACAGAGATAACTCTCCAATTTTTTCTTCAATTTGCTCCAGCTCATGTGATTCTCCTTAATCTTTAAATTGTAAATATTTATCGAGGCATTAGTTTTAGTATTTATAATACAATAACATCTATTCTACTAAATACAAGGTTTAAGTGTGACTAGAGTTCGTGATGTATCGAAAGTAGTGTGTGAGCAAAATATGGACGCTATGTTCATATAATAAAAAAGACATAAATTAGCTGAACTAATCTATGTCTCTTTTAATTTAATTACCCAGATACTGTATTCTCACAGTCCTCTAATTCTCTTCCTATACGATAAAAGCAAAGTATAAAATGAATAATAAACAAAGTATATACATAATTGGATGAACTTCTTTATAACGCTTTTGTGCTACTAAACAAATTGGATAAAGAACAAAACCCAATCCGATTCCAATTGCCACACTAGAAGTAAGAGGCATCATAATAATTGTTAAAAATGATGGAATGACAACTTCTAATTTAGTCCAGTTTATTTTACTGATCTCCATTGCCATTAATGCGCCTACAATAATTAATGCAGCTGCTGTAACCTCGACTGAAATAACTGCAACTAGTGGTGAAAAGAATAAAGCAATTACAAAACAAGCTGCAATCACGACAGACGTAAAGCCTGTTCTTCCTCCGACAGCAATACCAGCGGAAGATTCAACACTCGTAGCAGGTGTCGATGTACCTAAAATAGCGCCAATTGCACCAGCAGAAGAATCAGCAAGTAGACCTTTTCCGATATTTGGAATCGTGTTACCTTTCATCATTCCTGCTTGACTAGTAAGTGCAATTAATGCGCCAGCTGTATCAAAAAAGGCAACGATTAAAAAAGTGAAAATAACTGTCAGTATTTCTGGTGTAAAAATCTCATCTAAATGATAAAATACAACCCCAAATGTCGGTTTAATGCTCGGTATACTTCCAACGATGGATGAAGGAACATCAATTAATCCAAAAATCATACCAATAATCGTTGTAATGACCATCCCGTAGAAAATTCCGCCCCTTATTCCACGAACTAACATAACAATAGTAAGGATAAGACTAATAATTGCTAGTAGGGTCATAGGTGAAGTTAAATCTCCGATGGAAACAAATGTATCTGGATTGCCAGTAATAATTCCTCCATTTTTTAGCCCAATAAATGTGATGAAGAAACCAATTCCAGAAGCTATTGCATATTTTAAATCCAGTGGAATGATATTGATGATTTTCTCACGGATTTTCATTAAACTCAATAGCATAAAAATGATTCCCGCAACAAAAACACCAGTCAAAGCGACTTGCCATTCTATTCCCATCCCAATACAGACAGAAAAAGTGAAAAATGAATTCAATCCCATACTAGGTGCAATTGCGATTGGATAGTTAGCAAGTAAACCCATAAGTAGTGTTCCGATGATTGCAGTAAGAGCAGTTGCCGTGAATACAGCTCCACTATCCATCCCAGATTGGCTTAGAATAATAGGATTTACGACTAATATATAAGCGATAGATAGGAAGGTCGTTATCCCTGCGAGTGATTCCTGCTTATAGGAAGTGTTCCGTTCTGTAAATTTAAAAAAGTTTCTCATGTTGTTGTAATCTCCTATTTCCTATAATTAAGAATTGAAAGGGAATGACTTCGAATTTAGTTTTCCAACCAAATCATTTTATTATCCTCTTAATATAAAAAAAGCTTTGACCACTAATTGGCCAAAGCTTTTCTACAAAAAATGGAATAAAAAACATCATTAATTTCCCATTCCTTGTAGACAAGCTATTTATTGGTAGCTGGTAGAAACTTTCAAGCCGTATTCTTGAAATTATACAAGGTATATCTATTCTTTTAAAAACATTAGGAGAATGATAACAAGTTTAATTTAAACCGTCAATAGTATAAATTGGAATTATTTTTTAGCAACAGATGTAAAAAAATTCTAAAAAGAGCAAAAGTTTTAGAAGACACTAGATCTACATATATATTTCTCTTTAGCCTGCATCTGACTTTAGCCTACTAAAGTCAAAATTATTTAGTCGTTCTTTTTCAATGAATATCATTAATTTATCGCCGTCATGCCAACACCACTCAAGACTTTCATCTGAATCAACTGTTAATAGTGGGATCCATTCTGACCCAGGTGTTGGATTATATGCTAGTGTATAATTTTATTATTAAGCTAATGGCAAGATTATGGAGCATCCTCTAAAGGGAATTAGAGGATATTGAATGGCACTTTAAGTAACTTAAAAATATGAGGTGGGATTGGATGGAGAGTAATTTTTTTATCTATGTAAATTTTTCAGAAGAAAATGGCACGCAAGATTATAAATATTGGTTTTCTTTCATTAAATATTTTATAAAATCTGCAGACTCTATAGAATTTCATTTATGGAACGAAGAAGTCGAAACTATTAAAGAGTTAAGTTTGAAAACGGATCTAAAAAAAATTTGTTTAGACCGTTTAAAAATGGTTAGTTTTGTTGGGGACATAAATCAAAACCTAATTAACTATATTTTAGAAGAAAGTTTAAATAATCACGGAGAAGTAAAATGGTTTTCGATCTTTTTAAAATTTAAGGGCAATTTATTCTTTGAATCTTCACATTGGGGTTCTGAAATTAATATAGAGAATCCTAATGAAAATGAAATTAAAATGATTAAAAGTGTGTTGCCAAAGAATGCAACATTTCATCATTTTAATAATAATGAGAGTGGATAGAAATTATTCTGTTTATATCACCAGACCCTATGTCTATTAAAACAATAAATCACCTCTATTTACTCTTGAAGTACAATCATTCACCACTCTAGTGATTTACTTGATGGTTACTTTAACTTTTTATTCAACTAACCCATTACTTGAATACTTTTCTTATATTAACTACTTCGATGTCCTTTCAAATTCACCTTCTTGTTGAACTAAACTGTTCCGTCCGTTCAGTAAGAAAATGGGTACTAAGAAATATTCCAATCCAAATACCTTTGTTAAAATTTGCAATAAAATACTTTACATCTATTAAAAAGAGAGATAATATTAACAACAGACGATTGATTAATCATTCATTAAGGAGGAGTATAATGCCTTTATCTGAAAAACAAATACTGAATATGCAGACTAGAAGACAAATAATATTAGATTCCGCTACTTACCTTTTTGCAACGGAAGGATATGAGGGAACAACTATAAAAAAAGTTGCTGAAGCTGCAAAGGTTAGCTTTGGCAGTGTGTTTACTTATTTTAAAGATAAGGAAGAACTCTTTTATACTGTTGTTGTAGAACCACTCGAGGAATTATCAAACCAGGTATTAGCATTTAATCCAGATGCAAAAGACCTTTTAAGTGAGTTAGAAAATATGATAAAAACTCATATTAGACTCTATGCAGGTATCAATAACTATCTTGGATTGGTTGTTCAGGTTGTTGGTCAGCATCAGCGATTCCCTAGAGTATTTGAGAAACTAGATGCCTTTCATGATGAATTTAAAGCAAAAGTCATTCTATTAATCAAAAACGGGCAAAAGAATAATCTATTTATACAACAAGATCCTTATATAGTCGCTACTCTTTACACTAGTCTTTTGATCGGTATTCGTCTAAATACAACAGACAATGAATCTAGCATTATGTGGGATCGCTTTATACCCTCAACAATTCATCTATTTGGAGTTAATTCCAAATAGATTCTTTTTAATAAAATAACGATTGATTAATCAATCAATAATAAAGGAGATAAAAAAATGAGCTTCAATAAATTTCATCCGACAATTCGCATTCGTTTACTTCTATTATTTATTACATCTTTAGCTACCATGGCTGTTATACCTTATTTGATAATTTATCTTTCTCATCAGGTAGGTACCTTGATTACTGGTATATTATTTTTATTTGTTATGCTTGCTAATGTAATTGGTTCACTGTTGGGTGGATTCATTTCCGACAGAATTGGTCGAAAAAAAATTATTCTTTCTGCTGAACTTATAATTTTTTTAGGATTTATAGGTGTTGCATTTGCCAATTCACCTTGGTATTTATCACCCTACGTCACCTTTGTGTTTTTTCTATTTATTCAATTTAGCTCTGGATCCTCTTTGCCAGTATATCAAGCCTTAATCATCGATATAACCTCTCCTGAAGATCGAAGAACTGTTTATACATATTCATATTGGATTCGTAATACTGCTATTGCTATTGGGAGTTTATTAGGTGCATTTTTATTTTTTGATTATCCATTTTATTTATTTTTGGGAGTAGCACTATGTACTTTAATTTCTGTATTCATCACCTTTTTCTTTATACAGGAAACTTATACCCCAAACATAGAAGCGAACCATGAGAAAACTAATTCTAGTGTTAAAAGAATTATCCATTCTTATAGAATTATATTTTCTCATCGGGCCTTCACGATTTTTTCCATCGCTAGCCTTTTTATAATCTCCGTGGAAGAGCAATTGACAAATTATATAGGCGTTCGACTTACCAAAGAAATTAACGATCCAGTCCCTTTTTTTATTAACCTTTCATGGGAAATTGATGGAGCGAATCTTCTAGGGTTATTAAAAGCAGAAAACACCCTTCTTGTTGTATTTTTGACAGTTATTATCGGTAGAGTCATGCAAAAGTTCAAGGATCGAAGTATTCTCCTCATAGGTCTTCTTTTCTTTTTTGTAGGATATGTTGTGATAAGCTTTAACACAACTCCCTATATACTAATATTAGCAATGCTACTTGCTTCCATTGGTGAAATAATGTATATGCCGATTAAACAAACTCTATTAGCTAATCTTGTACCAAACGAATCACGTAGTACTTATCTGGCATTTTATGAAATATCCTCCATTATCGGGATTAGTACAGCTGGAATCTTTATGATTATTAGTAGTTGGTTACCTGCCATAGTTTTAACTTTAATGATGGGTATCATGGGAATAATAAGTATTACAATATTTTATAAATTGACGAAAGATCAGTAAAAAGTAGAGGATTTAAATGAATGCAGGTCTTTTAATTAAAGGTTATTTTAAGGATAAAGGTTGATTGAAAATGCACAAAAAAAATGAGCTGGAAAGCTTATCTCCAGTCTCATTCTATTAAACCTGTAGCAGTATCCCTTTTACTTAAATTTTAGGATTGTTTGAAATTTAGAATCAATTTAATGCTCGGCTTCTTCACCATATAATGAACCTGTTTTATTATAATTTAGTAAGGTAAGTTATTTATTATTCTAAAATAAATAGACCATGAAATTACAAATTATAATTCATAGAATAGCTTTTCAAATCTATCTATTTTTTCAATGACTCTCGCAAAAACTCTTCCAAATAACTAACATCCGTAATATTTTTATTACATTCGGTACTATTCACACAAATTAAATTACCAATAGACTTATAATAATCTGGATTGTTGACCTTTTTCGCTTTTGTGATCGTAGAAAAATGTGTGACTTCTCCATGACAATGACAAATCGAGCAAATGTTTTTCTTTGTAGATGGTGAAAATGAACACTCGATCCCAACCAATTGGCTATCTAGCTCATACAATATATATTTTTTATTTGACCGACTATCGTTCCAGCTTAAATACGTTAAGCGATGTAAATCTATATTCGAAAGATCCGGGAGCTTTAATTTTTTACTTTTCGGAAAAAGCTTTTTCAATTGTTGCTCACTAATTGTTGGGAATGACAATAAATAATTAGGTAATTGCTCCAGTGCCTGCTCATATGCTTCTACTGTTTTCAAACCCGAAAAATCCATTAGCTCTTTTTGCTCTGGCGTCAAAGCTGTCACACAGTTAGAGATTTTTTCATTGGATAACTCGTAAACAGAGGCTAGTACCCCCGGTGGTAAATGTTGCTTCGTACTATCCTTAATCCAGGCTACTTGCTTTCGAATAAAATTGAACTGCTCATTTTTTATAAATTTTTCTGTCATATTATATCGCTCCTACCCAGTTGATTATATCTATTTTAAAAGAAAAAAGACTTCACTAATAGACCAAGAATCGGTTAGAAACGTTTTATACATACAAACACCCCATGTAATAGCTACATGGGGTATACTTTATTTCTTATGTGAGTAAACAATTTTTTTTATCGTTTCATCGGAAAGATGATATTCCTGAGCTAATTGCTCGATTCGAATACCACTAGCAAAAGCATTTCGAATTGCTGTATTTCGGCTATCCAAACGCTGCCTGCTGCCGCTAATTGTTCCCCATTTTTGATAATCATTTTCCATCTTGGGGATATACAATGTCTCCCCCTGCACATATTTTTGAATTTCTACAATTAGTTTTTCAGGTAAGACCTGTTGTGCATTTACATACTTCAATTTTGCTCGCTCCTTATTATAAATTGGAATAAGGGGCAAAGCCAATTGATTAGAAAAACTTAGCGATAAGATGAAATTTCTCGCCCCACGCAAAGTATCGCCTTTCCAACTACTGGCTTTGCATGAGTATATGAAGCATCAGACAATCGTTTTAGATTCTCCAACTATAAGCACCACCTTTTAATTCTAACTAACTGTATTATAACCAAAATTAATTTCAACGCCAAAACAACATTACCGAATAGATGGTAGGAATGAATGTGTACCTATGACCTAAGCTATCAAATCAAAGAAAAACATTCTACAATTTGTAACTTGTTCCCCCCCAAGAGCCCACTGTTACAGAATCAATAATTACCTTGCATTAAAAGATGACTATACAACCCTTCTTCCGTGTATTACCATTATGGTTAATATATACAAGGAGGTTTTTGTTTGAAAAAGTTATTAGTTTTATTAACAACATTATTATTAGCTGCTTGTGGTAAAGGAAGTGATGAACCTACTGCTATTGAATCTACTATTGTATCAATTACCAAAGAGGAATATAAAATATATGAAGATGAGGGTATTTACTTAATTAAAATATACGACAAAGATGCTGATGAAGGTTCGAAAAACGCTTTGTTAAAGGATACTGGGGAAATGTTAGCAGGATTATCCAAATTAGATGAAGTGAATACTGTAGAAATTAAATGGTATGCCCGACCCTTTACTGACCAATCCGGCAGTAAACCTTTTGAACAAATATTAGCAATAAGATTTGAAGCTGATACTTTCACAGAGGTTGATTGGGAAAATTATAAAACCTTGGATTTAGAAACAATTGCAAGCAGGTATGAACAGAATGAAACATTGAAGGATTAATAAAAATAATATAACCACTTTCCATCACTGGTTGGTGTTTTTCAAAAGATTTTGAAAAGGTTGTGGTAAAAAAATTAAAGGAGTTGGAGATGTTTGAAGCGAATATTATTACTAATTTTAATGGTTTGCTGCATTATAACTGGATGAGGGGAGAATAAAGTAACTATTTCAGAAATTAATTTAGAAAACGCTAATGACAATGTGAAAAACTTTATTGAGATTGTAGATTATGATGAAAAAGGTACAGGAACTGGTATTTATATATACAACGATTCTAAAAATAAACGCTTTTTGTATCTTAATCAAGATTTCTTGGATGATGGAAAAGGTTTTGGAGAAATAGATATCAAAACGGACGAAAATTCGATAAACATTTACCTGAACGACAGTTCTATTTCTGAAGAGGAAGCAGACACATATAAGTTTTACAAATTAAATTTCAAAGGGGACTATGAGTACCTGAAAGTTTTTAAAAATGGTGAGGAAACCCATTTTGAAGGAATGGGTGTTTAGTGGTTATTCTGTACTTGGGCATGATTGTTTAATATGAGCAGTTATAATTTAAAAATTCCAAACTTCGCGAAGTGGTTTTACATCTAGATAAAAGCTATCATGTCCAGTCTATCTTAATTTTTCAATTGAAGTTAAGGAGATTATTTCAGTTAATCCCAATTTATCTGTTTCATTTACTAACTCTGTTTCATTTAAAGGACCAATAGGTTGACGACTTGTTACATCAATTATCCAATACTTAAAGTCATTTTCAGTAGGATTTTTAGGCGGCTCTTCATCCCCAAATTTATCGGCCTTTAAAACCATTTGTTTAGCAACTATGTATTAACATCGGTCACTTTAGAAGGAACATATGAATAATTACTGACTGTTTTATCTAATGATTGTACAGGCTTATCTCCATAAATTATTATTTGATGACCTGAAAGTCGGTCAATACGAAATCCATTTTCTAAAGAGACAGTATAATCAGCCATCCCAGCACAACCAGTTAAAACCACGCATAGCAATACTAAACCTATTTTCCCCATTATATTTACACTCCCTCATAAGTACTTTATTTCGCAATCTTAATATTGAAAGTCCAATAAAATTTTTGATAAGAACCTATAGATGAGAAGAACTGAAATTATTTATTTAGGAATCTCCTACAAATATATATTTAAATTTCATGTTTTTCTCAAATATATATTTATTATTCTTTTATGATGATTCAACAGTAAGTAAATATTTTACATACTAACTCTATGCACAAATAAACTAATTTATTTACTTTATTTAATAAGATTGGTGGATCGCGACTCTCTTTAAATACTCGTAGTCTGTCTTTGAATTACTTCATTCGCATTTTCTAGCTTTGTTATAGCAGCTAAAGATTTTAATTCTCCTATAAATAAATTAACTAAACCGAACATTTAAGTGACTAATTCATAACAACTAAAAAAGCTTATCAGTTAATTAGTCTTACTTCTTTTTCCATTATGGTATAATTTATTTTGTTTATTTCTTACAGAAAGGAAGATTAGATGTCAAAACCTTTAAATGTATATATACGTCCATTTATACTCTCAGATGCTGAAGAATTACTAAATTTAGAAAAGAGAAATCGAGCTTTTCAACAAAACTATTCTGTATCACTTCCAGAAAATTACTGGACTATAGAAACTCAAAAAGAATTAATTGAAAAATGGGCAGAAAATATAAAAAAGGATATCGGATATCAATTTGGTATATTTAAAATCGACGGTGATGTTCTTATTGGATCTATCTCATTATTTCAAGTTTTCCGTGGGCCACGTCAAAGCGCACTTTTGGGCTATTCCTTAGACCAAGAACATAATGGTAGAGGTTACACTACAGAAGCTACTAATCTGGTTATAGAACACGCTTTTGAAAAACTAAACTTACATCGAATAGAAGCTGGTGTAATGCCGGACAACATTGGTTCTATTCGTGTTTTAGAAAAAGCTGGTTTCCACAATGAAGGATTAGCAAAAAAAAGTGTTGAAATTAACGGAAGCTGGGAAGACCATCAAATGTTTGCAATACTAAATCCTAAACACTAGCATTTGTTATCTGAGTAAATAAGAGAAGCTCGCCTACGAATTTTTATTTATAATGATATTGAATATTATAAAGTCTCATTGTTTTACTGGACGTGGGGCAGTCTTTTCAGTTATTTCTATTACTTTAGTGTTTGAAGATAGTATTTTATCCTTAATCTAAGTCATTGCTCCAAAGTTTTCTACTGTTCTCTCTTTGGCATTGTCCTAAATTGTACTCCTTATCACCCAGGTGTAAGTCGTTTAGGACTTAATCGTATTTGCAGTGCCCACCCTGAGATACTGTTACCGCATAATTATTAATGATAGTATAACGAGATTTGCCTTCTAAACAACACAAAAACCCCGAATAGGTCCACTTTTCATGTGTCCACTATTTAAGGTTCAGTTTAGAGATTAGTGCATGTGCTAAATATTATTTATAATTCATTCACTAATGAGTTCAAATTTTGTTTCTAATTTTTTACGCATAGATAATGCTAACGAAATAGCAGTTACAACTAAAATAATAATTACTGTCGTATCAAGAATTTCACTGGATCCTCCGCTACCTAGAAATTGAATTAGATTATGAAGGCTATGAAACAGAATTAACGGATAAATATTTCCTGTTCTAATAAATAATTGCGCTAGCACAATACCTATTAATAAAGAATATACCAATTGAAGTCCAGTTTGCCCCATACTCTGTCCAGATAACAAGTTAAGCATGTGTGTGACAGAAAATAAGATACTCGAAGTCAGAATAGCTGGAAGGATACCAAGTGGTAGTAATATTTTAATCATTATTCCTCTGTAAATACTTTCTTCCACAAAACCAACTAAAATAGCAAAGCCAACATAGAAAATAATTGTTTTAAGAGGTTGAGAACTAAAGCCTTGAAAACATAATACGATCAAAATAACAAGTAGTGGTAAATAGGGTATCCAATTTGTTCTTGTCAGTTCTCGTTTGAAACCAAAATAAGTCCACTTTCTCTTCCATGTAAAATAAATAATTAACACTAGTGCTGTTGGTATAAACGATATTAATATCGGAGAATTGTAACTTAATTGCTTTATAGTTGCGATTGCACCCGCTATAAAAACCAATAGTAAAAAAATGACCTCAATCAGAATGATACTTTTTATAGGGTGGTTTTTAGAATAACTTAACTTATTATCCATTGCACATCTTTCCTCCTAATAATATCTTCTTGCCAACCAGATGCAGAACTAAAAATAAATCTTATACTGTAAAATTCACTATGATAAACTCTTCAACCTTTTCAAATCAATCCCTCCTTTTTTTCACTAGATATGAAAATCAAATTCATTAAACTGTCCGCGAGTAGTCCAATTACTTAATAATATTTATGATTCCTAAAGTAGTTTTAGTATTTTCGTGAGCTAACCGCCTAGAAATTTTGACGATTTCTATACTTTCAATGACTTCAGTGTATGATTTTCTGAAGCTCAGCGATTTCCACTAACATTCTACTTCCATACTTTTCCATATTTATCAGTGTATTCCCTCCTTGTCTCTAAAAAGAGTAGTAATATGATCAAATTATTAATACTACCTTTCAAGGAAATAAAAAAAGCACCATTTCTGATGTCTCGGTTAACTAACTCTTAATGCAGAAAAAAACAACTCCAAGTTGGATTTAGATGTAATATAACCAAATTATGGATTAATTATCATGCGCAAAGGTTTTTATTTTTTTAATTAAAATATTGTTTGAATCTTAATTTCTTCTCTTTTATTTTTAAGTAAATCAGCTATACTTTCACCTTTTATTTTTATATCCTCCAACTTACTTACATCTTTCATAGCAAAATACTCACTTAATCTTGTTTTACCATACCATAACGCTCGACCTTCTTTAGCAGAATGAGAAATAAAATACTCTTTATCTTTATAAATAAATTCGATTTCTCTACCCTCTTCTAAAAAAGCTAAGAGTTTTTCATAACTTATTATATTATTAACCGGATTATCATAATTATCCATTAGCTTCAACCCCATTCATTGCACTTCTAACCCCATTAGTCCAAGTTTATCTATACTCCCGACTTCCGATATCAACCATCAAATACTACCAAACACTCAAATCTCGTTCCTATAGCCTGGAGATAGATAACCTACCCCACTAAACTTCAATTCACATTGAGAAAGTGGGCTTTTATCTAATTTAAATAACATCTGGGTTTGATAGTAGTTAAATACTTAGTTAAAAGTTAAAGAAAATTACCACATAAGTATAAATAACAACTCTATAACCTATTCTAAATATGAAGTCTAGAATAGAAGGAGGACAATACACGATATGAAATTTAAACTGTCTTTCTTTAAAAATCTTCCTTCAGTCGAAAAAGGGAAAGAAACAGAATCCACGCAAAAAACTATTTCTGCCTCAAACAGTTTATTTATAAAAGAAATAAGGGAGTTAACAAACAATCCATCAGATTTGATTGTAAGAGACATTACTCCTAATCTTGTTATTATTTATATTGATAATCTTGTGGATGGACAGACCTTAAATGAGCATATCCTGCGAGAGTTGCAACAAAAAAGTTATGATTCTCCAGAGTGCATTAAAGCTAATCTATCCATACCTGAAATAGACTTGTCAGATCTCCTAGATGAAGCAATTCAATCAATGGTAAATGGAACAGTATTGATTCATGTGGAAGGGAACTCTCAAGTTGTTCTAGCAAGCATCTCTAAAAATGAGTCGCGTAGTTTGTCGGCACCAGAAAACGAATCTCAAGTAATTGGTTCACAGGTTGGATTCAATGAGAGCATTTCAACAAATATTTCTCTTGTACGTAGATACATAATCAGTCCCGATCTAAGTTTAGAAAAATTCAAAGTTGGCAAACTAACAAACACATCAGTTACTTTATTGTACATGAACGGAATCGCTTCAGAAGAAATAGTCAATTCGTTAAGACAGAGAATTACGAGCCTCAAACTTGATGCTTTGATAGATAGTGCCGCTCTTACACAAATGATTGATGATAACTCTATGTCAATCTTTCCTCAGTTTCTTCTTACTGAGAGACCTGATAGGTTTTGCGATTCCCTATTAAACGGAAAAGTGGGAGTAATTGTTGATGGTAGTTCCATGGCAATCATTTGCCCCCAATCGTTTATAGAATTTTTTCAAAGTAGAGAGGATCAAAATCTTAGATGGCAAATAGCAACCTTTCTTCGATTATTAAGGTTTAGTGCTGTAGTATTATCTATTTTTTTGACACCCTTATACGTTGCTGCATTGACTTTTCATTACGAAGTTATACCGCAAGCATTTTTAGTACCACTTAGTGAATCAAGGGCTTTGGTGCCCTTCCCCCCAGTATTTGAAGCATTATTGTTAGAAATCATTATTGAATTATTACGAGAGGCCGGCGGTCGATTGCCGACAAAGATTGGCCAAACTATTGGTATCGTTGGAGGTATTGTAATTGGGACTGCAGCTGTGCAAGCGGGAATTACCAGCAATATATTAATAATTATTATTGCTTTAAGTGCATTAGCCTCTTTTACAACTCCTAGTTACATGATGGGTAATGTAATTAGGGTCCTTAGATTTCCAATAATAATTTTAGCAGGATTCTGGGGATTTTTTGGCGTTATGCTTGCTTTTTGTTTTATCCTTATTCATCTTTTAAGACAATCCAGTATGGGGACTCCTTATACCGCTCCATTTTATCCTCCTCGTCTAAAAGACTGGAGTAATAGTATTATCAGAATGCCCTTACCATTTACAAGCAAAAGACCTACCAGTACTAAAGCAAAAAATAAGAAAAAATATGATACAGAGCCTATAAAACCTGAAAAAAGGTGAAATAATGAAAAGTTCCATAAAAATTAGCCAAAATGAAATGCTTAATGCTTTTTTACTTTTCTTTGTGATTCATAGTGCTCAAATAGGTGTTGGGGTACAAGGGTTTCAGCGTGTTGTGTATCAAGATGCTAAACATGACGCTTGGATCTCAGTAATTATTGCAGGACTTGCCACACATATTGTTGTTTTTTTTATGATAAAAACCTTAGAGTTATACGGTTCCGATGACCTATATGGTATCCATCAAGATGTGTATGGAAAATCGATAGGAAATTTATTGAATGCTACCTATCTTATATATTGTAGCTTTGCCTTCTTTTCTATTTTACGCAACTACATTGAAGTAATCCAAACATGGATATTCCCCGGTTTAGGTACATGGTTTATTTCTTCTACATTGTTGTTAATCGTGATTTATGCTTTTACAGGTGGGCTCCGTGTAATTGTGGGGGTTTCTTTTTTTAGCGTTATATTGTCGTTGTGGCTTCTTCCAATTTTAACAATTCCTCTTGAATATTCAACAGCAGCTAACCTCTTGCCTATTTTAGAAACAAAAATAAGCTCTATTTTAAAAGGAGCTCATTCAATGACTTTCACTATTATTGGCTTCGAAATTCTTTATAGTATTTACCCTTACATAAAGGAAAAAGAAAAGGTGAAGAAGCATGCTCACCTGGCTTTATTAGCTACTACATTGGTTTATCTTTCTATTATGTTGGTTTCGATTACTTATTATAGTGAAGGAAAGTTACTTAAAACAGTTTGGGCGACTTTAACCTTATTTAGCTTCATAAGTTTTCCGTTTGTTGAAAGATTTGAGTATGTTGCTGTTTGTTACTGGATGCTGATTATTATACCGAACCTATGTTTTTACGTATGGGCAGCTTATAGAGCGACAACACGAATAGTAAAAATTAGCGGGAGTAAATTCGTATGGCTATTCTCCTTTGTTGCTTTAATAGGTACTTTAGTTGTTCAAAGCAGAATTCAGATCAATTCCTTTAACAACGAATTTGCCAAATACGCATTTTATATTGTCTTTGTCTACCCTATTTTCTTATACTTAGTCGCTGTGGCGAAAAAGAAATTCACAACTAAAAAGGAGCAGGAAGAATGAAAAAGTTGAGCTTCTATTTAATAACACTTTTTCTATGCATTATTTTGGTCGGGTGTGCAGAGACAAATATTCTTGATAGAATCGGATTAACCACTTTAGTTGGCTATGATATCGGTAGTGAAGAAGAAAATATTAAAACTACAGCAGTTATTCGTGAAGTGAGTCCAGAATTTCAAAGTAATGTGGAGGTTGTCACGGCAGAGGAAGCAACAAGTAAAGGTGCTCGTGTAAAAACAAATCGAAAGCTCTCAAAAAAAATTATGGTGGGACAGATGAGAGTTATTCTTTTCAGCGAAGAGATAGCTAAGGATGATATTCATTACTTTATTGATGCCCATTTAGAAAACGCTAGTGTTAGCAATGGGGTCTACATGGCAGTAGTTGAAGGACCAATGTCATCCTTACTTGAATATAAATATGAAAACATAGAAGATATTGGACAACATATATACAGATTATTAGAACAAAACATTGAATCTGAGTACATGATTTCATCAACCCTCCATGTAATAGCACGTGATTATTACTCAGCTGGCAGAAACATTGTTATGCCAATTATCAAAAGAGATCAAGAATTTGTTGAAATATCTGGCATTGCCCTTTTCAAAGATGGTAATATGTCAGGCAGGCTTTCCGCAGAAGATAGCTTTTTTGTAAAAATAATCAGAGATAATTATAAACATGGAAACTTTCAAACCAAGCTAAAAGAAGAAGATATCTCCCCTTCATTAATGAAAAATCCTTTTGATGAGATTCCTTTAGCATTTGATACCGTAAAGACCGACAGAAAATTGAAATTAGTCAATTCGACAACTCCTGAATTCGACTTAAACATTACCATTAAGGGAAGGTTATTGGAGCTTCGATCAGACATCGATGTAGGCAACCCCAAAATAGTAGACGAGCTTGAAAAAGGTATTAGTAATAACCTAAAAAGAGAAATATCAAGAGTAATTTCTATCGGTCAAAAATATGAATCCGATGTTTTTGGATTTGGTGAATCGTATAGAAGCTCAGTAAGAAATTCCAAGCTTACCAATGAAAAGTGGCATGAGTTGTTTAAAACTATGAAAGTAAATGTTAAAGTTGACTTTGAACTAGTGAGAAATGGTGTATTCGAATAAATGAACAATTTAATTCAAATTGTATTATACTCTTCTTGTTTACCTGACATGATTAAGAGAAAGTGATTAAAAAAGTTTTGATAGTTTAAATCTAGTGCTACGCGATGTTTTCTTTTGTCACTAAAGCTTGTATCCAATATACTTTGTCCTCTTGAAGCAACTTCTAAACGTTTTTCAATTTGTATTGGATGCGAGTAAAATGAAAAAAATTCTGGGTGTGTGAATGCCATAAGGGTCAATACGTCATGTACGGGACTTCCTTTAAGATGAGGGTCTCGCGTCATATAAACCCTGTTATAGAACTTCAAAAGTGGTTTGAGAACTCTGCTTTTATCAAAGTAGTCTATATAATTAATCATTTGTGGCGTTATGATAGCTTTACTAGTTGCGTTTAATGGGAGCAATGTAGTGTTTTGAGCATTAGTAAGAACGATTTCTACAGCTAAAGGATCAGCATGAAAATTAGCCTCTGCGAAAGATGTTACATTTCCAGGAACATAAAATGCGCCACCCATTATATAGTATTCCTTCACTTTTTTCATTAGGCAATTGTTAAGAATAAACAACGTAGCAAGTGAAGTAAGGCGTCCCATATTAACTATTATTAACTCATTTTCATATTTTTCTATTAAATGCTCTATTTCTAAAAATTGACCTACAGAAATTCCTTGAACTTGATTTGGCGTTATGGGACCAAGACCATGCGGACCGTGTATTTCAGGATAGTAAGATGGCTGTTCCCCGGTCAAAGGGAATTCCGCTCCACGAATGATAGGGATATCCTTGGAAAGATTAAAAACTTGAAATAAATACTGACTGTTTATTAACGCTTTTTGTCTGGATACATTACCATAATCTACAACTACACCAATAATTTCAATATTCTTATTTAAATGAGCGTAATATAATGCAATAGAATCATCGATTCCCATATCAGTAAATATTAGTACCTTCTTCATCATTAAAACCCTCCGTATTATTTTTCATTTACTTATATTACGAAGAAAAGAGGGATATGCCACAAACACGATTCAAAAATGCTCAACAGTCATAACTGTGACTGTTGAGCATTTTCTAAAGTAATTCTTCTTAGAGAAGTGAATCGAGAAATTACCATTGCATATTTTTCAAATTCAATACCATTACTTTTTCTCCTTGTACTTCAAGTTCTCCATTAAATTTAAAACCAAACTTTTCATACATTTTAATTGCTACAAGGTTATTTTCATAAACACTTAAATAAATTCGCTCACATGAATATTTATTGGCTAGAAATGAAATGAGTAACTTGAAGTAATAGCGGCCATAGCCTTTTCCTTGATAATGTTCATCGATAAAAAAGCGGTCTAGCCATACTCTCATACCATCTGGGTATTGAAATGGACCATACATCGCAAATCCTATTGGTACATTTTCTTTATATAAACCGACTGGAATAAACCTCGAATCCTCTTTTGCTTCATTTAAGCATTGAACTACCGTTTCAATAAATCCTTCCTGTTCATCTGCTATGTGTAAACCTAAAATTTCTTGCTTATTTGAATCTGTAATGTCACGAATTTCTGTGAACATAATGTCAAAACCCTTCTTTTATATTGCCTTCCCCTTAAACTTAAACTATTTGGTAACCGTATAGTCAAGGAAATTCTTATATTTTCCTCTTAAACAAAAGGTGTCCTGTTGAATTCACAACAAGACACCTGCTAATTTTGTTTTTGTTTTTCTATTAATTGTAAACATATTTTAGTCACCTGCACTTTTTTCTCACCGAAAAATATGCCATCAAATACGTATTCTTCATATGCATTAGACCCTATAACATAGCCATTTTGCTCAGCAGCTTCTTTTAAGCCTGCATAAGTTTCTTCAGCTGTATCACCAATCTGATATCCAATCACATAATAGCCACCTGGTCGTTTATGAATATTGTCCTCTTTTGTATATTCACTCACTTTCATATAGACATGACTATAATGATAAAAATCTTTCTCTAAAATCTGTTGCTTTTGCAAGATTGCGCCTAGAGGGTAGCCCAAATCTAAATGCTTGGATTGTATGTGATGGATAAATTCCGATAATTTTGCAATGAATTTACGTTCACTTAAATTCAGTATATTTTCACTTAACATATAGCGCTCTTCATCAAGGTATTGAATAGTTATACTGACTGAATCTTTTTCAAGCGCCTGCTTTGCAAGATTGATTTTCACTTCGAGCATCTTTTGTAAGTATGTTAGTTGTTTTATTTTGTCCTCAATCTCTACTGATTTATTTTTTAAGACATTAACAGTTTCTTTAGGATTTTTTTGATGTACAAGCTTTTTAATTTCACTAAGTGGAATATCTAATTCCTTAAATAAATTAATTATATGAAATAACTCAAATTGATCATATGAATAGTAACGATAACCGTTATTCAATTTCACCTCAGGCGAAAGTAACCCAATGTCATCATAATGAAATAATGTTTGTTTCTTCACATGACAAAGCTTTGCGAATTCTCCTGTTGTAAATAATCGTTTTATTTCTGAATCGGTGTACATATTGATCCCCTATCTCTATACTTATCTTACTCGTATTAACATGTTTGAAGCTGATTTAAGATATACGAAATACTCTTCTATGATAGCCCTTGTTTATTTTATAAAATTCTCCATTCCTTATAAAGGGTATATTTCACGTAACTATATAAAAAATAAGTACCAAAACTAACATACTTATTATCCAACTAATTAGGTGGATAGACAGCTTCATACGACATTTAAATATTTGTAGAAATAATAGAAACGTATATACACATGAAATAAACCCAAGTATACCTAAGTTCCGGTATTCCTCTATTTTTGCATGATTAAAAAACCATCCAAACAAAAGAAATGTTATACAAAAATAATATAAAACACTTTCTATTAACTTTAATTTTATGGAACTTTCATTCTTAGTAGAATTCATTTATATCCTCCATCATACCCTAAAAACATATTTGAAATACTAGCTTTTATATAAAAAACACTTTTTAAAAATAACTTAAACCTCTGTTACATAGCTATTTTCCAAACTCTACAAATAGATTTTATTAAATTAAACCCTGGATTAAAAGTGTATAAACTTTCTCTTTAAGCTAAGGTATTTCTAAATACGCTTATAAATTTGAGTATTATATCCTGGTTAAATGCTTCTTCATTCAGTTTTGCGCCAGAGTAAGAACACCTTTTTACTTAGCCATTGTTTATCGCTACGGGCTTTGTGATTCTCGTTAGTTTTTTAGCCATTCCATGTCATTAACTACTCCTGCCATTTAAAATGTCATCTCGCCTAATTATCGTACTTGTCAAACTATCTTTGTATTAAAACCAAACTCCATGATGGTACTACCTTCGTGAGCTCTCGATTCTCAAACAAATCATTTTCTTATTTTCTCACTCAAATATCATCTTATTTAATATTAATTAAAATAAAAACCTTGAAAGGCATTTAGCCAATCAAGGTTATGAATTCATTTAAGTTATTTAAACTTTTCTCTTCAAGCAATCTTTTGTTATATAAATTTCATTTAGCTGTTACTATCTCTTTCTTCTATTAATTCTAAAAATAAATCTTGCAATTCTCCCTCTGTATCAATAGAGTCAAGCAGTAATTTAGGTTCTAACGAACAATCGTTTAAAGTTGAGCTTCCATCAATTACTCCTAGCATGTTTGAAATAGTATCAATCATAGTTTGTTCAATTATATTCATTAGTATATCTTTATTTTCGTCTGTTAAACTATCGTAAAAACCAATAGCTTTTTTCCAATAATCATCTGTTTTAGAAGTAACATTCGTTGTTACATACAAGTCTTTGTATAGTTGAAGGTTTTCATTAACGATAGACTCATAAAGTGATTTAATAAAAATATCATTCATTTTATTTCCTCATTTCCGGATACATTTTTTTGTTTAATTCAATAAGTTCTTTTAAAGCAGAATTCGGTATGTCATCATAGACTCTTCTAAGTTCGCTAATATCTCTTGCCAATAACTGTCTAGGATTATCTATTCCTTTTGTACTTCTTGAAACTATTCCATTAGGCTCTTTAATGGTGTGCCCCACCTTTGGAACATTAATTGCAGGTCCAGTATTTAAATCATAATTATCTACTAATTTCTTCATTGCTGCCTTCTGTCCTGCATGATGGGCATCAAGTCCTTCTACTCCTTTAATATCTTTATATGCTCCAACTTGATATTTATCCGTACCCTTACCATCAATCTTTTCTATCTTTTTCCCATCTTTGAAGCCATTATTACTCTTATAATACATAATACATACGAAACTAAACAGCCAATCGCCGGTTCAATACCGTCAATTGGCTGCATAATAGAGTGTTTTATGTTTTATTACGGCCCCGAAAAGGATAGTCAGTGTCGAATAGGTTCTATACTCAGCACCGTACTAGTTGACCCTAATTTTTCCATTAGTTTTTTCGCCTTACCATATGGAAATCTTTCTACTAATATAAATGGAGGATTTTTTGAACCCTTAAGCAAATCTCCTGTTGAAATCTCAATTCCTAATACGTTCTTTATTTTTATTAAATCTTTTAAGCCTTCATTTGGAGGTTTTACTAACAAAATATTACAAGTATTAGGAATCTCAATACTTGTTTTCTGTACTATTTCATTTAAACAACCACTATTCACCCATTTGTTAAAATCCGAGGTAACTAAATTAGCATGGCTTGGGTTCATATCCCCAGAATCAATAACTAATACCTCTTTTTCATCCGCATCTTGAAGCATTAGAAAAACATTTCCTCCACCATCGTCACCGATAGCAATAAACCCACTTGCATACTCATCTACTTCCCAAGTTTCATTTCTTTCCACTATATCTTCCGTACCATAAATAACCAACCCACCACCTATTGAAAACCCATTTGTATATCTTAATAAATCCTTGTATACATTCGGTAATTCTAATTTTAATAGATTTTCTACTTCTTGTATTTCAATATCACTTGCTGCTGTATTTTTTGCCAAGTCTGAAACCTTGGATAAATTAATCATTTGACAAATCCTCCTAAACTATCAAAATATTTGTATGCGTCTCCCATTGCTTTACGGGCAGTTTTTGGATCAACTCCTGCCTCAATCATTTCCCTATAGCTCTCATTAAATTCATAACGTATATCTGTATTAAAGCCCTCAGTTTTTCTCCGTTTCCTCTGCATAGAAGAAATTATTGCATGGGATTGGCCCGAGCTTGAAGGGAGAAGTATTGCGGAAGCTTTCTTTTCGTTATAATCAAATCCTCCCTCTCTAGCCCATCTATTCGCCCATTCATTTTGTATTGGATGGTGAGACTGTATTCGATTATCTGAAGCAATATTTTTATTTCCTGTTGCGCGATTAACCCCAGGACTTAAATAGCCATGTTCATCAACATCTCCCTTTAGATATCCCCCTGGCCTTTTAGCATTATCCGTACCCTTACTTTTCTATCTTCTTCCCATCTTTGAAGCCATCATTAATCTTATCTATTATTTTAAGTGGTTTGACAACTGTAAATAACGCTGCCTCCGCAATGGGCCCTGGTGAAGGGTTCTCTACCATGGTGACGATGTCTCCTACTAAAAATTCATCTATCACTGTTATTGCGGGGAATATATCTTCTTCAGATTGAAGGGAACTTGGAAAAGTGCATTTAAGAAAGAAGGAGTGTTAGAAAACGCTTAAGAAAAATCGTTTTCCAACACTCCCATGTTAAGATTACTATATTTCATTAATTATTTTTACTTCAAAGAGATGTTTCAATTGAACTGTTACTGGAACATACATATAGTAATCTTGATCGTTATCCATTTCTAATCTTACTAATTTCACATCCTGTCTGTGCCAGTCATTAGGTATTTCATCTAAATAATCTTCTACTTCTTCTTTATAATCAAGCTGTAAAATGTATCCTTGATTCACGAGGGCAAAAACGATTAATGTACCAAGTAAATCTTTTTTGTTCTTATCCCGAACAAATTCTTCTTCCTCAAACCAAATATCTTTCAGATTATATTTAATCCAAAATTCTGCAGAGGAAATATTGTTATAGTCATTGATTATTTGTTTGACAATTTGATGATAGTTTTTAGGTATAATTTGTTCTAAATTACGATTAGTTTCAATCCCGAAAGGATAATCTTCTTCTATTAGTGACTCTTCATCTTTTCCTACCTGTTTTAACGGCCCAATATTAAATACAATGTCCTTTTTGTAATGAGCTAAGTCGTACGGATAATGGTTATTTGCTTTTAGTGGACTGTCATCTAACTCCAGAATTTTCGCTAGGGCTGCAGTTTCAAAACTCCAAAAGCCAAGATAACCTGGCTCTTTATGCGAGTTCTTCCAACCATAACTATAGTGTCCTTGAAACCATTCTTTTTCGATATATTTTTCTAGTCTAGTAGATGCTACTACTTTATTTCTGAAACCTAGCTCAATAATTTCTAATGACTTAGCATAAGGGTTTTTCAATTCAAATTGTGTAGATTTTATCTTTCGCTCAATTTTATATGAATATAACAAGAAATCCAATAGAACATCGTCTACCTGTTCACCATCTGCAATCTTTGCTAACCTATCTATGTTTTCTTTGTCAGTTTCCAGGAGTATTCCTAAAGCAACCATCCAAATAAAATTAATATAACGCACTTTTTTATATCCAATATACTCTAGTAGTATTAGTGATTCTAGATAATCTTCTTCTAAATCAGCACATGCTCTTCCTAATGAGTACTTGGCCCGTATCAATTCAGTATATATCTGAAACAATGAAGATCTTGTATTAAATATAATTTGTTCGTTATCCAATGGGTATTTTTGAACATTTTTTTGTATATCTTGTTTTAATTCTTCTATTTTGATATTTTTTTCTTTAATTACTTTCTCTTTAAAGTCAATTGTTTCCTTTAAATATTCTAAATTACATAGCAAATCCCTCATTAAATTCCACCTCGTATTGTGTTTTCAATTATGGCCAAGTTCCTACAATTTTTTCTTCTGAATCCAAACGAAATGTAATTGTCTCTCCTTTTGAATTAACTTTGGATAAAACTCTTTCAATTTGACCATTTTCTAATGCATCCGAAATTTCTGTAGCTAATTTATCATCTCCATTAACCGCTTTTAATATTCTGCTTTTTCCCGAACCAATACCTAACAACCAATCATTCGACATCTGGTGACCATCTAGTTTGATTGTTCCTAATTGTGAAGTACCAAATTTTGCTTCGTCAATAACATACTTTACAACACTTAGTTGACTAAGGATTAATAAATTACATTATTTCTATATTGATATAATGCGTTTTGAAACTTTGATATTAGTATTCCAGTTGTTATTCTATCAGGTAGATTCTTAATTTCATTTATATCCATATTTTATTTCCCTTTCACTAGAATATGAAGCTAATTTAAAGACTGATTTTTTGTCCATGTTCCGTCTGATTTTAACTGTTTATTTCCGATTTTTATCTGTGCAGTCCATCTTGAACCTGATGCTGATCCTGGATAATTTTATGAAGAGGTATAATACATTAAATAGATTATACGGTTTATAAGTGTAGTATGTACTTTATAAATTGTTAAAACATTATATATGGTCTACAAGTATTATCACTTTTCCTCTGAATAAATCGGAGTTATACGGCACTGGGTAGCTAGCCTCACAAAAAAAGAAACCTTGAAAAAATGGCACTGACTATTCTTTTGAGACAGGAATAAAACACCCTATTATGCAGCCAATTGACGGTATTGAACCGGCGATTGGCTGTTTAGTTTCGTTTGAATACGGATATTGTTATAATAAGTAATGAATTCTTCGACGATCTGTATCACACGTGCGTTCGTTGTGCGATAGATATCGTCGAGGTAGAACGTTTCAGACTTTAGCGTGGAATGAAACGTTTCGATTGGGGAATTATCAGCTGGCGTGCCTTTGCGGGACATGCTCATGGTAATTCCTTTTTCTTTGACTGCTTTTTGATAAGCATAGGATGTATAAACCGAACCTTGGTCACTATGCAGAATACACCCTTCGGGTAGCTCAGGCAATTGGTTAAGCGTGTCCAACACGAAATCGGTGTCTTGTTTAAAACCGATAGTTTGGGCCACAATCTCACCATTGTAGACATCAAGAATACTAGAAAGATACATCATTGATTGGCCATAAGGCAAGTACGTAATATCCGTGACTAGTTTCTCCAAGGGTTTAGATGCTGTAAAATCACGTGCCAATAAATTCGGTGCGACGTAAGCCGGCTGCCCGGTACGCTTCCGTTTCTTCATCTTCACTTTACACTGCCAACCATATTTTTGCTTGATACGCTGCACGGTCTTATCACAAACACCTGGATACAAAGCTGAAATTTTTCGGTAACCATATCGGAACTTATGTTGTTTGCACAAGTCGCCAATCTGCTGATCTCGAATTTCTTTTGGAGTTAGTTGATCCGCAGCCTTTCTCCAACGATAATAGGACGAGCGACCTACATCTAGATGCCGACAGATCTCACCTACTGGCATAACATCCTTTAATTCTTCGACTAATTGGATTACTACTTTTGGCGCCACTCCCTTTCCAATTCCTTGTATTTTTTTAAGACTTCAATCTGCTGTTTCAAATACCGATTCTCTGCCTGTAGTTTAGCTGTCTCACTGTCGTATTCCGGCCCTTTTCCAAAGGCATATTGTTTATCAACTGGCTGTTTAAGGCGATGCATTTCTCCATTTCGATACCAATGAATCCATCTCTTTAGTTGCGTTTTGTTCCGAATATTTAATTTTTCCACAACTTCTTTTACCGGTACTTTAGCCAATCGCATTTCAATTGCCTTCATTTTCACTTCTATCGGATAACTGACTCTTGTCCCCATAGATAAAAACACCTCCGCATTGAATTTAGGTATTGTATACCCGTTTTTCAACGAAAGGTGCTTTTATTTGTCTCAATTCTTTAGGTCAGTGCAAATAATGCCATTCAAGGTTTTAACCATTTACTCAACAGTGCTATTTATCTTTTCTGTCCACAATTCTATTATCTTCACTAGCTCATTTGTTTCAATTATACATTCATCTTCCTCCTCACTAAAGTTATCTAGTATTTTTGTTATATCTTGATTAATCTCTAATGTACAATTATTACCTGTACATTCCTCATAATTTGACTCGCCTCTTAAAACTTTGTTTATTAATTTTAACCATGGCTGACTGTTGCTTTGAACATCGCCCATTAGAAGTATTGCTACTGCGGAAATAGCATGTGGAACCTCCACTTCAATACTTCTTTCATATTCCTTAAATGTAATTTCATATTTCATATTTGTACACTTCCTTAATATATAGGGTAAGCAGTTTTAATTTTACCTTCAGGGTCTAACCTCATCTGAATTTTCATACCGTTAGGTAAAATGCCTTCATATAAATTATCTTTTAACACTTGTCTATTACTGTAAGCCTGTTTTATCGCATCCGCAACTTGTACCCTATTCCAATCAGCTGGAAAAAATGTAGAAGGAACTTTTTTATTTTTCCCTTCAATTTCAATTATTGCTCGGTATACTCCATATTTATTAGGAGGGTCAGTTACCTCAACTATTTTGCCCCCCATCATACTTTCATGATGATAACCTACCGCTTTACTTTTTTTGTTTATTTCACCATGAAACACATGATTAAACGACCCATTAGAAAAAATATTATCTTTATCTGTACCCTTACCATCAACCTTTTCTATCTTTTTCCCATCTTTGAAGCCATCATTAATCTTATCTATTATTTTAAGTGGTTTGACAACTGTAAATAACGCTGCCTCCGCAATGGGTCCAGGTGAAGGGTTCTCTACCATGGTGATGATGTCTCCTACTAAAAATTCATCCATCACTTTAATTGCGGGGAATATATCTTCTAACGTTTTGGAATCGCCGAGCTGATCTTCCGGAATGCTGTTGACATATTTATACTCGTAGGCTCCTGTCTTCCCATAGTATTGACGTAAGATCCTGCCATCCGGTAATGTATAGTATTTACCTTGGATGGTGCTCACTTCTGGGAAGCTAACGTACTCGTCAAAGACTTGTTTTTCATCGACTGCTTTACTGATGAGTGTTTCAGCCTCTGTAGCACTAACCAACTGTTCCACGGAAGGAATTAAGTTATTCTTCAAATGACTTAAATTAAATTGATTCCCGGTACTCATCCTATTCAGTGCAGGACCTATAAAGACATTTGGACTGGAAATCTGCCCACCAAGTCCAAACGAGATGGGAGACACCCCTTCGAGATAAGTTTGAAGCATACTGGAAAGTTCTTCGGTTAAAGCGTATTTTTTTAGCTTTGGAAGAACAGATTCTCGAGTTGCAAGTTCCCATACCAGTCTTTTCCTTGATGGGTTCACCCTCCACTGAGGCGACTGAAAATGGACATCGGTTAGACCGCTTTGATACATTCCTTCTATATCCGTTAGCCATGTGTCCATCGTCTGGATATCTTGTTCCACAGGATTTAATGATACTGTCTGAGAGTAATCGAACTCATTCAACTGTTGAACGGTGTCATCCCGCTTCTTTTTGGAAGTAATGACACCCTCTTGGACAGCACTGTCATCGAGATGCGGCAAGGACACGATATCACTGACACTATCCATTATACTGTTAGCCTCATTCGTGAGGGCTTCCGTCAGGTTACCGATAAGTGTTAGACCCTGCTCCAGCTCTCCCTCTAGAAATTCTTGCATTATGTATCCAGCCGAATCTGGCTCCAGTGATTGTAGTGCAGACTCTATTTGTTCAAGTGTCTGGCCATAGGTGTCTGAAAACAGCTGGAAGAATTGTAGAAAGGGCAGGTGACATTCTGCATAGAAGTCGCGTATAGCATAGCCTCCCTCTCCCTTTAACAGTTCGTCCATTTCAACTAAGCCGCTTACTGTTCTTTCTATATTCTCTGTCTCGGTTCTCAGGCGCTCGAGCATAGCCATATTTCGTTTTAGCCCATCTTGAAGTAAGTCTACGTCTAATATTTTCATAGGCAAGCACTCCACATAGTGGGCACAAGGAAGGATTGCCTGTTTTCTTTATTATACAATATTCCCCTACTACTAGACATACTTTCTCCTCCTCTAGTAACCTTTCGTTAGTTATAATATTCCATTTATTACAAAGAAACGTAAAGAGTTAAATTGCCTTTTCTCTTAAAATAATTCAGAAGGAGCATTAGTTTTCTGTACATTTAAATCTTTTGTATTAATCTCACACAAGTCTTTATACTTATTTTTTTGTATAAAAACCTATTCCGATAGCTTAAATAAATACATATGCGCTTAGTTCTTTACAAAGAAAAAAAGAGCAAACAGATCATCTGTTTACTCACTTGCACTCAATTTTTTAAAAGTTATATTCATTAAATTTGCAGCAAAAGTTCATCTGCACTGTAAAACTCTACACAGTTTCTACCTTTATGCTTGGCAGCATATAACGCTTGATCGGCTTCTCTTATTAATTGTTGAATGGAGTAACTTTCCTCTCCTACTTCCAAAAGTGCATGGGATACCCCAAAACTTGATGTCACTTGAATTTCCACTTTATTAAAAGTCGTTAAACTTTCTGCAACTGCTTGTCGAATTATATTCGCTCTATTAGTCGCCTCCATTAATGTAGTTTCAGGCATACAAATAATGAACTCCTCTCCACCATAACGACCCATATAGTCTACAGAACGTAATTTTTCCTTTACTATACTTGTGACTCTAGTCAAGACTATATCCCCAGCCTCGTGTCCATATGTGTCATTTACCCTTTTAAAATAATCAATGTCAAACATTACAATAGATATATTCCCTCCATCCAACATTAAATCATCAAATAGCATTTCAGATTTTTTCATAAAGAATGTTCGATTCAACACCTGTGTTAGGCCATCTAGGCTTGCTAATTGTTTTAGTTTCGCTTCCATTTGCACTTTTTCCGTAACATTCATAAAGGTAATAATCTTACCAACCTGTACTCCATTTTTATTCTTCACTTCTGTAAAATTAATCCGAAAGTGAATAGCTCGATCCTCTAGTAAGCTAGTATAATCGAACTCTAATTCCTCATCTAATTTTCCTTTTAGTATAGGGTCATCGATGACATCTGCTATCGATTTACCGATATGATGGTTACTCAACTGAGGAATTAAAAATAATGCAGCCTTATTGTAGTCAACTATCACCTTATTTTGATTTAAAACAATTACTCCTTCCTTTAAACTTTCAAATACACTTTCCCTAGCAATCGGAGCGACATTGAACATTTGTAAGGATATAAGAGCCACGCCATGAAAAATAAAAGCGATACTCAAAGAAATAGGACCAAGATCAATACCTTTGCTCCAGTCGTTTAAATAAAAATAATTCGCTATGATTGGGGTAATAAAACCTGCAACCATCAATAAGATTTGCATACGAAACAAAGACAAAGATTTACGGTATTCTCGTAGTAATACGAAGACAGATAGAGTTAAGCATACAAATAGGAAAACGGCGTGAATATAAAACCAAGGCCCCCATTCTAGCTTTAACAATGGGAAGGGTCCTTCATTATTAATGTTCATAGATTTATAATAAAGATGATGAAGGTCATTCGTTTGCATCATAAATATAGTAGTGATGGGAATGATGAAAAGAGCATAGTTCCATGTTTTTATTTTGCGTCCTACATACTCTAAACACATAAAAAGAACATATACAGGTATGAAAGGCATGGCAAGATATTCTACACCAAGCCAAAACTTCATTTCCTTTAAAGAGGTGCTTGCTAATTCGAAGGCATAGGCAAATGTGAAAATCGATGACAGTAATGTAACTAAAATATACGGCTTTACTCCTGGAGCATCCTTAGCTTTGACTCGTATATATAAACTAAGAAACAAACTTATTGCCCCTGCCATTATTACTACCAGAATGTGTGTCAAGAAATTTTCTCCGTTCCAATTTATCTTTTGTACATATATTATATAGTAGATTATTGTCCAATGACTAGAGACTGTTTTGCTATTTTTTTCCACCATTGTGAAGGGAAAACCACTTTTTTTTCATTAAGATGAGCTCTTTACTCATTAATAAATCCCTATCTGTCTTAACGCTTAAAACCGATAAGAAAGATAGGGATTATTTTCTGCTATAAAACTTACGAAAAAATATGTTATGAAATAGAATATTTTTGAATGATTTGATTGAATAATTGTTGTAACTCTTCTTTATCTAATCCTATTACACATGCTTCTGCTAAAAGAAATTCCAGATTAGAAGTGATATGATACAGTTTACTTTCTTTTGGAGGACTTGATTTTCCAGTGAAAACAAAAGCTTTAGATTTAGGCTTCACTTCTATCAAACCTTTATTCTGAAGTTCTTTGTAGCTTTTATGAACGGTATGTAGGTTAATATTTGCTTGTATTGCCAAGTCTCTAATAGATGGTAATCGATCGCCATTTTTCAAATTTCCTTTAGCCATTTCTAATATGAGTCGCTGAGCAAGCTGTTGATAAAGAGGAATCTTGCTGCTTGGGTCTAAAGTTACATTCATTTCTCCCCTTCCTTTCATATTTAAAATTTAGAGCGCATTACCTTTATAAATGTCAATATTGTAATTGCTACTGTTAAGATTGCAATGGTAATCGCCACTATCCATTGAGAAACATTGAACACGAGTAGACAGACATGACAGATGGCAATAAAAATTAATATTGGAGAACCAGATACTAGGCTGATTAAAACATTAGGATTCGATTTTACAGCTTCTGATGGTGTTTTCCAGTTTACTAATGGATGTCGCATATCATGAATAGGAGACAGTAAGTTATAACAAATGATTAAGACTAATGTAATAAATAATAGCAACAGGCTGAGAATATCGGTTCTTCCAAACAACAGGTAAATAATATAGCTGATTACAACGGAAGCGATACTTATAAACGAGGAAGTTGCAACTTTTGAAAGAAAAACCTTTCGGCGATCTAAAGGAAGTACAATACTAAAAGCATAATTCTTTCCCTCTCTCGAATATGGCGTACCACTAATATTGTCCACACAGCTTACAAACAAAATCATATATCCAAATATATAAAGTTCTTTGTCGATTAGCCACTCCGTCTTCAATAAATCCATCTGAGCTACAATGAGAAAGATAAAGGTGAATAGTGGAGGTAAAATCAAACTTAAAATCACTTGCAATTTAAAATATGGCTCTGATTGAATAATCCACCACTCTCTTTGTAAGTAATATGACCAAATATTTTCCGTTTTGTATATCTTAACCTTAGGCATATTTTCTACACTATTTTCTAGCAACCCATTTTTGTAATAGTTAACTGCTGTATTCTTTACTGTAGAGATGAAAAAGAGCACGCAGATTACCATTAGACTACTGACTATAACGAGAAAATCTATCATGCTAACTTTGGATAAGAGTGGAGTTACTATAACTTTTATAAGTGGCTCTTGAATTGAAAAACTATAGTACATTTTAAGCGAACTTGATAAAGTAGTGATTATGTCGGACATAGATGAGAATTGAAGACTCACTATATCAGTATTTATTATTTCAAAGAAATACATAATTGGGCTTACTCCAATTAGTACGACTAATAATGTATTTGTCACGAAGTACAATAAGGAACTTGAGTATAGTCTTCTAAAGCGGTTCGAAATAGACAATATAAATAAAATAAATAATGCTGTCATTACATTTATAAGAGTTAGAATAATCACCGCTCGGACAATTTCCCATATCTCATATTTATAAAACAATAAAAAATAAATTGGTATTTGTAACGTTCCAACTATAATTATAGGAAAAGCAAGCCCACTTATAATTTTTGCTTTAACTATTTGTTTTGGTGAAATAGGAAGACTAGATAAGATATTAAAATCACGCTGATTAAATACAACTGAAACGGCAAAATAAGCTGTCAATAGATAAGTTAATGCCATGGAAATAAATAGATTGAAAAACAAATATTCTTTAGAAGTTCCTAAAAAGTAAATCATTATATTAACCCCTAGGTACTGTGAAGCTAAATAAAATATAGCTATGATTAACATAATATATATAGGTAGCTGCTGGGGCTTTGAATAGCTCGAAGCAATAAAAAATCTCACTAGTTGAAAATTAAGAATAAGTTCCCATTGGTTTATAAATACTCTTTTGCATTTCAAATGACTTTATATAGTAATCTAACTTTTCTTCATCTAATTTTTCATAGAGCTTTAAAACAAAATGTATCCAATCGTATGCAGAAATATTTTTAAAGACATGAATTGTATCCGGAATAAAATAAAACTGCTTTTTAAATATTGTTTCATGAGTTTTCGGTATATTATTTATCACTATATTTCCACCGTCTTGCACTTCCAACCCCGTGATACAATGTAATGTAGTTGTCTTCCCAGCACCATTAGCACCAACAAATCCTAAAATTTCTCCTTTTTTCACTTGTAAATCTACGCCTTTTAAAACTTCCTGTTTACCAAACTTTTTGGTTAAATTTAGAATAGTTAGCACTTACGCCTACCTTCCTTCACTGTTGTACTCTCCTGAATTTATTAAAACTTCTTTTTGGCAATCCAGTTGTGCATTATAGTCATCATTACAAAAATGATGAGGAGTGTTGCTATAATATCAATTGTCCAACTAGCATCCAGATTACCTGTTATAAGAATGCTTGTAGCTCGAAGACTCATACTTGCCGGATTAAAAGTATCTATTATTGGGTGTAAACCTGCACATAAACGGCTTATTAAAAGAAAAACAATACTTATCAATGCGATAAACGCAGGGCTAGTAAAAAATGTACTCATCATGACTACAAATGTAATGACAAATAACACCCAAATACTATATAGAACTAACGCTAAAATCATTTGCGAAATAGGAATCGGCGTAAATAAGTAAGCAGTATAACCGTAGGACACGGTGTAACCAATTGCAATACAAAGAACTGCCAACAAATAATGGGTGAATATTTTACTTCCTATATAAGAGGAAATAGAAACTGGTCTCGTCAAAATAAATGCCAGCATTCCATTTGCTTTCTCAGATTGAATCACACTCATTACAGCAACTACCAGAACAATGATCCCTAACTGATCAAACTGTGAGTTAAGTGTCGAAGCAAGTACTTCACTACCCATAGGTTTTGTCATTGTAGGGTCAATAATAATGCCCTCCACTCCACCAAGGGTTTCTAAAATAAGTGGCAAATAATACATCATAATCGGCTGAGTAAGCCCTAACAGGACAAAAACTATTGGTAGCCATATAATTTTATATTCGCTAATCATTTGATTGATTTCCTTTTTACTTAATGCTATAAACGTATTCATACATCCACCACCAATGATAAAAAGATTTCTTCAAGACTCTCTTTCATCCCTATCTCAAATTTTGTAAAACAAACTTTTTCATCCAAACCAAATTGTAATAATTGAGAAGCATTTACTTCTGGTTCATTTACGAATATTTTAAACCCGTCTTCATAGCTGACTATCTTCTTAACATAAGGCAACTGGTCAACTTTTTGTAACCATTTAAAATTTTCTTTTGGAATAGCTATGTATATAGCGCTTTCCTGATTTCGATTTAGTAAATCTGATTTTGTTGCATCTTCAATTTTCTGACCGTTTTTTATGACAACAAATCGTTCACAGATTTCTTCTGCATCTCCCAGGATATGTGTGGATAATAATATTGTCGTATCCTTTTTTATTTCTTTCATCAAATTCAAAACTTCTCTTCTCCCTATTGGGTCGAGTGCAGATACAGGTTCGTCCATGATTATTATTGTTGGCTTATGTAGGAGGGCTTGTGCAATACCTAACCGCTGCTTCATTCCACCTGAAAATATCTCTACCTTAGTTTGAGACTCATTTGCTAGTCCTACCTTTTCTAAAATAAGAGGAATATCTTGTTGCAATATGTTTTTAGCAATACCTGATAATGTCCCCATAAATAGTAAGGTTTCATAAGCAGTCATCCATGAGAAAAAATTAGGATACTGCGGTAAATAACCGATCTGATTTTTTTTCGTAGAGATTTTTTTTCCATCTAGCAAAATATTACCTTCATCAGCATTTAGAATATCTGCAATGATTTGTATTAGGGTAGATTTACCAGCACCGTTTGGACCGATTAGACCTACACATTCGTTTGAATCCATCTCCATTGAAAAATGATGAACAGCTGTTTTATGTTTAAACCTTTTAGTAATATTATTTATTTCTAATCGCATGTTCATTTACGTCCCTTCTGCCAATCACAAAATATAAAATAGGTCCAATAGTATTAAAGAAGATTATTAACAATGTCCAAAGAAACACATTTTGTCTCGTGGATCTATGACGATATAAATCAATTAAGGCAATCATTATTAATAAAAGTGTTACAAGAAAAAAAGGAATTATAATTGGCAAAAAGAATCCCCAATCAATTTCTGAAATTTCATTTACTCCAAAGTGTAATTGCATGATTTTTTCACTCCATTCTGTTATCATTATCGATAACGATAACAGAAGAATTAACCAAACTCAATAACTTTTTTCACTGTACATTTCTAAATTTTTGTTTTATATTTTTTGATAATGTTCTCTGTTATAGGAATGAAACTCTCTAAATATTGATAACATCACATCTATCTTGTAGGAGGAACTAATTATGCGTAACAAAGTAGAGGTAATAATGCACCCCGTGAGAATGAAAATATTACAAGCTCTAATGAAAAATAAAGAAGAAGGCGTAAGCACATTAGAAATGATTGCCATTATTAAAGATGTGCCACAAGCAACCTTATATCGCCATATTCAAATTTTATTGGATGAAAGTATCATAAAAATCGTCAAGGAAAGGAAGGTAAGATCCGTCATTGAAAAATTTTATGCTCTTAATGAAGAAGAGGCAGCAGGTATAAATGACGAGGATTGGAAGAGCCTTACAAAGGAACAAAAATTAAATTATATTTCCAACTATCAATTGGTTTTACTATCCCAATATCAAAATTATTTAACTTTACTAGAGGATAAGGAAAACGTTGAAGATACAGCAACATTCTCATTAATAGAATTGGCCTTATCTGATGAGCAATTTACGCTTTTCCAAAATGAACTAAACCATCTAATGATAAAATATTATAAAATGAGCAACTCAAACGAGAAAACAAACAATAAAACCGTTGCAGTTAACATAATTCCTAAGCTTTAGATTTAAGCGATACCTGCATGAGGGATTGCACATGCTTCAAGGGACGCTCAGGAAAATGCAGACGCCAGTGAGATAGCAGAGCATCGGCTGTCCCTTCGCCCATTTGAGCATTATTGAAAGTAAGTGCTCAGGTTCCTGATGACTTATTTTGTAAAAATATAACACAAAACCATCATTTTAACTTTTTTAGATTTCCCCCCTCTTTCCGTGGTATCCTTTATAGAGAAGGATGGAGAAACGTTGCTACTCTTTACGGACAAAAAAAGGGGGAAAAGATATTACAAAAGCAGATGTGTTACGTACCTACGAGGAGGCGCTTATCCTGTCTTCTACGGAGCGCTGGTTAATCATCGGGGGAGCATTTATCGTACTAGCATTAATATTGATGTGGTTCTTGTTTCGGAAGATCAGTCTGTTTGCCTTCGTCGGGGTGTTCTTTATAACCCTTCTTGCTACCGTTTTTGGCGGATTCTACCTATGTGTCATCGTGGACTCCTATGAGGAGGAACATATCACAGAGTGGGAGGAACAGGTAGAAGAGTACTATATCCTTACATTGCCACTGGTGACCCTAAAGATTGATGAGTACAAGGAAATTAACTCCATGCGTGCTGAGATGGTATCCTTCACCGACCCTCCGCGCAAGCTGTATTCCTATCAGCTGAGCGGTGGGGACATTCCAGATGGGGAAAAGCTTCGTCTTAATGTGGAGCGTGTGCGTGTCGAAGGATTGACCGAACCGTATATAACTTATCAGTACCTGGAGGAAGCCATTGCGCCTGAAGGGACGCTTCACTTCCTAGAAGGCTATTACAACGTGAAGCTGTATATACTGAAAGAGGATTGAACAAACACCCCCTATGTGGGGTGTTTTGTCTTCCGAGAAAGCAAATCTTTAGGATGACTATGCCAACAAGTTAATCATATCGGGGATGATTCAAGAGGTTTCCTTATTTGTTTCGACTGTTGCTTAGTCATAAATGCAAATTTCATGTTGAATAAGATAAGTTATAAATAAAATTATAACAACTTATACATGGACATTGATGAGGATGTATAGCCCATTTTTTCATAAAGTCTTTGTGCATTTTTATTGTTACCAAATACACTTAATCCAATTGAATCCATTCCAAGCTCTTTTACTCTTTCTTGTAGTTCCTCTATTGCTTTAGTTGCGTAACCAAGTTGCCTATAGGCTTCTATTATGAAAATATGATAAAGGTATGCTCGATTAATTTCCTTGTTTATATCAAACCAAAGAATCCCTACCTGCTTATTTATATGAGAGTCGTGAATATTGTATAAAAATTGTCCCTCTGTAGATAATCCATTCGGGAATAATTCCTTCATCATTATTTCAGATTCTTCCACTGCTTTATCCATAGGGAGATTATAGTTGCTTGAAATGTCTTTAGCATAATCAGGTATCATAAAATCTAGATATTGTTTAAATTCATGATCTTTCATTTCGATAAGCTTAATCATATTGGTGCTCCTTTGATAAATGTATTGATATATCATTTATAAATAATTTCCTTACGAAAATCTTTATTCGTTTGAGTATAAATAGATTTTTCACAATAACTTGTTATATTCGGGAGCAGTAAAACTTCTAAGACTACTAAATATAACTCAAATAACAGCCTTCATCATCCCATGAGTTCTCCGATATATTCGCAAATAAAAACTGATCCAATTCAATTCTGTGTACTGAGTACATATTTATCACCTATTAAAATGATATTCAACACCTGGTTGATAAGTTTATGTACAATAGTTTGTTGGAAGTTACTTTAGTTTATTATTCATTTATTACCTTAATTTTTTTTGCGATTTTCTTTTCATCGATTTCTTCTACCCACAATTCCACTTCTTGTCCATGTTTTAAATCGGTGATACTATTGGTTTCCCCTATCACATAAGTATCCTTAGAAAAAAATATTACAGGAGTATAATGTTCGTATTCAGGGTTAACTTTAAGAGGGTATAAGGTAAATTGATTACCTTCTAAACCTCTTATTACTCCGTGGTAATCTGCTCTGTAAAAAAAGAAAACTATTAACATAATTACAATCATCAGGCTGGATAAAATGATCCAATATATTCTTTTCATTTTAATTTCACTTCCAGAATTAGATTTATAGTTTCGATTATCGAATTAAAACAAAAAAATCAAATTATCAACTCTAGAAAATGCTATTTCTTGATTTCTTGCTTTTTCATATAAGCATATAAATGCCCGTCATATCTCCTAGTTGTGAAAATCCATTATAAGGTTTAAATGTCATTTTTTATTTTAACATAAAAAATTACTTTTCAATAAGGAGAATAGTGTTAAGGTTTGTTCCTCTTACTTGTTCCAGACTTTCTTCAAATTCATCAAGGGAAGCTTCTACCACAAATTGCCCTAAGTATTCTTCTTGGACCTCCTTTGTGAATAAGGGTATCATTCTCTGGTTTTGATCCTCGTGTACAGAATCTAAAAGTATTATTCCAACTACTTCTTGGGGATATTTACTTGCATATAATCTTACATTAATTCCTCCGAATGAATGACCAACCATTATATATGGTGGTTTAATATCTAACTTACGAAGAAGACATCTTAAATTTTCTATAATTTGAAAACTGTGTTTGGGTTTATTACTTTTCTCACTTTTGCCTATGCCATCTCTGTCATACATAAAAACGTTAGCAAACTTAGAGACTTTATGCTTTATCGGAAGCCAATTATTACTATCCCATCCATACCCAGACTCGAATACAATCGTGAGATTATCATTAGAACCTTTGATAGATTCACAATAAAACTCCACTTCATTTACATTAATTTTTTGGCAAAGCTGATAGGTAGTCATTAAACCTCTCCAATCTTTAATTACTTTCTATTCAATCTCTTATTGCATAAACTTAAAAAGACGCCTGTTACAATAATACAGGCGTCTTCGATCTATTCTCTTTGATAAAGTAAATTATCTATAATGTACTGGTAACAATTATCTGGAAGAAGATATCTTGGCTCCCCACCCATTGCAAACTCATCTCTTATATAGGAAGAGCTGATTTCCATTGCTAGGCCTTTGTCTATGAGATGAAAGCCTTCATCGTTGTTTCTTAAGATAGGTGATTTGCTGATTACCTTTAGCATATCGATTCCATCTCTTGCCATTACGATAAATTTGTTTTCCTTCACTAGATCTTCACCTCTTTGCCATTTACCAGCGCCTATGTCTACCAGTAAATCAGCTCCCATTATGAAGAACACTTCATCATTTGGATACTTTTCTTTGAAATGCTTCATCGTTTCATAAGTATTTGCATTCCAAGCTTCCTGGTTCATCTCATAGTCATCCGCTTCAAAATTTTCGTTATTTTCGATAGCAAGTAATATCATATTCCAACGATGACTATCTGCAACATTCATCTCTTTGTCCCTTCTCTTATGCGAGCAAGGTAAAAAGACTACTTTATCCAAACGACACCTGCGTCCCACTGTACTCGCCGTCCATAAATGGACATTCGTGATGGGATCAAAGGATGAACCATAGATTCCAATCCTAGCCATATTGTTTCCTCCTGTAAATCTATTTTTTTTGTTTCATCATTTTATGAGTCTTCTCTTTAATCTCCGCAATTCGAGTCATTTTGTTATCCCAACATTTTTGACTCAAATCAACTGGATATTCTTCCGGGTTAAGTGGGCGCTTATATTCATCCCAAAGCAGCTCCAAGTTTTCGATAACATTTTCTCGAATTTCTTGAATGGAAGGAAGATCGTAAACAAGAATTCCATTTTGAAAGATCGTATGATGCAATTCCCTTGCTTCGAAATTGGTAACAAATTTGCTGATAAATGTATGGACCGGATGGAACATCTTTAATCTTTCCTCGTTTTGAGGTTCCTCTGTTTCCAATGCGATATAGTCACCTTCTGATTTTCCATTGTTTCGATTAATGATTCGGTAAACCTTTTTGAGGCCAGGGGTCGAAACCTTTTCTGGGTTCGCACTAATTTTGATAGTGTCCACCATCTCCCCATCTTTTCCTTCTATAGAAACAAGCTTATAAACAGCCCCTAATGCAGGCTGGTCGAAAGCAGTGATTAGCTTTGTTCCAATTCCCCATGTATCTATTTTTGCACCTTGTGCTTTGAGGTTCATAATGGTTTCCTCGTCTAAATCATTAGAGGCAGATATCTTTGTGTTTTTGAACCCAGCTTCGTCCAGCATCTTCCTTGCTTCTTTTGATAAATAGGCCAAGTCGCCACTGTCTAACCGAATACCCTTAAAATTAATCTTGTCCCCCTGCTCTTTTGCTACTCGGATAGCATTCGGCACACCCGACTTCAATGTATCGTACGTATCGACTAAAAATACACAGTCCTTATGACTCTCGGCATACTTGGTGAACGCTAAATATTCATCAATATAAGCCTGAACCAATGAATGAGCGTGGGTACCGGCAATAGGGATCCCAAACAGTTTTCCAGCTCTGACATTAGATGTCCCATTGAAACCTGCAATATAAGCAGCTCTTGTGCCCCAGATAGCCGCATCCATCTCTTGAGCACGACGTGTACCAAATTCTAAAGTTGTATCATCTCCAACTACTTGTTTGATTCGTGCTGCCTTAGTTGCAATAAGCGTTTGAAAATTGATGATGTTTAAAATAGGAGTTTCAATCAGCTGAGCTTCTGCCAGTGGAGCCTCTATGCGCAAAATTGGTTCATTCGGAAAAACCAGCTCTCCTTCTTTTAGACTTCTCAAAGTACCAGTGAATCGAAGACCTTTTAAGTAATTCAAGTATTCCTCTTCATAGCCCTGTTCTCTTAAATAATCGATATCAGTATCAGAAAAATGGAAGTTGTTTATATATTGGATTACTCGCTCTAGACCGGCAAAAATAGCATAGCCGTTACCAAAGGGAAGCTTTCGAAAATAAACTTCGAACACAGATTTTTGATTGTGAAATCCATCTTTCCAATACGTTTGTGCCATATTTATTTGATAAAGGTCCGTATGAAGTGCCAAGCTATCGTCGTTATATAACCTTTCCATTTAACAAAACCTCCTATTTTTAAATTCGATTAAATAATTTCCGCTCCTAAAGAGCCTTGGAAATGCCCTAATGCCCAGTCATGTCCCACTTGGTTGAAGCTAGCAACTGCCTCCTTGTGGATGACAATCTTAAAGCCTTTGTTGTAAGCGTCCATAGCAGTATGAAGCACACAAATATCGGTACATACTCCTACTAAATGAACTTCAGTAATTCCTCTTTCGCGTAGTTTTATTTCTAAATCTGTCCCAGCGAAAGCAGAGTATCTTGTTTTGTCCATCCAATACACTTGGTTACTACTTTTATGCTTTTCATATACCTCTTGCAGTCCACCGTATAATTTACGACCCTCTGTTCCTTCTAAATTGTGGGCAGGAAATAATTTGGTTTCTGGGTGATAGGGATCTCCCTGCTTGTGTAGATCAATCGCAAACACTACGTAATGATTTTCCTGAAGAAAAGATTCTGTTAGGCGTATAATTTCTTGCTCAATTTCTTGCCCTGGTTTACCACATGTTAAAGCTCCATCCATTGCAACAAAATCATTTGTGTAATCAATGTTAATAAGTGCTTTCATTTTAACTTCCTCCTAATTAATGTTATTGACAAACAAAATGTTAATCATAAATATTAAAAAAATTAATACCTAGCCGTATAAATTGATTTTATAATATCCATCTCCAAAAATTCGTATAGGGCCGCCGGTGACTTAGAAGTCCTTTGTGTCTTTTTGCCTGGCACTTTTTGAATGAAAGGAAGGGTCTTAATCTTGCGAGCAAATGATTGTTCGCTCAGTATACTTGGTTCATCAGTTACCGTTGCTAGTACCGCTTGCAGCTCCGAATAAGTGAAATTTTTCGGCAAGAAGTTTTTAGCCACCGTTGTTTGAAGCAAATCATTAGTGATTATTCGAATAGCATCTGTAATAATATTCTGGTGATCGAAAGCTAACTTAAGGTTTAATACTTCATCAATGGAATATAACTCAACTTCTGCTGCGTCATCTGCAGCTTTTCTTTTAGAAAGGTAATCCATGGGAACAATTGCATAGTGTGCGTTCGTAATAATCCATCCGCGTGGGTCTCTCCCAGGTTTGTCGTACACCCCGAAATGTTTAATCAGTACATCGGCTACACCGGTTTCTTCCTCTAACTCTCTTTTAGCAGCTTCCAAAGCTGTTTCATCCTCTTGGACAAACCCTCCAGGAAGCGCCCATTTTCCCGCTTCTATATTTGTCTCTCCCTCTGCATTGAGGAACGCTCTCTGAATTAGCATTAGTTTTAGTGACATTTTTGGTGGTTTGTGCTCTTCCTTGTTTTCTGGAATGATGGTGAAAACCGCAATGTCCGATGTATAGCCATCAGGGGTTTTATATTTACTAATATTATATTGCTTTAACGCTTCTTCGTTAGACATATCTAGCACTCCTTTCGAAGACGATTTAATTCATTTTTGATTAACGATTTGTTAATCTTTATTGTATTGTAATATCTGGAAATAAAAAAGTCAACTGAAAAGTCAAACAAAAGAAACAGCTTGGAAATTTTTTAGTGTCCAATTCTTGTATACGAATTGCCCACTAAGGATTGTGGGAGACAAACAGAACATGCAAAGAGCGGGGAGAACCTTGCGGAAACAAGCATAAACCTTGCAGAAAGCCTAAAATCCGTCCAAAAAGCTTAGCTCATTAAAATGAACCAAGCCAATAATCTTATATTTCCTATTTATTTACCTAGGTTTATCCTTGAATTTCTTTAATGCTTTTCCCACTTAAAAACGCGTGACCTGATATGTATTTTTCGACTGTTTCAAATCCATATTTTTGGTAGACCTTTTCTATAGCTTCATTTATCGGCAAAACCCAAAGCATTTCTATCCCTTTTTTCTTTATCTCTTGCTGGATATAATCAATGATTTGACCGATTAATCCTTTACCTCTAAAGGCTTCTAATGTAGCAACACTTTCCATTCTAGCTTGATTGCCATCTTCAAAGATACAAGCAGTGGAGCAGGCAATACCATCGTAACGGAGAAGATAATGAGTGAAAGCTGGATGATTAAACTGCTCCTCAAAAACTTTTTCCATTACTTCAATGCCACCGAACTCTTTAATGCTACCTTCTATCTTTAGTGCTTCTTTATAGTTTTCATCTGTAACTATTTCAATCGTCACCATAGGATTAGGTGGTATATTAAGTTCTTTGTTATCCCATAATTGAACTGGGCTAATCATTTCTTCATATTTAAAATTTCTCAATTTTAATTCGGAAAGTAAATTTTGCTGATTTACTAAATCATAAATATAAAATCTAGGAACAATATTTTTTGATTGATAGAATTTTGTTGTCTCTTCAACTACTTTTTGAGGCTCTTCACAAGCATTCATTATCCTTGCATGATTTGCGTCATAGTAATTAGGCTGATTTTCATTATAAAATAGTATTCCCCAAGGCTTATCTATTTTTCTCGAAAATGTTTCACAATATGAAATGTCTAGTGCATGTATATTCTGCATGGTCATTAAATTACTCCTATCTCTTTTAATTCAATAAATCTTTTTTCAAGTAATAATGGTTAAAATCCCTACCTACGTTAGGAAGAGTTCCATATACTTCATACCCATGTTTTTTATAAAAGTCTAACGCCTGAAAGCTTAAAGTATCCAATTTGATAAAGTCACATTTTTGTTCCTTAGCAATTTCCTCTGCTTCCATTAACAACTTTGTACCAAATCCTTTATTCCGTAGCGAATCATCCATTATCAAAACATGAATTTCTAGCCAATTCCAGCAGATTTCTCCCAAAATCCCTCCAAGTACATTATCATTTTCATCCTTTAAAAAAATGTTAACCTCTTCATACCTACCTCTTAAATCCTCCGGAAAGTGTGCAAGATTAAAATAATACAATCGTTCATTAATATTTTTTTTAGATTCATTATTATCTTCTCTTATCATTCGTAGTTCCATATGTTCTCACCTCTTCTTTAATAAAGTCGATAAATCCTAAAATTGGTAAATTGATTCTTATCTAATTTTAACATGACTACAGAATGATAAATACTTTATTCTTTAAATTTTCCAATTAATTAGGGGATATATTTTAGATAAGCAAAATTGAGAAAGTTGATTGTATGAATTTGAGATGTATATTACGTAGAATTTAGAAAATAACTATTAGTTATTAGACTGTATGAAGGAGAGAATAGTTTGGATATTAAACAAGTTATGGTTGCTGGAAGTGGAGTTTTAGGAAGTCAAATAGCATTTCAAACTGCTTTTAACGGATTTAACGTTTCCGTTTATGATATTAATGATGAGGCTTTAGAGAGAGCCAAGGAAAGACTAACTGGATTGAAAGCAGATTATAAAGAAGACTTAGGGACTACCCAAGAGGCAGTTGATGCTGCTTACGAACGTTTAACTTTGTTTACTGATTTGGCTGAAGCAGTTAAGGATGCTGATTTAGTAATTGAAGCAGTCCCTGAGGTTTTAGACATCAAAAAAGCATTATATGAAAAATTGGCAAAGATTGCACCAGAAAAAACAATTTTAGCATCTAACTCTTCCACAATGATTCCTAGTCAGCTTGTTGAATTTACAGGTCGCCCTGAAAAATTCCTTCACTTGCACTTCGCTAATAGAATTTGGGTAAACAACACAGCCGAGATTATGAAGCATGATAGAACAGATGCTAGCGTATTTGAAGAAATTATTGAATTTGCTAAAGCTATAAATATGATTGCTCTTCCTATTTACAAAGAACAACCTGGATATATTTTAAATTCCTTATTAGTACCATTTTTAGACGCTGCTCAAAATTTAGTAGCTAATGGTATTGCAGACCCTGAAACAGTTGATAAGACATGGATGGCTGGCATGGGAGTATCGAGAGGTCCCTTCGGCGTTCTAGATATTATTGGGCTTAACACACCTTATAATATAGCAGTTGAAAAAGCCAAATCAGGTAATGATCAAAAGGCTAAAATAGCAGAATACTTTAAAACAGAGCTAATCGATAAAGGCAGACTTGGCATACAAACAGGTAAAGGATTCTATGATTATCCACACCCAAAATATGAAGACCCAAATTTCCTAAAATAAATTCCAAAAGAAGACTGTTCTTCAGTCTTCTTTTTCTTTGGTTCTTTGCCATTTCCTCTGATAGGGAAATTAAAGCTTATCTATGTGAATTTTCACCTATTCCTCACTATCTAATACATGGGAGTATTACTGGAATCCAAATCCTAAAGACTATTAAGACAATCTAACGCTTGTTTACTACAATGGGGCGCTACTTTACGTCAATTTCTCAATATTTTACTACAATCCATTTCTCGCTCTTGTTTGTGAGGCTGGTTTACGACAATCTAACGCTCGTTTACTACAATCGAGCTCTACTTTACGACAATCCCTCATTATTTTACTACAATCCATTTACACCTCTTGATTGTGAGGCTGATTTACGACAATCTAGTGCTCGTTTACTACAATGAGGCTCTACTTTACGACAATCCACCGATATTTTACTACAATCCATTTCCATCTCTTGATTGTGAGGCAGATTTACGACAATCTAACGCTCGTTTACTACAATGAGGCTCTACTTTACGACAATCCCCCGATATTTTAATACAATCCATTCACCCCTCTTGTTTATGAGGCTGGTTTAGTTATTCGTTGCAATTAAATAATTTCCCCATTAATAATACTCGATTCATATGCCCTCTTCGCCATTTCATAATGGTCACCGTGCCAATTTTTCACCTCATTTAAGTGAAAAAACTGCAGCTCTAAGCTCTCAAATGATTTTTGCATTTTCCCCTCCATAATTTCACAAGCAAAAAGCGGGTGATAGGAAGTATGTGGCTGTCCAAGGTTTCCAGGCTTTCTTGTAAATATATCAATAAGTTCATTAACCTTTACAGTTAAACCCGTTTCCTCTAAAAATTCTCTTTTTAAAGATTCTTGAGGACTTTCGCCAGCTTCGCACCAACCACCAATAATGCCCCATGTTCCATCATCTGCTCGACGCTCTAAAAGAATTTTTCTATCTTCTGAAAAAATCACACCATTTACTCCGACCTTGGGCGTTACATGTCCAAGCTCTTTTAAAAATTTATCTTTAATAATGCTTTCTTTAATTTCAACAATTTCCGAATATTCTTTGCTTGCTAGGGTGAGTAGCATTTCATATCTATCTCTATCATACGGATCATTAGCATAATGAAGACCATGCTGAGCTATTGATCGAATTTGATCTAATAAAGATAATCGATTTTCCATTTATTATTTCCCTCCTTTATTAGTAAATATTATCGAGATAATCTATTTTTCTCTAAGTCTCTCAATGAAAAAGTTTAAATTATCGTGATACAAGGAGTTCCAAAATTGTCTATTATAATTATCCTCATTTATCTGTACTCTTTCATCTAATTTCATTAATTTATCCTTTAGTTCATTAAAGATGCATTTTAACTTTTCTTCGTTTTCTGTTTCTATTATTAAAAGCCAGTACTTTTTAAAACATTTCAAACAAGAAAACCAGCTATCTAATGAGGAATTTACAAAATATTTTTCTACTCTTTCCGTGATTTCGTGCTCAAGCTCATATATTTCACTTGTAGTCTGGGAGATCGTAATTAAATTTCCGGTATTGCTATTTTCAGCAATAACTAAGTATGGTTGGAACTTTTCTAAGCTAGCTAGAAAGTTTTCTTTGAAATCATTATCTAATGTTGATAAAGACCAATCATTTTTTATAGTCCATTCTTTTACATCTAATAGAAAACCGTTTGAATTAGTAAATAGCTCCACATTTAAACATTCATATTCATTTTCATCAAATCTATAATTATGTATATTTTCGTTTAGTTCCAATTTTGTCTACTCCTTTATGCATTTTTGTTAGCCACCTAGTATAATTCTACAAATTGTTCCTATTTCCTTGTTCTTTATAATGGATAGAATAAAGAGTGGAGTAAACCTTGCAGAAACGAAAGAGAACCTTGCGGAGCTTCCATTCACTTGTTAATAAACAAAAAAAGCCAGAGCGACGTAATTATCACACTGACTTTCTTTATTTATTTAGTGAAGCATTATAGATCCGCCATCAACCATAATTGTTTGGCCAGTGATATATTGAGAATCCTCACTTGCTAAAAATACTGCTACACGACCGATATCTTCTTCAACATCACCAAAGCGACCAAGGGGAATTTTGCTGCGAACGGCTTCATAATATTCTGGTTGTGCTTTCGCCCATGCTTGTACGCCTTCTGAGTTTGCAATAGGGGAAATAAGGTTTACATTAATACCGAAGCGACCCCATTCATTGGCAGCTACTCTGGAAATTCCACGAATCGCTTCTTTGGCAGCAGCGTAAGCACCTTGTGTTTCGTGTCCATTTAAACCTGCTCCAGAAGCAAAGTTAATAACATTTCCCTTAGATTCCTTTAAGTAAGGGAGTGCTGCCTGCATTAGATAGAAGGTTGGGTAAAATCCTGTTCCAAATGACAGGTCAAGATCGGCTTGCGTCGTTTCTTCAATTGTCACCTGTTTAGATGCATGTGCATTATTTACTAAAACATCAATTCTTCCGTATTTTTCTGCTACAGCTGTAACTATAGATGGAAGATTTTCTCTATCCATTAAGTTCGCTTTTAAAAACATAGATTTAGGCGAGATTTCTTGAAGTATTTTTAAACCTGCTTGTCCAGCCTCTTCGTTAACATCCACGATTGCTAATATTGCTCCTTCTCTAGCCATCGCCTTGGACATACCAAGTCCAATACCTCCAGCGCCACCAGTAACAATAATTACCTTATCTTTAAGTTTGTCCATTATATTGCCTCCTTAACTTATCTATTAAAGCCTACTACTTAAACAAAAAAATCTCCAATAAATCAGCTTTTAAAAATATAAAGGTTATCCTCTAAATTCTGATGGAGAATTTATTTGCGTTACTTATTTCTCTTTTCCATATATACTTCATCTTCTGGGCTTTTAGCAATAATTGCAGAAGCATATTAAAGTCTCCATTTATAAGATTTTCTGACTATACGGTAGTGTCACAGTAGGCCGTAAATGTAGTTGGATCACCCTTTTTGGCACCTTCTTATTATTTGCCTAATTGGTTAAAATAAATAGTCCATTTTATTATATTCTCCTCCCAATTTGCAAATATGCAGACTATGTAGAAAACTAGTTTTAATCCTCTAAATAAAAAAGAGTGAATATCCTAGGGACGGATAGACACTCTTAGTTTCTTATTCTTTTCCTGAAATATAAGCCCATTTATAGCTATAGTCACCTGTAAACGGATGAGATATGATTCCGTGCACATATGGTTTTTGTAGCGACATTAGCCCTGATTGATACATGGATGCAATTGGAGCATCTTCTTCCATTATAATTTTCTCTGCTTTAGCTAGTGCTTCCCAACGTGCCTCTGGCTCCAATGCAAGTTCATTTTTTGCTTGGTCAATGAGCTTATCCAACTCCGGGTTTGAATAGGACATATTGTTTTGTGGTGAGCCCGTGACAAACAATTCTAAGAAGGTAATTGGATCCTGGAAGTCAGGTGCCCAGCCTGTACTTTGAATATCGTAATCCTGTGCTGCGTCTTTATCTAATTTTACATTGAAAGTGACTGGTATAAGCTTGACAGTCAAGCCTTTAAGATTACCTTCCATCTGAGCTTTTAAATATTCATCCATATTTTGAGCTAGCTCACCATCATTACCGACCAATTCTAATTCTAATTCAGTCAATCCTTCCTCGGCCATTCCCTCTGCAAATAGTTTAGTAGCTTCTTCTGGATTGTACTTAGCCATGTCACCGTTAATTTCACGGAAATCTTGTTGATTTTCATCAAATGTCAATCCTTTAGGAACTAGGAAATCTCCTGGAATAGAGCCGTTAGCTAATATCACAGATGCCAAATCCTCTTTATTGAAGGACATTGCGATTGCTTTACGGATTTTCACATTTGAAAGAGCAGTCTTTTGTCCATCACGCTCTTGGTTCAGCTTCAAATAGAATATTGTTGGTTTTAGTTCTTGTAGCACCTCTTCATGATCGGCATATTGAAGAGCAAACTCACCGGATAAACCAACTCGATCTTTTTCACCATTCTCGTATAGGTTAACAGATGTAGCAGTTTCTTTAATTACGTCCACGTTAATTTTGTCTAACTGAACAACTTCCGCATCCCAATAATTTGGATTTTTCTCCAGTGACCAAGACAAGCCTGTCCCATCCCATTCAGTCAATACGAATGGTCCGTTGTATATAAGACTATCAGAATTAGAAGAATATGAACTTCCCATCTCTGTTACATACTCTTCATTTTGAGGATAAAAAGTTCCAAATGCCATTAAGGAACTAAAATAAGGCACTGGTCTTTCTAGAGTAACCCTCAATGTTTTCTCATCTATTGCTTCTACACCTAATTCTTCCTTGCTCATCTCACCCATTGAAATTTGCGTTGCATTTTTTATTAATCCCTGCATCATATAAGGTCCATATGAGCTGCCTGTGTCTGGGTCAATCGCTCTTCTCCAGGCAAACACAAAATCATTTGCAGTAACTGAAGTACCATTTGACCATTTTGCATCTCGTAATTTAAAAGTATAGGTCAATCCATCCTCTGAAACTTCTGGTTCTCCCTCAGCCATTGCAGGCACTGCAATGTTCTCTTGATTTAATCGGTAAAGACCTTCCATAACATTGTTTAAATAATTGAATGAAACTGCATCGTCCGCTAAAACAGAATCCATCGATGGAATTTCAGCACCTGCAACTAAATTTAACTCTTGTGCCTCATCAAGCTCACCAGAATCCTTTCCCTCAGTAGTTTCAGGCTCTTTTGGTGCACTACTTTCTGTTTTTTCTTCTTGATTGCAAGCAACTAACAAAATACTTAAGACAAGTAAAAACACACATAATAACTTTCTATTAATCTTCCTCACATAATTTCCCCCCTTTTGTACTGTAACTATATTAATATATTTTAAAAATTCTAAAAAATCAATGCTTTTTTAGATTTCACTCATTCTTTCAGCTTAATTCCTTAGTAAAGAAGAAGCTAGCAAACATTCGTTTACTAGCTTCTCTATTTCACCGTTATAATTTATAATTCCCTAGCCATTTCCTTTACAATTTCATCTATTGCAGTCACTGCACCGGATTTGTTTTGAACTAATACGCTGAATATATATTGTTGACCGCTACTGCCTTCTAGATAACCACTAAGTGTACTAACTCCAGTTAAAGATCCAGTTTTGGCAAAAACCTTACCTGAAGTGAGCGAATCCTTCAATCGATTTCTTAATGTACCTCCTACCATTCTTTCAGGATGTGCAGCTATAGGAAGACTATTAAAATAAGTATTGAACCAATCTTCCCCTTGCACTTTATATAGCAAGTCACTAATAGCAAAGCTAGAGACCGAGTTTGCATGAGACATTCCGGACCCGTCCTCAAACTTCCAGTCATTCATATTTAATTGGATGGACTTGCCGTATTGCTCAATTACCTTTAAACCTGCCTTCGTGCTTCCATGATGGCCCTCTACTTTACCCATCGTTTTTACTAAAATGTCAGCAATTCCATTATTACTTAGCTTCATAAAAGGAATAAGTAATTCCTTCAATGGCATAGATTCTTTCACCAAGATGAGAGTAGCACTTTTAGGAGTTGCTGCTCTATAAAGTTTGTCTTTTTTATACTCTATACCTTCTTCTTCTAGTATTGCTTGAAACATTGTGAGCGTATGAGTAGTAGGGTGAAGCATCGTTACCCATTCTCTTTTGGTTTTATCAATCGGTAGGTTACCATTTATGATGATTTGATTTGTTCTATAAGATCTCTCAATTGTGATGGTGTTGCTTTGGCCCGCCTCAACGGTTTGAGCTTGATTGACTATTTCTAAATCTCCAAGATAAGGAGTTGCTTTTACTAAAGGAGCATTTCCGATAGCCGAACCACTTACATCTATGATAATTGTTCCAGAATCGTAGTCAGCATTTGGTGATGTAGTCAATGCAGAAATTGGAGCTGCATAGTAATACGATTCATCACCTTCCCATATACCTGGAGTTAACAAATCATCATCGAACCACTTGTCATCACCAACAATTCTTCCATCAATAGTTTGAATACCTTTTGCTTTTAAAGCTTGCGCAAATTGTCTTAAGTCTTCCTCCATAAGAGTAGGATCTCCTTGCCCTTGAAGATATACATCCCCTTTTAGGACTCCGTTAGATAGCTTACCACTAGTATATAAACTTGTTTTAAAACGATAATCTTCTCCAAGAATGTCTAGTGCTGCTGCAGTGGTGATTAGTTTCATATTCGAAGCTGGTTTGACAGGAGTTTGACCATTATAGTCATACACAGCCTCACCAGTCACCCGATCGATAACCGCGATACTCACCTCTCCACCCGTCAGTTTTTCATCAACAATTTTTGAAATTGACTCATCCAAAGTCAAAACGAACGGTTCTTCTGCTTGAGCAACCTGTCCCATTCCAAGTAAACTTACAAATAATACCCAAGCCATCATTAGGCTTGTCCACTTTTTCCTCATAACCTTCCCCCTCTTCTAATTTTCATTGATAGATAAGGGTCATATTCCTCATAAAGAAAAAATTTCCTTCAATGGAATAAAAAACAGGCTTTTCGATTGAGTTTAATGTAGCCTCACTCATTCGATAAGCCTATATACACTTTCTGAATAACGCGTCTTTTGTATTAGTGGTGATTTTTTCACTTTTTAATAGAAGTAGTTACGTTTGCTGCACGATAAAAAAGTAGATTTTTAGTAATTCGTTTTGTTATGACCGTATAAAATTTTTTATGACCGTTCAGCTTAATGTAATTAAATGATTCGAAAAGTAGTTGAAAGCAGTTGATGAATCTTTTCGGTGTTTAATGATGTATCAAAGGAAAGATAAGGAGATTCCTCCTGCGAGACCATTTTCGGAAGAAAAAGTGGGCTATCCAAGCCCAGCTGCTCTAAACGTTTTTTGTAAAAAGAATAATAGCTATCCTTCTTTAACGGCCCAGCATGTAATATTCCCGTCACATCATTTTTAGCTAGCTCTAAAATAGCATTAGATAAGTCATCCACATTCACAAAGGATCTATAAACATTTGCCCACGCATGGAATGGTTTATCATCTTTAATGTTCTTTATTATTTGGTCTGTTCGATTGTCTAATTTATTCATATCGCCATACAAAGGACCTGTTCGAATTATTACATTATTTGGATGAGTATTCATAACATATCTTTCTCCCTCATGTTTAGCATTCACATATACTGCTAGCCGGGCTTCTTTAGGCAACAAACCGGTAGGATCCAATTCCTTATAGCTGCCTTTCCCTTCCACAAATACTGCATCGGTAGATACGAAGATTAGCTTGGTGGTACTTTCTAATTCTTCTAGGACATTTTTCAATCCCACGTGAATTAGTTGATCCTCTGCCTCCATACTCATAAGACACCATATTACTACATCCGGCATACTCTTCTTAATAGCTTGTACAATGGAAGGTTTGTCTGTTACATCTACATGCATTAAATTTATTTCATTTTTCAGTGATCTAGAGGTTCCTACAACGGTTAGCGAGTCATCTTCTAAAGCCCTTCGATATAGAGTAGAGCCCAAAAATCCTGTAGCACCTAATATTAGTATTTTCATCATGTCTTTCCCTTGTTATTAGATTTGGTTATTATAAGGTTTTCTATAGATTCTTGTATTGAATTTCTTCCATTCTTCTTTAAGTTTAGTCCATTCTACTATTTTCCAAGGATTATAGAAGGTTTGACCATTTTTATTGAAGAAGAGCTTATCACCTATACAGTAAGAGGCATGTTGAATAACTCCTTCTGCATTAATCCAAGTAATAATGTCAGTATCTTCAACATCTCCTTCATGAATTAAGTACCCCGCCTTCTTAATCCCTTCTAGAAATGTTTGTGGATGTACCCATTCATGTATCATCCATTCATGCTGCGTGGCAGCGAATAATGTTGCGGATAAGCAATTACTTCCCGCCTTATAGGGAAAAGTATTTGCAAACTGTTTTAAATGTATTGGAGCTTTTTCTGGCAACTCCGAACAAGACCAACTATCCCATTTCTTTGCATATTCCAGAAGCATCTCTACTTTTAACTGATAAGAGAGAGAGTTCCACATTTTACTTTGAACTACTATGTATGTTTTATTATTTTTGAATACCAAATGATCTTCTGAAATATTACTGCTTGTATTATTTAAAGGTAAAACTAATCCTCTATTTATTTCTACTTGCCTTTTATTTAACATATTTTTTTGGTCTTTCGGTAGTTTGTTAAACCACTCAGATTTCGCCATTATAATATATTGAACATCATTTGCTATGTTCTAATACTCGTAGCTATTCACAATTTGAATATCATTATAAGAAGTGTGCTTGAAAAATTCATTCTTCGGTATAATTAGCACTTCAAAAAGATACTTATCCAATTCTAGTAAGTCCGATTCTTTAATAAAAAAGAAATCTAATTCTGGTACATATTGTTGTATCCAACTATTTATGTGTTCATTTGATGGTACTATATTCATTTCAATAACCTCTCAGCCAGTCTTCTTTTGTTATCGTATAATGCTCATGTTGTTCAGAATCTATTTGGATAGTTCCTTTAAAGCAAAAACCACATTTATGAATAACTTTGAGCGATCCAAGATTGCGAGGAAGGACTACCGTATTTAGTAGTTGAACATTTGTATATGTAAACAAATAATGGACTAATCCCTTTACAGCCTCTGAAGCATAACCACGCTTTCGATAATGCTTGGATATTGCATAAGCTATTTCTCGATTTTGTTCGGGGAGCTCCTCCTTCAAACCTGTATTGCAAAAACCGATAAATTTTCCGCTTTTCTTTAAAATAATCCCTAACTTTAAATAGTTTTGATCATCAATATTTGGCACTGCTGACAAAAAAGATTGATTTGATGGAATTTCATAGTTTGTAACCCAGCTTGCTCGTTGTTCTTTTGTAGAACGCCAATCAGGTAAAAATTCATAAACCTCTGGTTGTGATGTTAGTTCATAAATAGCACCGACATCTTCAATTGAAAACTCTCTTAATAATATTTCACCACAATCTATTGTAAATAATTGATCCATATTAAAATCCTCAGCTTCCATAAAAAAATTTATTTCAACAAATACTCTGTTACAATTTCACAGTATTGCTCTGGCGTTTCATAATGTGGGGAATGTCCGCAGTTTTCTATTAAAACCACTTCACCCTGTCGTAAATCTTTGTTAAAAACTTCTATTTGAATAGGACAAGTCACTACATCATGCTCGCCTAAGATTAATAAACAAGGTATATTTATTTCTTTAAGCAAGTGTAAGGCTGATTTAAAAATACTTCCTTCTTCTCTCAAACGATTAAAATGAATTTCTGATTTATCATAAAATATTTCCCATTGGCTCTCTGTATAGACAGTTGAATCGGTAGTATTATCAAAATTAGATGTATATATTTCCATTCTTTTATCATTTAAAAAAGAGCTAAGCTCCATATATCCTTCGACAAGCAATCTTGGCGAATAAGAGCTTTTAGCCAATTCCATGCACTGTTCTTGAAGATCTGGCTGTTTATATTTTTCAAATAAATCCGCCGTCTTACTGAGGGGTGCCTTTCCTGTCAGTTCAAAGTCAAAAGTTGGAGCTTCAAAAATAACTTTTTCAATTGAATTGGGGTAGCGATGAGCATAAAGTGCAGCTAGATAGCCTCCAAAAGAATGTCCAATAATAGACCACTCCTGTATTTCCAAATGTTTTCGAAGCTCCTCACAATCTTCTATTAAATCATCTAGACAAAAAGATTCTTCTATTTTAATAGCCTCCGACCTACAAACACCACGTTGATCTAAAGTAATTAATCTAAAGCGACTGCCTAACCTACTTGTCTGGTGATAAGAAAAATCAAAGCAGCTCTCTCCTGGTCCGCCGTGAAGAAATAAGACAGCTTTGTCACAGGTCTTACTTTCTTCAAAGTTCTTTTCCATTGATTTGTATCAACTGTCCATCGTTCATAAGTTGTCCCCTTTTATAAAATTTTACAATCCTGAACGTTGTTACTTTTACAATATGTTTCGTAAATTAATTTCAAAGCTTCTGCTATTTTCTCATCCGCCAATTGATTAATATTTCGATTCGGCAAATTTTTGGCTCCTAAAACGAATAAAATTGGAGCTACCGAAAATTCACCGATTATCCCAATATCTATTACTACATTATCTAATCCACCTGTCATATGATTTACTAAGTGGCTTGGAATTCCTTTGATTTCTCCTCTTTGCCTAACTAGACCATTGATAAGGGGAGCCCATACTTCTGGCTCTGAATCATAGCCTTGAATACTACATTTTAAAAGTTCTAAGATTTGAGCTAACTCGCCCTCGCTACTTAAATCCTTTGGATTTTGCTTTATATTAATTTTCTTAAAATAGGTTCGAATCTTTTGATTAAAATAGTCCCAGGTTCCACAAAATTGAACTATGCTATTTGCTACATGACTATCATGGCAGGCAATCATCACCTCTACCGCTTCACAAAGCATCAGGCTGGACCTATTTTGATAATGAGGATAAAGGACATCGCTATCCTCATCAGGGTTAAAATTTATATTTTGTATTTGATCCGTCCACTTATATTTCTGCTCTTCCACCAATTTTACAACGCAAAAAGCAATTACTATCTTTGCTGCAGAAGCTAATGGCACTATTAAATCCTTATTTAAAGTAAGTAAAATCTTATCTTCTGTCGTTGAGTAAAGCGTGATTCCAATTTCCCCCTGCTTAATTTCCTTTAATTTTTCTAATATGTTTTCCATTAAACCCCACCTAGCAAAAAAGAATATTATACCTAGACTACAAGAATAGGCTTTATCTTTATCATAACACACTAATAAATGGAAAATATGTTAAAAGTGAATTTTCTGATACCTATATGTAATAAAGACTGTGCTTCACTCTAGTTGTCTTATTGAACGCATATAAAATTAATCATAAATCTCTATTCGTATAAGAAAAACGTCTTCAATGAATACTTTGAAGACGTTTAATGTTTTTTATATTAAATTAATGTTTTTCTAAAGGAATAGCACCATTTGTCATATTCTAATTTTTCTTCATAAAACCGATGTGCATCTATTCGTTGAATACCTGATTCTAGTGCTACATATTCTGCACCGTTTTCTTTAGCATAATCCTGTATGTATTTTAATAACTTCTTGCCGTAGCCACCTGAACGCTGGGACGCATCGGTTACTAAATCGTAGACAAATATATGACGCTTACTGTAAAAATTTGTTCTCCAGCTAAAACCGACTAATGAAGCTATTTTCCCTTGAAAGTATAAGGCGTAAAGCTTGTAACCATCCTTCTGCATTTCTTGTAATAAATCTATGTACGCTTCCAAGGTCAAATCAGTTCTCAGCTGCTTCATTATAGGATAAGCTTCTATCCACTGATCCTTTGTAGTTAACTCACTTATTATTTCTAACGTGGAATTTACAGACATATTGTTTCCTCATATTCTATAATTTTATATATGAAACTTAGATTTAATTATTTTTGCTACCTCGTCTGGACTTAAAAAAGTATTATCTATTCTTAAATAGTTTTCACGTTTAATTTCCTCAGGAAACGAATTCAACCTATTGCTTTGCAATGTACTTAGTAAATGCTGTTCTGATTGCTCCACGTTTCTTTTTGTTGGTTTACATTCCAAACGGTGTGGATCCTTATTTCGCTTTAATCTTTCCTCTACTTGTGCTTCTAACTCAACAAAGTAAATAGAGACCCCATTTGAAGACATCAACTGACATATACTTTCAACATCATCCCAATCCTCTTGTTTATCAAAATACCAAACCTTTGTAAAAATCATTCCGTAATGATTACTTTGAGTAAATGATTGAAATATTTCCTTTCGAAATTGATGAGTGAGCCGCCACATTTCATCACTAAAGCCAAAGAGCGGCTCTAGTAGATCAATTGTCATATGATTATGAAATAGCTTTAGACCCGTCAATTTTGCGAGCTCCTGTCCAACTGACATCTTACCAACTGCTTGAGGACCAAATATAAACACAAACTTCTCCATTTTCATTTTCCTCCGTTATCTTAAAAACAAGCTTTATTGATCCTCTATCACTAACATATTGTTTTCGTCAAACTCCCAGTCTTCAGCATAAGCTATTTCCCAATAGTAGCCATCTAGGTCAGTAAAGTAGCCTCCATAGCCTCCCCAATCAGTTGCTTTCGGTGCTTTCTGTATAGTTGCTCCTGCTAAATTAGCCTTTTCCATTAACTCATCTACTTCTTCTTTGGTTTTTGCGTTGTAAGCTAATGTAATTCCTGGGAATCCACTTGATAAGACTGGGGGATTCTCTTTATTTGTATCCTTTGCAAGCTCCACTATTGGATACAATGCTATTTTCGTTCCTTCATTTTTAAAGAAAATAATATGCGGATTTGATTCTGTTCCTCTAATAGATGTGGCAAATCCAAGCTGTTTATAAAAATGGTGAGCACTGACTATATCCCTTGTACCTAGTGTAATAATATTAATTCGATTCATTTACTTTCCTCCTCCATTTTATTCCTCAGGCATCTTATAACGTGGGAAAAATTGATACACCATAAATACGCCGAACGATAGACATAGTAACGACCATATAATCGCCCCTTCCGTAAAACCGATTAGTCCAAAAAATATACAAATTAGACCAAACTAAGCTGCAAATGAACCCACAAAATATGTATAGATAGCACCGATGAAGGTCACTATTCTTCCTAGAAACTGTCCTGATTCACTATATTTCACCGTATAAAGAATACTTAAAATAATGCTCCACATTAACAAAACTGGAATTCCCCATAAGAAAACAACTCCAAATAAATCTATCATTTTAAAACCCCATTATTTAGCTTGTAATACCTATTAATTTATATATGTATAAGTTTACATGCTCTTGTAAAACCTTTTAAAAAGGAGTGATACAGATTGAAAAAGCAAGAGAATTATCTTAAAAATTCTCATAAAAAACAGAAGTTAACACTTGATAATGGTTCTACCTTTCCCAATGGCAAAAATATGCCTGGGAACTCTGTTGATGAACATAAGGCGTTTGAGGAAGCCAATATAATTCTGACTGGCGATGAAATGAAATAAAACAACAAAACGAAAACCTATAAATTCAGCCTCTCAAATACTAGAAATGTATATCCCTCTAGTATTTGAGTATGTATCATGCATAAATACTAAGAATTACCTCTTTTCAAAACCTCGGAACTCATTAGACTATCGCATCCAGACCCTCTCGAACCCCAACCCCATATGGTAATAAAAACTTAATGCAAAAAAATCTCAATTTATATAAATACGCCAAAAGTTCTTCATTTCCTTCTTTAGTGATCGCCACTTTTGGATTTATTAATGGTCTCAGTTTGTTAAATTTACAAATACCTTTAGGCATAGCTCATTCAAACTATTATTTAGTTACCATTTATTAATTTACTAAGCAGTTATTTGGTAAAAGAGTTAAAAGTATACTATAATCAAAATATAAGACTTAAGACTTAGTTCATAAGACTCTTATTACATTATTTTATTAGAAGATGGGAGAGAATAAAGATGAGTATCTATGATTTTGATTTTAAAGTGCCAGACATCAGCGGTAACTTAGTTTCGTTAGAGAAATTTAAAGGGAATGTAGTATTAATTGTCAATACTGCTAGTAAGTGTGGCTTTACATATCAATATGAGGATCTTCAGAAATTATACGATCGATATAAGAATAAAGGATTTGTTGTATTAGGATTCCCCACTAATCACTTTGATAACCAGGAGCCTGGGACGAATGAAGATATAAACCAATTTTGTAAGTTAAATTATGGTGTTCAATTCCCTATGTTTTCTAAGGTAAAAGTAAGAGACGAGGGAGCTGAACCTCTTTTCAACTATCTAACTGCGGTTAAGCCCTTTAAAGGATTCAACAATTTTCATCCATCATCGCGAATCTTAAGTTCGCTCATTAATGAAAAGGTTCCACATTATATGCACGGTAACTCTATTAAATGGAACTTTACCAAGTTTTTATTAGACCGTAATGGCAATGTTCTTCATCGCTTTGAACCTACTACTGATACAGTAGATATGGAAAAGGATATTGAAGCAATATTATAGTTCCGGTTGAATTCTCAAAATACGATTCTTGTGAATTTGCAAAAATCGTGTTTTGTGACGTTTTTTTTGATGTAAAGACTCTGTTGCCTTTTTTGTACTTTTTAGAGTAGCTACATTATTTTAAGAATCTCTTTTTAGTATTATCTGAAAATACATCTTAGTTAATATTCATAACTTCTTATTTTTAAACGGAGGCTGATGAGGATGCAGCTTCGTCAGCCTTCACACAATCAATTGCGATAACAAGCGAAATAATAATAGTTTCCATTTCTTCTTTTAGAATTTGAACCTTGTAGCTATCTCCCCAAGTGAACCACTCCTTGTTCACATTACCTACCACTTCCCCATGCTCTAACACCTGAAAGTTCATATCCCACCAGTTGCCATGTACCTCAATGCCTGCCGCGTCAATAGAATAGCGCGCTTTCAAGAAGGACCATTCTTTCTTAATCGTTAACACCTCTCTACCATTCACCTCTACAAAAAACTTTGGTAAGAAGCTGAACATTTTCTTTGTAATGAGCGCGACTTCATCTCTTGATGTATTCATAATGGAGAAAGTTTTTGGAATCTGCATAAAGCTGCCCTCCACGAAGTAAACATCGTTCTCCTGCTGATTCTTTACAGTAAACTTGCCACTTAGACTCAATACCTTTTGCTTTATATAAAGTTCCTTCATTTACTTTTCCTCCATTGTATATAGTAAATTTTGTTTTAATTTACTTTCATTTATTTTCGCTTAAAATATCGATCCTTCTTCCAATGAAGTGAGCTTGAATAGGCGCTAAATTTAGTTCTCTTGCCCAAACTGAAAGTTGTCCTATATGATGTATTTCGTGTGCGACAATATGGTGTAAAATTTCATCAATTGTATACTTTGCTTTATCCCAAGGTACACTCACCATCTTATTCATATCAAAGTTTGAGTATAAAAATTTTGCATTTTCATCTCTCAGTTCATCTGAGATTAGTTGTACTTTTTCCAAGGTTGCGTAATTACAAAATTCAAATTGGATATCTTCTTTTCCCTGAATCCCTCGCAACCAGCTGTATTCTACTTCTGTAATATGAAAAAGGGTATGTAAAATACTTTCTACTCCACCGCATCGTTTCTTATTTAACTCCTCTTTTGATAATTGCTTACACCATTCAAACCAATCATCTCTTACGTGCCAATTGTACTCAAAGAACTTTCTCATTTTCAAGACTCCCTTCCAAATATTTAGAAACCTTTATAAAAGTCCCTGACTTAAAAGCCAATGTTGTTTGAAAGTCATTAATGAAGTTTTACTTTGTATCGGTCAATAGATTTAGGAATTCCTTTTATATATAAAGAGCCATTATAAATTAACTGTCTTATTCTATATTCTAAAAAGAACAAATTGATTTTAGCTTCTGAAGAAATTAACATCTCTCTAATCACTTCTCCAACAGGGATGAAATCTTTTTCCGTTTGCTTGGCATGTAGTCCTTCTAGTGTTTCCAGGATGAGAGAATCAAAAAAGCTCTCTGGGACGCCTAATATTTCCCCATCATTCCAAATGCGCAATACTTCCATTCTTTCGATTAATTTTAACCATTCCTCCGAGTAATAAGAACGTTCTTCTAGGGATAGTTGGCGGCTTTCTTTATTTCGCTCAAATAAGGATTTTATTTGTTTTGAATCCATTTGACTCGTAAAAGAAATATCAGCTTTTTTCTCTTCTATCTGATCTCCTAATAGATAGATAGTATTTTTCTTTTTTCTCAATAAATACATCATAAATCGAAGTCCTATTTGTTCAGCTGCATTGTTCCCACACCATAAATAAATAGGTACTGACTCTGAAATATCCTCGATTTGGCGTAATGAATTACTGAATTTACATGTATAAATTCCTTCTTCAAGCTCGTCATTTATATTTTCATATAGCCATTCTTCACGTATTTTTCTGTCTTCTTTTTTATCTAATTTCCCTAAAGGACCATACGATAAGTTATCCGGAATTGCGATTACCGTCTTTGGCCTTGGAAGTCCCACATTAAGCGAACCGGCAGTAGATTCAAAGCAAACTATATGATAAGGGCCCTCAGGTTTTTGGAAATTCTTGCGAAGATAATCTTGTATTACTAGGTTGATCTCTTCTACTATTTCAACCATTAGATCCACATTGATGAAGTAGCTATAAGAAATAGCTGGTTCATAATTTTCATGATGGAAATATTCAAAGTCAATTGCTGCATTAATTTTATAAATATCGCAATCATGCTTTCTTAAATCATAAACAGTTAAATATATTTGAGTTTCTATTTTATAAACAATGACTGTATTCGGCTCGAAGAAAAAATAAATGAATGGGTGATGAATCTTTTTTTTAATGATAACTCCTCTTTTCATTAGCATTTTGTTCTAGCATTTGGCGTAAGTAATCATCTGATTTACCTTTTGGTATACTTAAGTTTTTCCATTCCTTATTTTTAATAAGCTTACCAATATAGACTATTTGACCGACATGATAGGATTGGTGTGCTAACTGTCTTTCAATCGCCTCGATAACGGAGTGATCTTCACCACGAATATAAACTATTTTCAATAAATCCTCCTCTTTTAGTTCATTTAGTGCCTTCATTAATACATGCCATCCATTCTCCCACATAGACTGGAGATTCCTTTTGGTTATGTTATTATCTTCAAATTCACTATCTCGATTTCGATTCAGCTTTTCACCGTCAGAGGTTAAAAAGTCAGTCCATCTTGATATCATATTACCGCTCATATGCTTCCCTATAATTGCAATACTGTTTGACTCTTCATTTAAAGTCCAATGTATATCCTCTTCTGATAATTGATTAAAGGTTTTGTCCCCTAGTGCTTTCATACTTTCAAATCTTTTTTTAACTGCCAATAAATATTCTGATTCAATACTCAAAACTCCACCTCGCTTACGAATTTTTTCATTATTACATATATTGTACTTTATAGAACAAAATAAAACAGCTGTTTTCAAATTCAAAATCAGCTGCTTCTTTATTATATTCCTTGTACAAATTTTACCTCATCGTAACCGCAGTTATTACACATAATAAGATGTGGACAGGTGTCATCTTTATATGTGTCTGGATAACCGTCTCCCATCTTTATAGTATTTAAATCGTTATAATGAGCATAGGGATCAAAAAAATCACTTTCCTTACCAGCATCTTCTAAAGGATTGGTACACTTTGGACAGTATTGCTCTAAATGATTAAATGCGTTACATAGAGGACACTCGGACATTTAGGAATCTCCTTTTTGCTTTAGTATCCTTCATTTGTTGAGAAATATGTAAAAAGCACCCCTTCACAAAGTTTCTCTTTATGAAGGGGTGCTATTTTATTAGGAGTGAATAATTACTTCTTTTCCTTCTTTACGATCTTTCGCATATTCTGCCGTTGCTGTGAACAATACATCAGAAGAAGAGTTTAGCGCTGTTTCACATGAATCTTGAATAACTCCAATGATGAATCCGACACCAACAACCTGCATTGCTATTTCGTTAGGAATCCCAAATAGACTACAAGCTAATGGAATAAGTAAAAGAGATCCGCCAGCTACTCCTGAAGCACCTGCAGCTGAAACGGCAGCTAGTACACTTAGGATTATTGCAGTAGCTATATCTACTTCTATATCTAAAGTGTGAACGGCAGCAAGTGTCAATACAGAAATAGTTACTGCTGCTCCAGCCATATTAATAGTAGCACCTAATGGAATTGAAACAGAGTAAGTATCCTTGTCCAATTCTAGCTTTTCACAAAGCCCCATATTTACTGGGATATTAGCAGCCGAGCTACGTGTGAAGAAAGCAGTTATACCACTTTCTCTTAACGTTCGGAATACTAATGGATAAGGATTTTTGCGTACATATATGTATACAATGAGCGGATTAATAACCAACGCCACAAATAACATACATCCTAATAATATGATAATTAATTGGCCATATTCCTTTAGAGCAGAAAGACCATTTGTAGCTATTGCCTCAAAAACAAGTCCTAAAATACCGAGTGGAGCTAATTTAATAACCCATTTAACTAATTGAGAGATAGCATCAGAAAAGTTTGCAATGGCATTCTTTGTTGTTTCTGCAGCATTCTTTAAAGTTAGACCTAGTAAGATAGCCCAAGTCAAAATTCCGATATAATTGGCATTTAAAATTGCATTTACTGGATTATCAACAACGTTGAACAATAGAGTTTTCAATACCTCTACAATATCACTAGGAGGAGTTACATCCTCAACTCCTGTGGTGAGGGTTAAAGTAACCGGAAATATAAAGCTAGCAACTACACCAACTAGTGCTGCAAGGAAAGTTCCAATTCCATAAAGTATAAGAATTGACTTCATATTAGTCTGCTGGCCACTTTTGTGAGAAGAGATAGCATGCATAACTAAGAATAAAACTAATATTGGTGCAACAGCCTTCAAAGCACCTACAAATAAAGTTCCGAAAATAGTTACCCAGTTTGCAGCGTCAGGTATAGTGACAGCTAGAACCACGCCTATTACAATCCCTAGTAAAATTTGTTTAACTAGGCTTACTTGGTTCCACTTATGTATAAGATTTTTCATGTTTTTCCCCCCGATATTTAACATAATAGCATAATCTAAGATGTAATGACTCTTCATTACATCAAATTTTTGTGTTATCTAAGTATAAATGATAGTTTAACACGAAGATTAAGAATTGGTAAACAATTATTGCAAGATAATATTTGCTAATTGTTACAGGTGCCAGGCACCTGTAACAATTCTTGGAAGCTGTAATAATCTTTCTTTTAGGAAACTGTTAAAGAAATGTGGGCGTCTTATTAAGAAAAGAAAGTTACAATAGATTATAGTTATAGTAGGAATTCATTAAAAGGAGAAGTGATAGATGGAAACGAAAGAATATTTATATTCTCGAAAACAGGAAATTGAAGATTGGGAGAAAGACCAAAAGGGTTTATGGTTTTGGGAGAAGATAGGGCGCCTTCCTTTTAAGGTTCTTGACAAGTTAACTCCCGCTTTCATCCAAGAGAAAATTGGCGTACTTGTTTCTGAAATAGGTAGTTATATTCAAACGGGTGGAAAATACTTAATTAATGAACAAGCAATGATTAAAAAAATACAATCTTCCACTAAATATGAACCTATAGAATCTATTGAGGATATTAGGAACATCCCTTTAGAAGATATGATTATATTGAGTGAAAATCTCCAAAAGGAACGAGTGAAATTTGCCACACTGCAAGGTGCAACAACTGGGATCGGGGGTATTTTTACTTTAGCGATTGATATTCCTTTGATCCTAGGTACAGCACTTAAAACTTTGCAAGAAATTGCGATTATTCATGGTTATGATCCAAATGATAAGCAAGAGCGTGTTTTTATCGTTAAGTGCCTACAGTTTGCTTCGGCTGATATTGTGGGAAAGGAATCCATTTTAAATGAATTATCTGCTCTACATCAAAACAAGCAATCATCTGAAAATATGTTGTCTCAGTTAAAAGGATGGCAGGAGGTATTTTTCACTTATCGTGATCAATTCGGATGGAAAAAGCTCTTACAAATGGTGCCAATCGCTGGAATCATCTTCGGAGCATTTGCAAACAAAGGAATGATCCAAGATATCGCAGAGACTGGAACTATGCTTTACAGAAAAAGAAGAATTTATGAAAAGCTACAGGATATAAAAAGTGATTCAGTTTATAAGAAAAATGCCTCACAAAGTGAATTTCCCCGTAACAGTTAGACATATTTAAACTGTTATGGGGAATTATTTGTTCAAAAAATTAATCGGTCGATTCTATCATTATTACTCTATTCTCTAGAAGTTCAAGTTTGCCGTTTCTATTGTTCTATATTCCTGTCTTTTTCATAAAATATAGAGATTCTACTATTGGAATTAATTTATTGGAAAAAGGGGAAAAGCACATGTTCGCGGTACATTTTCATGAAAATAATACAATCGTATTAACTCAAGCCTTAAGAACTATTCCTGCAGTGAACGAAGATCTAAAAATCAAAGGACGAAAGTGTAAGGTTCTAGATGTCACTTATAATGACAATAATCATGTACATGTTCAAGTAGAGTTCGAAAAAATAGTCGAGAAAAATAAAGCTACTTTAGAGCTCGGAAGAAAGAAAAAGAGATAAATAGTGAAAGGAGGAAAGTGAACATTCACTTCCTCCTTTTTAAAAACCTTCATTTATCGTTAGAATTACAATTTTCAGTATATTAATTTATTGATTGGATAGATATGTCTTAAAAATGTCGCTATTTTAGTTGATATATAATACCTATCAGAAACGCATGATACTAAATACCTTTAACTTACCAATAAAATCCTTTTATAAAATTGAAGATATGATTAAGCATATAAACGAAGTAATTACTGCATATCAAACCAAAAAACCTACAAACAAAATACTTGTTTGTAGGCTTCAATAAGAAATTAATTTAGAATTACTAGGTGACTAATGCTGCTTTCTCATCTTTAGCATTTGCTTAAAGGAAGGAAATACAGTCTTTTATTATCATGTACCACAGTAGGTTTGGTATCCGCCGCTAGTTTTCGGAGGTAGTTCTGTATATTCCAGGTTATCAGCTGAATAATCGTAAGGATTTTTAAGCGCTGCTAGTAGCTTTTCCATCACATGATAGTCTTCTTTTTCAACTGCTGCATTTAGGGCCTCCTCTACGCGATGATTTCTTGGAATTATTGTTGGATTATGTTGTTTCATCAGTTCTATAGATTCATGCTTCGATTCTTGTTGTTTTTCTAATCTTTCTGACCACTTCGTTTGCCACTGAGCAAATTTATCGGATTTGAAAAGTTCATTTTCCTCTAGTTTCTCCATAGTAAGAGCACGGAAGGTGTTCGTAAAGTCTGCATTATATTTCTCCATTAGTTCTAGAAGCTCATGAATAAGAGATAAATCCTCTTCTTTTTTATTAAATAATCCTAATTTTACTCTCATACCATTTAAATAATTTGTTTGGAAATATTCTGGATATGCGGATAGTACTTCCTGTGCTTGCCTAATAGCTTCCTCCTGCTCCTCGTGTATAAGGGACAGTAAGCTTTCAGCAAGTCTAGCCAAGTTCCAACCACCAATACCTGGTTGGTTTCCGTATGCGTAGCGACCTTGAGTATCAATCGAGCTAAAAACTGTTTTCATATCATACGTATCCATGAAAGCACATGGTCCGTAGTCTATTGTTTCCCCGCTGATGCTCATATTATCTGTATTCATCACGCCGTGTATAAAACCAACTAGCTGCCATTGAGAAATAAGGGTTGCTTGACGTTTTACTACCTCTTCAAGTAGCAATAAATATTTATTTTCTTTATCCTTCAATTCAGGATAATGCCTGTTAATCGTGTAGTCAGCTAATGCCTGCAAATCCTCATACTCTCCCATATTTGCAGCAAATTGGAAAGTACCAACTCGAATATGACTGCTGGCAATTCTCGCCATAACTGCCCCTGGCTGTTTAGTCTCTCTAACAATAGCTTCACCAGTAGTTACAACAGATAGGCTGCGCGTTGTCGGTATACCAAGACCATGCATTGCTTCACTAATAATATATTCTCTTAGCATTGGGCCTAGTCCCGCTCTTCCATCTCCTCCACGGGAATAAGGTGTTCTCCCTGAACCTTTTAGCTGAATATCTAAACGCACTCCGTTTGGAGTTATCTGTTCCCCATACAATAATGCACGTCCATCACCTAGCATAGTAAAATTGCCGAATTGGTGTCCTGCGTATGCCTGAGCAAGAGGCTCGCTACCTTTAGGTGCTTTGTTACCTGCAAGGATTTGTAAACTTTGTTCACTTTTCATAAGATTTGCATCTAATCCTAACTCAGCTACAAGCGATTCATTCAAGATAGCTAGCTTTGGTGACCTAACAGGATTAGGTTCTATTATTGTATAAAATATTGGTGGAAGACTTGCATAACTGTTGTCTAAATTCCATCCAGCTCGTTTTCTCTGTTCTGACATCCTATCTTCCTTTCCTCTCTAGCATTTAATAGTTATCTTCTACTTATTGTTCTCATTATACCCTTCATTGTAGGGTAATACGCTAGTTAATGACTTACCTTTATTTGATCGGTGTTTTACATATGTATAATTTATATGAAGAACAGAAAAGAGTATGAAGCAAAATTCAATTCAGTTATAGATAGACATTTTTTAGCAATGTGAGCAATAAGGAAGGCCAAATCGCTGGAGCTCCGAGTGACAAATGATCCCTAATTAGTTATAAAGACCAAACTATTTTAATGGATAGTTCAGATTTCGGATTGTCGTAAAATTTGAAATTCTTGTCGTCAACGACGCGTTGATTGTAGTAAAAATAAAGGAGGGTGTAGTAAATCGTATGGAATAGGGGAGTTGAGCATGAATTATAAAAAGGAGCTGGCACACGCCGCTCCTTCTTGTTATTTTTCATTTATTCTCTATTAAACAAATACCGATTCCTGTTGGGTCAACAAGATAAGCAAGATAGAAATCATCAAATTCCATTTTTTCTCTCAGTACCATAGCTCCATTTGCAACAGCTTTGGATAAAGAGTGATCTATCGAATTTACTTCAATTTGAACTCTAGTGCCATGTGGATAATCATGAGGTCCTTTACTGATACCACCTTGCAGATGATTACTTTCAGTGTTTTCATCTGTAGTGACCGGCCAATAATCCCAGCTTGGTTCATGTACCTTCCATCCAAATACTTCTGCGTAAAATTTCGAAGCCTTTTCTGGTTCCTGACTGTTCATCTCAAAGCCTACAACTTTACCCATCTTTTACCCACTTTCTATTGTTTTATCGATTTTTCAATCCAATTGCTCTTCAGATTTAAGTACTATAAAATCCCATGGATATTGCTCTAGACAAACTCATGTCAATATTTTCATTAGCTTCTTCATCGCATTCTCATTGCATTTGTTTTCAAAATGAGCAATCAAAAACTCTATAGCTTCCCTTTTACTAAGTTCTAGATTCTTTATACTGTTTCTTTCTGTCCATGCTTCATAGGTTTCAAATGCAGTACTATTCCACCCATTTTTCTCTCCATGCTCATCTTTTTTTTCTTGAATTCCTGCTATAACTATATCCATCGTTCCTTGGAGTTCTAATAAAGCATTCTCAAATATTTTCTTCTGATCCTTATGTGAAAGTCCCGCCCTTTTCCTTAAAACTCTAGTATCTATACCCTGTTCGTCTTCAATTAACTGAAAGATTGCTAATGCCTCTCTTGATAATTTTCCATCTGCAAAACGTTTTTCAATTGATGCTACCTCTCCTAGTACCTTTTTAAAATATGGGAGAAGCTCACGAGAAATTAGCACAGATTTTTTCTTAATAAACTTTCCGTATCCTGCTACTCCATCCGTTGAAAATTTTGTTCGCCATATCCATGGATCGAATGCCGTATCAGAATGCCAGCTATCTTTAGGTGTTACACTACTAAGTGAAGGATAATCGGGTATTAAGGGGGCAAGGGGTAATAACCCTATTTCTTCTATTATCAGAACAGCTTCTTCATATGATTTAATCTGTTTTTCCATACATTTAACCCTCCTATAAAATCCTCTTACTTATATGTTTTGTTTAAACATCTATAAAATTGTATGCAGCAGATGTTCAACAGGAAGCTGTATTAGATTCTTATTGATCATAATCACCGTATACATTGAAGTTCAGTTACTTTTCCTTAATAGGTACATAAAGATCTACGTTAGCATAGCTTTTTGAGTCTTCTGCAGGGTTATTTCGGCTAAATTCCAAATTGGATCGGTTAAAATCTGGTTCGAAATCACTTGCTGGAAGCCACTGACCGTATACTTGATCATAAGCAATATGTAGATTTTGAGGTTCTCCGTAGTAGGAACATAAGGCAAATAATCCACCTTCTAACGTTTGGTACTTTATTTCCTTATGTTCTCCTTTTTTAAAATTGCTAGGTAAAGTTACGCAAGCATCATGTCTGCAATTGTCTGGGGTTACTAGGCTGGGGTTGTCTAATGAGATTCCTATGAAATCTTGCGCAGGCGGAAAAAGACCTTCGGAGAACGACCATTCCATTAGTCTTCCCCAGTGTGTATTAGGTTCAAGATAACTGCCAAAACGTCTTATATATGCTACTTCATAATTAGGCAATTCCACTATAGTTATATTCATTTTTCAACCTACTCTCCTTGTTTAAGTGCTAGAATGACTGATAGATGTATATTTTCCTTAAAAGTATTAGTTGGTTCTATTGCCAATAACTCCTTCTTTAAATGTTCTTCAAATAAATGAACATTGTCACCTAAAAAGTGTTTTGCTCCATAGGATGTAGAATATATATTGCCAATAATAGAATCTATGCTCCACCTTTGTTCATAGGGTGGAAGCTCCACTTTGTCCAATTTAAATTTAGAACGTTCAATTAGCTGCTCATAATTCTCACTAGGGGATTGGTAAATTGTATTTCCTGCCCTTCGCTCTGAACCATACCAATGCTTGATAACCTCATCCACTTTGTTTTGCCATAAAGAACGTTCATTTTTTTTAGAACATGGGTCGATAATTGCAATCCCTCCCCCTAGTGAAGACATGTCAAATAACATTTCAAGCGTTTTTTCTCGTTCCATCCAGTGAAAAGCTTTTGCAATAGTTATCATCTTAAACGTCTTTTTTTGCTGAGCGTTAAATTTTTCAAGATTACCTGTAAACCATTCAATATTGTCATGTCTAGATTCTTTCTGTAGATATCTAGCTTCTTCAATCATCTCTGGTTCTTGATCTACCCCTACTATCGTTTCAAACCAATCGACAAATCTTAATGCCAATCTTCCATCACCGCACCCTAAATCCAACATCTGTCCTGTACCATCTAAAGCAAATTTATGTATTAAAAATCTGATAAGAATATCAGGGTAAAGTGGTCGATAAAGTGAATAATATCTAGCTGTTCCTGAAAACAAATCATTTCCATAGCTTCTCATATACTCATGCCCTTCCTTCATTGAAAATAAATCATTTAACGATTGATACTAAACTAAATTTCTTTCGTTTATAAAACTTCATTAATAGTTTGAATAAATAACTCTTTTTCTTCTAAATATGGATAGTGATTACTCTGTTCAAATATATGGAGGGATGCGTGCGGCAATAGCTCTTTCATCTCTATAGAAAGTTCTACAGGACATTGAACATCATGTCGTCCACAAAGAATATGTACAGGAGTTTCAACTTTATAAAGCTGGCGAGTCACATCATAGATTAAAACCTCTCTTCCAAAGAAGTTTAATCTGTTTGCAGATATTTTCTTATGTATATTACATGAAAACAATTCATCATAGCTTTCGGGGTGGTACAAAGAAAATTGTGTCCTCTCTTTTGAGAGTTGAAGTCTTACTTCTTTAGTAAGATCAGGTTTTTTTAACAGCTCCATTAAGGCTTGCATTCTTTTATAATTTGGGTGTTCCTCATTATAGATACATTTAGGAGAGGTGGAGCTATACTCCCTTGCAGAGGATCCAACTACTACAAGAGATTTCAAATAGTAGGAAAAATGAATGCCATATATTAAACCCAGCATCCCTCCTGTTGAATGTCCTGCAAAGGTCCACTTGTCATATCCAAATGCCTGACGGATTGCTTCTAAATCAAGAACTGCATCTATCATGCTTAATTCGTGTGGAAATTTAGGCTTGTCCGAGCTACCCACATCTCTCAGGTTCACAAGAAATACTTTGTTTGTATTTGTGAAAACATCTGCAAAATAGTCACCACTATCATTGAACTCTGAGTAAAGATGGGTAACGCAAACTGGTTCCCCTTCTCCTTTAATAAACACTTCAAAAACCCCTCGACTAGTTGTTACCATTTGTCTTAACCATTTAGACATTGAAACTCTCCTTACTCTATATCACTTTAATGCTCAAAAATTTACTTACCAACTATCTCTTTTGAAAAATTGCCGTCATAAAACCAGCCAGGCCTAGTACTGACTGATCACTTTCTTTCATTTGTCTTATCTCTATTTCCTCAAAGTCTTTAAAGATAGCTCTTAATTTCTCTTCATCATAGCCAAGCCCTCCCTTTAAACTTTGAGTTCGATAAACTTCTATGTCTGAAATTGTAGACCCGCCATACTCACTATTTGGTGCAAAGCATGTGATAGCAAAATAACCACCTGTTTTTAAAGCTTTCTTTACTAATTGGATATAACTTATTCGTCGATGGGGTGCAATATGGTGAAAACAGCCAGAATCATACACGATATCATAGCTTCCTTCCTGAAAATTCAGTTCAAAAATATTTTGACAATTAAAATTGATATCTACTTGTTCTATTTTAGCTCGCTCGATAGCCCAGTTTATAGTTTCCCTCGAAAGATCAACGGCATCTACTACATATCCTTTTTTGGCAAGATAAATAGCATTTCGCCCCGGGCCACAGCCTAGCTCTAATACTCTCCCCGGCTTAAATATACCGCAATCTATATAATCGACTAAATTTTCATCGGGTACTTTACTAAAGAAAGGAATATCTTTTTTTCGATCACTATAAAACCCATTCCAAAATAATTTTGGCTCTCTTAATAGACTATCTAACAATAGATATAAATCTTCTGGTTCAGTAACTAACCTCCGCATTATTAGACCCCGTCTCGTTTAATCAATAAAGTAAGGATAATAAGTAAATGCTGTGACACAAAAGCTCACTACAATAAAAAGTAATAGACCAATAATTACTGGAGAACTCTTAAACTGAAACGGAGTAATCGCTCCCCCGTTCTGCCCATTCCAGCCTTTCAGATGTGCATTTTCAGCATTGCTTTGTCTATTTGAATTAAGTTGAAAAAACCAAATCAGTCCAAATAAAGCTAATCCTCCAAGGAAGATTATATCAACCATCTTCCAATTTAATAAGATAGAAACACCCCAGATTAATGCAGTTTCCACAAGTAAAGTAGCAACTATTACGTATAAATTTTTCAACCTTAGACCCCCTTTTATGAGAACTGTAAATAGGCTTTCTACTAAATTATACACCAAAATTTGTAAATATAATAATAGATTTTTAATTATTCTGTATTTTATTTTAAGAGGTATTTTACAATTATTATCGAATACTTTTAAAAACGAAGGAGGAAATTTCATGCTAAATTTTATCGATACTCTACCAACCGATAAACAAATTGCTGGGGTTCATTGTATCCCCATAAATGAGCAAGGTATGATTATGCTTGCTTGGGACAAAGATGAACAGCTAATCACCACTATTGGTGGTCGAGTTGAAAATAGCGAGACCTTAGAGGAAGCTTTGGTTCGAGAAGTAATGGAGGAAGTAGGTATTACATTAATGGAGGAAAAGATACCATTTGCATCCTGGTACTGGTCTTCTACAGATACATATACAGTTTGGTACCTTTCTAAAGTAAAAACACTTGGAAAATATGACTTTCAAAACGAAAAAACCGGTTATCTTATAAGTAATTTCTTAACTTTCGAGCTGCTTATCACACAACTTGAAAACAAATATGCCCCTAGACTTCAAATTTTACAACTAGCAAAGAAAAAAGCGGTGGACATGCAATGGATCACTAGGTGAAATTGTAAATTATTAATTCATTTTATTATCAAACAGAATTTGACACTTCAAATTTGTATTAGTAATACATGGATTCCAATAGCTCTAAAGAAAGTCAGCCTTTTTTTGTCTTTATTTAGACCTCCTTTTAACTGATTTACTGATAATCCATTGAGGAATACAGTTTAAGAGGAAGCTTATAAAAAATACAGTATAGGGACGGAATGGTTTAAAATAATATCCCCAGTCTACAGTCGTATTCATCATATGAATAAAATATAAAGAACTGATAATTGACAATATATTCCCTATTAGCAGGACCGAAATAAAGAGAAACGACTTACATATGTAGGCAAGAACTATTGTCCCTATAATCATAATTAGGTATCCAATCATCGTTCCTTTCGTAAAGTCTAAATACATTGCATAATATCCAAATGGGAAACAATAAAACATAAGAACTAAAATAATAAAAGCTACGTTTTGTTTTTTCCACTTATATTGGGCATAGTTACTTGCCAGAATGACTAAATATATTAGAGAAACGATCAACGAAAAACTCCCATAGCTCAAATTCAATAATTTGTTTAGTCCAAACAACGGAATAACGAAAAACATATACAGTGGATATTGTATATTCGCAATTACGTCTAAAAAGGAAAAATGCAAAAATTGATTTTCCAAACTATTTATACCGAATACAGTCAATGATGCTCCAAAAGCTATTAATATCCAAATCCTCAACATCTTTTTGCCAGTGTAAATTAATAACCCTACCAAAAGACATATAGAAATAACTAAATGATAAAAGTTTAAATTGCCATCTGGAAATTTAATAGCAGGCATGAAATTAAACACCAACGCAACTAAATACAAAAGTATCAGGATATATTTTTTTATTTCCCTCATAACTAAACCTCCCTTTTAGTGTAATATTACACTAAAAGGGAGGTTTGAACAACATTATATTTTTTGACTAATAATACTCCATTTTTCTCTAGCTACCAATTCATCAAAGGTGCTAAGTATACGGTAATTTTCTTCATCCACTATTCGAAAGTGCTTGCTGAGCACATTTTGTTGAAGACGAAAACCATTTTTCTCCTCTACATTTTTCCACCATATATAGCCGCCAAGCGTTTTATCCTTTGGTCTTATAATTACATCATGGGCAGTGAGCTCAATGACCTCCATTGGATCTCCCCCAATTTGATTTTGTAGCGTAGGACTATCACGGAACAAAGCGCATATTGCGATAGTAGTCGTCCAATTTGCAAAAGTCCTTTCCTTTTCTATCTGAACCAAAGTTTTCTTTGAGATGCCTAAGAGTTCGGCCATTTTATCTTGTGTATAGTCATTTTCTACTCTAATAAGCTTAAGACTTTGAGAAGTTATATGTATTAAGAAATCACGATCCATGGGCTCACCTCGTGTAATTTTACACTAATTATAACTGAAATATACTAAATAAAATACCAAAAGCTCAGTCGGATAACTGAGCTTCTTAAACGAAAAATTAATGCTCTTTTTACTCGTTCTTAAATAAACAATCGTTTGTGCCGCAAAACTATTAAGCTTACTAGTAGTAATAGTGCACCTGAAATAATAAACACGACTCTTACACCGACCAAATCAACAGCAACACCTACTGCTAAGGAAGATATACCAAACAATCCAGTACCCACCGTCCCAAGAGATGTATAAACAGTTACTAATTTTTCTAAGGGCACACTTCTTTGAATAACAGTTTGCTGTGGTATGTTTTTTAATTGACCAAACAGACCGATTCCTATTGATAGGACAAGAGCAAGTAAAGGATAGCTTATAGAGCCGAATAAAATAGTAAGCACACCGCTCAACAGAGCACCAAAACCGATAAAATAGTGCTTATAGGTATCTGCTAAGTGAGAATATTTAATACAAATAATGCTACCTAAAAGTAATCCTACAAAAAACGCTCCATTGATAAACCCCCACCAATGCTCTCCTTCTTTCAGTGCCTGCTCCACATATATATAGAGAATAGCTGCTATCCACACAGTCCCAGCGATTGTCTCCAAAATATCAATTAGTATAATTTTTCTAAGAACTGGTGTATCCATTATACTTATCCAGCCTACTGATAGCTGGGTGAAAAGAGACTCTTCCTTTTTTTCTACGTGATTCACATGGTCTAAAAGGTAAGTCAAAATACTTGAAACTAAAAACAAGCCACTTACTATTATGATCAACCAAAAAGGATTAAATAAAAGAAGTAACAATCCTCCAAACAACCAAGCACCAATTTGTATTATCTGGTTAACCGTTTCCACAGTGCTATTAGCTTTTACAAGCTTATCATCTGCAACATAATGAGGTAGAAAAGCCCGCATTATAGGATTAGCACATCCATCAAGAAGTGCTATCCCTGCGATGAGCACAAAAATAATCCAATAATTGGTTGATTGCATAAACATAAACAGAAAAATCCCTAGTATTATTAATAGTACAGTTTTTCCCATTTGTGACCAAACGAGCAATGTCTTCAATTTGTATTTCCCAAGAAATAAAGGTGTAAATAAACTCGATACAAACATTGCTGAAGTAATAGTAAAAGGCACAATTGATGAGATTGTTGCAGAGCCAGTTAAATTATATAAGACACTAATTACACTAACTATATAAAATACGTCCCCTAGATTCGCGAACGATTGACCAGTCAGTAACAATAGAAAATTTTTATTTTTTTTCATTTCAATCCCCCATATTAAATTTCGTTCTATTTAATAAGGTTATGGATTAAATTGGACAAGACATAAATTATAGCCTCCTTTTGATGTGCTGATCGGAGAAGTTCTGGGGGATTACAAACTTTTCCTTTCATTGAGCACTATTTTAAATTGATTGAGTTAATTTCATATTAACACTTTACCTTTAAAATAAAAACATCTATTATTCTGTAAATTTAAGCAGGACGCGTAAAAGCTAGATTGAAGTTAGATAAGCCATCACAATCGGATGAATTCGACTGTGATGGCTTTATCGATCATAGGCTATAAAGCAACCGAGTAGAGCGAAAATGAATCATCGTCAATCTACCATTTGTTTTTTATAAACGACAGCTGTAATAATATAGATTACTACTGACCATAAAGCGATTATACCTAAATGACTCCATATTTCTCCAAATCCAGCTCCAGCATCTACTTTCGTTGCCATTTCAAGCAGCTGAAGGTTGGGTATATATTCGATTACACTAAAAATCGGATACTTTTCGCTAAAGCTAAGGATTCCTGATCCCGTGGAGAACAAAAAGATAACTGGTAATACAATTACTGATGATTCCATTACGGATTTAGCTATTAACCCTAATAACGTTCCTAAGCCTATAAAGAATATTGCACATAGAGCTAATCCTAATCCCAAAACGGGTATGTTGGCTGGAGTATACCCAGCAAGCATAACACTAGCCACAGCTACAACCATTGTTAAAACGAATGATAATGCACTTTTTCCACCAAGAATTTCATAGGTATTTGCAGGAGATAGCATTAATCCACGCAGTGTATTTTTTTCTTTTTCTTCTGCGATTAAACAACATTGAACGTACGAGCCTACCATAGTAAAAGCAAAGCCTATTGTGAAATTACTATTGACTATTGGATCCATTCCCATTCTGCTAAAAATAGCGGCCATTAAAACAGGTAAGTATATAACCATTGAGACTGCTATGTTTCTAGTAAATTCTTTAAAATCCTTTTGAAAGATTGCGTTTACGCGTTTCCATGAAAATGTCATATTAATTCTCCTCCAGTCACTTTAACAAAAATATCACCTAATGATGGTTCATTGGAATGTACAGTTGAAATACGATTCTCCTTCATCAATTGGAACATCTTATCTGCTCCAGCTTCATCTCTTTTGAGTATTACCGTTTCATTATTAGTTAGCTCTATTGTCATCGTTCCATCCGAAAACTGTTTCTTCAGCTCACTAGGTTTATCCAGTAATTGAATTTTCCCTTCATTTAAAAAAGCAACTCGGTCACAAAGCGTATCTGCTTCTTGCATATCATGGGTTGTTAAGAAGATGGTTGTTCCTTTTTCATTCAAAGCACGTAATCCGTTATAAATATGCAATGTGTTTACTGGGTCTAGAGCAGAAGTTGGTTCATCTAAGAACAATAGCTCCGGTTCATGTAGAATGGCTCTCGCAAGTACTACTCGCTGAATCATCCCTTTAGATAGTACAGATATTTTTTTCTTGCGTGCCTCCGTTAGGTTTACAAAATTTAGTGCCTCATCTACCTTGGAAATTGGCAAATCATATAGCTCGCAATATAGCTTTAAATTTTCGAAAATAGACAATCTACTATATAGTCCACTATTATCAGTAAGGACACCGAACCGCTTTCTTTCATTAGGGTTCTTGAAGTTGGATACTTTTTCACCAAAAACAAGCGCTTCCCCCTCTGTTGGGTCTAACTGACCCGTTAGTATTTTAATAGTAGTTGTTTTCCCTGAACCACTTGGGCCAAGAAATCCAAAAATCTCACCTTTTCTTACTTGAAAGTTAACATCCTCTACTGCCTTAAAATTTGAAAAATATTTGGCTAGACCTTTTACTTCAATTACATTTTCCATTTGAAAACCTCCTAATTGTTTGGTTGAACATTTCGTATCTACAACCTAAGATTATGAGATATTTAAATCGAAAACATTATATTTCCGGTGAAAGGAGTCAAATTTAGGGTGAGTGGACTCTTATTTTAGTTGAATGGAGCTTATTTAAGTCCTAACATTCCCTTTAAATCCGCCATTTTAGTCTTAGAAAGTGGAACAGATGATTTTTCTGTATCATCTAGTACCAAGCTGTAGCTATTTCGTGTCCACGTAATAACTTCCCTCACTTTTTGTAAATTCACGATATATGAACGATGGCATCGGAAGAAACCAAAGGCTAATAATCTTTCTTCTAGATCATTTAATGTAAAGGAACAAGCAAAGCTTTCTCCTTTTATATGTAAATAAGTTTGTCCTTCTGTGCTTTCAATGTAATCTATCTCTGGAGGATCAAACAATACAATTTTTTCATTTACTTTAGTTGGTATTTTTTCAAAACGAATAGGCTGAATTAATTTCTCTTCCACTGATTCATCGGTTGTTGTAATCTTAGCGGTAGGTGACTCTATTTCTTTCACTTCCTCACTTTCTTCTTCCTTTGTGTGAATTGGATGAAGTCCTTTTTCATTTAATCGGTAAACGTTATCCGAGCAAGCAACCCCACTCTCCACTTGACCTGTTAATACTAATATAATTTTTTGCGCTAGACGAAGCTCTCTTAAAATGGATAAAAGAATACGTTTCGATTCAATATCTAAATTTTGATCAGGCTCTTCCATTATGTAAATGTCTGGACTGTGAATAAGTAACCATGCTAGCTGAACGCGTTTTCTTTCAGAATACGTTAAATTCATTAATTTTTTATTTTTTTGGGCACCAAGTTGTACGGAGTGCATGATTTTGTCTATTTGTTCAGGAGAGTTATATAGTTTTTTATAAAATTTTAAGTTTTCCAAGACCGTCAGTCGTTCATATCCTCCCTCATGCAAAAAGAAAAACCCAATTTTGTTTTCAGGAATATAATCAATTTTTCCATTAGATAATCTTGTTTTTCCTAACAAAGTATTTAACAGCTGCTCCTTCACATTAACAGTAGAAACAATGGCGGTAACCTCTCCTTGTATTATGTCTAAATTGAATTCAGGAAAGAGCACCATATCATTTGTATGTTTTTCTGCTTGTATAAATTTCAAAGTCATTAATAAATCCTCTATTCTATGTATTCTAATAACTATATTATACCAATATATTCATGTTTTTCTATATACAAACAAAAACCATGAGCCGTTTTAGGCCCATGGTTTTCCTTATAGTGTAACTACCTTTTTATTGTCTTTTTCTCGAGTAGCAAGTTGAATTGCTAACAGAATACCGAATAAAGCTAAGCCAGCCATATCTGAATAGCCTTCTGGGTAAATAAGCAATAGTCCTGCGAGAATTGCAAACAACCTTTCAACAGGATTCACTTTACGGTACCAATAACCAATCATACCAGCACTAATCGCTAGCATTCCAATGATGGCAGTAAAGGTCACCCATAACACTTGCCATAATGTTGTATCTATCATCAACAGGGTTGGCGAGAATACAATCATATATGGAATGATAAATGCGGCAATTGCCAACTTGGAGGACTGAATCCCCGTTTTAATTGGGTCACCACCCGATATTCCTGATGCAGCAAAGGCGGCTAAGGCAACCGGCGGTGTTATATCTGCGACTATCCCAAAATAAAATACGAAGAAATGTGCAGATAGTAAAACAACAATCGGAATTGCATTTTGCGCTGTATCTGGTGCTAGTAACGCAATGATTGCAGGCGCTGCAATAGTCGATGTGATAACATAGTTGGCAGTTGTTGGAGCTCCCATCCCTAGAATCAGGGAGGCAATCATTACAAAGAATAATGTAAGAATAATACTACCACCTGCAAGTTTAACAAGACTAGTTGCCAGACTTAGACCAAGACCTGTCTTTACAACAACTCCTACAATAATACCTGCACAAGCCGTAGCCGCAACTACACTAAGTGCTGTACGAGCTCCATCCACTAATGCATCCATTATTTCTTTAGGACCAAGGCGCGTGTCCTTATTAATCCAGCCGACTACGATACATGCCAGAATACCATATAATGCTGAATGAATTACAGGAACACCAACCATCATTAAAATTATGATTAAGAAAATAGGCAAGATTAAATAAATCTTCTTAAAAATCTCTTTACGATCCGGCATCTGTTCATCTGTCAACCCGCGCAAACCTAAACGCTTTGCTTCAAAGTGAGTCATAATCCAAATCCCAGTAAAGTATAGAAGTGCTGGTATAGCTGCTGCTTTGGCAATATCCCAGTATGTCACTCCACGTCCGATGAATTCAACCATCAAGAAAGCAGCAGCCCCCATGATTGGTGGCATTAATTGTCCACCAGTTGAAGAGGAGGCCTCAACTGCTCCAGCAAATTCTTTCTTGTATCCTAGAGATTTCATCATCGGAATCGTATACGCCCCTGATGTAACTACGTTTGCAACGGAGCTTCCTGAAATAGTCCCTTGTAGTGCAGATGAGAAAATCGCTACTTTTGCTGGACCACCAATGAGTTTTCCGGCTACTGCAACTGACAGATCATTAAAATATTGTCCAACCCCAGTTTTAACTAAAAAGGCTCCAAATAACAGGAACGCAAAAATATAAGTAGAGGAAACCGCTAAAGGTGTTCCTAAAATACCATCTGTAGAGAAAAACATTAAATTAACGATATTATCCAAACTTTGACCTCGATGAGCCATGAAGGCTGGGAAGTACTCCCCCAGATATGCATAAAGTAAAAATAATGCTGCTATAATAGTTATTGGTAAACCTACTGCTCGACGTGCAGCCTCTAAAACTAATATTATAGCAATTAAACCTACTATAAAATCTAACGTACCCAAACTTCCTAGGCTTTGGACAAGTCTTTCATAGTTTATAACCCAATAGCTCCCAACAAAAATCGCTCCCGCCCCTAATATGAAGTCATAAAAGGGAATTTTCGTTTTAGATAGTTTCTTTCGTGCAGGAAATAAAAGAAATACAAATAATAAACCAAATCCTAAATGGACAGTACGCTGAATTTGTGCAGGAAATTGCCCAAATATAGCAGTGTAAAGCTGAAATAATGAAAATGCCAACAAGCCTATATAAATAAGGTATTTCAAGTTGCCACCTATACTACGCGTATTGGATTCTGGATCATATTTTTCTAAAAGAGCTTGTTGCTCCTCTATTGATAGCTCCTGAAAATTACTGGACTCAGTGTTTTGCTTCGTTTTGTCATCATGGTTTTCTTTCATTCAGGTTAACTCCTTTCATTACTTCTACTAAGGAAAGCTTTTTCACTTCGACTTTATAAGATTTCCCTTTTTTTAATTTTTCTTTTAAATCATATTTTTTTAATCCATATTTAAAATACAATTTATCCTTCACATCTCCGATAAACAAAGTAAAATGAGGCAAAACAACTGGTTCATCATTTGACAAAGTATATGTACCTTCTTTATAAATCAGAGTTTGCCCTTTTTCTGCATAACTTGGCATCCCAATTGCTACATCACTATACTCCATTGACTGTAATAGAATCTCACTGTCCATTATTTGATAGTTTTCAATCACATCTGTTTTATGTATGGTGTGAGTAAATACAATTTGAAAGTTATTTTCTTCGTTTATCAATAGATAATATGAAACTGGCGAATCTGTACGAGTTTCTGTAAACGAAAATGCAGGTATGAACGGTATAAAAATAAATATGACCGCTATCAGTATAAAGACAAATATTACTTTATTTTTCACAAAGTTTGAAACCTCACTTAACTAGAAAAGAGACTCGAAGCTGTACGCATCAGAGCCTCTTTTCACTAAACGTTACTTGTTCACTTCATCAAAGTATTTTTGTGCACCTGGATGAACATCTATACCAATACCATCAAGAGCTGTTTCTGCTTTGATAAACTCACCTTTTGCGTGACTGATCTTATCTGTATTTCCATAAATACCTTTTGTTATTTTGTAGACTAAATCTTCCGAAAGGTCTTTTTTAACTGCTAGCATCGCTAATACGGATACTGCTGGTACCTCATCTGCAAGACCATAAGTTCCTTTAGGCACTGCATCTACTGCATAATATGGATATTTTTCGATAAGTTCTTTTGCTTTGTCTTCACTTACTGGGATAATGTTAACTTTGTTTGTAGCATTTAAAGCCTCAACTGCTGATGTTGGATAACCAGCTGTAATAAAAGCTGCTTGAATTTGACCAGTCGATAAACCATCGGTAGATTCTCCAAAGTCCAAGTTTTGAGCTTGAATGTCATCTTCTATAGATAGACCATGAATTTCTAAAAGCTGCTCAGCGTTTGCGTAAGTCCCTGAACCAGGAGCCCCTACAGAAACCTTCTTACCTTTTAAATCCTCAAAAGAATTAATGCCTGAGTCTGCTAAGGTAACTAATTGTACAGTTTCTGGGTAAAGAGCGCCAAGAGCCACTACTGTATCTAACTTGTTTCCTTCGAACATTTCTGTGCCTTCAGTTCCATAATAAGCTATGTCAGTTTGTACGAAGGCAATATCTCCTTCTCCTTCCTGTAAAGCTGTCATATTCGCAGCAGATGCCTGAGATACTTCTGCAGTAGTTTTTATACCTGTCTCTTCAGAAACTAATTCAGCAAAAGTACCACCTAGTGGATAATACGTTCCTTGGGTCCCACCAGTTAGAATACTTAAAAATTTTGGATCTTTTGATTTTCCTGAGTCGTCACCTGATCCACTTCCTGACTCATCTGTTCCGCATGCTGCTAAAAAAAGTATTAGAAAAATACTTAAGACAGCTAACCATTTCATTTGTCTCTTTTTCATATTTTACAATTCCTCCCTTTTTATATAAAAATACCCCAATGTTCTCTATAATTCTATCACAATTTCTCGTCACTTTGTCAATCAATTGCATAAATTCCGTCAATTCAACACAAGATAATACGAAATAACCTTAACGTAAGCTAAATTTTTCTCATATGATTGTAAAATGATACCAAACAAAAAACATACATTGTATCTTGTCGATACAATGTATGTTTTGTCGTTAATAATTATGAACAGCTATCGTAAGTAGTATTTTTTACTTTAGAGCCAGTTTCACCTCTAAGTAAATCTCCTTCGGTCGATTCAATAATTTGGTTAGTAACATTGTTAGAGATTGAATTAGCAACTAACTGTAACAAACTATTCACATCGCCTTGGGATTGCTTAAACTCTTGTACAATAGGAATATTGTCGATTTCTTCTTCTATTGCAGCAATTTTACCTTCAATCATCTTTAGTGCTTTTTCTTTACCAAGATGCTGGAAGTTAACCGCTTGTTTTTGTAGGCTCTTTAAGCTAGCAATTTTTTCACGAACGGATTGATTTTCATTAATTTGTGCTTCTGCACGTTTAAAGAAGTCAACCTCTTCCGTGTTTGCAATCATTGTAGCAATTTCTCTAGCCTTTTCAATAATATCGTCTCTAGTGTATTTAGTAGCCATTATATACCCACCTTTTCTTCAATTGTCGCTTCTACTAGTTCACCTGTCAGTGACCATGTTTTAGCATCTGTAATTCTGACTTTAACAAGCTGACCAATAATATCCTTCGGTCCAACGAAATTTACTAGCTTGCTTTTTCGAGTATATCCAGCAAGTACATCAGGGTTGTTTTTACTTTCCCCTTCTACTAATACCTCTACAATATCCCCTTCATGCTTTTTCATAGCAGTGGCAGACATTTCGTTTACTAAAGCATTTAAGCGTTGAAGTCGTTCTTTTTTAACTTCCATAGGCACATTATCAATCATTTTAGCTGCAGGTGTGCCTTCCCGTGGAGAATAAATATAAGTGTAAGCAATTTCAAATCCTACTTCTTTATAAAGAGAAAGCGTTTCCTCAAACTGCTCATCAGTTTCGTTAGGGAAACCAACAATAATATCAGTAGACAATGAAGCATTTGGAATAGCTGCCTTGATTTTTCTTACAAGCTCTAGGTAGTGTTCTCTTGTATATTTGCGAGCCATGATTTTAAGAATATCGGTTGAACCTGATTGAACTGGTAAATGAATATGCTCTACCAAATTTCCACCCTTTGCTAACACTTCGATTAAATGATCATCAAAGTCTCTGGGATGACTAGTCATGAAGCGAATTCTTGCTACATCTATTTTTCTTAAATCATCCATCAAATCTCCAAAACGATAGTCTAAGTCAGTAAAATCTTTACCATAGGCGTTTACATTTTGACCTAGAAGGGTAATTTCTTTATATCCTTGAGCTGCCAAATGACGGATTTCTTGAATGATATCCTCTGGTCGACGGCTACGCTCCTTACCTCGTGTATACGGTACGATGCAATATGTACAAAACTTATCACAACCATACATGATGTTTACCCATGCTTTAATAGATCCCTTACGCACACGTGGAAGGTTCTCGATTACATCTCCTTCTTTAGACCAAACTTCAATTACCATTTCTTTTGATAGGTATGCTTCGTTTAGAATATTAGGTAGACGATGAATATTATGTGTACCGAAAATCATATCTACTTGATCGTAGGTTTTTAATATTTTCTTCACAACTGATTCTTCCTGTGACATACAGCCACAAACACCAATAAGTAAATCAGGATTGCTTCTTCTTAAATGCTTTAAATGCCCAAGCTCACCAAATACTTTGTTTTCCGCATTTTCACGAATTGCACATGTATTTAGTAGAATGACGTTGGCATCTTCCACTGTGTTAGTCGGCTCATATCCCAATTGCATGAAAATACCAGCCATTACTTCTGTATCGTGCTCATTCATTTGACATCCGTAGGTACGTATATAAAATTTACGATTTTGTCCCATCCCTTTGAATTCATCTGCAATTGAAAAGTCGTTGTGGTAAGCCACTTCTTCTTTCCCACGTTTTTTTGCATCTTTTAAGGACGGGGGAGTGTAAACTGCTTGAAAATATTTACTATAATCTTTCTCCATTTTTTTTTCTGGAGAAGTAGTTTCTTTAATTTGAGTACTTTGTAAACGTGATTCCTCGTTCATAAGAACTCCCCTTTCTTTCATTCGCCAAAATCCGTATATCCATCCTATTATACTGAATAGTGCTCCCTTGCTACAAGGTATTAAGCTTAAAAGTTCTTATTTAGACAAAATATATAAGGATTTTGAGGTTTATGTGATATTTTACATAGAACTAGATAGGCTTAGAGAAACTGGGATACGTTATTTGCTTATATATTTCCATATTATAAGATTTACCTTACTTAGGGGTTTCAGCTATTTAAAGGCGTACCACTTGTTTAGGAGCACTTTACTTCTATTTCCGAGACACTTTCTCCTACTTTAGGGGCGGGTTCCAGCTATTTAGGGGCGCTTTTCTACTTTTTAGGTGCGTTCCCCTGGTTTAGGAGCACTTTACTTCTATTTACGAGACACTTTCTCCTATTTTAGGGGCGCTTTTCTACTTTTTAGGGGCATTCCACTTGTTTAGAAGCACTTTACTTCTATGTACGAGACACTTTCTCCTTCTTTCGGGGCGAGTTTCTGCTATTTAGGAGCGCTTTTCTTCTTTTTAGGGGCGTTCACCTGGTTTAGGAGCACTTTACTTCCATTTACGAGACACTTTCACCTACTTTAGGAGCAGTTTTCAGCTATTTAGGGGCACTTCTCTACTATTTATGGGCGCTCCCCTGATTTAGGAGCACTTTACTTCTATTTACGAGACACTTTCTCCTACTTTAGGGGCGGGTTTCAGCCATTAAGGAGCGCTTTTCTACTATTTATGGGCGTTCCCCTGATTTAGGAGCACTTTACTTCTATTTACGAGACACTTTCTCCTACTTTAGGGGCGGGTTTCAGCCATTTAGGGGCGGCTTTTCTACTTTTTAGGGGCGTTCCACTGATCTAGAAGCACTTTGCTTCCATTTACGAGACACTATTACCCTACTTCAGGGGTCCAACACCACTTAACCACTGAATTTCTAGACAGAAATTATTCAAGCATGATTGATAAACCACAAATAAAAGGCTCCTAGACATTAAAAGTCCAGGAGCCTTCTGTTATTACATAAAGTCTTTTAACAATGTGCTAAATTCTTTTTCACTCATCTTCAAGTTTTGATCAACAAGTGGGGTTGGTGCATATCCTGGTACCTGTTCTTGGTAGGATGGTGCGTTTTCGTCCTGATAGATAATACCTGTTACTAACCCTTCGTTTTCCATAACTACTCGTAGTGCTTCTTCACGATTAGTTGAATCGTATCCTTCCACGTTGGATAGCTTCGTTAAATGTTCTTTGAACCAGTCGTATGTGTTTACTTTGTTATAAGTAACACATGGGCTGAAAACGTTGATAAAGGAGAATCCTTTATGCTGAATACCAGCTTCGATGATAGCTGTCAGCTCTTTTATATCTGATGAGAAGCCCTGTGCAACAAATGTAGCTCCAGATGTAAGTGCCAGCTCAAGCGGCTTAACGGAAGGTTCTATTGCTCCGCCCGGTGTTGACTTTGTTTTAAATCCTTCTGCTGAACGAGGAGACGTTTGTCCCTTTGTTAACCCATAAATTTGATTGTCCATTACTACGTATGTTAAATCAATATTACGTCTAATCGAGTGAATCGTGTGCCCCATACCGATGGCAAATCCATCTCCGTCACCGCCAGATGCGATAACGTGTAAATCCTTATTGGCCATTTTTAACCCTTGGGCGATTGGTAGAGCTCTTCCGTGAATACCATGGAAGCCGTAAGAATGGATATATCCTGAGATACGTCCTGAACATCCAATTCCAGAGATTACTGCTAAATCATGCGGTTGGATGCCGACATTTGCTGCTGCACGTTGTATAGCCGCTTGTACAGAAAAGTCACCACATCCTGGGCACCAGTTTGGTTTTACATTGTTACGAAAATCTTTAAATGTTACCATCTGTTAGCATCTCCTTTACTTGTTTTGCAAGGCTTAATGGCAAGAATGGGGTGCCGTCGTATTTTAAGACACTCACTATTTTGTCATGACCGCCAACATTCATTTTAATAATGTTTGCCAATTGTCCTGTTGCGTTATTTTCCACAACCACTACTTTTTTAGCCTTTGATACTAAAGGCTGCATTTCTGCTGTTGGGAAAGGGTGTATCAAGCGAATATGTGCATGATTCACTTTAACTCCGTTTTCGTTTAACGTTTGTTGTAATTCCTCTAATACTCCACGAGTAGAATTAAAGCCTACAAATAAAATATCTGCTTCTTCATGAGGCGCGTTGACATACACCGGTTGGTCGAAGTTAACGTAGTTCAGCTTTTTCATACGCTTATCCATTTGGGCCTTACGATTTAAGGCTGCCTCTGAAGGCTTACCAGTTTCGTCATGCTCTACCCCTGTTACGTGGTGGATAGCATGCTTCATGCCAGGTAATACACGAGGAGAAATACCATCCTCTGTTACTTCATAGCGTTTAAAGTAAGCCTTATCTTCAGTTTCTGGAAGCTCTTCATCAATCATTAAGCGACCGCGACGAATTTCAATTTTAGAATAATCAAAAGGCTCTACTGTTTGCTTACCAAGTGATAATTGTAAGTCCGAAAGAATAATTACAGGTAGTTGGAGCTCTTCTGCAATGTTAAATGCTTGTATCGTATCGTAGAACGCTTCCTCACCAGTACTTGGTGCAATAACAACCTTTGGAATCTCACCATGTGTGCCGTAGATCATTTGCATCAAATCGGACTGTTCTTGTTTTGTTGGTAATCCAGTAGATGGGCCACCACGTTGAGTATCCACCACCACTAATGGTTGTTCGGTCATACCTGATAATCCGATTGCCTCCATCATTAGAGACAAACCAGGACCTGCAGATGCAGTGAATGCACGTACACCACCATAGTTAGAACCAATTGCCATTGTTGCTGCAGCAATTTCATCCTCTGTTTGAATAACTGCTCCACCGAATAGTGGTAGCTTTTTAATCATGTATTCCATTATTTCAGAGGCTGGTGTGATTGGATACGCTGCCATAAAGCGTACTCCAGCGGCTAATGCTCCCATAGCGATTGCATCGTTTCCAATCATGAATAGACGACGGTTGCCATCAGCAGGAGCTACCTCCCATTCTCCTAAACGGTCGCCAAGCTGCTGTGCCATAGTGTCATAGCCTTGTTGAATAGCTTGCATATTTTTTTCTACAACTTCTTGCCCTTTTTTACCAAAAATTTCATCGACAACGCTCTGGAATACTGCTTTGTCTAAGTTTAATAAAGCAGACGTTGCCCCAATTGCCACCATATTCTTCATAAGAGAAGTTCCAAGCTCAGAAGCAATCTCTGTAAAAGGTACGATATACATTGGTGCTAGACAGTCCTCTGGTGCCTCAGGTGAAAATTTAGCATCAGCTAGTATTACACTCTGTTCTGTAAGCTCTTTATAATTTACATCAATGGTTTCCTGATCGAACGCCACTAAAATATCTAAGTTATCTGGAATGGTACGTACTTGAGTAGGACGTACACAAATTTTATTGTTAGTATGTCCACCTTTAATTCGAGAAGAGAAATGACGGTATCCATATAAGTAGTATCCTAGGCGATTCATAGCCATAGAGAAAATCTCGCCCGTACTCTCAATACCTTCTCCTTGCTGCCCTCCTACTTTCCAAGAAAGCTGTTGCAACATATAAACATCTCCTTACTATTCTCTTTAAATGCTTTTTTCCTTCATTAGTTTATCACGAAGTAGGGATATTCACTATGTATTCCCTGTTTTTTTATAGAATTTCAGACCTTTGACGGAAATGCTTCGTCACCAATTATTCAAAAAATTAGTACTGTATGTACTTTCCCCAAAATTTAAGCCGCCACTTATAATAAGTAGCGACTTTTTGCATAACTTTATATAGAGCGCAAAGTCTCCTTATGGAGAACGATTTGCAACAATATATTATTTTGTTTTCTTTTCCACCAGTAATTTCAAAGCAGTTCGGTCTTCACCAGAGATAACAATATCTGTGAAAGCCGGGGAGCAAGTTAGGTCTGTGCCACTTGGAGCAACAAATCCTCTTGCTATAGCAATAGCTTTTATCGCTTGGTTTAATGCTCCTGCGCCTACTGCTTGCATTTCTGCATAACCTTGTTCTCTTATAACTGCAACTAATGCACCAGCAACTGAATTTGGGTTTGAACGAGAAGATACTTTTAAAGAATCCACTATCATTTCTCCTTTTATCGCTATATTTATGAACTTGCTTTCGTTCATAAACTAACTTATGCTCGGAAGAAATTATTTAGACATTTTTAAGCCTCAAATGGATAATCTTCGTTAATATAAATTCTTTCCTGATGTATCGCTTTACCTGTTTTGTTATCTACCTCTACGAAAAATCCACTTAGTACCGAACGCCCACTCTTTGGCACTTCAAAGCGAGTTGGCATATTTGTTTGAAAACGGTACAGGACATCTTCTTTTTTCATACCTAATACTTCGTCATAAGGTCCTGTCATCCCTACATCTGTAATATAAGCAGTACCACCAGGCAGAATACGAGAATCTGCTGTTTGTACATGTGTATGAGTACCAACAACGACAGATGCCTTTCCGTCTAAATGCCAGCCAAAAGCAATCTTTTCACTTGTCGCTTCTGCATGAAAGTCTACAAATACGATTGGCGATAGCTTTTTTGCTTCCTCTACCATTTCCGTTGCCATCTTAAATGGATCTTCATGCGGCGGCAAGAAGGTTCTGCCGTGCATATTGATAACTGAAATAGTATGACCGTTTTTTGTAACAGAGGTCATTCCTTTTCCAGGTGCCTCTTCTGAAAAATTAGCTGGGCGAATTAAATAATCTGTATCATCAATGAAATCCATAATTTCTTTTTGGTCCCATGTATGATTTCCCATAGTTACTACATCTACCCCCATATGTAAAAGGGAGTTAAAAATATTTTTTGTAATGCCTCTACCTGCTGCTGCATTCTCTCCATTTGCAATTACTACATCTGGATTATATTTTCTTTTCAATCTTGGCAAGTAGCTTTCTAACGTATCTCTACCAATAGATCCAACAATGTCACCAATAAATAAAATTTTCATTATTTTAATAACTTCCCTTCACGAAAAAAAGGCTTCATTTCGAAGCCTTTTAATTTCAATTTCATTTTTTCTTTACTTATTTTGCATACTCGACAGCTCTTGTTTCTCTGATTACTGTTACTTTAATGTGACCAGGATAATCGAGCTCTTCTTCGATTCGCTTACGGATATCTCTAGCCAAGCGATGTGCTGTAATGTCATCGATTTGGTCTGGACGTACCATTATGCGAATCTCTCTACCCGCTTGAATAGCAAAAGATTTTTCAACACCATCATATGATTCTGAAATCTCTTCTAACTTTTCTAGACGGCGAATATAGTTTTCCAATGTTTCACTTCTTGCACCTGGTCTTGCTGCGGATAATGCATCTGCAGCAGCTACTAATACCGCAATAACAGATGTAGCCTCTGTATCACCATGGTGGGAAGCGATACTGTTAATCACTACTGGATGTTCTTTATACTTTCTAGCAAGTTCTACACCAATTTCTACGTGACTACCTTCTACTTCATGGTCAATAGCTTTACCAATGTCATGTAGTAAGCCAGCACGTCTAGCTAATGTAACGTCTTCCCCTAGTTCAGCTGCTAATAGTCCAGCTAAATATGCAACTTCTGTGGAATGTTTTAGTACGTTTTGTCCGTAACTTGTACGGTATCTTAAACGACCTAAAATTTTCATCAAATCTGGGTGTAAATTATGAACACCTACGTCAAATGTAGTTTGTTCACCAATTTCACGAATTTGTTCATCTACTTCTCTTCTAGATTTCTCTACCATTTCTTCGATTCGAGCTGGATGGATACGTCCGTCTTGTACTAATTTTTCTAGAGCAAGTCGAGCAGTCTCTCTTCTAATAGGATCGAATCCAGAAAGAATAACAGCTTCTGGCGTATCATCAATGATCAAATCAATACCTGTTAATGTTTCTAACGTACGAATGTTTCGTCCTTCGCGTCCGATAATTCGTCCTTTCATCTCATCGTTTGGTAAATTTACAACTGACACAGTTGTTTCAGCAACATGATCTGCCGCAAATCTTTGCAAAGCAAGTGAAAGTATTTCTCTAGATTTTTTGTCAGCCTCTTCTTTGGCTCTTGTTTCTGACTCTTTAGTCATCACAGCAATATCGGTTGCTAGTTCGTTTTCTACCTCTTGAAGAATAATTGTTTTTGCTTCTTCTCGTGTTAACGTAGAAATACGTTGAAGCTCGCTTTGTTGCTTATCAACTAATTCATCCACTTCACTTTCCTTCTGTTCGATATGCTGTTGTCTTTGTGTTAGAGCATCTTCTTTACGCTCAAGACTTACTTCTCTCTTGTTTAGAGCATCATCTTTACGATCTAGGTTCTCTTCTCTTTGTAATAACCGATTTTCCTGTTTTTGCAGTTCCATGCGGCGTTCTCGGATGTCAGATTCAGCTTCATTTCGTAATTGGTGAGTTTCATCTTTGGCTTCTAATAGTGCTTCTTTCTTTAATGCTTCTGCTTCTCGCTTTGCTTCCTCTAAAATGAGCGCAGAAGATTGTTTTGCACCAGTCACTTTTGAATCATTCACTTTTTTCAGATAAGTGTAACCAACAGCGCCACCAACAAGTAGACCAAGCAAAGCGGAGATGATAATTTCCATCATTTCGAACACCCCCTATTGCTATACTTTTAAGTTTCAGTTGGCACAAATATGCAATAATTAGTGCATATTTGTACAGCCTTTTTATCATTTAATAAAGAAATTATACAATTTTAATTGTATAGATGTAGAAATACTCTGTCAAGGAAACGGGAGAATATTATTAGTTTTAGGGGAGGGGGGTCTTCATATTATAAAGAGCAAAAGAAAAGTATAGGGTGATTTTGGGTAAATACTTTTTTATTGATATTATGATATGTGATAGATATGGTTAATTTTTACTTCAGATGGACGCTTTTCACAAGGAAGCATAACCCTTCTCCTTCGATTATTGCCATTGTATGCTAGCTTATCTTTCTCACCAACAACAACCAAGAGTCTTCACCTAAAAAATCGTTTGGATCAAACTTACTCATTATATAAAGCTATCAAATAATATTTTCCTTGAAAAATGAATAATAGATGAATATACACTTTCCACCGTAGGTATGATATGCCATCCCGGGGTTCTCAGCTATAAACTTTATTTTAAAAAAAGGTATCAAGAGATAGACTCTTAATACCTTTTGTAATTCTTCCCTAAAAGAAGAAGCTTAACTTTTTATTTTTCATCATCTAAAAGTAGCTCGAATTCGCCGTCTTCTTCCTCTTGTTCATGTGCTGCAATAACAAATGAATTTGAAGTCATTCCTAAAGATTGACGAATTTTTGATGCGATTTCGTCTTTAATAGCAGGATTTTCCTTCAAGAATTGTTTAGCGTTTTCTCGCCCTTGACCTATGCGTTCTTCATTGTATGCATACCAAGAACCGCTTTTTTGGATAATATCGTATTCAGAACCTATGTCGACGATTTCTCCTTCTTGAGAAATCCCTTCTCCATACATAATGTCTACTTCTGCTGTTTTAAATGGTGGAGCAACTTTATTTTTTACTACTTTAATTTTTGTTTTGTTCCCCATAATGTCAGTACCTTGTTTAATAGCTTCTGCACGTCTTACTTCCAAGCGAACGGAACTATAGAATTTAAGCGCACGACCACCTGGTGTTACCTCTGGGTTACCAAACATTACGCCTACTTTTTCACGAATCTGGTTGATGAAAATAGCTATCGTGTTAGATTTGTTAATAACACCAGAAAGCTTACGCAAAGCCTGAGACATTAAGCGAGCTTGAAGACCGATATGAGAATCTCCCATTTCCCCTTCTATCTCTGCTTTTGGTACTAAAGCTGCTACGGAATCAATAACTATGATTTCAACCGCACCACTGCGAACTAGAGCTTCTGCGATTTCAAGGGCTTGCTCTCCAGTGTCAGGTTGAGATAATAATAATTCATCGATATTAACGCCTAGTTTTTGTGCATAGACAGGGTCCAATGCATGCTCAGCATCAATAAATGCTGCTTGGCCACCAGTTTTTTGAATTTCTGCAATTGCGTGAAGAGCTACTGTTGTTTTACCTGAGCTTTCAGGTCCATAGATTTCAATAATACGGCCACGTGGATATCCGCCTATTCCAAGAGCTGCATCCAAAGCTAGGGAACCACTTGAAGAAGTGGAGATTTCACGGTCTGTTTTCTCTCCTAGCTTCATAACTGAACCTTTCCCAAATTGCTTCTCTATTTGTTTTAAAGCCATTTCTAACGCTGCTTTACGATCATTAGCCAAATGTATTTCCTCCTAGAAACTATCATTTTTTTTACTATCTTTAGTATACTCGGTCTTTGAGAAATTTACAAGAAAAAAGCGAACATCTATTCGTTTATTTATTAAGACTATCATAATTTGATAGGAAAAAACAGCTCAAAATAGTATTTTGGGCCGTTTTTTATAGTCAAAATTAAATTTTTGAAAGTCCCTCTTCTCTGAGTATACGGATAAGATAATGGATTGCAAATTTCACAGTTCTTAATCTATTCGTGTTTCTCATGCCTGAAAGATTCAATTTATAGGATATTGGCGCAACGTCCCCATAGGCAATTCCAATCCAAACCGTACCGGCCGGTTGGTCGCCATGTCCGTCTGGACCTGCAGCTCCAGTGATACCTACACCAATTGTTGTATTAAATTTCTCTTTAACACGGATTGCCATCTCCTCGGCAACCTGACTAGAGACTACACTGTGTTCATCAATGGTTTCCTTCTTAACACCTAGTTGATTGATTTTTACTTCTTCAGTGTAAGTGATAACACCACCTACTAGCGCAACCCCCATTCCCGGGACCGCTGCCAACTCTGATTGGAAAAGACCTGCCGTCATACTTTCTGCAGCAGATATTGTTAGTTCATTGTCAATTAGAATATCTCTTAACTTCGAGGCAAGTGATTCGTTATTATAGCCATACACATATTTACCGACACGGTTTAAAATTTCAGCCTGTAGCATTTCAATGCTTTTCCATGCTTCTTCCTCAGTGTCTGCTTTCGCAGTAAGTCTTAACGTTACCTCTCCATCAGAAGCCAAAGGAGCTAAAGTTGGATTTGTTTGATTGTCTAACAAGTCTTGGACCTGTGTCTCTAACTCTGCTTCTCCTATTCCATAAAAGCGTATTACATGAGACATAATAACGTTTTCTTTATACAACAACTTAGGTAGTAGTGGCTTAGCCTCAAATTGGAACATCGGTTCCAATTCCTTTGGGGGCCCAGGTAATAACATATATGCATGGTTCTCTGTTGAAAGAAGCATTCCTGGAGCCATCCCATGCTTGTTTTCCAAGACTGTACAGCCTTCTAAAACCAGCGCTTGTTTTTTGTTATTCTCAGTCATCATTCTTCCTGATCTTTTAAAGAAATCTTCTATATACATAATCGCGTGATCATCAAGTACAAGATTTTTGTTAAGGTGTTTAGCAATTGTTTCTTTTGTTAGGTCGTCCTTAGTAGGCCCTAAACCTCCTGAAAAAATAATTAGGTCTGCTCGTTCTTCTGCGATTTTGATGGAGTCTAATAACCGATTGGGATTATCTCCAACTACCGTATGGTAATATACGTCTATCCCTAACTCCGCAAGCTGGGAAGATATGAATCGGGCATTTGTATTAGAAATCTGACCTAATAATAGCTCTGAACCTACCGCAATAATCTCTGCTTTCATTCCTATACTTCCTTCCTACTTTGAGTCAAGTAACACTTTACGATTCAAATAGAAATAATCAAATCCCGACCATACTGTGAAGAATAGACAAACATACAGCATAATCATATCGAATGGGAAGTTGAACATTTCAAAGAATACATTTCCTAATAGTAAGGATGAAATCGCAATTATTTGTGTCCACATTTTTATCTTGCCAAGCTGGTTTGCCGCCACTACCTCTCCAGTATTAGCTAAAATTAATCGTAGTCCAGTCACGGCAAATTCGCGGCTGATAATTAATATAACTACCCAAGCTGGCGCAACTCCAAACTGCACGAGAATTATTAATGCCGCTGACACAAGCAATTTATCTGCTAATGGGTCCAAAAATTTACCCATATTCGTTACTAAATTATATTTTCGAGCGTAATAGCCATCGATAAAGTCTGTAATAGAGGCGATAATAAAAATAATTGCACCTATTAGATGGTTTGTTGGGATTGTTGCACCTAAAAAGCTAACTTCTCCCCAGTTAAAGTCTACTAGCATAAAAATCATAAAAATTGGGATTAAAAAAATTCGAAACATAGAAATTCTATTTGGTATATTCATTTTGAAAAACTCCTTTCATCTTTCAAACAAAATAGCCATCTCATCGATGACTATTTGTTGAACTGTATAACTAAATTTTGTGGGCTTTTATCTGTTGGAAATTCTACTAACTGGTCATTAATATATACCTCGCTGATTAGAACATCCCCAACACGAACACGGATTTGGGACTTATCTGTTACATCCAATTCGTATGGAGTCCCTGAATTGACCCAGCTATCATATAATTTATTACTATCCTGATCTTTTAAGTTTAACCAAGTTTTAGCACTATTAGCCACAACTTTAAGCTTAAAAGTCTCTGAACCGCTGACAGTATAAGTAGTAGTTTCTCCCTCGGTTCCCACTAAGGTAACCACTTGCTCAGGTGTAGGTTTCTCTTCCTCTTCCTCCACTACTGCCTCTTTTTCCTTTTCTTCCTCTTCATTATCTACTGCTGTTTGGTCAGTTGAAGGACGGTTCGTTTCTAGTGTTACATTTTCTTCTGTTTCCAATTCATTCGAATCGTCTGCTTCAGGCGAATTCTGCCAGAGTACCCATACAATCACAATAATCGCTACAATAAACAATGCAACTATAATCATCGGCACTATCTCCATAAACTTATTCGAAGATCGCCCACCTAAGGTTCTTCTTGATGGTGTAGTTGGTATGCTTTTAGCAACTTCCTCATTTGCAGGGCTCGGAATTTCTGCTTTGTAAGTTTCTAAAAGTTCATCGCCATTTAAGCCGACAGCTTCTGCATATTGCTTAATAAAAGCTCTCACATAAAAGGCTCCTGGCATTGTTGAATAGTTTCCTTCTTCAATATTCGCCAAATATCTTTTTTGTATTTTAGTTATTTCTTGTAAATCCTCAATACTATAGCCTTTTGCTATTCTCGCTTCTTTTAAGCGAGTTCCAAGTTCAGTCATATAAAACACCTACCCGTTAAAAATTAAATCCGCCAAATCCGCCAAAGCCACCCATTCCCTTGTCGGACATACCGTGATTCTTCTCCATCATTTCATACGTTATTTCCTCATCAGGACTATGGCGAAGCTCAATTATATAATCAAAATCTTCAATGGAATATTCTGAATGCTGGATGAACATATCTGGATGCTCAACTACTTTAATAGTAGGCATCCTCATCATTTCCCTTACTAGCTGAAGATGTTTTTCATCGTTTGATTTTCGGGTAACAATACCATCCAGTATAAAAATATTACGATCACTGAATTCATCTCCTGCGAGCTGATTTCTAATAGTTTGCTTAATCATGGTAGACGATAAGAAAATCCACTTTTTGTTCGCACATACACTAGCCGCCACTACAGACTCTGTTTTTCCAACTCGTGGCATCCCTCTTATACCTATCAGCTTGTGTCCTTCCTGTTTAAAAATTTCAGCCATAAAATCAACAAGAAGTCCAAGCTCGTCTCTTACAAAACGAAAAGTCTTTCTATCATCCGCATCTCTTTGTATGTACCTTCCATGACGAACAGCTAAACGGTCTCTTAACTTAGGCTCACGGAATTTAGTCAAATGAATCGTTTCCATTGTGGAAATGATGTGCTCAAAGCGTTCAATGTTTTCTTTTTTCTCTGCCTTAATGAGCATACCACGTCTACCCTCGTCCACTCCATTAATTGTAACTATATTTACTCGTAACATACCTAATAGAGAAGAAATGTCTCCTAAAAGTCCGGGACGATTTACTTGAATTTCATATTCAAAAAACCACTCACTTGCCATCATGTATTCCTCCCTGTTTAGAATGACGTTTTCACTTCATTAATAGTTCTATCATATATGATTTTATACCTGAATAAAAGGAAAAAAGAAAAGAGAGGTAATTCTCTCTTTTCTTTTACTTAAATATACCATCCACCATTTACTCGGATAATTTGGCCGGTAATATAATATGCTTTTTCACTAGCCAAAAAGGCGATGACATTCGCTACGTCCTGTGGGTTACCGAATACACCTGAAGGAATTTCTTCTAATATAAGATTTCGTGATTCTTCGTCTAGATGAGCATTCATTTTCGTATCAATGAAACCTGGAGCGACCACATTCACCGTTGTTTTCTGCATGGCAACCTCTTTCGCATAAGCCTTAACGAAAGCATGCTGAGCACCCTTGGCAGCAGAATAGGCAACTTCATAGGAAGCACCTGTCTCCCCCCAAATAGAGCCGACAAAGATGATTGAGCTATGCTCATGTTTACGTAGCTTCGGAGATAACTTCCCAACTAAAAACATTGGATGCTCAATATGAACTTGGAAAAGCTTCTGAATCTCATTTAGAGCAGTTTCCTCCAGTCCTTTATACAAGCTATGCCCTTGGGCAAATACTACAGATTGCAATGTGAATATAGAATTTGCCATTATTTCTATTGCATTAGAGTCTGAGAGGTCAGCTTGAATGGATATAAATTCCTGTTCAGGATAAGCAAGATTCAAAGTAGCTAAAAGTTCATCCATTTTTTCTTTATTGCTAGCAAAATGAAGGTATAAGGACCATCCCGACTCAGCCAGACTATGACTGACTGCAATCCCTATCTCTCCAGATGCTCCTACTACTAAAGCAAATCTTTTATCCATTATTTGTTTCTTTCGAAGGAATAATTTTAAATACGGTATGTGTATTTTCGTCCTTAAATGCTTCAAAAGCTGTTTTAACCTGCTCCATTTTCAGATTTTCTAAAGCAGGAACTACGTCGAATAAATTCATATCATTAAATTTATAGCGTGTAAATTGGTTTGCAATATATTCAATAGAATTGAGGGCTCTCAAGAAATGCCCGATTTTTTTTCTTGTAATTTGTTTTAAGTCTTTCTCTTCAAATGTCCAATTTGTTGCGAACTTGTTAATAGTTTCCTTTATACTCTGACTAAGTTCATCTACGTTAGCAGTATCTGAACCAATCATCGCAAAACCATACCCTTCTTCCATCGAGAAGTCTGCGCTGTAGGATTCATCTATTAGTCCTTTTTCATATACATCTTGGAAAAAGGCAGAGGTTCTACCGAATATAAGTTCAACAGCAACTTGCATTGCCAACTCATAGTTTAGCATCTCTTCCCCAGTAATATTAACATTACTCGATTTGACACCGTATAGAAGCTTGGATTTTTGGACATCCATTTTAAGTGTACGCTCTTTTTTATCCACCTGCGTTTGCTCCTCTGGATAAAAACGAACAATTTCCTCAGGAGCTTTAAAATCCTTCTTCGCTTGATTATCTTTTACAAACTCCATCATCTCTTTAGGATCTACTGCTCCCACTACGAACAGCACCATATTAGATGGGTGATAGAAAGTATTGTAGCACTCGTATAAATGTTCCGCTGTAATATGGCTAATTGACTCGATTGTTCCTGCGATGTCAATTTTCACCGGATGCTCCTTATACATATTTTCAATCGTTCCAAAGTATAAACGCCAGTCCGGCTGATCATCGTACATTGTAATCTCTTGGCCGATTATACCCTTTTCCTTTTCCACCGTTTGCTCAGTAAAATATGGCTCCTGTACAAAATCAAGAAGAGTTTTTGTGTTTTCTAAAATATTGTCAGTAGAAGAAAACAGATAGGAGGTTCTAGTAAAGGAAGTAAATGCATTAGCAGAAGCCCCGTTTTCACTAAATTTTTGAAAAACATCCCCTTCTTCTTTTTCAAACATTTTATGTTCTAAAAAGTGGGCTATTCCGTCAGGCACTATGACAGGATCTTTTTTTCCAAGTGGGATAAATTCTCGGTCAATTGAACCGTATTTTGTTGTAAAGGTTACATAAGTTTTAGAGAAGCCTTTCTTTGGCAAAATATAAACATTTAATCCATTGGAAAGTTCTTCATGGTAGAGCGTTTCTTCTAATTGTTCAAAGTGAGTTTCATTCATTGTCTGCACCGTCCTTACCAGATAAGAAATAGACAAATTCTTTTTGGATGTTTGTTGCCATCTCTTGAATTTGCTCCTTCGTTACTTTTTCCCACTTAGCTGTCCAGTTCTCCACTGTGAAGGATTCATCAAGTTCTTTATATTGATCATAGATTTCTATTTGTGCCCTAGCAGAGTCAAGGGATTCTTTTAGTTGGTTTTTAAGCATTGATTTTGTTTGATTGATTTCTAAATCTGTTATTTCTCCATTTTGCATCTCTTTTAACTGTTCGTCTATCAATGCTACTGCTTTTTCCTCTACTGTAGGATCAATCCCTGCAAGAACAAAAATACGGCCATAAAGAGAAGAAAAGCTACTAGAAGCATAATATGCCATACTTTCCTTTTCACGCACATTCATAAATATTTTTGAATGTGCAAAGCCTCCCAAAATACCATTAGTAATTTGCATGATTGGAAACTCTTTAGAGTAAAACGTGACTGGAGTACGATAAGAAATATGTAATTTCCCCTGCTTCATGTCTTGTTTTTCATGGACAAAATCTGTGTTGATAGTTGAAACAGCACTTTCGGTTTCTTTAGGGATGTCTGCAGAACGGCCTTCAAATGGGAAATACTCTCCAATTTTAGCTTTCATTTCTTCTACATTTACATCTCCGACAATATAAATTGACAGTGGTTCTTTAGTAAGCAAAGTTTGATGCATTTCAACTAGCTGCTCATTAGTCACTTGTTTTACTGTTTCCACATTACCATTTGCACTAATTGAGGCAGGATGGTTGGGTAAAATATTCTCAAGTAATCTTTGTTGTGCAAAGCGGGTTTTGTCATCATACATTGACTGGATACGCTCTATAACTTGCTCTTTCTCTCTTTTTACTACTGACTCTACGAATTTCCCGTTGTCCAAGTTCGGTTTAAAAAGAACTGTCTGCAGTAATGAAAGTACCTCATCAACTACAGTTTCATTAGACAAATATGCGTCGTTTACCGTTTCAGCATTTAAAGAAAAAATATGGTTTAAACCTTTTTTAGATGTATCAAAATATAAAATAGCTCCAAACAATTCATCTAATCGCTTTCTAAAAGAAGCGTAGGTAGGATATTCTGCATTACTATACTGCAGCACATTTGCTAAGACAGCACGAATAGCTGCTGTTTCTACAGTTAATGGTTTTTTCCATTTAAAAGAAATATTAATGGTCTTAAATTGCTCAGTAGGTCTTATATAAAGCTGAACACCTTTGGCTAATTCAAAATGTTGAAACATGAAAATAATTCCCCCTTTTTCTTTCTAGTGTTGCTCATATACCTTTTCACTATACATCTTCTAATTATATCAATACAAACAAAAGGGACCAAATGATTGGTCCCTTTTACATAAATAAGATTATTTTATTAGTTGTCCCATTTAATGCCTAAAAACTTACTAGTTGAATCAATTTCAAAAGTCATTATTATATGAAAATAACTCAATTAATATATTTTTATCTATTCCCTTTAATGTATGGAATTCCACTTGCTTTAGGTGCATTAGCTTTTCCTATGAATCCAGCTACAGCAAGAATAGTTAATACATACGGTAAAATGTGTAAATAAAAGCTTGGAATTTGATCAATGTAAGGAATTTGACCTCCTACAATACTTAATGCTTGTGCAAACCCGAAGAATAATGCTGCTCCTAGTGCACCAAGCGGATGCCATTTACCAAAAATCATAGCTGCTAGTGCCATGAATCCTTGACCGTTAATTGTTGTATGACTGAATTCCCCAGAAATTGATTGAGAATAAACAGCTCCACCAATACCTGCTAACATACCAGATAGTACTACCGCAATATAACGCATTTTCTTAACATTAACTCCCATTGTATCTGCAGCCATCGGATGTTCACCTACAGCACGAAGACGGAGTCCAAATGGAGTTTTATAAATAACAAACCAAGCAAGAATTGCTACTGCAACAGCTAATATAGAAGTAGAGTAAACATCCTTAAATAACATTGGACCGATTATAGGTATTTCACTTAAACCAGGGATATCAAAACGGATAAAGCGTTCTTCAATATAATCTGTTTGTCCTTTGTCATAAATCATTTTTACAGAAAACAAGGCAATCGCAATACCTAGCATGTTAATTGCTACCCCTGAAATCGTTTGGTCAGCTCTAAATGAAATAGAAGCCACCGCATGAAGTAATGCAAATAGACCAGAAACAAGCATTGCTGCAATTACAGCAACCCACGGAGTCATAGAACCAAAAGTATCTACAAACGTTAAGTTAAAAATAATCCCGATAAAGGCACCCATAACCATCATACCTTCAAGTCCGATGTTAATCACACCTGATCTTTCAGAGAAAACTCCTCCAATAGCTGTGAAAACCAAAGGGGCTGCATAGAAAATTGCTGATGGAATAATGAAATATAATACGTCTAAAAAGCTCATTTAGTTCGCCTCCTTTTTCTTACTAATCTTTTCAAGGAAATAGCGAATGACATATCCACATGCAACGAAGAAAATAATAATCGCAATAACGATTGATACGATTTCTATTGGTACTCCCGCTGCGTTCGGCATATTGGTTGCTCCATATTTAAGCGAGCCAAATAATGTAGCACCAAAAATTACTCCTAGAGGTGTATTCGCCCCAAGTAAAGCTACGGCGATTCCATCAAATCCGATACCAGTAAAGGCACCCTTTGAGCTTGCGTAACCAAATGTACCCAATGCCTCCATAGCCCCAGCTAGACCAGCAAAAGCACCTGAGATAACCATTGATAGAATAATATTCTTAGAAACATTCATCCCAGCATACTCTGAAGCATGTTTGTTGAAACCTACTGATTTCAGTTCATAACCAGTAGTTGTTTTTTCTAAAATAAACCACATAACTAAAACCATTGCTAGCGCAATGAAAATTCCGTAGTGTAAACGAGAGTAATCAGTAATGCTTTGGAAGAAAGCGGATGTAAGTGAAGCTGTTGGTTTAATCGCTTCGGTACTGTCTCCGCCATCCGCAACAATTTTAATAAGTGCATTAGTTGTATGGAGTGCAATATAGTTCATCATAATCGTTACAATTACTTCATGAACTTGTAGCTTTGCTTTTAATAACCCCGGAAGGAAAGCCCATAACCCACCTGCAACTGCTGCTGCAAGAACGGCTAAAGGAAGATGAATATACATCGGTAGGTCAAATGCAATTCCAACATAAGTAGCTGCAAACCACCCTACTAGTAATTGACCTTCTACACCGATATTAAACAAACCTGTTCGGAATGCAAATGCTACCGCAAGCCCTGATAATAGGTAAGGTGTAATTTGGCGTACTGTTTCACCAATTCTATAAGCGTCACCAAATATACCTTCCCATAACGCTGAATATCCTAGTATAGGATCATATCCACTTACTAGCATGACAATCGCGCCGACGATTAACCCTAGTATTACAGAAATAACAGGGACAAGTATATTTACTACTCTATTCGACATGCTCTACATCCCCCTGTTTGTTGTCTTTGTTTCTAGTTTGTCCAGCCATTAATAGACCAAGCTCTTGCTCAGTAGTTTCTTTAGGAGAAAGTGTATCGACAATTTGCCCATCATAAATAACGGCAATACGGTCAGATACATTCATTACCTCATCTAATTCAAACGAAAGAAGTAAAACTGCTTTTCCTTTATCTCTTTGCTCTATTAAACGCTGATGAATAAATTCAATGGCTCCTACGTCAAGACCACGAGTAGGAAGTGCTGCAATTAAAAGCTCAGGATCACGGACAACCTCACGACCAATAATAGCCTTCTGTTGATTACCTCCAGATAAGGATCGAGCTAATGTGTGCTCTCCTTGTGTACGAACATCATATTCTTTAATAATTTTTTGAGCTAAATTAGAAACTTTTTTATAATTAATGATTCCTCTTTTAGAAATAGGCTCTAAATAATAGGTTTGTAGTGCAATATTATGACCGATTGGAAAATCTAAAACTAAACCATGCTTATGTCTATCCTGTGGTATGTGTCCTACTCCCGCCTCAGTTACTTTACGAGGCTTTTTGTTTGTGACATCTTGTCCATTTACAAAGATAGATCCGCTTTTAGATTTACGAAGACCAGTAATGGCTTCAATAAACTCACTTTGACCGTTCCCATCAATTCCTGCAAGTCCTAGAATTTCACCCTTACGAACAGTTAAGTTTAATCCTTTTACCTTTTCAATCCCACGGTAATCAGTTACCACTAACTCATTAATAATTAACGCTTCTTCCTTAGGAGTAGCTTCTCCCTTAACTGTTTTAAATTCGACCTGACGACCGACCATTAGAGATGCCAATTCATTTGGATTTGTTTCTGCTGTTATTACAGTCCCAATCCCTTTACCTTTACGAATAACTGTCACTCTATCAGAAACATCCATAATTTCCTTTAGTTTGTGAGTTATTAGAATAATAGATTTACCTTCTTTAATAAGGCGCTTCATAATTTGTATAAGCTCATTAATCTCTTGTGGAGTTAGTGAAGCAGTTGGCTCGTCAAAAATAAGGATCTCCGCTCCACGATAAAGCGTTTTCAAAATTTCCACCCTTTGCTGCATTCCAACTGAAATATCTTCAATCTTTGCATATGGATCTACGTTTAATCCATAAGTTTCTGATAGCTGTTCAATTTTACGTGCAGCATCTTTAATATTAACTACTCCGCCACTTGTCGGCTCGTTACCTAAAATAATATTTTCAGTAACTGTAAAATTTTCTACTAACATGAAATGCTGATGAACCATGCCAATTCCAAGATCATTAGCAACATTTGGATCGGTAATTTTTACAGAATTACCTCTAACTTTTATCTCTCCGCCTTCAGGCTGATATAGACCAAATAAAACATTCATTAGAGTGGATTTTCCTGCTCCATTTTCACCTAAAAGAGCATGTATTTCTCCCTTCTTCAATTGAAGGGTTATATTATCATTTGCTACAAACGATCCAAACTCTTTCCGAATGCCTAGCATCTCTATTACATAATCCAATGAATTCACTCCCTACTTGAATACTAGTACTAAATTAATACAGGAAAGACTTTAAATATTTAAAATCTTTCTTCTACTAATTTAAAATATCATAAAGACCGAGCAAGTCGGTCTTTATGATGTTAAGTCAAATTATTCTACAGTTTCAGGAACTACGATTTCACCAGCAGCAATCTTTTTAGAATACTCATCAATTTTTGCTAAAACATCATCCGGAATAGCTCCGCGAGAATCAGCAAGTTGAACGCCTTCTTCAGCTAAACCGTAAGTAACTGTTTTTCCACCAGGGAATTTACCATCCATTGCTTCTTTTGCAATGTTTTGTACTGCAACATCTACACGTTTTTGCATAGAAGTAAGTGTTACGTTAGTATCTCCAACTGCACCCTCTTCGTATTGGTCAGAGTCAACTCCGATTACCCATACGTTAGCATTAGCATCTTTAGTTTTACGTTCTTTTGCTTCAGCAAATACACCATTACCAGTACCACCAGCTGCGTGGAAAATAATATCTACGCCTGAAGAGTACATACGATTAGCTGTTGTTTTACCAAGAGCTGCATCATCAAACTTACCAGTATATTGAACGTCTACTTTAATAGATGGATCAACTGCTTTAACACCTTCAAGGAATCCTGCTTCGAAGCGTTCAATAACAGGAATCTCCATTCCACCAACAAAACCAATTTGTTTTGATTCAGACATTAATGCTGCAGCAACTCCTGCAAGGAACGATCCTTCTTGTTCTTTAAACATTACAGAAGCTACGTTTGGAGCATCAACTATAGAGTCAATAATCGCTAATTGAGCATCTGGTTGTTGACTAGCAATAGTTCCAATTGGCTTTTCCATCAAGAAACCGATACCATAAACTACGTCAAAATCACGACGAACTAGGTTAGTAATGTTATTGATGTAATCTGCATCAGATTGAGATTGAAGATAATCATAACCGCCATCACCTTTTTTAAGGCCATGCTCTTTACCAAATGCTTCAATACCTTCCCAAGCTAGTTGGTTAAATGATTTGTCATCTACTCCACCAACGTCAGTAACCATTGCTAAAGAGAAATCTACTTTTTCTTCTGTTCCACTGCCAGTGTTTGAACCTTCGTCAGTCTTCTCTTCATCTTTAGAACCACAAGCTCCAAGAATAGTACCAGCAGCTAATACAAGTGATAAGCCTAAACCAAATTTACGTTTTGTCAACTTGAAAACCCCCATTATTTTTCTTCTTAGCAGGAACTATTTCTACACCCTTTTCCGAACTACATGAAAGCTAAATTTATCAGCTCGAAAATAATTTTTCGAATATAAAACTACACGATCATTCTCATCATAATGAAGTTGTTTTAAAACTAGCAATGAAGTCTCTGGTTCACAATTTAAAGTCGGCGTAGCTACTTCATGATATCCCACTGGATCAATGTAAGCGACTGCGTGCGAAATACGAATGTCCCCTGTTTCCTCCAAAGCAGTAAAAATGGATCCTTCTTTTCTAATTAGAAAATCCGTCGGCAAATAATCTTGTGGAACTTTATCGACACAATACACTACTGGCTCATCGTCTGCAGTTCGGACACGTTCCATCGTGACGATAGTTGCATCCTCCACACATTGGAAACGTTTGCTATCATCCTCCGAAGCAGCTGATTCCATAGAACTAAGGTAAATAGTACCAGGCTCCATGCCTGCGTTTCGAATCATCGTCGAAACACTGGAGAGCTGTTCAATCCCCGATGTAAAAACTGGCTTTGAGTTAACAAAGGTTCCTACGCCATGTCTTCTTACAATAATATTTTCTTCCTCCAGCACACGTAGAGCTTCACGTAAAGTCGCTCGACTAACCCCAAGGAGCTTGGCTAATTCAAATTCAGAAGGTAATTTCTCCTTTTCTTTGAATATCCCCTTTTCAATGTCTTGTTTAAGACGATCGATCACTTGTAGGTACAAATGCCTTTGATCCATTTTTATTGTCATTTAAAACACCACCATTATGAAGAGATCAGACCTCTGATGTAAAACTTTCCTACTAATCAGTACATACTATAACATTTTTAATCCTTTAAATAAATACTTTATTTTCGAATATTAGAAAAGAATTTATACTAATATTATATAAATGTAATCATTTTGTCATAATATATGGATTAATGTGTGATACTAATTGCCAAAAAGCTTATAAACACTGAATTCTTCGATATTTGTATTCTTTACTTTATTTTAGTCTAAAAAAGTTTTTTTGGATAGAGAATTATAATTCAATTGGATGTTAGTAATATCTCAGGTATACTTTTATCGAAATATAGATTCAGTAATTTCATATTTTTTCTATAGTGCTTATATATAAAACATAAATAAAAAAGATAACCGAGAAAATGCCTCTCGATTATCTTTCTTTAGTTTTTTAATAAAATTTGCTTCGTATTATAAAAATCGAGCATTAAAATAAGTCTTCTATACGCATTAATTTCTCACAGAGTATCTTGGTCATACTCTTGTTTCGATATTAACACTTGTCTTGGCTTACTTCCTTCATAAGGCCCTACGATTCCACCCAGCTCAAGCTGATCAATTATTCGAGCTGCTCTAGAATAACCTACACGGAAACGTCTTTGTATTAAGGAAACAGATGCCGTTTGCATTTCCATAACCAACTGCGCAGCATCATCGTATAAATCATCACGATCCAGCTGCTCTTGTGATTCTTCCACTTCATCTGGAATCATTTCTTCTTGGTAATTGGCCTTTTGTTGTTCAATTACAAAGTCGACAATTCTTTCCACCTCGGCATCTGATAAGTAAGCTCCCTGTACTCGAACCGGCTTAGAGCTTCCTGCTGGCAGAAATAACATATCCCCTCTACCAAGCAGTTTTTCTGCGCCACCCATATCTAGAATAGTTCGAGAATCTACGGATGAAGATACTGCAAATGCAATTCTTGAAGGTATATTAGCTTTGATAATACCTGTAATAACGTCAACACTTGGTCTTTGTGTTGCTATTATTAAATGGATTCCTGCCGCACGAGCCATTTGTGCAATTCGTGTAATAGAATCTTCTACATCACTTGAAGCTACCATCATCAAGTCAGCCAGCTCATCTACAATTACTACAATAAACGGGAGCTTTGGATGCTTCTCTTCATTTTCCTCATTCCATTTTTCAATATGATCATTATAGCCTTGGATATTACGAGTTCCTGTATGAGAGAACAGGTCATATCTTCTTTCCATCTCAGAAACGATTTTCTTTAGTGCCTGTGATGCTTTTCGCGGATCGGTTACTACAGGTGCCAATAAATGTGGAATGCCATTATAGACATTTAGCTCAACCATTTTAGGGTCAATCATCATCATTTTCACTTCATGCGGTTTTGCTCGCATCATGATACTTGTAATAATCCCATTAATACATACACTCTTCCCGCTTCCAGTAGAACCTGCCACAAGTAGATGGGGCATTTTGTTTAACTCGGCTAATACCGCCTGTCCTGTTACATCTCGGCCAAAACCTATCAATAGCTTTTGGCTCGGCTTATTGTTCTCTTTTGCTTCCAATACCTCTCGCAGGCTGACTATTGCCACCTCTTTGTTAGGTACTTCTATCCCTACAGCAGATTTTCCAGGAATTGGTGCTTCAATTCGAATATCTCTAGCTGCTAACGCCAGTGCTAAATCATCATGAAGGCTCACAATTCTACTAACTTTGACACCTACGTCAGGTAGAACTTCATATTTAGTAACCGCTGGACCTAGGTGGACCTGCATAACCTTAGCTTTTACACCAAAGCTTAAGAAAGTTTGCTCCAATTTTTTAGCATTTGCTTGTATAGCATTTAACTCTCCACTTTGGTCATTATGCTCTGGAGAATCCAACAGATTAATGCTAGGCAGCTGATAATCTTCATTTTCAAGTTCATCAGCATCCATGTTAATCTCTATAGGTTCAGTTGGTTCTGTTTGTTCAGCAGGATCTTCTCTTCTCGTAATTCTTTCAGTGAATGCAGAGATAATAGGAGCGGATGCTACTTCTGGCTCTTCCTGTTGCCCAGGATTCATGTCATGTATAGTAACAGCTTGCTCAGCCTCTTCCTCTACTGCACCCTTACGAGATCTGCGAGAAACTCTTTTAGTCTCTGTTGCTGGTTTTTGCTTTTCCTTTTTCGCTCTTTTCTTAAAGCTTTCTGCCATCTTAGGTGATATCTCTACTAAGTAGGGAACTAATGCTTTTCCAGTTAATAAAACGATACCAATTAAAAGTAAGAGCCAGCTAATAACTTTAGCACCTGCAGAGTCAAACAACACATGAAATGATGCAAACAATATAGCACCAATCATACCTCCGCCAAGTGAGCTACTTCTGTTTGAAATTCCTCCACTTTCAACTAATACTCTATAACTTTCCCTTAATACAGAGTTTGACATTAATGCCTTTCCTTCAAACAATTGCTCAAAGAGTGCTAAATGGCTAAATATTAATAAACTGCTCAAAATAAATGCACCGCTTAACAGCAAACGATGATTCCATGGTGGAAACGTTTGTTTTATCATAATTATAAAAGCATAAATAACGAACATAAACGGTATTGCAATATGCCAGTTACCAAATAAGAAATAGCCTATATACGCGAAAACTTCGCCAACTAGGCCATATTCAAAGAAAGAAATTACAGCGATTCCCAATATGAGAAGTCCTATAATTTCAAACATTAATGGATGAAGTGATTTTTTCTTGTTTTTTTTGACTTTCTTTTTAGTTTTCTTCTTTGCCACGAATGTCACCTACTTTGTTTAAAAATAATCTTTTCCAATAGCATGCACTTAACAGGTAAAATATAACAGCTTCAGAAGATAAAAAAGATTTCCTTCCACAATGGGAAAGGAAATCCTGATTTTAGATATCAATATTCCATTATAATTGGAATAATCATCGGACGTCTCTTCGTTTGTTGGAATAAATATGAATTTAGCGTATCACGGATTTCTTGTTTAATGTTTGTCCATTCAAACGTTTCTTTATTCACATATTTTTCAACAATTGTTCTTACTAATTTAGCGGATTCATCCATTAACTCTTCTGATTCTCTTACGTATACAAAACCTCTTGATAGAATCTCAGGTCCTGAAGCTATTTTCTTTTGAGCACGGTTAAGTGTAATTACTACGATAAAGATTCCGTCCTGAGATAATAGTTTACGGTCTCTTAAGACAATGTTACCTACATCTCCAACGCCAATCCCATCTATTAGAACGTTGCCAGCTTGTACTCTTCCACTCATTCTAATTTTTCCATTTTTGTATTCTACAATATCGCCTTTATCAGCTATAAATATTTCTGACTTTGCCATCCCCAAGTCCTGAGCCAATTTAGAATGAGCTATCAGCATACGATACTCCCCTTGAATTGGAATAAAGTATTTAGGCTTTGTGAGGTTTAACATCATTTTTAAATCCTCTTGACTACCATGTCCTGATACGTGGACATTTTTACTAGAGGTCAAAACTTTTGCTCCAGCTTTTGCGATAAGATTCATCGTATTAAATACTCCAACTTCCATTCCTGGAGATGGTGTAAATGTTATAAGTACAGTATCCGTATCTTTAATCTTAATATCCTTATGATGCTTGCGAACCATTTTCTCTAAAGCCTCTAAAGGTTCTCCTTGATTACCAGAAACGATAATTACAATATCTTCATCGTTATATTTAGAGATTTCTTTTATCGGAATCATAGTTTCTTCTTGGACAGTAAAATAACCTAAGTCTAAACCTATAGCAAAGATATTCTCTAAGCTTTTTCCTGCAATAGCAACTTTTTTGCCAGTCTCAGCAGCTTTGTCAAATACCTGTTGAATTCTTATAAAATTGGATGCATAAAGAGATACAAGAATACGACCTTTAGCAGCGTGGAATGTTTCTGATAATTGGTTTTCAATAACTGCTTCTGATGTTGTATATCCGGGTCTTTCTGCTTCTGTTGAATCAGACATGAGGATAAACACGCCTTCTTCTCCTAGTCCTGCCATTTTTGCTATATCTGGGCGGTATTTCCCTCTAGCAGATTGATCAAACTTAAATTCTCCTGTATGCACAATAGCACCTTCAGAAGTATGGAATACGATACCTAAAGAATCCGGGATACTATGTGTTGTGTGAAAAAATGTTACGTGTGTGTTTTGGAAGTTCATTCGACTTTTATTTGTTACTTCAAAATACTTTACTTGTTGCTTTGCTGGCATTGCCTTTACATGAGTTTTTGCCAAAGCAATAGTTAGCTTGGAGCCATATACAGGCGCTTGAATCTTTTGCAGTAAATAAGCAATAGAGCCAATTGCGTCTTCATGTCCATGCGTTAAAAAGATTCCTTTAACCCGATCTTTGTTTTCCTCTAAATACGTAATATCAGGAATGACGATATCAATACCCAACATTTCGTTTTCCGGGAACATAAGACCGCTATCTACTACAAAGATTTCATCGTCTATTTCTACTACGTACATCGCTTTACCGATTTCGCCAACTCCACCGAGCGGTATAATACGAATAAGTTCATTTTTAACTTTTACCAATTCTTTTCCTCCTAATTGTTAACCCGACCAACATCCACTATTTTTTATTATATCGGACGTCACCGTTTCACACAAATAAAAAAAGCTGAAGGTTGAATTCTTCAGCTTTTCACGTAATTACTTGGCTTCTAAATATTTCTCCCAAACATTATCAAATTCCAGCTTTTCTTCCTTTGTCATTTCTACTAATGGAAGTCTTAAAGATCCAGTTTCAACTCCAATTTTAGTAAGTGCATATTTCACTACTACTGGATTCGGATGTTGGAACAACGCTTTAATCACAGGTAGCGTTTGTTGATGTATTTTAGCAGCCTTCAAATGCTCGCCTTGACGGAACAGTTGTATCATTTCTTGCATTTCTTTCCCTATTACATGGGAAGCAACCGATATAATTCCAGATCCCCCTATTGCGAGCAATGGTAAAGTCAATCCGTCATCACCACTATATACAAGGAAATCATCATCCGTATCCGCTAAAATTTTTGTCATTTGATCTAAGCTGCCACTAGCTTCTTTTACAATTTGGATCGATGGAATTTTACTTAGAGCCACAATCGAATCAGGCTCCAGATTAACAACGGAACGCCCTGGAATATTATATACTACAATGGGAATTGAAGTCGCAGATGCAATTGCTTCAAAATGTGCAATCATTCCACGCTGATTCGGCTTGTTGTAGTAAGGAGTAACAATCATTAAAGCATCAACTCCAAGAGCTTCTGCCTTTTGAGAAAGTTCTATAGATGCAGCTGTATTATTGCTACCTGTTCCAGCGATAACTGGTACTCGATTGTTTACTTTTTCTACTACAAATTGTATAAGCTTTAGTTTTTCATCTGTCGATAGTGTTGGAGATTCACCTGTTGTACCACTTACTACTAGGGAATCTGTTCCGTTTGAAAGCAAGTGTTCTAAAAGTTCTTCGGTTGCGCGAAAGTCAATAGTACCGTCTGCGTGAAACGGAGTCACCATTGCTGTAGAAATATTTCCGATATTCATTGAATTACACCTCTTATCAAATTCGCCTTTTAATAAAAGCACAAGCACTTATGTCTGCCCTGACTAGCAAATGGTAAAGCTAGGAGGCAGTTCTTAAGCCACCGCAACCCTCTTACTTGAGACGAGCTTTGCGCTGGAGCTTGACAATTAAAAAAGCACAGACTTTCTTCTTCGTTAGAAAAGGAGAAAGTTAATCTTTCTCCTTATATTACTATTCTTATATGTCGGTAGGTTTATCTAACCTATCCAACGTATATATAATATTAATTATAAGATTTTTTCATCGATGAGAGCTTCAGCAATTTGAATTGAATTAAGAGCCGCACCTTTTAAGAGATTGTCAGCAACGATCCACATATGGAAGCCATACTCACTAGAAGGATCCTTCCTAATACGTCCGATGAAAACAGCATCTTCGTCCTCGGAAAAGTAAGGCATAGGATACAGTTGCTCACTAGGATCATCCTGCAGAGTAACACCTTCTGCACTTGCCAAGAGCTGCTTAATATCTGCTACTGTTACATTTTCCTTTTCTACCTCAATGTACACCGATTCAGAATGACCAGTTACTACTGGCACTCTCACACAAGTAGCAGCAATAGAGAGATCTGGAAGAGACATAATTTTTTTCGTTTCATTCATCATTTTATGTTCTTCGAATGTAAATCCATCCTCATTGAACACATCGATTTGTGGGATAACATTTCCTGCAATCGGAAAGTGCTTCTCTTCACTTTTAACAGGTAAAATTTCAGAAGTGGGTTGCTTTTCTGCTATTCTCTCACTCTGAGATGTCAATTCATGAATAGCTGCCGCTCCTGCTCCTGATACTGCCTGATAAGTTGAGACAATAACTTTTGATAATCCATATTGCTTTCGGATTGGCTCTAAAGCTACGACCATCTGAATAGTAGAGCAATTAGGGTTAGCAATGATTCCTTGTTGTTCGTGCAAGGCTTGCTTATTTACCTCTGGTACTACTAATGGAACATCTGGATCCATTCGAAATGCACTTGTATTATCCACGACTATGGCGCCTCTCTTACTAGCCTCCTTAGCTAATGCTTTCGAAATCGAACCTCCTGCAGAAAAAAATGCTATGTCAACACCTTCAAAAGCCTCTGGTGTGGCTTCTTCGATTGTATAGTTTTTTCCGTTTACTTCAATTTGTTTACCTGCTGATTTCTCAGAAGCTAACAATTTTAAGTCCGCAAATGGAAAGCTTCTCTCAACTAATTTTTCAATAATTTTTTGGCCGACAGCACCTGTAGCCCCTACAATTGCTGTTGTAAATTTTTGTGACATGTAAAGCTCTCCTTTCAAAAATCAAAACATATTGGCGATATTGTATCATACATACTATAAAAATACACTATTATTAATATTTATAATTCATAATTTATGAGTAAAGGCTGTATTTGTTTGGAGGCAATTGCATGTTCAACCGTGGGCACAATCTGTTTAAAATCAGCTATTAAGGAATTAGGTTTTTTGTGAGGACTGTCTTGACCAAAGGGGATAAAGTAAATATTTTTAGTTGAGAGTAGCTTCATAATATTCATGCCATTAAGACCAAGAGCATCATTAGTTGATATCCCTAGAACGACAGGTTTACCGTTACGCAGCGTAGCCTTAGCAGCCATTAATACTGGAGAGTCCGTTTGCGCATTAGCTAGCTTACTTATTGAATTACCCGTCATTGGTGCTATCACCATACAGTCTAGTGGATTAGTAGGTCCAAAAGGCTCTGCCTCCACTATTTTTGAAACTACTTTATTGCCACTTGCAGCTTCTATTTTTTCTACCCACTCTTCTCCAGTACCGAATCGAGTGGCTGCTGTTAAAACAGAATACGTGATGATGGGCACTACAGTGGCACCAACATCCGTAAATTGCTTGATCATTGGAATTACTTCCTCATAAGTACAGTGAGAAGCGGTAATCCCAAGACCAATTCGAAGACCTTCTAACACTATTTTTCCTCCTCTAAGAAAGCCAGATGCTTTAAAACAGCTCTGGCAAGTAATTGCCCTGCATCTTGTGGAAAATACATGCCTGGTAAGCTTGTAGAGAGACTATAATTAAGAGGGGTGTTTTCTACATCTATGAGACACCCTGGGTTTGATGCAAGGTCAAAAACTCTTTTAAAATAAACAGCATTTTCATTTTTTAGCCATTTGGACGGAATGGTATTTATCATGTAAACTGAAGGTCTCATCTGTTCTTCAAATAAGTTATCTAATGTAGATATTTGATAACCATAGCTTTTCGCTTCATAGAGCTGATGTTCGGATCGAACCGAGATAATAACCTTCGCTCCAAGATGGTGCAGTGCTAAAGCTAGCCTTTTACCTACCCGGCCATAACCTGTAATTATGAATTCTTTGTTATAGATTACTTGTTTCTCTTGCGAGTAGAAGTAATTAATGAATCCCTCAGCAGTTAAATTTGCATTGTCCCATATCCATTCTTCATCTTCTAGATAATAAAAGGTCTGTATATTATCCTTTTTTACTGCCTTCTCTATGCTTTCAGTAGATTTCCCTATAAAAACAGTTTGACAGCTTATAGGTAATTCAAAAGGGCCTTCAGTATGAATTGGTTGGATTGGCAAAAAAACTATATCTGGTTCATATGAAAAGACGGTTTCCCTTAGTTCTTTATCCCATGTCATCGTTGGATAGAGCTGGGTATCTAAATAATCTGATACAGATTGCTGCAAGTAGTTCAAGCGTGGGTCAGTTCCAATTATCGCAATTTTTTTATTCATGGGTATACACTGGTTTCGATAGATGAGTCTGTTTCGTTAAAAAGGATACGATCTTTTCCAATGAGAATAATTTCTTCCCACGATATAAACTCTTTTTTTCTAGGTGTTTTATTGGATTGAAAGAAAGACGAAGATTTTTGAAATAATTCAAAACCTTGTATCTTACCGGTTTGTGGATTAAAAAGTAATTCAGTATCTGCAAGCCTCCCATATCTGGTACCATCTTTCACTTGAATAAGCTCTTTTTCTGCAAGTTCTGAAAGTAACAATCTGTCCCCTCCTTGTTCATCTCTACTTATGTATATGCCATTTTCAAAACAAAGTGAATTAAAATCCCATTAAAATAAAAGGCTGTTGCATAGAACACTTCCCATAGGCTTCATTTAAATTATGTAGTCCTATATATACATCCTATAAACATAGGTGAAAAGCATGAATTATAATTTGCTAATTTTTACTTTAGGTGGTCGCTTTCCGTGTGTGAAAAAGTGGTATAGGTAAATATTACAAAGAATATTAAGGTTACGGGAGCATCTCAAACTATTCTAAGCAAGCTTTGTAACTTTCAGAAGATATTTGATGACGTAATCGAAAAAATGTATGTATTTGAGCTAGCTTTCTTTTAGTCTTTTGAGTCAACAAAGCTCCTATATCATTCCCTTTAATCACTTGAAAAAAGTATATGCTTTTTTAAGAACGAAAAAAAGACGCCGATTAGCACTCGACGTCTTTAGGCATGATTACCGATACCGCTGGTTCATGAGAGAATATTTCTTTTGTTAGTTCCATTACCGATTCAAGAGTAACTTCATCGATTGTGTCACTTACTTCATCTAGGGAACGATGCTTGCCATATAACAATTCGTTTTTACCGTTACGGTTCATTCTAGAATTAGAGCTTTCCAACCCTAATAGCAGGTTTCCTTTAAGTTGCTCTTTTGCATTCGAAATTTCTGTTTCGGTAAAACCTTGCTCCATGACAGTTTGAATTGTTTCATTGATTGAACTCTTTAATTCTTCTAATTGATTGCAAGATGTTCCACCATATATAGCTACTACTCCTGTGTCCTCGTAAGATGAATGATAGGAATAAATGGAATAGGCAAGCCCTTTTTCTTCTCTAATTTCTTGGAATAGTCTTGAGGACATACTACCTCCAAGTATGTTATTCAACACAACCAGACTGTATATGTTATCAGCCTTCACACTAAGTCCTGGATATGCTAGACATAAGTGAGCTTGTTCTGTGTCCTTATGACTTTCTGTATATACAGGTTTTATAGTAGGAGTACTGAACTGTGTCACTTCTGTTAACGGTTGTTTAAAGTCGCCAAATAACGCTTCAATATGACTCAATAAATCCTCTGAAATATTACCAGCTACAGAAATCACTACATTTTTTGGTGTGTAGTGTTTTTCCATATAAGAAATAATGGATTCTCTAGTAAATGTATTTAATGTTTCTTCCGTTCCTAGTATAGGTGCACCTAATGGATCATTAGGAAGCATAGCCTGCCATAAATATTCATGGACAATATCATCCGGCGTATCCTCTACCATTTTGATTTCCTCAAGTACTACTTGGCGTTCTTTATCTATTTCCATTGGGTCAAATGTAGAGTTAAAGAACATATCTGCAAGAATCTCTACAGCATATTTTGCATGATGATCGAGTACTTTCGCGTAATAACAAGTATTTTCTTTGGAAGTAAAGGCATTAATATTTCCACCAATACGATCAAATTCTTCAGCAATCTGTCTTGCGGAACGAGTAGCAGTTCCTTTAAATAGCATATGCTCGATGAAATGAGTCAACCCGTTTTCCTCTGGCAGCTCATAGCGAGATCCTGCCTGCACCCAAATCCCTACTGCAACTGAGCGCACATGTGGGATATGTTCATACACAATACGTAATCCGTTTTTACAAGTTGTTTTCTTAATCAATATAACACCTCTATCTAATCTATTCTTCGATTTATGCATATACTTTTTTGTTTCTTGTCAATGTCTAGCTCCAGCACCTTGCCCCTCGAGGTCAAATGGAAAAAGCTCCGGTGGCTGGGGAACTGCCTCCTCACTTTCCCCATTTGCTTGTCGGGGCAAACATAGGTGCCTGCGCTTTTCTTACTATTTAAAAAAAGTTGCCGTAGATTGGATCTACGGTCAACCTTGTACGTAATTATATATTATTAATTAATCTTCTTTTTGTTCAGCACGTTCTTTTTCTTCTTTTAATACTACTTTACGAGATAAGTTAACACGGCCTTGATTGTCAATTTCGATCACTTTCACTAATAACTCGTCCCCAATTTTAAGAACGTCTTCCACGTTTTTCGTACGTTCTTCTTGGATTTCTGATATATGAAGCAAACCATCTTTTCCATTAAAGATTTCTACGAAAGCACCGAATTTTTCAATACGTTTTACTTTTCCTAGGTAATATTCGCCAACCTTAGCTACGCGAACAATGTCTTCAATGATTTGTTTTGCACGAGCAATCATATCTTCATCTGGTGAAGCGATATAAATTGTACCATCTTGCTCAGTATCAATTTTTACGCCAGTTTCATCAATGATTTTGTTGATTTGCTTACCACCAGGTCCGATAACATCACGAATTTTATCAGGATTGATTTTGATAACAGTAATTTTTGGTGCGTATTTAGATAATTTTCCACGTGGCTCACTAATAGTAGCAAGCATACTTTCAAGAATCTGCATACGTCCAATTTTAGCTTGCTCAAGAGCTTCCTCTAAAATCGTTTTAGACAATCCATCGATTTTAATGTCCATTTGAAGTGCTGTTATACCTTTAGAAGTACCAGCTACTTTAAAGTCCATATCTCCAAGATGGTCTTCCATTCCTTGAATGTCTGTTAAGATTGTATAATGTTCACCTTTTTTTACAAGTCCCATAGCAATACCAGCAACTGGAGCTTTAAGTGGAACGCCTGCATCCATCATAGCAAGTGTAGAAGCACAAATACTTGCTTGCGAAGTAGAACCATTAGATTCCAGTACTTCAGCAACTAAACGTAGAGTATACGGGAAATCATTCTCATCTGGAATAACTGCTTCTAATGCACGTTCACCTAAAGCACCGTGACCGATTTCACGACGACCAGGAGCACGAATTGGGCCCGTTTCCCCTACACTAAATTGAGGGAAGTTATAATGATGCATAAAACGTTTAGATTCCTCTAAGCCGATACCATCAATAATTTGAACATCACCTAGTGGCCCTAATGTACAAATACTCAAAGCTTGAGTTTGTCCACGCGTAAATAGACCAGAACCATGTGTACGAGGTAAAACACCAACTTCAGAAGACAATGGACGAATTTCAGCTACGCCACGACCATCTGGACGTACTTTTTCTTCTGTGATCAAACGACGAACTTCTTCTTTGACCATAGCATCTAAAATTTCACGCACTTGCTTCAAAGTTTCATCGGTTGCTTCTTTTTCAGTATATTGTTCTAATACTTCAGTTTTCACTTCAGATATAGCATCTTCACGGGCATGTTTCTCTTGTACTTGAATAGCTTGAACTAGCTTAGCTTCGCAAAGCCCTTTTACTTCCGTAAAAAGCTCCTTATCTAATTCAAATAAAGGAATTTCTTTTTTCTCTTTCCCGATTTCTGCAACCACTTTTTCTTGGAATTCAATTAGCTTAACGATTTCACTGTGTCCGAACATAATAGCTTCTAGAACGACTTCCTCAGAAACTTCTTTAGCTCCTGCCTCTACCATGTTAATCGCATCTTTTGTCCCAGCTACAGTTAGATCTAACATGCTTTTTTCCATTTGCTCAACTGTTGGGTTAATGATAAACTCGTCCCCAATTAAGCCAACTTGTACACCTGCGATCGGTCCATCAAATGGAATATCCGATACACTTAGTGCTAAGGAAGAGCCAAGCATCGCTGCCATTTCAGAGGAACAGTTTTGGTCTACTGACATAACAATAGAAATTACTTGAACTTCATTACGGAAACCATCTGGGAACAATGGACGAATTGGACGGTCGATTAAGCGACTTGTTAAAATAGCTCGTTCTGAAGGGCGTCCTTCACGTTTAATAAATCCACCAGGAATTTTACCAACCGCATATAACTTCTCTTCATAATTCACTGTTAATGGAAAGAAATCAAGATTTTTTGGTTGTTTAGAAGCAGTAGCTACAGATAATACACTAGTATCTCCGTATCTTACTAATACTGCTCCATTAGCTTGTTTTGCAAGTTGTCCAATTTCTACTTGCAATGGACGGCCTGCCCATTCGTGTGTAAATACTTTCTTTTCACTCATTGCTCTGGACTCCTCTCGACTTCAAAAAACTCCTTAAATAAGGCGATGATTATTTTCTACTATGATTTTCGCAAAATCTTTCATATCCAAAGGTATATGTAAGCTCTTTTGCTCACTATCTGCTATTTCTGTACAAATTGAAATATAACACGGCCTTTAAAAAAGGACGTTCTAATGGTTATATGTATCATAAGTAGTGTATCAAAAATATCGAAACTATGCGAAATATTTTACTAAAAAAAACAAAAATTACTCGCTAATACTAATATATAACAATTTCCCTTAGAAATAAATTTTATACCAATAGAAAAAGCGGGATAAATCCCGCTTTCCTAGGTGTATCTTATCGACGTAAACCAAGTTTTGCGATTAGTTCACGGTAGCGTTGTACTTCGTTTTCACGTAAGTATTTTAATAAGTTACGACGACGTCCAACCATTTTGAATAGACCACGACGTGAGTGATGATCTTTCTTATGTGTACGTAAATGTTCGTTTAAAGAGTTAATCTCTTCAGTAAGGATTGCGATTTGGATATCTGCAGATCCTGTATCGCTTTCATGAGTTCTGAACTCAGCGATTAGTTCGTTTTTGCGTTCTTGTGTAATTGCCATTATAGGTTTCCTCCTAAAAATCTTAATATCCCCTGTTCCTGAGCAGCCGTTGGAGAATCGAGAAAGCCAAGGAAAGGTTAAGTACATTTTTGTACTTATAAAGAATAGCATAATCTCTTATACGAAGCAACTTTTATGAAAGGTATTCCATTTGTTACTTTAAAATAATAGCGAGAGGGTTAATAACCATAAAAGTTTATCTTCTGGATATTAGAAATTATAAAAAGCTTACATTTTAAAGTATTTCATAGCGTAATTTTTGTCTTTCCCGATTTGTTTTTTAAGTTCGTCAATCCCATTGAACTTTTGTTCGGCACGTATACGCTTGTACCAATGCACGGATACTTCTTCTCCATAAATAGATTGGTCGAAATTTATAATATGTACTTCAATCGATAATTTCTTTTCTTCCGGGTTATTAAATGTTGGCTTATACCCAACGTTACATACTCCCTCATACCAGATTTCCTGGACCTGTATCTTCACTGCATATACACCAATAGCCGGAGTAAATTGTCCTTCCTTTGGTTGGATATTAGCAGTAGGAAAATCTATTGTTCTACCTCGTTTATCACCATGGACAACTACACCAGATAGCATAAAAGGACGACCTAAAAGCTCTTTTGCCACTTCCACTTTGCCCTCTTTTAGTGCCTCACGTATTCTAGTAGAACTTATTTTATCGCCAGCAAGCTCTTGCTTGCCAACTATAGAAACGGAATATTCTCCGTTAGAAAGCTCCTCCATATCCTGCATCGTACCTTTACCAAAAGATCCAAACGTAAAATCGAACCCTGCAGTCACATGTTTAACATTTGCATGCTTAATAAATGAGTCAATAAATTGAGCAGGCGAGAGCTTCGCAAAGTCTGAAGTAAACCTTACGACAAATAAAGCATCTACATTCATTTGTTCCAGTATCTCGATTTTCTGTTCCAAAGGTGTAATATAGAATACTTGCTCTTTTCTCCCACCTAGAACAAGAGAAGGATGAGGATCAAACGTCATAACAGCTGTCTTGATACTCTTTTCTTTACCTTTATTTAAAGCCTCTTGGATAACTGCACGGTGTCCGGTGTGGACACCATCAAAAAATCCTATTGCTAGGGAATAAGCTTCATTGTTAGTAACATTATATAAATGATTGGGATAAGATAAGTGATATACGTTCATATTATTCTCCTTTATCTGATGAAAACATTTTCTCTGGTTTCATCATACCACTTTTTGTTGGATGTTTAATATATACCGCAATTGGCTCCCCATTGTCTGTGAAGACCATTTTGTCATTTGTATTCAGCAGTGGATGTATTTCCAATACAGAGCCATTTGTAATCCATTTTTTCAATGAATTATCTAGTTTCTCGAATGGCCATTTGGATAATGCGTGTTTAAACGGTAAAATACTTTGTTCCAGAGCATCATTTTCCAAAGATTGTTGTACTTCTGAAAGAGTTAGACACTGCAATTTTGTAAAATTTCCAGAAGCAGTGCGCACTAGCGATGACATATGGGCCGGATATCCAAGTAGCTCGCCTATTTGAACGGCAAGTGTACGGATGTAGGTGCCTTTACTACAGTTAATCTCAATAGAGAATAACACTTGTTGGCCAGAAAATACGGAATCATCATCAAGTAATTTTAAATCATTAATAGTTACTTGTCTGCTGGGACGATCTACTTCTTTCCCTTCCCTTGCATACTCGTATAATTTTTTCCCATTTACTTTAACTGCAGAATACATCGGAGGTGTTTGTGTAATGACTCCCGTAAGTTGCTGCAGTACATTTAATATTTGCTCACGAGAAAATTTCTTTTCCGAGTTATCCTCTAAAACTATATCTCCATCAGCATCCTCTGTTGTAGTTGAAATTCCAATAGCAACAGTAGCCACGTAAGTTTTTCCCTCATTCATTACATATTCAGACACCTTAGTTGCCTGACCAAGACAAATTGGTAACACACCTTCAACACTTGGATCTAGTGTTCCAGTATGACCTATTCGTTTCATCTTCAAGATTTTCCGTAATTTAAAGACACAATCATGTGAGGTCATCCCTTTTTCCTTCCATAGAGGAAGTATGCCTTCGTACATATTATTCACCCCATATTCAAAATACAAGAAAGAAGTCTGCTCATTGGATAAGCAGACTTCTTTTTTGTGTTTTATTCCTCAGAAGATTTGTTAATCTGTCTTAGTAAATCGTCAATATGATTGCCATAAGCAGCAGATTCATCATATTCAAACAATAACTCAGGAGTAACTCGTAAACGGATACGCTGCCCAATTTCTGAACGGATAAAGCCTTTTGCTTTTTCTAAAGCCTTTAATGTATCGTTACGGTTACCATTTAACACTGTAATATAAATCGTCGCTTGTTGTAAGTCGCCTGTAACTGCTACATCGGTTACTGTGACAAAACCGATACGAGGATCTTTTAATTTTCGTCCTATGATTTCGCCTAACTCTTTTTTCATTTGCTCGGCAACTCGGTTAGCACGCATTGACATAATTGCTACACCTCATCTTCTATCATAAATATTCTTTGTTGATATCAATACATTCCCATTCTGGGTTAGATTCCAAAAAACGAATGGCAAGTGTTAACTCGCGTTCCACTGCACGCTTGTCAGAGGCAATGGCAACTATTCCGATTTTAGTACGCTGCCAAACGTCTTGGTGATCTAACTCAGATATTGAAACATTGAATTTTTGTTTTGTTCTAGTGAGCATACGCTGTAATACTGCTCTTTTTTCTTTCAATGAATGTGCAGTAGGGATGAGAAATTCACACTCTGCATACACAATCATTATCGTTTAATTTCTTCCATAATGTAAGCTTCGATTATATCGCTTTCTTTGACATCATTGAAGTTTTTAATCGTAATACCACATTCATAACCTTTTGCAACTTCTTTAGCATCATCTTTGAAGCGTTTAAGCGTATCTAGCTCACCTTCGAAAATAACAATTCCATCACGGATTACGCGAACGCCACTATCACGAGTGATTTTGCCATCGATTACATACGAACCAGCAATAGTTCCCACTTTAGATACTTTGAATGTTTCACGAACCTCAGCTTGACCAATGATTTTCTCTTGGAATTCTGGATCAAGTAGTCCAGTCATAGCTGCTTCGATTTCCTCAATTACTTTATAAATAATACGGTGAAGTCGAATATCTACGCCCTCTTGTTCAGCGGCACGTTTCGCATTTGTATCAGGACGTACGTTAAATCCAATTACAATTGCATTGGAAGCAGCTGCAAGGCTAATATCTGACTCAGTGATTGCTCCAGCTCCAGTATGGATAATTCGAACATTTACACCTTCAACTTCAATTTTCATCAATGAAGCAGCCATTGCTTCTACAGTACCTTGAACGTCTGCTTTCACAATTAGGTTTAGTTCTTTCATTTCCCCTTGTTTCATTTGATCAAACAAGTTGTCTAAAGTAACACGTGCTTTTTCAGAACGTTGGCTCACTTGTGCTTGAGATGCACGTGTTTCACCAACTTGACGAGCAGTTTTCTCGTCTTCAAATACAACGAAACGATCTCCTGCTTGTGGAACTTCGTTTAATCCAGTAATTTCAACCGGAGTTGAAGGACCAGCTTCTTTCACACGTCGGCCAAGGTCATTAACCATTGCACGGACACGGCCGAATGCATGACCTACTACGATTGGATCTCCAACTTTTAAAGTTCCATCTTGAACTAATAACGTAGCAACAGAACCTCTACCTTTGTCTAACTGTGCTTCAATTACTGTTCCTAAAGCAAGACGTTTAGGGTTAGCTTTTAGCTCAGCAACCTCTGAAACAAGTAGAACCATTTCAAGCAGGTTATCAATACCATCGCCTTTTAATGCAGAGATTGGTACGAAAATTGTTTCTCCACCCCAAGCTTCTGGCACTAAACCATGCTCTGTAAGTTCTTGCATTACACGATCAGGATTTGCTCCTGGTTTATCCATTTTGTTAACTGCTACGATGATTGGAACTTCTGCAGCTTTCGCATGGTTAATAGCTTCAACCGTTTGAGGCATTACTCCATCATCTGCTGCAACTACTAAAATGGTCAAATCAGTTACTTTTGCTCCGCGCGCTCGCATCGTTGTAAACGCAGCATGCCCTGGAGTATCTAAGAAAGTAATCTTTTTACCGTTATCCACTACTTGGTATGCACCAATATGCTGAGTGATACCACCCGCTTCTCCAGCTGTCACCTTAGTGTGTCTGATAGAGTCTAACAGAGTAGTTTTACCATGGTCAACGTGTCCCATGATTGTTACTACTGGTGGACGCTCTACTGTGTGTGTAGAATCTTCTTCCACAGGAGCTTCGAAATGAACTTCTAAATCAGTAATATCGATTTTGATTTCTTCTTCCACTTCTACACCGTAGTCTGCACAAATAAGTTCAATTGCATCCTTATCTAGCTCTTGGTTAATTGTTGCCATTACACCAAGTAAGAACAATTTTTTAATAATTTCTGCAGGTTCACGACCTAATTTTTTCGCAAGTTCTGTTACAGTAAGAGATTCCGTAAAAGTAATTCTTTCTGGAAGTTCTCTTTCTTTTCTTGGCACTGGTGGTTGAACAGGAGTTGTCGGTCCTTTTCTACGCTTGTTTGGACGTTGGCCTGGACGATTTTGTCCCCCTGGTCTATTTTGACCACCCGGACGATTTTGTCCTCCAGGTCGGTTATTATTATTAAAGACTTTTTTCTCTTTTGGTTGATTATTTGAACCTTGAGAATTAGATCCTTGATTATTCGACGTATTTGCAGGTCTTTGTTGTGATTGACCATTGGTTGAAGGACGTGATTGTCCCCCTGAAGATGGCCTAGATTGATTTTGATTATTTGGTCTTTGTTGCCCTTGTGAAGACGGTCTAGATTGGTTCTGGTTGTTTGGTCTCTGTTGTCCTTGTGAAGACGGTCTAGATTGGTTCTGGTTACTTGGTCTTTGTTGCCCTTGATTAGAAGGTTTAGTCTGTTGTGAAGCTGAATTATTTCCAGCGCCACCTTTTTTATAAACGCCGTCTAATTTACTTACAGCATCCCCTTCAAGCGTAGACATATGATTCGTAACTGTAATATTCATTTTTCCTAGTTGCTCAATAACTTCTTTACTTGATTTATTAATTTGTTTCGCGTATTCATGAACTCTGATTTTAGTCATTAGCTCACCCCCGGTTATATTCGTTGAGAAGGCCGGACAGTTTTTTAGCGAAACCGTCATCCATAATGGCTATTGCCACCCTGGCCTCTTTTCCCGTCGCATGTCCGAGATCGTGCCGGTCTCCAAAGACATGCAGCTCAACGTTAAAAGATGCACATTTATCATTCAATTTTTTTGCCGTATTTTGTGAAGCATCATTAGCTAATATAACTAACTTTGCTTTTTTACTTCTAATTTCTTTTACGACTAACTCTTCACCAGATATAGTTTTTCTAGCTCTAGTTGCAAGTCCTAATAATTGAGTAATTTGTTGTTCTAAATTCATTTCAATTTTTCTCTTTCGATCATGACTATTAACTCGTCATAGATTTCATTTGGTATGCTTGCTTCTAAATGATTTCCTAAAGAATTCTTCTTCTTTGCTTGGTTAACTGCTTCTACAGTTTTAGAGACATACGCGCCGCGACCAGATTTCTTTCCAGTCGGATCCACGCTAACCTCGCCTTCTTTCGAACGAACTACTCGAATCATTTCTTTTTTAGGAAACATGTCTCCAGTAGCAACACATTTTCGTAATGGGATTTTTTTTTGAGTGGCCATACTAAATCAGCCTCCTATTCTTACTCTTCGTCTTTGTAAAAATCAAAATCATCCATATCGTTTTCTAATTCTTCTACAATTAGTTGCGGAGAATTCTCGTTAGGATAAATTCCTATTTCTCTAGCATCCGTCTCACTTTTAATGTCAATTTTCCAACCTGTTAGCTTAGCTGCAAGTCTTGCATTTTGACCTCTTTTACCAATAGCGAGAGATAGCTGATAATCCGGGACTACTACTGTAGTGGATTTTTCCTCTTCATTTACTTGAACGTCTAAAACTTTCGAAGGACTAAGTGCATTTGCCACGAAAACTACCGGATCTTCTGACCATTCCACAATGTCAATTTTTTCTCCGCTTAGTTCGTTGACAATCGTTTGAACACGAGCACCTTTCGCACCTACACATGAACCAACTGGATCAATTTCATCGTTATGAGCGAATACAGATATTTTCGAACGATCTCCAGCTTCACGAGCGATAGATTTAATCTCTACAATACCTTCGAAAATTTCAGGCACTTCCATCTCAAATAAGCGACGAAGTAATCCTGGATGTGTTCTAGAAACAAACACTTGTGGTCCACGAGTTGTACGTTCAACCTTTGTAATATAAACTTTGATACGGTCATGAGGACGATAAGTTTCAGTCGGAATTTGTTCGTTTACTGGTAAAACAGCTTCCACTTTCCCTAATCCTACATAAATATTGCGAGCATCAAGTCGTTCAACAATACCGTTTACTATATCATCTTCACGATCAACATACTCTTCATATATTAACCCACGCTCTGCCTCACGTACTCGCTGAGTCACCACTTGTTTTGCTGTTTGTGCTGCAATACGTCCAAAGTTACGTGGAGTAACTTCTTCCTCTACTACATCTCCAAGAGCATAATGTGGGTTAATAGCTTGTGCATCCTCAAGAGAAATCTCCAGTCTGCTATCACTAACTTCCTCTACTACATCTTTTCTAGAATAAACTAACATAGAACCGTTAGCTAAATTGATATCCACTCGAACATTTTGAGCTTGATTGAAGTTTCTTTTGTATGCCGTAACTAATGCAGCCTCAATCGCCTCCATTAAGACATCTCTTGAAATTCCTTTTTGCTTCTCTAGCGCAGTTAACGCATCTAATAACTCACTACTCACAGCTGTCACTCCTCAATATACATTATGCAGAGAAATCGATTGCTAAACGAGCAAGCGCAATTTTCTCTTTTTCAATTTGAATTTTAACTCTTCTTGTTTTGATGCGAACTTCTATTAAAGCGCCTTCTTCAGCAGAATAAGAAAGTAATGTTCCTTCAAACTCTTTAGCCCCGTTAATTTGCTCATAAGTTTTAATGAAAACATATTTCCCTATAGCTGAGATAAAATCAGCTTCTTTCTTTAAAGGACGCTCTGCCCCAGGCGAGGAAACTTCTAAAAAATAATTTTCCTTAATAGGATCTTCTTCATCCAATTTTTCACTTAGCTTATTACTTACTTGGGCACATTGCTCAATATCAATGCCACCAGAAGGTGTATCAATATATACACGTAAAAACCAATCGCGACCTTCTTTAACATATTCAACATCAACGAGCTCTAAGGTCATCTCTTGCAAAATAGGTAAAACAAGCTCTTCAATTTTACTAGTTATATTACTCATAAAGGCCTCCCTACACAACCATGATTTTCTATATAACAACAGAAAAGAGCGGGAAATCCCACTCTTTCGTCACAGAACTATGAAACATTGGTAGTTTTATCTTACCATACCATAGGTTTGTTTGCAAATTAGTGACTAAAACAGAGATAGCTGATTCGCGTCAGGTAGCCCTTCTAGGCAACCCATCGAGTCCAGATACTCAATAATCGTTTTGGAAACTTTACCTCTTTGCTGCAAATCCTCTTTAGATAAGAACTCTCCATTTTGTCGAGCATTTACTATTTGAACAGCAACGTTCGTACCTAAGCCTGGAACGGCATCAAATGGAGGTATTAAAGTATTCCCTTCAATAGTAAATTCATGTGCCTTAGATTTATAAAGATCAATCTTTTGCATTCTAATTCCTCGCTCAGACATTTCCAGAGAAAGCTCTAATACAGTCGCCAAGCTTTTTTCTTTGTTAGATGCTTCTAATCCCTTTGCATTAATTTCATCTAACTTAGCTCGAATTGTATGTGAGCCATTTACAATAGAGATTAAATCAAAATCGGATGCTCGTACTGTAAAATATGCTGCATAGTATAGTATTGGGAAGTGAACTTTAAAATATGCAATACGAACGGCCATTAAAACGTAGGCAGCAGCATGAGCTTTAGGGAACATATATTTTATCTTTTTACATGATTCAATATACCAGTTAGCTACACCTTTTGATTTCATTTCTGCTTCAAATTCTGGTGTTAGTCCTTTCCCTTTCCGCACAGACTCCATTATTTTAAATGCAAGTGAAGGATCTAAGCCTTGATAGATTAGATAAACCATAATATCATCACGACAGCCAATTACATCTGAAAGCTGACATGTTCCTGCTTGTATAAGTTCTTGTGCATTGCCCAACCAAACATCCGTCCCATGAGAAAGACCTGATATTTGAACAAGTTCTGAGAAGGTTGATGGTTTTGTTTCCTCGAGCATTTGTCTTACGAATCGAGTACCGAACTCCGGAATACCTAGCGTTCCCGTTTTACAATCAATTTGTTCTTCTGTTACTCCAAGAGTTTCTGGTCCACTAAAGATCTTCATAACTTCCGGATCATCCGTCGGTATCGTTTTCGGATCAATTCCAGAAAGGTCTTGCAGCATCCGTATAACGGTCGGATCATCGTGTCCAAGAATATCTAATTTCAGTAGATTATCATGGATGGAATGGAAGTCAAAATGCGTCGTTTTCCACTCTGAATCCTGTGCATCTGCCGGAAACTGAATTGGTGAAAAATCAAATATATCCATATAGTCAGGTACAACAATAATACCTCCTGGATGCTGTCCAGTTGTACGTTTTACACCTGTACATCCTTGTACTAAGCGATCTATTTCTGCTCCACGTAATGATATATTATTATCATTCATATAACCTCGAACATATCCATACGCTGTCTTTTCCGCTACTGTTCCTATAGTACCTGCTCGGAATACATACTCTTCCCCAAACAGCTCTTTTGTATAGTTATGTGCTGTTGGTTGATATTCTCCACTAAAGTTTAAGTCAATATCAGGAACCTTATCTCCTTTAAACCCTAAGAATGTTTCGAAAGGAATATCTTGTCCTTCCTTAACGTAAGGAGTATCACATTTTTCACAGTTGGCATTGGGAAGGTCAAATCCAGATCCTACAGAACCATCTTGGAAAAATACAGAATGTTTACAGCTAGGACAAATATAATGAGGAGGCATAGGATTTACTTCAGTTATCTCCATCAAGGTTGCGACAAGTGATGAGCCTACAGATCCACGGGATCCAACCAAATAACCATCATCTAAAGATTTCTTCACTAGTTTGTGAGAGATTAAATAAATAACAGCAAATCCATGTCCAATAATAGACGTAAGCTCTTTTTCAATACGTGCCTCAACTATCTCTGGCAATTCCTCACCATAAATTTCCTTAGCTTTCGTATAGGTTAACTCTCTAACTTCGTCATCTGCTCCTTCAATTTTTGGAGTATAAAGATCGTCTTTGATTGGCTTAATGTCTTCGATCGAATCTGCAATATTGTTAGGATTCGTAATGACTATTTCTTTTGCCAGCTCTTCTCCTAAAAACGAGAAGGAATCTAGCATTTCATTGGTAGTTCTAAAGTGAACCTTTGGTAGCTCATGACGATTTAAAGGATTTGCTCCCCCTTGAGAATTCACCAAAATTTTGCGGAACATTGCATCCGTCTCATGTAAATAATGTACATTTCCAGTAGCAACAACTGGTTTCCCTAACTTTTTCCCTACTTTAATCAGCTTGCGAATAATGTCTTCTAAGTTCCATTCATCTCTTACTAGTTCCATTTCAATTAAATGAGCGTACACTTCTTTAGGATGTACCTCTAAATAATCATAGAACTTGGCAATTTCTTCAACTTGCTCCAAAGGCTTTTGCATAAGCCCTTCGAAAACCTCTCCACGATCACAACCAGAGCCAATTATTAACCCTGCTCTATGCTTTTGAAGCACCGAACGTTTAATACGTGGCACGCGATAGAAGGTAGTTGTATGGGAAAGGGAAACTAATTTAAATAGATTCTTTAGACCCTCATCGTTAACCGCTAAAATAGTACAGTGTGATGGTCTTGCTCGTTTGTAGGAATCACCTTGCCCAATATGCTTATTGAAGTCATCAAGATAATGAATGTCTTGTGCTTCAGCTTCTTTTAATAAATGCAATAAAAGATAACCTGTTGCCTCACAGTCAAAGATCGCTCTATGGGCTTGGGTTAATTCGATATTAAATTTTTTCGTTAGTGTACCTAGTTTATGTGTTTTCATTTCCGGATGTAAAAAACGAGCTAGTTCTAATGTATCGATAACTGGATGGTCAAAATGGTTAATATCGCATTTTCGATAACCCTCATACAAGAAGCCCATATCAAACGACGCATTATGCGCAACAATAATCCCGTCACCGATAAATTCATGAAAATCTCTAATAACATCCTCTATCTCTGGAGCATTACGAACCATATCATCCGTGATACCAGTTAGCTCAATTGTTGTTGCGGACAAAGCATGATGCGGATTAACAAATCTTTCAAATTTGTCAATAATAGTACCGTTGTGCATTTTTACTGCTGCAAGCTCAATGATCTTATCATAAGTAGCAGATAACCCTGTCGTTTCTACGTCAAAGACAATATACGTAGCATCTTCCAGTGCAATATGTTGTTCGTCATAAGCTATTGGCACTCCATCGTGAATTAGATTTGCCTCTAAGCCGTATAAAATTTTTATACCATTCTTCTTACCAGCTGCATACGCCTCTGGGAATGATTGTACATTGGCATGATCAGTAATCGCTACTGCTTTGTGCCCCCATTTGGCTGCTTGAGAAACTAGAGCTGAAACAGAAGAAACAGCATCCATTTGACTCATCGGGGTATGCATATGTAACTCCACTCGTTTTTCTTTTGAAGTATCATATCTTAGTACTGGATTAATCTCACACATATCTTGAGCCATTACGATTAAATCGCGCACAAATGTATCATTTTGCACGGAGCCTCTTACTTTTATCCACATTCCCTTTTTAAGACGTGCCATCATTCCAGCGTCTTCTTTGTCTCTTGAGAACATTTTAACTAGGATTGAATCTGTGTAATCCGTCACTTTTGCAGTTAATAGAGATCTTCCACTTCTAAGCTCTTTAACCTCCACGTCAAAAACAAAGCCTTCAATCGTAACTCTACGCTCCTCGTCCTGAATAGAACGTATTTCCACGCTCGCCTCTTCTTTTTTCAAAGGGGTACCTAGCTGGAATGGTCCATCTTCTCCCGCATCTCCACTATCCTGACGTTGAGATTCTCTCTTTTGTAAATCAACTAAAGCTTTTTTCCCTAGCTCTTCTTCTTCCATTCTTCTTTGTTCTAAGAAGGCAACTTGGGCTTCTGCTAGTGCTTCGGTATCCTCAACCAATTTAAAATCTATTGCGAGTTTAGGAAATCCAAAGCTTTCATACACATTTGAAATGTGTTCGATATATTTTTTTTTGAATGTACGGAGCTGTAAATCCTGCCCACAAGTAAGCTGTATCATCTGTCCATTCCACTCTGGCTCCTGACCTAGCAAGCAATCTTTTAATGGAGGAGCCATATCGCTCATTTCTTTTAAGACACTTGTCCAGTACGCTTTTACTAGCGGTTCAGAGACTTCTGGATTTTCGCTTTTTATATTTAAATAAACAGTTGCTATACCCTGAAATTTTTCTTGTAGTCTTGTTTGGAATTTAGTATAAACCTCAATCGGAAGAATGTTTGCTAAATTGATTTGAAAATGCCATTGTCTTTGCTTTTTATGGACCGTAAATCTGGTAATAGAAGCATTCTCAAAATGCTGTACAAAAGCATCTTCAGTCAGCTCTAGTTGTTGCAGCAATAAATGCATTCTCATTTTGCCATCTTGCATCTTAGCTATTCCCCCTTCTTTTAAAAGTTATTTTCTATTTATTTTATTTCTTTTCTGTATGATTGTAGGGTTAGGCGGCGACTTCTGTGGGATGAGTAACAAATAAGACATAAAAACTGCGCACATAAGCGACGGGTAATAGCTTATCGCTCACCCCACGGAAAGCGTCCTCCGAAAGCGAAATTTAATTCTACTTTATTTGAAATGCATATAGATTTCAAAAAATTGATTCCTTTATAATATGAAAGAACAATTTACAGAAAAAGAAAGGAAGTTCAGCTACTCGAACTTCCTCCCTAACGTAATTTTATCAAAACCACAAATAAATAGTTCTTCCATTTTCTCACAAAATTATTTTAAAAGAAGAATCTTTGAATATCATTCCAAGTGACTACAACCATCAATACCATAAGAAGCATGATTCCTACAAAATGAACCATTCCTTCTTTTTGTTTGTCGACTGGTTTTCCTCTAATTGCTTCAAAAAGGAAGAACAACAATCTTCCTCCATCGAGGGCTGGTAATGGTAACAAATTCATAATCCCTAGATTTATACTTAAAATAGCTGCCCAGTGCATTAGGTTATATACGCCTGATTGCGCGACTGTTTCCGTCGCTTTATATATTCCCACTGGACCAGACAAGTCATCAATAGAAAAGGAGCCAGTAACTAATGTACCTAAGATAGTAAATATTCTTTTAGTCCATTCATAGGTTTGTTCAGCCCCAAAGAAAATTGCCCCAATTGGATTTTTTTCTAAAGGACTCATATATTGAACACCAATTTGGGCAACCTTACCTGCTTCTGTCGTTACTTCCTTTGGAGTTACTATCAATTCTTCCGTAGTACCATCTCTATCTATCACGAAGGTCATCGGTTCGTTAGCGCTATCTCTAACGGCTAGCGATAGTTCTTCCCATTCGGTAATTGGCATTCCGTCAATCTCTTTAACTAAATCGCCATCTTTCATTCCTGCTAAAGCTGCTGGACTATTATCTACAACTGTTGTAATAATAGGCTCGTTAGTTGGAATTCCCTGAAGTAATCCTAAAGCTAAGAATATAAAGAATGCTAATATAAAGTTAAACAAAGGTCCTGCGAAAATCGCCATAGAACGTTGTCCAACTGTTTTGGAACCGAATTGTCGATCATAAGGGGCGATAAAGGTTTCGGTATTATTTTCAATAATAACAGCTTTTCTTGCAACTTGATAACGAACTAAACGCTCTTCTTCATCGTAGCCTTCGATATACATTTCTTTCATCAAATCAGATCTTTCTACTTCTAGAAAGAGCATATCAGGGAATTGTTTGTTCTGGTTGAGTACAATTTGATCTATTTCATTGTTCTCATTTAAGCGAACACCTAGACGATATCCAGGCTGTAATTCAATAGAATCTAAATCTTCTCCAGCCATCCGTACATAACCACCCAAAGGTAATAAACGGATTGTATACAGTGTTTCCCCTTTTGTCATACCAAAAATTTTAGGTCCAAAACCAATGGCAAATTCTCTAACCATTATTCCAGCTTTTTTTGCAAAAATAAAATGCCCTAGTTCATGAAAAAAAACAATACTTCCAAATATGATTATAAACGCAATGGCTGTTTCCATTATACCCCACCTTTTTCTCCTGCTTGTCTTTCCTCAATACATCATTTTACCATGTTTTGTACACTTTTTCTCGTTTGGCTATCAACAAATAATATAGTATCTAAATCTGGTGAAGAAACATTCGAATGCTCGTCCATTGCTCGCTCAATTAATTCATCAATTTCTAAGAATGTAATCTTTTCTTTTAAAAATAGACTAACTGCTGCTTCATTAGCCGCATTTAATACAGTTGTCATTGTTCCGCCTGCTCGTCCTGCGTCAATCGCCAGCTTTAATGCATGATATCTCTTGTAGTCCATCTCTTGAAAATGAAGCTTGCCAATTTCCGCTAAGTTTAATCGGTGTGCATTTGATCGTTCTAGACGATCTGGATAGGACAACGCATATTGAATAGGCACCCTCATATCCGGCGTCCCTAATTGGGCTATAACACTAGTATCTTTAAATTCAATCATGGAGTGGATAATACTTTCACGATGTAATAACACTTCAATGTCATCATAGGAAATATCAAAGAGGACATGAGCTTCAATTACTTCCAACCCTTTGTTCATCATCGTAGCTGAGTCAATCGTAATTTTTGAACCCATTGACCAGTTAGGATGGTTTAACGCTTCTTTTACAGTGACACTTTTTAATTCTTCACGTGTTCGATCTCTGAAGCTACCTCCAGATGCAGTAATAATAAGCTTGGAAACCTCGCTTTTCTTTTCTCCATTCATCGCTTGGAATAGCGCAGAATGTTCACTGTCAACAGGCAGGATTGGCACATTATATTGTTGGGCAGCTTGCATAACTAAATGACCAGCCGTAACCAATGTCTCTTTGTTTGCAATAGCAATGGTAATTCCCTTTTTAATAGCTTCTAATGTTGGTCTTAAACCTACACTCCCTAAAACCGCATTTACTAGAACATCCGCGTTCGTATGAGCTGCAACTTGTATCAAACCGGCATCTCCAAAAACTACTTCTATTTTTGGATATTCTTGTTGCAGTAAAAGTGCATCTTCTTCTTTTTGTACAGATACAACTTCTACATGAAACTCATTTAGTATCTTTCTTGTTTCTTCTATATTTTTACCTACCGAAAATGCAACTAATTGAAACTTATTTGGGTGCTCTCTTATTATATCCAAAGTTTGGAGCCCAATAGAACCAGTTGCACCTAATAAACTTATTCTTTTACCCATGAAATAATGTCGTCTCCCTTATATAAAATGTAAAAAGTGCAATAATGGCAAGACAAAAAGAAGACTGTCAAAGCGATCTAATATTCCACCGTGTCCAGGTAGTAGTTTACCTGAATCTTTTACATTAAAGTGTCTTTTAATACCCGATTCAACCAAATCCCCCAGTTGTCCAAAAATGGAGGCTATAATAGTAATCCCGATTAGGACAATGTATGAGGAAGTAAGTGGATTAATCCATTGGATAATTAGAGCAGTGATTATTGCCCATAGTATCCCTCCTACAAATCCTTCTACTGTTTTGTTTGGAGAAATCTCTGGCCATAGTTTTCGTTTCCCAATTTTTCTACCTGTAAAATAAGCACCTGAATCAGTAGTCCATACAATCAGTAACGCAAATATGAGATATGCCAATCCACTTTCTCGAGTTTCAATAAAATAATAAAAACCTATCCCTACATATAAAGTACTCACAAGCACGAAGGAGGCATCCTCAAATGTAAAACTGTTTTTCGTTAGCACAGTGAAAATAAGCAAGAGAAAAACAGCTACGAATACCCATTCGAGCTTTGTATGACCTGTAAGGTTAACTATATTTTCTGTATAAGCTGAAGGGAATAATAGTAAAAACAAAAGAAGTAGCGATATGATACCTGAAAAAGAAAAGAGACTTAAACCCTTCATTTTTAGTATTTCATATAATCCTACTGTAGCAATTGCGTATATAAGAACAGTAAATACAGGTCCTCCTAGCAGAACTATTGGAAGAAAGAGTGCTAAAGCGACGGCACCCGTGATAATTCTTGTTTTCAATTTGTTTCTTCCTCCTTAATTCCACCATATCTTCTATTTCGCTTTTGAAAGGTTTCAATAGCTTCTATCAAACATTCCTGATCGAAATCTGGCCACAATGTGTCTGTAAACCAGAATTCTGTATATGCGAGTTGCCAAAGCATGAAGTTACTTAAACGTACTTCCCCACTAGTTCTAATCAGTAAATCTGGTTCACATAAATCTTTCGTCATTAAATAACTATTAATATTATTTTCTGTAATATCATTTATCTCCATATTACCTTCTTGAATATCTAGAGCAATTTTTTTTACCGCTTGAACAATTTCATCTCTGCTTCCATAGTTTAGAGCAAAGTTTAATATGAGACCGTTATTTTCGGCAGTTTGCTCCATTGCTTTTGTAACAGCCTTCTTAGTATGCTCTGGCAAAAGTTCAATATTACCCATCATTCTTACCTGAATATTTTGTTCCATTAACTCAGGTAGATAGGAGTTTAAAAATTCTTCAGGTAAACGCATTAAAAATTCAACTTCAATTTTAGGCCTTTTCCAGTTCTCTGTTGAGAATGCATATAATGTGAGCGTTTTTATACCCACTTCATTGGCAAATCTAGTTATTTTCCTTACAGTTTGCATTCCTTCATGATGTCCAGCTACTCTTGGCAAGGCTCTCTTTTTAGCCCATCTGCCATTACCATCCATAATAATGGCGATATGGTCTGGCAACTGTTCTTTTTGTGCATTTTCCACTCGTTCATTTAAATAGATACTTATCGCTTTATCATTTTTACGAATAAGTTTTTTTAGCATGCATTAACCTCCACTTTAAACCTTATCGAAGCATATAGTCTTATCATAACAAATAAAAACGAATATAAAAAGACGTCCTTCTAAAAGGACGCCTTCTTCGGATAAAGGTTCAACTGCACTACTTGCTAGAAGAGTATCTTAAACCTCTAGAATTTCTTTTTCTTTATCTTTAGTGATTGCATCGATTTTATCAATATTTGCATCCGTAATTTTTTGGATTTCTTCTGTGTAGCTTCTTAAATCATCTTCTGTGATTTCTCCAGCTTTCTCCATTTTTTTCAGGTCGTCGTTCCCATCACGACGTACATTACGGATATTCACTTTAGCTTCTTCAGCTTCTTTTTTAACTTGTTTTACTAATTCTTTACGGCGCTCTTCTGTCAGTGCAGGAATAGCAATACGAATAAGATTACCATCGTTTGTAGGAGTGATTCCTAAGTCTGATTTCATAATTGCTTTTTCGATATCTCCCAGAATGGATTTATCATAAGGTTGAATTGTTAGTAAGCGCGCTTCTGGTATCGATATACCAGCCATTTGGTTAATCGGTGTTGGCGCACCATAGTAGTCCACAGTAATTTTATCAAGTAAAGATGCGCTTGCACGACCAGCACGAATAGAAGCTAGCTCTCTTGTATACACTTGAATTGTTTTAGCCATTTTGTCTTTTGTTTGCTCTATTACTTGTTTCGGCATTATGAATTCCTCCTAACGACTGTTCCAATAGAGTCACCTAGGACAGCCCGTTTAATATTTCCATTTTCCATAATTGAGAATACAATAAGTGCAATATCATTGTCCATACATAAAGTGGAAGCCGTTGAATCCATCACCTGTAGGCCTTGCTGAATTACCTCCAAGAAAGACAATTCATCATATTTCACTGCTGTTTTATCCATTTTTGGATCAGCTGAATACACACCATCTACATTGTTTTTAGCCATTAAGATAACATCAGCTTCTATTTCAGCTGCTCTTAAAGCTGCTGTAGTATCAGTCGAGAAGTATGGATTACCCGTTCCCGCTGCAAATATTACTACACGTTTTTTTTCTAAATGACGAATCGCTCTTCTTCTTATGTACGGTTCTGCCACTTGACGCATTTCAATGGAAGACTGTACACGCGTCTCAACTCCACATTGTTCTAGAGAATCTTGCAGTGCCAATGAATTCATAACCGTAGCCAACATGCCCATATAATCGGCATTAGCACGGTCCATTCCCATTTCGCTGCCTATTTTACCTCTCCAAATATTGCCTCCTCCAACTACAACAGCAACTTCAACTCCAAGATCAACAACTTCCTTCACTTGTTCCGCTACTGATTTAATAATCTCAGGAGACAATCCAAAACCTTTTTCTCCAGCCAATGCTTCGCCACTTAGTTTTAAAACAATTCTTTTATATTGTGGTGTGCTCATAGATATCCTCCATCTCTTTTCTTGAAAAATAGGGAACACAAATTACGTGCTCCCTAGAGTTTTTCTATAAAATAAGAACAACATACGTTCTTACTATTTATTTTTTATTATTTACCTTTAACTTGGCTCATTACTTCTTCAGCAAAGTTATCTTCACGTTTCTCAATTCCTTCACCAACAGCGTAGCGTGTGAATGAAACTAGTTTACCACCAGTTGATTCCACAAATGTACGAACTTTTTGATCTGGATTTTTAACGAAAGATTGGTCTAATAAGCACACTTCTTCAAAATATTTACCAAGACGGCCTTCTACCATTTTAGCTACAATATTTTCTGGCTTACCTTCGTTTAATGCTTGTTCTGTTAATACTTTACGCTCGTGCTCTACTTCCTCAGCAGATACTTCATCACGAGAAATGTATGATGGGTTTAAAGCAGCAATGTGCATTGCAACGTCTTTTGCCGCTTGCTCATCAGTAGAACCTTCAAGTACTGTAAGAACTCCGATACGACCTCCCATGTGAAGGTATGGACCAAATGCATCCGCATCTGTTTTTGTTTCAATAACAAAGCGACGAAGAGTAATTTTTTCTCCAATTTTAGCTACTGCGTTAGAAATAGCATTTTCAACTGTAACGCCTTCTTCAATGTTAGAAGCTAATGCTTCTTCAACTGAAGCTGGTTCAGTAGTTAATAAATGAGAAGCTACTTGTTTAACTAATTGTTGGAAGCCTTCATTTTTGGCAACGAAGTCAGTTTCTGCGTTCATTTCTAATAATACAGCTTTATTGCCATCGATTTCGATGAAAGTTGTACCTTCAGCTGCGATACGATCAGCTTTTTTAGCTGCAGAAGAAAGACCTTTTTCACGTAAGAAGTCAATTGCTGCTTCTAAGTTGCCATCTGTTTCAACTAGAGCTTTCTTACAATCCATCATACCTGCGCCAGTTTTTTCACGCAATTCTTTTACCATTTGTGCTGTAACTGCCATTATAAATTCCTCCTAGTACAATTAAATGTCATTTTCTCAAAAAAAGGTGATAAGTGGTTTGGCCGCTTATCACCTGTTACTTACATGTGTCTTACTCAGCAGCAACTTCAGCTGAAGCTACTTCTGCATCTTCACCTTGTCTTGCTTCTAGTAATGCATCCGCCATTTTAGCAGTTAATAATTTCACTGCGCGAATTGCATCGTCATTTGCAGGAATTACATAGTCGATTTCATCTGGATCACAGTTTGTATCAACGATTCCTACTAATGGAATGTTCAATTTACGAGCTTCTGCAACTGCAATACGCTCTTTACGTGGGTCAACTACGAACATTACATCCGGGATAGCTTTCATGTCACGGATACCGCCTAAGAATTTAACTAGACGTTCGTGTTCTTTTTTAAGTTGAACTACTTCTTTTTTAGGAAGTACAGAGAAAGTTCCGTCTTCTTCCATTTTTTCAATTGCTTTTAAGCGTGCTACACGTTTTTGAATTGTACCGAAGTTAGTTAAAGTACCACCTAACCAACGTTGGTTAATATAGTAGTTTCCTGAACGTTCTGCTTCTTCTTTAATAGCTTCTTGAGCTTGCTTTTTAGTTCCAACGAAAAGAACTTTCCCGCCATCTTGACCTACTTGGCGCATGAAGTCATAAGCTTCTTCTAATTTTTTCACCGTTTTTTGAAGATCGATGATGTAGATTCCGTTACGCTCAACAAAAATGTATTTTTTCATTTTTGGATTCCAACGGCGAGTTTGGTGACCGAAGTGTACACCAGCCTCAAGTAATTGTTTCATAGAGATTACTGACATTTTATTTCCTCCTGGTTTGGTTTAGTCTTCCGCATTCTTCATTTTTCATCGGCTACTCTTTTGTAAGAGCACCTGCCAATTCCATCAGAAATGCGTGTATATTCATACCGTCTTGTAATATACCATAGATATAATTAACTTTCAACCATTTTAATCCTGAAATTTCAAGAAGAGCTCGACTTCTGTCTTTCCAATTTGGAGCAACTTAGCTATTTCTGTAGGGTTTTTACCTTCTTCCGAATAATACAATACTTTTTCCTTTAAAGTAATAGGAATCTCTTTTTCTGGTAAATTGGAAGATTGAACATAACTACTAGCTGCCTTTTGTTTTGAAACTAGTGGTCTTGATATTATTAATGATTGGCTTTCCTCGTTTGAAGCAGATGAAATCTCTTTTTTAGCAATAGAGATTACTTCCTTCTTTTCAGAAGAGTAATTATTTTGTTCTTTGAGCTCATGTAAAAGGCGATCATTTTCGTCCTTGATTTCTGCAATGTAGGCACTAAAAGAATTTTCTATTTCTTTAATCATCTGCTCTTGCTTGTCTTCCATACCCTTATACTTAGACATTTTCATATTCAACAATGCGATGAAATAAAAACTAATTATTTGGAGTAGAAATAAAACTGTTAAAATTATAGACGTCATTTTTACTCCTATCCGCTAAAGTCTACAAAGTTACCTTTAAAGGGGTGCTTTGTCTCTTTATTTTCTTGTTCTTTTTTTTCTCTTTTTTCATTTTCTTGCTCAGTTTGTTGCTTTGAGCCTTGTTCGGCGTCTGCTTCTATATTATTGGATTTAATAACTGTTTCTCTATTTCTCTCAATTTGCCTTTCAGTTGCAGCTTGAGCATTCGCTTGGTTTATAGCACTTTGTTGCTGCATTTGCTCAGACATTTTACCCGCATCAAATGTTTTCGGTATAGCAATCTGTAGTTCAACAACTTTTAAGCTCATAGAATTTCCCTCCGCATATTATGAATTCATCATTTCACTTGCCAAAAGCTTCCGAAGCTTAAAAAGAGCCTTGGAATGTATTTGAGAAATTCTGGAGGTTGATAGGCCTAACATTTCACCTATAACCGTCAAGGTTAACTCTTCAGTATAAAATAAGCTTAAAACTAATTGTTCGTTCTCATTTAAGTGTTGAATTTGGTTCACTAGGTCATTAAGTAACTCGCCCTTGACAAGCTGCTGCTCAGGCGTAGTCTGCGTATCATCTCTAATGACAAATGCTTTATTATCCATTTCGTCTTGGTCATGTAGCTGTTCATCGATCGATAGAACATTAGAGAAGAAATGCTCCTGCACTGTCTGATAAACTTCTTCAACCGAAACCTCAACAAATTGTGCTATTTCCTCAGGTGTTGCATGACGCATTAGTTTTTGTTCTAGCTCTTCAATCTTCTGGTCTAGCTTTTTTGCCTTTTCACGTGAGGACCTTGGTAGCCAGTCTTCTTTTCTCAAGCCGTCTATTATTGCACCTCTAACACGAAAGGATGCGTACGTATCGAACTTTAAATCTCTGGAATGATCAAATTTATTTAAAGCATCAAAAAGTCCCATCATACCAAGGCTTTTCAGTTCATCTCTTGAAACATTTTGAGGAATGCCAGCTCCAATACGCTGCACATGATAGGTTACAAGAGGAGTATATTTTCTTAGAAGTAAATCTCCTGCTTGAGGATCCTTGCTTTCTGTCCATTTCTTCCAAAGGAGCTGCTCCTCTGTCGAATTTAGTTTTGACACAATAATCCCCCTTTCGACCTTTTCCATTATATATATGGATATTATACCAAAATTTCGTATAAAAAGGGGAGGCGAAAATATATCGCCCCCCATTTATGATTCATTATTTATCATGTTTTTTATAATGTTAGCGTATTCTTTTGATGAATCTATTGGTGAGGAAGTGGTATTTTGAGATAAAAGGACCTCTTCCTCTACTTTTTTAGTTTTATCTTCTAGAACATATGATATAGCCGCTCTTCCAAAAAAGGCTAATATAAAAAATAATAGTGCACATATAAGAGATGGTATTAAAATTACAATCCCTTCTACAAAGGGGTATGAAAAAAGAAAGTAACAACTAAATGCAAGAAGAGCTACCCAGCAATTAAATAAAATTGAACCTGCCATTAAATGTCTCTCACTCCCTGATTTACTGTTCTAACGTTCAATAGCTTTGTGGATGGATCAAACTCAATAGTACGTCCACTATTTCCCCCAGTATCTTCAGATATAATGGGAATAGAGTATTTGTGTAAATACTCTTTTACTGCCTCCACATTTCTAGGACCTATTCGCATAGTATCTCTACTGGAAGAGAATTGGAACATTTGAGCACCGCCAGCTATTTTAGCGCGGAGTCTCGAAGGAGCCAACCCTTCCATTTTTAATAGTTCAATAAGCGCTGGTATACCAGTATCAGCAAATTTGGCTATATTAATCTTTTCAGATCTTCCTAAACTAGAATTCGGAAGCATTACATGCACCATGCCGGCTGTTTGATTTCTATCATCGTAAAGAACAACTCCTACACATGAACCCAATCCAGATGTCCTTATCGTATGTGGTGCCTTTGCTATATTCATATCAGCTATCCCGACTTTTACTACGTGACCAATTTGACTTTGTTCAATCATATTATTCTACTCCTAATGCTCGGAAAATAGCTTGAAATGAATCCGGCTCTGGCAATAAAAAGAAATGACCATGAACAATTTTACCACTCTCATCTTCATCTTCATGAATAGCGGTATCGATCACAATGACATAATCACTTACTTGTGAAAGCTCTACAAGCCCAAAACTTATGATAGCTCCCACCATATCAACGCAAAGTGCTGGAACTGTTGGATAAATACTAAGTTTAGTGAAATCGGACAACGCAGACAAATATGAACCGGACAAGATATTTCCTAGCTCCTGAAGCGCAGACGCTCCCATCTCTGTAACCTGTCCCTTTTCAAAGTCTAAACTTTCATCTTGGATCAATCTTCTGATGAATTGGTTTGCCTGCTCAACGGGTAAAACAAAAAACATACTACCATTGACATCTCCATCGATGCGAAGATAGATACCAGCAACTACGCTTTCTGCTCCACCAGCAAGATCCATCATTTCATCAAAAGTTACCATCTCAACTTTAGGGACATTCATGTCTATTTTCTTATTTAACAAGGTAGATAATGCAGTAGCAGCATGCGCTGCACCAATATTACCTATTTCCCTTAATACATCAAGATGCATAGACGTAATCTTATTTTCAAACATATACTAAGCTCCAGCCTTAATAGGATTTAATACTAAGTCAAGATGTAGTAAAATCAACAAACGTTTATCAATTTTAGTAACTCCTGCAATAAAATCTTGTTCTAATCCTCCTACTACTTCTGGCTGAGGCTCTATGGAGTCCATCGGTATATCTAATACATCATTTGCAGAGTCCACGATTACTCCAACATTCATATCCTCTAAAGAGATAATAATAATTCGAGAAGATTCATCTAACGTGCTCTCTCCTAGATTGAATCTGCTCTTTAAGTCAATAATAGGTGTAACTACACCACGAAGATTAATAACTCCTTTTACAAATGAAGGAGTTTTTGGAACTCTAGTTATATGGATTAGTTTTTCAATTCCTTGGACTTGACTAACAGGAATAACATATTCTTTGTCAGCTAACTGAAAAACAACTACTTTTAAGTTTTGTAAATCTAAAGCTTCTGCCATTGTTTCTCCTCCTTACATAATTAACGCGTTACAATCTACTATAAGAGCCACTTTTCCATTTCCTAAAATAGTTGCACCTGAAATAGCAAATACACTAGACAAATAGGTTCCTAGAGATTTTAGAACAATTTCTTGTTGACCAATGAATGAGTCTACAACAAGACCAGCCATTTTATCCCCTTTGCGAACTAAAACAACTGAATGGAATTCTTCTTCCTTGTGTGCTCTAGGTACTTCAAACACCTCTTCTAAAAAGACAAGTGGAACGACCTTCCCACGGAAATCAATTACTTTTTGATTGTGTGCGTTCAAAATGTCAGAAGATCGGATGATAGCAGTTTCAATGATAGAAGAAAGAGGAACAGCATAAATCTCTTCACCTAGCTCTACTAACATAACTGATATAATAGACAATGTTAAAGGTAATTGAATAGAGAATAAGGAGCCTTTCCCTTCTGTTGACGAAATCTCAATTGAACCGCCTAAAGATTCAATGGTTGTTTTCACTACGTCTAATCCTACACCACGACCAGATACATCGGATATGACTTCCGCAGTTGAAAAACCAGAAGATAAAATTAGCTCTGCTACCTGTTTATCCGACAATAAAGCAGCAGCTTCTGGCGTAACAATATTTTTAGCTATAGCTTTTTTCAATACTTTTTCTCGACTTATACCTGCTCCATCATCCTCGATTTCTATAAACACATGGTTTCCGCTGTGATAAGCTCGAAGAACTACGGTACCTTCCTCAGGCTTTCCATTTGCCTTACGAATCTCAGGACTCTCAATACCATGATCTAACGAGTTTCTAATGAGATGAACAAGGGGATCCCCGATTTCATCAATAACTGTACGATCTAGTTCCGTTTCTGCTCCAATGACTTGGAGATTGATTTTTTTGTTTAAATCTCTAGCTAATTGTCTAACCATTTTAGGGAATCGGTTAAAGACCGTATCTACAGGTACCATACGCATGTTAAGAATGATGTTTTGCAAGTCTCCTGTAATTCTAGCCATTCGTTCTACAGTCTCTTCTAATTCACTATCATGCAGGTTTTCTGAGATAGATTGAAGTCTACCTCTATCGATTACTAGCTCTTCAAACAGGTTCATCAAAATATCTAATCTCTCGATATTTACTCTGATTGTTTTGTTACCATGGGTTTGCCCATTTTTAGGTGATGATTGCTTTTCTTCCGCTTTTTTCACTTCTGAAGAAGGTTTTTCCTCAATCTTTATCTCTTCTTTTTTACTCTCTTGCTTCTCAAACTCTTCGTTTTGACGAGTTTTTAGCTGCTCTATACTAACCGGATTTACTATTACCTCTGTAACTTCCGATACTTTCATCAGTTTCTTTTGAACATCTTCTTGCTCTTCAGTCGTAACAATTGCAATGTAGAACTGTTCATCAAAGTCTTCATCCTCTAATCTTTCAACTGTAGGTGAGGATTTGATAACATCACCCATTTTTTCTAAGAGCTCAAACACCATATAAACACGTGCAGCTTTTAACAAGCAATCCTCGCGTAGCTTTACCGAGATTTCATATGTAAAATAGTTTTGCTCCGCCGATTGTTGAAGAACAGTCATTTCATAGTCGTCATAGGATAAAAAATTCTGGTGTTTTTCATTGTTATCTACTTTACTCATAACAGTAGCTGCAACTTCCATTTCACCTTTTTCGATTAAATGAAGTTTTCGAACGGTTTCTTCAACGTCTAGCTTGCCATCTCCACCATCCGCAATATTAAAAACCATTTCTTCCAGTTGATCGACTGCAACAAAAACTACATCAAGTAATTCCGGTGTAACATCTAAACGACTGTTTCTAATTTCATCGAGAACATTCTCCATTTTATGCGTTAAATTGGCAATATCCTCGTATCCCATCGTTGCAGACATACCTTTTAATGTGTGGGCAGAACGAAATACCTCATTTACGATTGAAAGATTTTGAGGATTTTTCTCTAGCTCAAGCAAATGATCATTACAAGCTTGTAAATGCTCCTTACTTTCTTCAATGAACATCTCTAAATATTGATTTGTATCCATGAACTTAACACCCCTTTAAGGCAAGTATTGTATTATTGTGTTTGCAATTTTATCTAAATCAACTACATCATTTACTAATTTTGTTTCCACCGCTGCCTTAGGCATTCCATATACAATGCACGTACTTGCGGATTCAGCTATAGCAACTACATTTCCCATCTTCTTTAATTGCTTGAGGCCATTGGAGCCATCTGACCCCATTCCTGTCATAATGACTGTAATTTTATCAAAATCATTATACATACTATTATCTTCTAAGAGTACGTCTACAGATGGTCTATGCCCTCCTCTAGGTGGTTCAATGTCGTCTAGTTTAATCGTATAAACACTTCCTGTTTTTTGAACTCTCATATGAAAGCCACCTGGAGCAATATAAGCATGGCCATCTCGAATGATATCCCCTTGCTCGGCCTCTTTCACCTCAATTTCGGATAGTTGATTTAGTCTATCCGCTAGTGATTTAGTAAATCCTGCAGGCATATGTTGAACGATGAGAACAGGTGCCTTCATATCTTTTGGTAAGTTAGGTAGAACTTCTTGTAATGCTCTCGGACCTCCCGTGGAAGTACCAATCAAAACCATCTTTTTTTTGTTTTTGTTCCATGAATGCTTAATTGGTTGTATTTCTCTTACCTCTTGCTTGTTTGAAGGTATTAATGCACGTGTTTTTATTTTCGTAATAGGAATGGTTGCTGCATGCTCTACCTTTTCAACCAATTCATCTTTAATCTTATGTAAGTCTAGTGAAATGGTACCGCTTGGTTTAGCTACAAAATCTACTGCTCCATATTCTATAGCAAGCAATGTACTTTCTGTTCCCCGTTGGGTATTGCTAGACAGCATGATAACTGCAACAGGACTTTCAGACATGATTTGCTTTAAAGCCTCTAGTCCATTCATTTCTGGCATCTCAACGTCCATAGTAACTACATCTGGTCGAAGTGATTTAATCTTTCGAATGGCATCGGCACCATTGCGCGCGATACCGACTACCTCGATTAGGGTACTTTCCTTAAAAAAATCTCCTATCAATTTGCGCATGAAGGCTGAATCATCTACTATAAGTAATTTTTTTTTAGAAATCATGCCAAATCTTTAAGGCCTCCCTTTAAAGATACTCTTTAATCTATCGATAAATTTACTAGGTTTTGAGGGTATCTCCTCTATTTGTACTTCTGTAAATTTGTTTACTATCTTGTAAAGCTTTTTACTAATTTCTGCCTGTGGATATAACACAGAAAATGGTTCTTGTTGTTGGACAGCTTTGCGAACATATGGATCTTCTGGCAAGGAACCAAGGACTAATACTTCCTTAGAGAGAAATTTAGACATTGCCAATTTAAGTCTAGCTGTAGTGTCTTTTCCCTCCTCCTCTGAAAACGCTCGATTACACAAAAGAAAAAAGTTCTTTTCAGGATCCTTATAATGTATATATTTCATCATAGAATAAGCATCTGTAATCGAAGTAGGCTCAGCAGTTGAAATAACGATAATATCATCCACTGCAACAATTAAATCTAATGCCTGTGAAGTTGCTCCGGCTCCCATATCAAACACGATAAAATCGAAGGATTTTTGAAGATATTCAAAGGCTTCAATCAGTCGTTGAAACATAGTATCGGTCCATTCCATAACACCATTTAATCCAGATCCTCCTGAGATATATTGAAGTCCGTATGGCCCTTCATACATGACACTCTCCAATAATTTTTCTCCAAGTAAATAATCCTTTAAATTAGTAGGAACAGTTTTACCTAGTAAAATATGGATGTTACCCATACCGATATCCATATCTATTAATACTACTTTTTTTCCTTGAGCACTAAGCATTGTTGTAAAGTTGGTTGAAAAATTACTTTTACCTACTCCCCCTTTACCGCTGACAACAGCTATAGAGCGACCTAATTTACTGTGGCTTCGAAGCATCTTCATTCTTAATTCCTCAGCTTGATCTCTCATAGTGAATCCCCTTTAATAATAAATCAAGTAATTCTTCTAGACTAGCTTCAACGATATCTTCAGGTACTTCTTGACCATCTGTGTAGTACGCAAGGCCCTTGTTATATTTAACCATTAAATTAATAATGGAGCCAATAGAATTTGTTTCATCTATTTTAGTAAAAATTAATTTTTCAATAGGAAAATCTACAAATTGTTCTATAATTACACTCATGTCTGTTTCTTTTGAGGTTGAAGAGAGAACAAGATACGTTTCTGTATTACTCTTAAAATCTATCAGTTTTTGTAAATCCTCAACGAATTTCATTTCCTTGTAATTCCGACCAGCGGTGTCTATAAATACAAGATCCAATGATTCAAACTTCTCAACAGCTTGCTGAAAATCTTTAGGACTGTAAACTATTTCAATGGGTGCCTGAAGAAGACCGGCGTAAGTCTTCAACTGCTCAATAGCAGCAATCCGATAAGTATCAGTTGTGATGAATCCAACCTTTTTCTTTTTCTCTAAAACAGCACGAGCAGCCATTTTTGCTATAGTCGTTGTTTTACCAACCCCAGTTGGGCCTAACACATTGATGAATTTTCTTTCATAGGATATACCTCCGAAAGGGAGATCCTTAAGCAAGTTATAAATATAGTCTTTTGTAAGCTCAATCTGTTCCTCTATATTTATAGAATCTCTATTTATTTCATGCACAAAAAGCTCATCACTCATGCTAGTGATAAGCTCCTCTGCCAATTCCTGCTGCTTAAGATGATTTAGAAGTATTTGAAATTCTTCCGGGTATTGCTGCTCTAGCTGCGGACGTTGGATAGATTTCACCATTTTCTTTAAGTCTTCTAGTTCTTTTTTTATCTCTGACGCATGGTTAACGTCGGGCTCTTGCTTAAAGACGGGATAATCAGGTGTATGAACGGGAGGTTCAACTGTGTCTATGCCAGCTAATACTTCAATAGACTTCTTTTTGAACATTCCAATGAAGCCCTTTGAATATACTACTTTAGAGCTTAAGATTACCGCTTCCTCACCCAATTCATTTCGAATAGCCTTCATCGCTTCTGGCATTGTAGCTGCTACATATTTTTTCATCTTCACTCCACATTCACCACCCCGACGCTTTGTACCTCAATTGATGATTCTAACTCGTTATAGGAAAGAATCGGTATTTGAGGGAAATATCTCTCTGTCATTTGTCTTAAATACATTCTTACTGCTGGAGAGCATAGTATAATTGGTGACTGCTCCATCAGTGAAGCACGTTCAATTTCTCTAGCCATAGATTCTAAAATAGCCTGTGAGTCATTCGGATCGATGGAAAGGTAATTCCCATGCTCCGTTTGTTGAATACTATCCGCGACAATTTTTTCAACTCTGCCAGATACTGTTAAAACTTTTAGCACATTACTATTACCAGCATATTGAGAAGTTATTTGCTTCGCTAATGCTTGTCTCGTATACTCAGTTAATATATCGACATCAGATGTCATTTTTGAATAATCAGCTAGTGTTTCAAAAATAATAGGTAAGTTTCTTATCGATACATGCTCTCTTAGCAGGTTGCCTAAAACCTTTTGAATCTCTCCTATAGTCATCGGAGTTGGAGTTAATTCATCCACTAATATAGGTGAAGTCTCGCGAATATGATCGATTAATTGCTTAGTTTCCTGTCTACCTAATAATTCATGTGCATGATTTCGAATAATTTCCGTCATATGCGTTGAGACTACGCTTGGTGGGTCAACCACTGTATAGCCCATTATCTCTGCTTCCTCTTTTACAGCCTCTGTTATCCATTTAGCTGGAAGACCGAAAGATGGTTCTACTGTGTCTATTCCATCGATTGTATCGTCATCACCAGGGCTCATCGCCAAATAATGATCGAGCAATAGCTCTCCTCTAGCCATCTCGTTCCCTTTAATCTTTATACGGTACTCATTTGGCTGAAGCTGGATATTGTCTCGAATCCGTACAACCGGTATAACTATTCCAAGCTCTAATGCAAGCTGTCTTCTTATCATAACTACTCGATCAAGTAAATCTCCGCCCTGTGCAGTATCCACAAGTGGTATCAATCCATAGCCGAACTCAAATTCTATTGGATCTACGTTTAATAGATTAATAACATTCTCTGGACTTTTCATATTATCTGTGGCTGCTTCCTCTTGAAATTCCTCTAGCTCTTCTGGGTCTTCTTTTTCTGCCTTACTCATCATATAAGCGCCAATGACAAGTATAAGAGAAATAGGTAAAGTTAAAAGAAGTCCAATAGGGGTTACTATCCCTAGAAGTGCAATTGTCCCCGCAGCTACATAAAGAAGCTTAGGCTGATTCAATAGCTGTCCAGTAATATCTCCGCCCAAATTTCCTTTTGACGCAGCTCTTGTAACAACTATACCCGTCGCGGTAGAGATTAAAAGCGCCGGAATTTGTGACACAAGTCCGTCCCCTACAGTCAATGTAGAGAATAATACCGCTGCTTCTCCAAAAGGCAAACCAAACTGAACGACTCCAATGATGACACCAAATAGAAGGTTGATAATTACGATAATAATACCCGCAATAGCATCACCTTTTACGAATTTCGTAGCACCGTCCATTGCCCCGTAAAAATCTGCTTCTCCGCTGACTTTTTCACGTCGTTCTCTTGCTTCTTTTTCAGAAATCATCCCAGCATTAAGATCCGCATCAATACTCATCTGTTTACCAGGCATAGCATCTAATGTAAAGCGCGCTGCAACCTCTGATACACGCTCAGCACCTTTTGTTATTACAATGAATTGAATAATTACTAAAATAGCAAAAACGACTAGACCAACTAACATATTCCCCCCGGTTACAAAAGTACCAAAGGTTTCAACTACCTTCCCTGCATCTCCCTCGGACAAAATCGCACGTGTCGTTGAGACATTAAGTGCAAGCCTAAACAAAGTTACTAGTAATAACAGTGTAGGAAAGACGGAAAATTGTAGCGCCTCCTGCATATTCATTGCGGTCATTAAAATTAATAAAGCTATAGTAATATTAACGATTATTAAAAAACTCAATAACCAATGAGGAAGAGGTATCACGAGCATAGCCACAATAGAAATTACTGCTGCTAATACGGATATATCGCGAACTTGCATATACTTCCACCTCAATCTTTAAATTTTTTGTTTAATGCGATATACATAAGCTAGAACCTCTGCAACAGCCTTAAAAAATTCATCAGGAATTCTTTGACCAATTTCAACTTGATCGTACATTGCTCTAGCAAGTGGCCGGTTTTCAACCATGACTACATTATTTTCTTTAGCAATCAATTTAATCTTCTGAGCAACAAAGTCTGCCCCCTTAGCTATTACTACTGGCGCATCCATAGAGGAATCATCATACTTTAAAGCAATTGCAAAATGGGTAGGGTTCGTAATAACAACATCTGCTGTTGGAATTTCCTGCATCATTCTCCGCATGGCCATTTCTCTTTGACGCTGACGAATTCGGGATTTAATGATAGGATCTCCCTCTGTGTTCTTATGCTCGTCTTTTATATCCTGCTTAGACATCTTCAAATTTTTCTCATAATCAAAGCGTTGATAGAAGAAATCTAAGATCGATATAAACAACAATACAAAGGAAGCTGCTATTCCCATCATTCCTGTAAGCCATCCGATGGTAGATAAGGTATCCCAAGCAGTTTTAAAAGAAAGGGAAAGCACTTGCTCCAGATTCATCCATATAATAAGAGTCGTAACCGATCCAATAAAAGAAATTTTAAGAATGGACTTTAATAGTTCAATTATTGCCTTCATCGAGAAGATTCGTTTTAACCCTTTTATAGGGTCTATTTTTTTTAAGTCAAACTTTAAGGGCTCAGTCGTAAAGAGCAACCCAAACTGAAAAAAATTAGCTGCAATAGCTGCAACCACAGCTACCAGCATGATAGGTAACAAGATAAAAGCCATTTCCATCAGCATATCTTTATAAATTTCTAAGGCTATTTCTATAGTTACTGTATCCATCAGCATATATTTAGTAAAAGTAACATTAAAAAATGTAAATATTTCATTGCGTAAAAACCCCGCAAAGAAAAACATGAAGAGGAATACTGCAAGCAACACAATGGCGCTTGTAACATCCTGGCTCTTTAACACTTGTCCTTTTTTTCTAGAATCCTGCCGTTTTTTAGGAGTAGCTTTTTCTGTTTTTTCTCCTGCGAAATACTGTAGATCCAATCGGAGCATCAACATATTAGCCACCACCTAAAATAATCATTAAATCTCGCATACTTATAATCATGATTTCAAACATTTTCTGCATAACTGCTAGTAAAACTCCCATCATGACTAACAAAACAATAAATGTTACTCCTATTTTAATAGGGAAACCCACTACAAATATATTCAGTTGAGGAACTGTACGAGCAGTTATCCCTAATGCAATATCTACTAAAAACAAAGTTGCTACTATAGGAATAGACATCTGAAAGGCAACTGCAAACACTCCTGCAAATGTCTTCATGATGAACTCCACATAGTTTTCTTGCCCAAATGCTAGCGATGAAGTTTCCATAGGAATAAATTGATAGCTATAAAAAATTCCATCCAATAGCAAATGATGCCCATTTAATGCTAGTAATAGAAGAAGAGCAATAATGTTTAGAAATTGACCGATTAGAGGACTTTGAGCTCCCGTTTGGGGGTCTATAACATTCGCTATCGCAAATCCCATTTGGAAATCGATAAATCCACCAGCAATTTGTATGGCAGAAAGAATTATGTAAGCAAGTAACCCTATAAATAACCCAACCATAACTTCCTTTATAATTAGTAATATGTACTCTCCATTTATTTCAAATGGTGTAACATCCAACGTATAATACATCATCCATGAAAGAACAATTGCAAAGCCTATTCGATGCGTGGCTGGAATAGTACGATGTGAAAATAAAGGTAAAGTAACAAAAAACGCAGAAACTCTTGCAATGATCAATAATAATATAGTTAGGCTTGGTATTATTTCTTCCATTGAACTAACCAATATATCTCACTAAATTTTCAAAAATATCTGCTGCATAGGAGGTTACTTGTGACAGCATCCATGGCCCAAAAAAGACAATAGCCACTAATACTGCAATAATTTTAGGAACAAATGCAAGAGTTTGTTCCTGAATCTGTGTGGTCGCCTGAAAGATAGACACCGCAAGACCAGTTATTAATGCAACCAACAAAAGAGGACCTGATGCAAGAAGAATGACCCAAATGGCTCTTTCTGCAATTGATATTACCATTTCATTACTCAATACAATCAGCTCCTAAAAACTTTGTAAGATGGATTTCATGACTAAATACCATCCATCTACTAACACAAATAGTAAAATCTTAAATGGTAATGAAATCATTACCGGAGGTAACATCATCATCCCCATAGACATCAATACACTAGCGACGATCATGTCAATCACTAGGAAAGGGATAAAAATCATAAAGCCTATTTGAAAGGCTGTCTTAATCTCACTTAAAGCAAAAGCTGGAACCATCACCGTTAATGGAATATCATCAATCGTTTCTGGTCGTTCTGCCTCGGTATATCGTAAGAATAACTCTAAATCCTTTTGCCTTGTATGCTCACTCATAAACTCTTTAAAAGGTCCACTAGCATTCTCATATGCCTCTTCCAAAGTTATCTCTTCGTCAAATAGAGGAGTTAAGGCTGTTTCATTCACTTCCTGGAGCGTTGGCGCCATGATAAAAAACGTAAGGAAAAGTGCCAATCCAACTAATACTTGGTTTGGTGGCATTTGCTGTGTTGCTAGAGCAGTACGAACAAAAGACAAAATTATAATGATTCTTGCAAAAGATGTCATTAATATTAATATACTCGGCGCCAAAGACAAGACCGTAAGTAATAGCATTAATTTGATAGAAGTGGAGACATTTGACGGATCGCTGTCCGAGAAAAATTGGACGAAATCATTCATTGTTTTTGCGCTCCTTTGTCTTCCAATCCTTTAATACTTCACTACGGTCTCTTTTAATATCTTCTAATTTCTTTTGGAACGTTTCATTGAATGAAGGATTTTCATTATTTTTAGTAGAACTAGTCTTGTTTTTAATCACTTTGTTCATTAATTCCATTACATGAGGTAGTGTTGGCCCACTACCAAGCTTGTCTTCATATATCTTAGTTAACTCTTCTATTTCTTGAGGATCAGTGATTTCTTTTAATAAGTTAATATTTTCTCCAATTCCAACTAAATAGAGTGAGTTGCCCACTTGCAATAATTGAATTGATTTTCCCTGCCCCATTCCAACTCCTCCAAGATTATGGATGAGTTGGTTATGCTGGAAGCTTCTATTTCTTTTATTGAGGAAACGTAATAGTCCATAAAGTAAAGCAATCACAAATAACAAAGCGAATATCATTTTGATGTAATCCCAAGCTGTAATAGATACTCCACTTGACTTCGAATCTTGCGAAGTATTTTCTTCAGGTACTACCGCATTATCTTCCTCAATATTTTGTTCTGACTTTTTAGTTGCATCGGATTCGTTATTTACACGTTCCAGATGTTCCTTGATGCTTTCATTTGAATCTACAGAAGCTTCTGCTCCCATTGGAAAAGGTAAAACTAATAAAAACAATGCGATGCAAATACTGAGGTAAAGCTTCCACATCATTAATTACCCTATCGCTTTTGAGATTGCTTCAATTACTCGATCTGCTTGGAATGGTTTAACGATAAAATCCTTTGCTCCTGCTTGAATGGCATCAATAACCATTGCTTGTTGCCCCATTGCTGAACACATAATAATAGTTGCGCTAGGATCTTTTTCTTTAATCTTCTTCAATGCAGCAATACCGTCCATTTCAGGCATAGTGATATCCATTGTCACTAAATCTGGTTTAAGCTCAGCGTATTTTTCAACTGCTTGTGCCCCGTCAGCCGCCTCACCTACTACTTCAAAACCATTTTTAGATAAAATATCCTTAATCATCATGCGCATAAATGCAGCATCGTCCACTATTAAAATTCTTTTCGACATAATATGTCTCCTCCAGTACTTATCGTAAATTATTAATTCGTTCTGCTTGGCTTAGAATATCTGTAATACGAACACCAAAGTTCTCATCAATTACTACTACCTCGCCTTTTGCAATATGACGATTATTGACAAGAATATCTACAGGCTCTCCTGCCAATTTGTCCAGTTCTATGATTGAACCACTAGTAAGTTCCAGAATTTCCTTTACCGTTCTTCTAGTACGTCCTAATTCTACTGTTACTTGAAGCGGTATATCAAGAAGTAAATTTAAATTTCTTGACTCGTTAGGAGTAAGGTTTGATGCTTCAAAGCTTGCAAATTGCGCTTGTTGCACTTCTACCGGACGTGTATTACTTTGTCTAGATTGTTGAGGTTGCTGTGGAGCAACGGGCTGTTGAATCTGTGGTGCCTCATAATAATCTGGTTCCGGTGCAGATACGTGATTGTTATTAACTCTTTCTTCGTATACAGTGGCAGCAGCTTCTGGTTCTGCTTCTTCCTCTCCCAATAATGATTTAACAAGATTCAGACCGAATTCCAGAGGGATTAGCTGCATAATATTGGAGTCTATTAAACTTCCTACACGCAATCTAAATGACACTTTAATTAGTAAGTCATCATTAGGAATTGCTTCTTCGCCTTCACCTTCTAATAAATTTAGAATGTCTATGGATGGTGGGGAGATGTCCACTTTTTTATTGAATACAGTTGACATAGAAGTAGCAGCCGAACCCATCATTTGGTTCATTGCTTCCTGAACTGCACTTAATTGAATTTCACTTAGTTGAGGACTAGGATCTATTCCGTCTCCGCCTAACATTAAATCTGCAATTATTGCTGCATCTGATTGCTTAATGACTAATAGGTTCATACCTATTAATCCAGCAGTATATTGAACTTGTACAGCAACATACGGATGTGGAAACTCCTCTACTAATTTACTTCTATTAATCATGCTTATATTTGGAGTTGTAATATCAACTTTCTGACCCAATAGCGAAGATAATGCAGTCGCTGAGCTTCCAAAGGATATATTACCAATTTCTCCTAAAGTATCGATTGCAAAAGAGTCTAAATAATCTTCTACATTTGTTGTATTTGTGTCTGTTTCATTTCCACTTATATTGTCAACCGTTCCTCGTAGGAGGGCTTCAATTTCTTCTTGGGAGAGCATATCATCACTCATCATCATCCTCTCCTCCTTTCAAAGTTTCAATAATTTGTACTGCCATATGTTTCTTTAGTTTTCCTGGTTGTGCTTTAAATTTTGGTATGTCTCCTACTTTTATTGTAAGGGCATCCTCAATTTTAGCGTTTAGTTGTACAACATCCCCAAGCTGTAAATATAATAAATCTTCAATCGATATATCAGTGGAACCAAGCTCAGCTACGACTGGTATTTCAGCAGATTTAACTCGTTTTTTCAGTACAGCCAATTGCTCTGGGGATACCTCTTTCTTATTAGTCTGCATCCAGTAACGAACAGAAAGATTTGGCACAATCGGCTCTAATACTACATGAGGGATACAAATATTTATCATTCCGCTAGTTTCACCAATAACAGTATTAAAGGATATCACAACCACTGTTTCATTTGGCGAAATCATTTGAAGAAATTGAGGATTTACCTCTAACTCCGTCAATATAGGATCGATATCTGCTATATTAACCCAGGCTTCTCTCAGGTTATCAAAGGAACGTTCGAATAAATTAGTCATTATTTTCGTTTCAATCTCTGTTAAATTATCTACCTTTGTATGCGCCTGCCCTTTCCCACCCATCAACAAATCTAGCATAGAATAGGCGATGTTTGGGTTAATCTCCATTAGTATATTTCCTTCTAATGGTGGTACCTCAAAAACATTTATAAGAGTCATATGTGGTACAGAACGTATAAACTCTTCAAAAGGGATTTGGTCAACCGATACTACAGATATTTGGACATATGTTCTTAACTGGGCAGAAAAAAATGTGGTTAAAAGACGAGCAAAATTTTCATGTATACGAGTAAGACTGCGTATTTGATCTTTCGAGAAACGCAAAGCTCTTTTAAAATCGTAGGAACGAATTTTTTTTGATTCTTGTTCGCTCTTCATTTCATCTGCTGTCATTTCACCGGTTGAAAGGGCACTTAACAATGCATCTATTTCTGATTGAGATAATATATCTCCTGCCAATCTGCCCACCTCCATTCAAAAAAGTACTTTACTGAATAATATAAGAAGTAATATATACTTGCTGTACTTCCCCATCATCCATTAATTCATTTATTTTAGTTTTTAAAGAAGATTCCAATATTATCTTTCCTTGCTTACCTTCTAAATCCTCTGGCGTCATTTCTGAAAGCTCAGTGATTAGAATATTTTTCACTTGAAAATCACGTTTTGTAAGCTCCTCAGCTGCCTCAGTACTATCCGTTTGTACCTTCATAGAAATTCGGATAAATTTGTCGCCAGCTAAATTGGTTGTGATTTCCTGAATGTCTACAGAGGATTCGACAATTTCATCTATTGTAGGCTCTTTGCTTTCATCCCCGTTATTCAATTGTAAAAATACAATAAGTGCAACTACACCTACTAAAGTAAGTGAAACTAAAATTATTAACATAATAGTCAATACCTTGCTGTTACTCTTCATCCTGTTCACCTCTTAAATAAGGATTCGATAAAATATGTACTTCCTTGTAAAACTGAGCGATTTTATAATACACATCTTCTCGAGATTCTAACGCCACATATTTATGACCATTCGTTAGCGTTATCGTAGTATCCGGAAAAGATTCAACCGTCTCTATGTATAATGCATTTAACGAAAACTCTTTACCGTTTAAACGAGTCAAACTAATCATTTATTAAGGGCCGGACCGTTCAAGGAACGGCCCAACCCTCCCTTACATTGAAACTATCAGATTATCGTTTTAAGTTAACTAATTCTTCTAGAATTTGGTCTGAAGTTGTTATAATACGAGTATTTGCTTGGAATCCGCGTTGTGCCACAATCATATCTGTGAACTCTTCAGATAAGTCAACGTTAGACATTTCTAGGAAGCCAGAGTTTACAGTACCCATACCTGATTGTGTAGCAGTTTGAAGAATTGGCTCTCCGGAATTGGAAGTGTCTTTAAAATAGTTTGCTCCTACTTTCTCTAGGCCTCCCGCATTTGGAAATTTTGCAAGAACAAGTTGACCTGCCCAACGCAACGTACCTTCCTTGTCAACAAATGTTACTGTTCCATCTTGACCGATATTCATACTTTGTGCATCTGTTGGTATCTTTATTGGTCGATACTCACCACCTACAGTCAGTGGTGTATCAGGTAAATAACTACCACCAGTATTAAGGTTGCCAGAAGCTTCCCAGTTTCTTTCAACACTAGATGCATCTGGATATGACAAATTAATAACCGCAGCATTTGCAGCAGCTAATGTCTCCGCAGCTAATACTGCTTTATTGTTCGCTTCAAATGCATCTTTTGCTGCACTACCAGCAGGAGTTGTGCTAATAGTTGGATCTTGGGCATCTTTCAACACTTTCTCTTCTGCCACTAATTTGTCTTCTGCAGCCTTAATTAAAGCAGGATCCGCGGGACTTTTAGCTTTTTCATCTGCTAAGCTTTTTTTAGCATCTGCCACATTTTTTTCTAATGGCTCTAAAGCTTTTGCTAATGTATCAGCTTTAGCCTTTGCGTCAATAGCTGCATCCTCTGCAGGCTTCTTAGCATCATTTGCTAATTTTGTAGCATCTGCAAGTGCTTTTGGATCAACTTTAGTAACTCCACCAACTAAAAATTTACCATCACTATTTACTAAATACCCTTCATTGTCCATATAGAAATTACCTGCACGAGTATATAAAGGATTAACAAATCCACCTCGATTAGCATTAGTTGAGTCCGCTACTTGAAAGAATCCATCTCCAGAAATAGCAAGGTCTAATGTATTTCCAGTAGATTGCATTGAACCTCCTGAGTGAATTGTATCAATTGCAGATAATTGAGATCCTAAACCTACTTGTTTTGGGTTTACTCCCCCACGTGTCCCTGTAGCCGCAGAAGCACCAGCGGTAGTTTGTGAGATTAAGTCTTTGAAGATGGTACGACCTTTTTTAAAACCATAAGTATTTACGTTTGAGATATTGTTACCTATTACATCTAATTTTGTTTGAAAGTTTTTAAGTCCTGAGATACCTGAGTACATTGAACGAATCATTGATTAATTTCTCCCTTCGATTTGTGTGCTAGCTTCAATCAGTCCACTGCACATAGCATCCTATAAAGGTCCTGCTATCCTAGCACAATTGTGCCGTCAATATTAGTAAACAATTGGTTTTTCGCTTCCGTGCGATCCATGGCAGTAATAACCGTTGCATTTTTTGCACTTACGATTAGAGCTGCTTGATCCATCAATACTAATGAGTCATTGACACCTTTTGAGCGCGCTTCTGTTACTTTATCACTTACAAGCTGCCACTGCGCATCTGATATATGAATATTTCTTTCCATTAATCGCTGGTTAGCATGTTTGCTTACCTTTAATTCCGTTTTAACCGTGGCTTCATGTAAATGTTGTAAAAACGCTTGCTTTGACGATGAGACTTGTTTAGATGTGATTGGTTGACGGATTCCTGGCTGCAGCGTGACGCGGTTAATAGTAACTTGGTCCATTGCATGTCTCCGTTCTATTTATTATTGAATAGAATTTATTTTTTCTGCTGTAATCGTCTTACCTCCATCAAGATTAAAAACAATTACTCCTTCTTTTTTAGATACTGATTGAACAACACCTGTAGCTTCCGCAGAATCAGCAGTGTAACTAACAGTTTTTCCAATCATCATACTTGCTTCTACTAAGCTATTAGAGTTTGCATTGCTTGATAGTACTTCAGATATATTACCAGGTGTGATTTTCTTTCCGTCCGAAAGCGTAAATTCTACACTTCCATTCACGAATTTTACTCCTGTGATTAAACCTGTACCTTCAGTTGTGATCGGTTTACCGGCTTCATCTAGCTTATCTGTCAGCTCATGCCATTTCACTTGTTTACCAGCGAAATTACTATATTCAATCATTTGAGTTTGCTCTTGTGCCTCTGCATACTTCTCAAATGCCTTAGTAAGGTTTGTCATTTGCTCCAAAGATGAAAACTGAGCCATTTGGGCAATGAATTCATTGTCCTTCATCGGATTTGTAGGATCCTGATTTTGAAGCTGAGCCATTAATATTTTTAAAAATTCATCTTTACCAAGTGTACTATTTCCCGTAGTTTTAGCAGTTTTCTTTGAAGATAAATACATATTACTCGTAATTGGTGATAAGTCGGCCATAGTTATACCTCTATTTCATTTAAAAATTCTTGGAAAGTAGTTTGAGTATCCTGATTTTCTGTATTAGAATCTTGTTGCTCCTGCTCTTGCTGCTGCTTAAAGGACGAATCTTGGAAGCCTTGATTTCTCTCCTGCTTAGAAGTGTCCTGCAATGCTTGAGTAATCTCTAGTTTTTCAACCTGTATGTTCTGATTTGCCAATCCTTGTCTTAATTGACCAGAATGTGTATCTAACATTTCTTTCCCTAAAGCAGTTGAGGCTAACATTTTTGCAGTAAGGATTCCATCCTTTTGTATCAACTCGATACGAATCGTCCCAAGCTGTTCTGGATATAGTTTAATAACTAACCTATTAGCTCCACCAGCTTGTCCAAATTGTACTCGGCTCATGACCTTTTGAAGCTCTTTCAAAAACTCCTCTGACTGAGCAGGTTTTTCAGTAGGAAGAGTCATTGTTACAGTTTCTACCTTTGTTTGTACAGTGGCCGTTTGACCTTGAACCAAAGAAGTTATCTCTTTACTTTCCGTCACTACTTCTGTATTCGCTCCTTTTACAACAGTTTGATTCATCATCATTTGCTGTAAAAAAGCTTTAGGAATAGGAATTGTACTCTTTCCTTGATTAAGAGAGACATTCATTAAGTTTTCCTTTAATGTTTCTAACGTTTGCTTTAAATCAAACAGCGTAGATTCTTGCTTAAAAGTTAAATCACTTTTGTTACCGATAAGTTGAGCAATTTTTAAAAGCTCCACTGCTTGTTTTGCTTCAACGGGGCTTACGACTGATTGCTTAGCCTCAACTTGGTTTGCCATTACCGGGTTTGCCCCCGCTTGTCCATTCAAAGATAAAAGAATAGATTCAACAAGCTTATTAGGTTGTTCCGAAACGACAGCGAGAATATCCCATATGTCCTGTTTTTGATCTTCCAGCTCGGTCAAATTATCAGTTTCGCCAAGAAGCTTATTTAACAATTGTTTTAGTGAACTAGAATCTACTGTTAAATCATTAGCTTGTAGCAGCTCCTGTGCTTCTTCCAATGATTGAACATCTAAAAGGGAAAGTAAATCCTGAATAAAATTTAGCTCTTTATCTGCCCCATTCGATACATCTGAAGGTTGCATAGATTGACTAGAAAGAATTTGTCCAAATACGTTACCAAAAGTCTGTCCGTTACCTGCTTGTAACTGTGGTTTGGATTGTACTGCTACTGAATTTCCCATATTAACCATTGCCGCTATGTTCATTTTTTCACCTCCCTTCACATACAAGAAGCATGCTCTATTGTTTAGTCATTAGCTCGGTATATTTTGCTGCATCCTGAGGGGACATTTTTTCGTAAATTTTTGCAACTGTATCTGGTTTTAAACTTGCTAAGATTCTTAGCGCCTCAGCATCACTCATATTTGTAATAACAGGTGCTGCAGTCTTCGCTGACATTTTTTCAAAAGTAGAAACTACTTCTGCATAATCTCTTTTAGATTGTTCGTTTTGTCTCTTTAATTCCTCAATTTGCTGTAATAGACTCTCCTGTTCCAATAACAATGATTCTTGAGATTTCTCTGAACCATCTACTTCAGCTTGGAGCTTATCGATTTGGACTTCTTTTTGCTGGATTTCTGCTTGAAGAGAAACAACTCTCTCCTCTAAGCGAGATGTTTTCTTGTTTTCATCTATGGGCTCTTCTTGGCCTAGAGAGGTTAGTTCTTTAGCCTTTTCAAAAACATTTATATTTGTTATCTGTGCAAAAGTTAAAAGGAGAGCCAAAGCAAAGAGAAGCGGTATGATAAACAAATATAGTATTTTCTTGCCTAAGCCCACTTTCTTCGGCTCTTTGTCCATCGTTTGTATGCTTTTCTTTTTGTTATTCGGTTTAGCCATGCCTTTACTCACCTAATCTCTTTGTTTTGAAACTTTAAGGAAGATATCTCATCTAATACAATTGACTCTAATCGAAACTGTTCTTGTTGAAAGTTTTCAAAATCTTTTTCTTTTATTTTTTCAAACTTACGAACTTCTAAGCTTTTTTCTAATAACTTTTCTTCATACCAATTCATCTTTGCTCTAGCTTGAACTACTTCCTTCTGCACTACTTCAATTCTTTTTTGTAAGCCTTCCAAAAAGTTGGAGTAATGATGTATTCCATCTATACTTAAACCATTTACTAAAAGATTATTTTGTGCATCTAATGTGTCTTCTCTTTTTTTCAAAAGATTATATAGCTCAGTAGCAACCTCTTCAAAAGAATTCACCGATTCCTTATATGCTATTTCTGTCTCTGACTTTTCTTGTTCTCGAACCGTAAGTACCTTAGCAAATTTATATTGATAAGCAACCATCTTAAGCTCCACCACCTGATAATGTCACTAATTCATTCACGCTATTTTCCAAAGAAACCTTATCGAGATATCCTTGCTTTAAAAAGGAGGTTATTAAAGGTTCAAATTGGATTGCCTCATCGATTTCCCGAGAGGTTCCACGTTTATATGCACCGATATTGATCAAATCCTCTGATTTATTGTAAGTAAAGTAGAGTTCTCTAAGTCTTTCTGCTGCTTTTACATGGTCTTCATCTGAAATATGGTTCATTAGTCGACTAATACTTTTCAACACATTGATGGCAGGAAATTGTCCTTTGTTAGCAAGAGATCTATCCAGAACAATATGCCCGTCTAATATCCCTCGTACAGTATCTGCTATTGGCTCATTCATATCGTCACCATCTACTAAAACTGTATAGAAAGCAGTAATAGTTCCTCGTTCATTTGTACCTGTTCTCTCCAACAACTTGGGAAGAATAGAGAAAACAGAAGGTGTATAGCCCCTTGTTGCTGGTGGCTCACCTACCGCTAGTCCAATTTCACGTTGAGCCATTGCCACACGGGTAACAGAATCCATCATCAGCATGACATTTAAGCCCTTGTCACGGAAATATTCTGCAATAGCAGTCGCAGTAAAAGCTCCTTTTATACGCATAAGTGCTGGTTGATCAGATGTAGCTGCAACAACTATAGATTTTTCCAGTCCCTCTTTGCCGAGATCTCGTTCGATAAACTCTCGAACCTCTCTTCCACGTTCTCCAATTAGAGCAATAATGTTTAAATCAGCGTTGGTATTCCTTGCTATCATTCCCAATAAGGTACTTTTACCTACACCTGAACCAGCAAATATACCAACCCTCTGCCCCTTTCCGACTGTAAGCATACCATCAATCGCCTTCACACCAACCTCAATTTGCTCATGAATAGGTGGTCTTGTTAATGGATTTGGCGGATCTTGTTCGGTACCAACCGTGCTTAATCCCTTAGGTAATACTGTTCCATCTATCGGGTTTCCCATAGAATCCAGTACTTTTCCTATCAGCTCTGGCCCTACTTTAATCTCTAAAGGACTGTTAGTTCCTTCCACTAAGCAACCTGTTGAAATTTCGCGAATGTTTGTGTAAGGCATTAAAATAACTATTTCCTCTTTAAAACCGACTACCTCTGCAAGTATTACTGACGGTCCATTTTTAACGGAATTAATATGAATTTTACATACATCACCAATGGAGCTCTCGGGGCCTTGGGATTCAATCATTAATCCAACAACACGATTTACGCGACCATACTTTTTAAAGGTGGATACGTTTGGTATTTGTTGAATTAAATCGATTGCTTTCATTTACTTTCACTCCATACTTTCAAGAATATCGACTAGCTTACGTCTCAATTCTTTTACTTGTTCATCAATACTTACAACAATCCGACCATGGTTTGTCTCAATATAGCAATCGGTATCATTCATTTCCTCATCAACAAAAATCATAAAAGGTACGTCTACCGGAAAAATAGATGCAAGCTCTTCTCGGTTTTCAGAGACTAACGAAAAGTATTCTGGAGAAACATATATTTTAATTTCTTTCATTTCTCTAGCTTCCTTTAATCCTCTTCTAACGATAGATAAAAACAATTCTTGTTCATCTTCTAACTTAACACCTAAAATACGTTCTGCATTTCGAATACTTAACTCAAGAATCACCTGTTCTTGTTGCTGTAAGTAAGCGGCGGCATTCATATACGCTGTTTGCATTGCTTCATTGGCTACGGCTAGCTTATTTTGCATGTCAGCCATAGCCTTTAGTCTTCCTTCTTCTAGTCCCTGCGCAAAACCCTCATCATAAGCACTTTTTTGATAACTAAGCTTTTGCTCGTTCCACTCATTTAACTCGTTTTGAATACTGTTCCTTGTTTGTTCTATTTCTTGTTGAAGTTCTTGTTGTTTTTTAGCTATTTTCTGATTTACTTCCTCTAACATTCTGTTTCGATCAGCAGAAAAATTTTCATGTACAACTGGCTCTTCTGTTGTATCCTCTTCCACATAAAGATTTTTAATTTGAATGGGACGAATTTTTTCAGAGTTCTCATTCATTTGTACGTTTCGGAAAATTCTAGACAATAATGTCATCTCCTCCACCACGGGCAATAATGATTTCACCAGCGTCTTCTAAACGTCTAATCACCGACACAATTCTGCTCTGTGCTTCTTCTACATCACGTAGACGTACAGGCCCCATGATTTCCATCTCTTCTTTGAATGTCTCCGCCATGCGTGTAGACATATTGCGGAAGATTATATCTTTTACTTCCTCACTCGACACCTTCATGGACAGAATAAGATCCTCGTTTTCACAATCACGAATAACTCGTTGTATAGAACGATTGTCCAAAGTAACAATATCTTCGAATACGAACATTCTCTTTTTAATCTCTTCTGCAAGCTCTGGATCTTGAATTTCAAGTGCATCCAAAATTGTTTTCTCTGTAGTACGGTCAACTCCATTAAGGACTTCTACTACCGCATCTACTCCACCGGTTTCTGTATAATCCTGTGTAACTGTGGATGAAAGCTTGCGTTCTAACACGGCTTCAATTTCACTTATTACTTCAGGAGAAGTGGAGTCCATCGTAGCAATTCTTCTTGCTATATCCGCTTGTACCTCCTGTGGCAGGGACGATAATATAATCCCTGCTTGCTGCGGTTCAAGATAAGATAAAATAAGGGCAATAGTTTGCGGATGCTCATTTTGAATGAAATTAAACAATTGGGTTGGCTCTGCTCTTCTTGCAAAATCGAAAGGGCGAACCTGAAGTGAAGATGTCAAGCGGTTAATGATTGCTTGTGCATGTTCACTGCCTAGCGCCTTTTCAAGAACAGTTCTAGCGTAACCAATACCACCCTGTGAAATATAATCCTGTGCTAAGGCAATATTGTGAAACTCTTCTATGATGTCTTCTTTTATTTCTGGCTCTACTCTTTTTACTCCAGAGATTTCTAGAGTTAACCGCTCGATTTCTTCTTCATTTAAATGCTTATAAATAGAAGCAGAAACTTCCGGTCCTAGAGAAATTAATAAGAGCGCGGCTTTTTGCTTACCAGTTAGTCCTTTTTCTTTTTTGTTCATAGCCGTCCCCCCTTAATCCTCTGCTATCCAAGTACGTAACAATTTAGCAAAGTCTTCAGGCTTATCTTTTGCCATTTTTTCTAGTTGCTTACGTCTTAAAGTAGATTCTGTTTCTTTTTCATTGTTAATATCATCAACTTCTGGTATTTCTCTTGCTTCTTCCAGAATAATTAGTTCTTCCTCTTCCTCAATTCTTCTAGATCGTAGCAACGATACAACAAGGAGAATAATAGCTACAAGCAATACCCCAACAATCACATAAATCCACCAAGGAATTGTTGAAGAAGGGACATCAGCAAGTTCATTTTTCCCTTTAAGCTCTTGAACGGAGACCACAACTTTTTCTTCAATCTGTTCCTCTGTTAGTTCGCCAGCTTCCTTATCAATAGATGTGCGAACAATTGTTGCAAGAATCTGTTCTATATCTCCTTGGACATCTGCTGGTAAAGAAGTAACATCGTCAGCTTGTGGTGGTTCAACCATTACTTGAATACCTATATCTCTTATTTTATATGGGCTTTCGACTATTTCTTTTCTAATACGATTTACTTCATTGTTAATCGTATCTTCTGTTCTCTCATAGTCACCATCTGCTGTAGAACCTTCTACATAATTAGTAAAATTATCAGTAGCGTCTTCTGATTGTGGAGTACCGCCCGTTAATGGATTATTACCAGTAAAAGTTTCAGAGATTCGTTGGGCACTAATTTCAATACCTGCCATATTTTCGACATCAACAGGTTCCACTAGATTCTCTTCTCGGTTTTCTTGTTTAAAGTCGATATCTGTAGTTACAGATACAACAACTTTATTGTGCCCCATCAAAGTACCCAGCATTGTTTGTACTTGGCGTTGAAGGTCGCGCTCAATGGTTTTCTTTAATGTCATTTGATCTGTAACATTTGTCCCGCCAGAACCGGTTGCCTTCTCCAAATCAAAGTATTCTAGGAATTGATTTCTAATAACGATATCTTCAGTAGATAAATTAGGTATAGATTTAGATACTAAATTATATAAGGACGCTATTTGGGTTTCTGAAAATTGATATCCTGGTTCTGTGTTAAGTACTATAGATGCACTAGCGGATTCATTGCTTTGAGATAAAAATACCCCTTCTTCAGGCAATGTAATCATTACCTTAGCTTCTTTAACCCCCTCCACACTTCCGATCAAATTCGCTAGCTCTGTTTGCGTAGTGGCAAGCTTAAGTACATTAAACTCGTTATCGGTCATCCCAAAACCTGCATTTTGAGAAAAAAAGCTATAATCTATCATTCCCGATTGTGGAAATCCTTCGGCCGCCATTTGAACTAGCAGTGTATCCTTCAGTTCCTTAGGAACTAATATAGAAGTCCCTCCAGCTGCAATTTCATTTGGTATGCCTTTTGAATCTAAATTTTCTTTAATGCGCCCTACTTCCGAAGGGGTCACTTCTGAATATAGAGGAACCATTTCAGTTTTTGTCAGGAAAAAAGTTAGTACAGCCGCAAGAGCGATTACTCCTAAAAGACCACCTATCATAGTTCCTTTTTGGCCTTTAGAACGACTTTTCCAAAAGGCTGTTATATCATTTTTTATTTTCTTTATACGTTCATTCATTTTTATCCTCCGGTTATGGTGAATATTTTAGCTCGATATATTAACTTTAACCGAGGACTAAACTTGCATACGCATGATTTCTTGATAAGCCTCCACGACTTTGTTCCGAATTTCTAATGTAGCATTTAAAGCAATACTTGATTTCTGTGAAGCAATCATCACTTCATGAAGTTCTATATTTCCACCATTGATTAGCTTATTTGTTGCAACGTCTGAAGCTTTCTGTGTCTCATTTACCGAGTTAATAGCACTTTGTAGGAAATCTCCAAAGTTTTCTTGTGCTTGCGACGAACTTACCTTATTAGTCGTCATGGGTGCATTTACCTGAGCAACATTAAACATTGATACTGATTCAATAGCCATAAAGAGTTAAACCTTCTTTCCTATTTTCCAATTTCAAGAGCCTTTGAAAGCATTGCTTTATTCGCGTTAAACACAGTGACGTTTGCCTCATAAGAACGAGTAGCTGAAATTAGATCAACCATTTCTCTTAAAGGATCTACATTAGGCATTTCAACATAACCTTCTTCGTTTGCGTCCATATGACTTGGATCATATACGAGCTTAAATGGTGTTTCAGTATCCTCTTTTACTTGAGATACCTTTACTCCATTACCAACACCATTTTTATCTGATGTGCCTCTTGCCACATTTAAAAAATTTGAAAATGAACCTTCATTTGGTTGCAATGTTACTGTTTTCCGTCTATATGCTTGCCATTCACCATCAACCATTTTTGCTCTAGTTGTTTCTGCATTAGCCATATTAGATGAGATAACATCCATACGTAAACGCTGAGCAGTAAGAGCTGATGCTGTAGTATTCATCCCGTGAAATATTGACATTATCAACTGCCTCCTTTAATCACCGTTTGTAAGGTGTTCAGCTTTCCGCTCATACGATCTACTAAAGCATTGTAATAGAGTTGATTGGTTGCTAAGTTAGCCTGCTCCTTATCCATATCTACTCCATTGCCATTGCTGCTATATCTTAGATTGGAATAATCGAATACTGCGGAAGAACTAGAACTAGCTTGAAAGTTAATATGTTTCTCTTCTGTTCGATAAGCAGAAATTGATGTTTTCTTAGCATTTTCTAAATAATCATTGAAACTTACGCTTTTTGCTTTGTAATTCGGTGTGTCAACATTCGCTATATTTTGCGCAATAGTCTTTTGTTTCATAGCTGAGAAATTTAAACCTCGTTCTAAATTCTCAATTGTACCACCAAAAATACCCATAAATTACTCACCCCTATTTTTCTTACGTCCTAATTTTAGTAATAATCTGTTAAAATCACAATAATTTAATTGTAAAGAATTAGATGCACAGTGTCTATTCTATTTTTTGCATTTTTGTAGGTCTTTTTTCCTTTTTTTCTAATTGTTCGTCAAAACATTTGTCACATTTGGGGAACCTTGACGAATTTTAGCATGCAATTACAAATTCTACCCTACTTTTCAATAAATAAAAAGAGCCAATTCTAGAAAAATCTAGAATTGGCTCCATTTTTTAGTAAATTATCGCATTTTAAGCTGAGCAAGTTCAGCTAAGAATTTATCATTTAGAACTTTAATATAAGTTCCTTTCATACCTAGTGATCTTGACTCAATAACTCCTGCACTTTCTAATTTGCGTAGTGCATTTACGATTACTGAACGAGTGATTCCTACACGGTCTGCGATTTTAGAAGCTACTAATAGGCCTTCGTTACCGTCTAACTCTTCAAAGATATGCTCAATAGCTTCTAATTCACTGTAGGACAATGAGTTGATAGCCATTTGAACGACAGCCTTGCTTCTTGCTTCCTCTTCAATTTCTTCTGACTTTTCACGTAAGATTTCCATACCAACTACAGTAGCACCGTATTCACCAAGGATTAAATCATCATTTTGGAATTCGTTTTTCAAACGTCCAAGTATTAAAGTACCAAGACGCTCACCACCACCGATAATCGGAACAATAGTAGTTAAACCATCTTTAAATAATTCTCTATTTTCAACTGGGAATACAGAATGTTCGCTGTATACATCTAGGTTAGAAGATGTTTCATTAACATGGAAAAGGTTTTTAGTGTAATCCTCTGGGAATTGACGCTCTTCCATCATTTTAATAATACGGTCATTTTCGATTTGTTGATGTACTTCATGCCCTAGTAATTTTCCTTTTCTACTAACGATAAATGCATTACATTCTATAACTTCACTTAATGTTGCAGCCATCTCTTTAAAGTTAACTGGTTTCCCAGCAGATGCTTGTAACATCGAGTTAATTTTGCGTGTTTTGTCTAATAAGTTCATTGAATAAATCCTCCATTGTAGTTTTCATATTTATTTTAATATTCTAAAGGTTTTTAATTGTTTTTGAAAGTAATAAGAATCGGATTTTATAATATAAATTGTGATAAATCTTTGTTTTTCACAATATTGTCAAGTTTAGAGTCAATATAAGCAGGAGTAATTTGAATTTGTGCCGGAGAAATCTCCGAAGCCTCGTAAGAAAGGTCTTCTAATATTTTCTCTAGAATCGTATGAAGACGTCTTGCCCCAATGTTATCTGTTTCTTGGTTTACCTGATATGCTATATCTCCGATTCTTTCAATCGCTTCATCAGAAAAAGTAATACTCACTTCCTCCGTTTGTAGCAGTGCTTCATATTGCTTTATAAGCGATTGATGAGGTTCCTTTAGAATTCGGACAAAGTCTTCCTTCGAAAGCTTTTCAAGCTCTACACGAATAGGAAAGCGTCCTTGAAGCTCTGGAATTAAATCAGAAGGCTTAGACATATGGAAAGCTCCTGCAGCTATAAATAATATATAGTCCGTTCTAACTGCTCCATATTTTGTCGTCACCGTCGAACCTTCTACAATTGGTAAAATATCTCTTTGGACACCTTCGCGAGAGACGTCAACAGAAGAGCTTCCACCACTTTTGCTAGCGATTTTATCCATCTCGTCTATAAAAATAATACCCGTTTGTTCAGTCTTTTCAATGGCAATTTGTGACAACTCATCGTTATCTATTAATTTACCCGCTTCTTCTTGAATTAATACTTTTCTCGCATCTTTTACTTTCATTTTTCTTTTTTTCTTTTTCTTTGGCATTAAGTTAGAAAAAGCATCTTGCATATTCATTCCCATACTTTCCATACCGCCGCCTTGCAATGCATCAAATATGGAAGGAGCTTGTTCTGTCACTTCAACTGTTACCATTTCATCTTCCAGCTTGCCATCTCTTAAGTCTTCGGCAATTTGGGATCGTTTTATACGTACTTCTGTATCATCATTGTCAGATGAATCATCTTCAGGCTTTCCACCGAACAGAGCCTCAAATGGATTTTGCGTAGCATTCTTCTTCTTTAAGGAAGGTACAAGAAGCTTTACAATGGCATCATTGGCCAATCGAACTGCCTGATCCTTTACCTCTTCCATTTTTTCTTCCCTAACGATACGTATAGCAGCCTCTACTAGATCTCTAACCATAGACTCTACATCTCTACCTACATACCCTACTTCCGTGAATTTGGTCGCTTCAACCTTCACAAAAGGAGCTTTAGTCAGCTTTGCAATTCTTCTAGCTATTTCTGTTTTCCCTACTCCTGTAGGACCAATCATTAAAATATTTTTAGGAATTACTTCTGCTCTTAATTCCTCGTCTAGCAGTTGTCTTCTATAACGATTTCGTAAAGCAACTGCCACTGCTTTTTTAGCCGTTTCCTGGCCTACAATATACTTATTTAAGTGCTCAGTTATTTGTTTAGGGGTTAAGTTAGTTTCCTTCATGTTCACCTAATACCTCCACAACTATTTGATGGTTTGTAAAAACACAAATGTCTGCCGCCGTTGTTAAAGAGGCCTTTGCTATTTCCTTTGCAGTTAATTTATCACCCGCAAATTGCTTCAACGCTCTACCTGCTGCCAGTGCATAATTACCACCGGAACCAATGGCTAATATTCCGTCATCAGGTTCAATAACCTCTCCTGTACCTGATACAAGTAATAAATTGTTTTTGTCCATCACTAATAGCATTGCTTCTAACTGACGGAGCATTTTATCCCCACGCCACTGTTTAGCTAGCTCAACCGCTGCTCTTTGAAGATTGCCGTTATACTCTAGCAGTTTACCTTCAAACATTTCAAAAAGCGTAAATGCATCTGCGACAGATCCCGCAAAACCTGCTATGACTTGACCGTTAAACAGTCTTCTAACTTTTTTAGCAGTATGCTTCATTACCACTTGATTTCCTAAAGTAACTTGACCATCGCCTGCCATTGCACAACTTCCATTATGACTTACCGCAAATATAGTAGTTGCATGAATTGAACTCATTTGTATGACCTCCTATAATTACGCCCTTGGATGGGCATTCATATATGTTTTTCTTAGATGCTCTTTCGTAACGTGTGTATAAACTTGAGTCGAGGAAAGATGAGTGTGTCCCAACAATTCTTGGACACTCCTTAAATCTGCTCCATTATTAAGCAGATGAGTAGCAAATGTATGGCGTAGCATATGAGGATATATTTTCGTATGCAGAGAAGCTTTTTTAATCATGCTATTAAGAATGTAACGTACACCATCTGTGGTAAGATGCTCACCTCGACTATTTACAAATAAGTATGGATGAGTAGTTTTTTTCATCAATTTTGGTCGACTATTTTGCATATATTCTTCTACCGCAGCAAGTGCATAATCTCCAACAGGTATGTATCTTTCTTTCCTTCCCTTACCCATTACTCGGACTACTCCATAGCTACTATCTATATGACTGTTTTCAATCGAAATAAGTTCGCTCACACGCATTCCAGTTGCATATAATAATTCAAGTATGGCAATATTTCGAACAGACAATAAATCCGTCCCTTTATTTTCTTCAAATAACTTTTCCATTTCTTCTTCATAGAAAAACTGTGGCAATCTTGTTTCTTTTTTGGGATGATACAATGACTGGAAAGCGTCGTCTCGAATACTATATTCCTTGTTTAAAAATTTATAATATGATCTTATGGATGAAATTTTCCTAGAAATAGACGTCCTTGCTAATTTTTCTTCATATAGCTTAGTAATATACAATCGTGCATGAATATATTCCACGTCATTTAATTCCTTAACACCCTCAGCTTCTAAAAACTTTAAAAATTGAATAATATCTTTTTCATACTCTCGGACTGTAAGATTAGAATAATTTTTTTCCAGTTGTATGTGTGCAATAAAAGAATGAAGTTCATCTTTCCCAATCACAACTAACCACTCCAATTTATACATTGTAAAAGCCTCTAAAAGTATACAACTTTTTAGAGGCTTTTAGCAATTATATCGCTGTATTTTTCATAAAATTTTGAATTGTTGTCAACGCTCTATTTGCAAGCTGTTCAGTTCTAACTTTTTTGTCTCTAACTTTCGGTTGTAGTTCAGGAAACAAACCAAAGTTAACATTCATCGGCTGGAAATTCTTCGGGTTTGCCTCAGTAATGTAACGCGCCATGCTGCCTAGAGCCGTCTCGGCTGGGAACACAATTAATTCTTCACCTTTTGCCAATTTCGCAGCGTTTATGCCTGCTAATAAACCACTTCCTGCAGACTCTACATAGCCTTCAACACCAGTCATTTGTCCAGCAAAGAACACATTTTGTTTGGCTTTTAGTTGGTATGTCGGCTTTAAAACATATGGCGAATTAATGAACGTATTTCGATGCATCACGCCATAACGAACGATTTCTACATTTTCAAGACCAGGAATTAACTTTAATACTTCCTTTTGAGGTCCCCATTTTAAATGTGTTTGAAACCCTACAATATTATATAGAGTCCCTGCAGCATCGTCCTGTCTAAGCTGGACTACCGCATATGGTCGTTTACCGGTTTTAGGGTCTTCCAGACCAACTGGCTTCATTGGCCCAAATAACAGCGTCTTTCTTCCTCTTGCCGCCATTACCTCTACTGGCATACAACCTTCAAAATAAATTTCTTTTTCAAATTCTTTTAAAGGAACAACCTCTGCCTCGATTAATGCGTCGTAGAAGCGGTTAAACTCCTCCTCAGTCATCGGACAGTTTAGGTAAGCTGCTTCTCCTTTGTCGTATCTAGACTTTAAGTATACCTTATCCATGTCAATACTGTCTTTTTCTACGATTGGCGCAGCAGCATCATAAAAGTAAAGATAATCTTGTCCTGTAACTTCTCTCACTTTTTCTGCTAGTGCAGGAGATGTCAAAGGACCAGTAGCTATAACTGTTATTCCTTCAGGTATTTCAGTTACCTCTTCATTTATTATTTCTATTAACGGATGGTTTCTAATTGAATCAGTTACTCTTCCCGCAAAGTCATGTCTGTCTACCGCAAGTGCGCCACCAGCCGGCACACTGCTGTTATCTGCCGATGATATGATGAGGGAGTTGAGCATACGCATTTCTTCTTTAATAACGCCTACAGCATTAGTTAAATTATTTGCTCTTAATGAATTGGAACAAACCAATTCAGCAAATTTATCCGTATGATGAGCCGGTGTCTGTTTAACAGGTCGCATTTCATAGAGGCGTACCTTCACACCTCTACTAGCTATTTGCCATGCCGCCTCGCTTCCTGCTAAGCCAGCACCAATAACGTTTACTATTTCAGTCATGTCGTATCCTTCTTTCTAACTTTGCGGATCTTCTTTATAATCACACGCAACACATTGTATTTGTATTCCTTTTTTCAACTTCTTCTCTACCAGCATCTCATTACATTTTGGACATTGTCTACTTATTGGCTTATCCCATGATAAGAAATCACACGTAGGATATTGATCGCAGCCATAGAATAAGCGTTTCGTTTTACTTTTTCGCTCAACGATCTGTCCTTCTTCACACGCTGGGCACTTAACTCCAATTTCTTTAACGATAGCTTTTGTATTTCTACAATCTGGAAAATTACTACATGCCATGAATTTACCATAACGACCAAGCTTGTAAACCATAGGAGAACCGCATTCTTCACAATCCTCACCAGTAGGCTCATCTTTAATCACTATTTTTTCCATTTCAGCTTCAGCATGCTTCAAATGTTTTTCAAATTCTACATAGAATTCGTCTATTATTTTTTTCCATTCCACTTGCCCTTCTTCTATACTATCCAAATCTTTTTCCATTTGGGCAGTAAATTTTATATCTACGATATTTGGGAAGAATTCTAATACAAGTTGATGGATGATTGTTCCTAGTTCAGTAGGAACAAATCTCTTTGTTTCTAGAGTCACATAACCTCTTTTTTGAATTGTATCTAATGTTGGAGCATATGTAGATGGTCTACCTATGCCCAGTTCTTCAAGTGTTTTAACAAGTCTTGCCTCGGAATAACGTGGTGGAGGCTGAGTAAAATGCTGCTTAGGCTCAATTTCTATAGCGTTAACTTTATCTCCAACATCCATAACAGGTAACAATTTATCTTTGTCATCCGTCTGGTCATCCGAGCCTTCTACATATACCTTCATAAAACCAGGAAACTTCACTTGGGAACCATTTGCTCTAAAAATAACTTCTCCATTTTTAAGGTCCACAGCAACGGTATCTAATGTTGCTGGAGCCATTTGGCTTGCTATAAATCTTTCCCAAATCAGTTTGTATAAGCGGAAAAGATCGCGTGATAATATAGCCTTTAAGGACTCAGGTGTTCTTAATACACTTGTAGGTCGAACAGCCTCATGTGCATCCTGTGCTTTCTTATCTTGTTTTTCAGCTTTCTTAATCGAAAGAAACTCTGAGCCATATTCATTTTTAATAAATTCAGCAGCGTCTGTCTTAGCTGTATCTGAGATTCTAGTAGAATCCGTTCTCATATAAGTTATTAGACCGACGGTACCTTCTTTTTTACCAAGATCTATTCCTTCATATAGTTGTTGCGCAAGCATCATTGTTTTTCTAGCTCTAAAGTTTAACTTTCTTGCTGCCTCCTGCTGTAAGGAAGAAGTTGTAAATGATGGAGCTGGATTACGTTTTCTTTCTTTTTTCGTCACATTAGTGACTTCAAACTTTTTGCCCTTCATGAGTTTTAATACTGCCTTAACCTCATCTTCGTTAGTAAGCTTAGCTTTCTCTTTTTCTTTTCCGAAATAAAGCGCTTCAAAGGTTTTTTTACCCTTTTCAAATTCAGCTTCGATAGACCAGTATTCCTCAGGAACAAATCGTTCTATTTCTTGTTCACGATCAATTATTAGACGTAAAGCTACTGATTGAACTCTTCCCGCCGAAAGACCCTTTTTTACTTTCTTCCATAGAATAGGGCTTATATTGTATCCAACTAAACGGTCTAAAACACGTCTTGCTTGCTGTGCATCTACCAAATCCAAATCAAGTGGTCTTGGATGTTTGAAAGATTCTAGTATAGCATCTTTTGTTATTTCATTAAATACAACTCGACAGTCTGAATCTATATCCACATTTAGAGAGTTAGCTAAATGCCAAGCAATAGCTTCCCCTTCTCTGTCGGGGTCAGCAGCGAGATAAACTTTCTTCGCTTTTTTGGCAGCATTTTTTAAATCCTGAAGGACAGGACCTTTACCACGTATTGTAATATATTTGGGCTCATAATTATTTTCCACATCGACACCCATTTGACTTCTAGGTAAATCTCTTACATGTCCAATCGATGCTTTTACTTTATATTTTTTCCCTAGATATCGCTCAATCGTTTTTGCTTTCGCTGGCGATTCTACTATTACTAAATAATCCGACATAGATGTGCCTCCTTATAGAAGGTAACTCGCTTCAATCTGCAAAACAAATACCTGTTGCAAAATGTATAACAGTTTTCTGAGTTTTGCAAGTCTAAACTTCAATATTTTTTTTATTCTTGTTTAACTAGGTATATCTAGCTGTATATTTCAACATACGTAAATAATACTTTTTTGAACACCTTTAAAATTTTTTATTATTTTTTAGTTGGTCACTATTTTGGTCACTAAGTGACTACTAATTAACCTGTATTATAAATTAATTCTCAATCTGTTACAATCTGTATTAGAAAATATTTATCGACATACTAGGCCACTTTTAAAAAAGTGGTCTTTCTTCTATTAAATATGTCGAAACTTGAAATATTATACTCCTGCCACCGAAACAATTCTCCATACAAACAATCTTATTCTCTTCTAATCGACAATAAGAATCCTTCTTTTAATTAAGCTCATATCTATGCTTGTAATATATACATGCTACTACCCAAAGCATCGCAAAATGAATTAATTTATTTTGAATAACTGAAATGTAATATTCTACAAAGAATTACAATTGGATATGTTAGAATATGATTAGTTTAGTTGAAGAAAGAATTTTTTTATAAGAATTGATTTATACTTTAAAGGATAGGTATGGAAAGGAGTAGATTTATAATGGAGAAGATAACATCATTCTTAATGTTTCAAGATGACAATGCAGAAGAGGCAATGAATTATTACACATCCCTCATCGAGGATTCTCAAATTACAAGCATTGTTCGATACGGACCTAATGAATCTGGGAAAGAAGGAACTGTAATACAAGCTACTTTTACTTTAAAAGGGCAAGAATTTATGTGTATTGACAGTAATGTGAAGCATCAATTTTCTTTCACTCCTTCATTCTCGATCTTTGTGACTTGTGATACTGAAGAGGAACTTGACAATCTTTATGATAAACTCATTGAAGGTGGACAAGCACTCATGCCTTTAGGTGATTATGGTTTCAGTAAAAAGTTCGGTTGGCTAAATGACCGCTTTGGAGTTTCGTGGCAACTAAATCTTCCTAAATAATATGAAGAACTTAGTATTGTCGTGCTGATTTCAAAAATAAAAATATACCTTTCCCCCCCCCTCCTTTGGTTTGCTTTAATTCATTGCCTGTGTAGAGTCAGAATGACCTTTAGTTGTTGAATCAGTAAATTATAACCTGCATAAAGCATAGCAACTAATAGGATAGGATTACCATAAGCTTGTACAAATAGGTCTCCTAGTGTGTTCCATGTTGTATGTTCTGTGAAACTTCACGAAATTAAAGAAGGGGAAATATGGGTTAGAATATTTGCCTGATCTAAACGTTGAATTTGGTTGTCTGTTTTTTCTGTCCTATAAACATATTTATCATCTTCTTTTGAATTACAACCAAATAAAAGTACTAACAATCTTATAAATACGACCCCCTTAAACTATGAATAATTAATATTATATTAACTATAATTTCCATTAGTTTGACTAGGAACTTGCGCATTATGTTCCAAAGGTTCATTGTGTGGATATTCTTTAACAAAATTTCCCTTTATCTTGTAAGTACTCTATCCATTGATCAATCAAATTATTTATTGGTAATACTGCTTCATCAATTAACATGGGATTCTCAGGCGATCGTTCATTTTGAACATTTGATGAATCGAATAATTTTAAACAAATTGAAAGTGATTATATAAATTGCTATGATCAGTGCTCATATAGGATAGTTTATAAAAAACACTCTTTTTCTTGAATATCAGCTAGTTAAGACCCAGCCTCTTTAAAATTATATTGGTCTCGCATAAAGCTGTTTTTTTATTGGATCCCAAATGATAATTCCAACATTTTGTTTTAGATCTGTAAAAGTAATAGTAATAGGTATTGGAAGATAATCAGCTAAAACAGTATTTATTTTATCACCAGTGAGTTGTAAAAGACCAATTAATTCAGGATCATTTATTAAAGGCACACTAACATCTATTTTTAAATCAATTAATTCGCCGTTTTGATATCGAAGTTTGCCACTTATTTTAGGATTTAAATGTCCAAAAAGTTTCTGAATATCTTCTTTGAAAATTAATAATTTATCATACGTTCCTTTGTCTAAACTATATAATGAATCTGAAGGGAACGTATAATTTTTTATATCTATATCAGTCCATTTATCTATTCTATCTCCTTCTGGAATAAATGTTTCAGCTAAAAATATTCCTGGAAGTATACCATTTATATTTGATTCTTGGTATAAAGTTAAATAAATAGGGACATTAGGTATTTTATTATTGTTTCTAATATCTTTAATTATAATTTCGGCTATTTCCTTACCATAATTTTCCACATAATTTACATTATCATCGTTACTATCGACCTTAACTTGACCTGTATGAACTAAACCATTATCATCAGTTACTCTAAAGTCGTAAAATTCATTTAAAGATATTGCTAAAGATATTCCCTCTAATTTTCCATTTTCTTTATTAATAAAATTTTGTTCTAAAACATGAGATAAGATCCTAGGATTATTTTTTTGATCTTTTACAACATCTCCCGTACTATCTTTTATAGATGGGTTTAAACCAAAACCTTCTTTTGATTTTCTATCTAACCATTGACTAATAATATTTTCTTCTAAATATTGACCTTCCTGCATATAAAACTTGTTTGTAGAAAAGTGATTTACTGATAATTCCATTAGTCCTTGCTCAATTTCAGTTAAATTTAATATATTGTTTATATTAATCAGTATCAATCCTCTTGAAACGTTAGACTTTGCAGGTTGCATAATTTCATATATGTTCTTTTCTTGAAAAAGTGATATTTTATTTTCAACAACAATTTGGTCATCATTACTACAAGAAACTAAAAAAAATAGTGGTGTAATAAAAAACCACATCCTCTTCCATATTTCCATTTACCGGAACCTCCTTACCAATTTATATATAATTAGTACTTACATTTCCATTTTAGGGAACTTAGACTAAAAAGTAAAACAGACAACCAAATTAGTTATATAAGTCTAACTTAACATACGTTAAAAAACACTTGGCAGGAGACTTTTTAAAAGGCGTATGATTACCTACTTTAAATCGTATTTTCTTTCGGCTCTTTAATGTACCCAGTTTGATATCATGTTTTTCAGCTAATGTAGCTATTGTTACTTTTGTGGTTTCCCACTCTTGTTTTTCTCATTCCAGTTGACCATGTCACATCACCTACAAACTCCTTTATTTTTAGGCTTGAAAAAAGCACCCACAACCTGCGAGCGCCTTATATAAATATATTAAGTTAGTATTCCTATCACATCACCACAAGCTTACACGTGGTCTCTTTGTTTCAATTATAATTCTATTTAGCATCTGTTGTCATGACTTTGTCACATTATTTTCATTAGTTTAGAATTTAACTAAAGATTTTTATGCTTCATTTGAATACAATCATTATAAAAATTTAAATACAGTTCCATTTAAATTAACTACTTAAGTAAATTAATTTCTTCATTAATTGTTTTATTTATCCAAAGAATATTGTTCAATCACCTTTTCAGCAGAAACATTTTCTTCATATAAAATATATCGGCTATATACTTCTCTATAGTTAATTGATTCCTCTATATTATTTACTAATTCATTTTATTATTGCTTGTAATCCCAATTGCCATAATGAATAATTTACATACAATTGACGGTGGGCAACTTGGTCATGACATCATCATGGTTTCATTAAATATTTTTTTTACTTGGCTTCTATTTAGAAATAAAGATGCTAGATATGAAGATGCAAGAAAATAGAGTTGTTGCTCATTATGGTTCTAGTGCGACCTATACGTCACTTACTTTCTAATCAACTAGCCTATTTACCTATAACTCATTCAGTGTTTTCGAAATATTTATAATATTATATAATTTAATTATTAGTGTTGAAGGAGGTGAAAATATGAAAAAGTGGATTACTACAGCATTGTTAACTTCTGCACTTATTTTAGTTGTTTCCTCACCTGCACATGCTGATAAAAAAGTTGAAGTAATAAAGGCTGTTGTCAGTGATTCAAGCGGTGTATAGTGCGATTATGAGATGTAAATATTAAATCGAACAGAATATCCATTACTTAATCAGTTTGCTTCTGAGCCTCTATGGCTCTTTTTTTTCGCTACATTACTTTATAATAATGGTAAGGAGTTGATTTTCACTTGAATATTAAAAATTTGAGTACATCCATTTTTTATGAAGATATTATTATTACTAATTTGACAGGTTACATAACCACTACTGATGTAGATACTTGGTTTAATTCATTCGAGAAAGCATGCTATCCCTTTATTAGTCAGGAAAAAAAGTTTAAGTTGTTCGTTAATCGTAAAGGTTATACTCCAGAACATTTTTCTGTTCAAAAATTATGGAAAGATAAATTTTTTTCTAATAATATACTAGACAACACTATTGCAATCGCTTTTTTATTAGAAGAAGGGGATATTTTAAATCATCTTCAAAATTCTAATAGCAAGGAGAATGTATTATTCTCTAGTAACTATGAGCAATTATTTGACTGGCTTAGTACTTTTAGGCAATAGATTCCTAATTCACCATCTCATAACACCACGTTTTTTAAATTTTCAATAAATTATCCACAGCTGTGGTAATAGTGTTGATAATTACCATTCCACCTTCACTACAGCCCTCGGATTCTCCGAGTAAAATTTACGAACATTCATTTTTACAATTTGAGCATCATCATGCCATATCACTTTACTCATTCCATCAGCTAGGTTACGCTTCTCATTTGCCTTACGTGTTAAGCTAACTGTAACCTTTCTAGCTTTCTTATGGTCCGTATTTGGGTCAGCAATGTTATCAAGAGCTATCTGCAACTCGATATTTACCTTTTCAGCTAGTGCACCACTTGCAAATGTATTTAAATCGATAATTGGTTTCTTGAATGTTCCCTCCTCTAGGTTTGTACTGGTATTCCTGTTTTATTGATTTGTGGTTGTTCTAATCGCCAACCCTCCTTTTAAAACTACTAATCTCTTGTTTGTTTAAATGTCCACTAACTGTCATCACTTGGCGGTCCACGGCCATGTACATAGTTGGGATTAGCAATGTGGATCACATCCTAGTAGCCATCAAATCTGCCTGTTCTATGATGCTTCATTTATCTCACATTGATTTGAGCGGTGTATTTTAACTTCTCAAGCATTACTTATTACTCGAGCAAGTTCAGTACTTTGTTTACGATAATCGACCTCTAGTTTGCGGTACTCAGCTTGGTATTGATGAGATTTCCAAAAAAGTATAACATTTTTCTGAGAAATGCAATTTTTAAAAAGCAAAATTTAGGTGATTTTGATCAATTCTTCTATGATTTGATGGCCGTTCCAAATTGGCTTTGCCCCTTCTAAAATAAGGTGATGTGGCCCTTCTGAAAGATCTGAATCGATTGAACCCGGGATTGCGAAAATTTCTTTTCCATTTTCTAAGGCATGCTCCATTGTAGAAACTGTACCACTCTTTTTTTTCGCCTCTGTAATAACGACACCTAACGACAAACCGCTAATAATTCGATTCCTCATGGGGAAATTCCACTTTTTAGGGGTAATATATGGAGGGTATTCTGTTACTAATAAGTGATGCTTCGACATAAAATTAGCTAGTTCCTTATTATCTTTTGGATACATATTAAAAAGCCCTGTGCCTAGCACTCCTATTGTTTTGCCGCCCATTTCAATCGTTTTCCGATGAGCTATTGTGTCTGCACCGCTTGCTAGTCCACTTACTATGATAAAATCTTTTTCAATTAGAGGAGGTAATATCTTCTCAATACTAGTTTCTGAATAAGAGGTTGCCTTTCTAGAACCTATTATAGCAATCTTCCTTTTGTTTGCTAGGAAACGAATATCCCCTTGTACGTATAAAATAGCTGGAGGATCGTACAAATTTAGAAGACTTTCTGGATAAATATCATCATTGTAAATAATCGGAAGGATATTGTGCTTCTCATATGTTTCGAGGATTGGATGTCGAATAAACTCTTTGTACATATTCTTCAGATGAATAGCTCGTTCTATAGTAATATTACACAATTTTGCTAGAAGGCTTGGTTGGATTTCTTCAAGTTGTGATAAATCTGGATCTTGCTTAAGAAGTGAGTATATTTTGGGAAGAGGGACTGGGAATACATAATGGAGGGCAAGTATGCGGTTTTTAAATCGTACTGTCATTTATTTGCTCCTTTTTAATTGGATTGTTAATAATGATTATAACTAGCTGTTTTAATTTTTATTAAAAAGCACGGCCCATCATTGATGAGCCGCACAAATATTATTAATGTGTTTTACAAGCGTCGTAAATTCCGGCTTCTTTAATAGCTTCGATTAAAGTCTCACCGATTACAGATGGTGTAGCCGCTACTTTCATGCCAGCTGCTTCCATTGCTTTAATCTTACCTTCTGCTGTACCTTGGCCACCAGAGATAATTGCTCCAGCATGACCCATACGTTTACCTGGAGGTGCAGTTTGTCCACCGATAAATCCAACTACTGGTTTTTTCATGTTAGCTTTAATCCATTCAGCAGCCTCTTCTTCAGCAGTACCACCGATTTCTCCGATCATAACAACTGCATAAGTATCTTCATCTTCATTAAATTCTTTTAATACATCGATAAAGTTTGTGCCGTTTACTGGGTCTCCACCAATACCAACGGCAGTAGTTTGACCAATGCCTTCTTGAGTTAGTTGATGAACAGCTTCGTAAGTTAAAGTACCAGAGCGTGAAACAACTCCTACATGACCTTTTGTATGAATATATCCTGGCATAATACCAATTTTACACTCATCAGCAGTGATAACACCTGGGCAGTTTGGTCCCACTAAACGTGTTTTCTTACCTTCCATATAGCGCTTCACATTTACCATGTCTAAAACTGGAATATGTTCTGTAATACAAATAGCCATATCTAGCTCAGCGTCAACCGCTTCCATAATCGCATCAGCAGCAAATGGTGCTGGTACATAAATTACAGATACATTAGCACCTGTAGCTTTTACAGCGTCAGTTACTGTATTGAATACAGGTACGCCTTCTACTTCTGTTCCACCTTTACCAGGAGTAACCCCAGCAACGATTTTTGTACCATATTCTAGCATTTGTTTTGTATGGAAAAGAGCAGTTGAGCCCGTAATTCCTTGAACAATTACTTTAGTATCTTTATTAATATATACGCTCATTTTATGTCCCTGCCTTTCTTATCCTACAAGATTAACGATTTTTTGAGCACCGTCTGCCATTGAATCTGCCGCAACAATGTTTAAGCCTGATTCATTTAATAATTTTTTACCTAAATCTACATTAGTTCCTTCTAAACGAACTACTAGTGGTACTTGAAGTCCAACTTCTTTTGCCGCGATGATAACACCCTCAGCAATAACGTCACATTTCATAATCCCACCAAAAATATTTACGAAAATACCTTTAACGTTTGGATCAGCTAAGATAATTTTGAATGCTTCAGTAACTTTCTCAGCTGTAGCACCGCCCCCAACGTCCAGGAAGTTAGCGGGTGAGCCGCCATAGTAGCTAATTGTATCCATAGTTGCCATAGCTAAACCTGCTCCGTTAACCATACATCCGATATTCCCATCTAAAGAAATATAGCTTAAGTCATATTTAGATGCTTCGATTTCTTTTGGATCCTCTTCATCGAAATCACGAAGTTCTAAAATGTCTTTATGACGGTATAATGCATTACTGTCAAAGTTAAATTTTGCGTCTAACGCTAAAACATTGTCGTCCTCAGTTACTACTAATGGGTTAATCTCAACGATAGATGCATCTTTTTCTTTGTACACTTGGTATAGACCAAGCATAAATTTAGCTGCTTTGTTCACAAGTTTCGCTGGAATATTCATGTTGAATGCCATACGACGAGCTTGGAATCCAGTTAATCCTACAACAGGATCAATTTCTTCATAAAATAATTTTTCTGGAGAATTTGCTGCTACTTCCTCGATGTCCATACCGCCCTCTTCAGAGCCCATTAATGTTACACGTGAAGTTGCACGGTCTAATACTAAGCCTACATAATATTCTTTTTTAATTTTGCTACCTTCTTCGATAAGTAGACGTTTAATCTCTTTACCTTCTGGTCCTGTTTGGTGAGTAACTAGAACTTTGCCTAAAAGTTCTTTAGCATATTCACGTACTTCGTCCAAATTTTTTGCAATTTTAACTCCACCAGCTTTACCACGTCCACCTGCGTGGATTTGCGCTTTTACAACAATAACGTCAGAGCCTAATTCTTTAGCTGCCTTCACCGCTTCTTCTGGTGAGAAAGCAACGATTCCATTAGAAACTGCTACGCCATATTGTCTAAGGAGCTGTTTACCTTGATATTCATGGATATTCATTTATACATCCTCCCTCAAACTAATGTCACTAATCTGCTACCTCTATCATTGTAATAAAGCTGTCACAACTTGTCCACAAAAGTCTAATGATTCTTAAAAACATAGAATATTCAAAATAGATGTCGAAAAAGGTAAAATATTATACTTTGCCCTTTTCTTTATCCACCTTATATATAAATGCAAAGACTTCAGCTACTGCTTGGTATAACTCTTCTGGAATAGATTGATTAATATCTAGTTGTCCAAGGAGCTCCACTAGGCTAGCATCCTCCTGTATAGGTACTGAGTGCTCTTTAGCTTTTTCTAATATGTTCTCAGCGATCTTCCCTTTTCCCTTTGCTACAACTGTTGGAGCTTCATTGTTCCCTGGTTTATAAGTTAAAGCAACTGCTTCTTTTCTGACGAACTTCCCCTCTGTCATATTCGTATATCCACTCCTTGCTCTATAGAAGTGTTTTTTTGTTTCCATAGCGCATTAGATTTCTGTTCATCAAATGTTTTTACGAAAACTCCAGATAATTGATACCCTGTGGAAGCGAGACCATCCTTGAGTGAAGCTTTAAACTGATTAGCAATCATACCAATCGTTTGATCATCATTGAAGACATTAATAGTGACAATCTTGTTTTGAACTTGCATATCAACAACCGTTTCCTTTAGAGAGTCTAATTGAAGATAGAACATGATTCTTGCAAATTCTGAATCTATCTTCCCGTCTTCCTTCATTCTTCCATTCCATTCTAATGTCGCATCCATTCGTTTGCCTAAAAATTCTAACGGAATTTGCATTAGTAACTGATGCTGTGGACCATTTTCTCCAGAAAGGAGCTGCAAGCCATTCATTCTTCCAAGAATTGATTCTGCTCCTTCTCTAATGACATTAGGTAAATTAGACATTTGCAGTAGCTCAACAAGTTGTGGCTTTAACTGGTTTGCTAGTTGTCTAACATTTTCTTTTTCACTTCCAAGACTCCCCTCATAGCTAAAGCCAAGAGATTTTAATACTTCTTTCATCGCGTGTTCAAAAGCCTTGCCATCTAATTGACTTAGCGCTGCTTGCTCTGCATGATTTCTCTGAGTAGCAAAGGATAAGTCCTTACTTAATAGGCTTACTTGGTCTAAGGATTGGTTAATCATTTCATTTGAAGAACCTTTTCCTAACAAAGAAACTAAGTGGTCTTTAGGCGTAAACCCATTTAAGTCCCTCATAAAAATGGCTTGTTGACTTTGCTCTGAAAAAACTTTTACCAAGGATTGTGCTACAACATTCGGACTAACTTCCCCATTTTTCAAGGTTGCTAAAATTTGATCCTTTTGTGTTGCTGTAAGCAAAGGCTGAGCTTGAATCCATTGACGCACTTGCTCTATAGCCCCACCTCTATTTTCTATATTAGGTTGTATTAATTTACTAACTATTTCACCCGCTGTTTGTGTTAGTGCCTGCTTGCTTGAAGTTGGCACAGGATTATTTAATGTAGCTTCTGAAGGTAAAATAGCAGCATTTTTCAACTGTTGTAATATTGGTAGTCGGGTGCTTGTAGGAAGCTGTAAATTTTGAAGTATTTCCAGCTGTTTACCTAAAATAGCACCTGCCACGGGCATGTTAAAAGGTTCTCCTACCTTCTGTAGACTTTGAAGAATAAGTGTTTTAGAGGAGGGAGAGAGTATTTGATCCTGTTGTAATACATTTTTCATGTTAGCAATTAAGGAAGAAAAACCATCAGTAGATTTCCCACTCAATATTGTTTCAAACATATTTGATGTCAAAGGAACCTTCAAGTCTATCATTTTTTGAATTGCTTCCAATCCTTCTCTTACAGAAATATTGGCAGGAAGTTGCTTGATCAGCTGTTCTGCCTGTAATAGCAATTCCTTGGAAATAGGAATTTGTTCTTTTATAAAAAACTGAACAATTGCTTGTAGTTCACTAGACTTGTTCAGGTTCATCGCCTGTAGCAGTTGCTGTGCCTGTTGCACTGCTGTGTTTCCGCCTAAGGGACCTGCGACTACTTTCAACTGTACTTCAGGTTCGGATTTAGTTACTTGAAAAAAGTGAGCATCTCCTGCCTTCAAAGGAGTCTCTAGCTTAGCAATAATCTTTTGATTACCTATTTGAACTTCTGCTGTTTGATTTGGGAAAAGCTTCTTAATAGTACCATGTACTACTTGTCCATCTTTCATAGTCATTGGCATTTTCGAAGAAATGGCGTTTGGCATATGCGCTTGAATAGATGAAAAAGAGGATCCAGTCATAGTTTCACCTCGCTCAATAAAGTTTTAATCGGTTCAAAAGTTTTACGGTGGTGCACGGTTGGACCATGCTGCATAATCATTTCAATATGTTCTTTCGTTCCATAACCAGCATGCTTGTTAAATAGATAGACAGGAAACTTTTCATGAAGTTCGTCCATATATTCATCTCTTGCCGTCTTGGCAAGAATGGAAGCCGCTGCAATCGCTAAGCTTTGTGCATCGCCTTTAATTATGGAATGATTCTCTATTTCTATTGGCAACTTCATAGCATCTACTAATACAACAGCAGGTTGTTTTTTTAGGTTATAGACAGCTTCCACCATCGATTGCTTCGTTGCTTCATAAATATTTAACTCATCAATTTTTTCAACAGGTTGAAAATGTACATAATAGCTTATAGCATTTTCTTTAATCTTCATAGCTAGTTCGTTTCTTTTAACCCTAGAAACCTGCTTAGAGTCATTTAGGCCAATTAAGCTATCTGTATTGTCGTTTAAAATCACAGCGGCAGTGACAACTGGGCCCGCTAATGGCCCTCTGCCTGCCTCATCTACTCCTGCAATGAGTCCACTTTGGTTAATGTCAAAACTCTTATCAAACATTACTTTCTCTATATGCGCTTCTCTTTCTAGTTGCTGAATTAGCTGTTTTCTCTTCCAGCTTCCTAATAACTTCTGCGCCCCTGCCCTTGGATCCTGTTCTAATTCTTTCATCCACGATTCTGTACCATCTGCAAAGTTTAATTTTTCTTTTAATTCCTGTAAACGTAGCATTTTATTCACTTCATCTTTCTTTCAATTTATATATGTATCGGCTAAAAATATTATAAATCGAGAAAACCCTCTTTACCAAAAGGTAAAAAGGGTAAAATTTTTCACTCATATTCATTTACAAAGTCAAAAGTTAGCTTTCCTAATTGCTGATTTCTAATATCACGAACAATTAACTCAGCAACCTGATCGTAGTCAACCTCTCCACCGGGTCCATAGCATCTTCTTAGCTTCCCGATATGATCAAAGGTTTCCACTAGGTCTTCACTCACTGTTGTAACTTTATATCGTTCTTCCATTCTTCTCGGATAATGGCTCTCCAAAAAGCGCAGTCCATATATCGCCAAGTCTTCCATATTTATGACCGCATCCTTAATAGCGCCAGTAAGAGCTAACTTGTAACCTATTTCTTGGTCTTCAAATTTCGGCCATAAAATACCCGGAGTATCCAGCAGCTCTATTTCCTTCTCAACCTTAATCCATTGCTGTCTTTTTGTTACACCTGGAGTATTTCCAGTTTTAGCAATGTTCTTTTTAGCGAATCGATTAATCAATGTGGATTTCCCTACGTTCGGAATACCCACTATCATGGCTCTAATAGCTCTCGGTTTAATCCCACGCTCTTTCATACGGTCCCATTTAGGCTTTAAAAGCTCTTTAGAGGCCTTAAAAACAGTTTGTAGACCTTTTCCTTCTAAAGAGTTTATCGCTACTGTAGGATGCCCTTTTGATTCAAAATACGCTATCCATTTTTTTGTTTGAGTATCGTCTGCCATATCCATTTTGTTTAAAATAAGTAGCCTTGTCTTTTGATGGACTACCTCGTCTAACATTGGATTTCTTGAAGACAAAGGCAAACGTGCATCAATTAATTCAAATATAATATCTACTAGCTTTAGGTTTTCGGTAACTTCTCTTCTCGCTTTGGCCATATGACCTGGAAACCATTGTATCGTCATATCGCACCTCCTTCTTGAAGCACTCAGCTAATTCGTCAAAATAGCCGGAAGAGGTAATTACCTCCTTACTTTCGTAAATGCTTATTTAACAAAGCCAACCTCACCAATTGGCCAAAAAACAAAGTTGGTTTTTCCTATAATTTCATCAATTTCAATTAAACCAATCATTCGACTATCTTTACTATATCTGCGGTTGTCTCCCATTACGAAAACATAACCTTCCGGAATTTCTTTATCCCCAGTTATACTTTCAAGAGTAAAGTCATCGGTTAGTGTTCCCTCAGTTATATCATCCTTATACTGGTCTAAATAGGGTTCAGATACTTCTTTACCATTAATGTAAAGTTGGTCATTTTTGTATTCAACATGATCACCAGGTAGTCCAATTACACGTTTGATATAATTTTTCTGCTCAGGAGCATGAAATACAACAATGTCAAATTGTTTTGGCTCACCAACTATATAACCAATTTTGTTAACTAGCATACTATCCCCGTTTTCTAAGGTCGGCATCATTGATTCTCCGTCCACAATTATAGGGGTAAACAAAAAGAGGCGAATTATTGCCGCTAGTCCAAAAGCAATTAAAAGTGCTTTTGACCATTCCCATAACTCATTCTTCTTTTCTTTTTGTGCTTGTCTCATTCATTTGCCCCCTTTATATACTCTTTATATTGTACAAGGAAAATGTTAGAGAGGCAAAAAGATTTCCATCGACAATAATAAATTCTCATAAATTTAATGCTTAAGTCATTTTAAATTTAGAACTATGTACTCCATTATTGTAATTACAACAAACAGAGGTAAATGAATGCGTTTTTTGACATAGTTTTAAAAGCTATTTAATTATATATGCCCTAAAACGCAAGAATTATATATTAGATTAATAAAACACCTATACTATAAATTCCTAAAAGTAAAAAATGTTGTAGCAAAAGTGAGTTCACTTCCACTACAACATTTACATTAGGCATTTCTGCCTTACTTACACTATTAGCGACGCTCTTTAATACGAGCAGCTTTACCGCGTAGTTCACGTAGGTAGTACAATTTAGCACGACGAACTTTACCACGACGAATAACTTCTAAGTTTGCAATTTTTGGTGTGTGTACTGGGAAAGTACGTTCTACACCAACACCGGAAGAGATTTTACGAACTGTAAAAGTTTCGCTAATTCCGCCTCCACGACGTTTGATTACAACACCTTCGTACATTTGGATACGTTCGCGAGTTCCCTCAACAACCTTAACGTGTACACGTACTGTGTCACCAGGACGGAAAGTTGGAAGATCCGTACGTAATTGTTCTTTTGTGATTTCTGAAATAATGTTTTGCATCATTTTCTCTCCTTATATAGAATGCTCTTACACACATTACCTGTTGCAGCGGAACACCCAAAATCAGTACTTTACATAAAAGCACATAGTAAAATATATCATACCTACTAGCAATATGCAATCATAATTTATAACCCTTTGATAGATTGAAGCATTTGTTTTTCTGCTTCAGTTAAATCAGCATTCTCTAGTAGATCATTCCTTCTATCGAACGTCCGTTTTAAGGACTGATCTCTTCTCCATTTATCTATAGCAGCATGATTACCTGACAATAAAACATCAGGTACCTTATATCCACGATATTCTACTGGACGTGTATAATGAGGATGCTCAAGAAGTCCGGTCGAGAAAGAGTCCTGTTCATGAGATGCAGACTTACCGAGAACATTTGGCAGTAATCTCACAACGCTATCCACTACTGTCATTGCTGCTAATTCTCCACCTGTCAAAACAAAATCGCCAATCGAAATTTCGTCTGTCACTAAATGCTCTCTGATACGCTCATCATATCCTTCATAATGACCGCATATAAAAACAAGTTCCTCTTCCTTCGCTAATTCCTCTGCTTTTTGCTGGTTAAAACGCTCTCCTTGGGGACATAGCAATATAATTCTTCTATTCCCATTAGTACTTGGAGGAAGAGCTTCTACTGCATTAAAAATAGGCTCTGGCTTTAATACCATACCTGCTCCACCACCATAAGGATAATCATCCACCTGATGATGTTTGTTTCCTGAATACTCTCTGAAATTTACTATATCAATAGATACTTCATTCTTCTCTTGCGCTTTTTTCAAAATAGATGAATTAAATACACCTGTAAACATTTCTGGAAATAGCGAAAGAATATGAATTTTCATCATGATAATAAACCTTCTAGCACTTCAATCGTGATTTCCTTCTTGTCCACATCTATTTTCTTCACTACATCCTCAATGTAAGGGATGTAGTGCGCCTTTCCTTTAGAAGGTTGCACTGTCCAAACGTCGTTCGCACCCGTTTGTAGAATTTCAGTAACTGTTCCGATTGTTTCTCCTTCAGTAGAAATAACTGTACAGTCAATAATTTCGTGGTAGTAATATTCATTTTCGTCTAACTCTGTCAGATATTTCTCTGATACTTTCAATGTCGCATCACGGAAAGCTTCCACATCCTTAAGCAATGTATAACCTTCAAAAGTTAGCAAATCAAAGTTTTTATGCTTTCTGTAACTTGTAATCTTTACGATAATCGGCTTAGAGCCATCTGTCTTAAAAAGTCCAAGTTCATTTCCTACCTGATAACGCTCGTCCGGAAAGTCTGTAGTAGAAATGACACGTACCTCTCCCCAAATCCCATGGGTATTGACGATTTTTCCAACATTGTACCATTCCATATAATATATTTCCTCCTATCAAAAAAGGAAGAACAAATTGTTCTCCCTCTTCTTAATATTACATTTACCTAAAGCAAAATATATTCGCTAGTGGTATTAGCTTCATTCTAAAATGAAGTTAATCTAATATGTCGACATATGTTTTCTTTTGGTGACTGCCTGCTGCTGAGTAAACAATAGTACGAATAGATTTAGCTACTCTTCCTTGTTTGCCAATTACTTTTCCCATATCTTCAGGATGTACAGAAAGTTTGTAAACTATACGGTTTGCACTTTCTTCCTTTTCCACCTGAACTTTGTCCGGATAATCAACTAATGGTTTAACGATTGCTTCGATCAGCTGCTTCACAATGTCCCCTCCGATTATTTGCCGAGTTTTGCGTTATGGAATTTTTCCATAATACCTTGTTCAGAGAACAAGTTACGTACTGTATCAGATGGTTTTGCACCATCTTGAAGCCATTTTAACGCTAATTCTTCGTTAATTTTAACTTCTGCTGGTTTAGTAAGTGGGTTGTAAGTACCTACTGTTTCAATTTGACGACCGTCACGTGGTGAGCGAGAGTCTGCTACTACAATACGATAGAAAGGAGATTTTTTTGCTCCCATACGTTTTAAACGAATTTTAACTGCCATTTTTATTGCACCTCCGAATAGTTTCACACAAGATAGTATATTATCAAGGTTTTAATTGTTTGTAAAGTGTTTTTTCTTAACACCTTATTTTTTTCTAGGAAATTTACTTGAAAAGAGAGTCAAAACCAGGCATTTTCATCTTTTTCTTTCCTTTTTGTTGCATATTAGTCATTTGCTTCATCATTTTTTTCATGTCTTCAAATTGCTTCAAAAGTCTGTTAATATCTTGAATTGTTGTTCCAGACCCTTTAGCAATTCTTTTCTTTCTTGGTCCATTAATAATCTCAGGATTCGTCTTCTCTTGCGTAGTCATAGAGTATATAATCGCTTCTACACGATCCATTTGCTTCTCATCGACCTTTGCATTTTCCAACCCTTTAATTTTATTTGCTCCTGGAAGCATTTTTAAAATTTCATCTAGTGGACCCATTTGTTTAACTTGGCTAAGCTGCTCTAAAAAGTCATCGAATGTAAAAGACTGCGTACGGAATTTTTCTTCCAATTCCTTCGCCTTTTCTTCATCCACATTCGCTTGTGCTTTTTCAATTAGAGACATCATATCGCCCATGCCTAAAATCCGAGAAGCCATACGCTCCGGGTGGAACGGCTCTAGAGCATCCATTTTTTCTCCCATTCCGACGAATTTAATCGGTTTTTGAGTGATTGAACGTATGGAAAGAGCTGCTCCTCCTCGAGTATCCCCATCTAACTTTGTAAGAACTACCCCAGTTATTCCAATCGATTCATTGAAATTATTAGCTACATTGACTGCATCCTGCCCTGTCATTGCATCTACTACTAAGAATACTTCATCTGGTTCTTTTAAGGCGCGAATATCTTTAAGCTCTTGCATTAAAGTCTCATCAATATGAAGACGACCAGCCGTATCGACGATCACAACGTCATAATGCTCCTCTTTTGCATGCTCTAGACCCTTTTTAACTATTTCTACTGGTGAAATATCAGTACCAAGTTGAAAAACAGGTAAAGAAAGCTGTTTTCCAATCGTTTCAAGCTGCTTAACAGCAGCAGGACGATAAATATCCGCAGCAATCAATAAAGGTTTTTTATTGTATTTTTTACGAAGTACGTTGGCTAGCTTACCTGTAGTAGTTGTTTTACCGGCACCTTGAAGCCCCACCATCATAATCACAGTTGGTGGTCTAGAAGAGAAAGCTATTTGACTTTGTTCTCCACCCATCAACTGGGTCAATTCGTCTTTTACAATTTTAATGACCTGTTGACCTGGAGTTAGACTTTTCATAACCTCTTGACCAACAGCTCGTTCTGAAACATTTTTGACGAACTCTTTTACTACCTTTAAGTTAACGTCCGCTTCCAATAACGCATAGCGAACCTCACGCATCATCTCTTTGACATCAGCCTCAGAAATTTTGCCTTTTCCTTTGATTTTCTGAATCGTCCCTTGAAGACGCTCAGCTAATCCTTCAAATGCCATGCAAGCTCGCCTCCTAATCCCATTCTTTTAATTGCTCAATGAGTTGAGTCAGTTCTACTGATGATTTATCTTTTGCTATTTGTAAAAGCTGTTTAATGGTTTCTTGTCGTTTTTCAAACTTAGATAGAAGATTTAATTTATCTTCATATTCTTCTAACATAGCTTCAGTGCGACGAATATTATCATAAACAGCCTGTCTAGAGATATTATATTCTTCTGCAATCTCTCCAAGTGATAAATCATCTAAATAATAAAGCTGCATATAGCTTCGTTGTTTATCTGTCAATAAAGCCTGGTAAAAATCGAAGAGAAAATTCATGCGAGTTGTTTTTTCAATCATGCCCATCTCTCCTTACCATGTGTAATGGTTCATCTTATAGTTTATAAACAGAGTCTTTAACTGTCAAGTAAAATTACTTGTCTTCTGTTGTTTCTTCTAACTCTAAGCCTTCTGCAAATAATCCATATACGTATTTCTCTGCATCAAAAGGCTGAAGGTCATCCATTTGCTCTCCCAGACCAACAAATTTAACTGGAATATGCAGTTTGTTACGAATGGCAAGTACTATACCGCCCTTAGCCGTGCCGTCAAGCTTTGTTAAAACAATTCCGGTAACATTTGTTGCTTCCTTGAAAGTTTGAGCTTGAACAAGCGCATTTTGACCTGTAGTGGCATCTAGAGCTAATAATACCTCATGAGGGGCATTTGGAACTTCTCTTGAAATGACACGATGGATTTTTTCTAATTCATTCATTAAATTGACCTTATTTTGTAGGCGACCAGCAGTGTCACAAATCAAGACATCCGCCTTTCTTGTCTTTGCAGCTCGAATTGCATCATACATAACAGCAGCAGGGTCCGATCCTTCCGCCTGCTTAATAACCTCTACTCCTACACGATCTCCCCATACCTGAAGCTGATCGATTGCGCCCGCACGGAATGTATCTCCAGCAGCAAGCATAACTTTCTTGCCATCATTATTTAATCGATGTGCAAGCTTGCCAATGGTCGTAGTTTTTCCTACTCCATTTACTCCTACAAAAAGAATAACAGTCAACCCATCTTCTTCTAGCTGAAGCTCTGTTAAATCTTTATCTCCAGCTTCATAAATTTCTACCAATTTTTCTGAAATAACAGATTGAATACCAGCTGTATCCTTGATGTTTTTTCGTTGAACTTCAAAGCGGAGTTTGTCCATTAACTCCACTACTGTTTCAAATCCAACATCTGCTTGAAGTAAAATTTCTTCTAATTCCTCAAAGAAATCCTCATCGACCTTACGATACTTTGCTACTAAGTCATTTACTTTAGAAGTAAACTGATTTCGTGTTTTCGATAGACCTTCTTTAAATTTATTGGTAATGGAGACTGTTTCTTCCGCCTCTGGTGTAGAACCTAACATCTTTTCTTTCATTTTTTTAAAAAAGCTCATAGTTAAACTCCTTTTAAGTTACTAATTCTTCTTCTAATTTTACAGAAACGAGCTTGGATATTCCTGATTCCTGCATAGTGATTCCATACAGGACATCCGCTCCCTCCATAGTGCCCTTGCGATGAGTAATAACGATAAACTGCGTATCATGACTAAATTTCTTCAAGTAATCACTATAACGAGTTACATTAGCTTCATCCAGTGCAGCCTCCACCTCATCCAAAATACAGAATGGGACCGGACGTGTGTGTAGGATAGAAAATAATAAGGCAATAGCTGTTAGCGCACGCTCTCCACCAGATAAGAGAGAAAGATTTTGGAGCTTTTTGCCTGGTGGCTGCGCCACGATATCTATACCAGTATCAAGCATTGAACTAGGATCCGTTAACACTAAGTCTGCCTGTCCTCCACCAAATAACTGTCTAAATACCACTTTAAAATTCCTTTGAATTTCATTAAAGGTAGTTTCGAAACGGATGGTCATTTCTTCATCCATTTCCTTAATGACTTCATGAAGTGTCTCTTGAGCAGAAAGCAAATCTTCCCGTTGTTCAGTCAAGAAAGAATGGCGTTCACTTACTTGTTCAAATTCTTGTATAGACCCTAAGTTAATAGGACCTAACTCTTCAATAGAACGCTTTAACAATTTGACCTTTTTACGAGCAAGCTCCTCATCCATATTAAATGGGTAATCTCGTTTTGCTTCTTCTAAAGTTAATTCATATGTTTCTTCTAGTTGATTTTGAAGCGAGTTAGATTCTACTTCTAGCTTTCCAAGCCTTAATTCTAATGTACGCTCATCATTGGCGTATATATTTACATGCTGCTGAAGTTGCTTTAGATGATTTTCGGAATCATTAACTTTTTGAGAAAGTACTAGTCTTTTCTCTTTGTCAGTTTTGATTTGATCAATCAAATAATCTTTTTTCTCTTTAAAGTTTATAATCATTTGACTGATTTCTTCCGGTGATGGTCCAGACTGATCATCATTTTCAAACCAGCTAATTTCTTTTTCTAATGTACCGATTTTTTGTGAACAATTTTGAATCTCTTGTTCCAGTTGCTTCTTTTCTTTGTCCTGCTGATTTACTTGTTCATTGACTACAGCAATAGAGGATAAAAGTTCACCAAGCTCATTTTGTACTTGGTCTTTTTCCTGCATCGACTGTTGTTTTAATAATTGCAATTGATCAATTGTTTGCTGAATGGAATTTAAGGATTCATTAATTTCTGCACTACGTTTAGCTGTTTGTTCTTTTTTGCGGACTAAATCCTCATGTAGGTGATTTTTTTCAGTCTGCACCTCGTCAAACTCTAATAATCGATTGGTCAGCCGAGAAATAATTGCCACACATTCTCTGTCTTCTGATAATAGCTTATGCTCTTCCTCGCGCAATGCTTCTCCGGATAGACGAGCTTCTTCTAGCTCTATTTTCAGTTGCTGAACCTGTTGCCTTTTAAAGGAAACGGATTTTTCGGCTTGTAGAACAGATTGTTGTAGCTCCACTAGCTTGTCATTCAATTGTTCTAGCTCAGCTTTTCTAGTAAAGACGGATGACTGCTGCTTCACGGAACCCCCAGTCAAGGAACCGCCAGCATTTACTACATCTCCATCTAACGTTACAAAACGATATCGATATTGTAATCGGGCTGCCATTTCGTTAGCACCCTTTAGATCAGTCGCTATAATAATATTTCCTAGCAGGCTTTCGATAATAATTTTATAATCAGGATTATAATTCACTAGCATATCAGCAGTATTTACAAATGATGGATGCTGTTTAATAGGGGCCAATGCTTGCTCCGTTAATTTACGAGACTTCATAACCTGTAATGGAAGGAAGGTAGCTCTTCCCACCCTTTTCTTTTTCAACCATTCAATTGCCAGTCGAGCATCTTGACTTGTATCTGTAATAATATGTTGCGATTGCTGGCCTATGGCCGTATCAATTGCATTCATATAATCCGATGGAATCTGAATTAGTTCCGCAACTGCTCCATGAATACCTTTTAGTTCTTTTTTGTCGCGAGCCATCAGTACTTCCTTAACTCCTTGGAAATATCCGGAAAACTCTGACTCAAGCTCCTCCAAAGAGTCTTTTCTTGCCTGCATTTGATGCTTCATTTGATAGGCTTTTTGAAGCATTGACTGTTGTTCTTCATAGGAGGCCTCTAATTTATCAGAGGTTTCTCGTTTAGTTTTAAAGTCTAGCACCTTTTGCGCCAAATTCTTTTGACAACTTTCTAGCTGCTTCTCTATCTCTTTTTTTCTATTTGTAAGCTTTTCGAGCTCTTCTTTAATCTCACGGTAATCCTCTACCATTTTTTCTGAAGAAACTAGTTCAAATTGAAGCTGCTGTTCCATATGCTTCATTTCATTTTTCATCGTTGCTTCTTCGTTTAACAAATCAATGTAAGAGCCCTTCAAGTTTTCGATTTCTTCTTCTACTTCGGAGGCCGATTTGCTAAGTACATGGTCTATTTGAAGTTTCTTTGCTCTTAGTTCTTTTAATAATATTTTTTTCTCAGAACTGGATACTACGTTTTCTTCCAATTGCTTTTCAAATGTTTGCAGCTTGGTCTTTTCTTCTTCCAAAGCTCTTTTAAGCTGTGATATTTGTTGACTTGCATTCTGTTTTTTCTCGGCAAGTAGCAGTTTTCTTCCCTCTAAACGTTCTAGCTCAGAGCTTACTTCAAGTAATTCCCCTTGATCTTTATCTAGCTTTTCATCAGTTGTACCAATAATTCTTCTAACAGTAAGAATATCAGCTTCTGCCTCACTAACCTGTGTTAGAAGAAGCTTCTTCTGTTCGTCTATTTGCTGAAGTTGATTATGTAGCTCTGCACTTTCCTGCTTAAAAAGATTTAAATCATGAGCAATGACCGCTATTTCAATATCCTTTAGTTCCGTAGACATCTCTAAATAATCAGAAGCCAATGAGGATTGAATTTTCAGAGGTTCCATTCGTCCATCTAGCTCATGAAGAATATCGAGCACTCGGTTTAAATTGTCATCGGTTTCGATAAGTTTGAATTCTGCTTTTTTCTTGCGTTGCTTGTATTTTAGAACACCTGCTGTTTCCTCGAATATCGTTCTTCTGTCCTCTGGACGACTGTTTAATATCTCATCCACTCGTCCCTGAGAAATAATAGAGAACGCTTCTTTTCCAAGTCCTGAATCCATAAATAAATCTGTTATATCCTTCAATCTACACTGTTGCTTGTTCAGAAGATATTCACTATCACCAGAACGATAAACTCTTCTTGTTACGCTGATTTCAGCAAAATCAAGAGGGACGCGATTATCAGAATTATCTAGTATTAAGGTTACTTCTGCAAAGTTTAATGCCTTTCTAGAATCACTTCCTGCAAAGATTACGTCTTCCATCTTTGCTCCACGTAGCGACTTTGCAGACTGTTCCCCTAGTACCCATCTGATAGCATCCGTTACATTACTTTTCCCACTACCATTTGGACCTACCACTGCTGTTACCCCTGGAACGAAATCTATTCCAATTCTGTCAGCAAATGATTTAAATCCAATAATTTCTAATCTCTTAAGGAACAACGATTATTCCTCCTGTTCTTGATCCTTTATTGCGAGTATCGCCAGTCTGGCAGCTTGCTGCTCTGCCTCTTTCTTAGAACGTCCTATACCGACGCCAAGTTCTTTAGTATTTAAAATAACACGTGAAACAAAGGTACGGTTATGTGCCGGACCTTTTTCCTCTACAATTTCATAGCTAAGTGTACCATTGTTTTTTTGTTGAATTACTTCTTGTAGCTGGCTTTTATAATCCATCACATGCGAAAAAGCACCGACTTCGATTTTAGGAAAGACAATCTTTTCTAGAAAAGAAACGACTACCTCTAATCCCTGATCTAAATATAATGCACCGATAAATGCTTCGAACACGTCTGCTAAAAGTGCCGGTCTTTCACGCCCGCCGGTTAATTCTTCTCCTTTACCAAGCAATACATATTTACCAAATCCTAATTCATTGGCAAATACAACTAAAGAAGGCTCGCATACAATAGCTGCGCGAAGCTTAGTAAGCTGACCTTCACTCATTACCTCATATTGCTGAAATAGGTACTGAGAAACCGATAATTCTAATACGGCATCTCCAAGAAACTCTAAGCGTTCGTTATCGGTGAAAAACTTACGTCGATGCTCATTCACATAGGATGAATGGGTAAAGGCTTGATACAATAATGTCGGATTATTGAATTGGATTTCAAAATGATTTTGAAATTTTTGGAACTGTTGTTTAACGCTTTCTGGGAACCCCGTTTTTTTAGGGTGGTTGTTTTTTCTATTTACTTTCATCCTGATCTGCCTTTCTTACTTAACATCTATCTGTTTAAGTTTACCTGTTTATAAAGCAATGTGCAAAAAGAAATAGAGACGCTTTTTATTCGGAAGAATAAAAAACGTCTCTGTTGCTATTTAACTTTATCCACCTTCGTATATAGAGCAACTATATAAAAATGTGACTATTTAATATTAGCCTTGTTTGCTTTCAATATAGCTAACTGCGCTACCCACAGTTGAAATATTCTCAGCATCTTCATCCGAAATCTCCATATCGAACTCATCTTCAAGCTCCATTACTAACTCAACTACATCTAGTGAGTCGGCACCTAAATCATCACGGAAGGATGCTTCTAATTTTACTTCGCTTTCGTCTACTCCAAGACGATCTACGATAACTTTAGTTACACGTTCTAAAACTGTTGACACATTTGTCACCTCCCCTCAATGATTATACAAAAAACTTCTTGTCTATGAAAGGCTATTTCACATGAAATATAATACATTCTAAATCAGATAGTGCTTACTTAAGTTCCGTCTGGCATTACATATACATGCCGCCATTGACGTGGATAGTTTGCCCAGTAATATAACTAGCATCGTCTGATGCTAAAAATGCTACCGCGTTAGCAATGTCTTCAGGATTACCGAATTTTGCCAAAGGTATTTGGCTAAGCATTTGTTTTTTGATATCTTCAGGTAAAGCATCAGTCATATCAGTTGTGATAAAACCAGGAGCAACTGAGTTAACTGTAATATTACGAGAAGCTAATTCCTTAGCAGAGGATTTTGTTAAACCTATTACACCCGCCTTAGCAGCTACATAATTGGCTTGTCCAGCATTTCCAGATACCCCGACAATGGAAGTTATATTTATAATACGCCCTTTGCGCTGTTTCATCATTTGTCTCGTAACAGCCTTTGTACAGAGAAACACACCTTTTAGGTTTGTATTCAAAACATCATCCCACTCTTGCTCCTTCATACGCATCAGTAGATTATCACGAGTAATGCCAGCATTGTTAACTAAAATATCAATGGAGCCGAAGGTTTCAATGGTTTGATTGACCAAGTTTTGGACATCCTCAGCTTGATCTACATTTGCTTGAATAGCAAAGGCTTCACCACCGCGCGATTGAATTTCTTTCACTACGGCTTCTGCCTTTTCTTTGCTCCCACTATAATTTACCGCTACCTTTGCTCCTTCGCTTGCTAGGTAAAGTGCAATATCCCTACCAATACCTCGAGATGCACCTGTGACAATTGTGGATTTACCATCTAATTTACCCATTGATAACCTCTCCTATTTCAGTAATCGCTTGCTGCATGGAAGCCTCATCATAAACACAATAAGTAGCAACAGAGCGATCTACTTTTTTGACTAGACCACTTAATACTTTACCAGGACCACATTCGATAAATATATCCACACCAAGATCAAGCATTTGTCGAATAGACTCTTCCCAGCGGACTGGAGAATACAATTGCTCCACTAATAGATCCTTCATATCTGCCGCCTTCTCTACTGGCAAGGCTGTCACATTTGAAATAACTGGAGGTATTGCATCCGAAAGATTAATAGAATCAATTGCTGCATCTAGTTTATGTGCAGCTGGTCTCATTAATTCGGAATGGAATGGTCCGCTTACGGCTAAGGGGATTGCTCTTTTAGCACCTACCTCCTTCGCTTTAGCAGAAGCCTTTTCTACTCCTGCCGCTGTTCCTGAAATAACAATTTGACCAGGGCAGTTAAGATTTGCAATTTGCACTATATCTCCATTGGTTGAAACTTCCTGCGTGACCTCTTTTAACAAAGAAGCTTCGAGGCCTAATATTGCAGCCATGGCCCCTTCTCCAGCTGGAACAGCTTCATTCATATAAAGACCACGCTGGTGAACTAGCGAAACTGCATCTTCAAAGCTAAGTGCTCCAGATGCTACTAACGCAGAGTATTCACCTAAGCTATGACCAGCAGTATAATCTGGCGTAATACCTATGTCAATCAAAGATTTTGCAATCATTATGCTTGTTGTTAGTAATGCTGGCTGCGCGTGATAAGTTTTAGTAAGTTCCTCAGATGGACCATTCAACATGATGTCCGATAGGGAGAACCCTAACTTTTGATCTGCTCGTTCATAAAATTTCTTTCTTTCACTGTTACTTTCGATTAGCTGTTGCCCCATCCCGACAGTCTGGGAACCTTGTCCTGGAAATATAAAAGCTATTTTAGTCATTGGAGGATTCCTTTCGTAATGTTGTGTAGATAATGTCGGAAACATTATTTTCTACCATTGTTCGCGCTTGTCTAATCGCATGGAATACCGCACGTCCATTAGAAGAACCATGTGCCTTGATAACAGGAGCCTTTAAGCCAAAAAGCCCTGCTCCACCATACTCTGAGTAATCCAATTTATTTTTTAATACTTTTAGTTGATCCTTTACAAGCAATGCTGAGATTTTAGTTTTTGTCGAAGTATTAAAAGCTTCTTTTAATAAGGTAAATATCCCTGCTGCCGTACCTTCAATCGTTTTTAATACCATATTGCCTGTAAATCCGTCTGTAACCACTACATCCGCCACACCATACAATAAATCTCTAGCTTCTATATTGCCTATAAAATTAACAGGGGTCTCGTTCAAAAGTGTAAACGCGGCTTTCGTTAGCTCATTTCCCTTTTTATCTTCCGTTCCAATATTCAAAAGACCAACGCGCGGATTAGAAATCCCACGAACCTTCTCCGCATAGACACTTCCCATTACTGCGAATTGCTGCAAATGCTCGGGCTTTGCATCTGCATTTGCACCAAGATCAAGCATTACAAACCCTTTTCCATCAATTGTTGGTAGAGTAGGAGCCAATGCCGGACGATCTACTTGGTCAATTCTGCCGACTATGAATAATCCCGCTGCCATCAGTGCCCCTGTGTTACCAGCAGAAACACAAGCATCCGCTTCACCGTTTTTGACCGATTCTGCCATTTTGACCATAGAGGAATTTTTCTTTTTACGGATGGCACGCACTGGCTCATCTGTTCCTTCAATCACTTCATCTGTATGGACAACCTTCAAACGTTCATGCTTAGTTACAAGCGTTTCTAGTTTATTCTCGTCCCCAAACATAATAATTTCTAGATCGTCGAAAGCCTCTAAAGCTTCATAGACCCCTTTAACTATTTCATGAGGGGCGTTATCTCCGCCCATTGCATCTATAGATATTTTCATTTTTAATCACCTTTTTTAAGTCATAGTTTCTCGATACATGTTAAATTCGCCAACAAACACTGTTTCATTTTCTACCTTGCTTGTGACTTTAATAAGTGTGCTGTTTTTTTCAGGATCACTGGAAAGAACTACAGCTTTTGCTATAACTCGGTCTCCAGCCTTCACTGGCTGCACAAATGTAATGTTGGATTTTCTCGTTAAAGCCAGCTCATCGTTAATGACCGCGACCGCCAATGAATTTGCTTGGGCAAATAGATGATGTCCTCTAGCTATACCATTTCTAGCAAAAACATGGTCTTGCGTTATATCCAATAAGGATATTGCTTGCTTATCTAAATCTATATCTATAATTTCTCCAATCACTTCATCGATTGGGAGTGATTTAACCTCTTCTTCAAAATTATGAGCAGCTACAGACTTAATTCTCTCACGCAACTCAGGAATGGACAACTCCATTCGATCCAAACGAATAGTTTGCACACTCACTTTAAAGGTAGATGCTAAATTTTCATCCGTTATAAAAGGATTTTTATCTAGAGTTTCTAATAAAAGCCTTTGTCTTTCTTTTTTCGTATATTTCAAGCTATTCACCGCCATTTTAGCACTTGGTACTAATATCAGTATATAAACATTAAAAAAAGAATGCAAGGAATGATTTCACATCATCCATGCATTCTTTTTAGTTAATCCTTTCTCCATCCAATGCTTTTGAATTTATCAGAGTGTTTCGAAGACCTTCCATTTCATCGGATTTCCAGAAATGCTCAGATTCTAGTAGACGTTCTGCATCTATTTTAGCTGTATTTAAAGCTCTATAATCATGAACCAAATCGGCAATTTTGAATTCAGGTAAGCCACTTTGCTTTTTCCCGAAGAAATCCCCAGGTCCACGAAGTTCTAAATCTTTTTCTGCCAAAACGAATCCATCGTTAGTTTCCGTCATAGACATCATGCGTTCCTTTCCTTCTTCTGTTTTAGGATCTGCAAGAAGTATACAATAAGATTGATGCTCTCCACGTCCTACCCTTCCGCGAAGTTGGTGCAGTTGAGCAAGTCCAAAGCGTTCTGCATCAAAAATAATCATGAACGAAGCATTAGGAACATTTACTCCTACTTCCACAACTGTTGTAGAAACTAACACATGAATATTTCCATCCGTGAATTCTCTCATCACTTCATCCTTTTCATCGGAGTGAAGTCGACCGTGCATTAAGCCAACAGTGTAATCTTTACCAAGTTCATTTGACATCATATTGTAAACATCGACAGCATTTTGAACGTCTAATTTTTCAGACTCCTCAATTAGGGGACAGATAATATAGGCTTGTCTACCATTTGCTAGTTCTTTTTTCAACCGACTAATTAGTTTAGGAAGTTGGTCCTCCTTCATCCAATGTGTATCAATTGATTTTCTTCCAGCTGGCATTTGATCGATAATAGAAACATCCATTTCTCCAAATGCTGTTATCGCTAAAGTTCGTGGAATAGGAGTTGCCGTCATAAAAAGTACATCAGGATTCTCTCCTTTTTCCTTTAATACTTTTCTTTGCTCTACACCGAAACGATGCTGCTCATCGGTTATAACCAAACCAAGCTTTTTAAAAGAAACTTCAGGTTGGATTAATGCATGAGTACCTATGAGCAAATCAATATTACCTTCTGCTAAATTTTCCAATACAATTCTTCTTGCTTTTTGTTTGGTAGATCCTGTTAAAAGTGCAATTCTAACTCCAAGCGGAGCGAGCCATGCATCTAAGGAAGCGGCGTGCTGCTCTGCAAGTATCTCTGTTGGCGCCATCAAAGCTCCTTGATATCCAGCAGTAATAATTGCATATAAACAAATAGCGGCCACGACTGTCTTTCCAGATCCCACATCCCCTTGCAAAAGTCTATTCATACGATGTGGCTCCTTCAAATCTCGACAAATCTCATTGACAACTCTCTTTTGAGCATCCGTTAGCTCATAAGGTAAGGATTCAATGAGGATTTTTAATCGTTCATTGTCAAAAGCAATACTATTCCCAACATTTTGTTCTTTTCGGACTTTCTTAATCGCCTGCATTTTTAGTTGAAAGTTAAGTAATTCCTCATAAACAAACCGTCTTCTTGCATTTTTTGAATGATTGGCATCCTGCGGAAAATGTATCCCCTCGAGAGCTTCTACTATGTCGGGTAGTTTATAAGCGGAACGGATAGATTCCGGTAAAGGGTCCATAATATACCCTTTTAACTCATCTAAAGCTTGTCTCATGAATCGTCTGAAAATCTTTTGGCTTATGGACCCTTTTAGCGAATAGACAGGTTCAAAATCCTGTTGGTCCGTTTTCGGTCCTGCAGAAAAGGTAGAGACATTAATAACCTGACGCCCTCTGTCCCACTTGCCAGTAACCGTGATTACAGATCCAGGTGTAATTTTAGATTTCAAATAGGCTTGGTTAAAAAATACTGCCTTAATCAGATGCTGTCCAGCCAACAAACGAACCTGCAATCTGGATTTATTTTTTCCTAAAAAAAGAAGAGAAGGTTCACTTTCGACCCTTCCTTCCACTGTTACTCTCTCATTATGAGCTGTTTCTGCTAAGTTTTTTAATCGAAAATCTTCATGTCTATAAGGAAAGGTCATCACTAAATCCTCTAATGTGATAATCCCTAGCTCTTCTAACGCCTTAGCAGTCCCACTTCCAACACCCTTTAAAGAGGTAACTAATTCGTCTACCTTATTTTCCACTGCTGACCACAGCCCCGCCAAAGATCTTTGCTTCTAACCATTTTCCTGTTGGTGTAGCAGCTAATCCTCCTTGAGCAGTTTCTTTTAATGCTGTTGGCATTGTTTGACCTATTTTATACATAGCATCTATTACTTCATCGCATGGTATTCGACTAGTAACCCCGGCTAAAGCCATATCTGCTGCCACTAAAGAATTAGAGGCACCCATTGCATTTCTCTTCACACAAGGTACTTCCACTAATCCGGCAACAGGGTCACAAACTAATCCAAGCATGTTTTTTAGTGTAATAGCAAATGCTTCTGAGCATTGCGACGGTGTACCACCAGCCATCTCTACAATAGCGGCCGCGGCCATACCCGCTGCAGACCCTACCTCTGCTTGACAACCACCCGCAGCTCCAGATATAGAAGCATTGTTAGCTACGACAAACCCGAATGCACCTGCAGTAAAAAGATATCGGATCATCTGTTCACGAGTTGGATTTAATTTATTTTTGACAGCAAATAAAGTTCCTGGCACAACACCTGCAGATCCAGCTGTAGGTGTTGCACAGATAGTACCCATTGCCGCGTTTACCTCATTGGTTGCCACTGCTTTACTTACAGCATCCAGCATTAACTCTCCTGAAAGAGAGTTCCCCTTTTGCATATAAGCTTGTAAAAGTACCGCATCTCCTCCAGTCAACCCAGAAGTTGAATGAACTCCCTTTAGTCCCTTCTCTACAGCTTCTTCCATAACCGTTAGATTACGATCCATTTGTGTTAAAATTTCTTCACGGGTGCGTTCTGTCATAAGAATTTCTTGCTCGATCATTATTTCAGATATCAGCTTATTTTCTTTGTTAGCTCTATCTACTAATTCACGCACATTCCGAAATAAGACTTCCATCGTACCCCTCCTTAATCTACTATCCTTGTAACCTTGGTTATATTCGGCAAGGTCTTAAGTTCTTCTAATATATCCTCGTTCACATTTTGGTCAACTTCAATAACCATCAGGGCCATATTCCCTTTCTCTTTTCGAGAAACCTCCATATGACCGATATTTATATCATACTTTGCCAAGCAATTGGCAACGCTTGCAATACATCCTGAACGATCTTCATGAACTACTAATATAGCAGCTAAGTTGCCGGATAACCTTAATGGAAAACCATTAAGTTCAGTTATTTCTGTCTTACCTCCACCAATAGAAATACCAACCATCGACATTTCTCGTTCGTCGTCTCCTAACACAATCCTTGCTGTGTTTGGATGCTCGGTATGTCCTGTCTCAGGGATAAATTCATAAGACAAGCCAACTTTTTCTGCATCACTAAACGCAGTTTTAATCCGCTCATCAAAAGTGTCGTAATCAAGTAAGCCGCCGATAATTGCGACATCCGTTCCATGTCCTTTATATGTCTCGGCAAAGGAACCATAAAGATGGATTTTTGCCCATGTAGGTTGCTTTCCAAATAAATCTCTTGCCACCCGCCCTATACGTGCTGCTCCAGCAGTGTGAGAAGAGGATGGTCCAATCATAACCGGTCCAATTATGTCAAAAACAGACTTGAATTTCAATTGACAGACCTCTCTTTCATGTTAATAATTCTATTTTACACTTATTGGGATGTTTAAACAAAAGTATTGTACGAAAGAAATACAATACTCATCCTTGTTAAAGGATGATTAAATTAACATATCCTAATTGTTTGATGAAAATGTCAGCAAATATTTTTTTAATAATTCAGCCTCACATCTTAAAAAAAACGCGTGGGATTTCTCCCACGCGGAGTCGCTCTTCTTTATTCGACCGATAAGATATATGGATATAACGGTTGTTTACCGTTATAAAGTTCTACTTCAACATCCTCAAATTGTTCTTCGATATAAGCAGCAAACTTGCCTGCTTCTTCTTCAGAAACATCTTCGCCGTATATAACAGTTACTATTTCTGAATCATTATCAATCAATTCATTTGCCAGTTTAGTGGCTGCTTCGACTCTAGAAGGCTGAGAAAGAATAATTTTACCTTCTGCTAAAGACATGAAATCATCTTTTTTAATCTCAACGCCGTCAATGGACGTATCACGAACAGCAAAGGTAACCTGACCAGTTTTTACATGAGAAAATGCTGCAGTCATATTCTTTTTGTTTTCTTCAACACTTACTTGAGCATTGAATGCCAAAATTGCAGCCATCCCTTGAGGAATCGTTTTTGTTGGCACAACAGCTGCTTCTATTCCTAATACTTCAGCCGCTTGTTCAGCAGCCATTACAATATTTTTGTTATTTGGAAGGATTAATACACGCTCTGCACCTACCGATTCAACTGCTTTTACAATATCCTCTGTAGAAGGGTTCATTGTTTGTCCACCTTCTATTACAGCTGAAGCACCTAAGCTTCTTAATAATTCTGCAACTCCGGTACCCATTGCAACAGTAACCACTGCATATGGATGCACTTCAGCTTTTTTTACAGCAGCTTCAGCTGAATGGCCTTCACCAACTATTTCCGTATGTTGCTGACGCATATTTTCAATTTTAATTTTGATAAGATCTCCATATTGCTGACCATACGTCAATACTTCACCTGGAGTTTCAGAGTGTATATGAATTTTAGCAATCTCATCGTCAGAAATTACTAATAGAGAATCTCCATATGCACTTAAATCATTGCGGAAATCATTTTCGTCAAAGGATTTTTTCCCTTCTTCGAAACGAACCATAAACTCCGTACAAAATCCGAATTCAATGTCTGCCGTGTCCATAAATCCTTGAACACTTTTATGATGCTCGGCACTTACCAAATCATCCATAGAGTTACTAACCGTTTTCTCAGGAAGTTCTTCTCCCTTTAAGCTTGCTAAGAAGCCCTCATATACAAATACTAAGCCTTGTCCACCACTATCTACTACCCCAACTTCTTTTAAAACAGGTAATAGGTCTGGAGTTCTATTCAGTGATTGTTTTGCCTCTTCTACAACAGCTGCCATTAATTCAGGGATATCTGTAACAGTTTCACTAACTTCCACTGCTTTTTTAGCAGAGTCTTTAGCAACAGTCAAAATTGTACCTTCGACCGGCTTCATAACCGCTTTATAGGCAGTTTCCACGCCGTATTGCAGAGCTTGAGCAAATTGCTTCGCATCCAAAGTAGCATATTGCTCAATAGATTTACCGAAGCCTCTGAAAAGCTGAGATAAGATAACTCCTGAGTTTCCCCTTGCCCCCATCAATAACCCCTTGGATAATGCTTGAGCAGTTTTACCGATGTGCTCACTCGTGTGGGCAGCAGTTTCTTTAGCTCCCGAGGTCATTGAAAGATTCATATTTGTCCCTGTGTCACCATCAGGAACAGGAAATACGTTTAATGCATCGACATAGTCCGCGTTTTGAAAAAGATGGTGTGCTCCCATCTTGACCATATCTGCAAATTGATTACCATTGATTGATTTCATTGTTTTCTCTCCTTAATCACACGTTTGCCACGCGAACTCCTTGTACGTAAACATTTACGGATTTCACCGACATACCAAGAGATTTATTCAGTGTATATTTCACTTTGGATTGGACTTGATAAGCGATTTCAGAAATTTTTGTTCCGTAACTCACAATAATATACATATCGATATGTAGATCTTCTTTGTCCTGTCTAACAATAACACCTTTAGTAAAATTTTCTTTTCTTAATATATCTGTTAAACCATCTCTGATTTGATGCTTTGATGCCATACCTACGATACCATAGCATTCAATCGCGGCTCCGCCAGCAATCTGTGCAATTGTATCTTGTGATATATCAATGTGCCCGAATTCATTTGTTAATTCTATTGACATGTTGAAACCTCCCAAGTCCTTTTTGACTATCCCTTATTGTACTACACCCTTTAAAATTATAAAAGACACGTTTCTATTCGTCTACTTTTTGCATAAAGTGTAATTAGATTGCCATTTCGTGAAAATACAATTCCTGATACTATAGTAACTATGTAAAGACCATTACTGCAAGTCAAAGCCAAACCAACTTTTCTATTTTATAGTGTAAAGGTTTTTTTCTTGATATACTTGCTTATCAAAAGAGACTGTGGTAAATTATTAAAGTATGTGAAATATCGAACTGAAAAATCTTTCAGCTTCTTTTTTAAAGGAGGAAATTATAATGCCAAAAGTATGTGCAATCACTGGGCGTAAAGCTCGTTCTGGTAATGCTCGTTCTCACGCAATGAACGCTAACAAGCGTACATGGGGGGCAAACCTTCAAAAGGTCCGTATTCTTGTAGACGGTAAACCTAAACGTGTATGGGTTTCTGCTAGAGCTTTAAAATCAGGAAAAATTGAGCGCGTATAATCGCTCTCATAGTTAATGCCAGGTTGACTATTCGTCGACCTGGCATTATTTCTGTCTAAAACTATTTTTTCTCCTCGTCCTTTTTAAACAGACGAATACATACCTTCATAATACTACTAACTGATTTAGGTAATTTAAAAGTGTAGACCTTCACACATATTTCCTCCCTTTTAGTCACTGCTTCTTATCATTAAACATATGCCCGACTCAAAGGAGATAGTACTTGTTCGTTCTACTTGTTCATTACTAGTAAACTTCGCATTACCATAATTCACTACTTCATTTTCTACATTGTATAAGAAACCATCAAGATTCACGTTCCCAATCTTCTCACCAAAAGGGTAGAGGGAAATATATTTGTATTCTTCCTGTTTTTGTATGTAATGAGTACCAGGTAGTAAAAATTGAAGTTTATTTTTATTGTTTTGAATATAAAAGGATACTTTTGGATACCGTTTCTGGAAGTAATAAACGTCATGTAAAGCAGCTTGATAGTGATCTAAGCGTGCGCCACTTGCACCAGTTAAAATGACTTCTGTTGGATTATATTTCATAGCCTCTAATAACGCTAAGTGTGTATCTGTCTCATCCTTATCCGTAGGCAAAATAGATATATGAGTTATTTTTTCACGTAAAACGTTCAGCTCTTCCTCGCTAATAGAATCGAAATCACCAATAATCTCATTTGGAATAATGTTAGCATTGATTAAATGAAAGGCACCTCTATCTGCTCCAATGAAAATAGTTTCTTCTTGAAAAAAAGGAAGCTGTCTAAGATCAACAACTTCCTCTAAAGGGCCTCCAGAACAAATGAAGACACGTTTCATCTAGAAACCGCGCTTAATCCAGCAGCTTTAATTCTTTGAAGAGCTTTAGCTTTATCTGGTGCGTTGTATATAGCAGAGCCAGCTACAAGAATAGTTGCACCAGCTTCTACACAAGGAACAATAGTTTCTTCGTTAATACCACCATCAATCTCTATTTCTATAGAAAGATTTCTTTCTTTAATAATCTGTGAAAGCTGTTTTACTTTCGGTACAACAGAATGAATAAACTTTTGACCACCAAATCCTGGATTCACTGTCATAAATAAAACCATGTCTATATCCTCTAACACATGTTGAATAGTTTCTATTGGTGTATGTGGGTTTAATACGATCCCGGGCTTAACTCCAAAGGAACGAATCAGTTGAATAGTTCTATGTAGATGCGGACAGGCCTCCACATGTACTGTAATATAATCAGCTCCTGCCTTAGCGAAAGCTTCAATGTACTGGTCTGCATTTTCAATCATTAAATGTACATCCAGCGGTAGATTTGTTAGTGGACGAAGAGCTTCCACAACAATTGGACCCATCGTAATATTGGGAACAAAGTGGCCGTCCATCACATCAATATGAATAAGTTCAGCTCCAGCCTTTTCAACCTCTAAAACTTCTTCTCCTAATTTAGCAAAATTTGCGGCTAAGATGGAAGGTGCAATTTTTATCATTTTTAGTACCTCGGCTTTCTTTCTACGATTTCTTCATAAAACTGTAGATAATGTTTATATCGGTAATCTTTTATTTCTCCTAGCTCTACTGCTTGCTTAACTGCACATTTAGGTTCATTTACGTGTAAGCATCCACGATATTTACAACCATCTTGACGTTCTACAAAGTCTGGAAAACAACTAGATAGTTCTTCTTTTTCCATTAAATCGAATTCAAAGGAACTAAAACCAGGCGTATCCGCTAAAAGACCATCACAAACCTCTATTAACTCTACATGTCTGGTCGTATGCTTTCCTCTTCCTAAAGCATCAGAAATTACACCTGTTTTTAAATCTAGCGAAGGTAGAATTGTATTCAGTAAAGTAGATTTCCCTACTCCAGACTGACCAGCTAGTACCGTGGTTTTTCCTTTTAAAACCGGGGAAATTTTTTCATGAAAAGCCGGATCATCTTTATAGGTCATTAATATTTCATAACCAATTTTTTCATAGTCAGAAATATATACTGCCATTGTTTTTTTCATTTTTTCATCCATTAAATCACTTTTCGTCAAGCAAATGATTGGCTCAATATTAAACGATTCTAGAACTACTAAAAAGCGATCCAATAAAATGGTATTAAAATCTGGTTCTTTAATAGAAAAAACTAAAATCGCTTGATCAATATTAGCAATTGGCGGACGAACTAGGTTATTTTTTCTTTCATGAAGAACGGTGATAGTTCCATCGTTTTCTCCTTCTACCGTATAGTCGACAAAATCACCTACTAGAGGAGACTCGCCTCTATTTCTAAAGACGCCTCTCCCTCTGCATTGTATGATGTTACCGTTGTCATATACATAGTAAAATCCACTAAGTGCTTTTCTTATTTGTCCGTTTGGCATCCTATGCCTCCCTAATTTATTCATATGATACGCTATCTTGCGCTACAACCTCTTGATCCCTTTTGATAAGGTATCCACCTGTCTCGCCTTCTACAATTTCTAATGAAATCTTTTTATCGATTGTTGAAGTAATTTCAAATTCTTCCACAGGGGGATCAGTTAATTTATGGTTTTTGTCTTGGATGTAGATACGAATAATTTGTGGAACCACTTCCTGTTCCATCTCTCCGTCCTCTTCTCCGTCCTCTCCATCTATTTCTGGAGGTAAATATTCAATGGTTACGGTTTTCACAACTGTCTGAGTCTTCTTTTGCTGAGGTCCTTTAGAAATTACTACCTCTACCGTACTCCCTTTAACTATCTTCACATTAGGTGCAGGGGATTGTTCTACAACTGCTCCCTTTGGAATCTTATCATGATGTACTTCTTTTGTTCTTACGACCTTTATACCTGTACTTGTTGCATATTCGTTAAGGTTTTTTTCATTATATTCCCTTAAGTCTCTTAGTGTAATCATTTCTGGTCCAAGACTAACTTGGAAATAGATGTCAGTTTCTTCTGGTATAATATCTTCTCCAGCTGCAGGTTCTTGCTTTAAGATGGTACCAGCGGAAGCAGAAGTGTATATTTTATCACTATCATCGATACTACGAAATCCTTGCTTTTGTAACAAAGCCTTCACCTGATCAATATCCTGGTTTTCATAGTTACTCATTGCTGATGTTTTTTTACCTTGAGATACGTAAAGATCTACTTCAGTTTCTTTATCGCGCATTTTCCCCTCTTCCGGAGTTGTACGAATAACATGATCCTTTTCAATCTCATCGTCAAATTCCAATATTTGCTCCCCAATGACGAAGCCTTCTGATTCAAGTAGCTTTATGGCAGCCTCTAATTCTAACCCAGCAATAGGTGGAACCTCTATCTTGTCTGGTTTAAACAATCCCGGGAAAGCAATAATGATGATTAATGCAAGTAAAATCAAGCCAGCAATTATCCCTGTTATAACTTTCCATTTTTTTATTTTTTTCTTTGGCTTCTTTGTTGATACTGGTGAAGGAGCCTCCGTAGGTATTTTTTTTGTTTCTGCTACATCCTCGAAAGAAACAGGCTCTTTAATAATAGGAAGCACCTTGGTAGCTCCATCGTCTACCGGTACAACAAATTTTGGTTCATTAGACCTTTCTGGTGACATGGCAGTTGATAAGTCTCTTTCCATTTCCTCAGCAGAACGATATCTATTTCTAGGATCTTTTGCAGTTGCTTTTAATACTACGTTTTCAAGACTTTGTGGGATTGCAGGATTAATTGCTCTAACTGAAGGTGTTTCAGCCTGTAAGTGCTTTAAGGCAATCGAAACAGCTGATTCTCCCGAAAAAGGAAGCTGTCCTGTTAGAAGTTCAAATAATACTATACCTAATGCATATATATCAGATTCTCTAGTTGCTGTGCCCCCACGTGCTTGTTCTGGTGATAAATAATGTACTGTACCTAATACTGAATTGGTCTGCGTATGGGAGGTCGCACTCAATGCCATCGCTATTCCAAAATCAGTTATTTTCACATTTTCTTGCTCGTCCAATAAAATATTCTGGGGTTTAATATCCCGATGAATAATATGATTATTATGTGCATTAGAAATTGCAGAAGTTAACTGTTTCATAATAGTGATTGATTTGATCGGTGAAACCGGTGCATTACTCTGTATGTATTGTTTTAACGTTTCACCTTTTACATGTTCCATAACAATATAATGAATATCTTCATCTTCTCCGACATCATAAATATTGACTATATTAGGGTGTGTAAGGCTTGTTGCAGATAGTGCTTCACGTTGAAAGCGACGACGTAATTCTTCTTCGTTAGAAAAATCATATCGCAATACTTTAATCGCGACATCTCTGTCTAAAATCATGTCATGTGCCAAATAAACATTGGACATGCCGCCTCCACCAATCATTTCTAGCAATTTATATCTGCCGCTAACTCTTTTACCGATTAACATCCTTACACCTCCTCATCCTTGTTTGTTAACAAAATCAGAGAGATATTATCTTCTCCACCTGACTTGTTCGCTTCCTCCACTAATTCATCTCCCATTACTTGAAGAGACTTCTTGGAGTAAAGCAGGCTTTGTATAAAGGATTCACTTAATTTGTTACTTAATCCGTCTGTGCAAAAAAGAAAATAAGAATTAGCGACAAATTCTACCTCAAAAAAATCTGGATGAATAGTTTTTTCTGTTCCGACAGCCTTCATAATTGCATTTTTCATAGGATGAGTTTTTGCTTGCTCTTCATTAATTTCTCCTGAATCGAGCAGTACATTTACAAAAGAGTGATCTCTTGTAATCTGTTGAACCAAATTTTCGGTAATTTGATAAACACGGCTATCTCCTATATGCGCAATAATTCCTTTACTGCCTTTACTGTTTTCAAACAAGCCGGCAATTAATGTAGTCCCCATTCCTTCACAGCCTGTATTTGAGGTAGAATGCTGAGCTATAAGCTGATTTATCGTTTGGAAAGTGTACATTAACCATTCTTTTTCTGGAACAACAGAAGGATTATAAGCATGAAAATATTTTTCAAATTCTGTAATGGCCATTTCACTTGCTACATCCCCGGCATTATGTCCGCCCATTCCGTCTGCAACAACCGCTAATACACGACCATCCTCTCGCTGAAATACACCCACACGATCTTCATTGATCGTTCTTTTCATGCCTACATCAGTTTTAACAACGAACCTCATTTATACCTTCACCTCTTCATAGATAGAGCTCGTTGCAATCAGCTCTGTTTTTGAAAAACTGCTACAAAAAATCCGTCACTTCTTAAGTCTTGAGGAAACAGCTGTAACATACCATCCTCTTCTTGTTGTTTTATATTTTTTACAACGTCTGGAAAAGATTTTAGTTGCATATCTGGGTGATTTTCCAAAAATAGTTTAGCGGTTCCTTCATTTTCTTCCTTATCCACTGTACACGTACTATAAACCATTAATCCATTTGGCTTCAATAGCTTATATGCTTCATCTAACAATTTGAGCTGAATAGGCTTTAATGAATCAAAATCCTTTTCATTTTTTGTGTATTTAATATCTGGCTTTCTTTTCATAACACCTAAACCACTGCAAGGAGCGTCCACTAAAATACGGTCAAATGTTTGCTCTGGGAATAACTCAGAAGCTTTGCGTCCATCCTTTTCAACTGTTTCTATGAAACTAAAGCCCAGCCTTTCCGCATTTTCTTTTACTAGCTTCAATTTATGTTGATGGATATCCATAGCTACAAGCTTACCAGTGTTTTTCATTTTTTCAGCAATATGTGTTGTTTTTCCTCCTGGTGCTGAGCACATATCTAAAACAATCATGCCCGGTTCAGGTTGAAGGGCATACGCTGGGATCATGGAGCTTTCGTCTTGAATCGTAACAAATCCTTTTTGGAAAGCGGTGGTTTTTGCTGCCTGGCCATTAAACAAATAAATACACTCTGGAATAACTTCGCTTTGTGCAACGACATATCCTTCTTGTGTCATCAAATGCATCACTTGCTCTACAGTTCGTTTAAACAAATTGACACGCAAAGTTGTTACTGGTGGCTCATTGTTTTCCTCAAGCATTTTCTTAGTTGTTTCGAAACCATATTCTGATATAAATCGTTTAACCATCCAAAGAGGGTGACTTGTTTCAATAGAAAGACGCTCGACATCGTCCACAATACTTTCTGTCGAACTAACCCCCTCTCGAAGAATTGAACGCAAAATACCGTTCACTACTCCAGAAATTCCTTTATGACCTCTTCTCTTTGCTATATTAACCGCTTCATTCACTGCTGCATGATCAGGAATTCTAGATAAATAATGGATTTGATATAGAGATAATCGAAGAAGCTGTCTAACCCAATCGTCAAGCTTTCCTTTTATAAATGGTTTTAGATAATAATCCAAAGTCATTTTATGCTGAAGTGTTCCATAGGTTAACTCGGTTAACAACGCTCGATCTTTTGGCTCAATATTGTACTTTTCAATTGTCTGATGCAGCAAAAGGTTACTATATGCTTGTTGTTTTTCAACCGCCATTAAAATAGTTAAGGCTGCATCCCTAACATTACCAGTCCATATTTTTTCGTTCTTTTTTGTCATTCAAATTTATCTCCTATTCGCAATTTAGAACCAACGCCACGCAAATAGTCATTTGCAGACATTCTTTTCTTTCCAGCTGGCTGTAGTTCGTCAATTCGAATTGCTTCTTCAGCGCCTGTTTGGACAACAAGGTAATCCGATTCTATTTTTACAACTGTACCTGGCAGTTCATTTGTATTTACTTCTATTATATCCGCTTTCCAAAGCTTCACTGTTTGTCCATCCAATGTTGTATATGCTACTGGCCATGGATGAAGACCACGTATTTGGTTGTGAATTTCTAAAGCAGATTTAGTCCAGTCTATTCTTTCCTGCTCACGTGAAATATTTTTCGCATAGGTCACAAGCGATTCATCTTGTACTATGCGTTCGTTTCGACCTGTGATGATTAGCGGCAAAGTCTCTTTTAAAAGCAGTGTACCTACTTCGCTTAATTTATCAAAAAGAATTCCGGTATCATCTAAATGAGTAATAGGGATTTCACGTTGCGATATAATATCTCCTGCATCTAGCTTTTCTTCCATATACATGATGGTAACCCCGGTTTTATCTTGACCATCTATTATTGCTTGGTGTATTGGAGCTCCTCCACGATAGGAAGGAAGCAAGGAAGCATGCACATTAATACAACCGTATTTTGGAGCCTCTAAGAGCTCCTTCGGCAATATTTGTCCAAAGGCAGCAGTTATGATTAAATCTGGAGCAAGATTAAGTATTTGATTGAGCTCCTCAGAGCCCTTTAACTTGTTAGGTTGAATAATCGGTAATCCAAGTTCTAAAGCCTCTTCCTTTACAGGTGACGGCGTTAAAACTTTTTTTCTTCCAACTGGGCGGTCAGGTTGAGTTACGACTGCACTTACTTCATAACCCTCTTCCACTAGCATGCGTAAAATAGGAGCCGAAAAGGCAGGTGTACCCATAAATACAATGGATGTCATAGCTCTTCCTCCAGTTCATTCTCCAATTCTTCCACATCAACATAACGAGTAATTTTAGTAGTGAATAGAACCCCGTGTAGATGATCAATTTCATGAAGGATTGCTCTTGCTTCATAGTCCTCTGCCTCTAACTCATATAAAGCGCCATCACGATCCTGTGCCTCTACCTTCACATAAAAAGGTCGCTCCACCTCTCCATAAATATCCGGGAAGCTTAAACAGCCTTCAACTTCTACTTCTGATCCACCTATTTCGACGACTTCTGGATTGACCATTTCGATCACCTCTTGTCCTTCTCCTAGATCCACGATAGCCACTTGAATCGTTTCGCCGACCTGTGGCGCAGCAAGACCAATTCCATCTGAGGCGATCATCGTGTCATACATATCATCCAATAAATTTGCAAGCTTCTCATCAAATACATGAACCTCTTCACATTTTTTAGTCAATAAATCATTTGGGTGTGTAATAATATTTCTAATTGCCATTTCTTAGTCCTCTTTTCAAACAGCCTATAAAATTGTGGATGGGTCAAGGTCTACCGTAAGCACGATACCTTTTTTTATCCACTCCGTACGATAAATTTTAATCAGTTGCTGTAGTTTTTCGATTAATAGTGGTTCTTTTTTGTATTTTATCAAACATTGGTAACGATATCTATTTTGTATCTTGCTTATTGCGCTTGCTGTTGGTCCTATTACCATACTCGTGCTTGATAAATTATCTCTTAACCAATCGGTAGCAAGTTTCGCATATTCAGCTGCAAGGAGTACATTTTCATGAGTCACTTGCACAAGTGTTACGAAATAGAAGGGTGGATATTCATATTGCTTACGCATGATCATTTCATTGTGATAAAAAGGCTCGTACAACTGATCCTTTGAGTACTCTATCGCATAGTGCTCTGGAGTATATGTTTGAATATATACAACTCCTTCTTTATCATGCCTTCCTGCTCTACCACTAACCTGCGTCATAAGCTGAAACGTCTTTTCAGCAGCCCGAAAATCTGCAATATGCAAAGTTGTATCTGCATTTAAAACCCCGACTAAAGTAATATTAGGAAAGTCCAATCCCTTGGCTATCATTTGTGTACCTAATAAAATATCTGCTTCGCCATCGCCAAACTTTTTAAGTATACGTTCATGTGATCCCTTTGTCCTTGTAGTATCCACATCCATACGCAATACTCTGGCATAAGGAAATAATTTAGTTATTTCCTCTTCAACTTTTTGTGTACCCGTACCAAAAAAACGGATGTGCTCACTTTGACATTCAGGGCACTCTTGGGGCACAGGCTCCTCATGTCCACAATAGTGACATTTTAATCGCTCGCCTTCTCGATGGTAGGTTAAGGAAATATCACATTGGTCGCATTCTACAACTGTCCCACAATCTCTACAAAGTACAAAGGAAGAGAACCCTCTTTTGTTAAGGAATAATACAATTTGTTCCTTCATTTCTAATTTTTCTCGAATTGCATCTGCTAAAGGTAGACTAAACATGGAACGATTGCCACTTTTCAGTTCCGCGCGCATATCCACTATGTTAACTGTTGGAAGAGCCTGCTCTTTTGCTCTCATGCTTAACGATAATAGTGTATAAACTCCCTTTGATGCACGTGCATATGATTCTAATGAGGGGGTGGCACTACCTAAAATAACGGGGCATTTGTGAAACTCACTTCTCCAAATTGCCACATCTCTAGCATGATAGCGAGGTGTGTCCTCCTGTTTATAAGAGGACTCATGCTCCTCATCTAAAATAATGACACCTAAATTCTTAAATGGAGCAAATACTGCGGATCTTGCCCCGACAACAACCATAACTTCACCACGCCAAATTTTGCGCCACTCATCAAATTTCTCTCCGGTAGATAAACCGCTATGCATGACAGCCACCTGATCACCAAAGCGAAGCTTGAAACGGCGTGTCATTTGAGGTGTCAAGGAAATTTCAGGTACTAGCATTATTGCCTGTTTTCCTTCTGCTATAGATTTTTCAATTGCATGTAAGTAGATTTCTGTTTTACCACTGCCAGTAATGCCATGAAGTAGGAAAGTTGTATTCTCTTCGTTGTTTTGAGCTTTAGTTATATGAGATAATGCTGTTTCCTGTTCAACTGTTAGCTGAACGTGATTGTCACGATCCTGATAATCGAGCGAAGTAATCTCTCGATACACTTCTTCTTGCTCTTTCACTAATATTTTTTTATTAATAAGAGTATTGACGGTAGCATTACTAACATTTGCAGCCTGAATTAATTCCTGCATTGTAAATGAGTTTTTTTCTTGAGCTAATAGCCACTCGATTAACTCTTTTTGTCTCACTGCTTGTTTTGTGAGTTTATTGAGCTGGCCAACAACAAAATCCTTATCATCTACAAGCGTATATTTAGTAACTGTTTTGACCCTTGCTTGTTGCTTGATAACATTTTCGAGCTCTAAACTTCCTTCAGTTAAATGCTTTTTCATCATCTTTAGCATTCCCGATTTTTCAAAAGCTTCATAAGGAAGCACTTCTTTTCTACCAAAAAGCTCTAGAATCTCTTTTTCCAATTGGGTGGGGTCTACAATTTTAATATTTTTTTTATAAGACGCTCGCAATGCTGCGGGAAGCATTACTTGAAGTGCATCAATTTCATAGCAGAGAGTTTTCTTTGTCATCCACTTGGATAATTTGAGCAGTTCCTCTGTAATAACTGGCTCTACATCTATTATAGATTGAACTTCCTTTAGCTTCGATCTATCTACTTCTGTTTCTCGTTTTATATTCGTGATAAATCCTTGCACTTTTCGATTACCGAAAGGAACATGGACACGGCTTCCTCGCTCCACTAAATCCTCTAAATGCCCTGGCACTACATAATCAAATGGCCGATCAATAGGATATGCAGCTACGTCAACTATGACCTCTACAATCATAGAGCCTCATCTTTTTCAAGCTCAATAATAGTGTGAAATAACTGAAGAGCAAGCTCCTTCTTACTGTTTTGAGGGAAATGAACTTCTATATCGTTCTTTCCAACCAGCGTAACAGAATTAGTTTCTGTCCCAAAACCTGAACCCTCTTCAGTAACATCATTAGCTATTATATAGTCTGCATTCTTCTTCTCTAATTTACCTTTAGCATAATGGACTACATCATTCGTTTCAGCTGCAAAACCAACTAGTATTTGATGTGATTTACGTTTTCCAAGCTCTGACAATATATCCGTAGTTTTTTCAAGAGCTATAGTGACTTCACCATCTTTTTTCTTCATCTTTTGAGGGTGTATTTCTTTCGCTTTATAATCAGCTACTGCAGCTGTTTTGACTATAATTGATGCACTATCAAAATGCTCCAGTACTGCAACAAACATGTCTTCAGTACTTTCAACATTAACTACCTTAACATTCCTTGGGGCTTCTATAGCAACTGGACCCGAAACGAGAATAGTCTCTGCACCTAGCCTAGATGCAGCCTCTGCCATTGCATAACCCATTTTTCCGCTAGAAAAATTAGTCAAAAAGCGGACTGGATCTAATTTTTCTCTAGTTGGACCAGCGGTGACAACTACTCTTTTACCTTTTAAAGGCAAATCACAAGGTGCAAAATGTTCTTCCACTAGCTTAACTATTTTTTCTGGCTCCTCTAGTCTTCCCTTACCAATATAACCACATGCTAAAAAGCCTTCAGATGGCTCGATAAATGAATAACCGTCGTTTGAAAGCTTTTCAATATTACGTTTTACTGCAGGATTGTCGTACATATGTACATTCATAGCAGGTGCGATCCAAACATCTGCGGTAGTTGCTAAAAGGGTAGTGGTCACCATATTATCAGCAATTCCATTTGCTAACTTTGCGATAGTATTAGCTGTTGCAGGAGCAACAATAACTAAATCTGCCCAGTCTGCTAAATCTATATGGGCAATGACTTTAGAGTTTTTTTCATCAAACGTGTCAAAGTAAACATCATTTCGTGACATCGCCTGAAAACTTAAAGGCTTTACAAATTCCATAGCGGATTCTGTCATAATCACTTTTACTTCAGCTCCAGCCTGTGAAAGCTTGCTTACTAAAGCAACCGCTTTATAAACAGCTATACCTCCCGTAACACAAACAAGAATTCTTTTAGAAGTTAACATTATTAATCCCCTCTCTAAACAACAACCTCCCAAAGAACAGATACATTCTTTGGGAGGTGTCTTCATCATCCGATTAGCCTTGCGGGTTTACTCCTAAGGTATCCGTCGAGGCTTTTAACAATTCCTTTAGCTAACAATATCTAAGCTAAATGAAGGTTATTTTATACTTCGTCCTCGTATACAGCGTTTTCGTTAGCTGATTCGATTTTAAGTTCGCCAGCTGCTACTTCTTCTAACGCTTTTCCAACTTGTTTTGCAGAAACGTAGATGCCGAGACGCTCTCCACCCTCTTCTTGCAATTGACGTGCTCTCTTAGAAGCAACGCTTACTAATGAATATTTTGAATCGATTTGATTTTTTAATGAATCTACTGATGGATATAACATTTAAAATTCCCCTTCCAACATGGATAAATATCTTTTTTCTACACGTTCGCGCCGACAATGCTCTGCAGCAACAATTGCATTAATCTTTGAACAAGCTTTTGTTACTTCATCATTCTCCACGACATAATCATACAGATGCATCATCTCTAGTTCCTGCCTTGCAGCAAGAATACGTGAATTGATGACATCTTCTGTTTCAGTTCCTCTACCTATTAAACGTTGCTCCAACTCACTCAAGCTAGGAGGTGCAAGGAATATAAAAAGCGCATCTGGTGCTTTTTCACGTACCAATGCAGCTCCTTGGACTTCAATTTCTAAAAAGACATCTCGACCTGAGTCAAGCGTTTCATTCACATAATCGATTGGGGTTCCATAGTAATTCCCTACGTAAGAGGCATACTCTAACAACTTACCTTGCTCAATTAACTCTTCGAATTCTTCTTTCTTTTTAAAGAAATAATCCACACCATCTACTTCACCTTCGCGCGGAAGTCTTGTCGTCATAGATATGGAATATTCGTAGTTTGTTCCCGGTTCCGAGAATAATTCTTTTCTCACTGTCCCTTTACCAACTCCGGATGGACCTGATAATACGATTAGTATACCTTTTTCTCTTCGCATAAAATCTCCTTCAATTACATGCTATCTCAGACTGCTAACTTTAATACATACTTTACTGATTATAACACAAGTCCTCTATAAAATGATAAGATTAAAAGAAAAGCAAAGACTTGTTTGTTACTTTTATAATGTAACAATGACTTTTTACTTTTTTTCTAGTCTTTTTTATAAAAGTAGAGCTAGATGAATCTCTTTAAAGATTAGCAAATTAGACAGATATACATCTCTCACAATTATAGCTAGCACTCGATTGATAAAAAAATGTTTTTGAAAGAGGAATTATTATGGCTTTTGATGGATTATTTACTATCTCAATGACAACTGAATTACAACAAATAGTAACAGGCCGTATTTCTAAAATACACCAGCCAAACGCTCAGGAAATATTAATGCAAGTCCGTGCTCAAGGAAAGAATTTCAAATTACTGTTTTCTGTTCATCCTTCATACTCGCGCATACAAATTACACATGAGACAATCGATAACCCATCTTCTCCCCCAATGTTTTGCATGGTACTTCGCAAGCATTTAGAAGGAGGAATCATCACCGCAGTACGCCAGCATGAAACGGACCGCATTATTGTCCTTGAAATACTCGGAAAAAATGAGATAGGTGATGAGATTACACGTGAGATTCATATGGAGGTTATGGGTCGTCATAGTAATCTACTTTTAATAGACCCTAGCAGAAATCTTATATTAGAAAGCATAAAACACTTATCACCATCTATGAACAGCTATCGGACGATTTTACCTGGTCAACCCTATATCTCGCCACCATCTCAGAACAAGCTCAACCCACTAGTATATTCAGAGGACCTGAAAAATGTGATTCTTTCGGTTCAGGATTCTAAAGAAATAGTTGAGCAAATTTCGGGTTTTTCTCCACTTCATGCCAAGGAATTACTTCATCGTATGGATGGCGTTTCTGATCGTCTAATGATATATAAATCATTTATGGACGAATTTGTAAAAGGTGGAATCGCTAAGCAAATTGTAGAGGTAAATGGTAAAACATATTACTCTCCGAACGCACTTACTCATTTGGATGGAGATAAATTCAATGAACAAACACTAGGTAATTTACTAGATCGCGTTTATTTTGCTAAGGCTGAACGTGACAGAGTGAAGCAGCAGGCAGGAGACTTGGAAAGATGGCTCCAAAACGAACTAAATAAGCTAAAACTAAAAATGAAAAAACTCCAGAAGGATTTCGAGCAGGCCGAAAGATTAGATACATTCCAATTGTACGGTGAATTACTTATGGCGAATGCTTACGCGATCGAAAAAGGGTTGTCTGAGGTTGAGCTCGTTAACTATTACGATGAAACACAAGGAACAATAGTTATCCCTTTAGATAGTAGAAAGACGGCTACACAGAATGCACAGAGCTACTATAGCCGCTATACAAAAGCTAAAACTGCCTTATTAAAAATTGAACAGCAATTTGAAATTACTAAAGAAGATATCGACTATTTTGAATTGCTACTTCAGCAAGTGATGCAAGCCTCTCCAACGGATATAGAGGAAATCCGAGAAGAATTGATGGAGCAGGGATTACTAAAAATGCGTGCTTCAAAAAAGAAAAAAAAGCCGGTAAAACCAACACCTGAAAAGTATATCGCTTCTGATGGCACAGAAATTTCTGTTGGAAAGAACAATAAACAAAACGACTATGTGACCTTCAAACTAGCGAAGAAATCAGACACATGGTTGCATACAAAGGATATACCTGGTTCCCACGTAGTTATACATTCTGATAAACCATCAGAAATTGCATTGTCAGAAGCAGCTAACCTCGCAGCATATTATAGTAAAGCACGTGAATCTTCCTCAGTACCAGTTGATTATACAGTTGTAAAACAAGTAAAAAAGCCAAATGGCTCAAAACCTGGATTTGTCATTTATTTTGAACAAACTACCCTGTTCGTTACTCCAGACGAGGAGAAAATAAGACAGATGAAAAGATAATTTAGAAACGACTGATAGGGCTATCCCTGCCAGTCGTTTTTTTAGTCTAATACATCAGTAAAACACACAAATATTTTCAGAATTATATCTCATAACCTTTGATAATAGAATAAAGTAATAGTAAATTAGTAGAAATATAATTTTAATAAACTAGGAGGCAAATTCTATGACATTTCAAACCGCTGATTTATGTGATGATTATTCAAATGAGCTACAGGTAATAGGTTCCGAATTTAAATCTTACGGTAAAATCCATAGCTTTTCTGGCCCTATTTGTACCGTTAAAGTTTTTGAGGACAATGTGTTAGTAAGTCATGCTTTAGAAAGCATTCCAGCAGGTAATGTTTTAGTAATCGATGGAGGGGGATCTAAAAAGTGCGCTCTATTGGGAGATCGGCTAGCAAGGACTGCCGAAAGTCGAAATTTAGCCGGAATTATTATAAATGGCTGTATTCGAGATTCTAAAGATTTGTCTCTGCTAGATATTGGAATACTAGCACTTGGAAGCAATCCTTTAAAAAGTAAAAAAGAAGGGACCGGTGAAGAAGATATCCCATTGTTTTTCTTAGGGGTTGATTGGCATCCAGGAGATTATGTTTATGTCGATGAGGATGGCCTAGTTATTTCTAAGAGAAAATTGATTGACTAAACAACAGCGGTCGAAATATATTTTGGCCGCTTATTTGTATTGTTTAAAAAGTCATCTTACACTCCCTACATACATATACTTTTAAGATGTATAGAATGAAGTGGAGGAAAGGCATGGATGTTTTTGTAAGACAAGGGGATTCCCTTTATTATTATAGTCAGTTGTTTAATATTCCACTACAGTTAATTCTCGATTCTAACCAAAGCGTAAACCCTCAACAAATTCCATTAGGTCAGCGTATACAAGTCCCTGGATACGTAGGATTGGATTACCAAATCAGACGAGGAGAATCTCTGTGGGCGCTTGCTCAAAGTAGAAATGTTTCAGTAGATGAAATTCTTTTAGCTAACCCCAATATTGATCCAAGCTCTTTGCAGATTGGTCAAACAATTAAAATTCCCCTAAGAATTACATGGAGAGTCGTTAATGGTAAACAAAATTACGACTACGAGGCATTGTCTATCGATATTAGACGCCTCCAAACAGTGTATCCATTTATTAAAGTTTCTTCGATTGGCAGCTCTGTTATGGGCAAAGACCTCCAAGAAATTATAATCGGCAACGGAAACAAGCGAGTCCATTATGATGGGTCCTTCCACGCAAATGAATGGATCACCACACCAATTATTATGACTTTTTTAAATGACTATTTGCTCTCTTTGACAAGTCAAGGTTCGATTAGAGGGGTTCTTACAACACCATTATATGAGCAAACCTTCCTTTCTATAGTGCCGATGGTCAATCCAGACGGTGTAAACTTAGTCATTAATGGTCCTCCAACTGAGGAGCCTTATAGAAGCAACGTTATCGAATGGAATAGCGGAAGTACTAACTTTTCTGGATGGAAGGCCAATATAAACGGTGTAGACTTAAATGATCAGTTTCCCGCACTATGGGAGCTAGAAAGAGATAGAAACCCTAAAAGTCCCGGACCGAGAGATTACGGCGGAGAAAGCCCCCTTTCTGAACCAGAGGCAATCGCAATGGCTGATTTAACTAGAAAAAGAGACTTTGCTCGAGTACTCCCTTTTCACACACAAGGTCAAGTCATATATTGGGGTTTTGAAGATCTTCAACCTCCTGAAAACGAGGTCCTCGCTATTCAATTTGGTGAAGCTAGCGGCTATATTCCTGTAGAAACAACTAATAGCTATGCTGGCTATAAAGACTGGTTCATACAAGATTGGAGGAGGCCAGGATTCACTATTGAGCTTGGCATTGGTACCAATCCCCTTCCACTATCTCAATTTGATGAAATTTATGAGGACGCACTAGGAATCTTTCTATCAGCCTTATATTTGTAAGCAAAAATCCGGTTTCCTTTTGTGAAACCGGATTAAGTCCTTTAACCTATAAAAACGACAATATAATTTCTATTTGGTTATATATTCTTTCTGTAAAATCCATCTTTTAATTTCAATTGCGGTTTGTTCTGGTTCATCCCATTGAAGCATATGTCCTGAATGTTCCATAGCAATAATGGTTACGTCATTGATAGCTGTTTCTATCTGATGTATACCTAGTAAACGAGCTTTATCTAAAGACTTCGGATAGGTTGCGTGAATAAGCAATAATGGTGCACGTATGGATGGATAGGCATCGGTAAAAGGCTCTAGGAAGAAAGCTTTTATAATGGATATGACCGTAAATTTAGTTGAGATTAAAGTATATCGATTCTCTTCTTTTCGAAAAAGCGAACTTACAAACTCCTCCTTTTCATTATTCCATTGTTTTGTATAAGTCTTGTATTCCTCTATAATAGTATCCCAATCTACTAATGTGGAATTATCCATATATGTATCCCATCCACTTAATGCTAAGTCAAATGTCATTTCTGGTTGATTCACAGGAAATGTAAATCCTCCATCCAACAAAATAATCCCTAATAGATCCGTAGGATGATACCGTGTATAATGAAGTGCTAAATCAGCTCCCCAGGAGTGGCCCATTATATAAAAAGGTTTTATAGTAATTTGTTTAATAACTTTTTGCAACCACTGTGCCAATGAAGAAAATAAATAATCGTCTTCTCCCTTTAAAGGGCTTGAGCCTCCATGACCAGGAAGATCCAACATGATAAGATGAAAATCCTTGTCTAATAGAACAGATAGCTCACTGTATGTGTAAATAGAGTTCCCAGCCAGTCCATGTAAACAAATAATTAAAGGATTTCGTTTATCACCAGCTTCATAGTAATTAATAATATTTCTTCTATCTATTAATTGCTGTTTATCCTTCAAGCACTCACTCCCTATCTTCATCTCCTGTATATATTCGATTTAAATATAGAGATACCCTCTTCTAAAATAATAATAAGAGGCTGGAAAAAGAGTAGTTTAATGCTAGATAAAAATGCCGGAAATTGATTCTTGTTATAATTTCTTACCAAAAGTACAATTCATTCTGAGTGATTTTCTGGTTTCGTAAACATTAATTTAAGTGAAGTTGTCCTCTGTTATACCTGAAATTATGTACAGTTTTCACTTGATATAGAAGAAAATTATAGTTGTTCGGAGCGAAGACGGCGACACCTAGGGGACAAGCTCGCGGGAGAGACTAAAGGCTCGACCCATCCCCCAGAAAAGCTGCCGCCGCAACGGAGAACAACTGCTATGCAGTAGAAAAAAGCCCTAAAAATTTACTAATCAATAAATTTTTAGGGCGTATAAATTTTTATGTTGGATTTTGACCCGTCCGCTTACTTGAATCTCGTTTATTTCCCTCATATTCTTGCAAAGCGATGGTAGACATCGTTTAACGTCTCGCAGCCAACCTCTTTTGCTTTATTCACATAAATACTCCATAGCTTAGCAGTCATTTTAGCATCTCCTAGAGCATGATGACGTCCAATTACTGGAATATTGTTATAATCACACAAATCTTCTAATGCTATTATATTCAAATTAGGCTCTATTACTTTTAAAAGAAAAGATGTATCTACAATCCGATGCTTAAATGGTGTTCGAAATAAGGTTGAACTGGTATGTTCCATAAAGTTCCTTTCATGAGTAGCATGATGAGCAACCAAGGTGCTATTTTGTTTAAATTGAAGAAACTTAATAAATACCTCCTCAAGTGACAATGCATCCCTTAATTGTTCATTTGTAATGCCAGTTAATTGAACAATTTCATCAGGAATTTCTCGTTTAACATGTACAAGAGAATAAAAAAACTCTTCTTCTATAAGCTTTTCCCCTGTCATTTTAATAGCCCCTATAGAAATGATGCAATCACCTTTTTCAGGAAAGAAGCCCGTTGTTTCAATATCAAAGACTACAACATTTAAATTCTCCAAAGGGATATTCAGCACATCTTGAGTTATTTCCTTTTGCAAATTACGTAAAAATGCCATTTGCTGAGCATTTTGTACGTCACTAATACCCACATTTGTCCGCTTCCCTTGTAGCCCTCTCAATATTTGCATAAACGGTTCAAAAGCCATCGCCAACACCCTTTGTTTCTTTAACTTATACTAGTTAGTTCAATTACTTCCGAATGTAGCCTTTTTCCATCCTTTAATATTCTTTTCATATTTTGCAGTTGTTCCTTGTTCAAGTTGTTTATATTTAAGTAATGAGTATCCTCATAATTTTCTTTTTGGAGTAAAATCATCCGGTATATTAATAACTCTATGAAATTTTTTTCACAATTTTGAAGCATTTTTTTATAATCATTTAACCTAGTCAATTGATTTATCCTTTTTAAAGTAGAGGTCTCCAAAACACCTTCCTTTATCGACAATAAGCGCACTGCGTTTACATATGGCAAAAAAGCCGCGTACTTAAAATTCACATTTCCTTGATAGGGTCCATGTCTTTCTACCAATATTTGACCGACAGGACCAATCACATTTTTTATATGCTTTATATTGGAAGAAAAGCGAGGGAGAGTAGATGGATGTTGCCGTATGAATTCACAAATAATAGATTTTAATTGTTGTGTATAACTTTGATTGCCGTACAATGCTCTTGCATCAAAGAATATTTGTAGATATCTAATAGCTTCCCATCCTTCATCACTCAACCATTCACCCAATTGTTCTTGCCACTGCTCAAACGATTTGCACCACATAGGATTGGAACTCATAACATTCCCTTTACAATAAGGATAACCCACTGCGTTCAGTCCAAGCGCAAGCTCATCTCCCAGTGTTTTAAAATAAGCATCATTCTTTTCACTCGACCATTCGTATACAATTCCATGGTCTTGGTCACTGATCAAGCCTTGCTCTTTTCTCCCACCACTACCCGTGATAAACCAAGTAAAATCACAAGGAGGTATTCCTGCCGTGGTTTTAGCAACATCCATTACTTTGTGCATTACTTGATCATGAAAAACATTGAGAGAAATGGTATCTTTCAAATAGGACATTATTTGCCGGTCCTTCCATTCTCTTATGGATTCATATGTTTCCACGACCACACTCCCTTTAAGCAAAAAGCCTCTGAACCAGAGGCTTTTGTTTCTATTTTATTCGAATCAATTAGTGCCTTTTGCTTCCTCTAAAACCATTTGCTCTGGATAACCATAGTTTCCATGCTCGCTCATGTCTAAGCCCATAATTTCTTCTTCTTCAGTCACTCGAATACCACCCATGACTTTTTTCATTATAAATAGGATAGCATATGACACGGCAAATGCGAATGCTCCACACGCCGCTACTCCCATTAATTGGACTAATAATTGGTCAATCCCACCTCCATAAAATAAACCTGGTTTACCAGTAGTCGCAAGTTCTGTTGTAGCAAAGAAACCCGTTGATAAAGTTCCCCAAATACCAGCAGTTCCATGAACCGAAAGAGCATATATTGGATCGTCAATTTTTCTCTTTTCAAAGAATCGTGCACTATAGAATACTAAAACGCCAGCGATTAAACCAATCACAACCGACGCCCATACATCTACAAAAGCACACGACGCAGTAATAGCAACCAACCCAGCTAAAGCACCGTTTAAAATAGTCGGTATATCCGATTTCCCTAAAGCTACCCACGATATAAATGTCGCCGCTACAGCTCCTGCACCAGCTGCAAGTGCTGTATTTAAGGCTACATACCCAAAGAATGCCGCATCTACAGAAACAGTACTGCCTGCATTAAATCCAAACCAGCCAACCCATAGGATCAATACACCTAATGCAGTATACACTTGGTTATGACCCGCTAAATTATTGGCAGAGCCATCTTTATTATATTTTCCAATTCTAGGCTTAAGAATCATTGTTGCAGCAAGTGCTGCCGCTGCACCTGTTAAATGAACTACTGTAGATCCAGCAAAATCTTGCTTACCATGCTCCGCTAGCCATCCGCCTCCCCATACCCAATGAGCGATTACCGGATAAACGATTATGCCAAATAGAATGGTAAAAATAACATACGCAGATAATTTTGCACGCTCTGCAAATCCACCAAGAGCAATGGTAACCGCAATCCCAGCAAACGCTAATTGAAAGACAAAAAAGACAGTCGGAGAAACGCTCGCTCCCTCCTGTACTCCACCACCATAGAAGAAATCAGTCATTCCTACAAAAAAGTTAGCATTTCCTCCAAATATAAATCCATATCCGACGGCCCAAAATATTAATGAAGCCAAGCCGAATGTAAAAATTGTTTTACCAGCAACGTGACCAGCATTCTTCATTCTTGTTGAACCAGCTTCTAAAAGTATAAATCCACCAATCATAAAAATAACTAAAATTGCAGCAACCATGGTCCATAAGCTGTTCATCAAATACATTACATCTTCCATTCTAACTCCCCCTTTTATTCATGTTATGTTTATTCCCTTACTTATGTTAGGAAATATAACATGAATTATTTATATTTTTATTTTACTGGTTTTATAACGAATGTCAATATAATTTTCTGAATTTAATTTATTTTGTGTGAATATATGTCACATAGACTTGTAAATACAATTTATGAATAAATCCTTCCCTTTTCCTTGCACACAAGGCTAATAACTACTTTAAGCTTTTTTTAAAGATGACATGACAAACAACTCCAATTTAAAGAAGAATAGTTGAGAGGTGCATGCAAATTTATTGGAATTAGAACAGACATATGAAATGTATCTCAGTGCCTTTCACATATCCACCTTAATCCTAAATCTTTTTATCTAAAAGATCCCTACCATCAGACATGAAATGTCCCTTGAAATAAAATTTAATGTGTCACCACTTAAATACAGGGTAATTCATATCATTTCAATTATCCGTTACGCAAAAGTATTTCCCAGAAAATAATAACTCTATCGCTTCGTTACTTCTTTATAAGATTTACGGTTTCTTAATAATAAAAAAAGCTTACTGGATTATACAATCTATCCAGTAAACTTTTGTGTTGTTTGAATCACTTTTCCATTAGGAATTAACAAGGTTATTTATTGAATACCATTCCTTGGAAAATGTTTAAATTCTATTTTTCAAATTATTTCTAGCTGAGTTAACTTTATAATTCCTTTTATTGTCCCATCTAGATTTGTTAGGATTCAAGCATTAAATCCTCCGGGTTTTCCAGTAGCTCTTTTACGGTTTTTAAAAAACCCACGGAATCCTTTCCGTCAATTACGCGATGATCATAAGACAAAGCCACATACATCATTGGACGAATTTCTATTTCGAGACCCACAGCTACCGGACGTTTTTGTATCGTATGCATACCTAAAATACCAACCTGAGTCCCATTTAAGATTGGCGTCGACATGAGTGAACCAAATACACCACCATTTGTTATGGTAAAGGAGCCTCCAGTCATGTCAGAAAGAGCTAGCTTGTTATCTCGAGCTTTTTTAGCAAGGCCAGCAATATCTCCTTCAATTTCCGCAAAATTTTTGCGATCTGCATCACGGACGATAGGTACTACAAGACCTCCCTCTGTAGATACAGCAATACCGATATCATAGAAGTTGTTTTTGACAATATATTCTCCATCGAGTTGAGAATTGACATAAGGATATTTTTTAAGAGCAGCAACTACAGCTTTTGTGAAAAATGACATAAATCCTAAACGAACATCGTTATCCTCAAAGAATTTATCTTTTTTACGAGAGCGTAAAGCCATAACATTCGTCATATCGATTTCATTAAACGTCGTTAGCATTGCAGTGCTTTGTCTAACTTCTAACAAACGTGAAGCAATGGTTTGGCGTCGACGAGACATTTTTTCGCGAGTGGTACGCCCATCATTTTCATTAACAGGAGCAGATGCTAATTTAGGCGACTCTGTTGTTTGTTTTGAACCATGAGCAGATACATCTTGTACACGAACCCGTCCCATTGGATCGACAGGTGATACATCATTTAAGTCAATACCTTTTTCTCTTGCAAGTTTTCGTGCAGCAGGACTAGCAATTGGTCGACCTTGATGATCAGAGGTCCCTTCTGTATTAGTAATCGGTGCATTTTCTGCCTTAGGTATTTCTGGTGCTTTCTCTTCTACTTTCACTTCCTCATTTTTAGGTTGTGAAGCAGGAGCTCCAGATCCTTCACCAACAATCGCAATAACTTCTCCTACTTGCACTGTATCTCCTTCACCAAATAATAGCTCACTAACTACTCCTGCTTCCTCCGAAATAACCTCAACATTTACTTTATCTGTCTCAAGCTCAACAATGAACTCACCTTTTTCAACAGTATCACCTGGTTTTTTTAACCACTGAGCGATAGTGCCCTCTGTAATAGACTCTGCTAGTTCCGGAACAATAATTTCAGCCACTTAAACTTCCTCCTCTTAGTTGCTTACAAGCCTTTCAATGCTTCTTCTATAATTCTTGCCTGTTCTACTTTATAAGTATCTGCATCACCCTCGGCGGGACTCGCACGATGAACTCGTCCTGTATAAACAATGTTTCTTCCATCTGCTATATGCAACAAATACGGAAGAGCATAATTCCAAGATCCCATGTTTTCAGGTTCTTCTTGTGCCCAAGTGAGTTGTTCTACATTAGGGTAACGTTTCACAATATCAGTAATTTCTTCTTTTGGGAAAGGATAAAGCTGCTCCACGCGAATAATATGCAAATAATTAAATTCAGAGCTGTCCTTTACTTTTTCCGCTAAATCAATTGCTAATTTACCACTTGCAAAGACGATTTTTTTTACTTTTTCAGGTTGTCCACCAAGACCAGACTGTTCAATCACAACTTGGAAACTTCCTTCAGTCAAATCTGATACATCAGCACCTACTAAAGGATTTCGTAACAGAGATTTTGGTGAAACGATTAATAACGGACGAACAAACTCTTCATTTAATGATGCCGCTTGTCTGCGCAATATATGGAAGTAGTTTGCTGCACTCGAAAGATTAGCCACTGTCCAGTTATTTTCAGCAGAAAGCTGTAAATAACGTTCTAACCTTGCACTTGTATGCTCTGCTCCTTGCCCTTCAGCACCGTGTGGCAGCAACATAACAAGCCCTGATTTTAACCCCCACTTAGCTCGTGCGGAGCTAATAAAGTTATCAAACATTACTTGGGCCATATTTGCAAAATCCCCGTATTGCGCTTCCCAAATTGTCAAAGTATTTTTGTCCTCTAGGCTGTATCCAAACTCATAGCCTAAAATAGCTGATTCGGTTAATGGGCTATTATAGACAACGAAGGATGCATTTGAACTGTCAATAAAATGCATAGGAATTAATTCTTCACCATTTTTTTCATCATGTAAAACTAAATGTCTATGAGAGAACGTTCCACGTTGAGCGTCTTGTCCGGATAAACGCACGGAAATCCCTTCTTGCAAGAGTGTGGCAAATGCAAGTGTTTCCGCATGCCCCCAGTCAATTTTACCATTGCTAGTAAAAGGCTCTTCTCGGCGTTTCAATATTTTCTCAAGCTTTTTAAATGGAGTAAATTCTTTTGTCCAAGTTAAAAGTTCCTCATTAACCTTTCTTAACTTTTCACCCTCTACTCCTGTTGTAAATTTGGGATAACCAGTTAACACTGCTTCTGGAATAATCACTTCATGTGCAGTTGTTTGAGGTAACTCTTTGACACGATCATATGCCTGTTGCATTTCCTCTAAGATCATTTCATCTAGTACATCTACTTCAGTTGATTCAATTACCTTTTCTTCTACAAGCTGTTCTCCATAAATTTTTCTTGCAGTAGGATGCTTATGGACTATATGGTACATCATTGGATTAGTTACCGAAGGCTCATCCATCTCATTGTGCCCATAACGACGATAACCAATGAGGTCAATAACTATATCCTTGCCAAATTGTCTACGATATTCAAACGCAAGTTGAGCTACTCCTATAACCGCTTCAGGATTATCCGCATTTACATGAATAACCGGAACTTCAAATCCTTTAGCAGGGTCAGAAGAATAGTTAGTGGAGCGTGAATCGTATTGCTCTGTCGTAAATCCAATCATATTATTAGCTATAATATGAATAGAGCCCCCTGTTTGAAAACCGCGCACACGACTATAATTTAGTACCTCAGTTACAACTCCTTGTCCTGGAAAAGCTGCATCTCCATGTATTAAAATTGCGAAAGCCGCGTTTTTGTCTTGCTCTGGATAGCCAGGAACATTTTTCACTTCCTGAGCTGCTCGTGTTTGACCAGTTACTACTGGACTTACAACTTCGAGATGGGATGGGTTATAGGCAAGTTTAATGGTCATTCCATCACCTGAATGATAGGTTGCCCCTTTATGATATTTCACATCTCCATACCAACCCTCTGAAATCTCCAATGAACCATCTTTTGGTAAAAAAGATTCAGATGGAACGTGGGCAAATTCAGCGAACATCATTTCATAAGGTTTTTTCAAAACATGTGTTAGTACATTTAATCGACCACGGTGTGCCATTCCAATATTAATCTGCTTTGTATTGGTTAGATTTGCTTGAGATACTAATTCATCAATTAAGACCACCAAGGAATCTAATCCTTCTATAGAGAACCGTTTAGCACCTACAAACGTACGATGTATGAATTTTTCAAAGCCCTCAATTTTGGTTAAACGCTTCAAAAGTTCTTTCTTTTCCCCAGTGGAAAGATTTGCCTTGATAGCATTTCCTTCAATTTTATTTTGAAGCCATTGTCGTTCCTCAGAGTTAACTATATGCCTAATTTCAAATGCTATATTATCTGTGTATATAGACTTTAAATAATTTATAGCTTGTAGACCATTAACTATGTCACCAGGAGGATTAGGTATTATTAGTACAGCTGGTACTTCCATAAGGTCCTGTTCAGAAAGACCATATCCTTGCATATCAATTCTAGAAGGGTCCTTCATGCCGTTATTAAGCGGATAAATATTAGCGTTGTGGTGTCCATGTCTTCGAATGGAATCTGCTAATTCAATAGCTCGAAGAATCTTTTCTAGGTTTTCCGAACTCCCTCTTCCTACAACCGCTTCATTTTTGTTTAAAGAATCGACCGGTGCCCCGTATTGTTTAAAGAGATTCGCTATATCCTCTGAAACATTTTCAGGAGAATTTAAATATAGATCATACTGTTCTAAAAGGTAGGCCAAATTGGGACCTTGAAATTCATTCCACGGATATAAATTACTTTTCATTTTACTAACACATCCTAATCTTTTTAGTTCGTAACGTACCTCGTCTTAAAGTAGTCCCACCCATTGCCAATAAGTCATACTGAAGATAATGATTAACGCGTACCCAATAATAGTAATTGGTAGCCCAGATTTTAAAAGGTCTTTTGTTGTAAATGCTCCAGTACCATATGCGAGCATGTTTTGAGGCGCACTTACTGGAAGCAAAAAACCAAAGCAAACAACAAATTGCTGGATCAATACTAGACCTGGACCGTTAAACGAAGTAGGTTGCATTGAAACCACCAACGCAATAACGATAGGGATAAACGCCGAAGCTAAGCTTGTTGCGCTTGCAAAACCTAGGTGAATCAATATATTAAACAGTGAGAGAACCATGATAATGAAAATAAGTGGCATTTCTGTTAACCCGACTGCCTCTAATGTATTTTCAGATAACCAAGATGCACCTTCTGTTTGTAAAAGTACTGTTCCCATAGAGATTCCAACTGCGAATACTACTAGAGTTCCCCAAGGAATCTTATTTTGGACTTCTTTCCAAGTGAAAATTCCAATACCCGGCAAGAGCATAACCATTACAGCTATAAATGTAACAGTCGTTGAATCTAGTGGGTGAAGTATGCCTTCAGTTGCCCAAAGAATTAATAAAGCAATTGAAATAATGATTAACCGTTTTTCTTTACCAGTTATTTGACCTAATTCTTTTAATTGATTTTTAATGACTACATCGCCATTTTCTAATTCAGATAGCTCCGGTTTAATAAGCTTGTTCATGATGAAGAATAATACGAAAGACATTAAAATTGACCATGGCCCAGCATATATAAACCATTGACCCCAAGTAATATTGATACCAAAGTTTTCTTCAATGAATCCTAGAGCGACCATGTTTTGAGCGGCTGCTGTTTTAATCCCTATGTTCCAGATAGAAATAGACTGAACTGCTGTGACTACTAATAGGGCAGAAAGTCTACTTGTTTTAGGTAGGTTGAAGGCAGCGACTACCCCTAATAGAATAGGCAAGATAGTACCTGCCCGAGCTGTAGCACTTGGAACAAATAACGCTAGCACGATACTTACAACTATTGTTCCAAAAACTAGGCTTTTTGTTTTTGTACCTACCTTAGACATGATGAACAGTGCTAAACGTTTATGTAATCCAGTAAGCTCCATTGCTGCAGCTATGAATGTTGCTCCAGCAACTAGGCCGACAGCCGAGGAGCTAAAACCTCCTAATGCTAACTTTAAAGCACCTGAAGTTGTGTAATCTATTGAAGGATCATCGATGGTTGGTGCTAGACCGATGAATACAGAAATAAGTACAATGATTATTGCCGCACTCACTGGAAACGATACGGCTTCCGTTACCCATAGAATTACCGCCAATGCAAGAATCGCTAGAGCTCTCTGCCCTGCAACCGGAAGTCCTTCAGGAGTGGGTAATAATACAATAATTAAAAATACTGCAAAAGCTAGGAGAATAAAAAACGTTTTATTCTTTTTCATTACAATTCCTCCTCTATTTCTATAGAATATTATTGTAAAATAGAATATATCTTAAAATTTTTTATATAGTTTTATTTTGCAAACTATAGGAGTACACTTTCTATTACTGTGATTCTTCAAACATCTTACCTAATCCATTAATATGACCCTTCGAGAATCCATGCTAGTTATCGTTACTTATTTTGCTAATAGAATTCATTTTTATACGATGCTTTCTAAGCAAATTTGACTGTCGTTTTCCGACTCATACAAAGATCTAATTAGCTGCAATAAAATTCTTAAATTTTTTACTGTAAACTACTATGCCTCTCTCGGTGTAACAGATATTGTCATTCCTTGCATATGCACTATTAACTGTTAGATTTCTTCCGAAAGGATATTAAAAATGCATTTCAGTTAGGTTATCTCTACCTTTCTTGGTTACTTAGTAAACTAGGAAGAACTATATATCATCAAACAATGTGAATTAATTCACAATAAGTATACCTCTACAATTTCTTTTTGTTTATATATACCAATCTATTTCATAAATTTTTAAATAATTTCTAATCTTTTGTTCATATTTTTGTCAATATTTTATGGTTTAAAAGGTATATACTCACATTTAAGCCAATTCTTAAGTAGTACTTAATAATTAAATTTGAATTATTAAGTGTCTAGCTAATTGATCTATACGTCTTTCCTCAGTGAGCTAAACGAATTTGTAGAACTTCACATGAGTTGGTATGATTTTTCTCCCTGCTCAAGAAGCGGGCACATTTAACACGCATATAATTTTAAATAAGTTCAATTAGTGTTTGAATAAATGAGATTAAAATAATCCTCTCTTTTTCCAATTTTTATGAGAGAATGGTTATGAGAAGAAGTTATCTAAAAATGAAAGGAGGAAGTCTATGAAGCCTTGGATAGCGCGAATTTCCCTACTTTACCTACTATGTTTTCTAACAGCTTGCAATAAAGATTCCATCTCCCTTGAAAAACCCTTAACAAAAGAGCAGACCAATATTGTGCCTATAGCTATGCAAGAAGATGATTATGAAGCGATAGTAGAAGAAAAAAACAAAAGCATAAACCTTCTCCCGCTTGATATCACATCCCCTAATGCAAGCGAGCTTGGTATTACTTTTTCTGAACCAAAATACAAGAAATTTTCTGCTAATGGAGAAATCACCATTGCTGGGAAAATAGATAAAATAGATGACTTAAAATCACACTATATATGGATTAACATCCAAGCAGAAAAAGTAGGAGTTGCAGGAAAAGAACAGAATTATTTCGTTCCTATTAATGATGGGGAATTTAATCAAACAGTTCATTTTTTTAACGGAGAAGGAACATATAAAATAAAAGTTCAAGTCCCTAGCACTGAGCGAGAAAACTATTATTATGATACAGCAAACTTTGAGGTTATTAATATCAACCCAGAAAGGATAAGAGACGTTACTTATACACCACTTGGTTTAGAAGCTGGGCTAGGTCTTGATACCAAGGTTAGTTATGTAGTAGAAGAAGATGGTGTATTTACATTGAATGGGGAAATCCTGAAAGCCGCAGGTTACCAGGATATTATGGTTCGGTTGACTAAGGATGGCCAGATATGGAGCAAAGTGATTCCTGTTAAAAATGGAACTTTTACTACTAAGATTCCCCTTTTATATGGTCAAGGATTACATACTCTAGAGGTAATGATTCCTGATTCAGATAAAGAAAACTATTACAAAACTGCAACAGATTTACTCATAGAAAATACATCTATTGAAGAAATGGAGCCTATTCATTACTCCTCCCTATATACCGAACGAGGAGTTAATCTATTAGAGCCCATCTATGCTAGTAGCGTTAGCGAGCATAAATTTCATATAAAAGGTTTTATCGATCCAGAAGCGTTACTATCAGCGGAAACAACTCACCTCTATGTACAAACTAAAAAAGGAGAAGACCTAGCCTTAGAAGTAATTCCTATTAGTAATTATGCATTTGATCATTCTTTTTACTTGAGGTTTGGTCCTGGAAAATATGAGATTTCTATTAGCGTTCCTGAAATCACTAGCACAAAGAATAACTTTTTTAGATACTATGAGGTAGCAAAATTTGAAGTACTTTCAACTATAGAACAAGATAAACGAGATATCCTTCCTTCTAGAGGAGTAGAATCAGATTCACCTCAAATTATTGAACTAGCAAACAATCTCATAAAAGACAAAGTTTCCGAAAGAGATAAAACAAAAGCCATCTATGACTTTGTTGCAAACAATATTTCCTACGACGTTACTAAATTTCAAAATGAAGATTTTAATTGGGATGATAGCGCTTTAAAAACGCTGGAGTTAAAAACGGGAGTTTGTCAGGACTATGCCTATTTAACAATTGCCCTTTTACGAGCAGTCCATATTGAGGCTCGCTTTGTAGAAGGATACACAACAGATAGGCATGCTTGGGTTGAGGCAAGGGTGGATGACAGTTGGTTAACTATGGATCCAACCTGGGGGGCTGGCTATATTAAAGAAAACAAATTTATAGCAAGCTTTAGTGAAGATTACTTTGACCCTGCTGATGAAGATTTTAACAAAACCCATACACGCAATGGTATAGTCTACTAAATTTATTCTTAAGAAAAACTCAAACACCTAATACCTTACAAATTTAGACAAAGCTAGTTGATCAAAAGGAAGCCCTGTTGTTCAACTGTCTTTGTCTTTTTTAATGAAAAAAATAATAGACTCAAGGTGACTGCTATCAAGCACCTTCATTTTTACCCTCTAGCCCAACAACTCTCCCTTCTTCTCCTTTTTTTATAAACCACGGATTATTCGGTCTTTCCAAAGGAGTGATATTCATAATAAAATATCCTACAATTAAAATGAGTATAACTAGCGAGTAAAGAAGTGTATCAATAGGGTGATCATGTTCTACAATAATGAGGCGAATCATAGCGGTAATACCTACGTATAAAAAATACCTGAGAGGAAAGTGGTAGTCTTCTTTGAAATACTTCACAATCATGGTGATGAACTCAAAATATAAAAAGAATATGAGGATGTTAGCAAGGAACATTTTATAGTCGCTGGTACCTACGGTGACTAACATTTGGATAAAAATTGTAAGTTCCTTCATTAGCAAAAATGCTAATATAAATGCCAAGAGGACTAAACAGAGATTTAAAAAAACTTGCAAGGCTTTTGGGATGATCGATAACATAGCTGTAAATTTAACCATTCAATTCCTCCTTTTTAATAATACATTATTATAATGTAAGATAACCTAACATGTCTATTTTTTTCTGAAATTTAAAATTATTTTTGTTTCTTTAAAGGCATTCAGTCTATTTTTAAAGGCGTCTATTTGTTGATAAAACTAATTTAATTTTATTTAATGAATCAGATGTCTAGTGAAAAGAGCAAAAATTGCTACGAAGTGGATAAAAAAACAAAACCCCCGAAAATTTTACGAATAATAAAATTTCCGGGGGTTTTGAATTTAAAAGACAAGTTTTGTACTAGCCTCTTTTATCTATCCTATTCGATTAAGTCGACAAATTTTGTGGCAGCTGTTGATAGGGGTACTCTTTTTAAAAAGCATACCCCTATATTTCTTTTAGGTATGTCCTCTTTTAATTGCACTTCTTTTAATATTCCCTTATTTAAATATTCTTTAGCAAATTGTTTAGTCACACAAGCAATACCTAGGTTTATTTTAGCAAATTCTAATAATAAATCATGAGAACCCAATTCAAACTCGGGAGAAATTTTTACTCCTTTTGAGAGCATATAATCTTCTACATATCGTCTAGAAATAGATTTTGACTCGAGAAATATTAAAGGTAATTTTACTAGCTCATTTAAACTAATTGGCTTTGACAAGACTTTATTAAACTTTTCCCCATAAACAAAAATGTCCTGCACCTCTAAGCAAGGTCTTTGTCCAAGACTATCGTCCTCTACTGGAAAATTGCAAAAAGCAATATCCACCTCGCCTGCTTTTAAGATGGCGCAAAGCTCTGTTGTTGTACCATTCACAATTGTAAATTTAATACTAGGATATTTATTATGAAATTCTTCTAAGTAAGGGAGCAAGAAAAATCGTGAAATTGTATCTCCTACTCCAATTTTAAGCTCCCCTGCAGTTAGATTTTTAAATTCTAGTATTTTTTCCTCCCCTGTATCAATTAGTTTCAAGGCAGAGCTAGCATATTCAAACAATACAGAGCCTTCTGTTGTCAGAGTTACTCCCTTAGTTGTTCGATAAAACAACCTTGTGTCTAGTTCTCTTTCAAGTTGCATAATTGCTTGGCTAATTGCTGGTTGTGTCATAAACAAATCTTTTGCAGCCTTTGAGAAGCTACTATTTTTACTAACCACACAAAATATTTTATATAGATCCAGTTTCTCTGACATATAAGCACCTCTTATATCTATTATTATATATATTAATTTTACTTATATCATTGAATTGAGTAATATTACAAGTGGAAATAATATATATATTACAGTTGAAGGAGCGTTCAATTTGGAAAGAGTAGTTGGTACAGTTGTTAGAGGTCTTCGTGGCCCTATTATAAATAAAGGTGACAATATTGAAGAGATTGTAGTAGATAGCGTTTTAAAAGCTTCAGAAGTGGAAGGTTTTTCTATTAACGATCAAGATATCGTGACAGTGACTGAATCGATCGTTGCACGTGCTCAAGGAAATTATGCAAGCATTGACCAAATTGCAAAAGATGTTCATTCAAAATTTGGAGACGACACACTGGGTGTTATTTTCCCTATTCTAAGTCGTAACCGTTTCGCAGTCGTTCTACGTGGTATAGCAAAAGGTACGAGGAAAATTGTTTTGATGCTTAGCTACCCCTCAGATGAAGTCGGTAATCATCTAGTAGATATCGATGAGTTAGATGAAAAGGGAGTTAACCCTTGGACTGATGTTCTTACAGAAAAACAATTCCGTGACCACTTTGGTTATAAGCTACATCCTTTTACTGGAGTAGATTACATCGCTTACTATAAAGCTCTAATAGAAGAATATGGAGTTGAATGTGAAGTAATATTCTCTAACAACCCGAAATCTATTTTGGATTATACTAAGAACGTACTAACTTGTGATATTCATTCGAGATTTAGAACGAAAAAAATCCTTAAAGCCAATGGCGGAGAAAAAATTTATAGCCTGGATAACCTACTCTCTGAGTCAGTAGATGGAAGTGGCTTTAATGAAGAATATGGTTTACTTGGGTCCAACAAATCCACTGAAGATAGTGTGAAGTTATTCCCGCGTAATTGCCAACCAATTGTTGATAATATTCAAGATATGCTTAAAGAAAAAACAGGTAAACATGTGGAAGTAATGGTATACGGAGACGGAGCATTTAAAGATCCGGTCGGACATATTTGGGAGCTTGCTGATCCAGTAGTTTCACCTGCCTTTACTGCTGGATTAGAAGGGACACCAAACGAAGTAAAATTAAAATATCTTGCCGATAATAATTTTGCACATTTGAGAGGCGAAGAACTGAAAAAAGCAATTACCGAGCATATTAACAACAAAGGTGATGATCTCGTTGGTGCAATGGAGGCGCAAGGCACTACTCCTAGAAGATTAACAGACCTTATTGGATCGCTTTCTGATTTAACCTCAGGTAGTGGAGATAAGGGTACTCCAATGATATATATTCAGGGCTACTTTGATAATTATACTAAATAACTTCCTTACTTATGGGGGCTTGGACTAAATGTCTCGAGCCTTCTTTTTTTGTACTAAATAAAATGCAAATTAGCAAGGTATAGTATAGTTAAATGTTAAATCGCTAATCTTACAATCGTAAGGCTATCGAAAACAAAATTGCCCTCCAATAAGAGAAGGAAAAGAAATGATTTTTCATCTCTTTTCTCTTTACAATTCATAATGTTGATTCATTGAATGATCGACTTACAAGACTCTCATCTTTTCTAATAGAAAAGCATAGAAAAATCACTGTTACAGCTAGGAATGATATAACCAGTCCCTCTCTCCACAAATTGAAAGATTCTATACCCATTGTATTAATCAAGGAAAATAAACTTTGAAATACAAATAAAGGATATAAATTTCGAGTGATTACAAATACTTGAGCCAGCACAATGCCTAACAAAAAGCATAAAACAATATGAACACTCGTCTCAGTCAGATTGTTGCCTGTTAGGAGAAGAAACCACCCATCTTGTGAATACAATATTCCTGAAGCTAAGATGGCAGCTATGTTGCCTAAAGGTAATAAAGTGGTAACCACTATCCCAATAAATATGCCTAGTAACACAAAGCTGATTAATATAGCATAAGCAATAAGGAAAGTGGTCATTAAAAATGATTCTTTAGAAAAATCTTGATTGCTTAATATAACGATTACTAAAATAAGTGGTAAAAAAAAGACGAGACTTTCACTTTTAAGTTGGAGATTAAATCCATAAAAGCTCCATTTTTTCATCCACGAAAAATAAATAATAAGGATTAATGCAAGGGGAATGAAGGAAAGTAATGTTGGCATATAGGTTCCTTCCCAAAAGACATTACTAATTGATGAACCGGTTATGAGAATAATAATGTAAAATATTTCAATACTGATTATCGCTAAAATTGGAATAGCCCATTTAGTCTTCCTGCCACGTATCATACTAAAACTCCTTCTGTTATCTTCTTAATGAAGAACAAATTGGACAATTTATTAAGGATTATTTTTTTGATAAATACTACTGGTTTAAGAAGAAAGCAATAAAAATTCTATAAACAAAACTTGGGGGAATACTTTTAGTACGTCTTTTTATAGTCCTCCAGCTAACATAACCCTATTTTTGTACATTTATAAGTAATTATATCTCCAATACATATAAAAGCTTTAGGGGTTATATATATGCCCATAAGAGTCCGGGAAAGGAAATTCTCTATTCATCACCTCTTTCCACTTGATTTTTAGGGTTTAGGATAAACAAATAAAGACATACACCTTCTCTAAGCTAAGTGTATGTCTTTATTTATATTTTTAAAACTCTTCGTTGAACATGCTTTCTTTGTGAACATCTGGCTTAGACGCTTCAAGCATTAATATGACGGCTGTTATAATATGCATTATCATTCCAACAATAGGTATAAAGCCGATACAAGAGGTTACTATTCCCAGAATACTCCCAGTCGTAGTTTCCCCTCCCTCTTTTTTCGTTATGATAAGGGTAACGATATGCAAAGCCAACATAATTACCAAAGGTATCCAGAGAAAGCTCATGATTATAATTCCACCTAGAACTGGTATCCCTAAAAGTGCCTCCAATCCTCCTGTAACCCATTTTAATATTTTTGTGTTTGACATAATTGCGACATCCTTTGTTTGAATTATTTTTAATATTATTAAAAATATATCATATTCCTTCTCGTATGTCTTGGCTTTCTTATGTTTTTTTACCTATTAAATAATAATAAACTTAAGTTAAGTTCACCAATTTTAATCCATAATATGGAATATGTCATCTTTAGTACTTAAGGTCTTTATAACAAGTTGGGTAAAAGAATGTAATTATTTTTAAAGGTGGATAAAACAATTATCTGAGTAGCGATGAAACTTGCGGTTAATCTAAAGCTTTCTTAATATGGAAGCGAAAATTGTAAAGATATCGCTTCTTGTGAAGGTCAATTACAGAGGTTTTTTTTGTTAAAACTTATTAGTACTTAATTTCCCATTTAAATATAACAATAATACTTAACATTAAAACCCCGGAATGTTTTACAAACCTCTAACATTTCCGGGGAAGTAAGTTATTTCAACAAGCCGTGCTTTAAATCATTATGCCATTTAGAAAGCATAGGAATATCTGCCTCCGTAATTGTGTCTGCCTCATATGCTGCATCAACTAAAGCATCATAATTAGTCAAGCTAATAAAGTTAATACCTGCTTCATTAAACGAATCCTCTGCCTTCGGAAGTCCATATGTAAAAATACTTACAACTCCAAGTACTTCTAATCCTGATTTTCTTAACGCTTCTACAGCTGTTAAGCTACTTCCACCTGTGGATATTAAATCCTCAATGACTACTACCCTTTGACCAGGTACTACTTTTCCTTCAATTTGGTTTCCTCTACCATGTTCCTTTGCCTTCGACCGTACGTACAGCATAGGAAGGTCTAACACATCACTTACCCATGCAGCATGAGGAATACCAGCTGTGGCAGTTCCCGCTACTGCTTCTGTCCCTGGGAAATTGTTGTTAATGGCTTCTGCAAGGCCATTTGCAATTTCTTTCCGAATGGCTGGAGAAGACATAGTTATACGATTATCACAATAGATAGGCGATTTAATGCCTGAAGCCCAAGTAAAAAGGTTGTTTGGCTGTAACTCTACTGCTCCTACCTCAAGTAGTGCCTTTGCAATTTTATGATCAAGTTTCATGCGTATTCCTCCCACATATTAAAGATAGTTTTGTAAGCCTCAACTGGATTATCTGCCTTTGTGATAGCACGTCCAACTACAATGTGAGAAGAGCCTTGCTTTCTAGCAATAGAGGGAGTTGCCACTCTTACCTGGTCGTGTGCTTCTCCAGAAGAAAGTCGTATACCTGGTGTCACTCGTAAAAAGCCTTCCCCACAAGATTCAACTATTTTTCCTGCCTCGAGCACAGAGCATACCACTCCATCTAATCCCGCTTTTTTTGAAAGCCTAGCATAATGAAGAACAGATTCCTCCAAAGAAGTATGGATAAGCTGCTCCTCCTGCATTTGTTGCTCTGATGTAGAGGTTAACTGAGTAACGCCGATAATAGCAGGTCTCATTTTTCCAGCTAGGGTTCCCGCTTCCAGTCCTTCACGAGCTTTAATCATCATTGCCTCTCCTCCAGCAGCATGAACATTGATAAGATCGACTCCTAAACGAGCTAGTCCTTTCATAGCTTGGCCAACTGTGTTTGGAATATCATGTAGCTTCAAATCTAGAAATACATCATGCCCCATTTCCTTCAGCTTATAAACTATAGCTGGACCTTCCTGCATATAAAGTTCCATTCCTACCTTAACAAAGAGAGGTTCGTTAAAGGGGGTTAAAAAACTGTACACTTCCTCAGCAGAAGCAAAGTCTAATGCAATAATCGGATTGTTTATCATAATCGATGGCTCCTTCCAACTAAATCGGTTACTGTTTCATACCCTAGCTCGTCAAGCTTATCAGGTAACTGCTCGATTAACGACGGACAAATGAATGGATCAACAAAGTTAGCTGTTCCAATAGCTACTGCGCTTGCCCCTGCAGATAAGAAGTCAATAACATCATCTATGTTAGATACCCCTCCCATTCCGATAATAGGTAGTGAGACTTGATTAGCAACGTCATACACCATGCGTAATGCAACAGGCTTAATAGCAGGGCCAGAGAGACCGCCTGTTACATTAGCAATAACAGGACGTCCCGTTCGAGTATCCAACCGTAAACCAAGTAAAGTATTAATCATTGTTATACCATCTGCACCACCGGCTTCCACAGCTTTGGCAATTTCTACAACGTTTGTGACATTCGGAGACAGCTTCACATACACAGCTACAGAAGATACTGCTTTAACTGCTTTTGTCAGCTCTTCTGCTATTTGAGGGTCTGTACCAAACGTTATTCCACCTTGTTTAACGTTTGGACATGATATATTCAACTCAAGTGCATGCACATTTGGAGCTTTGGAAATAGCTTCCGCAACTGCAACGTAATCCTCCGTTAAGGTACCAGCAACATTTGCGATAATGGGTACATCAAATTGCTCTAACCAAGGAAGCTCATTTGCCATTACCTTTGTAAGACCAGGGTTTTGTAATCCAATTGCATTAAGCATTCCCGCAGGAGTTTCTGCGACACGAGGAGTGGGATTTCCTAGTCTAGTTTCTAGTGTGGTAGCTTTAATCATAATTGCACCTAATTTAGACAAATCATAAAGCTGTGCATACTCTTTACCAAATCCGAAGCACCCTGAAGCCGGCATTATTGGATTTTTTAACGACAGACCTGGTAACTCTACCGCTAATCTGTTCATACTCGAATCACTCCTGACTGGAAGACTGGACCATCAGAACAAACCTTCAAATAGTCAACATCCGTTTTTTCCGTTGTTTCGCATACACAAGCAAAGCATGCTCCGATACCGCAGCCCATACGTTGCTCAAAAGAAAGATAGCCTTCTTTATGTGGATACATTTTTTCAAGTGCTGCAAGCATAGGAGTTGGACCGCAGCTATAATACATGACAAAGTCGTCAGCAATTTTGTCTAAAACGTTTGTGACAAATCCTTTATGTCCATAGCTTCCGTCTACTGTTACTATATAAGTTTCACCTAGTTGTTTAAACAGCTCCTCATAAAAAACAACATCTAGCGATTGAAAGCCCAATACATGGATGGGTTGCACACCTCTTTCCACCAGTCTTTTGGACAGTTCATAAAGAGGTGGAACACCAATACCCCCACCTACTAGCAGAGCTTTCTCTCCAGCTGTAATTTTATCTACAGGAAAACCTTGACCTAAGGGACCAAGCACATCTACAATATCCCCTGGTTTTTTCTTCGAAAGTAGAACTGTTCCACTTCCCTCTGCACGATAAATCATTGTAAACTCTAAAGCTTCATTGTTTATAGAACTAATACTAATTGGTCTACGCAATAAAGGTTCCATTTGATCAGACACTCGTATATGAACAAATTGGCCTGGCTGTTTCATATCCTGCACGAGCTGTCCTTTTAAGGTAAGCTCGAAAATGTTCGTTGCTATCTTTTGCTGATGTACAACGCACATTTGCTCTTGTCTAATCATGCGCGAACCTCCTGTAATTTCATCGTATCTGTAGAAAAACTCATCGACTCAATTACTCGAACCATAGCTTCTGCAGTATCTAATGAAGTTAAGCAAGGTATTCCATTTTCGACTGACTCTCTTCGAATACGGAAGCCATCACGCTCTGGCTGCATTCCTTTCGTCAAAGTGTTAATAACAAATTGAGCTTCCCCTTTTTGTATTACATCTAATAAAGTAGTGCCCTTCGAGCCAATTTTGTCTACTATATCTACTGGAATACCTGCAGATAGAATCGCTTTTGCCGTCCCTTCTGTCGCAATGATACGGAATCCAATTGCGTGAAAACGTTTAGCAATATCTGTTGCTTCCTCTTTATCTTTGTCAGAAATAGTCATTAGTACAGATCCATGATCTTTAATTTCCATACCTGCTGCCACTAAGCCTTTATAAAGTGCTTTTTCTAGTGTTATGTCTTTCCCCATTACCTCTCCTGTTGATTTCATCTCAGGTCCGAGTGTAATATCAACTCTACGAAGCTTAGCAAAACTGAAAACTGGTACTTTTACGAATACTCCTGGACTATTTGGTGCCAGTCCTGTTTTGTATCCCTGCTCAACAATAGAGTGTCCTAGAATCGCTTTTGTTGCAATGTTTGCCATTGGTATAGAGGTTATTTTACTTAAAAATGGTACTGTACGGCTTGAGCGTGGGTTTACCTCAATCACATAAACCTCATCTTTAGAAATTACATATTGAATATTCATCAGACCTACGATTTTTAAGCCTCTAGCAAGCCTTGTTGTGTAGTCAACCAGGGTGTCTATATGTTTTTGAGATAACTTTTGTGGTGGATATACGGCAATAGAATCGCCTGAATGGACTCCAGCTCGCTCAATATGCTCCATAATACCTGGTATTAAGACATTCTCTCCATCACAGATTGCATCTACTTCAACCTCTGTTCCTGTTAAATAACGGTCGATTAGAACCGGCTTTTCAGGGCTTGCTTCTACAGCATTTTCCATATAGTGCTTAATCTCATCTTCGTTATAAACGATTTGCATTGCGCGTCCACCAAGTACGTAAGAAGGTCTCACTAATACCGGGTAACCAATTTCATTAGCAATTTCAATTGCTTCTTCTACAGATACTGCAGTTTTACCTAGTGGTTGAGGTATTCCAATTTCGTGAAGAGCAGATTCAAATTTATTACGGTTTTCTGCTCGATCGATATCCTCTAAAGTAGTACCTAATATTTTTACTCCTCTTTCTTCTAATGCTTCTGCTAGGTTTATCGCTGTTTGACCACCAAACTGTACAACTACACCTTTTGGCTGCTCAAGATCCACGATATGCATAACGTCTTCCACAGTTAACGGTTCAAAGTATAATTTATCTGAAATAGAGAAATCAGTCGAAACTGTCTCTGGATTGTTATTGATAATAATTGCTTCATAACCGGCTTCTTTTATCGCCCATACAGAGTGAACAGTTGCATAGTCGAATTCTACACCTTGCCCGATTCTAATTGGACCAGAACCAAGCACAATCACGCTTTCTTTATCCGTACGAATAGATTCATTTTCCTCTTCATACGTTCCATAGAAATAAGGCGTTTCTGATTCAAACTCTCCAGCACATGTATCTACCATTTTATAAACTGGGACAATATCGCTTTCCTTTTTAAAGTTATATACTTCTATCTCTTTCACATTCCAATATTTTGCGATTGTTTTGTCTGCAAAGCCCATTCTCTTTGCTTTATATAAAATTTCCTTATTGAAAGGATTATCTTGAATTACCTTTTCGTATTTAACGATATTTTGTAATTTATTTAAGAAGAATAAATCAATTTGACTCCACGCATGAATTTGCTCGATTGTCACTCCACGGCGTAACGCTTCACCGATAAAGAATAAGCGCTCATCTCCTGCGCGGCGAATTCTCTTAGCAATCCATTCATCTGTAATAGAATCGCTATTTTTCATTTCAAGATGAAAGTGACCTGTTTCCAAAGAACGAACTGACTTTAGAATTGCTTCTTCAAAAGTACGTCCAAGGGACATTACTTCTCCTGTTGCCTTCATTTGGGTGCCAAGATTACGTTTAGCTGATTCAAATTTGTCAAAAGGCCATCTAGGTATTTTCGCTACAATATAATCTAAAGCTGGCTCGAAGCAAGCGTATGTTTTTCCCGTAACAGGATTCATCATTTCATCTAATGTAAGTCCTACCGCTATTTTTGCTGCGAGCTTTGCAATTGGATAACCTGTCGCCTTTGAAGCAAGCGCAGATGAACGGCTTACACGTGGATTAACCTCAATAATATAGTAATTGAAGCTATGTGGATCTAAAGCAAGTTGTACGTTACATCCACCTTCTATTTTTAAAGCACGAATAATCTTTAAGGATACATTTCGAAGCATTTGGTTTTCACGATCAGATAATGTTTGCGTCGGAGCCACTACAATTGAATCTCCAGTATGAATCCCTACTGGGTCTACGTTTTCCATATTACATACGACGATTGCATTGTCAGCTGAATCTCTCATTACCTCATATTCTATTTCTTTATAGCCCGCAATGGATTTCTCCAATAGACATTGGGTCACGGGACTATACTTTAAACCACTTGTAACGATTTCGACTAGGTCTGCATCATTATGGCAAATACCCCCTCCAGTTCCACCTAATGTGAATGCTGGTCTTACGATTACTGGGTATCCAATACGCTCCACAAAGGTTTTTGCTTCCTCAAGATTGTGGATAATGTCACTTTCAGGTACTGGCTCGTTCAGCTCATTCATTAATGTTCTGAACAAATCCCGGTCCTCTGCTTTGTGAATTGCCTCTAGCTTCGTACCAAGAATTTCTATCCCTAACTCGTCTAATATGCCAGATTCATCTAGCTGAATAGCCATGTTTAAGCCAGTTTGACCCCCTAATGTCGGAAGTATTGCATCTGGGCGCTCTTTACGGATAATCTTACTTACGAATGGAAGAGTTATTGGCTCAATATATACTTTGTCCGCAATTTCCGTATCTGTCATAATAGTTGCGGGATTGGAGTTAACTAGTATTACTTTATAGCCTTCTTCTTTTAGGGAAATACATGCTTGTGTCCCAGCATAGTCAAACTCTGCAGCTTGACCGATTACAATTGGACCAGATCCGATTACTAAAATAGTTTCTATATCTTTACGTTTAGGCATGTGAAGTCTCCTTTTTGCTTTCTTTATTCATTAACTCTATAAATTGATCAAATAAGTGCGTGGAATCCTCTGGTCCACATGAACCTTCCGGGTGGAACTGTACACAGAAGACTGGATATGTTTTATGTCTTACACCTTCAACTGTTCCATCATTTAAAGCTACATGAGTAATTTCAAGGTCAGTATTGGATATAGAATCTGCATCAATCGCATAGCCATGGTTTTGAGAAGTTAGCTCAGTTCTTCCAGTAGTTAAGTCTTTTACTGGATGATTCCCACCTCGATGACCGAATTTTAATTTAAATGAAGTGGCACCACTCGCTAGAGAAATTAACTGATGACCAAGACAAACTCCAAAGATCGGGACGTTACCGATTAAGTCCTTTACCATCTCAATTGCTTCTGGTATATCTGTTGGGTCCCCAGGTCCGTTAGATAACATGACCCCATCGGGACGCATTGCTAGAATTTCTTTTGCTGATGTGTTGAAAGGTACTACAATCACGTCACAGTCACGCTTGTTTAGCTCTCTTAAAATACCATGCTTCATGCCAAAATCTACTAATACTACTCGTTTTCCACGTCCAGGACTTGGATACGGTCTAGTAATAGATGACTGCTCGACTACGTTTTTAGGTATTTCAGTAGCTTTTAGTATTGCTACAATTTCTCCCACATTTACTTCTTCTCCAGCGTTTGTCATCTTACCCTTGAGTGAACCATGCTTTCGAATAATGCGTGTTAGCTTACGCGTATCTATTCCTTCAATTCCTGGTACATTTTTTAATGTTAAAAATTCATCTAATGTACTTTGGTTGCGAAAGTTAGATGGATGCTCCGCCAATTCACGAACAACGATTCCTGACAAGCCTATTTCAATAGCTTCAAAATCATCTGGATTTATACCGTAGTTACCAACCATAGGATACGTGAAAGTCAGAATTTGACTACAATTGGATGGATCCGAAATAGATTCCTGATAGCCTGTCATTGCTGTAGTGAAAATAACCTCACCAACAGTTCCTTTTTCGCTTCCAAAAGCATTCCCCTTAAATACCGAACCGTCCTCTAATATTAAATATCTAGTTTTCATGCTTGTTCCTCCTGCCATACGATTTCTCCGTTAAAGATAGTAACTTGTGGCCAACCTGCACAAACCCAGCCATCAAATGGTGTATTCTTCCCTTTAGATAAGAATGCTTCTTTTTCTATTTTTTGTTCTTTATTTAAATCTATCAATACTAGATCTGCTGGAGCTCCAATCTCTAACTTGCCAAATTCAAAGCCAAATACGTTCGCCGGTTTGATTGTTAAGAAATCTAAAAGTTGCTTTAACGTCCATTCTCCAGTTTTCACAAAATGTGTATACAACAATGGAAAAGCCGTTTCTAATCCAACGATTCCAAATGGAGCCTTTTCAAATCCTAGTGCTTTTTCCTCCTCTGTGTGAGGTGCATGATCTGTCGCAATAAAATCTAATATTCCATCTAATAGTCCCTCACGCAATGCCATCATATCGTCCCTTCCTCTTAAGGGGGGATTCATCTTCCAAGTTGCATCATTGGATGGAATATCTTCCTCACAAAGTATTAAATGGTGAGGACTTACTTCTGCCGTTACATGGATGCCTGCCTTCTTTGCGTCTCGTATCACTCGAACAGATTCCTTAGTACTAACATGGCATACGTGATAATGTGCACCTGCAGCTTCAGCTAGTAATATATCTCTCGCAATATGTACTGATTCTGAAACAGAGTGGATTCCTTTTAATCCAAGCTCTTCATTTCGTTTCCCTTTATGCATTACTCCACCATATAAAAGTGAATTATCCTCACAGTGTGCTACTACAGGAATATGGTACTTTGCTGCTTCTTGCATTGCTTCTAGCATTGTCCCCGCCGTCTGTACTCCCACGCCGTCATCGGTTAAAGCAAATGCCCCAAGCTCTTTAAGTGAAGCAATATCTGTGCGTTCTTTACCAGCTTGGCGTATTGTAATTGAAGCATATGGAAGCACTCTTACAAGTGCATTTTTTTCTACTAAGTTTAGTACATGTGAGAAGTTTTCAGCTGTATCTGGGACTGGACGAGTATTAGGCATTGCACAGATAGTTGTATATCCACCCTTTGCAGCAGCTTTTGTACCAGTTTCAATCGTTTCTTTTTGTTCACCACCTGGCTCACGTAGATGCACATGTACGTCAATAAAACCTGATGAGAGTAACATTCCTTTACCATCGATTACTTGTGCCTCTGCTAAAGTTGGAGTAGGGTGGATTTCTGTTATTATCCCTTCTTTAACTACAACAGAAGTAGTTTCTAATTCACCTGATTGGTTTACTAGTTGAACGTTTTGAATTATTTTTGTCATGTTATTCTCTCCCTTTCAAGATCATCTCAATAACAGCCATTCGGATATAAACACCATTTTCCATTTGCTTAAAAATTCTAGAACGCTCACATTCTACTAATTCGTTTGCAATTTCCACATCACGATTAAACGGAGCAGGGTGCATAATAATTGATCCTTCTTTCATCCTGCTTTCTCGCTCCAAAGTCAGACCATAGGATTGATGGTATTCTTCCTTTGAAAATGATATCGAACCATCGTGCCTTTCATGTTGCACTCGTAGCATCATTAAAACATCACTTACTTCAATTACATCATCAAAACTATTAGTAGTTTCAAATTCTGCTTGCCATTCACGTGGACACACAAAATGAATTTTAGCTCCTAGCCTAGTTAAAGCATCTGCATTCGATCTTGCCACTCTACTATGCGCTATGTCCCCTACTATTGTGACTATTTTATCCTTCAATCCCCCAAATTCTTGCCAAATAGTAAAGATATCTAAAAGGCTTTGAGTGGGATGGTTTCCAGTGCCGTCCCCTCCATTGATGATTGCAGGTCTCACTTTCCCTACCAGTTCATTGAAATAGTTATTTTGTTCATGTCTTATAACTAATGCATCCAAGCCTATAGATTCTAGTACTTTTACTGTGTCATATAGTGTCTCACCCTTTAATGTACTAGAAAACCCCGCATCAAAAGGTAACACCTCCAGCTGTAGCTTTCTTTCAGCCATTTCAAAGCTCATTTTCGTTCTTGTACTCGGTTCGAAGAATAAGTTAGCCATTGTATATTTGTTTTTTAAAGTTGAGACGGCGCCTTCACGAAACGCTTGTGCTTGTTTTAAAATAGCTAGTATTTGTTCAACTGACAAATCTTTCATTGATACTAAATTTTTCATGAATATCCGCCTTTCTTTTATAAAAAAACCTCCTCGAAAAATTCGAGAAGGTCCGTTAAGCATAACCAAAGTAGAGATTCTATAAGTAAAAATCTCTTTTTTGGTCCGAACCCTTCGCTGACTCTCTGTTCAACTTATTAAAAGGTCATTATTCTATTGTGTCATTTCCAGATGATTCAGCTTCTTTTCTTCCAGGAAGAATCCAGTTTAAAACTACTCCAACGATGGCAGCTAGTGCCATTCCTTCTATACTTAATGCTTCCGTTACGATAAATTTAGCTCCACCAATACCGATTACTAAGATAACAGATGCAATAACTAGGTTGCGACTGTTTCCAAAATCAATATTTGCTTCTACTAGCATGCGCAACCCACTAGAAGCAATAATCCCAAACAGCAGGATAGATACCCCTCCGAGAACTGCGGTAGGTATTGTTGTGATAAGCGCCATTCCTTTACCAAAGAAGGATAGCAAGATTGCAACAACTGCTGCTCCCATTATTACGTACACACTATAAACTCGTGTAATGGCTAACACACCAATATTTTCGCCATAATTAGTCTTTGGTGGACCACCGATTAAAGCACTTACGAATGTTCCTAACCCATCTCCAAGAAGTGAGCGATGTAAACCAGGCTCTTTAATATAGTCTCGATTTACAACCTTCCCTAATACTAATTGATGCCCAATATGTTCAGAGATAGTAACAATGACTATAGGAACCATAATGAGCAAGATTTTAGAAGTAACTTCAAAATCATAATGAACTCCTGGTACTAAGAAATCGGGTAACGCTAGGAAGCTTGCCTCTTTAACAGGAGTAAAATCTACAATTCCAATTAGGATAGAATAGAGATATCCAACTACTAAGCCAATCAAAATTGGCATGGTACTAATAATGTTTTTAAAAAAGATAGTACAAATGATTGCTGTAAACAATGTTACAAGTGCAGCAGAAAAATGTAAGAAACTATACTCTTTTAAACCTGTCTCTACATTTGTGATATTCATCGCCATGTCCACAGCAACTCCTGCTAATCCCAGACCAATAACCATAATTACCGGACCAACAACGATTGGTGGCAATAACTTCATAATCCACTTGTATCCACTTTTCCAAATGATCAGTGACACAATACCATATACTAAACCTACAAATACTGCTCCAATCATTGCATTACCTGGATTAATAGCTTTACCCGATTCGCCAAGTCCATTTACTGCCAATAAAATTGGTGCTATGAAAGCAAATGAGGAACCTAAATAAGCCGGCACTTGAAATCGGGTTATCATTAAGAAAATGATTGTTGCTATACCACTAGTCAGTAACGCGATTGCGGGACTTAACCCTACAAGCTGTGGTACTAATATTGTTGAGCCAAACATCGCAAACATATGCTGAAAACTTAGAGTGATCAGTTGTCCGCTTGTAGGTTTATCATTTACATCTAATATCGCTTTCGACATTTAAGGTCCCCACCTTTCTAGGATTATTCAAATATTGTTACAGCATCTACTTCGTCCGTCTCTGTAACTTTAACCACTATTTTTTCACTACTAGAGGTAGGAATGTTTTTACCTACATAATCTGCTCGGATTGGTAGCTCTCTGTGACCTCTATCTATCAACACGGCAAGTTGTATTTGGGATGGCCTTCCTAAATCCATTACTGCGTCCATCGCTGCTCGAACCGTTCTCCCAGTAAACAGAACATCATCTACTAAAATAACCTTTTTGTTTGTAACATCATGTGTAATATCAACTTGTTGTACGAGTGGCTCGTTAGAAGCATTTTTTAAAGATAAATCATCTCTATACAATGTAATATCTAACTCACCCGTTTTGATTGGTTTACCTTCAATTTTTACGATTCTTTCTGCAAGTCTTTGCGCTAAAAATGTACCTCTAGTCTTTATCCCTACTAATATACACTCTTCAATTCCTTTGTTACGTTCAATAATTTCATGGGCAATTCTAGTGAGTGCCCTGTTGATAGCTTGCTCATCCAATATGCTTGCCTTTTCTTCCATACGATTACATCCTCCTATCCATAATATAAAAAACCTCTTAAGCTAGAGAAGCTCAAGAGGTTGTATGTGCGCGATAAGATATAGTGAACCTATTAATCCGCAGAATAATAGTGAGTCACTTTCACATGTACCTTCTCAGCCTCTCTGGACTGTTATTAAAGGTGAAGCTATTCAATTTATTGTAATTAGTATAACGGACTATTCTTCTTTTGGCAATGATTGTTTTCGCAAGTCTTGCAACAAATCTGTAAAGTCCTCTGGTAGCGGATAAGAAAATTCTAAATACTCCCCTGTTCTTGGCTGTATGAAACCGAGAACTCCTGCATGTAGAACTTGACCATTAAAATCTATAGTCTTCTTCGGTCCATATTTAGGATCTCCTGCTAATGGATAACCGATATACTTCATATGAACACGAATTTGATGCGTTCTTCCAGTTTCCAACTGACATTCCACTAAAGTGAATTTGTTAAAACGTTCTAAAACACGGAAATGTGTTACAGCATGCTTACCGTTATCCACAACCGCCATGTTTTGACGCTCTTTTTTATCACGAGCAATCGGCGCATCAATTGTTCCTTTATCATGCGCGATATGTCCATGAACAAGTGCAGTGTATTTACGAGTAACTGTTTTCTTTACTAGCTGATCAACTAACGAAACATGGGCAACATCGTTTTTAGCAACCATTAGAAGGCCAGTTGTATCTTTATCAATACGATGGACAATTCCTGGGCGTAAAACTCCATTGATACCTGAAAGGTCCTTAATTTGATGCATTAGACCATTAACGAGCGTACCACTTAGATGGCCAGGAGCAGGATGAACAACCATACCTCGTGGCTTGTACACTACCACTACATCCTCGTCTTCATAAACGATTTCAAGATTCAAGTTTTCTGCAACTATATCTAGCTCAACCGCTTCTGGTGGAGTTACTACAATTACATCGCCCTCTTTTACCTTGTAGCTCGTTTTTGCGGGCTCATTGTTGACTAAAACACTACCATCTTTTATAAAATTTTGAATTTGTGTACGGGACCAATCTGTTTCAAAAGAGGCAATCGCTTTATCAATTCTCTCTTTTTCCTGGTCCTTTTCAATAATAAACGTTAATTCTTCCATTATTTCACCTTTTTCTTTTCAGCTCGTTCTTCTCGTAGTATAAAAATAATTACAACTACAACTCCTAATGTTAGGGCAGCATCTGCAATATTAAAAATCGGAAAATCATAGTTAACAACCGGAATGAGTACATCTACAAAATCGACTACTTCACCTTTCCAAAGTCGATCTATAAAGTTTCCAATTGCTCCTCCTAATAAAAGCATTAATCCTACTTGAAAAAGAGGTTTCCCTTTTGCTTCCTTATGAAAGTAATAAATAATCGCAACAATCACAACTACAGTGATAACTGCAAAAAAACCTATTTGTCCTTGTAGCATACCCCATGCAGCACCACGATTACGATGTGAAAGCAGTGCAAAGTATGGGTCCCAAATCATAATTTGTTCACCAAGCGTCATATTTTTAACAACAAGCCATTTTGTCCATTGATCTAATGCAATGACAAATGCTGCTAGTCCATAAAATTTCCACACATTAATTCCCCCGATAATCAAATAAGCCTTAAAGACCTCTCTACGTTTGTTGCAGTGAATATTATATCCACCCACTAATTATTTAAAAAGATTTTTGCTGAATAATATTAAACAATCTACAATAGTTTACCATAGAAACCTATCCTACGTAAAAGAGCATCTATGATTTACAAAAGAAAAAATTAATTCTTTTATCTATTATTCAAACTTTTAGTGTAATTCATATTCATGTGATCTATCTTTCTAATCAAATACTCTGTCTTAATTTTTTAAAAAAAGTGGCCCTATTTAGCATAGGGCCACTTTGTATATATTAAACGTAATGTTTTTCTACTACTTCTGCACAGCGAGAGCAAAGTGTCGGGTGAGCTTCACTTTCTCCTACTGTTTCAGCAATAGTCCAGCAACGCTCACATTTTTCTCCGTCTGCTTTTTCAACTACAACGGATGAATTTTCAAGCACTAAACTGTTTGCTGGTGCTTCAGATTGAGAACCACCTAAAACAAACTTAGATACGATAAACAGTTGCGCGAAATCAATTGCGTCTGTGTCGAACAACGCTTTATATTCATCACTAACATACAATGTTACTTTTGCTTCTAATGATTTACCAATTGTTTTCGCATTACGAGCTTCCTCTAATGCTTTTAATACATCATCACGTAATCCCATGATTTTTTCCCATTTTGGAGCAAGTGCTTCAAATGCAGGGTAGTCAAGAGCTTCTGGCATATCTGTTAATTGAACACTTTCTTCCTTCTCATGCTCCAAATAAGCCCAAAGCTCATCTGCTGTATGTGGAAGTATTGGCGTCAATAATTTTAATAAAGCAAGAAGTGTATCATACATTACAGTTTGCATAGCACGACGATCTTTGTCATCTGTTCCGTAAATATACACAACGTCTTTAGCGATATCAAGATAGAATGAGCTCAATTCACCAGAAACAAAGTTATTAACAGTGTGATAAACAGTAGCAAAATCATAACGGTCATAAGCAGCTCTTACCGTTTTGATAACCTCTTGTAATTTCATATACATATATTGGTCTACTTCACGTAAGTTCTCAAATGCAACACGATCACTTGTTGGATTAAAGTCGCTAATATTCCCGTGTAAGAAACGAAGCGTATTACGGATTTTACGATAGACTTCTGTAACTTGTTTGATGATTGCATCAGATACACGAACATCCGCTGTATAATCTACAGATGCAACCCATAAACGTAGAATATCAGCACCTAATTGATTCATTACTTTAGCAGGGACTACAACATTCCCTAATGATTTACTCATTTTTCGGCCATTACCGTCTAAAATGAAGCCGTGGCTTAATAACCCTTTGTATGGAGCATGACCATACATTGCAGTGCTCGTAATTAGAGAAGAGTTAAACCATCCGCGATATTGGTCAGATCCTTCTAGATATAAATCTGCTGGGAATACTAAATCATCACGTTCCTCTAATACACCATGGTAGGAAGAACCAGAGTCAAACCAAACGTCCATAATATCTGTTTCTTTTGTGAAAATTCCATTTGGACTATGTGGATGTTTGAACCCTTCAGGAAGTAACTCTTTTGCTTCTCTTTCAAACCAAATATTTGAACCATACTCACGGAATAGATTTGATACATGAGAGATAGTCTCTTCTGTTAAAATTGGTTCGCCGTCCTCTGCATAAAATACTGGAATTGGCACACCCCATACACGCTGACGAGAGATACACCAATCTCCGCGATCACGAATCATATTATACAGACGAGTTTCTCCCCATGCTGGTGTAAATTCAGTATTACGGATAGACTGCAATAATTCATCTCTGAAAGCCTCAATTGATGCAAACCATTGAGGAGTTGCACGATAGATAACAGGTTTTTTCGTACGCCAGTCATGTGGATATGAGTGAGTAAAGAATGTAAGCTTCTCTAATGCTCCTACTTTCTCTAATTCCTCAGTAATTGCTTTGTTTGCTGTATCATAGAATAGTCCTTCGAAGCCTGGTGCCTCAGCTGTCAGTACCCCACGCTCGTCAACAGGACAAAGCACATCTAGACCGTAAGCTTTTCCTACGTAGAAGTCGTCTTCCCCGTGGCCAGGTGCTGTATGAACACAGCCAGTACCTGATTCTGTTGTAACATGCTCTCCAAGGATTATTAAAGAGTCACGGTCATATAATGGGTGCTTAGCAACTAGACGATCCAATTCTTGACCAAGAATTGTTTGTTCTATAGAGTATTCTTCCCATCCTAGCTCAGCTGCTACAGATTCTGCTAAGTCTTTTGCAATTACATATTTGTTCCCTTTTGTTAGTACTACTGCGTATTCTACTCGTGGATGTAATGAAATTGCCAAGTTTGCAGGAATGGTCCAAGGAGTAGTAGTCCAAATAATGAACTTTGTCCCTTCTTCTAAAACACCCTTGCCATCTGTTACAGCAAAGCTAACATAAATAGAAGGAGATTTTTTGTCTTGGTATTCAATCTCAGCTTCTGCAAGGGCAGATTCACTTGAAGGTGACCAATAAACAGGCTTCAATCCTTTGTAGATGTAACCTTTCTTAGCCATAGCACCAAATACTTCAATTTGTCGCGATTCGAATTCAGGCTTTAATGTTACATAAGGATTATCCCAATCTCCACGAACGCCTAAACGTTTAAACTGTGATCGTTGGTTGTCAATTTGTTGGTATGCATAATCCTCACATAGCTTTCTAAATTCAGCAAGTGATAATTCCTTACGTTTAACACCTTTGTTAGTTAGAGCTTGTTCAATTGGTAGTCCATGTGTATCCCAACCTGGAACATAAGGAGCATGGAAGCCTGTCATCGATTTGTGACGAACAATCATGTCTTTAAGAACTTTGTTTAAAGCATGCCCAATATGAATATCACCATTCGCATACGGTGGGCCATCATGTAGAACAAAGAATGGACGCCCTTCCGTTCTTTCTAAAACTTTTTTATAAATATCCTGTTCTTCCCATTTTGCTTGGATATCTAACTCTTTCACTGGTAGATTTCCACGCATAGGAAAATCTGTTTTTGGCATTAATAGTGTGTCTTTGTACTCCATTTTTCTTCCTCCTTTGTTTTTCGCAGGTGCTGGTATAATTCATGGAAAATAAAAAAACCCCTCATCCCAAAAGGGACGAGAAGTTATGCTCGCGGTACCACCCTACTTGCGATCACTAAAAGTAACCGCCGCTTAGTATGTCGTAACGGGACATAATCCGAAGACACTTAAAAATTCAGTATCCTTGCTCCAAAGTGATCCACTAAAACGTTTCATTGCTTGAGCTCACACCATCCTCAAGTCGCTTTACAAAAATCATTTTTAGACGTCTTTTTCAATGCATATATATATGATATGAAATTATTATAGGAAATGTACGACCATCAGTCAAGAAATCTCTTATTCCTCTGTAGCAGAAATACGATCTACAGCTGTTGTATCTACATCATACTCCATCAAATGATTCCAGTCATCAGTATTAATAAGATCTAGTTGTGCCTCTACAAGCATTTTAAAGCGATTTCGGAAAACTTTAGACTGTTTCTTCAATTCTTCAATTTCTAAGGCTATTTTTCGAGCTTTGGAAAGAGCTTCGTTGACAATACGATCTGCATTTTTCTCTGCTTCTTTTACTATGAGCTTTGCTTCTTTTTGTGAGTTGCGTCTAACTTCCTCAGCAGCCTCTTGCGCAACTACAATGGACTTATGTAAGGTTTCTTCTATAGACGTGAAATGACCAACCTTTTCACTGGAGGACTTTAATTTGAGCTCTAACTCTTTTTTTTCTTTGATAAGTATTTCTAAGTCCTTCATAATCTGATCAAGAAATTCATTTACTTCATCTTCGTTGTAACCTCTAAATCCCTTACTGAACTCCTTGTTATGTATATCAAGTGGTGTTAGTGGCATCCTATCCATCTCCTTTACATACTAATGTTCTTCCCTCTATTATACATTTCAGACTGGTTGAATACATCTAAATTTCAAATTAAGTTTAAGAAAATTATTTTTTTGGCTCTATTCTACCAATTTGAAGTCTTATTTTGTCTTTTTTGGTTCTTCCCTCTATCATCAATAATTTTATGCGACCAAATCCACGAATAGAAATCATATCTAGCTCTTGTAATTCCATAGACGGTTGGTCTTTTTCAGTCCAATTGACCTTTACTTTACCACTTTGAATAAGAGAAGCAGATTTTTGTCTAGATATATTGAAAATAGAAGAAATAACAGTATCTAGCCTTAAAGAACTCACCGTGTGATTTTCTGATACCCATTCCTCGTGTTGTCTGAAATAATTGGAAGAGTCATCTACTACTTCAATATGAACCTTCACTTTCCCAATCCCAACAAAATTCGCCCTCACATAATCTAAAACCTCTGTAGCAACAACAAACTGAATCGAGCCTTCCTCCACTCGAATGTCTCCAAATTTACTCCGGTCAATTCCTAGGGACATCATCGAGCCAAGCACGTCTTTATGCTTTAAGGTAACAAACTTTTGAGGATATTTTACTTCAACTACAGTCATATTATAATCTTCTTCTGTTGGTTCAAAATATGACGGATATAGAAGTACTCTTTTTCTTTCAGCATCTTCTAATGCTCCTGCTGCACTTGACTCAATAGAATCATATTGTCCGCGCACAGAATTTAAAATAAACTGCTGCCTAGGATCTAGAAAATCAGTTAGCCTTGGAGCATAACGATCTTCAACTTCTCGCATCATATTAGTGGTTTGTTCAATAAATGGTTGCTCTTCTTTTCTAAAATGCTGTAATAGATGTTCCATACTGCTGAGACCTCGCTGAAATTTTTAGTAAGAAAACACGCTAGCACCCTTGCAGGGATACTTTTCCAAAAAATAAGACATGGATCAAAGTCTTTGTTTGCGCTTTAAGCACATGCTTGGCATTGGTTTTATCGATAAGAGCCACTTGCTCCTACAAAAAAACCTCACTAATGTGAGGTTAAATGAATTGACCTAAAGATAAAATTCCTCTCATAGCTATATTTAAAACAAAAATAGCTACAATCGGAGAAATATCAATCATACCGATTGGTGGAATGATTTTGCGAAATGGCTCTAAATAGGGCTCACATATTTTCCCTAAAAACTGCCCTATTGCAGATTCACGTACATTGGGTACCCAAGACATAAAGATATAAATAATCAATGCAAATGAGTATATTTGTACTAATTGAGCTAACAAAACTAATATTAAATCCATTGTAAGTAACTCCTCTATTAATCTAGATCGTTATAGTAATAATCTGAAATCGAACCTGCAACTTCTACGGAATCAGGAGCACATAGGAAAATATCTGTTCCTATTCGTTGAATGTCTCCACCTAAAGCATATACTGTTCCACTTAAAAAGTCGATTATTCGGATTCCTTGTTCCTTATCGATTCGTTGCAAATTAACTATAACGGCTTTTTTATTCTTTAAATGCTCAGAAATATCTTGCGCCTCCGCATATACTCTTGGCTCGATTAAGATTACCTTAGAGGATTTTTGCATATTTTGTATACTTACAAGATTGGTTGCAGCAGTTTCCTTAGGAGCAGTATTGAATTTTCGTTCCTTAGCGTAAGACTTAACAGGCTGTTGTTTTATTTGTTGAGGTTCTACAGGCTGCTGCTGTGGTCTTTGCTGTTGTTGTGGAACAGATGTATCTTCATCCTCTTCTAAATAGAAAAAGTTTTTTACCCAATTTTTCATACTCATTCATCCTCCTTGTCTTTACCGACTAATGCAGTTCCTATTCTTACAAATGTTGCTCCTTCTTCAATAGCAATTTCATAATCTCCAGACATACCCATAGATAATTCTGTACAAGGAGCATGAGGCTGTTGTTTTGCAGCTATTTTCGTTTGTAGCTCTTTTAAATCACGAAAAACCTGTCTTATAAGCGAATCATCATCCGTATTAGGTGCCATAGTCATAAGACCAACAACACGTATTCGAGAATAGTCTTTAAGTTCATCAATAAATAACTCGGCTTCTTCTAAAGAAAGGCCATGCTTAGACTCTTCCTTCGAAACATTTACCTGAACAAAGCAATCTTTCACTGTGCTTGCTCTTTTTTCAATTTCGTCAGCTAAGCTTTTCCGGTCTAAAGAGTGCAAGTAATCTATCTCATTAATAACCGATTTTACTTTTCTAGTTTGTAAAGAGCCTATGTAGTGCCATTTAACATCAGCTGAAATAGCTTCAATTTTTTTCATTAATCCTTCTGGTCGATTCTCTCCAAGATGTAAAATTTCATTTTGTATAACTTCCTCTGTCCGCTCTACAGAAACTTCTTTTGTAACTGCGATCATAGTTACATCCTTTATATTTCGATTAGCTCGTACGCAAGATTTTTCTATATTCTTTTGGATACTGATTAAATTACTTTTCACATTTGACATATAAAACCAACTCTTCATCTTTTGTTTTGTTCATTGTATCAATGAAATGGCCTTTTATCAATAAAGAACAGTACCTATTCTCGGTTTTTTGAAACGATTATTACATCTTTTCCAATTATTGCTATATTTTGTATGTCAATTTTTTTAGTTTCTCTTTTTTTATTAAAAAATGTGGGGTATGCCCCATTAGTTTCCACTATAAAAGAAGTTATAAAACCTGTTTCTTTGTCTATTTCAGCGTCTACTATAAACCCTAGCAATTGGCCGGAGTTTGCCTCGATGACTTCTTTTTGCTGTGCATCTGAAAATTTCATCAGTTCCCTCCCTTTTTCTTAGTATATTCATGAAAATAGAAAAAAACGCTTTTTCGAATGAAGAAAAAGCGTCAATTTGTTTTTTAAGTTACTTTGGATTTAACTGGCTTTGAATAGTCGATAACGCACTTTTTTCTAAACGTGATATTTGAGCCTGGGATAATCCCAAGTCTGTAGCTATTTCTGTTTGGGTAGCACCAAAATAAATTCTCTTCGTTAGAATTTTTCGTTGTCTAGAATCTAAATTCTGAAAGCTTTCCTTTACGGTGAAATATGTTACCCACTGATCTTCCGATACATCATTATCGCATAATTGGTCCATCATATAGATAGCGTCTCCCCCATCACTAAAAATAGGTTCTTGTAGGGAAACAGGGTCTTGAATAGCGTCTAAAGAAAGTAATATATCTTCAACAGGAATTTCTAATATTTTTGATAAATCTTCTAATGTCGGTTCTTCCAGATGTTCATTAATATATTGTTCTTTCGCTTTCATCGCCTTGTAAGCGATGTCTCTTAAAGAACGAGAAACACGTACAGAATGATGGTCACGTAAATGCCTTTTTATCTCCCCTATAATCATAGGCACCGCATACGTAGAAAACCGAACATTATGTTTTAAATCAAAATTTTCAATGGACTTAATTAATCCTATACAGCCGACTTGAAACAAATCGTCCGCCTGTTCTCCTCTATATGCGAATCGTTGAACTAGACTTAAAACTAGTCTTAAATTACCCATAACTAATTCATCTTTAACTGATTCTTCTCCACCCTGTAAACGTATAAATAATGCTTTCATTTCTTCATGGGATAGTAAAGGAAGCTTTGATGTGTCAATGCCGCATAATTCTACTTTTGTTCTCGTCATAGTTCTTCCTCCGGACTTTTTAATAGTTCTTAGTCAGTTTGTCCTGAGGTTAAAAGATTATTCCGAGCTCGGCTATCCAATTTCACCCATTAGGCGATCGGCTCGTTCAACACTTCTTTTAAATCTAATATGATTTTTTTCTCTAAACGTGATATATATGACTGTGAAATTCCGAGATGATCTGCAACCTCTTTTTGTGTCATTTCCTCTTGTCCATTGAGTCCGAATCTGCATTGCATAATATATTTCTCTCGATTCCCCAATAAGTTAATTGCTTCAAAAACATGCTGTCTCTCTAATTTTTTTTCTACATCCTCGATGATTAAATCCTCGCTTGTACCTAAAATATCAGATAGTAATAATTCATTTCCATCCGAATCAGAATTCAATGGTTCATCAAAGGAAACCTCTGATTTCATACGATTTGTTTTTCTTAAATGCATGAGAATTTCGTTTTCTATACATCTAGAAGCATAGGTAGCCAGTTTAATTCCTTTATCTAAATTAAATGTTTCAACTGCTTTTATAAGACCAATTGAACCAATGCTTATCAAATCTTCTATGTTAGTGTTTGTTTGATCAAACCTTCTTGCAATATATACAACTAATCGTAAATTTCTTTCGATTAATACGTCTCTAGCATGCTCATCTCCATCCATAAAGGCTAACAACATTTCACGTTCCTCATCTCTCGTCAATGGTTTTGGCAGCGACTCACTTCCACCAATATAATGGACTCCCTTTCTTTTAAACGAGAGAATCCAAAAGTAAAATCGACGTAGCAAATTTAATATCATTATTTAACACTCCTTTTTTTAAGATGATAGTAAGTGGAACTATGCAATATCCCATCTGCTTCATGAGGAAATTTGTCCTTGCCTCTAGTTAAAACAATATAACCTTTTGGTAATGGTTGATCGTTAACAATCCATTCTTCATATTTAATACCTATAACCCACGACTTCTCTTTCTGCACTGTAGCAATCGGTATTAAACGTACTTTGCTGGCATATTCTTTTGGAAGCATATCCAAACCTTTATAATGCGAACTATCCCAGCTATTAATCACTTCGTAAAGAGTATCTGGAAGGATAGGTTTGAGAGCTTCTGCCGCTATAAAATGTACTGGATCATTAGAAAGAGGCTCCGTGCATACGTTTCCCGAATCGATAAATAATATGAGTTCTTTAGTTTGATCGAATAGCTTGATGCTTGAAGGATAAATAAGTTCTCTTTCCGTTTGTGAGATATGAAGGTGCAGTACATGTTTAGTAAGAAGGTATAAACCACCTGTAGCAATAACTGCATAGTTAAGAATCATGAATGAATTGCTAGCGTTACTGTACATTGGGGCAATGGCTGTAAGTAATCCACCTGCAAAAATACTTGCGAGTAAAGTTAATGTAATAGCCTTGACGATTTGTGTCCTTTTTTTCCAGAATGCTATTCCTATCATGAGAAAGAAAGTTAAAAATAGCGTACTGAAATGATTTGAAAAAACAACTGTTATCACTCCCGCAACAAAGGCCGACAGAAGCAGGTATCTTTTTTGGTTTTCAATCCAGCCAATTCTGTTTGCAAACGCTAAAACGGTATAGTTGAAAAATGTGTTTGTTGCAATCATAACTTCTGCGTACATAGCTCTCCTCCTTTTGATAAAAGCTTAACACCCAATTTATAAGAAATTTGTCAAAGGAACGTCCAAAAGTAAATTTTTTAAACGACAAAATCCCATAAGTAAATATTAAATAAGTAACGATTGTAGCTAATAAATAAGAGACTTTTAAGAGGGGAAAGAAGACTAAATATGCAAAAAATAAGTGAAAGGTTATTTAATTGTTATTCGACTTTAAATATCTCTTGAATGTTCATAAAATTTTCTATCCGGTCATAAATGTCTCCCGAATGGTCATAAAATTTTCTATACGGTCATAAATGTCGCCCGAACGGTCATAAAAAATTCTATCCGGTCATATATGTCGGCCGAACGGTCATAAAAAATTCTATCCGGTCATATATGTCGGCCCAAGGACGTATACAATATCTTCCTAAAAGCTAGTAATGATTAAAGAATGCGTCTTACTATATTTTTTGGGCCATTTAATATTCTTTATTAAACACAAAAAAGCAACCACCATTAATGGTGATTGCTTTTTATCTATAAAATGTTTAGATTAGCTTCTACGATTACGATTACGCAAGAATGTCGGAATATCTAACGCATCGTCTTGTTGATGATGAGTTGGATTTGGACGTTCTTGTTGAAAAGAAGGCTGTTGTGGCTGTGGTTCTTCTTTTCTAGTTTCACGGTGTGGAGTTGTAGCTGCCTGTTGTGCACGTGCAGCTCCAAAGCCTGTCCCTCTTGGTTGCTTTTGTGTAATCACTTCTTCGTTAAAACCTGTAGCAATAACTGTTACAACAATTTCATCCTTCAGATTATCATTGATTACAGAACCGAAAATCATGTTAACTTCCTCATCAGACGCAGATGCTACAATGTCCGCAGCCTCTTGTACCTCAAATAGAGAAAGGTTAGATCCACCTGTAATATTCATTAAAACACCTGTAGCTCCGTCAATAGAAGTTTCAAGTAATGGGCTGGAGATTGCTTTTTTAGCAGCCTCTGCAGCACGGTTCTCTCCAGCAGAGATACCTATACCCATAAGTGCTGCTCCTTTATTGGACATAATAGTTTTAACGTCAGCAAAGTCGAGGTTTATAAGACCAGGAACAGCGATTAAGTCAGAGATACCTTGAACCCCTTGACGAAGAACGTTATCAGCTTCTCTAAATGCTTCAAGCATTGGAGTATTTTTGTCTACGATTTCTAATAGACGGTCATTAGGAATAACGATTAACGTATCGACAGCTTCCTTCATCATACCAATCCCACCTACAGCCTGTGTAGAGCGTTTACGGCCTTCAAATGTAAATGGACGTGTTACTACTCCGACAGTTAAAGCCCCTAAATCACGAGCAATTTGAGCGATTACAGGTGCAGCTCCAGTACCGGTTCCTCCACCCATACCAGCAGTAACGAAAACCATGTCTGCTCCTCTAAGCGCTTCTTCGATTAACTCTTTGCTTTCTTCTGCTGCTTTTTTTCCTACTTCTGGGTTAGCTCCTGCACCAAGCCCACGAGTCAGCTTGCCTCCGATTTGTAGCTTTACTTCGGCTTTTGACATGTTAAGAGCTTGAGCATCTGTATTAACCGCAATAAAGTCTACACCTTGAACTCCATGTTCAATCATTCGATTTACTGCGTTGTTACCGCCGCCACCTACTCCAATAACTTTAATAATTGCTAATTGATCTTCATTTGTTTCAAATTCTAACATGCTATTGCCTCCTATATCTTTCAACTATGATAAAGTTTTTTCATTCAAAGAACTTGTCAAACAGTTTCTTCGCTTTACTCATTGCACTCTCTTTGTTCTCATTGTTTGCATTTTTTTGTGGTTGTTTTTGTTTTTTAGTACTTGCTACTACTTCATTGTGTGCCGTTTGAGATAATGCATGGCTATTGCCAATTTTACCATAGAAAAGATCTTCTTTATAGGCATATCTTATAAGGCCAACAGCTGTTGTATATTGTGGTTCCCTAACGCCGATATAATCTGGTGTATATAGGCGGACACGTGATTGTAATATATGTCTCGCTAATTGACCAATACCTTCAAGCTTAGCTACACCGCCGGTAATAACTACTCCACCCGGTAGATCTTGCAAGCCCATGCGGTAGAATTCTTCTAAGATTAACTCGAACAATTCCTCTAAGCGCACACCGATAATTTCGGCAATATAACGTTGGGAATATTGTTCTTTCATGTCTGCGCCAATAACTGGTACTTCAAATAACTCATCATCTGAAGCATCATCGTAAAAGGCATGTCCATATCTTAATTTTATCATTTCCGCCTGTTCAGTTGGTGTTTTCAAGACAATCGATAAATCTTTAGTAATATGGTCACCACCTACAGGTATAACAGAAGTATTAACTAAATGCCCTTCTCTGAAAATAGCAATGGTTGTAGAACCTCCACCTATGTCAATATAAGCGGTTCCGTGATTCTTTTCATCTTCTGTTAATGCAAAATGTCCTGCTGCCAAAGGTTGTAAGTAAATCTCTCTAATTTGAAGACCAGCTCTTTCCACACATCGTAGAACGTTATGTAAAATTGTTTTTGATGTAGTCATCATTATACCGTCCAATTCAAGACGAGTACCAATCATGCCTCGAGGGTCTTTAATCTCTTCTAAGTGATCAACTATAAATTGTTTTGGCGCTATGTTAATAAGTTCTCTTTCTGGTGGGATAGACATTACCTGTGCAGATTCTAATACACGATCTAAATCTGCATCTGTTATTTCTCTGTCCTCACGATTGACAGCTACTACACCTTTGACATTTTGTATATTTGCTAAATTAGCGGGTATACCTAGCACAATTTCTTGAATGGACATCCCTATCATTCTCTCAGCCTCACCAACGGCCTTTTTAATGGATTGAACAGTTGCATCTATATCAACAATGGTGCCTTTTCGTATACCGTTCGATTTAACATTTCCTACTCCTATTACATGCAGCGAGTCATCACTCATTTCGCCTATTAATACTTTAATGGAAGACGATCCAATATCCAATGATACGTACAATTCTGATTGATTCACCCGTGGCACCTCCTAATAACTCTTTATTTATTATTCTATTGTAAAAAACATATAAAGTCTAAAATTTTCTAAACAAATAGTAAATTGACACTTAAATCATTATCTTTTTGTTCTTTCTGCCCATTTAGTTAATAAAATTCGACGAATTACAGCAATATTTTGAAACAGTCGAACTCCAAAAGCAAAGATTGCCGCTAAATATAAATCTACTCCTAAATGAACTCCCAGAAACGCTAGAGCAGCTGCTAATGCAATATTAAAGAAGAAGCCTGAAACAAATACTTTGTCATCGTAAACATGCTGTAATTGTGCGCGTATTCCACCAAACAAAGTATCTAGTGCTGCTAAAACAGCAATGGATAGATAGCTCTCATATATTTCTGGAATTTGAATATCAGTCATTAAACCAAGTGAAATCCCAAGTAATAAACCTAAAAACGGCAACCACATAATACTACTCTCCCCCTGGAACTTCTTGTAAAAATTGCATATTTACAGACTGGTCAAACGCTGGTATTGTAATGATATTTTCAGGTTGACCTATTGTCAGTCTCAAATTATCTATATAGAAATCATCGCCGATAGGGGATGCTTCTAACTGGTTATACATTTTTTTCGCATCTTCAAATGATAGCGTCCCAATTTTAATGGTGAAGGGGGCCTTTTTGATAGCCAGGTTATTCACAGTAGTCCTGCCATTTACATCACGAATAGCTGTGGAATAAATAATTCGTTTTCCATCTACCTCTACTGCTTCTGCTTTAAAACGATTAATTTCGTTTATGAGTCTTATTAACAAATCTGGTGAAATCTCTTCTATTTGTTCTCCTACAATCATACTCTCTATAGAAGGCTCAATTGTAATGGACAGCCCTGGCCCTTTAAACTCATCTAAACCAATTTCTTGCTTTAACTGTTTAATTGTTTCATTTAGAGCTACTTCAGGACTGGCGTTGACCATATTTTCATACTTACCTACTGTTTCCTCTAATACGCGAACCTCTGACAACAGTTCTGAATGTAACTGTGTTTCCGTGGCTAGTTCTTGTCGTATTTCCCATACATCCCGTGTATCACGGGTTTCTGGGTCTTTTACTGTATTATATTGAACTGCTATCATAAAACCAACGATTAACAAAATTATAGTAAACCGAATATAGACGGTTTTTTTCATGTATTCGGCCTCCTTCACCTTTGTTAATTTTGGTCACCTCGCAAAGCAGGCATGACTATTTTACTTTTTTCTTCTACTGTAACTACAATATTGTCACTTGTTAATTGATCGACAACACCACCACCTAAATTTACAGAGGCTAGTAAAACCTTTGGATCTCCAACTACCTCTATAACAAAAGGAGCAGGAAATGCTCTACCATCCACGGTAATTACAGGACCAGTACAGCTTATGTACGATTGTGCATGGAGCCTTTGTCCATTAATAGAAATGGCCTCGGCGCCGGATATTTTTAACTCATTTATCACTTTAAATATGTGACTTTCATGAACAATATAATCATTTGGATTTTCCTGTGAGGGATTATATTCACCATCCTGCAACGAAATGGATAATCCTTTTCCTTGCGACTGCATATCCCCCCTTAACAAACGAAGCATCTCTGCCTCCTTTACTAACTCCTCAACACTTTCTTCACTTTCCACAAACGATTTTTCATATTCTCTAATCTCTTGCTGTTTTGTATTTATTTCTTCTGTTAATTCCTTATTCATTTCTTTCTGGTCTATCAGCTTTTCTCTATACTTTTCAAGCTCAAGTGAATAATCGCTATTTCCGCCTGTTTCTTTATCAGCAGAAGCCAAACTGTAGGAATAAGCTAGAATGAAACCTAAAACTAAACTAACCAGCGAAATCAGAATTCGTCCTCGAAAAGGGACATTAAGGAGTCTCCTCTTCTTCATCTTCAATCGCCTCCTCCTCAGTTGTCTCCTTAAAAACCTCTACATAAGGTTCAAAAAATGAACCTACCTCCATATCGATTACGCCCTTTTGATCTGGATTTAGTTGCGAAACTATCGAAGGGTAGTAATTCATTTTTTCCGAAAAAGATGGAATCAAGGCTTGTACTTCATTCCCGTCATTCATGTAAACCTGAATGGAATATTTGTCATTCTCTTTCGGTACATAACTTATTTGAGAAATTGTCAATAATACTTCATTTTTCATTTTTTTAAGTTCTTTTATTAGACGTAATCGAATCTTTTCGTTTTCGAATCCTGTGATAATAGGTCCCTCCATAGGAACAATATGTCCTTCTGGAGCTATCGTTTTGCCATTCTCCAATACTATTTGAAGAATATTCTCGCTTTCCACATATCCAACCTGTTTATATTCTTCTACCTGGATATGTATGCTGGAAAGCCATTTCCTTTTAACTTGTACATTTTCAACCCAATCACTTTTCTCTAAAGCTTCTTCTATATCTTTTTCCTTGAAGCTCCACATAGAGTCCCCAATCGTCAGACCTGTCTGTTTAATATATTCTTCCTTAGAGAAAAGATTAGATCCTTCCAAATCTATTTGTTGTATTTGACTATAGGATGATTGGAAGTACAAAACAACGAGCAGTGTAAAGATAAAGAGAAAAAGTAGAATGGAAAATTTTTTATTTGTTCTACGTCTTCTTTTTTCTTTTAAAGTGGGTATACGATCTTCAATATCGATGATTTTTTCCATTCTACCGCCTCCCTTCTGTACCAGATGTGTTTGCCAAATTCAAAATAATTCCTATAATTCCCCAAGTCATGACTAAGGATGACCCTCCGTAACTGATGAAAGGTAACGTTACCCCTGTTACTGGAAGTAAGCCTGTCACAACGCCCATATTTAAAAATGTCTGTACTACAAGCAAGGAGGTTAATGCGACTATCATTAATTGAGCCTCTCGTGTCTTTGCTCTCGCCGCCATTGTATAGCTGGTTGTGAAAAAGACAACAAAGGCCATAATAACAATCAACCCGCCTATAAACCCTGTTTCCTCTAACAAGATAGAGAAAATGAAATCATTTTGTGGCTCTGGTAAGTATAAGAATTTTTGGCGGCTGTTACCATATCCAAAACCAAACAAACCTGCTGGACCAATCGCTAGTAAAGATTGAATAGCTTGAAACCCAGAACCAAGAGGGTCTTTCCAAGGGTCTAAAAAGGCTTGGATACGAATTAGCCTATACGGGGCAGAAATAATTAGGGCAGCTAAACCGATTACACCTGACAAACCAATAGCAAAGAAAAACTTTAAAGGAAGTCCTGCAACGAATAGAAGCATGAAGACTGCTACTACTAATACAAATGCTGAACCAAAGTCAGGCTGAACCATAATAAGCCCAATAGGAAGCAAAAGCAACAAAGCACTTCTCATATATAGTTTGCCTTTGTTTTTAGGCTCTTTTGCTAAAGCTAGCGCTAAAACCCCTAACACTGCAATTTTGGATAATTCCGCAGGCTGAAAATTTGTGAAACCAAGTGATATCCAACTTTGCGATCCATTCCGTACAACACCGATACCTGGGATCAGTACCCCTATAAGCAATACCACCGATATGATATATAAAACGTGCCAAAATGTGGTAAGCCGCAAAAATGATTTATTTTGAATAAAAAATGCTCCGGCTACTCCCACTATTAGGTACATTCCTTGTTTTAAAGCAAACGGTGTTTGTCCTTGATAATGTACCTCGCTCCAATAAGAGCCAGCAGAGTGTACAAACAAAATACCGATAATAGATAAAAATAATACAGACGATAAGAATAATAACTTTCTTTTATCTTTCGATTATTTCATCCTTTCAACTTGTCGATAACGCCTTTACGATTTCGATGAATTCATCTCCTCGCAGTTCAAAGCTTTCATATTGATCCCAGCTTGCACAAGCTGGCGAAAGTAGAACAACATCACCTTTTTGGGAGACTTCTACAGCTAAGCTTGTAGCGTCCTTCAAATTAGACACTTTTTTGACAAAAGGAATGTTATTCTCCTCACCAAACTTTTGGAGCCTTTCACTAGTTTCACCAAAGTGTACTAAAGCACGGACATTTGGAAGGTAAGGAATAAGCTCATCAAAGGAATGTCCTCTATCTACCCCACCAGCAATCCATACTACTGGCTCTGTAAAGCCTGCTAAAGCACTTTTAGTAGCCAGCGTATTTGTTGCCTTAGAATCATTGTAATATTTACGTCCATTAGATTCTAAAACAAATTGTGTACGATGTTTGACACCTTGGAAGGATTGCAATACTGCCTTGATGCTTTCTAAAGAGCAATCTAACAATATTGCGGTTGCAGTTGCAGCTAACACATTTTCTAAATTATGCTTTCCGCGAAGAGCAATGATAGAGCGTTCGAAAAGCTCCACCCCATTCCAGTATATATATTGATTGTCTGCACTTATTCCTTCGGCTGTTTTTTTACTCACGTAAAAAGGAACCTTTTGTGCTAAGCTTTTTTCTGCATAATCTTTTACAATTTTTTGTTCCCCATTATAAACAAACCAATCGGAATCATCTTGTTTCTTAGTAATATTGAATTTAGCATCGGTGTATTCCTTATAGGTTTTATGATAGTCTAAATGCGCCTCATATAAATTCATTAGCACAGCTATTTTAGGTTTCAATAGTTCAGTTCCCATTAATTGGAAGGAAGATAATTCCATTACAATGTTATTTTCCTTAGTCGCCGTTTTAGCTACCCCAGAGGCAACCGTACCAATATTACCAGCGATTAATGGCTGTTTATGAGCGTGTGCAAGCATTTCATAAATAAGTGTTGTAGTAGTAGTTTTACCATTCGATCCTGTGATACCTATTATTGGAGCTTCACTAATACGATAAGCAAGCTCTACCTCTGTCCAGACAGGAATATTTCTTTTAATAGCTTCTGCAACCACAGAATTTGTATAAGGAATTCCTGGATTTTTTACTATCAAACTAAACCCTTCGTCCAATAAGTCCTCTGGATGGCTCCCACAAATTACAGTCAAGCCTTTAGATAGGAGATATTGAGCGTTTTCATTTTGTTCAAAAGGCTTGGAGTCATTGACCGTTACAAATGCTCCTAAGTCATGTAGGATTTCCGCAGCAGCTGTTCCGCTTTTGGCTAAGCCTAGCACGAGAATTTTTTTATGATACACAAATGGTAGCTGATTCAATTTACATTACCTCCATGATTACTACAATCATTGCCGAAATAAAGTTAATTGCCCAAAAGGTCGTTACAACTTTACGCTCACTCCAGCCAGACAATTCAAAGTGATGATGAATAGGACTCATCTTAAATATTCGCTTTCCAGTTGTTTTAAAGCTGATAACTTGTAAAATAACCGATAAAGTTTCTATTACAAATATAATCCCCACTATAAGTAAAAGAATTTCTTGTTTTACAAGAATAGATACCATTGCTAATGCTCCACCTAAAGCAAGAGAACCAGTATCACCCATAAAAACCTTTGCTGGGTTTTTATTGAACAACAGGAAGCCGAGCAAAGCACCTGCTACACTAAATGTGAAAATTGCTATGTCTGTTTGTTCGTAGATTAATGCAAGTACACCGAAAGTAGCGAATGACACTGATGCTGTACCAGATACTAAGCCATCTAGTCCATCCGATAGATTTACTGCGTTGGAGAAACCAACTAGCCAGAAGACTAAAAAAGCCACATAAAATTGACCTAATGAGAATCTAATATCTGTCCACGGTATAGACAAGGATGTATCAAATGGTCCTAATTTTAATAAGAAGTAGCCGATAATCGCTACAATGATTTGACCGATTAGCTTTTGCCATGAAGTCAAACCTAAATTTCGTTTTAAAACTACTTTTATAAAGTCATCCAAGAAACCTATTAATCCAAATCCAACTAATATTAATAATAATACAATGGATTGAGTAGTAATTTTGTCAAAAATAAAGGAAATGGCAAGCGTTGTAACAATAATGGAGATTAAAAATATTAATCCTCCCATTGTAGGTGTACCAGCTTTTTTCTGATGAGACTCTGGGCCCTCTTCTCTAATACTCTGCCCAAATTTCATTTTTCTTAGATAAGGAATAATAATCGGGGCAAGTAAAACAGATACTAGAAAGCTAACAATAAGTGTAATAATCGTTGTAGACAATGTCATAAAAAAATCTCCTTAAATACGCACAACTATTTACGAATGTACTATAGTTATTTTTATTTTGTGTAAACATGTATCGTCCCATCTAACGGAATAAGACTGTTTTCTTTAGGTAATTGGGTTAAAATTTCATCCCCATCCCCGTGCCAAACAATTTTAAATGGATACATATAAGATGTAATTTCTTTTCTTTTGGTACCTACTAAGTCAGGAACTCGAACAGTTTGGACGTCACCCCATCTGTAATCTTTTTCTAGCTGAGTACCACTGCCAGTAACTTCAAGTGAATCTTCAATTATTTGACCAACAATTGGTGCTGCTATAACTCCTCCGAACTGTGTGCTATGTTTAGGATTATCAATCGCCACGTATACAATAAGCTCTGGGTTATCAGCTGGCGCGAAACCAATGAAAGAAACAATATATTCCCCTTCCATATATCGACCGTTTTGAACCTTTTGTGCAGTCCCTGTTTTTCCACCGATACGCAATTGGTCTCGATAAGCGTTTCTTCCAGATCCATGGGCCACAACATGTTCAAGAGCCTCACGAACCTTTTGAGATGTAGCCTCCGAAATTACTTGAGTTTTCATCTCCGGTTCAGCTTTCGATAAAACTTCTTTTGTTTCTCCATCCAATATATTTTTTACGATATACGGCTTATAAAGGTAACCGCCATTAATAGCAGCAGCCACCGCCTGTACTTGTTGAATTGGTGTTACAGAGATACCTTGACCAAAAGAAGTCGTAGCATGTTCGACAGGTCCGTATGCATCCTTGCTAAATAGAATACCCGAGGATTCTCCAGCCATTCCAGAACCAGTGGATTGACCAAAACCAAATTTTTTAATGTACTCTGAAAGCTTATCAGGTCCAACTCTTCTGCCTAATTCTATGAAGCCTGGGTTGCAGGAATTTTCAACAACCTCCAAAAATGTCTGGCTGCCATGTCCTTGACGCTTCCAACATCGCAATCTCGCACCCTCTACTATCGTATAACCTGCATCATGGAAATGATCATTGTCTAAATCCACCACATTTTCTTCTAAGGCTGCGCTCAATGTAATAATTTTAAATGTAGATCCTGGCTCAAAAGTCATCCAAACTGGTAAGTTACGATTATAAACAGTAGAATCGACTTCTTGATAGGAGGACGGATCAAAGTTCGGTGCGGAAGCAAGCGCAAGAATTTCCCCGTTGTTTGGATTCATTACTATAGCAATACCTTGAGTAGCTTCATATTTGTCCATAGCTTGAGACAGTTCTCTTTCTACAACAGTCTGTATCTTCATATCAATAGTCAGCTGAACATGGTTGCCATTTTGTCCATTTTTCCAGCCGTCATCTACATGGGGAAGTGGAATCCCCTTTGCATCCGTAAACATACGAATGGCTGATTCTTTCCCCTTCAGTACGGAATCGTATTGATATTCAATCCCAGCAAGTCCCTGTGCATCATATCCAGTAAAACCAAGTAATCTGGACAGCATTCTGCCATGCGGGTAATCTCTTACATAGTCAATCCCAGCATACAATCCTTTAATATTTTTATCTTGAATTTGCATAGCCAAATCAGAGGTAATATTTTTTCCATCAGGAGCTATTTTAACAAGATATGCTCTTTTGTTAATTTGGTCGTATAATTTTTGCTCTTCTACCTCTAATAGTGGAGCTATCTCTTCTGCAACCTTGTCAGGCTCTTTGTTTTGAGATGGCATATAAAATAGAGTTGGTGATAGCTTATTCCCAACAATTACCTCACCATTTCTATCGAGTATATTACCCCTCTCGGAAGCATAGGGTAATTCTCTGTCCCAACTTTCCTTCGCTTTAGTAGTTAGTTCCTCAAATTGGACAAACTGAAGCTGAATAAGCTTTCCTGCTACCGCTATAAACAACAGAAGCGTGATAATCCATATCATCCGTAATCGAATAACTTGCTTAAGTTTAGATATAAAGTTTTCTCCTTTAGCCCGTTTTAGATAGCTTATGAAAAAACGTCAGTAACTATTCTATCACTCTTCTAGTCTTGTGGTAGTTGCTCTGTTTCTTCGACTTCTTCTGTTTCTTCTTTTTCTACGACTGGAACAGCTACTTCCTGAGGAGTAGATAGTTGAACAACTATCGGTGTCTCGCTTGTAACAATTGATCCTGCTGTTAAACTTTGCTTAGAAACATAACCATCACCAATTATTTCAATAGGTAGTCCAGAAAGTGACTTATAAATCATTAGATTTCTTTTAGACCAACCATTAAAGTTAGGAAGCTGTATTTCCCCACTACCTTTAACAAAGACCGTTCCTTTAGAAATAACTGAAGTACCCGCCTTAGGATATTGTTCAACAACCTTATCCGCCTGACCAATTATAACAGTTTTCAAGCCTTGTGCTTCTAAATCCATTTGGATATCAACCAAATTTTTTCCAACTAAATCTGGCATTGTAATAGGCTTAGACAATTCAAGATTTTCAGGTTCTATGTTTAAATACTTTAAGCTACTTTCTGTAACGGAATTAAATATCTCTGCTACTGGCTGAGAACCTACTTCCGTATCTTTAATCTTAGGTTTATGAACTGCTACATAAACTATTAACTGTGGGTCCTCTACCGGCGCCATACCTAAGAATGAGTATAGGAATAATTGTCTCCCCCATAAATAGGAACCATCACCTTTTGGAATTTGAGCTGTACCAGTTTTACCTGCAGAAGTATATCCTTCTAGCTTGAATCGTTGGGCAGTTCCATGATCCGAAGTAACTGTACTTTCTAAAATGTCCTTCACCTGATTTGCAGTACTAGCTGAAATTGGAGATTTCTTTTCAACTGGTTCATTGTCTTCGATAATTTCGCCTGTATTGGGATTTACAATTTTATCAATAACAAATGGTTGCATCATAGTACCTTCATTTGCAATAGCTGTCATAGCTTGAACCATTTGAATTGGCGTTACAGTTACTCCCTGCCCATAGGTAGTGGTAACTCTATTGATAGGATATTTATCATTTACAATTCCAGCTGCTTCATTTGGAAGGTCTATACCCGTGGGCTGCCCAAAACCAAAACGACGAATATACTCTATAAAGGTTTCATCGCCAATCTTATTTAGTAAAAAAGCCATAGAAACGTTAGAAGACCTTTGGAAACCCTCTAAATATGAAATTGGTCCCCAACCTAACCCATTGTTATGGTCTCTAATTGTACGGTCAAACACTTTATAAGTACCCGATTTAAATTTTTCATTTGGATTCCAGACACCCTCCTCTATTGCAGAGGCAAGTGTAAAAATCTTCATCGTGGAACCTGGTTCTATTGTTTGCTCTATTGCTTCATTTAACCAGTTAGTTGATAGTCCTTCGCGTGTATTAGGTTCAAATGTTGGTCTTTGAGACATCGCTAAAATCTCTCCAGTTTTAGCATTTGCAACGACTGCTGTCATTTTTTCTGGCTTATACTTTTCTTCTGCTTTATTCATAGCATCTTCTAGAAAGTTTTCTATCGTTTTATCTAGTGTTAAATGAATGTTATAGCCGTCTTGTGCATCTGTGACCATTTTGTCTGCCTTAGGAAGTAAAAACCCTTTTGTGTCGCTTTGATATTCCACTTTTCCTGGTGTCCCAGTTAGTGCTTTGTCGTAAATATATTCTAGTCCCATTTTACCAACCGCTTTAGATTTGCCATCCTCTGTTTCTTCCTTTAAAGCAAATCCGATTAAATGAGAAGCAAAAGTGCCGTTAGGATATAATCTTTTTAAATCCTGGATAAACATAATTCCAGGTAATTCTAAACTCTTAATCTCTAACATTTTTTGGTGACTTAAATCCCGTCCAGCTTTCCCAAACTCTACCTGATACTTGTCCTTTTCTATTCCATTGTTCAATATTTCTAGTATTTCTTCCTGTGGGAGGTCTATATATTCAGCAAGTATGTTTGCTGTATCCCCTGGATCTACTACATGACGAGGAATAGAACTGTTGTTAGATACATCTTCCCTAGTAACTGCAATCATTTTATAACTAAGTGTATCTTCAGCGATGACTTCCCCATTGCGATCTAGAATTTCTCCTCTGCTCGCTGGAATTTCTTGAACTCTATTATATTTAGATTCTGCCTTAGTTGCCAAAGACTGTCCTTCTGCTGTTCCTGTCACTTGAATAAATACGAAGCGGCTAAGTAATACAAAAAAGAGCCCTCCATAAAGTAAAAACATTAGAAAGGCTCCCCATTGAAAACGAAATTTCTTATTCATTGTCCTGGTACTACCTTTACATTTTGCTCATTTAGTTTCAAGCCGAGTTCCTCCGCCTTTTTCCAAATTCGATCATAGGTAGATAATTCACGCACTTGTATGGACAAGTCTGTATTTTCTTTTGAAGTAGTATCTATTTGTTGTTCTAGTAAGGATATATCCTTTGTAGTTGCTCTTACAGTTGATTGAGTTTGGACAATCATTAAAGACAGAACAGTAACAATGCTTAATAAACCTAAAAACAAAACTTTTTCACCTTTTGAAAATATTTTACTTTTCTGTATTGCTGGCTTCTTTGGTTGTGGTGGTTGCTCCGGAAAAGAAGGCCTAGCTATGTATGGTTCGGATTGGTAATTACGTAAAGCCATTTAAACACTTCCCTTTTCGATTAGTTTTTCCACAATTCGTAGCTTAGCAGATCTTGAACGATTATTAACTTCTAGCTCAGCCTCAGACGGCAAAATAGGCTTTTTAGTAACTAGCTTTAACATTGGCTCCATTCCTGCAGGTATGACCGGCAAGTTTGGCGGTAAGTTTGGTAAAGATGAAGCTTCTTTAAAAATAGTCTTAGTAAGTCTGTCCTCTAAGGAATGGAAGGTAATCACACTTATTCTTCCACCTACTTTAATAAGCTGTATTGCGTCCTCCAGAGATTCCTCCGCTGCTCCAAGCTCATCGTTAACCGCAATTCTAACTGCTTGAAAAATTCGTTTTGCAGGATGCCCACCTGTTCTCCTAGCTGCAGCTGGTATTCCTGCTTTGATCAACTCTACTAGCTGGAAGGTAGTTTCGACAGGTGATACTTCTCTTGCCTGTTCAATTTTCCTAGCAATTTGCTTAGAAAACTTTTCTTCTCCATAACGGAAAAAGATTTTAACTAATTTTTCATAGGGCCATTCATTGATCACATGATAGGCTGTTAGTTCGCTTGTTTGGTCCATTCTCATATCAAGAGGGGCATCGTAGTTATAGCTAAAGCCTCGTTCAGGGGTATCTAGCTGAGGAGAAGAAACTCCTAAGTCGTATAAAATCCCATCGACCTTTTCTATTCCTAAATCATATAATGATTCTTTTAAGTATCGAAAGTTCGCATGAACAAACGTTACTTGCTCTAGGTATGGCGCTAACTTAATCTTTGCATTTTCTATTGCTACGGTATCTTGGTCGAAACAGATTAATCTACCTTTTTCATTAAGCTGTTTTACTAAATACTCACTGTGACCTGCTCCGCCTAGCGTGCAGTCTACATAGATTCCATCGGGACGAATAGCTAGTCCATCTACCGTCTCGTGGAGTAATACTGTTGTATGATGAAACAAGCTCTTCCCTCCATTTCTTATATATCAAAGCCGATCATATTTTCTGCAATATCGTTAAATGAATCCTCAGAGTCTTCAAAGTATGTTTCCCATGCTTCCTTAGCCCATATCTCTAAACGATTAGAAACACCAAGGATAATACACTCCTTGTCCATCTTTGCATAAGACCGAAGATTATTCGGTATATTAATGCGGCCTTGCTTATCAATTTCTACCTCAGTGGCACCAGAAAAGAAAAAACGAGTAAATGCCCGTGCATCTTTTTTAGTAACGGGTAGTTCTTTTAACTTTTCTTCGAGCTTTCGCCATTCATTCATAGGATAACCAAATAAGCAATTATCAAGACCACGGGTTAAAACAAAACATTCCTCTAAATGCTCTCTAAATTTAGAAGGTATGATTATTCTCCCTTTAGGATCGACGTTATGCTGGTATTCGCCCATGAACATGCTACTCACCCCACTTTATGTCAATAACATACCACATCCCTCCACTTTCCTCCACATTTTTTTCTTAAATAAGCATACAATTTTTCAAAATGCGTAATAAGTACTTGTTGAAACAAGTTTAGAGCGAATACGACAGGGTTTTATAAGATAAAAAGCATACCCGTATTCATAAAATATAAACCTGTTTTATATTAAATTTAGAATAAATTTAGATGAAAACTGAAATATAATTTTCAAATCAAAAAAAGACATTCATTCTTCTCGTCTTTATAAGTTTCTTAATGACACTGAGTTATGCTGAATGTATAATTACCACCGAGAAATAAGCAATTTTTCTAAACCTAAAAAAATACCAAATTATCATTCTTACTATCTTTGTAATTAGCGAAAATAATAGAATAATAGATAATCCTATAGTTGAGGGCGACGAGAAATCTATACATTCTCCAAAATAACACCGTACATATCATAGTAAACCCTCAAAGCTACAAAAACGAAAAAATCCCCCACCAGTTAAGGTGGGGAATTGATAAACCTTATAGAAAAACTACTTGATGCTTACCATTGAATTTGTATGGAATTCGCAACAATTCCTGGATGAGAGTTGGACCCATTTCATTTAACACTTGAACAGGACAGTAAACTCTTTCCTGTAAACCATCGTTAGGCATTAACTCCATCATTAATTTGTCGTAACGATAAATAGACGAATCTAATTTAGATAAAAGTGTATCTTCCACAGCATGATCGATAAAGGTAAGCTGTTTGAAATGAAAATTCAAGTTTTTTTCTACTAAAGGTGTTAACTTAAGATTGTTTTCTAGTAGTAGTTCCTCAAGCTTTTCATACTTATTGGACAGCTCATCTTTAATAGACTGGATGTATTTTGGAATATCTTCATTTCTATTTTGTTCGATAAACTGTACCTTAGATTGTCCCACTACTCCACTCCATACATCTGGAACTGAAAATTCAAGTTTCTTAAGAAGCGTCTGAACCTTAGGTGTAACAAGTGTTACGCTAAGTCTTGGTGTTATAACCGGCATTTTCATATCGAATAATTCAAATGCCGGCTTTAAGGTTGCCCAATACGCAATTTCGCCAGGACCGCCGATGAAGCTTAAAACAGGAAAAACCATTTCCTGCATAATTGGACGAGTAACTACGTTGTTGCTAAGCTTTTCAGGGTTATTTTGAGCAATAAGGAGAAGTTCCTCTTTTGTAAAAGCAATCCCTTTTGCTTCGTGTATAAAAAGATTGTTTTCTCTCTCTAGAAGGAATCGTTCGCCATCCTCTACATAAAACAGGTTTGCTGCAGTTTCTTTCGCTTGAATTGGTGTTCCGTAGTCTAATCGTTCAAGCTTTTGCTCTTGATGAAAAACTAATGATCCTAGTTCAGCCGAGCGGTTAATCATTTCTTGAAAAAAAGCTGATTCTAATTCACGAAGTGGCTTATACGCAGCATCAATCATCAGCAATCCTTCTTCATAAAACAATTCATTCATTATTGCCGTAAAGAAAGATGTATAGGTTGAATGTTCATCTATAAGAATAACAAATTTATTATATAGATCTTTTGTGTATGCTGTTTCAGGTAAGCTTTTGAAAATTTCCTCTAAATATACAATCATCGTTTCTTTCGTATATGTTGTTTCAGAGGCTATTTTCTTTAACTTTGATTTTTCAGGGAAGACGAGCTTTTGAAGCATTCTACTTTTCTCTATGTAAATATGATTAATTTCATCGATATCATGATCTTCGCCCGCAATCCAAAATACAGGAATTACTGGTACTCCTTGTATTTCTCTTTGTTGCTTTGCAAGAGCAATTACAGAAATTGCTTTATGGATGGAATACATAGGGCCTGTCAGTAAACCTGCCTGCTGTCCGCCAATTACAACCACACCATTATTTTTCAATTCCTCTAAATGCTTTTTACTTTTTTCTGAAATTCCAAACATGTTCATATAGCTAGTAATTACTTCTACCAGTTCGGTTCTTTTATGATTAGTAAAATCAGTTTCCTGAATTCTTTTGTTTAAAGCCTCTTGGTTCCAGTTATAGTGAAAGAATGATGATAGGCTTTCAGTCTCCTCTAAATATGTTTGATAGAATGAGGAAACAAATGGTTGTGTGTAATGCTCTAATCGCACGATTTTCCACCTCTTTAATATAATCCTTTTAGAGTATATCATTTCATGATAAAGAGATAAAAATTATTAGCTTATATACTTTAAAACATATCGGATTACTCCGATTAACCACAAAAGTGCATAAGTAACGCAAAGCAAAATAAAAAATAGCCTCCATATTTTACGGAGTAATGGTTGGATCTCTATTTCTTTTTTGCTACGCCATTCCAAAATAGTAAGTAGCGTGGCTATCAGGATGGCAATAATTATGATTAAAAACCTTATCTCCTTATCAAAAACAATATTGAAAACGATGGATACAGAGAAAAATAATAGAAAAGTAGTAATGTCTGCCGCAATTCCAATAGACTTTTTTCGTTTCTTAAGAGCATACTTAGCAACTGCGAAAGTAAATATAAATAAAATGGCTGGAATTAAAATAAATGCAGAAATTAGATTAATAATGTCATTCACCTGCTTTATTCATTTCTTTTAACAATAAATAAAAAGTATTTAAGATTGGTAAGGCTTTATTTCTACTTTCAGCTTCTCTTAAAATCGCTCCCACTATGGTCTCCACTTCCATGATACGACCACTTTGATAATCCTTTAACATAGATGAGTAGTTATTTTCTGTATTTTGGCAGAGTGACACTACTTCCTCCCACGATAAAAGATCCTTGCACTCAATGAATGCCTCTAATATTTCTTCATAAATACTTCGTAATATCTCTTTATACGATTCATTTTTAATAAGCTCTCCGTTTTGTACACGAGCAATTGTCGTCAGTGGATTTATTAAACTATTAAGCAATGCTTTTTTAAACAGGATTTGGTATATATTTTGAGAATATTGAATAGGGAAATTTTCTATATTACTATGTAGGAACTGTTCTAGACATGTCCATTTCCCTTTATATATCCCTATAGATGTCACACCGACTCCTAAATGTTGGACTGTAGCGGGGTTACTTTTGGTCGCTCCATGAAGCACAGACCCAAGTATAATGTTTGATTGTTTTAAAGTATCTATAAATTGTATATGTAGTAAACCATTTTGTATAAACATTAGAGGAATTTCTCTTGATAAGGAGTCTAAATCTTTTTTTAAGGAAGAGAGATGGTGGTATTTCACTGCCACTATAATTAACTCCATTTGATTCATAGTTGCTATTGAAGAGACTATTTGACATTTAATCGGCTCTGGCTCAGATAAATTTTCTTGCTGTATGTATAGTTGTTCTATGTTTTTATTTCTTACTAAAAAGGTTATGTCATGTCCATGCTTTGATAAATAGCCACCAAATAACATACCTATTGCTCCCGCCCCTACAATTCCAATGCGCAAATTCATTTCCTCCCTATATTATTTATTGCATTTTAATAAACTCTTTAAGCAAAGTACAAGCCCTATGTTAAACGACAAATATAAACCTTGAAAAAAATACATATCCTTTGAAAAAGGCCTACCTCTAGGGTAGACCTTAGTTAAAAAAGATTATACAGGAAGTACTGGATGTTTTCGAGGTGCAATTGTTATTTCTTTATTTTCATAATATCTTAAACGGTTAGCCAATTCATTGCGTAGATCACTTGGCTTAACAATCTCATCAATAATCATTTCGGAAGCAAGTTTATAAATATCAATTTCTTCCTTATATTCTGCATGCTTTTCCTGAACAAACTTCAGTTTCTCTTTTGGATCCTCGATTGCTTCGATCTTGTTTGAATAGACCGCATTTACAGCAGCCTCAGGTCCCATAACAGCAATTTGAGCTGTTGGAAGAGCAATACATACATCAGGCTCAAATGCAGGGCCTGCCATAGCATATAATCCAGCCCCATATGCTTTACGTACAATTACCGAGATTTTAGGTACTGTTGCTGAGCTCATCGCTGCAATTAGCTTTGCTCCGTGACGGATAATTCCTGCTCGCTCCACTTTGGTTCCAATCATAAATCCTGGCACATCTGCTAAGAACAATAAAGGGATAGAGAAAGCGTCACAAAGCGAAATAAATTTAGCTGCCTTGTCTGCCGAATCAACAAATAGTACTCCACCTTTTGCTTTAGGTTGGTTAGCTATAATGCCAACAGCTTGTCCTTCAATTCGAGCGAATCCAGTAATTAACTCTGGAGCAAAAAGTTTTTTAACATCAAAGAACGATCCATCATCTATTAGAGCATCAATTGCCTCATACATATCAAAAGGAGCATTTTGATTTTCTGGAATAATCGCTTCAAGCGTTCTGCCAACTTTAATGTCCTTAGGCTCTATTTTTTTAGGCTTTTCTGTGTAGTTAGCAGGGAAATAGCTTAAGTACTTTTTCGCCTCTTCAATGGCTTCTTCTTCTGTTGAAACAAGGACATCGCCAACTCCACTTACTGTGCAGTGCATTCTTGCACCGCCCATTTCTTCTAATGAAACTTTTTCCCCAATAACTTTTTCAGCCATACGTGGAGAACCTAAATACATAGAGGCATTGCCTTCTACCATGAATACAATATCACAAAATGCTGGAATATATGCTCCTCCAGCAGCAGATGGCCCAAACAACAAGCAGATTTGAGGGATAAACCCAGAAAGTCTTACTTGATTATGGAAGATTCTTCCCGCCCCCCTGCGATTAGGGAACATAGCCAACTGGTCTGTAATACGGGCACCAGCAGAATCTACTAAATATAACAAAGGCACTCTATTTTTTTCAGCAATTTCTTGTATACGAATTATTTTCTCAACTGTTCTAAAGCCCCATGATCCCGCTTTTACTGTTGAGTCGTTTGCCATTACGCAAACAGTTTGCCCATTCACTTTACCAGTAGCAGTAACTACGCCATCCGCTGGTAGGTCACTAGCCTCCACGTTTGCAAAGCGACCATCCTCAACGTATTCTCCATTATCAAATAATAGCTTAAGACGGTCACGAACGAATAGCTTGCCCTGTTCCTTCATTTTTTCATGATATTTAGAATGTCCCCCTGCATATATGGACGATAGCTTTTCTTCTAATTTGTCGTTATACCCTTTTGTTTCTCCCACTTTGTAAAACCCCCGATTCAAGTAGTTTCAGCCGGCCATTCCACGACTGATACAAACTTGATAGAATAAACTACTAAACAATGATTTTATACATAGTTGCGTCAATTCCAATAATATTCAATACAGCACCACCAATGTAAGTGGTATCCTCTGTTTTAATTATCTTGAATAATTACAAACTAAAAACTTATTCAAAGGTTACTAATACGTCACCTTCGTTAACGAAGTCTCCAACTTGTGCTTTGATTTCTGAAACCTTCCCAGAAGTGTCTGCTTCTACTGGTATTTCCATTTTCATCGATTCAAGAACCATTACTACTTGTCCTGCCTCTACTTCTTCACCAACTGCTACATTTACTGTAAATACTGTCCCTGCCATTGTTGATTCTAAATTCTTCATTTTGAAATTTCCTCCCTTTGTTTGGCCATCCATTCCCCTAAAACGGACGTTGAATATATTCCACTTGTAAAGCTACTATCATGTAAAAACTGATTAAACAGTGGAATATTAGTTTTTACACCTTCTATTTTAGCAGAAGAAAACAATTTTTGTGCTTTCTCAATTGCTAATTTTCTATTATCTGCATGGATAATGACTTTTGAGATCATCGGATCATAGAAAGGCGTTACATTATCACCTTCCTCATACCCAGCATCTACTCGCACCTCAGACAGGTCTCCCCATGAAAGAGTTGAGATAGTTCCTGGAGAAGGGAAAAATGTTTTTGGATCTTCAGCATAGATTCTAAATTCAAACGCGTGCCCATTGGAAGTAATATTTTGCTGTTCCTTAACAGGCAACTCCTCTCCCTCTGCAACCTTTAGCTGCCATTCTACCAAGTCAAAGCCCGTTACTGCTTCTGTGACAGGATGCTCCACTTGTAAGCGCGTGTTCATCTCTAGAAAATAAAATTGATGCTCTTGATCTACGATAAATTCAACAGTTCCAGCATTCACATAATCAACCGCTTTAGCTGCGTTTATTGCTGCTTCATATAGTTTTAAACGAGCTTCCTCAGGAAAGTTAGGAGATGGAGATTCCTCCAATACTTTTTGATTTCTTCTTTGTACAGAGCAATTACGCTCAAACAAATGAACAATATTTCCTTTTGTATCCCCGAAAATTTGTACTTCAATATGCCGTGAAGCCTCTATAAATTTTTCTAAAAAGACTATATCGCTTCCAAAATAGGATTTTGCTCTCGTTTTAATGGAATCAAAATGCTTGCTAAGAGTTGCCTCATCATCACATTTAATCATTCCAATTCCACCGCCACCAGCACTTGCCTTCAGCATAATGGGGTAGCCAATTTGATTAGCTGCCTCTAGTGCAGCCTCTAAAGAGTTAAGCCCTTCTTCCTTACCCGGAACTACTGGAACATTTGCTTTAATCATTGTTATACGTGACTCAATCTTATCACCCATTTTTTCAATTGTTTCGGGCTTAGGTCCAATGAATTTAATCCCAGCAGCCTCCGCTTTTCTAGCAAACTCTGCATTTTCTGATAGAAAACCATAGCCTGGGTGAATAGCGTCAACGCCTTCTCTCTTTGCCAGTTCAATGATTTCGTCTGCTTTTAAATACGATTGCTGTACCTGGCTTGGTCCGATAAGAAAAGAATAATCAGCCTCTTTTACATAAGGCAACTGCTCATCTGCCTCCGAATAAATAGCTACTGTCTCAATATTCAACCGTTTGCATGTTTTAATAATACGCCTTGCAATTTCTCCCCTATTTGCTATTAATAGCTTTTTCATATGTATCTCCCCTTTGTCAAAAAATTTCTCCCCCCTATTAGTCTATACGATAAATGAAAGCGAATTCAACTTTCATCCTAAAAATGGGTAAATTCCTCCTGTTTACTAGATGATGAATTTGTTACAGGTGCCAGGCACCTGTAACAAAATTGTCATCTCCCCTCAAAAACTAATATGGTCGAAGCCATAATAAAAAGTCTCTATAATTTAGAGACTTCTTGGCTAATTTCTGTCTATATGTTGAACACCTTGTTTGGCCCAGTTCACTAATACCTCGTAATCTCTTTTCAGTAAATTATACGCAGTAGATATTTCATCATAGGAATTTTTCATCTGGTCATAGCTTTGCATTGCAAGCTGCAAATGGTTTTGAAGGGAAGAGGGATCAGTTACTGTTTCCTTGTAGCTTTCTTCCTTCGGGGAATCTTCTTTTGGGAAAAGTTGTGGGCGAAGATTTTTGTTCCATCTAAATGCACAAGCCTGTTTAGAACGTCCTAACAAAACACTTGCTTCCTGGAATCCGGAGATTTGGGTGTGGCCTTGTTCAATCTTTTTTAATACTATTTCTTTTAGTAGATTGTCTTCTTCGAGGGTCCAGCTATCTTTTCTCAATTTAACATTCACATTAATCACCCTTTGCTTTTTTATTAATATATGCAAAGTGGGTATAAATAGACTCTTATTTTACTTCTTTTTTGTTAAAAAAGAATTTACTGCCGCATGGTGCACATCTGCCTCCCAAAGAATTGAACATTCTTTTACTTCCTCCATTATTCTCTCGAATAATTGAGATTGCTCCCATTTTCTTATGAGTTGTTTTTTGTATGCCTTCAAAACTGTTGAATGAGGAACAATCATTTTTGCGATAAATTCATTGAGTGCATCTAATTTATCCCCCTCAAAGAGATCAGTAGCCCAACCGATTGATAGAAGCTCATTTGAATCATATGGAGTTGCTTCAGTTAGCATTTTTAAAGCTTTGTCATAGCGCATTCCTTTTTCAAAAAGGTATGTTCCACCACCCCATCCAGTGGTAATCGCTAATTTCCCTTGAATAAAACCACATTTCGCTTCTTTTTTAACAAGTCTATAGTCACATAATGTAGCTATCTCGCAGCCTCCGCCAACTGCTGTTCCATTGATTAAGGCAACTGTCGGAACCTCTAGTGTAGCCACATCATAAAGCACCTCAGCGACAGTACTTAACATACTATAAGATTCCTCAGCAGTTTTTAGCTTATGAAAAACGGACAAGTCTCCGCCTGAGCAAAATGATTTTTCACCTACACCTGTAATAACGACCAGCTTAGAAGTTTTGTTTGTTCTAACATTATTAACAAGCTGTCTAAATCCTTCTATTACTTCAAAGTTGATAGCGTTATGTATATTTGGTCGATTAATTTCAAAAAATAGGATGCCTTCTTTTTCTATCATTGTATAAGCCACAAAACGTACCTCCTAAAATGAATATAGAGAAAAAGGCTACCGAAGAGCCATGGTCTCTTTGGTAGCCTTTTAAGGAACAAATACTGTATTATTTGCTCACTACTTCTTTCCCTTTGTATTGACCGCATGATTTACAAACTCGGTGAGCCAATTTCATTTCACCACAATTTGAACAAGCAACCATACCAGGTACGGATAATTTAAAATGTGTACGACGTTTTCTTTTTACAGTTTTAGAAGTTCTTCTAGCTGGTACTGCCATTGGTGGCACCTCCTTACAGATCTATTATTCGTCTGTTTGATCAAAATACTTAGCTAATTCAGCAAGTCTTGGATCCAATTTTGGTTGTTCATCTTCTTGCAAATCATTCAGATCTTCATCTGTTGTGTAGCTCCAGCCTGTACCACCCTCGTGTTTAAATTGGTCTGCACCTTCTTTATACACTTGCAATGGTATTTCTAAAAGAACTAGTTCTTCTAGAACAGGGTCGACATTAATGACATCCCCTTCTACAACATGAAAATTATCATACGCTCTTGCAGAAGCGAGTGCACTATCAGACCAACTGAATACTTCATCAGATTGAATCTCAAATGGATATTCTACATCTTCCCAAGTGCGTGCACATGGTAATGTTAGAGTTCCTGAAAGCTGAAAATGACAAGTCATTTGCGCTGCACCAAATGTGCAGTGCCCTTTTACATGAACGGGTGAAATCTTTCGAACGTCCTGATTTCGTTTCTTCACATTTTCGAGTTCCACGAATTCATCTAATTCTAGACCGTTCTCACGATATTTGGATAGCTGATGAATTGCCCATTTCATACGATTATCACCTCAAGACAACAAAGTTGATTATATAATGACTGGTTTTAGATGTCAAGATAATTTCTTGTCACTACTTTATTTTAACATTATACTTTCAGTAAGGAAAGTAAATGCATTCCATATATTTTTAACAGACGAATTAAAGATTCAGATGGCTCCACCAATGAAAATCTGGCTAGAAACAGAAATGCGCCAGCGCCTTTCTATGCCTCCAACAAGTAGAGGAGAAATTGTGAGTAGGCATTTTCTCAGCAACAGTAAACGCACTTGTTTTAGACTTGCTTGCGCAACTTTTTACCCATTTGAACTCGAGGCGCAAAGCAATGAAGCTAGACAACAAAAAATTAAATATTTTTACCTTTAAAAAAGAAGGGAATGGAAATCATGAAGGCTACTGGAATTGTCGTTGAATATAACCCATTTCATAACGGTCATTTACATCATTTAAAGCAATCTCAAATTCAGACATCTAGCGACATAACAATTGCTGTCATGTCGGGCAATTTCCTCCAACGAGGAGAACCTGCCCTTGTGGACAAATGGACTAGAGCTAAAATGGCTTTAGACGCTGGAGTAGATTTAATTGTAGAGCTACCGTATGCATTTGCCACTGCTCAAGCAAGTGATTTTGCTAAGGGAGCTATTTTCCTATTAGACGCTCTAAAATGTGATACTTTTTGTTTTGGAAGCGAGGAGGGATCCATAGCATCCTTTGAACATACGTATAATTTGCTTTCTTCCAAAAAATTAGAGTATAACGAGGCTATTTCTCAATTTGTGAAGCAAGGGATCAGTTATCCAAAGGCTTTAAACGAGGCATACAAAAGTATTTCACGGTATTCTGAAGAACCACTTGTAGATCTCTCTAAGCCTAATAACATTTTAGGCTTTCACTACCTTGAAGCAGCGCGTCAATTAAATTCACCAATTCAGCCTGCGACTATACAAAGAGTAGTTGCCAATTACCACGATGATGCGAGGGAAACAGAATCCATTGCAAGTGCAACTGGAATTCGGAAGGTGCTTTTTGAAGAGAAAGAACTGTCCAAGGTTCATTCTTTTTTACCATCAACAAGTATTGCTGGTCTGGAGCATTGGTTAGAGCATGCAGAAAGCTTCGGTAGCTGGGAACGCTTTTATCCGTTACTAAGGTTAATTATTTTGCGTCAGAATAAAAAAAGCATAGCTAAATATGCTGAGGTTACAGAAGGGATAGAAAATGCAATTTGGAATGCCGCTGTCAAGAATGAACACTTCCAGCCCTTCATGGAGCAAATTAAGTCAAAACGCTTCACATGGACAAGGATTCAAAGAATGCTGACACATATCTATACTGATTTTACTTGGGACCAGTTAAGAGCGATAGAGTATCCGACATATATTCGTCCACTTGCGATGAGTAGTAGTGGTCAAGCCTATCTACAATCCATAAAAAAAGACTTGCAGCTCCCTCTAGTTAGTAGAGTGGCTGCAAGCAAGGAAAATATACTACTCCAACTTGATATCAAAGCTGCAAATCTTTATTATTTGGGTCTTCAAACAAATTATGGAGCATCTATGGTTGGAAGCGATTTTCGTCAAATCCCTTTCCGTCAATAATCATTTGGGCTCCAGCTTATCTAAATAAGCTAGTGCGTCATCAATAGTTTTCACAGGCACAATTTTCATATTTGTGCCTATTTTTTCTGCAGATTTCATAGCCTCTTCATAATTAGAAATTAGATCAGGATTTTTAGCAAGAATTTCCTCTGCAATCTCATCATCAGGAGCAAACATTATTTCTGCTCCCTTTTTGTCTGCCGCAATCACCTTTAAATCAATTCCACCAATTCTTCCAACTGTACCGTCTGGTAGCATTTCACCAGTTCCAGCAATATTGTAGCCTTTTGTAATGTCTTCTGGTAGCAACTGATTTAGAATTTCAAGAGTGAACATTAGACCTGCAGATGGTCCACCAATATCTTCAGAATGAATCTCTACTACAGGGGTAGTTTCCACTACCTTGTTTTCCGTATAGGAAATACCGATTCCTGCCTTTTCAAGCACTCCTGGCACCGCCTTAAGGGTTACCTCCTTTGTCAGCTCATCTCCATCTCTTTCGACCTTCAAACGAATTTTATCGCCCTCTTTTTTACTTGCCAGATAGTCAGCGATGATCTCACCTGTCAAATCAGTTAATTCATCCATTTCTAATATTTTATCCCCAGCTTTAAGGATATTGTCTGCTCCACCGCCATCTATAACATTAAAAATAAAAATACCATGGTTAATAACCGTAAAAGGTTTTTTAGCCCGATCGAAGGCTACCGAAATAGCATTAAATTGAGAATCAGACATAAGCTTTAATTGACGGACATTATACTCCTCTTCATCCTCATCTTCTTGACGAATTTGATTGGCTTTATAAATTTTTTGACTATCCATTACTTTGGCATAGGCATACGTCAGTGGTGTCGCCTTGGACAAGGCAATTGTCAAAAGACTAAAAGTTCCTTCATCATCTTTATCTCCGCCATCGACCTCAACGAATGGCGTAAGCTCATAAGCTCCACCTGGTCTAGAGATATAGGATTCCATTGGATAGAAGCCCAGCACTAAAATGATTACAACAACAAAAAGAAGGATGATTGGTTTAATCTTCTTCATAAGTTATCCCTCTCTTTCATAAATAATTAAATGTAAGTATAAGTTTATCACTTACATTTTTGACTGACAAAACATATCAAGAAAATTTTACTAATGATGGGAGTTAAAATGAACACACAGCTCATAAAAAATGAGCAACTATAAAACTAAGCTTGAGAGAAAAGGCATTTTTCTCTTTAGAAGACAAGGAATGAATTAGAATGCATATTATTGTTACGATTGGCAGTTGGGCACTAATTATTCTCCTATTCTTGCAGCCAGGGGTTTCACATAAGGGTGCCTTAGAGGGTATGCGCATCTTTACTACTGCTCTCATGCCCTATTTATTGCCTTATTTAGTTATTACTCAGATGTTCATTCGCTCCCAACAAGGATTTTTAAAGACTGAGAACAAATTTAAACTTTATTTTAATATTTACCTCCTGACTGCTCTAGGAGGCTTTCCTAGCGGAGCAGCTATTATCTCTTCTTTAAAAGAAATAGGCACATTAAATGCAAGAAATGCGAGCTGGCTGTTGGCTATCTGTCATGCACCGAGTCCCATGTTTGTTATTGGATTTGTAGGAATTGAAATATTTAACGCCGAGATAGCAGGACTTAAATTGTTAATCATCATTCATGTGGTAAATATTTTGTTCCTCCTAGTATTCATTATTTTTTCAAAGCCTATTCAAATGAATAACCATGAAAAAGTAATAAGTGGGTCTCCATTCCAAGAAAGTATTAGAGAAACCTCTCAAATACTATTGCTTATTGGGACGACCGTTATATTTTTTACAACTGTCAGCTATATCGTTTTTGAATCCTTAAAAGAAATCATTCCTTCTATTTCCTCCTTCGCTCTAGTGTTTGTATCATCATTTTTTGAAATGACTGGAGGAATAAGCCTTGCGGGAGATATACTTTCTGGATCTACTTCTTTGCCCTTTGTTGTTGCTCTTATCATTGCATTTAGTGGCTTAAGTATTCATATGCAAATTATTGTACTTGCCCAAAAAGCAGGGATATCTATTCGAAAGTATATCCTATTCCGAATTCTCCATATGTTAATCATTCCACTAATCTTTGTAATAATATAAACAAAAGTGTTACAGGTGCCAGGCACCTGTAACACTTTTGCAACAAACCTCTAATATCTATCTAAAAAATAGATATTTTCTGTTCGTAAAAAAACCTCACCAATAGGTAAGGTTTTTAATGTTTATATTTTTCCTTTAGGGCTTGTTCCACTTGGGAAGGAACAAGTTCTCCTATATTACCACCGTACTTGGCAACTTCTTTTACTATACTAGAGCTTAAAAAGGAATATTGATTTTTAGTCATGATAAAAAAAGTCTCGATTTCATCATTTAAAACTCGGTTCATAGAGGTGATCTGCATTTCGTATTCAAAGTCCGATACTGCTCTTAGCCCCCTAATGATAGCACTTGCCCCTACTTCTTGTGCATAGTCCATTAGTAGACCAGAGAAGGTTTCCACTCTCACGTTTGGCAAATGAGCTGTTACTTCTTGAATAAGCTTTACTCGCTCTTCTACTGAAAACAGAGGGTTTTTAGAGGAATTATTCAAGACAACCACATAGACCTCTGAGAAAATAGAAGCACCTCGAGTAATGATATCAAGATGTCCGTAAGTAATGGGATCAAAACTTCCTGGAACGACTGCAATTTTACTCATCTAAATTCTCCTCTTCTACTTGATGGCGGTAAATTGAAATAACCGTTCCTCCATAATTCTCTCTACGTGAAAGCTCAAAGTTACCATAGGAATCTGGCAAATCGACCATTTTCTCATGCTCACATACGATAATACCTGTATCAGACATAAGACCCTTCTCGACTATCTCTCCAACTAAGTTGTAAAAAGGGGTCTTACTGTAAGGTGGATCAACGAATAACAATTCGAGTTTTAATGATCTTTTTTCAAAAGCCTTTACAGCACGAGAAGCATCAATTTTATAAATCTCACTTGCATCCTCTAACCGACATTTTTTCAAATTTTCATTGATGGTTTGAACAGCCTTTTGATCTTTTTCGATAAAAATACATATATCGATTCCTCTGCTTAACGATTCAATACCAAGACCTCCACTACCAGCAAACAAATCTACTGCAGTCCCACCGTCAAAATACGGACCGATCATATTAAATATTGATTCCTTTACTTTATCAGTAGTTGGTCTAGTGTTAGTACCTGGAACCGCCTTTAAAGGAAGCCCTTTTCTACTACCTGAAATAACTCTCATACAATTTCTCCTAGCATTAGTTAGACGTAGCTTCCTGCAAGTTTATCCGTTCTTCATTTTTATCAGTGTTCAATAAAAACAAACGAATCATCCACGTCTCTTCTATATAGAATTTTGAACCAATTTTTTCAAATGGCTCTGACATAGCATCATATCTCTTCTGATTATACACATAAAATGGCTCTTGAATCGGAAATCTAAAAGCTCTAGTTGCATTTTGAACATATAAACCTTTATCTGTGTCATCATAAGTATAGCCAAGAACATCTAATAATGGCTCCGCAGCATATAGAACCTTTCCATCCTTTAGCAACACATGTATATCTTTTTGCAGACTATTATTCACATACACTTCTCGAGAATCCTCAAACAGCAATGGAAATTTCTCTGTTGTCTGTTCATTTAAATGAAAGAACGATGTCTTTGAATCAATGATGGATGATAATAGATTATCTAATTTCTCTGCACTTAGCTGTTTCTGCCCCTCTAACTTAGTCTTCCATTCTAGAGCCTGGCTACTTGTAAGATAATTAGTAAGTGTCTCATACATCCAAATTGATTTTTCGGTTCCAACAGGGGATTCCATTATAAAGCTGCTTACCACTTCTGCAAGTAGAAGATTATCGGCAGGAAGCTTATAACCCATTTGAACATTTTTAACAATTAGCTCCCTCTGTATAGATGGTAAATCATCTGTTTGGACAAATAAAATACTGCTTGGATTCACATCATTCTTGTTTGGTGTAAATAAAACCGAGGAATGACTAGCATTAGGTAAGTGCAATTCATCCAATAGTTCTTTAAGCCCGGTTGTGATTGGATCCTTGGAGTAAATGGTAAAGTTCTGATTTTCGTATTGTATAGGTAGAACCTCTTGTTGCCAATATAAATCCTGTACTGGGCCTTCACCAAAAAACAGAGAATAGTCAATTAAGTCTAACGATGAATTACCAACATTGGGCAAACCACTTACCCAAACTCCTCCCCTTTTTAAAGAATCAGTAATATGTAGGGTAGAATAGGAAACACCGCCATTTTCAATCTTACTTAGAAAATCTGAAAGAATAATTCCTTCCTGTAAGCCTTTTTTTAAAGGTATAGTGTAAGAAATACTTTGACTAGAAGATTCTCCCTCTTGAAAGCTAGCTAAATCTTCAGTTAATCTATCGCAGCTGTCTATGTTGTTGCTAATACAGCTTCTGTTTTCGCTGGATAGTGGCCAAGCGATAGAAAGCTTTTCTGAAGGAAGATCGAAAAAGTGCTGATTCACTTGAACGCTATCCTTTAATAACTGAATATCAATTTCTTGTTCATATAAAAAGGCTTGTCCCTCTTCATCTATATTAGAAGAGTAAACCTCATACTGAAATAATAATAAAACACAGTTTGTAACAACTAAAAACATGGATAAAAAGCCAACAATAATTTTCATGGAATTGTCCTCCAACAAAGTGGTAAGATGGATTGGAAAGGAAGTGTTTTCATTGATCCAACGTTTTATAGAGCTTGGCGAAGGTTACGGAGATTCATTTGAGCTTTGTGAACTCGCACGAGTAAACAAAGATCGTATATACAGAGCATTTATCTTCACATCCCCGAAAAACGGGAAGGAAGTTATATCAATAGCAATTGCTCTAAAACCCGTGAATGATACTAATTTTTTCCCAATTTATATTTGCCGTGAAGGGATTCCCCAAACACAGCCTGAATCCAAAAGACTAAGTACATTTACAGAAACATTAAAAGAGTTACATGTGGAACCTATTCGGATTTCTATCAAGCATTCGTCTACTTTTGCAGACAATGATTTATTTTATCAGTATATTATTGGCATATTAAGATTAAACCATTATATACCACCATTCCATTAATGGTTATTTTATAACCCAATTTTATAATCGTACTCTTTCGCTTTATCTGGTTTACTATTTTCAAACTCAGTTTTTAAAAATGGTCGATACGATTCTAAAATTTCTTTTACAAAAGGAAGTTTATTCATTTTTTGTTTAGCTACTTCTATTTGGTCTTGGTCGCAATACAAAACTACATATTTCATCTTTTTAGAAATATAATGTACATGACCGTATTTTCTTAAAGATTTTGCCTGTTTTAAATGATGCACATAGACAATTAGTCCTTGTCGTTCTGTCATACGTTTCCCTCATTTCTTCCTTCAAGAATAACATATGGAGGATTTTGATAGCAACAACAACTAGCTGACAGTTAAATATACATTAGCTATAATAAAAGAAAAAAGACATTTAAAATTAGATAGATGAGAGCATATTATCTTGCTATAATTTTAGTTAGTTTATAAAAAGGGGGATAAGAATGGGGAAAAAATCTAATGTAGCTATCGCCATTGCAGCTGCCGCTGGTGCCGCATGGGCAAGTACAAAAGCTTTGTCAAAGCCAACTGGCCGTCCTTCAAAAGAAGCACTAAAGTATGATCATCCCATTATTCTTGCACACCGTGGAGGAGCTGCCCTGGCACCTGAAGGTTCGATGGCTGCCTTCGAAAACGCTGCAAAATTAGGAGTTCATGGCTTCGAGATTGATTTGAGATTAACAAAAGATGAAGAAATTATCGTTTTCCATGATGAAACACTAGAAAGAGTAACAGACTTCACAGGCAAAGTCTCCGATTACACATTATCAGAACTTAAGGCTGCTGACCTGGGTTATTATTTCAAAGATTTAAGTGATGCTTATTCATTTAGAGGAACGGGAGAACAAGTATTGACTTTAGGTGAATTGCTTGATGCCTATCCCCAAATGCTTATTAACATGGATATTAAGGACAACCCTGAAACCTATGAAGGTAGTCTAATGCCCTCTAAGCTATGGAGATTGATAGAAGAAAAACAAGCTTTCGATCGAGTGGTAGTAACTAGCTTCTTTGATGAGCAAATTGATCGTTTCAATCTTTATGCACAAAACACTGTTGCCCTAGGAGCCGGGGAAAAAGAGGTTAAAAAAGCATATACCGCTTATACAAGTCAGTTTAGACATTTATATCACCCTAGATCAGACGTCTTTCAGCTACCATTAAAAGCTAGAATGGTATCTTTAGATAGCCCAGGATTTATAAAATTTTTATCAACTTTAAATATTCCTGTACACTATTGGTCTATCAACGATACTGTGGTGATGAAAAAGCTCATCCAAAATGGAGCTAAGGGAATTATTACAGACAGACCTGATTTAGCTATTGACGCACTAAAGTTAGACTAAGATATAAAAAATAGCTTGCTTTCCACTTTAGGCCGACGCTTTCCGAGGTAGTCACCGTCTGTTACACCAATAAATAAAAAATAGATAGCATGTATGTAATTAACTTCAATTTTTAAAAAATAATTCACCCCTTTTCCTGTTTGAAATAAAGGGAGCTTGCTTTAGTTTATACACGAAATGAAAAAGCATATGCTTTCTTGTCATTAAAAAGGATGTGTGCAAATAAATGCACACATCCTTCCTAATTTATGCAGAACAAGAACACGAACCACCAGATCCACATCCGCTTCCACAGCTTGAGCTACTAGAAGCGAAAAATGGGTTGCTTACAGGGACTTTGACACCTTCTGATACAGATTTACCTACAATCAAGCTTACTTCATCTAGAAGGTCTTGTAATTCGTTTTCTGCTACTCTTAAAGCAGCTACTTCGTCAACCATATCAAGGTTACGTTTAGTTACACGAATATCCTTCATTACTCTTGAATAATCTGGATGGTATTTTCCAAAGCGCTGAACCTCTTCATATTGGTCCTTCAGTCTGGTGAAGTAGTTGATCTCCCGAACGAGTTCAGGTTTTGTATATACAGCACGATGTGCATCTAAGTAATGGTAAAATTGTTCAGAGGATAAAACCATAGTACATAGTAAATCTGAGTGGTCCATAATATCGACCCATTCATCGGTCATAATCATAAATAAAACCTCCAATCCTGTCTATCATAACAGAAAAATGGAGACAATTGCTAAACTAATATCTTAAATGTCAGGAGAATATATTATGAATGAATTACAAACGCTCTTTGAACAAGTTACCAAGGAAGCTTCCGATACAGAAAAAGGGTTACTGACTGACTTCCTTCTAGGTCTACAGCATAAACGACAAGGCACTGCTCCTACTTATTTAAATGCAACATTTCAGATGGATACTCGCTACGAAGATAACCATTGTATCGTGACTCTTCCAGTTACTCCTTTAATCTATAATAGCTTTGATATGCCACACGGAGGAGTTATTGCAACGCTAGTAGACAATGCAATGGGATTCTTAGTCAACAAAGATCTCCATGCAGAAGGTAAAGGTGCAGTTACAACAAATATGACAATCCACTACATAAAAGCATCATCTGAAAAACAACTGATTGCTACTTCTACATACTTACATAAAGGACGACAAACGTTAGTTATGGAATGTACGGTAACCCAGCCAGATGGAAAAAAAATTGCTTATGCAACCGGATCATTTTTTGTTATAACACCGACATCCAATTCTTTAAAATAGGAATGGACAACTTCCACATCGGAAAAAGGTAAAACAACATCTTTGATAATTTGTTCTTTTTCGTGTCCCTTCCCAGCTACAAGAACGACGTCTCCCACTTTTGCGGTGGCAAGTGCCAATTCAATAGCTTTTCTACGGTTAATCTCCACAATCACTTTGCTTGGCACTATGCCTTGAACAATATCTGCAATAATTGCTTCTGGTTTCTCATTACGTGGGTTATCAGAAGTAACAATTGCCTTAGTAGCATACTTTGACGCAACTTCTCCCATAGATTTTCTCTTTTGCTTATCTCGATTACCGCCACAACCGAATACTACGTAAATATTGTGCTTCGCATAACTATGAATAGAGCTTAAGCAGGCTTCTAATGCGTCGGGGGTATGAGCATAGTCTATTAGCACCTCAATACCCATTTTGTTTTCCACTCTCTGTAATCTTCCAGCTGGGAGGCTTACAGGTTTAATGGATTCACAGGAAATACCTAATCCTAGCATAACTCCAATTGCTGCTGCTAAATTCATACCATTGTGATAACCACTGTTTCTCATAGTAACTTCTGTTTGTCTGCCGTTCACATCATACTCATATTTAACGTTTTCATCTAAATGCTTCTCTCTCTTGAAAACCACATCATTTCCTTCCCGGTCTCCAAATCGGATAGTAGGGATATATGACTTTTGAGCAACTGAGCGACACCATTCGTCATTATTATTAATAACCAATTGTTTAGCTAATGGAATTAGCAGTTCTTTAGATTTCTTATATGGTACCATGCCCCCGTGGAACTCTAAATGATCCTTACCTATATTTAAAAATACTGCTATGTCCATTGGGTAACCGCCTAACCGATTGTCCAATAATCCTTGTGATGAGGCCTCTAAAACTATATATTCAACATCATGTTCATAACAATATTTCACAACTTGGATAAAATCGTAAAAAGGGAGCGTTGTATTACTTCTTAACTGTTTCTCTAATTTTTTTCCATTGACGTATACACCTAATGTACCAACAACACATACAGATTTGTTTTGTTGCATTAACAGTTGTCCAGTAAAGGATGCAACAGTTGTTTTTCCGTTAGTTCCTGTAATTCCTACTGTTTTTATTTTTTGACCATACATTTTGTGCGTTAAGTATGCAATTTTGTCTTGCAAAAGGCACATATCCGAAGGAAGGACAATTTGGGGAATACTACAATCTGATACATAATATTTTGTAATAACTATTTTTGCCCCATTTTGAATTGCCTCTTCTATATACGCTCGATTGTTCGATTCTGAAACAAATACATCCCCTATTTGAATTTGCTTGGAATGATCAATAAAACGATCAATAGTCAAACCGCTTAAATCACCAAAAATTTTATATTCCAACCCGTCTAATAGCTCTTTTAATGAATAAATAGTAACTCAACTCCCTACACCATTCTAGTTACATCGCATACAGTAAAATGAATTCCTTGTATCGTATGAACGGAGTGTTTGAAATGTCACGAGAAGAGTGGTTGAAAATATGATTGTGCAAAAATATGGTGGTATTGCGATGCAGGATTCTTCGAATAGACGTCTAGTCATCGAAAGAATCCAAAAAGCAGTCACTACCCATAAGAAAGTGTTGGTTGTTGTATCTGCCATGGGAAGAAGAGGTCAACATTACGCTACAGATACTTTACTAGATCTTATTCCGAATACACCACATAGTATTGAAACAGATTTACTTTCTGCTTGCGGAGAGCTCATATCTGCCTCTGTATTAGTAGCCGAGCTAAAAAATGAGGGGCTTCACTCAACTATTTTATATGGCAAAAATGCTGGAATTATTACAAACGAGTCATATGGTAATGCAAATATTGAATACGTCGATATCTCAGAGATTAATAAAGCCTTTGAAACCTATCATTGTGTAGTTGTTCCTGGATTTCAGGGAGTCTCCAAATATTCAAATAACTTTACAACGTTAGGTAGAGGAGGAAGTGATTTAACAGCTGTTGTATATGGTCATTATTTAAAGGCAGATGTCGTAGAATTTTATAAAAATGTTCCAGGAGTCATGACATCAGATCCATCAACAAATAAACAAGTTGAATTAATATCTTATATGACCTATGAAGAGCTCCAGCTTAAAATAAATGAACCAGTTGAAGTCATACAAAAAAGAGCAGCAAAATTCGCTGCCCTTCATAGCGTTCCCCTTCATATTCGTTCTTTGTATGAAGAAACGAATGGTACGTTTGTATATCAATAAATAATCATTCAAGATTATCCTTTTTCTCAATAAAGTTTTGCGTGTAGTAATTACTGTATACTCCAACTCCTGTATGAGTATAAGATCTTCCTAGCAAAGTTTCTCGATGCTCTTTTGAATTCAACCATCCATTCACAGCTTCACCTGCATCAAAATAAAACGCTGCAGTATTACCCCCTGCTCTGGAGAAGTCTAATGAGGCTTCTTTAAGCTTATCTTTAAACTTCGGTATTTCAAATTTTTCGTTAGTTACAATATTATTCTTCGCCATTTCAGCACTGTGCTCGTAGGATATATTTTGTAATCCTACATCAGACTCTAACACCCGTAGACCATGGCGAAGTCTTAAGACATTGGTTATTTCTACAACTTGTTTAGCAGTTGCTCTGTCAGCTGCTGCTTGGAGAACAGAAGATGGTGTTTTGGATTCTATAACGTCCCCACTATATAAAATATCATAGGGTTTATGCATCAATAGAGTTTTGGAATCACTAAATCTCACCGCTTCCAGCTGCTGATCAAGTTGATCGATATAGAGTATTGCATATAAATCATCGAACTGGACTAACAGCCTTGTGTTAATGTCCTCTTCATTTAAAGAAAAAATATAAGTATTTTCACCAATGGTCATAGTTATTTCAGATTGAACAAGTGTAAATCGATATATATCCTCAAGTGATTGACCGATTTTGTATGGAGATGCATCCACATCTCTTCCTAGAGCATACGCTTGTGTAACTATATTATCTTCTACTCCTATTAGCTTATAAGTAGAGAACGAGTCATTATATACCCACCAATCATATCCAAACGTTGAGGGATCGATTCTAGTCGGAGTACCATAAAGTGCTGTCACTTCTTCAGCTGCTTTACCGATCAGCGAAGAAATACCTTCCTTTGGTCTAGTGAATATATTGACCGCTTCTACTATTTCCTCTTTTTCCACAGGAATTAGTTGTCCTGAGTTATTTGAACCTGTTATTAGATCATTTTCTTGGATTGGTGTATCAAAATATATAAATATTAATAGCAAAATAGCAATGCCAACTAAAATATGAAAGAGAGTTTTCATTTTATCTTGGCTCCTTCGAAGTTACTTCGTATTCCTAGTATATCAAGGATATATACAAATACACAATGTTGTCATTGCAACATTTTTGAATTTGAATTAATATTAATAAGAACAGATTCTTAGGATAACTTCAATGTGAAGGAGGACAATTCGATGTATTTTGAAAATACAGGTATAGAAAACAAAGTCTTAGATCTTAACGTATTAGACGATGTTATGAAAAAACATGGCTTAATTCGTGCAGGGCAATGGGATTATGAGCGTGTGACTTATGATAAGAAATTTGAAATAAAAGAGGGTACATTTTATCTTCGAATTTTCGGCTTTACAAAAGAAGGCGATGTAGGCGCTCATGAAGCTAACATTACTCTTTTAAAACCGGTTTTAGGAAAACACTATTATCCACATGGTGTAGAGTACGGAGAAAATGAAGTATTTCCAAACCACTTAGTTAAATCTTGTGATCAAACGTTAAAAGCTTTGAGTGCTGAACTAACTGAGTTCGCTATCCAATCAAAATAATTTCTAGACGTTAGAGATAATTTCTCTAACGTTTTTTTAGCTGTTAAAACTGGTATTTCTTGTCTATACTTAAAAGAACGACCTATAAAGGAGCAAAATGGAATGGCTTTTAAAGCTTTAAAAAAAGAGCATATTAAATATATAATCCTCTTTCTTTTTATCCTGTTAATTTCTATTTTCATCCTTCCTGTATCGGTTCCAATTATTTTGGCTTTGCTTACCGCTATAATTATTGAACCAATTGTAAAATTTACTGAAAAGATATTTAAATGGAAGAGAAAACCTGCAGTTATTACTAATTTTATTTTTTTTATGACAATTATTTCAGCTCTCTTATACTTCACTGTAACGAAGTTGATAAGCCAACTTTTATATACTTCCAAAGTAATTCCATTTCATCTAAATAGCTTGACAGGTGTGTGGATCAATGTCCAAAATAATATTTTTAAATATACCGAGGGCTTACCTCTAGAAGTAGTAGAATCTATACAAGATAAGTTTGACTCTGCATTAACCAGCATGAGAGATGCCCTCCTAGATCTTCTTAGCTACTCTAACATCTCTGCATTGCTAACAAATATTCCTAACTTTCTTGTTAATTTTATTGTGTTTATAATTGCCCTTTTTTTGTTTATGTTGGACTTAGAAAATATAAGAGCAAAATTCTTTTCTTTCCTCTCTGAAGGAACGGCCGAAAAGGTACGTGTCATGTCTTCGAGCATAAAAAAGGTTGTAATCGGCTTTATGAAAGCTCAAATATTAGCTAGCTTTATCATATTAGGTGCTTCTTTAATAGGGCTGTTATTTATAGTAAGCCCTAAGGTGGCTGTTATTATGTCCATAGTTATTTGGATTATAGATGTAATACCTATTCTTGGTTCTATTGCAATACTCGCTCCTTGGGCAGGTTACTTGTTTCTAGTTGGTGACACTGTATTTGCCACGAAATTGACCGTTTTAGCTCTTATTTTACTAATCATTAGAAGAGCTGTGGAACCTAAACTAATGGGTACTCAAATGGGTATTTCCCCCCTTGCTATCCTTATTGCTATGTTCATTGGTGCCAAGTTGTTTGGCTTCCTCGGATTTTTAATCGGACCACTAGTAGTCATATTGTTTATTACAGCAAGAGAAGCAGGTATGATCCGCTTAAACTTTAAAATATGAATATTTACAAAGACATTATTATTAACCAAATAGCAACTTAAGGCCTTACTGTTCTTCTTAACAGAATGCCTTATTTTTTTGCCTGCTATCGGTTTAATAGCTTACGAAAATAGACGACTTGTATTTGTTTCACATATTACATACTGATTAGAATAATACAAAAACAAAGGCAATCAAGAACTAATAATCTTGATTGCCTTTGTGTATTTTAGTAGTTAATTATCCACCAAGGATTGCTTTAAAAACGGAAGTCGTTTCGCCGCCCTCATAAATTACGTAAAGTAACGCATAAACCGCTACTCCTGTTATTGCAACAAAGAACCATATGACACTAGTAATTGGTCCAAGTTTACGGTGTTTCTTTATATTATTTTTGTAGCCTAGATAAATTGTAACTAGCCCAAATACTGCTCCTGTTGTAGCTAAGATAATATGAAAAACTAGGAAAACCGTATAGTAAATTTTTATATCGTCTGGTCCACCAAACGCTGTATTCCCTATAAACAATGTACGAGAAACATAAATGATAAAAAATGTTAATGCAGATATTGCTGCAGCAAACATCGTCTTTTTATGTGCCTCTATTTTCCTTTGCTTCACTAAAATCCAACCAATTGCAACAAGTACAGCACTTAAGACAATAAAAAATGTGCTTATTGTAGGTAATACTGGAACACTCATCTTCATTCTCCTCTAATATAAAAAATTATAGTTTAGCTTGTACCTTTAAGTCGTCTAATGCTTTTTGAGTTATTTCATCTGCATTATCCTGCTCATTTTTATACCATGCAAAGAATATGGAGAATAAGAAGGCAGCATATATAAGCTCTTGAATAATCTTCATCACAATTCCACCAAGCTGCTGATCCTCAAGAGGATCCAAGTTAGAAAATAACTCTGGGCCAGATAGACTTAAACCTGCTAAAGTGTCAGAAGGAACACAAAGTTCCATATTTTTTAGCCAAACATCTGAATCTGTATAAGTATCATACATTGGGTTACTAGAGAAAATGATTAGAGCACAGGCTGGAGTAATTAATATAGCACTAGCAACAATAAAACCAATTTTCTTTAAACCATGTAGTTTTTTCTCTGATTCAATTACGTCAACAATAGACCACCACATAAATACAGCTGCAAAGAATAACAATAATGTATATGTTCCATGGAGTACCTCATTCATCTTAATCGCGTCAAAGACTAATGGAATATGATAGAGCGAGAATGTCATGGTAAACAATACTAAAGAAAATAGTGGTTTAGTCAAGAAAGGAATCACTTTTCTTAAAACCGGCAGCTCAATAACTACCTTCCACACCCACCATGGAATCCCTTTCATAAGTAGTGGCGGAACTAATAATAACAATAGTGCCATTTGCACCATATGGAAGGTAAACATAATATGTGCCATTAAATCTAACGGAGAACCTTTTACAATATATAAAAGCAATAAACCAGATACAAAAAATACCGCTTCTTTTCTTTTTAATGGCTCAGAAACTTTAAAATCATTTCTCCATTTGACGGTGATCAAAAAATATAGAATAGCTATACAAACTAAAAGTCCTAATAAAATAGGACTCCATAAAGCCTGGAAGCCGAATATGCTAATTGACATTCTATTACGCTCCTTTTTAAGTTGCTACCTTTATTATATAGGGCAGTACAAGTAACATCAAATGAACGAACTATGACAATTATTACTATATACTTATGAGTTGAATGTTTCAAATTAATATCCAATATAGGCCCTCATTAATGGGGACAACTATTCCCAACAAAATTAATGGACGCTAAGGAGACTCCCTCATTCTTTCGAGCTTTGTACTCAATCAATCTTAACATAATTCTAGAAAAGTCTTTTGTTTAAAACAAACAAAAGAGAGCTAAGAAAATCTTAGCTCTCTTTTTGTAATTACCACCAAACAATTGTTATAAAAGTTAGTAGGAAAGTAAATCCAACCATTGCCGCAAAGTAAATAAAGTATGCTGGAATGTTATGATTTTTTTCACTCATATGCATGAAGTAGTAAAGTTGTAAAACTACTTGTACTGCAGCTAACAATAAAATAATCGGGATGATGTAGTATTTTGAGAAACCTGCAACCACTGCTGTGAAAGAGATTAATGTCAAGAAAATCATAATAGAGAATGTAGTTACTTGCGTACGCATACTCTCTTTTCTTTTTCGCTTCAAGTACTCAAATTCAGTTTGAGATCTTACGTAAACATGATTGTCGTGTGATGACATATTAACCAACAACTCCCATCAAGTATACTACTGTAAAGATGAATACCCACACAACGTCAATAAAGTGCCAGTATAGTGAAGCAGTATAGTATTTTGGTGCGTTATATAAGCTGAAACCACGTTTAGCATTACGTAAAAGTAATAGAGTAATCCAGCCTAAACCAATTACTACGTGAAGACCGTGAGTACCAACTAAAGTAAAGAACGCAGTTGAGAAAGCACTTTGTCCATAATGGAATCCTAAATGTACATAGTGATTAAACTCATAAATTTCTAGGCCTAAGAAAGTAAAACCTAATAGTACTGTAATAGCCATCCATGTTTGCGTACCACGGAAATTATGATTTTTCAAATGGTACATTGCATATACACTTGTTAACGAAGATGTTAACAGGATCATGGTCATAACAAAAACTAGAGGTAATTCAAACAATGTTTGAGTGGAGAATTCCATACCTTCTGGTCCTTTGTTTTTAAGAGCTAAATAAGTAGCAAATAAACTAGAAAACAGTACAGTTTCTCCAGCTAGGAACAACCAGAAGCCTAAGAATTTATTCTTACCTTCCATTGTTGCTTGTTCCGGATGATCTGGCCAAGTTTGTGGGGAGTACTTTTTATTCAAGTCCATTCTTATTTACCCCCTTCGTCATTCATTAAATCTTCTTTATGGATATGATATCCATGGTCGTCTTTCAGTGAACGAACAGCCATAGATGCAACTGTGATTGCTAAACCAAGTACTAATACTGGAACAGCCCAATCTTTTTCTCCGTTGTAAAGTGCACCGAATGCTGCGATAAATAAACCTAATGTCATTACGAAAGGAATGAAAGAGTTGTTTGGCATATGGATATCAGAGATTGGCTCTGCATATGTCATACCTTCTTTGTTTCCTTCTTGTTTTTCAATCCAGAAAGTATCTAATCCACGAACAAGTGGAGTTTGTTTAAAGTTGTAGAATGGAATTGGTTGTGGAATAGCCCACTCCAATGTACGTCCATCTTCCCAAGGGTCATTTCCAACTTTTTCGTTTTTAGCTACAGTCATAATAATATTAACTACAAGTATTATTACCCCGATTGCCATGAATACTGCACCACCAGAACTGATTGCGTTGAATAAATCCCAACCTTGATCTGCTCCGAAAGTGAATACACGACGTGGCATACCCATTAAACCTAAGAAATGTTGAATAAAGAATGTCATATGGAAACCGATAAAGAAGAACCAGAAAGTCCATTTACCTAATTTCTCACTTAACATTTGGTTGAACATTAAAGGCCAATATAAATGTAATGCAGCTAAGATAGCAAGTACTACCCCACCAACGATTACATAGTGGAAATGGGCAACGATAAAGTATGAATCATGTAATTGGTAGTCAAGTGGAGCCGCAGCTTGCATGACACCAGTTACCCCACCTGCTACGAATGAAGGGATAAATCCTAATGCGTAAAGCATTGGAACCGTAACTTTAATACTTCCTCCCCAAATTGTAAGCAGCCAGTTAAATATTTTCATACCTGTTGGAACGGCAATAGCCATTGTCGCAACAGCAAAAATTGCGTTAGCTGTTGGTCCTAAACCAACTGTAAACATGTGATGGGCCCAAACCATGAATCCTAAGAAACCGATTAATACGGTCGCAAATACCATGGATGAATATCCAAATAAACGTTTGCGAGCAAATAACGAGAAGATTTCTGAGAAAATACCGAAAGCAGGTAAAATCAGAATGTATACTTCAGGGTGTCCAAAGATCCAGAATAAATGCTCCCAGATAATTGTATTTCCTCCCATTTCATGATTGAAGAATTGTCCTCCAAACATACGGTCAATGATTAGGAAGAAAAGACCGATTGTAAGTGGTGGGAATGCAAATAAGATCAATGCACTTGCCACGAATGTAGTCCAAGTGAACAATGGCATACGCATATACGTCATACCAGGTGCACGCATATTAATAATCGTTACAAGGAAGTTAATCCCGGCAATATACGTACCTGCACCGGATATTTGAAGTCCGAGTGCATAGAAGTCAATACCATGACCAGGGGATGCTAAAGATAGAGATGCATATGAAGTCCATCCAGCATCAGGAGCTCCTCCCATAAACCAAGAAAGGTTTAAGAAGATACCACCAAATAAGAATAACCAAAAACCAAGTGCATTTAAGAATGGGAATGCTACGTCACGTGCACCAATTTGAAGTGGTACAACGGCATTCATATAACCAAATAATATCGGCATGGCCGCAAGGAAAATCATTGTCGTACCATGCATTGTTATAATTTCATTGAAAAGACCTGCACTAACAAAGTCGTTATCCGGTTTAGCTAATTGGATACGAATTAGCATTGCCTCTATACCACCGATTACGAAAAATAAACCACCGGCAGCGAGGTACAGGACAGCAATCTTTTTATGGTCTACTGTTGTTAAATAGTCCCATAAAGTTGCGCCAAAGCCCTTTTTCTTAGCTATAGAACTCACAACTTTTACCTCCCTCATTTTTATCTATGGAATTATTTTTCAATAGATAGTCCCATTAAGTATTCTGCAAGAGCATCTAACTGCTCGTCTGTAAATTCTTTACCGCCATTTAATTCTGTATCATCAGGCATTACGTTACCTGGTTTGTACTTTTGAGGATCACTGATCCAAGCTTTTACATTTTCTTTCGTATGATCCATGAAGCCGGCTACACGATTACGATCTCCAAAAGTAGCTAAACTTGGTCCTGTCTGTGGAGCCATACCCTCGCCACCTGTAGCATGACATCCGATACAAGAAGCTGTTTGGAAAAGTTCTTCCCCTTGTTTTGCAAGATCCCCTTCTGCAGTATGTACAGTGGTTTTCATTGCTTCAGCCCACTCGTTAAAATCATCACGGTTCATCGATTTTACTTTAAAGTCCATTAAAGCATGTGAAGGTCCACATAGCTCGGCACACTTACCGTAGAACACTCCGTCTTCTAAGCCCGCTGATTCTTTATCGAATACAAGGTAGAATTTGTTTACATTTTCAACGTTAGTATCTAATTTACCACCAATTGATGGAATCCAGAATGAGTGTTTTACATCAGCAGCCTTCAAATTGAAGAACACCTGCTCATCTGTAGGTACTACTAATTCTTGTGCTGTAACAATACCAAGCTCTGGGTACTCAAATTCCCACCAGTATAACTTTGCAGTTACGTTTACTGTAAGATGTGTTTTGTTTCCTTCTTCATCCACTTGATCCATTGCAGCAACATCTGCGTGCTTGTAAGTGTAATATACAGTTGGAATTGCAAGAATAACTAAAAGTAAAATTGGAATAACTGTCCAAATTATCTCAAGCGTATGGCTTCCTTCAACTTGTTTAGGAATCACATTTTCTCCAACTTTTTTGCGACTATATCTTGTTAGAGCAATTACATAGATTATTACTACCACTATAATAACTAATGCCATAATAGCAGATGCAAGTAGTAATAGATTGAATTGATCTCTCCCGACTTGTCCCGCAGGTGCTAGCGTTGATAAGTATTCTTCGCCACAACCCGACAGAAAAATCGTAAGAGCTGCTAACAGTGAAAAAAGTCGCCATTTTTTAAGCCCTTTCATCATAGCTAAATCAAACCCCTCTTTCATTATTGTGTTCAAGTACATTTGGACTGTGGTTCTTTTATATGAATTCTTGTTGACTAAGAAAGAATCCCAAAAATTAAACAAACATTGAGAAGATAATCATTGATACAAATAGAATAGTCATATAGTTCAATGAATAAACGAACATTTTTGTCGCCCATTTAATATCGTCTTCTACTTTAAATCCTTTAATAGCTAATACTAGCCATCCAACATTTAATGCTGTAGCCAATACGACAAAAGCAGTACCTAGCTCCATTAAAAACAATGGAAGTGGGAATAATAAAATTACCCAAAGAAGCATAGAAACCTTTGTACGCTTGAATCCTTTTACAACAGGTAACATTGGAATATTAGCTGCTCTGTACTCTTCCGTACGTTTCATAGCAAGAGCATAGAAATGAGGTGGTTGCCAAGCAAACATTATTAAGAACAAGCCTAATGCACCCAAACTTAGTCCTGGCTCTACAGCAGCCCAACCGATTAACGGTGGGATTGCACCAGAAATACTACCGACAATTGTGTTACTAACATGCTTTCTTTTAGACCACATAGAGTAAAGAACGACATAACTGATTATACCAGCTAATCCCCAAATCCCAGCAGAGGTAGATGCCATAAATAAGAAAATCTCGCCTACAATTAGAAACGTGAAAGAAGTCATCAGCACGGCTGAGGGACTAAATCTTCCAGTGACAGTTGGTCTGCCTTTTTTACTCTTCATAACGGGGTCAATATCACGATCAATGAAATTGTTCATCGCAGCAGAACCTGCAATTATTAAAGCCGATCCAAAAAGCGTAAAGAACAATAAATCTAGTTCATGAAGAAAATTTGTATTAGTAAACTGGAAAGCTAGCCATAAACCTGTGAAAGTTGTAACTAAATTAGAATTCACGATTCCAATTTTTATCAATGAAAGAAAGTCTTTCATAAAAGATGAAGCCACAGGCTGGCTCTCCGTTTCGGTATTAGCGGTTATAGAATGACTATTTGACATGCTGCACCCTCCTTTCTAAGTTGTAAGCATACTCCGCTACCTTATACTATAGCGAAAACTCTAACATATTTCTACACTCAAAGAAATTTTCGCATAATAGTCCTACTGTTAAGTGTTTCTTTACTGAACATATCAATAGTAAATCATTTCCCCCCCTTATGTGTGAATCTTAATCAACGATTTTATGAACAATTTGTGAATGGAATTTGTCATATTTAAGTGTTCGGTTGTTTTACATTGTTTTTTTGCTCAGGTTTCGATATTATCTAGTAGCAGACACCGCTTTTTGAAAGCGAGCATATATACATAGAGTAGGTGAGGTATTGCAAATAAACAAGTATTTAAAATGGCTGGCTGTAGCTTCTTCAATAGGTATGCTTCTTATACTTTTAGGTGGCGCACTTGTTACAAAAACAGACAGTGGCATGGGGTGTGGTAGACATTGGCCTGGATGTAATGGACAGCTTATACCCGACGTTATCACAGCTGAAGTCTTAATCGAATTTTCACATCGCCTAGTTACAGGGGCAGTTGGAATATTAATCGTAGCATTATCTATATGGTCATGGCGTGCATTGGGACATGTCCGAGAAACAAAGTTCTTATCATTTATGGCCTTCTTTTTTCTAGTATTACAAGCTTTAATTGGTGCCGCTCAAGTTAAATGGGGCCAAGGAGATTTTATCCTAGCATTACACTTTGGTATATCACTTATTTCATTTGCAGCTGTTTTACTTTTAACGCTTTTAATATTTGAGGTAGATAGGAAATTTGATACTGACAAAATTAGAATCGGTAAAACATTAAGGTTTCATACTATTGGTGTAACTTTATATTCTTACATTGTTATTTATACTGGAGCTTTAGTACGCCATACAGAGTCTAGTTTAATCTGTAAAGACTGGCCGCTTTGTAACAACAAGGAATTTGCTCTGCCAACCAATATGTACGAATGGGTTCAAATGGGACATAGAGCTGCTGCTGGCCTTATATTCATTTGGATTTTAATCATAGCTATTCATGTGATCAAGTACTATAAAAGCCAACGAGCAATATATTGGAGTTGGATTATCTCCTTAACCCTTGTTACTTGCCAAGTAATTACAGGTATGATCGTAGTGCTTTCAAGTCTAAATCTTTATATTGCATTATTACATTCCTTATTCATTTCTCTTTTATTTGGTTTGTTATGCTATTTGATATTACTTTTATCCAGAAGCAAGTTAAACAACCAAAAATAGAAAACAAAATTTCATTCCTCTACTTCTATTTTAAGTAATTATAGAAATAAAAGCATCAAATACGCCTTTTCAACCCTTTGTTTAGCCCTTTAGATAGAATTTATCTTGTAATACTGCGGAATATAGCTTTATTTTTAAATTATCTAATAGGTTCAAAGTGACTAAGCAAATAGTTCAAGGCAATTTAGTTTAATAAAAACTAAAAACGTAAGCATACTAGATTCTCTAGCTTGCTTACGTTTTTTGTATTCTAGTATCTATTATTAGAAGATTTGCTCCAGATTTTTAAACTTTATGCTTTATCCATTTCAATTAATAAATCCCCTGTTGATATTGCTTCTCCCGCGCTTACATGAATAGTTTTTATCACTCCGTCGAATGGGGCCTGGACGGTTGTTTCCATTTTCATCGCTTCTGTAATAATCAGATGCTGACCTCGTTTCACATTCTCGCCAGTTGCAACTACCATCTTCAGCACAGTCCCTGGCATTGTAGCACCAATATGACTTTCATCTGACACATCAGCCTTAAGCTTAGAAAGATGACTTACCTCTTTGTTCATATCCTGTATCTTAATTTCACGTGGTTGACCATTAAGCTCGAAATAGATAATACGATTTCCTTCCGTGTCAGACTTACTGATTGAAACTAATTTGATGATTAATGTTTTACCAACCTCTATTTCAACCTCGATCTCCTCACCCAATCTCATCCCATACAAGAAAGTAGGGGTGTCTAGAACAGAAACATCACCGAAGTTTTTTTCAGTTGCACAATACTCATCAAACACTTTTGGATATAACGTATAGGCTAATATTTCTTGACTAGTTACAGGACGCTCTAATTTGTTAAATAATAGCTCCTTAACAGCTTGGAAGTCTACTGGTTCTAATAGTTCTCCAGGTCTTACTGTAATAGGCTTACGGTCCTTTAAAACGACTTTTTGAAGCTCCTCTGGGAATCCGCCATATGGTTGCCCAATATACCCTTCGAAAAATTCGATAACAGAATCAGGGAAGTCAATCTTTTTCCCTCTTGTCACAACAGACAGCTCATCTAAATTGTTTTGTACCATAAATAGTGCCATATCACCGACAATTTTAGAGGATGGAGTAACCTTAACAACATCTCCAAACATAAGATTTACACGGGAATACATTTCCTTTACTTCTTCCCAACGCTCCCCTAGTCCAACTGCCTTCGCCTGTTGCTGGAGGTTACTGTACTGTCCTCCCGGCATCTCGTGTACATATATTTCAGAATGAGGGCTCATCATTCCACTTTCAAAGTCCTGATAATATTTGCGCACGTCTTCCCAGTAACAAGAAATTTTTTCAAATGCTTCTACATCACCAATAACTCCACGTTTAGAACCTTGCATCGCATAACTCAAACTGCTAGCACTCGGCTGAGATGTTAAGCCTGCCATTGTACTTAAAGCCGTATCTACGATATCTACTCCTGCATCTATTGCTTTTGCGTAAGTGTAAATCCCATTTCCACTAGTATCGTGGGTATGTAAGTGAATTGGAATATCTACTGTTTCTTTTAATTCGGAAACTAAACGATAAGCTGCTTCTGGCTTCAACAAACCTGCCATATCCTTAATCGCTAAAATATGTGCCCCTAATGCCTCTAATTCTTTCGCCATATCTTTGTAGTACTGAACTGTATATTTATCTCTGGAATCATCTAAAATGTCCCCTGTGTAACAAATAGCAGCTTCTGCAATTTTGCCGGACTGTCTTGTTGCATCAATAGCTACTTCCATTCCCTTTATCCAGTTAAGACTATCAAAAATTCGGAATACATCTATGCCTGCTTCAGCAGATTTCGCTATAAATTCCCGAATCACATTGTCCGGATAATTTTTATAGCCTACTGCATTTGCTCCACGGAAAAGCATCTGGAATAACGTGTTAGGAATCATTTCTCTCATTTTAATCAAACGGTCCCAAGGGTTTTCCTTCAAGAAACGATAGGCAACGTCAAAGGTTGCTCCTCCCCACATTTCATATGAGAAAAGATTAGGCATACCGTGAGCAGACTCTTTTGCAATGTTGAACATATCATACGAACGCACACGAGTAGCAAGCAAGGATTGATGTGCGTCCCTGAAGGTTGTATCTGTTAACAATACATCCTTTTGCTCTTTCACCCATTGAAGTAGTCCGTCAACACCCTTTTGCTCTAATATATCCTTTGTGCCTGGCTGAAGAGGAGCTGATAAATCAAAATTCGGTTTTCTTACTTGCCCAAATACGGGCTTGATTTTTTTTTCTATTCCTGGGAATCCATTTATCGTCACATTACCGATATAATTTAATAATTTTGTACCTCTGTCTTTTCTCTTAGGGAAAAGGAACAATTCAGGAGTTGTATCAATGAAACTTGTATTAAACTGGCCAGAAAGAAAAGAAGGATGCTTTACAACGTTCTCCAAGAATGGAATATTTGTTTTAATACCACGAATCCTAAACTCTTGCAAATTTCTATCCATCTTAGCAGCAGCTTCCTTAAAGGACATACCCCATGTAGATACCTTTACAAGTAAAGAATCATAGTAAGGAGAAATAATAGCTCCTTGGAAACCATTCCCTGCGTCTAGGCGAACACCAAATCCTCCGCCAGATCGATAAACAGCCAGTTTACCAGTGTCAGGCATGAAATTATTCAGCGGATCCTCTGTAGTCACGCGAGATTGTATCGCAAATCCGAAAAGCGGAATATTCTTCTGATCCGGTATGCCCATATTCGTATCCTTTAGTGAGATACCATCCGCAATTTTGATTTGAGCATGGACAATATCTATTCCTGTAATCATTTCCGTAATAGTATGCTCTACCTGGATTCGGGGGTTTACTTCGATAAAGTAAAACTCATCATCGGTTACTAAAAACTCGACAGTTCCCGCATTTATATAACTGACATTTTTCATTAATTTAACTGCAGCATCACAAATTTTATCTCTCAATTCAGTGCTTAATGAATTTGAAGGAGCAATTTCTACGACTTTTTGATGTCTACGTTGAATAGAACAATCACGCTCATAAAGGTGAATGAGATTCCCTTCTTTATCTCCTAATATTTGTACTTCAATATGTTTAGGTTTGAATATACACTTTTCTACGTAAACCTCGTCAGATCCAAAAGCTGCCTTAGCTTCAGATTTGGCTCTATCGTAAGCACTCTCCAAATCGCTCTCTGTTTGGACAACTCGCATTCCACGTCCACCGCCCCCAAGGGAAGCTTTGATCATTAATGGATAACCATGTTCATTGCCGAAAGCACGAATGTCTTCCAAGCTATCTAATGGTCCGTCACTACCTGGTATAACAGGAATGCCAGCTTTAACAGCTTGCTCACGGGCCTTCACCTTATCTCCAAACATATCTAAATGCTTAGAGGTTGGACCGATAAATATAATTCCTTCTTCTTCACATCTTTTGGCGAACTCTACATTCTCCGATAGGAAACCATATCCGGGATGTATAGCATCAGCTTTACTTTTTTTGGCAATGCGAATAATATCTTCAATGTCTAGATAAGCATCAATTGGCTTTTTACCTTTTCCTACTAAATAGGACTCATCCGACTTAAAACGGTGAAAGGCACCGCTATCTTCTTTTGAATAAATAGCCACGGTACGCAAATTTAACTCTGTACAAGCACGAAAAATACGAATAGCAATCTCGCCTCTATTTGCTACTACTATTTTCTTAATATTATTCATCTCATTGCCAACTCCCTATGTTTTAGTCTTTTCTAGTTTAACAAACATTGACACATTCATCAGTATCCCAATTGCTGCCGATAAAATGATGATTGAAGTACCCCCGTAGCTAATGAATGGGAGAGGGACTCCTGTAAGTGGGATAATGCCAAGCATTCCACCCAAATTTACAAATGTTTGAAAACCGATGATACTTGCTATCCCAGCAGCTATCATTCTTGCTTGAGGATCTCTAGTCTTAATACTTATCATAATTGCCTTAAATACCAGAAAGAACAATCCACATAACACAATGAGGACACCTATCAAACCTAATTCCTCTGCTATTATAGCCATTATAAAATCTGTATGTGGCTCTGGTAAATATCCATATTTTTGATTAGAATTCCCTAATCCTAAACCACTCAAACCTCCAGACCCGATAGCTATATAGCCGTTTACTATTTGGTATCCGAAGCCCTGCTCATAATCAAAAGGGTTAAAAAAGGCTTCTAGTCTGCCTCTTCTCCGATCCGTAAGAAGAGAATCTTTTAAGAAATAGAGAAACACTAATGCCACAGTTAACAGAATTCCTATTAAACCTATAATTTTAGAAAATGACTTAAACTTTATGCCACTTGCTGCAATAACTGAAATAGCTACAAAGCTTATAATCAATGTATTACCAACATCCGTTTCAAGCATGATCAGAAGAAAGACAAAGAATAAAACGATTAATGGAGGACCAACTGATTCATTCAATTTGTCTAAAGTTCCATTTTGATATTTTTTTGTAAATATTCCTGCAAAATATAAAACTATTACTATTTTTGCAATCTCTGAAGGCTGTATATTACCAAAACCAAGGTTAAGCCAGCTTTGAGAGCCACTCTCTCCCCCAACCCCAATAATGTGTACGAGAATAAGGAGGATAAACATTACTCCAAGCATTAACTGCATCATAAATCTACTTTTATAATGTTTGTATGGAAACAAAGCTGCCACAAAGAATACAGGAATGGACAATGCCAAATTTATTTTTTGCTTGTTAAAGAAATGATCCGGCTCCCAACCGTACCTCTCAACAGCCCAAACCATGCTGGCACTATAGATCATGACAAGCCCAAACGAACATAGGGCAATATAAACGAAAAACAAAGGGTAATCAAAATTTTTAAAAAAACGTTTAAAATAAATATTCATAATAGGTACCTCAATTTCTTTATAGAAAAAAACTCAAACAGTCTGATTGTTTGAGTTTCAACTTTATTTTTCTGTATGGATATCGTGTAAATTGGACAATTCTTTTTCAAGAGAAGCTATAATTTCTTTACCTTCACTCTTCTCTAGAAGTCCAAGTTTCACCGCAAAATCTATTTCGCGAGATAATCCAAACATTTGCGTGTCTAAAACCTCTTCATAAAGAGGGCATTGAGGCATTGTTAAGTTATCCATTTGCACTTTTATCAATTGGGCGATTTTTTCTGCATCTTTTTTTAAAAGCTCTAACGCCTTATCTTGATAAGAAAGTTGTATATTAGTATCCATGAGGACGCCCCCATTATTATTATTTCTAATTCTTCACCTCCCTAAAGTGTATCTTTTGATAAGCAAAATTGCAAGTGTTCTCTTATATAGATTACATATATAAGGAAATATTCTTTTTAACTTTAACTTTTATCTGTATACTAATATAGATTAGACAGTAAAGAGGAGGCAATTTCCATGGAATTTATTATACCTATTACAGGAGCAGTTAAATTTAATATAACGCTTGATCCCACTGTGTGGATTTTTGATGATCGCCGAATCGATTTAGATGAGTTTTTTGAGGGCAAGTATGAATACAAAGATGCTGATGAAGAATATACAAAGGTAACATCTGCTCATTGGTCTCGAGAAATAATTGAAGGTTCAACAAATCCACCTACCTTAAAATCTGAAAAAAAATATGAGAAAACCAAGATGCTTTCAAACACTTACGGCATAGAGCTTAAACAATTTATCCTTAACGCCGAGCCATTAAATGAGGCTAAGAATTTAGTCATCGAAACAAATGAAGGTAATCATACCATTTCATTAGAGGAAGTAGACAATATTCTAGTTAAATTTAGTCATAAAGGAAAACCATTGCGAGAAGATGGTCCTGTCCACATTATTAAAAAAGATGGCTCTAACTTAAACGACCCGATCAGAAACGTAACTGCATTTCGATTAGAGTAGGAGTGAAGGACTATGAAGGTACAATGTGTTATTTGTGACCGAATCGATGAAATTTCTACCGATTTACCATTAGCAAAAAAACTAAGAAATCGACCGATTCATACGTATATGTGCGATGAATGCCACGACCGCATTGAAGTTAAAACAAAAGAAAGGCTTGCTACTGGTAAGTTTATCTTTTACAAAAGCTCTCGATTAATTGAAAATGAGTTTTAAAAAAACACTAGAGACACAATGTGCCTCTAGTGTTTTTTTGTCGTCAAAATATTAAATGCCACATCATATTCCTTCTTTATATTTAAACATAAAAAAAGCTCGACTAATTAAGTAGTCGAGCCTCTTTTTTCTAGCTTTAATCGTATTTTGTATATAATTAAAATCAATGCAGCAACTAACAATGCTTCCACTACAGGAAGGAAAAATGCTAAGAAGGTCAACATTAAGCAACCTAACAAAAGGAAAATATAGATAACTACATTTTGCTTAAACATTAATTTCTTTGCAAATCCAAGCTTGTACACTAGCACTGACAATAAAAATATTACGATAAATAAAACATAGCCTGCCACAGTAAAGGACGGCATATTTACATATATAAACCTAGCTATATAAGACATTCTTTCAATGACTAGATCTTGTTCCTCCAAGGCTTGTCACCCTTTCAGTTCCTATTCCTGATCTGCACTTTTCTTTTTCTTAGTTACACGTTCACGTTCACTTTTCTCTAAGATTTTTTTACGTAAGCGAATTGACTCTGGTGTTACTTCTAGATACTCATCGTCGCCTAGGAATTCTAAAGCTTCTTCAAGAGTTAAAATACGTGGGCGCTTAATAACATTAGTTTGGTCTTTATTTGCTGAACGGATATTTGTTTTTTGTTTCATTTTAGTGATATTTACAGTGATATCAGCATCACGAGTATTTTCACCAACAATCATACCTTCATAAATTTCAGTACCTGGTTCTACGAATAGTGTACCACGGTCTTCAATTTGCATCATACCATATGTTGTTGCTTTTCCTGTTTCCATAGAAACAAGTACACCTTGGTGACGTCCACCAACACGACCTGCAACTACTGGTTGGTAGCTATCAAATGTATGGTTTATGATTCCGAATCCTTTAGTTAATGACATGAATTCAGTTGAATACCCGATTAATCCACGTGCAGGAACCATGAAGATCAGACGAACTTGTCCGTTCCCACTGTTAATCATGTCTACCATTTCACCTTTACGTGTTCCCATAGACTCAATAATAGAACCTACGCTATCTTCTGGTACATCAATTTGTACACGCTCAACTGGTTCACATTTTCTACCATCAATTTCACGAATGATAACTTCCGGTTTAGAAACTTGAATTTCATAGCCTTCACGACGCATATTTTCTATTAAGATAGATAAATGTAGTTCTCCACGGCCTGAAACAACCCAAGCATCTGGTGAATCTGTATCTTCTACTCGTAGAGATACATCTGTTTGAAGCTGTGAACGAAGACGTTCTTCAATTTTACGTGATGTAACCCATTTACCTTCACGACCAGCAAACGGAGAATTGTTTGTTAAGAAAGTCATTTGTAAAGTTGGTTCATCGATACGTAATGGTGTTAATGCGTCAGGATGATCAGTAGGACAAACTGTTTCCCCTACGTTAATCTCTTCCATACCTGATACTGCGATTAAATCACCAGCTTTTGCTGTTTGAATTTCTTCACGTTTTAAACCGAAGAAACCAAATAATTTTGTAACTCGGTAGTTTTTAACTTTGCCATCTAATTTCATCAATGAAACTTGTTGACCAACTTCAATTGTTCCGCGGAACACACGGCCAATACCGATACGTCCTACATAATCATTATAGTCCAGTAATGCAACTTGGAACTGTAAAGGTTCGTCTGAATTGTCAACTGGCGCTGGAATAGATTCGATAATTTTTTCAAATAGACACTTCATATCTTCTTCTTGATTTGCAGGGTCTGCATCTAAAGAAGCAGTTCCGTTCACACCAGAAGCATAAACTACTGGGAAGTCTAATTGATCGTCATCTGCACCTAACTCGATGAAAAGTTCTAAAACTTCATCTACTACTTCTAGTGGACGAGCAGAATCTTTATCAACTTTGTTAACTACAACGATAGGTGTTAATTTTTGTTCTAATGCTTTCTTCAATACAAAACGTGTTTGAGGCATACAACCTTCATATGCATCTACTACTAGTAAAACACCATCTACCATTTTTAAGATACGCTCTACTTCACCACCAAAATCGGCATGTCCAGGTGTATCCAAAATGTTAATGCGTGTGTCATGATAATTTACAGCTGTGTTTTTTGCTAATATAGTAATCCCACGCTCGCGTTCGATGTCGTTTGAATCCATTGCTCTTTCGTCAACGTGTTCATTTGAACGGAACGTTCCAGATTGTTTTAATAATTGATCGACTAATGTCGTTTTTCCGTGGTCAACGTGTGCTATAATAGCTATGTTTCTTAAATCTTGACGTAATTTTGTCATATTTCCACTCCATATTCTTTTTTCATGTCCATAACTGTGCTATTATAACACAAGTGGAACTAAAGTTATATTATTTTTCATTATTTTCTTGGGGGTAATTGTTTTGGGTAACATAAAATGGGTTTTTGTATTGTTTTCTTTAGGCGCAATGTTGTCTATGGGTTTAATAGGAATTGCAATTGCATTACGTAATATTCCGTTGGCTTTACTGTTTTTAGTATTGTTATTTGTTGTAATGGGATTTGGCTTTAAAACGAAAAAGAAAATGCGTGAACAAGGATTATTAGAATAACTAAAGCATTCGCAACTTTTAGTGCCACATCTCCTCATTTCAGGTAGACTTGCACTTAATCTATATTAGATTCGCATAACCTTTGAGAGGCTGTTCATGGCTTAAGTCATGAATAGCCTCTTTTTAGTATGAATTTTATCCTTCCAGCTACAACTCGGAGAACCAGCTTAAAGATAATTTAGTTAATAAGGTCTATTTTGCTTTAGTGATAGCTTTTCGTTTCTCATGCGAAACACTTCCATCTAAAGTGGAAAGCAACTGTTGATTGTTCATGCTTAGTTCTAAATTCTCAAAACCGTAATAAGTTTGTTTTTCATATTACTTTAAAATAATATATTTTGATAACAGTTGTTCATGAAGATTAGGTTTAGAAACTATAAAAGAATTTTGTTTTAACAGATTTATAGGTTCGTTAGATAAGGTAGTGACAATAGCTCCTACTTCTTTTGCTACTACCATACCACCAGCTATGTCCCAAGGTGAGAGTCTCATGGACATATAGGCGTCTAGTCTTCCAGTTGCAACATACGCAATCTCAATAGCTGCCGACCCAAATGATCTAGTACCTCTAGCTGTTTGCATTAGTTCTATCATTTGATCATGTTGGACAAATTTGTTTGGAATAACCCAGCTTGCGTTAACTCCAATTATGGATTTCTCTACACTAGCTTTTTCAAGCATAGGGATTCTCACATCATTCAAATACGCACCCTGTCCTTGAGCTGCACTTATTAAATCATCATCCATTACATTGTAAATGTAGCCGAGTATTCCTTCACCGTCCTTGTAGATACCTAAGGATATGGCAAAGTTTTTCTTGAAGTGTATAAAGTTTGTAGTCCCATCTATAGGATCTAGCATCCAAACATAGCCGTCCAAATTATCTATCTTGTCACCAAAGCCTTCCTCTCCAAATATACGATGTTCTGGAAAATCACTTTTTATATGTCGAATAAAAAATTTTTCCGTTTCTTTGTCTATATTAGTAACCAAATCATTCGCTTCTGATTTAGATTCGATGATAAGTTCTTCAGAAAATGAACTTCTTATTTGAATAGCCGCTTGTTTAATCAATGATTTTGCATATTTGTCTAGCATATGTATGTTCATAAATGCACCCCTTTTAATATTTCCCTAGTTATAACTAGTTCATCTGTTTTATATTTTCTTCCAAATGATCAGTCTAGTATAAGTATAAAGAAAAAAACACCGGCTGTCTTTTTAATTAGCTGGTGTTTTTTCATGGCACTATTGGAGAATTCAATTTACGTAAACGCATTTAATTCATCCAGTGACTTGTGAAGCTCTGACAATTGCATCTTCGCATCTTTAATCTCTTCTTCATTTCCATCTTGCATTGCATCATATAAAGTGGCTAATTGGTAATCCAACTCTAATTTTAGCGTTTGAATTTTTTCCTTTTCCATATCATATTTACGAATAATATGCACAACCTGTTTCATAGTTAACACCTCTCCATTATTTTATCGTAATATTCGGAACTTTTATCTTACATTATGCTATAAATTGAATTGTGTTAATAAAAACTACTTACAAGATTTTTACCCAAAAATCCGCTAAAATAAACATAGAAATTGAAAGGAGTTAATATATGAGTAAAACTTTCTGGCAAGATAAAGATTTTGAAGTGTTTCAAATCGAAGGATTAGAAAATAGAATGACTGCGCTTATAGAGAATGTTCGACCTAAATTTGAAGAATTAGGTAAACAATATAGCCTTTATTTTTCAGGAGTATTAGGAGATGAATATTATAGTCATGTAGCTAAGCATGCTCGACGATCTGTTAACCCTCCAAAGGATAGCTGGGTTGCATTTGCTCCTTACAAAAGAGGATATAAGGCGCTGCCACACTTCCAAATTGGATTATGGGGTACGCATTTATTTATTATAGTAGCAGTTATTTACGAAGCACCCGATAAAGTGGCAATTGCAGAGCGCCTCCTTCGAAAAAAGAGTCTATTTAAAAAGCTGCCAAATGATTTTATCGTTTCAGGGGATCATATGAAGCCTGAGGCTACTTCTATAAAGGATATTACTCCAAAGGATTTTGAAGAGCTTCTAACGCGCCTTAGAGACGTTAAGAAGGGTGAATTTTTGGTTGGCCGTCACATTCCTAAAAAACAAGCGGTTAAATTAACAGAGGAAGAGTTATTCCAGTTAGTAGAAAATACATTTGAACAACTTCTTCCCATTTACAAAACCATGATTAATTTAAAATAAGAAAGCTATCCCTCCACTCTGGAGGGATTTAATTTATCCTTTAATAATTGATTCGCTTCCTTGTTCTTTCATTTTTTTTATTATTGGAAAGCTTGCATAGCCACTTTCTTTTTCAAATTCACGAAAATAAGTTTTTTCTTCGGCTATGGAGGGAACTATTTCTTTAAAGCGACGATATTTTTTCATAAGATCTTCTCGCTTAATTCCTTTCTCATATGCGTTTTCAATTGCTTCAAAAAACTGTACTACATCTACAATTTCTTCTGTAGACCAATCTAACGAAAAAGGGTATGTGTATTCCATTTTCCACTCTCCTATAATTTCCATTTTTTACGAATGTCCATTGCCTCAACTACCATACGATCGATTAACTCTTTAGTAGTTGGGATGTCATGAATCATACCTATGACCTGGCCTGCCCATGCAAAACCCTGGTCCTCTAATCCCTTATAAATAAATTGTTTGTTCGCTTCTCCACTAATATGTTGCTTCAAATGCTCATATGATGGATTTTCCTTTTCCATAGAAAGAATGGTTTCTGTCCACTCGTTTCGAATGGCTCGTGCTGGTGATCCCAGCTCTTTTTTAATAACAACTGTGTCAGTTTCTTCTTTAGTTAATATGGCATTTTTATAAGCTTCTGATGCATGGACGCATTCTCTCGTTGCGATAAAACGAGTACCCATCTCTATTCCTTCTGCGCCCAGAGCATGAGCAGCCATCCACCCTCTACCATCACCGATACCTCCAGAAGCAATTACGGGGATATTCACGGCATCCACTACTTGCGGGATAAGAACCATCGTGCCTACGTCATCTCTCCCTAAATGCCCTCCTCCTTCTTGACCTACAACCATTACTGCATCTGCTCCTAGTTGTTCAGCTTTTTGGGCTTGACGCTTTGAAGCAACCAGCACCAACTTTTTAATATCTGTCTTTGCCAATTTTTCTAAAATAGGTGCCGGATTGCCTCCAGTCATGGAAATTACTGGCACATTTTCATCAATAGCTATTTGAAGCATATGCTCATAGGGTCTGCCTGTTTGACCAATAGCAAAATTTACTCCAAAAGATTTTTCCGTTTGCTCTCTCACCTTATTAATCTCTTGGCGAAGCTCATCCGGTGTTGAGAGACTCATAGCTGTTATTTGACCTAATCCCCCTGCTTCCGATACTGCCACACAAAGCTCTGAGTATGCAAGATATGCTAGTCCACCCTGCACGATTGGATACTCAATTCCCAATAGATCTGTGACTCTTGTTTGAAATGACATTACTTAGCCCTCCCCTTTTATACTAGTGTAAAGATATTTTAAAAAGGATTCAATTGATCTATATCCTAAAGTAGGGTATCTCCAATATTTGTTTTAGGTGGATATTCCGATTTAATCTAAAAGTATTAATGTATTAATTTAATTTACACCTGAGTTATTAAATAATTCATTTACATATTAAAAACCAACACTTTGTTGACACCTGTGGGATGACTAATCTCCCACTCCCTCGGAAAGTGACCGCCGAAAGCGCAAATCAGCTATTTTTTATTCATATATTATTAATTTTCTCCTATCGCCCATGTTTTTTACAATTCAATTTAATTATTAAATTGAATCAATTAACTAAATTTTGATGTTTTTTATAGTAGTAATAAATTTCCTTAAATGCTATAATTCATTTGTTTTAAAATAGCATCTACGTCTCTATAACTACTAGAATCGTTTACATGCGCAAAATTTTAAATTAGAGGTGGTATGAGCGTTGTCACAATTAGAAACTCCTATCTTCGATGCGCTATTAAAGCATCGAAATCGTCATCCAATTCAATTCCATATTCCTGGTCATAAAAAAGGGAAAGGAATGGACCCTGCATTTCGAGAGTTTGTTGGAGATAATGTACTTTCAATCGATTTGATAAACATTGCCCCATTAGATGATTTACATTCGCCTAAGGGAGCTATAAAAAAAGCTCAACATTTAGCCGCAGAGGCCTTTGGGGCAGATGAAACTTTTTTCTCCGTTCAAGGAACGAGCGGAGCTATTATGACTATGATACTTACTATTTGTGGACCTGGAGATAAGATTCTCGTTCCACGAAATGTGCATAAATCCATTATGTCTGCCATCGTATTTGCCGGTGCTATACCTGTATTTATACACCCTGAGGTAGATAAAGAGCTTGGTGTTTCCCATGGCATATCTGTTGAATCCGTAGAAAAAGCGATAGAAGCGCATCCGGATGCAAAAGGTTTACTTGTAATTAATCCTACCTATTTTGGACTAGCTGCTGATTTAAAGAGAATCGTAGATATATCACATGAAAAAGGTATTCCTGTAGTAGTTGATGAAGCTCACGGAGTACATATCCACTTCCATGACGACCTTCCAATTTCAGCTATGGCTGCAGGTGCTGATATGGCTGCTACGTCTGTACACAAACTAGGCGGATCTATGACACAAAGCTCGGTCCTTAATGTAAGAGAAGGCTTAGTATCAGCTAAAAGGGTGCAATCCATTCTTTCCATGCTTACAACAACTTCTACATCCTATCCTCTTTTAGCATCATTGGATACGGCTAGAAGACAATTAGCTATACATGGTGAGGATTTAATAGGTGAAGCAATAACAATTGCCGAGGAAACTCGTAGACGAATAAATGAAATTGAGCATATTCATTGCGTTGGCAGAGAAATATTACAAAGCTCAGCTACTTATGATATTGATCCAACTAAGCTTCTTATTAGCGTGAAAAATTTAGGAATCACAGGATTTGAAGCAGAAATTTGGCTCCGAGAAAAAGCAAATATCGAAGTAGAACTCTCAGATTTATATAATATTCTATGCCTCATTACTCTTGGGGATACGAAAAAAGAAACAGATATGCTTGTTAATGCTTTATCGCGTATGGTGGTTGCCCATGAATCTGAAGCAACCATAGTAGAGTCATCTGTAACCCTGCCTGATATTCCTGGACTAGCAATGTCTCCTCGTGATGCTTTCTACGCAGAAACTGAATCTATCCCATTATTAGAGGCAAGTGGTAGGATTTCTGCAGAATTCGTAATGGTTTACCCTCCTGGGATTCCAATTTTTATTCCCGGGGAAATAATCACACCTGGGAACATTGACTATATTCAAATGAATTTAAAGGCTGGATTGCCAGTTCAAGGTCCAGAGGACGACACTTTAGAAATGATTCATGTGATTAAAGAGCATCAAGCAATTATTTGAACACACTAATCTAAAACAGCCATTTGACTACTGTCAAATGACTGTTTTATTTAATACAAAATAATTTTACTCTCATTAAAAAATTATAAGCGCAAATATCGGACATATAAAGGCTCCTAATATAGCGCTAAGAGTCATCGCTACCGATCCCATAGTCATCGTTTCTTCCCCGTATTCTGCCAGCTTAGATAAGCCTATTCCATGGGATGCACTTCCTACAGAGATTCCTCTACCAATTGCGGTATCTATCCTACATAATTTAAATAGAAAAGATCCTGTTAATGCTCCTATTAAACCAGCTAAAATGACAAAAACCGCTGTCAAAGCAGGGATTCCTCCAATTGATTCACTGATTGGCATAGCAATCGGAGACGTAATGGACTTTGGTAATAAGGATCTTTGAAGAAAATCCTCAAAGGACATTAGTTTAGATAAGATAGCAATACTAATAAGTCCTGAAAGCATTGCTACTGTAACGCCTAATATAATTGGAACTTTGTTTTTTATGATTTTTTCTCGTTGTGTATATAAAGGATAGGCCATCCCAACTACTGCAGGGCCTAGCATACCATCAATCCACTTAGCTCCCGACATATATTTATCATATGAAACTCCAGATAAACTTAAGATAACTACCAAAACAATAGTAGTAGTTAATATTGGTAGCAACAAAGGATACGTAAATCTTCTATAGACAAAGGTCATTCCGATAAAAATGAGAATTGTCGCTATAATCATTCCTATAGCAATCATTTAACATCCTCCTTTATCATTTTGCCTTCAATATATTGACATATTTTACCTGTCAATACAATAGTGACCATGGTACTGATGATTAGTGCAAGAACAATCAATACTCCTGTGACTGAAAATAATTGAGGATAATCCATAATTCCAACAGTTGCAGGAACAAATAATAACGCAAGAAAGGCAAGTAAAAAACCTGCTCCATCTTTTATATAATTAACTGGAACTATTTTTAGTAGGAGACATGCAAGTAGTATCAACAATCCAGCAATACTACCTGGGAACGAAAATGGCAGCAATCCCACAGTAAAAGATCCAAGTAGAAAGAATAAATATAGAATAATAACTTGAAAGATTATTTGAATTATTTTTGTGATTTTTTCCATATACACTTTAAAAGTTTAAATCTTTTAAAGTTTCACCTCCACTAAACGATAATAGAAATTATTTTACGCCTTCTCTTTTAGTATGTCTATGTAAAGAAAAACACCTCTGTTAAACAAACAGAGGTGAAAGAAATTATTCTTTTACTTTAATGGCATGTGGATCAATCAACTCGTACCCTTTTGCACGTAATCCTTCTACAATTTGAGGTAAAGCTGCTAAAGTCCATTCACGGTCATGCATTAATAAATTTGCACCATCAACTAAGTACTCTGTATTAACCATTATATCTGCTAAACTAGTAGCCTCCATATATTGCTTTTCCCAATCGTAACCGTATGTCCAATTCATCAAGACCATACCTTCTTGTTCTACTAGAGATTTACTAAAATCAGTATTAACTCCAAAAGGTGCTCGGAAGAATTTAGGTTTCTCTCCAATCACTGATTCTACAGTCTCATTTACGTTTAATATTTCCTCTTGCTGTTGTTCTTCTGAACTATTTTTAAGGTTTGCATGAGTTTGTGTATGGTTTCCTATCTCAAATCCTAAATCAAAGATTTCCTTTAAGTTAGCTTTTTCTTCCTCTGAATCTATGAAATGACCATTCACAAAAAAGATTGCAGGAGCGTCAAGCTCTTTTAATACCTTCGCCATTTCTAAAGCATATTTATCAGGTGCATCATCAATAGTTAAAAGGACCGCCTTAGGATTTGCATCTCCAATTGGTTTTATTGTCCAATTGGCTTCATTAATTTCATATTGTATTTCAGTAACAGGTTCTTCTACTACTACTTCTTCTGCTGATTCAACTTCTTCCGTTTCCTCTTCTAATTCTGGTTGTTGGGTAACTTCTATTCTGTCGCCAACCTCTTTTTCAACCTCTGTCTCCTCTTCAGAGCATCCGGAGAGTAATAGTAATATTGCTGCGGGTAATAACCAAGTTGTAAGTTTCAATTTAATCACCATATCCCTTCTATTTCCATTCTAACAGGCATAAGGAAAACCGTGTAGAGTAATTCTACACGGTTTTTTGGTCCTACTTGATTATTTAGAAAGAATATGAATAGGGTGACCCATTACTACTTCAGCAGCTTCCATTGCAATTTCTCCAAGTGTTGGATGTGCATGAATAGTCATAGCAATATCCTCTACAGTCATTCCAGCTTCAATTGCTAAGCCTAGTTCAGCAATCATGTCAGAAGCTCCCTGACCAACGATTTGTGCTCCAAGCAATAATCCGTCCTCTTTACGAGAGACTAGTTTTACAAAGCCTTCTGTAGCGTTAAGTGCAAGTGCACGACCGTTAGCTCCGAATGGGAACTTACCAGCTGCTACATCAAATCCTTGTTCTTTCGCTTGAGCTTCAGATAAACCAACAGTAGCAAGTTCTGGATCAGTGAAGCATACAGCTGGAATTGCAAGATAATCAACTACAGATGATTGACCAGCAATTGCTTCAGCTGCTACTTTACCTTCGTAAGAAGCTTTGTGAGCAAGCTGAGGGCCAGCTACAACATCACCAATAGCAAAGATATTGCTAATGCTTGTGCGACATTGCTTATCTACTTCGATTAATCCGCGTTCTGCGAATTTAATACCAAGTTCTTCTAAACCAATTTCATCAGTATTCGGGCGACGACCAACAGTTACTAATACATAGTCAGCCTCAACTTTTTTCTCTTCGCCACCAACCTCATAGCTTACTACTACACCAGTATCTGATTCTTCGACACCTTTTGCAGAAGCTTTTACTACGATGTCCACACCTTTTTTCTTCAAGCCTTTTTTAACAATTGTAGTCATTTGTTTTTCAAATCCAGCTAAGATATCATCTCCGCCTTCGATAATTGTTACTTGAGAACCAAGGTTAGCATAAGCAGAGCCTAACTCAGTACCAATATAACCTCCACCGATCACTACTAGTTTTTCAGGTACTTCTTGAAGATTTAAAGCGCCAGTCGAATTTATAACGCGTTTTGTATATTTAAATGTAGGTATTTCAACTGGTCGAGATCCAGTTGCTATAATCGCATGCTTAAAAGTATAAGTTTGTGCAGATTTTTCATCCATTACACGAACTGTGTTAGCATCTACGAAGTATGCTTCACCAGAAACCACTTCAATGTTATTTCCTTTTAACAGACCTGAAACACCACTTGTTAATTTTTTAACAACGCTTTCTTTGAAAGCTTGTGCTTTAGAAAAGTCTATTTTAACATCACTCGCTGTAATACCCATATCATCTGAATGTTTAGCTTGTTCGAAACGGTGACCAACTGAAATAAGTGCTTTAGAAGGAATACATCCAACGTTTAAGCAAACTCCACCGATATGTTCTTTTTCTACAACTAATACCTTTTGACCAGTTTGTGCAGCACGAATTGCAGCTACATAACCTCCAGGGCCTGAACCTATTACTAAAGTGTCTGTTTCAATCGGGAAATCTCCTACTACCATTTTTTACGCCTCCATTAATAATAATTCTGGACTGCTTAATAAACGTTTTATATGGTTCAACGCATGTTGGGCAGTCGCACCATCGATCATGCGATGATCAAAGCTCAATGATAATGCTAACACAGGAGCAGCTACAATTTCACTATTTTTTATTACAGGTTTTTCTGAAATTCGACCAATTCCGAGAATTGCTACTTCTGGATGGTTGATAACAGGTGTAAACCATTGCCCTCCAGCAGAGCCAATATTTGAAATCGAACATGAAGCTCCCTTCATTTCAGCTGGAGATAACTTACCATCACGAGCTTTTGTTGCTAAAGAGTTAATTTCATCCGAAATTGCAAATACAGACTTACGATCTGCATTTTTAATAACAGGAACTAATAAACCTTTGTCCGTGTCTGCTGCGATTCCTATATTGTAGTAATGCTTTTGAATTACTTCGTTTGACTCGTCATCATAAGAAGTGTTCAATGCAGGGAATTCACGTAACGTACTTACAAGTGCTTTAACAACGTAAGGTAAATAAGTTAACTTGATATTTTTTTCTGCAGCAATTTCTTTAAACTTCTTGCGATGTGCAACTAGCTCAGTCACGTCAACTTCATCCATTAGAGTAACATGTGGAGCAGTATGCTTAGAATTGACCATTGCTTTCGCTATAGCTTTACGCATTGGAGATAGCTTTTCGCGAGTTTCAGGGAACTCTCCTTCTAAATTAACTGGAGCAGAAGCTTTCGTTTCTTGTACTTTTTCTTTTTCTTCAGCTACAGCAGTAGATGTATCTTCTACTTTTTGGTCTCCAGATAAGAATGTTTCGATGTCTTCTTTTAATATACGACCATTTTTTCCTGTGCCATTAACGTCTGCAATATTTACCTCGTTTTCACGAGCAAATTTTCGAACTGAAGGCATTGCAATTACACGAGTATCACCTTTTGGCTCAGGCTTCACTTCTTGAGAAGTTTCTTTCACTTCTGTTTTTGTAGCTGGTTGCTGATTTTTAGAAGCACTAACTGGTTCTTTTTCAACCTCCTGGCCGTTCTCTAGAGTAGATTGAACTTGCGCCTCTGTTTTTTCTTCGCCGTGATCTCCCTTAAATTGAAGATCCTCATAACCAGGTGCGTCTAATTTGACAAGTACGTCACCAACTACCGCAACAGTTCCTTCACTAACCAATACCTCTGTTACTTTTCCTTTAACAGGCGAAGGAATTTCAACTACAGCTTTATCATTTTGTACCTCACAAAGAATATCATCTTCGTCTATTTCGTCACCGGCTTTAACAAACCATTTAACGATTTCTCCTTCATGTATACCTTCTCCAATATCCGGTAGGCGGAATTCAAATGCCAAAGTGCTCACCCTTTCTATTGTTTGTTTTTATTAGAAGTTTAATACTTTCTTCGCTGTTTCTACTATATCCTTTGAGTTTGGCAGCCAAACTGTTTCTGCTTGAGAGAATGGGAATACAGTATCTGGTGCAGCTACACGTAATACAGGAGCCTCTAAGCTTAATATAGCTCTTTCAGTAATTTCTGCTACTACATTTGCTGCTATACCTGCTTGTTTTTGAGCTTCTTGTACAACGATAGCACGATTCGTTTTTTCAACAGAAGCAATAATTGTTTCAATATCTAATGGTTGCACAGTGCGAAGATCAACTACTTCAACGGAATGACCTTCTTTTTCTAGTTCCTCAGCAGCTTTTAAGCTCTCCTGAACCATTGCACCGTATGCAATAATTGTTAAGTCAGTGCCCTCACGCTTTACATCTGCTTTTCCAAGTGGAATTGTATATTCTTCCTCTGGCACCTCACCACGGAAAGAACGATATAATTTCATATGTTCTAAGAAGATTACAGGGTCATTATCACGAATGGCAGATATCAATAAACCTTTTGCATCGTACGGTGTAGATGGAATAACTACTTTTACTCCTGGAGTAGAAGTCATTAGAAGCTCCAAGCTATCCGCATGCATCTCAGGTGTATGAACGCCTCCACCAAACGGAGAACGAATTGTAACAGGCGCATTAAATGCTCCACCTGTACGGAAACGCATGCGAGCTAATTGCCCACTGATAGAATCCATTACTTCGTATACGAAACCAAAGAATTGAATCTCTGGAACTGGACGGAATCCTTGTAGAGAAAGACCCACTGCCAACCCGCCAATACCTGATTCTGCAAGGGGTGTATCAAATACTCGATCTTCCCCAAACTCTTTTTGTAGACCTTCAGTTGCACGGAATACACCGCCGTTATTACCAACGTCTTCACCGAAGACTAACACATTTTCATCATTTTTAAGCTCATTACGGAGAGCATCCGTAATTGCTTGAATCATCGTCATTTGTGCCATCGGTTACTTCGACTCCTTCTCTGTATAGTAAGCTAATTGCTCATCTAAGTTATATGGATTTTCTTCATACATAATATTAATCAAATCTGTCACTTTTTGTTTTGGAGCAGCATCTGCTTTTTTGATAGCGTCTTTAATTTCTTCTTTCGCTCTCTCAATTACTTCTGCTTCCTTTTCTTCACTCCAAATACCTTTACCTTCTAAATATTTACGGAAACGTACTAGAGGATCTTTCTTTTCCCACTCTGAATCTGTTTCAGAAGTACGGTAACGTGTTGGGTCATCTCCAGCCATTGTATGCGGACCATAACGGTAACAAACTGTCTCAATTAGGCTTGGCCCTTCTCCTTTAACAGCACGGTCTCTTGCATCCTTTGTAGCCACGTATACAGCAAGCGGATCCATTCCGTCTACAACGATACTTGGTAATCCCGCTGCAATACCTTTTTGTGCAATTGTTTTTGCTGCTGTTTGTAGCTCACGAGGAGTTGAAATAGCGTATTGGTTGTTTTGGACGATAAACACAGCTGGCACACGGAAAGCACCTGCGAAGTTAATACCTTCGTAGAAGTCACCTTGTGAAGAACCACCATCTCCTGTATATGTAATAGCAATAGATTTTTTACCGCGTTTTTGCATTCCTAAAGCTACTCCAGCTGCTTGAATAAATTGTGCACCAATAATAATTTGTGGTGGGAACACGTTTACGCCTTCTGGAATTTGGTTACCCATAAAATGACCACGTGAAAATAGGAACGCTTGCCATAAAGGTAAACCATGCCATACTATTTGTGGAACATCACGATAGCCAGGTAAGATGAAGTCTTCTTTTTCACAAGCAAAATGAGATGCAAGCTGAGAAGCCTCTTGCCCTGCTGTAGGCGCGTAGAAGCCAAGACGTCCTTGACGATTTAAGGAAATAGAACGTTGGTCCAGAATTCTTGTATAAACCATGCGACTCATTAGTTCTACTAAATCTTCATCAGATAAATTAGGGTTCGCTTGTTCGTTAACAATTTCCCCTTCTTCGTTCAATATCTGGAACATTTCAAATTTTTCTTCGATCTCATGAAGCGTTTTCATTGGGTCAAACTGTTTTTCCTTGTTTGAAGCCATAAAGCACCTCTCCTTTTCCTCTGTATTAAAATTTATTTACTTCTTGATTGGTACAAGCGCAATTCCATTTAAGTATACTCAAGAATAAATGGTCGGTCAATCATCTAGAATTCTACTAATTTTATATTAGAATATTATAAACATTCATTTCTGTACTACTAATTAATTATGTCTGTACTATATCAGTTTGAATTATATGCTTAAAATTTATTTTATTAATAGTATTGATCCAAAAGTCAAAATTATATTAAATACAATACAAATAGTTTCTGTTCTCGGGGGAGCTTTTAGTCAATCATACAGTTCACGCTTCTTTTTGAGTAATTCAATTAATGAAATTAACTTAAGTAGTAAAGAACACCCTCTAAACACCTTGTATGAAATTAAAATATTTTAAATCTTACTTATAACTGAAACAACATAAGCATATGGTTTAACAACCTCTTCAATATACATACCACCTCTGTTATTTTTTACACTTCCTATCTTTTTATGCAATCTAATCAAAAGAAATCTCAAGTGCCTTTGTCTGCTTCATCACTTGTCGTGTGATTTTTCCGACAATAGTCGCTGTAAGGTATTCTTAATCCTTCATACTATAAATAGTCGTTAGATGTGTAACATCTCTGCCATAGCTTCGAAATAATAAAAATACCATGAACATCTGTTTCATGGCGCTAAATTTATATTATTTTTTCACAAAAAAAGCAGCCCTTTAATAGGGCTGCAATTAGTAGAGATTATTCTTGATTTTGAAGTGTTGAAAAGGCTTGATCCTTCACTTCGTTTAAATGCGTTGTTAAATCATTAAATTCCTTGACAGAGTGTTGCACCACTTCATTTTGCTTATTGACCTCTGCAACCTTCTCCTGAATCGAAGTAACATTAGCTTCCTCATCAACCAGCATGTTATAAAGCGATTCTTGCAAACTAGCAAGAGAATTGTATTGTTCAACCAACTTATCATGGGCAGCGTAGCGATTCTTTAAGGCCTCTTCCACTAAACGTATACTTTCCTTTTCAGATTCTTCTTTTGCATCAGAGATGACTGCTTCTAAATCTGCAAGTTTTTCATTTGCCTTAGCAATCGATTCTTTTTCTTTTTTCACCAATGCTAAACGTTCCTCTAAAAGAGTAGCAGTTGCCTCTACTTGAGCACTCAGCTCATCCTGTTGGTCTTGAGTTAACTCCATCATACTTTGAAAATTGGTTAGTTCTTTTAACTCAGTTTCCGCTAATAAGGGTTGCACTTCTCTATACCCTTTCTCAGTTTCATAGATTTCGGTTAATACATTGGACAGTTTTTCCTCCGTGCTCTCTCCAAAAGAACAAGCCGTAAGGAGTAGAAGCATACTTAAAGGAATTATGAATTTAATTTTTTTCATACAGCAACCTCCTATACCATTTTCAACTATAATTGTTCTAGTTATTAAATTCAACTGACGATATACCTTTTTGTTTAGTAAAACGACATAATTCGATATAATAGGAATATGAAATTTGAAAGGACGATTATGATGATTTTAATGCAAGATATAATTAGAGACGGCCATCCTACTCTACGTAAGAAAACAGATGAGTTAACATTTCCACTTTCAGAAGAGGAACAAACACTTGCTCATGACTTATTGCAATATGTTATAAATAGTCAAGATGATGAAATGGTGAAGAAATACAACCTTCGACCGGGGATTGGAATTGCTGCTCCGCAAGTAAATGTATCTAAAAGGATGTTCGCCTTACATTTAACCGACGAAGATGAAAATGAAGTCAGCTTTGTGGCAGTTAATCCTAAAATTATTAGCCATTCTGTAGAGAAAACATACATAGCGGCTGGAGAAGGATGTCTCTCAGTGGACGAAGTTATTGAAGGTTATGTTCCACGATATGCACGTATTACCGCAACAGGTTTTCATCCAGACGGGACTCCCTTCAAAAAACGTTTAAAAGGCTTAGCAGCTATCGCATTTCAACATGAATTAGATCATTTAAACGGAATTATGTTTTATGACCATATCAATCCACAAAATCCATATGAGGAAATTCCTGACGCATTCCCATATGAACGTAAATAGTACCTTCTTATTGTTATACCGAAGAAAGGTTTGCCTTTGAAAAGGCGAACCTTTTTTGTATTGGAGAAAATAACAAGGTTAGAAAAAGACTATAGATAAACACCACCAGATGGATGCTGTCCGTCTATAGTCTTACTGCAAATTATTTTAAATCAGATAGTCTTGGCATCGCAGATAGTGCACCAAACTTAGTTGCACAAATAGAACCGAGTTTATTTCCAAAAGCGATATACTCGATCCATTCTTCTTTTGTTTCTGGCTTACCCTCTGATTGGATTTTCGATAAAATCCCAGCCATAAAGGCATCGCCAGCCCCAGTTGTATCTATAGCCACTACTTTTTCAACAGGGATATGAACCAATTCTCCGTCAATAAGGGCGTACGTTCCCTCTGCACCAACTGTTACAAGAACAATTGGAATATTGTAAGGAGCTAGCTTATTAAGCCCTTCCAACCGGGAGCTTGTTTCTGTCAAAAAGAATAGCTCTTCTTCCGTCAATTTAAAAATGTCTATATCATGAAGAAAAGAGCAAATCGTTTCTCTACAATTCTGTTCTGTTTCCCAGCGCAAAGGTCGTATGTTTGCGTCACAAGATAAAAGAGCACTAGATTTTTTTATTTTATCAACAATGTTCCGTGTAGTTTTACGTGCTGTTGGATGAAATAACGTCCCAGAGCAAAAATGGAATACTGCCGCTTGTTCAAAAGCTTTTTCGTTAATCATGGAGAAATTTACTTGCAAATCAGGAGTATCATCAACGTACGTGTGAAAATGTCGATCATTATTTTCAGTCAAATGAACATAGACACCACTTACACATTTCTCTGAATTCACTTGGGCATACGAAAGATTTACTCCTTCTGCCTCCAATTCTCTTCTGACAAACTTCGAGGTTTCATCCTCTCCAATTATCGTAATAAAAGATGAGGAAGCCCCTAGTCTACCAATACCTGCAGCAACATTTACTGTAGCCCCACCTAAAAATTTAGTGAATTTTCTATTTGTCTGATCCTCTGCAATATAATCAACGAAGGCGTCTCCATAAATTAATACGTTTTTTTTTTTTTGCTCGTTCATATGTAACTCCTTTAAATTAACTCTAATTTCTTCATTGCATTTACTAACCCATTTTCAGCAACATGATCTGTCACTATTGTAGCGTGTTTCTTAAGTTCTTCCTCTGCATTACCCATCGCAACTCCTGTACCTACAAATTTCAACATTTCTACATCATTTAAACCATCACCAAAAGCAATTGCATCTTTTCTGTCTTTACCTAAATAATCTAAAAGAATTTCTATCCCTATTGCTTTAGACATCCCTTTTGGAAGCACATCACATGAAACTCTGTGCCACCGTATAAACGACAAGTTGGGAAATGCCTCTTCATATTCCTTTTGGATTTCTTCATTGCAAAAGACAAGAGATTGATGAATATCATTGTTCAAATAAAAATCTTCTGCTTTCCGAGGAAAGCCAACTTTTAATGTTGAAATACTTTCAATTACATCTTGATGATCTGGAACATTGGAAACCATTTCATTGGTGTCCATGTATACTAAAGGCTGATCTTTCAAAGCAGCAAATTCAGAAAGCTTTTTAAGTTCTTCCTTGTCAATAATACCTTTATGTATAGTCTTACCTTCAAATTGGACAATTTGACCATTGTAGCTAATATAGGAATCTATTTGTAACTGTTCTACGATTGCTTTGGCAAGAAATGGAGCTCTTCCAGTAGCAATCACAGTGATATGTCCATTTGCTCTTGCTTGTTTAAATGCTTCTTCTACACCTGTAGGTATATTTTTCTCCATATCTAAAATAGTGCCATCAATGTCAAAAATCAATACTTTTTGTACCATCAAAATTTTCCTCTTTTCCGATTCGAATTATTTGACTTTTCTGTTAAAAACCTTTACAAATTTAATTTTTTAGTATATAATACGTCTTAAGGAGTGGATTGCCATGTTGAAACGCCTGAAAAGGAAATTGTTGAGACGACTCGGCGGAATGCTCAGAAATAAAACTATTGCTTAAGTCAAATGTCTTGCCCTTCAAAATTTGGAGGGCTTTTCTTTATTTTAAAGAAGTGGCGTGATAATATAAAGAGAATTGATTTATTATGAACGTGAAAAAGGAGAGTATAAAAATGATTTATAAAGTTTATTATCAAGAAAATGCACTAGAAGTACCAGTTCGCGAAAACACAAAGAGCTTATATGTTGAGGGAGAATCCGAACGCGAAGTTCGCTCCCTTCTAAAGGACCGCAAGTATAATATTGAGCTTATCCAGCTGCTTGAAGGAAACCACTTGGAATACGAACAAGCAAGCCCAAATTTCAAAGTAGAAGAGTTATAATTTATGAAATTTGTAAAAAATGATCAAACTGCTGTTTTCGCCCTCGGCGGACTAGGTGAAATCGGCAAAAATACGTATGGAGTTCAGTTTCAAGATGAAATCATTCTGATTGATGCTGGTATTAAATTCCCTGAGGATGACCTTCTTGGGATTGATTATGTTATTCCGGACTACACTTATTTAGTTAAAAATGTAGACAAGATTAAAGGATTATTCATTACGCATGGTCACGAAGACCATATCGGTGGAATCCCTTACTTACTAAAGCAACTTAATGTTCCAGTATACGGGAGCAAACTAGCACTAGGATTACTTCGCAATAAATTAGAAGAGCATGGTTTACTTCGTCAAACAAAAATGAATGTGATTGAAGAAGACGATATAATTAAATTTAGAAAAACCGCAGTTAGCTTTTTTAGGACTACGCATAGTATACCTGATGCTTTCGGGATTGTGGTGAAAACCCCTCCTGGTAATATTGTGCATACAGGAGATTTCAAGTTTGATTTTACCCCTGTTGGCGAACCAGCCAATTTGACTAAAATGGCTGAAATCGGACGCGATGGTGTTCTTTGTCTACTTTCTGATAGCACTAATGCAGAGGTTCCTAATTTCACAATGTCCGAACGTAAAGTTGGAGAAAGTATGGATTCCATTTTCCGTAAAGTGAATGGCCGTATTATTTTTGCAACCTTCGCTTCTAACATCCATAGACTTCAACAGGTTATCGATGCCGCAGTGCATCATAATCGTAAAATTGCTGTTTTTGGAAGAAGTATGGATAATAACATTACCATCGGGAGAGAGCTCGGATATATTACAGCCCCTAAGGAAATGTTTATAGATACAAGTGCTTTAAATCGACTACCGGCAAACGAAGTATTAATACTATGTACCGGTAGCCAAGGTGAACCAATGGCTGCCCTATCTAGAATTGCTAACGGTACTCACCGACAAATTCAAATTCAGCCTGGAGATACCGTTGTATTTTCTTCTTCACCTATTCCAGGTAATAGAGCAAGCGTAAACAGAACGATTAACCTATTGTTCCGTGCTGGCGCAGAAGTAATTCATGGTTCCTTAAATAACGTCCATACATCTGGGCACGGTTCTCAAGAAGAACAAAAGCTTATGCTGCGTTTGATGAAACCTAAATTCTTTATGCCTATTCATGGGGAGTTCCGTATGTTAAAACTTCATACCGAGCTTGCTGCAGATTGTGATGTACCAATTGAAAATACATTTATTATGGAAAATGGCGACGTTCTTGCTTTGAGCTCAACTGAAGCTCACGTGGCAGGACGTATCCCTTCTGGTGATGTATATATTGATGGTAGCGGTATTGGAGACATCGGGAATATTGTGCTAAGAGATCGCCGTATTCTTTCAGAAGAAGGCCTAGTAATTGTAGTTGTTAGTGCTGATATGGAAAGAAAGAAAATTGTGTCAGGTCCAGATATTATTTCTAGAGGATTCGTTTACATGAGAGAATCAGGCACGATGATCAATGAAGCTCAGCAAATGTTAAACAAGCATTTAAGATACACTATACAGGACAAGTCTATTGAATGGTCTGAGCTAAAAAATGAAATTACAGATGTGTTAAGCCCTTATTTATATGAAAAAACAAAACGTCGCCCAATGATTTTACCAATCATTATGGAAGTATAAATTATATAAAAGCATCATTTTATTTGATGCTTCGGACTGTAGGCAAACTCAAAGAAATTTGAAATTGTCTACAGTCTTTTTTTTACAATATATAGTAAGAAATCATCGATTCAGATATTCATAAGCCACACTTTCCAAAAGCACGACCTCAGACTCGGCGCTTCGGCTACTTGGTTTCTTCAAGTCATTTACTACAATCGACAAGTGTTAGCTAATAATAAAGTATTAAATCTCAAAATACTTGGAAATATTAATATTATGTGAGAGCTCTTTCACCAAATTTAAAGTAAGCATCACCTATTCAAAAATTTTGCCAAACAAAAAGAGAACATATAAACGAATTAACGTTTTATACTCTCTTTTTAAGACTTATCGATACTTGGATACTGTATTTATAAACGGCAATTATTGATTCTCATCTTTTTGCTGCTCAGAAGGCTCTTCACTTGGGTCCGGCTCATTTTCATCGGTACCGTTGCATCCGAATAGTATACCTGTTGATAAAATAACAGACATAATAGTAAGAACATACCTTTTATTCTTCATCCTAATCCCTCCATTCTTATGCTTAATGTGTCTATCTTTTAGAAAAATATACAAAAATAAAAGAGCGCTCCAATTGGAACGCTCTTATCATATTAAGACTCACCTATACTTTAAATATTATTTTTGCTTGTTTATTTCATATTGAACGAATGTTTTATAATCTAAAATTTATTTATTTTAATAAATATAAAAGCCAAGGGATTAGTCCCTTGGCTTAGTTAAGATAAAACTTTCTTTTCAAAGCGATTAATATCAACATCTGCACCAATTATAATAAGTACATCATTTAGTTGCATTTTATCGTGGGCTTGAGGTGAGACGATGATATCCTTTCCTCGTTTAACCGCAACAATGTTAATGCCATATCTCGCACGGATATCCAAATCTATAATTGAGAACCCAGCAATTTTCTCGTTTACTTTGATTTCCATAATCGAATGCTCATCGGATAGCTCCAAATAATCTAATACATTATTAGAAATGATGTTATTGGCAATTCGTATCCCCATGTCTCGTTCTGGATGAACTACTTGATCTGCACCTATTTTTCGTAACACTTTTTCATGATAATCATTTTGAGCCTTCACTGTAATTTTTTTCACACCTATTTCTTTTAGCATAAGTGTAGTCAAAATACTTGATTGAATGTCATCCCCTATTGCAACAATCACGTGTTCAAAATTTCTTATCCCAAGAGATTTTAAAACTGCCTCGTCTGTTGTATCCGCAATAACCGCATGAGTTGCTATTGTAGCGAACTCATCTACTCGTTCTTGAATTTTATCGATTGCCATTACATCCGCGCCTTGCTCCATTAACTCTTTTACGATACTTCCTCCGAAACGACCTAAACCAATAACAACAAATTCCTTATGCATAACTGCGCCTCCTAGAACTAATTGCCATTAGTTTAACACATCAGCTGTTCCTCGGCTATGAGATTTCACTATAGCCATTTTCATAACTAACGTTCATTTATCAACAATACAAGTCGCTTTTCTAGCATGTGCCAACCGTACTCCCCTGTTTGCCTATGTCTTAGCTGTCCTTTTTTATCAAACAAGTAAAAGTTAGGAACCATTTGATTCTGATATTTTTTAGAAATGGTTAAATCATGATCTAAGAATATCGAATGATTTATACCGATAGCAGCAGCTGTAGATTGAACAATACTTGTATTAGCATCCTCTTGGGATCTTGGCATATGAACAGCGATTACATTAAAACGATCTCCATATTTGCTTTTCCATAAGTTAATCACTGATGGAGCCCTTTTGCAGGCTTGACAGCTAACAGACCAAAAATAGACAAGAACAGGCTTTTCTCCCATTAGTTGTTCCTTTGACCATGCTCCGTTTAACCATATTGCCGAATTCGGAAACTCCGGTAACTCCTCTCTTAACCGCATTAAATTCTCTCCTTTTTCTGTCATCCATTGTTATAGTATGCAGGACAAAAACTACCGATTATTTCATTCAATAAAAAATGGAATAATTTTTTTTTGTAAAATCATTAAAAAGTTGTTAAAGTAAACTTAAAGTTATGTTAAAATAAACTTTGTTTTATGGAAAAGCTCTTTATTTCAAATAAAAGAAGGAGCGTAATTACATGCAAATAGGTAAAAAAATTAAGCAATTACGGTTGAAAAAAGGACTTACTCAAGAGGAGCTTGGAGAAAGGACAGATTTAAGTAAGGGTTTTATTTCTCAGCTTGAACGTGACCTCAATTCTCCTTCTATTGAAACTCTTTTTTCCATCTTAAATGTTTTAGGTTGTAAGCCTAAAGATTTCTTTGATGATGAACATAGTAGAACAAAGGTTGTTTTTGAAAAAGAAGAACAAACCGTTAATGTAGATGAAGAAAAAAAGTACACACTGCACTGGCTTATCTCAGAATCCAACGAAAATGACATGGAGCCAGTACTTATTATTCTTGATAAAGGCGGGCAATTTAAAGAGTTCGAACCGTCCCTATCTCAAACATTCATATATGTTTTACACGGTCGCGTCCAGTTAACATTAGGCAAGCAGCACTACTTCGCATCAATAGGAGAATCCCTCTATTTTGAAGCATCTGATCACCATCTTTTACAAAATGCATCAGATGATATCGCGAAGGTTATTTATGTCGTCACCAATTCTTACTTATGAAAATGGAGGGTTATTATGTCAGAGACACCTATTATTCGCTTTGAAAACGTCACTAAATTTTATGACGAGGACACTACCGTACTTAGTAACATTAATTTTGAATTAGAACGCGGAAAATTTTATACGTTATTAGGACCATCAGGTTGTGGGAAGACAACTATTCTCCGCTTAATCGCAGGATTTATGCAGCCTTCAAGTGGGAGCATTTATTTTAATGGAAAACTAATCAACAATGTACCAGCCAACGAACGCCAAGTTAATACCGTATTTCAGGACTACGCTTTGTTTCCTCACTTAAATGTTTTTGAAAACGTAGCATTTGGGCTACGCATAAAAAAATTAGCAAAAAAAGATATTGAAGACAAAGTATTAGAGGCATTGAGATTTGTTAATTTAAGCGGTTATGAGTATAGAGAAATAGCAGAAATGTCTGGGGGACAAAGACAACGTGTTGCTATCGCCCGGGCAATAGTCAATGACCCTGAAATTATATTACTAGACGAGCCACTTTCAGCGCTTGACCTAAAGCTACGTTCAGAAATGCAGTACGAGCTTCGTGAGTTACAGCAACGTCTCGGAAAAACTTTTATCTTTGTTACGCATGACCAAGAAGAAGCGCTTGCTATGTCCGATGAAATATTTGTATTAAATGCCGGAAATATTGAACAAAGTGGAACTCCTATGGATATTTATGATGAACCTATCAATCGCTTTGTTGCGGACTTTATCGGTGAATCTAATATTGTAGAAGGAACAATGGTCGCAGATTTCCGTGTGCATATTGGTGGTAAGGAATTTGAGTGTGTGGACCAAGGGTTGAATCCAAATGAGAAGGTTGATATCGTTATTCGCCCAGAGGATTTAGAAATTACTGGAGTAGATAATGGGAAGATGAAAGTTAAAGTAGATACCCAACTATTTAGAGGCGTTCACTATGAGCTTTCCACTTACGATGAAGAAGGAAATGAGTGGTTAGTTCATTCAACTAAAAAAGCTGCTGTAGGTGAAATGATTGGATTAGATTTCGATCCGGAGTCTATTCATGTTATGCGTCTAAATGAAACAGAAGAAGAATTTGACAAACGACTTGAGTCTTATGGGGAAGACGCTTATGGAAACTAAAAAAGCTAAAACGCTTTATCTGATACCCTACTATGCTTGGCTACTATTCTTTGTCATAGCTCCAATAGCATTAATCGCTTATTATTCCTTCTTCGACTTAAGCGGAAGCTTTACATTAGATAACTATAAGAACTTTTTTACTTCTGTATATTTAAAGTTAACACTTAGCTCATTCTGGTACGCATTTTTAATTACCTTATTTTCTTTGCTCATTGCGTATCCAACAGCTTATCTTTTAACTAAAACAAAGCACAAACAATTATGGTTACTTTTAATCATTATTCCATCATGGATTAACCTTCTATTAAAAACATATGCGTTTATCGGGATCTTTGGTTTATATGGTCCAATCAATGCATTTTTAAATGTTTTTGGGATAGGTGAACAGCAAATACTATTTACTGATTTTAGTTTTATTTTTGTATCGGTGTACATTTTCATACCATTTATGATTCTCCCTATCTTTAACTCGCTCGATAAGTTAAATCCATCTCTTATAGATGCAAGTAGAGACTTAGGGGCTTCAAGCTGGACAACCTTTTCTAAGGTCATCTTTCCTTTAACTATTAATGGTGTAAAGGCCGGGATTCAAGCTGTATTCATTCCCTCCCTCTCATTATTTATGATTACTCGATTAATTGCAGGGAACAAAGTAATTACACTAGGTACTGCTATTGAACAACAGTTCCTTGTAACACAAAACTGGGGAATGGGTTCAACCATCGCCGTGTTTTTAATTATCTTTATGGTAATTGTCATGATCATTACAGGACAAAGAGAAAAGGGGGCCACTTCTAATGGAAAAAACAAGTAAGTCGGCAAAAATATTTTTAGCCCTGATCTTCGTTATTCTTTATGTACCTATTTTTTATTTGATATTCTATTCATTTAATAGCGGTGGTACGATGAATGACTTTGAGTCCTTTACTTGGGAGCACTATGCAGCAGTGTTTTCTGACACTCGTCTAATTATGATTCTTATCAACACTGTTATTGTGGCGTTACTATCTGCATTGATTTCGACCGTAATAGGTGTTCTTGGTTCCTTAGGTATAGTTTATATTCGAAACAAATCCTTAAGGAACTCAATATTATCCTTGAATAACGTATTAATTGTTAGCCCAGACGTGGTTATTGGTGCCTCCTTCTTGATTCTATTTACTATGGTTGGGGTTAAGTTAGGCTTTGCCTCAGTATTAATTTCTCATATTGCTTTTAGTATTCCAATCGTAGTCTTAATGGTATTGCCAAAACTTCAAGAAATGAACAGCTCGTTAATAGATGCAGCAGCCGATTTAGGTGCCACTAGAAGAGACATTTTAAGAAGAGTTATTATCCCTTTCATCAAACCGGGAATCTTTGCAGGATTCTTCCTGGCATTGACTTACTCATTAGATGACTTTGCAGTGACTTTCTTTGTCACTGGGAATGGTTTTAGTACATTATCAGTAGAGATTTATTCTATGGCTCGTGCCGGAATCACTCTAACAATTAATGCACTTTCAGGAATTATTTTCATCGTCACTTTATTGTTAGTAGTGGGCTATTACTTTATTAGCCAACGTGGCGGGAAAAACCCTACAGGAATGGGGGTAAGAAAATGAAAGATATTGTGAAAGCGTCAGTAGCAATTATTATTGTTTGTATAGGATTGTTTGTAGCGAATGACTACTTAGGGAAAAGCTCCGGCAATGCTGGTAGTGATACAGTTACTATTTACAACTGGGGTGAATATATAGATCCTGAGTTAATCAATCAATTCGAAGAAGAATCTGGTTATCGTGTTGTCTATGAAACATTCGACTCTAATGAAGCAATGATGACCAAAATTGAACAAGGTGGAACTTCCTATGACATAGCTGTACCTTCTGAGTATGCTATCGAAAAAATGAAGGAATATGACTTACTTCTTCCAATTGATCAATCGAAAATCCCAAACATGGCAAATATAGATCCTTACTTTTTAGATTTATCCTTCGATCCTAAAAATGAATTTTCAGTTCCCTACTTTTGGGGAACAGTAGGAATCGTTTATAATCCTTCCCTTTTAGATGACCAGTCATTTGAAAGTTGGGATGATTTATGGGATTCTTCACTCCAAGGCAAGGTCCTTTTAGTAGATGGAGCGCGTGAGGTAATCGGAATGGGGTTAAATAGCCTTGGCCATTCCTTGAACTCAACTGATGAAATTGAGCTTCAAGAGACTTTAGAGAAACTTCAAAAGCTATCGCCTAATGTAAAGGCTATTATTGGTGATGAAGTAACACAGCTTATGGTAAACGAGGAAGCAGCCGTTGCGCTTACTTGGTCGGGACAAGCTGCTGATATGATGTGGGAAAATGAAGAACTAGATTACTCTGTTCCTGAAGAAGGTTCTAATCTATGGTTTGACAACATGGTAATCCCTAAAACCTCGGCAAACATCGAAGGCGCTCATGCATTTATCAACTTCATGTTAGATCCAGAGGTCGCTGCACAAAATGCAGATTATGTGGGGTACTCTACACCTAATACTGCAGCAATGGAGCTAATGGACGAAGAAGTCATAACAGACGAACGCTTCTATCCTTCCGAAGAAGCTCGAGACAATTTAGAAGTATACAATAACCTAGGACTTGAAATGTTAGGTGTTTATAACGAGTTGTTCTTGAAATTTAAAATGGGTTCAAAGTAAATTAGCAAATTAACATTTACCCTTTAATTAACTTAAATATTATTAAAAAATTATAGAGAGGATGGTCGCGACTCACGTAACGGCCATCCTCCTTTTGCCTAGCCAATGAAACCAGCAAAAAGTCTTTTTAGCTAAATCTACACCATCATTAGTACACCATATATGATTGTAGCGACAGGCGACGACTCCTGCGGGATTAGGGAGACAGATAAGACATCACAATCGACACGTTAGCGACGGTGATGGCTTATCGCTCCCCCGCGGAAAGCGTTCGCCTAAAGCGGAAATCAGCCATCTATTGCCCAAAGATTTCCCTGTAAATTTATTAATGGGATAGATCATATAACCATACAATATGTTCTTGAGGTAGTTTCTCCACGCTACTTCATCGTTACTACACTATTATGATTGTAGCGACAGGCGACGACTCCTGCGGGATTAGGGAGACAGATAAGCCCTCACAATCGACGCGCAAGCGACGGTGATGGCTTATCGCTCCCCCCGCGGAAAGCGTTCGCCTAAAGCGAAAATCAGTCATCTATTATCTAAAATTTTACTGCAATTTTATTAATAGGATTGATCATATAACCATACAATATGTTCTTGAGGTAGTTTCTCCGTACTACTTTATCATTACTATATATGATTGTAGCGACAGGCGACGACTCCTGCGGGATTAGGGAGACAGATAAGACATCACAACCGACGCACAAGCGACGGGGATGGCTTATTGCTCCCCCGCGGAAAGCGTTCGCCTAAAGTGAAAATTAGCCATGTATTATCAAGTTTTTCAAGAAGGTCGCAAGTGAAATTTTTTCGGGACACGAAGGTATGTATTATAGAGAAAATATGATATTATCGATAGATGATAATAGTATGAAAGAAAGCAGGAACCATTATGACAGAAAAAAGAAATAAATTTGCATTATATATACTAATGTTCAATATGTTTATCGTAATGTCAGGGATAGGAATTGTTATCCCAGTAATGCCTTCATATTTGGAGACTTTTGGCGTCGCTGGGCAAGCATTAGGATTTATCATTGCTTCCTATGCTTTAGGACAATTTATATTTTCACCATTAGCTGGTGAACTATCCGATAAATACGGAAGAAAAAAATTAATCATTATTGGTTTGATCGTCTTCTCCTTATCACAATTATGGTTTGGTTTAGCCACAGACGAATGGATGCTCTATATTGCAAGGTTTATGGGGGGAGTTGGCGGAGCATTTTTAGTACCAGCTACTATGGCATTTGTCGCTGACTTAACAAGCCTTGAAGATCGTGGAAAAGGCATGGGCTACATTGGGGCTTCCATGTCATTAGGCTTTATGATAGGGCCGGCTATCGGAGGGTTTTTAGCAGGTGTAAGTTTATCCTTTCCATTTTACATGGCTGCAGTTGTATCTTTTCTTTCCGCAATAGTCTCCTTAGTTATCTTGCCTGACATTAAAAATGTAATTAGTGAACTAACACCTACTATTAAAAAACGTGAAAATATCCTTTCACAAATGAAAAGCTCTATATACACGCCTTACTTTATGATGTTATTTATCATTTTTGTTTTCTCATTTGGAATTGCTAACTTCCAATCAACCTTTTCATTGTATGTAGATCACAAATATGATTATAGTCCTCAACGAATCGCTGCTATTTTAACTGTGGGTGGATTTGTAGGGGTAGTTATCCAAACTGTTGTGATAGACCGACTCTTTAAACGCTTTGGCGAATTAAATGTTATTCTTGTTAACTTAGTGGTTGCGGCTGTATCATTAGTACTTTTCTTTTTAGTAGACTCTTTCTGGCTTATTTTATTTTTAGCAACTGCCTTCTCAATTGCTACAACATTGATTCGTCCAGCTGTAAATACAATTGTCTCTAAACTTGCTGGCAATGAACAAGGGTTTGCTGCTGGTATGAACAATGCGTATATGAGTTTAGGTAATATGATTGGTCCGGCTCTAGCAGGTATTTTATTTGATGTGAATATCAACATACCATTTGTAGTCGGTGCAGTAATCTTAATCTGTACTTGGGTTATCACTCTTGTCTGGGTTAAAAAGAAAATTCCAGTCATTTTATAACATAAGCTATTTTAAAGCTCACAATAAAAGCGCAATGGAGGTACATCTGATCTGACCCAATAAAGTTAGACAAAAAGGTTAGGCAGCTTCTAAGATCTGAGTTCGGTATTCTACCGGACTTAGGTCTTTTAATTTTGTCTTCATTCTTTTGTGATTATAATACTCGATATATTCATGTAGTTCTCGTTCAAAATGGTCCATACTCTCGAACTCCTGTAGATAAAGAAGCTCCGACTTTAACAAGCCAAAGAAGTTCTCTATGACTGCGTTATCTAAACAATTACCCTTGCGAGACATACTTTGTTTTATATGGTGGCGTTCTAACGTCTTATGATACTTCTTCATTTGATAGTGCCATCCTTGATCTGAATGCAGAACCACTTCATCTCTTGGATTTAATCGTCGAATGGCATCCTCTAACATATCACCCACAAGTTGATAAACTGGACGGCTCATTACCTTATAAGCAATGATTTCACCATTGCACAAGTCTAAAACTGGTGATAGGTAACGTTTCTCCCCGAAAAGATGAAATTCCGTTACATCCGTCACCCATTTTTCATTCATTTTGTCTGCCTGGAAATCACGATTCAGTAAATTAGATGCGATTCTACCTACTTTTCCTCGATAGGAACGATACTTTTTCATCCGGACCATACATTTTAAGCCCATCTCATTCATCAATCTATTGATCGTCTTCGGATCATGGCAAATGTTCTTTTTTACTAACTCTTTAGCGATGCGACGATAGCCATAGCGCCCTTTATGTTCATGATAAATTGCTTCAATTGCTGTTTTTGTCGTCGCGTATTTATCTTCACGTTGTAATCGTTTCTCCCAGTAATAGTACGTGCTTCGTGGAATGTCAGCGACTTTAACCAGTTCCACTACATCAAACTCAGACTTTAGTTCAAAAATTACTTGCGCTTTGATCTTGTTAGTAATTTTTCCTGCTCGTGAACTAAAGCATTCAACTTTTTTAGGTAGGCATTCTCCATACGTAAACGCTCATTCTCAGCTCGTAGAGCTTCCATAGACCCTTCACTTGGGGATGTTTTTTTTGCATTCGATCTGGTTTCTTTTTTCATGGATGGACGCCCCTTTTTCTTTGGTTGTAGGGCATCAATACCACCGTTTTCAAACGCTTTTCGCCAATTCCTAATCATTCCTGGTGAGGAAATATTAAAAATCGCTGCTGTTTCAACAGAGGAAGTACCCATATCGTTCATGTAATTAAGTACCTCTAGTTTAAAATGAACAGGATAATTTGTATAGGGTTTAAAGAAAGCTTCCACTCCTTGTTCTTCATATAACTGAACCCAAGCAGAAATAATAGATATCGCAATATTTAAGTCTTTTTGTATATCATTATAACTTTCATTTCCCTTAAGATAACGTAAAACTGTTTGTACTCTCTCTTCAGCAGTAAATTTGGACATAAAAACACCCCGTAAATGTTAGTTTGGTGTCTAACATTTACGGGGCAGTTCACATCTCTTCCATTGCGCTTTTATCTATCTTTTTTTCTTTTCTCTCACAAGCTTTTCCATATTACTGGTCGTTTTTGTAGCGGGAGAAGTTGCTTCTTTTTTATTTTTTCTAAAAGGTGCTATAAGCTGTTTAAATCCAAATCTCCTAATTGTTATGTCTATAAAAAATAGGATGATTGCCGCCAAGATTAAAAACTGTCTTATAGGTTGCTTTTCCGAGCTAGTCATACCGATATCTCGAAATACCTCTGCTGGTTCACTTAAAAGTTCTCCATCAGTTCTACTAGTGATTAACTGAAGGTTTTGTACATTTGGCTGTTGAACCTTATATTCTTCACTGTAGGGAATGGATATCCCTGCTTGATAGATAGCATCCTTCTCATTAGAAACTCGGAAAAATACTAGTCCCGGCTCGCTCTCAACCGTAACTCTGGATTTTCCAGGTGCCAATGGCTCGGAGGTTACAGCTAACTCTTCCCCTTTTTCATTAACTGCTGCCACCTCGATAAAGGATGAGCTTCCCGAAGGATCTGTCACCGTATAACTTCCATCGGTAGATTTTTGAATGGTAAAAGGTACTTCACTATAAGATGGAAGCATTCTAGAAATAGCTGTGTTCCAAAAATCACCCCAATTATTCCAACGTGCAAAATCTCCGCTCCAAGCACCCGTAGAATCAGAAGTGAAGGCAAGAGTTCTTCCTAAGCCATACATCCATTCAGCCAAAACTGGGTCTTCCTTCTCGCTCTGAGCTATTACATTTGCAGTTTGCTTGGCAGTAGTTGCTATATATGCATTCATCTGTGGAACACCATCAACGAACAGACTAGACCATGCAGGGTCTCCATAAATGGTAGGATAAAATGGGTTATCCTCTATATAGGTTCTAGAGATGATAGCTGTTTCAGTAGACATAATGGCAGGAATTGTAGATTCATCCTGTACTTCATAAAAAGTTCCCCCTCCCATTTCTGCAAGGCTTTCTAGCAAAGCACGGTCTGCATCCTGTCCAACGGCTACTGTTGAAACAGTAATATTATTCTCTTTTCCCTCTTCGATTAAAGTTTGATAGTCATTAGAGGAACTAGATTGACCATCTGTCAGTAAAATAATATGTTTTCGTTGTAGTTTTAATGGCTGTAACTGCTCATATGCTAGGGCAAGACTTGTATATATCTCAGTTCCTCCACCAGCACCTACAGACAAGATTTTTTCAACAGCTGCTTCTCTATCTTTAAGAGGCTCTGTCTCAATAATTTGCCATGGACGATCATCGAACGCTATGAAGCCTAAATGATCATCATCTCTAAGCATTTCTACCGAACGAGCAGCTGCCTCTTTCGCATATTCCATTTTCGAACCAGACATGCTTCCTGATCTATCCATTACAATAATAAGCCCTAATGAAGGTAATTGTTGCTTCCCTTTAACTTCCATCTCAACAGGTAATAACTTTTCGATTGGAGTTTTAAAATAACCACCTAATCCAAAGCTATTCTGCCCACCCACCATCATAAAGCCGGTACCAAAATTTTTAACTGCCTGCTCAATCACATTCATTTTTTGCTCGCCAACTATGTGTCCTGGCACGTTGTCAAAAATAATTGCATCATACGCAAGATAATTAGATAAATCATATGGAAGAGAGTTTGCGGTGATAACATCAGTTGTAATGGCTTCTTTGTCAATAACTAAAGGAATATTAGTAGAAGTATCCTCATTTGTAACAACCAGTAGCCTTGGAGAACTCTCTACATTAGTTACACTCGTAAGCTTATTATTTTCAATCAAGGCATCCCCCTGAACAATTACCTGTACTTCATATTTTAACAGACCCTCACCCTTGGAGGTGTTGCGGAAAGTATAACTATTAGATCCTTGCTCCAAGGCGACTTGCTCTCTACTTAGTAGTTGATCATTTTGATAAAGTAATAATTCGCCATTTGTAGCCTTAGTCGCTTGGAGTTCTACATTAAGCTGCTGTTGCTCTCCTTCGAAGGCTACAGGAGGTGTTTCAAAGGATGTAACAGCAACGTCCTCCGATGATACTCTCTCAAGCTGTACTACATCTACGGTTACATTACTGCCAGCTATTTTCATAAGCTCGTCTGCTATAGTTCCGCTAGTCTCAATTCCGTCTGTAAATAGAACAATTCTTGTTGCTTTGTTTGGTTCTATTATTCCGGTTGATAACTGTAACGCTCTAGCGATATCGGTGTTACCTGGTGATTTCATAGGACTAAAAACAGGAAGTTTTATTTCCTCATCAGTCAGGGGTATCTCCGTTTGAAAATCCTCTGCAAATGTATATACGCCTACTAAATGTCTATCTTTTCGAGAATCTAAGCTTGCTTCAATCCATTCACTTACCTGCTGATCAGTTCCTTGTACTGAAGCGGAACGGTCAATCAGAAAAACAATCTGTTCCTCTTTAATGGGCAGCAATAAATAAGGATTTGTAAGACCCAGCACTAAGCAAAATATAGCAAGCACTCGTATAAAGAAGACAGTCCTTCCCTCTTTCCTCAATATATTTCTGTCCTTTTTCCATGTCCAAACAAAATAAATGAGAATAGGTACTAATAATAGTAAAAGCAGTGGTTGATCAACTCGTAAATCCACGGCGTCTTTGCACCTCCCACTCGATAACAAACAACAATAACAATAAAACAATTAAAAATGGAACAATGGAATACTTTTCATAGTTCTCATCCTGCTGTTCTACTCCCAGTCCTCCAATAGAATATGAGGAACCTTTTATAATTTCTTTTTCTTTTTGAGATATTGCTACTGAAAAATATTTTTCTTTCTCACCAGAACGTATAACATATAAACCTGGTTTTCTAGGAGCAACAAATGCTCCTCCATTCTCAATAGAATATTCATAAGAATCGTCTAGCGTATAAATTTCCCACTCATTAGTTGCGCTACCTAAGGATTGTGGTTTTCTCTCATTCGGAGTGAAAGATCCTAAATAAGTATTACTATTAGATAGCTGCTCTTTCACACTCCACATAAACAATGGGAAAGAAGGACTTAACGGCCAATCTGTCATTTGTATATCGGAAAGTACAATAATATCTCCCCTTGGAGAGATCTGTATAAAGGGCTGCTCAGCAACTGTTGCTATCGTTTTATAGCCCTCCACACCCGGATATACGCTACTTACATAGATATCCGAAAGGTCAGCAAAGGAAAACAAAGGGTGATCATCCGTTTGAACAGTTCCATTAACCTCTACAGGATTTTCATCATTCCTTCCGATAAATAAGGCAGGTCTTTCTAATTGATCTACTAAGCTAAATTGATTAGTAACTAAAATTCCCTCCTCCTTCACTAGGCTTACCTGTTCAGCTGGTATACTACTCATGTCAACACCAAGTGATTGAAAGGCAGTGCGTACCAAAGTGTGAAGAGAGCTATCTATGAAAATCTTAGAGAGTTGATCCTGCAAGAACACGGTCATCTCGTTATCCATGAGATAATCGTCTTCCACATCTATAGTTGCCTTCAGAAAAATTGCCTCCTGTAACTCATCAAAGGAAAGGGTGACTGTTTCACCCGCAGGCAATCTAACGGATTCTTTAACCAATTCACCTTCTCCATTTGACAAGGTTAAGGACACTGTTTGCTCTTCTCTATTTTGACTAGCTAATTGGATCAAGGCTGAAGTTCCATTTTTCATCTTGGTTGCCCCAAGGCGTTTGATAGATATGTTGGATACTTCCTTAGTTTGACCGATTACATTCCAGCTTACATTTTCATATTGTAACGGCAAGGTCTGACGATCTATCTGATCTGTAAACACATATACCGAAGTAGCTTTATTTTGAAAAAAGGATTGAGCAAAATCCAAAGTTTTTGAAAGATTCTCATCCTCATAAGTCACTTCTAACTTATTTATTACTCTTTTAATTTCATTGATATTCGTTTCCTGCCTTAAAGCTGCGACAGGTTCATTTCCCGTAGTAATAAGTGTCAATGGCTTTCCAGATAACTGTTCAACCAGATCGAGCATTTCCTGCTTATGTTTGTTAAATAAGATAGCGTCATCCACGTTAACCTCCATCGTGGCAGAAGTATCCACAATAAAGACAATTTGCTCACCAGCAAGTGCTTCTTTTTTCAAAAAAGGTTGAATAAGTGCAATTACGAGCAAAATCATTGCTAACATTTGCAAATAAAATAACGCATTACGTTGAAGATGCTGTAAATAAGGAGAGGCCTTTGTCTCTTTCATCACTTCATCCCAAAAAAGAGTTGAGGAGACAGATTGCTTTTTATATTTCTTTCGAAAAAAGTAATATAATAGAACGGCAATCGGAAATATTACTGTCCATAAATATGGTAATTGACTAAAACCCATATATACTCACCTCATTGCACCCAATTTGCTCGTAGTAATTGATGAAATATTACATGAGAGATACCTTCATCTGCATTTACCTGTAGAAGTCTCACTCCGAATTTACTACAAATATTCTCTAAACCACGCTGATGTAACTGATGTTCTTGTTCGTATGTCTCTAATACTCTAGATGACATAGAAATATTTAATCGCTGAGAAGTTTCTACATCCTCTAGTTGAATATCTCCAGAATAAGACGGAACAAGTTCCTCATTTGTGACAACTTGTAAAATTCGTATATCTCCAGCAAAACGAGGTAGCTTTTGTATAAGAGATTTTAATGTTTCCAAGTCTTCTAGGCAATCTGTAATAAGGAATAATACCGTACTGTCTTTAGGTAGAAATGAGACGGCGTTTTTTGCAAAGGAGTCTGCCATGGTAGGCTCTTTTAAATCAGTTATTACTTGGGTAAATGCTTTCCGGTAGGTTGCTCCTTTTCTTCTAAAAGGTAAATTTTTATCATTAGTAACGGCAGCAAATGATAATCTGTCATCTCTTTGGAGTACAAGAATTCCTAAAGAAGCTGCTAACTGTCTTGCAAAATTCCACTTTAGAGGATCACCCATCGACTTAGATGAGTCTAATAAAATATGTACTCTCATTTCCTGCTCATCTAAAAAACGCTTAATAAAGTATTTATCTGTCCGAGCATACACATTCCAATCGATTTGGCGAACGTCATCTCCTGGTGTATATTCTCGGAAATCAGAGAAATCTAGAGAAGCACCAAATCTTTGCGAGCGATGAGACCCTTTATGTTGCCCGCGTAGTTTAGACTTGGTTGCTAAAGACAAGCGACTTAGCTTTCCGCTCCAATCCTTTGGGATTAAATATTCTTTACTCATACATTTTGTCCTTGCTTAACTGTTTGTAGAATAATTTCTATTAAGTCATCCGCGCTTTTACCTTCCGCTTCTCCCTCATAATTAAGCAGCAAACGATGCCTTAAAACTGGTTTTACCACTGTTTTAATATCTGCTATAGAAACATGATAGCGACCTGCTACTAGGGCACGTGCTTTCGCCAATTTTATAAGGCTCTGTAAACCACGAGGTCCACTTCCATATTGAACATATTGCTGTACCTCTGAAACTACAGAAGATTCTGGGTGAGTGGCAGCGATAATATCTACCGCGTACTCCAACATATCATCAGCTATCAATACTTCCTTCACCATTTGCTGTGCGGTCACAATATCTTGTGCATTCATTATTTTACTCAACTCAATAATTTGGCTTCCAGTAGTTCGCTTAGAAATTTCCATTAACTCTTCCTTAGTTGGGTAAGAAACAATTATTTTACATAAAAATCTGTCCATTTGTGCTTCTGGTAAGGGATAAGTCCCTTCCATTTCTATTGGATTCTGAGTAGCTAACACAAAAAATGGTCTATCCATCTGCTTAGTTTCTCCAAGCACAGTTACTGTTTTCTCTCCCATTGCCTCTAAGAGAGCACTTTGAGTCTTAGGAGTAGCCCGGTTAATTTCATCAGCTAACACCATCTGACTAAATATTGGCCCCTTTTGAAAATTAAATTGCTGTTTTCCATTCTCTAATCGTTCAATCATGCTCGTACCTGTAATATCAGATGGCATTAGATCTGGCGTAAATTGAATACGTGAGAAAGAAAGGTCAAGCACTTCAGAAATGGTACGAATGAGCATAGTTTTACCTAGTCCAGGCAATCCCTCTAAAAGAGCATGACCATCTGCTAAAACACAATAAATTGAAAACTCTACTGCCTCTTTTTGGCCAACTATAAATTGACCAATCTCATGGCGCACTTCCTCTAATCGTTTACTCATATTCATATAGTCTTCAGTTGTTAACTCCATAGTTTCCTCCATTAATTATTATTTTCTACGGACGAGAAGTAATCCTGAACAATCCGCTGTAAATCAGAAGGTAGTTGCATTCGTTCTGAGCTTTTCAAATAGGAATCTGAATATTCATTAATAACTTCTTCATAAGGTTTGGCTGTGCCTCTAGTAGTTGGCGCCTCCGCTGGTTCTTCGCTAGAGAAATTTCCTTCACCAAGATTTCCACCATCTATAGTAGTTTCTCCAGTGCCCCCAATTCTTGATGGAATCGATAACAGATCTCTTCCTCCAGAACCTTTACCAGCCCCCGTACCTTGGCCTTGGCCTTGACCTTGGCCCTGACCCTGACCCTGGCCTTGACCTTGACCTTGACCTTGACCTTGACCCTGACCCTGACCCTGGCCTTGACCTTGCTGATTCTGACCTTGTTGACCTTGCTGATTCTGACCTTGTTGACCTTGTTGATTCTGACCTTGTTGACCTTGTTGCCCTTGTTGATTATTAGAACTAGTATTAGGACTGTTATTATTAGAATTCTGATTACCTTGTGCTACATTATTTGATGAAAACGGAAGCTTTTTACCCATTTTGCTAAGAGTAGACTGCGCAGTGGCAGAACTTTGAGATAATGCGCTATTCGCTGTTTCCAAGGAAGCAAGTTCTTTCTGCTCTTTCTCTGACAAAGCTGAACTTTCTTTACCTTCATTGTTCGCTAATTCTTTCTTTTCCTCTAATTTTTGTTCCTTTAATGCAAGTTCCTTCTGTTTTTTTATTAATTCTCTAAGTGCTTCTTCGGCCAATTCAGTATTTTTCAGTTTCTCTTTTAATTCCTCTAAGTCTTTTTTTACTGACTTAGCTAATTCTTTTTTCTCTAATTTTTCTACTTCCTTCTTAATGTCATTGATCACTTGCTTTTCTTGTTCAATGTCCTTTGCCTCTAACTGCGTGGTAGCAGGAAATGATGCTAATAAAAACACCACTGCAAGGGAGATTAAAAAGCCTATGGACCACCTAGCCTGAAAATAATGCTTTTCTCTTTTTTTAAATTTATCCAAAGCTTCCTGGCCATTCTTTGCTGCTTTTTGCAAAACTCCTTGAGCAAGTGGAGAATTATTATTTAAAAATGATACGGCAGTTAAAAGGACATTATCAGAAAAAAAAGAATCCAATTTATACAATGCTGTTTCTTTCGTAGGTCTCTTCCAAAAAGCTCTTCCTAAAAGAAGAAAAAATACAATACCCGCTAAAGACCAGGCATATATTGTGTAATAGGGAAAAACAAATAAGCGAGATACTAGTAGAATTACAGCAACAGAAAGAAAGGCGTAAAACAAAGCTCCTTGTAACATTTTAAAATAATGCTCTGTTGTAAGGCTGCGTTTTGCTCTTTTAATCCATAGCAATAATCTGTTTCTGTTCTCCATTTATTTTCCTCCTTACTTATATTTCTTCATATTAACCCGTAGTTTCTTTACTGCTATAAAAATTGTTAAAACCGTTAGCAAAACATAAAAAATTGCATATCCAGCCCAAATTGGAAAATCTATATTAGTCGTTTGGCTTATAAAGTCCGTTGAACTAGACATTGTTAAATTGATCATTAGTATAACCGGATTAATCGTTGCAAAAAAATGGGCAATGGGTTGAGGAGTCGTGGCCAATGCCCCAGTTGCCAAGCTATTCATTCCTGTAAGAACAAGATAAATGAAACCTGTTACCCCAGCTAGAAAAATCATCGTACCATATGTTGCAATCATCGACACAATCGTTTTTCGAATAATTGTAGAATACATAATCCCTATTCCACCGACCGCCAACATAGTTAAAAAGAAAAACAAAAATATTAGTCCGAGCTGCCCTGGGGAAACTCCACCGAATAGAAAAACAAAGCTATACACGGGTAAGCCCGCTACTAACAGTAACAGCAAGAATGCAATCGACGATGACAATTTACCCATAATAATTTGAAAAGAAGTTTGCGATGTTGTTAATAATATGTTCAATGTTTGCTTCTCACGCTCCGAACTGATAGCACCAGCCGTGAGACCCGGAGTGATAAAAAGTATAAGACCGAGCTGGATATAAGTGAGCATTACAAACATGAAAAAGCTTTCCTCGGGTCTAAAATAACCTGTGCCCGTAAAAGAGGTCGTTAACAGGATAAAACCAAACACAAATATAGACATAGCAATAAGATAAAATAGGATTCCTGTGAAACTTTTTAGAGAGCGAAAACGTAATTTTATCTCTTTAATAAGCACTGGATTACTTAATGCTTGCTTCATCTTATTTCGCCCCCTTTGTAATTTCCATAAAGACATCCTCTAAATCTGTCTCTGTTTCTGCAAATGATATAACCTTTATTTGCTGTTCCACAGCTTTTTTAAGCAGACTAATTTGATCTTCCTCTGTACCTCTATAGTTAAAGGTAACTATATTTTTAACTGGGTCAGTCTCTACTTTAGAAGCAAAAGGATCCTCTTCAAAGAAGGTGGTAGCATTTTCAAGCAAACCTTTTACTTTGACGGTTATATGCCTTTCGCCAGCAAGCTGCGCTTGAATTTCTGACACCGAACCATGAGCAATCAATCGGCCTCCGTCAATGACTCCAATCTCGTCACACATTTCTGCAAGCTCTGGCAATATATGAGAGGAGATTAAGATGGTTTTCCCCATATCCTTTAACTGTCTTAATATGTCTCTCATTTCGATTCTAGCTCTCGGATCTAGACCAGAGGCTGGCTCATCTAAGATTAAAACCTTTGGATCATGTATCAATGCTCTTGCTAAGCATAAGCGTTGTTTCATACCTCTAGAAAGAAGATCTACATATTCGTATCTTTTATGTGTTAAGTTGACTAGCTCTAATAATTGAGGAATTAGAACCGCTCTATCTGCTTCCGGTATGCCATAAGAAGCTCCATAGAAGTCCAAATACTCATTTGCCTTTAGTTGGTCGTATACACCAAAAAAGTCTGGCATATATCCAATCTGTTTTCGAACCTCATGTGGCTCTGTTTTAACACTTTTACCATTCACCAGCGCATCACCAGAGGTTGGCTGTAGTAGTGTTGCTAATATGGAGAAGGTGGTAGATTTACCAGCTCCATTTGCTCCAACAAATCCAAAAACAGTTCCCTCTTGTAAAGTTAAATTTAAATCATTTAAAGCATAGAACGAGCCATACTTTTTAGTTAGTCCTTTAATCTCTATCATTACTTAACCTCCCCTTTAATACGTACCTCTGGAAGTCGTGTATATGGATCTCCATTATTGGAATCCTTAATTAATTTATAAATAATTTCTCCATCCTGATTGATATAATCTAATATATTTTCTTTTACTGTAAATCTACTTTCTTCTATAGGCTCATATATTTCTGTTTTATTGTTTAATAACTCGATAGTATGGGAGTTTCGATCTGTATTAGCTATTTGTAATTGTGTGTATTTTACGCCTTCTACAGGAAGATTCTGAGGTAGTTTCCATGACGTAATATACTCACCGTCGTCTAAATACCACTCAAAATTACTATTCTCTACTGGTTCCATATATTTTCCAAAAGAATTTGTTTCAACATTTACCATAAAGCTAGTTGCAGGTAGTGTAAACTCGCCTGATAAAATTGTCTCTGCCTCAAAAGGTTGTATTAGTAAGTTTAGAGCAGACATTTCTACTTTTTTCCCTTTAAGTTCAATTGGAACAATATTCTCCTCTACTAATGCAGTAATCGCTGGCTTACCACCAGTTTGTTCAATTAATTTGCTTGTAGAGTATAAGGATTGTTTACGTTGAGTTATTAAATCATCTTGGTTCATTGTATTTTGTCCCCAATTACCACTAGTATTAATAAAAGGATTAGAGGTTGGGCTTAACATTACGGATCCTAAGTCTTTGTCGACTTGCATTTGTTCTCCAGGTTTTAGGTCTCCTAGCACAATTAGTTTTGAACCGGACCAAATCGAAACTTCTTTAAGAGCAAATGGAAAATTATTAGTTAAAGTACCGGTTATTTTACTGGCCTCCACTTTAAGGTCAGAAGCTAGTTGCCCTGCATTTGGAATATAGGTTTCTCCATAAAAAGAAGATACGGACCAATACCCTAGATCCCTGAATGTAAGATCTGATCTGTTGGAGCTTTTTTCTAGAATAACATTTTCATGTATATTAGTAATATTGCCTGTAAAGGAATTAAAATTTCGTTGTCCGACCATAGAAGTTGAATTTGGTGAAGTAAAAGAGAATTCTCCACCCTTATTGCTTAAAATCGATTCGGCGTAATAGCCATTTAAACTACCATCTTCATTAACATATAAGAAAGAGGATTGTTGTACTTGAGGTCGAGCTATGCGATCCTTTGCACCATAGCCAAATATCCCAGCCGAAGTTAAAATAGCGATCAATGGGATAATCCCCCAAGCATATTCTCTTTTATCCTTCCGTTTCAAGATAAAGTAAAGAAGCGGACCGACTAGAAGCATATAAATAATTACAATACCAATCATCAGCGGTGTCGAAACTTTAAAAGAAGCAAACAATGAATTTGTCTCTCCAATTTCATAAACTAGCTGATCCTTAAGATTGTTTCCATACATATAATTAGTTGCCTGCGTATTTACAGGCTGCAGCACTGCTTTTATTAGCTCTTTATAAACATCATCTTTTGCAAGAGGTGAATCACCTAAGGAAAAGGTTGTTTGAATAATAGCTCCACTACCTAGTGATTTTTTAGCAGCTATCAATGTCCCATCTAAGTTGATTAAGGGCTGCCCTCCATCTGTTAATGTAGCATCGTGTAGAGTAAGATCCTGTGATAGTAATTTACCACCTGTTATAGTACTAATTTTTTCAGGTGAAAGATTTTTTGTGACTCCTTGTAAATTTAATGGAAGATGTTGCGATAGTAATCCAAGCTCAGCCGATGTATTTTCAGAAGCTCCGACAAGGATATATCCCCCAGAACTCACATAATCAATAAGCGCATTCTGCTGAACTTCTGAAAGATCCGCAAGGACAAATTCATCAATAACTATATAATCCGCCATTTGCCAGGCTACACCCTCTGATGGAAAAATAAAGTTATTTAGTTGACCTAAATGAATTACTTGAGCATTCGATTGCTTTAACTGATTTAAAACAGTTAAACGATCGGCACTATTAGTCAGTGTCATGTAAAAAACAGAAGAAGGATCCATCATGTTAGCTTTAAGATTTTTAGATCCTTTATAATCAATTGACTTTCCTTTTTCCCAGCCACCTTCGTAAAAATGAACAAGTTGGATATTGGAGCCTGAGTATAAGTAATCATCGCTTAAACCAGAAGAAGCTATTTGGAGCGTTTTTGTTTCTCCAGCCCCTATTTCAAATGGTATAGCTTGACCATTACCTAAATTATAAGACTCGAACATATCCAGCACGATATCCCCCGAAAAGGCATCACCTGAATTTTCCACAGTAATGGTTATAGGAAGTCCTTCCCCATACTTTGCCTTTCCGTCAAAGCCAAGATTAATCTTGACCTGTAAGCTTGGAGCTGCTGAGGCATCTGATGGATATATACTAAAAATGATAAAAAGTGCGACGATGGCCAAAGCAAACTTGCGTATCTGCATATTTTTTCCCTCCTATTATGTATATAATTTAGTACGTTTTTCCCCAAAGAAAGTTCCTTTATTGGAATTTCTTCGCATGTTCATTAACAATTTTTACAAAAGCGTCAACTTGTGGAAGGTCAAAAGAGGCGTCGTAACCTATTAACCATGTATCTCGAGTGAGTTCAAACTCTTTTTCGTTATTCGTTAAAGGTATCTTATTCACATTTTCATGGCCTGTCAGCGTAATTGAAGGTAAAATAGCATAGCCAATCCCATTTAGCGCCATTTGTTTACATGTTTCAATTTGGTCGACAATAATCTGACGCTTAGGATTTACAGAAAAGTGCTTTTGCCACCATTGCTGAATTTCTTGGTAATAGTTCGAGTCACTCTTAAATTGGATTAATGGCTTTTCTGTAGTCAAAACATCGTCAATAGCTGTCATGTCTTTGTCAACCAAGTATAGCGTGTCTCTAAATAAGTGCAGTTTGTTCCCTTTCCAATCTGTTTGCCCACGCACAATTCCTATTTGAGCTTCCCCGTCATATATTGCCTTTACAATTTCTGAGCTCCAGCCGGTTAACAAGGAAATTTTAGCCTCTGGATAAGTTTGTACAAAGTCCTTTAGCACTTTGGGTAGCCAGTTTTGACCTACAATAGAGGCACAAGCAATTTTTAATGTTCCATGAACCTTAGAGCTCAATGATTGAATAGCTTCGAATACTTCTTCTCTTTGCAGTAGCATATTATTGGCAAACTCAATTACTAGCTCTCCTTCTGGAGTAGCAGTGAGACCTTTTTGCGAACGTAAAAACAATTTTGTCTGCCATTCCTTCTCAATTGTTTGTAGGCGAAGAGATAACGCTGGCTGAGAAAGGAAAAGTCTCTCTGCAGCTTTTCGCATATTTTGTTCTTCCGCTAATGTTTTGATAATAAGATAGTCCGAATTCATTTTTTAGCCTCTTTCTTTAGAATGTATTCTTTAAATAATAGGAGTTAACTTTAGGTGGATTCACTATAAAAAAAAGGCCCTCTGTAAAAGGCCTTTTTCTGTCTATATATAATTATACTTGAGATTCCTGGGATTGGTATAAATACTTCTTCATTTGCTTTAGAATAACTCTTCTAGTTAAAATCCCCATAAATGTTCCTTCATCATCCACGACACATACATATGGATTATTAACTAACAGATCTAAACCTTTTTGGAATTTTTCTTCAATATGAATAGAGGCAATGTCTTTTTTCATAATTTGATCAACTTTTAGATTTGGCAAACGCTCATATTCAATATGTTCTAAACCAAGTATTTCATCTGTAATCTGTTGAGTGCTAATCAATCCTTGAAGGCGATATTTAACGTCAAGCACAGGAATGGATGAATATCCCGTTTTCGTTAATACCAAAAGTGCATGTTCTGCATTGTTGCCTAATTGCACATGAGCAACCTTCTCGGCTGAAATAATGAAATCCTTAATGGGAATTTGTAAAAAATCCTTACTACTTACAAATATCATTGAATCCTACTCCTTTGTCTGTTTTCATTAATTGAAAACACAACCTATAAAACTATGATAGCATATGAAAGGAATAAAAAACTATGAAATCGCTTACAATTTATTTATATTTTTTTAGACTTAGTTGGTCAATTTAACACCAAGGTACTCCACTAATGCTCCCCAGCATATCCCACTTATATTTTTATCTACCTTATAACTAAAATAAATGATTTGTTAAAATGGGAATTGATTTAACCATTGTCCACCATCAAGTGTCACAATTTCACCATTCATGTAGGATGCTTTATCGGACATAATAAATGTTGCCAGATCTCCTATTTCCTCAGGCTTACCTAAACGTTTTAAAGGCACTGCTTGAATTGTTCTTTTCGCTGCTTCTTCTGATTCCCAGAGCTTTCCTGCTCCCCCAGTGCGCTCGATAGGACCTGGAGCGATCCCATTTACTCGTATGCCATATTTACTGCCCCATTCTACTGCAAGAGTTCTAGTTAAAGACATAACACCTGCTTTTGCTGCTGCAGAGTGGGCCACACCGGCTCCTGCTCCCCATGCATATGTGGCTAGCATATTTATAATGGAGCCCTTCGTTCCTTTATTGATCCAATAGTTGCCTACAGCACTAGAACAATAAAACGTACCATTAAGTACAATATCAATCACTGTCTTCCAGCCATTTGGAGAAAGCTTGGCTGTCTCTACAATAAAGTTACCAGCAGCATTGTTAACTAATCCATCTATACTGCCAAAAGTCTTGTCAGTAAATTCTACCATTGCTGCAACATGATCGGGATCTCTTACATCCATTTGAAAAACTTCAATATGGTCCCCATGCTGCGCTATTTCTAGCTTTGCATTTTCAAGCCTTTCCTTGTCCCGACCCGTAATAACTACGTTCGCTCCCTCAGCAACGAAACTCATTGCCATGTATTTACCCATACCGTTAGATCCACCAGTAACAATAATCGTTTTCCCTTTCAACAACATATAAACACCCCTTTATAAATTGAATGAACATTCACTCAATATTTTAGCATAACAAGTATGTAAAAGCACTCTCTCTTTTATTACATTGAATAAGTGTAAGAACGGGTAGATTTCCACATTTTAGATCACCTCTTCAATTCTTAATGATTATCGAATCATTAAAAAGTAATATTCTCAAAGATTAAATTTATATGAAGAGACATCCTAAAAAATAGAAAGAGTGATAAATAAATACGATTTTATATTAATAATTTTTTTAAACTCACTATATTTTCTTCGAGAAATAAAGCATTTTTTTCAATTCCACGACGTTTACACCACCCGATACTATTGAAGGCATCTGTAAATCGATAAAAAGGCAAAACAACTTCTAAATCAATTAATGGTCTGATACTGTTATACCCTTCTTGATAAGCTTGATACAAGGCAGAATCGTAGTGTAAAAAATCACGATACAATTTGGTAAAATCGATTTCAGTTGAACCAAATCGTACTGATTCAAAATCTATTATTCCTGAAACTTTGTTACCATCAACAATTATATTTGCTGGACGAAAATCCATATGTATAAAGCTTGGTCCATCTGGGGAAGGGAGCTGTTGTTTCATTTGTTCAAAATTTTCAATGGCTTTTATGAATAAACGTTCATCCAAAACGTCTTTTACATCCTTAGCGAAACTATAAAATTGTTGTTCGACAAAATTAGACCAGTTTGGAAATTCATTTTGTATGTCGGAAAATTCTTGCACAACAGACGGTTGAATTGTATGCATCGAGGCATGAAGGACCCCGACTTGAAATGCTACTGAGGGTGAAGCCTTAGATGTTAACGTTATTCCTTTTAATTCGGATAATATAAAAGCTCCCGGACACTCCTCATCACCAGACCAATAATCCAACAGTTCGGGAATAGCAAAACTTCCTTTTAAAATTCCATAGGCCTCTAACTCCCGCTTAAACTTCAATTTTGTATAAGGGATTTTCAAAAAAATATTTTTACCATTTAGCAAATAACATTTATAGACTGTTGAACTATAGGAATCTTCAACCTCATTAATTGATAGTACCTGCAACCCAAGTTGTTCAAAAACACGTTTTAACATCAAACTTACCTCCCTTTTTGTAGCGCTACCTTTGATTTCACTAACAATCTAATTTATTCTACAATTAACCTGCTACGTTAGTACAATAAGAAAAAGTACAGGCACCTGCTTATTCAAGTAGTCGAGTAGAAGGGAACCTCTCTACATTACGGTAGATTGTGTTCCACCCCCCTCACAGAACCGTGCTTGCGCTATTTACGCACACGGCTCCTCCAAATCATCATTCACAAAATGGTGATTCCGCTATCCTCAATAGTTTAGTTTACATATATTATTTCTACCGCTGTGTGTAGTAAATGTGTCCCTAGTGAGGGTGATCATTTGGTAGCAGCCTTTCCTCCATCGGCATTACCCAACTTCATTGGTACTACGCTGCTATCCGACTCCCTACAACGGCATTTGGTTTCCTCGCTTATTATCGCTTGTACACCATACTCTTCTATAAGAAGAAAAGACCGGTAGGGCCTCCCGAGTTGCCGTATCATATCGATGTATGACGTGCCAAGGTCTCTGACTCCAGAGAGGCTTTATCCTTCTTGCCTTTAACGATGGATAAAATGTAGCTTTCTGCCGTGCTTAAAGCATCAGCCCTCTCGATTTACTAACATTATGGAGCTCAATCCCTTCAACCGTTTGGCTTTCGGCCCGCCACCTAACTGTCTACGCTTAAAGGCTAATGTTACCATTAGCCCTCCAAGACTCGCTACGAGTGAATGGCTAGTTCTTTCTCAACGGGAATCCCACCCGCTATATGATACGACCTAGGCTCGGCCGCACAAGCACTCTTTAATTTAAGTACAATCCTTCGCAATATCTATCTCCTCAGTAAACTATATCAACTCAATAAGGGAAGAAAATACTCTATATTATACATAATAATTACACTTAATATTATAAAAATAATTGTAGTAACATATTGTTTTGAGTTCTCCAGGTACTTCCACTCCAGAAAAGCCTGAAAACCCATTAACAATGTTATATAGACGATCCAGTACCACTTTATAATATTGGTTGAGTCACCGAAAATAACAAACGGAAGTGTGAATAAAAAGATAAGTAAAATGATTCCTCTTCCCCAACGGTCAATTCTTTTACCGGAAGTTTCAGAAATCTTTTTCTTTTCCACACGAAGTAATTTGTTTATTATTTTTTCTAACAAAAATCCTATAAATATTAGAACGATAAAAAATACCAAAAATCTCAAAGCAATTCCCCCTCTATTTTGAAACAAAACAAAGACACTAGAATGACTATTAATATTAACATAAATATCCAATAAAAAATCACCTCTCAGAAAATCAGAGAGGTGATTTTAATTTATAATCGAACTAAAATGTGAATATTAATGCATAACTTTACAACTACGGTTACTAACTAAGTTGTAAATGGACAAATTGTCCAATGACATTATAGTTGGTAGCTCAAAATTCAATAGTTTTAAAAGTCCAAGTACAATTAAAATACGCGGTCATGCCTAGATATATAAACAAAATTTCATATTTTATTTCAGAAATGTCGTCTTTAAAAACTCCTGAGTTCGCTCTTCCTTTGGATGGCTGAAAAATTGCTCAGGGTTGCCACGCTCGACAATTTTTCCATCGTGCATATACACAATCCAATCCGCTACTTCTCTAGCAAATTCCATTTCATGGGTAACAACAACCATCGTCATTCCTTCTTCAGCCAATTTTTTCATGGTTGTTAAAACTTCTCCCACAAGCTCGGGATCGAGTGCCGATGTTGGCTCATCAAAAAGCATAATTTCTGGTTCCATCGCAAGTGCTCTAGCAATCGCCACCCGTTGCTTTTGCCCGCCTGATAGTTTACTGGGATAGACATCTAACTTATCCTCCAAGCCTACTTTATTCAGTAATTGTTTTGCTTTCGAGATAGCCTCCTCTTTGTCAACTCCTTTTACCATAATAGGTGCTTCGATAATATTTTCCAAAACAGTTTTGTGTGGGAACAAGTTAAAATGCTGAAATACCATTCCTACCTTTTCCCTAATTTTATTGAGGTTATCGGTGCCTGGGTCGACTTCATTTCCTTTAATTATAATATTGCCGTTATCCTTCCTTTCTAAAAAGTTCAAACAGCGAAGAAGAGTACTTTTACCCGAGCCACTCGCTCCTATTAAACAAACGACATCGCCCTCGTAAACTGTCATATCGATATTTTTTAATACATGTAAGTCTCCATATGATTTATTCAATTGATTAATTTTAATCATTTCCTTTGTGTCCAATGTCCTCGTCTCCTATCTGTCACTTACTGCTAATTTCAGTTCAAATCGGTTCACTACGAATGTCAACAGCGCCACTAGCAATAAATAGTAGACTGCTACAATGAGTAAATAGGTCATTTCGTCAAAATTATTGGATCCTAGTGTTGTCGCCACATTGAACAGTTCATTCATGGAGATAAATGCGGCTAACGAAGAATCTTTTAACCCGATGATAAATTGGTTGCCTAAAGGCGGCAGCGCTCGGCGGAATGCCTGCGGAAGAATAACCCTCCGTAATGTCAGTACTTTTGTCATCCCCAAAGAGCGTCCTGCCTCCATCTGTCCTTTATCGATTGCCTGAATCGCTCCTCGAAGGATTTCGGAAATATAAGCTCCATTATGTAACGCGAGGGCAAATGAAGCAGCCCAGAAATCAGGAAGGAGGAAAATCTCGCTTATTCCGAAGTAGAGGATAAATATTTGAACAATTAGCGGTGTTCCGCGGACCAAATAGACATATGCATCTGAAATGAATTCTAATATTTTTATTTTAGAGATTTTTAATAAGGCAAAGAAAAGACCAATAATTATTCCGAATAAGATAGAAACAGCAGTCAGCTCTAATGTTAAAATCATGGCTTGTATGAATACATCTTTTGTTTCTATAAGTGTGTGAAAAAAATGTGAAAAACTTGGCAATGTATCTTCTTCCTTTCTTTCCCTGGTATTGATTTATTCCGGTTTAATGGTAATATCCTCACCAAAATATTTGATGCTAATTCGAGTTAGGGTCCCATTTTCCCGGAGTTTCTCCAGCGCTTCGTTTACTCGCTTCAATAGTTTTGGATTATCCTGGGGCAGCACAATCGCTTGTTCACTACGATCAATTAACTGCTGCTCTTTAATCTTAAATCCTCCCTTTGCAGCATTTTTCCCAGTAACAAAATCTGTGATTACCGCATCATGACGTCCGCTGCTTAATGCTTGTAAAGCTGTAATATCACTGTCATATGTTTTTATTTTGTCTGTATACTTAGAGGCTGTATCGGCATAAGTCGAACCTTTTGCTACAGCAACTTCTTTTCCCGCTAAATCGTCGACAGTCTTAATTTGACTGTCCGGTCTGGTGAAAATTTGCGGTCCAGAATAATAGTAAGGCGTAGTGAAGGAAACATGTTCGCTCCGCTGCGAATTAATCGTGTGGCTAGCAACAGCTGCATCCGCACGGCCTGTTTTTACCCCTTCTACAATCCCTTTGAATTTAATTCGCTTTTGAACCGGCTTAAGACCCATTTCCTTAGCGATGGCTTCGCCAACCTCAATATCAAAGCCTGACATGGTGAGATCATCATTCATATAACTAAATGGTTTAAACTCACCAGAAGCAGCAAAAACAAATTGATCTTTATGTATAAGTTCAGATCCGTCGGCAAGCTTATCCTTCTCGGCACAAGCAGATAAAAAGCAAATCACGATCAAACTGAAAACCAATATTAACTTTTTGTTCAACCACATGCTAACTATCAATCCCTTTCACTCTTTTTTATTTCTACAATACCCTTAGCTAACTGAGTAGCTAACTAATGAATGTTAATTACCCCATTTACTCCCCGCATAAACAAAAGAGTGTCAGGCACCTTTAATGGTGACTGACACTCTTTGTATATCACATACCTTACACGTTTCATTTATGAAAGGGCTAGTCTCGTAGATGGGTACCTACTGCCTTTTTACTGCTACGGCTAGAAATGATCTAATTATACCTCATTTACTTATGATATTTTCTCTAAGGAGCTCCGATTCTCTACCTGTAGTTGCTTTCATAACCATCTATTCTTCCTCAGCGTATAGTTCTGATTTGAGTTTTTCATTTAACCAAGCAGCTTGCAATAAAGCGCGACTGTCTTTAAGTATTTCCTCCGGTTGATTAGCTTCTCCAATAATATAAGATGAAAAAGGCATATTTAAAAAGTCAAATGTATATTGAAACTGCTGAATAAGAGGCAGCCCCTTTATCCTTGGGTCATCGCCACCAACAACTACAACGATTGCTCGTATTGTTTTTAAATGCTCTCTCAAATTTGGATATCTTTCATCTCGAATTGCTTGACTAAATCGGTCTATCATATTCTTCATTAAACTTGACATACTATACCAGTAAATCGGTGTTGCAAAGATTAACACGTCGCTTTTCATTATTGCTTCAACCAATCTATCATAATCATCATTAACTGCCTGAAAGCCATTTCTTGTATGACGTAAATCCTCAATCGGTCGAATGTATAAGTCTTTTATATACACTTTTTCATGTTCAATATCTTGTACTACAAAATCCGCCAAGAGTTCGCTATTTCCACCTTTTCTCGAACTACCAACAAGTATTGTAATCTTCATATTCCGTACTCCTTCCTATGCATCGCTGTGTAAAAAGTATATAATTGCCTCAAGAATCAATAAAGCTGAATATAATGATTAAATCAATCGGATATTTCGATATAGAGGTGGAAGCATTGGAAACAAAGCATTTATATACATTCTTAACTGCTGCAAAGACTTTAAATTTTACTCAAACAGCTAAAATGTTGGATTATGCACAGTCAAGTATTACAGCACAAATCAAATCAATAGAGGAAGAGCTAGGAACACCTCTATTTGAACGATTAGGGAAACGGATTTTCCTTACAGAGGCTGGTATGCAATTAAAACATTTTGCCGAAAAGATGATCAAACTCGATAAAGAAATGCGCGATGCAGTAACAGGTGAAAATGAACTTAAACCAATCTTGACAATTGGTGCACAAGAAAGTCAATGTACATACAGATTACCGGTTATACTACAGGAATTTATACAGTTGCATCCTCAAGTCAAACTAATATTTAAACCTGTCCATACGAACGAAATTGCAAAGAACTTATTACAAACTGATACTCTAGACTTGGCATTCATCACCGATACACGAAAGATTGTGTCAACCATCCATACTGAAACTTTGCTAGAAGAAAATATAATGCTAGTCGCACCCCCTACACATCATTTGCATAAAAAAGAAAAACTGACTTTAGAGGAAGTAGCAAAAGAAACGATTTTATTAACCGAGAAAGGCTGTTCTTATAGAACACAATTTGAAAGTAAGTTCCAACTAGAAGGAATATACCCTGACAACGTGATAGAATTTGTCAGTATTGAAGCTATTAAACAATGTGCGATTGCCGGATTGGGCATTGCACTTTTACCCAGAATGGTTGTGGAAAAGGAACTTAACAGTGGTTCGTTACTACAATTACCTATTTCTTTAGCATTGAATCAAATTTATACAGAGATAGCTTGGCATAAAGACAAGCATATCCCCTCTTATTTAGAGGATTTTATTCAAATCGTTCGCGGGCATTACAAGAACATTCAATGTAAAATGAAAGAAACCTGAAATACTGCCTTCAGGTTTCTTGTAAGTAAAGATACTGTACATCAATTTTTTTTTATTCAAGTTCTCCCCCCCTTTAAAACTCTTATTAAATTAAACTAAACTGCTGCATAAGTTCAATAGAAAAAAAGCTTTACTCCTTCTTGGAGTGAAGCACCCATTAGTTGAACAAGATACTAAAAAATATTAATTATTATAGGCACACTAAATACATTATTTCATAACTCTCTCTAATATCTCACTAACAAATTTAGTTTTACCCTCAGTGTAAGTTGCTCTGTCTATCGCATTCTTTGCCAAATATTTCTTTAACTGTTCATACTCAGCAACTGCCTCTGTATTGTTACGAAGATAATTTCTAAATGCTAAATGTCTGGCTAGTTCTTTACTATCTTTATTGCACACATATAAATGGTGTTCAATCCAATTTGTATTTTTTTCATCCCACGGAACTAATGGATCCTTTCTTCCAAAGGCTTCTCTACCCTCAAAACTCCAATTTTCTTGATGATAGTAACCTATCTTTTTAAGACCTTCTATAACAGCAGGGAAAACACAATAATCTTCTATTACTACATCTATATCTAGAATTGGTTTGGCACTCAGCCCTTTAACTGATGTGCTTCCAACGTGTTCCACGCATATTATTAAATCACCTAAAGTTTTTTTAAGGAAACCTTCTAATAATATGAATGATTTTTCCCATTTCTCGTTGTATGTAACTATTACAATACCAGACAGATTACTCATCCGAATTCATTAAAACTAATTTAATCATTATTTTTCTCCCCCTTATAATTGTAACTTCTATAAAACAGTATTCAGTTCCTTCTTATTAATATTCCTAACCAGCCTCTCGGAGGAAAAGTATTTCCCATTGCAATGTCTTGGAAGGATGAACAATGTGCCAGCATTTTGGCAACATCCATTTTACCCCATTGTGGTTTTGAATTTCGGCTTAAATTGTCTATTCGTTAAAATTTCCTCTGAGTCCGATTGATTAAAAATATCCTTCATTTTTGTAACCCCTTTGCATATTTGTTACCACATATCGCTAATTGATTACTGAACTAAATGCCCATTTATTTCAACAAGAAAATACCATTACCCCATCTTGAAGTAAAGCACCCGTTAGCCATCCATGAAGCGCAAAATCAGTGCTTAACCACAGAGAATGAGAATGATTAGTGGAGTCTATACTAATAATCTACCGGAAATAATAGACTTATTAATGTCCAATCTCACTTTTTCTAACTATTAGACAGGGGTCTTCTTAATTATTAATTTGGATATATCTTCTTCCCCATAAAACACTCTAACTCCTTGATTACAAATTCTAAGAAATAGCTGGAAAAACAGCGGCTCCTTTATTTACTAACATTTTATAAAAGAATGAATAAATACGTTTAAAATATTCAAACACATCAGATTTCCATCACTAAAACTTAATTCAGCAGTTGATTATAATCGTACCCACTTCACCATTTGCTTCTTTTTCATCTGAGGGTTCGTTTTTAGAATAAGGTAGATCTTTTATTGTAGTTTATAATCCGAATCGTTTCTTGCACAGATGCCTGTTTCTTATTTACTGACAAAAAAGGCAGCTCCCCCATGAGGGATAGCTACCTTCGTTTAAGATTATTATGAAAAGGTAGGAGCAGGGAATTCATCAATTCTCATACGAAATAAACTGTATGGTTTTTCCCGCAAGTCTCTTCCATAATGAAATCTCGCCTGCCGATGTAATTGATTCACTATGACATATAAGTATTGATCGGGGCCAATCGAAAAAGTATCCGGCCATAAAATTCTCGGGTCATGTGCGATGGTTTCCATTACGCCATTCGGCAATATCTTCCGGATACTGTTGTTTTCGTAGTCTCCCGCATAAATGGTTCCTTTTGCGCCGGTGATCATTCCATCAGACGCGCCTTTTTCCCCCCAATACTGCACATATTGGGATAAATTAATGTCCTGTATCCTACTGTCTCTTAGGGCTTCTGTTGAGATTGAGAACAGCTGTCGGCTGGTTAGCGGAGCATAAAATAAAACCTTTCCATCAGAAGAAATTGCTAAACTATCGGAAGCCAATTTAAATGGGAAAGTCGAGCCGTCCGGGTTTCGATTCATCAAAATTTCACCTTCTACTTTCGGTAAAAAATAGGGATCAGGTGAAGTTGATATTGCCCCATTTAACCGTCTAAACGCGTTCCCACTTTCTAAATCTACGACAATAATGCCCCCTGGCCCTCTGGAAGAAGAATCTGTTATATATGCATAGCCTGCTCTTCCAACCCGAAAATCCAAACGGATATCATTCAAATAAGTTGTTAGCAAGACAACATCTTCTGTAAAGGTATATACTCTCCTTATTGTATTCGTGCTTAAATCAACAGCAATTAATTTTGCTCCCCCTTGAATAGGTTCAGAAAAATTTGGTGCCCCTGTGTCTAATACCCAAAGTGTTCCTCTTCCATCAGCAACAATACTTTGGACACTGACGAAAGACATCGTAATATTTCTAGTATTAACCAAATTAGCTTCTAAACTGGGATAAGGCTGCAATTCACCCTCAACAATTTCCGCCACAGTAAATTGAACGTTGTCTCCCCATTTCGGAAAGCAAACAAAAATACGACCAGTTTCGGAAACGCTGACACCTGTAGGCATAGCCCCATAAAAAGCATGCACCAGTTCAAACTGCCCAAAATATTTTTCCATAGGTAAAATAGGTTGCATGTTATCCTCCTCATCAAATTTGAACGAATATACCTATATATGCTGAAGTTTTCTTTTAATGCCTAGTAATTGATAATTATTTCTATCGTGATTGGATGGGGACAATCCATGTTTATACAACAAATTAACAAATTCTGATTAAATAATATTTCATCACGAGCATTTTTCTATAAAGGAATAAAATTATTAGTCTTTCCAAAATCTAAAAAAGCATCTCATAAGAGATGCTCGAAAACTAACCCGGTATATTTACGGTTTTAGTACAACTTTTATACAGTCTTCCATTTTGGTGTCAAATATTTCATAACCATGCTTAGCTTGATCTAAAGGAAGTACATGAGTGACAATATCACTTGGATCAACCTTACCTTCTGCAATTAAATTATATATATGCGGCATGTAGTGAATAACTGGAGCTTGGCCAGTCCTAATATTCACATTTCGTTGAAAGATGTCACCCAATGGGAATGCATTATAACGTGCCCCATAAACTCCTGTAATTTGAATTGTTCCACCTTTGCGAACAGCTTGACTTGCAATTACTAGAGCTCCCATGGCTCCTCCTTGTAATTTTAGACCAGATGCAAGAAATTCCAGTGGAGTCATTTTTCCACTCATTCCTACGCAGTCAATGACTACATCTGCTCCACCCTTTGTTATTTCCTTTAAATATTCACCACAATTTTCATGATCTTCAAAGTTAACTATTTCTACGTTATTCGTACGTTTTGCATGTTTTAAACGATAACCAACGTAATCAACTGCAATAACTCTTTTAGCACCTTTTAGCCACGCGAATTTTTGTGCTAACAGACCAACTGGGCCGCATCCTAAAATTACGACCGTATCCCCTGCTTTCACTCCCGCATTGTCTACACTCCAAAATGCTGTTGATGCAGCATCTGCAAGTAACACTAAACTTTCATCCGCTACTTCACTGTTTTCTGGAATCTTAAAAGGTGTAAAATTAGCATATGGAACTCGCATAAATTCCGCTTGACCACCTGGGAACCCACCCGTCGTATCTGAGTAACCAAAATATGCGCCCATTTCTCCATTTTCATTCGCATTGTCGCATTGACTTTCTAATTCATTATTACAGTACCAACACTGACCACATGCTATATTAAATGGGATTATAACACGATCCCCTTTTTTAACTTTCGTTACATCCTTACCGACTTCTTCTACAATTCCCATAGGTTCATGTCCAATAACATAATCCTCTCCTAGGTTCGGTATCATCCCATGAATTAAGTGTAAGTCTGATCCGCAAATGGCAGTAGTAGTAAGTTTAACTATAATATCATCCGTTTTTTGGATGCTTGGGTCTTTCACGTTTTTTACCTGAACATTTTTAACACCTTGAAAAGTAACAGCTTTCATTATTGAAATCTCCTTCTTTATTCATTATTTCTTCGGTGGGCTTGGAAACATTCCTTTCCGATTTGTAACCCCCGGAAAAAGATTTAAATTAGCTATATCTACTGCATTTTGAGCGGATTTAATATCCAAAAGTTTTTGAAGTTCCAAATCATATGGGTTTAACCATTGTTTTTTTATCATGAGATCTACAATTTCGGAATATAAGGCAATGGTTACATCAAGTTGCTCCTGTAATAACTTTCTAATTGTAGATGTTGCCGTTTCTGTCAATGCAATTGAAAGGTTTCTAATCCCAGTTTTTGTTGATAACAAAAATTCAAGGGCTATCCCTGAATCAGTAAGTTCCGGCATGCCAACAGAATTTATAGGGTCTAAATAGTCATTCATACGATCTGACCTCCGATTATTTTAATTCAGAATTTGAATATAATTTAATCATTGCAGTTAAAGCAGGTATAGATTGTTTTACGTCCTTCTCCAGTAGTGCTTTTAGATCTTGGTCAAAAACGATACCTTGCATCATTTTAGATTTGAGTAAACATACTGTCTTAAAGTTAATTACTTCATGAAATTCCAAAGTTTCATGAAGTGCTAATTTTTTTTCAAACATTCCTCCACCTCCGAATTTTATCATCCATTGAAGATTGCCCTAAAAATGAGATTTATATTCAGAAAAATTAAGATCCTTAAACGGTGTGTATGATTAAAATAGATTTATAATCTTCAAGAGAAATCTTCCATTTGACTTTTATTCGTGACTAATCTTTTTCCAATGTGTTTAAAAAGGTTCTTTCATGAAAAAAATGGGATGAAATAGAAAGGTATTTGAGCTATGTTTTCATTTTTAAAACGAAAGAATCCAAAAAATGATAGAAAGATCCAAAGGATAAACAATCAAAATCAATCCAACAATAGATCACCAAACCTCATTGAAAGCTCTTTGTCCAAGAATCTTGAAGGCATTAAACAAAAAACAGGAAACAGTTCAGATATCGTAATCCGCCCTTTAAAAATTGGTCATAATTCTCAAATAAAAATAGCCATTATATATAAAAGGAATGGTTGACAATCAATCGGTTAAGGATTTTATAATCGAATCAATTATGAATAACCAAAATTTAAGTGAAAAACTCATACCATAAGACGTGTTAGAAGTTCTCACCGAAGATGTAATTGCTGTAGGCGAAATTAAAGTAGTTAGCGACTGGAAAAAACTACTAACCGCATTAATGGCGGGTGAAACTATTACGCTCATCGACGGAATAAGCAAAGGGGTTTGTGCGAGCACACAAGGTGGACAGAGACGGTCTGTTCAGCAATCTACTACAGATGTTTGATCATTCAAATTCGTTTCTAAAGAAGTCCCTTGCAAGTGTTGTGAATCTGATTTTACCTTCATATTCTCTTCTCTTTACCGATAAAAAATAAGATTAAGAAGTAAATTATGTTGGGTCATTAGGGGGTTACAATGAAAGAGCGAAATATAAAAGGATTAAGCCAGACAGAGTTGACTTTGATTGAATACTCATATGGTTTGGATTCTTCAATAGATGGAATTGGCATTACAGATGAAGATGGTAAATTTGTATTTGCAAATGAAGCTCATGCCACCATGTATGGATTTACTAAAGAACATCTGTTGAATAACACCTGGCATATTTGCTACGATGAAGAAGCATTGCAAGGAATTTTAAATTCTTCTGTTATTCCCATCTTAAATGAAAGAGGGCTTTGGAGAGGCGAAACAGTTGGAACCAGAGTAGACGGAACGAAATTTCCGCAAGAGCTTACGCTTTCCAAAGTCGAAGAAACAAACAAAATTGTTTGCGTTGTAAGGGATTTAACCGACATTAAAATCAAGGAACAACATATCGATTTCCTAGCAAATCATAATGAATTAACCAATCTTCCTAACAGAAGAAGTCTTGAAAGAAAACTTGCCGACATAAAGCATTCCAATACAGTTTCAGTTCTATTTATGGACATCGACAGGTTGAAGCTGATAAATGATAAGTTTGGACATAGAGTGGGTGATGCGTTGCTAGAAGGAATAGCTGAAACATTAAAATCAATCCAAAATGAATCCATCTCTGTGTTCCATTTAAGCGGTGATGAATTTATCGTATTAATCACCAATAAAAGCCAAGATGTTTCTCTTATGATTGCTGAACAGATTATTGAACAAATCAAGGTTCCTTATTTCATTGAAGGAAATGAAATATATGTTACTACTAGCATAGGCGTAAGCTACTTTCCTTCTGATAGTACCGACTTAACTGAACTGGTAAATCTTGCGGACATGGCTATGTACTCTGCAAAACAAGCTGGCAAAAATAATTTCAAGATCTTTAATAAACGCCTAAAGGAAAAGCAAGACCAAAAAATTACAGTTGAAACAGAACTGCGGAAAGCAATTGAAAATAATGAGTTTCTTCTTCATTATCAGCCTAAGATAGATTTGGCCACTTTAGAACTCAATGGACTGGAAGCGCTAATTCGTTGGAGAAACCCCGTGCTTGGTAATGTACCTCCTATGGATTTTATTCCAATTGCTGAAGAAACAGGCTTAATAGATGAAATCGGGAAATGGGTTATCAAAGAGGCTTTAAATCAGATCTCTAGATGGGAGGCAAAAGGATATTCTCTTGTTAAAGTGTCAGTGAACGTTTCTCCTCATCAGTTTCGCTATACCAAATTAACTGAGTATATAGAAATGTGCATGATGTCCACAAATGTGGAACCTAAATATTTTGAGGTTGAAGTGACAGAAAGCGTTTTTGAAGATTTTGAAATAGTACTTCCTATCCTTTCACAATTTAAAAAAATGGGTATTGGCATTTCGATAGACGACTTTGGGACGGGTTACTCTTCTCTAAGTCTATTAACGAAACTACCCGTAGATACGTTGAAGATTGATCAGTCTTTTATTCGTGGCGGAATGCACGATTCCAAGGACTTGGCTCTTGTTAAATCAATAATTGATATAGGAATAAATTTAAACCTAAATGTAGTTGCTGAAGGAATTGAAACAGACAAGCATGTAAATCTCCTTAGGAAGTTTGGATGTCCCAGTGGCCAAGGGTATCTGTTCAACCCACCTTTAACTGCGGATGAAATTGAAGAAACCTACCTAATTCCTTTAGTCCAATAAGAAAAACTTTTATGGCCAACAAAAAAATATCTAAAAACAGCCACCTACCAAATTAACGGTTGGTGGTTTCTATTTCATCTGACATACAACAATATTCTGTCAGCTCATCAAAGTTTTCATTTGATATATGTAGTAGTTGGCTTAATTTATCCATTGCTTTTTCTCGAGGCATTTTCTTTATCATGGCCTCTATCAATCGTTTTACTTCTTCTTTTTGTTTATTATCTCATGTTTAACAACTCGACTCTATTTTCATACAAAAACATCCACATTCATCCAAATGTATTAAATGCGATTTAGTTTCAAATTGTTCTTTTTAGATCAATCCAGGTTATTCTTCCTCTTAGAAAAATGAACTTTCATTTTTTTCCTGTCTTGACTTCGATATCTACATTTCGTTAAATGGCAATTTGAATATGTTCTTGTATTTATATCAAGGTCCCAATGATCCAACGTGGATTTAGGTATTTTCTTTTGATTATCAACATATTTAAAAATAAGGTTCAAATGTTCCAGCCTCATCATCCATACTTGCTAAAATACTTTTCTCGGTTGCCATAATTTCATTATCCAACGCTTGGATTTGAGCCATAATTTGGTCAATTTTGGACTCATTTGTATCAATCTTCGTTTCAGTTTCTTTAATATTTGTTTGAATAGAACATTTCTTTACTTGAATGTTTTGCTGTTCTTTTTAAGGTCATTCAATGAATAGAGCACTTGGTGTGTTAAATAAAAGCGCTCTAGATACTTCCACTGCAAATATGCGCAGCACCCATTTCGACTCAAATGAAGTTGCCAAAATACATAGGCATACAAAAAAAGGATTTTGAAAACAATCCTCAATTTTGGAAGAATCTCGTTTGTCCTTAAGATATGAACCTAGTTGAAAGTCATATAGAAAAGCTATTATTAGGTATGGCATCTGATGCTGAGTACAGAATTAACCGATTAGATGGGTTCAAGATAGCATCAATATTGTAAAAAAACAAACAAGGAAAAGTTGAATTAACTCTTGGTATATTACTGCAATTCATTTTGATTGGAATGTTTTTTAGTGTCCGTTTGAATCCGTCAAAGGCTGAATATTAAATTGATAATCAATCTTAATTTCCATCTTCTCGAAAAGTTTAATCCATTTTTTTTCATCCATTGGTTTTGAGAATGGTTTTAATGTATGAATGCCTAGCTGTAGTGGATCCACATTCAATTCTTGCATCTTTTTTACTAGTTCTTGTGTTTGTCTTTCAAGATTGGATTGAATATCTTTTTTCAAATCTTCTAAATCCTTTGGGTCAAATAATTGCTTTTCTCCCCGGTATTCTTCAATTCTTGAGTCTACATTAACTGTATAGGTCATTTTAGACAAGCTTTTATTGATATCCACTTTCGTTTTAGACCTAACATGACCTAGAACAACTTCTATTTCTGGGATCGGTAAAACCGCTAAGTAGTGATCGTTGTTTAACAGCTGGAAGATACGATCATCAAAAGTTGTTATTATTTCAGCTAGTTTATCATTTTGAAACAGGGCTGTACCTTCATAGCTGATAGCGTCATTTTCTATTTTGAATACAGGTAAGAAAGGATCTGAATATGAAGTATATAACAAATTTTTAAATTCATGTAGATTAATGACACTTAATTCTCCCTGATTTTTTTCCTCATAGTGCTTCAGCATTCGGTAAAAAGAGTAATCAAGATTTTCTTGTTGGTCCAATTGATTTTCCAAGTATTCTTCAAAATTTCCTTTTACGATAACTAAATAGATTCTCAAAGAAATATCCGGATCATTCAATAACACATTAATAACGGACATAATCCCCTCTTTTCCGAGGTCTTCATTAATTATCAGCATTCGCATTTGCCCGGATTTCATTTCCTGGTAGAAGTTAAAATTAAAATCCATTAATCCCTCCTTTATTAAGCTTACTTCTTGCGTCTTTACACTCTTTTTTTCTTTGCTTAGAGGGGGCAATATCGTACTGATTTTTATTTTCCCTTCATCCCCTTTACTAAGTGATAAAAATGTGACTGGAGCAAGCTCTTCAATAATGTTATTTTCAGTAAAAGGAGCACATCCAGTTAACCATAATGCAAAAAATATAATTGAAAATTTTTTAGCCATTTTCTTTCGTAGTCTCATGTTTATTAACCCCCTTTATCTTCATCGCTACGATAATAATTGGAACCACTAAATAACTTAAGCTCCCTGCTAAAATTTGAAGATTAAGTAAAATAACCTGCTTTTCATCTGACTTCCAAATCCATTCATTCACAAGAATCATTCCAATTAAAATAATGAATACACTGAATAAAAAGCCTACTCGACTGGGTGATTTATCCACTTTTCCATTAGCTATTTTAGATGCTCCATAAAACAACAGAAGAAAAATTGAGCTCGCAAAGACGATGTTAAATAATTCCAAAGAAAGCATGACCATATCAATGCGTTCAATTACTGGATTTTGAAAATAACGGGCCATAGTGACAATTGGAAATGGACTTTTGCTTAAATAATTGGAACCGAAATAGAATAAGGAAGCCATATATAAGGATACATACTCTATAACGGTTAGAGCATTCCCATATGACAAATAACGAAATGTCTTATTATTTGTTTTAAACCATGGTCCCAAAAATACCAGAAATTCAGGCCCGGAAAATGAAGATAAAATCAATAATATTCCTTTCCAGGAATCCCCACTTAATTCCATTGGAATAATTGGATACAAATCACTGAGTTGAGCTATTGGAGGAAAGAAGAAAAAAGCAAAGAAAAAGAACATCCAAAATGTGCACAAAAATGAAATTACGACAAAACGGATAGTTTTTTCAATGCCCTTCCATGCTACATACAAACAAGACAACAGGATAAAAAAGATAAGCCAATTTGAATCTGTAGCTGGAAACATAAATATTTGTAACATTTCCGTGAATCCTAACATAATCACGAAAAGTTTAAGCAGGATAAAGAACAAACCGATGAATGAGAGGAGACGAACAAGTTTTTTTCCGAATAATTGGACAAATCCGTTGTAACCGGCACTAGAAAATCGGGTTAAAAACCATTTGGATAAAAGAAGAATGTTTAGTTGAGACAATATGCCGACCACTATAATCACCCAAATCATATATGGATGGATTAAAAACCTTGGCATAATCAAAAAAAAGTAAAGCATTTGGAGGCGATTTACCATCAACATGATATAGAACCCATTATAGGTTTCATTCTTATTAAATAATTGAAGGGCTTCCATCAGTTCATCTCCTAGTTTGATATCTCTTCATTTTCAGCGGTTTAAGATGTTCTGGACGCTTCTTCATTTTGACTAAAGGCCCTCGAATGAATAAGTCAAGCCAATCTTTTCCGTAGAAAGGAGCAACAGGAGATAAATATGGCTGCTTGAGTGAAGACAAACCATTAAGGTGGGCTAAAATGATAATCATTGCCAGAACAATCCCTACTATCCCAAGAAACGAAGAAAAAATAAGAAGAATGAATTGAATCAATGAATTCGCCTTTGTCACAAGGTAATTAGGAACAAGAAAGGATCCGATAGTTGAAATACCTACCATGACAATCAACACCTTACTTGCCAAACCAGCCTCAACTGCTGCTTGACCAATTACTATGCCCCCAATAACCCCAAGTGTTTGACCAGTCTTTGTTGGCATCCTTAAGCTTGCTTCTTTTATAATTTCAATAAAAATCAACATGATAAATGCTTCCCAAAAAGGAGTGAAAGGAAGCTTGCTCCTTGACTCCACCAAGACGAAAAGTGTTTGTAAAGGAATCATTTGATAGTGATGAGTTGTTAATGCCACGTAGAATGGGATTAATGTGATAGACAGAATAAAACTTACATATCGGATTATGCGTAAAAAACTGGCAACTACCCATCGATTAATATAATCCTCTGGTGATTGGAACAAATGAAAAATAGTAATTGGAGCAACGAGAGCAAAAGGTGTATTATCTACCAGAATCGTAATTTTTCCTAATCCCAGTGAATAAGCAACAACATCAGGTCGGTCAGTTTGCTGAAACTGAGGGAAAATACTGTCTTGATGTTCCTCAATGAATGCCGCTACTTGAGAAGAATCAAAGAAGAGATCATAACTAATTTCCGAAATCTTCTTTTTGGCGATTGAAACAAATTCTGGATTGGTCAGCCCTTCTATGTACAATAAGACCACATTTGTCTCACTTAAAGAACCAACGGTGAACTTCTCTGTTTTCAGATCATGTGTTGGAAGACGTCTACGAATGAGCGTAATATTTTGTTCTAGCTGTTCACTGAAGCTGTCTTTTGCTCCTAAAAGGATGGTTTCAGTATCAGATGGTTCAATTGCACGTCCAAGTGGATTTTTTAAAGGGATAGCGAACCAAAGGTTTGACGAATAGTCAAATAACAAGACTGATCCTTTAAACAGTTGCTCTTTTGCCTCTCTAAACGTGGAAATGGAGTTTATTTTTGAGTGAACATTGTATTCCTGAATGGATTGTTTGGAAAAGTTTGATAAAGGTTTTACAATGCTTTCATTTAATCTTTCTTGGTCAATCAGGGTTCTTACGTAGATAAGATTAACATTTTGATTTTCAGAAATGTTGATTTCCAAAAATTCCGCATCATCCATTTGAACGAGGGCTTTTTTTAGAGCTTCTATTGATAATTCTGATTCTGCGTTTGATTGAGAAACAGGCTTATTTTCATTTGATTGTTTTTTCCAAAACATGTACATCCCTCACCTCTATATGTTTTTGGAAGAACGGTAAAATTCCATATTAATCCCATTGTTAGCTTTTTAAGTTTAAAATATACGAAACTAAATTTATAAGATGCAGAGGCACATCCTTAACCACCCAAGAAATCAACGGCAATCCATAAAATAAATGGAAGGACAAAATTTAAATTTGCTCACTATATTCGTGTCATTCCTGTTTTCTCTTTAAATTTCACCTCATATTTTGCATTCCATTCCTCTATTGTCATTACGTATATTTTTATCCAGCTTTTTTTCTTTCTCAGACTGTCTCCTAATAACTTGAAGGAGTCCCTTGCATTGAGGAAATTTATCAATTTTTTTCTCAAATCTTGCTTGAATATCTAATCTTTGATAAATCTTAGTCTTTGTTACCCTAACTAGAGGAATCTTTATCGTTTCCCTAATGATCAATTTTTCTTGACACTCTATTAGCTGGTTTAGTTTAAGTACAATATTTCACAAACTTTCTTTTGGTAAAAGAAAAAGATGAATTCACCCCATAATCCATTCATATAAAAAATATCCGCCTGTACCTATTAAAAAGTATTTAAGGAAAATCAAAAGTTTACTTGGCTTATCGACATTTGCAAGTAACATAACTAATCCAAATAGAACCCCAAATCCAAGTGATTTAAATAAAAGTATCATTTTAACCATCCTTAAACAAAAGTTAATGTGAATATAAATTTCAGATAACAGTATTTTTTAAAAAGTAATCTGCCCCTTTAGTTGCATATCTGGGATCAACTTAATGTTTTGACATAAAAATAGACCATCTAAAAGATGGCCATATTTTGCTAAGCACCCGTTACTTTAAGTACATCTTTTCACAATCTTTTAGGTATTTAAAATGAAGAACCCAGAAAGTAGGGTTCTTTTAATACGTCTCTATTTTAAGTCTTTTATTTTTACCAATTCTTATTCTATTCCACTCATTATATTAAACATCCCATCGAATTCTCGCACCGCATGAACGAAGGATTTCAAACGCTACTTTTTTGCTGTTCCTGTGAGGTTCCTAACGAAACAGCAAACATTGCACCCCCAGTGAAAAGCTAGTAGATTTTTATTACACATTACTTAAGAATTTTATTTCAATGTAACTTTTAGGATACCCCTTTATTTTGGTGAATTAAAAGATAAAATTATTTATAGAAATGAATCCTGACAGAACAGAGCATTTAAAGACAGGTATTTAATGTGAAATAATTTTACTATTTAATTAAGGAGGAAATAGCATGTCAGCTTGGTTAGAATCGTTACAAAAAGCAATTAACTATATCGAAGAAAATTTATTAGAAGAAATTTCGATAGAGGACATTGCAAATGAAGTAAACTCTTCTGCATTCAATTTTCAACGAACATTTGGATTATTAACAGAGATCTCAGTAGGTGAATATATTCGGCGGAGAAGATTGACTTTGGCGGCAGATGAGTTAAAAAGAACAGACTGTAAGATTATCGACCTTGCATTTAAGTACGGCTATGATTCTCCCGAGGCTTTTTCAAAAGCCTTTAGGCGTCAGCATGAGGTTTCACCAAGTGAGACTAGGAAAAATATTGGCAAGATCAAATCATATAGCCGCCTCGTAATAGAGGTGAGATTGAAAGGGGCAGAACCAATGAAATATCAAATCGTAGAACGTGAAGGCTTCCAAGCAATAGGTGTAAAGAAAGAATTTTTACTTGAGAATGAGGGTAATTTAATCGGAATTCCTAAAATGTGGGATGAATTAAATGGTGATGGCACTACTAACAAGCTAGCACAAATTAATAATGGACAAATTAAAGGAGTTCTTGGTATTTGTGTAGCAAAACCTAATGAGAAAATTGACTATTGGGTTGCTACAGAATATGCAGGTGACGTTAAAGAAGGATTTGAAGTAATCGAACTTCCAGCTTCTAAATGGGGTGTTTTTGAAGTACATGGTCCAATGCCTGATGCAATGACAAAAGTTTGGAAACAAATTTTTTCTGAATGGTTCCCTGCTAACGGATATCAACATGCAGGTACTCCAGAGTTCGAAATGTATACAGAAGATGATCCATTCAGTCCAGATTGCTATTCAGAAATTTGGGTTCCATTAAAATAATTTGAAATAGATGTCCCATTAGTCGACGCCAAAACGACTAGTGGGATTTTTGAATGGAGGCTAGATATCCTTTCCGAGACTTAACAGAGTGTTATCAGAGACCAAACCAGGCAAGGAGGCTTTATCTTTGAGTAAACTAATATTTATATAAGCACGGTGTATCTGCTGGTTTTGAATAAAGATTGATTAAAACACAGCTACAAATGTTGATTCTAATAGTAAATTATAGCCCCTATTTTGAACAAAGATTGATTATTTCGGTAAGCGAATATTTAACGAAGCACCCGTTAGCCATCCATGTAGCGCAAAATCAGCGCTACACCCCAGAGGATGAAAATGTTTATAGAACGGGTATAGGATACTACGGCTGGGAAAGGAAGGTCGATCAACTATGGTGCCATAGAGCCCATCCGTTAGTCTGACTCCAACGACCACGGTGCATCACAGACTGTCGCTCCCTTACGGGAAGCACTCATGGGAGATTAATCCTACTCTGGTTATTGCACCAGCCTTCAATACTACTTGCCGTAGAAAGGATGATTACAATGGAAGTAATCATTGATCGTGCATGTAGAATGGATGTCCATAAAGACTCCATTACTGCTTTTATTATTACGCCTTTCTTAATTGAACTAAAGGGGAAGGTTAGTTTAATAAGAAGTATTGAAGCTAGGATTAATACCTCAAGTAAATTGGAGGACAGATAATGGAGAGGCTTTACTCCTTCTTGAAGTAAAGCACCTCGTTAGTTGAATAAAGAATTGTTAACTTTGATGAAAACTTGTTCCATCGGGAATTAAACTTTTGATTAATGCAACATCACTTTTTAATGCATTAGGTACAAAGAATTCCGTCCCCCAGTGCCCCGAATGAAACACAGACACTATATCCTTGTCTAAATTAACAGTGAATCACTTGAACTCTCCTATTTTATTTAAATGGTTATTCAATAAATAATCTGAAAGGGGAGGCTGTTTTTGACACCTAAATATAGTGAGATTTTCTCCCTTAACGATCTCTTGTTCATTTTTACAGAGAGATTTAATCTCTGAAATAGTTTCAATTTCTTCGTTCCAACAATGAATTTCAATTGTATTTGAACATGTTAAAAAGTGTTCGAATAATACAGTTGGCCTTCAATCCATTCAAAAAGTATAAAACGATAAATTCCATTTTCCCATTCAATAGTAGTAAAAGGTATATCTTATAAAAGCGGGTAGTAACTGCATAAACGGAATTTGATTATTTACAAGGAATCGACAAAAGCTTGTTTGTTCAATTAAAGCATTATTTGAAATTTCACCAAATGCATTGTTTGGGGAACGATTATTACTAATGAATCTTGCTGAAAAAGATTTTCCATCAGCAATTATTTTGTAATGGAGGTCACTATTCCAACTTCCTTTGTGTAACTCTTTTTCAATGAATAAAGATTCGTTTCCTAATGAGTAAGGTTCAAGTGCTTTTTTTAATAATTGGTACAATTTTTATTTCCCCTTAGAGTTACTTCTTTTAACTATAGAAATAAGGCTGTTTTACTTGTTCAATTAAATTGCTGCGTTCGTTCAATTAGGAGTAATGATTTTAATCTAATGGATCCTGTATTAATATGGGGAGAAGGTGCTATTTCTTCTTCTTTTAAATATCGTTAGTGCTACTCGTATTGAGCGCGATAGTCTGTAGTGCACCGTCGCTGTTGGAGTCAGGCTATTGAATTGTTGTATGCAAGTATCTTCCGGTTCAAAATCTTAGCCCAAGAAGCTAAACTATTTACATTCAAGGATAAAAAAAGCCACATTTAGAAAAAGACGTCTCCAAATGTGACCTTCAAATTTAATAATAATTCATATATGACTTGTTTATGTCCTCTATCGGAACTGGACGACTGAAAAAGAAACCTTGGGCCTTTTGACAGTTGGCTGCTTTTAGTATTTCCACTTGAGTATCCTTTTCTACTCCTTCAGCTATTACTTCCATACCAAGGCTATGAGCGAGACGAATAATTGTAGTTGCGATTGCAGCACTCTTTTCATCTGTTTCCATATCCTTTATAAATGACTGGTCAATTTTAATAATGTCAATTGGATATTTTCTTAAATAGCTAAGAGAAGAGTAACCCGTCCCAAAATCATCAATTGAAATTACCACCCCTATGTCCTTTAATTCCTTAAGAATAGTGAAGGTATCCTGCAGATCAGTCATCGCACTTTCTGTAATTTCAACTTCTAACGATGAAGGCAATAAATTATACTTATTTATCTTTTCTCTAATTTTTGAGGCAAAGTTATCTTGCTTAAATTGCTGTGGAGAAATATTCATAGCGATTCTAACCATTCGGTAGCCCTTATCTTGCCAAAGCTTTAATTGGCTACAAACCTCTTCCAATACCCAATCTCCCAATTTGAAAATGATTCCTGACTTTTCAGCTATTGGTATGAAGTGCATAGGCGATACATATCCAAATTTTCTATTGTTCCAGCGTAACAAAGCCTCGAATGAATTAATCTCCCCAGTTAATAGATTAACTTGCGGCTGATAATGAATAGATAGCTCTTCCTTTTCAATTGCTCTTCTTAAATGCGACTCCATCAAGGCCTCGTTTGGAAAAGATAGATTCATTTGCTCCTGAAAATATCGATAATGGGCTCTTCCTCTATCTTTAGCTACATATAAAGCTTGATCTGCCTTTAATAAAAGTTCATCTTGTTTCTGTCCATCATACGGGAACATTGAAATTCCAATAGAAGCTGTACCGAAGTATTCTTGATGATCTAGATAAATAGGCTTGGCAAGCTCTGTTAATATGCTTTCTGCAAACTGGCTAGTTTCATCCTTCGTTTTACCTTTTAACAAAAAGACAAACTCATCTCCGCTTTGTCTATAAAGGTTACTCGATTTATCAATATAAAGGCTTAACCGGTCAGCAATTTTTTTTAAAAGCTCATCTCCAGAAGTGTATCCCAAAGATTCATTAATCAATTTAAACCGATCCAGATCTATTCGAATAATAGAGATTTCACTATTTGTTTTAGAAGCTTGCTTGATATTTTCACTTAGGTGCTCCTTCAATGCACGTCTATTCCATAAACCAGTTAAGTGATCATGGTATACAAGATAAAATAATTGGTCTTGTTCCTCGGAATCACTAATTGTATTACGAAGCACTAAATGTAAACCTTTAACCGTACCACCACTAATGATTGGTATTGCTTTTAAATAAGTGGAGATGAAATGTCCTTTTTCATGCTGAATTAAGCAATTTTGCATTTCTGTAGAATAACCACTCATTGTCTGTTTAATAATAAGCTGAAAGTTTCTTAGAGATTCCTCACTGATATATTGCTCAATCGGCTGATGCAAAAGAGTTTTCTCTTCGTAGCCGAAAACCTTTAAAATAATTTTATTGGCGTATTGAATAATACCCACTTGGTCAATAATAAGAACTGTATCTATATTATTCTCAATAAGAGAAATGTATTTATCTGTAATCTCTGAGGAATCATTTATAGGAAGTTGGTTTGTTTTATCGTACATCATCATTCCATATATATCTTTCTCTTCAATAGCTATTATAGAGATATCAAAAGTGTATCGTTTATCATTTAACAACAATTCATAATTGCTATTAACATTTTGTTGTTCATCTTTAATACTTGTAAATAGTGGTAACAGTTGAGACAATAATTCCTCACTAAAAGTGTTGTTTTTTATATGTGCCTCTCCCCAAAAATTGGTTGCCGCTTTATTTGTATAAATAATCGTATAGGTACTGTTTTTGTTTTTTTTAAATAGGCAGGTTAGTAGGTTTTGCTGTTCATGAATCATATCTACTAAGTAATTATTCTTCTTAAGCTGTTCGTTATTGTTCATGTAATCCTCCAGTTGCCTCATATTAAGACATATCACTAAATCCACACATTATACTATATTATATCGTCAGATAATTACATCTCTTAACGTAGCGGTTACAAAATATTTTCATATAGTATTTTTTGATTAGTGTACACAATTTTTGTATAAGTTGGTATGATAGTATATAAGAGAGAAAGATAAAAAGAAAGGAGTGAACTATTTATGATTTCTGAATCAGACAAGCAATTGGCTACTGCTATATATACTGTTAATAGGCATGCAAAAACCGCTTTAGACAATAAACCACTTTATGAACTGAAAAGGCTAGCTATCAAAAAAATGATTAAAGAAAAAAGAGCAAGTAAAATTGGACTCCATTTTGTTAGAAACCCTAAAAATAGCCGACAGCAATCCTCCGTTTTAGTACAGTGCGCAGATTATTACTTCCATATTCTACCGGTAAAAGAAGATTTCAAAACTTTACAGCATCTTGGTCACTTAGATGATACTTATAGAAACCCTATCAGGAAAATGAATTTAAAAACGGCAAAACAACTATTAACCGATTATATAGGGCCTCCCCAAGCTACTACAAGAAAGTCCACTAATCACTCTACATCTTGCACCGCTAAGTTTACGCGTGTATCCAACAAGCGTCCAAGCTCGATGAAATCTTATTTAGATAGATAATTGTTTTTGTCAAGAGGACAGGCCTTTTAAGGGCTAGCATCTATTAAAGAACGCTTATGTAATCTCATAACTAAAATACTGTTATGAAATTACAGTAGGTTACTTAACGTACTAAAAGAAATTAAGAAAGGCTACCAATTCATTACGAATTGATAGCCTTTTTTTTAGAAATATTACTCATAAAATATATTGATCAATTTTGAGAACAAGTTCTGTTATTTCTGGCTTACTTACTTGATCTTCTGCTCCAACTTGATCTCCTTTGTGACGCAAGTCGTCGGTGATCAAACTAGAAAAAATAACGACAGGAAGCTTTGATAAATTATTATTTCCTTTAATCATCTTTGTTAATGCATGACCGTCCATTTGCGGCATTTCAATATCAGTGACTACCATTTGGACATGCTCTGAGACATCAGGAGATATTTTTTCTAAACTCTCAAGATAGTTTAGTGCATCCTTTCCATTCTCAAAGAATTCTAAATTAACATAACCCGCCTCATTAAGGGTGTCATGAAGTAATTTTCTTAATAGAGGGGAATCTTCAGCAATTACAATTTTTTTGTTGGAGCGCTCCCGTTTACCCATTTTTTTCACGGAATCCACACTTATACCTGATTCGGGATTGATGTCCATGATAATTCTTTCAAAGTCCAGCAATAAGAGCATCTCTTCTTCTCTTTTGATGACTCCGATAACATGAGATGTTCCTCCCTGATAAAGGTCAGATGGTTTTTCGATCTGGTTCCATGAGATACGATGAATCTGTGTAACATTATCAACATGAAACACTACTTTTTGTTTATTGAACTCGGCCACCACATATTTTTCTTGCTCGGTATTGGATACTATAGGAAGACCTAAGACTTTCCCCACCTGGATAACTGGTAATACCTCTCCACGTAATTGAATGATTCCTTCCACATGAGGATGTGCATGTGGGATAAAGGTTACTGGTATAGGCTGAATAATTTCCTTTACTTTTATAACATTAATACCAAATCTATTTGAACCAACTTGAAATTCAACAATTTCTAACTCGTTTGTACCGCTCTCTAGTAATATTCCTTTGTGGTCGTTCACAAAACTCTTCCTTTCTATGTCCTTCGATTAATTCGATTGTATCATACAAAGGTAAAATATTACTATATTATTCATAGAACTTTATCAGTGCTTGAGTACCTTTATTTTCATAACCCTCTGCTAAAAGTTCCTCATACATCGACTTAGCCAGCTCCAGACCTGGCAATGTTAAATTCATTCTTTCCGATTCTTCTAAAGCTATCTTCATATCTTTAATAAAGTGTTTAATATAAAAACCAGGATTCAAATCGCCACCGATTATTCGAGGAGCCAAATTACTCAAAGACCATGATCCTGCAGCACCGGTAGTAATAGAACGTAGTACTTGTTCTAAGTCTAAACCAGCTTTCTTACCATATGCAAGAGCTTCACAAACACCAATCATATTAGAAGCAATAGTTATTTGGTTGCACATTTTAGTATGTTGACCTGCACCTGCTGTTCCTTGATAAAGAATAGTCTCTCCAAAAAGCTCTAACACTGGCAATATAGAATCCAAGATTTGCTTTTCTCCCCCACACATGATGGAAAGCTTACCTAACTGAGCCCCTATATCTCCTCCCGATACTGGCGCATCTATGGAGTTCATTTCAAGTTCCTTCGCTTTGTCATAAATCTTCTTTGCTAATGTAGGGGTAGAGGTTGTAAGATCAACAACCGTTAAACCTTGATTTTCAATAGAAAAAACTCCATCATCTCCAAAATATACTTCTTCTACATCATGGGGATAGCCAACCATTGTAAACAAATACTGTGTATATCTAGCAACTTCACTTGGTTTCGAAGCCCAAGTTGCCCCTAAAGAAATCAGTTCGTCTGCTTTTTCTTTTGTACGTGTATAAACAATCACATTATGTCCTGCTTTCAACAAATGCTTTACTATACTTTTCCCCATCACACCAGTACCAATAAATCCGATATTCAATCGTTCAGACATTTCACATTCCTCCATTAACTATGTATTAAATATAGTGTATCAAAAAAAATAGTTCTGTATATTTCATTAGAATGTTTATTTTTCGAAAAAATATAAAAAAAGAGGGCCATCCTATAGATGGCCCTTAAAAAGGGGGAAATGAGAATGTTGCTGTGTTCTTTATTAATATGCCCCATTCACAATATTTTAAACCTCTTTTTGTAAAAAAAGTTTTTTTATTTTTTCTATTTCTTGCACAAATAATTCTGCCTTATCTTTTTTGACCGTATGGCCACCATATCTTACTTCTTCGTATATAAAAAAGAACTCATCTTTTGCAAGCCATTGCATTCTTTGAAACCATTCCCTCACGGTTTCACTCTTCTCTCTCTCAAAGCCAAAAGAATTAGCCTCTTTTTCAAAACTCAAATATAATTCTCTTAAAAAAGAAGACTCTACTCTATATAAAGTATTTTCAGAAGATGATTCTTCTTGAAGCGGGACAACTAACTCCTCATTTTTATATATAATATCATTACTTGCCTTTTCTGTTGACTGCTCTATTTTTTTACTAATCAAATAAGCAATAACACCAAAAATAGCTAACCCTATCACTCCCAAAACAATCCATTCAAAATTGAATGTATAAGAGGAGGCTTCCTGTGTATTTGGTAGAAGATCTTCCATCATGGCTCCATTTGCTCCAACGTCCTTCTGCTCTTCCTCCGTTGGCTTTTTTGTTATTCCACTTAAAAACTTCTCTAAAACATTTAGAAGAGGCATTAAAGGAATCATTACTACAGCCAATATTCCTTGGAAAACCCAGTTAAATAGCGTCCGGATTGGAGGGGTGAGAAAATACGTAAACAGAGTTAAGAGAAATATACCTATTATTCCTATCATATAAAAAAGTGAGACCTTTAAAAATGATTCATTTTTTTGTTTATGGGATGTTCTCCGTACATTAAATAATCGAGCCCCTGCAAAAAATATGACTCCACCTATAAATACACTATACAAAGGGAGTTTATAATCTTCAATAGCTAATAGATAACATAAGAAATGAACCGAGAGAAATGTTGCAAAAAATACTAATGAATATGGTGAATCACTATTTGGGTCAGATTGTATCAAATTATATCTAGCATGTAAGCTCCAAGCACTTATTAATACACTTATAACATATAACCATATTGGAATACCGAACAATAATAACACAGTTAATAAAACAGGCGGCAGACCTATTGCTACTAAAATATTTGGCCCAGATTTAGAAAAAATGTAATTGGCAACAAACACCGTTATGAACTGTAGAATAATCCATAAAAGAGGCGTGCTAACAATTGCCTCGTTTAATAATATGACAAATATAATTGCGAAAATCCACATATCCTGAAGGTATTTTTCAAATGACACTATTTGAATTTTATGCGTAGGGTTTGAATTATTAATCATAATTTTCTCCCTCGTATTCCAAAAGATAGTTAACACTCGTTTTTTGTTCCCAAGTCCTTAAAATTGGTTGATACTTCTCCATCTGTTGGGACAGGATATATGCAGACATCGGTAACTCCTCATGGGCTTCTATATATCTAATTATATTTTCAAAAGGAACAGTGATATTACTAGTTGATAAAATGGAAAGCCACTCTAACGCTTGTACTCTGTGTGTATCTCCTGAACCTATTGGAATATAAATAAACGGCCTCTTTCCAGATGATCGAATATTGATACCAAAAGCAAATGGGACATTTGCTTTGTAGCAAGCCTCTATATGAGAAGCAAGCCACTCTATCTTTTTTTCAAAATCATGGACCATTCTATACCCATCTGCAAGATTCACCAAAAACAATACAGACACATTAGCAACTTTGGTAAATACTTTTGTTTGAAGTTGCTGGGTTTTAGCACTTGCTTTCCAATGAATATGATTAAATTGATCTCCTGGCTCGTAATCTCTCGTTCCAACAGGAAAGTAGGGATCAATAAACAAAGAAGAATTTAACTCCAACTCCCCTGACTTTATACGTGAAGGATAAAATTCTTCTTTTATTGTATAAATAGCTGGATATACAATTGCATCCATTAATATGTATGGTTCATAATTCAAAATAATTGACCCTTCAGTCAATGGATGCGGAATATTAACTTCAATTCCTTTTATCCTAGAAAGTCCTCTTCGTATACCTACTACAGGAATTTGAACTGTGACTGATTTTTTGTATCCAATTGAAAAAGGAACATTTACTTCATAAAAACCTGAGGCAGAGTTATAATCTGCATCGAATGGAGCAATACAATCCTGAAATGTTAATACGATGGCACCGTTCCAAATTGGTAAACCATTGTTCTGAAAAGACAATTCCAAATAAGCAGTAGTCCCTTTCATTAAACGAATCCTTTTTTTGTCATTTACAAACACTAGTCCATTTCCAACCTTCCGAAAATAATACAACTGGAAAAGTACAAGAAATAACGGAAACGAAATAATAACAAGGAGTAATGTTTGTTTAAAGAAGAAACATGCTACAGCACATATTAATAATATCTCTACATATTTTTTTGTATATTTAAAACTTAAATCTTGCCGTTTCCAAATCATTGAATTTTCGCCTCAACAGGCACTTCTATTTCTCTAATCAATTCACTCATAATTTCTTGTAAATCATGAATGAGCATACCTTGTGAAGAAAGCCTTAATCGATGAAGACAAACTGGATCTATGATGTTCTTAATATCATCAGGAATAACATAATCTCTACCATTTAAAAAGGCGTACGCTTTAGCAGCCTGTAGCATTGCCAAAGAAGCTCGACTACTTAATCCCAGTTCTATGTATGGGTGTTTCCTTGAACTTTGGACTATTTGCACAATATAAGTATATATATCATCATGCACTTTAATATTATTTACTTGCTTTGACCATTCTTCTATTTGTTGCAAAGTTACAACTTGTTTTGTTTTCACTTCTCCAGGTGTTTTACCAAATTGTTTAAGAATATCATTTTCTTCCTTCATAGTTGGATAACCAATGTTAAGCTTAAAAAGAAAACGATCTAACTGAGCAGCTGGTAACGGAAAAGTTCCTTGTTGAGACTCTATTGGATTTTGTGTTGCTAAAACCATAAAAGGATATGGTAGCTTAATAGTTTCTCCATCAATTGAGACTTGCTTTTCTTCCATAGCCTCTAAGAGGCTAGATTGAGTTCTGGGAGTCGCACGATTGATCTCATCTGCAAGTAAAATATTGCTCATCACTGGCCCCACCCGTAATACGAATTCTTGTTGCTTCGGGTGAAAATAACTGATCCCTGTTACATCTGTGGGAAGTACATCTGGTGTAAATTGTATTCTTTTAAACACCCCTTGAATAGCTTCGGCAAATGACTTGGCCATCATTGTTTTACCAGAACCCGGAACACTTTCCAACAATACGTGACCTTGAACTAATAACCCTATTAACATAAAATCAAGTTCTCTTTCTCTACCAATGATTGAACTATTCAACTCTTTTTTTAGTTTGATTAAAGCTGCGTCCATTTCTAATCTCTCCCCAAATACTATTCAAGCTGTTCAGAAGTACTATGCTGCTTTACTTGAGAATGAAATTCATTCAGTAAATGATCAAGTTCTTCACTTAGGCGAATAGTTTCTCTATTAGTTACACCATTTTCTATAGCAGATTGAATCATCTTTTCTCTTGTAGTCTCTAGCCTATTTAAAATAGATTCCATCATGAGAGAACTCCCCTTTTTGCAAAATGTATATTTTCCTCATTTTACTTACAGTTAAACCTTTAGAAATCAGAATATACCGACTATTTTAGGTAGGTTAATGCACGAACACATTAACTTCTAGGATTATTAAGATAAGTATATATTATATTCCCACCTTGCATAGCGTTGCCACTAAAGTGTTTAAAATCCTCTCTTCTAACAAGTACTTCCCTAAAATTTAAAAAATCTTCTTTGGATACTTGAATGCTTTCTATTTCTCCTCGTTTTAACATATCAAGTTGTTCATCTATCGGATGCATAATGTTTCTCCTTTTGTCTAAGAAATGTATAGTTTCAAAACTTTTGATAAAAATACTTTACGTACCTCTTTTTTTAAGGCAAACTGTATTATATTATGTTCTTAAAGGGGATGGGACAATCTATGAAAATCGCTGAAGTCGGCAACATTATTGAGTTTAAAGATGGTCTTCAAGGTATAGTAGAAAAAGTAAATGAAAACTCTGTAATAGTTGATCTAACTTATATGGAGAACTTCAACGAGCTTGAACTAGAAGAAAAAACGGTAATCAATCATAAGCGTTATAAAATATTATATAGTAATGAAGATTAAACGTCATGCCGTTCCTCTTCGTAAGAAGAACGGTTTTTTTCTAAGTAGCAAGCAATTCTTTTTACTATACTGTCATGATTATCAATAAATTTCATTGTTGTGACTATGGTAAGGATGTGCTTTTATGAATAACCGCAAACTCTTTTTAGGATTAATAATATCCTTATTGCTGGCTTTTGTTTTTTGCTGGCTAACTTTTTCAAATGAAAAAGTATTTTGGTACTTTTATTCTTTTACAACTCTATTTTTAACAGCTGGTGCTTTCTATTTTTCAAAAATAGAAGATCAACTGAGAACGTTTAGTTACTTATTTTGGGGTATAGTATATGGTGTAGCAACTTATTTATTATTTGTTTTAGGTTATCAGCTATTAGATTTTCTACCATCTAAAACTACCAAGGAAGTTTCTAACTTTTTAGGAACCTTTGCACCTACTGCTTTGTGGCATTACATTTTATTATTCTTCATCATTATTCCCGGTGAAGAACTATTCTGGAGAGGTTTTATCCAAGTAGCCCTTAAAAATTGGCTTTCCCCTACTAACGCTATAATTATAAGCTCCATCTTGTACGGAGCAGTCTTTATTGCAAGTGGCTTTTACATTGGTGTACTCGCCGCTATTATAATGGGAGTAATTTTTGGCCTACTCTATGAAAAGAAAAAAAGTATGCCACTAAATATTGTAACTCATATTGTGTTACTATTACTTTTATTCCTGGTGCTACCAATAATATGAAACGTTGCAATTAATACCGTTACTTAAAAGGGAGCTGTTCATATGAAGAAAATTTTCTCTATTTTATCTATTTTGTTATTAACATTTCTAATTGTTGCTTGTGGCGCGTCAGATGAAGAAGCAACGCCTAACGATAACAATAGCCCGTCCGAAGATACTACTAGCAATGGGGCTACTGAAAACGAGCAAGAGAAAGATTCTACCGAAGTTTCAGGAACTACTGTAAAAAGTGAAAACCAAGAATACTCTATTACAATATTAGATGGCTACGAACTAACAGCCGAAGAACCTAATAAGGACTTGTTATTCAACAAAGAAAATGATGTTCAATCTATGCGAATCGAAGTCTATAATGCTTCTGAGGTCAATATGGCTGATATAACAAATAATTTAGTAGAAATTTTAAAAGCTTCCACTTCTGAAGGCAAGGTAGATGAGATAACAGAAGCTAACCTTATTCCTTCAGGAAAACTTCTAGAAGATGTCAAAGCTTATGAAGCAGAAGGCACTGAGAACAAAGTATATGGCTACACATTTTTACAAGACGGCTTAGGCGTGAGATTGACGATCTTTGATACGAACGAATCTCCAACTTTAGAGGATTTTGTTAAAATGGCAGAAACAATTAAAATCGATTAAAATAAAAACTTCGGGCCGTGCAAAGGCTCGAAGTTTTTTTTAGGATAAATTTTTAATCGATAAACCTAATTTTTTTAGCAGCTCAATAGCCTCTAATTTTTCCTCTTCTGACAAGGCATTCATTAATTGAATAAGCTGTTGCTCATGTCGGGGGAAAAGTTCGTTCATAAACTCTGTTCCTGCTTCTGTTATTTCCGCATAGGTAACTCGTCGATCCGTATCACTCGACACTCTCTTGATGAAGCCTCTTCCCTCCAGTTTATCCACCACATAAGTAATGGAACCACTAGCAAGCAAAATTTTATTGCCTATCTGTTGTAAAGGTTGTTTTCCTTTATGAAACAAAAGCTCTAAAACTGCAAATTCAGTTGGATTTAGTCCATTCTCTTGAAAAAAATGATTGGTACATTCATGTATTACTTTATGTGCTCGGGAAAGTACTATAAATAATTTTAAAGCACTACTCGCTGAATCATTTGTCATTGTCGTCATCCTCACCTATATTAAAAATTACATTACCAATTATTATATAGGGCAGACTAATAGATTGTCAAAATAGCTCAGCAGGTTCCGTGCAATGGAAGCAGAAAATTAAAGGTTGTACCTATTCCTACATTGCTCTCTACTTCTATTTTCCCTCCATGAGCTTCAATAACTTCATAGGAATGGGAAAGCCCAAGTCCTGTTCCTGCAGATTTAGTAGTAAAAAAAGGCTTGAAAATGTTTTCTATATCCTGTTTTTCTATCCCACTACCCTGATCCACAACTTTAACGCTAATTGTACAATTAGAATATAATGATATTCTAATCTCTATATTACCACTTTTTTCCATAGATTCAATAGCATTTTTAATCGCATTTATAAAAACTTGTTTTAATAAGTTTCTATTCCCAAAAACCTTATTATTGGGATAAATTTCATTAATTATATTAATCTCAATTGCTTTCATAAGAGATTGAGGGGACATGAAGCCAGCTACTTCTGTTATAAGTTGATCTACTTCAAAGTATGTGTATTCATTGTTGCACGGCTTGGATACTTGCAAGAATTCGGTTAATATATCTTCCATTCTGTTAATCTCGTGATCGATGACATCTAAATATCTCTTACCGTCATCCGTAGCTGTTTTGAGTAGTAATTGGGTGAACCCCTTTAAGGAAGTCATGGGATTTCGTATCTCGTGGGCTATACTAGCGGCAAGTTGTCCGAGAGTACTTAGCGATTCGTTATGTTCGAGCCTTTTCTTCATAAACATTTTTTCAGATTCATCATGTATTTCCATAAGAAAGATATTGGAATCACTTTGTTTGGATACAATAGAATGTAGATACTTGTAGTCACCCATATACGTTTGAAGCTCACAAAAGAATTCTGCTTGTCCATTAGTCGATAAATCTTGTAGAAAAGTTTTCTTTATCTCTCCTTTAAGAGATAGCATATTCAAAAGAGCTTTGGAACTCATCTTCAATAATTCGGTGCGGTCCAGCCCCAACACTTTTTCTATATAAGGATTAGCATCTATAATTTTACCTTCTTCACTTATAAATATTAATCCACTCGAAAAGAGTTGAAAAACCTGTTCAAATCTTTGCTTGTATTCGTATTCTGCTAACATTACCTCACCCTGCCTCTCATAAGAATCTGAGAAAACCATTTCAAATTTTTAAATTATTAATTAATTCTGATTATTTCACATTAATTCTAATCTGGAAATGGTTATATTTAACTATATTGTCGACACGAATATTCACTGTTACAATAGTTAAGCAAACCTAAAGGAGTTAAGAAAAAATGAATATAATATTAACTACATTGAACGCAAAGTTCATTCATACTAATTTAGCCTTACGCTGTCTTAAAGCTTACGCTGAGCCTGAATATTCCCCCCTTATTGTCGAATATACTATTAAAGATCCTACTTTTAATATAGTAGCTGATTTGTACCAGAAAAAACCGAGCATTGTAGGCTTTAGCTGCTATATTTGGAATATTGAAGAGACTATAAAAGTGATAAAAATGCTGAAAACAGTTGATCCATCCATAACGATTATCCTAGGTGGCCCTGAAGTCTCATACGATACGAATGTATGGCTTAGACAAGTGAAAGAAATTGATTACATTGTTGTTGGCGAAGGAGAGCAAGCCTTCAAGGAGACGCTGGACTTTCTTTCCGATAAAAAAGATGTAAAAGATGTACCTGGACTAGCATATGTCCAAAACGACAAATTTATTCTAAATCCGCTACCACCAAAATTAGATTTACGAGAGTCTCCCTCGCCTTACCGTTTTGAAGAGGATTTAGCATATCTATCCAAGCGAATTGTCTACATTGAGACTAGTAGAGGGTGCCCTTTTTCATGTCAGTTTTGTCTTTCTTCTATTGAAGTTGGAGTTAGATACTTTAATCGCGAAAAGGTAAAAGAAGATATACGCTATCTAATGCAAAACGGAGCAAAGACGATTAAGTTTGTAGACCGTACATTTAATATTAGCAGAAGCTATGCAATGGAAATGTTCCAGTTTTTAATAGACGAACATTTGCCAGGAGTAGTTTTTCAATTTGAAATAACAGCAGATATTATGAGACCTGAGGTAATTCAATTTTTAAATGATAACGCTCCTGCCGGACTTTTCCGCTTTGAAATAGGAGTCCAATCTACGAATGATTTAACAAATGAGTTAGTAAAACGCAGACAAAATTTTGAGAAACTTAAACGAACTGTCACAATGGTGAAGAGTGGCGGTAAAATTGATCAGCATCTTGATTTAATCGCAGGCCTGCCAGAGGAAGATTATACATCCTTTAGAAGGACGTTTAACGAAGTATTTGAAATGCGACCTGAAGAACTGCAACTTGGATTTTTAAAGCTCCTTAGAGGTACTGGCTTACGAGTTGAAGCAGAGAAATATGGGTACGTATATGTTGACCAAGCTCCTTATGAAATCTTTTCGAATAATGTCTTAAGCTTCAACGACATATTACGCATTAAGCAAGTAGAAGACGTATTAGAAAAATATTGGAATGCACATAGAATGGATCAGACATTAGAATTTCTTTTCGATCATATATTTGAAACACCTTTCGACTTTTTCCAACAATTTGGTACGTTTTGGGAAGACAGAAATTGGTCTAGAATCGGTCATCAGTTAGAGGATCTCTATACACGTCTATTTGATTTCTTAGTAAATCTAGAGGGGATTCCCTTAAATACTGTTAAAAGTGTCATGAAGCTTGATTATTTATCCAAACAAAAATTTCAGCCTCGCAAGCCTTGGTGGGAAAACGATATGAGTAAGGAAGAGCAGTCTGCTATCTACAAGCTCCTTCTAGAGAGTCCGTCTATAGCGGGAGAAGAATTTGCGCAGATGGATTTGACCGAAAGAGAGATTTACAAACAAACATTTATTACACCTATTTCTATAGACATGAATTTGTTTAAACAAGGAGTCATAAAAGAAGAGCAAGGTTTCCTTCTAACAACTTTCCATAAAGGCAATACACCGCATTTTTCTTATATTCAAAAGAACAACAACTTAGCAGATTTTATTCTATAAGTTATTCTCTCAAACGGTTTAATGGATAGAATGGTATCACGTTTAAATGCTGTACTTTCAGTTTATAATGGGCAACCGAGTAGATAAAAGCTATGATATAAAAAATGAGGTTGGTTATGACTAATGTCATAACCAACCTCATTTTAATTTTCCGGTTATACATAAACTCTAGAGCCAGTGAAACAAATGGAATAAAGTTACCCGATAATAACTCTTTCTTTTGGAAAGTGATATTTTGTAATTTTTCTTTTTCCTCCTAATGTAAACAGGAAGGATATCAAGCCAACTCTTCCGATGAACATGAGGATCATAATAACTACTTTACCAAAAGAAGAAAGCTCCTCAGTAACACCTAGCGACATACCACATGTCCCGAAGGCTGAGGTTATCTCAAATAGAAGTGAAGTTACCGGTACATCTGGTTCCGAAATTGACAAAACAATAGTAGCTGCAAATACCATAAGGAATGCTAATACAATTACCGCAAATGCCCTGAAAACATCCAACAGATGAATTTCCCTATTAAATATTTGAATGTTCTCTCTTCCTCTAGAAAAATTAATCAAAAACAAAATAGCTATTGCAAATGTAGTAGTGCGAATACCCCCACCAACAGAACTAGGTGAAGCCCCGATAAACATTAGTGCACTCATTAGTAAATTGGTGCCTTCATTAAATAAAGTCACATCAACTGTTGTGAGGCCTGCAGAACGAGTAGAAACGGAATGAAATAAGGCAGTAAAGAATTTTTCATGCCAAGGCATATCTTTGAATGTGTTAAACATTTCTAGTAAGAATATCATTATCGTACCTAATACTAATAATGCTCCGTAAGTTAGTGTAGTCAGCTTTGTAAATAAAGAAAAACGAAAATTTTTATTTTTATTAGACAAAAATTCCTTGACCTCTATAAGAACAGGAAATCCAATTGCTCCAAATATAATCATCAAACTTGTAATAATTTGTACAAAATAATCATGATGGTAACGTACTAAGGATTCACCTGTTATATCAAATCCGGCATTAGTAGTAGCTGAAACAGAAGTAAACACCCCATGCATTAGGGCAACTTTAAATGTATCGTAGTATTGTGTAAAGTAAATGGTTAATAATATGGAGCCAACTAACTGAATTACCAAAAGAATTTTGACAATCTCCTTTATCAGTAAAACAGCGCCTGACATTTTAGATTGGTTATGATCAACCATGATTAATTGTCTTTCTCTTAATCCGATTCTTCTTCCAGCTAGAAGCCAAATAAAAGTCCCTAATGACATAATTCCTATTCCCCCGAGCTGGAGAATCAAAATAAGCATAATATAACCAAAAGGTGTGTATGTATCTGCAACATTTATAGTTGTCAATCCAGTAACACTAACTGCGCTAACTGCTGTAAACAAACTATCAATAAAATCTACATGTACTCCGGGTCTATGTACTCCAGGTAGGCAGAGTAATATAACCGAAACTGCAATTGCTATAAAATAATACGACACAATAATCTGGGCTGGTGTCATTTTGAACCTTGCTTTAAAAGTATTATTTATCATCTTAGATGTTCCTTTCAACAAGAAGCCTATTTCATCATTGTAAAAAAAAAAAGCATAAAAAGATAGCTTTAACTAAACTATCTTTTCATGCTTTTAACTTCTTAAACATCCAAGTGCTTCAATACAATATATCTACACTACTTTTTATTATATATTAAGCTGTCTTTTTATTTTTAGCTACACCTAGTAAATAACCACCTATAGCAATTACCAGTAATACTACCCAGAATGTCAATTTCCAGCCAGTTGAATGTGGAAAATGCTCATCTAGAATTCCTACATTAGGATGAGACAATGTCAGTACGGTCAATTTAACCCCTACCCAACCTACAATTAAAAATGCTGCAGTTTCGAGTGTTGGATATTTTTCGAGTAATTGAACAAATTTATGAGCAGCAAAACGCATAATAATTAATCCAATGATACCACCAATGAACATAACTGCAAATTGTCCTCCATTGATGCCACCAATCTCAAATTCTCCCCAATATGGTAAGGTCACTGCAATAGCTACAGCAGCAAGCATAGAGTCAATAGCAAAAGCGATATCCGCAAGCTCTACTTTTAATACAGTCATCCAGAAACCTGAACCTTTTGCGCCTTCTTCAAGATTGTCCGTTTCAATATGCGGTCCTGGATTTTTCCGTTGATCGTAAATATGTTTAATAGATATGAACAATAGATAAGCAGCACCTATTGCCTGTACCTGCCAAATATTAACCAAGAAAGTGATCATAAATAAAGCGAGAAATCTAAATACGAACGCTCCTAGCAAACCATAAAACAATGCCTTTTTTTGTTGTGCTTTCGGTAAATGCTTAACCATTACCGCCATAACTACTGCATTGTCAGCTGCTAGTAGTCCCTCTAGTCCTACTAGAACTAGTAAAACCCACCCGTACTCCAATAAAATTCCGTAATCCATTAAATATCCTCCTTTTTTTTTGCAAATAAAAAGACCCCTGCCTAAAAAGGCAAAGGTCTTGCTAAGCAAATTTTAAATAATTGCTATCATAACCGATGGCTAAGCCATGTAATGACGACTATGAAATAGGTTTCCCTATAGCTACTCCCCTTTGACAAATGTCAAAAGTCTATTTAGTTATATAAACTATAATAACACATTTTCCAAATTAGTAAAGAAAAATTACTTAATATGGATATGATAATTTGAATCATCTTTATGTTTATTATAAAAACAAATCATAGCGGGAACCGATTCAATAAAATCTGGACAAGTAATATTACCCTTTGATAAAACTTTTTCAGCATTTGTTGTATCAAAAGAAGAATTCCATGTAAGATAGTCTAATGTTTCTTTTTCTACTTGAAGAAATTTTCTTATTGGTAAAATAGACACTGATACCTTTGCTAGTCCTAGTGGTAATCTCCCCTTTGGATATTTTCCAGTAAGTTCTTTTACAAAAGCTCTATATACCTCTTCCACCGGGTAAGGTTTAGGGTCTGTTAAATGTATAGTCAATCCTTCTGCTTCTTTATCAAAGCAACTATATATGGACGCTTTTGTTATGTAATCTGATGGAACTACATTAATAAAAGATGATGATTTTCCCATATAAGGTAAAAATGGAAGACCTTTTAGCTTATTAATCATGTTGATAAAGAAATAAGGTCCATCAAATTTAATCGTTTCTCCTGTTTTAGAATGGCCTCTCACTATTCCCGGTCTAATAATAGTAAGTGGAATTTGTTTTTTTAGTTTATCAACTAATACTTCTGCCTCGTATTTTGTTTCCTCGTAATGGTTTTTAAAATCATTAGGCTTAACGAGCTCTGTCTCTAATAGCTTGCCTTCTCTTCTTCCAGCCACGTATGCAGTACTAAAATACATATACCTTTTTAATTTTGGTAACTGAAGGACCAATTCATTAAACAGCTTCGTCCCTTGAACATTAACTTTCCATGCGATATCTTTAGGAACAGCTAAATCATAAATAGCAGCTAAATGCCAAACATAATCGATTTTATGCTTTAATTCTTCTAATATATGCCCATCTAACCCTGCATTAGGTAGTGTAATATCTCCTTCAATAACCACAATTCGTTGATCGTCCAAACCATCCGCGTATATTTCTGCTATTACTTCCTCTGCTTTTTTTAGTTGAGATGGTAGAACTAGCACATAAATAGTTGTATAAGCCTTTTGTTGCCTTAATTCTATTATGATATTTTTAGATAAAAATCCTGGAAATCCGGTCATTAGTGCATTTTTCATACTAGTAATCAGCCCCTTTTATAAAATTATACTGAAAAAGGGTCTTCAACAGAAGACCCTTCCTTATATTTTTCTGAATGTTATGATGATTTTATTTTTCTTGTTTCTTTATCAAATAAACTATAAATTACTGGTACTACATACAAGGTTAAGAAGGTAGAACTGATTAATCCCCCAATTACAGTTAAAGCCATAGGCTGATTAATCTCCGTCCCTTCACCAATCCCAAGCGCTAAAGGAATTAATCCCAAAATGGTAGTTAAAGCAGTCATCAATATTGGACGTACTCTATCTTTAACAGAGGTCGTGATTGCCTCATAAGAAGAATAGCCCTCTGCTTTACGTTGGTTAATATAATCCACAAGGACTATACCGTTATTTACTACAATTCCGACTAGTATAAGGATCCCGATAACTGCTGAAATGCTAATTGGTGTACTAGTAAAAAATAATGCAATAGCGATTCCGATAAGACTTAAAGGAACTGTAAACATAATAACCAAAGGATATTTAAAGGATTCAAATTGAGCTGCCATTACAATGTAAACAAGAACAACTGCTAATAATACCGCCAAAATCATATCACTTTTCGCGTTATCTAATAGCTCGCGGTCCCCACCGAATTTGACATTTATTTTATCTCCAAAATTTTGATTTTCAATTACTTGGTCAATTTGATCGGACATATCTCCTAGTGTGTTTTCTGACTCATATTTTATAGAAAATGCCACAGCATTTGCTTGGTTTAAACTACGAATCGCCACTGGACCTTCTGACACTTCTATATTGGCCACTTCTTCTAAATTTACAAATTGACCAGCTGGAGTACGTAATTTTAAATTTTTAAGCTTTTCAATACTCTCCCGATCTGACTCATTATACTTTACATACACTCCATATACTTCATCTTCTTCTGAAATAATCTGGGAAGCTAAAACTCCTCTTGTCACATTATTAACCATCTGAGCAATTTGAGCTGGAGCTAAGCCTAATTCGTTAGCTGCGTCACGTTTAACCGTCATTTGTACTTCTTCTACAGTAGAAATTAAATCATTATTAACTTTTGTAACTCCTTCTAATTTCTCTAGGTCACTTTGGAGTTCCTCCACTGCCTGATAAAGCTCCTGTTTATCGGAGGAAGATACATTAAAGGAAACAACATTTGGCGAAGAGCCCGAAGCAGTTTGGACGTTAAAATTAATATCTGCTTTTCCATTAACAGCTTTTACGATTGTAGGCTGTACTTGATCTACAAATTCAAAAGTGGATTGATCTCTTTCACTCAATGGCTTAAGCTTCACGGATATCTCAGCCATATTAGATCGAGATGTTCCTCTCGACATACCTTCTTGACTACCGCCAACAAAGCTTACATACACATCTACTTCTTCCTGCTCTTTTAGTATATCTTCAATTTTATTTACTATTTCGTCTGTCGCAGTAAATGATGAGCCATTTTCAAGCTTTACTGAGATAGAAACAAACCCTTCATCTGTAGGAGGTAAAAATTCTGTTCCAACTCGGAATACCCCTAGTACAGAAAGAACTAGCAATACTACTGTAAGGGAGAGAACAATTGCCCGATGTTGCAATGACCATTTGATAGACTTATCTAAATTATTGTATGCCTTTGACCTTCTTCTTCTCGCCTCAATGTTACCTTTTGGCTTCTTAAGCATTCGGCTTGCCATCATAGGAATAACGGTTATTGCAACCACAAGGGAAGCAAACAAACTAAAGGATATAGTTAAAGCAAATTCTGTGAAAATTTGTCCTATAAGACCAGAGAGAAAAATGACTGGCAAGAAAACAGCTACCGTTGTTAGAGTCGAAGCGGTAATAGCTCCAAGCACCTCTTTTGTTCCAGTAATTGCGGCAGCCTTTGGATCCTTTCCTAATCCCAAATGTCTTTCTATATTTTCAATAACTACAATCGAATTATCTACTAGCATCCCTATTCCTAATGCCAGTGCACCAAGCGTCATAATGTTCAAGGAGAAGCCGGCAAAATACATTAATACAAATGTCACAATGACCGAATAGGGAATAGCTACCCCAATAATAATAGGACTTCTAACTCCTCTAAGGAATACAAATAACACTAGCATTGCCAGTAATCCGCCAGTTATTAAAGTGGAACCAATATTGTTTATAGCAATTTTGACGTAATCTCCTTGGTCAAAGAGAATATCTGCGGTTACACCCTTGTACTCATCTTTTTCTAATTGCTTGTCCAATGCTTCTTGAAAAGCTGTTGAAACCTTCGCAGTATTGGCACTAGACTCTTGGAGCACTGATAAAAGTACAGCAGGATTTTCGTTTGCTCTTGTTTCGGTATTAGTTTCCTGCTCCGCTAACTGAACGGTTGCTACATCTGCAATCGTCACCTTGGATCCATCTAACGGATTTACCGTAACAACCAGGTTTTGAATATCCTCCACAGATGTGAGAGTGCTGATGATGCGAGTTGTCAGCGACATATTTTCTTCTGTCTCTACGGGGTTTCCAGGTAAAGAGATATTATTCGCCTGAATAAGCTGCACAATATCACTCTGTGTAAGACCTTTGCTTTGGAGGTTCTCTTGGTTTAATAGTATTTGAACCTCTTCCACTAAAGTTCCAGAAATATTTACACTTGCTACCCCTTCCGTGCCAACTAATTCTTTTTCTAGCTCTTCCGCTATTAATCGAATATCTTGTTCTCCCGTTGCTCTAAGAGATAGCTGAATAACTGGAAATTGAGCAGGATCAAATTTTAAAAATCTAGGCTTCTCTGCTCCATTGGGTACCGGCACCATATCAATACGCTGCATGATATCTAGTTGAACATCGTCCATATCCATAGACCAGTCAAATTCTAATAAGATGAAATTGGCCCCCTCTTGGGAGGTACTGTTAATGGACTTAATTCCTTGAAGCGTACTTAGGGAAGTTTCCAATGGTTTCGTTATTTTTTCATCCACTTCCACAGGACTTGCACCAGGGTAATTTGTTACAACAACAGCTATAGGAGGGTTAAGCTCGGGGATTAATGTGATTGGTATTTTGAAAAACGATACCCCGCCTAAAATAATTACTAAAAACATAATAACAGTAGTAAATACGGGTCTTTTTATGGAGAAATCACTTATTTTCATATATAGGGGACCACCTTCTTTTTAGCTATTTCTATCATATGCTCTAGAAAGCAAGAGTTCAAATTTTATTATTATCTATCGCATTAATTAACTTACTTTTTTTGTATTTTATAGATAAGAATCACAAACGACGCCTAAACGACGGAGATAATGGCTTATCGATCAGAGCGAAATATTCAGCCATATCTATTTTATATTTAAGTAATATGACTTGATGTTGAGTTAGTTGAAACACACACAACTCTCCCATTTTTCTTAACTTATAATTGGAGCGACAGGCGGCGACTCCTGTGGGATGAGGGAGACAGATAAGACCTTACAAACGGCGCGTCAGCGACGGTAAGGGCTTATCGCTCACCCCGCGGAAAGTGACCGCCGAAAGCGGAAATCAGCATCTCTAAGCTATATTTAAGTAATAAGTATTTAGATGTTGAGTTAGTTGAAACACACACAACTCTCCCATTTTTCTTAACTTATAATTGGAGCGACAGGCGGCGACTCCAGTGAGATGAGGGAGACAGATAAGACCTTACAAACGGCGCGTCAGCGACGGTAAGGGCATATCGCTCACCCCACGGAAAGCGACCGCCGAAAGCGGAAATCAGCCATCTCCCAATCAAACTTCCATACTTTTAAAGAATAGATTCATATACTTTATAACCTTCAACTCTAAAAAAGCGAGAAAGTGAACGATTTGTCATTCACTTCCTCGCATATATAGGAATTTTATTATAGTAAGTTATACAATTTGATATGCTCATATTTGTCCTGGAACCAACGAGTCGCAAACTCATTTTCAAACAGGAACACGTAATGATCATAGCGATCTTTCACAAGCATACTTCTTGGACCTGTCATGGATTCTTTTACTTCTTCCTCATTTTCAATCCATCGAGCTACCTTCGAGCCAATTGGTTCCATGCGTACATCCACATTATACTCGTTCTTCATACGATGCTCGAATACCTCAAATTGCAACTGTCCAACCGCTCCAAGAATTACTTCTTCAGTATGAAGTGTTTTGTAGTACTGAATAGCTCCTTCTTGTACAAGCTGTAAGATCCCTTTATGGAAATGCTTAGACTTCAGTACGTTTTTTGCAGTAACCTTAACGAACATTTCAGGAGTGAATTGAGGAAGCTTTTCATAATTGAATGCCTTCTTCCCTCCAACTACCGTATCTCCAATTTGATAATTTCCTACATCATAAAGACCGATAATATCGCCCGCCACTGCTGTTTCAACAGTTTCGCGGTCATCCGCTAAAAATTGAGTGGATTGAGTTACTTTAAATGTTTTACCAGTACGAGCTAAAGTAACGGTCATACCACGTTCGAATTTTCCGGAAACGATACGCACGAAAGCAATTCTATCCCGGTGAGCAGGATTCATATTCGCTTGAATTTTGAATATAAAACCAGAGAAATCTTCGTTAAGAGGATTTACTTCCTCTTCCACATCTGTCATTCGAGGTTGCGGAGTTGGGGCAAACTGAAGATAAGTTTCTAAGAAGGTTTGCACACCAAAATTTGTTAATGCACTACCAAAAAATACAGGTGTTAAATCTCCAGAAAGTACTTTATCCTTATCAAAATCATTTCCAGCCTCATTTAACAGCATAATATCTTCGATAGCTTGAGTATAATACGATGTTTCTTTCATAGAATGGTCTACTGCAAGTTCTCCCTCTTCGTCTAGCGGAAGGAATCTTTCAGCTTCATCGGTGCGGAATTGTTCAATACGACGATTAAAGCGGTCGTATATACCTAAGAACTCTTTACCCATACCAATAGGCCAATTCATCGCATAAGATTGAATTCCAAGTACCTCTTCTAGCTCTTCCATCAATTCTAAAGGTTCTTTCCCTTGACGATCAAGCTTGTTTATAAATGTGAAGATAGGAATACCGCGCATACGACAAACCTTAAATAGTTTTAAAGTTTGCGCCTCTATCCCTTTGGCAGCATCCACAATCATTACTGCACTGTCCACGGCCATTAACGTGCGATACGTGTCTTCACTGAAATCCTGATGTCCTGGTGTATCTAGTATATTTATACGACAATCATTAAAGTCAAATTGCATAACAGATGATGTTACAGAAATCCCACGTTGTTTTTCAATTTCCATCCAGTCTGATGTTGCAAATTTCCCTGTCTTCTTCCCTTTTACTGTACCTGCATCACGAATTGCTCCTCCAAAATATAGCAGCTTCTCCGTTATAGTTGTTTTACCAGCATCGGGGTGGGAAATGATTGCAAAGGTTCTTCTTTTTAATATTTCTTCTTGTAATTTATTGTCCATATTTGTATATCTCCTTCTTATTCACTTTTTTATCATATGGATTTAACGCCAAAAATACAAGTAAAAAAAGAACTAGCAAACAATTTTACAAATTTCTCGTAAAAATGTCTACTAGTATCCATTACAATATTTCAGAATTAATATAAGAATATAGAAGTTTAGCGGTATTTTCTAATGAATCTACATGAGTTCGCTCATAAGCATGGGATGCTTCAATCCCTGGACCGAACAGTGCATGTTTGACATCAAAACCAGCTCTTATCGCTGCTGAAGCATCCGAGCCGTAATATGGATAGATGTCTAATTTGTAATCGATTCCCTCTTTTTTAGCTAGCTCTACAAGATTTCGCGTTAGTTCATAATGGTATGGACCAGAAGAATCCTTCGCACAAATTGAGACTGTATACTCATCAGAAGCCTGTCCGTCACCAATAGCTCCCATATCTACAGCAATGTATTCTACTGTCTGTTCTGGAATACTAGAATTTCCCCCAAAACCAATTTCTTCATTATTAGAAATATAAAAGTGGGTAGTATAAGGAAGAGTCCAACTGTTTTCCTTAATAGCTTTCATTAATTGAAGTAAAAGGGCTGTACTTGCTTTGTCGTCTAAATGACGAGACTTGATAAAGCAAGTGTCCGTTTGCTCAAATCTAGGATCGAATGATACAAAATCCCCTACTTCTATTCCTAGCTTTCTTGTTTGGTCTGCATTTGTAACTTTTTCATCTATTCTTACCTCGATATTTTGCTCATCTCTAGCTAATGCAGTTGCGTTTTTGTATACATGGACCGTTGTTTGGTGCATAAGAATGGTTCCTCGTATTTTTTTACCTTCTGCTGTGTGAATAGTACAATATTCACCTTCTACTGCGTTCCAGTTAAAGCCACCCACCATAGAAAGCTTCAATCGTCCAGAAGACTTAACTTCCTTAACCATTGCTCCTAAAGTATCTGTGTGAGCCGTCAATAAACGATGTTTTGTGTCATTATCTCCTTTGATTGTGGCGATTAATGCACCCTTGTTTGTACGTTTATAGTCAACATTAATTTCCTTTAAAAATTGCTCCATAAAATCCATGATTTCTTTTGTGTAACCAGAGGGACTTGGAATTTCTACTAATTGCTTTAATAAAGAAACTGTCTCTTGCTGTTGAAATGTAAATGACATCGTTATTCCTCCTTTAATCTTACTTAATTTTATCAAAATCTTGTATTTTCAGATACCTATAAATACGCTAATATAAGAAGTAACTGAAGGAGGTGGAAAAAATGGAATTTTTTAATACTACAAAAGACAAAAATAAGCTATTTCTCATTATTTTTTCTGTTTTTACAATATGCCATATTTTCTTTGCAGCCCTTTTACAAAACAAGGACATCTTAACTTATCTTGTCGTTTCAATTATTTATTTATTAATATTAGCTCTGTTGTATTGTGGGAACTCCGAAAATGAAATCATTCAGTATGTTATGTTCATATCCTTAAACTTGTATCTTTTAGTCGTCAATATTTACAGTGAAAACGTAGTAATGATTGCTTTTTTTATTTATCCCATTTACATAGCGGTTCTCTATTATTCTATTGGACCAAGGATATTCTTGTTCTTTCTCACATTAGCAGAAATTTTCGGGCTAATATACTTCAAGTATTCAACCTATACATACATATTTACTCTAGGTGACCTTATCGCATTTATACTGCTCCTCATGATGCTTATCTTTACTTCTATATTAAATACATACTTTGATAGAAAATATTGGAACAAAATAACTGAGTTAAATTCTTCAATGAGGCAGGAACGATATTCACGTGAAAGTTACTTACAGCTCTTTTTCGATAATGCCAAGGATAGTATAACTGTTTTCGATAAAAATAATAAAATAATTGAAGTAAATCCTGCCTTTGAAGAATTATATGGGTGGAAAAGAGAAGAGGTTATTGGACAAAGCGTAACCATTATTTCTCCCCAGTATCAACTAGACGAGGCTAGAAGACAGGAAGTATTAAACGGTGCTAGCTATCACTTTCTTGAAACAACAGATCGAAAAAAAGATGGTACTTATTTTGATGCTCAAATCACTTTTTCTCCTATATATGATTACAACAAGAAGCTTATTGCTCTCTCTATCATTAGTAGAGATGTCAGCTTTAAAAAAGAGACAGAAACCTTATTATTACAATCAGAAAAGTTGAAAATTGCTGGAGAAATGGCTGCTGGAGTAGCTCATGAAATTAGGAATCCAATTACCGTAATTTCTGGGTTTATGCAAATTATGAACGGTGATCCATCCCAACCTTATTATCGCTACACAAAAGTAATTGAAAATGAGATTGAAAGAATAAATTATATAATTAGTGAATTTCTTGTTTTAGCAAAGCCTCATGCGAAATTACCTAAAAAGTATGACCTTAAGAAATCTTTAGATGATATTCTCGTTTTGTTTCAGCCGGAGATTAACTTAAATGGTATCCTTCTTACAACTGAGCTATTAGAAGGACCTATCATTCTCTATGGAGAAGAAGGTCAGATGAAACAAGTACTCATCAACCTTGTTAAAAACGCAATTGAGGCAATTACTGACAACGGAGAAATTCATATTAGCTGCTCCATTGAACCATCAGAAATTGTAATAATTAAAATAAGAGACAATGGAGTTGGAATGGACACGCATACTGCTGGAAAGGTATTTGATCCGTTTTTTTCAACTAAAGTTAATGGAACAGGGCTTGGAATGATGATTTCTGAAAAGATAATATCTGAACACGGTGGAAATATTTTGATTGAAAGCGATAAAAATCACGGAACAACTGTGACTATACAATTACCTTATAGTAATAATTCCTGACTAGAGTAGCCGTTGTATAACAGTGATATTTAAACAAAGATTATTAACCATCATTTTAGACAAAATATTTCCTTGTAGTAATTGAATACTTAATAAGGCGGTCACTATAGCGGTATGAAGGAGACAGATAAGACATCACAAACGTCGCATTGATGTCTTATCGCCCCTCTCGAGAGCCCGCCTAATTATTTATTCTTCATCTATTTGAAGAAGAGGATAACCATAATCTCTGTACTTTCTTATTAAATCTTACCATATTTTATTTGACCATTAGATTGAAGTCGGGTACATCTCTGGCATTTAAAGGCTTTGAGTAATAAAAACCTTGAACAATCTTACATTTATGTCGTTTTAAAAACTGAATAACTTCCTCTGTCTCTACACCTTCAGCTACTACCTCTAGTCCAAGGCTAAGCCCTATTCGAATGATAGAGGAGACAATCACTTCATTTCGCCTTTCAAATATACGGTTCATAAACATACTGTCTATTTTTAATGTATGAATAGGGAGTTCACTTAAATAGCGAAAGTTAGAAAAACCTGCCCCAAAGTCATCCATTGCTATGCGAATTCCGTAGTTTTTTAATTCTGTTAGAATGCTCAATAGCTTATTTAAATTTTTCATTAAAACATTTTCCGTTATTTCTAGCTCTAAATATTGAGGTGGCAGTCCCGTTTCCAAGAGAATATCTTTAACATTGTTTACAAAATCGTTTTGCTCTAATTCGGCAGGACTTATATTCACAGACACTGTATCAAAAGCTATGCCTTTATGTAGCCATTCAGCAGCTTGTCTACATGCCTCATAGAGAACGTACCTACCTAAAGGGATGATTAACCCAGTCTCTTCAGCAAACGGGATGTAATCATTTGGAGGAATGATATTTTTACCCTTTCTATTCCATCGGATAAGAGCTTCATAACCATGAACTTCATTAGTAACTAAATTTACTTTAGGTTGGTAGACTAGGAAGAATTCATTGTTCTCTAATCCAAAACGGATATCACTCTCTAAACGAACCTTATTAATATAACCTTCTTCTAAATTTTTTTCATATAATACTGCAGTTCCTCTTCCCTGCTCTTTAGACACATTCAAAGCTAAGTCAGCTGCCCTGTGTAAAGTAGCATATTCAGAGCCATGAAGAGGAAAGCAGGATAGCCCTATTGAACACGAAATGTACAATTCCATTTCATCTATATAAAAAGGCTTTTCAATTTCTTTTATCAGTTGCTGAGCATTATGTAAGTAATTTTTACAAGGGAATTCTTGATCATCCAAAAGGATTACAAATTCATCTCCACCCATACGATAGATTTGTGCTCCTTCTTTATAGAAGGATTTCATTCTTCTGGAAACCTTTTGCAATAAAATATCCCCAGTGACATGGCCTAGTGAATCGTTAATATTTTTGAAACGATCTAAGTCTATATATAGAAAACTAAAGGGCTCCTTTAGTAATATTTTTAGCTGTATATCTCTATTTAAAGCCGCCGTGTTATATGTATTGGTCAGGTGATCTTTGTATGCAAGTTCGGATAGAGTTGTTCGAGTGTTCTCAAGCTCGGTTATATCATTTCCAATACCAATCGCACCAGTTACTTTCCCATTTTGCTCAATAGGAGAAATAGTAATATGAATACATTTAGAACCAAACCATTCCTTGTAGGCAACTTCTTCTCCTAAGAAAACCTTTGTAATATTTTCATTTAATTTATCGGATACTTCCTTAGGGAAATAACTCATTGCTAACTTTAAGCTTTGAAATGGTTGTTCTCCAAACATTTCACTAGAGGGATGGATTGCCTGTATTCCTCTTTCCTTAAAATATTCCGTAGCAATTTTACCAGTTAATAAGGAAAAGTAATACTCATTATTATAATCTTTATCTACTCTAAAAATCAGATTATTTACGTGGCTTACCACGGTCTCAAAGGAATTTAGTAAACTTGCCTGCAGTCTTTGTTCCTTTTCTTTTTCAGCTGTTATGTCCGTACGAATACTTAAAAAATAAGTATCCTTGTATTCTTCGCCAATTGGAAGAATATATGTTTTAACCCAATATAACTCACCATTTTTACGTTTGTTGCATATTTCGCCTTCCCAGGTTTGACCCTGTAAAATCGTATCCCACATTTCCTTAAAAAATTGAGTGGAATGATGAGAGGATTTGATGACACGGTGAGTTTTACCTATAAGCTCTTCAGGTGAATAACCAGAAATTTCAACGAATCTGTCATTCACATATATTATTTGTCCAGCTCTGTTTGTAAGGGCTAGAATCATCGTTTCATTTACTGCATAGCTCATGAGCTTCATCTTAAAAAAAGCATCCTCAAGCATTATTTCAAGTTTATCATGTTCTTTAATAGATTCTTTACGCAATGCATTTTTTACTGTTAGCAATAAATCTTCAGACTCTGTGCCAAATATGGACTCCATTTCTTGTCCTCCATTTTATTTAATCAATAAAATACAAACCTTTGTCTACATATTAGTAAATAAGTCATTTCATGTCAATATTTTATTGATAGAATAGAATTATAACAAGTAATTTAATGGTCTAATATTAAATCTAATGAACTAAGAGTTGTGGTAAATTAATACCACAACTCTCGGATGTATCATTATTTTAATAAGCCTCTTACTAACTTAATTTTATTTTTATACGGAGGGAACGCTACGTTTAATGGGATAGCTGTACTTTTTTTCACAATAGATTTTTGATGGGTGAACATTTCAAAGCTTGATGCGCCATGATAAGCTCCCATTCCGGAGTTTCCAACCCCACCAAAAGGTAAGTGGGCACTACCAGCATGCATAATTGTATCATTGATACATCCACCACCAAAGGAAAGCTCTTCTAGAAAATAATTTTGTGCTCCTTCATGCTCACTGAACATATAGGCTGCTAGGGGCTTTGGAAATTTTCTAATTTGGCGAATAATAGTAGGTAAATCTTTGTAACTAATCACTGGCAAGATTGGCCCAAAAATCTCTTCCTGCATAGAAGGACTAGAGAAATGTACTCCATCTAAAATGGTAGGTTCTATATATAAATCTTCCTTGTCCATTTTACCTCCAAAAACAATATGGTCTTTCTCTTGTAAAACCATTTTTTGTAATCTTCTAAAATGATTGGTATTTACTATTCGCCCATAATCAGGGCTTTTTTGAACGTTTTCACCGTAGAAATGTTGAATAGCTTCCCGTAATTTTTCAAGAAGCTTTTCTTTGACAGTTTCTTCTACGAGTAAATAATCTGGAGCAATACAGGTTTGTCCAGAGTTAACTAATTTGCCCCAAATGATTCGCTTTGCAGCCTGGTCTAAATTAGCCGTATGATCAACGATAGCTGGGCTTTTTCCACCTAACTCTAATGCAATTGGAGTCAACCTTTTAGAGGCAGCCTCCATCACTACCTTCCCAACGTTTACACTACCAGTGAAGAAGATAAAATCGAAAGGAGCATGTATCAATAAAGAGGTTTCTTCTTTTTCTCCCTCAACGACTCTAATATAATGAGGATGAAAGGCTTCAGCTATAATCTTTTTTACTATATTGGTAGTAAAAGGAGTTGTTTCAGAAGGTTTGATAACTACACAATTTCCGCCTGCTATAGCTCCAAGTAAAGGCTCCATTATTAACTGAAATGGATAGTTAAATGGAGCAATAATTAAAACTGTTCCATAAGGCTCGCTAATAATTTGGCTTTTTGATGGCATGAGCGCCAATGGTGTTTTCACCTGTTTTGGCTCCATCCATTTATCCAAATTTTTCTTCATATGAGTAATACTTTCATATATCAACCCTATTTCAGTTGTATATGCTTCAAACTCACTCTTCCTTAAATCTTTATAAAGTGCTTTAACTACTTCATTTTCATATTTTTTAATCGTTTTTTTCAAAATGTCTAATTGGTCGATTCGAAACTTTGCAGATTTAGTTATGCCTGAGTAAAAATACGTTTGGTGTTCCTCTAACATCTGATCTAGCTGCTGTGATGTAAAATTCACATTATCATCTCCTCATCAACTTTTAATTGCACTATGTTTGGTGAACAAATAAACCTTTGACTACTTTTTGTTATCATATATAGTCTACTCTCTAAAGCATACTATTATTTTTCAGTTGACGAAAGAATTTGTATTTTTATCCTTGTACATTAAATAACTTTAAAATGGCATACTACTTTCATAAGGGAGATTTGAAACCATTCAATAAGTCCCTCTATGTACTCCATCCCTTATGAAAAAAGTCATGTTTTTGAAATAATTGTTTGGTTATGAATCATATTGGGGTATATAAAAGTCAAATGATAAAATTAATAAGTTTTTTGGAAAAGGAGAGGAAATATAATGACTGAAACTCAAACTTGGTGGGAGCCTATTTTTCAAGGTCCGAAGTCTATCGGATTAAATAAGGAACGTTTACTAAATGAATTAGAAGAGGAGACTTTCTTATATTTCCAGCAAGATGACTCAGCTTTAATGGAAACTGCTACAATGGAATAGATTATAATCCATAAATTCATCTTTCCTCTTACTAGGATGGCTGACTATTATGGAATACTTAGCTTGAGTAATCTACATTAGCTTGTTGGATTTGACTTTAGCAATTGCGCTTTTCTAATTAAATAAATCATTATCAATATTTTATCGAAGAGGAGATTCTGTTTAGATTCTCCTCTTTTCATATGTCTTCATATTGTGAGCCGTGTGCTTTTCTCCATAACAATCTATGTATTGAACACACTCAACTATATTTGAAGGACTGTAGTGAATAGTAAGCTCTTCATTCACAAATTCAGTCTTAAAAGTAATACTCAACAAATCCTGCTTCACGGGTATTAGTTTATATTTGTATAGCGCATTATACATTTTTGAAACAGTTAAGAAAATACTGTTATTTTCTTGAGATATTGATATGGATTGAGTGGGTCGATCTATAACTTGATATTTCCCGATTATACAAAGTTTTTTATGTGAATCGTCCACTCCAATTGCATCTATAGATGCTGGCAGAGACACACTTCCACCAAACATTACTTCAGATATCTCTTCAGTTAGTTTAATTACGGGTGTTATACTCAAATTACTTAAATAGATTACCGTTATATTCTCCTCAGAAAATCGAAGAAAATTACTACAGAAACCACTAATATCTCCATAATGATGCGAACATTTTTTGTTAAATTTATTTGAAATTACCCAACCAGAAGCATAATTACTTCTATTTACTTCAAACATTTTTTTCGTTAACACTTCGTCTAATATAGTAAAGGAGCTTAACGCCTTGTCCCAAATGAAAAGGTCTTCGACTGTTGAATAGAGACCATAAGCACCAAGAGGAAAAGACATATCCGAATATTCTGCTCTGATAACTTTCTCCCAAACCGAATACCCTGTCGCCATATCAGCTATTACTTTCCTGCCATCATCACAGCCAGTATTAACCATCCCTAACGGATTAAAATATAATCGCTCAAATATTTTGCATAAGGCATATTTGAGACCTGCTCAATTATTGCCGTTAAGATAGAGTAGCCTGAATTAGAGTATTCAAATTCGCTACCTTGTTTAAAATGTAGTGGCTTATCTTTAAAGGCGTCAATTAGTTGGGCTAGAGTTAGAGGCAATCTCATATTCCTAGACCAAAAATCTGAGTCTGCTGTAAAATTGGGAATCCCCGAGGTATTTGTTAAACAGTGATAAATGGTGATTTCCCCTCCATTAGGATAATTCACTAAATATTTTCCTATAGCGTCATTTATATTTAAGTTACCATTTTTATGTAACTGATAAATTGCAAAAGAAGTGAAAGCTTTGGACAGGGATCCTATACGAAATTTAGTATGAGAAAAATTAGGAATTTTATGTTCCCAGTTCGCAAATCCATATCCTTTATTCACTATAATTCGATCACTTGACGCTACAAGAATTGTTCCATTTATATACCGATTTTTATCGTAAGCGTCTAAAAGCCGTTTTACTTTCTCATCAATCCCCATACTTCTTCCACCTCAAAAATTCATTTTATTCTGTTTTTATTACTGTAGCATAGAATGAACATGCTGATTTCAATATTCGGCTTAGACTTTGGCATGAAGTATGCGATAGTGTAAGCATTACTCAAAGCAAATCACGCGTGTATATATGTACGATTAGCTAGATGAGTATGGTTAGTAACTTATTTTTAATACTTTCTAGTCTAAAAAAAAACAGCCACGAGTGGCTGCTCTCTTTTTAAGTAGTTGCTCCCTTGATATTAGTTTCCGGTGCTGTTTCTTCTGGAGCTATATCCTCGAAGGTTTCGTCAGCCTCTTGTAAGTCTCTTGTTCGATGAGCAAGTCTAGATGCAGCACTTGCCGCTATACTTGCAACCAAGTCATCTAGAAAGGTATGAATGCTACCTCCTGCCTTTGTATCAAGCTTAGATATTATACCAATCTTATTTTTGTCTAGATGTCCAAACGTGGTGACGGCTATACTTCCGTATGTAAATACAGCGCCTAACGCAATTGTTTCATCTACGCCAAATAATCCTTCATCTGCTTCTACAATCTGTTGTAGTGGAGCTGATAACATTTTTTTCTCTGCAAGTTCGTCTAATTCAATTCCTACAAGAATTGCATGTTGCATTTCTCTTTTTTTCATGACACTATTGATCGACTCAATACAGTGTTCAATTGTTAGTCCTTTGTTATATGGAAATTGCATTTCATACACTATTTTAGCAATCTCTTCGATTGTAACTCCTCTACGCTTTAACGCATCCACCGTTGCTTGCTCTACTGTGCGGGAATGCACTCTAGATGTTTGATTATCCAAAAAATAACCTCCTTTTTCTATTTTGAGTCTGTAAAAAGAATACCTATAAGCTGCTCTCATTATACCTCTTTCCCAGTATATGTTACAATTTCTATATAACATGACAACGAGGTGTAAGAATGAACAAAGGGACTTTACAAGATACAACTATATACAGCAAAGCTTTGGATGAAGAAATACAGTTATTAATTTATTTGCCGCCAAATTACTCTCCATTATATAAATATTCAGTCCTTATAGCATCTGACGGTAAAGATTATTTTCAATTAGGAAGAATTTCTCGTGTAGCAGATGAATTGTATGATAATCAAGAAATAGAAAATCTAATAATTGTCGGTGTTCCTTATAAAAGTGTCAAAGAACGTAGAAGCATGTATCACCCAGATGGAGAAAAACAGCTAGCGTATTCACGTTTTATAGCACAAGAGCTAGTTCCTTATATAGATGAAAATTATCCGACTTATCAAATTGGAATGGGAAGAGCTTTGATAGGGGATTCCTTAGCTGGCACAATTTCCTTACTTACAGCCCTTAGGTATCCAAATACTTTTGGGAAAGTTATAATGCATTCCCCTCTCATCAATGAGGACATATTAGAAATGGTTGAAAATCATAAAGAAGTACATGCATTTTCTCTATACCAGGTGGTTGGTAACCAAGAGACTGCTGTTAAAACGGGAGATGGTTTAGAAACTGATTTCCTTACACCAAACAGAAAATTGCATAATTTACTCCTAAATAAAGGGTTTTCTACTTTTTATGACGAATTAGAAGGAGACCATACTTGGAAGCTATGGCAACCAGACATTAAAAGATCACTGCAAAACAATTTCAGTCTTTAAGATGTTTTTGGTATAATAGAAATATATTGTAAGATAATTTTAAGGAGGTCATGATTATGAAATACGGTATTGTTGCTTTTCCATCAAAAAAGGTGCAAGATTTTGCGAACTCTTATAGAAAGCGTTATGATCCCCATTATGCTCTTATTACTCCTCATATGACTTTAAAGGGAGTTTTTGAAGCAGATGAAGCCCAAATTAAAACAATAGCTAACCAAATTAATGAAATAGCTAAGACCCATAAGCCCTTTATAATGAAAACAACAAAAGTAAGTTCTTTTGCTCCTGTAACAAATGCTATCTACTTCAATATTCAATCTACACAAGAGCTTGAAAAATTACATGAGGATCTGAATTCAATTGAGTATCATGATGATGAAACCTATTCATTTGTACCTCATATTACTATTGCACAAAAACTTAGTGCAAGTGAGCATGACGATATATTGCCACAATTAAAAATGATTGGAGCAGAATTCGAGGAAGAGATAGATCGAATTCATCTGTTGTATCAGCTAGAAGACGGTTCCTGGACCGTATATGAAACATTTAGATTGTCTGGAGCTGAGTAACCATTGGTATTTGCAAAGATTGTTGAAACTGAGAAAGAGTACGATGATGCAATATTTATAAGAAGAAAAGTATTTGTAGAGGAACAAGACGTTCCTCTGCATTTAGAGTTAGACGAATACGACATGAAAGCAACACATTTTGTTGCTTATGACGGAGATACTCCTTTTGGAGCTGGTCGGATTCGCATTGCTGAGCCCACTATTGGTAAAGTAGAACGCGTATGTATCTTACCTGAATATAGAGGGAAAAAACTAGGTAATTTGATGATGGAATGTATGGAAGATTACGCAAAGGATCATCAATTTAAAAAACTAAAGTTAAACGCTCAGAGTCACGCAATACCCTTTTATGAAAAAAGAGATTATGTCATCACGTCTCCTGAATTTTTGGAAGCTGGTATCCCTCATAGAGCGATGGAAAAAGAATTATAAAGAGTAAAACCCGCTAACTATAGGTTAGCGGGTTTTACTCTTTGCTTAAATATAGGTATTCACATAGTTACCTTTACCTGATATTTCTGCAATGATAGGTGATAAATTAACGGGATTTGGTTGGATAAAGCCTTTAGATAATGGCAAGCTAGAAAGTTCTTTATTACCCGATAACTGCTTTTCTTCTTGTTGTTCTATTCCTTCTTTTTGTTGAAGGTCAGCTAAGTGATCATCGAAAATCGATTTCATTTTAACATTTTGAACATTATTGATTTGAGCAAAATTATATTCTTCCATTTGCATACGATTCGCATAAATTTGCGACTGCAAAGGTTGTACTGGAATAATATACCCCATTCTTATCCACCTCCATTATAAAACTATATGCTCTTTACCCTTGTTTAATTTACCTTAAACCTATTTTTTAAATATTACAGCATTTTTTCAATATCGGTTAAACTGATTGAACTTCCTTTTTGGAGGATTGAGTTCGTCAGTTGATCTTCTAATTCTTTAGAAACAGGTTTGTTGGCAAGCCTGCCTACTTTTCTTACGATTTTACGAACTTGATGTTCATTGGTAAAATCAGCATTTGAAATGGCGTTAGCTAGTGTGAAAAGCTCATCCATTGATACACCGGTTTTATTCTCAATCGCTCTGAAAAAAGAATTTTGCATGTAATTTCCCCCTCGCATTATTTATAATCAGGTTTAAGGGAGAAAGCTAGCTCCGACAATGATCAATAAAATGAATAAAACAACGATTAATACAAATGTTGAGCCTGCACCTTTATTTCCACCGTAGCCACCCTCATATCCGTAGCCTCCGCCGTAACCGTAACATCCTCCATCACAATAACCGTACATATCCTTTCCCCCCTTCCTTTCAACTTATAGTATGCAAGGGGGGCGCAAGAAATAGGGCATTTTGCTTAATAGGTTGTTTTTCGTTTTTGGAATATAAAAGCACCAATTATTCCGAATAATATAGCTGCACTGATACCGGAACTCGTTACCTCAAACATTCCAGTTATTACTCCAACTAAGCCATGTTTTTCAGCTTCTGCGAGTGCACCATGGGTTAATGAGTTCCCAAAGGAAGTGATCGGAATTGTTGCCCCCGCTCCTGCAAAATCAATAAGGGGCTCATATAAACCAAAACCATCTAAAATTGCCCCTGCTACCACCATACCGCTTAATGTATGAGCTGGTGTTAGTTTACAAACATCCATTAGAATTTGTCCAATTACACAAATTAAACCTCCGACGATAAAAGCTGTAATTAATGATGAAATCATATTATCCCTTCTTCTCCATTCGACATTCAATAGCATGTGCTATGCATGGGATGGTTTCTCCCTGTTGATAAGTTAATGGAGAAAGCAATGCACCTGTAGCTATTAGTAAAACCCGTTTAAATGTACCTTTTTTGAGTTGACTGTATATATGACTAAAAAATACTGAAGCAGAACAGCCAGGACCACTCGCACCGGCATTAAAGAATTGGTCATCTCCATAATATTGAGCTCCAGCATCCTGCAAAATTACTCCGCTATTTTCATCCTGAAACATCTCTTTTAATATAGAAAGTCCTATCTTTCCTAAGTCACCTGTCATTATCAAATCATAATCTGACATTTTACTGTTTGTGTTTTTTAAGTGACGTTCGATTGTATCTCTAGCAGCTGGGGCCATAGCAGCTCCCATATGGAGAGGATTCGATTGCTTTCCATCCACTACTCTTCCCATCGTCGCATGAGAAATATAGGGTGCATTTTTAGCATTGCTCTGTAAAAGAGCAAAAGCAGCAGCCGTTACTGTCCATTGTGCAGTCTTAGGCTTTTGCGCCCCATACTCCAAAGGATATCTGAACTGTCTTTCCACAGTGGGATGATGACTTGAAGCACCAGCAAGGATACTTTTCGAATTTCCCGTTTCTAACAGGAGGCAGCCAATGATAGTTGCTTCCATAGAACTTGCACAAGCAGAAAATACGCCAAAGTAAGGAATTGCAAGCTTTCTTGCTGCAAAGCTGGAAGGCGACATTTGATTGACTAGGTCTCCTCCAATAAACAAATCAATATTATCCATCTTTTCATGAACCTTACTAACAGCAATTGAGCAAGCCTTTTCTATAAATCGACTAGCGGCCTGTTCATAAGTTTCGTTTTTTTCCTTTTCTGTCGTTAATATTTCATCAAAAGACTCCGCAAATGGGCTCACTTTTTCCACAGGTCCAACAACAACGCCTGCACTTGCGATGCTCGGCCTTTGTGTAAATGAAATAGTTCCACCGGTATTTACCATGAGACCACTCCCAATTTGACGAGAATTGTTTTAACTAGAGCCACAAAAAATGCAGAAAGCACGCCAAATACGATAACTGATCCTGCAAGCTTAAACATGTTACCACCGACCCCTAATACATAACCCTCTGTTTTATGTTCTATGGAAGCGGAGATAACTGCATTACCAAATCCGGTAACGGGCACCGCAGATCCCGCTCCTCCAAACTGGGAAATTTTTTTATATAAGCCTGTCCCTGTTAAAATCATAGCTATGAATATCATCGTTGCAACAGTAGGATTCCCTGCTGTTTTTTCAGTAAAAGGAAAAAAGCGCATATAGAAGAATGTTATTAATTGACCTACTGTACAAAATATTCCACCTACTATAAAAGCTTTTAAACAATTCATAAACACCGGGGCTTTGGGAGTCTGCTTATCAACAACTTTTTGAAATTGTTTTTGATCCATTAGGTCTCTTCCTTCGATAGGGTTTTAATTTCTTCGATAGCTTTTTTCAATTTTTCATTTTTCTTTTCTTTATTCATGATTTTTTCAATTTCCCATTTGATTTTGATATCCCCTGTCACTATAACCTCTTTATCCGGGAACTCTTTTTCAATTTCCTTTTTTACTTCATCTTCGATTTTCACTTTTTGAAATCGTTTTAATCTTGCTATATCAATCGCTACCAGAACATCATTGTTATCCATTACACTTTTATATCCAACAATTTTATCCTGCTCTTTAAGGAGCTCTTCAAGTTTGGAAGTATCTCCATCAGAATACACCTTATATTCTGGGCCTGAACAAGCAGCCATTAAGAATAATAACAGGAGAACACACACTATTTTTTTCATAGGTTCTTTGCTCCTTTTTTAGTTAGTATGTACGCGCAAAATTGAATTATGCAATTCTATCTGAGCTATTTGCCCCTATCCAAAACTGTACCCCTACATAAATTACTTAAGAAGAGACAAAGGAGGTGAATATTTATGGGTTGTGGAAATAATGAACACGTTTCTGGTCACCATGATAAAAATCAACGTTGCGTATGTGACGTAGTTCGAGCTATTAAAGATATACAAGATCAAGCAGAAAATAATTGCGGTCCGTGTCCAACTAGTTGCTTTTTAGAGCCACTTGGAGGACTTGTAAGTCCATCAAGAAATAATGCAGATACACGTGTTTTCATGTTATTGACAAAAGATGGAGATCCCTTCAAAGCTTTTTTCCGTGATTTAACACCTAGACCACATGATAATGATTGCGTATCAGTATTTTTCCGTGTAGAAGATATCTTTGATAACTGTTGTGCTACATTAAGAGTTTTAGAACCACTTGACGCTCAACGACACGGAGTAAATTTATTAAACGGTGATGGTACTAAAATTGATTTCAAACAAATTTGTAAGGTACGTAATTTCGATTTAACTGGTAGCTGTGTAACCGTAGATTTAAACTGTTTCTGTGGTATTGAATGCGTAGCGGATGTATTTTTAGATGTATGTGACTAATCGTTTCAATAATGTAGTGTCTATTCCGTTCGGGCTAACCACCGAACGGTTTTTAATCATTGTTTTTTTAAAGCATTAGCTGTACTTGTACTACCTTCTTTTGATCTTATTTGGATTTTTTTGTAAATGAATAGCTTTGTTTGAAATTAACCGAAGCAATTATTGAATAGATAAAAGACACGTACCCTTAGGGACGTGTCTTTTATCTACTGCTTTTCTCGTAAAAAAGCTAATCATATATTAACCATTATTTATTTCATTATACTTCCTCGCCAAGTAATTTTTATAACTTGCTCAATTGGATAGACAGCATTTTCTCCTGAGTTCAATTTAATTGTAACGCTTTTTCCGTTCACTTCCTCAACTTCTCCCTGCAGTATTCCCCCACCTTTTAAATGAAAGTTTAATGGGCGGTATACTTGGCGTTGAAATGGCTTTGCTAAAAAATATAATTTATCTAAAATAGCTGAAGTTGTGCCGGACATTTCACTGTTTTTTTCATAAATCGAAGTACTTTCTTCCTCTCCATCTTCTACTAGCTTTTCGAATTCTATAACTTCTTTAAATTCGGGAGGAAGATGAAAAACCGGTGGCCCTTGTATAAAAAGTAAAGGATCATTTAATGAGCTCATTGACACATCCTTTTTCCTTTACCTTATGCAAAAAACATTGATTTGGTTAATTTATAAAGAAGAGATGAACAATGTCGCTAAGCCCAGATAGATTAAAATACTAATTAAATCATTGATGGTCGTTATGAATGGTCCAGATGCTACAGCTGGATCGATTTTCATGCGATGGATGAGTAAAGGAATAAATGATCCTCCAAGTGTAGCAAAAAATATTGATCCAAATATTGCAGCTCCAACGAGCATCCCGATTAAAAGATCATGTTTCCAAAAGTAAATAACTCCTATCACAAGTAGCCCGCAGATTAATCCTGTTATTAAGCCTGTACCAGCTTCACGAAATAATAGTTTAGTTTTACTTTGCTCCTCGATATCGCCTGTTGCGATCCCGCGTACAGCAACGGCTAGCGCCTGTGTCCCACTATTACCGGCCATACCCGCAATTAGAGGGATAAACACCGCAAGAAGTGCAACCTTGTCTAATGTTTGCTCAAAAATACTCATCAGATTTGCCGTCATCATCCCCAAGAATAGAAGAATGATCAGCCATGGAAGTCTCTTTCTTGCAGCCGAAAATGGACCCTTATCAAATGTATCCATATCAGATACTGCGGCAAGTTTGGAATAATCATCTGACGCTTCTTCATCTAATACGTCGATAATATCATCTACTGTTACAATTCCAAGTAAATGGTTCTCAAAATCTAGAACAGGGACAGCTAAAAAGTCATAATCCTTAATCATTTTAGCGACTTCTTCTTGATCTTCGTTTACTAGAACACTTACAACACGCTCATTCATAATATCTTTTATCAAAGTATCTTCATCTGCTACGATAAGGTCTCTCAATGATATGACCCCTGCAAGCCTATGTGATTCATCTACAACGAATAAATAATAAATCGTTTCGGCATCAGGAGCTGCATTTCTTAATATTGTCATGGCAGAACGACAAGTGGAGTTTTCTGGAATAGCGACATATTCAGTTGTCATTATAGATCCAGCTGTATATTCTTCATAATCTAACAGGTCCTTGATTTCCTGTGCAGATTCTTTGTCCATAATATTTAAATAACTTGCTACTTGTGCATCCTCTAGTTCGTTTAGTACGTCTACTGCATTATCAGCATACATGAACGAAAGCATATCGGCTGCATACGTTGTGTCCATTTCTTTTAAGTAAAATTCATACAGTTCTTCATCAAACTTAGTTGCCTCAAAAAGCTCTGCCATCTCTTTCGGAGAAAGATAATGAAAGATTTTCTGTCGTAATTCTGGCTCTACCTTCTCAAAAAATATTGACTGATCGTAAGGATGAAGTTCCATAAAAATCTCTCTAAAATCATCCATAGAATCTGTAAGCAAAAAATGAATTAAATTTGATTCCTCAAGTTCCAATAGATCCACTTTTTCCTCTTTCATATCTTTCCCTCCTTCCGGCATATAACCTTTACTATTGTATGACCACTGTTTTTAATAAGCAATAGCTTTCTTAAAATGGCAACAAAAGTTACATCAATATATTATTCCCTGGGAAATTTTTTTGAAACTATATGGAAATAATGAACCTCAAAAATGTTTTAGGAAAATTATTCAAAAATAATCAAGGGTAGTGATCATTGTCACTCCCCTTGTTTTAATATTTCATTCACTTTTCCTTTTAAATGATATCAAAAATAGCTTGCAAGTCCATAGGATATTTATCTTCTATATATAATGGTTGTTTAGTAAAAGGATGAACCAATTCTAATTGTTTGGCGTGCAAAGCCTGACGGCATATTAAATTAAGTCTTCCACCATATAGATCATCTCCTAATAGTGGGTGTCCAACAGACATCATATGTACCCTAATCTGATGGGTTCTACCAGTAAAGAGCTTTAATCTGACATGACTCAACTTTTCACCTTTAACAGTAAATCGACTCAACACTTCTACCGATGTTTTAGCCTGTTTTCCTTCTGGGTCTATCATTCGCTCGATTATACTATTGTCTTTTCGTCCAATGGGTGCATCAATGAGGAAGGAATCTTGTCCTACATAACCATGTACAATCGCTTCATAAGTTCTTGAAATTGCACCTGCCTTTTGCATTTCACTCAGTAAGTGATGAGCATGACGATGCTTTGCAATACACACTATTCCTGACGTATCTTTGTCTAGCCTAGTAACAATATGTACAGTTGAAGCAGAAGAATTCTTTTCTAAATATCCACAAATCCCATTCGCTAATGTTCCCATAGGATGTTCCCGGGAAGGAATTGTACTTATTCCAGCTTTTTTAGATATAACAAGTAAATGCTCATCTTCAAATAATATAGGAAAGAACATTTCCTCCGCGATTAATCCTTCGCTTTTTTTCTCTCGTGGAAACACGATAGTGACTATATCACCCTTAGCAAGAGTATGTCTTACTGTCTTTTCTTCCCCGTTAACTAAAATTTGACCGCCATCATATTTAATACTTGTAAGAGCTTTTTTGGATATTCCATACTGACTGATAGCATCTCTTAGTAAAACAGATTCGTTAATAGAAAAAGAAAGCTTTATCTGATTTTCTGTCATTATTTTAAATCACTATCTATGAAGCTGTCATGTACCCTTGTCCAAAATGGGAAGGAACGGAATCTAGCAAAACGAACTCTTTCCTCTGCTACTCTATATTCGATTGAAGCAACATCTTTGTGCAACAAGTGAAGATGATCCACAGTTACCATAAAATCTGGACCATTAACAGGTCTCAATAGGCACGTATGGTGTTTTGGTAAAACTAAAGAAGAGCCAACTGTCCTAAATACTCGATTGTTAATTGAAGCAATTTCAGCTAACTGCATCGCCTCTAGGGATGGATGTACTATCGCTCCACCAAGTGCTTTATTATAGGCTGTACTTCCCGATGGAGTAGACATACACAAGCCGTCTCCTCTAAATCTTTCAAACAAACTTCCATTTAACTCAACATCCATTACTAGCGTTACATCTGGGGATTTAACGGTAGATTCGTTTAACGCCAGATAAACGGAGTTATCCTCTTCGTGCTTATAGTTAATAGTAACCTCCAATAAAGGATACTCTATTACTTTAAATTCTTTTTTCGCAATACTAATCACTAGCTTTTCTATTTCTGATGGCTTCCAATCTGCATAAAAACCAAGATGTCCGGTGTGGATACCAACAAACGCAACAGAATCTGTCATATGTTTGTATTTATGAAAGGCATGCAACAAAGTTCCATCTCCACCTATTGATAGGACAATATCCGGGGTCTCTTCATCTAATACAAGCCCAAAGTCAGTAAGATACATTTTGGCAGTTTCCATTAATTGATTGGAGAGTTCATCATTTCGAGACTGTATAAAAAACTTCATTATTACCACGGCCTCTCTTTATATTTTTTCTTCTTTGATGCGAGGAGTGGATAGCTCCTTGTTTTCACTAAAATACTTTTGGGCTTCCTGTATTTCCCCTCTGATAAGAGACATCTCTTCATCTAAACGAAAAGCAGCCTCAGCTGCATATTGCAAACGATTTTTTATCTCTTCTGGAAATACACCTTTATATTTATAATTTAACGAATGCTCAATGGAGGCCCAAAAATTCATTGCTAAAGTGCGGATTTGAATTTCCGCTAATATATTTACCTCTCCATGAATGGTTTGAACAGGGTATTCAATGATCACATGAAAGGATCGATAACCACTTTGTTTTTTATGACTTATATAATCTCTCTCTTCAACAATAGTGATGTCTTTTCTACTTCGAAGTAACTGAACCACCGTTTCTATATCATCGACAAATTGACACATCATTCGCAGTCCCGCAATATCCGGTATTTCTTTTGCAAGCGTTACAGAAGGTTCAAACACAATTCCCTTTTCTAATGACTTATCGTATATACTTGCGAGTGGTTTCACTCTACCAGTTACAAATTCAATCGGGGAATTTGTATTCTCAATATCAAATTGAGTACGCATTCCTTTTAATTTAACTTTTAACTCTGCAACTGCCTGTTTATATGGTTCTAAAAAACGTTCCCATTGGCCCATACTAATAAACCTCCACTTGAACACTTATTCCGCTTTTAAAATTTCATTAAAAGCATTCTCAACTGACTGAGCAAAATCTGCTCCATAGTTATCATTTCCTTCAATATTAAATATAAGCATTTCTAATTCTTCTTTAAATTTTTCTAAGACGATTCTTTTATCCCCAATTTGTAATACGGGATCTTGCACCGCCTTAAGTGTGCTGACAAGCAATGGCCAAACATCCTGACCGAATTTCAGATAGTGATATTCAGTCTCTCCCTCCAATAAATATACGAAGGCTAATGAATCAGAATCTGTAATCATCTGACCACCTGCTTTTATAGTCAATCCTTGAGGTACATCTTCTAAAGTAAAGCGAATATCATTTTCCAGTTGTACTCCGCTTTGTACTTGAAATGTAATAGGCAAAACACATCGTTCCCTTCTGTCTATTCTGTAACTATTTTAACATATTGAAACTCCTTGCAAACCGTCTATAATGAAATAATAAGAAAGGTGTGAGACTATGCAATCGGAGCAAGAGATTGAATTTAAAAACTTATTAACTAAAGAAGAATTCACGAGAATAAGTGATTTCTTTAACATTAAACCAAATGAATTTAAAACTCAGGCTAATTATTATTACGATACAGCAGACCAATTCTTTAAAAATAATCGCATGGGGTTTCGTTTAAGAGTTCTTGATGATCGCAATGAGCTTACACTGAAGACTCCAATTGAAGAGCATATTATGAATGAGCAAACAGTTTTGGTTACTGATGATGAAAGAGATATAATTATACAGAAAGCTATTTTTCCTTCCATTCCGTTTATAGAGGAGATTATTTCTACTAAACATCTTACTTGCTTTGGTAGCATACAAACTAATCGCGCCCAATTGAAGTTAGAAGAAGGAACACTTTTCTTGGATCACTCCTTATATAGTAACGTAGAAGATTATGAGATAGAATTTGAATGTAAAGATGTCGAAGAAGGGCAAAAATTCTTTTTTAAATTACTGGATAGGCATCAAATTCCCCTTCGTTCGACCGATAAAAAGATTGCACGCCTTGTAAAGGCTATGAATTCTTTGAAAGGTTGATGACTTATAGATATTAAGTCTTTAAAAACATTGATGGATATAAATGCAATGCAAATACTGGGAAGTGTCCAAAGCACCCAAAACAATAGCACATCCGCCCTGTTTTCAGAAATGCTTGGCCAGGTTCTGCAAGGTAATACTAATAGCAGTTCATCTGATAATATAGATTCACTATTTTATAGTGGCGACTTACCAGTTTATATACCCGAAAATGGTATAAATAATTCCTTAAATATAAGACAAGCCTCTACTTCTATAGGTTCCTCATCAATAGATGAACTTATAAATAGAGCTTCAGAAGCATATAATGTGCCAGCAAAGCTAATTTCTTCTGTCATTAAACAAGAGTCCAATTATAATCCAAATGCAGTTAGCTCTGCGGGAGCTTCCGGATTGATGCAGCTAATGCCAGGAACAGCTAAGTATTTAGGAGTACAGAACATTCTTGACCCGGAACAAAATATTATGGGTGGGACAAAGTATTTGAAGCAAATGCTTGAACAATTTGATGGTAATATAGAAAATGCTTTGGCTGCCTATAACGCAGGACCCGGTTCAGTAAAAAAGTATAATGGTATTCCTCCTTATAAAGAAACAGAGAATTATGTGAAAAAAGTTCTAAACAACTTCTTGGCATAACGTATAAACGACCTTTAAAAATGGTCGTTTTTTCTATATTTATTTTTATCACAGTCTAATTGTTTGAGATATTCGTATTAGATTGCTAAAATGTATTTAGCGCTAAAGCAAAGGAGTAAACAACTATGACACAGAGCCCGATTTTACCATACGACGAGATAGGTGCAGAAAAATTATCACTCCTTGTTGATACGTTTTATAGCAAAGTAGCAAAACATCCAAAGCTAAAGCCAATTTTTCCAGATGATTTAACGGAAACCGCGCGTAAACAAAAACAATTTTTAACCCAATATCTTGGGGGACCTAACTTATATACAGAAGAACATGGCCATCCAATGTTAAAGATGCGTCATAACCCTTTCTCGATTACACCTGAACGTGCAGAAGCATGGCTAAGCTGCATGTCAGAAGCCATGGACGAAGTCGGACTGGAAGGAAAGGTGCGACATGATTTATATAGAAGACTTGTGCTTACTGCCAACCACATGGTCAATCAAATGAGTCATGAGGAGGAAAAGATGTGACAAGAATACAAATTCCGGTTGAGCCGATCGCAACTCCTATTACAAACAAGCCACTTGAAATGTATATGTTTTTAGATCCACTTTGTTCTGCTTGTTGGGATTTGCAACCGATTATTCGGAAATTGCAAGTAGAGTACGGTCAGTACTTTACAATTCGTACAGTCCTTAGCACTCGACTTAACAACTTGAATACTGTTTGCAACGCCACAAGTGAAACATCAGTAGACGATAATATAAACTATCCATATAGCCAGCATTCTGTCTTACCTTCAATTGCAGTAAAAGCGGCAGAATTTCAAGGTAGAAAAGCAGCACTTCGTTTTTTCAACAAAATACAGGAATATTTATTTCTTCAAACAAAGAATGTTACTTCCTTTTCTGTATTACAGGAGCTAGCTAGTGAAGCCAAAATTGATGTAGAGGAATTTTCACGTGACTTTCAGTCGAAAGAATGCCTACGTTCCTTCCAAAGTGATTTATCCATCACATGTGAAATGGAAGTAGACACATTTCCTACGATTGTCTTTTTCAATGAACATATTGAAGATGAAGGCATTAAAATATCTGGCACTTATTCTTATGATATATATGTACAAATTTTACAAGAAATGTTAGATGATCTTCCAAGAAGACAAGATCCACCCGGACTAGATAAATTATTTAATCGTTTTCATTCATTAACCACTAAGGAAATCGCCGATTATTATGGTTTAACAGAGCAACAAGCTGAATTTGAGCTCAAAAAGCTTCTCTTACGACAAGAAGTCGAAAGAGTTTTGCTCCCAAATCTAGTATTATGGCGTTTAAAAAATAGATAAATATATACTGAAGCTAACTGTAAACAATTCTATTATGAATTGTTTACAGTTATTTTTATTACATTGGATTTTATATATGAATCATTGAAAAATAGAGGGGCATTTCCGTTTTACGGACGCTTTCTGCTGAGGAGTAGCCATCTGTTGCTACAAATAACTAGGTTGGAGTAAGCATAGTTAAATTAGATGCTAATTTGAAGCCCTGAGGTGATTGTTAAGCCATCATAGCCGCATTCACGCTTGTTTGCCTTAGTCAACCCACTGGAGTCGCGGCTTGTTTCTTTTATCAAAACATATAAATGTACGAGTATGATTTACAAACTACTTATTGAAGCTGCTTAAAAGAACTTTTTTTCTTTTTTATCAAAAAAAAGAAAAAGCCCTTTCCTCAGTTAGGAAAGGGCTTTTTACAAAGGGGATGGGAGAAATGTTCACGTTCAAACAAAGGGGTGTATGTTATCTTGTGATTTATTTCACACTCTTACTTTAGCATGCTCCAGTGATAAAAACAACCGATTAAGCTCCACTTTCACAAATTCGTCAATATTAAAGAATACATCTAAGTTTCCTTAAGTTTGTATGAATTAAAAAACGTCCAATCCTTTAATGGATTGGACGTCATAAACAATTACGATAATAGTTTCTCTAACTCATTTAACTTCTCTTCAAATACACGGCAAGCCTCTTCTATTGGAGCAGCTGTATTCATATCTACTCCTGCTTTTTTCAATACTTCAATTGGATAATCCGAGCATCCGGCCTTTAAGAATTCATTGATATAGCGTTCAACTGCTGGTTTGCCCTCAGATAAAATCTGATTGCTCAGAGCGGTTGCAGCACTTAGACCAGTAGCATATTGATATACATAATAGTTGTAATAGAAGTGTGGAATTCTCGCCCATTCTAATCCAATTTGCTCATCAATTACTATATCATCACCAAAATACTTTTTATTCAATTCATAGTAGACCTCTGTTAACTTATCTGCTGTTAAAGCTTCTCCGTCTTGGTCTAATTGATGAATAATATGCTCAAACTCTGCAAACATTGTTTGTCTGAATACTGTTCCTCTAAATCCTTCTAGCCAATGATTTAATAAGTAAATGCGCTTTTTAGGATCTTCTATTGTTTTGAGTAAGTGGTCATTCAACAATGCTTCGTTACAAGTAGAAGCAACCTCTGCAACAAAAATAGAATAATCTCCATATACATATGGTTGATTTTCTCTTGTATAATAGCTATGAATACTATGTCCAAACTCATGAGCAAGTGTAAATAAGTTATTCACATTATCTTGCCAGTTCATTAGAATATATGGATTTGTTCCATAGGTACCCGATGAATATGCTCCTGACCGCTTACCTTTCGTTTCTACAACGTCCACCCAGCGATTCTCAAGGCCGTTTTTTACTATTGATACGTATTCCTCACCTAATGGCTCAAAGCTCTCTAGCATCGTCTTACAGGCCTCTTCATACGTATACTCCATTTTAAGCTCTTTAACAAGTGGCGTATATAAATCCCACATATGTAACTCCTCTAAGCCTAAAACTTTTTTACGTAGACTAACATACCTATGAAGTAAATGAACGTTTTTATTTATTGTTCCAACTAAATTATCATATACAGATTCAGGAATGTGATTTGTCGATAGTGCCGCTTCTCTTGCAGATGCATAATTTCTAATTTGAGCATTAACATTATCACCTTTAATATTTCCACTTAAAGTGGATGCAAAAGTATTGCGAAACTTACCATAAGTTTCATACATAGCTTTAAATGCATCTTCCCGTACTCTTCTATCTTCACTTTCTAAAAAGCGTGAGTAACGACCATGTGTTATTTGTACTTCATTACCCTCTTCATCCTTTATAAACGGAAATTCTAAATCAGCATTATTTAATTTTCCAAAGGTATCTGCAGAGGCTCCAGCAATTTCAGCAAACTGCGCGAGTAAAGCCTCCTGTTCTTTTGGAAGTACATGCGGACGTTCCTTGTTTATTTCTTCAAGCATTTGGCGATAAACTTGTAAGCCTTTATTTTCTTGTAAATAATTTTTTAGAGTCGTTTCATCTAAAGATAATATTTCAGGCACCAAAAATGAAAGCTCTGTAGAAACCTTTACAAATAAAGATTTTATCCGACTATCCATCGCTTGATATTTGCTATTTGCAGTATCTTGGTCACTGCGCATATGGGCATAAGTGTAGAGCTTACGCAATCTCATAGTTAACTCATCACGATATGTTAATACATTTAATAATGCTTCCGGTCCATTTTCTATCGTCCCTTGATAAGAAGATGCCTTTTTAGCTAATTCTGCTACCTCGCTAAAATCTTTTTCCCATTCATCCTCTGTAGGAAAAATATCCTCTAATCTCCAAGTAAGATTTTCTTCAACTTCATTTCTTGTTAATATTTTATTCTTAACGTCTGCTGACATTTTTACCTCTCCTTCCATTGTTTCGTGCAACGAATCAGTTCTATTTTCTCAATTTTCTGCTCCCTTTGCAAGGAAATGCTGATAAAGTATCTTATACATTTTTGGGTAATTAAATGTACTATCTGAGATATTTTTATCCGTCTGTTCTAAGCATTCCTGAATTACATCTATATATGCTTGTATAGCCTTCATTCGTTTTTCTATTTGTTCTGACTTTCTCCAACGGCTAGTTGCTAGGAATGAACTATAATGATGAACAGAAACTGAATTTAAAGCAATCTTATTTACTTGTAAGAAGTCGATTAATTGTAGCTGCCATTCACAGCTATGTTCAAGAAAGGCTTCTGCCTCAAGTGATGGTATGCCTATGAACATAGGTATCTGCTGAGGATGAATTCTCCATCTATAGCAAACCTTCAAAAATTCGGATTGAATCCCCTTTCTATTATAAAGATATAAATTGTTTAACCGATTTAGACGTTTTTTATTGTAAATAATGAGATATTCCTGGAATTCTTCCTCTGTTATTTTTTTTACCATTGCTAATGGCCATGTTTGTAGACTAATGGGTAATTTATTTACTTTAACGACAAAATAATTGGAATAAGCATGGAGAAAATTAGATAAGTAGGAAAAGTTTTTTGTTTGAGGACAAAAGGTGATAAGAATTCTACCATACGCTTTGGTAGACAGGATAAATTCAAGTTGAAAAGGAGCTATTTTCATCGAACCTATCGATTTCGAAGAAAAATCGGCTAAGTCGGGGGTTTTTAAGATCCAAAGGGGTTGGATATTTGAGTTTTGATATCCCAAATTACGTTTTCGAATAACCTCGGGAGTTATTATACTGCACTGATATTCTAATGCTACTTTTTCGTGGGCTTGGACTAAAATATCTGGCCTTTGTTTAATATCTTGGAGATAGGGCTCCAGTTCACAAGGAATTTTTAAGCGTTCTAGAAAATCATAAAGCTGGATTTTTCCATTCAAATGATCTTGGCTTTCTCCTTCTGAAAAAGAATGGGCACACGACGAGTTGCGGTAATGTGCAAAATGGGGCACTTTTATATTCCCTATTCTTAATATTACCTTTTCATGACATTCAGCACATTGAAAATGAACGGAGCGCTTACTATACTTTAAAATGTCATTCGAATAGTGAGAAGGGATAAAAACCTTACCTTCCGTAGTTAAAGCTGTTAATATGAAAATCACCTCCAACTCCTACTATACAGAGTATTCAAAAAAATCACAATAATGTAATTTTTATATGTTAACTACTTTTTCATATATTTTGTTTTTGAATCATTCATAAAAAAAGATTGTAGAAAAAGTTAAAAAATAACTTCACCTACAATCTGAAACCTTCTTTAAAGAAGGCATTAAAAATGTCTATTAAGTTCTTCCATTACATTATTAGCAATTATTTCTTTGCCGTATTCTTGAATTATGTGAATGGTTGTTTTAGTGCTTTGTCCAAATTCTGAAATAACACTTAATGTATTTAATATAGCTTCTAACTCAACCAAATCCATATCAAACGCTACATGTAAGTAATATTTTTCGTTATAATGATATAAGGAAGTATCAAAATCTAAATCCTCAAGTTTTTTAGACAAGCCAATTACATCTTCAAAATTTTCAAATACAAATGTATATTCGGAAGGTATTTCATCTAGGTCATCCATATAGTTCGAAAAATCATCAAACTCATGTGGCCCCATATTGGAGACAGCATTCTTAAAAATCTTATTTGATAAATCTTCTGATCTTAAGCTATCGTCTGATTGTTCATCTTTTGCCATTTCTGTTCGAGTGACAATCACTTCTAAACCTTTTTCCATCGCATGAACTTGTATCCACAAAGGACCATCTAACTCTTCAAAATGATCATCATCATGAACTTCATCCATCATTTCCCAAAAAAGCTGCTCGCTCTTATCTTTATTAAACCAAATTTCATCTCGGCTGAAGCCTCTTTCTTCAATGTCGATGTATGAAATGTATACTTTGAAAGTGTTGTCATTGATGCGCTCGATATCCATTTAACACATCTCCTTTCGCTTCTTACCGCCTCATTACTGTAGTGTCTAATACTATTGTATGTTGTTTAAGAAAAAAAGAAAAGGATTCCAGCTTCACTTTTAAAAAAATTGATACAACATTTTACAGTATGTAAAAATTATAACACGCGGCGAGTAAAACTGATAAAGAAAAGCTGGTGGTTTTTCAAATTTTCTTTGAAAAACCACCAGCTTTATTATGCACTAATTAACAAGTCGTTGTGCTTCCAATAACTGATAAGCACGGACCTTTCTAGGTAAAAATCTACGAATTTCGTCTTCATTATATCCGACTTGTAAACGTTTTTCATCTAATATAATTGGTCTACGTAGTAAACCAGGATATTCTTGTATTAACTCGTACAATCTTTGAAGTGGCAAGCTCTCCACATCTACATTTAACTTTTGAAAAATTTTAGATCGGGTTGAAATAATTTCATCTGTACCGTCTTCTGTCATGCGAAGTATTTCTTTAATTTCACTAATACTCAAAGGTTCTGAGAAAATATTACGTTCCGTGTAAGGAATTTCATGCTCTTCTAACCATGCTTTTGCTTTTCTACATGAAGTACAGCTTGGTGAAGTAAATAATGTAACCATCATTCAAAAAACACTTCCTCTCGATTGTTACTTGTGTTATATAAAGTAGATTATAATTAATTTAATTAAGTTGAATACTTTTATTAGTATACACTAATATATAGGTATTTAAAATACATTTATTTGAAATATTTTCTGAAAGCATTAGTATTTGAAAGAACGTTCATAAAGTGTACATTTTAATATATTTCTAAAATAATAATGTGCCTTTTAATACATTAATACCCATTTTCATAAGATCCTAAACATAATTTTATAAAAAATATCATTCTCATTTAGTCAGCTACTAATGAAAATTGCTGTTACACTATATAGTACGTTTTCCATGAAGAAAAGTTTCATTATGACAAAAAAACTACATTTCTCTGATGGCAAAATTCTTAAAATGAATTGATCTAATCATTGCACTTCTATTATATAATTAGTTATTCCCAAAGATACAATTTGTAAAACCTCTCTGTTGCCTCCTTTCGAATAAAAAAATTGCTTGAGGAGCACAGATAACTCCGAGTAAAATGATTCTTCTTACTTTCTAAATCAAAAAAAGTAGGCAATCGCCTACTTTTTAATGGATTAATTTATCGGAGTGTAATCTACACCAGAAGAATATTTATTGCCTGCATTCCATAATAAGAATTCATTTATCCCTGCTTCATTTAACGCCTTAATTTGTGCTTCAACCTCTTCTTTTCCGTATACAAGGTAATTGCCTTTACCTAGGTATGAAGCTGTAAAGTCTTGAAGCCATGGTCTTGATACCGGAGGGCTTTCTAATTCTGCTAGTTTAGCATTCTCCACCTTTGCATACTCTTGAACAAGACGGTAAGGCTCTAAATCCGGCTTAGCAATGCCGAAATAGGATGTCCAGTGACTTGGATAAATCATAGATGAAATCACATCTACGTTTTCGGAGATTTTAGAAAAATTTTGCCCAATACCTGGTGCTTCAGGAAGTGTTGCTGAATACCCAAATATATCCACAGATACTTGGACTCCATAAGGCTTAAGTTTTTCTCTTGCATAAGCAACAAAGTCAGTTACCGCTGATACTCTTTTTTGCGTAGAATCCAAATCCGATTCGCCATATTTACCTATGCCATATTTAAGTGTTGTATCCCTTTTTTCAAAGCCCTCTGGAAAACGAACATAGTCAAACTGTATTTCTTTAAAGCCCATTTTTGCAGCTTCGATAGCAATTTCTACATTATAATCCCATACTTCTTGCATAAAGGGATTGACAAATGCTTCACCTCTTCCATTCTTCCAAACGGAACCGTTCTCTACAAACGATAATTCCGGTTTTCTTTCAGCTAGTTCAGTATCTTTAAATACTACGACTCGGGCAATTGGATAGATTTCTTTTTCCTCCATCGTTTCAAGTACTCCTCTAAGATCCTTTATGTATGGTTTACCTATTTCATATTTAACCAAAGGAGAATCCTCTTTAGGTTTATAAGTAAGATTTCCAAAATCATCTTTAATGTCAATTACCATGGCATTTAACTCTGTTGCATCCATTAACTCAACTAATTGATTGAATTTCTCCCCGCCCGCAGAGTGACCTGTCACATAAACACCTCTTACTGCATCTGGGTAGTTAAAAGTCAGACCTGAATCGTAGACAAATAGTTTGGACGAGGTTACTAATGATTCCTCGATTGTTTTGTAGCCATATTCTTTTGCAGTAAATTCATTTGAGAAAGATTTTGTCTCTGCTGCAGTTACTACAGGTGCTACGATAAACACACCTAACATCGTTGCAAAAATTCCTTTTATTATTCTGTGCATGATAACCGTCTTCCTTTCTTTACGTCTAACATTCTAACAACTATACCCTTCGATGAAAAGAGTCAATAAGTCTAATATGGATATAAAATTCCTAATTAATCAAAAATTTAACTTTATTATTTGTCTCTCTTCGTATTAAAGTTTAATTAGACATTTTTAGGGTATATATTTATTTATCCATAATAGCATTTAACTAAACTTTTTTTGCGAAGTTTAGAACTTTATAATTTTTAAATTCTTCCATAGATTTAGATTACTATGGTTTATTGACAAGGTTTTACCTTTGTAAAGATAAACCAACCAATAAAAAAAAAGTAGGCTAATTCGAATTTCTTCGATTCAGCCTACTATTATTAAAAGTTTTATTAAGCACGTGATTGAGAAATAGCTTTTAGTTCTTGGAATTCTTTCTCTGAACAAAATACAAAGTGACCTGGAGTAACTTCTCGCATTGCAATTTCTTCTCCATCTGCATAATTATGAACTGACGGATCATAAGATTTACGCACACGTGTACGCTCGTAATTAGGATCCGGAAGAGGTATAGCAGACAATAGAGATTGCGTATAAGGATGTAATGGGTTTAAGTACAATTCTTCAGCAGGAGCAAGCTCCACTAGCTTACCGAAATACATAACTCCAATTCGATCCGAAATATATTTAACCATTGAAAGGTCATGCGCAATGAAAAGGTAAGTTAATCCTTTTTCTTCTTGCAGTTCCTTCAATAAGTTAACTACTTGAGCTTGGATAGATACATCAAGAGCTGAGATTGGTTCATCCGCTATGATGAACTCAGGTTCAACTGCTAAAGCTCTAGCAATACCAAGACGTTGACGTTGACCTCCAGAGAATTCATGTGGATAACGTTCAGCATGTTCTTTATTAAGTCCAACTGTTTCCAATAACTGAATAACCCGTGCCTTGCGTTCTGTTTGATTTTTAACTAGTCCATGAATATCTAAACCTTCCGCAATTATATCCAACACTTTCATACGTGGATTTAATGATGCGTAAGGATCTTGGAAAATCATTTGCATTTTACGATTAAAGATTTTCAAATCTTTTTTAGATTTTTTGTCATGTACATTAACACCATCATAAATTACTTTTCCTTCAGTAGCGTCATATAGTCGAATAATAGTTCGTCCAGTTGTGGATTTACCACAGCCTGATTCTCCTACTAAACCTAACGTTTCACCTTTATAGATGTCAAAGCTAATGTCATCTACGGCACGAACTTCATTTTCTTTACCTTCATTAAAATATTGTTTTAAATTTTTTATTTCAAGTAATTTTTCAGCCATTAGTTTACACTCCCTTCGTAGTAACGACTTCCAGGGAACTTTTTCATACGTTCAACTATTGATGCAGGTGGTTCTACTTTTGGTGCATCTGGATGCAATAACCAAGTAGCAGCATAATGTGTATCACTAACTTTAAAGAATGGAGGAGATTCCTCTAAATCTATTTTCAGTGCATAGTCACTACGAAGGGCAAAAGCATCCCCTTTAGGCGGATTTAACAAATCAGGAGGTGTTCCTGGAATTGCATATAATTTTTCTTCTGCAGTGTCTAAAGAAGGCATTGAACTCAACAAGCCCCATGTATATGGATGCTGAGGATTATAGAAAATCTCATCTACAGTTCCTGTTTCTACAATTTTCCCACCATACATTACCGCTACTCGATCTGCAACATTAGCTACTACACCTAAATCATGTGTAATAAAGATGATTGATGTATCAATCTTCTTCTGTAAATCTTTCATTAACTCTAATATTTGCGCTTGAATAGTTACATCTAATGCTGTTGTTGGTTCATCTGCAATTAATATTTGTGGATTACAAGCAAGAGCAATAGCTATAACAATACGTTGGCGCTGTCCGCCAGAAAATTGGTGAGGGTATTGTTTAATACGTGCCTCAGGTTTTGGCATACCAACTAGTCGCAATAAATCTACTGCTATTTTTCTCGCCTCTGCCTTACTTACTTTACGATGCTTTAAAATTGGCTCCATAATTTGCTTACCTATTGTCATCGTTGGATTCAAGGATGTCATAGGATCCTGAAAAATCATGGAGATGTCTTTCCCACGAATCTTTTGCATTTCTTTATCAGTAAGCTTTGTTAAATCTTTTCCATTGAAAAGAATTTGTCCATTTTTAAATTCTGAGCTAGACTCAGGTAGTAAACGCATAATCGCCTTAGTTGTAACTGACTTACCAGAACCAGACTCCCCTACAATTGCAAGTGTTTCACCTTTTAAAAGATCGAAATTAACACCACGAATGGCTTTAACCTCTCCTGCAAAAGTATGGAAGGAAAGCTCTAGATCTTTAACTTCTAATATTTTTTCCATCCTTGCTTTCCTCCTTTAGTCTTTCATCTTCGGATCTAGTGCATCCCTTAAACCATCACCTAGCAAGTTAAAGGACAGCATTAGTAAGCTTATGATTACAGCTGGGTATACTAAAATATGTGGTTGGAATTTAAGTAATTTAACACCATCATTAATCAACGTACCTAAAGATGCAGCAGGTGGCTGTAATCCCAACCCGATAAAGCTTAAGAAAGCTTCGAAGAAAATTGCACTAGGTATTGTAAACATCGTATTTATAACAACAATACTCAAAACATTCGGAAGAATATGTTTTGTTATGATTCTATTATTTGAAGCACCTAGCGTACGGGCAGCCAAAACGAACTCTTGGTTCTTATATTTCAAAACCTGTGCTCGAACTACACGAGACATACCAATCCATCCGGTTATCGTAATGGCAATAATAATCGCTGTGATACCAGGATCCATAAACATAATCATGAGAATAACGATTACTAAATTTGGAATACCGATAAGAATTTCTACTATACGCTGCATGACGTCGTCTACACGACCACCGTAGTAACCAGAAATTCCTCCATAGGCTACCCCAATTACCATGTCAATTAACGCAGCCATAAAGGCAATGAAAAGAGATACCTGGGTTCCTTCCCATACTCGCGCAAACATGTCACGGCCCAAACCGTCAGTTCCGAACCAATAATATGTGTCTACTTTCTTTAATTCATATAAATCTACTTCTTTACCTGCCAAGTTGCCGTACCCATCCATAATACCCAGTTTTTCAATTCCAGGAACTTTTGGTGGTAAGTTAGCATGGGTAATTGTTTGTGTCTCTGCATCATGCGGGCCAATATGTGGACCAATAAGTGACATAACAAGAATAATCAATAGTATAAAAACACTAACGATAGCAGCTTTATTTTTTCTTATACGGTACCAGGCATCTTTCCAAAAGCTAACACTTGGCTTAGAAATTTTTTCTGCTTGGCTACTATCTACTTGAACTCTGTTAAATGATTCAGCAGGTAACTTTTTTAAGTCTTGACTCATTAGTTCTTACCTCCTGACAAACGAATACGCGGATCAATAATTCCATAAAGCAAATCTATAATGAATATTACAACAATTAAGAATACAGAGAAGAAAATAGTAGTACCCATAATAATAGAATAATCATTTGTATTAATAGATTTAACGAATTGTTCACCGATTCCTGGGATTGCAAATATTTGTTCAATTACTAATGACCCGGTTAGCAATCCAGCCGCCATTGGACCAAGTACTGTTACTAATGGTATTAAAGCATTACGCAAAGCATGTTTAAATGCAATTTCAGTACCATTTGCTCCTTTAGATTTTGCTAGTGTAATATAATCAGAGCTCAATACTTCGACCATCTCTGTTCGAATAAAACGTGCAGCGGTAGCTAACGGTCCCATAGCTAATGCAATCGACGGCATAATACTTGAAGCCCATCCATCTTTCCATAAAGCCACAGGAAGTATTTGCCATTTCACACCTAACCAATATTGTAATAATGTTGCAAATACAAAAGATGGTATAGAAATACCGATAATAGCAACGATTGTACTGCTATAATCCCAAATTGTATTTTGTTTTAAAGCAGCAATCATTCCAAGAATAATTCCTACTAAAACACCTGCAATCAGACCTTGAGCACCAATTTGGAAAGACGGTCCGATTCGGCTAAGAATTAAATCAGTAACTTCAGCATTTTTAAACTGAAACGAGTTACCTAAATCACCTTGAACTAAGTTAAGCATGTAATTTGCATACTGGACGGGAATGGGATCATTCAATCCATATTTCGCTTCCACTATTTCAAGTTGAGCTGGGGATAGTTTTGAAGCAGAGCTTATAGGGGATCCTGGTAGCGTCTTCATCAAGAAAAATGTAGCTGTAGCAATCAGGAAAAGCGTGATAAACATATAAAAAACACGACGCAGAATATATTTTGCCATCTTTGCACCTCCTAAATTTTATAAATAATTTTACTAATCTATATATTAAACAAAAAAAATAGTAATTTGTCAAAATTATATTTTATAGTAAAAATATTTCGTATATTTCGACTCATTTAAAAAGAGAGTATATGTTCCTAAAGGAATACATATACTCTCATTTTATGAGATTTTTACAGCTTTATACTAATTAGTTTTTACCTTCGATATATGCCCATTTGTAGCTATAGTCTCCACCAATTTGGTGAGATACAACACCTTTAACATATGGTTTTAGAAGTTGCATAGTACCACGTTGGTAAATCGGTCCAATACCGAAATCTTCATCAATTAGAAGTTTTTCAGCATCAGCAAGTGCTTGCCAACGAGCTTCTGCGTCTAGTGCTAATTCAGTGTTAGCAGAATTTACTAGCTCATCATATTTAGGGTTTGAATAAGACATTTGGTTGTTACCACCGTCAGTTAACCATAAATTCATGAAAGTGTAAGGATCTTGGTAATCTGGTCCCCAACCTGCAACTTGAATGTCATAGTCTTGATTTGTGTCAAGATCTAAGCGCACAGCAAATGGTACTTCTTTAAGAGTAACAGTTAAACCTGGTAGGTTTGTTTCTAATTGGTTTTTGAAATACTCATCCATTTTTTTAGAAATATCAGTGTCTCCACCAAGAATTTCTAGAGTAAGCTCAGTAACGCCTAATTCTTTTAATCCTTTATCCCAAGCTGCTTTCGCTTCTTCTACGTTAAAAACAGACATATCTCCATTTACATCGCGGAAGTCATTAGCATCAGCATCAAAAGTAAATCCTTTTGGTACTAAGTAGTGAGCTGGAACAGAACCATTAGCTAAAACTACATCAACTAAATCTTGCTTATTGATTGCTTTTGAAACTGCTTCACGAATATTTACGTTAGCAAGTGGAGTTGGCTCTCCATTACGTTGTTGATTGTACTTGAAGTAGAATACAGATGCATCCATTTCAGTCACTAGTTCTGGATCATTAGCATATTGCATTGCGTATTCACCAGATAGACCAGCACGGTCTTTTTCACCATTACTGTAAAGGTTAACAGCAGTAGCTGTCTCTTTTACTACATCGTAGTTAATTTCAGTAAGTTTAACAGTGTCTTTATCCCAATATTGTTCGTTTTTAACTAGTTTCCAGTTTAACCCTGTTCCATCCCAATCTTGTAATGCGAATGGACCGTTGTATAAAAGTGCTTCAGAGTTTTTAGAGTAATTTGCACCTTGAGTTGTAACGAATTCTTCTTTTTGTGGTAAGAATGTTCCAAATGACATTAATGACAAGAAGTAAGGAACTGGTTTTTCAAGAGTAACTTCTAATGTTTTCTCATCAAGAGCTTTAACACCTAATTCAGTATACTCAACTTCACCTGCAACAATTTGAGTTGCATTTTTGATAACGCCTTCCATCATGTATGGACCGTATTCAGATGCAGTATCTGGGTTCATAGCGCGTTTCCAAGCAAATTCAAAGTCATTTGCAGTTACTGGAGAACCATCAGACCAATTAGCATCACGTAATTTGAACGTATAAACTAATCCATCTTCAGAAATAGTTGGCTCACCTTCAGCAATAGCAGGTATAGCTACGTTTTCTTGGTTCAAACGATAAAGACCTTCATTTATGTTGCCTAGTAGATCGAAACCTACTGAGTCAGTTACTAAAGCAGAGTCAAGAGTTGGAATTTCAGCACCCGCGATTAAGTTTAGTACTTGCTCTTCATCAATTTTTGCTTCTTCTGGAGCTTCTGTTTCTGGTTTGTCTGTTGAGTCTGGTTTGTCAGCTGGTTCTGCTTCCTTTTCGCCGCCACATGCAGCTAGGAATAGCCCTACAACTAACAGTAGGCTTAATAGCCATACTAATTTGCTATTCTTCAAAAAAATAACCTCCCTAATATTCAGAAAAATTCATTACATTTATTATTATACATTTTATAAGAGAGTTGTACATAGCTTTTTATAAATATTTTTACAGTCTTGTAACAAAATCATTACATTGTCCTAACGATTGTGAAAATTTAGTAACTATTTTGTTAATTATTTTCTTTGTTTTTTATTAGTTTTGATTATTTTAAACAAATCTTCTATAATATTTTTGATAGAGGTGAAATATGAAAAAGAAGATAATATATTTTTTAAGTGCACAGATTATAATCTTTTTGCTAATACTTTTAATATATAAACATATCGATTTGGAAACATACGCTAATATTTCCTTCTATATAGGAGGAGGTATAACATTTTTAGGATTAGTAACATATGTTGTTTCAGGCGGATTTTTTGATTTATATGTATCTAGCTCCAGAAAATTTTTTACGCGAAAGCACTTAAGAGATGAAATAGAAAATATGCGACTTCCTTCCGAAGTTTTCTCCTTCTCCCCTAAGCCAATTCTCGCGTTAGGGTTATCTATTTTAGCTTGTACTTGTATTGCATTATTTTTCTATTATGGATAATTTTATCCCTTGATTTTTGAGTTTCTTCTATATATAATAATCAAAACTATATATAAGAGCTTTGAGGAAGAAAAGTACATTTATATCGTATGTTTAGAGAGTCTGCGGTTGCTGCGAGCAGATCATACCTTAAATGGAATGGGCTTCTGAGCAGTATGAGTGAAACTTAAGTAGCTTATACCGTTTCCTTCACGTTATGAAGAAGAGTGGCTATTTTTTTAGCAAGCTGGGTGGTACCACGGATATTACATCATTCGTCCCTTTTATAGGGATGCATGATGTTTTTTTATATTCTAAGGAGGAAAATTGAATGAAAACACTTTTTTCAGGCGTACAACCAACCGGTACAATTACATTAGGGAATTATATTGGTGCATTTAGACAGTTTATAGATTTACAAAATGAGAATGAATGTATTTTTTGTATCGTGGACCAGCATGCGATTACAGTTGCACAGGATCCACAGGAGCTACAAAAACATATTCGTTCCCTAGCCGCCTTATATCTAGCTGTAGGAATTGATCCAGAAAAATCTATTCTGTTTGTACAATCAGAAGTTCCCGCTCACGCAAAAGCAGGATGGATGATGCAATGTATTTCTCATATTGGGGAATTAGAAAGAATGACTCAATTTAAAGATAAATCGGATGGCAAAGACGGAGTTACTGCTGGGCTATTAACTTACCCACCGCTAATGGCGGCTGACATTCTTCTTTACCAAACAAATATTGTGCCTGTTGGGGATGACCAGAAGCAGCATATTGAACTAACTCGGGATTTGGCTGAACGATTTAATAAAAGATATGGGAATGTTTTAACTATACCCGAAATTCAGCTACCTAAATACGGCGCTCGTATCAAATCACTTCAAGATCCAATGAAGAAAATGAGCAAGTCGGATCCCAACCAAAAAGCAACCATTCGTATTTTAGATACACCAAAGCAAATAGAAAAGAAAATTAAAAGCTCTGTCACCGATTCAGAAGGTATCGTAGCCTTTGACCCTGAAAACAAACCAGGAGTTTCAAATTTATTAACAATAGAATCAGCTTTAACAGGTACACCGATTCCTACGCTCGTTGCAAACTACGAAGGAAAAGGCTACGGAGATTTTAAAGCATCTGTTGCTGAAGCAATTATTAATCATTTTGCTCCTATTCAACAAAGATATGAGGAATTACTAAATTCATCAGAATTAGATTCCATTCTAGATCGCGGAGCAGAAAAGGCTAACCAATTGGCAAATGATACACTTGCTAAGATGGAAGCCGCAATGGGTCTCGGTAGAAGACGCTAATCGTTAATCCCAATATTGATATACAAAAGATGATAAAGTCCTTAGAGTTAAGCATATATAGTAAAACAGAACTCCAAGAATAGCCTAAAGATAGAAAGTTTAAATATAACACTAGGTGGGAGCAGCTGATAATTGCTATTCCATAGCTTATTAAGAATATTAGTAGTCTCATTAGTATCACATCCTTCTTAAAACATATGAAAAACCGCTCCTAAACTTTCGTCTAGGAGCGGTTTTTTTATCAATATTATTTAGCAGATTTAATTGGCTCTTCAGCAGTTAGTTCAAGTTCATGTAAGTAAGTGCCTTCTGAGTAATCAATATTATAGTTTTTAAGTCGTTTGTTAACTGGAATGATCTCAAATCTGTAAGTTAGTGGAATTACAACTGCCATTTCTTCCATATGCTCTTGGAATGCTCTAAATTGCTCAGCGCGATATGCTGAGTCAAAAGCTTTTGGTGAGTTTATGTTAGCTAATGTATCCTCTAAGAAGTCAGATGTGTAACGACTATAGTTAAACTTTGCTTTCTTTGAATATAAGCCCGATGGTGATGGGTCAGATCCTGTTCCAAATGCTGCCGTATACATGTCAATTTCAGGATCATCTGCTTCTACCATGTCATAGAATGCATTAAATTCAATTGTGCGTCCAGTAGTTAACTTAACATTTAAGCCAACATCTTTCCAATTTTGCAAGAAGAATTGAGTGATATCTTCCGCTATATCATCACCAGCAGCTGTAGCATACTTAATTTCAAATGGTTTACCTTCTGGATCTTCGCGAAGACCATCATTGTTAACATCTTTATAACCAGCTTCATCTAATAATGCATTCGCTTTATCTGGATCATAAGTGTAACCTTGTAAAGATTTATCATAGAATGATTTAAATACTGGGGGTAACATAGAGTTCGCACGTTCACGGAGGTTATTATAATATACTTCAGCAACTTGTTCTACATCTAAAGCATATCCCATTGCTTGACGTAATTTTTGATCTCCCATTTTAGCGTTTTCGATGTCTGTTACTACTTCCCCTTTTGTAGAATCCCATTTACCTACTTTAAACGCTAGGTATTGGTAATACAATTCTTGTCGTCCTAAAATTTCAAGATTATCAAAGTTTTTAATTTCTTCAATTTTTGCTGCACTGAAATTTGAAGCGATATCATACTCTCCAGATTGCATAGCAACTGAAATAGAAGTTGGTGGTACTACTTTTACTAATACGCCGTCTAATTTTGGTTTACCTCTCCAGTGATTTTCATTTGCTACTAATTGTACTGATTCACCAGGGACAATTTTTTCTATCACGAACGCACCAAGTGTGACTGGATTTTTTCGAACTGGATCAGATTCAATTAGAGTAGCCACTGGTAAATCTTTAACAATATGGCTTGGCTCTGCATAAGTCCACAGTCCATCTCCTCCACTAAATATTGCCGGTGAGACTTGAATTAGTGAAATTTCTAAAGTTGTTTCATCAATTTTCTTTAACCCGGAAATAGTATCTGCTTTACCATCATGATACTCAATTGCGCCAACTATATTTTGAAAATCTGCATCATAACGTACACCAGTATAATCTGGATGACCAATAATTAAATATGGTTGAATTAAATCTTCCACTTTAAGAGGTTCTCCGTCAGACCATTTTATACCCTCACGGATTTTAATAGTTGCTTTTTTGTTTTCTTGATCTACTTCTAGGCTAGCAATTCCTTTATCACTAATCAAGAAGTCTCCATCTATTTCAAAGATAGAATTAGATGCATATTGTAAAATTTCTGCATCATAGGCATCTTCATAAAGCGAATAAGCGAATACCCCTTGGAATGGGCTATCCTTAACTAACGCAACTTTTAAGGTACCTCCAGAAATTGCGTTTCCTTCTGTTTCCATAGAGATTGGGAATGGAGAATCATTTTCTTCAGTGGCTGTCTCTTTCTCCGCTTCCTCTTTCTCATCCTTCTCTCCATCATCTTTTTTCCCAGAATCGGAAGTTTCAGCTGGAGCTGGAGTTGTTTCTTCCTTATTATTACACGCTCCAAGGACCAACATAAAAGCTATCAATACTACTAATAATGTCCAAAGCTTCTTAGTCATTCATATTCCTCCTTTTTAGTCTCTTTTTTCTATATTAAACATGTTACGTCTAATACCAATTATTAGTTATCTGATGGTGTTATCCCAGACGTTGTCTTGCATCTGCCGAACGTCGTAATGCTTGCCCAACGTAGTTTATTCCTAACATCATTAATAAGATGAAAAGTGATGCTGGAAGCCATACCCACCATTTCTCCTGTAAAACGAGCGGGTTATTTGCGTAAGCAACCAGTGTACCCAAACTAGGAGTTGCTGGAGGTAAACCAAACCCAAGATAACTCAGCCCAGTCTCGATTCCTACGTTACCTGCAAAGTTAAGAGTCAACTCAACTATTAATATAGAACTGATATTAGGCATAATTTCTTTGAATATTATGATAATTCCAGGCGTACCCATTGTCTTCGAAGCATTTACATAATCCCTTCTACTTTCTGTTAGTGCCTTGCTCCTCACGAGTCTTGCTGTGGAGGTCCACATGAAAATACTCATTATTATTACAAACGTTGTCATTGTATATTTTGGTACAATTGTTACAAACACAATTATTAACATTAAAGATGGTATAGTGATAAAGAAATCTATAATTCTCATAAAGATATTATCTATCCATCCTCCAAAGTATCCACAAACCAAGCCGACTACTATCCCTACAAATCCCGTTATCAATGTAATAGCTATTGCAATTCCTATGGAGTTTTTTGCTCCTATGATCAGTTGTCCCAAAATATCTTTCCCACCTTGATCTGCCCCTAAAAAGAACTTATCACCTGGTGGTGCATATTTATCTCTTAAACTTACTCTCATAATAGCTTCCTTATCAATCGTATATGCCCATATGAATACACCAACTATAATGATGACTAATGATATAAGAGAAAACATTGCAAGTTTATCTTTTTTAAATTCCCTTAATATAACTTGAAATCCGGTAGGTGGAGCATTCAAGGTTGCCTCTTTTTTTACGTTCAATTGTTTTCCCATATTATTCACCTCTCCTTAACATGTAATCTCCTACTCTATCCTAATTCTTGGGTCAACAATACTCATGATAATATCGGACAGTAGACTACCTAATAATGTTAAGAAGCCATATAACATAACAAGTGCAGTAATTACACTATAATCACGAGATAGTATAGATGAAATAAACAACTGTCCCATTCCTGGATATCCAAAAATAGTCTCTATAAAGATAGAGCCTCCTAGTAGTCCCGTAATCGTGAATCCTAAAAATGCAGCAATTGGTAATAAAGAGTTTCTAAAAATATGCCTAGAGTACACTTTTCTTATTGGTATTCCTTTACTTCTTGCGGTTCTAACATAATCCATCGATTTAGAATCAATAATTTCCGAACGTAAAAACTGAATAACAGTAGTAGTTGCCAATATGGCATAAGTGAGAGCAGGGAGCATCATATGATAGATTTTGCTCCATAGATACCCAAATGTTCCAGCATCATATTTAATATCCACGCTTCCTATGGTTGGAAACCAATGTAATTTATAACCAAAAAAGAACAAAAATAATAGAGACAATACAAATGTAGGAATTGCATAAGTAATAAAACTATATAAGACAATCGTTTTATCTAAGAAAGTGTCTTGAAAACGTCCTGCTAAAACTCCTAGCGGTATTGCCAAAAGGTAAAGTAGCACTACGCTCAATAAAGATAACCAAAAGGTATTCATTGCTCTCTCACCTATTAGAGCTGAAACTTGAACCTTGTAAGTATAACTTTTGCCAAAATCTCCTTGGACTGCATTAACCATCCATCGGGCATATTGCTCATACCAGGGGTCATTTAAACCTGCTAGTTCTCTCAACTCGTCTAATCTGTTAGGGTCAGTTTCAGGACTAATCATTCCAGTGAAAGGATCCCCTGGCATAAATTTCGCCATAATGAAAATTAATAAACTTAAAGCAATTAGTTGTGGAATCATTATCAATACTCGGCGAACAATCGTTTTCCACATATTAACTGCCTCCCTTCGTATTAGCATTCATTGCTACATAATGGGAATCAGACAGCTTCATCAAATCAAACACTTTTCCAGTTTCGTCATAATAGATTTTATGGTTGGTCATATAATCAGATTCCACCTGCATCCTTTGCACTTTTCGATCTTCTCTTCCTATAGGATTGATATCAGGAATTGATGACAACAAGCGTTTAGTATATATATGCTGTGGATTAGTATAAATATCATTTCGTGTACCTGATTCAACAAATCTTCCTTTATACATGATGGAAATATGGTCACACATATGTTTAACAACCCCAAGGTCATGCGATATAAAAAGGTAACTTAAGCCATATTCTTGCTGAATTTCCTTTAAAAAATTTAAGACTTGGGCCTGCACGGATAGGTCAAGAGCTGAAACAGGCTCATCACAAATAATTAGCTTTGGATCACATGCGATTGCTCGAGCAATCCCTATTCTTTGCTTTTGTCCTCCTGAGAATTCATGAGGATATTTAAGCTTTGCATCTTCACTCATTCCTACAATTGCCAGCAATTCATTGATCCTTCTATTCTCTTCTTCTGGAGTTAGATTTAAGAAATTACGAATTGGTTCCGCAATAATATCCCTTACTCTTTTTCGAGGATTCAAACTAGAGTGAACATCTTGAAATATCATTTGAATATCACGGTTGTAAGAAGAAGATTTATTTCGTTGTTTATTTGTTACATCTTTCCCCTCATAAATAATACTTCCTGAAGTTATTTTCTCAAGACCTATTATCGACTTACCAGTAGTGGATTTTCCACACCCTGATTCTCCTACAAGGCCATATGTTTTTCCTTTTTCAATCTCCATATTTATCCCATCGACAGCATGTACTCGATCTATAATTGTGTTGAAAAATCCTCCTCGTATTGGATAATGTACATGAAGGTCATTAATTTGCATAAAGCTCATTGAGCATAGCCTCCCTCTTCACCTTCAAAATGGAAGTGTTGCCAACAAGTACATCTTACCAAGTGTCCTGGGGAAACCTCATGAAGGGCTGGTTGCTTTTCATGAGCATTTTCTGAGATCCAAGGTATGCGTCCTGAAAATCTACATCCTTCTCTAGGAAGGTTCATGAGAGTAGGTACCATGCCTTTAATCACTTCCAGTTTTTCAGTCTCACTATTTATTTGTGGAATTGAATTAAATAATGAACGAGTATAAGGATGTAAGGGATTTGAAAATAGTTCCGCTACTGGTGCTTCCTCGATTATTTGCCCCGCATACATAACGGCCACTCTATCAGCAACTTCTGCAACAACTCCTAAGTCATGAGTAATAAGAATTATTCCTGCCCCTGTCTCCCTTTGAAGATCCATAAGTAAATCGAGAATTTGCGCTTGAATTGTTACATCTAAAGCGGTTGTTGGCTCATCGGCTATGATTACCTTAGGTTTACATGCAATTGCTATTGCTATGATTACCCTTTGTCTCATCCCTCCAGAAAGCTGGTGTGGAAATTGTTTTACTGTTCTTTGAGGATTAGTTATTCCCACCTGATTTAGTAATTCTATTACTCTTGCACTTCTTTGCGCTTTACTTAGCTTCGTGTGGTAGACTAGACTCTCTTCAATTTGTTCGCCAACCCTCATTAAAGGATTGAGTGCTGATAAAGGATCTTGAAAGATCATCCCTATTTCTTCCCCTCGTACAGCATTAAACTTTTCATCATTCAGTTTGGCTAAGTTGACACCGTTATATATAATTTCTCCTTCTACTCTAGTTTTGTTGTGATCATGTAGCCCAACAATGGATGTAGCTAAAGTAGATTTACCACAACCTGATTCCCCCACTATCGCAAGGATTTCATTTTTCTTTAAAGAAATTGAAACTCCATCAACGGCATCATAATATGTATCTTTGATTCTAAATCCTGTATGTAAATCGTTAATGGTTAATAGCTGTTTTGAATTGTTCAAAGTAATTCTCCTTTCACAATCAATACTATTTTATTTCTCATTTCATTTAATTGACTTTTTGAACTTTTCTGTTTATTTGATTCTTTATTTGTAAAGTCTATTACAGTATGATTACGAGTGCAATAATATTTTTTATATAATTATTTAATCTAGTATATTAAAAACAAATAGATTTTATTAAAAATTTAGAAGTGATAAGGATTTAATATATATAATTTTTGGAAAATATGTATTTTTATTTTTTAAATTAATATCATTTTTAAATCATTATCATCAATTTATTACTATTTATTCCATTAAACTAAAAAAATCCTTGTTTATAAACAAGGATTCAGACATTAAACCATCTGAAGAAATTGGAAATTGTCTTCGACATATTTCTGCAGGAATCTTCAAGAATTCCAATCCAATCGCATAATGTTGGTTAATGGAAGGTACTGTAGGAATTACGATAACATTTTTTCAATTTGTCTTCGGCATACGTTTAATGCGTGGACCATCCAAGAGATTAAAACGAACCAAAATAAAAGGATTGGAAATCCAATTGATTTCCAATCCTTTTGTCTATACTATGAAACCCTTGATTAGGTAACATGCATTTCTATACTTATTTCATTTTTTTAAATAATATACTAGCATTATGACCGCCAAACCCTAAGGAATTGCTCAATGCGTAGTCAATATCTTCTTTTCTTGCAACGTTTGGTACATAATCCAAATCACACAAAGGATCTGGTGTTTCTAGATTAGTTGTAGGTGGCAAGATGCCTTCGTGAAGAGCCAGTACGCTGAAAATAGCTTCTACTCCTCCTGCAGCTCCTAACAAGTGACCTGTCATGGACTTTGTTGAACTCATTGCCAAGTTATATGCATGTTCACCAAAAACTGTTTTTACTGCCATTGTTTCAAACTGATCATTGTAAGGTGTGCTTGTTCCATGTGCATTAATATAATTAATTTGTTCAGGAGAAACTCCCGCGTCATCTAAAGCTTGCTTCATTGCTCTAGCTGCTCCTTCTCCTTCTGGGGCTGGAGCAGTTATATGATGCGCATCTCCAGTAGATCCATAACCAATAATTTCTGCATATATTTTTGCTCCACGAGCTACTGCATGTTCATACTCCTCGAGTATTATTATTCCTGCACCTTCGCCAATGACAAATCCATCTCTATTAGCATCAAATGGTTTAGATGCAGTTTGAGGGTCTGTATTTAAAGAAAGTGCAGTATTAGAACAGAAGCCAGCTACCGACATATGAGTAATAGGGGACTCTGCTCCCCCAGTAATCATGACATCCGCGTCGCCTCGCTCGATTACTTTAAAAGCATCACCGATAGAGTTAGTACCTGATGCACAGGCTGTTACTGTACATGAGTTAATAGCCTTCGCTCCAAAGTGAATAGATACCTGACCAGCAGCCATATCTGGAATCATCATTGGTACAAAGAACGGGCTAACTCGTCTAGTTCCTTTTTCTAAAAATACTCGGAACTGATTTTCGTATGTCTCCATTCCACCGATACCTGAACCAATCCATACTCCTGTTCGTAGACCGAGCTCCTCGGTAATAGTCAAATTCGCATCCTCCACTGCCATAATCGAAGCAGCTAAAGCGTAATGAGTAAAGCGATCCATTTTACGTGCATCTTTCTTTTCAATGTACTTTTCTATATCAAAGTCTTTTACTTCTGCAGCAACCTTTGCTGGAAACAATGATGCGTCAAGTCTTGTCAGCATTCCAACCCCTGATTTACCTGCTTTAATGCCAGCCCAAGTAGTTTCCACATCATTACCTAGCGGTGTAACAGCTCCAAGTCCTGTTACTACAACCCTGCGTTTTTTCATATATTTTCGTCCCCTCTAATTTTAGTTTATTTTCCCCATTTTAGAGCTATTGCTCCCCAAGTTAAACCGCCACCAAAACCTACCATCACGATAACATCATCATCTTTTACTTTTCCACTTTTTACTTCTTCTTTTAAAGCCAATGGTATAGAGGACGATGAAGTATTACCATATTTATGAATAGTTTTAGCCATTTTCTCTTTTGGTAATTCTAGTCTTTCTCTCGATGCTTCCATAATACGAATATTCGCTTGATGTGGGATTAACAAATCTATGTCTCCCTTTTGAAGGCCAGCCTTCTCTATAACATTAAGTGCAGACTCACCCATTTGTCGTACTGCGAATTTAAATACCTCTCTACCATTCATTGTAATGTAAGGTCCATCCTGCAATAAATATTTACCTCCACTACCATTCGCTCCAAGCTCAAATGATAAAATACCTCTGCCTTCAGATACTTCTCCAATTACTACAGCACCAGCCCCGTCTCCAAAAAGTACTGCAGTGTTGCGGTCTTCCCAGTTTGTAATTTTAGAAAGTTTCTCTACTCCCACTACTAAAATATGAGAATAAGTTTTGGACTCTATAAATTGCTTGGCTGTAACTATCCCATACATAAATCCTGCACATGCTGCAGATATATCCATTGCAGCAGCATTCGTTGCTCCTAATTGCTCCTGAATCATTGTAGCTACACTAGGAAAAGGACGATCTGGAGTAACTGTCGCTACCAAAATAAGCCCTATTTGTTCTGGAGAAATCCCTGCATCCTCTATTGCTTCTTGAGCAGCCTTTACAGCCATATGTGAACTTTCTTCTTCTGGAGCAGCTATTCTTCGCTCCTCTATACCAGTCATTGTTTTGATCCATTCATCTGAAGTATCCATTCTTTTTTCAAGATCTTGATTCGTTAAGACTTTCTCAGGTGCATAAGTTCCTAACCCTATAATTCCTGCATTCATGGAATTCCTCTTTTCTTATAATCTATTATTAGTACCTGGTATTAATAATAACGAATATATGAACATTTTTCAACATAGTTGTTCGATTGTAAGAATAATTCTTTTGTATAGAACCGCCATGTGTTATGATACTTATAGATAAATTCATTTTTGAGGTGAAAATTTTATGCATTATATTATGACAGTTATCTGGTCATTTATCTTGGTTACCATGTTAAATTATGTAGTAAGCTCTGTTAATGGCGTTGATTTTAACTTTTATCATGGTTTATATATGACTATTCCAGCAGCCATCATAATTATCCTAATTACTAAAGTTATTCCGGACGAGCCTGTAGCTGCTGAACACCATTAAAAAAACTCCCTTTATAAAGGGAGTTTTTTTAATGTATATAGTGACTGTTTATTTAACTACTAGCTGACCATCTTCCACTACTGCCACAATGTTACTACCAGGAACCACATTTCCCCCAATTAGCATTTTTGCAACAGCAGTTTCAAGATGTCGTTGTATAAATCTTCTTAATGGTCTTGCACCATAAGCTGCATCCGTTCCTTCCTCAACTATCCATGCATAGACATTTTCCTCGACCTTCAAAGTAACTTCCTGTTCTAATAAACGTTCTTGCAATTGTTTTACATACTTTTTTGCAATCATTTCAAAATGATGAGTCGTTAATGAATGGAACATAATAATATCATCCATCCGATTTAACAATTCTGGCTTGAAGTGTGCACGAAGTACTGACATGACAAGTTCCTCGTCTGTTTCAGACACTTCTCCAGTAGTGTTAGATAAGTATTGGGAGCCTATATTAGATGTCAAAATTACTACAGTGTTTGTAAAGTTGACAATGCGACCTTGGCTATCCGTAATTCGACCGTCATCCATTAGCTGCAATAAAATATTCGCTACGTCCGGATGAGCCTTCTCGATTTCGTCCAATAATACTACAGAGTATGGGTTTCTTCGAACAGCCTCTGTTAGCTGACCACCCTCCTCATATCCGATATATCCTGGAGGTGCCCCAACCAATCGGGAAACGCTATGCTTTTCCATGTATTCAGACATGTCTATTCGAATGAAATGCTCTTCAGAGTCAAACAGGTTAGCTGCCAAAGATTTAGCTAGCTCTGTTTTACCTACTCCTGTCGGTCCTAAAAATAGAAATGAGCCTATAGGTTTGTTAGGATCCTTTATGCCTGCTCGTGCTCGCCAAACAGCCTCTGTCACTAATTGAACTGCTTGCTCCTGGCCAACTACACGTTCTCCTAAAGTCTCTTTTAATCGAAGTAGTTTTTCTCTTTCTCCTTCAACAAGCTTAGTAACAGGTATCCCGGTCCACCTAGAAATAATATGTGCTATTTCATCGGCGGTCACCTCTTCACGTAGTAAGCGTGAATCATAATCGCTATTTATTTCATCCTCATAAACTTGCAACTCTTTTTCTAAAGGTGGTATTTTTCCATGACGTAGCTCTGCAGCTTTATTTAAGTCGTAATTATTTTCAGCTTCCTCAAGTTCTCGGCGGTAACGGTCTAGCTTTTCTCTTTTTTGTTGGACTACTTGAATTGATTCCTTTTCTGTTTCCCATTTTTGACGCATATCAGCTGAAGATTTCTCTAACTCTTCTAATTCATTACGGAGTTGTTCTAATCTTTTTTTGCTTGCTGCATCCTTTTCCTTCATCAAAGCTTGTTCTTCAATTTGTAGTTGCATCATTCTTCTCGTTACTTCGTCCAGCTCCTGAGGCATAGAATCTATTTCTGTTCGAATCATTGCACAAGCTTCATCTATTAAGTCAATCGCTTTGTCTGGTAGAAAGCGTTCCGTAATATAGCGGTTTGAAAGCTGTGAAGCCGCCACGATTGCCCGGTCATGAATGCGAACACCATGATGTAATTCAAATCTTTCCTTTAATCCACGCAGAATAGAAACAGTATCCTCCACAGAAGGTTCTCTCACTAATACTTGCTGAAAACGACGCTCTAATGCTGGATCTTTTTCAATATACATACGATATTCATCTAAAGTAGTAGCTCCAATACAATGAAGCTCCCCTCGAGCAAGCATTGGCTTCAGCATATTCCCGGCGTCCATTGCTCCATCCGTTTTGCCCGCTCCAACAATAGTGTGAATTTCATCAATAAATAAAATAATTTTACCTTCACTTTCTTTAATCTGTTTTAAAACCGCTTGAAGGCGTTCCTCAAATTCACCACGATATTTTGCACCTGCAATTAATGAGCTCATATCCAATTCAAAAATCTCTTTATCCTTTAATCCTTCAGGAACGTCTTTTTTTACAATACGTTGGGCAAGTCCTTCGACTATAGCTGTTTTCCCCACTCCTGGCTCGCCGATGAGAACAGGATTATTTTTTGTTTTTCTTGATAAAATTCGTATTACATTTCTTATTTCCTGATCTCTACCGATCACTGGATCCATCTTTCCGTCCTTTACAGCGTTTACTAAATTACGACCGTACGTTTCTAAAGGACTTTTTTGATCTTGTTGGTTCATTTGCATATTAACAGCTCCGTTTCACAAAAGTTTGACCTTTATTGACTAATATAACTATATAGCTTATTAGCATATTTTGTAAAGAAATTAGCTTAATTTTTATGAAATTATGCTATTATTTAAAGGTATTAGTAAAGGCGGTGATGGGGTGGATAATAGTTTAGTATCCCCGAATATAGGCTTATTATTTAAACAATATGGCTCTATTATAAAATTGGAAAAAGATCGCTCCGTTTATGTTGAAGGTGAGCTAGCAGAAGAGATTTATCATGTGATTAGCGGATCTATTGCTATAAATAAAGATACAGAAGGCGGCAAACTACTGACTCTGAGAATTGTAGGTCCAGACAACTGTATAGGAGAATCTGGTGTTTTTGCAGATAATGCGCATCATAGTTTTTCTGCCCATACATTAGAGACCACTCAGCTATTGATGCTTCCTAAAAATAAATTTGAAAGTTTTCTCGTGAGTTCTACAGAGCTAATGGTAGAATGGACAAAATATATACAACTCGTATACTTAAAAAATCAGACAAGATTTCGAGATTTAATGCTTCATGGAAAAAAAGGAGCACTATTTTCAACTTTAATACGTCTGGCTAATACTTATGGGGAAAAACTCCCTGATGATAGTATTAAAATAAATTTTCAGCTAACTAATCAGGAAATAGCTAATCTATGTGCTATGAGTAGAGAAGTAGTCAATCGTATGCTAAATGATTTGAAGAATGAAGGTATTGTTTCTTTTCAAAAAGGAGTTATTACCATTCATGATATAGAATTATTAAAAAGAGAAAACCAATGCGAGAGCTGCCCTCTATGTGTTTGTAGAATAGATTAGTTTTATTTTTTGATTTGACTCTAGGTGGATGCTTTTCGCGGAGGAAGCGATACTAAGCTCCGTTTGAGATGTCTTATGTGTCTCCCTCTCCCGCTAATTCGCCACCTAATGCTTCAATAACAGTTTGTGTATTAATCCCGCAACTAAAATTTAATATCCAAGCAAATAAAAAACATTCCGCCCACATATGGACGGAATGTTTTTTATCTAATACCTAATGCAATTTTAGCGTAACGAGACATATTGTCTTTTGACCATGGCGGATTCCAAACAATGTTAACCTCGGTTTCTTTTACTTCTGGTAATTCTCCAAGCGCAGTTTTTACTTGATCGACAATCATCGGTCCCATTGGGCAACCAATAGAAGTTAGCGTCATCGTAACTGTAGCCTGTCCTTCATCTGTTAAATCTACATCATATACTAAGCCTAAATTGACAATATCAACGCCCAGCTCTGGGTCAATAACATTCTCAAGTGCAGACATCATACTATCTTTCATATCTTGATCCATACTGATAACCTCCTTACTTCTTTCATTCATCATAACAAAGAAGTAGCTTTTATGCCAAACAGTTTGCTAGCCATTCTGTAGCTCGTAGCATACCTTTTCTGGAAACAGCATGGCCAGAATTTTTTTCCTTCATAAATTCAATCTGAGACTCACCGTATTTTACAATCAAATCATCAACAAATTTCGAGGTTGGTGCAAAAGGTACTACTTCGTCCTTCGAACCGTGCCAGAAAAATAGCGGCTTGTTTGCTAACTTTTCTATTTGGTTAGATGCATCAAATACAGACAGCGTTTCAAACATTTTTCTTTTTTCTTCTTCATTCAATGGAACTTTAAAGCCTCTTTTTTCTATTAATTCAATTTGAGCTTTTGCTAACTCTACATATCCTGGAGTACCCATCATAATTGCTGCTGTATCTATCCAAGGATACGCAGTTAAACACCCAAGAGTAGTTATGCCCCCCATAGAGGTTCCAGCAACCCCAATTTTTTGTCCATTATCATAACCACGAGTACTTAGTTCCTGCTTTAGTTTACCAAGCTCTTCTATGGAAGTTAAAACTATTTCCCAAAATCTAAGGCTTATTTCTACTTGGTCTAACTTCATATCGCGATCTCCATGTAAATGAGCGTCGGGCATAATCACTCTACAGCCTTTACTAACTAACTGGTACGCATAATGAAGATTATGTTCTTTTCCACTTTCAAATCCATGTAGGAAAAAAACTACTGGTGCATTTTTATCAAAGTTATCATTAAATATATGTAAGACAGGAATTTCTCCCCAATTTTCTAAATTAGTAATCATTTAAGTCACCCCTCATTTGTATTATTACTATTTTAACAAAGCAAATCTTTTTTTACAAAATCGCAACATTCTACATTTTGACGTTGTCTTTGGAACAAGATAAACTTTATATAGAATAGAGGGGGAATTTTCTCATGGAACGTCACTTAATTGTATTAGATTTAGATGGTACTTTGTTAACAGACGAAAAAGTAATATCGGAAAACACTAAAACTACATTATTAAAAGCTAAGAGTGAAGGTCATGAAGTTATGATTGCAACAGGCAGACCTTTTCGATCTAGTGAAATGTACTATAGAGAGCTTGGCTTGACTACACCAATAGTTAATTTTAACGGTGCCTTTGTTCATCACCCAAATAATCGTTCATGGGATATGATACACAAACCGATAAGCCTAAACGTAGTAAAAGAAGTTGTAGAAGCTGTTCAGAGCTATTCTATAAAAAATATGCTCGCTGAAGTTCTAGATGACGTATACTTACATTATCATGATGAACAAATGTTATCTGCCTTTGCACTGGGAAATCCACAAATAACAACTGGAGATTTACGTACCTTTCTTAAAGCTGATCCTACTAGTCTTCTCATACATGCTGACGAAAATTCTGTAGACCTGGTAAGGAAGCATTTACGGGATGTACATGCAGAGGTTATTGACCATCGAAGATGGGGTGCGCCATGGGATGTTATTGAAATTGTTAGGCATGGCTTAAATAAAGCTGTAGGCTTAGACCATGTTTCTAAATATTTGAATATCCCTAAGGATAGAATTATTGCATTCGGAGATGAAGACAACGATCTTGAAATGATTGAATATGCTGGAGTTGGAGTAGCTATGGGAAATGCGATTTCACCGCTTCAAAACATAGCCAATGAAATTACTTCCACAAATAATGAAGATGGTATTGCAGAGTTCTTAAAAGAAAGATTAAAATTGAATTAACAAATTCACAATTTTTAGGAGGGTTAAAATGAAATTATTTGCTGACAGTGCTTGTGATTTGCCTAAGTCATTTTTTGAGTTAAGCCAAGTTGAACTAGCACCTCTTCGTGTTCATGTTGGTAATAAAGAATATGAAGATATTAATGATATAGAATCTACAGAGGTGTATGCGGCTATTCGTAGAGGTGAACAGCCTAAAACCTCTCAGGCTTCTCCAGAGCACTTCCTTCGAATTTTTGAGGAGTTAGCTAAATCAGGCGATGAGGGACTATACATAGCTTTCTCTTCTGAACTATCTGGCACATACTCTACGGCTGTCATGATGAAGGAACAACTATTAGAAACCTATCCCGATTTAAAACTAACGATAATCGACTCCAAATGTGCTTCACTTGGATATGGTCTTCTTGTGAAGGAAGCAGTTAAATTAAAAGAAGAAGGTCTTGATTTAGCATCTATAGAAGATAAAATTAGAAGAAATGCTAAGAATATGGAGCATTTGTTTACGGTAGATGACTTAGATTATTTGGCACGTGGTGGTCGAGTATCGAAAGCAAGTGCTTTTATTGGTGGACTTTTAAATATTAAACCAATTCTTCATGTAGAAGATGGCAAACTTGTACCAATCGAGAAAATACGCGGTACAAAAAAAGTGATGAAACGTATTATTGAATTAATCGAGGAACGTGGCGGAAATCTTGCAGGTCAAGTAGTTGCCATTAGCCATGCCGAAGTAGAAGAAAGAGCTAATGAGCTCAAACAAATGATACAAGAACGCTTTCAACCAGAAGATGTAGAGATTCATCTGATAGGGTCAACTATCGGAGCACATACTGGACCTGGAGCAATCTCTGTGTTCTTTTTAAATAAAGAAGCTTAAAAGTTTAAAAGACATTTCTATTAATAGATTTGTCTTTTTTATTTGTAAGGATATTTTACACCTCTTAGCACATAATAAGTTGGACTTATGTCGACATTTGCTGAAATGGAGTGAAATAATGGGTATTTTATCTGGAAATCAAAAAGAACAGCCTTTACATTGTGGTGAAGTGTTTGCTATTTGGACCAATCTAACAACAAACCAAGGTTTAATCGCAGCTCACCAAACTTTTTATAACCACACTGGAGATACCGAATTAAAGAAAATCATTGAAGACTCTGTTGAAGACATGAAAGAAGAAAATAAACAATTAGAAAAGATTTTGAAAGAAAATGGGATTGGACTACCTCCTGCTCCACCTGAACGACCAGTAGCAAATTTAGAGGACATCCCTACAGGTGCTAGATTCAATGATCCTGAAATTGCTGCCGCTTTAGCTATTGATGGCGCTGCTGGTTTGGTAGCATGCAGTAAAGCAATGGGTATTTCCACAAGAGAAGACATCGGCATGATGTATGGTCAATTTCATATGAAAAAGGCGCAATTAGGTGCTAAATTATTGAGATTGAGCAAGGAAAAGGGCTGGTTAATCCTCCCTCCTCTTCATCCAGAGCCTAAATGATTTTAAAGGGACGTGACTATCACGTCCCTTTAATCTTTTCATCAGAATATCAAATGTTGAGTTGTAGGAATAAGTTCTATAGATGATGACAAATTCTCTTATTCGAATTCTCAGCTCATACTTGAAACAAAAAATTCGAAGTCCTTCAAATTAATTAAATCCTTAATAAAAAAACTATCTCTTAGCTATAAGCCAAGAGATAGTCATTATTTTCATTTCGCTTTTTTACGATCGTCATCTCTTCTTCTTTGTTTTCCTTTTTTCCAAACTACTACTAGGAAAACAATGAATAATAGGTATGAGATTCCCATAGCAACAATATAGGCTGTGTTTAGACCTTTTCGTTCTGTTACTTGGAAGACTTCTACTATTTCACGGTCAATAACTAAACGGTAAGATCCATTATCTGAAGGCCTAACGATATCTGATTCAAAAAGCCCCTTAAGCTCTTTATCTTCTCCAACAATATCGCTAGAAAGATCAATTCGCTGTGTGGCGCTTGTATTATTGATTACAATAATAAAGGTTTCATCATTTGAAGAACGTTTATAAACAACATAACCGTTTTCATTTTTTAATAGTTCTGTATCTCCTGAGCGTATGGTATCTGATTTTGCTCGAATAGAGTTAATATCTTTAATATATTCAATCAGTTCCTCATCTACTCGAAAGTTCATGATTTGATGACTTTCTTCTGGAATTTGTCCATTCATCGCAATCTCTGTACCATACGTCATATAAGGCACTCCCGGTAAAGTCAGCATTGTCCCAATCGCTGTACGAATACGAGTTGGTGGAAACATGTTTTCCAATGCACTATGATAAGTAAATCTTTCAGACGTTAAACTATCAATCATCAATAAATCATTGAAATCTGTAGCGCCAATTACCTCAGAAGGATAATCTGTATTTTTAAAAGCATCCCTAAAATCAATCATTCGCTGTTCTGAATAATTGACATCAAAGTCTGCCTCACTCTCTTCTAATGCAATAATGTACATTGGGTCACGCACTTCTTTTAATGCTTCTATTAATTCATTTAAAAAATCAGTAGGAGCCCCTTCAAGTTCTGATAGCTTAACACCATCAAATTTATATTTTGTAGCAAACTCAACAATACTTTCCTTTAAGGCTGCTTGTACTTCTTCATTTTTCAAGTCTAAAGTCAGTTTTCCATTGTCAGTCGAAGTTATCCAGTCTTGTTTATCTGCTTCTGAAGCCCAAGCATGGTTAGCACTGTAATTATTCAATGGGAATTCAATCATTAATTTCATTTCTTTATCGTGCGTAGTCTTAATAAGCTTTTCAAACTCTTTAGAAGTCCCAAATTGCTTTTCTACTTCATTAAAATTTAAAACTGCCTTTCCATCATAGGATTCAGTGGAAAAAACCGGACCAATCGAGATAATAGTAAATCCCATGTCTCTTATATGATCCATCTTATCTATTATTCCTATAAAATCTCCCCCCGCAAAAGCAAGGTGGTCTTTAATATCTACATTGTAGTCGTTAGCTACGGTACTGTTAAAGTATCGGTCAACATATAAGTCATAAATACTTTCATTATGTATAGATGAACCTGTTTCCGCTTGAGCGCTATATGCTGTCGTTATCCAAAGACTACTAATAAGTAATATAGAAACAAGCCATTTTTTAAGTTTCAAGGTAATCCTCCTCTACATCGGGTTAACATATAAAATCATCTTGTCTATTTATACCCAAAAAAACAAGACTTATCACCGTTAATTTTAACAAAGCTACGTTTTAATCGCTATGTTTTATACTGAAATAGCTAAAAAATATAAAAGTATTCGTCCAAACTGTGTCTTAAAAAGAACTCCCATTTAGTGATTGTAAATTTAACACTAAGCACAATGTATTAACTCTGAAGGTTCATTATAAAATATTTGGTGGGTTGAGTGAGCAAGATAAGACATTACACTCGACCGGCTTATCGTTCTCCCCCGCAGAAAGCGTCCTTCTAAAGCAGAAATCAACTATACTATATTCTGTAGAACAAGATACTTTTTTAAAAACAACCTATATTATTAATTTTTAAGCTCAATTTTTACAAATAAAAAAGGCTCTCAAGATGAGAGCCTTTTGTTTGTTACGCTAAGAAATTGATACCCATTGGTAGCTTAAATCCTAGGAATAACGTGATAAGGAAAAATACAAACACTAGCACAAGGAAGGTTGTATAAGGTTTTCCTTTTGTCTTTTTAACTAATGTCATTTCCATCATTCCGATTACTAGAAGGCCTGCTATAAACTTCAAGCCATAAAGCATACCTTCACCAAAGTCCATTCCTTTCATGAATAGAGCAACTCCGGTAATGATGATTAGTAAATAGTCTAAACGCAAAATCATGTGAACTACTTTCGGGTTAGCCATTGCTAAAGCAACCAAAAATAGGATTAGGGCTACTACCCAAGTTGTTATGTGTAAGTGCGTGCTTGCTAAGAAATCCATTGTTTCACCTCAACGTTAATTTTAATATATCTCTAATATACCACTTCTAAACTACCATTACTCAAATTTGTTTACAAGCGTTCCGATTCCTTCAATGGAAACTTTCACAATATCGCCAGATTTCAAAAATTTTGGAGGGTTAAATCCTTTTCCAACCCCTGCAGGCGTTCCTGTTAGAATGACATCCCCTGGCTCAAGTGTCACTACTTTAGAAATTTCACAGATAATATTCTCTACAGAATATATCATGTCTGATGTTACGCCGTTTTGACGGATTTCATCATTCACTTTAGTCACAATTGTTAAGTCCTGTGGATTTGGAATTTCATCCTTTGTAACCACGTAAGGACCCATTGGACATGAACAATCTAAGCTTTTTCCAAGGAAAAATTGCTGATGTTTCTTTTGTAGGTCACGAGCTGTAATATCATTTGCAATAGTATATCCAAATACATAATCGTAAGCTAATTTAGTAGGAATGTTCTTCCCTTCCTTACCAATAATGATTGCTAGCTCTCCTTCATAATCTAATGAGGAAGTTAGCTCCGCATGAACTGGTAATGTTTGTTCGTCAGCAGCAATGGAAGTTGGAGCCTTAGTGAATACCACGAAATCCTCTGCTACTCCACCCATTTCCTTTGCATGGGCGGCATAGTTTTTACCAATAGCCATCACATTTTTAGGAGTACGAGGAATAGGTGATAACCATTCAATTTCCGTAAATGAGCGTTTAAAACGATTAGGATCCTCTTCTTTTAAAGCTGTCTCGACTAAAACTCGAATTTGTTCAATAAAATCCATCCCGAAACTGACACCTTGGACAATAGTAGCTGGAAAGTTCGGTAACACTTGTAGTTCTTCTTGAATAGAAAGAACATCCCATACTGCCTCTTCCTTTTTCACTTTTGGTCCAAAATAAATTTTATCGTTTACTCGGTATGACAATAGCTTCATCCATAAACACTCCTCTAAAGAAATTTGAATCTATTAGTATAGTCTATTACAAATAACCTTTATTTTCATCTTTTTCGAATTAAATTTTTGAATAAGTCAGTTTTCTCCACAATGCTTCCACAGGCCCTTGTTTAAATTTAAGGAACCAAATTTCTGCAAATATAACTTGAATTACATAAATACCTACTGCCATCCATGTACCTGTTGCCACATCTACTTGACCATATAATCCGAAGCCATAGCTATAGAAAATAGTCGTTGCAATAATAGATTGCATTAGATAAATCGTCATCGACATTCTTCCTGCTTTTCCGATCGGCGAAAGTATTTTCCCAATAATAGGTATTGCACAGATTAAAGCAATAATCCCTCCGTATGCAATTGCCTGAAGTGGTCCGCCAAACGTATCCTGTACTGTCATTGTAAACAAATCATCGCCTTTACTAAACGGTAGCCACTTAATAGCTGTACCTGCTGCCATTGTTATCAATATGGTGATAATCCAGAAAAGCTTTAACTCTCTTGCTCGTTCTATTAACTTCAGCTTTGCTGCAGCCGCTCCCACCATCAAAAGTGGAAGAATTGTACATATAATTAGCACTATATTTAATCCGTACCCTTGCATATAAAGCCAGTCAGTAATTCTTTGGCTAGATACATCAAACCAAGAGCCTTGGGAAAATGCGACGATGGAATTCTCTACTTCTTGAATTCCTGTATAAAGAGTAGCTTCCTCTGGAGCCGCTTTTACTAAAAAGTATAAAAGCCCACTCAACAAGCCATTTGGTATTAAAAATAATAATGCGCTGATTAAAAACAACCAAATCGGCTTCAATTTCATCAGTACAATTAACAACAATCCTGCTAGGGCATAAGTTATTAATATATCACCAGACCAAATAAGAAAAGCATGAATACATCCGATTCCTAGCAATATTAACAGCCTTCTAACTGCTAGTCGGTTAAAGGATGTTCCCTTTTCCTCCGATTTCATAAACTGCATCGCTAATCCATATCCAAATAGCATTGAAAACAAAGGATAAACACTGCCCTGTACAAAAATATCAATCCACTTATAGCTTTCTTGGTCGCCTGGGGTCTGATACCAGTCATATGGATTCACATAAATATAAGGACCATGAAAAAACAACATATTGACGACAAAAATACCTAATAAAGCAAAGCCTCTCATTACATCAATGGATATGATTCTTTCTTTCTCTTGCGTTGGTATAATCACCAAATTTCCCCCTAAAGTGTTACAGTTTTATTTATGTCAAATAGATATAGAACTCTCTCTTTTATCTCTACTTGCATGATGTCTTGAATAGCCCTTGCATACAAGGAAAGCTGTAGCTCGTATCTATTTTTCAATTCCTGAACTAAATGATCATCATTATTTTGCAGATGTTTTACTCTATCTGTCTTATAATCTAGCAGCACCCATTGACCATCTTCTTCTTGAAACAAGCAATCTACAACCCCTTGAATAATTTGCTTGTCACCATCTGGATCAACTAAAGCATATGTGAAAGGAAATTCTCTCATTACTTGTGTAGCTGCTCTCAATCGATCCGCTATTTCTGAATGGAAGAATGGAACCATCTTGTTTGGGTCTATTGCCGCTTGCTCCGCAGCAGTTAATATCTCTCTCTCTTTTAAACGCTCAGCAAAAGCTAAAACTTGCTCCGACGTTTTCTTTTCCTCTAAATCTACGTTTTGCATGAATGCATGGACAGCGGTACCAGCCTCGGCACCAGTCAGCTTCTCTTCCTGTTGCAAAAAGAATGGTCGTTTTGCTGTCTTGTCACTTAAAGTGTTTGTAGTTGGACCAAAAAACTCTTCATCTTCACGCTCTAACAAAAGTTGAAGTTTTTTCATGTCACTTACTGATTGCTTTGAACGCTTGTGGGTAGAAACCTCAAATGGATAAATTGTGTCAAATATATTTTTGATATCCTCTAACATCGCTGGATCTTCCGTTTTAATGAGTTCGGAAAGCGTTACTTGCTCCTTTTCTTCCTCTACATGTTGGACTTTAAACTCTTCTATATGCTTAGCGATAATGTTCCATTTAGATGGACCCTCCAATAAATTGGCCTCGTTTACTTCAGATAGTTGTTTATAGTCTGGATGACGAGCAAGGGCTGGACCAATCCAGTCTAAATAACCTTTTGCTTTAGCTCGTACATAGTCAGGGATCATTTCATCGCTCAGCAGTGTTTGAGAATCCTCCCATTTTTCCAATGTTTTTGCCAGGTCCTTGATCGTAGCAACTAAATATAAATGTTCCTTGGCACGGGTCATCGCCACATATAGAACTCGCATTTCCTCTGCCTTTAGCTCCATCTGTTTTTTTTCCTTAATCGCAAGAAATGGTAACGAGGTAAAAGAAATACGCTTTATAGGGTCAATCGCCTTTACTGCTAACCCAAAGTTTTGATCAAATAAATACGACTCATTGAAATCCATTTGGTTAAACGGTCTGCCCATGCCTGCTAAAAAGACTACAGGAAACTCGAGACCCTTCGAGGAATGAATTGTCATTAATCGAACAACATTTTCTTTCTCACTGATAGCACGAGCAGCTCCCAGGTCATCCCCACGTTTTCTCATACGATCAATAAAGCGAAGGAAACGGAAGAGACCACGGAACGAGGTCTTTTCATAAGTTACTGCTCTGTCATGTAAAACACGCAAATTTGCCTGTCGTTGCTTACCGTTTGGCATAGATCCTACAATTTCGTAATAATGTGTATCTAAATATATTTGCCAGATTAAATCTGCTAGAGATCCTCTTCTACTTAGATCCCGCCAATCATCAAATTGCAGAAGAAATCTTTGCAACTTCTCTGCAGTTTCTACTGTCAGTCCTGCACCCCCACTTGAGACAAATACTTTTAATGCCTCATAGAACGGCTCCTTAGGCGCTGCTAGTCTAATTAAAGCTAATTCAGATTCTGTTAAGCCTACGAATGGAGCACGCAAAACAGAAGCTAGTGAGATATCCTGATATGGATTGTCAATTGTTCGCAGCGTATGTAGCATGATTAGTACTTCTACTGCCTCAAAGTAACCCTTAGAAAGCTCCGCGTACAATGGAATACCTGCTTCCTTAAATTGCTCGTTGACTTCTTGAGACCAAGTCATGGAGCGCATTAAAATAACGATGTCGCTATACTGTAACGGCCGTTCTTTTTTCTTCCACGGATCATAGACAGTATGACCGCTGCCAATCATTTCTTTTATCTTAGAAATAATATAACGAGCCTCTGCCTGAGATTTTTTTAACTCCTCCTCAGCGTCAACTGTTTTAAAATCATCCTCATCTTCCTCTGATTCTGCGTTGCCATCTTCTACCTCATATAGCAAGGCGAGTTCAATGGCCGCATCTCTATCATCATAAGGAGCTTGTGGCTTCAAGGAAGCAGCATCGTCGTAGTCAATTTCTCCAACACTTTCTCCCATTACTTGCTGAAAAATATAGTTTGTTCCGTGCAATACCTCTTGACGGCTACGGAAGTTGGCATTTAAATCTATCTTAACTCCTGAGTCATGCGGCTCTTCTTTAAACTTTCGATATTTCCCTAAGAAAAGCATCGGCTCGGCAAGTCTAAATCGATAGATGGACTGCTTTACATCTCCTACCATAAACATGTTTCCCGTGAGTTCTTCTCCACTCTTAACTAGCTGTAGAATTGTCTCTTGGAGTCTGTTTGTATCCTGATATTCATCGACCAGTACTTCCTTAAAGCGAGCTTGGTAATCCTCCGCTATAGCAGAAGGCATTAAATTACCTTCCTCATCGCGCTCCGTTAATATTTCCAGAGCATAATGCTCCAAGTCAGAAAAATCCACTAAACCTTTTTCATTTTTTGCAGCAGTATATCTTTCCCCATAAGAGATTGCCAAATCTACTAAGGTTTTTAAATGAGGTGCCATTAGACGCATTTCTTCTAATAAGCGTTCAGGTGTACGGGTAAAATATTTATCCTTAAGATCATTTACGATCTTTTTCACTTTATTTCGTTTATTCGCTGCCTGCTTTTTGAGCACCTCATCGCAGGAATCTTTTCGAATAGATGCTGCTTTTCCCCATTTTAACCCTTGAAAATAGTAATACACTTCTTGCCAAGTACCCATTTTTAACAAGCGGACTGCTTCCTGTATTAGGGTTTGATCGTTAATAGCAGTATCGGCAAGTGGGGCTGGTCCGTTCGGAAGATTAGCAAGTCTTTTAATTTCCTCTGATACGGCAATTGCTTCCTCCAACTGATAAGTCAAAGCAAGCTTCAATGGTTCAATAAACGGAAGCTCATCAATAGTCATCTGCTCATCTAATTCGTATTCCTTTGGAATTGCTAATAGCCATTTACTTGGCTCCGGATGAACACGAGCATAGCTGTATAGTTTGTCTATCATAACCTCAATCGATTGATCATCACGGTCTGAAGTAAAGCTATCGGACAACAAATAAATGGCTTCTGGATTGTCTGTTTGATATGCTTCTTCTAGAATTTCTGCCAATACATCATCTCTCATTAGTGCAGCCTCTGTATCGTCCGCTATTCGAAAGCCAGGATCAATCGTGAGCATATATGAATATTGCCTTACGATATTTAAGCAAAACGAATGCAAGGTGGAAATTTGCGCCTTGTTTAACAAAGTCAGCTGCTTTCTCAAATGAGTAGAATCTGGATCTAAGACGATTGCCTTTTCTAGTGCCTCTCTCATTCGATGACGCATTTCTGCTGCGGAAGCATTTGTGAATGTTACTACTAGTAACTCATCCACATTAATCGGATTTTCTTTTGCAATTACTTTCTGGATAAGTCGATCGATGAGTACAGCTGTTTTACCAGAACCTGCGGCAGCTGCTACTAATACATCTGAACCAGTAGCCCAGATTGCCTTCCACTGTGCCGGGGTCCATGTTAAATCGGCCGGCATGTTAGGAATCTTCATTTGTACTCATCTCCTTTTGAATCTTTTCCGTTATAACGTCTGGTTTTTCTACTTTAATCACTCGAACCTTTTGCTCCGGGTCCTGAGGGTCAAATTGACATACACTTTTGTATGAGCAGTATTGGCATGGCATCTTGTCCTTCATGACATACGGATAAACTCGAGTGTCTCCCGCATTCATACCGTTACCGGCTTGTTCATGTTTTTTACGGACAAAGGATTGTAAAAGTTTCATTTGTTCTGGTTCTACTACTTTGGAGGAGGATTTAGAAAGATTCCCATCCTTGTTCATGCGAACCGGTATCACTTTTGAAAATCCATCTATTTGCTCATCCATTTCCATAACTACCTCCGGATCATCCAAAAGCAAGCCATTCATCTTATATGACTTATAAATAGCGTCCTGTAGCTCTGTGTCTTCAAGTTCCTTCTGGCTTTGAATAAATGGATTATGCATATGCACGTATAACACACCTGCTGGTTCAGCTTCCTCTTGCAACCAAATTTTTGCATTTTCTACTGCTACATCTAAATAGGTTAAAAGCTGAAGTGATATACCATGATATACTTCATTCAAATCAATGCCTTTCTTAGATGACTTGTAATCTATAATTCGCATGAACATATTACCATTCACGTTTGCAGCGTCGACCCTGTCAATTCTTCCTCGTAGCTGCATTCTACGGCTATTTTTTAATGGAATTTCCATAGGTGGTAATATCTCACCTGGACCAAATCCAGCTTCAATGGCAATGGGCACGAAGCCAGATACTTGTGAATGTCTGCTTAATGCCACTAGGGTATTGCCTACTATCTGCTCTAATTTTCGTTGAATGTAACGATATCTATTTGTACTTAACAAGAGCTGATGTACAAAGACCGGAACTATATGGTCTACAGCCTTCTTTGCAAGCTGCATGCACTCTGCTTTAGTTAGCTGGCCCCACGTTAAATTTAAGCGTGATGTCTCGTCAGATATCCACTTCATAGCAGCATGGAATAAGTCGCCCATAGCTGGTGCCTCCAAGCGATACTCTGCTCGCTCCTCCAACTTTAGTCCGTAGCCTGCGAAATGAGCGAAAGGACAGCTATAATACTTTTCAACACGCGAAACGCTTGAATTGATAGTTTCACCGTATAACGCAGCGGTTATATCCTGAGACAACAGCTCGGTTTTGTTTCCACGAAGCATCGGTCTAATAATCCGCTTTAAGAGCGTGGACCAGTATGGGTCCTCCATATAATACTGATACACTGCCTGCCATGCATCCGCCAATTCACCGGTTTGTAAAGCCTGACGGAGCTGCATCGACAAATACGCCAGAGTTGTTCTAGGATGACTAATTAATGTGATATCAAAGCTCTGATCTTTAATATCAGAAGGATCGATTACAGCTAATTCCAATGGAACACCATCTACTAACTGTTGAAGCTTGCTAATATACATAGAAGGCAGCTGAGCCTTCCCTTCACTATCCGCAATAGCATAAGATACATACAAATAATGAGAAGGAGTTGCAAAAGCTTTATACGTCAAATAATTTTCATCGAGCAATCTCATCCGAGAGGTTGGCGCTAGCTCAAAGCCTACTTTAGTAAACCATTCCCGCTCAGTATCGGATAGCAACCCCTCATGATCTATTCTTTTTGGGAACACGCCATCGTTTACACCGACTACAAATACAGCTTTTATATTTGTCAGACGCGCAGTATCTACGTTTCCTACGATTACCTGATCTATTGTAGGAGGAATTCGAGAAAAGGTCAGCTGGTCATAGCCTTCATCGAGGATTTTCATCGTTTCCTCTAGTGACATTTCTTTCTCCCCAAACATTAAAACAAACTGGTCAAGCACATCGACCCAATCGTTCCATGCCTGGTCATGCTCTGTAGCCAACAGTAGCTGTCCGCTCTCCTCCTCCGCTTTTTTGAGACTTTGCAATTTTTCATAAACCTGCAAGGATTCCATAAAGGTATAGAGTGCGGTGGCTATTTCTTTTCCTGTACTGCATTTGCCTAAGGTATCGGCCAGCTTCTTAATAGGTTGAATGAGAACATCTCTTACTGCATGGATCTCCGCTTGTATACTTAGTTCTTCATCAGTCTGGACTTTCGAATAAAACTCCAATCCACGATACTTTTTATAAGTCCATCTTCGTTCATCAAACCAACGATCGCCGTATATACCAAAAGACAAAACAAAATTTTCTAAGCGATCCGCACGTTCCCTCCACATCGTTTTAGGCGCATCTAGCGGAAAAAAGAGATCAGTCTTAATCGCCCGGAACATGGGTTCATATTTCCAATCCGTTCGAATAATCTCTAAAACTGTTCTACTAAGCTCGATGAGAGGATGATGTAGCATGGATTTCTTTTTACTTATGAAAAATGGAATTTCATATTGCGGAAAAGTTGTCTCAATTAGTCCTTCATAGTTTTCTGCATCACGATGCAATATAGCAATCTCGTTATATCTAACGCTTTTAAACTGAGCTAAGTCTCTGATATGTCTAGCTACCGCATGAATTTCTGCACGTTTATTCATCGCCTCTGTAAGCCTTAAAGCTCCTTTAGAGACAATTTCTGTTGGTGGCAATTGATCAAAGTTTGCTTCGATATGAGCTAGCTCCCCAGCAACAAACCTTCTTTGCTCGCTAAAATGAACTGTGTTCTCAACTTCTACACCCACTGACTGAGCCATCTCTATTAATCTAACTGCTGTATTGGCAGGCTGAAAGAACAAGGATTGCTCATCATAAGCATCAGACAGGCTCCCTAGTGGAAAAGCGATAGAAATTCTTCTTGCTTTCTTCATCAACGCTTGAATGATTTCAAGCTCTCTTGTTGTAAAAGAGGTAAAACCATCAATATAAATTTCAGCAGTTTCTAGTAAATACGAGTCTTCTATCTTATTGGCAAGCAGAGTTAAATATCCCTCTCCATCTACAAAACTCGTTCCTAGCTTCTGTTCTATTAAATCTAACATCATCATGATGTCAGATGATTTGTCTAACAATGTTTGAGGCGCATCTACAGCCCTTAAGTCACTAACTGCATTGCTCATCGAAGAATAATCTAAGCAATACCGACTAAACTCCTTTAGTAAAACCTCTATTTGATCTGTGAATCCCCGTTTAGTAGAGGCACGCTTAAATAAAGTGAATTCCTCTTTATTTTCCTCTAGCAAGCTACGGATGAGCATTCGATAACCGAAACCGCTAATCTCTTCTTTTGCGATTCCCCCTGTTTCCTGAAGGACACGCCAGGCAAGACGTTTAAAGGTGGTCACTTGAGCACGGATGATTCCGCTTAACCCTGAGTCTGCAGCCAAGTCATATTCACTGGAAAAAGACATTTGGTCAGGAACTATATAAAAAATAGGGTCTCCAATCGGAGCCGCTTTTACTGTTTGGACGATTTCTTCCTGCATAAATTTTGTTTTACCAGAGCCCGATCGACCACTAATAATTCGTAATGACAAGCTAAACTAGCTCCTTTCATAAAAAAACCGAATAATTCCCTACTCTCATTGTACAAAACATAATCGAGTGAGGGAAATTATTCGGATGAAAAATTAAACGTGGCATCAGCTATTGGAAGATACTTCATCTTTACTTCACCAATAACTTCATCTTTATCTATAAAATGAAAATAGCGGCTATCGAGACTGGCCATTCTATTGTCCCCAAGTACAAATAGTTTACCTTTGGGTACAGTTTTATAACCCGTTAAATCATATAATTCAAAGTCTTCTGTAAAATGCTCGTCTGGATTATTATATGCGATGTTACCCTTTAAAAAAGGCTCATCTACCTTTTTTCCGTTTACGAATAGTTCATCATTTTCATATTTAATCGTATCTCCAGGTACACCAATGACACGTTTGACGAAATCTTCTTCTCCATTGTTAAAAATAATTATGTCCATGCGGTTAATCGGTGAAATCTTACTAATTAGGACCCTGTCTTGATCTGAAAGCGTGGGCATCATTGACTTACCACTAACTTCATAATTAGTTACAATAAACAGTCGAACTACGAGTACTATAGCTACAGCAATTGTTATGGCAATTACCCATTCAATTGTCTCCTGCTTTAATTTACTCAAATGTCTCTCCTCTTTTTCTCTTTCTTTTGGCCTTGATGCCTCTAAAATCATCTTCTACTTTCTTTTCAATTCTTTTTTCCACTCGCTTTCCAATGAACCATAATATTGCAATGACAATTACAACTATTGCTGTTCGAATTGGTTGGGTCACAAGTGCTTTAAGGTCAGACCCGATAAAGCTCACAACAAAAATCATGATCAGTTTACCGGATGCTACCGTCCATAAATATGTATGCTTTTTAATATTTGACAACCCAGCTACTATATTTACCAAGGCAGAAGGAGTGAAAGGAAAACATATCAATAAGAATAGTGGACCAAAACCATTTCTCTCTACCCATAATATTAATTTTTGTATTCTTTCATGCCTAGTTATAAAACCTAATACGCGTGCTCGTCCATATTTTCTAATGACTAAGAATACTGTATAAGCTCCAACGAAGGAACCAACCCACGATATTAAAAAACCAAATAACAACCCATAGGCTGCTACATTTGCCACAATAAACACCACTAGAGGTAAGAATGGTAAAAAAGCTTCTAGAAAGGTCAGTAGGATACCAAATATCGGTCCGAGCGCCCGATAGTCATGCGTTAAATTAGTGAGTGTGTCTAAAGAAAACCAATCTGGCATATTTCTCTCCTCCGCCTATGTATATTTGTACTTTTCCCTTTTATTTTATACATAAAACTATTTTCTTATAGTATAATTTTTTCATTATGTAAAAAGGATGTGAATATTTTGTGAATAAGCATTTTGTAAATGGACTCCGAGATGGATCAAGCATCGCTATCGGATATTTTCCTGTTGCACTAACCTTCGGGCTTTTGGCAAAAACGTCTGGATTATCTCTGTTAGAGGCAACTGCCATGAGCCTCTTTGTATATGCGGGAGCTGCTCAATACATGTCTTTGACTCTTATCACAAAATCGGTAGATCCGATTTTAATTGTGTTAAATACTTTTGTTGTAAACATTCGTCACTTCCTTATGACGGCATCATTGAATGAAAAGATGCAAAGTGAAAAAAGATGGATCAAAGGAATTTATGCTTTTGGAATTACAGATGAAGCCTTCTCTGTTCTTGCTACTAAGAAAGAAGACAAGATTCCAACCCCCTTCGCATTTGGTGTTGTCGTTATTGCTTATACTAGTTGGGTTGTTTTCACTGCGATAGGTCATGTTATCGGGGCAAATCTTCCTGCTTTCCTTCAAGCGGCTATGGCCATCGCTTTATATGCAATGTTCATCGGTCTATTGGTCCCATCTATGAAGGGTAACCGAAAAGTTGTTATGTTAGCCCTAATAGCCGCGCTAATTAATGCTTTTTTTTATTGGACTAGCTTGCTATCGACTGGATGGTCCATTTTGGTTGCGACTCTTGCTTCTTCTATCATAGTTGAAATCGTTTATGCAAGAAAACAAAAAAGTTTGCCGAAAGGAGTTTAATGAATGAGTGATTGGTATTGGTGGATGCTTCTTGGTATGGCAATTGTGACTTATATCCCTCGGGCGTTCCCTTTAACCTTCTTGGAAGGTAAGGAGCTTCCTCCTGTTATCTCTGGTGTTTTACGTAATATCCCCTATGCTGTTTTAGGAGCATTGATATTTCCTGCTGTTATATACATACAAGAAGGCAATATATTATTTGGTGTCTTTGGTTCTATTGTTGCCTTTGCGCTTGCTTTTTTGTTTCAAAACGTAATGATTGTCGTCTTAGGCACTATAGGATTTTTAGCCATTTATAGTTTATTATTTTAATAGTCTGAATTATTTTACTTTTTAAATATACTTGACTACTAGGTTTTGATTGTTTAAAGTTGAAAACAATTCTTACAACAATTAAATAGCACATCACTTTCTTATCTAGAGAAACCGAGGGATCAGGCCCTATGACGTTTCGGCAACAGGTTCATTTGAATACTGTGCCAACTCCTGCAAGCGTAATGCTTGAAAGATGAGAAAAGTTGGTTTTTCGTATATTTTGAAGAGCTTTCTTTTTCTTATCGTTTATTAGATAAGAAAATGGAAGCTCTTTTTTCTCGTGATAGAAAGGTAGATGACTATCATTTGTCTGTAACGAATGATGATGCCTAAGGAGGTTGTTATTAATGATTGAGTTTAAAAATGTTTCCAAGACTTTTCGTCTTGGCAAACGGGAGGTGCATGCCGTTAAAAATGTCTCTCTAAAAGTTAATGCAGGAGAAATATTTGGCATCATTGGGTTTAGTGGAGCTGGGAAAAGTACACTCCTTAGATTAGTGAATATGTTGGAACGACCATCTAAGGGCTCCGTATTTATTCAGGACATTGATGTAAATTCTTTGTCATCAAAAGAACTACGAACTAGAAGAAGAAATATCGGTATGATTTTTCAAAACTTTAACCTATTCCATTCTCGTTCAGTTGCTGGTAATATCGCTTACCCATTAAAGCTTGCTGGTCTTAGTAAAAGTGAAATTAATACACGTGTTAATGAGCTATTAAGTTTTGTAGGCCTCTCTGACAAGGCAAAGGATTATCCAAGTCAGCTATCTGGGGGACAAAAGCAAAGAGTAGGAATAGCTCGTGCACTAGCAACTTCCCCAGATATTTTAATTTGTGATGAAGCGACATCAGCTTTAGATCCAGAAACTACTGGTGAAATACTTAGACTTCTAAAAAAGGTCAATAAAGAATTTGGTATAACCATTTTATTGATTACTCATGAAATGCACGTTATCCAGTCCATTTGCCAAAGAGTAGCAGTGATGGAGGACGGTGTGGTTATTGAATCGGGAGATGTGTTCGATGTCTTTACCGAACCACAGCACCTTACCTCACAGCGTTTTATCCAATCAGTACAGCAGGACCTTCCCTCCCCAAGGATATTAGAGGAATGGCGTGCTCGAGGTGGCAATGGCTTCTACCGAGTGATTTTTAAAGGAGAGATCACTAACGAAGCGGTTTTATCGCATATAACTCAGAAGCACAAGGTTCATTTTAATATTGTATACGGCTCTATACGCGAATTGCAGGAAAGACTGTTTGGAGACTTAGTTATCTCGTTCGAAGGTGATCCAGTAGCTATTCAACAGGCGATTGCAGAGTTAGAAACTATTGTGGATATAAAGGAGGTGGCAAAGCATGAAGGTTGATTGGAGTACTTTTTGGCCAAGAATTGTGGAGTCGACAGGCGAAACAATCATAATGGTAATCGCCACCCTTATATTCGGCTCTATTTTAGGAATAACGATTGGATTACTGTTGTTTGTCACACGTGAAAGGAACATATTAGAAAATAAATTAGTTTTTCAAGTTTTAAATATCTTGATCAATATCATACGTCCGATACCTTTCATTATTTTTTTAGTAGCTATTTCACAGCTTACAAGATTAGTAATGGGAACAACAATAGGTACAGCAGCTGCAATTTTCCCCATGACAATTGTTGCGAGTTTTTCGATTGCTAGAGTAGTTGAAAATAACTTAGTTAGTATAGATCCGGGTGTTATTGAAGCAGCGCAAGCAATGGGAGCAAGTCCCTTACGCATTATATTTACGGTATTAATCCCTGAAGCTTTAGGGCCTCTTATCCTAGGATTAACCTTTATAACTGTTAGCTTAATAGACTTTTCAGCAGTGGCAGGAACTGTTGGTGGCGGTGGTCTCGGTCATATTGCTATGACATACGGCTATCAGCGTTTTGACGGAAGCGTAATGCTCGTAACAGTCATTATTCTTATTATTCTTGTTCAGCTTGCGCAATGGTTAGGAAATGCTTTGTCAAAAAAATTCATGAGAAGATAAGGAGAGATTTCGATGAAAAAATTTAGTTTATTATTTTTCGCTCTAATAACTGCTTTAATACTGACGGCTTGTGGTGACTCATCTGCTGCTACAGATAAAGATACAGTTAAAGTGAAAATTGGTGTAAATGGTTCAGATGGCATTCAATGGCCAATTTTACAGAAGAAAGCTGCTAAGGAAGGTATTGAAATTGAACTAGTAGAATTTGCAGATTATACATTACCGAATAATGCATTGGCTCAAGGAGATATCGATTTAAATGCTTTCCAACACTTATCCTTCCTATCCCAATACGTGAAGGAAAGTGGCAATGATATTGTTCCAATCGGCTCTACAATGTTTGCACCTTTAGGAGTTTATTCGGAAAAAATTAAAGACATAAATGAAATAAAAAAAGGAGATAAAATTGCTATCCCAGATGACCCAGCTAACCAAGCGCGTGCTCTTCGTCTTTTAGAGTCTGCAAAGCTCATCACATTATCAGATGATTTTGGCCTATTCGGAGATCCCACTGGTATTGTAGAAAACCCATTAAATTTAGATATCATTCCAATGGTTGCTCAACAAACTCCACGAGTATTACCGGACGTTGCTGCCTCCATTATCAATAATGGCGTTGCCGGCCAGGCTGGGTTTTCCCCTGGAGAAGATCCTATTTATAGAGAGGCTGGAGAAGATGAATCTATCTATCCTTACGTTAACTTAATAGCAGCTCGCGGAGAAGACAAAGACAACGAAGCCTATCTTCGCATCGTCGAACTTTATCAAGAGGAAGACATTCAAAAAGCAATCTCTGAGGACACGAAGGGTGGCTCATCTCTAGTAATTTTAACTCAGGAACAACTAGATGAGACATTTGAAAATCTATTGAAATAAATAAATGAAAATATAAGGAGGAAAAAAGATGAGTATTGTAAAAGAACCGAAAGAACTTCTGATTAAGTCAATTGAGGAAAATAAAGAGCTGTATATTCAAATCAGCCAAGAGATTCATGCTAACCCGGAGATTGGTAATCAGGAATTCTTTGCTAGTGCCAAGCATATTAAGTTGCTACGTGACGCTGGCTTTGAGGTAACTACTGCCGTTGCAGGTCATGAAACCTCCTTCTATGCTATAAAAAAAGGAGGAAAAGAAGGTCCTACTGTAGCTTATCTAGCCGAGTATGATGCTCTTCCAGGCATCGGTCATGCCTGTGGTCATAATATTATCGGCACTACTAGCGTAGCAGCTGGTATCGCTCTAGCAGAAGCACTCCCTCTTACAGGTGGTAACGTGGTCATACTAGGAACCCCTGCCGAGGAAGGTGGCCCAAATGGCAGCGCAAAAGGCAGCTTCGTAAAGCATGGTTTCTTAAAGGATGTAGATGTTGCATTAATGATTCACCCTTCCGGGAAAACATCTTTAACTAGTGAGACATTGGCTGTAGATCCACTAGACTTTCATTTTTACGGTAAAGCTGCACATGCGTCTGGATCTCCAGAGCAAGGAATAAATGCTCTAGATGCAGTCATTCTGCTATTCAATGGTATTAACGCACTTCGTCAACAGTTACCAAGCAATGTACGTATTCACGGCATTATCACTCACGGAGGTGATGCACCGAATATCATACCCGATTATGCCTCAGCCCGCTTTTATATCCGCGCTGAAAGCTGGAAACATACAGAGGAAGTAGCACAAAAGGTTCATGCTATCGCTAACGGCGCAGCGTTAGCAACCGGTGCCTCGGTAAGAATTGAGCGATTCCAAAACGAGGTTCAGGACTTTGTATTAAATTCAAAATTGGACGAAATCCTACATTCCGAACTAGAAGCAGTGGGAGAATTCGTGCATACGGAAAAACGAAAAGGAAAAGGCTCCACAGATGCTGGAAATATTAGCTACGCAGTCCCTACTGCCCACCCGCATATCAAGATTGGCCCTGATGATTTAGTTGGTCACACAATCGAGTTTCGGGAAGCAGCTAAATCCCAGCTAGGTAACGAGGCACTCATCAAAGGCGCCAAAGCTCTAGCCTCCACTGGCTACCGCATCCTCACAGATGCCGAATTGCTACACAATATCCGAAAGGACCACGAAGTAGCGCTAGCTAAGAAAACCTGTGGAAATTGAGGAATAGCCGGCTCGATAATAGGTAGGTAAAGTTGGGTGTGTAGGGATGTATGGTAGGAGTGTTGCTGGTTTATGAGAAGTGTTGCAGTGATCGCGTTAACTGTTGCGCGTTTTTCACAAAGTGTTGCGCAAACGGTGTAAACTGTTGCGAATAAAGGAAGCGTTGCGCGTTTGCTGAAAAGTGTTGCAGAGATCACGACAACTGTTGCGCATTCTGCCAAAGTGTTGCAGTGATCACGACAACTGTTGCGAGTTTTTCACAAAGTGTTGCGCAAACGGAGGAAACTGTTGCGCGTTTGATGAGTAGTGTTGCAGATAAACAAGTATCTACAAATGGTTCCCCCCCAACCTTATGAAGATAATTAATAGCTTTGCAACATTACTTTAACCTTGCACAGATGAAAGGAAACATTGCAGTAATCACTCATAACCTTGCACAGATCACTATAAACATTGCGGTATTCGCTTCAAACCTTGCAGTAATGACTCACAACCTTGCACTTACCAAAATCCCTTGCACTATGATGTGGGTCTTTCCCTTTCCCAATTCCTTTCACCAAAAGCAAAATAAAAAATCCGCCTTCAAGAGGCGGATTTTTTGTCGCGTGCTTTCATATGGCTTGCATACCAGAATCCAACTGTCAGGGATGCTGCATCTAGAATGTATATCCACCAACGATGGGTGTATCCTGCATAGACCGATGCTGCAAATAGCGCGACAGTTAGTAATAGCGCAACATAGCGGTTGAAGGTTATGCGAGTAAATAGCACAACTAATAAAGCAGGTGTCACGATAGCCAGTATCACTTGTGTTGGTATAGATAAAGTTTCCATTATTTCTCCTACCTTACTAAGATTAATCCTAGTCTGTAATGATCGTGTCTAAACAAAACATGCTGTCTCAATCGTAGCTCTCCATTGTGATCTAATACTTCTAATCTGCAATGAGCTGCATTGATTTGGACGGCTTCGTATAGCTCTTGCTCATCTGTTACTTTTTGTCCATTTACTTTAACGATGCATTCTCCAATTTTTAAGCCCATTTTTTCTGCTGGAGAGTCCGATAGCACACCTGCAATCATCACTCCATTAGATTGAGGTGAAACGGCATACGAACCATTACGCTCTTTTGTATATTCAATATAAGATATTAATAGTCTCGCTATAACTCCTAATCCCACCGCAATTATAGCTATAAGTGGTTCTAGATAGCCAAAAGCAGCGATGACCGTCACTACTATTCCTAACTGCCAAACTCTTTTTCCATAGTGAGGGAAAAATTTCTCTGCCAACGAATGCCTGCTTTTTTGTTGGAAGCCTATCACAAATGGGAACAATATTAAAGAAAACGTTGATTCTCCTAAAGTAAACTGCGGCCAGTAGGGTAGATATGTATGTATAACATCTCCCGGTATGACTAATAGAATCGGTAACAACCAAAGTCGTTTGGTTACATATTCCATTGCCTCGCTGCCTCTTGCCGTTTTTACCAATTTAGGTGACGCATTTGTTGCTCCATGCTTTTGAATGATGAATCCCTCAGCCACTAATAGCAATCCTGCTAAAATAGCAATCGGTACGATCATTTCACTAAATATATCTTGTCCAATAAAATCCCATGTAAATAATTCGAAGGACCACTCATACAAGTACATGATATATAAAGTAAGTGCTCCTAATGCGATTGCATATATCGCAGAACCAGCCTGATACATAAAGAGTATCACAAAAATAATCATCCATACACTATAGACCATCAACCATGAAGAAGGTACAACTAAACCCGCTGCTACACTTATAACAGATATAATAATTGCCCATACATAACCGTCTAACAAGAAATGCTTGGCCTCTGTCCAGCCCCAAAGAATTCTAGCTCGGAACTGTTTTCTCTCTCTTTTTACTCGAAAATATCCGATTAACACAGAAAAAAGAAGCGTAATATATACGGCTGGATGAAGGAAGAATCGTCCTATTCCTTTTACCAATTCTATTAATATTTCTTGTACCATACGCATCCTCCTCGCTCGTAACATAGTGTAACTATTATTGTATCAAACGAGGAGAACTTCCGTATAGGTTTATTGTATCAAGTTATTTATTTAACTTATGAATTATATAACTTACTCCCATTTGTAACTGTTGATCGTTCTCTTTTCTAGACTTATAATTGTTAATTGTGTTAGTCATATTCTGAAAGAATACCTCATCAAGCTTTGAATTTACTTCCAATTTATTCGTCTCACGATATTTGTCTACTGCTTCTAGAGTATTTTCATCAAAATAGCCATCCTTGCGAGCTACATTATAGCCAAGCCCCCCAAGGACTTGCTGTACGTACTTCACTTCCTCACCATAATCTCCAAGCTGGAACTCACCGTGATAGTATTTCATATCGATATCGAATAATTCGTCTTGCTCCACCTTCAGATCTGCCTCAATCCCTTTGTGATGAATCCATTGTTGTTTGGGAGTTAACCATTTATGTGTAGATATTTTTAATTTGCCACCGTTGGATAATGGGTGAGTTTCTTGAACAGTTCCTTTACCAAAGCTTGTTTCACCAACGATCATGGCGCGGTTATTATCCTTCAATGCACCTGCTAAAACCTCACTGGCTGAGGCACTTCCACCATTTTGCAATAAAACAACTGGTACCTTGTTAAGATAAGGTGTGTCCTTATTTACTGTATTCAACATTTCTAAAACTCCATTGGAATCCTGCATATATGCAAATGTGCTACCGTTTTGTAAAAGTGTACCTATAATAGAAGAAACACTAAATAAATAACCACCTGGGTTACCTCGGACATCTACAACTAGTCCGTGTATGCCACGTTCTACTAGAGCTTTTGTTTGCTTCTCCCACTCTTCAGCTGTTTTCTCTCCAAAAATAGAAATCGTTACGATTCCAATAGACTTACCATCGACCTCTAAAACCTCACTAGAAACAGTATGCAACGCGATTGTGTCTCGTTTCATATGTAACTCCACATGACGATTCTCGCTTGGACGATATACCGTCAATTTAAGACTACTTCCTTTTTCGCCGCTTAACAGTTGGACTAACTCCGCCATTGATTTAGCAGTTAATCTTTCTCCGTTTACTCGAACAATTTCATCCTGAGGTTTTAAACCCGCTTTAAACGCTGGGGAATCTTTGATTGGTGCAACAACGATAAACTTACCACCAGACTGCATAATTTCCACACCGATTCCTACTCGCTCTTCTGCAAGAGAAGATTCCTGAGCCTCCGCTTCCTCTTTTGTTAAATAAGAAGAATGTGGATCCTCCAGTGCATCAGCCATACCTCTTATAGCACCTTCCACTAATAGTTTCTCGTTCTTAGAAAAAACAGCTTCTTTCTTTATTAAGTCATAAGCTTCATCAATGACCTTGCTACTACTAACCTCACTCTCCTCACCCTTAGGTGATTTTCCTGACAACCATAAATACCCTAAAACTAATGCGACAACTAATATAAAGCCGTATAAAAAAATCCGATTTTTGCGCAAATTCAACCTCCTACTTTTCCACTAATATATGTGAGAAAAACGAAGTTTAATACTTGCCCAAAAATCAGATTCTTAATTTAATTTATTGACATAATCTATAATCATTTGTTCATCCATCGGTCCAACTATTTTATTTTGTATCGTTCCAGTCGTATCGATCATGTAAGTAGTTGGGATAGTAATGGCTTGATATACATCTCCTATCTCCCCTTCTTCATCCAGTGGGATAGGAAAAGTTAAACCATAATCATCCACGAATGAACTAACCTTATCAATACCATAATCACCTTTTGTAAGGTTGACCGCAAGTATCTCTACGTTAGCTTCTTCTGCCATATCCTCATAATAGTTTTGCATATGAGGCATTTCGGCCTTACAAGGTGGGCACCACGTTGCCCAAAAGTTTAAAACAACTTTTTTTCCCTTATAATCTGAAAGCGATACTTCTTCACCAGCCAGAGTGGTCAGAGTAAATTCAGGTGCAATATCTCCTTTACCAGTCCCTTTGTTTGCAGGGTTTTCAGCAAGATCTGTGCCCATCTGCTCCCCTTCAAACGGATCTGCTTTTTCATCGATATTCTCTTTGACAAAGGATATAGTAGCAATAGCTACTAAACAACCAACAATTAGTAACCCAATGATTTTCTTCACTTTGTACCTCCATATTACCTATTAAATATCATTACTCTAATTATATGCATAAGTAGATTTAGAATACTATTCTATTCCTTTTGTTTTGTTATAAATGTGTACAAAAAAAGACACTCCTAAGTAATAGAAGTGTCTTTTCATTTTATAAAGAAATATATCTTAATGGGTTAACTGAGTTACTTGCCATACCTTCCCAATATCCTAGATGAGTTTCGAAGTGAAGATGTGGTCCAGTTGAGTTACCAGTAGTTCCAATCGCGCCAATATGCTGGCCTTTTGAAACAACTTGTCCAACGCTTACTTTAATGCTGCTTAAATGAGCATATAAGGAAGTAATAGTCTGGCCATCAATAGAATGTGTAACCATAATAACATTACCGTATGTGCTTAAAGGTGATGCATATGAAACTACGCCATCAGCTGCCGATACTACTGGTGTACCTGTGCTGTTTGCAATATCGATTCCGTAATGCATTTTGCCTTTCCCATATATCGGATGCATTCTATATCCATATCCAGAAGTAAATCGACCGGATGCAGGTTTAGTCCAGTTACCAGAAGAAACTTCTGGGATAGATGTTGTAGATCCGCTAGCGGCTTGCTGACGCTCACGTTCTGCAGCCTCTCTTTTCTTTTTCTCTTCTGCTGCTTTTCTAGCTATTTCTGCTTGTCGTTTTTGTTCTGCGACGATTTTATCTTGAATTGCTTTATCTAAGTTTAAAACTTCTTCATATTCAGTTTCCATTTGCTCTTTATCTTCTAAAAGTTTTGCTTGTTCTGCCTCTAGCTGGTCAACCAAAGTACCCTTAGAAGATTTTTGGCTATCTAAATTAGCTTTTAATGAAAGAAGTTGTGCTTTGCTATCCTCTTGCTCTTGAAGTTTTTTCTCTAAGCTTGCTGTTTGCTCTTCTAGTTTTGCTTTATCTTCCGCTTGCTCTTTTAAAATTTTTCGATCGGCTTCCATCAATGTATTAACTGCTGAAAAACGGTCGATAAAATCTACGAAGCTATTAGCCCCAAGTAAAACATCTAAATAATTTACAGATCCACCACTAACTTGAACTGCGCGAATTCTTTCTTTCAAAAGTTTATCACGGTCTGCAATTTTCTGTTCTAGCTCAGCAATAGAAGCCTTAAGAGCTTCTATTTCAGTCGTGGTTTTTTCAATCTCACTTAAAACTGCTGAAATACTTTTCTCGGTTGCCATAATTTCATTATCCAACGCTTGGATTTGAGCCATAATTTGGTCAATTTTGGACTCATTTGTATCAATCTTCGTTTCAGTTTCTTTAATATTTGATTGAATAGAACTTTTCTTTTCTTGAATGTTTTGCTGTTCTTTTTTAAGGTCATTCAATGAATTGGCAAGAGCACTTGGCGTGTTAAATAAAAGCGCTCCAGATGCTGCCACTGCAAATATGCGCAGCACCCATTTCGACTGTTTTCTCAAATCTCCCTGCTCCCTTCAAGCTACCTACTTATACTCGTAAAAATTTTCGTACAGACATGAAACTGCCCCATACACCGATTAAAACTCCCATTAACAAGATCAAGCCGTTTAACTGATAGATAAATGGGGAAAACTCTAGTAAATTAAATAAATTTCCTGATTCTAATTTAGGCTGCAATGCATTATAAAGATTATAGTAAAGCACCGTAACTAGTGTGATTGGTAGTATCGCTCCTAATATACCAAGCCACATACCCTCCAATATGAAAGGAATACGGATAAACCAGTTTGTAGCTCCAACTAGCTTCATAATCTCTATGTCTCTTCTTCTAGCAACTATCGTAATACGAATAGTATTCGATATTAAAAACATCGCTGTGAACAATAGCGCTAAAATAAGTACAATACCTACGTTTCTACCCATATTTAAGGCAGAAAATAGTCTTTCTATTTTTCCTTCTCCATAACTAACCTCAAAAGTGTTATCTAACTGATCGATCTCCTTCGCAACCTTCTCAGTTTCTTGAGGGTTTTTTGCTTTTACGTAAAAAACATTATGTAAAGGGTTTTCTTGCTCGAATAATTCAAGGTCTTCCCCAAAATCCATAACAAGCTTCTTTAATTCTTCTCCCTTAGTAGCATAAGTTAACTCAGAAACTCCGGGAATGCTTTTTATATTTTCTTGTAACGTAGTGACAGATGCTTCGTCTGCAGTCAATTCCACGTAAACTTTTATCTCTACGTCTCGTTCTAAATCATCGGCTACTTTATTTAAATTCATCATAATCATGACGAACACGCCTACAAGTAATAATGTAACGGTTACAGCACTAACGGATGCAAAGGTCATCCAACCATTTCGGCTAATACTTTTCAAACTATCTCGGAAGTGTCGTCCTGCTGTTCTAGCCTTCATATCCGTAATCTCCTCCGTACTCGTCTCGAGTGATTAATCCACCCTCAACTACAATAACACGGTGTCGAATTGTGTTTACAATTTCTCTATTGTGAGTTGCCATAACAATTGTAGTTCCACGGGAATTAATCTCTTCGAAAATATTCATAATTTCCCTTGATGTTTCGGGGTCTAAGTTTCCTGTTGGCTCATCTGCAATTACTAGTTTAGGAGTATTTACAATGGAACGCGCAATCGAAACACGTTGTTGTTCTCCACCTGATAATTCAGTTGGGAACATTCTTGCCTTATTTTTTAATCCAACTAACTCCAACACATCCATTACTTTTTTACGAATAATCTTAGGGGATTCCTCGATTACTTCTAATGCAAAAGCAACGTTTTCATATACATTCAAACGTGGGAGTAATTTAAAGTCTTGAAAGACAACTCCAATTTGTCTTCTCAAGTAAGGAACATTTTTGTTTTTTAATGTAGCTAAGTTCATACCATTGACTACAATCGTACCTGACGTTGAGCGTTCTTCTCGATACATCATTTTGATAAATGTCGATTTACCTGCTCCACTTGGGCCAACTACGTATACGAATTCACCCTGTTTAATTGCTACGTCAATCCCATTAGCAGCAACAATACCATTAGGATATTTTTTATAGACGTTAGTCATTTCTATCATTTGTATACCACCTAATTACTTTCTTTGATTAAATACAACAATGCCTATTATAACACTTGAGACCTTTGTTAATGTTACAATTAGATTTCAATTTGTAGGTAAATATAGTCAAAAAAACTAAATAATTATCGATTTTTCAGTTTTTTTGGTATTTTATGCTCCCTTACAAAAGGACTATACCCCTTATTTCTACACATTCATTCAAAACTCCTGCTATAAAATCGATTAAGAGAAAATTTTTACAGTAAAGTCTATTTTCCACCAATAAATTGAACATTTCGTGATATTACTCTGATTATTTAAACTATTTTTCATTAATTTCCTTCAATATATGTCATTTACTAGCATTTAAAAGAGAGTATTTAGCATCAAACAGGGCAGGTATCCGTTATATTTTAAAAAGTAGACTGGATTTCCGCTTTCCGAGGAGTGAGCGATATGCCATCACCTTTGCTTCCGCGTCCGATGTGATTGCTTCTATTTCTCCCTCCTTCCACTGGAGTCGCCGCCTGTCGTCTCAATCAATCAATAATGAATGCTATTGAATAATGCAAACTCAAAATCTTAGTTCCTGAAAATGCTCTCATTTTTAAGTTGCGTCATTGATCGATTTTATATATATACTTTGAATTCATGTAGTACTTACTTCATTTATTTCTTATCTTTTAAGAAGACTGTTTTATTTCTGCTAATATTATTTAAACGTAGAAAAATAGGAGTGAATTAGAATGAAAGTAGAGTATTTTATAGGAATTGTCCCACCAGAAGAATATTTAGAACGAATTGAGCATTTTCAACGTAGATGGATTAAGCAATTAGGTGTTGAGCCACATATTACTTTGAAAGCACAAGGGGGATTAACCGCAGATAAAAAGTGGATAGACAAAGTACAAAAGACGTGTAAGGATTTTAAGTCTTTTCAAGTGTCATTAGATAAGCCAAAGTATTTTGGAGATAACATTTTATATTTGAGTGTTCGCTCAAATAGTTTACACGAATTGCATCAAAAAATAGTAAAGGAGGTTTCACCGTCAGAAGTCTCAATAAAACAGTATTTTGAACTCGATGACTTTGTACCTCACTTAACTCTTGGGAAAGCACAGTATGGTGGAAACGTTTCTACTGGGCTCTCAAAAAAAGAACTAAAAGAAATGGAAAGATTAGCAGATATAGAATTGACACCATACCCTCAATTCGAAGTTAATTTTATTAGAGTTTATGAATTAAACAATGGAAAGCAAAGATATGAAAGACATTTAGATATTTCTTTAAGCAATTGACCTCTCAAAAATTAGTTTTACATATGTACTACTCAATATTTTTTTACATTCTTTTCTTATCATTCAAAAAAGCAGCTACTTTTACAAGTAGCTGCTTTCGTTCATTTAATTATTTTTTCTCAGCTAACCATGCAGCAACTGCTTCTGCTTCTTCGCCTTGAATGATTTTTGGTGGCATTGCGCCTTGTCCATTTAAAATAACATTTAAGATTTCATCTTCAGATAAGCGAGAGCCTACATCAGCAATTGCTGGGAAGCTACCTTGTCCTTCTAAGTTTCCACCATGACAGGTAATACATTTAGAATTGACAATCTTCTCTGCATCTACAGAAGCAGTTTCAGAAGAACCTGTTGATCCATCATCAGTTGTTGAAGTGTCTTTTGCTTCATCGTCTCCACCACCACAAGCAGCAAGCATTAGACCTGCTCCAAAGATGACAGCTAGTAATTTTTTGTTCATTAATTTAACCTCCCTCAACATTATGGAATTGCATTCTTATTATACCAAATTTAGTACCTTTTAAAACCTTCTCCTAATACCTCATAGGCATCAGAAACTATGACAAACGCAGTGGGGTCAATGATTTGGACTACTTGTTTCAGCTTTGTGAACTCTGTTTGATAGGCCACCACCATAAGGATAGATTTCTCTTCATTGGTATATCCGCCATAGGCAGGAAGCTTCGTCACACCTCGATCAATCTCCTTATAAATAGCTTCCCTTATTTCATCCTGTTTATTCGTAATTATATAAATCATTTTAGATTGGCTAAATCCTAGCTGCACGATATCTATCGTTTTTGTTGTAACAAATAACCCAATCAACGCGTATAAAGCCTTTTCTATATCAAATACTACTGCTGCACTCAGTACAATTAAGCCATCGATAAGTAAAACACTTCTTCCTAATGAAAAACCTGTGTACTTGGTGATAATTTGAGCAGCTAGATCCGTTCCACCTGTGGAAGCACCGCCTCTGAAGACAATTCCTAATCCTAGCCCTACTGTGATTCCACCGAACAAAGCGCCTAACAATGGATTATATGTCCATGGTTCCCAGCTTGCTGTTAATAAGACAACAGCTGGTAGCACTAAGGTTCCTACTAATGATTTGATACCAAACCTTGCTCCAAGAAATATTAAACCTGCTATAAATAATGGAATATTGAAAGCATATTGAACAAGTCCTGGCTCCCAGCCAAATACTCCTGTTAATATCGTACTTATTCCACTAACTCCCCCGGAGGCTACTTGGTTCGGCAATAAAAATACGTTAAAGCCAAGAGCTATTATTGCTGCTCCTATTATGACGTAAAAATAATCTCTTGCTTGTACCATCCATGGAGCCATTTCTTTATGAACTCTATTATTTGTCGTTGTAGTCATCGTAATTCCTCTTTCATGTAAATACTTTTATTCAACCTGAAATAGTATAACAACAGAAGACATTTTTGTGAACTTCAGCAAGATGACGTATTAATAGATTGATTTGATTAGTATGTACTATATAGTTAAATAAAATCATACATAAAAACTGCGTATCTAAAATTAATTAGGTACGCAGTTTAAACATAATAGATTAGTTATTAATGGACTGTGCTTCCTTATAGGTTTCCTCAATATAATCGGCAATGGCTAGCTGATCATCTGTAATATTTACTAGTGTCGCATTTAGTTCCTCTACAGTTGCCGTACTTTCCTCGATAATTGCAGCAAACTCGGTAGTACTTATGTTAATTTCTTCACTGTTTTTTGCAATCGTATCAATCTCTTTTAAATAGGTTGCCAACGACTGTTGAAGTGAGCTCATCGTTTCAAATAGATTTTTAAACGATTTGTTAGATTGTTCAGCTGTTTCTGACTGATTGTGAATTTGTGCTAAACCTATTTCAAGCTTTTGCAGAGCTGCCTCATTAAACTTGTTGACATTGTTTAGATTATCGTCTATTTTCTCTACCGTTTGATTGGTTACACCTGCTAGTTTTCGTATCTCTTCAGCTACTACCGCAAATCCCTTACCGTGTTCTCCAGCGCGTGCAGCTTCTATAGATGCATTTAAAGCTAAAAGATTTGTTTGCTCTGTAATTTGACGAATGTCGCTGGCAAACCGATTTGTTTCAGTAATTTTTTCAAAAAGATTTTGAAACGTTTGGTTTAATTCCTCGAAAAAGATTGTAAATTGGTTAATGTCTTTCGTCATTTCCTCCATGACCAGTGACCCATCTGAAGCGTTTTTTCCTGCTACTTCTGCCTTCTGGACTATCGACTCTAAGTTAATAGCCATTTCTTTCACTGAGCTAGAAGTAGCTTCTGTATTATGGACAATATCAGCTACATTGTCAGCTTGACGTTGAGCCCCGCTACTGACTTCCCCTACAGCAGTTAGCATTTCCTGTTGAGCTATATTAGCAGATTGTGTACTTTGACGAATTTGTTCTAAATTTGAAGTGATGATATGTACTGCATTTTCCAATTTATCGTTAAGAAGACTGTCTTCTTTAGCTTTAAGAGCGGCTTCACCCATTAATCTTTCTACATTTGAGAACAAAGATTTACTTTGAGTAACCTGTAAATAGATGCCCAATGCCATTATAAAATGTATAAAGAACACATTTACTGTTTGCCCCTCAAATAAGTTTGGCTCATCCCTTACAACATTTATAGACATGGCAATAATTGATAGAACAAAACCATATATAAAAACGAAACGATCATTATGAATACTACTTAATATAAGTACGAAGAATGCTAAAATAATTGTCGCTATACTGATTACATTGAAATAAGCTGTACTACCTGCAGTAATTGCAGTAGCCAATATAATAATATAAGGAAACATTTTGGCAATATTCATCGATTTTCTAGCAAAATAGTAAAAAATAAAAGAAGCAACAAAGGGTATACCTATTGAAATAATAATTGCAGTTTTCGCTTGCATCATAACTTGCACTAATAGCCCTAATCCAGCTGCTAATGCATAAGCAATATAAAGTATGGTATTTTTTCTTAATAGATCTTTCTGCTTCAACTCATTAATGTTCATTTCCTTTTCTCCATTCCCAATATAAAATAACACATAAAAACTCCCATGTAATTTTATTATAACATGGGAGTTTTTACCGTCTATTAATTTATTTTGGAGCGTAGGTATGCATGAATGAATGGGTCTATTTCACCATCTACAACCGCATGGACGTTTCCACTTTCCTCATTCGTACGGTGGTCTTTAACCATTGAGTATGGATGAAATACATAAGATCGAATTTGACTACCCCATCCGATTTCTTTTTGCTCTCCACGAATCTCAGCAAGCTGTGCTTCCTGTTCTTCAATTTTTAATTGGTATAGCTTAGATTTTAAAAGCTTCATTGCGTGTTCACGGTTTTTAATCTGTGAACGCTCCGTTTGACAAGTTACTACTGTGTTGGTCGGCAAATGAGTAATTCGAACTGCTGAGTCAGTTGTATTGATATGCTGACCACCGGCACCTGTTGCACGGTACGTATCTATTTTTAAATCTTCTGTGCGGATTTCAATTTCTATTTCATCATTAAACTCTGGCATAACCTCACACGAAACAAACGATGTATGACGGCGACCAGATGAATCGAAAGGAGATATACGGACAAGACGATGAACGCCTTTTTCTGCTTTTAAGTAACCGTAAGCATTATGACCCTTTATCAGTAAGGTAACGGATTTAATACCAGCTTCATCACCAGGTAAGTAATCAATTGTCTCAACCTTAAAGCCGCGTTTATCTGCCCAACGCTGATACATACGTAGAAGGATGGAACCCCAGTCCTGTGATTCTGTTCCACCCGCACCAGGATGCAATTCTAAAATAGCATTGTGCTTATCATATTCTTCACTTAGTAATAATTGAAGTTCAAATTCTTCTAGAGCAGTAGTGAATTCTTTTAACTCTTTTCCAAGCTCTTCTTGTAATTCTTCATCTGGCTCTTCTTTCAATAATTCAAGAGTCATTTCCAGATTTTCTTGTGTAGATACAAGATTATAATATTGTTCAACAATTCCTTTTAAACCATTTAACTCATTAATAACCTTTTGAGCTCCTTGAGAATCATCCCAAAAATCTGGGAAAGTCATTAACTCCTCTAATTCCTGAATACGAACCTCTTTGTTTTCTAAGTCAAAGAGACCCCCTAAAGTCTTTTAACTTACCGGCTGTACGGTCTAATTCATTTCTTACAACTGAAATTTCTATCATTTTTTTGTTCCTCCGAATATCTCTATTATCTAACTGCACCATGACAGTTTTTAAACTTTTCTCCGCTACCACATGGACATGGCTCATTGCGACCTACATTGGCCTGCTTGCGAACTGGTTTTTTCTTAACAGGACCGCCTTCTTCTTTTGGATTCACAGCTTGCCCTTTAGCTACCTCTTCACGCTCCAGGTTGTTGCGGATTTCTGCTTTCATAGCATACTTCGCTACATCCTCTTGGATAGCCTCTACCATGGATTCGAACATGGCGAACCCTTCACTTTGGTATTCACGAAGTGGATCATTTTGTCCATATGCACGTAAGTGAATACCTTGACGAAGCTGATCCATCGCATCGATATGATCAATCCATTTAGAGTCAATTGAACGAAGTAAAACAACTTTTTCGAATTCGCGCATGCGCTCAGCAGTCATTTCCGCTTCTTTTGCATCATAAAAGCTAATTACTTCATCTTTAATCTTCTCAATAACTTCATCTTGAGAAATATTTTCTAACATTGCTTGAGTGATGACACCTTCTGGAAGCAGATTAGCTTGAACATAATCCTCTATTGCCTTATAGTTCCACTCTGCTTTATTTTCTGCATTGGTATGAGCAGTAACTAAACGCTCAATAGCAGCAAAGATCATTGTCTCAACTAAAGCACGCATATTTTCTGTTTCCAATACTTCGTTACGTTCTTTGTATATAATTTCACGTTGCTGACGCAAAACATCATCATATTGTAATAGACGCTTACGAGAATCGAAGTTGTTACCCTCTACACGTTTTTGAGCAGATTCCACTGCACGGGATACCATTTTAGATTGGATAGGCTGTGAATCGTCCATTCCAAGCTTAGACATCATAGTGCGCATATTGTCTGAACCAAATCGACGCATCAATTCATCTTCCATAGAAAGATAGAATTGAGTCACACCAGGATCCCCTTGACGACCAGAACGTCCTCGTAGCTGATTATCAATACGACGCGACTCATGACGCTCAGTACCAATTACTGCTAACCCACCAGCATCTAAAACCCCGTCTCCAAGCTTGATATCTGTACCACGCCCAGCCATGTTAGTGGCAATTGTTACAGAACCAAGATGTCCTGCAGTTGCGATAATTTCTGCTTCATGCTCATGGTTTTTTGCATTTAATACATTATGCTTGATGCCATGCTTTGTTAACAGCTTTGAAATAATTTCAGAAGTCTCAATCGCAACAGTACCTATTAAAACTGGTTGTCCATTTTTATGACGTTCTGCTATATCAGCTGCAACCGCTTCGAACTTTCCATTCATGGATGCATAGATTAAATCTGGACGATCATCTCTAGCAATCGGTTTATTCGTTGGTATAGCAATAACATTCATATTATAAATATTACGGAATTCCTCTTCCTCTGTTTTAGCAGTACCTGTCATCCCTGACAGCTTGTCATACATACGGAAAAAGTTTTGGAAGGTAATCGTAGCCATTGTCATCGATTCATTTTGTACTTCTAAGCCTTCCTTAGCCTCAATCGCTTGATGCAATCCGTCACTATAACGACGGCCCTTCATCAGTCGTCCGGTGAAGGAGTCAACGATGACTACGTCACCTTCTTGCACAACATAATCAACATCTAAATGCATGGAAACATGTGCTTTTAGAGATTGGTTGATCGCATGATTCAATCGAACATGAGTTAAGTCGAATAAGTTCTCGATATGGAAAGCTTTTTCTACTTTTTCAACTCCTGTATCAGTCAAAGTTACACCTTTAGTTGACTCTTCATACGTATAATCTTCTTCTTTATTCAAAGTGCGAACAAATGCGTTTGCTTGCTTGTAAAGTGCAGCAGCCTTGTTTGCTTGTCCGGAAATGATTAAAGGCGTTCTCGCTTCATCGATTAAGATGGAGTCAACCTCATCTATTACGGCATAGTGAAGCGGACGTTGTACTTTTTCTTCCTTGTACAACACCATATTATCTCTAAGATAATCAAATCCTAGCTCATTGTTTGTGGAATACGTAACATCAGCAGCATATGCTTCACGCTTTTCATCTTTAGAAAGAGAATTTAAATTTAGTCCAACAGATAGACCTAAGAAATTATATAGTTTACCCATTTCCGCAGCATCACGGCTAGACAGATATTCATTTACTGTTACTACGTGGACTCCTTGTCCTGTTAGGGCATTTAAATAAACAGACATAGTAGACGTAAGGGTTTTACCTTCCCCAGTTTTCATCTCTGCAATATTACCCTCATGCAGTGCTGCTGCACCCATGATTTGCACTCGGAATGGATACAACCCTAGTACTCGTTTAGCTCCCTCACGCGCAACGGCAAATGCCTCTGGTAAAAGCTGATCTAAAGTCTCACCCTTAGAGAACCTTTCACGGAATTCCTCCGTTTTTGCGCTTAGTGCATCATCAGTAAGAGCTTCCATTTCACTAGCCAATGCTTCTACTTTATCAGCGATTTTTTCTAATCGTTTTAAATCACGTTTATTTAAATCGAACACTTTATTAAGAACATTAAGCATTTATATTCACTTCCCATTTAGTCTTACTCTCCATTTTACCATTCGTTACATACTCACGCAAATGAGGTGAGCCATAAATACAAAAACTCTTCTCCATGAAAAGAGAAGAGTTTTTGTCACTTTATGTCGATATGCTTACTTTAGGTATAATTTTTATTGGTTTAATTAATTTGTTTCGATTAAACCGTATTTTCCATCCTTACGTTTATAGACGATATGCGTACCATTTGAATCGGCATCAGTAAAGATAAAGAAGCTGTGACCAAGCATATTCATCTGTAATACTGCTTCTTCCTGATCCATCGGTTTTAAATCAAACTGTTTTGTACGGACGATATTGTACTCGTCTTCCTCTGAAAGAGAAACTGGAGCATCCGGTGGATCGATAGCAGCAAAATATGCTCCTACTCCCTCACGCTCACGGCTTTTACGATTTACTTTAGTTTTATATTTTCGAATTTGACGCTCTAATTTATCTACTATAAGATCAATAGCGGCATACATATCAGTATGACGTTCTTCCGCTCTTAAAGTTAAATTCTTCATCGGGATTGTTACTTCGACCTTAGTTTGTTTGTCATTGTACACTTTTAAGTTGACGTTTGCAGTCGCTTGAATTTCTTCGTTAAAGTAACGACCGACTTTTTCGACCTTACCTTCAACGTACTCACGAATTGCAGGAGTCACCTCAATGTTTTCTCCACGAATGTTAAAGTTTAGCATGTAAACTCCTCCTTTAATTTAACTCTATATAATATTTCAACATTTCCTTTTAAATATCCTTCTTTTCGTAAAATAAAATAATTATTTTTTGTCGAATCTTGACACATTTTTGGTTTTTAATTCCATTTCTTTTCGACTTCGTACTTTAAGGTCATTTACGATTTTTTGCTCGTTATTTTGATCTTCGCTCAGTCGCACTCCGTATTCGAAGCCATTGACATTTTTCTTAGACCACACGAGCTCCCCAATCATGCTAAGTGGTGTCTCATCAATGATAAAATTCACTTCTATCACTTTTAATAGCTCAATTACAATAGAAAGCTCTGTAATTATCCTTAAGCCATTGGGACTTATATCTATGATTTGACACTTCCCTTTATTCGAGAATTCTGTAGGGCGGTCACCTCCCGTGTCCTTTTTTAAACGAAATGTTGCCTCACAAGGTTCACCGAAAGTGTATCGAAAATATTCATTTCTCTTATACTGCATTGTAATTCCTCCCACACACACCAATATTAACCTATTTATATCCATCCATTATGACTAACGGAAGAATAATTATCAAGAAATTAATGGTGTGCAAACTCCATATTGTGGTTATAGAGTGGAAGTTATTATTAGCCTATATACCTCTCTTTAGTTATCTTAAAACCACCGCATAATTATTCAAATTACAAAAGGTCCAAAAGCGCTTATGCTGATGGTCATTCGCCCGTATTAATTTATTTAGTAATAAAAAAATACCTTATCGCACTATACGATAAGGTATCCGGGTATATGTTTTATTTATTTGCTGTCATTGTTACATCTGCGACTCTTTTTGCTCCAACAAAGCGTTTGCCCCAATAATATGGATCACTTAACTTATCTACCTTCACGCCTTTAGAAGTCGATGAATGAATAAATTTTCCATCCCCAATGTATATTCCAACATGTGAAATGCCTTTACCAGATGTATTAAAGAAAACAAGATCTCCTGAAGCTAGGTTATCTTTTTCAACTTTAGAACCAGTTGCATACATACCTGCGGATGATCTTGGAAGATTAATGCCTAAATCATCAAATACGTAGCCTACAAAGCCTGAACAATCGAATCCAGCAGTTGTAGTTCCGCCTCCGCGATATTTAATACCTATTAAGTTTTTAGCGGTTGCTACTAATTCAGATGAATCTATTGAGCTAGAAGCTTCGGTGCTTGCTGCAAATGGAAGTGTGACTAAAAGCATGGATAAAATTATTATACCAATGACTTTTTGCGATATAGACTTCAAGTTCATGTAGTTCCTCCGACGTCATAAATTTTCTGAAAACTTAACTGAATTCATCTTATCACTTTTTAAACCTTTTTTATTTTACAGTTATGTAACAATTTCATTACAAAGAACGTCTAATGTAACAGATCTTTTTAATTGAAATTATGGACAACCCTTGGTATAACGGGATTTATATAAAAAAACATCGACAAAAGTCGATGTTTTTCATTATTAATATTGTGAAATCTTTTTAAAATGGATATTGGGACAATTATCATAAATTAAGTTCCAAGAGCATATGAAAAAATTTTATCACTAGAAGGTGCAATTTTAAAACATTTAGCAAACTATTTACCTATATACTTTTAAGTCATATTTTAATCTTATATACATGATTTTTTTTAAAGTTCGAAGCGAGTTGTAGATTGTTCTAAAATTTCTGCTTGATCGCTTAAATCACTAATTAGCTTCGATAAGGACTTAATATTTTTGACATTAAGGAAAAGCAATTGAACTGTTTCATCCATATAGCCTGAATTTACATCGATTGACTTTGCGAGTTCTATTATTCTATTTTCTGTTTCGTTTTTGTCATTCTCTATAGTCTGCATAGATAAAGCCATTTGATTGTTTTGTTCGTTTGATTGATGGATATATTTAATGATGACCTCTAATTTTTCCTGTAATAAATGAAACACTAACTCACTGGAATTTGCTGTAGTAAGACCTTCGGCAAATACTTTTTTCAGGTCATTTCCTTGCTCCGTTATATAGATGGAAGTTTCGCGAATAATTGCTGCGGTTTCCGAGACATCATCTGCTAGTTTCTTTACCTCCTCTGCTACCACGCTGAACCCCTTGCCATGTTCCCCAGCTCTCGCAGCTTCAATCCCAGCATTTAATGCTAATAAATTTGTTTGCTTAGAAATAGATTGAACCTTTGAGGTTAATCTTACTATTTCTTCTGTTTTCTTCTGTAGTAATTTTCTTTCTTGATCAGCGGACTTAAATAAAGATCTAAGAATCCCAACCTCCGAAATTGCATTATTTAAAGCAATTGCACTTGCATCTGCAATACTTACAGCACTTTTAGCTTGTAATTTTACTTCATTGGCATGATCCGCTACCATTGTTAAGGTCTCTGAGAATCTTTCTAGGAAAGATTTTATATCTAATGACATATTTCTTTGCTCGTTCATATTAACGCTTGCCTCTTCGATTGCCTCCTGTACGCTGTTAACTCCAGCAACGGATTGGTAAGAATTCTCTTTTAATAACACGCTATCTTCACTTAGCTTGTTAGATGTAGCTTTTATAATAGTAACCATCTCCTTGAGGTTATCCTTCATATCGTTCATAGCACTCGAAACCTCTCCTAATTCATCCTGACTAAGTATAGAAATTGGAGCTATTTTTAGTTTTCCTTTAGAAATTTCTTTAGCAGAATAGGCAACTATTGATAATTGCTCTTTAATTTGCCTGTTAGTCAAAAGTAGCAAGCCAATTGAACAGACTCCTGATATAAGAAACGAACCAATCATCCATTGGATTGTTTGTAATTGGCTTTCATTCATTTCTTCTATAATTGTTTCTCTATTATTCGACTCTTTCTCTCTTTGATCATTTAGGAGAGATGTAAGATCATTGTATTGAGTATGTATAGCATTCAGTTGCCTTCTTTTGGCAACGTTTTCTTTATTTAGTACAGATGTTCTAAGATTGGTTTCATAGATAGTTTGGATACCTTGGATCGTACTTAACACCTTTTCCTTCTCTGCTTGAGTAAATCTGTTTTTTTCATTTAAAAGTAACTCCAGGTTCTTTTTATATGTTTGATAATCAGTTTCATACTGCTCAATTGGATCTCCTGTAAAATGAGTAATGGCAATATACATTCCTGCATTTTCATTCATCATTCTGTCTACATATTCCACATTCTTAGAAGATAATTCTAGCTCGTTTGTAAGATTGTAGTTTTTTGTCACTTGGTATATTAACAATATTGTCATGACTCCAAACAAGAGAAAAGAACTAAAAAAAGCAACGTTATACTTCATTCTAATTGGCATTTTTGACCACTTCAACATAGGTATTCAGCCCCCCTAAATGAAAATATAGCATATAATTTTCTAAAACAGTTTTGATTTACGTATTCTTAATATTACCTTTACACTGACAAAACAGAATATTAAATGTAAAATTATTATTAACATATATTTACGGAAAGGCAGTGATCAATAATGGATTTAGGACTTCAAAATAAACGCGTGGTTGTGACTGCATCAAGTAAAGGTTTAGGAAAGGCAACAGCTTTACAGTTTGCTAAAGAAGGAGCTAGGGTGCTTATCTCTAGTAGAAATGAAGAAGAATTAAAAACAACATTAGAGGAAATCAAACAAAATAGCGGTAATGCTGAAATATTTTATACCGTCTGTGACGTTACGAAGGAAGAAGATATTGTTCAATTGTTCAAAGAAGCAAAGACAAAGCTTGGTGGTGTAGATATTCTTGTCAATAATGCAGGAGGCCCGACACCCGGTGGATTTGGCCAAGTAACCGATCAGGACTGGGCAAAGGCTTTTGAAAAAAATTTGCTTAGCTATATACGCACTATTCGACAAGCTCTCCCACACATGCAAGCGCAAAATTTCGGCAGAATAGTTAACATTTCGTCATCTTCTACAAAAGAGGTCTTAGATGGTTTAATTTTGTCGAACACTTTCCGTTTAGGTATGGTTGGTTTGTCGAAAAGCATAGCGAGAGAATATGGGAATGATAATATTCTGATTAATACAGTGGGGCCAGGCCGGATTCAAACAGACCGCGTAACAGAGCTAGATGAAATTGCTGCTAAAAAGCGAGATATCACAATAGAAGAAGTTCGCCATGGATTCAAACAAGTGATTCCGATGGGCAGATATGGGGAGCCAGCAGAATTTGCCAAAGTGATAACTTTTTTATGCTCCGAAGCAAATACTTATATGACTGGTCAAAATTTAGTTATTGATGGTGGAATGTTAAAGGCTCTTTAAAATGAGGGAGAAGACGTGCATTGCTTTGAAAAAGTTTATATGTTGAGATAACCTCTATTTACTTAAAGAGGTTGGAGCGTTTTATGGATAAACATTAAATTGGTGAAGCTGTCTTATATAGAAGGAAATGAAATTATACGCAAAATGCCCCCTAGAATTTAGGGGGCATTTTTATTTATTTAACAACCATCTTTATTTTATTTTCAGAAGGGTCCTTTGTATAAAAGATATCGTTTTCTTCAAGAATAGAAATATTTTTTGTTCTTAAATTAGTAATCGCAGTATCTCTTTCTTGTATAGAAGGATAGATAATATTAAATGCTTCTAATCCGGTCATTTCTTCTGTAGCGGGTTTGGACCCTGCACCAGCCCAAGTGTTCAATCCAATATGGTGATGGTATTTTCCAGTGGACATAAATAGTGCACCTGGGTAAGGAGTAACAACTTCAAAGCCCAATAGCTCATAGAACTCTTTGGCTTCCTCGATATCCACCACCTGCAAGTGAATATGTCCCATTACTGTTCCACTAGGCAATCCTTTCCACTCTGTTCCTGCTCCAGCTGCTAAAATATCTTGAGCATTAATTGCCAATGTATCCATTGCAACAAACTCATTATCCCACTTCCATCCAGAATCAGGCCGATCGCTATAAATCTCTATTCCGTTCCCATCTGGGTCATTTAAATAAAGTGCCTCACTCACTAAGTGGTCTCCTGCACCAATGCGAATTCCGTTTTCTGCAAAGAATCTTAAAACAGCGCCCAAATCTTCACGACTAGGTAATAGTAATGCAAAATGATAAAGACCCGTCGTTTTAGGTAGCTTTGGCTCTACATTATCAGGCTGTTCAATTGATAACAACGCCGTTTGTCCATCAGCCGTTAGCCATATCTTGTTTGCTTGTTTATCTAATACTTTAAACCCTATTACTTCTTCATAAAATTTAAGTGATTGCTCTAAGTCTGATACCTTTAACTCTACTAGCTCTACGTAAGTCCATGGTTTTTGATGAAATTTCATAGTTATTGGCTCCTCTAATTAACTTACTTTTCGTAAGTAATTATATTTTAATTACCTAAGAAAGTCAACTCTCTTTCATTGTAGACAAACACGGGAATTATATTACCTGTTTTTAGAACTATTGGCGCAATGGGGATAACTTTTGTTACAAGATGAACCTAGACTAAAAACTGCATTTGTTGCGAACGGATGTCTATACTAAATCCTCTTTTCTAGATTAAATAGCCATTAATTGCATTGGGAATTGCCGTTATTGCAAAATAAATCTGCTCCAAAGTCCATTTTTGTTGCGAACGGTTATAAATTTTTCTATGCGGTCATAAAGCTATTTTTCTAGTTAAAATGTCGATACTAAATCCTATTTTCTAATTAAATAACCACTAAATGCATATAGAATTGCCGTTATTGCAAAATAAATCTGCTCCAAAGTCGATTTTTGATGCGAACGGTTATAAATTTTTCTATGCGGTCATAAAAAATTCTATCCGGTCATAAATCTCTCTTGAACGGTCATAAATATTTTTATCCGGTCATAAATGTGCTCTATCCGGTCATAAAGCTATTTTCTAGTTAAAATGTCTATGATAAATTCTCTTTTCTAATAAATAGCCATTAATTGCATTGGGAATTGCCGTTATTGCAGAATAAATCTGCTCCAAAGTCTATTTTTGTTGCGAACGGTTATAAATTTTTCTATGCGGTCATAAAAAAATCTATCCGGTCATAAATCTCTCTTGAACGGTCATAAATATTTTTATCCGGTCATAAATGTGCTCTATCCGGTCATAAAGCTATTTTTCTGGTTAAAATGTCTATGATAAATTCTCTTTCTAGCTACATAAACTATGTTTTACCAATAAAAAGCCACTAATCTTCTATAGATTAGTGGCTAAACCTTTATAATGCTCCTGCAAATTTCTTTTCTTCGTAGTCTTTAATGTGGTCTTCGTATTGGAAGGTTAAGGAGATTTCATCCCAGCCATTTAGGAGCATTTTCTTTTGGTAGGGGTCGATTGGGAATGAGTATGTTACTTCATCTTCTCCGATTATTGTTTGTGACTCTAAGTTTACTTCCACAGAGTAGTTTTCCTTGCTGAGGATTGCTTCTACTTCTTCAACTGATAGTTTAATAGGAAGAATGCCATTTTTCATGCAGTTGTTATAGAAGATATCTGCAAAGCTTGGCGCGATAACTACTCGGAAGCCATAGTCCAAAATCGCCCATGGCGCATGCTCTCTTGAGGAGCCACAGCCAAAGTTATCATGTGCTACTAAAATAGTTGAATCTTTATAGCGTTCATCGTTTAATACAAAATCTGTTCGTTCTTTTCCTTCCTCGTCGAAGCGCCAATGGTAGAACAGGTATTTACCGAAGCCAGTGCGCTCGATTCTTTTGAGAAATTCTTTAGAGATGATTTGGTCTGTATCGACGTTTTTTCTATTTAAAGGTGTTATGACACTTTTAATTTCATTGATTGGCTCCATGGTTCTCCTCCTTATGCATGCGTTAGCTGAAATTTGCGTACATCTACAATATGCCCCTCTATTGCAGCTGCAGCTGCCATTGCTGGACTCATTAAATGAGTTTTCGCTCCTGCTCCTTGGCGGCCTTCAAAGTTGCGATTTGAAGTTGAGGCACAATGCTCACCTGCAGGTACTATGTCATCATTCATTGCTAGACACATGCTACAGCCAGATTCGCGCCATTCAAAGCCCGCTGCCTTGAAAATTCGGTCTATTCCTTCGTCTTCTGCTTGTTTTTTTACAGTTTGAGAACCTGGTACAACAATTGCTTTGACATTCGGATGCACCGTACGTCCTTCCACTATGTTAGCAGCATCGCGTAGATCACTTAGACGAGCATTAGTGCATGAGCCGATGAAGACGTTACTAATGTGAATATCTGTTAATGCCATACCTTCCTGCAGGCCCATATAAGTAAGTGCTTTTTCATGAGCCTGCTGATCGGATGACTCATGAAAATTTTTTATATAAGGAATGCTTTGGGAGACTCCAGATCCCATAGATGGATTCGTTCCCCAAGTAACAAATGGTTCAATTTCATTGGCATTGATTTCTAAGGTTTTATCGTAAATAGCTCCATTATCCGATGCCAACTGTAGCCAGCGTGACGCTTCTCGGTCGAATGCTTCACCTTCTGGTACGTATTCTCGACCTCTTAAAAATTCTACAGTAGTCTCGTCGGGACTAATCAATCCTGCTCTTGCTCCTGCTTCAATAGACATATTGCAGATTGTCATGCGCTCCTCCATAGTTAGCTTGCGAATAGCTTCACCAGTATATTCCACGATATAACCCGTTCCCATATCGATTCCGAATTTAGCGATAATAGCCAGAATAATATCTTTAGCTGTTACTCCTATCCCTAGCTCACCAGTTACCTTTATCTCCATTGTCTTTGGTTTAGCCTGCCAAAGAGTTTGTGTAGACAGGACATGCTCTACTTCACTTGTTCCGATACCAAAAGCGATTGCACCAAAGGCACCGTGTGTCGAAGTATGGCTATCACCACAAACAATTGTCTTACCTGGCTGTGTTAGCCCTAGCTCCGGGCCAATTATATGAACGATTCCTTGGTCAGGATGACCGATATTAGCTAAAGGAACTCCAAATTCATCACAGTTTTGCTGTAATGTATTAATCTGTTTACGTGCAATTACATCTTTTATTTCTTCCCGGTTTCTAGTCGGCACATTATGGTCCATTGTCGCGTAGCACAGGTCTGGTCGGCGAACTTTACGATTATTTAAACGTAAGCCCTCAAACGCCTGTGGAGAAGTCACCTCATGAAGCAAATGAAGATCGATATAGAGAAGGTCTGGTTTCCCTTCTTCCTCATACACAATATGTTCATCCCAAATTTTCTCAATAATCGTTTTTGCCATTTAGTCCCTCTCCCTTTTAAACGTATGAATACATAATGCTTTCTGAAACAAACTCTGAATCCAATTCATCCAACACCTTGTCGGTCCAATCACTTGTTGAAAGAACGCGTCTTCCTTTAGTCTGCAAATCTTCTGTAAAATATCCATCATTCAATACACTAAACACAGCCTCTTCAATTGCCGCAGCTTCTGTTTCCATTTGGAACGCCTCTCGTAGCATCATTGCCGCTGATAAAATGCATGCCGCTGGATTTGCCTTATTTTGACCTGCGATATCTGGTGCAGACCCGTGAACCGGTTCATAAAGTCCAAAACCATCACCTCGTGTACTTGCGGATGGCAACATTCCTAGAGATCCTGTGATCACAGATGCCTCATCACTTAAAATATCGCCAAACATATTCTCTGTAACGATTACATCAAATGCACCTGGTTTTGTAATCAGCTTCATCGCTGTTGAATCGACTAGCATATGCTCTACCTCAACGTCCGGATATCCTTGCTTTTTCTCTTCCACTATTTCTCTCCATAGCTTACTGGAGTCAAGTACGTTCGCTTTGTCTACAGAGGCCAGCTTTCCTCGTCTACTTCTTGCAAGCTGGAACGCTGTGTCAACAATTCGTTCAATTTCTGGTCGAGTATAAACAAGCGTATCCAACGCATAATCCTCTGTTTTCTTACGAGGCTCTGCAAAATACAGTCCACCTGTTAGCTCACGAACAATAACCATATCAACATTTTCCGCTATTTCTTTTTTGAGTGGAGAAGATTCTAGTAAAGCAGGAATTGCCTTCACTGGACGAATGTTTGCATAAAGACCAAAGTGCTTGCGAATTGCTAGCAATCCTTTTTCGGGGCGTAAATGAGATGGGTTTTGATCCCATTTAGGCCCACCTACAGCACCTAAGAGGATGGCATCACTATCACTACATAAGCTGATTGTCTCTTCTGGTAGTGGATTTTCACAAGCATCAATCGCTGCTCCTCCTATTAACGCAAATTGCAGCTTGAATGTATGATTATATCGCTTTGCAATTGTTTCAAGCACCTTTACCGCCGCTTCCGTTACTTCAGGACCGATTCCATCACCAGGTAATACCGTTATCGTTTTTTCCATCCCATTCACTCCCATAGATTTATTTATTGATTGACTGCCACACGCTCTTGATAATGTGCATTCATTAATTGTCGATTGACTGCATTGATATAAGCTCTTGCAGATGCTTTTAAAACGTCTTGCGAAGCATTTCTTCCAGAGAAAGTTACGCCGTTATACGTTAGATTAATAACTGCCTCGCCTAAAGCATCTCGCCCTTTCGAAACAGATGACACGCGATAATCTAAAATTCGAACATCTCCATTTACTAGCTTTTCTAATGTATTGAAAATTGCCTCCACTGCCCCTGAACCGCTACATTTTTCTTTTATTTGCTCTCCTGTTGGCACCTTCACTGTAATAGTTGATGTCGGTATGTTGTTTTCATAATTAATGATTAATTCCTCTAATTCATAAACCTCAACTTCTCCATTGTCGACTTGCTGATCCGTCAATAAAACAAATAAGTCCTCATCGGATATTTCCTTTTTGCGATCTGCAAGCTTTTTAAACGCTGCAAATGCTGCATTTAGTTTTTCCTCGCTAAGCTGGAATCCCATTTGCACTGCACGGCTAAAGAATGCGTGACGACCAGAATGCTTTCCTAGTACTAGCTCTGTTGCGACATCTCCGATTAACTCTGGAGTAATAATTTCATATGTTTCTGGATTTTTCAGCATACCGTCTTGATGAATGCCTGATTCATGAGCAAAGGCATTTTTCCCTACAACTGCTTTGTTCGGCTGGATCACTACTCCGGTAAGCTTACTTACTAGCTGGCTCGTGCGCTTTGTTTCCTTTAGGATAATTCCTGATTCCGCTTGGTAGTAATCGCTACGAATATGTAAAGCGACTGCGACCTCTTCTAGTGCAGCATTACCTGCTCGTTCACCAATTCCGTTAATGGTTCCCTCTACTTGTGTTGCACCATTTTCAATTGCTGCCAGTGTGTTGGACACTGCAAGACCTAAATCATCATGACAGTGAGCGGAAAGCTTCACTCTCTCAATTCCTGTCACATTTTCAGACAAGTATCTAAATAGCGCGCCGTATTCAATTGGTGTTGCATAGCCTACTGTATCTGGGATATTGATAGTAGTAGCTCCTGCTTTAATAACTTCATTGATAATGCGAACTAAAAAATCCTTATCCGACCGCGTTGCATCCTCGGCTGACCATTGCACTAAAGGAAAATATTTACGCGCCAGTTTTACTGATTCAACTGCAATTTCAATCACCTGCTCCGGTGTTTTATTGAGCTTGTATTGCATATGGATTGGAGACGTAGCGATAAATGTATGGAGATGAGGCTGGACCCCTCCTCTTAATGCCTCCCATGACGTTTCAATGTCGCTTTTTATAGAACGAGCGAGACCTGTGACGACCGAATTTCTTACGGTATTCGCAATTTGTTGGACTGCGTTAAAATCTCCGGGTGACGAAGCAGGAAAACCTGCCTCGATAATAGACACTCCAAATTTCTCTAGCTGACGAGCAATCTCTAACTTCTCTTGGGTGTTTAGGTTAATCCCTGCCGATTGTTCTCCGTCTCTTAAGGTTGTGTCAAAAATATCAATTTTGCCCACTCGTCACCACTTCTTTCTTCGCTTTTTTTCCTTCATTGATGAAAGGCATCATTTCTCTTAGCTGTGCACCTACCGTTTCAATTTGATGCTCTGATTCGGCTTGTTTGATTGCATTATATTTTTGACGCCCTGTTTCATTTTCTTGAATCCATTCCTTCGCAAACTTACCATTTTGAATATCTGTTAATACATCCTTCATACGTTCCTTAACAGATGAATCAATGATGCGTGTGCCTGACACGAAATCTCCCCACTCCGCTGTGTCGGAAATGGAAGAGCGCATTGTTGCCATTCCACCTTCATACATAAGGTCTACAATCAGTTTTAATTCATGTAATGTTTCAAAGTAAGCCAGCTCGGGCTGATAGCCAGCTTCCACTAGCGTTTCAAAGCCTGCTTTTACGATTGCTGTTGTACTACCACATAAAACTGCTTGTTCTCCGAATAAATCCGTTTCCGTTTCTTCCTTGAACGTTGTTTCTAATACTCCTGCACGTGCCGCCCCGATGCCTTTTGCATAAGCTAAAGCTAAGTCTTTTGCTTGCCCGGTCGCATCTTGATATACCGCAAACAAGCCAGGTACTCCTGCTCCAGATTCAAATGTACGGCGAACTAGATGTCCTGGTCCTTTTGGTGCTACTAAGAATACATCCACGTCTGCCGGAGGAACGATTTGGTCGAAGTGAATGTTAAAACCATGCGCGAATACTAAAGCTTTACCTGCTGTTAAAGCTGCTTCTATTTCTGCCTCATACACTGCCTTTTGTCTTTCATCTGGCAATAAAATCATAATTACATCTGCTTTTTCTGCCGCCTCTTGAACGGAGTAAACCTCCTGCCCATCTTCTGCCGCCTGGTCAAATGATTTTCCAGCACGAATTCCTACGATAACGTTAAATCCTGAATCCTTTAAATTTTGTGCATGTGCATGACCCTGTGATCCGTATCCGATGATTGCAATTGTTTTTTCCTTTAAAGTTCCTTCGTTGATATCCCCGTTATAATACATTTTCGCCATTTTCTTTTCCTCCTCTGAATTTTTGTTTTGTTATTGCAATATAGAAAGATAAGGTGCATTCGTAACCTTTTGTGTTTCTCTTACAAAGGCTGTCACACCTGTTCTTGTTAGTTCTTTAATACCATAAGGCTTGACGAGCTCGATGAATGCGTCAATTTTCTCCGGGTTTCCAGTGACCTGGAATGTGACAACATTTTTTCCTGTGTCAATTGTAGAAGCTCTGAAAGGCTCTACTAAACTATTGATCTCTGCTCTTGCAGACGGAGGAGATACTACCTTTACTAAGGCGAGCTCCCTAACTACTATCGATTTTTCCGTAATATCATTTACTTTTAAGACATCTACTTGCTTTTGTAGCTGCTTTAACAGCTGCTCCAGCTTCTGTTCATCCTCCACATTTACAACGAAGGTCATTTTAGAGATTTGAGGCTGCTCTGTATGTCCTACCGTAATACTTTCTATGTTGAATTGGCGCTTCATGAGTAGACCGGTAACCCGATTGAGTACACCGCTTTGGTTGATAACCATTACGGTAATAATGCGTTTCATTCTGGCTTCACTCCAATCATTTCATGTAATCCTCTGCCAGGGGCAACCATTGGCAGAACGCTTTCCTTTTGTACTACTCGGCAATCGATGAGCACTGGCTCATCCGAAGCTAATGCTTCTTTTAATTGAACCTTTGCATCTTCGTATGTCTCAATCTTGTATCCCTTAATATCATAGGCAGCAGCCAGCTTGACGAAATCGGGTTGAACTGAGATTAATGACTGAGAATACCTTTCTCCGTGGAACGTCTCCTGCCACTGACGAACCATTCCGAGTGCCTGATTGTTTAAAATAATGACCTTCACTGGTATACGCATTTCTTGTAGCAGTGACAGCTCCTGAAGCGTCATCTGAAAGCCAGCATCTCCAACAATGGAAACAACCTTTGCATCCGGCTTAGCAATTTGAGCCCCAATTGCCGCTGGGAATCCAAAGCCCATCGTCCCTAGGCCACCTGACGTTACCCAATTATGTGGCTGGCTGAATTTGTAGTATTGTGCAGTCCACATTTGGTGCTGCCCAACGTCTGTTGTTACAACGGCATCACCATTCGTGTACTCCTGTACTAATTCCAATACTTGCTGTGGAAGAAGTCCTCGATCTCCACTTGCATAGTAATGTAATGGATATTGCACTTGGTTGACCTTCAAGCTCTCAAGCCAGGCTGCTGTATTTCCATTAGGTACATTTTGGTTCAATAAAGCCTCTAAAGCCTCTTTCGCATCACCGACAATTGGAATCTCTGTTGGAACGTTTTTTCCGATTTCTGCGGGATCTATATCAATGTGAATTACTTTTGCATTAGGAGCGAAGTAATTTAAGTTTCCTGTCAAGCGATCATCAAATCTTGCCCCCACATTAATGAGTAGGTCGCATGTTTGAATGGCCATGTTTGCTGTGTATGTACCATGCATACCAGCCATCCCTAAAAATAATGGGTGTGTACCTTCTATACTTCCTAGTCCTAGAAGTGTATTTGTAATCGGTATTTGATATTTTTCCGCTAGCTCTTTCAATTGCTCGTTGGCTTTCGCAAAAAGTACTCCTGCGCCTGCTAGAATTAATGGCTGTTTGGCGTTTGTAATCGCCTGTGACGCCTTTTGAATTTGCAGGAAGTTCGGCGTAGTTGCCGGTTGATAGCCTGGTAAGTTTACTGCTTCGGTTGCCCCTTCCTTCGGGACAAAAATACCTGTTGCCATATTTTTAGGTATATCTACAACGACTGGTCCTGGACGACCTGTGGAAGCAATGTGAAAAGCTTCATTTATAATTCTTGGGAAATCTGCCACATCTTTTACTTGATAGTTATGCTTCGTAATTGGCTGAGTTATACCAATGATGTCTGCCTCCTGAAAGGCATCTGTTCCGATGACTGTTGTAGCAACCTGACCAGTAAACACAACTAAAGGAATTGAGTCCATCATTGCATCTGCAATTCCTGTCACTACATTAGTTGCACCTGGGCCAGATGTTGCAATCACGACTCCAACTTTACCGGAGACCCTTGCATATCCTTCTGCCGCATGGATAGCACCCTGTTCATGCCGGGCAAGAATATGCTTAATCGGATTTTTATACAGCGCATCATAAATCGGTAAAACCGCACCACCTGGATAACCAAATACTACTTCCACCTGATGCTTTTTCAGTGTCTCAATAAATACTTCTGCACCATTCATTTCCTTGAGAGCTACACTGGTTGCAGGTTCTTCTTTTAAACGTTCCGCTTCTACAGTAAACTTCATCATCATTCCTCCTATTCCTCAATCGTCCAGTTACTCTTAAACCTAGGACACCCTCGTAAGGCAGGGGCCAGAAGCTAGATATGAATCATCTAGCTCATCTAAATAAAAAGAAAAGAATTTCCTCCCACACAAAGAAACCATAGTTCTTTTGTATAGGGATGAAATTCTTTTCATGGTACCACCCTAGTTCGCAGCGCAACCGCTACCTCGCAGACATACGACTAAGCATCGAATGTCCATTTTTAACGAGAGTAGCTTTTTACTACACCCGGAAGTATCTAAAGGGGGAAATCCCGTTCAACACCTCACTCCGAGGGGATGTCGTTAAAGGTTGTATTGCCGGCTCCCAGCTATACCAGCTCTCTGTGAATACAAAATTCCTTTAACTTTTACCTCATCAATGATTTACAGCAATATTTATATTTTCATGACTCCACCTGTGCTTGCAGATGTAACGAGTTTTGAATACCTTGCTAAATATCCTTTTTTAATCTTTGGTTCGAACGGTGGAAGCTCTGCTCTTCTGCTAGCGAGTTCTTCTTCACTAACCTGCAGCTCTATCGTTCTATTTATAAGATCAATAGCGATAATATCGCCATTCTCTACTAAAGCAATCGGCCCTCCATCAGCCGCCTCTGGTGAGATATGTCCGATGGAAATTCCTCTGGAAGCACCTGAAAATCTTCCATCTGTAATGAGTGCTACCTTTGTTCCTAATCCTCGACCTTGTATCGCTGATGTCGGAGCAAGCATTTCTGGCATACCAGGACCACCTCTTGGTCCCTCGTAGCGAATTACTACTACGTGACCTTCCTTAACAGTTCCATTGTCAATTGCTTCCTGTGAAGCCTCCTGTGAATCAAAGACAATTGCCTCGCCAGTAAACTCCTTAATAGAAGGGTCCACAGCGCCAACCTTTATCACACCACCCTCAGGAGCAATGTTTCCAAATAGTACAGATAATCCACCTACAGGACTATAAGGATTTTCTTTTCTTCTAATTACTTGCTCGTTTTTAATCTCACAATCTTTTACATTTTCATAGAGTGACTTACCGGTAATCGTCAAACGATCTGGGTGAACTGCTCCAGGTATTTCACAAAGTTCCTTTATAATGGCACTGACTCCTCCTGCTAAGTGAACATCATGCATGGAGTAATCAGATGCTGGCATAATTTTTGATAAATATGGAATTCTTTTAGCGACTTCATTAATTTCATTTACGTTATATTCAATTTCTGCCTCGTGAGCGATTGCTAATGTATGTAATACAGTGTTAGTTGATCCACCCATTGCCATATCTAGCGCAAAAGCATCATCAATTGTTTCTTTCGTGATTAAGTCTCTAGGCTTTACATCTTCTTTAACCATTCTTACAAGATGCTTTGCAGCTTCTCGAATGAGCTGGTGTCTCTCGTCTGATGTAGCAACAATCGTTCCGTTACCTGGTAAAGTTACTCCTAGCATTTCCATTAGAGAGTTCATCGAGTTTGCTGTGAACATCCCTGAGCAGGAGCCGCATGTTGGACATGCATTTTGTTCGATATCTAAGAGCTGCTCTGCAGTCATTGAACCAGATTTATAAGATCCAACACCTTCAAATACGGAGGTTAAGGAAAGCTGCTTTCCATCAGCAGATACGCCTGCCTCCATAGGACCGCCTGACACAAATACGGATGGGACGTTCGTTCTGACTGCTGCCATTAGCATTCCTGGAGTGATCTTGTCACAGTTTGGAATGTAGAAGACACCGTCAAACCAGTGAGCATTAATAACGGTTTCCGCTGAGTCTGCTATCAACTCACGACTCGGAAGTGAATATCGCATTCCGATATGTCCCATTGCAATTCCATCGTCTACACCGATTGTGTTGAATTCGAATGGAATTCCACCTGCCTCACGAATTGCCTCTTTTACAACCTCTGCAAATTTATTTAAATGCATATGGCCAGGAATAATGTCGATATAGGAGTTACATACACCAATAAATGGTTTATCTAAATCTCTTGTTTTTACTCCCGTAGCATAAAGTAAGCTACGATGAGGAGCTCGATCTACGCCTTTTTTTATCATGTCACTTCTCATTTAAATCGCCCCTATACTTTACCGCTTCAACGCGTTTACCTGTGCAAAATTCGTGAAATTCATTTTTAAATACTATGTGAATTTTCTTGCAATATTTAATATATTGAAGCTATCATAACGCCTTTAAATCCTTGCGTCAACAGTATTTTAGTAAATTTTCTGTTAGTTTTGAATATTCGTAAATGTTGTAATCGCTTACAATAGCGATATATCGCATTTTAAATAAAGAAAAATTATTTTTAATTTTATTTATACATAACATGATTGTGGGAGGCATATGCATGTTGGTCTTTGAAGAGAACAAAAGGAAGGTGGAAGGATTATTTTCAAAAATTAGACGAGAGATATTATAGGAGAATCACTAGATTGATTTTGCAGTGATATGACAAAATAACCCTGATTTTCGCTCTATGCGGACGCTTTCCGCGGGGTGAGTGATAAACCATCACCGTCGCTTTCGCGCCGGTTGTGATGTCTTATCTCTCTCACTCATCCCGCTGGAGTCGCCGCATGTCGCTTCAATCAGATATGTAAAGAAGTAATATAGTGTAAATTAAATCAGTTTATAAATTAGCCTGTTATATGAATACTCATATAGATGCAATTCACATGAAAAACATATATGTAAATCTTGATTTTCGCTCTGTGCGGACGCTTTCCGCGGGGTGAGTGATAAGCCATCACCGTCGCTTACGCGTCGGTTGTGATGTCTTATCTATCTCACTCATCCCGCTGGAGTCGCCGCATGTCGCTTCAATCAACAAAAAATGGATGACTTGTAGAATGAGAAACTACTATCCTACCCATTAAAGAAATTAAATACTTTTTTGCCTAAAAAATACCATGAACACAAGGTTCACGGCATAAATATTAAATCATGATGAAATTCTTTAGAAAAAGATACGCATTCTTAAACAAGATCCTTTAGAAACAATTTTTACCATAGGATTGGTTTTGCAACCATGAACCAAAGCATAATCATTAGCAGGAAAATATACTTCCATACGGAGGAGCGTAGCTTTGAAATAAGTGTCTCTACATTCATATAACCAGCATAAAACTGTCGAATTTTCGGTTTAAAGGCTCTAGCCAAAAAGATGATAGAGCTTACCATGACAATAATTGTCATTATTACCCATGAAGTCGTCCATTGCCAATTCCCTTGCCACATAAGCAGGATACCAGAGAAAACCAAGACATGTCCCGCATGCTTTACAATTCGAATAGCTGCCTGAAATACCTCTATCTGTGTATCTAACTCTATTCCTGCTTTGCCTTTCATACGATTCAGTAATGGAAACAATACAAAGAATGGACCTACGGAAAGAATAGCGCTAATCACGTGCATATACATAATGAATGAATACATAGTTGATCACCTATCCTTATTATACTAAAAAGTTTTCCTTTTAATTGTGACTAGGTGAGGAATTATCATGATAAATAGAATTTAAAATTTGAGCCTGCTAGACTACACTAATTGTTCGGTTGAAGAAAACTTATAAATCTCTTCCTCTATCATTAAAGAAGGCATTGCCACAGTATGTGACAATGCCTTAGCGCTCATGAGATTAAAGCTTTTCTGTCTTTTAGTTAAGACAAGTGGACTCTACCCAATACTTTATTTATTAAATTTTAAAATGACTTACTTCACTTTGTAATTTTTCTGCAAGAGTAGCTAAAGTTTGAGCGTTTGTAGAAATTTCCTCGTTTGCAGCTAATTGTTGCTCAGTTGCTGCGCTCGTATCGCTTGCTCCATCTGCAGCATGACTTGCCAAGCCTTGGACCTGTTGAGCATTATGCGTTACTGAGCTAGCCATTTCTTTAATTTGCTCGATTGCAGTAGTAACTGATTCAACCTTTTCAGCTACGGCTTCTACACTAGATTCAATTTCATTGAAAACATCTAATGATTCAGTAGTTTTAGACAGACCGTCCTCTACTTTGTCACCACCGGTTGTAATCGCCTTTACAGCCTCTGTTGAAGCAGACTGAATCAATTTAACCATAGATTCAATTTCGGAAGCAGAGTTTTTTGATTGCTCTGCAAGCTTACGAACTTCTTCTGCTACAACCGCAAAGCCTTTACCATATTCCCCAGCGCGAGCTGCCTCGATTGCAGCGTTCAATGCTAGTAAATTCGTTTGTTCTGAAATATCCGTGATCAATGCAGTAATCGATTGAATTTCATGGGAATGCTTAGCCATATTATTCATAATCTCTGTTGTTTCTTTGAATGTTTCATGGATAGTATTCATTTGACTTGCTACACCAGATACTACTGTAGAGCCTTTTGTTACTAATTTTTTCACGCCATCAGTTGCTTGAAGCATCTCGTTATTGTTTTGCGAAATATCTTCCACACCTTGTTGCATTTCTGACATAGATCTAACAGAGCTTTCTAAATGCTTCACTTGCTCCTCGCTCGCTGCCATTTGTTCTTCTGCAGATTTTGCAACCATTTGAGAGGAAGCTAAACTTTCTTCTGAGCTTGCTGAAAGTTCTTCCGCATTTGCAGCAAGCTGCATGGAAGAATCACGTACATTGGAAACGATACGCTGTAAATCGCTCGTCATTTTGTTGAATGTTAAAGCCATTGCTCCAACTTCGTCTCTATTTTTTATAACGATTGGCTCTACATTCAGATTACCATCCGCTATTTCTCCTAAGCCTTCTGTAACCTTGCGGATTGGGCTAGATATACCTTTGCTAATGAAATGTGATACTAAAACCCCAATAATAATACTTGCAATGGCTAAAATAATAATAGTTATATTAACTTTAGTTTGATATGTATCTAAGTCTTCTCTAGTTTTTTGCATATTTTCTTGTTGAATTTGCTTTAATTCACCTAAAATCACTAATGTCTTCTCATTTAATTCCGATGATTGAGCTGCATATTGATCAAAGGGCTGGTTGCTTTTTTTCAATGAGATAATCTTATCATTTGATTCAAACAGTTGAACTGTCTCCGTTTGTAGGTCTTTCATTAATTTTAAAGATTCTTCATCCTTAACAGACTCTATTAATTTACGAGCTGCTATAGAACCCTTTTCTATTTCCTCATCAAATTTATCGGTAGCATCCTCCGAGCCGAACATGACGAATTCTAGTACAGCAGTCGCCATATCTTTTTGAATTACTTCAATTTCTGATACTAGATTAATTTTTTCAATGTCCTTATCAATAATAGATTTATATTTGTCTGCAACATCATAAGAAGTAAAGATAGATATAACACTTATAAAAATTAATAAAAGTAAAACAAATGAAAAACCGAACCACATTTTCTTTGAAATTGACAATTTCATTTTGGAACTCCTTTTCCTTTAAAATATTTAGCGCTAGTAAAAATGCACCTCTATAATTATACTCTTTTTAAGGTATTTAGACATAGATAAATGTACATATTTATTCATAATAAAATAAAAAAGATCTATACTACGAAACATAATATAGATCCCTTTTACCTATATCTTAAAATGACTTACATTATTTTGTAATGTTTCAGCAAGGTTTGCTAGAGACTGGGCATTAGAGGTAATTTCTTCGTTAGAAGCAAGCTGTTGCTCTGTTGCGGAGCTTGTGTCATTTGCTCCTTGGGCAACGATTTCAGCAAGTCTTTGAACCTCCAAGGAGCCCTCTGACACCGACTGAGCAATTGCCTGAATTTGCTCAATTGCTGTAGAAACAGATTCTACTTTCTCTCCTACCTCCACTACCGCTGATTCAATAAGCTGGAAGACCTCTAAAGACTCGTTTGTTTTGTTCATGCCCTCTTTGATCTTGTTCTCCCCAGTTGTAATAGCCTCTACCGCAGTACCAGATGCTCCCTGAATCAATTCAATCATTTTAGCAATTTCAGATGCTGCATCTTTCGACTGCTCCGCTAGCTTTCTTACCTCGTCTGCAACGACCGCAAAGCCTTTGCCATACTCTCCAGCCCGGGCAGCCTCAATAGCCGCATTCAATGCTAGTAAATTGGTTTGCTCTGAAATTTCTGTAATGAGAGAAGTGATTCCCTGAATATCATGTGAGTGCTTCTCCATATCTCTCATATTATTTGCCGTTTCATTGAACGTATTATGAATCATATTCATCTGAGTGGCCACAGCCGCTATTACATCAGAACCCTGCTTCACTAGGTGTCCTACATTTTCTGCGGAGTTCAACATTTCCCCATTACTTGCTGCAATGTCACTAACGCCTTGAGATAGCTCAGACATGCCTGCCATCGAAGTGGTCATATGTTCTACTTGTTGCTCACTGCTAGTCATTTGCTCATGTGCCGAGCTTGCTACTAATTGAGAGCTAGCAAGACTTTCTTCTGCAATGGCTGATAGTTCCTCCGCATTTGCTGCTAGTTGCATAGAGGTGTCTTGGACGTTGGAAACAATTGTACGAAGATCCTCTGACATTATGTTAAATGCTGCTGCCATTTCGCCTGCTTCATCCTTGTTCTTAATATGAATTGGCTCTACATGCAAGTTGCCTCCTGCAATTTCTGTAAGACCTAAGGTAACACGCTTAATTGGACGTGCAATACTTCTGCCTATGTAAAATGCAATAATTGCCCCAAGGATAGCCCCTACAATCGTAATAGCCATGATGAAAATGTTCGCACCACGCTCGTAGTCCTGCAGCTCATTCACTGTTACAGCCATATCATTTTGAAGTTGTTCCTCTATCTTGTTTAATATAGATACCATATTGTCATTAACAGTTTTTACATCTTTCGTTAACGTATTTATTTGAGTCGGGTCAACAAGAATTTGGTTAGAGATGAGCTTTTCATTAGCCTCTACAAACATTACGTACTTTCTTTCATAGTCATCGATGAAAGGAAGAGACTCCTTTGAATTTATCCCCTGTTTGAGCTCTTCCATCAGCGTCCCAGTGGTCTCCAGATGCGAGCTGACTCCCTTTCGAGAAGCATCCATTTTCGTTAATAAAAAATCATAAAGATTTTCTGTAGTTTCATTTTGAGACATTTTGATTTCCTGGATAAGCCTCACATTTACGCTATCCACCTCAAGAATCTCTCTATACTGTTTATTTGTTTCCTTGCCTGCTAAGCTACTGAAAAAAGAAACAACAATCATCAATAGGATAATTGCGGAGAAGCCCAACCACATTTTCTTTGTAATTGTCCACTTCATAATATATCTCCTGTCTGATTATTTACTTTTGAACAAAACGGTTAAAGGATACAAAATGCTCTTTCCAATACACATTATCTAGCTTTGTGATTTCTACTCCCTTAGATCCTGCATGGACAAATTGATTGTTTCCAAGATAGATCCCCATATGAGAAATTCCTTCTTTATACGTGTTTTGGAAGAACACTAAATCTCCAGGAATCGGGTTAGTCACCACAATACTTTCTAAATAGTAGGACTCGCTACTCTTACGTTCGATTTTCATACCAGCTTGCGTATGTAGGAAATAAATAAACCCACTACAATCAAATCCAGCCATCGTATTACCTGCATACAAATAAGGAATGCCCTCCAGGCGTTTAGCAAAATCAATGATCAATGGGTAATAAGCATAACCTTCTCCAGATACATTGCTAGGTACTGTAATAACAGGAGCCGGTGAGACAACCAACTCATTTTTTACAGGTGCTGTTACTACAGGAGCTGTTTTAACTGGCGTTGTATTCGTTGTCCCCTTAACAGTTGCCGGCTTTTGAACGACAAGCTTTTGCTTAATAAAAATATTATCCTTTGTCAGCTTGTTCCAAGTACGTAAATCAGCGACTGTTACATTATGTAATTTAGCAATTTTAGTAAGCGAATCGCCTTTTTTCACTTCATAAAGCGTACTAGCACTTGCAGTTTCTGTAATAAAAAACAGTATAAATGCTATAATCAGCACTTTCTTTCTCATACTTTAAACCCCCTTTCTTTTTATATCGGTAAAACTTTGGTAACATCCACAACTTTCAACAAAATATTACCTGGGAAATAAATGCTCGTAAATTATCAGAAAATATGGCATGATAATTAATGAATAACCATTCAGTAAATACAAAGGGGACATGATACATGAACGAAACCTGGAACCAAATCGAAAACACAATGAATAACCACCCAACTCCAATCCAAAACCAAAACGTCCGTTACGAATTCCACCTAACCGGCGACGAACCATCCGTCAAACAGCTAGTCCTAGCTGACGGTCGAGCATTTGTAACGGATGATACTAGCTCAAAAGCTGATTGCACCCTTACATTAAGCTCAAAGGATTTTGTAAAGCTCATTAACGGGGATTTAAATAGCACTTCTGCATTTATGTTTGGGAAGCTGAAGGTTGACGGGAGTATTGGATTGGCATTGAAGCTGGAGGGATTGTTGAAGGAGTATAGTTTTTAAGAGAAAAAGAAAAACGACTTTCATAGCGAAAGTCGTTTTTTGTATTATTTTTTATTATCAAAATACATACCATCAATCATTTGAGTAGCCGCATAAGGGTTAGTGTAAGAACCTTCATGGCGTTTCTTTTGCTGAAGCTCCTTAATATCTTTCTTAACAAGAGCCATCACAGTAGTTAGCTGTTTATTGATCCCATGATCTAACTCTATTAATTTGCCATAAACTGACAGCTTGGATATTTGTTCAAGATCTAAGGATTGTAATGCCATTTCACGAGCATCCAATAACTCATTAATTTTTTCAATAAATTCTGTACGCTCATCATCAGATGGTGTTTTTAAAAGATGGCTGTATAGCTCTTCAGAGACCGCTAAAAATTGGTCGACACTAGCCATCACGCTTGTCCGCCAGTAGTAAATTGCTTTTGACGATTCAATTGAATGACTTGCTTCCATGTGTCGCGGAAATCAAGGACATATGCTTCCACTTCCTCAATAATAGCAGTGTCATTCTTCATATTTGCTTCAATTAAGCGATGGTTCATATATTCATACATTTGCATCATTGACTTAGAAACTTCAATATCCATATTTAAGGTCATCATAAGCTCTTGAATAATTTTCTGTGCCTTCTGCAAGTTTGTATTTTTTTCTTGAATATTCTTTTCTGCTACCGCAATTTTTGCTTTACCTAAAAATTTTAAACAACCATTGTATAACATCAAAGTCAACTCACCTGGCGATGCAGTACTCACACTATTATTTTTATAAGCTTGGTGGACCGATTGTGCTGACAAATCTTACAACTCCTTTTGTTGAAAAACATAATTATATTTAGCTTTGGCCGAATTGTGATAGATAACCTGATTGTGAATTGGCTTTGCTAATTGCCTGCTCCATTGCAGTGAACTGTTTCCAGTAACGAGTTTCTATATCTTCTAATCTGCGTTGGAAGTTAGAAATACGAGTATTCATGTCAATTAATGATTTACCTAGAGAATATTGAGAATCCGTATGTGTTGTTTTGCCTGCTTTTGTTTCTATATTTGTTGTAAATTCTTTCATAGTTTCACGAAGGCGTTGAATAATACCACGAGTATCACCTGAATTAGTTTTTTCTCCACTTTGTGTTAAAGTTTGTACCACTTTATCAGGATTTTCTGTTAAAGCTTTTTTTAGTTTATCCTCATTAATTACTAGTTTACCACCATCTGAGTATACACTAGAAGTAGTAATCCCCATTTCAGCAAGTGTATCAATTATATCATCACCCATACCGTCAACTCTACCATAAATTGCATTTCGCATACTAGATAGACCACTATTAACTATTGAATCATTGCGAAGTAGTCCACTCTTGGCCTTTTCATCCCATAATTCTTGCTCCTTATCAGACATGTCTTTCCGCTGTTCATCAGTTAAAGGAGGATAGTCACGATATTTTTTTTCTTTTAAAGAATCATTCATCCCTGTAATTAATTCGTTATATTTTTCGACAAACTCTTTTACTTTGTCTACCATTGAATTTATATCAGTAGTAGAATTTAATGTTATTGTTGATGCACCTGCAGCTGTTGTATCCTTCAAAGTTATATTAAAACCTGCCACTGTAAAATTATTCGAATTACGTTCGACTTCTGCTCCATTGATTGTTACTTTTGCATTTTTACCATTTGAAGCTATTTTCTCGGCATCAGAAAATCCTAATTTCCCAAAAAAACCACTTTTATCTCTATCAATTATCTCAACACCCTCAGCGCTTTTACCACTTGCTTTTGTGCTCAAAGATAACTGACCTGATTTTTCATCATAAAGTGCTGTTATTCCCGCTCCTTTATTATTAATCTGTTTAACAACATCACTTATAGTATCTGTTTCCTTAAAAGTGAATTCAAAATCTTTCATAGTTCCATCTGCTTGAAGAACTCCCAGTTTTACATTCTGGTCACCCGAAACGCCTAATTCTTTCATTGTTATAGTACTTGCTGTATTTGCATTAATTCTTCCAACTCCATATGAAGCAGAAGCTAACTGTTCAACTTTTTGAATTGACAATGATCCCGATGCTGCAGAAGTAGCTGTAGCAGTGACTATATTTTCATGAGAAACAGAGACTATTTTTTTATTAAAACTATTTGGCGCCAGAAAGTCATCATAAAGTTTTGTATGAAATGTATTTAACTTCGTATTAATAGAACGGTAAGAATCTCTTTGCCATTCCGTTGTTGTTTTCTTTTGAAATAATTTATCTAATGGTATTCTTTCTGCTTTCATCAAATCTCCAACAATTTGATCAATGTCCATTCCAGAAGCTAATCCACCCACTCTTAAACCTGCCATTTAAAAAAACCTCCTAAATTTTTTCGTCAATTATCATGCCTAAAAACTTTTGCATCGTATAAAATGCATCTAATAGCTTTCGAGGTGGAACTTCTCTGATTACCTCTTCCGTCTCTGCGTCGATTACTTCTACGTAATAGCGATCTAAACCATCATGCATGATAAATTTTGAGTTTCTGTTTTGGATAGTTATAAACTCATTTAATGCATCTACTGCTTTTTGTACTTTTTCTTTTGGGATTAATTCTTTCTCATTAGCTTTTTGTTCTGCTTGCATAATTTCTCTTAGAGAGTTTTCTGTAGTACTTGATTTTAATATATCACCTACTACCTCTGTTTTCAGCTGAGATGTGATTCTAACATCTTTTGGCTGTGCCTGTGCTGATAGACGCATATTATATTCCCCCTATGCCAACTTCGTTCTTATAGTAATTATCGGCAATTTTAAATTAATTTTCAGCTGTTAGCAAAATTTCCATTTAAATTGACGATAATAATAGAGTAGTAAAGTAATTCACATGGAGGTGAATAAATTGAAAATACAAAATCAGACAGGGATTGCCTTCTCTACTAATCGCTATCAAAAAAATGACAATGCAATAACTAGAACTCTGGAGAAACTTTCAGGTGGTGACAAGTTGACTCGTGCTGCAGATAACGCTTCTGGTTTGTCGATTTCAGAAACAATGCGTGGGCAAATTCGTGGACTTGCAAGGGCTCAGCTTAATATGCAGGACGGGCTTTCAGTACTTGAAACAACAGATGCAGGACTTCAACATGTTAGTAGTGTATTACAGCGTATAAGGGAATTAGCAGTACAAACATCGACTGACACAGTTTCAGATGAGGACAGGGGAGCTGCCCAAAAGGAATTAGACCAGCTTCTTCAATCTATCGACGACACCGCTGACAAAATGGAATTCAACACTCAAAGTATTCTTGGTGATGTCCGACCATTATACATACACGTGGGTGCTAACTCTGGACAGACACTTCGTATTGATACGGTAAACGTGAGCACTGCTTCTTTAGGTATAGCAATTGCTAAACTTTCCACACGAAAAGAAGCAGAAAGTTTAATAACAAAAGTGGATAGAGCTCAATCCATTATTTCTGGTCACCTAGCAAATACTGGAGCAGACTACGAAGCACTAACTCACCATAAGGATAACGTGTCGAATATAGAGGTAAGTCTTCAAAAGTCAGAATCTCTTATTCGAGATCCAGACATGGCTAGCGAAATGATAGAATTTATTAAACAAGGAATACGTCAAAAGGGCGATGAAATGCTGGTTAAGCATACTAATCAGAATATTAATAATGTATTAAGTTTAGTTAGATAGAAAAACAGACTAGGAATCCATTTTAAGGTTCCTAGTCTGTTTTTATGTATAACCAGTATAGATGTTATGATGTGCTGGGATTTTGATACTTTGATTTTCTGCCTATTAATCATCTCCTTAAATAACTCTATAATAGCTCATCTATCATTATTGGCGTCCCCGCTTTGTAATCTTTCCTTGCTAATTTGTTGATTATTTTTTCATAGTATTTAGGTTCTAGTCCATACCCTGGTCGAACAATTTTTATATTTTCTTTTGTAAATTTTTCTCCACTATTAATATCCTTAGCAACATAAATAGAACGTCTGAATTTTAAAGAAGCTTTCTCCACTTCGGTAGGGCCGTAGGTAACTTTCCCCATCGCCTGCCATGCTCGTTCTGTCTCTATAACTAATTCCTTCATCTCACTAGGTTCCATTGAAAATGCAGAGTCTACACCACCATCTGCTCTCGATAACGTAAAATGTTTTTCAATCACAGTAGCACCCAAAGCTACACTTGCTACTGCGACACCTATTCCCATTGTGTGATCTGATAATCCAACTTGCACATCGAATAACTCACTCATATGAGGAATGGTAGAAATGTTTGTATAGTTAGGCGTCGCTGGATAGGTACTAGTACATTTCAATAAAATTAAATCTTCACAGCCAGCCTCTCTTGCTGTTCTTACTAATTCATCTAACTCAGCTACAGTAGCCATACCAGTAGAAACAATCATGGGTTTACCGGTAGAAGCAACTTTTTTTATAAGTGGTAAATCAGTGTTTTCAAAAGAAGCAATTTTATAGAGAGGTACATCCAATTCTTCCAAAAAGTCAACTGCTGTATCGTCAAAGGGTGTACTAAATGCTATCATACCTAATTCACGTGCACGATCAAAAATTGGTTTATGCCATTCCCAAGGAGTGTACGCTTGTTGATATAATTCATAAAGATTTTGACCATCCCAAAGATTTTCACTATCCTCAATTTTAAAATCCAGATTTTCTATATTCAAAGTCATCGTATCGGCAGTGTATGTCTGTATTTTTAAAGCATGTGCACCTGCTTTAGAAGCTTCTTCAACTATTTTTAATGCTCTCTCCAAGGAATGATTATGATTACCGGACATTTCAGCAATAATGAATGGACTTCGATTGGATCCCACCAATTGATCAAGAATTTTTATTTGTTTCATTTATATTCTCCTTTCAAAATATCTTCACAAAGTATAAATCTTAACTTACTTCTCACATCAATTGACCGCCATTTACCCGAATAACTTCTCCAGTGATGTAAGAAGAAAGTACAGGTGATAACAAAAAAATAATACTCCATGCAATTTCATCAGGTTTTGCAAATCTTTTAAACGGGATGTTATTAATAATGTTATTTCTAACTTTTTCAGGAAGATTTTCAGTCATTGAAGTTTCAGTAAATCCTGGAGCAACAACATTTGATCTTATATGTTTTCTTGCACCTTCTTTAGCTAAACTCTTTGAGAATCCTATAATTCCTGCTTTACTAGCAGAATAATTTGTTTGTCCTAAATTTCCACTTTCCCCAACTATAGAACTAACAAATACAATTGAACCTTCTTGTCTTTCATACATTTTGTTTATTATTGGTCTAGTAGTGTTAAATGCACCAATTAAATTAACATCAATTACTTCGTTCCATAGTTCTGGACTTATTTTATGATAGAAACTGTCTCTAGTAATCCCAGCATTAGAAACAATCCCATAAATGGGACCCAACTCTTTTTCAATTTTAAATAAAGCATTTTCCATTTCTTCATATGAAGTAACGTTAGCTTTGAACTGGATTCCTTTATTATTTCCTTTGCCGGTTAAATTAATATATGCTACTTTTGCCCCTAATTTTTCGAGTTTTATTACTAGAGCATTTCCTATTCCTCTATTGCCACCTGTAACTACCACAACTTTATCCTTTAATCCAAAAACATCCAACTCATTCATATTAATAGTCCTCTATAGTAATTTTTTTGTAATTAGTTTGCTCTCTTAAAATTAACCATTTTTCTTTGAAAGTCGCCATTCTAATAACATCAAGATACTTTCCTTCTTTAAATATATGATCTTTAAATTTTCCTTCTTCTATTGCACCAAACTTTTTATGTATATTAATGACTGTTTCATTAAACTCAAAAATCTCACACCATAATTTATTCAAGTTTAGTTGGTCAAATACATAATCATATATATTACATTCTAATATTCGAGCAAGTCCCTGGCCTCGTGCTTCAATCTCACCTAAATAATATGCCCACGAAGCTTGTTTATTAACATAATCGATATTATTAATACTGATTAAACCTACATCCACTCCTGATTCTAATTGTATAATCCAGTACTTTTCTCTCTTTTTATTTTGCAAAATACTATTGTACCAATCTAATTGTTTTTCTATACTCAAATCTGGATCAGTATACATATATTTAGTTACTTCCGGTAACATTCTCCAATTCATTATCATTACAAGATCATCTTCATGTATTTCCCTTAAATTAATTACCACAAAACACCATTCCTTTCATTTTCAAATTATCCCTATATACAAGAATTAAAAATATTAGAAACATTTATAAAATAATTTCATTTTATTAACTCTATAATTTTATTTAAAACTAAGTATTTCCTTATCATTTGGTAATTGATTATTTTTGTAAATCTACTGATTGTTGTTTGGACTACCTCTTTATTATTAAATAACTCTTCTAATTTACTTATAATCAATGATTCATTTACCTCTTCATGTGATCCTAATAAAAAAATCATATTTTTTTGGGCAAGTAATTCTGTAAGCTCTTTCTGATTTTCAGCAATAATTGTAACTACCGATGGCAATCTTAAATACATTCTTTCCCATGAAGCTGAACCACCTGCTCCAAAAGCTAAATCAGCCGCTGCCATTAACTTTGCAATATAGTTTATCTGACAGTATAAATTATAGTTATCATTTTTATTACAAATTTTTTCTATTTCTTTTTTCAGAGGGTTTTGTTCTCCAATCACTACATTAATTTTTATATTTTTTAATTGTAATTGTTCAAATGCTTTTAAAGTTTTCAATGTTTCTCCTGTAGAATCTACTGCCCCAAAAAAAATTAATATATTTCTAATTTTTGTATTTCTAATTAAATTTTTGGGATTTATATTAAGAAATTCTTCCCTTAGTAATGTATAGTCGGGTCCTAACAACTGTATACAATTATTGGGTACCAAATTTTTATAACGGTTATACATATTTAAATAATAATTTTGATCTAATATTAAATCACAATCATGCTTTCTATCTGCAATATCATCAATGACCATTATATATTTTACAAAAGGACGTAAATTCATTTCCCATTGTATATTAATAGAGTAATGATCTACAATTAACATAGTAACAACTTCGTTTTTAATTATAGAAATGGTTTCATTAGCATCTTCAAGATAATGTTCCCTTGTCCAGTTCAAAGGGCTAGTAGTATTTATTTTCGACAGTTTATATACTTCAAAACCTTGCTGAGTTATATATTCAATCAAATTACCTTCAATATTTCTGCAAATAAATTTTACAAGTACATTTTTCTTTTGTAGTTGTTTCGCTAATGTTAGACATCTCATCACATGACCTGAACCTATTTGCATTGAAGCATCAGTACGTATAAATACTTGCATATTTACCACCTTATAATTTCTTTTGTTCAATATGAATATTTAATTGCATCCATTCTGGATTCTTATCAAGAATGTTAATAACATCATTCATAGAAAAAATATGATTTTCTTTGTATAATTTCTTTAAGATAAGTTCAATTAATTGGAAATCTTCATTTGTATCCACAGTCCAACGATATTTGCCAAAGTTCTGATTACAGGTGATAAAACCAATATTAAAATTCTGTGGATTCGAATACATGTACGCTGTAACATGTTCTCTATCTCTTTCTAAATTAGCTTTTAGATAGGTTTTTTCTAATGCTTTTTCAGAAAAAACTTCTGTATCTAACCCTCTTGGATACGTTCTTTCTATCGTATTTGATACATAGTCATAATATGGTAAATTGTCTATATAATATTTAATAGTTTTATCGATGATAGATGGATCTATAATAGGGCAATCTGAAGTTAACCTAACTATAACTTCTCCTCCAAATTGTTGCGATGCTTCATAATAACGAGCAAGTACATCCTCTTCGGAGCCTCTGTAGTAATCAACGTTATACTGTTCACAAAAACTAACTATAAGATCATCGTTTTTATTAGTTGTAGTGGCAATAACTATTTTATCTATCAGTTTTGATTTTTTCACTCTTTCTAATTGATATAATAATAAAGGTTTGCCATTCACTTCTTTTAATATTTTACCGGGTAATCTAGTTGAACCCATTCGAGCTTGGATAATCGCTAAAATTTTCATTTTTTTACTTTTCCAATCACTAATTTTACAGCATCAATAACATCTTTGATGTCCTGATCTTGCATTAAAGGAAATAAAGGTAGAGAAATAATTTCTTCATATAATTTCTCTGCTTCTGGAAGAGAACCTTTTAAATATCCCAGCTGTTGATAGAAAGGAAGAGTATGTACAGGAATATAATGAACATTAACACCAATTTTAAGTTTTTGTAGCTCTTCAAAAACTTCCTTTCGAGAAGCATTTAATTTCTCCAAGTTTAATTTAAGCACATACAAATGCCAACTTGAATCTGTGTCAGGCAACTGATATGGAATTTGTAGTTCTGCCATTTCAGTAAAACTCTCATTATAGGCTGCAACAATTTGTTTTCTTCTGCTAACAAAACTATCTAATTTATTTAATTGACTTGCGCCAAGTGCTGCTTGAATATCAGTCATTCGATAATTATAACCTAAAATTTGCATTTCATAATACCAAGGTCCATGATTTTCATGCAATAATTTTGAATCTCTCGTAATCCCATGAGAACGAAATTGTAAAAGTTTATTATAATAATCTATATTATTTGTTGTAATTATTCCTCCTTCACCAGTAGTAATATGTTTCACAGGATGAAAGCTGAACATTGTCATATCACTAAATGAACCAACTTTTTTTCCTTTATATATACTCCCTAAAGCATGGGCGGCATCTTCAATAACAACTAAATTATATTTATTAGCAATTTCCCTGATTTCTTCTAATTGCGCTGGTTGACCAGTAAAATGTACTGGTATTATTGCTTTTGTTCTAGGAGTAATCTTCTTCTCGATATCAGTAGGGTTTATATTATATGTTTTAGGGTTGATGTCAGCAAAAATGACTTTTCCACCTTGATACAGAACACAATTTGCACTTGCTGCAAAAGTAATGGGGGTTGTGATAACCTCATCTCCGCTGCTAATTCCTGCTGCAAAACAGGCGCCATGCAAAGCTGCAGTTCCATTAGAAAAAGAAACTGCATATGTTGCACCAACAAATTCAGCCACTTTTTTTTCAAACATTTCAATAGCAGGCCCCGTTGTTAAATAATCACTTTTTAGTACCTCTATCACAGCATTAATATCGTCGTCATCAATAAATTGCTTACCATAAGGCAAATAAGTATTTCTCACTTCTAATATCTCCTTAAAGAAAAAATGCAGTCAAAGACTACATTTCTTCCACTAATTCTTTTAATTGTTCAATAGATAGCCATTCATCATTAATATCGCTTGCATATTTAAAGCCTTCTGAAAGGAGCTTTCCTCCCTCAGCAAATTCTTTGGACCACCAAGAAAATTCAGGTTGTATGATAAAATAATCACCAAACTCAACAGTATGACGAGCGTCATCTTCGGTAATCATAGCTTCATGTAATTTTTCTCCTGTACGAATCCCTACAATTTTAGTTTCACATTCAGGTGCTATTGCAAATGCTAAATCTGTAACTTTCATACTTGGAATTTTAGGAATAAAAATCTCTCCACCATGCATTCGCTCTAAATTATCTAAAACAAACTGAACTCCTTGATCAAGAGTAATCCAAAATCTTGTCATACGCTCATCAGTAATAGGCAACGTACCTGTCTCCTTTAACTTTTTGAAGAATGGTACTACACTTCCTCGACTACCAACCACATTTCCGTATCTAACAACAGAAAAACGAGTTTTCTTTTCACCAACGTAAGAATTTCCCGCAACAAATAATTTGTCCGATGCTAGTTTAGTTGCTCCGTAAAGATTCACTGGGCTACATGCCTTATCTGTACTAAGAGCTATGACTTTCTCTACTCCACGGTCTATTGCAGCTTCTATAATATTTTGTGCACCATGAATATTTGTCTTTACAGCTTCAAATGGATTGTATTCACATGCTTCAACATGCTTCATTGCTGCAGCATGAATGACAATATCTACTCCATCAAACGCACGATAAAGTCTATCTTTATCTCTAACATCTCCTATAAAGAACCTAATTCTATTATCGTGAAATTCCTGTGCCATCTCATATTGTTTTAACTCATCTCTACTGAAAACAATAACTTTTTTTACATCAATTTCTAGTAATTTACGTATAATTTTTTTCCCGAATGATCCAGTTCCACCCGTTACTAATATCGTTTTTTTAGATAATGTCTTATTTTGCATTGATTTCACCTTTTTTAGTTTTTCAACTTATTTTCTAATACTTGATTAAACTGACAATCTGAAAGAGATTGGAGATATTCTACAAAAATATCTTGTTTTATCATTGGAACATTCTCAATTTTAGCTCCTTCTTTTGCCGTGTTAAAAATTTTCATTTTTGACTTTCTTGCCTTTCTTTCTATCCAACGATGATAGGTACTTAAATTAGGAGTTGTATTAATCATTTCCCCGTTGTTAGAAAGTATTTTTCTAAAGTTAAAACTTTCAGCTATTTCAATCCCAGAAGTGGATGTATTAGAATGTGTTCTCTTACCTTTAAACCCCAAATCTTGACCAAATAAAAAAAGTTTTTTAAAGCCTAAATATTCAATAAGCGAAATTGCAGTTGTTGCAACAGACCCACCAGTCTCCATTAGTGGACTTTCGTTTTTTAATACATATTGCTCTGCCAGAAAATATCCCTGCTGAAATAACAATATTTTAGGCCCAACATGTATCTTTGACATTTCATTGTTAGCCGTTGATAAATAAAACAAAAGGCCTTTATATTGACTATCTTCTATTTGTTTTACAACATTTATTGACGGATCTGTGATGATAATTGCATCAGGAACAACACCATTCATTAATAATGTTTTCAATGAAGAACCTACACTTAAAATGAAAGATTTGTTTTTTGCTTTTTGAAGCCATTTCAGAGTCTCATTTAAAGATGGGCCACCTGATATCAGACAGGCACTTTTATTTTCAAAAGTATTTTTTAATACATTAACATACAAGTTTCTATTTTGAATATTACTTAAAAAGTTACTTTTTAAAAGTTGTGCTGTAGCATTATAGCTCATTTGTCTAATTTTAATATCCTCTAAAATTGTAAAATATGGATGATCTTCAGAAATAGCTTTTAACCAGACATTCGGTAAAATCACTTGATAGTCTAGATACTCTTGAATTTTATCTCCCGCTTTAATAAGCTTAACAGTTTTCTGACAAATTATTTGTTTGTTTCTTGAATGTTTTTTAAAAACATTCATTTCTTCTATGTCTAACAGTAATAACAATATATTTTTATTGGAAGCTAGATTTAATAAACTTTCTAAATGATAACCTAATCCTAAACCAACCAATAAATAACCTTTTGCGTCAAAGTCTACTTCATTCTCAATAAACTTTTCGGCATCTTTAGAAGGATTATATTTGCTATAAATATATTTTCCATTAAACAGTAAAGTATTTTCCCCATTTCTAGCAACTTCGACTTTTAATTTCATGATCAGTTTGTAAATTCTATTGCTGAACATTCCTCAAAAAAAGGTTTTATTTCGTATTCAAACATATCAGCAATAAGAACATAATCTTGAATTTCTAAACCATTATTTACTTCGTGTAAAAACTCATGAATTTTTTTAGCATTTAATTCACTATGCAATTTACTCTGTAAAAAAAGGTCGTTAGCAGTTGTTAACCATATAACTCCTTCACTAAAATTAGTAATTAAGTTCATGGCATCCATTATAAGATCTTTTCTAAGTAAGTTAGAAATTTCTTGGCAACCGATAGGTAATCTTACTAAATAATTGTTGTAACTCTCTACTGTATCCTTTAATAAATCGCTCATTAATTTCATCCTTTCCAAAACTTTAATTTTCTTAATAAGTTTTCAGTGTATTTTTTTGATATTGTTGCCGCTTCAAGTAATCTAGAATAGAGTTCTATATTTTGATTATATATTCGATTGAAGGTTTCATTTGTAGTTTCGCCTTCTTTTTCTTGATAATTTTTTAATATATCTATTGTAATAGGATTTATTATAGTGGACATGGATACTTTAGAACATAACTTTCTTATTTCCTCATCCACTTTTTTCAATTTTCCTAAAGTATTCTTTGAAAAAGTTACGTTACTTTTGTTATTTGCTAGAGCTCCTAATCCCATATTTAAACAAGTTATAATCCTATTATAATTTAGTATTTCTTCTTTGATTTTTTCAGTAAAATCTTCATAATCTATAATTTCATATGTAATCGACGTATCCTTTTGAATCTTTTTTACTGCATATTTATTGCAGAAAGAGTCAAATGCTTCATGTTTATATCCTTCCAACAAGATGCCGCCCTCTGTACAATTAAATATCGAATTTTCGTGTTTTACTAAATTTACAAGTCTTTCGAAACTTTCTTTCATTGACAAAAATGCATAATCAGTCAGGACATACTCGTTATTATAGCCTTTAACGTAAAACATCCCTCTTTCTTCTCTATATCTATCGTCAATCACCTTATAATGTTTATTATTCTCTGCATGTGTTTTATTGAAAGTATATGCTAAGTCCTGTCCTATTATTGCTATTGGTCCATCTGAGATATAACTTGCTATGGAAAATGCATAGTTAGCTACAGAGCCCCCACCAAGTATGATTGGCACTTCCTTGTCTAGAGTATGCTCGATAATATCCTTATAATTTACAAATTCATTAGATAGGAAAAAGAAACAATTAGAGTGAAATGATTCTCTAATTTTATGATGATTGGTCATACTATATATTAAATGTGATTTTTTTAACTCTAATTGTTGAAAATGCTCATAATTTTTTTCCCCACCATCAATTGAAATAACAAAATCTGGTTCTATTCCATGTGAAAGGAGGGTATTTATAGTAGAACCTGATGCAATTAATATTAGTCTCTCCAAATTTTCTTTTAGTAAAGGAATTTGTTTTGTTAAAGATGGACCACCCGAAGCTATGACCACGGGACAGTTAAATTTTTTATTTAATACATTCATTGAATAATCCCTTTTAGCATAAAAGAGATTATTAATATAATTATTTTGCCAAGTTTCTGCAAAAGATCGAATTGTATTTTCATTAATGATATTGAGGTTTAATTTAGCTTTAACTAACTTTAATAGCTCCTTATATTCAGTTGGAAATAACTTTTCATAATTTGGTGAAGAAATAATAGTAACTTTTCTATTAAAATTATCTAGGTTTGCTTCCAAATAAGTGCCATAGTTTTCATTGGTTAGTTGTTTTATAAAATTACTCTTATTACTATTATGCATCTCAAATTGTTTTAACTCATCCTTTATAGGATCTACTACCAATAGTGAACTTTTCTCATTTATTTTCTCTAGCAGTGCTTTTGTAATATAGCCAAGCCCATTACCAAACAGTATATGGAAATGATTTTTTTTAAAATATTGTTCTGCAAATTGCTTGGCTTCTCTTTCTGGATTATATTTACTATGCAAATAATAACCATTTACTTTTAAAGTAAATCCATCCGTTTTTGTTTTTACCTTTTCCATGTTTAAATCCACAAGTCCCACCTCTTTTTCTATATCGGCCAGAATTTATAAATATCAACAAAAAAGCCGAATTCCATAAAGGAATTCGGCTCTTTATTGAACTTTTATTGTAATAATTGAAGTACACCTTGTGGTTGTTGGTTAGCTTGAGCAAGCATAGATTGTGCAGCTTGAGTCAAAATGTTGTTTTTAGTAAAGTTCATCATTTCTTTCGCCATATCTACGTCACGAATACGAGACTCAGCTGCTGTTAAATTTTCAGAAGAAGTTCCAAGATTATTAATAGTATGCTCTAAACGGTTTTGATTTGCACCTAGTTTAGATCTTTCAGTAGATACAGCATCAATAGCTGTTTGAATTGTAGAGATTGCCTTATCAGCACCTGTTTGTGAAGAAATAGTAATAGCATCTATTTTAAGAGCTGTTGCTCTCATGTTCTTAATATTTAAATCAATATTTTGTCCTGAGTTAGCTCCAATATGGAAAGTTAATGCATTAGCAGCTGCACTTAAAGTACCATCTAATAATTTTTTAGTATTGAATTCTGTATTGTCCGCAATTCTATCAATTTCTGTAGTTAACTGAGCAATTTCTTCTTGCAAATTTTTTCTATCTGTAGTCGTATTAGTGTCATTTGCAGATTGAACTGATAGTTCACGCATACGTTGAAGGATTGAGTGTGTTTCGTTAAGAGCACCCTCAGCAGTTTGGATTAAAGAGATAGAATCTTGAGCATTTTTTGTTGCCATGTCAAGACCGCGGATTTGTCCACGCATTTTTTCAGAGATTGCAAGACCAGCAGCGTCGTCTCCAGCACGGTTAATTTTGTAACCTGAAGATAATTTTTCTAAGTTTTTAGCAGATGATCCTTGGTTAGCTGTTAAGTTTCTGTGTGTGTTTAAAGCTGAAATGTTGTGTTGAATTCTCATTGTGAGATTCCTCCTTGAATTTTGGTTTAATTAGTTCCACATCCTTGTGGAATTTGTTTGGCAGTATAAGGTCGGCCGCCCCATTTCTGCCTTACACTAGTATTATCGTACAAGTTAAAGATAGTTTAATAGTTTATTAAATATTTTTTTTTGAAATTTGTTCAATTAATGATTTAGAGATATTTAATGCCTCTTTGTTTTGCTGTTGAATGCTTTCATACACTTCAGAACGATATACTTTTACATTTTGGGGAGCTACAATTCCTAGCTTCACCTGATCTCCGTCTACGCTCAATATTTTTAATTCTATCTTATCACCAATCATTATAGATTCATCTTTCTTTCTTGAAAGAACAAGCATTAAATAGCACTCCCTTCAATAGGAAACCTAATCGGATAAGTGGTTGCATCTTGTAATACTAATTGTTTTGCAAGTCGCTTTTTGTAATTAATCAACAAGGGTGCTTGTAAATTTAAAGTGGAACTATGGAATGGATCTCTTAACGTTACAATGGAGTACGTGATTAAATCTTCACTTTCTTCTATTTGTAAGTCCTCTTTATCGTCCTCTGGAACGTCAAATGTATAATCATTTTTAAATGCAAAAGGGAAAGCAATAACAAACCCAATTTCTTGTTCTTTAATTGATTGAAGTACTGCGAAAGGTGAATCTTTTTCTAAGGGTAAAATTACAAATTTCTTTATTTCTTCAAACCCTGGTATTCCATCTGGAAATTGGATAATATCTTTTTCCTCTATTACCATCGATCCTAAAAATTTCGTTTCAATGTTCATATTTATTACTCCTTTAGACTATGAAGTCGATTTCAATCGTTGGATTTTGCATCATAACCCCTGATACTTTACCTGGTGTATAGCCGTAAACCGGTTTGTTAATTTGAGCATTTATTATAGGCTTTTGCGTTTGAACATTTATATCCAGCTTAGCTGGCTCATAATCTAATTTTATAGAACCTACCGATGGAATAAAATCTATACCTAAAGCCTTTTTATGAGGAAATGTGTTTTGCTTCGCAATAGAAGGTATCGCATTTTGGTTATGTGCGATATCCATCATTTGGTTTCCTTCACGTACTCGTCTAGCAATCCCTTGCATGACTTTCTTCCGTCCCTCTGCGGCAAAGTTAGAAGTAGATTCAAGTGGCCCTATTAGACCTACATCTCTTCTTGCTTGAGAAGAATCAATCTTCATGATACCACGAGTTGTCTCTATATCTACAATGGCTGCGGGTTGTTCGATGTGTTGAGTTGCCTTTGGTTGTTTGATCGTTTGCTTAGCATTTACGATATTGAGTCCTAGCTTAGCATCTGTAGTCTGTATTTGAAGCTTTGGAAAATTCAATTGTCTCACCTCGAAAGAAAGCGTTTGAACAGATTGTCCAAACGCTTTGAATTATCTAATAAAATCTACTAATGTGGATTGAATGATTTTTGCACCTACTGAAAGTGCAGCTTGGTGAATAGATTCTTGGGTAATCATTTCTGTTATCACTTTTTCATAGTCTATATCTTCGTTGTTGGAAAGTTGTTTGGTCACAATTACTTCTTGTGCCCCTAGTCTGTTTTCCATCATTTCTACTCGATTTTGACGTGCCCCGATATCTGCACGAGCCGCTAAAACAGCTTTTTCGTTATCATTTTTCATTGTTAAATATTTGTCAAAATCCTTACCTGTCTTATTTGGGTCTTTTAAATCAGCCTCTAATCCGACAATCATGTTATCAATATTCTGGAACATATCGAGTCCTTTTGTGTTTACAGTGATTTCTACACCATCATAAACTTCAATATTAACATCTTTATTTACACCTACTGCAGCTCCAGGTGTTAAAAAGTTTGTACCATCATGTAGAGGTGAGTTGGTATTTGTGCCTGAAAAGATGTATTTATCCCCGACTTTTGTATTTCCCATATCACGCACTTGCTCTTTAATTTGTGTAATTTCTTTTTCTATCTTTGTACGGTCATCTGGTGTTAATGTGTCACTAGAAGCCTGTGTAACAAGTTCTTGGACTCGATGAAGTGCAATTCCTACCTTGTCAAGTGCATCATCCGAACTATCTAACCAGTTGTTAACCTCACCTAAGTTACGCTGATATTGTTCCACTTTATTCAAATCAGTACGATATCCAATTCCTTTGATAGCTACTACTGGATCTTGTGAAGGACGTGTTATTTTTTTACCTGAGTTAATCTGTTCTTGTAGTGTCGCCATCTTATTGTAACTACCCGATAGGTTACGGAGCATATTATTCGAAAGCATTGATTGAGTTACACGCATGTTATTGACCTCCTATTATAATCCTGCACGACCCATGCCGTTGATGATTTTATCTAATGTTTCATCAATAACTGTAATCATTCTTGCGGACGCATTGTATGCTTGTTGGAATGTAATCATGTTTGTCATTTCTTCATCTAAAGAAACGGAGCTAACTGAAGCTCGATTATTTTCTACAGTTAATTTGATTGTTGCCGAATTATAAGCCAATCGATTTGCTTGTTCTCCGTCAACTCCAAGTTTTCCAATCATAGATTGATAAAACGATTGAACAGTTGCATTATTTAGGTCACCAAGTATTTCAGATTTCATGTTCGCTAAAAGAATTGCATTTTTACCATTTCCCTCTTCTTTACCTGTTGAAGAAGAGGCTGCTACTAATGATGGATCACTTGAAAAAATTGAATCAACAGAAATAGTACCTGCTGACAAAGTAGTCCCCGGCTTTGTTACAAAGAAGTCTTGTCCTTTAGCACCATTTAAATCTGTTCCACCAATGTGTATCTCATTAAATTTATTAGCGAACGCTAAAGCCATTTGATCCAATTTCGCGAGCATCTCAGGGTAGTAGCCTACTGCATTAGTAGCGTCTGCTCCATGTCCATATGAATCGATCAATGATAACATTTTCCCTTTGTTTACTTCCATGTCGTCATAATTGATAGATCCACCTGCTACTCCATTTCCTGTTACAGTAAATCCATTAAAAGGTTCGAATTTATTGTTATCAGTCATTCCTATTGGAGTAAGCTCTCCTGCAGATTTACCATTAACAACTTCTACACTGCCCGTTTTTGTCTTTATAGATACCTTTACTGATCCTTCTGCAATAGCTAATGCATTACCACCAGATTTTGTATATTCAATATCAATAGGAAAGTTTTGAGATAACTTATCCAACAATACATCTCGAGCATCATATAAATCATTAGGCATGTACCCATTTGGTTCAATTGCCTGGATTTGTTCATTCAGAGAAGCAATTTGCTTTAAAATAGAGTTTACATCATCTGTAGACGTCAAAATTTCATTTTTTATATTCCCTTGAATATCAGAAAGTTGTTTATGAATATAGTTAAATGATTCCGCTACACCAATACCTTGCTGTACAACTACTTTTCGTGCCGCAGCATTTTCTGGATTTGTACTTAAATCTTGAAGTGATTTCCAAAATAAATCCATCGATGCATTTAAGCCGAATTCAGATGGTTCAGCCATGATATCTTCCATTTGCGAAATTGCATTAGATCTTGATTCCCAATATCCTAGCTTCGTAGATTCTTGACGATATTGACGATCGATAAATTGATCACGAATACGTTGAACAGATTGTGCCTGAACTCCAGTCCCAAGATGTCCAGGTATTTTAGGAGCATTTAAGCCTGTTCCTGGATAACCTAATGTTGCTTCCATATTTACACGTTGGCGAGAATAGCCGAGTGTATTTGCATTGGAAATATTGTGCCCCGTTGTATACAAAGCAGATTGTTGCGTATAAAGTCCACGCTTGCTTGTTTCTAATCCCATAAATGTTGAGCCCATGGGTCAGCCTCCTCCTATGCTTGTGAATCGAAGTAAGTTTTGTCTTTTGAAGGACCTCTCACTTCTGATTTCGAGTAGTTTATTTGGTCTGGCTTTGGTTTTAGCATGTCGAGTGTTAAATTAACGAACTGAAGAGATTGAAGAGTTAGCTTTTGATTCAGATCGTTTTGATTTTTGAGAGTTTCCAATGTGAGAAGAAGCTGTTTACGTGCAGCGCTAAGCTGCTCCTTTTCTTCCTCAGTGTTGGTGTTTTCTAAGACATGTACAACAGTTGGGTTGTCGATCGGAGCAATTCCTTTTGCTCTAAGGTAATCCGTTACCTCTAATTGACGCTGTTGCTCTAGCTGAGAAATACCGGCTACGTGCGCCTGCTCGTCCTTGAGCAGTTGGTTAAGACTGTCCATGTCCCCAGTTTTGATGGCCTCTGTTTTTTTGTACGCAATTTCTAACAAACTTTTGTGAAGCATATTTAGGTTCGTTAGAGAGTGCAGAATCTTATCGATGGACATGCTCGGGTCTCCTTTAAATTTGGTAGTATTTCAAAATGTTTGTAGCTAGCTGCTTTGCATCCACTTTGTAAGTGCCTGCTTCGATGTCTGCTTTAATAGCAGCAACGCGCTCTGCCTGCTCTACCTCTATCGGAGATTTCGTCTGCATACTTTTTGCTGCTGATGAAATTTCCAACTGGTCTGCAGTTGCCTTCAAAGCATTTTGTGTTTTTTCTGTTTGCATTTGATTGCGTTTGTATGGATTGATCTGATTGACACCTAGATTTGTGATTTTCATATACATACCCCTTTCGTTCTATTAGTATCTATTCTATATTTCGGTAAGTTTTAAAAAGTGTTTAGAGTTCTTTTGTAGGAAAAGATTGGTATAGGAAATGAGCCTTAGGGCATTACCATTTGACTAGACTTCTATGACTGAAGCAAGTAGGTAGAACTATCGGTCGAAGCTTTGTTCCAGTTGACCTTAAAGGGCAACACGTGCTGATTCAGACAAAAAACTCTCACACAAGGTGAGAGTTACTTTTGATCCTTATAATAGACTGCCTCTTGATTATTTACCTTATCACGAAATTCTTTTGCGGCCTCAAACTGGCGTAGCCCAGATTTCAATTCATCGGAGCATTTCGCACAAAGCTTTCCTACTTGTGTCAATTTTCCACAGCTGTCACATGGATAGCCTAAGTTTGGAAATAGAGCTGGCTGTAATCTTCCCTTGCGAACCCATTTATGTAAGAGGTCCTCATCCACTCCTGTCACCTCTACGATTCTATCAACAGTAGCTGCGCGATTTTCTCGTTTTCTTAAAAATCGATAGACGATTTCGTATAGCTTTTCCTCATTCATCGCACAAGGATTACAAACTTCTCTTAACCCAGTATAGTTAAAAAACTCGCCACATGATGGACAATTCTTTAGTTCTCCCATGACCATACCTCCACTATTTCTGCTAGTTGTCTTTTATATCGGCAGATTACCCTTTTATTAAAGTAATTGCCTCCACACTCTTAGCACCAGCATCCTTCAGCACTTTTGCAGCATGATGAATGGTGGCACCTGTTGTGTAGATATCATCAAATAAAATATAGTGTACTGGCTGGACATCTGTTATAGATTCAAATAAAATTCCAGCTTCCAGACGTTCCTTCTTTGACTTTTTTCCCTGGACGCTTCTAGTAGTTTTCACAAGAAGGTTTTGGAATGGAATCTCGGCTTCATTTATAAATTCCTCCACTTGAGAGAAGGTTCTTTCCTTTAATTTTTCCGGGTGCATAGGTATAGGGACAACTATTCCTTGTTTATGGACAAGTAGTTCACTTATTTCACGAGCAAATACGCCAGCGAGTGCAACATCCTGTAGAAACTTGTATTGATGGAGATAGTTTTTCATCGCATCATTGTAAGTATAAAGTGAAGTAACTTGATCGACTGCTCCTTCGTAGGCGGTCCCAATAAAGTCAGAGAAATCAAATGAGTCTTCCGCTCTCTCAAATTTTTGGTAGCACCGATCACAGCTAGCAATCTCGATTTCATAGAGGAATAATCGCCTCCATGTCGCAGGGCTTGAAAATATACTCCCACAAATCAAACAGTTTATAGCTCATTCCACCTTTCAATTTCCTCCTTTGCCTCATCCATCGCATGGCTTATTCCATGATGAAAGAAAACAATGTCTCCGTCTGGATGCTTGACGGAGCGTCCTACTCTCCCGCTAATTTGTATGAGAGCGTTAGCAGTAAAAATATCCTGCTCTGCTCCTACTACTGCAACGTGAACATTTTCTATAGTGATTCCTCTTTCTAATATTGTAGTTGTTAATAAACCAGGCACTTTCTTTTCGCGAAGCTGCATGACTCTTTCCTTTCTATCTGGATGCTCAGCATAGACCCGGGGTAAGTCACCAGGGAATTGCTCTAGCATTTCAATAGTTGGGAGGAATACGAGAAATGGGATATTTTTTTGAATTTTTTCATCTATCCATTGCTGTAGCTTTGTCGGGATTTTTCCTTTGTTTAATTGTCTAGCGTAACCCCAAAGGCTGTCGAATCTAGGTACAGGTAATGGATAACCGTGATATCGTTTGGTGAGAATGGATTGGTTGGCTGTTTGAAGGGAATCGGTGGGCGTGGCTGTTACATAGTGAATAGCTGTATTTGGTTTTGCAGCTTTTACAACCGCTTGTTGAAGAGTCTCATCTGCATAGTAAGGGAAGGCATCTGCTTCATCGACAAATATGACATCAAAAGCATTTTCAAAACGGTATAGCTGATGTGTAGTGGCCAGGATTAATGAGGCAAAGCCTTCCTGGTCTGGTGCTCCTCCGTAAAGTGCATGGATGATAGTTTTTGGGAACACCTTTTGGAAACGAGGGAACAGCTCTAAAACGACATCAGTTCTTGGTGCAGCGACGCATACACGTTTGCCTGCTAGCAAAGAGGCAAAGATAGATGGAAAGAGTAGCTCTGTTTTGCCTGCTCCGCAGACTGCATGTAAAAGGTGAGACTGATTGTTTTGGACACTGTTTAAAAGCTCTTCACTTGCCCTTTGTTGAAGTGCTGTTAACCGACCGGACCAGCCAAAAATTTCCTCGGTTGTTCCGATAGCTGGCTCCTTGACCCAAGTTATCAGTTCAGAGCAACTACTAACTCGTCCCATACGGATGCAATGACGACAGTAGGTACAGGTTTTATTACAATGGGCGCATTGGAAAGAGTAAAATAGTGATGGATTTGTGTTATGACATCGATTGCAGATGTGTTTCATTGATTGAAATATTGTTTGAGGTTTAATCGTTTTGATTCCTGGTTTTAGATGAATGTGGCCGCTGAGGATATGGTCGTCTATGACCTCGCGCGGAAAAGGCGTGTGTGCGCGAAGCCATATGCGTCCAGTGAGAAATTGCTGTAATTGCTCGTTTACTTGTTTCATTATGATTCTACGTGGTACCAGCCTAGTCCCATGGAGCCTTCTCCAAGGTGCGTACCGATAACCGGACCAAAGTAGCTGATTGTAAATTCAACGTTTGGCATAATTGCTTCTAAAAGAATTTTCCATTCTATAGCCTCTTGCTCGTTGTTGGCATGAATAATAGTAGCCTTGATTTTATCGTATTTGCTTGCATCTTCCTCTAGCATATCTGCAATTCGTTTCATTGCCTTCTTGCGAGTGCGAACTTTTTCAAATGGAACGATGACTTTATTTTCAAAATGAAGGATTGGTTTCACTTGAAGCACAGATCCAATGACACGCTCGAAGCCGTTTAGACGGCCGCCACGGTGAAGATGATCTAGGTTGTCCACCATGAAGTATGCACGCATCGATTGTTTCATCTTGTTTAATTCTTGTAAAATTACTTCTGGAGTTTCACCGGCCTGCGCCATTTCTGCAGCACGGATTACATAGAAGCCTTGAACCATACAAGAAATCTCTGTATCGAATGTATACACATCAATACCTTCGACCATACCTCCTGCTTGCTCTGCTCCTGCCAATGTTCCACTAATTCCGCTAGAAAGATGGATAGAAATGATGGTGTCATAATCTTTCTCTAACTCTTCGAAGGTGTTAACGAAGTTTCCTAGAGAAGGCTGTGAGGTTTTTGGAAGTGCTTTTTCATTTCGGATTTTATCGTAAAATTCATAAGCGTTAATATCTATTTCTTCTCTATATGTGTCGTTACCAATTACGACACTAAGAGGAACCATTTTAATGTTTAAACTTGCTCGTTTATCTTCTGGAATATAAGCTGTACTATCAGTCACTATTACCGTTTTTGTCATGTAAGAAATCACTCTCCTAACTCTAGTTTACTGAATATGGATTGGAAAGGAAAGCATAAAAAGACCCCAAACATGATATTTGTCATATATGCTGGGGATATGGTGATTTATTCAGTTGTTTCGCCTATAAAATAGACACTTGTTACCACCCATTTGCCTTCTTCCTTCACAAAAACCGTCACCTGACGACCATTACGATCGAGTTTTGCTCCAGACCCTGGCTCGTGAAGTGCAATATGGATATTTGAATATACTTGAGCTTCTTTGTCATTATATTCAATAATAGTAACGTCCTCAGCTGTACGTACAGTATTGTAGTTTTCGAAGGTCTCCAATACTAGTTCTTTTTCGGATTCATAGTTGAAGCCCTCTGGTTTTTTGGAGATTACACTTAAATAGCGGTCTATATCTTCTTCGTTAAAGGCTTCAATGTATTCGTTAAATGCATTTAATACTGCTGTTTTTTCTTCCTCGGGTACATTAGCTGCCTCTTCAATGTCTCCACCAGAAGACATTTGGAAGCCTACGTCTGATTTATCCTCTGCTCCATGATCGATTGCTGACTCCGTTTGTGATGGGGTTGAATCGTTCACTGATCCCGAACTTGGATTTACCTCTTCTTTATCATTACAAGCAGCAAGTCCTAGTGTAATTGCTGCGAGAGTAAGTACTTGGATTATTAGTCTCATCTGTTTCCCTCCTGCTGTTGGTTATTTTGTCATAGTTATGACGAAAACTCAATGAATAAGTTTCAATTTATAAAATAATGAAATTTTCTGACGTTTGAAGTAACATATATAATTAGAATGGAGGTGAATATTAGTATTGTATCCTGTACAGAAGATTTTATTAAAAAGATTGTTAGGTGAGCATGAGAAATATATGCTGGTGGCAGATGATATTCGTCGTAGTGAAGCTGGTGACCGAGGAGAAGATCGGTTGGTAGCTAAGCTAGATGAATTAAGGCTTTCTGGAAATTTACAAGTGTTTTCTGATGTGGGATTGGTGTTAGAAGATTGGAAAGTACAAATTGATTGTTTAATAGTCAGCGATCGCTGTTGTATGGTCATCGAATCCAAAAATATGAGTGGTAACTTGTATTTTAAAGAGGAAGAATTTTATAAAGAAGTTGATGGAATAGAAACTCCCTTCCCCAACCCCTACTTTCAACTCACACGCAACATTCGCTTCATGAAAGAATTTCTCCGAAACGTATGCCCTACCATGAAAGTCACTGGTGCAGTCATTATAACCGCTAAATCTAGTCGCATTCGCCAGAAACCTTCCCATTATCCTATATTTAAGCTAGAAAGCATGATGGAGAAAATTTATCAAATGCATAGCAACGGCTTGCATGAGCCAGTTTCGTTGGTCAAGTTTGAAGAAATTACGTCGTACATCGAGAAAAATCTATCCCCGTATATTATGCCTCCGTTATGTGAATATTACCGAATTTCACCGAGAGATTTGGTGCGAGGAGTGGAATGTCCAAAGTGTGGTACGCTCGGAATGCTTCGACACTACTCCACTTGGAAATGTCGGAGCTGTGGGAAGAATGATCGTAATGCACATATTGCTGCCGTATATGAATACTTTCAGCTAATAAATAACGAGATAACAAATAGAGCTTTCCGAGACTTCTGTAAAATTGAGTCAAAATACTCCGCTTCTCGTATGTTAAACAGCATGGAAAATTTACAAGGCTATGGAAATGCAAACAAAAGATACTTTAAGTTGAAATAATATGCTACATTTATTTTCCCGCAACACTCTTTGTCCTTTGCTAAACACTTTACTCTTTTTCTACAACACTTCCCTTCTTTCTCGCAACGGTTTTGTTTCTCGCAACACTTCACCTGTTTTCTGCAACACTCTTTGTCCTTTGCGCAACACGTTACTCTTTTTCTGCAACACTTCCTTTTTTTCACGCAATGGTTTTGATTCTCGCAACACTTCACCTGTTCCCCGCAACACTCTTTGTCCTTTGCGTAACACTTTACTCTTTTTCTGCAACACTTCCCTTCTTTCTCGCAACGGTTTTGTTTCTCGCAACACTTCACCAGTTGCACGCAACACTCTTTGTCCTTTGCGCAACACGTTACTCTTTTTCTGCAACACTTCCCTTCTTTCTCGCAACGGTTTTGTTTCTCGCAACACTTCACCGGTTTCCCGCAACACTCTTTGTCCTTTGCACAACACTTTACTCTTTTTCTGCAACACTTCCCTTGTTTCTCGCAACACTTTTGTTTCTCGCAACACTTCACCGGTTTCCCGCAACACTCTTTGTCCTTTGCGCAACACTTTACTCTTTTTCTGCAACACTTCCCTTCTTTCCCGTAACGGTTTTATTTCTCGCAACACTTCACCGGTTTCCCGCAACACTCTTTACCTTTCCCGCAACACTTTACTCGCTTTCTGCAACACTTCCTCTCCCAAAAAACAAAACCCCCTCCAATCAAAAGATTAGAGGGGGTGTAAATGTCATATGAAGTATTATCGAACTTCAACCCAACCGTTTTTGATGCCGGTTACTACGGCTTGAGTACGGTCGTTTACGTTCATTTTTTGTAGAATACTAGATACATGGTTTTTTACTGTTTTTTCGGAGATGAAAAGAGTTTCTCCGATTGTGCGGTTACTTTGTCCGTCTGTTAATAATTGAAGAACTTCACATTCACGTTTCGTTAATAAATGGAATGGACGACGGATTTCTGTTTGGTGGAAGTTTCCTTTGTTTTCGCGCTCGCTTAAACGACGGAATTCTGCCACTAGATTACGTGTTACTTTTGGATGTAAATAAGAGCCGCCTTTAGCTACTACTTTAATCGCTGATACGATTGCCACAGCATCCATCTCTTTTAACATATAGCCTAATGCACCAGTTTTCAACGCGTGAGATACGTATGATTCATCGTCGTGGATAGAAAGCATGATAACTTTTGCATCCGGAAATTTTTCCATTAGTTCCTCTGTAGCGTCTACGCCATTTTTTGTAGGCATGTTGATGTCCATTAAAACAACATCTGGTAAGTATTGTTCATATAAGCGTAGTACATCGCTACCGTCGCTTCCTTCTGCCACCACTTCAAACGTATCTTCGAAGTCTAGTATTCTCTTTACTCCCTCGCGGAAAAGTTGGTGATCATCTATAATGATAATTTTTGTCATTGGTCATTTCCTCCTATTAAAAACGGCTGTAGTTACTATTCCTCATTTAGCGGAATGCTAAACAAAATTGTTGTTCCATTTCCTGGTGACGATATAATTTTCATCGTACCGTCTAATAAATCGACTCTCTCTTGCATACCGATTAAGCCAAATGATTTTTCTTTTACTACCTTTGGATCAAAACCGACCCCATTGTCTTTGACGATAATGTTAATTTTGTGTTTCACCCATTCAATCTTTACCCAAGCTTCTGTAAATTGACCATGCTTCAGTCCATTTGTCAGGCATTCTTGGATTAGACGGAAAATAGCTACTTCAAAATTGGGCTGTAAGCGAATTTCTTCTCCAAACGTTTGAAAATGTATTTTTTTTGCAGGGTTGTATTCCCCAGTGGTTGTAATATATTTTCTAAGCGTTGGGATTAAACCTAGGTCGTCCAAAGCCATTGGACGGAGATCATAGATGATTCGGCGAACTTCAGAAAGGGCATCTCGAACGGTGCTCTTCAATTCGATAATTTCTTTCATCGCCTCATCCCCACCTCGTTGCTGATAAGTAAGGTTGATCAAATCTGTTCTGAGCAACACATTAGCTAGCATTTGAGCTGGGCCATCATGAATTTCTCGTGAGAGACGTTTTCTTTCTTCTTCTTGGGCTTCAATAATTTTCAATGTAAAATCTTGTTTAATTTTTGCGTTTTCAAGCGCTTCTCCAACTTCCTTTAAATCAGAAGTAAGATAATTGATGACAATATTGACTTGATTGACAAGCTGATCTGCACGTTCTATCATTTCTAATAGTCCTTGCAATCTTCGTTCTAGTTCATCTCTACGCTGTCTTAGTTGTTTTTCTTCATTGCGTTTGATTAAAAGATTAATTTGAAGCTCATTTGCATTTTCGTAAGCGCTTCGGACTTGTGGTTCATCATATGAGTTAAAATTCTTCGAAACCTCTGCTAATCTATTACGAGCAAGTCTCGATTTTGCCTCAAGCGAGTCGCCTTCCAGTATGACAGCCTCAATGCTTCCGCGAATTATTTCCAACTCAACTTTCATTTCTTCGAAGCTTTGACGACTTTGTTCGCTTATAATGAATATATCCTTTTTCGAATGGTCCATTACTTCGACCATCCTATCGAAAATAACATCTAACGATTGCAATTCGAGATTCTTGTTCGTCATCTGTTTTTTCTCCTTTAGACATTCAACATGAGTCTTCATTCATTTTTACTGACAAACTCTATTATAGCACTAATTGACTAAAAATAAATTAAATTTACTTTACAAGTATGTTTCAAAGCCTTTAGGAGGGAAATTTATTATGAGAAACAATTATAAAACAGTTAAGGGTCACGGAGAAAGTGAAATTATTATTCAAAAGTCCCGATTTATTACTTATATTGAACGAGCTGAGTCTGAGGAGGAAGCGCAAGATTTTATTAATAAAATTAAACAAAAGCATAAAGATGCTACTCATAACTGCTCTGCCTACATGATTGGAGAGCATGATCATATTCAAAAAGCAAACGATGATGGTGAACCAAGCGGTACAGCCGGAGTTCCTATGCTTGAAGTCCTTAAAAAAAGAGCACTAAAGGATACAGTAGTAGTAGTGACGCGTTACTTTGGTGGTATTAAGCTGGGAGGCGGAGGCCTTATAAGGGCTTATGGCAAAGCTACTACAGAAGGGATAGATGCTACTGGGGAGGTAGAATGCCAGCTTCATCACTTAATGAAAGTTTCCATAGATTATACATGGCTAGGAAAAGTGGAGAATGAAATAAGAAACTCTATTTTCCAATTAAAAGAAATTGCCTATGCAGATTTAGTGGAAATTTATGTATACACAAAAGCGGAGGATGAGGTAAAATTTTTAGAGTGGGTAACAGAAATAACAAATGGACAAGCAATAATCGACACCGTAGAGAAAGTATTTTTGGAGTTTGACGTCGTTTGATTTATAATAAAGTAATGAGGAGTGATGGAAAAACATGAAAAAATTCTCAATTTTATTTCTTTTATTATTCGGATTAAGTATTGCTCCGGCAATTACTTTAGCAGCTGAATGTCCAGACAAGGTCTTTTGGGACGGAGTAGAGTTAAAAAAAGGACAAATTGGGAGGGTGATCATACAAAAGCCCACAACCATATACAAAAATGTGAATGGAAGCTTTGAATCCTCTCGAACAGTAAAGCCAGGTGAAAATTTTCGAGTTTATGCAAATAAATCTACATACTACCATCTTGGCGGCGGATTAGTAATTAAGGACGATTCAACAATTTTATATCAAACGCCGTCTAAAACTAAGCTCAATCAATTAAATTGCAAGCCAACAAAGGCTGCAACTACAAACTTTACAATTGGTAACAATATTTCAACTGTGAACGCTCAATTGGGAGCAGCCAAGAAATCAGTAGTAAATGAGTTTGGAGCTATTACTGGAATTTACCATAATAATTACGATAAATTTTATGCAATCAGTACATTAAGTAATAAAATATCTTCCTTATATACTAAGGACAAAGCCTTTCAAGTAAACGGAATTTCCGTATCAAATACTATAAGTCAGCTAGAAAATGAGTTTGGTAAAAGCTATGAAACTACTGGAAACACATATCCTGTGGAAATCATTACATACTCCTTACCAAAGTATGAAGCGAATTTCTTTATAGACGTGCATAATGACAATAAAATCTCGGCAATCTACTTAGTAGACTACCAATTGATCAATAAAAATCCAAATCTATATCCTAAAAAATCTACTACTCTAGAAACAGGCTACGAGAATCTATTATTTCATTTGATTAATGCAGAAAGAAAAGCTCATGGGGTTCCTGTGCTACAGTCCGCTCCAAAGGTAGCAGATGTGGCAAGAAAGCATAGTGTAGACATGGGTGTCAATGATTACTTCAATCATAATAACTTAAAAGGTGAATCTCCTTTTGACCGCTTAGCAAATGGCGGAGTACAATTTAGAAATGCCGGGGAAAATATCGCAATGGGCTACACAGATCCATATTTTGCACATGAAGCATTGATGAATTCATTAGGACATCGTAAAAACGTTATAAACACTGCATACACTCATGTAGGAGTTGGCGTCTACTTTGCCAAATGGACACATGGCTCCATTCCTTATTACACTCAAAACTTTATCAAACCATAATAATAGCTTTCAGAGTGGAGACAAAGTTATTTTTTACTTTGTCTCCACTCTTTTTAATGAATAATTACATCAAGAATAATGAGGGAACTGCATGAAAAAAAATTTTGGAAAAGCACTTGCTATTCTTATAGTTATCCTTATCGTCATCGGGACACTTGCTATCTCCATTGCAGCTGAGATTGGAATCCTATTGCTTGTAGGCCTTGCTTTTGAACGTTGGTCAAGTTTAATTTGGTTTATTATTGTTTATGGAGTCATTGAATTTATCGTCATAATGGCTCTAGATGCTTTCATAGAACTAAAGGCAAATAATCATCAAAAATTCCATAAATATTTTGGGCATATGATCGTATCATTTACACTCATTATGGCAATTTCACTTTTCATAGAGACGATTTACTTACCAATTACGGGGGCAATCATTTTCGCTATTGCTACGGCTACAATGTATTTACTGTTTAGTTTTGGGGATAAGAAAGAGGCACATGAAGACTAAAACTCAGTAAATATATTAAAAGGCAAGCATGTTGATTTATCAACATACTTGCCTTTTCTTTTGGTATTATTAATATTTTTCAATTGTAACGCCTTGATAGTAGTGCTTCAATATCCGATCGTATGTCCAACCAGCTTCTGCACGTGACTTCGCGCCATACTGACTCATACCAATTCGGTGTCCGTAGCCTTTACCGTTGACTGTTATAGACTGAATGCCTGTTTGAACCGTTTCTGTGTTTACGACTCCGCTACTTGTTTGAATGCTTACTGAGCCATCCGGTATAGATACGACACCGTTAGCAGTTTGAACAGAAACTCCATTTAATGAATCTATCGGAGTCGTTCCATTTACCTGCTGCACTGTAATGTCATTTACACCGCCTGTTGGCTTAGTGAATGAAATATCAAACCAGTTCGATTTTAAAGATTTGTTGCTTGCATCTAAGAAAACGTTTCTCATTACTGTTTCGTTACCTGTGATAGTTTTCTCTCCAGAGTTCGTGATAGCTGTTACTGCTGTGACCTCTCCATTTGCTCCGCCCTTTGTAAGCTTAACATCTAGCAACTGATCAGATGTGCTAAAACCAAACTTCTTCAAAATATTAGTTGCTGAAATTTGAACTGACCAGTTTTTGTAAGGGGATTGCTCAATTGAATCATCTACTGAAACAAATTGTGGCACCTGTGTTGAATTCCAAACATCACTAATATTTGCCGTTCTACCTCCACTAGTGGAATAATAGTATGCCTGTACAAGCTTCCCATTATATTTAACTACTAAATCCTTCGTAGCATCTACAGCTGCATTTGAGTTTTTGTGCTCAGATGTATAGCCTTTGTACATCTGGTCCTTAGTAGTACTACTTAAAATTCCAGCCTTACTCAAAGTGTAACTGCGTGCTGCTACTGTTTGAGCTTTTAACGCTTCAATATGCCAAGAAGCAGGCGACTCATTAGGAATAACGCCTTTTAAATAATTTTCTAAGTCTAGTCTGTTAACAATTTGTACGTTAGTTCCTGATTTTACTACATTGAAGCTACCTCGATACTGTGTACCAGTTGGTGTTTTCCCAAGTGGTTGAGATACAACAGATTCTACGGTTGCATTTGTTGCTGGAACCCAAGAGGAGGCACCTTGTTCATCGGTTATAGAATACCAAAGCTCTCCCTTTACATTCGTGAACTCAGTTACATATTTTGCACCTTGGAATGGCTTATAGGACTTAACAACTGCATAATCTGCGGTTGCACCCTTTCTTCCATCTACTGGAGCATTAAAAACAACTATTTTTTCATTTCCTGTAAGAGCATGTAAGGCATATCCTTGGGAAGAATACATTGCTGCTCCCTTTTGATAAATGGAAACCTCACCATTTACCTGTGAAAATGTTATAGGTGTATTAGGTAAAGCAAAAAACATTTCTTTTGTTGTAAGATTTTCTAATTTATATATACCATTTAGGTTCAAGGAGGATGTAAAGGTGTTGTGTACCTCAACTTGTATTTGCTTCGAATAAGTCTCTTGCTTATATGCAAATGCTGTATTAGCACAAGCAAAGCTTAAAGAAATTGCCGCTAATACTGCTATAAATTTTTTATTCAATTATCTCACCTCAGTTAGCGTACTTAGCACCCAACCTTTGTTTCCTTTTGGGGATTGAACATTATACCATGTTTCACCTTTTGCATTTTTAAAGGAGCTTATGTATTTTAAAGAAGTTCCTTTAGCTACTAGCTCGATTGAAGCATAGCTAGTTGTAGCACCTTTTCGTATATTAAGTGCTTCTTTTGCTACAACGGAACTTGGTGTTGCAGTGCTAGGTTTTGTTGTTGTAACATCCTCTGAATGAATCCACCCTTTTACAGTTGAAGATACTTCTACACGGTACCATAAATTAGTGCCAGAACCATGCTTGTCAATAACGTTCAATGCTTTGTTTGCTGTAAATGTTGCAAGCACCTTGTAATTACGAGTTGCTCCACTATGTACCTTCACATTATTCGCATTTGTATATACAACTGATGGTAGATCAGTAGAGTTATCAGGTGGCGTAGGTGTTGTAGTAGGAGGAGTTATAACTGTTCCACCCTCTTCAACTGCTTTTTGTAGCTGCTTAATCAAAGCATCCTGTTCTTTTATTTGTTTTTCTAGAGTAGATACTCTTGTAGTTAAAGGGTTCAATTGTGATTGTACCCAGTCAACGGAAGCTAATAGTAGATTAGAATTTGCTTTTGTAGATGCAGGTGTATTAATTGCAATTAGAAAGCTTAAACCTAATACGACACCAACCGTTGCTAGTATTTTCTTTTTCATTTTGTCTACCTTCCTCGCTCTTATTATTTTATCGCTAGAAATAACACAACATTTGGACATATCGATAAATATTTTTTTTAAAAAAAGCGGCAGCGCCTATGTGCCCCGAAAAGCAAATGGAGAATAAGCAAAGAGGCAACTAACAAGCCACCACAGTATTTTCCCATTTTCCTCGAGAGACAAGGCGCTGGAGCTAAACTAACTATTTGAAAAAAATCTGTCAAAAAAACTTCCGATATGCCCTCCTAGGAATTATTCCTAGGAGATTTATCGGTTACTTTTTCTTAAACTTAAATTTTTACTGTTTGAAGAACTCTTCCATTCCTTTACGAATTCCAACTGCTGCTTTTTTACGGAAGGCATCTGAAGCTAATAATGCCTCTTCAGAAGGATTTGAAATGAATGCCAACTCTACTAATACTGATGGAATTTCATTCATACGGTTTACATAGAATGATTGCTGTTTCACGCCACGATTGTATGTTCCAACCGCTTTGACAAGGTTCGCTTGGACACTCTTTGCAAGGGTAAAGCTCTTAGGACCATTAAAGCTTACAGACGAATTGTAGTAGGTAGTAGTCCCTTTAGATGTAGAAGAGAATGAATCAGCATGGATACTGATAAATGCATCATAATCAGAAGCATTAGCAATATCTGTTCTGTCCTTTAGCTCTAAAAATACATCTGTGCTTCGCGTTAAGGTTACAATAGCACCTGCTGCTTCAAGCTCGGCCTTTAGAAACTTAGCTGTTCCAAGGTTTACATCCTTTTCCTTAGTACCTTTAGATCCAACTGCGCCAGGATCCTTAGCACCATGTCCAGCATCAATAATTATTTTCTTACCTGCCAATCCTTTAGGCACAACTTTAATCGTTAACTCTTTATCGTAATCTCTTATTGTGTACGTATAATTTGGATCAAATGTTACAGTCAATACTGATGTTCCACCGGATACTTTCTCAACCTTCATGCTTTTTACTCCCGTTAATCCTGAAGCAATCTCGCTAATGTTCGATAGATTACCATTAACTTTTAAGACATTTGCTGAAGGCATTGTGTAAGTAATATTAAACTTTGTAGGCTTCGTCCAAACTAAATAATTTTGCCCATTGCGTACTTCTGCTCTTCCATTGATAAGTGAGATTGGAGACGCATCGCCTACTAGAGATGCTTGAATCCATCCGCGTTTTCCACTTTGCGTTTCAACGTTTAACCAGCTGTTTAATGAACGTAAAACTCTTAGTGGCGAGCTAGCAGAAATAGATTCTATCTTTTTAGAGGTAGCACTTGCACTGCTGTAAACAGTGGACGCCTTTGTAGCATACTTAGTCGGTATACTTTCACTTACCTCAAAATCTGGAACCCAACCTACAACAGAGCCTGCTTTAATGTTTAACCACTTCGTCCCGTCTGTACCGGTTACTTTATTTAAAATAGTGAAGGTTGTATTTCTCGGTAACCCCTGTAATACTGCTGAGTTAAACTTACTATCAGCATAAACTAAAGCATTATATCGTTGAATAGTGCCAGTTTCTCCATTGCCTGGAGTGACATCGCCACCAACGGTTACTACCGATTGATGTAGCCATGCTTCTCCGCTTGTTGTACCTACTTTATACCATTTTTCATTGTTTGCATCTAATGCATAATGGGTAGAGATAAAGGAATCGTTTAATCGTGATTGAGTTACAACATCGTAGGATGTTCCAGGGCCTGAACGCATATTAGCGACTGAAACGGAGACTACTAGATTTGTATTCTGTTCAATAGCTTGTCCAATATCAGGTGTTTCAGTTGGTGGTGTTTCTGGTGAAGTAGATACACTATCAAATGCTTCTCCAGATATCCATCCTTTCTTGCCAGTAGCATAGGTCACTTGATACCACTTCTCTTTTGAAGCATTTGTAAATTCCTGATGGATAGTTAATTTTGTTCCTACTTTAATCGTAGCTACGACCTTATAGCTTTTTGTAGCTCCTGAATGTACAGTAGATGCTTTTACTACTGTCTTCGAATCAATAGTAGCTTGTTCAAAAGCTGTAGCTTGAATCCAGCCTTTTTTACCTGTTGCATAGGTTACCTGCATCCATTTTTCTTTAGCTGCATTCGTAAACTCTTGGTGAACAGTCAAAGTTGTTCCAGCCTTCACTGTAGCTACTGCTGCATAACTTGTGGTTGCTCCTTTATGTACAGTAGATTGCTTCACTACCTTCATAGAAGTCGCTGTATCTCCATTCGTAGCATTTAAAAGAAATAGCTCGGAAAGCACCCAGCCTTTTTTGCCTTTATACTCTACATTAAACCAGACTTCATTTTGAGCATTAGTAAAGCTGCTTAATATTTTTAGTGAAGTTCCAGCAGGAATTGTCTCTAATAACTTATAAGAAGTAGTTGCGCCACTTCTCATATTTGTTGCAGACTTTCCTATTTTCTGTGTGGAACCGACATAAGAGTTGCCATTAATAGTCGAGTTTCCTCCTACAGCATTGGAAACCTCTTTTACATAATTACTAATCACCCAGCCAGTAGTTGAATCAAAGTTAACTTTATACCATAATTCACCGCTAGCGTTTGTAAAGCGGTCAATTATAGTAACTAGCTGTCCATTTTGGACCTTTCCAACACTGCTATAGCTAGTCGTAGCTCCTTTTCTAATATTGACATTGTTTGCTGTAATCATTGCCTTACCAGATAATTGAGCAGAAGTTATTGCTGAATTGGTAGCAGCACTCGTGTGAAGTGTATCACTCGTTAGAAGATTAATGGGCAAAAGGACAGAAGTTGCTAAAACAGATGATGCGATTACTTTTTTCATTTGTTCCTCCTTGAAACGTGTGTTTTCTACATTTTAATGCACATATTACCATAAAACAATCCAACAAATGGATTAATAGGTGTTTAATTATCGGTTAAAATAGCAAAAAGAGTAAAAGGAACAGTCCAAATGACTGTTCCTTTTACTCGCCTATTGTTAAATCTGTAATTTTAGTTGATTGATTCAATTCTGTTTTAGCATTTTGTCCAAAATCATCTAAGTTAAGTTTCAATTGCTCACTGATTTCATCTAAAGCTTCTTCATCAGGAATGAAATAGTATACTCCATTACGTGTGTCATCGTAACCCTCTAATTGAAGTTGTTCAAATGGAGTAGATTTTAACTTTTGATATGTTTTGATCAAACCAAAATATTCAGATGATGGTATGTTCGTTTTGACATTATTACCAATATCCTCAATCATGTTATCTATTTTAGTTATGTTTGATAAGCTCGTGCCTTTATCAATTATTTCTTGAATAATTTGCTTTTGTCGTTTATTGCGTCCTAAATCGCCCTCTGGATCACTCTTTCTCATACGAACATAAGCAAGAGCTTCGTTACCGTTAAGATCCATTGTACCTTGTGTATACGTCTTCCATTTTAAACTACCTGTTAGCTGCGCTTTAAACGTAAATGGCACATCTACTTCAATTCCACCAACAGTATCTACGATGTCCTCGAAGCCTTGAAAGTCTGTTGAAACATAGTAATCTATTGGAATATCTAATAATTCTTCTATCGTATTAATAGTATAATTTATACCACCGTTTGCATACGAGTGATTAATCTTATCGTTATATCCTAAATCAGGAATATAAACTCTAGTATCACGCGGGATGCTAACCATAGATACTTTATTTGTCTTTGGATTTACTGTTGCGACAATAAGAACATCGGAACGACCATATTTTGCTTTTTCTTGATTTTCAATACCGGCTAATAAAATGGTAAAAGCAGAATCCTCCGCCTTAGCTTTGTCATATTTGTCTATTGCCTCGTTCTCTGTTTTTTCTTCACGCTCTAGTGGCTCATAAATTTTATTTACAGCATTTTTGGTTTGAAACGACAAATTAGTTGCAAAGACGATAACTCCAGACAATAACACCATCGCAACGATAAGTATTGTATATAAAATTTTTCTTCTCGTCTTCGTTTTCCTGTTCTTTTGACGTGAAGTAGTCATATTAGTTCCCTACTTTACTTTTAAATTTTATCTAATTTATTATACATAATTTAAAGGATGGTGTATATTGCAAAGAAAATTACTTTTGTGTAATATTTTGTAGTAATTCTTTTACGATGGTAGTCCAACTAAATTCTCCCATTGCTAGCTGTCTTCCATTTTCTTTCATGGCATTTCTATCATTTACCTGCATTTCCACAAATTCAAACATTTTTTCAGAAATTGAGTCAACATTTTCAGGTTGTGCTACTAAACCTATGTTATTTTGAGTAATGATATTCGCGCTTTCTCCTTTTCCACAGTAAAGCACAGGAACTGCTGATGAAGCAGCCGGAAAAATTTTAGAAGGTCGAGCTCCCTCAAATAATTGTATATCACGAAGCGGAACAATACTTACATCACTCACTGAAAATAGTTTAGGCATTTCTTTTAAAGGTAGATGCCCTAAAAATGTTGTATTTTGCAAGCCAAGCTCTTCTTTGAGCTTATGTAGCTTTTCTTCTTCAGGACCCGCTCCTGCAATTAGGAAATGTGCATGAGGAACTGTTTCTTGCATCTGTTTAGCAGCATATAGAATGTACTCTAAGCCTTGCGCATAGCCTAGATTCCCTCCATATGAAAAAACAAATTTTTCATGGAGATTGTATTTTTCTAAGAATTCTACATTTTTTTCCTGTGGATAAAAGAAATTTGTATTTACACCATTCGGCAATACAAATACTTTTTCCTCCGGCTGGGAATGGTTAATAATATATGATTTAATGCCATCTGTGGCAGTTGCAATTTTCCATGAATGCTTATATAGAAACGACTCTAATATCTCAGCAAGCTTGATGAACATTTTGTTTTTCACAAGTCCTAGCTTTACTGCAGATTCAGGCCATACATCAGCTACATTAAAAACAAATTTTGCTCCTTTAAGTTTAGCGCCAATTAGACCTGTCAAACCTAAAAAGATCGGCGGAGAATTGACGATAATCACATCTACCTTCCCTGTTTTCATCAATCCATAGAAGGAACTAAAGGTGAATGAGAAGTAGGAGACTAAACGCTTCCAAAAGGTACCCTTTTTAGAAGGATAGATCCATGTGCGATGAACGGGAATGTCATCCCACATTTCAAATTCATATTTTTTTCCCTTGTACTCATCCGGTATAATCCCATGAGGATGATGTGGGAATGCAGTCACGACTTGAATATCATGTCCTTGAGCAAGTAATTCTTTACTTACCTCATAAACACGGATTTGGGGTGCACCAGTTTCAGGTGGGAAATGTTGACATAAATATACAATACGCATAGCTATCACCGTTAATCTTTCAATTTATTCTTCAAATAAGCAAGTAACGGTTCTCTTAAATCGTCACGCTTTAATGCAAAGTCAAATGTTGCTTGTAAAAATCCAAACTTGTCCCCAACGTCATAGCGTTTTCCTTCAAACATATAGGAGTAAATTGATTCTTTCTTAACCAAAGAATCAATAGCATCCGTTAACTGGATTTCTCCCTTAGCGTCCGGTGCTACTTTTTCTAATTCCTCAAAAATTCCAGGGGTTAAAATATATCGCCCAACAATAGCTTGGTTAGATGGTGCCTCCTGAGCAGACGGCTTTTCCACTAATCGCTTTACCGAAAACAAACCATTTTCAGCAGCACTGTAATCCACGATTCCATATTTATGTACATCCTCTGTAGGTACTTCATTTACTCCTAAGATACTGCTATGTACTTCCTCATACTTTGAAATCATTTGCTGCAATGCTGGAACCTCAGCATCTATAATGTCATCCGGAAGTAACACTGCAAAGGGCTCGTTACCGATGAATTTTTTCGTACATAATATAGCATGCCCAAGTCCAAGCGGTTCTTTCTGTCTCATATAATGGATATCAACTAGATTAGAGATATTTTCTACCTGCTCTAACAGCTCTAGTTTTCCTGTATTTTTTAGTAAAAGCTCTAATTCAATGGATTTGTCAAAATGATCTTCCATTGATTTTTTGTTTCGTCCAGTGACGATGATAATATCTTCAATTCCTGAAGCAATTGCTTCCTCGATGATATATTGAAGGTTGGGCTTATCAACTATTGGAAGCATTTCCTTAGGCAATGCTTTTGTTGCAGGAAGAAATCTTGTTCCAAAGCCTGCTGCAGGGATAACTGCTTTCTTAATCATATAATCACCTTTTCTTCTTGAGAGCGTATGAAGTAACCTTTATCGCTCTAAATTATATTTTTCATACAATGTCAACATATAATTTGCGTTATCTATCCAGCTGTAATGATTCTTAACATGAGCGACTCCAGCTTCACCCATTTTCATTCTCATCTCACTATTTCTAGCTAGCTTTTTAAAAGCTGCTGCGAGCTGGTCTGGACTTTCCTTGTCTGTGACAATGCCAGTAACATCCTTAACTACAACCTCTGGTAACCCACCAACATTAGAAACGACGACGGGAACGCCACATGCCATTGCTTCAACTGCTGCAACTCCAAAGCTTTCACTGTCTTCTGTAGAAGGTACAGCAAAGATGGACATCTTGCGAATTATATTCGGAACTTCTGTGTTAGGAACCTTCCCCGTGAAAGTCGTCACATCAGAAATTCCTAAATCAGTTGCGAGTTGTTCATATTCTTTTCTTTGAGGACCATCACCAGTGATAAGCAATTCTGAGTTAGGATATTCTTTATTAAATAAGGCAAAGCCCTTTACTAAGTCTGCAATCCCATACTTGTCCTCTAATGCTTTCACCGTTCCAACAATAATTTTATCTGTAAACTCAGTATCCTCTTGAGCAGGGTGGAATATCCCTAAATCAACTCCAAACGGTGTAACATAAACCGGACGATCTGTATAAAGATTAGTTTCTTTTGCCATAATATGGCTTGTAGAACATATGGCAGTTGCCTTACTTAAAGTAAATCTTACTAGCTTTTCATTTAACTTATTTTTCTTAGGAAAATCAAATATATCTTTACCCCATACAGAAACAAAATGTACTTTATAATCGACTATTGCTCCTAATAAACCATAACTTGAGATGAAATGAGAGTGCAGAATATCTGGATTCCATTCCTTAAGAAGATTCTTTAAAGCAGGTGCTGCGGCAATATAAGAAGCCTTACCTGGTAAAACCTTTGGCAATATTTCTGTTGGCACCTGTTTTGCATTGTTCTCTGAATAGTGATCCTTAAATGTATAAACTTTCACATCAATACCTTTAGACTGATAAAATAAAGCCCACTTATGAGTATGAATTGACTTACTTGGAGCTAATACTGCTATTTTCATTTTTTACCTCCTAGAAGTGCTTGTGCAGCTTGTTCAGCACGTGTATTCCATGCATGCTGCTGTAAAAAGCTTTGTTGAATATTTTTCTTAAACTGCAAATAGTCTGGTTGTATAGCCTGCATACCTTCTACTAATCCCTCTGCGCTGTCCTCTGTGATAACACCGTAGGGACCCGATTGGATAAAATCCTCCTGAGCGGAGCAATTTGTAGCTACAATTGGCAAGCCTGCAGTTAAATACTCTACTAATTTGATTGGGACAGCAAAATCATTATATGTAGATCTTTTACGTGGGATAAAAGCAAAATCAACCTGCTCATACAATGCTTGAAGCTCTGTTCCACTCACATGCTTTAACTCAATATATGCTTTGTTTAGCTTTTCTTTTTCCTCTTTGCTTAGCTGCGTGTATTCTTCTTCTCGACAGACAATTACCAATTCACCATTAGTCTGCGTTTCATTTAATATTGCATACGCTTCTACTAAAGTTGGCAAACCATAATCCTCACTGTTTATACCACCCACATAGATACCCTTAAATGGTGATTGAATATTTTGATCATTAGTAGTTATATCAGTGAAGCGTCCTCCCGGGGGAAGTGCCATTTTAGCTGTATCAATATTAACAAATTTACCCATAGCGTCACTAGGCAAAAATAAAGTGTGCACATACTTTTTATAAAACTTTTCTTCCATCTTATAAATGGTTTTCATAACAGTCTTTTTCATACCCTTTAACTTATAAAGCTCGTCAAACTTCCAATATACATCTCTATAAAAAACACCAATAGGTACATGAAGTCTCTTCAATGTCTTAAACACATCATGATCGATAATCCAATCCTTCGGAATATGTCCAGGATCTGTAAGCCATAAGGGAATCGTCTGATTTTCAGAGTAGCAAAACAATGTTTGCTCTTGTTTTTTCTCGGATATCATCTTGTTCCAAAGCTGTCTTCTTTCGGTACTTGTGCCGGAGATGACAATTACTTCTACGTTATTTTTCTGAGCGTAATTTTCAAATGCTTTAATCATTTCAATGGGACGAATTGCAGAACCACTTTTAGGATTAGTAGCAAGAGTAAAAGGATAGTAAATTAAAATATTCTTCATTGTGTTACTCCTTTTTTTCGTACTTTGCTTAATAGGAATTTCCAAATAACATGGAAATACTGCTCCAGAATAAACAAACCTCCTAATACAACGGTCATAATAATCCAAATAGGATTAAAGAAAAAGTCTGCAACTCCCCCTACAAGCGTTCTAGGAATATTAATCGTAAAGTAAACAAATAATGCAATGACAACTGGTGTTTTCGGTAAACGTAAAAAGATAATATATAACGCTTGAATGACAGCAGCGATATAAATGATAGCTACAATAACCCCAAGATAACCATATGATGCAAAGGCTTCACCAAGGAAAATAGTGTTAAGTACTCCACCCGTCCCTTTATCTATATTTTCCGGAAATACATTTTCCATTACCATTCGTGCCGAACGCACTTGCTCAATATCAAAAATACCAGCGATAAAAGATGGTAATCCCTTCGCCTCTAATGGGCTCAAGGAATGAGAGAAAGTATCCAGATGTAAAAAGAAAGGAGAAATTTGTGCTAATAATATTCGTCCAATTGGTCCGGAATTATAAGCCAAAAAGCTTTCTAGCTCAGTTACCCCTTGTATAGCTACATACATAACAATCAATAATGCGCTACCTGCTATAATATAACCGCTTATTCTCTTCCAATTTAGCTTGAGCTTTTGAGTATATACACCCGCCAACAATAACATGATTAGATAGAAGAATATTGGAGATTTCGCTAAATCATAAGTAGAAATCAATATACTAGATATAAACAATGTGAAAAAAACTACTTTCCAGTATAGAGCTCTCGACTTAGTCATATATACAAATGCAACAATAGAGAGTACTGGTGTTAATGCAATTCCAAAGATGTTTCGGATATATACATCAATTCCACTAAAGCCTCTGCTAGCATCAATCCGAAGCTTTGCAAGCTCTGATGTGTTCCCCTTTAATAGTTCTAACAACGGAACGTTCGCCGTCTTCAATAAGGTATAAGCGACTGCTAAAACAGAAATAGCGGATAAAGCCCCAAATGCCAATCTAAAAATACGCTTATTTTTATCTACACTTGTACGAACGGGTTCTTGTAGATACTTGTTGAATTCTAGTTCCGCATTAAAGCCTAAAATTCTACCTACAACTAACTGAGTTAGTGGGAATAAAATCATTAATAGGGTCAATAAAATAAAACCTATGATTCGATATTCCTCATGGTCCATTCTTTTGATCATATAGTAATCATCTATTCCTAAAGCTATTAATAATCCGCCAATATAACTGGAGATAAGGAAAGAATAATAATAAACGATAGAAATCATGTTTGGCTTTACAAGAGAAAGGCTTCCAGAAACCTTTTTGAAAAGGTATGTGGAAGCCACCACAGTAAAGAGCCATATGCTAAATATTAACAATGCTCACACCTACTTTATTTACTTGAATATTCCTTTAGTAAAGCTAACACTTTTTCCGATGTTTTTCCATCACCAAAAACAGGAGTATAAGAAGGAGTTACTTCTTTTTTAACCGCTTCAACGATTTTTTTTGTATCAGTTCCAGTTAAAATGTTGGCATCTTCAATTAATGTCTCTACCCACTCTGTTTGATCACGAACTGTCACACAAGGAACCTCTGCAAAATAGGCTTCCTTCTGAACGCCACCGGAGTCAGTTACGATTTTCTTTGCATTTGTTTCTAAAGAAAGCATATCTAGGTATCCAACTGGGTCAATTACTTTTAAATTAGGAATTTCGTTTAATTGGAATCCATAATCCTCCAGCTTTTTCTTAGTGCGTGGATGTATTGGCCAAACCTTTTTCTCAGGTATTTGAGTAAACGCATCTAAAATGGCTTTCATACGCTCTACATCATCCGTATTTTCAGCACGATGTATCGTTATTAATAAATAGTCTTTAGGAGTAAGCTCTTCATTTTTTAAAATAGTAGAAGAAGACTGTGCCAATGTTTTATTGTACAGCACTGCATCATACATAACGTCACCAATATTATAAACACCAGCAGTAATATTTTCGTTAGTTAAATTATGGATAGCAGTGTCTGTCGGACATAGTAACAAAGTCGATACATGATCCGTTAAAATACGGTTAACCTCTTCTGGCATTCTCATGTTAAAGCTGCGTAAACCTGCTTCGATATGCACAATTGGAATATGCAATTTAGCAGCGGCAAGCGCTCCAGCTAAAGTTGAATTAGTGTCTCCATATACTAGCAAGAAATCTGGGTTTTCCTTTAAAATAATTTCCTCAATTTTTGCTAACATTTCACCGGTTTGTTTGCCGTGATTCCCAGAACCAATTCCTAAGTGATAATCTGGCTTTGGAATATTTAACTCCTCGAAGAAAATATCAGACATATTGGCATCATAATGTTGTCCAGTATGTACAATAAGCTCCGTTACCTCTTCACGAATAACGCGTGAAACAGCGGCGGCTTTAATAAACTGAGGTCTTGCTCCTAATATCGTTAGAACTTTCATTTTGTAATCTCCTTCATCATTTGAATCATATCTTTTACGATAAACGAATTTATATTATACGGATGCTCATACTTCTGCCCATTTCGTTTAAATGTCAGAGACTGAACATATTGCTTGTAGGTTGGATAGATCCCATACCATTCCATCGGCTCATCAAAATATTTGCGATATAGATTTTTCTTTCTATATATTTTGCGCAACATAGGGTAGAGAATTCCATATTTATTTTTAAGAGAATTTTCAGGTCCCGGTTTTTGTGGCAATGGATAATATTCTGGATACATTTGATGCAATGTATAATCATATAAATACTTTTTATACTTTAAATTCGCTGGTATTTTACTAAAGAAGTGGATCAAACGGTCATCCCATAATGGAATGGACCATCCTTGTCCAAAATACTCATATACCCGAACAGAATTAATGATAAATTTTGCTTGTCTTTCACGCCAGTTCCATTCGTCTATTAATGAAGTAACTCGTTCATTGGTATAATTCGAATGTTCTTCAATATCTTGATACAACCCTTTTCCAATAACCGTTTCTGCGTAACTATCTTTCCCAGAAAGCTCCCACAAACGGAAATGTTTGTTCATGATAAAGGTTTGAATTTCATTCTTTTCAAATTGCTTATCTACAATGGATTCATAGGGTAAATGACCGCCAGCTAGATAATCTAATGAATGACCTGGTAAAAATACAGCATCCTGTAAGCCTTCTTGCTCCACAAGTAGCTTGGTACTTGGAAAGTCTTGCAAGTGTGCTACTGAAACACCATTGCTAGAATACACTACATAGTCCTTCCATTCCTCAGACTTGTACATATCTTCCCACATCTTTTTGTCGTAGGCAAAATACTTCCACTTTAAACCAAGTTTGTCGGCAATCTGCTTACTTACAGTGGATTCTCCATTTCCTGGCCTACCGTATGTAAAGGCAGTAATATTATCCTTTAAACCACGTTCCACTAAGTTTAATGCTATTAACCGTGAGTCATACCCACCACTTAGCGGAATGACAATTTGACGATCCTTTAATCTATCTGCTAAATCATCAAACAAGTCATTGAAAACTTGCTTAAGCTCTTTTGCGAATACATCAATTGGCTCTGTCTCTTTTGGTAATACATATGAATAATAATAGTGTTGGAATGCTTCTTCTTTTAAAATAAGATAAGACACTGCAGGAACTTGCTTCCATTCCTCAAATAAGGTCTTGTCTCTAAAAACAAAGCCCGTAATGAGGAATTCTTCCTCTGCCTCCGAATTCATCTTCATTCCTTCGTGAGGCTGTATGAAGTCTTGTACTAGCCAGTTTCCTGAGTCATCCATTGAATAGAACAGCGGAATAGAACGTTTCATATCCGTAACAAGAGTTGTGCACTCATCATTAGTAAAGATAAGTGCATATTCTCCATTCCACTTAGCAAAGTCCTTGGAAGCTAATATTTCTTCATTAATAATGCTAGCGAAGTTTTCATGGGTGACATATTGATTTTCATAGTAGAAGTATCCTCTCAAAAAACCTTCATACCCAGCGCCTTTTATAGGATAAAAATCTTTATGCCTAAGGTTAGTTATACATTTTTTCGACATGCCTTATCCCCCATTACTTTCTTTTTACAAAATATTTATCCATGCGAACTAGTAAAACCAGGATGATAAATACTATCCATACTCCTAGGATTAACCAGCTATTTAAATCATTTAATTGAATATATACAATTCCAAGTGTTGCAGCTATTAGCCATAATATTGTCCAAGCCATTTTAAATCCCGAAAAAGGAACATAATATAGTTTCTGACTTTTACGAAATACCATAAACAAGGCTAAACAATATGCTGCTACATAAGAAATAACAGTTCCCCAAATAGTAAGGTACGGCACGAATATAAAGTTCAATACAACCGAAACAACTGCTGCAATACCAAATGCTATAGAAATATGTTTTGTCTGTTTAGAGTAAAATATCCCTGTAGAAACAATCATATAGTAAAAACTTAAAAATGTTGCAATCGATATTGGTGCCACATATTGAAATGCAATTCTAAAATTCTCCGGCATAACCAAAATAATCAGTGGCATGAAGGTCGCTAAAGCTAAAACTCCAAAGCTGCCAATTATTAAAAATGCCGCATATAATGTTGCAAATAATTGAGGGCTATCTTTTTTATCCTTTAAAGACATAGAGAATGGTCTCCAGGCTAGCTGGATCCCACTAGTCAATAATGTGATAAATGTTGCAAACTTAATAGCTGTCCCATATATACCAACATCATCTAACGTACCATATGCGCGTATAAAGAAATTATTGGCATTGGCAATTATCCAAAATGCTAAAGACGCTGGCACTAAAGGAGCTGCGTAAACTAAGATTTTCTTTAAAATTACTTTATCGAACAGTGGTTTTAAATATACTCTAGTAGGCTTTATTAAGACTACTACAATAATTGCGACACTGATTAAACGAGCTACAAGTATTCCTTCTAGAGAAGTCCATACAAACATTAAGAAAAGTATCGAAACAACTGCGATTAATAACATTTTACCTATAGTTGTAAATACCACTCTTTTAGTATGAAACTCGTATCTTAGAATGGTTAGGACAAGTGTAATGATTGTATCTAAACACAACGTACCTAAAGCAATATAGAATAGTTGTGAGTAGCCTGCCGATTCTAATATTATAGCAGCCAGCCAATCTCCACCGATTAAAAATATGGCAAAAAGTAAGATAACCATAGATAAACGGAAAGTCATAACTGAGCGAACGTACTTCTCACGGGTTTCTTTATCTTTATATTCAAAATAATAATAGGCAAGAGCAGAATCGGTTCCAAATATCACCAGGAAGGTAAGCATAGATACGGTAGTATCTACCATTTGAAGCACACCAATTAGGGATTCTTTTTCAAGATAATGTGCATACAAAGGAAACAATATAAAAGCGATTAGTTTAGTTCCTACGTTCATAAATGCATAAAGGAGCGAATCCGCTCCTAAACGTTTTAACTGAGAGAACACTTAGAGAAGCTCCTCCTCAGGTACATTTTTCAAGAATTTTGCTGGGAATCCCTTAATTACAGTTTTTTCTTCCGTATCCTTTGTCACAATTGCTCCAGCCGCTACGAATGTTTCTTCAGCTATTGTTATACCAGGTAGAATAATAGATGCTCCGCCCACACGAGCACCACGCTTAACAATTGCACCTTTAATCTTGTCAAATCGTGCTTCTGTTCTACCCATGAAGTTATCATTAGTAGTAGTTACACAAGGAGCAATGAATACATGATCCTCTAAAGTAGAATGTGCAGTAATGTATGAGTTAGATTGAATTTTTGTACGATCTCCGATAGTAACAAAATTTTCAACTGTTACATTGCGACCAATGATTACATAAGAACCAATTTCCACATCTTCACGTACAGTTGCTAAATCAGCGATTAATGTACTTTCACCAACTTTAGCCCCTCTATAGGCAATTGTATTTGCACCAATTGTACATTCCTTACCTAGCTCAAGCGGCGGTATCTCTTTAGTAATTTGCATTGTGCTTGTTTTAGCAGGCTTTGGCTGTTTACCAACTACTGCACCATCATCGATGGTGGTACCATCTCCAATGATGGTACCAGCGTGAATTGTAACACGATTGCCTACGCGAACATTATCGCCAATTTTTGCTCCTTCTTCTATTACAGAAAAATGTCCAACTGTCGTATTTTCGCCTATTTCAGCAGTTTCATGTATAAAATTCATTTATAATCCCGCCCTTAAAGTTTAATGTAACGATTTGGTGTTTCGATTCCTTTAAACGCGTTACGAGTGTCAAAAATAACTTTAGATTTTTGAGCAATGTTCGCATAGTCAAAACCAGTATGATCCGTAGCTAACACAACGATATCTGCTGACTCCAATAATTCGTCAGTTAACTCAACTGTTTCAATTACTTGTCCTGCTACTCTGTATGAAGTTACATGCGGATCGACCGTTTTAAATTCTGCACCTTGTTGCATTAATAACTCAACTAATTTTAGGGATGGAGATTCACGCATATCATCGATATCTTTTTTATAAGCTACGCCCAATAAAAGAACCTTAGCATTACGTAAAGCTTTACCATCATCATTTAAAATTTGCATTGCACGAGTAATTACATATTCCGGCATTGAGTTGTTAATTTCACCAGCAAGCTCGATTAGTCTTGTGTGATAGTTATACTCTCTTGCTTTCCAAGTTAAGTAGAATGGATCGATTGGAATACAGTGACCGCCTAGACCTGGCCCTGGGTAAAATGCCATGAAGCCGTATGGTTTCGTTTTAGCTGCATCAATTACTTCCCATACATCGATACCCATTTTTTCGCAAAGAATTGCCATTTCATTAGCAAGTGCAATATTGATATGACGGAATGTATTTTCAAAAATTTTCTCCATTTCAGCAATAGCCGGACTAGAAACTTTATGCACGTCTCCGTCTAGTACATTGCTGTATAAAGCGGCTGCTACTGTTGTACAGTTATCAGTTATACCGCCAACTACTTTTGGAGTATTTTTAGTATTAAAGCTTTTATTACCTGGATCGATACGTTCAGGCGAATAAGCAATAAAGATGTCTTCTCCAACTACAAACCCTTTTTCTTCAAGCGCTGTTTTAATAATTTCCTCTGTTGTACCAGGGTATGTAGTAGATTCAAGTACAACTAATGTTCCCTTTTTAGCGTATTTAGCAATTTCATGTACTGAGCTTTCTACATAAGAAGTATCAGGCTGTTGATAAATATCTAAAGGCGTTGGTACGCAAATAGCTACAGCATCAACCGAACTAATTGAACCATAATCAGAAGAAGCTTTTAAATGACCAGACTCTACCATTTGCTTCAAATCAACATCTACTACATCGCCAATGTAGTTAATACCTTCATTTACTTGTTGTACTTTAGATTCCTGTACATCAAAGCCAATAACGTGATAACCGGCTTTAGCTTTTTCTACTGCTAGCGGTAAGCCAACATAACCTAAACCTACTACCCCAATAACAGCAGTATGATTTTCAATTTTCGCCAATAATTCTTCATAATATGTAGACATTATTTTTCTCTCCTTTTATAGGTGTTGCTCGATTATTCACTAATCTAAGATAACTCAAAATATAAATAGTAAATTATCACACCATCATATCCTAAGCAATTTATCATTTAATATTATTCACTTTAATAACGTACAATAGCACCTCTAGGATTCACATATCAACCCACTATTTAATAATTGATGCTATTGTCACGTCTTATAAGACTGGGTTCTTTATTTATGCTCTTTTGCTCTTTCTAGCATCTATAATATACTTCCACATAGATAAAGTAAGAATCGCTAATAAAATCCCTAAAATGAATCCTGCTATTGCAGCTTCTAATCCATATGTCTTTGTTTTTACAACATAAGTTTCAACTGCAAGGCTTGGCTTTTCATATGCAATGATGTCATTTCGTACTCTTTGCTCTGTTGCTAATGCATTAGTTAAATCCATTTCTGCTGTGGATAACAATGTTGTAAAATTATTAATCACTGTTAGATTATCTGATTCGTTTAAAATCTCTCTGTATTCCTCAATAGCAGTTTTAAGAGAAGCGATACGTTCTGCTTGAACAGAAGCGTATGTTTCTGTTCCACCAATTACTTTATCATGTTGTTCCATTAAACCTGCGAGTAATTGGTCATTAAATTGCGTTAATTCTTTTGATACTTGTTCTTCATTATCTCCAAAAGTCTCCGTTTTTATGTAACTTCTTGTAGGAACAAAAACTTCAGTCTTACCAGTAAAATGTTCTCCATATTTAGTCATAATATGGTCTGGATTAGTTAAGGCCTCTAGCTTTACTGAGCCCGTAAAGATTGTACTTTTTCCAACATACTTTCCGTCTGATGGCACTAGGAACGATGCTCCGTAACCTATTAAAGCTGCAATGATCGGTATAATAATGAACCAAATCTTTTTCCTCCAGAAAAACTCTAGAGAGTCATATAGACGATACGATTTATTTTCTGACATATCTCTTCTCCTTTAAATACATTCATATAGGTAGTTAAAGGGAAACGCAAAAACGTCTCCCTTTACTTGTTCAATCATTATTTTCCAGAAAAGAATTCAGCAATTTTTTCTACAACATATTTTTGCTGTTCTTCTTTTAGCTCAGGGAACATTGGTAAAGAAAGAGCCTCATTGGCTGCTTTTTCAGCTTTAGGATAATCCCCATTTTTATACCCTAAGCTTTCAAATACCGGTTGTATATGTAATGGAAGTGGATAGTAAATCATAGTTTCCACACCATTTTCTTTTAAGTAAGCTTGAAGCTCATCTCGACGCTCAGTTAGAATTGTGTACTGATGGAATACATGATGGAAACCTTCTACCTTAACAGGAGTTTTAACATAGTTTCCAACTTTTTCATTCAATAGCTGAGTATAAAAATCCGCATGAGTTCTGCGTAGATTACTCCAATCTTCTAAATGAGGGAACTTAACGTTCAATACAGCAGCTTGAAGCTCATCAAGTCGGCTATTATAACCTAATACACTGTGATAGTATTTTGGCTTACTACCGTGTACACGGATTACACGACACTTTTCAGCGATATCTTCATTATTAGTAACGATCATACCACCGTCACCGTATGCCCCAAGGTTTTTCGTTGGGAAGAAACTGTAAGTTGCAGCATCTCCTAACTCTCCAACAGTAAAGTCTCCTTGTCGAGCTCCGATTGCTTGTGCAGCATCCTCAATAACAATTAAATTATGCTTGTCCGCTATTTTACGAATACTTACCATATCAGCCATTTGGCCATATAAATGGACCGGTATAATCGCCTTTGTTTTATCTGTGATATGCTTTTCTATTTCAGCTGGATCTATATTGAAAGAAACAGGGTCAATATCTGCATAAACAGGTGTTGCACCCGCTCTAACGATTGCTCCACCAGTAGCAAAAAAAGTAAATGGAGTTGTAATTACTTCATCTCCAGGTCCTACTCCTGCTGCTTGTAGTGCAATGTGGATTGCATCACTACCATTACCGCAACCAATTCCATGCGCCACATGGCTATACTCAGCAATATCTGCTTCTAGTTTTTTTACATTGCTTCCTAGAATAAAGACCGAATTGCTCATAACTCCATCTAATGCTTCTAATACTTCTGTTTTCAGCGATGCATATTGCTCCGATAAATCTAACATTGGTACTTTCATTTTGTTTACACCAACCCTGTATGAATTATTTAATATGTGAAAAGCGTATACCACTCATAAGTGGCCAAATGAACTTCTAAAGAGTTTTCTAGTGGTTAATTACGCTTATACCCAACAACTTTTTGAAAAACAGAAATAATTGGTCGATATTCCTCATTCACAAGTCCAATTTTCTCTGCAATTATTTCAAATGCAATTAAGATAAATAAAATAATGAAAATAGCCCAGCGTAACGTTAGTGTTTCAAAAGTAATGGCTGATATACTAAATATCAAACCAAAACCATATATTACCAACACTGTATCTCTGTGCGAAAGTCCAAGAGCTAATAATCTATGGTGTAAATGTGATTTATCTGCCATTGAAATAGGCTTCCTGTTAACCAATCGCCGAATTATCGCGAACGAAGTATCAAAAATTGGTACTCCTAAAATCATAATTGGAACTACAAAACTAAAGAGTGTAACACTTTTGTATAGTCCTAAAAGAGACAAAATAGCAATAGCGTACCCTAAAAACATAGAGCCCGTATCACCCATGAAAATTTTCGCCGGGTGAAAATTGTGGAATAGGAACCCTAATGTACTTCCAAGTAATATTAAAGAAAGTGTCAGGATTAACATTTTATCTGCAGAAAACGCTAAAAATGCAATACTTGCAAATACAATGGAAGAGATTCCAGCTGATAGCCCATCTAATCCATCAATTAAATTTATAGCATTAGTAATTGCTAAAATCCAAAAAAGAGTTACTACATACGAGAAGATACCAAGATCAAATACTCCTAAAAAAGGAATATTTAGTACTTCAATCGTTAGTCCACTACCCATTACTGCACAAGCTGCTAAAATTTGACCTAATAATTTTACTTTGGCGGAGATTTCATGTCTATCATCGATAATACCTAAGACAATAATAATTATAGCCCCAACCATAATTCCAGTAATCTTTGCTTCATACAATCCCGCAACGAAATAACCAACTGTTACTGCTATAAAAATCGCAAGTCCGCCTAATCGAGGCATCACTTTTTGATGAACTTTTCTTTCAGAAGGTTTATCCACAGCCCCTATTTTATGAGCAAGCTTGATTACTAACGGGGTAACTGCGATTGCCGTGGCCATAGATATGATAAAAGCAAGAAGTAATTTTATATCCAAAAATATCATCCTTGTTTTTTTATTTTCATTTATCGCTAGGTTCTACAAAATAGACGAACTAACGACATGAAAGTTTCTTCAATAAATGATTATACTATAAAAATAGCTTTGTAACCAAATTTAATATAAAGAAAGAAAAGACTGACTTTTCGCTTTAGTATGAGCAAAAATCAGTCCTTTCTATTCCAGTAAAAAGTTTTACTTTTTCTCTAGTACTTTATTACGAGAATTCTGGCCAATTAACCTGATAAGTGTCGCCTTCTATCTTTTCAATCGTTCGATACTTAAGTGGAAGTAGTTCTTCCATTTCAGGTTCTTCTAGCAATATCTCTAACGGTAATAGTTTGAAGCTATCATCTTCTTCCATAATCATATAAGCTCCAGCTACTCTCCCATTTTCTTTCAGGTTTATTCTCATAAAGGCAGGAAAGTATAAGTTGTTGCTTGATTGAATAATAGAAGAAACAAGTACTATGTTCTTTCCGTCTTCAACAATGTTTTCTTGTTCAATCTTTTCAAAAACCTTTGCTGCCCAAGCTTGTCTCTTATAGAAACCTATAACCTTCTGGGCATTTCCTTCAGTTTTTTCATTATTTTCATTACTCTTTTCTTCCGAAGCCATGTACTTCCCTCCATAGTTAGCAAAAATCGATACTTATTAAGTTATCATACCTTAAAATGCCACGCAATACCTACTACTATTTGCTAGACTTTAGTCCTTATAAATAGCTTGAATGTCATCGATGATAATTTCGCCATTTGCTTTTTTAGCATTTTCAGTTTGCATATAACGAACAGGAAGATCCATTTTTAATGGATATGAAAGTCCCGCAGGCACCTCAGCAGTAACAAATCTCCAATCAGTCCAGGTAACATTTTTATCAAAGTCTAATTGAACCGTTTTACCTGAAGCATCTACTACCTGGGATCTTAACCAGTTGCCTTTACCATCTCCCTTAACCCACATCCCAACTTTCTTCAAAGGAGTGCTAATAGTTAAATTAGTTTTAGCATTAATATATGCACCAGAAGTACCCGTAGTATTTTTAAAATCATATGCTAGTTTAATAGCTTTTGATCCATCACGATCATTGACTACAGAGGAAACAGTAACATTATTAGCTCGGTCGCTCGTTGCTTCATAGTTTAATATCCCTTTGTTAAATGATTCTAGAATAGTTGGTGGAACGTCACCTATTATAATAGGAATACTTAACGATTTAGAACCATATTTAACAGTTATAGTACCAATACCATCTTTATTTGGTGCAGTATATTTACCGTTTGCTTGGACTTTACCTACCGAACTAGTCCAAGTAAACGCGCTTGCATCTGTTAATACCGCTTGTCCATTTTTCATACCGCTTACTGACAGCTGTACAGTTTGTCCTTTAGCTACTTGCAGAGAGCTTTCTGAAGCTTTTATACTATCAAGTGTGTTTGTTACTCTTAATTGTATATTAGTAGTTTTTCCTTCATAATTGACTATCCCTGCATAGGTACCAGGTTTTGCATTTACGACCTGCTTCCCATTTGAGTTAGTTAAAATAGAGGATGTTACTTTTCCTGATCCAGAAATTGCTACGGGATTCATATATTGGTCTATCCCTTTAACAGGTACTGATAAATTAGTATAAGAAGCACCTTGGAACACTTCCACCACATCAGATGCGGGAGCAATTGTTGCGACTGGACCCGTTTTATATGTGCTAACAAATAGAAGAGAATTAGCTACAGAACGTTCGTAGCCATCCGAGGGTTTGTTGGCAACAGTTACTTTATTGTTTCCAAGCTCTCTTACTACTATTGTGGAAGAACCTCCGCCGTCAAAAGTCATCGCGTAGTTAGCTCCCAGATCTTTCATTAGCTTTGCAGTATTTTGTAATGTAAGTCCTTTACTTCCAGTTGTACGCCCGTCTACTACAGCTGTAAATAGACTTCCGTCTTTTCTGACTCCGACCGCTGTTCTAGGTGCAACTCCCGCAACTTTAATAGTTTGAAGTGCCCCATTTTTAACTAAGTGATATCTTCCACTTACCGATTCTCTAACATCATTCCATTCGGCTGGAGTAAACTTAGTAGCAATTTGAATTTGGTCACCAACAGTAATACCTTGTAAGAAATCACCTGCAAAATGATGTCCAGACAAAATAATCTCATTTGGATTTAAAGCAGCATTTCCAGCACCACTTATTATCTCTGTCACTGTACCTACTAACGTTTCACCGCCATTGAGTTTCCCTGAGTCAATTTTGACACGAACTTCAGTACCTAACTCATTTGTGTTAGTTGTTGGAGCAAAATCTCTTGTATATACTACTAGATGGTTGGCTAACCTTTTTCTATTAACAGAGTTAATTGGATAAGATTTTCCGTTTACAGAAAGGCTCATCGCAACTTGAGGAGCACCAATAATTGCTTTCCCTTTCGATGTAATACCTAGTACTGCTAGATCACTCAATGCTGTTTGTGGTGTCGATACAATTGTTCCATCAATCATCATTAAATCAACAGGCTGTCCTTGCTTATCAAAATAATCTCCATTGACACCTGCTACTACGTGATAAGAATCGTTTTGAGGAACACTATTTGCCTGAGAAGAAGTAGTCTCAAACCCGATTATTTGATCTTTAGCAAGTTCTGCCTTCATTTGGATATTGGATGTTTTACCATCATAATCAATGACAAATAACTTTTGAGGACCTACAGCCCCATCAATATCGATTAGCTTCTTCCTTACTCCAGGAGCTATTTGCGTAATTGCCTGAGCTGCTACCTTTCCAATAGATAGGTTAGGAATAGCTTCCTTGGGAAACAGATTTGATGAAGGATTTCCTACTGAAGGAGTTCCTCCCTGAGCGTTTTCCAATTCTTTTAGCTTTGACTTAGACGGTGTTTTATACTCAACATATCCCGCCATTTTTGTTATATACATTCCTCCACCTAGACCGTACTGGCCACCGTATAAATTATCATATCGGTAAACACGATATTGTTCCCCTGGCTTTAGAATTTTCTCAAACACTAGACCATTTGATGTACGTTTCCATAGGTTGATCGGTTTTACTACTTTAATTTTTCCCACTTGACCTGGAACCATTAAAATACCGTCCCAATATACTTTCGTTGCTTGCGCTTCTACTTGACTTGGTTGGAATAGTGAACTCGTGACAACTGCAAAAACGACAAAAAGGTATAGCAATTTTCGTTTCATTTTAATTTAATTCTCCTTTAATTCCCAGCTTTTTCAGCTTGTTTTCCTCTGTTCTTCTCAATCGTATATCTCCAAAGGTTGCTTCCATCGTAGTAATAAAGGTTACCGTTTAAGTCCTGTTCAAGACCATAAACTCCTTCTTCCTTCAACCATTCAACCTGTAAAGTGTCTTTAGTTACTCGGAACAGCTTACCTTCCACACTTCCGTAAATGTAGCCATCGACACCTTCTAAAATTTGAGCATTACGGAAACGACCAGATATTAAAGGTAATAATTCAACTGTCTTAATATCCGTCCATTCATCCTTGTAGCTAAAAAGCTTTCCGTCGGCCATTCCCCAGACATTTTTGTCTTTATCTACTATTAAACTAGTAATCATACTTGCGCTAAATGGAAGATGGATATATTTTTTCGCTTCAGGATCAAAACGGTCAAAATAGAATAATCTAGCTCCTCTAGGATTAACCTGTTGATTGGCATGAATTGACGTTCCACCAAAAACCTGAGTGCCTCTACTAACTAGTGATACAATACTTTGGTTATATATATAATTCTCATAAATATCTGTTTTTTTAGTAGTGGTGTCATAAAAGACTAACGCCCCTCCACCAACACTAGTATCAGGTAAAGTACCAAGAATAATTTCTTTTCCACCATTGTATGGCGCTACTGCTGTAGATCGCTCCTGACCATACGGGCTCATTCTAATCACTTCTGCAGGATTTCCATTTGCCCATGGGATTGAACGATCATATACTAGCAATCTCGCTAATGGATAAGCACCGATATAAAGCTTGTTGTTTATTTCAAACATGGACTCCACTTGACTTATGTTACGATAAAGTTCCTTATCGCCAGTTTCCACGTTATAAATCCCGAGACCACCAGACATGTATCCATTTGCAAATATACTTTTTCCATCAGTACTAGAAGCTAGAGTATAAAGTTCTACCGGCTGCTCAGGTAACTCAAATTGATGGTATTGTAATTCTCCTGTTTGTGGATTGTATTCAAATAATTGCCCTAAGTTATCAACCATTCCAGATAAAACCCATTCTTTTGGTGTCTCAGTAGGTTCTTCTCCTACTATTTCTTCAGAAGATTCATCGTCTATTGGATTATCTTCCTTCGGCACAGTTGGTTCTGGTATTACGATTTCTGTGTTCTTTAAACCAGTTTCTACTGGTGGAATTGTTTCAGGTAGGTTATTTCCTTCTTCTTCAGAAACAACTGGATTTTTTACGATAAAATCAAGATTAATAGCCTCTGTCCCCTTTGGTAGAAAAACGCCTAGCTCCGAGTGCTCTTTTGTTTCAAAATCATATTTAATCAGTTGTTGCCCTTTTGTATAATAAATTCCTTCTCCATTTGGAGAAACGGCTGAAACAGTTTTGGAATTCAGTTCAAATTCATCTACGATTTTAAGTGTTTTACGATCAAAAATAACAGCCATATTAGATGGATGCAATCTAGCTACAATATAGTCATCCGTTAAAACTAAGTCCTGTGCATATTTTTCGGACATATATTTAGCTGGCAAGAATGAAGTGAAATTTTTAGTATTCGGTTTTTTAACTAATAGATCCATTGGAGATCCGATCGATACATAAATCTCATCTTTTTCTTCATCTGCTACAATCGCTTTAACAAACTCTTTACGTTTACGAATTTGTCCAAACTCTTCTATTTCTTTGGTTTCTGTATCATAAGCTACTAATGATCCACCATAGGCAGAACCAGCATAAACTTTATTGCCAGAAACTATTAAATCTTGAATAGATGTATCGCTCTTGTTTGAAAAGATGGCACCATGCTTTTCAAATACTTCCTCATTAGGGTCATAGCTGTAAAGCACACTAGATACCGATCCACCAACCCAAAGCTTGCCATTCTCATCTACGTCCAAGCCCCATGCACTTTTCGAATCTTCTAACGTAAACGTATGTAAGATTTCCTTTGACTTATAGTCAACGACAACTAGTGCCGCTGGAGAGCCATGCATGATGTAATAAATAAAATAGTCGCCCTCGTTATTTGCTGCAATTTTAGATGAAACAGCTGAAGATTTAAAAATCATTGGACCTAAGTTCTCATAGCCTTCTTCAATTACTTCTTCAACTGGCTTATCATCAATAATATTGTCTAACCAATCTTCTGAGTTATCTACCTCAACGTTACCTTCACCAATATTCTCTCCTACTGGTGCATCTTCATTTACTACTGGTTCTTTTACTTCTACCTTTGGCTCATTAACTATTTCTGCTGCATAAACATTACTCATTGGCGCTGCTAAAACCATAGCAAGCATTGCTGTACTAATTTTTTTCAACATTCTAACCCCTTTCATAACTATTCTAACTTTAACATGATTTGGTAACTTTTAAAATATAATCATGTAACTAAAATGTAATGTTAGCATTTTATATAGCAAATGCTACCACTAATGTTTCATGATATAATAATACTGGAAATAAAAGATAGGAGATTAGACATATATGCTAGAATCTATTAAGAAAATGATTTCAGGAGAAATTATAGAGTTAAAGCAGCTAAATAAGATTGTTAATAAAATAAATTCCTTAGAAGAAACATTCAGTCATAAAAATGACACAGAGCTACAAGCGTACACAAATAAATTTCGCGAGCAATTAAATGAAGGTGTTTCACCAGAAGAACTTATTATTGAAGCATTCGCTGTGGTTCGAGAAGCATCTAAACGTGTTTTGGGAATGAGACATTACGATTCCCAATTAATGGGTGGTGCTGTGTTAACTCAATCTCAAATAGCTCAAATGCAAACAGGTGAGGGTAAAACATTAGTTGCTACACTACCTGCATACGTAATGGCAGCATACGGTAAGGGAACACATATTATCACAGCAAACGAATACTTAGCCACTCGAGATTTTGAACAAATGAAGCCTCTTTTTGAGTTTCTTGGACTTTCAGTAGGACTAAATGTATCTGGTCTAGAAAAAGAAGAGAAACAAGCCGCATACAATTGCGATATCACTTATGGTACTGGAACTGAGTTTGGTTTTGACTATCTAAGAGATCATATGATTCATCATGAAGATGAACTTGTTCAAAGGCCTCTTTTCTATGCATTAATAGATGAAGTTGATAGCATTCTGATAGATGAAGCAAGAACTCCTCTTATCATTGCAGGAAAATCGAATGCAAGCTTAAATTTATTCCCGATCATGCAACTAGTTGTGGAATCTTTTGAGGATAGCGAAGAATATGATTACTACCCAGAAACGAAACAAGTTGTTTTGTTAGATAATGGTGCGGACCGATTGGAAGAGGCCTTTGGCATCGACAATGTATATGACCGTGAGCATAGAGAATTTCTTCACATAGCTATGCAAACGCTTCGTGCTAAAGTAGTCATGAGAAAAGATGTCGATTACATTGTGAAAAACGATAAGATACAAATCGTCGATCAATATACTGGACGAGTAATGGAAGGCAGAACGTATAGCGATGGCCTTCATCAAGCAATAGAAGCTAAAGAAAAGGTATCGATCAAAGAGGAAAACAATACACAAGCTTCTGTAACTGTGCAGCATTATTTCCGTCTATATAGTCATATTTCTGGGATGACAGGCAGTGCTATGCCTTCTCGGGAAGAGTTTTGGGAAACTTATAGTTTAAGAGTTACAGAAATTCCTACTAACAAACCGAACAAGCGAATTGATATGGAAACTCTTGTATATTTAAGCTATGAGGATAAAATGAAAAAAATTGTAGAAGAAACCAAACGACTTCATGAAACAGGAAGACCAGTTTTGATTGGAACAACTTCTATAGAGCAATCAGAAAAGCTTTCTGATTACTTAAAAGAGACAGGATTGAAACACAATATTTTAAATGCTAAATCAGAGGAAGACGAAGCAGAGATTATTTCTAACGCGGGTCAAATGAACAAGATTATGCTTGCTACTAACATGGCAGGACGTGGAACAGATATAATCTTAGGAGAAGGCGTATCCGAATTAGGTGGCTTACATATTATTGGGACTGAGCTTCATAGTAGTGCCCGTATAGATATGCAGCTACGTGGACGTGGTGGTCGTCAAGGTGACCCAGGTAGCACCCAGTTTATTATTTCGTTAGAAGACGAGCTTTTCCACTATTATGACGAAGAAGAATTTGCTAGATTCAAAAAGAAAGCTAAAGCGGATGATACTGGTTTAATTATTTCTCCAAACCCTACTAAATTCGCATATAACGTTCAAAAAGTGATTGAGGGTATGCACTTCTCAAGTCGTTCTCATTTATTAAAGCTCGATGATGTTAATAATGACCAACAAAAGGTTATTTATAACTACCGTGAAAAAGCATTAAAAACTGAGAATATAAAATCTTTAGTGCAGATTGCTATGCAAGAACGTTTAAATTACTTTTTAAAAGACATCTTAGACATAGACACTGAAATCGATGCGACAAAGCACCAGGAAGTCATTGATGAAATAAAGATTGTTGGCACTCTTACTGCCGAGGGTCAAATAGACTACTCTAACTTCAAACTTGAAAGCAAGGAACAGCTACAAAAGGAACTAAATACAGTATACAGAAAAGCAATAGACGCATTAGACAGTGATGTAGACCTTGACACATGGAAGGATGTACAAACCATCTATATTGAAACACTAGATAGATATTGGATATCCCAACTAGGAGACTTACATCATTTAAGAGAAGGAATTTCAGTTCGTGGATACGGACAGGAAGATCCTTATAGATTATATTCTTTTGACGCTCTAGATTTGTTTAACCATATGCTTAACTCCTTTTTCCGCGATATCAGCAGATATTTCTTACAGGTAAATACAGCAAACAATGAAGAATAATAGAGCATGATTAATACTTATAGACTGCAGACAAGCTCAAATAACCTTTTGAGTTTAACTGCAGTCTATTATTTTGAAAACGCAAACTGCCTTTGATTGCCAGTTCTCATCTCTTCCTTTAGTACTTGATAGATTTTTATAACAATACCTAAGAACTTTAAATAAGATGGTGATTTTTATAGTTTTAATGACATCAGGGGAAACTCAACAATATTTTTCACATAAAAAGAGACAGTCCCAAAATTTATACTTTTGAGACTACCTCTATTTTTATCATTCAAATCTCGATACCAATTCATGCATGTTTTCTGCCTCATCTTGAAGTTGAAGAGCTGAATTCATAATAGAAGCAATTGCATTACTTTGTTCTTCTATAGAAGCATTCATCTGCTCAGTAGCAGCTGCAGATTCCTCTGCAACTGCAGCAATATTAGAAATTGCTCCGACAACTACTTCTCTATTAGAGTACATTTTATTCATTTCATCGTTTAAATAAATAAGCCCTTCCTTTATTCGTTGGATTGAATTAGATAGTTCGAGGTAGGCTTGTTTTGTATATCCTACTGAAATAATTTGTTCATTTGAGATAAATTGGGTTTCTCTCATTTTTTCTTCTGCCGATCGTGTATCCTGTTCAATTTGTTTTAATAGACTGCGTACACTGTTCGTAGCATCTTGGGTACCTTCTGAAAGCTTTCTAACTTCCTCTGCCACCACCGCGAAACCCTTGCCATGCTCTCCTGCTCTAGCAGCTTCTATACTAGCATTTAAAGCAAGTAGATTAGTTTGAGCAGAAATATCATTTATCGTTTGAACAATTTGCCCTATTTCTCCCATCCGACTAGTAAGCTGAGTAAAGTTCGACTGAAGCACATCCATAACGATTTGAAATCTATCGGTATTATTAGTCAAAATATTTATGTTAGATACGGCATTCTCTTGCACGTTCGTCATTTGGCTAACACCATCTATAATCTCTTTATATTGCTCTAGCGTTTTTTCTATCACAGCAGAAAGGTCATTTACTTTGTCAGAAGCAACTTCCGCTTCCTCCGCTTGTATAACTGCCCCCCTAGAGATTTCTGTGATGACATGAGAAATTTCACTAGTTGCTGCAGTTGTTTCTTCCGTCACCGCACTAAGTGCTTCAGAGGAATCTCTCATATGCTCTGATGATATTTTTGTTTGACTTACCATTTCCTCTAGACTCTTTTTCATGTTATTTACATTTAATGCTAACTGGCCAAGCTCGTCCTTTGTTTCTATAGGAATAACGTTTCCGCTAAGCTTTCCGCCTGCTATATCCGAGGTTGTCACCATAATCTTCTTTATATAAGAGGTCATTTTTCCCGCAAAGAACCAGAAGAGACCAATTCCCAATAAAAGAGATATAATAATAGTAATAATGGTAGTAAGTAAAATGGTGTTTGCACCTTTATTAAATTCCATTTCATACGTGCCAGCAACAACCACCCAACCCCAGTTAGGTTCTAATATGCTGTATGTAATTTTAGGCTCCACTTGCTCTTGGTCACTAGGGAGTGGCCATTTATAAGAAACGAACCCCCCACCATTTTTTGCTTTTTCTATTACATCTCTTATAAAATACTTACCATCTTCGGATTGATTATTATATAAATTTTCTCCTTCCATGCTAGGGTGCACCAATAATGTACCTTTCTCATCCATTACATAATAATAGAAGTTATCCCCAAAGGTTGCCGGATTAGTGATCGTTCGTTTATCGTCTTCATTTAAAGGACCTATGATTTTATCGGCCGCTCGACCCTGTGCCTCTTCTAAAGTTAAATTACCTTTTTCTACCTCTTTGCTTAACTCATCAATCAAATCCAAAATTGCGTAGGTGCCATTTTGAATTCCTAATTTGCCTAATTCATCTAATTCGTTTTTTGCCAATAAATAATTGTTTAGACCTACCATTAGTAAAGGTATTGATATCACGATTGAAGCTAGGACTAAAAGTTTACTTCTCACAGACCCCTTCATATAATTACACCCCTTTCACGAATAATTATACCTATATTCAATCTAACACCCTGTGATAATTATCACAAAATTACATCAAACAACTATTTTTAATCATTTTATGAATCGGTGCTGATGGAGAATGCAGAAGAATCTAAATCAAATATTCACTAAAAACTATCTATATATTGAAATATTCAATTTGCTAGTTCAAGCATAAAAAATACTTTTCTAACCGGACATATATTACTACTACTTACTTCAATAAATTCATACAAATACATAAGAATATGTTATTTAAGGAGACTTTTTATGTCTAAAAAGAATATCATCCTGTTAGTTCTATTATTTTTCTGTTGTATTTTTATAGGTTTATTTTTTTATGCCCAAAATGTATATAGTGACGTTACGACCACTCTTCAAGAAATACATGAGCCAGAGCTAAGAAAAGTTTCTGTATTAAGAAAAGATGAGATTGTGTTACAGAAGAAAATCCCTTTTTCCTTATTAATCTTAGGTGTGGATAAAAGAGAAGGAGATAAAGGACGTTCTGATACAATTCTTTTCCTAACAGTGAACCCTACTAGCGAATCCATTAAAATGGTTAGCATTCCTCGAGATACTTATACAGAGATCATCGGAAAAGAAATTCAAGACAAAATCAATCACGCCTATGCATTCGGGGGCATAGAAATGTCTGTAAATACAGTTGAAAATCTACTAAATGTTCCAATTGACTATGTGATTCAAATAGATATGGAAGGATTTAAGGACATTGTGGATTTTATAGGTGGCGTGACAGTTAACAATGACAGGAGCTTCCAGGTGAATGATACTATCTTCAAAGAAGGAGAAATTAGCTTACACGGAGAACAGGCTTTAGATTATGTACAAATGCGTAAGGATGATCCACAGGGAGATTTTGGGAGGCAATTACGTCAAAAACAAGTAATTCAATCCCTACTAAAAAAGGGAGCCAACTTTAACATACTCTTAAAGCATAATGAGCTCCTTCATATTATCGAAGAAAATATACAAACCAATATGACCTTCGAGCAAATGCTAAATATACAAAAGGAATATAAAAAAAGCATAAATACGATTGAATCTTTATCCTTTGAGGACGGTGTCGGAGAATTAAAGAATGGTATTTGGTATTATATGATGAACGAGGATGAATTAAATGATATTTCCAGGGAAATGAACGAGCATTTAAAAATGTAGTAAAAGCTCTGTAGAAGCGCAAATATTATCTTTTACAAACCAACTATAAATATCATTTTTTAGAACTGTCATAAAATACGGTAACTCTATACTCGTAAATTATGACAGTTTAGTTATATAATCCATTGAAAATGTATTTTCCCACCAATTTTCAACTGAGAAACCTTCCACAAATCCTCCTCAGCTATCTTTCCTATGGTTGCGTATCCGCCAACTGTCTGTGCATCTGCCATTAAAATAACAGGCTGACCATTGTTAGAGACTTGGATAGTACCAAACTGTGTAGCCTCGGATAAGATGTCTCCATTTGTAACAAATTCCAGCTCTGCGCCCTCTATGTAGTACCCCATTCGATCACCAGCTTTATAAATGTATGTCGAGTCCAAAAAAGTCTCGATACTTTTTTGTTTAAACAAAGACAAATGGGGGCTTTTCCATACATTTACGGTAACTTCTTTTTCATAATTAGGAATAAAAGATGGTATTAAACCAGTTTGCACTTTACTATAAGGGATATCTGGGACAAACAAGATCATTCCTGGCTTCAACACACCCCCTATGTCAGCTCGTGGATATGCAGATTTACTGTTCATGACTGCGTCAGCACAAAACCCTCCTACTGGTATTATATATGCAATACTTCCTACCCTTGGTCCTTTAAAAGTTAAGACTTGTCCCTTAAAGACACTAAAAGACTTCCATAAAGTTATGGGCTTTCCATCTAAAGCCGCTTCGAGGTCTGCTCCACAGATGACTATTTTATGAGTATCTAATACTTCTAGTGAAATTCCTCCTAAAAATATTTCTAATGTAAGAGAATCTGGAGAATTATTCATTATTTTATTACCTATTTGAAAAGCAAACTTGTCCATTGCCCCCGCCACTGGCATACCAAATTTTCGATAGCCTGTTCTTCCTAAATCTTGATAGGAGGCGTATACCCCCTCTTTTATAACTTTAAATAATGCTTTCACATTCTCAACTCCATAGGTGCAACCTTTACGTTATTTTCCTCTAGCACCATTCTCACTTTCTTAACAATAGACGAAACATTTTTTCCATCACCATGAAAGCACAAAGTATCGGCATGGATACTTATTATATTACCTGTCTTGGTCTTTACTTCATTCCCTTTTACAATTCGTAATGCTTGATTGACAACATCCTCCACAGTAGCTAACACAGCATTTGGTTCAGTTCGACTAACGAGATAACCTTCTTCATCATAAAGTCGATCAGCAAAAGCCTCTTGGGCAGTTTGAAGTCCAAGGTCTTTTCCAGCGACTATTATTTCACTATTACTTAAGCCAAATAGAATCGCATTCGGTTCAATATCATAGACTGCTCTAGCTATTGCTCTAGCAATAGAACTATTTATAGCTGCCATATTGTATAGTGCTCCATGAGGTTTTACATGAGCAAGCTGTACATTTTGAATCTGACAAAAAGCCTTTAACGCCCCTATTTGATAAATGATCATTTCATAAATTTCATTTGGAGACATATTCATATTTCTACGTCCAAATCCTTGTTTATCAGGAAAACCAGGATGAGCACCAATAGATAAATTATTTTTCTTTGCCTCTTGGACTGTACTGTTCATTACCGTGAAATCTCCAGCATGAAATCCGCAAGCAATATTTGCAGATGTAATTACTTTAAATAATTCTTCATCCTCTCCTATCTTAAAGCTACCAAAGCTTTCTCCAACATCAGCATTTATATCAATCCTCATGGTCACAGCTCCTCTACAAAACGGTAAATTGCCTCCGGATCTTTTTTCAATTCGATTTCTAACTCTTTGTAGTCATTCAAAGAAATAGGATAAAACTGAAGAAGATCTCTTGCTTTCAATAAAAATGGTGATTTTCGATTAACCGAATATATTTCCAAAGGGGTCCTACCAATTATATTCCAGCCTCCTGGAGAGTCGATTGGATATATACCTGTTTGACTCCCACCAATTCCAACAGATCCTTTTGGTACAAAAGCTCTGGGTTTATCTAAACGTGACACGCAAATATCTTTATTTAAATCACCCAAATAAGGAAAACCAGGCAAGAATCCAACCATATACACGGTGTATAAAGTTTGCGTATGAAGTTTAATAATCTCATCTTTAGATAATTTATTAATAGAAGTTATTCTATCTATATCAATTGAAAATGACTCTTCATAACAAACCGGAATATGTACTAATCTAGTCGATTTATTTTTATCCATTTGCTTTTGATGTTGCCATTTTATTAGTAATTCCTCTATATTTGCCTTCTCTAAAGTAGACGAAGTGTAGAAAAAAACAGTAACCGTATGGTAGCTTGGTACGATTTCTTCTATATAATGACTCCATTCCAAAGAAATCATTTCGGCAAAGGAATGTACGTTACTTAGTATTTCGTGACTAATAGCCTCCTGGAAACTAAAACGCAGGGTTCTCTCACCTGTTCTAAAGAACGTAGGCTTATCTCTATTCATTAGAATCTAAAACACTTATACAAGTGATAACACTATTTTTTAAATCTTCATGAGACCAGCTTGGAACTTTACCATGCTCAATAGCCAGTTCATGAGAGGCTGGGATATGAATAAACCCTGATATTATAGAACTCTTAGTCGTATTCACGTAATGTAATGCTTCATACATCACATTATTACAAAGATAAGTGCCGGCGGTATTAGAAATTTCTGAAGGAAAACCTCTTTCAATTAGCTTATTAACCATTTTACGAATTGGTAGCGTGGAATAGTAACCTGGTTCTCCCTCTGGTTGAATAAGTTCATCAATTGGTCTATTTCCTACGTTGTCTGCATCTCCATCTTTAACATTAATAGCAATTCTCTCCGGAGTGACTTTATATCTGCCAGCTGCTAAGCCCAATGAAATGTGGACATTTGGCTTTTCATCCTCCAATAATTGAAGTAATTGTTGCCCAGACAAAAGAAAGTCTACCGTTAGGATTCTACTAACCACTTTATAACCATTGATTTCTAAACCATCCAATTCATCTACAATTTTCATAGTTGGATTTACTGTAAAATTTAAAAACGGTTCAAATCCTGTTAAAAGAAGTTTCTTCATTTATTTTCCTCCTTGAAAGCAATTATAAAGTTATTAGAATTTTCTATATTAATAATTCTAACATTCTTTCAAACAAAAAATAACAACCAACAAGTTTATAACCCATTGGTTGTTAGAATTCATGTATTAGTAAGGAGTAAAAATATCCACAATTCTCCATTCCTTACTTTCTTTTTTCAGTAAGTATACATTTAAAATAGATTCCTTCTTATTCCCAGTTGTCGCCAAGTCCTCCACTTCAACATAGGCATAATCACTAATGATTGTATAGACATATGCATTTAACAATTCGAATTTTGTATCATTTTCATTGAAAGAGCCTTGAATATCTTCTTTCAAATATTGATAGTCCGGAAATTCCTCACTATACAATGCAAAAACTCCAGCTATATCCTTTTTATTTATTAGCTGATTCATATGTTCAAAATAAGCTGTTAATTCTTTTTCTTGAGAAAGAAAATTAGAGTCTTTTCGAATTATCTTGCTGTATTCATCAAATAATTGATAATACATAGAATCATCTTTTAGCGCTTCTAAACTTAAAAACAACTGATTTAAAATAGAATCCTTTTCCTGTTGTTTTGCTTTCTTTTGAATCGCCTGATCCAGGTCATTGATTAAGCCTGTAGCTGTTTTTGCAGACTTTACATTAAGCAGCATCTGTTCGGCAGGCGACTTATATTTAGAAATAAAAGCTTCACGCGTAGACTTGCCGTATACTTTATAGAGAAGCTTTCCTTGTTTTTTAATCTCCTCAGACAAGGCACGATAAGCTGTTTCCGTAAGTTTAGAGCTTGGGTCCTTCCTGTACTCTAGTTCCAGAGTATCTGATAGTTTCTGAATTTTATTTCCAGACGTGATTGCATCCACGTATCCCATGGAACGCTTATAATGGCTCCCTACCGTTTCCTCTAACCTTTTTTCTAGTTCAACTCTTTTTGCAGAGTCCTTGATCGCTGCAATTTCTTTTTGTGCCGCTAGGTAAGCTGATTTAGTCGAATTAAAAACCCTCATATCTGGAGTTTTAATAGACTTAGTATGCTCGAAGGAAATTTGCCATTTTAGAGCCGTCGCTTCTTTCTGCGCTCTCTGAACAAGTGTTTCCGCTTTTGTTAGAGAAGCCGCATGTACATTAGCCACTGGAGTAAAAAGAGCACTACTAAAAATACCAATTGCAAGTGAATACGAAATAATTTTTTTCATTGTATTCTCCATTTCGTCATGTAATAGAATTCTTTGGGACTATTAATTATAGTTTTTCTATAAAACGTTCTAAACGATTTAAACCCTCTTCTAAAACTGCCATGGAATAAGCGTAGGAAATTCTAATATATCCTTCTCCATATGGAGTAAATGTACTACCGGGAACAACAGCAACACCGCCTTCATGTAGCAACTTAGTAGCAAAATCAAATGACTTTATGCCAAATGCTTCTATAGAAGGGAATATATAAAATGCTCCATTAGGCTTAATGACAGGTAGGCCCATTTCTAACAAACGATTATATACATAATCACGTCTTGTTACATACTCTACATTCATCGCACTTGGGATATCTTTCGAATTCGTTAATGCCTCTAACGCACCATACTGTGATGGCAAGGAAGCGCAAATTGAATTGTATAAATGTACTTTAAGCACATGCTCCATAATTTTTTCAGGCCCTAATATAAATCCAATTCTCCAGCCTGTCATTGAATGGGATTTTGAAACGCCGTGGATATAAAATAATTTCTCTCGTAGCACCGGATATGAAGCAAAGGAAACATGCTCTCCTAAAAAGGTATTTTCACTATAAATCTCATCAGATACAATATAAACTTCCTTATCCTTCAGCATTTCAACTAGCTCATCCATTACGTTCTTTTCAATGACCATTCCCGTAGGATTAGATGGATTATTAAACAAAATAGCTTTTGTTTTATCGGTTATAAGTTTTTCCAGTGCATCGGTTGATGGTTGAAGACCAGTGTTTGTCGTATCTAGATAAATAATCTTAGCACCACAAAATTTAATGACAGGTTCATAGCCGGAATAGATAGGAGCTGGCAATATAACTTCATCGCCCTCTTCCAAAATTGTTCGAAATACTGTGTCGATGGCTTCACTGGCACCGTTCGTAATGACAATTTCCTTAGCAGGATTGTAGGAGAAACCATATTTGTCTGTAAAAAAATTATTAACTGCTTCTCGTAATTCTATTAATCCAGCATTATGAGAATATCCAGTTAAATTATTTTGAATAGCATTTATTCCAGCATCCTTTACTGCCTGTGGAGTTGGAAAATCTGGTTGTCCTATTGTAAGATTAATAGCATTTGGGAAGTTAACGAGCTGGTTAGAAAACTGACGAATGCCAGGTTGTTCAAGTGCTCTTGCACGTGGATTAATGTGTAAAGACATATCTATTTATCCTTCTTTCACAATTATTTATTGCCTAGAATGCTTGGAAGCCATAAAGACAGACTCGGTAAGAATGTAATTAGGATTAAGCAAACGATCATGCTGAATAAAAACGGAATGACAGCCATTACTATTTTTTCAAACTTCACATTACCTACACTAGAAGCTACAAACAAGTTTACACCAAGTGGTGGTGTGATAAAACCAATCGCTAAGTTAGTAACTAATATTACCCCAAAATGAATAGGGTCGACACCGACTGCAATAACAATTGGCAAAAGGATTGGTGTTAGGATGACTAATGCAGATATTGTATCGATAAACATTCCTACTATTAATAGTATGATGTTAATAGCTATTAAAATGACAATTGGATTGGTAGATAATTCAGTCAAGAAAGAAGAAATATCATTGGGTACCTGTTCTAAAGTCATGAAATACGCAAAAGATACTGAAAGTCCAATAATGATCATCGTAGTAGCATTAATGACGACCGCTTCACGGAAGCATTCAAAAACAGATTTCCAGGTAAGCTCCTTGTACACGAACAATCCAATTATTAATGCATAGACGACTGCTACTACTGCAGCTTCTGTAGGAGAGAAAAAGCCCCCGTAAATCCCACCCAAAATAATTATAGGTATTAGCAATGCCCATTTTGCATCGTATGTAGCTTTTAATACATCCTTAAATGAAAAGCTTCCGTTGTCCTCTGACTTATAGCCACGTTTTTTAGCAATAAAATAAGCAGTGATCATAAGACCAATACCGATAATAATACCAGGTAATATTCCTGCAAGGAACATACTTCCTACGGACACACTCCCAATTACTCCATAAAGAACAAAAGGAATACTTGGTGGAATAATCACACCTATGGATCCTGCAGAAGCGGAAACAGCAGCGGCAAATCCACCATCATATTTCTTTTTTTTCATTTCAGGAATCATAAAACCACCAATTGCTGCTACCGTTGCAGGTCCTGATCCTGATATAGCTGCAAAAAACATAGATGCCACAATAGTTACTAACGATAACCCTCCAACAATCCAACCTACTAAGGCTGCAGCCATATCCAATAACCTTTTAGAGACTCCCCCTTTACTCATCAGAACCCCTGCTAACATGAAAAAAGGGATTGCCAATAGCGGGAAAGAATCCAAAGATGTAAATGCTTTTTGAGCTATAATGCCGAGTGGAAGGTTCGAACCGAAATAAATAGCGACTAAAGCAGAAACCCCTAAGGAGATTGCAATAGGAACACCAATCAATAGGCAAATAAACAAAGTACCAAACAAAAGAGCTACTGTCATAGAATGATCTCCTCTTCTTCAGGCTTTTCATAATTGCCGCGTATGACTTCTTTTATTTGAATCACTAACCGAATTGCCATTCCAATTCCACCAAGTGGTATAGCCAAATAAGGAATCCAAATAGGAATTTGCATAGCTGGTGCCAGTTGACCATGATTAATACTACTCAGAACAAGTTCTGTACCAAATACCGCCAAAAATAGTGCCATTGCAAACCAAATCAGGATAGATAATATTTCTAGAACTTGGCGAAACACCCCGTGGAAGCGAGTAATAAACGCTTCCACTCTAATGTGCTGCCTTAATTTGACCGCATAGCTTGCGCCAATCCAAACTTGGAAAATATGAATATATCTTGCCATTTCCTCTGTCCAGCTTGGTGCTGAGGAGAAGACATATCTGCCTATTACCTGACCAAAAATAAGTGCAACCATTAAAACTAGGGAGAAGACTAGCAATATCTCTTCGAACTTGGCAAATTTCTTTAGCATATACATTTCACCCCTGCTCCATTATTGTTTGTTTGCTTCCTCTGCCATATTGACAAGATCCTCTCCTATTTCAGTTACGTATTTGTCATAAACAGATTGAGTTGCATCTTTGAATTCGTTGCGTTGCTCTTCAGTCAGTTCATTGACTTTCATTCCTTCTTCTTGTAATTTTTTTAGGAATTCTACATCTTGTTTTTGTGCAATTTCTCGTTGTTCTGTTCTGTATTCCTCAGAAGCAGTTTGTACTAGCTCCTGCAAGTCATCAGGTAAGCTATTATAGAAATCATTGTTCATCAACAAAATAGTTGCAGCGTAAACATGACTAGTAAGAGTTAGATAATCCTGAACCTCATAAAATTTGTTAGTATAATACAAAGAAATTGGAGACTCCATTGCTTCGTATGTATTTTGTTGAAGTGCTGTGTATAATTCGCCAAAAGCAAATGGAGAGGCATTTGCCCCAAAGGCCTTAAAGGTATCCGTATGTACGGGGTTTTCAAGCGTTCGATATTTCAACCCCTTCAGATTTGCTATACCTTCAATTGGACCTTTGTTATTAGACATATGACGGAAGCCGTTCTCAGCGAAAACCAATCCCTTCATATCATTACTCTCTAATTCCGCAAGCAACTTATCCCCTAAATCTCCATCAAGCGCTCTATATGCTGCCTCATGATCATTAAACAAAAATGGCAAATCAAAAACCATGAACTTTTTATTGAAAGATGCCAATGGTGCTACTGCTGGAATAGTCATTTCGATGTTACCTAACTGAACAGCTTCAATAGCCTCTCTGTCTGAAGGGTATAGCTGTCCATTTGGAAATAACTCTACTTTTAAACGTCCATCAGATTCTTCTTCTAGCTTTTCCTTAAATGTTTTGGCTGCTAAATGTGTGGACTGCTCTTCGGACACCAAATATGCAAGATTAATAGTATATTGATCTTGTTCTTCCCCCGAGCTAGATGTTGATGTATTGGTGGATGGTCTTCCACATGCACTTAACGTAATTAATGTAATAATTAGTAATGTGAATAATTTCTTCATTTCTTATCCTCCTCATTAAAATATGATAAAAATCTTCTTTCTACATTATCTAGATGACGAGTCATAAGTTGTTTGGCTAAATCGTTATGATGTATTCGAAGCGCTTTTAAAATTTCTTCATGCTCATAATAGGCTTCCTCTGCACTGACCTCTAACGTGTTGGAGAGTATTAAAAAAGCACGATTACTTCCAGCATTGGCTTCATTTATCAGCTCACTCAATTTGCGATTGGCTCCTATACTTCCGATTAGCAAATGAAATTGTTGGTCTAAGTCAATAAATGTATTGTAGCTTTCGTTTTTAATCGATGCTAATTGCTCCACTAGGTTATCCTGTAAGGCGCACAGTATCTCCTCAGAGATTTGATGGGCATGTTTGTCGATGTTGTAGATTTCTAAAAGCCTTCGTATCTCCATATAATGGAGTCCGTCCTCTTTCTTAAAAGTTGCTACAGTTGCTGGTTTAGACTTATTTAACTGTACAAGACCCTCGACTGCTAGCCTTTTTATAGCTTCACGTATTGGAGTTCTGCTAATCCCTAAATCTACCGCTAACTTTTCTTCTGGTAATTCTTCCTGCTGGGGAAGTTTGCCCGTAATAATTGCATCCTTTAAAGCCTTAAAAGCTTGATCAGCAAGAGATTCTTTTGGAAATAGCTTTTTCACAAAGAGCATTCTCCTTTCTGTATACTGTATACATGAATAATATATTATGTTAATATTATTGTAAATAAATATTTTGAATTTTTAGATTTACAGGAGGATTGTCATGGAAACCTATTTATATGAGCAATTTTTAGAGGTACTTGGAAAAGAAAAAATAAGTAAAAGCGAATCAGAATTATATAGACATAGTCGAGATGAATCCTCCCATCCCTACGTGGAGCCAGATTTTGTGTACTTTCCAGAAGGCGTAGAAGATATTGTGAAAGTATTGAAAATAGCAAATGAGCATAAAATTCCTGTTACCCCCTATGGAGCAGGATCCGGACTAGAAGGTCAAGCTATTCCGATTCACAAAGGAATTTCTATGAACTTCGATAATATGAAAAAAATTATAGAATTCTATCCTGAGGATTTGATGATAACAGTAGAGCCAGGCATCACCCGACTTCAGCTAAACGAATTTATAAATAAGCATGGACTTTACTTTCCAATTGATCCCGGTGCGGATGCATCGATTGGTGGAATGATCGCAAATAATGCAAGCGGCACAACGGCCGTACGATATGGGTCTATGAGAGACCAAATATTAGATTTAGAGGTTGTTCTAGCAAATGGCACTGTCATACATACTGGTTCAAAGGCGAAGAAGTCCTCTTCTGGCTACAACTTGAATGGAATAATGGCTGGCTCCGAAGGGACGTTAGGAGTTATTACAAAGGCTACACTCAAGCTACATGGCATACCTGAAAAGGTTTTAGCTGCACGTTGTACATTTAATACACCTGGAGAATGTGCAGAAGCTGCTCAGGCAGTCTTGTCCTGTGGGATACAAGTACTTAGAATGGAGCTAGTAGATGCTGAGAGTATTAAACAAGTGAATAGTTATGGGGGCTATGCGTTCCCAGAAGAGCATTCACTATTCTTTGAATTTGCAGGTACACCTAACATTGTTGAAGAGGAAGCTTCGGTTGTAGAAGAATTAATGAAGGAATTCGGTTGTAGCAATTGGGAACGCGCCAATACCCCAAAAGATCGTGCCGATTTGTGGAAGGCTCGTCATGAGCTAGCCTATTCTTACAAGCATATTAAAGGAAAAGCTTCTACTGGTGCCGATGCATGCGTACCTATCTCTAAGCTAGCCGAGATGGTAGTATTCGGTCGTACACTATTAGAGGAAAGCGGTCTTATCGGTGGTGTGTTTGGACACGTAGGTGACGGTAATTTCCATACGATGGTCATGTATGATCCTAACGATCCTGTAGAAAAAGCTAAAGCAAAATATACAGACGACCAAATTGCCATGAAAGCAATAGAATTAGGTGGGAGCTGTACAGGTGAGCATGGTGTAGGTGTCGGGAAGATGAAGTATCAACTAAAAGAGCATGGCGAAGCGGTAGAATTGATGAAGTCTATTAAATTACTTTTTGATCCGAATGGTATTTTAAATCCAGGCAAGATATTTATTTAAGATAGCGTGTGGGAGAGACTATGGGCTCGATCCGTGCCCTAGGAAAGCGTCCACTGTAGCGGAGAACACCACTATGTAATAGAAAAGAGTCCCGAAAATTTACTAATCGGTAAATTTTCGGGACTCGTAATTTTCTAAGGTGGGTTTTGTCCCATCCTCTTTAAAATGTACTAATGGTTATTCATTTCAAGGCTCAATTGCCACTCAATCCCGAATTTATCTGTTACAATTCCGTAGCACTTACTCCAAAAGGTTTCTTGTATATCCATACCAACTTTTCCACCCTCTTTAAGAGTTTCAAAAGCGGCTTTAATTTCTGCCTCGTCTTCGCTCATATAAGCTAAACTAATATTATTTCCAACAACAAAAGGATAATCAGGGAAAGTATCTGAAAACATCACATTACTACCACCAATATTAAGACGAGTATGCATAACTAAATCTTTGACCTCATCTGGAAGACTAAAGTTTGGATCTTTTGGTGCTTCACCAAAAGTCATTATTTGTGGCTCTTCTGTTTTAAAAACTTGGCTATAATATTCTACTGCTTCTCGACAATTCCCATTAAAGTTAATATATACATTAACAGCCATATGAAACACTCCCTATTTTTTGTTATTGAAATAATAATCTCAGAGAAATTGTACCATATCACCTTGTTAATTAATAGAAATTATTTCCAAAATAAGATACTTTTTAATATACTTTATCTCCATTAAAGATGGAGTTTTTAACGACTACATAGTCTACATTACGTATAGCGTCAAGTTTGTTTCCACCTGCATAAGAAATAGAAGATTGTAAATCCTGCTCCATCTCTCTTAAGGTATCCTCAAGATTCCCTTTATGCTCAACGAACATTTTTTTGCCTTCTACATTTTTCTTTTCACCTTTTTGAAACTCAGAAGCTGATCCAAAATACTCTTTAAAACGTTTACCATCTTTTTCAATTGTTACTCCAGGAGATTCCTCGTGTCCTGCAAATAGCGAACCGATCATTACCATGGATGCTCCAAATCTTACAGACTTAGCTATGTCACCGTGGGTACGAATTCCACCGTCCGCTATAATTGGTTTACTAGCAGCTTTTGCGCACCAGCGTAATGCAGCTAATTGCCAACCGCCAGTTCCAAAGCCAGTTTTGATTTTTGTAATGCACACCTTGCCTGGTCCAATTCCTACCTTCGTAGCGTCTGCACCAGCGTTTTCTAACTCACGCACAGCTTCAGGCGTTCCCACGTTACCAGCAATGACAAAGCTTTTCGGTATATGTTTTTTAATATGCTTTATCATATCGATTACTGCGTTAGAATGACCATGAGCAATATCTATTGTAATAAATTCAGGAACTAATGCTTCATTAGCCAATTGTTCAACAAAATCATATTCTTCTTTTTTTACACCTACACTAATAGATGCGATTAAACCTTTGGATTGCATATTCTTAATAAAATCTACACGTTCCTCTGGCTGAAAACGATGCATAATATAAAAATATCCATTTTCCGCTAAATACAATGCAATTTTTTCATCAATGATTGTTTGCATGTTTGCAGGCACAACCGGTAATTTAAATTTATGTCCACCTAAAGAAACTGTAGTATCACATTCAGAACGACTGTTAACCACACACTTCGCAGGAATTAATTGAATATCCTCATAATCAAATACGTTTTCCACGTTACAACACTCCCAAACACGAATATTTTTATTGTATAAAAGATAAATTGTTCGTACATTGGATAATTTACACGATTTATTATAGCTTGTCAAAGGTTTTATAACTTTATTTCCAGGAGGTCGCGAAAACCATTAGGACGACTGAGACAGTTACAGCATCAAAAAGATCCATAGGCTTCATAGAGAACTTGTCGCTTTCCAAAGCTAATGCGTTCATAGTTAGTAGAAATCACCATACTTTATGCAACTTAACTTCTGCATTTGTTATCTCATCTTTATGTGAAATTAACAGTTGTAAGAGAGATACTAAATTCATAGCTTTAGCATGCCATTGTTAACATTTTTACATTCAATAAAAGTCTAATAAATAAAAGATAGACATTAGTGGAGTTCTTTTCCTCTCGTCGCAATATGATAGAAAAGAGGAGGTGTTATGATGTTGCCAGCAATATTTTTACAATTAGCATATTTGTTTATTTTCATATGGTCAGTAGCTATGACTGTACAGGATTTCCAAAGCTCGAGCAAAAACTGGTTAACAGTTTTAATGCACATCTCAGTAGCAATTGTTTCACTAAACTTTTTACTACTTTCTACCGGTATTAGCTTGTAGCCGATTTGTTTTGAATCATGTTTACTTTTATGTAAACATGATTCATTTTTTGGGCTTTTTGAGGGGTATTAGCTACGTTCGCGTTCTACTAGCAACTGTATAATGATAGAGCAAAAAAATCCTACCTCGAAAATTACTTTACTTTCTATATGGAAAAATTAATTCAATTCGTTTCATTGACTCGTTTATAAATTCTTTAAAATACCATTCATCAAAAAGCTTAAAATATAAATTTTCATCATCTAAATATTTAAAATTAGGAACTTGATTTGCATCATCTACAGGTAAGTGTTCCCAATACGCCCACCAGTTTAAGAGCTCGGGATTTAAATGAGGAATATGAAGTTTAATTTCTTCTTCAGTTAAAACCTGTTGAGTAAGCTCTGAATTTTTAGCCACGACAAATCCAGCATCTAAATAATCTTCTATTTCAAGTCGAAACCAAATATCCACTCCTGGCTTCACATTTTCTTTATATAAATAACTAATCCCTGGACAAGTACTGCCCTTTACATCATAAAAGGTTTCTATTTTTTTCATGTTATTAAATTCATAATCATATGTATTATGTAATTTTCCCAACCCTATGCGTTCTTCTAATCCTTTAAATATACGAAGCAATAAATCAGTTTTTACCCCTTTTAAACTCTTCTCAATTGCAACAGCACTTTTCATTGATGCAGACGAGGTTTTTAGCAGCTCTTTTATTTCCATCTCTTGCTCATCCTCCAATTGGTTTGTAAAATTCCTAATAGCTGATTGAAACTGAAAAAGTACCTCTCGTATGGATGCAACCTTGATAATATCACGGTGCTCAAGACATTTATCTAACCATTTGATAATATCTAGAGAAAAAGAGATTGGAGTAATGTGTTTCTTCTCTATAATGCTATTATCAGAAGGCATTTCACCAAAACGAGTTAAATAAAAAACGTTGGCATTTTGGGCTACTTTTAAATAGTCTGCGCACTGATTTTCTTGATCTGTTGCAAAAATTTTAACTTCAATTGGAATAAAATAATTAGGCGTCTGAATGACTAAATCAATTCTCCGATTATTTTCAATTAAGAATTCACGATATACATTAACGTGTTCTATTTCCGTTAAAGGTATTTCTAATTGAAGGACATGTTCGATAAAAAGTTGTAAATAAATATTTCCTTGATAATGACTACCCTTCGGATTTAATAAATCATAGAGGAAACGGCATATCCGTACCTCATCATGAGCAATATTGGTAATCTCAAAAATATTATAGTAGCCTCCAGTTTTCCGTTGAATAAGTTCATGATTTCCCTTAATATTCTTTACTTCATTTAAAAGCAATTCTAATTTCATTTACATACACAATCCTTTTGTATTTATTACCTATTAGTTACTAAAATCTTATGTATATAAATCCCTTTACACTATATACATTCCACATTGTACCATTTAAAAAGACAAATATAATATAATTATATTTATATATTTTTCTATACAAACTAGATGTTAACTCTGCTTTATATATAAGAAAATATAATACTAAAGCCATTGATAACTATTAAAAGATCAATTATTGGGTAAAGTACAAATAAATCATTCTTACAGAAGGAAGTTGATTTAATGCCTAATAATAAACCTAATAGACTAATCACTGAAAAATCTCCTTATTTACTGCAACATGCTTATAATCCAGTCGAATGGTTTACATGGAGCAAGGAGGCATTTGAAAAAGCACAACTAGAGAACAAGCCGGTCTTTGTTAGTATTGGATATAGTAGTTGTCATTGGTGTCACGTGATGGAACAAGAATCTTTTGTGGATCAAGAAATCGCCGACATTTTAAATAAGTATTTTATATCCATAAAGGTTGATCGAGAGGAACGCCCGGATATTGATTCTATTTATATGACCGTTTGCCAGATGCTAACTGGAGAAGGAGGATGGCCACTCCATGTCTTTTTAACACCTGAGCAAAAGCCCTTTTATGCAGGAACTTACTTTCCAAAGGAACAAAAGTACGGAAAACCCGGCTTGCTTGAATTGCTGCCACGATTACATAATGTATTTCAAAACGAATTTGAACATATAGAAGAGATTAGTGAAAAGCTCACTGCGGCACTTCAAGCTACCGAAAAGGAAATGGGTCAAGACAAAACTCTACCACCTTCTATATTTGAAACTGCGTTCAAACATTTATCGAGTATGTTTGATTCCCAATATGGCGGATTCGGAAAAGAGCCAAAGTTTCCCTCTCCTCTTAACCTGCTCTTTTTGATGAGATACTATGATACAACAAAGGATGCAGACGCTCTAAACATAGTAGAAACTACTTTAGATGGGATTGCTCGTGGTGGAATTTATGATCATCTTGGCTATGGATTTGCTAGATACTCTACAGATGAGGTTTGGCTTGTACCTCACTTTGAAAAAATGTTATATGATCAAGCCTTACTTCTAATGGTTTATACAGAGGCGTACCAAATCACCAGAATCCCGCAATATGAAGAAATTGTTTATAATACGGTTAAATTTCTTAAAAGAGAAATGTTACATCCAAATGGTGCATTTTATTCTGCTTTTGATGCAGACAGTGAAGGTAAAGAAGGTACGTATTATACTTGGTCTTATCATGAAATAATGGAGGTCTTAGGAGACGTGGAAGGCTTACTTTTTGCTAAGACCTATGATATTACGGAAGAAGGAAATTTCGAGGGCGAAAACATACCGAACCTGATTTATATCGATCCAGCTTCTATTCTAGAAGAGTTTAATATATCAGAGGATGAATGGGAGGAACGTATAGAGAATTCAAGGACCTTGCTATTAATGCAGCGTCAATCACGTGTCTCCCCTCATTTGGATGACAAAGTGATTACTTCTTGGAATGCGTTGATGATCGCTGCACTTGCAAAGGCAGGAGCCGTATTTACTAACTCTCCCTTTATCGAATTAGCAAAAGATGCACTTCAATTTATAGAATCCCATCTTATAAGGGAAGGCACACTATATGCAACATATCGAGAAGGCGAGACAAAGCATATCGCATATTTGGGTGACTATGCTAATTTATTATGGGCATTTATCGAACTATATGAGGCTACAGGAAAAGAAAAATATATAGAAAAAGCTAAAAAAACAGCAATAATAATTACACAGCAATTTAAGGATGAAGTAAACGGAGGATTTTATTTTACAAGCAATAATGCCGAAAAACTATTGGTTCGAGAAAAAATCGTGATGGATCAGGTTATTCCTTCCGGAAACGGAACCATTGCCTGGCAGTTATGGAAACTAGCAAAAATTACAGATGACATGGCTCTACTGAAAGAGGCTGAAAGAACAGTCACAACTTTTGCTGAGGAAATCACACTGTACCCTACCTCTCATCTTTCTTTACTAATTGGCTTTATGTCACAAAATAGTAATGGTAGACAAATAAAATTAAGCGGTCATCCATTTGGAGATATTACCACTCTCCTGCAGACAACATACAGACCATTTGATGTGTGGTCAATGAACGAATCGCCACAGGCTTTATCTGTGCAAATATGTCAAAACAATATTTGTCATCCACCTTTGACAGAGATCACAAAAATTGCTGAGGCACTTTCTTACGAGTCTTTATAACCTGGGCCTGCTTAAATATTTGTTAAAAGAAATGACATTAAGAGATGTCTTTTCTTTTTTCCATATTAATATATGTTTCAATCAGTTTTACTTTTTCACTTAGTTCTAGTAAAGCTTGCATAATTTGTTGTTGTTCCGCCTTAGTCATACTCGTTTGAAATACCATTTGTTCTACAGATTTTTCGACATGACTAATACTTTTATTCATTCCATGGACAAAATGTTTAACTGGCACGATTAACGCTCCCCTCTATTAATTTTATTTTACTATTTCATTTTATTTTTACAATTATCAGAATCATTTTTTTGACGTGATTATTACATTTTGTGATTTAATTCCTGCACATAATACAAATTTAAGCAATTTTTTATGGACAAAATATTTTTTTGGACTTTTTTCTTTTTTGAAAGAATATATTGAAGTAAAAGTTGAGAGGGGATAATAATTGCATTCAAATCCTGTTGATCCGAATGAAATGAAAAGAAGGCGAGATTTAGATGAGATCGCCTCTCTTAACATGGTTGGAGAAGGTTGTCCTGATTTTGACGCCGAAGAGGATAAAAAAAACGAGAAAAAAGAAAATACAAAATAATTTCAACCCACTAATAAGTGGGTTTTTTCGTTTTACGATTAAGCTATTATAAACAATTTACGTAATAACTACCATTTACCAAAAAGTAATTGTAATCAATGGAATATTATGATAAATTAAGCAATAATAGAAAATGAAGCTTCTACTTCAAAAAGGATCTCAAATAATGCCTTAACTTCAAAAGGAGAACAATGTGATATTACATAATCTGATTCGAGATAACTTCGTTAGTATGTCTAAAAGTCAAAAAAAGATGGCTACTTATGTACTAGATCATCCTAGAGATATTGCGCTTTGTTCCGCCGCCGAATTAGGTGGAAGAATAGGGATAAGTGAATCAACTGTTATACGATTTTCATATTCTCTTGGCTTTTCAGGCTATGTGGAGCTTCAAAAACGAATGCGAGAACATTTTTTTATAAATGAACCCACGACTAGCCCCTATCAGCACACAGAAATTGAGCTGTCTCAAGAAGATAGTTTTCATAAACAGGTTATGGAGAAAGATCGCCAATCCATCCTCACAACTATGGATCAAATAGATGCTGCTTCTTATTATGCAGCTGTTCAGCGCCTGTCAAAGGCTAAAGCAATATACGTTTTGGGCCTACGTACTTCATATCCAGCAGCGAATTGGCTTTCCTTTTCTTTAGGGCTAGTAAAAGAAAATGTTCACTTTATAAGACCAGATACTGAAGATGTGATTAGAACTGTCTCCCAGATGAACTCGAATTCAGTTGTCATCATTATATCGTTTCATCGTTATTTGAAGGAAACACTTCAAATTGCTGAGCTTGTCAAAAAACAAAAGGCTTATGTTATTGGTATCAGTGATTCTATGCTCGCTCCTATTCATGAATTTAGCGACGTATTATTTCCTGTGTTTTCTCAAAATAAATCGACCTTTGATGCAGTAGCCCCCTTATTTTCATTTATGAATGCTATCGTTTCTGGGTTAATTGTGGAGCAAAAGGATGCCTTCAAAAATAGGCAGATTATGTATCAAAGTATTCCGAGTCATTTTCTTTTTGAAAGTACTGACGAGGATTCATAAAATTACATGGAATATCAATGAAACAGTTATGAAAAAGTGGTAGATTAAGAGTGAGAAAGTGGAGGATAATTGGATGTCGGAAAATAAAACTTTTAAACAACCATTTCAAATTGCCATTACAGAACATAATTATCCAGTATTAATTGAACCTTGTTTATTTATTCCGACAGAGGACGCATATGAGGTGCCAATTCCTCAACTGATACAGGAAATGCGGGTTACCGAGCCTGATTTAGCATTAAAGTGGAATCTGCAAATTAGAAAAATTATTCAAACTTTATTTATAGAGGATTACTCTATTATTGCAGTTCGAAAAACCAATGAGCCGGTGAATTATTATCAGTTTATTAAAAAATCCTGAAGTACCTCCAAACAAAGGAGCCATATAAAATTGATCATTCAACAAATAACGTTACATCATCTGAATATGAATATGAAAACCCCTTTTGTCACTAGCTTTGGTAGTGTTCAAGAGAAGCCTTTCCTACTCGTTGAAGTCATGGATAAAGAGGGAAATATCGGCTGGGGTGAGACTACTGCCTTCCAAGCGCCTTGGTATAACGAGGAAACCTTTCAAACCAATTTACATATCATAAAAGATTTTTTAATCCCTTTAGTGTTAAATAAACAAATAAACCACCCTGACGAAGTATCTGCCATATTCTCTCCTATAAGAAAAAACAATATGGCAAAGGCCGGTATAGAGGGAGCCATTTGGGACCTTTACGCAAAAAGAAATCACTTAACACTTTCCGAGGCACTCGGTGGTTCAGTTAAAAAAATTGAAGTAGGAGTAAGTATTGGTTTACAAAAGAGCACAGAGCAGCTATTAAACGTAGTCCGTCGTTACATACATGAAGGTTATAAACGTATTAAAGTCAAAATAAAACCTGGACAAGATGTCAATTTAATAGCAGCTCTAAGAGAAGCTTTCCCAAATATACCTTTAATGGCCGATGCTAATTCAGCTTATACACTTAAAGACATCTCATTATTAAAAGAGCTCGACCAATATAATCTATTAATGATAGAGCAACCACTAGATTACGATGATATTGTAGACCACGCTAAGCTACAGAATGAAATACAAACTCCCATCTGCTTGGATGAAAGTATTCTCTCACTAGAGGATGTTAAAAAAGCAGTAGAATTAGGCAGCGCTAAAGTTATTAATATTAAAATAGGTCGTGTTGGCGGACTTACAGAAGCGAAAAAAATACATGACTATTGCATGGAAAAAAATATACCTGTTTGGTGTGGAGGTATGCTAGAAGCCGGTATCGGTAGGGCACACAACATTGCGCTTACAACCTTACCAAACTTTACTCTTCCAGGAGATACATCTAGTTCTTCCCGTTATTGGGATGAGGATATTATTAGTCCAGAGGTTATTGCTAAAGATGGATACATTACTGCCCCGACTGGATACGGAATAGGCTATGAACCGAATATGGAGACTATAAAAAAATTCACAATAGACCGTTGGATATTTAAATCAGCATATTAAGAAATCAAGTTAGTAAACAATTAAACGACCATCTACTATAGCTTTTTCTATAGAGGCTCGCTGTAGATAAAAAGAAAGCATATACTTTACTAAAAGGGTTGTAAGTGCCAAGCTACACTTACAACCCTTTTATTAATTTTATTCTGTTTAAGCTATCAAATTACAACTTTAGCAAGTAAGGGAGATCACTTTATTAAAGCCTATAGTTGCTTAGAGAAAGTTTGATCTGGGAGATTATTTTTTACATTTTCCTCTAAAGCATTTACTTTATTCACTATGTCCTTTTGTAAAGCATTGTTTTCCACATTGTCTAATTTGCTCGCTAGTACTTTAAGTTTCTCAATTTTTTTCCATGCCTTCGCTACATTACCTTCATCCAGCTCTTTTTCAGCTTGGACTAGTCCTGTATAAATGGACAATGGTAAAGCTAGCTTTCCCCTTGCTTCTTCTGCAGGTGCTTTATAGTTAGCGATCAGGGTACTACTATTTTCTTCACCGGTCGTTTTATAAAAAATAGCCGTGCCATATTTTAATTCCTTAGATAGCAGATGATAATTTTCTGCAAGGACTGGCCAATCTAAGTTCGCCTCTGCTGTATTAATGTTTGCTAACAGTGGCAAAATAGTATTTTTACCATAAGCGTCTGCTACTGCAAAAGTAACTCCTGAAACTTCTGGCATATTTGGTTTCACATGTTCCCTATCCTGATGGGCCACTCCCGCATTTCCTTTACTTCTATCAATTTTTTTATCCTGTACATTACTGACGTTATCAACATTATTGTTCCACTGGCCACGTTTCTGCTCTAATCCGTCTCTACGCTCATCTTTCTGCTGTTCCCTTTTCTCCATCATTTGATGAGATTTATATCCGTTTTTTGAATGTCCCTTATCTTTACTAGGGCCACCGTGATCTCCTGGTCCTCCATGTGCACTGCCAACTAAAGGTCCTCCTAAAATTGTAGCTGATAGAAGGGCTGTTGCAGCTGTTGCTTTTATACCTGTTTTCTTCATAAGAAAACGCCTCCTCTTTCTTTTGGAAAGTAAGCATTCGCTTCGACTTGAAGCTGGAAGTTAGATATACACCTAAGTGTAAATATCAGGTGCCTAATCTTTAAAATACCCCGCATAATTCTTACTAAACGGTTGTAAAATCATTGTTAATCAACTGTTATGAAAGAGAAGGTTCTGACATAATATTACGAACAAATAAAAAAGAAGTGAATTTTAGAGTAATAGAAATCCATTTCCGACCACACATACAATATATTTGTTTATTTTTTACGTTATGTTGGAAATAAGTGTGCATATAAAAACCCCCTATCTATTTTAAAAAGATAAGGGGTTTAAAGGATTTATTTTATTTTTTTACATCAACAATTCTACCTTCAATTTCTGTAGGTATTTTAACAAGAGACTCTAATTGTTCACGTAGGTTTTCCCAATCCGAAAGACCTAAATCAGTTACTTTACCAGCTTCGTAGATTTTCTTAAACACATCATAGCTATCTCCACCTTTAGCGGTGAACGCATTTGTGGCAACTACATATGTCTCATTATCCTTAATATCTACTAATTTACCATCTGCTCCATAGTATTGAATGGAAACGACTCTCTCTCCAGCAGGTTTAGAAGAATCAAATGTTACCTTACCACCTGCCACATGTAAGAATCCGCCATTTTCCTTTGGATAGGTTTTGAAGCTAATCTCAAATGCTGCTTTTAAGTCAGCACCACTGATTTCCATTGTAGCTAGTGTATTACCGAAAGGAAGAACAGTAATTACATCACCAACTGTGATTGGTCCCGCTTTGATTTCTGAGCGTATACCTCCGCCATTTTGAAGCGCCATAATTACTTTATTATCATACTTTTTAGCTTTAGCTAGCATACCTTCTGTAATGATATTACCTAAAATTGTTTCGTTTTTACGTACGCTTGGCTGTGAATCATCTTCGCTTACTCGAGGATTTTCTAAATCCTTCTCCGTAGATACACCAATTTCTTTTGATTCAATTTCTTTTACTTTAGTTGAGTACTTTTCAAAAAGCTTTAGGGCTTCCTCATCATCTTTTTGATCTTTAATTGGAATTAACTCACCTTCATGAGCAATTACTTTACCTTCTTTATCAAAGTCTACCTCTAAAGTTCCTAGGAAATCACTATATTGATAAGCTTGCACAATAACAGTAGGATCCTTTTCAGCACCTTTACTATCTTTACTTACAACTACAGGCTTTTTCAGCTCTGTATGGCTATGTCCACCAACTATTACATCAATTCCAGTAACTGCAGCTGCTAGCATTAAGTCATTATCTACTGCCGGGTTGTCATCATAACCAATATGAGTGACAGCCATAACCTTATTAATTCCTTGCTTTTCGAACTCATCAACCATAGTTTGAGCTGCTTTAATGTAGTCAGTGAATTTTACTTTTTCTGGACTTGAGATACCTTCTGTTTCAGCAGTAGTTAAACCGAAGATACCAACTTTTTGACCGTTTATTTCTTTTACAATACCGCTGTAGATTTGTCCATTTTTAGGATCATCTGATACTTTTACATTAAATAACCCTTTGAACAAATCATCTTGTGAGAAGTCCACGTTTGAACTAACAAACGGAAAATTAGATTTTTCGATAAACTCTTTTAATGCTTTATGTCCTTCTGTAGAAGTTCCTAAATCAAATTCATGATTACCAAATGTCATCACATCATATTTCATTAGATTCATAAATTCTAAATCTGCTTGGCCTTTAAATTCATTGAAGTAAAGCGTTCCAGAGAATACATCCCCTGCATCTATAAGTAGAGCGTCTTTGTGAGAAGCTCTATACTCCTTTACTGCAGTGACTCGCTTTGGTGCTTTCTCCACATGACCATGAGTATCATTTACATGCATTAGAGATAGAGAAAAATCTGCGTCAACTTGAGAATTTAAGCTGTGTACCATCTCCAAAAGCTGGTTAACCGCTGGTAGATCCTTTTCATTCGGGAGTTTCTCTAGAAGTGGCTGGATTGTTGCAATCACTTTGTTTGCTTCATCCTGTTTTCCTGCAGAAAGTAGGGCTTCAGCTTGGTTAACTTTCATAAATACAGTTACAGGAACCATCAATTCATTTCTTACTTCGTTAGCTGGATCTTTATATTGAGTTAGTAATAGATGACGAGCGTCTCTTCCTGTAAAGCGGTATAAGATAGCAGTTCTAGTTTTTAATTGAGCAGATAGCTTATGGTAACCTTTTTCGATCTTAGCCCAGTCTTTGTTAGCTTCTGCTGCTTCAATTTCATTCATAATCGGTGTTAAATATTTGTCAGCATAGTTATACGCATCGATATACGGAATAAGTCCTTTTGTTACACGTTCATAATATAAATCGTCTAAGCTTTTTAGAAGTGCTGCTTTATTCTTTACATTAGATTTGTTAATTTCGTTTTTAGCTTTTTGATAATTTGCTTTTGCTTTATTTAATATAGGGTATAATTCTTTGCTCGTTGCCAATTTGCCTGCTTGAGCAGGTGTCGAATAAGAATAAGAAGCTTGTTTGATATCTTTTCTTGCGTTGTCAATCACCTGTTGGATAGATGTACTTGCGAAGGAAATACTAGATGCAGAAAATAATGATGTCGCCACAATTGCAGCTACCGCCGTTTTTTTGATCGTCTTGTTCTTCATGTCTTACCTCCTAGTTTATCTAATATATGATCTGTCAAAATATTCATATACTACTAAAAGTTATCGTAATTCAATAGATTTAGCAAGATGTTTTCAAATATTTATAATATCTTAATAATTCATCATTTTTCTTGTTAATTCCCTGTCGACTCACGCTAATTTTTACGAATGAAAGTGATTTATGTTATAATTAGTTATCCCAATAGAGATAGGAGTATTATCATGTTAAAAGATATTTTTATGACATTATCAGAAAACAAAGCATTAAACGGAGCAGCTAAAAAATATGGTTTAAAAATGGGTGCTCAACATGTTGTAGCAGGAACGAATATCGAAGAAACAATGCAAAGTATTAAAAAACTTAATGCTCAAGGTATCTCTTGTACGGTAGATAATTTAGGTGAGTTTGTTTTTGAAAAAGAAGAAGCTTTAGAAGCAAAAGCTCAAATTATCGCTGTTATTGAAGCAATTGAAGAACATCAGGTTGATGCTCATATTTCATTAAAACCCTCTCAATTAGGGCTAGATATAGATTATGATTTTGCATTACAAAACTTAAAAGATATCGCAGCAGTAGCAAAAAAATACGATACATTTATTAATATCGATATGGAATCTAACAAACATTTACAACCTTCCTTTGATATCCTAGACGAATTGTCTAAGGAATTTGATAACGTAGGTACAGTAATTCAAGCATACTTCTTCCGAGCTGCTGAAGATATTCAAAAGTATAAAAACTTCCGACTTCGAATCGTAAAAGGTGCTTATAAAGAACCAGCAGATGTAGCCTACCAAACAAAAGAAGAAATCGATAAAAATTACATTGAATTAATTGAATGGCATTTATTGAATGGTAAATTCACTTCAATCGCAACACATGATCATAATGTGATTAACCATATTAAACAATTTATCAAAGACAACAATATTTCATATGACAAATTTGAATTCCAAATGCTATATGGTTTCCGCACGGATATGCAACTAGAGCTTGCTAAAGAAGGTTATAACTTCTGCACATACGTTCCTTTCGGTAAAGACTGGTATGGATACTTCATGCGTCGCCTTGCAGAACGACCAGCGAACATGAACCTTGTCGTAAAACAAGTTTTCAACAAAAAAACAAATACAATCCTTGGTATTGCAGCTGGTGCATTTGCCATCGGAAGACTAACAAAAAGAAAATAGTAAACAAAAAAACTGCACTACCAACAGGTAGTGCAGTTTTTTTCGTTAATAGCATGAAGATAATTCAAAAATATTTTATTTCTTAATTATATTTTATGGTTTGCCTCTTGGAACTGAGTAATATCCTTTAAATCTGGAAGAGCAGGTATGCCACCTCTCTTAGTAGCAGCTAATGCTCCTGCAGCATTTGCAAAGAGCACACTAGATTTTAGACCTTCTATATTCATTTCTTCAATAGGAGATTTCTCTAAAATTTTGTACAACAATGCTCCGAAGAATGCATCACCGGATCCGGTTGTATCAATAGCTCTCACTACATAAGGTGGAATAATTTCAGTTTTATCCTTATATCTAAAAAAGCATCCATTTTCTCCAAGAGTTACAAAAATTAATGAGATTCCGTAGTTTCTATATAATGTTTCTGTTCCCTCTTTATAGTCAGATGAATCGGTTAAAAAAAGAAGCTCTTCTTCAGATACTTTTAATATATCCGCAAAGTATAAGCTATCGGAGATTATTTTCTTCGCTTCTTTCAAATCCTCCCACAGGTTTTCACGTAAATTGGGGTCATAAGAAATAAGTAATCCTTTATCTTTAGCATATTGAATTGCACTAAGAGTGGCTTGCCTTGCAGGTTCATTAGTCATTGAAACAGAACCAAAATGAAATAATTTGGCTCTGTCTATTAATTTGTAGTTCACTTCTTTTTCCTCCAAAGTAATATCTGCACCTGGTTTTCGATAAAAACTGAAAGAGCGATCTCCATTAGGCTGCAGATGAACAAAAGCCAAAGTGGTGTTCACTTCGTCAGTTATAGCTAGTCCAGTTGTATCTACTTTATAGGAATCTAAAGTTTCCTTTAGAAATTTTCCGAATTCGTCTGCACCTACTTTACTGATGAAGGACGTTTTTAATCCAAGCTTACTCAGCATAACTAGTACATTTGCTGGTGCTCCGCCCGGATTTCTTTCAAATAAAATATTCCCATTTTCGGATTTACCATAAGGAGTGAAGTCGATTAATATTTCACCTAATGCTACTACGTCATACATTTGTCTTTCACCTCTATTAATATTGTAAGCTAAAATTATTCAGTACTTTTATTTAGATTATTTATTCAAAACAATTTTTCCATATTGCTCCTATATTGTCCATTTATTTTAAACTAGGAATAAAAGCGAAATCAAATAGAGGTCCGATCATACAAATTGTATACTCTCTAGGCAATTATCTTTAGACATAATAAAAACATCTCATTCTACGGGGATGGTAGAATGAGATGTTTTTCCTTGTTATCGCTCAAGGGTATATTTAAATCGCCGTAATTTTTTACCTTCGTTACTTCCACATCGTTTTATCGCTCGTGTGTAAAAAGTATCCCCTATTATGCTTAGTTGGTGAAAAAGCTCCTTCAAAACTTGTTCAACAACTTATATTAATTTTGCTATAAGTTCATCATATAGGAACTAAATGAGAATACACAGAGAGTTTTATTAGAAATTGATGAGAATTAATTACTCCCATGTCACAGAAAGAATTTTTCCAGAAATCGCATGCACCTGAATCGTTGCTTTCGTTTTCTTATCCTTACTATCCTTTGACTCACCATCTGTAGACGCTGTTTGCATTACTATTAAATAGTAACCGCCTTCGTTTGTTTTTATAAAGGAATTACTTTCAACTGTACCCTTATGTTGTTGCTGTGCTATTTTTGTTGCTTGCTCAGCTGTGATCAAAACAGTAGCTGGCTTCTCTGGTTTTAGTTCTTCAGGCTTTTTAGACTCACTTTGAGTAGTGCTAGTAGTGGAAGATTTAGAGTCATCCTCTTCTTTTTTTACTTCCTCTTTTTTTGCCTCTTCTGCTTTGGTCGTTTCTGTTTTACTAGTTTCAGTTTTAACGGATTCCACTTTACCAGACTCCGTTTTATTACTCTCTGTCTTCGAAGTTTCAGTCTTAGAAACTTCATTTTTTACAGGTTCTGATTTTGATGAATCTGTTTTGATACCCTCGATTTTAGTAGAGTCTGTTTTTACTTCTGTTTTTGTGTCATCCGCTTTTGCAACGTTTTCTTTGACGGTGTCTTTTTTAACTTCCTCTACTTTAGTATTTTCAGTTTTCAAGGCATCCTTTATTGCATTTTTAATCACTTCTGTTATCGGCTTATCAACTTTAGTATCGTTAGTCTTTTCCTCAATCTTAGAAGTTGCAGAAATACTAGACTTGATTAACTTAATCTCAGTTGCTTGGGCAGTTTCTACTTTATTTATAGAGTTTTTATTGTTTTCTTTTATTTCAATTTGTGTGATTGGACTCATTTCTACCACAATATTATTATTGTTTTCTATTTGTCGAATATTGCTAGTCAATGGGTATTCCATTACTTCAAAAGTATCGTCAAATGTAGCACTTTGTGTTTTACCTGCATAATAAGCTGAATCCTCAATCATATATTCAGTAGTTTGCTCCAATGAATACACGTCACCGTTTTCAGGGTTAATCTCAACTAAATAAACTGTCCCGCTTTTCATAATAAGTGCTTTATACACATCTTCTTTTAATGTTATATCTGTTACCTCTGCACCATATAATTGCTCTAGCTGGGAACGAACTTCACTTTCTGATATAGAATTTCTGTTCGATTGGGTGACATTCAACAAGAACCCAGTGCCCACAATAACTGTCACTGATACAAAAATCAATGAGTACTTTTTGATTTTAGTAAATTTCATTCATGCTTTCCCTCCCCCCAATTCTATTTTAAAAGACAAACATTAAAAATTGATGAGAATTGGAGATTTTGGAATAAAAATATAAATTGTAGTACCAAATCCAACTGTGCTATCTATTTCCAATTTTATAGATAGTCGATTTGCTATCTCTTTAGCAATAGATAGTCCCAGACCCGTTCCCCCAGTTTTCCTATTTCTAGCCTCATCCACTCGGTAAAAACGATCAAAAATATAATTAATATCTTTTTTAGGAATTCCATTACCGTAGTCCAGAATCGCAACCACTGTATTTTCCTCATCCTCTGATATTGTTGTTTTTATTTCCTTTTCACTATATTTTCTAGCGTTATCCAGAATAATAAAAAGAAGTTGCGTTAGCTGCTCCATATCTGTGTTTACATAAATTGGTCCCTCACCTTTTAGGATAAAGTTTCGATTATAAGCTGTACGCATAGATTGTAGAGTGCTTTCAACAAGTTCGTATAAATCAATTGTTTCTGTTTTTTGTGTTTGCTGACCATTCCCTTTAGCTAATACAAGCATTTGAGTAATCATCTCTTTCATTCTGGCCGTTTCATTAATAATCGCATTCACTGATTCCTCAGCTATCGCTTTATTCTTATAGCCATGTCGAGACAATAGCTTCGCATAACTCTCTATGACAGTTAGAGGCGTTTTTAATTCATGAGAGGCATCAGACACAAATTGCTCCTGCTTGTTGTAGTTTTCCTCTAACTGCTCCATCATTTCATTAAAGGCAATGCCCATCTGTGTCATTTCATCTTTACGGTTTTTACTTAACTCTATTTTTTGATATTTTCCAGATAGTCTACTTTGAGACATCGTATTGATCAATTTGTTAATAGGCTTCGTAATGATGTTTCCCAAAGCGACACTTGAAATAGTCATAAGCAGCATCCCTATTAATGTCACACTGATTAAAGTCCATCGTAGAAAGTCCAAGTTTTTATCCACTTCAATAAGCTGTTTCATAGTTTGTACTTCGACTACTTCACCATTCGCCCAAATTACCGGCTTTATAATCGTAAGAACCGGAACACCATGAAAATAACCTGAGGTATATCGTTCTCCCTCTTGTAATTCTGGAAAATATTCATTCATCTCTTCGATAGATTCTACAAATACAATGGGGGTTTTTTCACTATTGAAAACCCTAATACCCCCATTTGGTGGAATAAAAGCTCTCAGAATTGTAGCCGGGTCATCATCTACTCCCATCTTACTGAGAGCTGAGACTAGCTCGTCCACGTCACTATTCAATTGATTGTATTCAGTGTCGAATGCCATTTGTTCATATATAAAATAGATTCCTACATTCATTAAGCCTAAAATAATTAACGTCAAAAAAGTTGAGAATAAATGAATCTTAACTTTAAGCTTCATTTCTCAGCTCCTTTAAAACATATCCAACGCCTCTTACCGTATGTATGTAAGAGAGGCGATCGTTTTCCTCTAATTTTTTTCTCACATATCTTATGTAAACATCCACTATATTCGTATCACCATAATAATCAAATCCCCATACCGCATCCAACAGTTGTTCCCTTGTTAACACTTGGTTAGGATGCTTCATTAGATACAGCAACAAATCATATTCGCGCGGAGTCAGACTTACCTGATCCCCTTCATTAGTAATCTCTCTAGTTTGCTCGTTTAAAACGATAGAATGAAAGACATGAACATTCTCCTGCTTAACCGGTATAGGGAGAGAGGACTTGTTGAAGCGAATGGCAGAGCGCACTCGCGCAAGTAATTCTTCAATTTCAAAAGGTTTCGTCACATAATCATTCGCTCCTAAATCCAAACCCTTTACTTTGTCTTCTAGGCCGCTCTTTGCTGTCAACAAAATAACTGGAGTATTAGCCTCAGTCGCTCTTATGCGTCTTAAAACATCCAGCCCATTTAAGCCAGGTAACATCAAATCTAGCAACACAAGATCCCATGCTTGCTCTCTATATTTTATAAGGCCATCTGTACCTGTATAAGCAATCTCTACAGAATAACCCTCGAATTCCAGCTCCAACTGAAGAACACGCGCAATATTTTCCTCATCTTCTATAATTAATACATTCTCTTTCATACGCACCCCTCCTCTTTATACCTATTTTAACACAATCTACTACAACCTATTTAAGCAACCTAAACCAAACATTACGAGAGTATTACTGGTGCCTGGCACCAGTAATACTCTCGTAATAAAGCTGCTTTATAATATTTTAGGCTATAATTTAGCGGCAAAATAGGAATTCAAACGACTTTTTACATAAAAAAATCAAATTATTATGAATATTACATAATTTAAGTCATTGAAGAACTGAGAGCTTTATAGTATGTTAGTTTAAAAGGACAGATGGAGGTAACTGGAATGGGCAGAATGAGGAGGATTTGGCAGCCGGAGCTTTATTATCATGTAACAATGAGAGGGAATAATCGACAGAATATATTCTTAAATGAGGGCGATGTATCTCTCTTTTTTAGAGCTTTACAACGTACATATAAAAAATCAAAATTTACTATTGTTGCTTATTGCATTATGAATAATCATTATCACCTTTTAATACGCTCCCCTGAAACACCACTTTCGGATGTTATGTTATCCATTAACAAGACCTACTCTGAATACTTCAAACGAAAATATAATTATTTTGGACAACTTTACGAAACAAGATTTTTTTCCAGTATGGTTTCTGATCCCATTGGATTATTAAATGTTAGTAGTTATATTCACCAAAATCCACTTACAACTTCTAAAGCTATGGCTAGTAGAATGGAATATTATCCTTATAGCTCCTTTGCCTTTTACTTTTACGATAAAAAAAGTGACTATCCTTTTGTAAACACCGAACTACTCCCCTCTTTGATAGCAAAATATCCAGAAATCAAAGAAGAAAACTATGTAGCTTATTGTGAAAACTTTCGTACTAGACAGGACTTGCACTTTAGTTACGAGATGAATTTTAATTGATATAATTCAAACTTAAGAGAGCCATAAAAAAATCGCTCCTAATTTTAGGAGCGATACTTATTACTGCTTTAGTTCAACGACCCATCCAAATGGATCTTCAATAGTGCCATGTTGTATACCTGTCAAAGTATCATATAGTTTCTTAGATATCTCGCCAGTTTCTCCATTATTCACATAGAATAATTCGCCTTTCCAACGTAGCTCACCAATAGGAGAAATAACTGCAGCAGTCCCGGTACCAAATGCCTCATCTAGCTTACCGTCTAAATAAGCTTCGCGTATTTCCTCCATAGACACCTTACGTTCTGTTACTGGCACTCCCCAATATTTTAATAATTCAATAATGGATTTTCTAGTAATACCATCTAAAATAGAACCATTCAATGATGGAGTAACAACCTCTCCGTCTATTTTAAAGAACACATTCATGCTTCCTACTTCTTCAATATATTTACGTTCAATTCCGTCTAACCATAGAACTTGTGAATAGCCTTCTCTGTCAGCCACTTCCTGCGCCTTTAAGCTTGATGCATAGTTTCCAGCTGTTTTAGCCATTCCTGTTCCACCTGCAACAGCACGAACATATTCACTTTCTACTAATATCTTAACAGGATGAATACCTTCTTTATAATAAGAACCAACTGGCGACATAATGATCATAAAGCTGTACGTTTTAGAAGCGGAAACACCCAAATGAGCCTCCGTTGCAATCATGAATGGTCGAATATATAGAGAGGTTCCTGGCTCAGTTGGAATCCACTCCTTATCAATCTCTAGCAATTCTTTTAATGCTTCCAAAGCAAAATCTTCATCTATTTGAGGCATGCTCAATCTGTCACATGAACTATTCATTCGTTTCATATTTTGTTCGGGACGAAACAGTCTGACTACTCCATCCTCCGATAAATATGCCTTCATTCCTTCAAATACAGTTTGCCCATAATGTAATATCGTAGCTGAAGGATCTAACGTAAGCGGTTGATAAGGGACAATACGGTGATCATGCCACCCAATTCCTGCAGTATAGTCCGCAATAAACATATGATCTGTAAATTTCGTACCAAAAGCAAGTTGACTAGCTGGCGTTTTTTCGTTCTTCATTTCATTTTCAGTGATTCTAATTTTTACACTATTCATGACGTATTTCCCCAATCAATTAAATATTTTGTAAATTGCGACTTTTATAGATGTGCAATATATTATATGCAATTATACTCCTTTTATTAAATTTGAAAATACCTTTTTATAAAATTTTCAAAACATTTTGTGGATTTTTTAGAAATATTTATTTTCCTCCTATGATTAATTAAATTGAAGCTGCCATTTTAATATTACTTTCTATATTTAATGTGAAAAGTTTTTCTTTCCGGTCGGTACCCGATTACAATTAGGGAAAGTAACCTTCAACTAAAACAAACCCCATCTAAGCACTGGCAAGTAGTGTCTAAATGGGGTTTTTTACTTTGCAATTTTTTATTTTACAGGGTGTATTATGTTACAGGTGCCAGGCACCTGTAACATACTAGTCAACCTCTTAAACGACTTACACAAATATGAACCATAGAATTGCTGTGACGATGATAGTGGTAATACCTTGCAGTAGTGTTGCCATTGTTTGCGCCTTGTAAGCATCTGTAACATTCATACCGCTAAATTGTGTCACTACCCAGAAATAGCTATCATTGACATGGCTGACTGTCATTGCACCTGCTCCTACCGCCATTACGACTAATGCAAGCGGTAATGCTCCCTCTATTCCTAAAGTTGGAAGCATTGGGGCTACTAAAGATGATGTAATAACAAGCGCCGCTGTAGAGGAGCCTTGAGCAGTTTTCAAAGCTGCCGCAATTAGGAATGGTACTAACAGGAATAATGCTCCATTTGCCAGAACTCCTAAATCCATTTCTTGCAGTAATTCTGCTACTCCCGAGTTTTTAATAACAGTACCAAACGCACCACCAGCTCCTGTGATTAATAGAATCGGTGCTGCCTCTTTTAAACTTTCACCGATCCAGCCTGACAACGTTTTTTCACTAATTTCAGGTAACAATAGGAAAGATGCAAACACACCAAACAACAGTGCTACTGTAGGTGAACCTAGGAATCTAAGGAAATTCGTCCATCCTGACTCATCCCCAACTAATGCAGCTACTGACCCGATTCCTATTAATAATATAGGCAAGACGATTGGCAAGAAAGATTTAAATGTAGAAGGCATTTTCCCAAAAGACTTGATAACCTCTTCATAATCTAGCGCCTCTTCATGGTCAGCAGGTACATCAATTTTTGTACCTACCTTAACAGCCCATAAGTACCCAACAATAGTAGCTGGAATTGCAACAAATAAACCAACTAAAATAATTGTACCTAAATAATCTGTTGCCCCAATGTTACCTGCCGCTGCGATAGGACCGGGTGTAGGAGGAACTAATGTATGAGTCGCATAAAGACCTGTAGATAAAGCGACTGCCATTGAAGCTACCTTGACCTTCGCACGTTTTGCTAATGATTTTTTTAAGCTTGATAGAATAATAAAACCAGAATCACAAAATACAGGAATTGAAACAATAAAGCCTATGATTGACATAGCGAGCTGTGGTCGTTTTTCACCTAAAATACGAAGGACAACCTCTGCCATCCGATATGCTGCACCAGACTTTTCTAGGATAACTCCAATAATTGTTCCCGCAACAATTACAATACCAATACTTGTCATCAACCCACCAAAACCACTGTTTACGTTCTCTACCACTGTTAGCAATGGCATACCAGAGGCAATTCCTACAAAGAAAGCACTAATTAATAAAGCTAAAAAAGGGTGGAGCTTAAAAATGGCTGTAGCAACAACAACAAAAATTACCCCTAACAATATAACTAAAAACAACATCTTCCTACACCTCTTTCTTTAGGATAGCTTGCATTATTTCCTTTGTTTTTGCCTTCAAATGATGAATCGGATTTTCCATAGATTCATCTACACTTACGGAATCGTCTACTATACTCACAAGCTTATAAAAGTAGGATGACAATTCACCTTTATCTTCAGCCTCTATGAATCCTGAGACTAATATAACCGGAATACCTCTTTTATTTGCAGCTTTAGCAATACCCATTGGTGCTTTTCCAGATAGAGTTTGTTGATCTGTTTTTCCTTCACCTGTAATAATAAAATCAGCACCCTCTATTTGATTTTCAAAATGAATGGCTTCCATAATCACCTCAATACCAGGCTTCAAATGGACAGGAAAAAATGCAAGAAATGCACCTCCAAGTCCTCCAGCTGCACCGGCACCAGGTGTATGATGCACATGAATACCTGTTACTTCAGCAATTTTGTCTGCTAGAACATGTAAATTCGCATCCAAATGACTGATCATATCAGGGGTCACGCCTTTTTGAGGACCAAAGACAGCAGTTGCTCCATTAGCACCTATCAAAGGATTGTCTACATCACAAGCCAATATAAACTGGGAACCTTGCAATCTTTCGTCCAATCCACTAATATCAATTTCTTCTATGTCCCCAAGATAGCCCCCTCCATTAGGGATTATCTCTTTTACTTTATTCTTAAATTTCATACCTAATGCACGAAGCATTCCTACCCCGCCATCATTGGTTGCACTTCCACCTATCCCAATGATGAATTTTCTAAATCCCTGATCGAGAGCATGTCGAATAAGCTCTCCAGTTCCATAGGTAGATGTCTCTAGCGGATTTTTTTCCTGTTCAGTTAAAAGAGTAAGACCTGAAGCCCTTGCCATTTCTATGACACAGGTTTCTCCATCTCCTAAAACGCCATACAATGCCTGTATAGGTCTTCCTAACGGGTCACTTACAGTAGCATTCACAAAACGTCCCTTAGTTGCAAAAATAAGAGGCTCTAATGTCCCCTCTCCACCATCTGCTACAGGAAGTAATACAGTTTCAATAGTTGGGTTAATTTGATTAATAGTTTCTACAATGGCTCTTGCAACTTCAGTCGCAGACAATGAACCCTTGTAGGAATCAGGGCTAACAACAATTTTAATAAGATCTCCTCCTTTTAAGTGAAGCGCTTACAAAAATTATAGTGCAAAGGAAAAGTCATTGCATTATACTTAAAGTATAAATTATCTGTATTATAACAGAAGATTTTTTATACATTGAGGTGAATACTTTGATAACCAAACAATTAGCCGAGCAAATTGTCCAACAGACTATGCTTCGTCTTCACCGAAACATTAATATTATGCAAACTAATGGAGTCATTCTTGCCTCGGGAGACAAGATGAGAGTTAACCGAATTCATGAAGGAGCAATTGAAGTAGCCCGAACTAAGTCTCCTCTATGGATTACAAAAGATAATAATCACCTTTTTCCTAGAACAAAACCAGGCATTAATTTGCCTATATTTTTTCAGGAGGATTTAGTTGGAGTCATGGGAGTCACCGGAGAGCCACAAGAGATTGAAGAAATCTCAAAACTCGTTCAACTCACAACAGAAATGATGGTTCATCAAGCCTTAATCGTTTCAGAAAGAGAGTGGAAGCGAAAAATTCAAGAGTTGGTATTTGAAGAATTAATGAGTGGACAGCCTATCCAGAAGTATTTACAGGAACGACTAAATAAAATTGGCTTTCAAAATAAAGCTCCATTTTATGCTATGATGCTTGAGGTTGATCCTGAGTCTCCCTCCTATCAAAATATTATAGAGGAGATAGAGTTTTATTTAGAAACTGACTCCATTTTAGTAGGACATTATCAGGTGAGTGAGCATTTTATTTTAATATCTGGGTTAGATCAAGAAACGTTTTCCCGTAAGGTTTCTTTACTAGCTGATAAATTGACAAAATATTATTCTATTTCTTTAGGATTGGGAAGAGAAGTTGCCAACCTAGAACAGGTTCATTATGCATACCATACTGCTAAGCTTGCCCATCAGTATGGTAATCCTAATAAACCAATCGTTTCCTTTGAGGAAGTAGAAATATATTCTCTTTTCAAAAGTAAAGAAGCCTTTGAAATTCAAACGTATACAGAAAGATTACTTCAACACCTTGACTCGAAGTTACAGCTAACTTTACAAAAATATTTTGAAAGCAATCTGCAACTAGGTATTTGCGCGGAAGAACTAGGAATTCATCGCCATACGCTTACCTATCGATTAAACAAAATAGCCCATTTGACAGGCTATAATCCTAATAACTTTCAGGATGCATTAGCACTCCAACTAGCCCTATTATTAAAAGACTAACCTTAGAGTTTATGCACACAAAAAACCGTTTCAGCTTTAGCCGAAACGGTTTTATTTATCTCATTATTTTTTCGCTACTTGTACGTTCGCTACTTTTTTAGCGCCTACGTATTTCTTGCCCCAATAATATGGATCGTTTATTTTATCAACTCTTACTCCTTTTGAAGTAGAAGCATGAATGAATTTTCCGTTGCCGATGAACATTCCAACATGTGAAACACCTTTACCTGATGTATTAAAGAAAACTAGATCACCAACAGCTAAGTTAGCTTTTTTTACTGATGTTCCTTTACTATACATTCCAGCAGCTGTTCTAGGAAGAGAGATTCCGTTGCTTTTGTATACATATCCAATAAATCCTGAGCAATCAAATCCTGCTTTAGTTGTACCACCATATCGATATTTTATTCCTATTAAATTATTCGCACTTGATACTATTTTGTTGGACGCTACAGTGCTAGCAGCTTCTGTATTTCCTGCAAATGTTCCCATGGCTAAAACTAGAGTCAGAGTAAAGATAGTGATGATTTTTTTTAACATAGATTTCAAAGTTGATGTTCCCCCAAAGAAGTATTGAAAAATTTCTCTATTACTTTCTCGTTGAAATTTTATCTATACCCATCCTAACATGGAATAAACACTAGCGCTTTTACATTTGTGTAACAAAAAGATTACAAGCAAAAATTATGCTAATACTCTCTCCCTAATTAAAAATATGTATTTTTAAGTAAATATACCTAATTGTTATGTAAGTATTATAAGTAATATGTACATTTACTCTATCTTTTATTAGTAAAAACGTGTTATAAATAGAAGGTTAATAAGTTTTCATCAATTAAAAAATAGAATAGGAGATATCTATTGTGAAATGGAAATGGAAGAATACTCTTACAACCCATCTTGGGGCTATTATTGTGGGAGTAATGATTGTCATGCTAACTATCACTTCTATCGCTACCTATAAAACTGCCTATGGGGAACTATATAAAGCAGCTGGTATTGAAGCATATGGGTGCGCTAATATAACTACTGGCCTACTGACGCCAGAGGATGTCCAAAAAATTCTATCCGGAGACTCTGCTGCAGTTAACAGCATAGGTGAAAAGCTAAATTGGACAACTGCACACAAAGATATATTTGAAACGCAATATATACTAGATTTAGATGGAAAGATATTAGCTCTAGACGATAATTTAAAAGAAACCGGCTTTAAAGCAGGAGATCAATTTTACATAGACGAAGAAGCTATAAATATGCTTGTCTCGATGGGTCACTCTACTTATTCAGAAAGCTACGAATATGCTGGGATGAATCGCTTATCAGGATATGCACCTATTTTTGAGGATCACGATCCTACGAAAGAAATAATTGCAATTAGTGTAATAGATTTCAATGCAGACATCGTATCGGAGCGTACTTGGGACGTAGTAAGCAAGGGATTATTAGTAAGTATAATTCCTTTAATCTTAGCTTCTCTTGCGACTTTATTTTTAATAAGAAGAAAGACGAAACCTTTATCGGTATTGATTGCTCACGCTGGCGAGATTGCAAAAGGAAATCTGTCCGTTAAGGATACGAATTTTACTAGCAAGGATGAGATTGGCGATTTAAGTATAACGCTTAATACAGTAGCTGAAAATTTACGCACTATCATTGGCACTGTCCAAAATACCTCCTCCCAACTTACGAGAAATTCCGAGGAGACTTCCTTCTCTTTAAATGAAATGAAGGAAGCCATTCACCAAATCGCCAATAATATGAGTGAAAACGTTGCATCTATTTCTACTGGAACAGCTTCCGCAGAAAGCTCCTCCGCTATTTTAAACAATCTAGCAGAAGGGTTACAACATTCTAAAGGAACTGCAGACCAATGTGCGACACACTCCATGTCCACAATGCAAACTGCTCAAGAAGGGCTTAAACGTGCTGCAGAAACAAGCAGGGATATGGAGAAAATACACAGCTCCTCCATTGAAACTGGTGCAACAATTGTAAAATTGAATGAAGCAACTAATAAAATTCAGCAAATTACCGGATCCATAGCAGGAATTGCAGCTCAAACAAATCTATTAGCTCTAAATGCATCAATAGAAGCCGCTCGTGCTGGAGAGCACGGAAAAGGCTTTGCAGTAGTAGCAGAGGAAGTTCGTAAGCTTGCAGAACAATCTAATCTAGAAGTCAGTCAGGTTGAAAAAATTGTAAGTGAAATCACTGAGAGCATTGGCCATGTAGTTAATTCCACTAATGAAAGCACAAAGCTAATCGAAAATGGAAATGCTACAGTTCAGCAAACCTCTCAATCGTTACGTGACATCTCTACAGCAGTTTCTAAAACAGTTGAAGAAATTTCTCTTATATCCAAAATGACAACCAAAGAAGCCAACAATTCTAAACAAGTAGTGGCACTTATTGAAAGTCTGACTGAATCTATGCGTGAAATAGAAGAGGTTACTACTAGCATCTCAGCAGTGACAGAAGAAACAACCGCTTCTATCGATGAGATATCCAATCGTTCAGCAGAAACCCATGAGGTTGCACAGGAACTCCAAAACCTCATTAACAAATTCAAACTATAAACAACAAAGCTGCTCATTAAACCTGAGCAGCTTTTTGTATTAATCGGCAAATTATATTACAGAATTATTGCAGGTGCCTGGCACCTGCAATAATTCTGTAATTCCTATTCCCACTTTTAAAGGAAGAATGTATACTTACTAAAAAAGATTTGAAGGAAGGAAGTTAATTTTTATGAAGATTAGTACCTCTTTAAATTCATGGATTGTTGAGCAAAGAAGACATTTACATAAAAACCCTGAATTATCTCATTTCGAGACAAAAACGAAAATTTATATTGAGGAGAGACTCAATGAACTTAATATTTACACCTATTCTATTACCGGTAAGGATATAGTTGGAGTTATAGAGGGAGCTCATCCTGGGAAAACTGTCGCTATCCGTTCAGACATGGATGCCCTACCAATATTAGAGGAAACCGGCCTATCATTTTCATCAGACAATAGTGGAGTAATGCACGCTTGTGGCCATGATGGGCATATGGCCATTTTACTTGGAATCGCCAAAGTTTTAGTAGAGAACAAAGATAAAATATATGGAAAAATTCATCTTTTATTTCAGCATGCTGAGGAAGAAGTTCCTGGCGGTGCGGTAGAAATAGTTGAAGCAAATGGACTTCAAGGTATAGATGCTATATTTGGTTATCATTTGTGGGAGCCAATTCCAACAGGAATAATTGGTGTAAGAGAAGGAGCAACAATGGCAGGAGTTGATCGCTTCTCTATTAAACTCCTTGGACGTGGAGGTCATGGCTCTATGCCAGAAACTACTATTGATCCGACACTTGTCATTTCACATATCATTACTCAGCTTCATACTATTGTTAGTCGCAGTATTAAGGCAATAGACCATGCCGTTATCAGTATTGGAGAATTAAGCGCTGGCAGTAATTACAATGTTATTCCTGACACTGCTTTTGCATCTGGAACTGTTCGCTACTTTAACAAAGACATCTCCCTATTAATCCATAAGCGAGTCGAAGAAATTGTAGACGGCGTTTGTAAGTCATTTGGAGCTAAATATGAGTTAGAATACCTTCATGGTGATCCACCGTTAATGAATGACAAAGACCTTACTCTTTCTATAAAACAAACATCAACTCGTTTATTTGGAGCAGAGAGAGTAATCGATATAGATCCAATTCTCGGAGGAGAAGACTTTGCTTATTATTCACATGAAATCCCTGCATCATTTACATTTATCGGCATCGGAAAAGAAAACTCTTTCGGTCATCACCATCCAAAATTCGATATTGACGAAAATATGCTTTCCGTAGGTGTAGAATTATTTACAACCGGCGTTCTTCAATATCTAAAAAACCACATAGAGAAAACAGAAGAAGCCCTTTCGTGATTAAATTGTTACAGGTGCCTGGCACCTGTAACAATTCATTTATTTCCCGGTCAATAAATTTTCAGAATGGCAAATTCTAATCATGAACCAATAAAAAAGGTGTAGAAAAAGTCATAATGACCTTCCCTACACTCTTAAGAACCAAGCAATATTCTGTATAAATCAGTATAAACTTTTGATGAGTGTTTCCAACATTACAGGCATTTCAACAAAAGCACTATCTATATGTAATCTCTCTGTTTTTTGATGAGCATCTTTCCCAAATGGACCAACGTTTAATACCGGTCCTTTTAGTTCTGCCATGTCTCCAAATGGAATGCTATACGTATCACCCCATACTGGCGTGTTACTTTCAAATGAGGTCCAGCCATTTCCTTCGTCCTCATAATTTACATAGCTTAAATCACATATTCCATTAAAATAGTGAACTTGCTTTACTATATTATCAAAGGATTTGGCCGATTTCTTCATTAGCTCAACCGCATTTTTGATGATTGGATCATGAGAAGTATTCACTGCAGGATAATAAGGTGGTGCAAATAGTAGAACCGTCGCTGGCGCCAGCTCCTGACATTGAATCATCAAACTATCGACTATACGAAGAGATTTTTCTCTGTCATCCCATTCCTCATCTAGCAAAGCCTCTTGCTTTAACCTAAATACTTCTTCTTCTCCAAGCTTTTTATTTGCATAAGCAAGCAGTTCTTCATATTTTAAGACTTTGACCTGTCCTACCCCTTTTACATGTTCACGCTCGCAAATATTTTTATAAGTTTGATTCAACTCCGTCATTGCCTCATTAGCTACCTGTTCAAACAAATCCATAATTTCTTTAGCTGTTCTTTTAAATAAAAATACATTATATAGAGCAACCGCTCGGTAAGGAGTCTGTGTAGAATAAGACATTTTCAAGTCCTTTTGTTGCAAAGATACAGGTAGTGGCGTACTTTCACCAAGATCCTTTTCTGTAAACAAAGGGTTAAACTCCATACGCTGCGTTAAGAAAGAAGCAATATAGTTTGCCGTCATTCCCTTCATTGGCTCCCCTACATGTGTTTCTTTACCATAAAACAATGCGGCAGGCATTATTTTACCGATAGTTCCTGAATATATATATTCGTCTATGTCAGTAGGATTTTGAGAAAAGGAAGGCTCACTATTTAAAAACAGTTTATAGTTAAGTCCAAATTCTTCTCGCAGCCTTACTAGCTGAGTTACTGCGGCTCGCATCCCCGCAGAGTTTACCTCTTCGTCTGGGACACTTGTAAGAATTAAATTAATTGGCCACTCTTCCAAAGTTGCTTTTTCTATTAATTGCATATGTAAGGCTAAACCCATTTTCATATCCATAGTCCCACGGCCGAATAAATATTTACCTGTTTCTAAATCAGCTCGTGCTCCCTCAGGCAGTTCACTTGGATTCTCCATTAGCACTTTCGTCAGTTCCTCTGGGAAATATGCCAGTGGCTCCAATGTTCCATACTCTTCCGTTTGAACTGTATCAAAATGACTGATAAGCACTACTGTCTCAGTCGCTTCTGGATGCTTATATAAAGCTGTAACCGCTTGTCTCCCCAAACCAGCATCATGCATTTGCAGTTGACTTGGATGATTTTTAAAATATTCTATTTCTCTAATTTTTTCTAATAATTTTGGTGCAAATTCTCTTTCTCCGTCAGTTAAGGTGATACTATTCCAGCTCACTAGCTCGCATAATAATTCGCGAAGCTTTTGGGGAGTATTCCATAATAGTTGTGTCACTGTATTCCCTCCATTTCAATAAATATAATTAAATCCAAGCACCCATTTACCTCAAAGGATAGGAGCTGGGCTAGAATAAAAATTAAAACTTTTCCTAAAATAATATTATACTCTATCTTTAAAGTTAATTTTATATAAATATTTAAAAAATTCAAAGAACTATAAAGTTAATCAAGTTTTTGTACAAATAAAATCTCTCAAGCTATTTATATAAAGCCAGAAATCATGTATTTTATAATAAAAAAAGGCCAATCATCTAGCTCGATTGACCTTGTTCTAAAAGGTTACTTTAAATTTTTCCACTCTTCTTCTAACCAGTCTAAGCCCTTTTCACCCTCATATGCATCATAAACATCGATTCTCATTCTTTTTAGCTTAGTTAAATACTCATCAAAAGTATGATCTTTTGGTAAGCTTTTTTTCACTCGAACGAACACCTTGTTCGCTCCTTTAACTAGTTCAAACTTTTTACGCTTAGGTAATTCTACATTTTCTCCTAATTCTAGCAATGCGCGGAAAGCCTCTTCTTGAATTTGGAATACAGGATCATGGGTTAATCTAACTTTTAAGATATCTATTACTTGGCTTGTATTATAATTTCCTAATTCTTCAACGGCACTAAGACGAGTTCTCCAGCTTCCAGTACGATTGGCTGCTTTCTTTAGCTCTTCATAGTTTTCAGGCAACTCATTTTTTATAGACTTTTTACTCAATCAATTCAAACTCCTTTTAGCTTCTATTAAAACAATTATGTTTGTCCACTTATTATATACCAAGAAAGGGCTTATACCTATTTATATTTACTCAGCAAATACAATGAGTAAATTTTCACACTTTATTACCAATTATATTGAAATTAATTTATTCAAATGATACTATCGATTAAAAGGGGGTGAAAAATTGGAGAACGTCGATGAAATAAAAAAATATAAATTTTTATTATCTTTTCACGATGGCCATCAACTATTATTTGAAACAAACACGGATATTAGAACAGCAGAGCGCGAATACATAAATGGTGGAATGTTCGTGGTGACAGATAACCAATACACCATTAATCTAAACCAAGTTGCACGAATTCAAGTTAAGAAACAGCGATAACCACGTTGGAGCTAGAAGTTAACATTAAAGAGTCATTCTTATACCAAATAAAACGAAACGCATCCTTCTTAAAAGGATGCGTTTTCAAAATGTCTATACTCTTATGAATTATGACCAATATATTACAAGTGCCTGGCACCTGTAATAAATAATAAGCAAGCCCATACCATCACGGGTACAGGCTTTAATAAGGGCTCTTGAATTTTCATCTTCAAAATGCTACAAACCGGGCACTTATTAACCTTAAAATACGCCTAAGCTCATTTCCACGTATGTAGAATTAGTTGTATGCATTTTTTTCATTTGAATGAAAAGTGGGGTCTTCTGAACATATTTTTTTTGCTCCATATAGCTAAATAACTCCCAGTATTTTTCTTGAGATTTTAAAACGAAATCATCTTTTACTCTAGTCATCAGTAAATTGTCTACGCAAAAATAGCTAGTAAATTTAACAGCTTCCTCACTAGGAATAACTAAGCTATCTTCATTTATTGTCAAAAATATCTCTGCAGTCATAACCTCTGCGGTTGGTTCACTAAGAATAGTATAAAATACTACACCTGCTGGTGAATAATTATGCTTCGATAATAGCTGTACGAAGTCTTGAAAGGCTAATTCAATCTCTTCTGGAACAAAATTATATTTTTTTGATACTACGTTACGATAAGCAATTTGATGGTCCTCTACTATCATTATTCATCACCCTGGCTTTTTAATGGTACATATAAATCTACTATGTATTCCCCATAAACATTTAGAAGGATACAATAATAATAATCCTCAATTTCTATATTATTTAAATTGGAATAGGATTTTATTTCATCGAACGCAGTGTTTATATTAAGTTTTTCATCCGCCTGGCGTAATAATAATGCTCTATCCACTTTAAAGTGTTTTTGAAAAGAAAAGTTCGCATCTTCTGCAACTTCCACTTGACTATTTATCGGAAGATAATAAGTAAATTTTCCAAAAGACTCGTTATCTTTCACACTTTTAAACGAGAAAAACAAAGGTCCATTTCTATATACATCCTTGGTTAATGCAATATCCTCTAAATGATAAATACCTTCCTGCCAATCTTCCTTATTCCCCTCGGCATTAAAGACTAGCAAATTTTCAAACATTAGTGCACATAATTCAATCCCCATCAAGTTCACCCTCTCAGATCAGTTTCCAAACCATTTAAATAACCACGTTCATTATAATTAAAGCTTTTAAAACGCATTTTACAATATAGAATAATAAGCTGCTCCGGAAGAATAAAAAGCATAACATAAAAAAGAGTTATACCAATTAGGACTACACCGTACATATTGAAATCATTGATAGCAGATTTCCTAATGATAAATTGGAGAACCAATACTAAACCAATTCCCACAAATATAGCAGTAGATAACAAGGACTTCTTCTCAAATTTTGTTCGAAGTTGCTCTTTACGAGAACCCTTTCTATACTGCCCTTTTCTTAATAAAATATAAAATCTTATAAATGTTACAACAAAAACCAGTAAACCAATAAATAATAAAACATATGTAAAGTTTAGAAGAGATTCAGGCGTAGCCTTCATCCCTTCTCCGTCTCTCCCGATGAAAAATAAAGCACAAATAAATAAGGGAAATGTAAAAAGATTTTGAGAAACTAGTATGCTTAATAAATATTGGAATTTTTGGCTTCTACGATAAATGAATGGAATAGCATAAACAATTGACAAAGCGGCTAAAATAATTGTAAACCAAAAGTGCACATTCAGAATTTCCTGTTTATAAGGAAAAATACTATCGTATGATGCCACATAGTATTCTAAAGCATATATCAGTGGCATAAAAATTGCCCCTAAAATTAATGCTACTGCCAATTGAGCTGGCCCTTGTCTCCCGGACTCTAAAGGAATCCTTAATACCTCAAAATCCTCTTCCTTTAACCTACTTGCCAAATTTCTCTCCTCTTTCTTAATGGAACCACCCCTTCAGTGTATCCAAAGCGGATTTACCATCTTTCCCTTTAGCGTTTAGTAACATATTGACCCCAACTCCTGCTATTGCTCCAACAAATGTTCCTAATCCTGGTATTGGTATAAATGCAGTACCAGCTGCAGTCAGGCCTACTTGAATGGCACTCCCAATCGCGACATCAGCAGCGGTATCTGCTGTAGCTCTTGCTACGGCTTCTCCTCCACTCAATCCATCATCCTTAGCGGTATTATAATTATCATTAAAACTCAACGCAGCAGTAAGAGGGGCAACTCCTTTAGTAGCTCCTTTTAGTAATCCTTTTGCCACACCATTTTGTGTAACTCCTTTAAAGTCTACTAAATCAGTAAAACCAGTTCCAGCTCCTTTAAACGTTGCAGAACCAACGGTCTTTACCTTCTCACCAAAAGTGGCACTATCTCCCCAATACCGAAGATGGGGATGTTTTTCTAAAACCATTTCTCCTTTTGCTGACCAGCCTGACTGTCCAGGTTTCTTTCCAGCATATTTAAGCATTCCTCCAGATTCATTAGGAAAACCTAATTTCCCCATAGCTGTAGCACTAGCATTAATTCGGTAGGAAGTTTTACCATATTCAGGAACAAAATGCCTAGAAGTAGATAGTTGCCCGTTTTTAGTAGCATTATACATGTGAATACCCGATTTAGTGTCAGTTATGATAGTGCTAGCATTACCATAATGACCTACATACTCACTAAAATTACCATCTTTTGAAACATCCCCAGTACTTTCAGAAGCATCTTTTTCCGCTACAGAACCTGGATCGTTTACACTGCTCGATAGATTATTCAAAATTGGGGTATAAGCCGTATATTGAGCCCAAGCTTCCGCAGGAAAATGAATGTCGGAGAGCCCTGAGCTCATCATTCCTTCCATTTCCTGTAACCATGTATCCATTGTTTTTATATTCGATTCGACTGATAGCATAGAGGATACTTGAGTTGAGTCAAACTCATTCAAGTCAGTTATTGTGTCATCTTTCTTTTTTCTAGAATCGATGACCCCTTGCTGAACGTCACTATCATCTAAATGAGGAAGTGCCACAATATCGGACACCTGGTCCATTATGGCATTGGACTCATCTGTTAAATTACCAGTAATTCTAGATATTTCAGCTAATCCTTCTTCTACCTCATTTAAAAGGAAACTTTCCTGAATATACCCCTCTGTGTCTGGCTCCAATGAATCTAAAGCAGATTTTAGCTGGTCAAGCTTTGTTTTAAAATTTTGTTTAAATTGTAAAAAGAATTTCAGAAAAGGAAGATGGCAATCATTGTAATAGGAGCGAATAGCTTCTCCACCCTGCCCTTTTAGACTACTATCCATTCCCACTAAGCCTGTTATAGTCTTCTCTATTTCTTTTATTTCTTCTTCCAAACGAGTCAACATATCCAAATTGCTCTTTATACCAGTTTGAAGTAAATCTACATCTAGTACCTTCATTGCGCCAACATCCTATATCCTCCAGAGCCTTTGATACCCGTGGATAATGTTTCATCCGTTTCCTTCATAAATTCAACAGAACTAGTAGTAGTAAGGATATTTTCATTCAATAAATTCTGGTATTTAGTCAATAAGGTTTCTAGATTTGTAGAAAGTTCATTTAGTTTATCAACGACATCTAATACATTTCCTTCAATGGGCGACTCTTTTGTAGGATTTAGTCCCTCATTTGCAGCCGTCATTTCCTTTAACTGATTTTCTACATCAGCGTAGACAATTTTTACCTCAGTCATAAAAAGACCTCCTTTGTTATACTCCTGTATATCTTCCCGGATTAGCAGCTTCCTCCGCCGCTATTCTTGCGATTGTTGCCCTTAGAGCGGCAATTTCTGCTTGAATTTCTGCTATTTTAGCTGAAATTGCGCTAAACACCGCGCTAAATTGCGTCCCAATAATTTCTTGGTAAGGAGCCTTTATTCCTGACTCACGTATTTCATCAAAAGCAGTGGCTAGCGTCCCGTACCAGGTTGTAGTAGTTAACTCCGGTTCCATACATTTCGGTTCATTCGATGTAAACTCAGATTGTTTTCCAGTTAAAGAGGATTGACACTCGTTCAATCTTCTTATTTCCTCTTCTTTTTTTGCTATCATGGCATAATAATGTGCGATCAATTCTATTACCCCTCTCCTAAAGGTTTTTGATCTTTTCTTCTAGAAACACCATTTGCTGGTTGAGCAAGCTTCGGTAAAAATACAGTGAAAAGAATGATAATCCCAATGACTATAATGGAAAGAAAAATGAAGATAAGAAGATTGTTGCTTGAGCTTTCTTCCTCTTGAAAAGAGGTGTTCGTTTGTACTTTTGTCTCTTTGTCGCCTGAAGTAAATAGCTTTAATTCTACCGATCTTGCTGCTACCGTACTATTCTCTCCTCTTTCAGCATGTTGAAATAAGAACGAGGAGTCGTTTCGATCAGGTAACTTATTTCTACCATCAAAATAGATATTAAATTGCTTAACAGGAATAGTATTTTTCATTTCGGTCTTCTTTACATCGTGTAGATAATCGGTATTCTTCTTGAATTCTAATTTTTCATATAGCAAAGGTTCTAATTCATCAATTGTTTTATTTTCATCTGCTAGCACTTCTCCACTTTTAAAAAAACAGAGTAGTGCTGCACAGAAGATAATCAAAATAATTTTGTTAGCTTTCATAGGCTTCATCTACAGTTGTAGCATTTTGGCCATTATTCTTGCTCACAAAATACGAAATTACTAGCATCACTATAGCAATAGCGCCTGTAATAATTACTCCCACCAAAAAGTTTGTGTCTGCCTCATATTTAATAGATAAATATACATTCGATAAAATATCTGGAACACTTACATCTGGAACTGCAAGTATTAGTAAAGGAACGATATACACACACATAAGTGCTATACTAGCCAGCCAGCCTGCTGCCTGACCAAATTCTAATGCCGCTCGAACTATAGAAGCACTTGCCAATAGCAATAGCACTGTAAAAATCGTCCACTGAATGGCACGTTCATCATTAAGAATATACATATTGACACTGTATAAGCTGATAATTATTCCTACTAGAACGGATAAAATTATCGTCATCGCTACGCGAAGCCCAATTGCCCCATCCTTTAATTGATAAGTAAAATACCCTATTAATAAACTGCTAATGAGTAATATGATAAATAAAATAACTGGCGGAACTTTTTGTCCATCTTCTGATACGGCAGTTGCTCCTTTTACTCCTAATGGATTAACAAAATGGTTAAATGCATATCCATTCTCCTGTCCATCCACATATGTGTTAGCTAGGAAACTTTGTATGTCTCCATCAAAGTCGGTCATTGCATCCACGTTAGTTTCCCATTTGCTACTAAACTCGTTAGAAGTTGACTTAATATCATCTGCTTTAGCATGTAAATCATTCGCATAATTCACTAGGTTATTCTGGCGCTCTGATAAGGTGTTCATCATTTCGCTAAGTGAAAGAAGCTGATTACTTACATTTTGTTGACTAGAAACAACCTCTCCTTCACCTACCGTTTGTTGAGGCTCACCAGTGCCTAACATAGTAGCTGGGTTTTGAATCTGTTGTAGCAAAAGATTTGCCTGCTTATCAATAGTGTCTAAATCATTGAGTAGTGATAAATGCTGTTCTTCTACCGTTTCTCTTTGACCTGACATAATAGCCGCAAACGTTGTGCTAAGGTCTGTCATACCTAATTGCGTTTGCGGAATACTTTCTTCAACCGCAGTCCAGCTTTCTAATTCCAAATCATTTACGTCTACGACATTTTTTAGTAAAGCAGTTAAAATTTCATCCTCAAGCAGTGCATCCTTATTGACGCTATCTCCACCTTCATTTAATGTGAATTCGAACTGCTCTAGTGTTGCGTAATAGGACAATAAAGAGCTTAGCTCCGTATTGGTAACTCTTTTACTAAATAATTCTTGTAATCTAGTTTTCTGTTCTGCTGTTAGTTGAGCGTGATTCAATAGAGCTTCTTCTTTTTGGCTAATCTCTAATCCCAATCTCACTGTATCAGCCGGATAGGTGTCGATGATTTGTTGAACGGATTTGTATTCTCCATATACCGTATTATAGTTAGTTAAAAGATTTTTATATTCCTCAGTTGCTGCAGCATAATCATTTGTTCCTTCTTGCTTTGAGTTATTCCAAATACCTTCCTTTTGAGAAATAAGAGCAGTAACATTCGTCAGCTCTCCTTGCAGCTGCTCTAAATCAGTTACTAAAGTAGAAGTAGGGTCTGTTTCTGCTACTTTTGTTTTTAAAGATTGTAGCGCGGTCAGAATTTCATTGACCTTTGTACGCTCTTCCTCTAAGCCTGGAAGAAGAGTTTCCGACTTAGCTGCAGCCTTGCGCTCCATTTCTTCGCGAATTGTATTTAGCTGCTGTGGATCTGTCCCAATATCCATTAGACCTAAAACAGCTGTACCATTCTTTCTAGCCTCAATTCCTTTTTCTAAACTATTAAGAACAGAGAAATTGTAACGATCAATTGCAGTTTTTTGGACGGCAAGCAGATCATTCAATTGTCTGTCTACCTCACCTTTTCGTAGCTCAGACAAAGCATTAAATTTTTCTTGATTGACATCTATGATTTCATTGACCTTATATATTTCATCGTTTAACTTTTCATTGCTTTCTTCAAGCTGTTGTACTGTTTTGTTAAATTTCTCCGCCTGCGAAAATGCCGCTACTTTTATCTTGGCCAAGCTATCATCCTGAACCTGCTTCAAAATTTCTTTTTGGCTATCTTGGAAGACTTTATATTGCTGAACATAGCTTATAAATCCATCCATTTGGTTACCAAAGGTCTCTGCGTTTTGAATTCTAGATGCATGAGAATTATTTGCGGAGCTGATCGTGGAAAGCAATCCGGCCATCTGCTCTTTTTGTCGTTTCATTTCCTCAGCAAGCGTTTCAGATTCAGGTTTATAGTAATCAGACATTGTCGTTAAAAACTCAGTCTCTTTACCTAAAATGTTGGCGAATTCCTTTTTGATGTGATCCATCTCTTGAGCCACATACGTCCAATATAGAGTTGATACTTTTTCATTCACTCGATTGCTAGCTGACTCTATTTCATGTAGTACACGCTCTTTACGAAGACCAGCCTTTTGAGAGTGCACTTTATACGAAAACTCTGCCTTGGCAGGGTTTTGCTGATCATAGGACATAATATTGGATGAAAAGTTAGAAGGAATATACACGATTGCCTCATATTGATTGGATTTTAGCCCATTCTCAGCAGCCCCTCGACCAACTACCTTCCATTCATATGGTGAGTCGGTAGCTAGAATTGTAACTACCTCTACCCCCATGTCAATATTCTCCTGCCCCTTTGTAATACCTTGGTCCTCATTTACAATTGCGATAACCCGTTTATTTGGGTTATCCAAATCCAATATACTGACCCCCATCAGTTGGAAGAACAAAATAGGGAGAGCTAATATTAAAACAATCCCAGCAACTATTTTCCACAACCCCGAGCTTTTTAAGTTTTTCATTGCGTGATCTTCCTCTCCATCTTACATAACGGAATTAAAACCTTTGTAGCATTTCCATTGAATACGTAATGAGCATAGCCTAGTGGCAGCTCAGCCTCTTTTCTTTCATAAGGAACTGTATATAGCGTTTGCTCCGATTTTTTCATAAAGACTAATCCTTGTCGAACTAGCTTCAATTCATTAGTGAACGCATCGAATCCCTTAGTTATTTCTGAATTGTTAGCAGATACAATCACATTAAAGCCTAGATGTGTATATTTCTTCATAAGCTTAGATAGGCGATCTTGGATGCCCACATCTGCCACCTGTAAAAATCTTGTATAGCCATCAATGATAAAGTGAGCAGGTATAATCTTTGGTGATTGACCATTTTGTAAGCTCTCTAGATAACTGTTTTCTACCTCTGTGTAATGTTGCTCTACGCGTGCAATCCATTCGATCAATCGATCCTTCGTTTCCAAATATTCCACCTGTGGATCGTCTGAGAAAGTTGCAAGTCCCCGATCGAATGAATCAAAGATAGCAACAAAACCATTCTCTTGGTCCATTAATTGGTGTATTAACCACTTGATTGTGTTCGTTTTGCCTCGTTGAACAGGTCCGATTAACATTAGATGACGATTCTTTTTGAAGTTGATCATGATTGGTCGAACCGTCTCTTCGTCTAAGCCCAGTGGAACCATACCTTGGGCAGGCTTTTCTTCTAGATAATTTTGGAAGTTGTTGCTGCTTAGCTCAAGCGGCAACATTGGTATAGGCTTAGGACCTTGCTGACTTGCATAAGCAGCTCTTAATGTTTGTACTTCTGATTTTAAAGATTCAAGTACCTCAAAATCATCTTTCCCTTGCACTGGTAGGAAAAGCTGTGCAAATTTAGCGTCTTCCTTCTTAATAATGGCTCTCCCTGGGAAAGGCTCTAAGTCAAATGGGACTCTACCGATTACACCGTAAGACTCCGTGTTATCCATTAGATAATGAACTATTTTCGTTTTTAAATTGTTCATGAGAGACTGTCTGATCGATTGCACTCTAGTTGCGGAAATAAGAAGATGAATACCTAAAGATTGACCGTCTCGACCAAACTGTATCAGCTGTGCTTCTAGCTCTTCCATTTCTTCACGCACAATATCGTAATTATCCACGGCAACATAAATTAATGGTAAAGGAGTATCCGATAATTTATTGTACATATGGATATTGCTTACCTCGGCATTTTGGAAGGCTACCTTTCTATTGGAAATTTCATCTTTTAATAGCTTAACTAGCTTGTCACGCTTTAATTCCTCATCCATGGTAAAGTAATCCGCCGTATGCGGAAGTCGTTTTAAAGGAAGAAGGGAACCATTTCCGTAATCTAAAATATATAGATGAGCCTCTGTAGGTTTAAGATTCTGCGCTATGCCTAGTAGGATTCTTAATAGGGTATACGATTTTCCATATCCAGAGGAACCAAAAATACCTACATTCCCATCCTTCTTCCACTCGTAATAGATTGGATTTTGTGCCTGTTTTTCTGGTTCATCAATCATACCTAACAAAAATGAATCCTTTTGTGGTTCTGCATACTCGAACGGGGTGATTCTTAATGCTAAAGGAGGCAGCCACGGACTTTGTAGCTTTTGAATTGACATATCATCTTGCGTTTGTGCAATTTTAGCTGCCATTACTTCGATTTCGGTCATATTGCTTTTTTTCTTACTTACCTTCGTTTCGATTCCGGTAAGCGGAATGAGTCCTAAATCAGTTACAACAGCAATGTCTTCTTCTCCTTCAAGTGTTTCCTCCATATAAGGTGCCCCGCTCCAAGCCGATTGGAATAGCTCATAAACCTCGTTGTTCCCTACCTGCAAATAACCTCTACCTGTGACTGTAATAGAAGCAGCATCACTATTTTTTAGGATTTCTTTACTATCATTTGCATCTTGTACCTTCAGAGCAACACGAAAACGAGCGTTACTCCAAATTTGCTCATCAATAATCCCGCCAGGCTTTTGAGTTGCCAGTATTAGATGAACTCCTAAGCTACGCCCAATCCGAGCAGTACTTACTAGCTCTCGAATAAATTCTGGCTCCTCACTCTTTAGCTCCGCAAACTCATCAGAAATAAGAAATAAGTGCGGGAGAGGCTCTAATGCCACACCATTTTTATAAAGCGTTGTATAGTCATCAATATGAGAAACCTCATAGCGATCAAAGAGCCTCTGTCTCCGCTTTAGTTCGCTATTAATCGAAGCAAGGGCACGCATACTAAAGTTCTTACTACCTTCAATATTTGTGATTGTTCCTAATAAGTGAGGAATATTCTTAAATGGCTGAGCCATACCTCCTCCTTTATAGTCGATTAATAGAAACGCAACCTCATGTGGGTGGAAATGAACTGCTAGCGATAAAATATATGTTTGAAGGAATTCACTTTTACCAGAACCTGTCGTCCCTGCCAACAATCCATGGGGACCATGAGCTTTTTCATGCAAATTTAAATGAACAAGCTCTTTCTTACCCTTTAATCCAATGGGAACGGCTAATGATTTAGCTGATTCATTCATTTTCCAGTATTGGCTAATCGGAATATCATCCACATCTTTGACGTCGAACATTTCTAAGAAACTTACAGAATTAGGAATAGAATTTTTCATCCCAATTTGATGATTTAAAGTTCTTAGCATACGAGAAAATCGTTCATTCGTAGCTGAATCGTACTCATCCAGATGAAATGGCTTGTTAACTGCCTTCCCTTCTTCTATTAAAATATCTCCTTCTTGTTCATTTACATATCGGACAAGTGTATGAACATTCTCAGTCATTCGTTCCTCAGCAGATTCCGCAAAAATAACAGAGAAGCCTAATTCTCTCGTGTCTTTTTTCTCTAAATATTCCATAATGACATGCTCCGCTATTAAGGAGGTATCCGAGATGATAAAAACAAGATGGGGAGCAAATCTCACTTTCCCTTTCATCTCATCGACGTCGCGTTCTCGAATTATTTCATATAGAGAAGAAAGAAGTTGATCGCGAGTTTCCTCGTTATGGATCAAGCCTTTCGCGTGCATATTTGGAAGGGTGGAATGGGGAAGCCACTTCATCCATTCATAATCCTCATATTCTTCATGTTTAAAAATATTAATAAAACGAATATCATGATAGCTATGAGCAAATGCCAATTGTCCAATAATCTGTTGAAGCTCGCGTTTAATAACACTTTCCTTACCTATCAAACCTAAAATACCTTTATGGAGGTCAGTTGTGACTGGCGCAGATGGAATCGTTTGATATACTTTTTCCATTCTTTGAGCCTCTTCTAACAAATCATCGACTTCTCTGTTTGCCAGGTCTCCTGATGTAAGCTTTATCTCGTAGCTAGAAGGAATATCCCCCTTACCCAATCTAAACTGTAGGAAGTCATGACTCTCTAAGCTTTTTTCCCAAATACGACCGGATAACTCCTCAGTCATTTGTTTCATTTCGTCGAATGAAGGAAAATGATATTCTAAAACAAATTTTTGTTTTTCGGAGAGCTCATACAACTCTTCACGCAAATTAGCCATATACGCTGCATATACTCTTCTTCGCTTCTCTTCGTTTTCTTTTCGCTTTTTTCGTTCCTTAAAATAGTTAATCGTCGAGGTTACAAGAACCGCCATGAACATCGTAATGGAGATAATGACAAATAGTCCTCGTGGTACAAAGATCGTGATTGTACCTATCGCAATAAGCATTACAAGTGGTAGGGCAATCGTTAATAACAAACTTCTTCCTGTTGAATCACTTTCCTGAGCTGGAAAGGATATGGATACTTTATCCTCCGGGAGGTCATATATCATCCGAGGAGTTCGTCTATATTCAGGATACATACTATATCTTTCGGATTTGGGAAGCTCTATTTCAGGTAGTAAACTTGTATAGTTTGAGCTAGTAACTACCTCGATTAAATCCCTTTTAACGAGCTTTATCTCCATGAAAGCCCATTGAAGGACATCCCCTAATTGGATAATTTGATTTGCTTGACATCTTTTTCCGTTCAAATATAAGGGACAAAGAAAATCCTTCTTTATTATCCAACCATCATTAATTTTATTTACAGAGAAATGTCCAAGCTCTATCTCAGGAAACTGTAAATTATGACGATAAAACGTTGCATTATCCCCTTTACTGTCAAAAGATACCTCATTTTCATAGTCGGTATAGTATGTCTTTGCTTGGAGCGCAGCTGATGTTATATAGAGCTTTAGAAATCTTTCTCTTTGCTCGATCGTTAAACTGTTTTCATCTGTTAACTCACCAACCTCCTGGGACCCATCGTTAACTACTAAACGATTTTCCTTTTTTTCTATCTTAATTTCTCCAAAAAGAAACGGAAAGTTTTGTACGGTCACATCGTGCTCAATAGCTGGGCCAATGGTAAGCGCTGTGAAGTCTTTTTCTTTTAGTTCTATTCGTTGATAATCTTCTCCATAAAACACCCATAGCTGTAACAATCTGAACACCTTCTTTCAATCACTCATAATTTTGTGCGAGCAAATACTGAATACATAATAAAACGAATAGAACGCTATATGTCGTATTTACAATGTTAGTTCTTAGAATTTTCTTCCGCTTCTTTTTCAGCCTCTTCTGCTTCTAACATTAATTTTTCGTATTCTTCTACCTCTTGATCTATTTCATTAAGCTGTATTTGCATTTCTTCCCCACTCAGATCCTTATCTGCCTTAACTTCTTCACGTCTTTTTAATAAACCAAATGTAATTAACTCACCGTCTTCCATTCCTCGCGCTAGGTCAACGGCCTCTTCTGCCTCCCCACGCCCTAAATGTATCCAATATTTTAAATAGGAGGAATCGGTCTGTAACGTGATATTGGATAGTACGTTTTTCTTCTGTTCCTCATCAAGTCTTTCATTTGTTACAGAGGCGTAAGCTAGCTCATAAAGAACAACATAAGGCATCCCTTTTACGCTATATGGACTTAATAATGTCACTACCTGACTATAATTCTGGCCAAGAAAGTATTCGTGACTCAATGTATATGCCTCATGTTTAGGCTTTTCATGTACGAAATAAATAATAGTAAATATGATTGCAGGAAGAATTAAAATGCCTAGACCTATAGCTAAATATTTTGTCCAATTCCATTTCTTTCTTGGTAGTTTTACATTGCTCCTTTCTTTTATTTCTAGTTGTTCCATTTGTTCTGCAATGTAGTCTAAAAGGGATTGACTATTCTTCATCCCCATTATGGTAGCTCCAATTTCTTTTAGCTCTAATATTTCGGAGTACTTTAAATACTCTTCAAAGGTAAATGAACCATCAATTGCAGCTGCTACTACTGCTTTTGTCTCTAGCCAAAGCCTCTCTTCATCCGTTTCATATGGCGGAAGACTCCCTAGAACACCGTAGTAGAGAAACATCGGCTCAACAGCCTTGCTATATACAATATTTTCAGGACATACAATCAGATTTAATCGAGGATATGGATGTGAGTATACTTTTTCTACTAGCTGATAACCAAGCATCCATCTGGATTTTTCCTCTTCCCTCTGAATGTCTTTAAAACGCATATAATCCTTTGGAATCATTGCCTGAAGAATTAGCTCGTCATCTGTGATAACTATATCTTTAGATATTTTAGGATTTACTTCTTTTAAGAAGATAATTTCCTCTGTACGTTTAAAAGCAACTCGTTCCTTCTGGAATACAAATGTGGTTTTATTTGATTCTTCATTTATTTCCGCACCGGTTCTGTTTTTTAAATATGTATAAGTTTTAATTGTTTTAGCTCTTTGTTTAATCTTTTCTTTCTTTTTAGAGGCCATATCCATTTCTCCTTAAATGATTTCAATTCGATCGCCGGTCGTAATTCCACAGTCAGACATAGTTAAATGCCCTGGAAACAACTTATCTTTGTTTACCACGCGTATCCAATGCCCTTCTCGCTTTGGTTCTGAGATGGAAGCAGCCTGCCAGGCAATATCAATCATTTTTTTCATCGTGTAATAATCGGATAGCCGGAGGTCAATAATTTTCCCGTTATACTTAGAAAGGTCTACTGTAATCTCTATATACACAAATCTCACCTCTCGAAAAGAGTATTAAAGCTAACCAAAATAGAAGAAAAAGAAGGAAAAGCGCCTTCCGCAGTGGAATGACGCTCTATGTTTTCATCCTTCACATTGCAACTCTTACCCTCTGATTTGGCTAGCAATTTGTTGGTCAGCATCTTGAAGAGCTTGACCAGTACGACTTAATTGCACACTAACCTCACTTAAAAGCTCACGCATATCGTTGAAATGCGGTTTAAGTCTTTCATATTGTTCTGCAAAGGCTGCACTAGAAGCACCCTCCCACATGGATTGCAATTCGCCAATCATTCCGTCCAAACGGCCGATTTGAGAAGCAACCTCACTTGACTCATGACTGTAACGTGATGACATAGCATCCAATTCTGCTGGTGTTACGCGAATAATTCCTGACATTCATTACATCTCCCTTGTGTTTAAGTTTTTTAGCAATTTATAAAATAACTGTGATAGCTAACGTAAAGAAGTTCTTTATGTTCCTCCACAGGTACTTCCTCTTTTTACTCCTTTATCCAATTAGATTACAAATATTTTACATAAAATATTTGCAAATGGATATATTTTACTTTTAGATACTTTTTGCCATGAATTATACTAAATAAATCCAATTCTTATAGTCTTATCCCCCTGTTTGGCAATCTATAAACCTATTAATAAAAATATTTTTTAAGGGGTATAAAACACATTATTTCCATTGCCTAATATAATAAATAACATTCTCTTTTTAAGGAGTCAAAGAATTCCAAAATTGCTATTTTTAATTTCTAGCACTAATAACTCACAGACTTTCGTCACGTTTTTTTAATAATTAAAATTTATAACAAATTTCTAGCTATTATCTCCATAAAAACTTTTTCTAAATATCAACATTTTATTATCCTTAACATAAACCAAGTAATTTGCCTCATTTTCTGTAATATAGCATCGCCCAAATATCTTAGTTCAAAGATACTTGAACCTATGACAAATCCCAACACAAACTCAATCCCTAAACACCCTTATGTTACAAAATCGTTACAGGTGCCAGGCACCTGTAACACTCCTGACACGATTATCTATTTAATATATAGAACTGAAAAAACCATCATCTATTTTTTAATAGATGATGGTTTTTAATTTAGTAAGTATAGAACCCTTTGCCAGTTTTTCGACCAAGTTTACCCGCCCTTACATTTTTTCTAAGTAGAGGTGGGACTCTGTATTTGCTGTCTCCAGTTTCTTCAAACAATGTTTCTGCTACTGATAAAAGTGTATCTAAACCAATCAAATCAGCTAATGCTAGTGGACCGATTGGTTGGTTTGTTCCAAGCATCATACCTTTGTCTATATCCTCAGCGGTTGCGATTCCCTCGCCTAAGACAAAAATTGCTTCATTGATCATAGGAACTAGAATACGGTTAACAACAAATAACGGAGCATCTTGTATCGTTATACTTTCTTTCCCGATGTGCTGGACTAACCCTTTCACCATTTCATACGTCTCATCACTTGTATCAGAGCCTTTTATAATCTCTACTAGCTTCATCACAGGCACTGGGTTGAAGAAATGCATTCCGATCACTCGGTCCGGACGCTCAGTTGCTGCTCCTATTTCTGTTATGCTAAGGCCTGAAGTGTTAGAAGCTAGAATTGTCTTTGAATCACAAATAACATCTAATTCAGCAAACACTCTTTTCTTTATTTCGCTGTTTTCTAATATAGCTTCTATTACGATGTCTAACCCTACTAGCTTTGTTTTATCAGCTGTAAATGTGATTCTACCTAGCACCTGTCCAATTTCACTAAACTCTTTGTTCTCTTTTTTATAGAGTCTCCATAAATTAGCATCAATCGTGGAAGCTGCTGTTCTCAGTGTTTCGTTGTCAATATCGCATAGCGTCACTTCATGCCCTGCTGAAGCCATCACTTGTGCGATTCCGTTCCCCATGGTTCCTGCTCCTAATACACCAATCTTCATCATGGTTACCTCCTAAAACTCTAAGATGTTCTTTCTAACTTCTCTTTTGATATAACTATTTAAAGCCACTTCAATTATCAGAAAATTGCCCGATAATATTATTATACTTCCAATAGAAATACTTATCTAGCGAAACATGATAAATATTGGTAAATTATTATTAGCCCTAGGGACAGCTTATAGAATCCTTGCATAAATTTCTTCCTTAGCTTACATTTTCAATAATAATAGCAATACCTTGACCGCCACCGATGCAAAGGCTGGCTATCCCATACTTTAACCCTCGTCTTTTTAGCTCATATGCCAAAGAAATAAAGATACGTGTTCCGCTCGCTCCAACAGGATGTCCCAAAGCAATTGCTCCCCCATTGACGTTAGTCTTTTCTCTGTTAAGACCTAATTCTTTTTCCACAGCTAAATATTGAGAGGCAAATGCTTCATTTATTTCTACTAGATCCATACCCTCTAAAGTTAAATCTGCTCGAGAAAGTGCTTGTTTAATTGCTGGAACGGGTCCAATTCCCATTATGGAAGGGTCTACGCCAGCTATGCCCCAAGACACAATTTTTGCAATTGGCTTTAGACCATGCTCATCTACAGCTTCTCCGCTTGCAATCACTACTGAGGCAGCACCATCATTAATGCCGCTTGCATTACCAGCAGTAACTGTACCGTCCTTCTGAAATGAAGGCTTTAATGAAGCGAGCTTTTCTGCAGTTACCTGACCTTTAATATGCTCATCCTGATCGACTAAAGTTGTGCCCTTTCTACTCGATACTTCAACGCCTACGATTTCCTCTGCAAATCTACCAGACTCTTGTGCATAGGTTGCACGTTTTTGACTAAGTAGAGCAAACTCATCCTGTTCTTCTCGTGATGTTCTGTATTGTTCTGCTAATTTCTCCGCAGTCAACCCCATACCACTTCCGATGTACTCATCCGTTAACGTGCTCAGTACCATATCTTCGTACTTCATTGTTCCCATTTTGCTACCACCAAATCTAGCAGTAAAGTTTGTATAAGGTGACATCGACATATTTTCTGCACCACCAGCAAGAACTATATTAGCTTCTCCCAGCAAAATCATTTGAGCCGCAGAAACAATAGATTGACAACCGGAGCCACATAGGCGATTGACATTCATGGCTGGAACCTCAATTGGTATTCCTGCTTTTAAACCGATATGTCGAGAAAGAAAAGCGGCGTTGGTGCTGGAATGTATGACATTTCCGTAAATAACATGATCTATTTGGTCCGGTTTAACTTGTGACCGCTCCATCGCCTCTTTTGCAGTTACTGCTCCTAAATCATCCGCTTTTACACTTGCTAGGGACCCACCAAAACTCGTAAAAGCCGTCCTTGCACCATCAATTAAAAATACTGTTTTCATATTTTCCTCCTAACCGTTTCGAAGAGAATTCTTCAAAACCTTTCCGCTTGCATTTCTAGGTAAGCCATCAATGAAATCTACCTCTGCTGGCATCTTAAATTTCGCTAAATGTTTGGAACAAAAAGCTAAAACCTCTTCTTCCGTAGTTTGCTGACCGTCTTTAATCACTGCAAACGCCTTCGGAACCTCTCCGTAAACCGGGTGAGGGACCCCTATTACAGCAGCCTCTAGCAGTTCAGGGATTTGATACAATACCTCTTCGACCTCGACTGGATACACGTTTTCACCACTGCGAATGATCATATCCTTTTTACGATCTACAATATAAAGCAGACCCTCTTCGTCAAACTTCCCAAGGTCCCCGCTATATAGCCAGCCATTTTGGATAGCTCTGTTTGTCTCTTCCTCATTTTTTAAATAGCCCTTCATGACCTGAGGACCTTTTATAACTATTTCTCCAACCTGCCCAGTCGGCAAAGACTCACCAAACTCATCGACAACTTGAACTTCGGTCAGCGGTAGAGGTTCTCCAACTGAACCCACTTTTTCCAAAGCATAATAGTCCTTCAACGTAGTTGCAGCTGGAGAGTTTTCCGTTTGACCATACAGATTTTGTACATTTACCGTTGGAAATAAAGCCTTCACCTTTCGAACAAGTTCATAGGGCATAGGAGCAGCTCCATAAGTCAATAACCTTAAGTGAGGAAGCTTCATCTGCTGAATTTTTGGTGTGTTTAATAGAATGCTATACATTGCTGGAACGCCAAAGAAAATGGTAATTTTCTCTTTCTCCATCGTATTTAACGCTTGCTCTGGAGAAAAAGCCTCTTCTATGACAATAGTTCCTCCCGCATAAATAACTGGAATGCTAAATACATGACTTGCTGCACAATGAAACAGCGGAGCTACTATTTGCATTCTATCCCTGCCATTCAGCTCCATTGCCTCTCCCCATATTTGTGCCGTCGAATATACATTCTTAGCAGATAGCATAACTCCTTTAGGCTTGCCAGTAGTTCCTGAAGTATAAAAAATCACACTTGTTTTCTCTTCCATTGGTGGTATTTCATTCATCTGTATACTCGAGTCTCCAAGGATGGCTTCTAGCGTATTATCTTCACCAACCTCAAGTACATCATGAAAACTTTCAAATGTCTCCGTAATTTCATTTAGCACAGATTCTAATCGAACGTCATATATAAGGGCCTTTGCCTCCGAATGCTTGAATATATACTCTATCTCAGGAGCAGCTAACTTGGTGTTGACTGGCATCACCGTAAAACCACCTAGCTGACATGCGTAATAACAAACTAAAAAATAATCGGAGTTTTGTAGGTATAGGGCGATAATATCCTCTTGTTTATAGCCTTTTTCTTGAAAGTAACCAGCTAGACGTTTTGCTTGCTCATAAAACTCCCTATAGGTTGTCTCTTTTCCATTGAATTGCGTGATAATGTGATTAGGTTGCTCCTTTACATGCCATGCCAATTTTTCAGTAATAAACATATTAACCAATCCCCTTTTTAATTGATTAGACTTACTTCATTACTTTCAATAAATAATCACTATAAATATTTTGCAATTCTAAAAGAGAATTCTCTCCATCTTTCTTGTACCATTGCTGAATCCAGTTTAAGGATCCCAATAAAAGCATTCTTGCCATCTTAGATTCTTTAATGCTAAACTCTCCACAGTCAATTCCTGCTATAATAACGCGATCGAACCAACTAGCGTATTCATTTCTTTTCTTCAAAATCGGATGAAGCTGATCTGTAGAAAATGTTTCATCTGGCTTGATTATCATGTTAAAGGATTCCTTCTCTAGCACCGCATATTTAATATGAACAGCAATCATTTGGCGAAGTATTGCTTCATTAGAAATACAATTATGAAAAACCTCTCGAAGCTCTCCGATGGCTTGTTCCAGTACTAGCTCATGACATTGGAAAATAAGATCTTCCTTATTTTTAAAATAATAATAGAGTGATCCCTTCGTCATTTGTAGCTCAGCAGCTATTTCTTCCATCGTGGCTCGCTGATATCCCTTTTCATTCATAATTTTGACCGCTGATAAGATAATTTCCTCTTTCTTCTTCCTGATTTTATTCTCAGAGAGCGTCAAAATAGAACCTCCTTGCATGCCTTATAGATCTAACTTTTTAGCTATAATTGTTTTCATAATCTCCGTCGTACCGGCGTAAATACTAGCTACTGGAATATCTCGATATCTTCTAGCAATCTCATACTCTTCCATATACCCGTAGCCACCGTGTAGATGTAAGCACTCTGCTGCAACACGTTTTGCCATTTCACTAATCCACCATTTAGCCATAGAAACTTCCTTGACTAAATCTTCTCCATCAATATGACGCGCTGTCAATTGGTTTATATAGGTTCTTCCGATATCAATTTCCGTTGCCATTTCAGCAATTTTAAATTGGGTGTTTTGAAATTTACTAATAGACTGTCCAAAGGCTTTTCTACTTTTTACATAATCTATCGTGATTCGAAGCATTTCCTCTGCTTCCACCTGACATTGACTAGCCACAATCAGTCGTTCTTGTTGAAGGTTTTGCATTAAATAATAAAACCCTTTGCCCTCTTCCCCAAGTAAATTTTCTACGGGAACTTTGACGTCCTCAAATATTAATTCACCAGTGTCTCCACTATGAATCCCAATTTTATCTAACTTCTTTCCATGCTTGAAGCCCTCCATCCCCTTTTCCACAACAAGTAAGCTAATACCTCTGTGGGCAGGCTGAGCTGTTGGATCTGTCTTACAAACCACGATAGCAAAATCAGCTATCGTACCATTTGTGATAAAGGTCTTTTCTCCGTTTAAGATATAATGGTCACCATTTCGACGTGCAGTTGTTTTGATGCCTGCCAAATCAGAGCCAGCACCCGGTTCAGTCATACCAATCGCATTTATTAGCTCCCCACTAACACAACCGGGTAGCCATCTTTGCTTTTGCTCTTCTGTTCCAAGCTCCGCGATGTAAGGGCTTACAATATCAGAATGGAGGCACATACCACTAGCTAAACCCTGTCCAACACGTTCCAACTCTTCTATTAACACCATAGAATAAGAGAAATCCAAGCCTAATCCGCCATATGTCTCATCGACCCAAGGACACAAGAAACCATTCTCCCCCATCTTAGTCCAAAAGGAACGAGGTATCTCTCGCTCAGCCTCCCATTTCTCATAAAAAGGATAAGCCTCCTTATCTAACATCTTCCTTAAAGACTTTCGAAACAGCTCATGCTCCTCTGTTAAAAACGTACCCTTCATTCAATCACACCCTTCTTTATATTATTCAGAAAATTGTCATTATTATTTATTATATAGATTAGAGAAACAAAATAAAACTAAAAATTGAACGCCGTTCAAATATTACAGATATATTACAGGTGCCTGGCACCTGTAATATATCTGTAATCTAGCTCCCACTATCAATCATTTAAAATATCGCATCATCTGTTGCACAAGAAAACACTCTAGCAATTAATGCTAGAGTGTTCCTAAAATGCTTAGTTATTCGGTTTATTATTATCATTTGGAGGCAAGTCCTCATATGGATGTAAGTCATCCGTTGATGGGATATTATAGCCTGTGCTTGGAGAATCCTCTTCATGAGCTTGCTTCATAGGATTTCCAGTTGGGTGGTCTTCGCCAGTTTGCTGATCAAAATCACCTACTGGTTTGACCTCGTCAATGTGAGGTCCTTTTCCTCTTTTTAAACTCTTTTCCGCTTCTGAAGGATCGCGGAAATTCTCTTTAAATGATTCTTTTATGCCTTCTTTTTCTGTTTCGTATCTTTCCTTCGAAACATCAGCTTCCTCAATGCTTTTTTCCATTTTACTCAAGTAACGAGATGCGTGCTCGCGTCCACCTAGACCAAACGCTAGGCCAAATGCTAGTGCAACTCCTCCAAGAATTAATATAAAAGCAGAGTTAATGATTGCTGCTGCGATCCCTAGCTGACTCAATGCCATGAAAAACGCAAATGCTAGAATAGCATATTTAGCAACGTAGCGTAAGAAATGTGGAGTTCCTGAAGAATGCTTCATCACGCTTCCTACTAATTTCTCTGCTAGATTAGCTAGCCAGAAGCCTACCGCCAATATAACTACCGCTGCAATGACATGTGGTAAATAAGCAAATATTGCCGTAGCAAGGGTTACCATGAATTCTAGGTCTAACACTTGTAATGCTTCAACAACAAACAATAAAATAATGACAACCTGTACGATAGTACCAATTATACCCGCAAACGAAGGTGCTGAACCTCCAGTAGAAGAAAAGCCCATTTTGCCAAAGATAGAATTGATTCCTAGGTTTTGCAGTAAAGTAACAACTACATCTTTAATCCACTTAGCAACTACAATACCAACAAGAACAAGCACAATTGCTACGAAAATCTTAGGTAGCATTGCTAAGATATTATTTAACATTGCAATCGCTGGTTGTGATATTCCTTGTAAATCTAAAATATCGAGTGCTGTAATTGAAACTGGAATTATAATCAGTACGAATACTATAATTCCTGCAATCTTAGAAATACTTGTACCTTCTATGAAACTAGAAAGCTTTAATTTGTCTGCTAGTTTATCTACTCCAGCAGCCTGTAGAAATTTTTCTACTAAAGTGCGAACAAGCTTAGCCACAAACCATCCAATAGCAAACACGATTGCTGCCGACACTAATTTAGGAATGAAATTAAAGAAGCTAGCAAGCATACCTTCAAAAGGTCCACTCAATCCATCAATTCCAAGTGCACTTAATACTGCTGGAATGAATAAAAGGAAAATTAAATAATACGCAACATTCGCTGCAGTATCTGTCCATTTTACTTGGTCTACCTTTGAAGGATCTCCTCCAGTTTTCATAATGTATTTATTTAGGCTAAACTTATTACCAACCATTTTAATCACTTTTTTAACTAACGTAGCTAGAACCCATGCAAACAGTAAGATGAGACCTGCTTTTAAAATATTTAATATAGCTTCTGTAATCCCTGAATACATAGATACAAATGGAGATACTAAGGTACCCATGTTTAGAATAGAGAAGAATAGAATAAATGCAAAGATTAGAACAATAAAGAATACTACCTTGCTAAGTATTTTCTCTACTGACCACTCCCCTTTAACATTTCCAAGACGTTCATTTACTCGATATTTTCTTAAAAGCTTAAACGTAGCATTTTCTAGTAGCTTGGCTACAAAAAATCCTATTAACAAGACTAATAATGCTAATAAAAACTCTGGTAAGAAATGAAGAGTGTCCCTCCAATAGAATTCATCAAACATTCTGTGTCCTCCTTTTGTTTGTTAAATGTTCACAATAACCAATTACCCTTAGCTTTATACTTCAAACTATAAATTCTCAATAATTTATTAAAAGTAAAAATACCCCACTTTATATTCAAAAATGAAAACCTATTTCCCCCCTTTTCTTATTGCTTTATGTACAAAAACAAATCCTCTTTCTTCCTTATTCCAACTTATTTGAAGTTGTATGTCTTTGGACAGAGAAAGTTTCTTAAGACCGATTAAACACTTTTAAAATAGTTTAGACTGATCTCCATCTTGCAATTAAAAATACTAACAAAAAAAACCGTTCCAGTAGAACGGTGAATTAGAGTTTTACACTTTCTATCGCTTGTTTGACACTTCCAAAGGTTTGAAAAGAAGAAAAATCTATACCTGCTTTAACAATTACCATTGATAAGTTAGGACGGATTCCTGTAAACAGCACTTTGATACCAAGTAGCTGAAGCACATTGTGAATAGCAAAGATATGTTGGGCAATTTCTTCGTCAATGGTTAAAATACCTGAAAAATCAATGATTAATACATCAATATTCATGTTGGGAATAGTAGGAAGGACATAAGATAACAAATGCTGAACACGAATATAATCGATTGCTCCAACAAGCGGAAGAACTGCTACTCCACTTTGAATTGGAACGATTGGAGCACTTAATTCATTGATTGCTTTTTGATGTTCTCTCATCATTTGGTCTTTAAATCCCTCGTAGGCATACATCTTATCTACGAGCCACACATCAATTAGATGGCTAACTTGGTTGTTAATATTCACTATGTTTTCAGCTGAAATTTTTAGCTTTAAACACACTTCATTGATATATTCCAAAAAGATAGACTTACTTTTCACGTTCGGCTTAATATAAGCAGAAAAGCTATAAAAATCTGCTATCCCTTCTTCTTTAACTTCCTTAATCCAACTAACTAATTGTTCCTCTGCAAGCGCTCTCGGTTTAGTTAAAGCATCACCAAGAATGGCAATGAGCTGTTGATTTTTATTTTTATTGATCAAATAGGGTTCAAGCTTAATATTTTTTTCTATACTATTTAATTCTGCTAATATTCGTTCTGTAAGCTCATCACCAATGGATTCTGCATTTTTTACTAAATACTCGCTTACTGTTAAAATCTCGTTCATTTAAGTACACACCCTCTAGAAAGATTCCGTGGCGTTAGCTAGTTCCTTTTTTGTAATCTTCCAATGTGATGCCCCCCAGGAGGCCTTCCCATCTACAATCAAAAAGGACTGTGGAGACTCATGTTTAACTCCAAGATCATGTTCTATCTCATTAGACACAGCCCTGCTTTCAATTACCTTCACTAAATATTTTTCCACTGGCGATTCAAAAGAAGTAAACTCCGCATATGCATGAGCGCTAACCGGACAAGTAGTGCTATGTTTTAAAACTAATATCTTATGGCTTTTTGACTGTTCCAACACATCTTTCCACTCTTCAATATTTGTAATTTCCTTAAAATTGGACACTAAATCACCTTCCTTATTCCTTACTCTTACCCTCCATTAGCCACTTTAAACAATTATTACAAAGGTGTTACTGGTGCCTGGCACCAGTAACACCTTTGTAATAAAAATATCCTCCCAAACAAAACTCATTCTTATGCTCTTTGCTGTTAAAAAAGGTACAGTATTTGTACAAATTATTTATCCTGATTAATTATTGTTTAGGGCTCTATCAAGAAGAGAATATTAAATATATATTAAATACTTTAGAAATGAGGTTTACCAATGAAAAATAGCTTAGTTTCTTCATTATTTTTGATCTCTACTTTGTTGCTCTCAGGTTGTGGGGATAGTAAAGAGGATACTCAAGCAATTCCGGAAGGCATGGCTTCAGATCCAAAACAAGATGCAACTGTTGAACAGCCAGCTAATGTGGAAGAGCAAATTAAAGATCTTCCATATAATAAATTTAAGCTAGCTATCTATACAAAAGAAAATAAGGATGCAACTGTGCTAGCAGAGTTTGATAAAAAAGACGGTGAAACCGAGGCTATATATCGTAATGATTATGCTTCTACCGATCTTAAGGGAGACCCTGCATTTGCTCTTTTACAGCCCATTCTCATCGAGCTTCAGTTAAATCAAGAGATGAGCGAAGAGGAAGTTATTCAGCATGTAATGAATACTTTTGGAGCGGAAGATTATTCTAGCTTCGAATTGGAGATTGACTATGTGGAGGGAAAAGAAATTAAATATAATCGAACAAAATAAAACAAGCCTAGCTTGGAGAAATCTTGAATCTCCCATGCTAGTTTTTTTACTTTAGTGACCAGGTTAATTATCCGTATTAGCTAACTAAAACTCATTTTACTGAAATTATTTTATCGCTTTTACAGATTATGACCATAGTTTTTAAAAGTAGCTTCATTAATAAATGGTAAATAATTGTTTAACCTATATTATATTTGGATATTAAAAGAATAGGCACTATAACTTCTAGGAGGGAATATTTAAATGATATATAAAAAACGAACGTTAATAATGGCATCTATATTTTCCACTGCCTTGTTGTTAGGAGCTTGTGGTGATAATAACGATGACAAAGATGAAAATGTCTTGAAATCGGACGTTGTTGAACCTAATCCAGAAGAAAAGTCAGGAGAAGCTATTTCTGAACCTGAAACGGATTATGGATTTCAAGAATTTACATTAACCATTGATACACCTGATAACCAGAAATCTGTAATAGTCGAATATAAAGTAGATTCTTCTTCAGCAGTGTATAAAAATATGCATACTGCTGTAAATACAGAAGGTGATGGAGCTGCAGAAACGCTAGACCCAGTCTTTAAGGAATTAAACCTTAAAAAAGACATGAACACCGAAGAAGTTGTGCAACAGGTTACAGCAGCATTCGAAGTAGATGAATATACAGCCTTTAACTTAGATGTACAATACGATGACGGTGAAACCATGAATTATACAGTTAACTAAAATACAAAGTGCCAAGCGGACATTTTTTCCCCTTGGCACTTTTTTATATTTCAAGTATATTACAGGTGCCAGGCACCTGTAATATACTTGGCATGGTTATCGGTCTTCGAAACGGGCGCATGCAATGCCAAATACTGTGCCTAGGGCTGCTCCCGCCAACACTTCGATTGGTTGGTGACCTAGTAGCTCTTTTAGTTCTTCCTCTCTTTGAACTAATTCGAAGCTTGGAAAATTTCCAGAAAGCGCCACGACATTGTCCTCTAGGTCGTTAACTAGTTGTGCAATTTCCCCAGTGTGACGACGAATACCTTGTGCGTCGTACATGACGATTGCACCAAAAACAACGGCTAAGGCTGTTTCTGTGTGTCGTGTTCCTTTGTTGGCTGCTACATATGATGCAAGGGCTGCAACACCTGCTGAGTGAGAGCTTGGCATTCCTCCTGTTGTAAATGCCTGCTTGATGTCCCATTCCCCTGTTAGTTTTTTATGCGTGAGCACCTTTAAACCTTGAGCCAAACCTATTGCCGATAAAGCAGTAATAATGCCTCGATTCATTTTTGTCATCTATGCAACCTCCATTGAACTATGTATTTTATTGTTTTAAGAATAATTAATTATAATTATAGCCTTATTAAAGTACCCTATATACAGAAAAATAATCTTTCCAGCTATAAGAAACACGTAAATATATATAACTCTTATACATTTAAATAGGCTCACCTCGAATATTATTTCTCCAATCACTAGCTTCTTCCTATTTATCTTCGAGTGAAAAGATATACAATTTCTACTTTCTTATAAATTAAAAAATCTCTTTAAAGCACTCGGCTCTAAAGAGATTTCTTTATATTATTGTTCCTCGTCTTGAACTATATTAGATGTCTCTGGTGCTTCGAATATTACTTGTAAGCCTACCTCTAATCGCTGTGCAGGAGTGCTGTTAGACACCTCCACTGGCAGCTGGAAGAACTGACTAGTTAAAGAAGTTGTACCAGGTTTTTTATAGTTAGTGAACTGAAATGGTCGAATATCCCAAGAAATTGCCACTGTATGCTCATCGCCATCCGAATCAACAATAGTTGTTTGCTTAGGCAGTTGTGCAAGGAACTCATCGTAAGTAATGTCAGAAGGAACTGTTAAAGGCTCTAATGGATTAATAGATTGTAAAGTAACTTCTGACTTTAAAACAATCTTTACATAAGCCGTTTTATTCTTCGTAATTACCAGTGGGTTGGAGTCTGCATGATAAGTTGTTTCTTTATACGCTTCTCCTAATTCAATTTTGTCTACACTCATCGTATCTAACGTATCGAAATGAATCGTGTAAGCACCTTCTGGAATGTCCTTCATTTGATACACATGCTTCTGATTACTTGGCGTGGTGCCTACTTGATAAACTTTATTTGTCTTTTTATTCTTCAAGCTAAAGTTGCTAATATTGGTGAAATCTATCTTATTCATAGAGGAAGTGCTATCTCTGAATAAGCTGACTTGTGTATTCCCCTTTTCAGGTTCTGCAAAAGTCACTTGAATTGTCATATCTAGACGATGTGCTGGCGTACTATTAGATACCTCTATAGGTAAACTGAAGAATTCACTGGAAAGGGTCATAGTCCCCGGCTTTTTATAATTTTCAAATTGAAAAGGTCGTACGTCCCATTTCAATGCAACAGCATGCTCCTCGCCTGTTGAATCGACAATTTTACCTTGTTTTGGTAAGGCTGCTTGGAACTCCTCGAAGGTAATATCATAAGGAACAGTTATGTTCTCTAATGGTTTAATATCCTGTAATGTAATCTCTGATTTTAATACAATTTTTACATAAGTCGTTTTATCCTTCGCAATTACTACAGGATTAGTATCTGGGTGGTAGACTGTTTCTTTATAGGTATCTCCAAGGTCAATGCGTTCTACATTGAATACGTCTGGAGTATTTACCTCGATCGTATATGAGCCCGCTGGGAGATCCTTCATTTGAAATACATGCTTCTGATTGCTTGGAGAAGTCCCTACATTATAAACTTTGTTTGTTTCTTTATTCTTCAATGCAAAATTAGAAACAGTTGCAAAGTCAATTTTATTCATAGAAGAGGTACTATCCTTGTATAAACTTATGTGAGCAAGACCTTTCTCAACCTTTACCTTAGCCTTTACTGTAAGCTCTACGGAATGCTCAACCTTTGTGCCGTCAGCTCTTGTCAACAACATTACAACTGTGCCTGACTTCGCTTCTTCACCAATTTCCGGCTGTACAATTCGACCGTCTACAACCATACCCACAGGTGTAGATGTTAATGTCACTGAATAATCTTCACCAATTAAAGCTGATATTTTATCAAGTAAAATATCTCCTTCTACCAATTCTCCAATTGTGCTTGGAGTAATTTTAGCCGTCTCTGCTTCAGCAGCTTTCAAATCAGCTACTTCCTTAATTAGCTTGTCCGAGTTTGTAACTAAAGCTTTTTGATTATTAGTTAGTTTACTATATTCAGCTTGCGCTACTGAAATCGCATTTTTATATTCTGAAGCACTTGAATCTTTTTTAATTTGATCAATTAATGCTACTACCTTTGCAGCAATTAACTTATCTTCCTTAGCCGCTTTTAACGCTATTAATGCATTTTCTGCGTCCACTAATCTAGTTATGTCTACTAGCTTTTTCTGGTTTTTGGTCAACTTCTCATACGTAGCACGGACTACTTTAATAACTTTTTCATCGCTTTCCTTCACCTTAGAAGCTGGAGGTACTACATAGAGCATTGCCATAAATAGCTTTGCTACAGTTTGATCAATTATTGAACTTAAAAAAGGAGACTTAGAAGAAGTCTTCATCGTATTTTCTATTTGGATTTGAGCCTTTTCTACAGTATCAATTGGAGATGCATAAGCTGCACCCACAAAAGAATTAGAAAGAAGAGATATTACTAAGACAAACGCAACTACTATTTTTTTCATATGCTTCCCATTCATCGAATTCCCCCTATTTTGTATGAATCTTCTTTAAATATTATCAAAATTTAATATTTTCCAAAGATATACATATTATTATCAATTCTATCTATCTATACTTTTAATTTCAAGAAAATTTAGTTTATTAATAAACAACCTATGATTCCAAAGGCATTTCTCTTTTCAAAGTAAAAAAATATAAATGTAAAAATATTACTTAAAATATTAAAATAATACAAAAATTTTAATAAAATTAAATATTTCAGGTTATATTATTTTAATTTTATTCCATAAAAAGGGTTAAAAAGATTTTTTAAATGTCATACTACTAAGACTATTTTTTCAAGAAATAAAACAATGTTAAGGAGTTCTTCTCTTATGGACATAAAAATTAAAAACGAGCCTATCGAACAAAATAGGTGGCTTTTTACAACGTTTCTTCTTTTAGTATTAGCTATTTGCGATAGCTTAATCACCCATTTCGGTTTAAGTAACAGCTATATAGAAGAATCCAATCCACTTATGCGCTATGTATATGAAAACAGTGTATTTATATTCTTCTCGATTAAAATCGTTTTGCCGCTTCTGTTTATGTATATTATGACAAAATTAAAGCCTAAAGCTTATTTGCAGCTCCTTATAGCGGGTGCCCTATTCCTTTATGCATTTGTACTGTTCAAACATATATTTTGGTTATATATGTTGTTTATTGCATAAGTAAAATTTGCATGGCGAAAAAAATCCAGCAACTATTTAGCCGCTGGATTTAACTTATATCGGATTTTTTCTTCACGTTCCCATTTTTGCAGTAAAGGAAACGGATCGTAGGCCCATTCTGTACGTCCATTGTATTTGTACATTCCATAATGTAAATGTGGTGCAAACTTACCAGATGTACCTTTCTTGCCGTAGCCAGAACTTCCTACATAGCCGACCACTGTGCCTGGCTCTACAATGCTTCCTTCCTCTATTCCTTTAGCGTAGCCTGAAAGATGGGCATAATAATGATACGTATTATTAACATCTCTAATCCCTACCCGCCAGCCGCCATAGTCATTCCACCCTTTAGTTTCCACTATCCCGTACGTTGCTGATTTTACTGGAACTCCGCTATAGGCAAAAAGGTCTGTTCCCTCATGCATACGTCTACCGCCCCATCCCCGTCTGTCTCCCCACGTACTGCGGTAGCTGTAGTCATGCCGAATAGATAGTACAAAGGCTCGTTTATCTAAATTTAGCACTTCATATGTCTTATAAATTTTAGCATTCGTCATGATTTGTTTGACCGTTATTTCTTTGTCGTAGTATTCCCTTAAAGCCCTTTGGAAATCCTTTTCAGAATGCACTCTTGGACTTAAATACTGGACAAGCGTAAACATGACGTCCTCATCATTTTGACGATCAGCGAATCCGTCATTATTACCATCTCGACCTTGTCCATCAAAAAATGAAATAGTGGTTAAATTAGTATCATCCCCTAGCGGATTCAGTGGTCCCACCCAAAAGTCATCTGTAAACTGAATAGCTACAACTCCATCACGCTCTGGTAAATCTTTTCTAACCTCTTGAATATTTCTTTCGTATTGGTCCACTGCCGCCAAGTAATACCAAGGTAATGTATCTGTAGAATACCTTATATAATAATCCATCCGCTTGTCTAAAATTTGCTCGCGCGTGAGTTCCTCGGCTGCCGAAACCTCGGAGGTAAAGAACAGAAATAGGAAGCCGATGGATAAAGATTTTACAAGTAAGCGCATCAAATCAAAATACCTCCTTTTTTATTCTTTCAGTAGTTTCCCCAAACAAACTAATTTCATGAATCAAAAATGGAAACATATTTAATGGTCTTTTGAACAAAATAAAAACGACTGTCCAATGTAAGACAGTCGTTAAAGTCAATTTTTACACGCTTCAATAAATTTTTTAAAAATGGCAATGGATGGGGCATCTTCTTTATTTACCAAGCATTCTGGATGCCACTGTAAACCTAATACAAAAGGATGATTTTCACTTTCAAATGCTTCTATAATTCCATCACTAGCTAAACCCGAAATTTTGTATCCCTTAGGAACTTCTCGTACAGCCTGATGGTGAAAGCTGTTTACTTTTATGCGATTTTCTCCAATTATTTGCTTCAGAACTGTTCCTTCATTGACCTGAACATAGTGTGAGGCGTGAGTTCTTGTTGCTTTTTGATCGTGCTGCAGGAGATCTACTTTCACCTGATCGTATATATCCTGATACATATCACCGCCAGCAGCTATGCTTAGGATTTGAGCCCCTCTACAAATTCCTAAGATTGGTTTATTTTGCTCAAGCATCTTTTTAATCAGAGCTATTTCAAATTCATCCCGTTCTGGTACGATATTTCCTAGACCTCTATGGGGCTCTTCGCCAAAAAGAGTTGGGTCAATATCTCCGCCACCTGTTAATAGTAGTCCATCTATTAAATTTGAAATAGACTCAATGACATCGATCTCCATATTTGGTAACACAATAGGGACGCCACCGAATCTTGCAATCGCATGAATATTGTCGGTCGGTACAGAAAGTACAAGATCCGTTAAATTCGAGGAAACACCAATGACTGGTTTCATAGAAACCTCCTTAAAATTTTCCTATAATTATACAATAAATATAAATATAGCGAATAATGTAAAATGACTATTAATTCTTCTGTAAAACAGGTAAATTCATAAAGTTTTTGTAAGCAAATCCCTGTACCTCTTCTTCTGAATAGCATTTCAATAACTCATTTATCAAAACTGGGAAATCAGAGGATTTGTGAAGACCATTTGTATAGAAATCCATGCCATCAAAATCAGAGCCTAATCCAATTCGCTTAACTCCTCCCAACGAACATAGATGATCAATATGCTTGATGAGATCAGATATTTCGGCTGTGTCCTTACCATTAATAAAAGGAGGATAAAAAACGACATGGATATGCCCACCCTTATCAAACATTGCTTTTATTTGTTCATCATTTAAATTTCTTGGATGTTCACATAGATTACTTGTATTCGAGTGAGAAGCAAATGGAAAATTTGCTAGATTCATCACATCCCAAAATCCTTTTTCACTTAGATGCGACACATCTGTTAAAACTTTATGCTCATTGTTTAAGAGCACAACCTCCTTACCAAGTAGCGTTAGTCCTCCTCCTCTTGGCTCTCCTGCTCCATCTGCGCATAAATTGGCATTATTCCACGTTAATCCAATGGAAAGCACACCGAGCCTATATAAATGACGCAGCTTCATCAGATCGTTCCCAAACGCATCTGCTCCCTCTAATGCTAAAATGGCACCAATCTCTCCATCCTTTAACTTTCCTAAGTCCTCCCACTTTTTTATATGCTTCATCCTTGGATTTTTTCCCAACACTTCCGTATAGAACAAATCGATTTGCTCTAAAGCATGTGCCCATTTCTGATCATCTGGTATATTCGGGTAAATAAAAACGGCAAAAAATTGCGCAAGGACATTTCCCTCTGACAATCGCTCAACGTTTGTTTCTATTTCAGGAGCATCCGTAAAGGTAAGGGGATTTACTTGATAAACTCTTCCTCGTTTGGCTAACTGTAGCTTCAACAGTGCATCACAATGCGTATCAATTATCTTCATTTTTTCATTTCCTTTCTGACGAGCGAGTTGCTTCGTTCTTATTAGTTCTCATAATGCAGAGAGTTGACCTATAATCGGACGGCTCGCTATCATAAACAGACACTACACTCTTAATCGGACAAATTTAATCGTAACTTTTGAATATTTGACGAGAGCTATAAAAAATACGATTTATTTCCCCGTTATTGTCTTTTAAAAACTCGATTGGATTTTCTTGGTCCTCCAACGTACCGATAAATAAATTACCCTCTATAAATCGGAGAGGATTATTGCCTGCATTAGATATAATAGCCAAACTGCCATCCACAATGTCTACATTAACCTTCATACCTTCACCAGATACGAACTTTCCTCTGTATTTTTGAAGCTTTTCTAAAGGCAAGTCTTTGGTTGTAAACTGAATATGCTTTGCAGTTGGCTCCCTACTCTCCAGCACATTTAATGCTCCTAGGAAAAACTTGTCAGATGGAACATCCGCTAAACTACTTAATAGCACACCAGAAATTGCTTTTTCGGGTAAGATACCCATAAAAGAAGATACTCCCTTCAATCCACCACCGTGATTAATAAAGGTCGTTCCAAAATAGTCAGGAACCACACGTAGTCCATAACCATAAAAGCGTCCTTTTTCAAACTCCACATGAGGGTAGATCATCTGCTCTACACTATGCTCTTGAAGGATTCTCTTATCCCCAGCCATGCCTTTGTTTAGAAAAATATTCAAATACTTAAGTATGTCATTTTGAGTGGATTTCAAATAACCTGCTGCTCTCATAGAAGGCGCATCCCACCATAGGGGAGCCTCATAAACTTCTAGTCCCTTAGAGGTATGCTTAGACATATATAAGCTCGTTACATTATCTTTTTCTTCTATTTTTGATAGGTCAAAAAAGCTATTATCCATTTGAATAGGCTGTAAAATATATTCTATAATATAGTCCTCATAGGTTTGTCCACTGACACGGTTAATGATAATCCCAAGCAGCCCATAGCAATCATTAGAGTAGCTAAACTCCATGCCTGGTTCTCCAAGCAATTGAAAATCTTGATTAGAGATGTAAGAGATTAGCTCTTCGTACGTATCAATAGCCGCCTCCGGATTATTAACTAAATCCAGCCCATAATCCTTGGCCGACGGATCTTGGTCAATGCTTCGCTTCCTAGCATAAACATGAGTTGCAATAGGGGGTAGCCCTGAGGTATGGGTCATTAAATGGTGAATCGTGATTTTCTTTGTTTTCTTTTCATCCTTGGTCTTAAATTCAGGGAGATACTTTACAATTTCATCATGAACAGATAGTTTTCCAGCCTCCTGAAGTTGCATAATCGCAACACAGGTAAAGGATTTTGTCATCGAGGCTATCCCAAATACAGTATCAGCATTGATTGGGAGAAGATTCTCGACATTTCTGTATCCAAATGCTTTTTCATATATTCGTTTATTGTTTTGGTTAAAAGCAATTCCCACTCCAGGGATCAAATGCTCTTCTATTAAATCATTCGCATATTGCTCGAAAAGATCCATCTTTTCAATTTTGTTTACCATTCTGAAGTCCCCCTTTATTAGCACATTTAAGCTTGTCCATTCTCTTGGAAATATTTTATCATAATACCACCTTCAAAAGACTAAATTTTTAGAAAATAAAAACAATATTTTGCTATATTCGTTTGAAAACATAGGACTCTTCATCTCAAATAAGGCAATCGTCCAAAAATATATATGAAGTACAAGGATAAGCTAGAACTCAATCCTCTTGTTGATCTAGCTTATCGTAATACCGTTGTAGAAACCCTTTAAAAATAGAAGCCAGCACTTGTTGAAACAACATCCCAAGAACTACTGGTATGGCTACGGCTGGTTGGAAATACGTAGTTGCTAGCACTACACCGGCACTAATATTGCGCATTCCTCCCGTAAAGGTCATCGCGATAACGGTAACTTTTTCTTGTTTTAATAGCTTTCCAGCTAGAAAGGAAAAGACATAGCCTAATATGGAAATAATAATTACTACTATTCCAAGTCCTATTAACCTATAGTTCTCCTCCAATAAATACGGAGCAACAACTGCACCATTTAGCATGACTACAATACTCATCCCTAATTTCGAAAATGGTGATAGCCTGGCACTTAAAATGTCTACTACCTTCCCCTTGGTCACCTGGTTTAAAATCATCCCTGCAATAGATGGGATAACTATAGTCCAAAGTAAACCAAGCATCATACCCACTGCATTAATTTCCACAGTTCCTCCTACAAGGAGGTCTAGCGTTAGAGGAACAATAACTGGAGAAAGAAGTGCACCTATTAAAATTATAGTCAGTGCTAGCACATTGTTTCCCTTTGAAATTGCAACCCATACAAAGCTCGTAATTCCAGTAGGAATCGCCATGGCTAAGACCATCCCTGTAATAGTTAGGGTTTCTCCCGGGAACATAAGATGACCGATTCCAAGTGAGACTAGTGGCATGATAATATGCAAAATAGTTAATGTAACAAATATTGGTAACGGGTGTAAAACAGCATCTTTAAACGAAGCAAAGTTTGAATTTAAACTTCCGGCAAAGGTCATGAACGCGAAAATCCAAGGTATTAACCAAGCAAAATCTACAATATAGTCAGAGATCAGTACGCCGATAACAACACTTATTGGAATAAAATACGCCATCGTCTTCTCAAGAAATTTATTTATGTGGAACATGATTGCAGCCCTCCCCATCTATCTTTTATGTATTTCATGAACCTCACACAAAAGAATAACCATATCTATTCTTTCATATATTTATATATCGGTTATAAAGGGAGGCTTATATGGGATATTATGTAAAGGTTGAAAAAGGTGTGAATATTTACATAGAGGATGTCAATCCTTCCGCTAATAAAACCATCTTATTCATTCATGGATGGCCAGCTAATCATCAAATGTTTGAATATCAATTCAACCAACTCCCTGTACTAGGATATCGTTGCATCGGCGTTGACTTGCGCGGCTTTGGAAAATCCTCCAATCCATGGAGTAGCTACTCGTACGATCGGATGGCAGACGACATTCGAGTTATTATAGACACCCTTCAGCTAGAAAGTATTACTCTAATCGGTCATTCGATGGGGGGAGCGGTAGCTATCCGTTATATGTCCCGTTATAAAGGACACCAAGTAAATAAACTTACTCTTGCTGGTGCAGCAGCCCCGGTTTTCACAATGCAGCCCGACTTCCCTTATGGCACCTCAGTGGAAATAGTAAATGAATTATTAAACAAGACTAATAGTGATAGACCTAGGATGGTACAGGATTTTATTGACATCTTCTTTCAAAGTTACTTAAGCGAAAGTTTCCAACATTGGTTTCAAAGTCTATGCCTAACCGCTTCCGGACACGCAACAGCGAAGTGTCTTGAAACGTTACGAGACGAAGACTTAAGGAGAGATCTCCCTGGGATTCAAGTACCAACACTCATCCTTCATGGTAAATGGGATAAAATTTGTCCCTATGTGCTAGGTGAACTCATGCATGTCTATATTAAAGACTCTACATTAGTGTCATTTGAATATAGCGGTCATGGATTGTTTTACGAGGAAAAAGAGAAATTTAACGAAGAAATTGCAAAGTTTATAGACTAAAATCAAATAGGAGGAAAAAGATGATATGTCCAAATTGTAGTCATGATCAAGTGGTAGGGAATTATTGCTCAGGTTGTGGTAATTATTTGTTAAGACATCAAAGAGAGGCTGTCAAGGAATCGGTAATCGCTACAAGCATTCCCTCCGTTGCAGCAAAAGATCACTTAGCCTCTTTAAAGAATTATGCAAGGCAATATAGTAGCTACTTTATTCGCCAGTTAAAAAGCCCTTCGCATGCATTCAGCAAAGGGGAAGGTGACTATTCAAATGCAGTTGTCAGTATTCTATTATTTGTAGCTCTTTTTTGTATATCTATTTATTTATTTACACTCAATCAACATTGGAGTAATCCACCGAGCTTCCTATCTTCATTTACAGAAATGTATTTTGTCACCATTATTTTAGTAGTGATAGCGGTACTTTCGATATTTTTTATTAATACTATTTTTGGACCGCAGCATTCTTTTAAGAGTATTATCAGCTTTTATGGTGGGCAGTTACCAATTTTATTAATAGGTGCAACGCTATCCCTTATCCTTATGTTTTTAAAATCATTTTCCTTTGGAAATGGGATTCTTACTATTTGTTTAATTTTGGCTATATTATTTATACCCCTTTATATCATTAGCGCTATATTGACGAGCAAACAAGAAAGCTTTGAACCATTGTATGGATTCCTTTTATATATTGTTCTTTTCTTTATGCTTATGCTAATGATTACTATGATGATTGGCAATCTGACCATTAATAGCTATGTACAAAATTTAACTTATTTGTTGAAGTAGCTGCATTGTTTATTCTTTTAAACGGTTGTTAAATTTTAAGTAAGCAATATCAAACTAGCGAAAGGTTTTGCGTAACTGGAGCTAGACTAATATAAAAAAGAGAAACCCAAACGGATTTCTCTTTTTTTAATTCACCCAATAGGTGGATGAATGGGAATGGAATTAGAATCATCTGGACTAAAACTGTGACCAATTGGCGGATGAATTGGAATGGATGCTACATCACTTGCTGCGCTAGATCCAATTGGTGGATGAATCGGTATCAGTGTAATCACTACACCTGCTAGTGTAGCCAAAAACAAAGCCTTTACTGATTTTTTCATGGTTTACACTCCCCTCTATCGATTAGTAAGCTGAACTACCTTTTCAAACTTCCCTTCTTGTCTATAGTAATCTGTCAAAATAACTAAAAATTGATGGTGGGCCTCTTTAAAATCCTCTACCCTTGCTGTATAAGGTACTAATTTTTCCTCTAAAAAAAGCATAGCCTTTTCCTTTTCGTTATCTAACAATAACAAGTAAAAGTTTGTGAACAAACGATAATGTAAGACTTTCTGTTTTTTCGTCTCCATTTTCAATAATGTAAAACTCTCCCGGCACTCATCCCATTGTTCTAAACGAAACTGGGTTTGTGCCAAATTATATAAACAGAGGAGATAATTTTCCGTATCTTTGGGGATATTCGCGGCACTTTTTTGAAAGTATTCCACAGCTTGCTTGTAATCTCCCATACGTTGATGGAGATCACCTATATTATGATAAATTTTTGGAAGCAAATGCTTTTGATTTAGCATCTCTATGCTTCTTAATAAATGATTATATGTTTCCAAAGCCTCATTAAAAATTTTGGCACGTGAATAGTTTAAAGCCAGTGACATTAGTGTATGAAGGATTCTCTTAAAATTGTATTGATTGCTATAAAATTGCAAAGCTTTTTTGCCATAAATAATGGCTAGGCTAGCTTCATCCACATGCCCCTTCACTACTGCAAGATGGTAATAAATTTCGCCTTCAAATGTTCCCATTTCTGCTTTATCTTGAATGATTCGCGTTAGCTGCCTGTCTGCCTCTTCATATCTCCCCCTTAACATTAAAATTAAAGCACCAAAGTATAAAAGTAAATACTTCTCATATTGGGAAAAATTTTGCCTTTGTGCATGGAGCCATTTTAACTGATAATCTGCTGCTTCTCTGTTATTTATTAATAAATAATAGCGTAATTTGTAAAGCTCATATAAATAGATAAAGTCCGTAAAAACGATTAATTCTCTATACCCTTCTAGTTGCTTATAAGCATTCTTTGCCTTTTCCTCTTCTAAATAGTGGATATGACTCAAAAACTCTTTTAATAATTCTAGAATATTCCATTCGTTAGCTTGAACGTCCTGTAAGTCGATGCTTAACCGTTCAAGCAACAAGCGGATTGTCTCCACATTTGCTTCCTTGCTATTGTTTTCTATTTTACTGAGATGAGGCACGGAACATATTCCCATGGCAAGACTATTTTGTGTTAACCCTCTTTTTGTACGATAAAATTTGATCAAAGAGCCAATCCTCATGGTATCCCTCCTAATTATTGCAAAATATTATTTCCCAATAAACAAAATATTCAAAACATGGTAGTTTTATTATTGTACTACAAAACTAAAACGAAAAGGAGTTTTCACAGATGAGCAAAGTAAAAATGGCAATCGCAAGTCTCTTAATCGCAGGGTCACTAGCAGCACCAGTACAAGCTAGCTCTGTGGCAGAAACACCATCTTCTAGCGAGGACAGAAATTCTGGAATCGGCCAAGAAAAGTTTCGAGTTTATGTAGAAACGAACGACAAGTCATCCAAAGCATCTCTAGCAAGCCAATATGAAGTTAGATGGGAGCTTTCGGATAATGGATTTTCTACCGAAATGAACGAAAAGCAGTTCCAGGCTCTACAAAACAATAAAAATATTACTGTTACAAAGGTACCTGTTGTAACGCTAGATTTACCAGCAGAACAATCTATTAATGAAATAGCAGATAACGAGATTGCTGCTAGAGCATCCCAGCAAGTTCCTTGGGGTATTAAAGCTATTTATAATAATAGTAGTTTAACTACTACTTCTGGAGGAAGTGGTATCAATATTGCCGTACTGGACACTGGAGCAAATATAGCCCACCCTGATTTAGCTAATAGAGTAGAACAATGTAAAAACTTTACTGGGGCAACTACAGTCATCAATAATAGCTGTGCAGATGGTAATGGACATGGTACCCACGTTGCGGGAACAGCTCTTGCAGATGGAGGAAGTGACAAAGGTGGAGTATATGGGGTAGCACCTGCTGCTGACCTATGGGCATACAAAGTACTGAGCGATAGCGGTTCTGGTTATTCGGACGATATTGCTGCAGCAATCAGACACGCTGCAGATCAAGCTTCTTCTACAGGAACAAAAACAGTTATTAATATGTCTTTAGGATCTTCTGGAAATAATAGTTTAATATCAAATGCCGTTAACTACGCTTATGGTAAAGGTGTTTTAATCATCGCTGCAGTTGGTAACTCTGGGTACGCACAAGGAACAATCGGTTACCCAGGTGCTTTAGTCAATGCAGTAGCGGTAGCAGCTCTTGAAAATACACAAGAAAATGGAACTTATCGCGTAGCTAACTATTCTTCTCGCGGATATACTTCCACAGACGGTGACTATGTCATCCAACAAGGTGACATCGAAATCTCAGCTCCAGGCTCCGCTGTATACTCTACTTGGTATAACGGTGGGTACAACACAATTAGCGGAACCTCAATGGCAACACCACATGTCGCAGGATTAGCTGCAAAAATTTGGGCACAAAATCCTTCATGGTCTCATACTCAACTACGCTCAAACTTACAAAATAGAGCAAAAGCAGTAGACATTAAAGGCGGATACGGAGCAGCAACTGGAGACGACTACGCTTCTGGCTTTGGTTTTGCTCGCGTACAATAATAACTAAATAGAACTATTACAGGCTTGTATCAGGTGCCAGGCACCTGATACAAGCCTGTAATATTGTTGTTTAGTAGTTGATGATTTGGTCTCCGTTTTTGGTTTTGAGCATTAGACCGTATTCGTTTGTAACACCTTCAATTGATACAATAGATAATGGACCAGATAGTTTGCCATCCTTGCCTTTGTCTATTAGTTGCTCTCCGTTTCTTTTTGGATTGATCGGACCAAAGTCAATAGAGAAAGCATTTTTCTCTGTGGAAAAGACAGTTTTGTTTTGGCTATTTGTATATTTCACCTTTGTACCATCAGTATCAACCACTATTATGGATGCCTGCTTGGAAATAGTAGCTTGATCTTGGGCTAGAACTGCCCCATTTAAATACTTTATTGGTGCTAACGCAAACGTAATCTTTTCGTTATTCAGGTCGTTATCCTTAGTTTTCCCTTCACTTACTTCTCCAATTGAGAATGGTCCTTCTATCACTCTTAAAGCTACTTCCCCCCATCCAACAAATGCTGGAATTGCTTTTCCGGCTGGTTGCTGAAGAATGGAGAAATCAGTTATCGAATTTGTTTCTACATTTGCAGTAAATGTCCAATTCCCCTTACTATCAGCCTTTACTTTCCCAATAGAAAGCCCATTATTTTGGAAAAAGAATAATTCGTAGTTTGGCTGTGCTGTGCCTTTTAACTCTATTTTGCTGGCGTTAATACGATAACCAGATGTTCCTGCTTTAACGTTAAACTTAGTATCCAGCTTGACTGGGGCTACAGAGACATTAGCGGAAATATTAAATAATGAACTGGATGTCAAATGATAGGTCCCGTTAATCACATCACCAATATCAAGCTCTGCTTTAAATGAATCTAAGGAAATATTCACTCCTTCATTTTGGAATATATCATTATAAAGCTTCCAGCTATATTTGACCCCTTCCGTAGACACAAAATAATTATTTTTAATGTCAATATACCTTATTTTTTTCTTGGTAATTGCAGCTTCCTTTGCAGGAGAATAAAGATTAAATACTCCTGAAGTTTGAGATTCTACTACTTTATTTTTACTGATTTTATGAAAGGAAACGGTCTTATCCAAAGCTGGAGTGCTAGTATCCTTAGCGGTGAATACAATGCTGACAACCCCATTATTATCAGTAGTTGCATTTACTGACTTAGATCCTGCGGTGTTATTTGCCACTCCATTAACAGAAATCAATTTGAGACCAGCTGGCACATCAATCCGAATAGATTGGTTACTTGCGTTATTAAAAGCAGCAGTAAGCGCTAAAACATCAGTTGTCTCTTTGTGTTGGACAGTTTGGTCTCCAATAAAAATCGGTGAAATATTACCAGGAACAGTAAAACTGACTGAACTAGTTTTGTATTTAATCGTGTAAGCCGTGCCTGGAAGTTGAACGGAAGTTTTTAATGTAACGCTAAAACCATCGCCACTTAACGTAGCACTGCTAACGGTCATACCATTATTAGCTGTAAATTCAGCTGCCTTTACTGAAGATATAGACCGGTTCAATTTAATAAGAACAGTTGTGTTATCCACTCTAGAGACAGAAACAACTTGAATCGGTAAAATCGTTTGGATATTATTTATTCTAGCCTGGAGGCTGTTTTCCCATCTTAATGTTTCAGCATTTAAAATGGCCTGTGCCTCATATATTTTTTTCGCGGCCTCTGTATGTCTGTTCTTCCTCATATCCTCTTCTGCACCCTTAGCTAGCATATGAACCGTCACATCATTTTTTAACTCTGCAATTAGCTTTTCAGCCGGTCCTTTAACTGCACCTCTTATACGATCACGAGTCGACTGACCATAAACCCGATCTAACAGTATCGTCTGCTTTCGGAATTCTGCAGTCATTTCATGATAGGCTTTTTCCACCTGTTCTAAATTATTTGCCTGTACAGCTAAGGAAAGTGCATTTGTTTTGACATGAATTTTAGTGCTTGCCGTAATAGCATCCAAATAACCTTGGGCTCGCTGAAGTTGAATTTTTGGCTCTATTAACATAGATTCATACTTCAATCTCTCTGAAAAGCTTTCCTTTGCAATTGCTGCCTCCGCATTTCCTATTGCTTGCTTAACATTATTAAATTGTTCCCATGGCTGAGTTATTCCATCTGCAGAGCCTTCTACAGAAATAGCCCATTTCAACACATTTCCTGCGTTTTGGGCATCAACCACTAGCTGTTTAATATTAATAGCAGCCTCCACTTGCAAAGTAGGTGATACAACAACAATGGCAGAAGCAGCAACCACTGCTGAAGCGGTCATCCTTTTCATTTTTTCCCTCATTGAATATTTCTCCCTTCCTTTCGTTTGTCGCTCAAGTTAATATATGTTACTCCCAAATAAACTTATGAAAATAATAGATATTCAATACTATTAGCCCATAAAGTTAACCGAACGATAAAGCCTTACTATGAAAGGAAGTCACCTAGACAAATAGATTTAAAATAAAAGAATTATTTTTCACTATCAAAAAACCACACCAAAGCTCATAAGCTATAAGTGGAGTCTTTTACATTGAGTTTTAGGTAAATATAATTCTTCTGCTTTTTTAGGTAATAGTTTCTGACTTAATCAAACCTGTGTAAGATATTTAAAGAAATTTGTTAGGCTTCACGAGAAAGATATATTATTAACTTTTGTTGCCTATCTTTTTTCCAGTATATTAAGCTTAATTACTATTAGATTTTTACTCGTTTATTAAAAGATAACAATCCATTAAAAGTAATTAGTAAAAGCTCCATATCCAAAGTAAACTGTCAATAACGATAATACGGCAAATACAATACTTTCAACTATACTACCTGTTCTAGTCGTAATTGGTAATCGTACTGTTACCTTTAATGGAAAAAATAGTTTTACTCCGTTCTTTGTCGCCATGTCCAATATAAGATGGCTAGCTACTCCAACGGATATCCCCATCATAATTGCCTTATTCCAACTAAAATAATTCATCATAGCAGCTAATAGTAATATAAATAACAGACTGTGTGTGAAGGAGCGGTGTCCGAAAATCTTGTTAATAATTTTGGACAAGAAAGGGAAAGTTCTTCCTATCTTACTTCCACCGTGACAAATGTCCGGTAAAATAGCTCCTATTACACCCCCTACTACTAAAAGCACTGGGTCATAATCTGTTACCTGTGAAATAGCAAGACTTGCTGCAAGACCGCCAATGATGTGAGTGTTTCCTGTCATGCTAAATTATTCTCCTTTTTCTTATGTATGACAAAGCATGAATCATTCTACACTATTTGTTTTTATTTCTAAATAGGTGAAATCTCGCATCCTAGCAATCTGTTTAGGCATATCGTTCCGATTTTTTTAAAATAATCTTTCTCCCCTATAAAAAACAACCAATCTCTGCTCAGAAGATTGGTTATTTCATTTTATAATTTTATATGAATTGCTAGATTTTTAATTTGCACATAGTTTTGAACGGCTAAATGACTTTTTTCTCTTCCAATCCCACTCTTTTTATAGCCACCAAAAGGCATCTGCACACCACCAGCTGCTCCATATGTATTTACAAACACCTGACCTGCCTCCACACGGGCAGCCACATAATGAGCAACGTCAATATCCTTTGACCATACGCCCGCAACGAGACCATATTCCGTATCATTGGCAAGCCCAATCGCTTCTTCTATTGAATGAAAGCGGACAACGCTTAAAACAGATTTCTTCCTGTACGTAATTATTATCATGACAATGATTGTGGGGCTAATATAAAAGCTATTCTCATAGTCATTTACTTGTATCGCTTTTCCACCGTAAACTAAGCTATGATTCTCGTAAATCCCCCTGATTTGTCCCAATTGGAACGGATTGTCGTAAACTAGGCTCTGATTGTAGTAAATCGCCTTTAAGTTATTCTAATTAGAAGGCATTGTCGTAAAGTACCGTGGGATTGTAGTAAATCAGCCACCGATTGTCGTAAAATAGGCTCTAATTGTAGTAAATCGCCTTTAAGTTATCCTAATTAGAAGGCATTGTAGTAAAGAACCGTGGGATTGTAGTAAATCAGCCACCAATTGTCGTAAACTAGGCTCTGATTGTAGTAAAGCAGCCAGGAGTTGTCCCAATTAGAAGGCATTGTCGTAAAGCAGCCCGGAACTTTTGAATAAAATAAAAACGAACAACAAATCATCACATGTAAAGCCCTATGACAAACTTAATTGTCATAGGGCTTTTCTATTTTATATGGCGCTTGGGCGTAAATCTGCCGGTAAAGGATTTTTGTACCCATCTCCTACCTGCTTCAACAATTCTTTCTTCGCTTCATCAATGAGGTGTGGATTATCAAATAGTTCCACTGCACTTGCTGCTATTACTTTACCTGCATTGAGGAGACCTTTATGTGCCAAAGTAGTTTTCCCTTGTGAAACAAGCTGCCATGTATGCAACGGTGTTCCTGCTACAAAGCAAGTCGTGAAAAATTGAGCGGTTGGAACGATCCAACTGACGTCGCCAACATCCGTTGAACCTTGCATAACCTCACGATTTTTCACATAAGGAATGATTTCAGTGAAAAATGGTGATTCCTCAGAATAAAATCCTTCCGATACTGTGTATGCCGAAAGCTTTTCTGCATCAATCACTGCAGCCTCCACTTCCTCGGCAGTAATCGTTGCAGCCATCGCCTTAGCATATGCCATCTCTTCTTCATTATAAGTAGGCAAGCCAAAGTACTGTAGCTTTTCATTCACTACAACATTCAACGCATGGTTAGGGATATAGTTAGAGCAAGCTTTATCAAATTTCACGGTCATCTTGGTGCCTGTCATTAATGCAGCTCCCTCGGCAATTTTAACAACACGCTGGTAGATGGATTCCACATCTTTTAAATGGGGGGCACGGATTAAATACAATACCTCCGCATCTGATTGCACAACATTTGGTGATGCTCCCCCTGAATTGGTTATCGCATAATGAACCTTTGCCTCTGAGATAATATGCTCTCTTAAATAGTTAACCCCGACATTCATAAGCTCCACCGCATCTAAAGCACTTCTGCCAAGGTGAGGTGAGTTTGCTGCGTGGGCTGCCTTCCCTTCAAACGAGAAATATACCTGATAGTTTGCAAGAGATGAAAAAGAAAATATTCCTGAATATGAATTTGGATGCCATGTAAGAGCGGCATCAATTCCTTCAAACACTCCATCACGAACCATATATGTCTTACCTGATCCGCCTTCTTCTCCAGGGCAGCCGAAGTATTTAATCGTTCCCTTCACTATGCCTTCTTTTATTAAATCCTTTAAAGCAAGGGCTGCTGCAATGCCTGCAGTTCCCAATAAATTATGCCCACAGCCATGGCCATTGCCGTTTTCAATGAGTGGCTCTCTTACTGGCGAACCTGCTCTTTGGCTAAGACCAGACAACGCATCAAATTCACCTAATATGCCGATGACCGGTCCACCGTCACCATAGGTAGCAGTAAATGCTGTCTCAATGTCACCTACTCCACGCTCTACCTTAAAGCCCTTTCTCTCTAGAAAATTACTCAATATCTTAAACGATTCATATTCTTGAAAGCGTGTTTCAGGAATATCCCAAATGCGATCACTCAATTGAATAACTTCTTCTTGATATGTCTCTATTAAACTAGCTATTTGATCTTCTATGTTAATCATTAGCGCCCCTTCTTTCATGTTGATAAATTTGTTCGATTGTAGCTAACCAAGTATGCAATGCAATAGGTAGCACCGCTTCATCGATATCAAATCTCTCATGATGATGGCCAGCTGCTAGTGTAGTACCAAAAATGGAATAAGTGGACAGACCGCCATTTTGTTGGACACGCTCCATCATGAATGTCGCATCCTCGGAGCCAGCTGCAAAATCAGCAATTGGAATTGTTTGATTTACATCTGACACATCTTTGGCTGCATTTATCACAAGTTCTGCCAATTCTCTTGAAGACGAACAGGTTCTTGCGGCTCCAACAATTTCATAGGAAAGGTTTGCACCGTGCATTTGGGCTGCTCCTTCTAATACAGAAATAGCCTGGTCATGAACATATGTATGCACCTCGCTATTCTCACCACGAGTTTCTAGCTTCAATGTGGCATGAGAGGGAATAATATTTCGGCCATCCCCTGCCACACAAGTTCCTACATTAATCCGAGAGGCTCCTCCGCTATGTCGTGAAATAGAATGAAGACCAAGAATCGCAGACGCTGCTGCCAATAATGCATTTGTTCCCTTTTCAGGTTCTGCTCCAGCGTGTGCAGCCTTCCCAGTAAATTTTGCATCTATTTTGGAAGTAGCTAAAAAACCATTTGATCCCCCAATAACTGTTCCTAAAGGGGCACCGGTGCCAACATGCATACTTAGGAGATAATCGACATCATCCACAACACCTGCGTCTACCATCGATTTTGCTCCACGAACCCCTTCTTCTGCTGGCTGGAATATAATTTTAATGGTACCTTCTATCTTTTCTTTATTTTGCGATAGTACGGTTGCCAGTCCTAAGCCTAGCGAGCTGTGGGCATCATGACCACAAGCATGCATCCTTCCTGCATGAGTAGAGCTAAACCCGTTTAACTCAGGAGCATGACCTGCTTCTTTTGATTCCAAAATGTCTAAAGCATCCATATCAAAACGGAAGGCAATCGTTGGTCCTGTTTTAGTTCCTTCTATCGTACCTACTACTCCAGTATAGCCACCGACCATTTTGTCTATAAATCCAATATGTCCGCCATTCGTTCTAGCACTTTCATAAACCTTCGTCAAAATTTCCTCTGAAGGGACACCCATGCGCTCCTCCGAAACCACTTCTTTTCCAACCTGCACTTGAAAGCCTAAACTCTGCAGTTCATTGGCGATAATTGAGGCTGTACGAAACTCCGTCCAGCCTACCTCCGGATACTTATGAAAATCTCTTCTCCATGCAATAATTTGCTTCAATGAATTAGAAGGGATTGTAAATAAATTCAATACGTTCACTCCTCATTCATTTATTTATAAATATAAGGACACTCCTGGTCCAATCGGAATTCCGAAAAATGCAAAAACTAACATTAGAGCTATCCATACGATTAAGAAGATGATCGTATATGGAATCATTAACGACATAAGCGTACCAATACCTGCTTTCTTATCATAAATATGCATAAACGATAAGATAATCGCAAAATAAGGATTTAGGGGAGTCACCATATTCGTCGAGGATTCCCCGATACGGTAAGCAAGCTGGATAAACGCTGGATGATACCCTAATAGCATAAAAATTGGGATAAACACTGGACCAACTAGTGCCCATAATGCCGAACCACTGATGATAAATAAACTTAGAAATGCAACCAAAATAACAAATAATACAATGACAAAAATATTCGTCATATTGAGTGCACTCAAAATATCCGCACAATTGACGGCTAACCAAATGGCTATATTAGACCAGTTAAAATAGGCAACAAATTGAGCAATCATAAAGATTAACACTATGTAACCAGACAAACTACCAATAGCCTCTGTCATAATTTTAGGTACATCAGCTGTGGATTGTATTTTTTTAATAGAAACGCCGTATACAATACCAACAGTTACAAAGAACAAGAACAATATAGGAACAATTCCTGACAAAAATGGAGAGCGCAAAAGAGTGCCGTCCTCATTTAAAAGTGGTGAATTTGGAATCAGCATACCAATAATTACAATAGCAATAAAAATAATGGCAGCAATTAACGTATTACGTAAGCCCTTCTTTTCCAGAGGACTAATTTCTTTTGTAAACGCTTGTTGCTCCCCTGTATAAGTACCAAGGCGCGGTTCAACATATTTTTCAGTAATAATAGTACCTACAGCTGCGAGTAAAAACGTAGAGGCACTCATAAAAAACCAATTATCTAAAGGTGTTACTATTACGTCGGGATTTATTCCCTTAGCAATTTCAGTGGAAATACCGGATAGTAATGCATCTGTACCAGCGATAAGAACATTTGCTGTAAAACCAATTCCGGTACTCGCTACCCCTACAGCTAAACCAGCAAGAGGGTGTCTTCCGACTGATAAGAATACTAAGGCAGCCAATGGCGGAATTACTACGAAAGCAGCATCTGAAGCAATGTTTCCTAAAATACCAATGAAGAATACAGCGAAGGTAATAATTTTTTTAGGTGTGTTAACAATTGCACGCTTCATAAGCATTTCTAACAAGCCTACTTTTTCAGCTAACCCAATTCCCAACATGATCGTCAGTACTAGACCAAGTGGAGCAAAACTAGTAAAATTTGTAAGAGTATTAGCTAGAATAAACTGCAGACCTTCCCCTGACAGAATACTCTTAACAACAACCGTTTCCTGAGTATTCGGATGGACGACCTCTGCTTGGAAGAAATTTAAAATCCAAGAAACTATCGTTAATGCGAGAGTTAGGTAGAAAAAAAGAATAAATGGGTCTGGTAACTTATTACCTATTCTTTCAATCAAAGATAGAAACTTGGAAAACTTGCCGTTCTCATTCACCTCTACACTGTTAGTTGTAATAATAATCACCCCTTCTGTTATTAAAAGACACTTTTTGCACCTGTCTTTAAACAATAGGGTAAACTATAATAAAACAAAATTCAACAAATTTTTAGAAAAAGGAGAACATTAAAACAATGGCTCGTATATTAATTTTTACGACTGAAAACTCACTGGGATGGGTCAAGAAGGTAGAATTTCTTCCGACTGATCCGTGTGAATATATTTTTAGGGTATATGAATCTCTTGAACATTTAAAAGAGATATTTTTAAAGCAAATTACCTTAGTCGACGGTATTTTATTTAGTGGTCAAATCCCACATTTTTTTGTGAAAGAGCACTTCCCCCAAGTTGACATCCCTATGTTGCATTTTGATGTCACTCAAAATGATTTTTATCGCACATTGACGGAGTATATGTATACTAACAAAGACATTCAAATGAAAAGATGTTTGATTGATTTTTTATATGATGAGAACGATTATTTAGGGGTAAAGGAATGGACAACCGAGGAGGACTTTCCATATATCTTTGGAGCTACTATGCAATCTTATGCTGATCAGCAAGTGTACGAAAAAATGTCAGAATATCACATAAAGCTATGGCAGGAAAATAAAGTAGATGTATGTATGACTAGACTAAGCCGACTACCTGACATGTTAAAGCCTTACGGAGTTAACCTTATACTAGTTGTTCCATCAGAAAGAAGTATGATTATCCAGATTGAGGCATTACTAAAAGAAATTCAACTTCTACAACTAATCGAAAATCAAGTAGTCATTGCCCATTTGGAGTTTACCATCAGCCGCGATAATATCCGAGATTTAGAATACCGCCAAATGTCACTTTATAAGGCGATATTAGATTTCAGCAGAAAGAATAATATGAAGTTTATCATTCATCAAAGCGCTCTATATTATGAAATTATTACAAACTTTAGCGATTTCAAAATTATTACCGGGGAAATGAAACAATGTCAGCTAGTTACTTTTCTAACAACCGAACTACCCTTTGCAGTTAAAATTGGTTGGGGAATTGGTCATTCCATACAGGTTGCTCAGTTAAACGCAGAAAAGGCATCTCATCTTTGTACAGCAACCGAAACACAATCTTACATATTAACAAAGGAAGCTCATTTGATAGGACCTTTAGGTAACGAGGAGCAGATTCTTGTAGACACAAAATACGATTCCAAAATAGAACTATTAAGCGCAAAATTACACACCTCGTCGCTACAAATAAAAAAAATAATAGCCGTGATGGACAAATTGCAAACTAACATCCTTGCGGCAGAGGATTTAAGCATTCATTTAGGTATTACCGAAAGAGCTGCCAACAGAGTTTTAAAAAAATTAGAGGAGAGTGGGGCTGCAATTGTTACAACTCAACAGCAAAAGAAGCTGAGAGGGAGACCTAAAAAAGTTTATCAGATCCAGTTGGAAGATATTTAAAGACTGTTTGATCTTAAGATGCGTGTTCCGTCTATGCAATTTTTAAAGCGTGATTAATTATTTCTGCTTTTTAATTTGAAGCTCATACAGCTTTCTAAGTGCTTATTTTATCGCTTAATAAAGAAAATAAGTTATTAATATTAGCTGAGAATGCTTCAACATGCTAATACAACTTTCCTATTTTACCTAAAGGGACAAGGCATCGCAGCAAGACTTTAAAACTATCCTCTATACTTAAGAAAAACAGCTGAAAAACTCAGCTGTTTTCTATATTTTAATATATGGATTTAAAAGCTTTTTGTACATAATAGGTTCTCCGCTTTGTTGAAATGGATAAAAGCCTAGATTTTTAAAATAAACAGGTAAATCGCTAGTATTATCCTTACCTATTTCATCTTCACAGGTGGTAAGTAAGATCATTTCAACATTTAATAAAACAAGCTGCTCCTCAATCTTCTTATAAAAAACTTGACCAACCCCCTTGCCACTCCAGCTAGCATCAATTTTTAAAGAATGAAAAATCGCAATAAGTCCAGAGAGTTTATTAATATCGCATAACCTGTCTAAGTTTCGGAGAGAATAGGATAAACTTTTAGATAAACAATCTGCTTCACCACAAACTTCTATATAAGAACTCTTTTGCGTATTAAATAAATGTAAGCAAGCCTCTCCGATTTGAATTGGTTCTTCTGTTCCATCCTCATATACAATTCCCTGAGCAAGAACATTAATGAGAGAAGTACCTTCCTCCATATTAAGCTGATAATCTATGTACACATTAGCTGTATCCATCATTTTCTCCCCTTAGTATTGTGAATAGTTCTTATTTTTTATCTTCATTTATCATAATAGATATTTAGACTTAAAAGTATAGTTATTTTTGACAATAATATGAACTTCAAATTTATTATCTAATAAAAAAAAAGCGACTGCGTATGGAGCCAACAGTCGTTTCCTCAAGGAGAAACCCTATATATTTTTTCGTCAAGCAGTCAGCAATAAGTCATCCTTGTATGTCGGAGTATCTGCCTAACAAGCCAAAAGTATTAATCATCGCGTGCATTCTTTCCTGTTGTTTAATAAGGACGTATTTGGAAGCGGCAACCTTAACAGTCATTCTGTTATAAAACGTAAGAAGACATTCCCCTTGTCCTAGCTCCTCTATATGAAACAAGTGATTAAATATCCATATACACTCCAAATTATTATAGGACATCGTTGGAAAAGCAGCAATCTTCCCTGGTTCTATTATAATTGGAGGTTTTTGAAAATAACTCATTAACCTTTTAGTCGCCTGCATTCGACCTTCTAGTGTAGAAGCATGACGAAGACAAGCATTTTCTAGCAATTGAACCACTGATAAATTGGATTGAAGGATCCCATGCTTAGTAGTTATTCTGGAATTATATCCATTAGTAAAACCTGACTCAAGCATAAGAGTATTCATCGTTATGAACAAAGAATCACAATAAATCAGCTAACTCCCTCCCCAAGTTTCTCCTTAGTTAAATAATACTAAAACATTTATCTCTTGTATAGTTAAATTATACTGAATAATTGTAATTATTAATATATTATGTAATTTTATATATTTTATTATCTTATATTAAGATTTCTTAGTATGTTCTTCACGTTTCCCCAGGCATACTTTAAATTCGGTTGTTCGCTCCTTTTATTTTGACAGGTTATATTGTTGCTACCTAGGAAAAAACAATCATGCATGATGGAAAAGGGATATATAGTGAATAATTTTGAACAGGTTCTAGAGAAATATAAACCAATGATTTCTGCCTGCTTAAGAAGATTAAACATTTATAAAAATCATGATGCATTCAAACAAGCAGGATTTATCGCTCTATGGAGGGCTTGGATAAAATATGACTCTTCGAAAGGAGATTTTACTCCATTTGCTAATAGAACCATTTATGGAGCAATGCTAGATGAATTAAAAAAAGAAAACCTCATAGAAGAACGATTTCAATTACTAGAACATGACCGGTTGAGCAATCTGATAGATCATGACCAGCTTTTGCATATAGAAAATGAGCAATTGGCAACCGTGTTAAAAAGACTTCCTTCCCACGAAATAGAATTATTACTATGGATATATGTTGAAGAAGTTTCCCTACAGCAAGCTGCAATAAAAGCCGGAATATCTCTTTCCGGTATAAAAAAACGCAAAGAACGGTCGCTAAAAAAATTGAGGAAGGAGATGAGTAATTAACTGCATCATTACTGGTAAATGAAATCCTCTTAGCGCTTGTGCCACCGTTTGTTTTTATTTTTATAAGTTTACAATACCTAAGAATTTACTGCTTTAAGAACGTTACATTAGTAAATAGCTCCAGCACATTTAAATTTTTCTGTGTTTGGTTAACTTTTTAAATGGGTATTATTAGAACAAGACCAAGAGGGAGTGATAGGAATGTCAAAAATCGACAAGCAAGCAGTACTCATTGGAGGCATCGCTGCCTTCGCCATTATGTATTTATATAAATTAGAAAATCGTGAAAAAGCAAAGGTTGCAATGAAAAACACTAAAGCTAAAGTGGAATCTTATAGAGACTCACGAAGACACGCACCTACTCAAATGACAAAAGCAGGTTTCTCGGATCCTGGAGATCCAGATGATAACCGTATGATTGAAGAAGGTGCAATGACAAGCGTGCAATATTACAATGAAAAAGTACAAGACGGGAATGGCAAAAAAGATTTCCCTAAATCACAAAAAAAGAAACAAGCACCAATTACGGAGGAATCTCTGCAGGAAGATAACAATGATTCCCCCGCTAAACAAGAAAACACTAAAAGAATACCACCTAAATAATGATGAAAAGCCTGTACTTTGTTATTTGCAAAGTACAGGCTTTTCATATTAATACCAAATAGATGCGTCTTGTAAGATTATCTATTAAACTTAAAGGGTAATAACAAAAGTAAACTAATCTAAGCAGGATGGGAGAAATGTAGAATGAACTTTATTACTTTGAACAATGGATTAACAATGCCTCAGCTAGGGTTCGGAGTTTGGCAAGTACCTAATGATGAAGCAACTGCTGCTGTCTCCACAGCCCTTGAAGTGGGCTATCGTTCAATTGATACTGCAATGATATACAAAAATGAACATGGTGTAGGAAAAGCTTTAAAGGATTCAGATGTTCCTCGCGAGAAGTTATTCATCACTACAAAGGTCTGGAACAGCGACCAAGGCTATGAAAATACATTACGTGCATTCGATGAGAGCCTTGAACGTTTAGGGCTGGACTATGTAGACTTGTATTTGATTCACTGGCCGACTCCCCAGTTTGATGAATATGTTGAGACTTATAAAGCTATGGAAAAGCTTTATAAAGAAGGGCGCGTAAAAGCAATTGGTGTATGTAATTTTGAAGTAGAACATTTAGAGCGTCTATTAAAAGAGTGTGAAATTAAGCCTGTATTGAACCAAATTGAATGCCATCCATACTTAGCGCAAAATGAAATTAAGAATTTCTGCGCCCAACATGATATTTTTGTGGAAGCTTGGAGCCCACTTGACCAAGGTGGAGAAGTTTTGCAGGATGAGACTATTCTACAAATAGCAAAATCACATGGCAAATCACCTGCACAAATTGTGCTGCGTTGGCATTTACAAAACAATACAATCGTTATTCCTAAATCGGTGACTCCTTCTAGAATAGAAGAGAATTTCCAGGTTTTTGATTTTGAGCTGACCAATAATGAAATAGAACTTATTAACAACTTAAATAAGGACCGACGAAAAGGCTCTCATCCAAACGAGATGAATCTTCGTTAATACATGCCATAAAAAACCCCACATCCTTGACTTATTGGATGTGGGTTTTTCTAATGTAATTTAAGCCTTGAATTTGCTCTAAGTAGCTTTATAATAATTCGCTGTTTGCCAGGATTTCTATCCCGTTTAACGCCTGGGTTGCTAATCGATCTGCCTCGCTATTTTCTTTACGGGGAATTAGCTCGTATGTAGGATCAATTCCTAGTTTCTTCATTTTCGCTTCTATACGATCTGCCCATCCTGAAAGACTTGGCTCAATCACTGACCACTCTCCACTCAATTGGTTAATGACCACTTGGGAATCCCCAATAAATGTCACAGGTATATGGTTAACACCTAGTATATCTAGCTCTTGTAAGCACATATTGAGTGCTGCATACTCTGCTTCATTATTTGATATTAAATGCTCGGATGGCACATTGCTTCGAAGTCTATAGAATTTTCCGTTTTGTTCATAATAGATAACACATCCCATGCCTGACATCTTTGTTTGTATGTCAAAACCCCCATCAAAAAATACACGTACATTGTGTGGCTCGGTTTCGATACTTTTAAGATAGCTTTTTAACTCCTTCATCATCCATGAACTATCATACTGATCGATGAAATCTAGATGTTTTACCCTGCCAGTTTTCTGTATATCCTCCGCCATGAGAAGCGCCTGAGCAACAGGCATTTCATCTGAGCGAAAAAATGTTTCTGCTCCTCTAGGCGTAGTATAGGTCCATTCTATACGAATTTTCATCTCTAGCTCCTCCTCACATTTTGTTGCTACTTACGGAATATTTTCTAATAGTTTACCCTTTTTCCAACACTTTATGTTACTAATCTATAGACTTCCGGAAAAGCAATAAAATCCAATTTAGATGAGGCTGTCCTTCGCTAAAATAGTCGTTCATGGTTTGACCATGAACGACTATTTGCTTGTTCTTAGTTATTAAGCCGTGGTTTAACGTAACCATATCGATGAAATGAAACTTCTCCTGCAATTTCTATGTAAGTTTTTGCTTGATTCGGCGAACAATAGAGAGCTCCGTTTTCAATAATGGGCTCCGTTTCATCCAAATGATTATAGTCCATGACAATTAGGATATTCTCGTAGTCCTCCTGTAATTTTTTAATCATGTACTCCGTAAAGGATGTTTTACCTAGAATAACATTTACCTTTAGCACTTTATCACCCTTTTTCAATATTAGATATTGCTACTTTATATTCTATAGAAAGGATACTAAAAAAAATGTCGAAACCGGTCAGAAACCCAATAAATATTTTTTAATAATTTTCCCTAAACAAGACTAACCTCTGCTTTAATAAAATTCCCCGGGAAATATGTCGAGGAATAGCTTAATAGGATGTCTTTTTTAGAAGTGTTCCCTCTAATTTTGAAGCCTCCACACTATACTTTAACTGGTCTTGATTAATTATTCCTGTAGTGGACGTAATAACAAACAAAGAGCATTCAAAGTTAAAGCCTTCTTCTCTGGAGATAAAGTCGATTACCTTTAATGTGTTCCCGTCTATGTAATCTACTTTTACCACAACAGATTTCCCTAACCCGTCATTAATAGTTAACGTTCCAGATAATGACCGTTTAAAGGAATGACCGTAGGAAGGATTCAAAAAGGAAAAATCAAACATGTCTGTTATAGAGATACCATTAGATCCTTCATCATGGTAAGTAATTGCTGTAGAGGCAAAAGCTCCTTCCAAAATAGTATTAGTTGCAGTATTGATTGCCCCTTCACCATCAATTCCGTCCTGTCCAGGTGTATACTGATAGGCAACAAATGTATTTTCCATATTTTGAAGAAGGCTTACTGTTCCTAGGCTCCAATATCCATCTTCATCTACTGTTACCATTCCTACATAAACACTGTTCCGATAAACCTTCACCTTGTTACCTGGGTGTGCTGTGCCACTTATTTCATAGAAAGAACCATCAAAGGTAAGTGGGCTTTGAGCCGGGTTTGTAATTTTTACAGCTGCGTGTTGAGTGATATCAGATACTATATTCCAAGTGGATGCATTCTCTAATCTCACATCATAGCCCAAGGTTAGCATATCTCCCTTAGTCAAAGCTCTTTCAAATTCTTCCTTAGAGATAAGCTGACCATGAATAAAGAATAAATCATTCGCATCCCATTTATATTTCATCCCATTAACTACTATATAACCAGCTTCCTTATGTATGGTTTCATTTTCTATCTGAAAATCATATACACCTGAGTTAGTTTGCAGCTGATAAAAATGAGTGACCGCTGCTTGTTTACTCGTTTCATTGCCATCTAGCTTTTGAATGGTTGGCTGCACATTAGTATATGTACCAGCACCTGCCGTAACAGTGAAAACAACATGTCCATTCTGATCCGCATAGGATCTCCACTCCTGACTCGCTTCTTCTACGTGGCCATTTACTGAAGTTATTACTCCAGTCGTTGGTTCTCCATTATTATTTGCTAGACTTATTCTTACCCGGCCATTATAAGGAGAATTATCACTGTTCGTAAGTTTAGCGATGTATACATGCGTATCTGTAGTTTCGAGATATCGCTCCTCTAAATCATTTAACAATATACCAGAATTATCCGGAACCTCTGGTGTAGTAAAGATTATTTCACTTCCTTTCCAGGTAAGTAAATAATCAGTGTCTCCGTTTAAATCGGTGGTTGTTAATGTAATGGACTTCTTATCCTCCGATAATCTGGCATGCTGAACAATTTCCCCGGAAATTTTAAACTGGCCAGCCTCTAAATTAGAAGAGTTGGTTAACAGAGCTTTAGATAGTTTCACAGTCACAGTATTTTTTCCATCTGTAGTTGCAAAAAGTGGAAGCAACGGAACTGAATTTAGTGTGGATTCATAGTTATTTTGTAACTTTGAGTAAAAACTTAAGCTATCCTTATAGCCAGTTAAGTATTCATAAGCCTTCATTAATTCAAGATCAGTTTCTATGTATTTTTCTTCCTTTAGTAATTTATTCGCCTTTTCTAAATGCATATGTATAGTTACATCATATTGAACAGAATTCATTAGTGCTTCAAAAGTAGGCTTCACTGAGTTCCGAATTCCATCACGTGTGGACTGCCCATAGACTCGATCTAGTAGCTTAGTTTGTTTTCGATATTCGGCAGTTGCCAAATGGTACGTTGCCTCAATCCTATCAAGTTCCCCCGATGCTATAGATGAATTCATATTATTGGTGAGTTCTTTAATTTTTTCACTGGAGGTGATTGCGTCTATGTAAGCCTGAGCTCGTTTTACTTGTATTTTAGCATCGACCAATCTAGCCTGCACATTTAACTTTTCCGATTGGGAAAGTTTTGACGAAGCTTTTTCGGCAGCTTCTATGTACTTTTTCGTTGTATTATATTCCGCATACGGCCTTGTTTTAAAGTTCGCAAAGCCTTCAACAGATATTGCCCATTTTAATATAGTGCCTGCGTTTATCGCATTGGTGACTAACTGATTTACATTCCCAGCAGCATTAACTGAAGGGACGGGGGCCGTAGCAATAAAGACCGTGGCAATAACTAAAATTTTAGTAGATTTAATCATAGATAGTATTATGCTCCTTCTTTTTGTTTAATCATAACATGTAAATTCAGGTAAAATTTTTACTAAATTAAGGAAGAATTTTTTACCAATTAATTTTATTTAATTTCCTTTATTATCCTTAAATTTCCGAAAACGTGTGCCTACAAAAAAAACGGAACCTGACTTTATCAAGCGTTCCGATTAAGACCTTTTTTACATTGAGTACGAACGATAAAAGTATAGTTATCCTCCTGCTTAAATGTACAATTAATTGGACTTTAAGATTATTGAATAATTACTTGCCTTGTTATAACTAATAATCCGGATATATACTAGAGTGGTTTCGCTCTAAATAATAAAAATACCGCGAACATTAAGTTCACGGTATATTTTCTAGAAGTATAAAATTTTTATAAAAACTGCCTCTTATAATAAGACAGTCACTTCATTAATCCACAGAAATAACCTCCACCTTATCGGTTATAGGTGGCTCAACTGGGAGAGTATCGCCAGGTTTTGGGTTAGCAGGAGTTTCTACTACATCCGGCTTGTCACCGTTTAACTGCTTTAATTTAGCTTTGCTAGGTGTTTCATATTTAATAGAAATATCCTTTTTCACAAAGTTCCCTCCGCCTACCCCATAAAGACCATTGTGATCATTTGTATAACGATACACTCGATACTCCTCTCCCTTCTTCAAATCTCTCACCTTTATTAAAGACTGATCTGGACCTATTTTCCAAAGAGTTGTATTAGATTGTACAGTTACTTTCCCAATTTGCCCTACTTTTAATTCTGTTTTTCCCCACATGACTTTTACCGCGGCTTCAGCATACACACTAGTAAGAAGAATAAAAGAAACGGTAATTACAAACAAAGAGAGATACCTTTTTATTTTCATCGTCATAAGCCCTCCACCTTAATATCTGAATATTAATTCTACTTACTAGAATAACATATATTTAAGAAAAAAATAACAAAATACCCTCCAACTTATTTCAAATGTATTACAGGTGCCAGGCACCTGTAATACATTTGAAATAACAGGTCTAAAACACTAGAACTATTTGTTTAGACTTTTTTTAGTCACAAAGAATAAGTCATTAATACTATTTAATAAATCTAAATCAAAAATATTCCTTTTTTTAATTAAAAATGTCTTTTTTTATGAAATAAGTCCTGCTATAATGTAATTTATAAAACACAGAAGGGTAATTTATATCATGAAATTTAATAGGTACATATTCATCGTATTTTTCGCTTCACTAACGTTATTTGGTAATACTGCTTCTGCACATCCATCAAACAACAATGCCTTTATAACTACATCTTCAGGAAACAAAATAGGCGTTGGGTCACCGGCTACTCAAAAGGTTTCTCCTTTTATAATTTTGCCTAAAGAAACTATAAAAGAAAAAAAAGATGCTCGTATAAAACAATCTATTACAGTTCTTCCTTCAACATCATCTACCGTAGTAGAAATTCCTTTTAGTTTCTATAATGATGAATATCTAGTTCTCTACAAAGAGGATTCAGGGAAGCAATACAATGCAGGACATATATTCAATAAGAAAAATGAATCTATCGGTTTATTTTTCATTTCAACAGAAAAAGCTCAAAACAAATTAAAAGTGACTACAAATGTAAAAAATAAAAACATACTCGAATTAAAAATTGAAACAAATAAACTTTTAGACCCAGTAACTATTGATATAGAAATTTCCAGTCCAGATATTACTACCTACTTTTCTAAAAATCAGTGGATTACAAGAGGCAAACTAGATTCTGTCAGCATGATACCTAGTCCTTATCTATTAACTTCTGCTAACTATGAAATTTCGACATTAAAGAGATTAGATGCGTGGAACAAACTTGTCGATCTTCATAAGTATGATGAAAAATGGAGCAATATAAGTGGATTACAAAATCAATTTGATTGTCATTTCGATTTTGCAAAAACTAAGGGCGAGTGGAATTTAGAGCCTGCTAGAAAAAATGTCGGCTATTTTTCAACTATTATGGCTTCATGTAATCCAAGTACAAAATAAATTGTCTACGGAAATAATTTAGTTTCCTCCAAATTTCGACGAATTTTGAAAAACGTTTTTGCTATATTTATACATACCAACAATAAGGAGCATGGAGAATGCAACATATAGAATTTACTAATTTACTTGACTCAGTTATAGGTCCACGTATTATTTTTCATCAAATGGAATGCGATGTTTGCGGATTTGATTTAATCTACTATCAAGATCCCGATACTAGCAAACAAAATGGGATGGCATGTGAACAATGTAACTATGTAAAGAAGTTTGAATTTAAAGTAGAATAGCTCAAAGTATAAAAGATCCTTCCTAGCCAGAGCGCTAGAAAGGATCTTTTATATTTTTATTTATTTGATAGAGTACTTACCAAATCCGTCAGTACCTTCACCAATATATTGAATGCTTCCGTCAGCAGGAAGTACCTTCGCTGCGTTTTTAGAAGATTCGAATATGATTTTTGCAGTTGATGGAAGTGTTGCAAATTTCCAGTTTCCATCTGCAGAAGGGTCAATTGTTTTCTTCTCTAGGATGAAGTCTATAATTGCTTGACGGTTTTCATCTGGGTATACTTCTGTTTCTGTCGCATTACGCACACCCGGGAATGTTCCGTTCGCACGGTAGTTATTTGTTGCTACGATAAATTGCTGCTTCAAATCAATAGGCTTGCCATCGAATTGAAGGTTAACGATACGTGAAGCATCCTTATTCACCAAGTTACCGTCTGGATCATATTTAGCTGGTTGTGTTACATCAATTTCATATGTTACTCCATCAATCACGTCATAATTATATGAGCGGAAATCTGTGTTAATAAGCTGTTGCTCATCTTTTTTAGTTGCATCGATTTGATTGAATTGTCCTGCAGACATTTCTAACCATTCTTTCACATCAGCTCCTGTAACCTTTACAGTAGAGATTGTATTGTCATACAAATATAGGTCTGCAACGTTTTTAATTGCTAACTCACCTGTAGGTACATAAGTGTAATATTCAGGGTCGCTTCTTGTTCCAGCTTTAAACGGAGCTCCAGCAGAAAGAACCGGAAGTTTTTCATTTGCCGTACCTTTAAGCTTTGCTTTTACATATTCGGTTTGTGCATTGGTTACGATTTGTATGGATGGGTCATCTTGCACCTGTGAGAAGTAGCTATGAATATCTGCCGTTGTAGTTCCAACAGCTTGGCGCACATAAGAAATAGTCCCTTCATGAGCCTCCTTTACTGCATTCACGATTGTTTGGTCTACATCAGATGCATCCTTTGCAATCGTACGAACCTCAGCTTTAGATGAAGCAACCTTCCAGCCTTGTCCGTCTTTTTCCAATGTCAAATCAATTACACCTAAATGGCTTCCGAATTTACCTGGCATTACTACTGGAACACCGTTCATAGTTCCTTTTGCAATATCCACATTAGTTAAAGAAGCATCTACTTTTCCAGGGAATACTTGATGAGCGTGACCAGTGATAATCGCATCAACGCCATCTACTTTAGTCAATAAGTAGGTTACATCTTCCTCACCAACCTCATGAGTAGCGTCTCCCATACCTGAGTGAGAAAGAACTACTACTACATCTGCTCCAGCTTTTTTCATATCTGGAACAACTTTTTCCACAGCTTGCACAGAATCATCTACTGTTACTTTTCCTGTTAAATGTGATTTATCCCATTTCAGGATTTGTGGAGGTACAATACCAGTTACCCCGACCTTTACTGTTGCTTTATTCCCCTTCGCATCAACCACTTCTTTATCGATTAATACGTAAGGTGTGTATGCTAATTTACCAGTAGCTGCGTCACGAACATTTGCATTTACATAAGGGAAGTCTGCATCATCTAAAACTTCATCTAAGAAATCAAGGCCGTAGTTAAATTCATGGTTACCGAAAGTAGCTCCATCATAGTCTAAAAGCTCCATAGCTGTAATAGATGGATGCTCTTCTCCATCCTCTAGCTTGTCCACTGAAGATTTATAAGATCCTAGCGGAGTTCCTTGAATAGAATCTCCATTGTCGAATAACAATGTATTACTATTTTCTGTGCGTGCTTTTTTAATTAATGTCGCAGTTTTAGCAAGACCTAAGCTATTTGAAGCTGTGTCTTTATAGTAGTCGTAATTTACAATATTTGTATGAATATCAGAAGTACCTAGGATACGTAGGGAAAATGTCCCTGTCGCAGCTTCTTTATCAACACCAAATTTATTGTCATAAGCTCGGTCAATCAAATCTTTAATCATTGGTAAAGAGTTAGATTGAGGCAGCATATCAATTAAAGGATAAATAGAAAGTATAGCTTTTTTAGCTTCTTCTGTTTTACCAGCTGCTAAAGCTTTCTCAGCTTCTAGAACCTTCATATATACAGTGACAGGTATTTTTAACTCATCACGCTTAGCATTTGCCGGATCTTTATATTGTTCTAACAAAAGATCACGAGCTGACTTACCAGTAAAACGGTAAAGAATAGCTGTACGTGATTTCAGTTGAGCAGATAATTGATGATAAGATTTCTCTGCCTTTGACCAATCACGAGCTGCTTCAGCCTTTTCAATGTCTTTCATAATTGGATTTAAGTACTTGTCCGCATAGTTATAAGCATCAATATAAGGAACAATTCCTTTTGTTACTTTTTCATAATACAAAGCATCCAAATCTTTTAACATAGTAGCTTTGTTTTTAGCATTGGATTTTGAAATTGTAGCCTTCGCTTTTGCATAACTTGCCTTCGCCTTGTTTAAAGCAGGGTATAATTCTTTACTAGTAACAATTTTCCCCTTTTGGGCAGGCACCACATAAGCATACGCTGCATTTTTCATGTCCATACGAGCTTGATCGACGATCTGTTGAGTCGAACTGCTTGCAAAAGTAACATTTGCAGAAGCAAATAAAGACGTTGCAAGCACAGCCGAGACTACCGATTTTTTTAAAGATTTCCTATTCACATTTCCACCCCTATTTCTGATTTTTAAAATCCCCCAGCCTATCATTCTATTCATAAATAACGAACAATTGGGCTACTATCTAAAGATAATCAAATACTCTAATCAAAACAATGCAATAAATGTAAAAATATCGTAAAATCAAACTATTTACACTCAAAAGATTTATATTATGGGTAAAAATACATAAAAACCTATCTATTTCCAAAGTATGTATAAATTATTACAGGTGCCAGGCACCCGTAATAATTTTTCTATAATATTTAAAGTTGATATTGTTCGATAAACCCTCCATCCCTCCAAACAGGGACAGGATTTCCAAATATATTAGTATTCTAATATATTTCAGGTGCCAGGCACCCGTAATACTTTTGAAACAATATAGGTTAGTTTTTAGCTAAGATTCCTGACATGTTTTCTTTTGGTTGAGTTAATAGACTCACGACTACTAATGTGATTACAGCCATTGGTAAGGCAAATAAGACGCTGTTTAGCTCAAATGGTTTGTTTAAGACAACCTCCCAGACGATTGTACTTACACCACCAACCACCATCGAGCTTAACACTCCAGTTGTTGTTGCTCGCTTCCATAGGATGGTGGCAAGCAGTGCAGGTGTAACGGATGCGCCGTACATTGTATAAGAGTACATTTGAATAGCTAACACAGAGGGGAAGTACATAGCAAGCACATATGCAACAACCCCTAATGCTACAACTACATAACGATTCATTTTTAATAGTTTTTTATCGGAAATCTCTTTTTTGCTATAGCGCTTATACAAGTCATACACAATATTCCCTGAAGCAGAGAGTAGGTAAGATGTTCCTGTGGTTATGATAAAGGCAACGCACGCACAGAGCACAACTAATCCTATTGCTAAAGGTAATCCATTAATAGCCATATTCAACACAGCTGTATCTGGTGTGATATTCGGAAACATTACAATAGCCGCAGTGGCAAATGTAATAGTTAACCCAATGACAAGTACACTACCTAAGAAAAAACCAATTGTTGAATTTTTCGCCGTTTTCTCATCCTTTGCCGCAGCAAAACGCTGATACATATTTTGATCCCCTAAAATAAGCAGGAACAGGGGCAGGAAATACCCTAACAATTGTAGTGGACTAAGCCCTCCATTCCATTGCTTGGCCTGTTCCGGAAGATTTAAAGATAATCCCTCCAGTCCCCCTACTCCGTTCAACACGAAAGGTAAACCTATTAAAAATCCAAAAACTATTAACAGAGCACTTAAAGCATCTGTATAGGCAACAGAGAATAACCCACCGCTCACCGTCAAGAAGATAACAAGCACCGCGATAATAATCGCACCAGTCTCAATCGGTAACCCAGTCGTAATTTGCAGTACATACGCACCACCAGTGAACTGATAAGCGGTAATTCCCACATATGCAAGAAGTATTAATATACTCGCAACAAGTCGGGCTTGACTTCCAAACCGTTTCTCAATAATTTCTGGAACCGTATATGCTTCCCCTTTGCGAACCCTTCCTGCGATAAAATAAAGTACAATAATGCCGAATATTCCACCTGATAAATTGAAAATTGCAGCCCACGGACCGTACTGATATATGAAGCTTGCCCCACCGACCACTGTCCCAGAGCCAACAAAGGTAGCTAGCAGAGTTCCAGTCATAACCCATAAGGGGAGTGATCTTCCAGCTGCCATAAAGTCCTGACTTGTATCAATCGAATTTCTACTAAAATATACCCCCATCAAGGCCATTACAGCTAAATAAATTACAACTGCGATTAAATAAATACTCATTTTATTCCCTCCCCTAAATTAGTTAAAGAATTAAATCTTCCAGCTTACTTGGATAATGAGTGACTAACTGAGTTCCCTGCTTGGTCAAAATGACAGTATCGGAGTGACGGAAACCTCCAATTCCTGGAATATAAAGCCCCGGCTCTACGCAAAATACCATGTTCTCTTGTAGGACAAGATCATTTGAATATTTTAACGATGGCTCTTCATGAAGTCCTATCCCGATTCCATGTCCTGTGCGATGTCTGACATACTGCTCCACATTCGCATCTTTAAATACATTCAATGCAACTTCATTTACCTCCGCTGCAGTCACCCCTACTCGTATAAAATCCAGCGCAGCCTGCTGCGCCTCTTGTGCCAGCTTGAACGCTTCCTCCTGCTCAATTGTTGGTTTCCCAACAAAAAAAGTACGTTCACATTCGGCTCTGTAGCCATTGACTCCAACCTGTCGACTGTGAATAATAATATCGTTAGTACCTAGAGCTCTAGTATTAGAAAACACATGTGGCATATTAGTTCTCTCAATACCGGATGGAGACATAACAAAATAATCTAATGTAGAGTTTGGATGATTCTTAGCGACCTCTAAAAATAGTGCTGTATTTCCAAATTGATCTAACTCCATTTCCGTTATATTTGGAGCAGCATGCGCTAGTGATGCAGTCAATGAAAGGCTTACCAATTTACCGGATTCAATAATTTGTTCTATTTCTTCCTCCTCTTTTATAGCCCGCATCTGTATTATTTCTTCATCTAAGCTAACTAACTCATATCCCTTATCACGTAATCTTCTTGCTAATTCAAAAGGTAAGGCACTAAACTCTACCCCGACTCTAGAACTTTCAGGATAAGTTGATATTACTTCTTCAAAAAGCTCTACATAAGAATTTGCCTGAGTTTGGTGCAAAGGCGTTTCATAATAGACTAGTAGTTGATCCGCTATTGATTTATCTTTTGCGTGATTTTCTTCCAATGATGGCACGACTAGCTTTGTGTTCTGTTCACCTACAAATAAAACAATTGGTCGAGAATAAGTAATGGCTTTAAACCCACTAAAATAATATTGATTTTCAAAATTCATAATGACCGAAAGAGTTACCTCTTTCTTAGCCATCACCTCTCGCAATTGATATATCCTCTTTTCTAAATTCACATTCATAAACCCCTTTCTTTTTTCTACCTAGTTATTAATAAAAAGACCGTTTTTCATAACTCTTTTAGAATCTTTTAAAGCTAATATACTATCTAATGGATTACTCTCTACAATTAATAAATCTGCAAACATGCCCTCTTTTAAGACTCCCCTGTCCTCCAATCCTAAGCACTCAGCAGCTATTTGAGTAGATGCATGTATGACCTCCATTCGGCTCATACCTGCGTCCTCCATAATCTGTAATTCATCAAAATAATAATTAGGCGGAGTTACCGGTGAACCACAATCAGTTCCCGTAGCAATTTTCACACCAAGCTTTACTGCTTTTTCAAGCATTTCCGCATGAGGCTGCACTACATGCCTTGCCTTTTCTAAAGCCCATTCTGGTATGTTTTCATCTGTTGCCAATCTTTTCATCACTATCATCGTAGGCACTAAATAGGTTCCATTTTCCTTCATTTTCTGAAGTGCACTTTCATCTGCATAAATAGCATGCTCTATTGTATCTACGCCTGCTTCAATACAGTTATGGATACCTTCTAGCCCCTCTGCATGGGCAGCCACTTTCTTATTTTTCTTATGTGCTTCCTCAACAGCTGCTTTCAGCTCGTCCACATTTAGCTGTGGAGATCCTGGCTCTTCACCAAACGTGTAAATTCCACCCGTCGCCATCAGCTTGATAAGATTTGCTCCTTCCTTCATCACCTGACGAGTTGCCCTCCGAACATCTTCTGGTCCATCTGCTTCTTTTCCTAAATAATGAACATGCCCCCCAGTCATACAAATAGCTGGTCCTGAAGCAATAATGGTTGGTCCAATCAAATCCCCACTATTAATAACATCTCGAAGATTTAATACACTTTTCTTTGGAGAAGCAACATCGCGAACGGTAGTAATACCCTCCTTTAAAGTTAGGAGTGCATGGGAGTAAGCCTCCAATGCAATAGTGGACTCATCTAAATGCTGTATGTTCTTTTGAGGGTCCTCACTTCCATCCCATACTAGATGTACATGACAATCAATTAGTCCTGGCATAACATATTGACCTTTTATATCCACTAAATTTGCTGACTCGACTTTTTCTATCTCTCCAGTCCCAATTTCTTTAATTTTCTTATCTTCTATAATTAAATAAGCATTTTCTATAATTTCTTCATCCAGTCCATTAATTAATGAACAGTTATATAAGATGGTCTGCATCTTCATCCCTTCTTTCTGTTTGTTAATAGAAATTTTAGATTTTTCTAAAATCTTTTTCATTGTATCTAGAGCACAAAAAAAAGAGACTGTTTTATAGTCTCTGGACAATAAGCTATTTGATTAAGCGCAATGCAATAGAAAAAAGCAAATATTCATTTTGATTTTCAAAAATAATTCCCGGATAAAGCTCTTGAATTTTTTCCATTCGATAGCTTACGGTATTACGATGAATAAATAATTCCTCTGCGCTTTTTTTAAGGCTAAAGAAATGCTTCAAATAAACCTCCAAAGTTTTGGTTAAGTCTGCCTGGTTACTTTTATCAAAATCTAACAGGGGCTGGAGCAACTCTATCGCTGCCTCCTGCATAGAATCTTCTTCTTTTATCATAAACAAAAACCTGTCTACTCCTATATCCTGAAAGAGTATAAGCTTTACGTTCATTTGTTCACTTAGCTTTATACAATGCTTCGCTTGCTTATATTTTAGAAGGAGATCTTTTTCTACTTTACTAGTCTTATACTCACTCACACCACAATAGGTGCCTTGCAGAGAAGACAATATTTCCTGTAGGCTATGTATTTCTATGGAGGTGGATGCAATGCAAATTACCTCTTGTTGATAGATCCAAATAATCTTATCTGAATTTCTTCCATCCAATTTTTCGTAAATTACAGTAAATCCATAATTGATTAGGTCTTCATTTTCAAAATGAAACACATAAATCTGGGACATTTTTTTTAGAGAAGAGGATAGATTGGAGGTACGATTCGGTAAATTGTTCCTGTTCTCAAAAACCATTTCTAATAACTGTATCTCTTGATTCTTTAAAAAACGCTCTAAAGACTTTTTCTTTACCGCATCAAGCAACAAGGCCGTCTTTCCATATTGAATAGCTGAATTGATCATTAACTCTTCTACCCCGTTATTACCTATGATCAAATATCCATGCTTTTCGATTTTTTCCATAATAGGAAGGACGAAAAACACTAAATCATGCTGCAAAGAAAAGGACTCTGTCAAGGCGCTCCCGACCTCCAAGTATTTTTCTCTGTATAGAGAGTCTCTTTCTTTCTCTAAAACAGATTTTACTAGTAGGCTAAATTCCTGACGATTAAAATTATTGTTAGTCCAAATGGAAACAATGCTTAAGCTTTGATCTAGAAATACAATGGGACAGGAAAGATACTTACCTAATGTAGCAACAATATAACTGACTCCCTTATCCCTGGCAACCGCTTCTAGTAATTGAAGGTTCATATCCTCAATCCGAACACGAAGAGCATCATTTTCACCTAACAGCAATTCATTAAACTCCTTAAAAACCTCTTTATAGGATAAGTCCACTGGGATTGTGAATATAGGTAGACTGTTCGTATTAGAAAGCTGCAACAAGCTATCGGGAATAACCGCCCAGCCAGCTTCATGGATCCCTAGTGCGGAAATCTTTCGAGTGATTAACCATTCTACATGAGATAAAATTTCATACTCATCTTTAAAAGCAGCAAACGTCGTCAAAATGAACCCACCTGGATGAACCCGCTCACTTCTAAGCGGCAGCTCCTGTATATTTATATAATCTATTTCTCTCTGTTTCCCCTGCCAACCACTAACTAAACGAATGCCATACTTTTCTAACCTCGGAGCCAATCGCTCAATAGACATCAAATCACTCACCCTATTCACACAACTATTAATATACTTAAATACTATATTAGCAGAAAGTTAAGAAAATATAATTACAGATAGATTACGGGTGCCTGGCACCTATAATCCACTTGTTACATAAAAAATTGCACAAATGGGCAATGAAAAAGCGTTTCCCACCTATTAATAAGGATGGAAACGCTTTTTGATATATATGCTTATTTCACTACAAACTTGACTAAAACACTTTCAGTTAACGCAGTGCCGCTTTTTCCCTTCAGGTCATTGGTGATCATTAGCTCGTATGCACCTGGGGAATATCCTTCTTTAGGGGCGTATACCTCTATTTGCTTTCCGTTTGCTTTAGAAACAGATTTCTCAACTGAAATTCCCTTTGCTCCGTCTTTCGTCACGAAAATCGATTGGTCCAAGCTTGTTGGGTCGATTTCTTGGCTCAACGTAATTGTCCACTTCTTGTTAGAAGCCACCGGAATATTTTTTTCCATCACTTTGCCCCAGCCAATTGGTAGCTCTGGTAAAGTATTTAAGAAAAATTGATCTGCAATCACTTGATAGCCTGCCTCATTAGGATGAATATCCTTTGGATTCTCCAAATAGTCAGTACCCTTAATATCAAAGGCGGGGGCTACATTGACAAAATGGACACCTTCACGTTCTGCAATAGCAGCTATTCGATTGTTCACAATAGTGAAGGCCATTTGCATCTGCTGCTTCGTTGCTGGATCCTTTAAATAAGGGAATGGAAAATAATAGCCAAACAAGTAAATCTCCGCATTTGGGTTTATTGCCTTTACCTGTTTTACCGCAGAAGTTAAATTTTCTGAAACCTGGTTCAATAACAATGTTGCAGCCGCTAAATCTACATCCACACTCTCATCTTTTGGATCATAAAAGGCTTTTATAAAATCATTCGCTCCACTGACAATGGTAACAAGCTCAGCATCCTTTAGAGACTGCTGAACGTCTTTTCGCTTCAATTTTTCTAAAAGTCCATTAGTTGTTTCGCCAGATGTAGCAAACTCTTTAGTAAATGAACCTAACTTCCCTTCCTTCTCAAGTCTCTCTGCAATCATATCTGTAAAGCCTCGACCGATCTTTTCCCCGTAAGGAGTATGACCACTTGCAATCGAATCTCCCAGAGCTACGTAATCCACCTTTGCATTGTTCGCATAGGCAGCAGGCATGTTGATACTAAACACCAACAATAATAAAGCCATCACAACCATCATTTTTTGCTTCATTCCCAAAACTCCCTTCATTAGAACTCTCTAAAGCAATTTTCCCTACATATATATTAAAAGCTCTATACCTTATTTATTTCCCTATATTTGCTTTTAAATCCTTTAAAATTAAAAAATGATAAAAAGCAGCCGAGAAAAAACTCGACTGCTTAAATATTACTTAAGATTATTCATATCTCAAAGCCTCACTAGGATTCATACGTGCAGCTTTTAAGGCAGGATAAATTCCAAACAAGCTTCCAATTCCAAAAGAAGTATACAGTGCAAGTTTTACTGCCCAAAGCGGTAACACCAATGCGAAAATCTCCACGTTATTGTTCCAGAATTCTATGAACACATAGCCGAGGCCGATCCCTACCGCTCCTCCTAAGATACAAAGCAACAAGGTCTCAAAGAAGAACTGCATCAAAATTTCAAAGGTAGTTGCACCGAGCGCCTTTCTAATACCGATTTCCTTTGTTCTTTCTCTAACAGACATGACCATTACATTCATAATACCAGTCCCACTAATTACCAATGCAGTTGCAGTGATACCAAACAGCATAACCTGTAAAATAGTAGTTACCTTCCCTAATGCTCCAAGCATTTGCTCCTGCTTTACGACGCTGAAGTCTATTTCTGAATGATTGGTCTTAATTGCACCAAACACCGCACTATCCACTCGATCAACCGCTCCCACACTAGATGCTTCTACAATGATTTTGGTTAAATTTTTCATATCGGTAGTTTCAAGAGCAGTTTGAATAGGAATAACGACATTATTGTCAGTACTAGAGCCAAGAGTGGCGTTTGGCGCCAATACACCTATGACCTCATACGTTTCTTCATTTATCGTGATGGTTTGACCAACCAACGTAGAAAGTTCCTCTGCAGAGGCGCTCTCTCCTAGAATCTTGTTCATTATTCGCTTCCACCAGGGCTCTGGCTCCACTTTGGTATCCTCCGGAGACTCTCCTTCCGTGGTAGACACTTCCTTATCAAGAAGAGTCTTATGTATGTTGTTACCCAGCACGATTACCCTTGCCTTTGCATCCTGCTCCTCTTGTGTAAAGAAACGACCTTCCGACAGCTCTGCATGCTGAACGCGCAAGAATTGATCAGTTGTCCCGACCATTGAAGACTGAGCACTTTTTTCTCCATACTTCACCACATTAATAGTTTCTAAAATAGGAGTAACAGTTTTAACTTCTTCGGCCTCTGCCACCGCTTCGGCATCCTCATATGTAAGTGTGCTAGGCACGCTAGTCAATCCGCTAAGTAAATCCTTCTCACCAGTTGTGGTGTCTAGAAGCCGTCCTGGCATTACGAGAATCTGCTCTGCCCCAAGACTACCCATCTGCTTCATCAATGTATCTTTGACCCCGATGGCAATCGCAGTTAAAACAATAACAGCAAACATACCAATGACCACGCCCATCATGGCCGACAATACTCGAAAGCGATTAGACCATAAACCAAAGCAGGCTAGTTTAAACGAAGTAAGTAGTTTCATACGAGCACCCCGTTCTGCAGCTGTAAAACACGTTGAGCACGAGAAGCCACTTCCATGTCATGTGTAATAACAATAAGAGTCGCTCCTTTTTCATGCACACGGTCAAACAGATTTAAAATGCTTTCGGTGGTTTCTTCATCTAAGCTCCCTGTCGGCTCATCTGCAAGTATAAGCGATGGTTCATTGACCAAAGCCCTTGCAATAGCAACCCGTTGCTTTTCACCACCAGATAATTGGTCAGGCTTTTGGTTTTTCTTATCCAGGATGCCCATTTCTTCTAGCATTGCAAGAACTCTTGCTTTCTTCCTTTTAAATCTTTTCTTCCCATATGTTAAGGGAAGTAACACATTTTGATAAACTGACAAGTTTGGGATGAGCTGAAAATGCTGAAACACAAATCCAATCTCCTCGTTTCTAAGTCTTGCACGACGAGCCTTTCCCATTTTATGTACAGATTTTCCAGCTAGTTCATATATTCCTTTATCTAATAAATCCAATGTCCCTAATAGATTGAGCATTGTACTCTTGCCTGAGCCCGACTTCCCCATAATAGCTACATATTCTCCTTGCTCTACTCGGAGATTCATCCCACGCAATATTTCCAACTGCTTAGTTCCTGATCGATATTTCTTTTGCACATCACGTAGTTCAATCATCTTGCATCCCTCATTTCTTACACCCATAAGCATCCTCAATCCCCCTCCCAAGATTCGACAAACCTAGTTGAAATCCTTTATTTAATGGAGAAAATGACTCTATACTCCCATAATAAAAAAAGTGTATATGAGATTTTGACTGTTCAAGAGCAGCTTTCTTTAGGTTTTATCTCTCCCTAAACCCTCAGTCTAATTTATATGGATATAAACAATAAGAATAAATAATATTGTTTTCACTCTGTAGGTAAAAAATAAAGAGGTTATGCAAACATATAAATTTGCATAACCTCTTTTTAATTATAGCCACAGCTTAGGGTGTATTTTTTTTTTCAGAAAGAAATGTATCGCTTGGAGATAATTTAACTTCAAGTGCTCGAAAAACATATTGGCTCACTGCCATGTTCATATAATTTTTCACATTCGTATAGATTGATCCACAGAAATAGTTTTCCAAAGGCAGTCGGGGAAAATGCCATTATGGAACTTGCCAATAAAGCTGCTGCTGTTGTCGTTTTAAATACATTCCTCTTTAAAAAAATCCTTCCTGATATGTACCATTTTTTCTACTTACTTGCATTAACACGCTTCGGTTACTTATTAACGTGGTTGTCTTTAATGGATGGCCAGAGTTTATTCAATATTTCTCCCCTCTCTTTAAAATTTTTTGCTCATCTGTTGATGCTCTGCCATAAACAAATACCGTTAGACTCTAAAATAGTCGAAATCATTTAAACATGGAAGAATGTTAATATTTTTGAATTTTTAGAAGAAAAAGACATACCTTAATAGTATAATAGCTATACGAACTAGTGATTTATCCTTATGTTTTGCAAAAAAATAATTTCATGGAGGTAAGAGAATGCAAATGGTTTGGTTGAGTTCTAAAACAACGGTGCCTAGAGCTATGGCTGAAGCTGTTGAAAGAGAACGGTTATATGAATTACTTCGCAACAATCAAGCAAAAAAAATCACCGTTGTTCAAGCTCCAGCAGGCTATGGTAAAACAACTTTATTAAGCCAATGGTTTAGTTATTCAACCGAACCTGTTGCATGGATTTCCTTAAATACCTCGGATAATGATCCAATTCGATTTTGGAAATATGTCATTCATACAACATCTAATATCACTCAAAGCAATATGTATAATACTCTTTCCTCTTTGCTCCAATCCCAGGATCCTTCTACTTTAGAATTTTTAATTGACTCATTTTTATACGAAATGAGTCAATTCAAACACAGAATATGTATCGTATTGGAAGACTATCATTTAATTGAAAATGATGTTATTCATCAAATGCTCGTTCAATTAATTGAAAACTTACCTGACAACGTTCACATTTATCTAACTACTCGCATTAATCTACCCCTTCCTATCGCCAAATGGCGCGTTAAATCTTGTCTTTGGGAGATCGATACGCAGCAGCTATGTTTTACCTTCGAAGAATTAAAACAGTTTTATGAAAATAAAAACCTCTTTTACAAGGAAGATAAATTACTTTCTCATGTGTTAAATACAACAGAAGGCTGGGCGGCCGGAATCCAATTAACAAGTATTTCGAAGATCGCATCCTCAAAAAATGCTTTAATAGTTGATAGAACTGATCATTTGCAGCCCTCTATAACTGATTTTTTATTGCAGGAGATTCTGAATACGCTCCCTTCATCAATACAGGACTTTCTTCTTCGTACCTCTTTGTTACAATCATTAGAGCCAGAAATTTGTAATATCCTAACGAATCGAACGGATAGTTATACAGTGCTAATAGAGCTTGAAAAAAAGGGCATATTTACTGTCCGATTAAATTCTAACCAACCATTATTTCGATATCATCATTTATTTGCCGAAGCTTTACAAATTGAACTAAGACATCGTTATTCTAAGGAAATCGTTTCGTCGATAAATCTGGGGGCTGCAACACTTCTGCATAACAAAGGGGATTTTATAGCTGCGATTGAAATAGCTTTAAATGAAAGTGAATATGAACTTGCTGAATCGTGGATAATAGAACATCTTGTAGATATATTTCAGACCGGCCAAACCGCTACCTTTGCAAGGTGGGTAAAAATTTTACGTAGTAATCATTACGATGCTAATTTTGAAATACTCGTTATGTATATAATCACATTAATATCTACATTTGAAATAGTAGAGGCTGGTCTACTTATTTATGAGTTGGATGAAAAACAACGTATAGGCCAATGGATGGACCAAGAGAAAAATAGAGGAATTGCAGATATTTTTGTTACAGTGAAGGCGTATGGTCTTATTGGAATGGGTAAGGATATTGAACAAGCGACAGAAATAATTCAAAAACAATTAGAAAAAGGAATTGTTGGTTCTAGATGGGACCATATTCCAATGCAATATAACTTATTTGAACATAAGATTTTGCGCACGAGCATTGGATCTAAAGGTAAATTTTGGTCTTGGGAGAAATCCATTCCATTCGCCAAGTTATTTCGAGAAACAGAATTCAAAGATAAAAGTATGACCGCTTTTAGCTACGGGGTTTCCGCAGAAACAATGTATGAAAAAAACTATATAGATGCAGCTCAATCCGAATTAGAAGTGGCTATAAAATATGGACATAGCTTACAAGATCCAGGATTATTTATACCTATGTATGTATTAAAAGCACAGATTTACGTCCTAAATAAAAACTTTATAGCAGCTCATGCATTATTAGATAATGTGATGGATTTGGTAAGTGAGAAGCATTGGTGGAATATATTGCGCACGATGAAAGCACGATGTTATCTACTTGAAGGAGATATGTTACGCACGGAAGTCGAGTTGAGAAAAGCGGAGTCGAAACAACCTTTTTGGTTACTCGCGCATGTTCGCTTTTTATTAGCAAAAGCAAAGTTAGAAGAAGCTCTAAAGACAATAATCCAGGTAAAAACGAAAGCATTACAGGAAGAGCAAGTATCTACTATTATAGAAGCTACTATGTTAGAGGCAATATGTGAAATGGAGATGGGGCATAAAGACAGTGCTGTAAAAGCATTGCATGAAGCATTAAGCCATGGCTCAAATTATGGATATGTCCGAACTTTCGTGGATGAAGAAGCCTGTTTAAATCTGTTAAAAGCTTATTTAAAAATACGCCAAAAGAATAAAAAAATATCTTGGAATTCAGTGCCGTTGAGCTACGTAGAACTTCTAATAGAAAATTCAAGGGTAGCGGACAATGTATTAGATACACTCACACCACGAGAAATGGAAGTTTTTAATCTGCTTGTAGATGGTACAACCAATCGCGAAATTGCAAAAAAGCTTTTTCTAACAGAAGGAACCGTTCGTGTATACTTGACAACTATTTACAGTAAGCTTGGTGTCACTTCTAGAGCAAAGGCGATATTACTGAAGTAACTATTTATATTTGTCACGCAATGCAAATTTTTCTATAGCAAATATCACTCACCTCTTTTGTCTCTATTTTTACCTTTAATTTACTTTTTTATATTTCTTTTTGTATTTTTTATGGTAAAATTAACACTTGTTTTACATAAAAAGGAGAGAGAAACTATGAAAAAGCTAGTTGTATCATTATTAACCTTCACTTTATTATTAGTAGGGCTGACCACACCTGCTATGGCACACCCAGGGCGTACAGATTCAAACGGTGGACACACTTGTCGGACAAATTGTGGAAAATGGGGGTTAAATTATGGTGAGTATCATTATCATAATGGCGGCACGTCCAAGAAGCCAGCGACTAACAAGACTACTAAAAGCAACACAAGTAATACTGTGAATAGCCAAAAGAATATAGTATCCATCGATCCTTACACAGAAGCTGAGGCACTAATAAAACAAGCAGAAAGCTACGCTGGGTCACTTAAATGGGAAACTTCTTACGATTATAGAGCAACAAAATATTCTAATAACCCAATTAGTCAAATTGATATGAAGCTTTACAACAATACTAAAAAAGCTATCACGGCTGCAAGAGCTAATTCAAACGTTACTTTATATAATGATTTAGAAGAGAGACTGAAGAAAGTAACAGAGATTTACCTAAGAACTCAGGCATATATCGATGCTATTAACTCGGGAGAAAAACTGTTAAATCAATTTCAAGATTATCAATCACTCAATAAACTTGATTCAAACGGTGAGAAAACAAAACAAGCATATGTAGCATTTCAAAAGCAAACACAAAAAACTAATACAATGATTTATCGCGTTTATGGGAAAAGTACACGCGAAGCAATGCTTAAAAAGTTTAATATAACTAACTAGCATCGTTTTTAACAAAAAAATGTCCCTGCGAAGATTAAATCTTACAGGGACATTTTTAAAATCATTTAATATATCGTTAAAGTCTTTTTTCCGTTATTCGCTCTATGTCGATTTGCAATCCAATCTCATAGCCACCAAGATCAAACGTTATGTCAAAATTTCTATACTTCCTGCAATTCCCCTGTCTCTTCTTGCTTTTCCTTTTTAAAGAAGTAACCGATCACCGCACCGATAAGTCCTGTCACGATCCAGCCAGCTCCACTTGTAAATAAAGGAATAAAACCAAATACGTTATTAAGCGCTTCCACAGCAATGTTTGCTTCTTTAAGCGCATCTGTAATTGCTACCATACCAACTCCGATAATAGTACCTACATAAACCGAACGTGATCCCTTGAACCAGCTATCTGTAAAAATAAGTATTATTAACGCAATGGCAATTGGATAGAGTAACATTAATATTGGAGAAGCCATTGTTAATATTTTTGTTAATCCAAAGTTTGTGATGATCAAGCTTCCAAGTGAGAAGATTATTAACCATTTTTTATAGGAAACTTTCGGAATAATGCGTTCGAAGTATTCTGCAACAGCAGCTAAACATGCTACATTTGTTGTAATACCTGTTAAGAAAATAACTATTCCAATTAAATAAATACCGATTTGTCCAAATAACGCCTTAGAAGCAAGCGCAATCAGTTCTCCACCATTTGTTGTATAACCAACAGCATCCACACTAGTTGCACCTATCCATGACATAGACACCTGCAGAAGAACTAGTCCCACCACAGTGATGAGGCCTGCCTTAATGAATACTTTGGATACTTCTTTTTTTGAACGAATTCCCAAAGCATCAATCGATTTAATGAAAATTCCACCAAACACAAATGCAGCTAGCACATCCATAGTAAAGTAACCTTGAGTAAAACCCTTCAGAAATGCATCGCTAGCAGTTTCGTAGCCCTTTCCTTCTATCGGTCCGTATACAGAACCCATTGGAGTAAAAATAGATTTTGCAACAATGATCACTAAAAGAGTTGCAAAAACAGGTGTGATCAACTTCCCTAATCTATCAACAAATTTAGTAGTTTCCCATGATAGGTAAACCGTTAAAGCGATAAAAATAATAGAAAAGATAAGTAAAAACAAACCAATTTGACTACTGTCGGCGATCAGCTGTTTTATAGCAATCTCATAGACAACTGACGTAGTTCTTGGAATAACGTATATTGGCCCTAAAGTTAGGAATAATAACACCGAGAAAACAATAGCAAATTTAGGAGAGACACGACTTGCAAGTTTTTCTACAGTGCCTCCACCCTTTGTAAGTGCAATAATTGCCAACAAAACTAACCCTACCCCTGTTACCAAGAAACCTGCCATAGCAATCGGCGTATTTGTACCTGCTTGTTGCCCTAGAACTGGAGCAAAAATTACATTACCAGCTCCCAAGAACATGGCGAATAACATAAACCCAATGGCTACAATTTGAAAAAACGATAATTTTTTTTCCATTTATTTTCTCCCTTTTTTTAAAAACTTTTAAACAAAAGATATTTTAATATAATTATATAGCGAAACCTTCCGCATAAATATCTGCGTCTTGTAGGATAAATTTGTGCTCGCCAGTGATCCAAGCAGACCCCTTAATTGCTGGAATAATAGCTTCCATTTCTGCAACCTTTGTTTTCCCTAAAACTTTTCCTTCAAATGTAGAACCTATAATACTTTCTTGAATAATAGATGCACCAGTCTCTAAATTCAATGCTGCCATTTTTGCACAGGTTCCCGTTCCACAAGGAGAACGGTCGATTTGTCCATCTCCAAAAACAACTACGTTTTTATAGTGGTTGTCACTAATCTTGTCAGTAATTTCGATTAGATCCACTGTTCGGATATTGGGAATAGTCGGGTGCTCAATGTTTATATTTTTATTAATATAATCTCTAGCCTCTGTAGCCAGCTCTATTATTCTATGTTTATCAGACAAATCAATTTTGACCCCTAAATCAGAGGAATTTATTATTCCAAAAAAACTTCCTCCGAATGCTATGTCCACTGAAACATTTCCAATTTCTTTTAAGTCTATGGACAAGCCTTTATGTAGGATAAATGCAGGCACATTCGTAAATTCTACGCTTTCCACTCGTTCTCCATTGAAGCTCACTCTGCATTCTATTATTCCTGATGGAGTATCCACATAAACAAGTTCTTTTTTGGGAATAATACCTTTAGTCAAGCACATCGTTACAGTGCCAATAGTCCCATGACCGCACATATTTAAGTATGATCCACTATCCATAAAAATTATTCCAATATCACATTTCTTGTTTGTAGGATCTGTCAAAATGGAACCAAACATATCCTTATGTCCCCTTGGCTCATTCATCAACAACTTGCGAATATGGTCATAGTTTTTCTTAACATATTCCTTTTTTTCCATCATCGTTTTCCCAATAATCTTTGGAAAACCGTTGATAACTATACGTGTAGCTTCTCCCATAGTATGTGTATCGATTGTTTCAATGCTTAAAACATACTGTTCCATACTATTCCTCCTTCACAAAAATTTTTTACATAATTAAAAACATATATTATTTTATATCTTTTGAAAAGTATAATGAATTCATATATTTCTTATAAAATAATTATTTATATATAACAAAGCCTGTGGGTTAGCGGTTTAATCAACAAATATTCTAAAAATAAATAAGAGAAATTTATTGTTTTTTTAATTTCTGTGATATAATGCTTTGGAAATTATTTCACCAAAATAAGGGAGAGGTTTTAGATGGCATTACGTGACTTTTTTATCGCTTTATCAGAAAACCGCACACTAAATAGTGCAGCTCAAAAATATGGTTTAAAAATGGGAGCCCAAAGCGTTGTTGCGGGAACTAACATTCAAGAAACAATCGCAAGTATTAAAGAGTTAAACAAACAAGGAATCTCTTGCACGGTTGATAACCTAGGCGAGTTCGTATATGAAAAGTCTGAGGCTACTGCGGCTAAGGAGCAAATTCTCGAAGTGATTAAAGCAATTCACGAAAACGGAGTGGATGCGCATATCTCTCTAAAGCCTTCTCAACTGGGCTTAGATATTGAGCGTGATTTCTGCTATCAAAATTTAAAAGAAATTGTCGCTCTTGCTGACGAATACAATATTTTTGTTAACTTCGATATGGAAAACTATGACCGTTTACATCCTTCTTTTGAATTGATGGAGGAGTTGAACGAAGAGCATAAAAACGTGGGAACTGTAATTCAAGCATACTTCCATGAGTCCGATGAAAATATTGAAAAATATAAAAACTATCGTTTAAGAATTGTTAAAGGCGCTTATAAAGAGCCTGCTAACATCGCATATCAGGACAAAGCGGAAATTGACCAGAAGTTTATTGAATTGATTGAGTATCATTTACTAAATGGCAAATTTACATCTATCGCAACACATGACCATAACGTTATTGATCATGTAAAGCAATTTGTAAAAGTTAATAACATTCCTAATGATAAATTTGAGTTCCAGATGCTATACGGCTTCCGTAAGGACATGCAGCTACAGCTAGCAAAAGAAGGATATAATTTCTGTACTTATGTTCCTTTTGGTCGTGATTGGTATGGATACTTCATGCGCCGTCTAGCTGAACGCCCACAAAATTTAACCCTTGTGACCAAGCAGGTCTTCACTAAAAAAACAAACACAGTTATTGGATTAGCTGCTGCTGCATTCCTAGCTGGACGTTTAACAAAACGCAAATAAGAGAAGTACAAGCATCTATTTCTGCATCTGCAATCAGATGGGTATAGCTATATTCTCTTATCCTAAAAAAACTGGACCTCCTCTTTACAGGTGGTCCAGTTTTTTATTCACTATATTCTTTTTCTTCCACTGCTTTCATCCTCTTCATGCGATATTGCAAACTTTGACGCTTTATCCCTAGCGCTTTAGCAGTCTGAGAGACATTGCCCTTGAAGAAACTCAACGCATTTAAAATATAATAATCTTCAACTTCTCGAATATATTGGTCGAGTGGTCGGAGATCCTTTTCCGATTGAACGATAAATAAATCGGTATCTGTATGCTGGTCTTTCGGATTAATCTCCTGTGTCTTCCAACGAAAATAAATCGGTAACATATCCTTCGTTATATATTCTTCTGTAGATATGAGGGAGGCAATCTCGTCGAGTAGTACCTCCAGCTCCTTTAGATTTCCAGGCCAGTCGTAAGATAAAAAGATTTGTTCAACGTCTGCTTCAAGTCCCTTCACAATACAACCAACATTTTGCCGAAGTCTAGAAAGGTAATCGACCACAAAGGGCATAATATCCTCCTTTCGTTCACGAAGTGATGGAATCTGTATCGTGATGGTAGAAAAGAAATAATATAACCTCTTAGAAAGCTTACCAGTACTGATAAGTTCAATTGGATCGTCACCAATACTCGCAATAAAAACATGATTCTTTTTCTCATGTTGTTTAAGCATCTTCACGATTTTTTCTTGAGCATCCATTGATAAATATTCAATTCGCTCGGCAAAAAAAGTAATATTAGATAGCTCAGTTACATACTTTTCAAGCTGAGCTATGACAGTTGCCTCATCTCTTCTACAAATCAGCGTAATGAACTGGGAGTTTGGTTCAGATAATGCATGATGGATTCCTTCAGCAATCATATCTTTCCCTGTACCCGATTCACCGATTAGCATAACAGGGATTCGATTAGCTGCCGCCACCTTTGCTGTTGAAATAACATTTCTCATTACCTCCGAAACTGCAGTAATCGTTTCAAACATGAGTGGCTGTCCATATCTACGAAGCGGCTGATACATCATAAATTCTTGTGCTGAAATATCCCTCGCAAACTCTACTACTCCTAAAATATGACCATCATTCTCTATCGGTAAGATATTACGAATGGTAGTGATTTCTTGTCCCTTTTCATTCCAAAAGGTCTTCTTCTGATTTTTGATGGACTGTCCACTTTGAAGAACTTGTTGTAGAATGCTCTCTTCCATTCCAAACTGAATAATCTCTTTGGCGATACGCTTCTCCGCTTCTTCGTTAGTTAGTCCCTCCAGCTCTTTCATTTTTTGATTGTAGACAACAGGTCTGCCTTGTATATCGATTGCACGAATTCCGTTATCACTCATTTCTGTGATAAATTCATATATTTGGAGTAGGTGTTTATGCTCCACTGGATTCACAGCTCCTTTACTCATAGATATGGATAAAGCAAATATGTATGAAAATTAGACAGTATATAAACAAAGTATAGTATTTAAGTGACCAAAAACTACAACTGTTCTAAATTTATTAAAGTTTTCTAAATTTAATAGTTGAATTATGCCAAATGTTATTGCATTATTATATATATACTTTTCGCAAAAGTGCAAAATGAGTTTGCACCTTTTCACTTAGGAGGATAAAAATTGATTTCTTATAAACATGAACCATTCACAGATTTTACAGTTAATACAAACACTGAAGCATATAAAGCAGCTCTAGAGCTTGTGAAAAATCAATTAGGAAATCATTATCCTTTAGTTATAAATGGTGAAAGAATAACTACCGAACAAAAGATAAATTCATATAATCCAGCCAAGAAATCTGAGCTAATCGGATCTGTTTCAAAGGCAACTCAAGAATTAGCTGAAAAAGCAATGACGTCTGCTTACTCAACTTTTCAGGAGTGGCAATACATATCTGCAGAGGTTCGTGCAAATATTTTATTCAAAGCTGCAGCAATCATTCGTCGTCGCAAGCATGAATTTTCTGCTTGGTTAACCTATGAAGCCGGAAAACCATGGAATGAAGCAGATGCTGATACTGCTGAAGCAATCGACTTTTTAGAATATTATGGACGTCAGATGTTAACTATCAAGGACGGACAACCAGTAGAAAGCCGTCCCGGTGAAAGAAATCGCTATGATTATATTCCGTTAGGTGTGGGCGTTATTATCTCCCCTTGGAATTTCCCATTTGCCATTATGGCTGGCACTACAGTGGCAGCTGTTGTAACTGGTAACACAGTTCTATTAAAACCTGCCTCTACTACCCCTGTTATTGCGTACAAATTTGTAGAAGTGTTAGAAGAGGCAGGACTTCCTGCAGGTGTAGTGAACTTCATTCCAGGATCTGGTGCAGAGGTCGGGGATTATCTAGTCGATCACCCACTTACTCGCTTTATTAGCTTCACTGGATCACGTGACGTGGGTCTTCGTATCAACCAACGAGCATCTGTTGTAAATGAAGGTCAAATTTGGATTAAGCGCGTCATTGCTGAAATGGGCGGAAAAGATACCATTGTAGTAGACAAGGAAGCAGATCTAGAATTAGCAGCAGACTCTATCGTCAAATCAGCTTTTGGTTTTAGTGGTCAAAAATGCTCCGCTTGTTCTCGAGCAGTTATAGTCGAAGATGTATACGACGAAATCGTGAAACGAGTCGAAGAAAAAACAAAGGCGTTACATGTTGGAAGTCCACTGGATCCAACAAACTATACAGGCCCAGTTATTGACCAGGCTGCCTTTAACAAAATTACAGACTATATTGAAATCGGAAAGCAAGAAGGACGCCTAATTGCTGGTGGTACCGCTGACCAATCAGAAGGGTACTTCGTACATCCAACAGTATTTGCAGACGTTTCGGTTGATGCACGAATCATGAAGGAAGAAATCTTCGGACCAGTTGTTGCCATTACGAAAGCAGCTAACTTCGAAGAAGCAATAAAGATTGCTAACGCTACAGACTACGGTCTAACCGGTGCAGTTATCTCTACTAATCGAACGAACATTGAATATGCACGCCAACGCTTCCATGTAGGAAACCTATACTTCAATCGCGGTTGTACAGGTGCTATCGTAGGCTACCAACCTTTCGGAGGCTTTAATATGTCTGGAACAGACTCTAAAGCCGGTGGTCCCGACTACTTACAGCTTCATGTGCAAGCAAAAACTACCTCCGAAGCTCTATAATACTTCTATATTTAATAGGAAGAAACTCTTTTTATGGCCTGCAACCTTGCAGGCCTTTTAAATACACAAAAACTCACTTTATTATAACAGAATTACCACACATACAATATATAATCCATTTTATAACAAGAGTATTGCAGGTGCCTGGCACCTGCAATACTCTTGTTATATTTCTACACTGCATTTAACTAATAACCGAGGTGAAGAATATCTCCTATATGTGAATTTTAGAACCCTACTTCTACTTTCAATTTAATAAAGAAATTACCGAGAACAATTGTATAATTAAAGGTAAATAATAAGGTGTAACGGCTTGTAATAAATAGTGATGGGAGGTATACGTAGTTGCAGCTAAACTCGTACACAAGCAGATGGAACAATAAAAATTGGACAGTCGTTGGTGACAGTAACACGGAGCTCAATTGGGCCGGTGAAATAAAATATTCCGGCTACATCTCTGAAAATCTTGGGTTAAAAGTACAAAACTTGGGAAAAAGTGGATCTGGGTGGTTCAATACTTGGAAGGCTGGTTACGAGGCATTCTACCTAAGATTAGATGAGGTAGATAAAGAGGCAGATTTAATCACCTTCTTAGGAGGAGGTAATGATTATGCTGAAACGGAGAAGTCCTTTGTTTTAGGTACTTTAGGTGATACTGATCCCGTCTCTTCCTTTTATGGTGCATTAGATCACACTATCAGCACAGCTATCAATATGTTCCCAAACGCAACCATCGCTACATTCACCCAGTTTAGACGCGATGTGGGACAGCCCACTAACCCTCAGCTGGAAGCAATGGTGAGAGCTGAGTTAGAAGTAACTGCAAAATACGGAACCCCTTGCTTTAATCTTTATCACCAAGCCAATCAATATCCATGGCTAACTTGGTACCGTGAGCGTTATATGATCGATGGTATTCATCTAAATGATGCTGGTCACAAGAAACTAGCCTTTAAAATGATTCCTTTTATAGAAGGACTATAGAAAAAGCTCCCAGATTCGGGAGCTTTTTATTCTTGATATTCGATTGTCGTAAAATAATTGTAGATTGTCGTAAAATTCGTGTTGATTGTAGTAAAATTCGTGTTGATTGTAGTAAAATAGGTCTCGATTGTCGTAAAACAAGCCAAAATTGTCGTAAAACAACTAAAATGACTGAGTATTAGACAAAAAAGACAACCCATTCAACTAAAATCTTTAACTTTTCCAAGAAAATCTCCAAACCCGATTAGGAACTTTACACAAACCAACTATTAACACGAACGACAAAATTCCAGCAACTAAAGACAACATCATGTAGCTAGTTTGCGCAGCGATTACACCGGACAATCCACCACCTGAGACACCGGCCAGTGCAACCCATACATCCACCGAACCCTGTCTTTTAGCTCTCGTCGCAGGCACAGTAGAATCTACTATCAAAGCGGTGCTACTAATTAAACCAAAGTTCCATCCTAAACCTAACAACGCTAATGCCAAAATGAGCATCCCTAAGGAATCTCCGGGAGCAAACGCAGCCACAATCCCTGCTGCAAGCAAAGTAAAACCGGAAGCAACACCCACTGCCATTCGTCCAAAGCGATCTACAAGCATTCCTGTAACCAGTGAAGGCAAATACATTGCCGCCACATGAAATCCAATCACTAAACCGACAGCATTTAAATCATGCCCATGATGCCTCATATGAACAGGTGTCATCGTCATTATGGAAACCATCACGACTTGAGTGATAACCATAATCGCAGCTCCAGTATAAATACCCCTTTTATCCTCTACTTGCTCCTCTAAATCGTTACTAGCACTCACATCTGCCTTATGCTTGTTAATAGCAGTCGAAATAACTAAAGGATCTGGTCTCAATAAAATTAAAAGAACAGCTCCAGCTAAAATGTAAGCAGCCGCTGCCAATATAAAAGGACCTGCAAGAGATGGAACTCCTATAGAAGTAGCAAATTCACCCATCACCCCAACTAAATTGGGACCTGCAAACGCGCCTAAAGTGGTAGATACCATCGCCACACTAATTGCCGTTCCTCGTTGCTTTGCACTAGCTAAATCCGTACCAGCATACCTTGCCTGTAAATTCGTTGCAGACCCAGCGCCATATATTAAAAGTGATACAAACAGCAATACAATACTTTCACTCAGAGAAGCGATAACTACCCCTATAGCTCCTATACCACCAACGATAAACCCAGAAGACAAGCCATACCTCCTACCAAAACGCTGAGACATTCTCCCAACGATTAACGCTGCTCCAGCTGACCCTAATGTAAATAACGCTGTAGGCACTCCTGCATAGCTATCCGTCCCTAGCATATCCTGAGCAATCAAAGCACCCACTGTGATTCCAGCCGCAAGCCCTGCTCCTCCGAATATCTGTGACAAAACGACAATCCATAGAGTTCTTTTATAAAGTCTCTGTATTTCTTCTGGAGAATCTATGTATTTCTTAATTTCTGTAGAACTATTTCCCTTTAATATGACCCTTCACTCCCATCTTCCACAATACTATGCTTTACGTTTATTCCTTAATCCTATCAGCCAGCTGTATAGCAAGATACCAACTAAAGCACCGGCGCTATCAATCCATACATCCTTCACTTGTGCCCCTCTTCCAGGTACAAACAGTTGATGCAGCTCATCACTAATCGCATAAATGCCACAAATCAAGAACGCTAACCCAATATCTTTCTTGTTCCAAAATTTGCTCAACCTTAATGCACGTACTACCAATATTCCTAAAAGGAAATAAATAAAAAAATGTGCATTCTTTCGTACAAAATGATGAGAGTTCTCCATAAACAAATCCGAATCAGGAGCTGCCATCTCCACTATCGATAAAAACATTTCCGTGACTCCTAAGCTTAACTCTTTTGAATCCGCAGCTGGTTGACTGGAGAAAAAGAAAATCAAAACCATCCATAAAATCACCGCAACATAAGAAAGAATTTTAGACATTTATACTCACCTTGCACTTTCTAGCTACTCCTTATCTTAAACAGGAGAAACCTAATAAAAGCAGCTAAAGAGTGAACTTCAGCTGCTCCACTATAAATATTACATATTTTTGTAAACACCCGTACGTAGCAAAGCTTGTCTTAATGAACTATAAGTAGAAATATTCCCGAAGTCCAATCCTAATTGGACAGAAGTTTGAGCAACCTCTGGGCTAATACCTGATACAAATGGCTGAATGCCTAGTAAGCTTAAAATCTCCATAAATTTGAACAACTCATTTGCGACCATCGTATCTATAATCGGTACTGCGGAAATATCGATAAATAGCTTATCTATACCAAGTTCTATACACTTTTGTGGTATTTCATCAGTTAGAGACTTCGCACGATATGTATCAATATCCCCAACGATCGGCAATACACCAACCTTTTCTAAAATAGGGATAATTGGACTGCTCAATTCTCGGATTAGCGTTTGCTGTGCATTAAAACGAGTATTAGAAAGAAGATAATAGCGTTTAGAAAACTCAAAAATTAACCGATCGAAAGATATATTATAGACAGAGCTCCATTTCAATATATCACCATGAGTAATGCTATCTGTTTTTTCATTCACAAAAGATTCTACAAAACTCCAAATGGTCTCCCTAGTTTTATTGAGTGCTTCAATTACATTATGAATGGCTATACTATTTTCAACTCTATTTTTCGCAACATTTTCTGCCCAAATGTCTAAAAGTTCAGGAAAGGAATTTTCACCCTCCCATAAAGCACTAGCTACCGTTCTAATAGTTAGCGCATGCTGTTCTTGAAGTATCACATCTATCTGAGGGTTCGGATTATTCGAGTAAAAAGGATCTGTAAACTTTCTTTTTTCCTCAAACCACTGTTTGGTAATATTTTGAGAGTTTTCAATTAAATAACTATAAAGTTGCTGGTTAATAGAAGACAAATGCTTCCCTTCTTTCTATCTAATTAATAGTAAGTAACTCTATTATAAATCCTTCAGAAGGAAAAAGGTATTTTATTCTATATTTTCTACATTATTTGAATAATATTATCACCGCAAGAAATATGAAAAAAGCAGCCGAATGTAAATTCGGCTGCTAGAGTACTCTATATTATTTTGAAAATCTTCCTTTAAAGTCCATTGTGCTGCATTTTTCCATTGGAAGCTTAACACTTTTGCCTTCTGCAGCTGATTTATAAATTGCTAACACTAGCTCAAGTGCGTTTCTACCGTCCACTGCTGTTACATAAGGATCTCTGTCATTTTTAATCGCATCGATCACATCAGTATATAGTGGGTTATGACCAAAGCCATAAACGGATGGTGGATTTTCGAAGTATTTTGCTTTTACTTCTTCGGAGTTATCCTTGTTATCTGCAAACATCCACTCTTCAATAATATTAACGGATTTACCACCGATTTTAACAGTACCTTCTTCACCAAAAACATAAAGCGTTTCTTCAAGATTTTTAGGGAAGATATTAGTAGTACCTTCAATAATTCCATAGCTTCCGTTTTTAAAGCGAACTAAAGCCATACCAAGGTCTTCTGCCTCGATGAAGCCGTGCATTAAGTTGTCTGTCATACCAACGACTTCTACGATTTCGTCACCCATCATCCAACGTAACAAGTCAATATTATGTATACATTGGTTCATCAACGCGCCGCCATCTTGCTCCCAAGTTCCGCGCCATGGAGCTTGTGTATAATAATCTTCTCCACGGTTCCAACGAATATGAGCAGTTCCGTGAAGTAATCTTCCGAAGCGACCTTCTTCTACAGCTTCTCTCATTTTTTGAACAGATTTATTGAAACGGTTTTGGTGACAAGCACTTACTTTAACGTTTTTCTCTTTAGCTAATGCAATGATTTGATCTGCTTCTTCTAAAGATAAAGCGATTGGCTTCTCAATGATTAGGTTGCTTCCATGTTCAATACAATCTAAAGCGATTTGAGCATGCTTTCCACTTTCTGTACAAATCCCGATTAGCTCAGGAGATTCCTGCTGAAGCATTTCCTTGTAATCAGTATATTTTTTTACTGTTTCCGGAAGCTCGAACATGGATATTGTTGCATCCATTTTGCTCTCATCTACATCACATAATGCCACGATATCTAAATTATTTTCTATAGCTGCAGCAACATGATTAGGAGAGATTCGTCCACACCCGATAATTGCATATTTTAAACTCACTTTCGTGTTCCTCCTTTGGAATACCCAATGTCTATATGCTCTTATGCTACCCAAACACTCAAAGTTATACTCTAAGTGATTATCTTCACATAAAGCCTCCACTATTATATCATAATTCAATCTATAGTTTTATCAACTACATATGAATCAATTATATAATTGATTCATACGAATAATATAGAGGAAACTAAAGAATTATGTCCTTTACCTTGAATATAGTTTATTTTGGCTACAACTGGGCACCTCCCACGGGATAAGTGATAGGCTACCATCGTAGTTCACACGTTGTTTTTAATAGCTTATGCGCCATACTCATCCGGTCTGAGTTAACCATATCGTCTTTCCTCAACATAATGATATATATTTGTATTTTAATGACAAAGTACTATTTGTGAATTTCAAATCATGTATGTAAATGAGTTCAATTTTAAGGAGCCTCGGAAAATTTAATTTCGAAGGCTCCTTTATATTTAAAGGTAAAGTTACATGGAGTTTACTCAATAGATCAATTTATCAGTTAAAATCATACATCTGCCCTTTGATCAGATAGGCAGTGCTTTCTGCTATATTTGTAATATGATCAGCTGTACGTTCTAAGAAACGATTGATGAACAGGAGCTGTACGAGCTGACTCGTGTCTTCTGGGTGTTCACTTAAATAATGTGTGATATTTTGGTAATTAGTCTTGCTGTTAGCATCGACCTGATCATCGAGGTCTGCTACTTCCTTTGCTAGCGTAATATTTTCTTTCACAAAGGATTCTAGTGATTTTTGTAGCATGACTATGGAGACTGTCTTCATCGGCTCGAGTTCTGTCAAATACAATAGGGACGGTCGCTCTCCTATTTTAATAGTTGCCTTTGAAATGTTAACCGCGAAATCAGCAATACGCTCGATATCGCTCGAAATTTTCAAAACACCAATGATTCTGCGTAAGTCACGTGCAAGTGGCTGTTCCTTGGAGATAAACCAAATAGCCATTTGATTTATCTCCTTTTCCATTTCATCTATCGTATTGTCTTTTTCTATTGTTCTCAAAGCAAGCTCAATGTCCTGCGTTTTTAGAGCTTTGTATGATTGCTCCAATTGCTCTTCAGTTATTCGAACCATTTCCGCAAGCTTATTTTCCAGCTCCTGCATATTGTTTTCGAAGTTTTCGCGTATCATTTTCCGTCTCCCATCTTGTTATCCGAAACGTCCAGTTATATAATCTTCTGTTCTTGAATCATTCGGTGTTGAAAAGATAACGTCTGTTTTATCGTACTCAATTACTTCTCCATTTAAGAAGAATGCTGTTTTATCGGAGATTCTGGCAGCCTGCTGCATATTGTGTGTTACGATGACAATCGTGTAGTCTTTTTTCATTTGGGTGATAAGCTCTTCTACCTTCAATGTTGAGATTGGGTCAAGGGCAGAAGTCGGTTCGTCCATTAATATAACATCTGGCTTCATTGCAATAGCACGAGCGATACAAACACGCTGTTGCTGACCACCAGAAAGACCAAGGGCAGAGGTTTTTAGGCGGTCCTTCACCTCATCCCAGATGGCAGCGCCACGAAGACTTTCTTCTACAATTTCGTTTAAAGCCTTCTTGTTTTTAATGCCCTGCATACGTGGACCGTAAGCAACATTGTCATATATACTCATTGGGAACAGGTTAGGCTTTTGAAAAACCATTCCCACTTTCGTACGAAGCTTTATAACATCCTGACTTGCATATATATCCTCTTCATCAATTACAATTTTTCCAGTGATTTTAACTCCATCGATTAAATCATTCATACGGTTTAACGTACGTAGAAAGGTTGATTTCCCACAACCAGAAGGGCCAATCAATGCTGTTACTTCTTTTTCCTGAATACCTAGGGAAACACCGTACAATGCTTGCTTCTCCCCGTAAAATAAATTGAGATCATACACATTGATTTTCGAATGCTCAGTAGTAGTCGTTGACCCAAAGCTCTCAGAGGTAGATTTAAAAAGTAATTTCTTCATGTTGGTCTCCTTCGTTTAATGATTTGCCTTATTGAATTTCTTGGATATATACGTAGCAGATAAGTTAAGTATTAAGATGATCACGATTAACACAATACCAATGGCCGCCGCCAGTTCAATATTTCCTGTCTCCTGAGTAACTAAATAAGAATGCACCGTTAGTGTACGAGCAGAAGAAAAAATACTTTCTGGCATGGCAGCCACTGTACCAGCTGTTAAGAAAATAGCTGCCGATTCGCCCACTATCCGCCCAATGGATAGTATAATTCCCGAAAGAATTCCCGGCATTGCACTCGGTAAAATAATTTTATAAAGAGTCTGCAGCTTGGTTGTCCCAAGTGCCAAAGATCCCTCTCTATAAGTATTAGGCACTGTCTTTAACGCTTCTTCAGTTGTTCGAATAATAACCGGTAATACGATAATGGTTAAGGTTAAAGATGCCGCGATGATAGACATACCCAGCTTCAAGGTTGCAACAAAAAACACCGCTCCGAACAGTCCATATATAATAGAAGGAATCCCTGTTAAGCTCTCAGTCGCATAACGAATTATTTTCACTAGTCGACCTTGTTTCGCATACTCATGTAAGTACACTGCAGCCAAAATCCCGATTGGTGTAGCGATAGCCAACGATATTAAAATTGAATAAACAGTGGTGACGATCATAGGCCAAATGCCTCCTCCACCAGTTGGCGAGTAATCACCGAAGATAAACTCTAAATTGATCAATCGAAAGCCTTTGTAGAATATGTAGCCGACAATTACAACTAGAATGGCAACAGATATAAAGGCCGAAAACCATAAGAGACCTCGGAGAATATTGTCCTTTACCTTGTTCATATTAGTTGCCTCCCCTTGCTGTAATTCTAGCTAGTACGAAATTTAAGATGAGAATAAAGGAGAATAACACTATCCCAGTTGCGAATAGCATTTCCTGATGAGTACCAAACGCATATCCCATCTCCAATGCAATATTCGTAGTTAGCGGACGAACACTGTCTGTAAGACTTGTAGGGATAATCAGACTGTTTCCAGCAACCAATATAACTGCCATTGTCTCCCCGATAGCTCGTCCTAAACCAAGGACGATTGCCGCCATAATCCCGGACTTTGCAGCAGGAACGATTACTTTAAAAATGGTCCCAATATGTGAAACCCCTAGAGCTAAAGAGCCTTCTGTGTAAGATTTGGGAACCGCTCTTATCGATGTCTCTGCCACAGTAACAATAGTAGGAAGCATCATAATAGCAAGCACTAGAATAACAGCTAGTAAGCTTTGCCCTCTCGCAAGACCAAAATTGTCCTGTAATAAAGGAACGATAATCGCGAGTCCGAATACTCCGTATAAAACAGATGGAATACCAGCAAGAAGCTGAATAGCCGGAGAAATGAGCTTGGCTAATCTCTTAGGTGCAATTTCCGCTAGGAAGATGGCTGTAAATAAACCAATCGGAACTCCAATAATTAGTGCACCAAGTGTAGCGAATAGAGATGCTACGATCATTGGAAAAATACCGAATTTATCCTCGCTCGGAACCCAGTCTGTGCCGAAAATAAAATCTATAAAGCTGTAGCCCTCTGCTATAAACGGATAAGAGCCCTTATAAAACACAAAGCCTACAATTAACGCTAAACTCACTACAGATAATAATGCACAAGCAAGGAAAACCTTTGCAGATAAACCTTCTAAAAAATACTTACGTTTATTTGCTTTTTCTATTTCAGTTTGCTTTTCGAATGGTGGTGTAGTCACGCAAGTTTCCTCCCATTTTGTAAATTCAACATATGTTGTTTATTGCAGAATAGGGATAGCACCCGCTTCGGAAACTATTTCCTGTCCATTAGAGCCTAAAATATAATCGATAAATTTCTGTCCTCCTTGCGTTAAATCACCATCTTTGTATACGAACAAAAATGGTCTTGAAAGACTGTATTTGTTGTCTAACACGTTTTGAGCAGTCGGCTCTACTCCGTTTATCTTCATCGGGTAAATCGTTTCATCAATATACTCGAAGGATATAAATCCAACTGCGTGCTTGTTAGTTGCCACAGTAGTCTTTATATTTCCATTTCCACTTGCGACAATCGCATTTCGAATCAATTCACCGGAGGAATAGCCGACAATTTCCTGAAAGGCATCACGGGAGCCTGAGCCATCCTCACGCGATACTACCACAATTTCTAAATCCTCTCCGCCAAGCTGCTTCCAGTTCGTCACTTCACCAGTGAAGATTTGCTTCACCTGCTCCATCGTTAAATCCTGAACCTTATTCGATGGATGTGTAACAATTACAATCCCATCATAGGCAATGATAATTTCCTCTAATTGTGCAGCTTCCTCTTCCTTTAAATCACGAGAACTCATTCCTATTTCAGAAACACCGTTTGTTGCATTCGTAATACCCGCAGATGATCCGATCTGATTGACCTCTATATTGACCGATTCTGTTTCTTCATATTTCACCGCTAACTTCTCTGCCAAAGGTCCGACCGAAGTAGATCCTGATATAGAGATAGTTTGCTTATCGCCACTTGAGTGTTCTGTATCATCACTTCCACAGCCAGTAAGAATCGCCAAGGGAATAACAAGAGAAACGATCGTTTTCTTAAATAACATGGGAAACCTCCAAGAGTTATAGACTTCTATCTACTTTCCATCATAATGTTAATTTTTTAACCCTTTATTAACTGAATGTAAAGGTATTGTAAACTTTCTAAAAATGAATTAAATATATTGTGAATTTATTGAAAATTAAAGTAAACTCATTTACATTGATTTCTACTCTAAACAAGTGAATTATAAAATATAAAGCACACTGATATAGTTTCTCTTAGTTTGCCCTTCAATAAGTGTTCATATGTATAGGGACTGAATAACGTTTGAAACTATATTTCCGCTTGAAATTAAAGCCAAATGGAGTTCTAGACCGTCTAATAGTTGATAGAAAATAAGGAGGTGTTTTAAATTTTAAATTTAGTGAATAAAGCTCAAAAAGGTAATGACAACGCATTTTTGACATTATTTCAAAAGTATGAAAATGACATTTACAGAGTAGCTTTTGTATATGTGAAAAATCAAAATGATGCCCTTGATGTTGTTCAAGAAACAGCATATCAGTCCTTTAAATCAATAAAAAATCTAAAAGAACCTAAATATTTTAAAACTTGGTTGATAAGAATTGCGATAAACTGTGCACTTGATTTACTTAGAAAACAGAAAAATATTCTTCCTCTAAATTCCGAATTTGAAAACTTTATAGCAGGAGATTTTAACGAAGATATATTTGAAGAAATAACGTTAAATGAGTTAATCGAATGTTTAAATGAAGACGAAAAAAGTGTAATTATTTTAAGGTTCTATGATGATTTAACTATAAAAGAAGTATCTAAAACTTTGGAAATTCCTTTAGGTACAACAAAGACTATTTTGTATAGAGCCTTAAATAAACTTCGAAAAAATTTGGAAGGAGATCATATATATGAGCAATAAAATTAAACAAGAAATGAGTAAAATAGAAATACCAAAAGAAATTAGTGAAAGAAGTAAATTAGGAATTTCAAAAGTGAAATCAGAAAGAGGTAAACATAAATTTAAGCGCTCTTTTATAATTGCACCAGCGATAGTAGCTTCATTAGCAATAGGTATTTTTACTTCAAGTTACTTTACAAATGACTCAGTACCGGAAAATCCTATAATAAAAACAATGGAATACAGCAGTAGCTTTGATTTGTCGGACACTCCTCGCCTTATTGGTTGGGCAGACAATGTATTCATTGGAAAAGTTATAAAACAATCTGGTACTAAATCATTGGGTGGTATCCCCGAAACTCAATTTGAAGTAGAAGTTACAGATAACATTAAAGGTGATCTTGAAGAAACCATAATAGTGAATCAACAAGGTGGATACACAAAAGAAGAATTAATATTAGTAGAAAATGATCCACTACTTAAAGAGGGACAATTATATTTATTTGTTACAAAGTATCTGCAAGAAGAAAATTGGTATACCTTAGTACCCGTGTATGGGGACATTTTAATTAATAATAATGATGAAAAAAATAATCTAATCCAAGAATATAAAATAGAGTATGAAAATGAAATACCGTTTGGGAATTAGCGAATAAAAGAGATTGGCTGCTGCAAGGTAGCCAATCTCTTTTTGGGTTTCCAAATTTTCTAATCAGAAATCAACATATTTAATACATGGACCGCCAGTATTGAAATAAAGGTGTTTTACTGGATAAATGATTTTAAAATTAAAAAGACTATAGACAATTTCAAATTTTTTGTTTTTGTCTGCAGTCTGCCCATATAATTGCATATGATAAAGGTCTAAACCCTTTCGTTAATAATTTTCAAATTGGCCATTCCTTCTTAAATCACTTACTTTCTTCAAACTTGTTACATGCGCTCTACCCAGAACTCTCGATATGCTATCCTTTTTAGTAACATCACATATCGAACATATGTAACCGAGCCATTCTTCTGTAAACGGTTTACTACGGTTTTCGTGGAAACTTGAATTATATTTCATTCGATAGTTTGATAACGTGTATTCAAACTCATTTAACATATAAGATTTAGTCAAATGAATCACCCTTTCTAATAAACTTGATGGATATAATGAAGTAGTATTCACCTTCCTTTCGCTTTTAACACTGCTTGCGTTGCTTTCGCTAATAGGTCTGATTGTCCTTGAATATTCAATAATTTGTTGTACTGGATCTAAGCGTTGTTTAAGTCCCTTTTGTCTTGTCCATTCGGATATGAATTTATCAAAATTTAATGAACTTCCCTACGTTTTTTCCCAGCAGTTTAGGGTATAACTAACTCCGATGAACTATATTTACGGAGGTGCTGAAATAAGTGGAAGAACAAACAATATCAATTGTAAAGCAGTCGCTAAATGCATTATTGGAGAACGAGACCTTTTTGCCTGATTTACAAGGAGAGATGCGGACAAAGGCATTTACTTCATTGAATGCAATTCTATCTACACCGAATCAGATACATAAGTCTTTCCTGCGTGTTCCGCTGGAAAGCGGAGAAATTGTTCGGATTCCCTCTTATCGTGTGCATCATAATGATGCCCTTGGTCCGTATAAGGGTGGTATTCGTTTTCATGAGTCGGTTAATGAGTTAGAGGTTATTAATTTGGCATTTCTAATGACGCTAAAAAATGCACTTCATAATGTACCCTTCGGTGGAGGAAAAGGTGGAATCGTCATCAATCCTAAAAACTTTACCGACAAGGAGTTACATCGTATTTGCATAAAATATGTTCGCTATTTTAACGATGTCCTCGGTCCTGACCGTGATATTCCAGCACCAGACGTTGGTTCCGGTGAACGAGAGATGGATTGGATGATGGCAGAGTACAAAAAGATTAACCAAGGACAACCCTACTTGGGCAGTTTTACAGGAAAAAGTATTGCAAATGGTGGATCTTTAGGCCGTAGAGAGGCTACTGGCAAGGGAGTTTACTTCACCTTCCGCTACATGTTAAGTAATTATGTAAAGGAACATGCGCAAAAATTAGAAAGCTCTGAAAACCCTTTTGCCAAAACGGCACTGGAATATTCCAACCGCCCTTTAACAATTGCGGTGCAAGGATTCGGTAATGTTGGTTCAGTTACAGCACTTGAGGCTTCTCGCTGTACACATCTTCAAAACAAGGTCGTTGCAGTAAGTGATCGTAATGTCACTCTATATAATTCAGATGGGCTGGATATTCAGGCTCTTGCACAATTTTCATCCGAGAACAAAGGCGACCTTCCGACTTCAGAGGAGCAGCTAAAAGAGACAGGAGTCACCGCGTCTATATTAAGCAGAGAAGAAATTCTTACAATGGGCGTAGATGTTTTATTCCTTGCAGCACTAGAAAATCAATTGAATGACTCCAATAAAGCTGATATTAAGGCTCGAATTATCGTAGAAGGAGCGAATGCCCCAACTACTAAGGAAGCAGACGACTACTTGAGCAAAAAAGGTGTCATCATTATTCCAGACATTTTAGCAAATGCCGGCGGGGTAATTGTTTCTTATTTAGAATGGCTTCAGGGACGCGAAACACAGTTTTACTCAGAGGAAGAAGTGTACAACCAGCTTCTAGCGAAAATGAAAAATACAATGGATACATTACTGCCATTATATTTTGGAGATCCTTTACCACTTCGCCAAAATTGCTATATCCATGCGGTTATTCGCTTATCTACTGTGCTGTATAGACAAGGGAAGCTTTATTAAAAATGGCTATGTTAAAGGTAGATGTAAGACACAAAAAATGAGCTGGGATATTTTCTCCAAGCTCATTTTAATTTGATTTCCTTTTTATTAAAGCACGCGTTAGTTGAATAAGAAATAGAAGACACCAAAGCATTTCTACTTTCTTTATGTAAGCACCAATAGTGAAAAAGGCTTAATTATTTTTTCTTAAAAGTACACAAAGTTTCTATCGTATCTGATAATATCTCCATTTGTCTTTCTTTATCATTTAACTCTTCTTTTACCTCTATAATACAGTTCAATAAAACTTCATCTGATATTTCACCTTTAATTGATTCTATCAATTGATATGCTTGTGCTTGTACTTCAAAGTTTCCATTTATCAAATGGTAAATTAGTGTTTCTAAATGTGCTGAACAATCGAATGGTTCTAGTGCGTATAATAGTGTTCCTCTATAACCTAAAGTTTTTGGGTCATTAATAACATCTATTAACGGTTGTACCACTTCTTCGTTCCCAATATCACTTAACGTTAAAGCAATAGAGTTTCGTTTCTTAATAAAGGATTTTCAGTTCTTTGTAAATATTCAATAAGTAAAGGAATTGCTTGAATGTCCTTACTTCTGCTAATTTCTTCTAAAATGATTTCTGCTTCATCAAACTTTTCATTTTCTATTGCAAATCTTAATGAATTATTGTCCATAATACTTATCCAAACTCCTTGTCATTTACCATAATAAAATTTTATATAATGATCATATTTTGCTAAAGCACGCGTTAGTTCAATAAGAAGTTACAATTTAATTGTTTTTCCGCTTCTTTTACAATGGTTGTAATTAGAGATTCTCTTGTAATTCCCTCTACATTATCACCATATCGATAGTCGTCTATCATTTCACTGATCTCATACCATACATTTAATTCTTCGCTAACAAATTCTTCACGAACTACTTGGTAAATTTCATATGCATAGTTAATTGCAATAGATTCATTATCTATTATTTGTTTTAGCAAATACCAGAAGTAATACTTAGAACACTCATCCTGTGTGGGTTCTTCCATACTTAATTCTCTTACTGCCCTATGAAAATAATCTTCTACCTCAAAAATATTTAGAGTTTCTCTTAGGGAAGAAAGTATATTTAGTGATGTAGATGTATCACTATTTTCTGACATTTAGGTAGACCAATTAACATAATCGACAGGTTCTACTTTCTTTTCGAATATTTTATAATACAACATTTTAGTTTCCATCACTTCCTCCTTTTATTTTCCTCTTTCCTTGTTCAACTAACCTGCTCCGTAGTTTAAGTGTAACATTTCACAATGCATATTTAGGATCAACCTAATATTTTGGACATAAAAATGGACCATCGAAAAGATGGTCATATTTTGCAAAACACCCGTTAGTTCAATAAGAAATAGAAGTATATTTATTTATATCTATATTGTATTAGTTGGTTTTCCGTTCCTAAGTATTCTTCATTGCCAATCCTGCTTATCTCTATAAATCCTATTTTCTCAAGCATTTTTCTGGAGCGAATATTCTCTTCGTGGGTTTCTGCATTAAAAATTGTAATTCCTAAGTTTATAGAAGCGTAATCCATCATACATAGAATAGAATTAGTCCCAATTCCTTTTCCCCATAATGTACTCTCACCAATTGCAATACCTAATTCAGCTGCATTATCTTTAATACAGGCTAAATCTGCATACCCAACTAACCTTTCTTTCAATTCTATTCCCATTCGAACAAAGTCTTCAGATTCATTACTTATACAATGAAGCCACTATCTATACAATTCTTCTTCACTTCTATTTTTCTCCCAGCCATTCGCTGAACAAAAATGTCATCCTTACTCCAATTTAAAACAACTTCATAGTCATCTATTCTTAAATTTCTAATTTTTATGGAGCGTATATTGTTGTCTTTAGTATTCATTCTACTATCCCCAATAGATTTCTTTGTTCAACTAAACTGCGTCTTTAGTTGAACAAGAAATGAGAGCTGTACTACCAGCTCTTCATTTTACTAAGCACCCGTTAGTGGAAGAAGGAAATTCCCTTTAACTTTACCTGTTTTACTCTATCAATCTAAAAAGGTCAGAATAAAAAAGTTTTATCGTTGCTTCATTTTCTTTATCGTTATATAATCCAAAGCCATATTCAGTTCCTTCAATTAACCCAACTGAATACAACAATCCTTCTTGAAAATCCTTTGGACGATAGTCAATAGCTTCCGAGATGAAGGGGGTCAATGAATCGGTTCCAATGAATATTATTGGTTTCTGTAATTCAGCATAAATTTTTGAATAATTATCGTTAGAGGCTTCTGCTAATTGTTCTTTCATGATAAAGACAGCATCATAGTTTTTATAATTGTCGTTAGATAAATCTTCAAAAGTAATCGGAACAAAATTTACCGTCTTATTTTCTATTATAGTAGGTGAATTTCCAATGATACCAATGTTCAAAACACGCCCAGTGTAAGGATTAGTCGGAGTGGTAGAACTGCACCCAGTCGTAAAAGTAAGTAACATCAATATAAAAATGAATAATGATTTTTTCATTACATCTCCCTCTTAACAATCTCCATTTTTTAATTATTACTTATTCTTTATTTTATATTCGAATTCCTTCTTCAACTAAACTCCGTCATTGTTTCGATAAGAAAAAAGGCTCTACTCCATCTTGAAGTAAAGCACCCGTTAGCTTAATTAATGCCTGCTGCTGCTGTCATTGCAATGCTCCACATAATTAGAGTAAACGATATTGTAAGCCAAACTGTATTGACCGTAGTTTTTTCTTCGTGTTTTACCTTTTTCAATATAGAAACCAAATTCAAACAAAATATAATGCACTAGATAGGCATTAAAAGCCATCCTATGTATATAAAGGCATAAATCATATGCTCACTCCTTTGTAGTTGTTTATCATTGTTCTGCTAAAGCAACCGTTAGTTGAACAAGCTGGGGCTGAAAAAATTTTCTGCTATCGTATTCATTTTGTCTGGCTTTTCTACAACAGTCCAATGACCGCAATTTTCAATTTCAATTAATTTTGCATGTGGTACGTACTTTATTAATAACTCTTTAATTTTTGCAGGTGTAATAATATCATGACTTCCCTGTGCGACTAGAATTGGTATTTCAGATAATTTATAGATTTCGCTTTTTAAGTCATAGTTCTTTTCAATATCTTCTCCTATTAATTGATTGACATAACTATTCATACTGGACTTCTCTTTCCTTTTTAATGTATCGACTGAAAATACGTAGTATGGGTCTAAAATATTTAAAATATCTTCATAGGATCCAGAACCTTTTTTCATTTTTCTATCTGCCTTAAAAAGATTTATTTTATCCTTCAAGGAGATTTTTTTCAAAAGTTCTTTTTCAAAGCTTTTATATCCTTTTGCCGAAACTCCTATAGCAGCTGTTAGAAGTATTTTATTAACTCTTTCCGGGTAGGTAGTTGCATAAAGCAAGGCAAGCATAGAACCCCAAGACTCTCCGAAAAGGTTCATTTTTTCCAACTTCAATTCTTTGCGCAATAATTCTAATGTCTTTACTTCATCCATCATGGAGTATGTATTACTTTTAGCGTGTTCTGATTTACCGCAACCCCTTTGATCATATAAAACAAGTTTGAACTTTTGGGCTAATGGTAAAACGTGAGGAAGAAAAAAACGATGCTCACTTCCAGGACCACCATGAAGGAAGACGATAACTTCTCCGTCACCAATAATATTGACATGCAGTTTTTGTCCTTTGATATTAACAAAATCTATTGGTCCCTTTAATTCATTAGCCATGTTTTACCTCCTACTATTCTTGATTCTATATTGTTCTTTAGATCTTTCCTTCTTCAACTAAACCTGCCCCGTTAGTTTAAGTGTAACATTTCACAATGCATATTCTGAGATCAACTTAATATATTGCACATAAAAATAGACCATCGAAATGATGGCCATATATTACCAAAGCACCCGTTAGTTGAACAAAGAGGTCTATACTATCCCTCATTGGTATAACTTACCCCCCCGTTCGACTGGTCCATCTATACTGATTACAAATAAACTACCATCTTTCTTATTGAGATAAATATCTTGATTATGTTGTACACCATCGCCTAATTTTGTTTGAGAACCTGTCACTTCAACCATTGACATACCAATCTCATGAATTTCTTGTCGTTGTACTATCCTTGCATTCACTAAACACATTTTTTCCTCCATAAAAAAATAGCCCAGCTTAAAACTGGACTACATTGTATAATATCTATCCTTCTATTTCTTTTAATCTATTGAATTATTACTTATTAAGTAATGCTAACTTAGCCTTAGAAGGTGTTTTGTACTCCAAAGGACCGTACATATGGACAAACAATCCGCCGCCTAAGCCGTATTCTCCTCCGAAAATATCTTTACGGAATGAATAGACACGGTACTCACCACCCGCTGGTAACACTTTTCCTCTAGAGCCATCTGTCTTAAATGTTCCCATATCTCCGTAAAGTGTTACTTTACCAATCTGCCCTGCTTTAAGTTCCGTTTTACCCCACATTACTTTTGTGGATGAAGCTTCTGAAGTGATGCTGAACGTAAACATCGCTACTAAAGTAAATGCAATCGCTATTAACATATTTTTTTTCATTTTCTTACCTCTTTCCCCAATTAATAAATTAATTATAATATAAAATAACTCTCTTTTATTGACTATTTCGATTCATTTCATATATACCTTCTTATTAAACTAAACCTGCACCGTTAGTTTAAGTGTAACATTTCACAAACTAAATCGATTCACGAAAAAACAACCCTAGCCTTAAACATAGCCTTAAAAATCTAAAAAGCCGAGCGAATAAATCCTCCTCGGCTTTTAATGAATTATATACATAAAAACGAACTATAGATGGTTGAATTCCGTGGGATGATAATATGTTGCCTCCACGCGTTGCTTGTAGTGTCTTGCTCATCTCGCTAAGTATCATGTTTCGCTACTATCACATGTTGTGTAGTAATTATAAAGCAAGTTAGGTTCTACAAGTAACACTCGCTCTAAGGTTGCAAGGTTTATTTTTCTTTAGGTTTACGCACCACTATGTAATTTAGTAAATAGTTCTAATCCGATTAATCTTTGTAGATCGTATACTAATAGAGATTTTGCATTGTGTACATAAATTTAAACATGATTATTTGCTAATTGCTTTCTGATAGTTTAGATACTGTTTCGGCTAACAGAAAACACCTTTCAGTCAGTGAGTCTATTTCAAGGTATTCACCTTCATTGTGCAGTTTTCCGCCAATCGGTCCTACACCATCTATAGTTGCTACGCCAAGGTGAGAGGGAAATGATGCATCTGATCCTCCACCCGTATGAGAATCCGTTACTATCAAGCCAAAGGAATTCCCGACTTCCTTAACTATCTCTAGTAATTTCTGGTTCTTTTCATCAGGTTCCATTGGTGGGCGAGTAATTCCGCCTTCTAAGTCAATTGTTGTCCCTGGTACATCTGGTACTGAACAAATACTTTCGATTTTCTTTGCGATTTCTAAACTTTGCTCATCACTCTCAACGCGTACATCCACATATCCAGTGGCGCTATCTGGTATCATATTTACCGCGTCTCCACCTTCAACTATGCCTACACTTACTGATATTCCTTGTTCGTGGTCAGTTAAATGATTAAGTTTTATCGTTTTATACGCAAGTTCCTCAATAGCGCTTCTGCCTTCTTCTGGAGCTACTCCTGAATGTGCAGATTTTCCGTGTACATGCAACGTATACCTGCCTCCCCCTCTTCTCGAGGACACAATCGATCCATCTTTACGGGCAGGTTCCATAACCAATGCATATTTAACATTTTTTGAAATTTCCTCAATGAGCTCCCTTGAAGTAGGTGAACCTATTTCCTCATCACTATTTAATATAATGATGACGTTTTTCATTGCCGCATCTTTTTTCTCGTACAAATATTTCATAGCATACAATAATGTAACCTGACTTGCTTTCATATCAGCCACTCCTGGACCAAAGGCAAGGCCATTTTTAATAGTAAACGGCCTTTCTGCTGCTGTTCCAATCGGAAATACAGTATCCATATGAGCAATAAGCAGAATTTCAGGCTTCATAGCTTCTTTATGCTTAATTAGGATATTATTCCCAAAGTCTTTGTTTTCTTTAACTTCTATAGTAAAATCCATTTGTTTATATTCTTCTATAAGTATTTTTCCAATCTTATCGACTCCAACTTTATTTGTTGAACCACTATCGATGTTCACTAATTTTTCAATGAGGTTAAGCATTGGTTCAAGTTTTTTTTTAAGATAGTCCATGAGTATCTACCATCACTTTCTCTTCATTGATAATTCCTTTTCCATCCTTAAGAGGAAAATGACATGCTACAAATTGACCTGGTGATTTCTCCTCAAATACAGGTTCGTTTTTACTGCATATTTGCTGAGCATAAGGGCATCTCGTATGGAAATTGCACCCAGGTGGTGGATTGGCTGGACTCGGGATATCGCCTTCCAGAAGTTGTCTTCCCTCAATGTTTCGTTGAAGAGGATCCGGAACTGGCACAGCGGACAATAGACCTTCTGTATAAGGATGCATCGGATGTAGAAACAACTTTTCTTTTGTCGTCAGCTCCACTATTTTACCGAGATACATCACAGCAATTCTGTCACTGATATGCTTTACAGCTGGTAATCCATGTCCGATAAAAATGAAAGTTAGATTTAGTTCCTTTTGTAATTTAGATAGTAAGTTTAATATTTGGGATTGAATTGATACATCAAGTGCAGAAACTGGTTCATCACATACGATCAACTTTGGATTTAAGGAAATAGCACGGGCAATTCCGATTCTTTGCCTCTGTCCCCCGCTAAATTCATGTGGATATCGATTGACATAAGAACGGTTTAAACCAACTAGATCCATCAGTTCCATTACTCGTTCAGAGAGTTCTTTTTTATTGAAAGATTTATGAGTTCTCAACGGTTCGGCTATCAAATCAAAAACTCGCATACGTGGATTTAAAGAAGAGAAAGGATCCTGAAAAACCATTTGGATATCTGCTCGTTTCTTTCTTAAAGCCTCTCCTTTTAGCTTAGTCAAATCTTCTCCCTCAAAAAGAATTTCTCCTTCCGTTGCATCAAGTAAATGACCAATCAAGTTTCCTGTAGTTGACTTTCCACATCCTGATTCACCTACTATACCAAGCGTTTCTCCTTCGTCCACATAAAAGTCCAAGCCATCGACTGCATAAAGAAACTGTTTTTTTCTTTTTAAGAAACCTTCAGATATATCAAATGCTTTTTTCAATCCTCTAACTTCCAGCAAATGATTTTGTTTCATACAAATCAACCACCTTTTCTTCATGAAGCCAGCATCTGACCTTGTGATTTGTCAAAATTTCTTCAAGTTTTGGTTGAGCTTCTGCACACTTTTGCATAGCATATGGACAGCGATCCATAAAACGACAACCTTTTGGATAATTTAACGGATTTGGAACAGTTCCAGGTATTGAGGTTAATTCATCTTTTAATTCATGAATCTTAGGCGTACTGTCCATCAGCCCTTTCGTATACGGGTGTTTAGGTTCTCTAAATAATGTAAATACATCCGTTTCCTCCACTACTTGACCTGCATACATAACAACTACACGGTCTGCCATTTCAGCCACTACACCTAGGTCATGGGTGATTAACAAAATAGAAGTATCAAACTCCGTAATTAACCCCTTCATTAATTTAAGAATTTGAGCCTGGATTGTTACATCAAGAGCAGTAGTTGGCTCATCTGCAATCAATAATTCAGGATTACAGGAGAGTGCCATTGCAATCATTACACGTTGTCTCATACCTCCACTTAATGAATGTGGAAATGAATCAATTACTTTTTCCGCTCTTGGTATTCCTACTTTTTTCAGCATTTCAATACTGAGCTTTCGTGCTTCTTTCTTACCCTTCTTTTGGTGTAACATAATGGATTCTGCCATTTGATTTCCTATGGTGAAAACTGGATTCAAAGAAGTAAGAGGCTCTTGGAAAATCATCGCAATCTCATTACCACGAAGGTTACGCATCTCTTTCATCGAGATAGGAACAATGTCTCTTCCTTTAAACAAAATCTGTCCATCCTGAATTTTTCCAGGAGAGTCAATTAAACGCATAATGGATAGGGACGTCACGCTTTTCCCTGATCCCGATTCACCTACTATAGCTAATGTCTCTCCTTTTTTTATCCTAATTGAAACGTCATCGACTGAGGGAACAATCCCATTTTCAGTATGGAAATAAGTTTTGAGGTTTTTTACATTCAGTACTTCTTCCGCCATTAGGGATTCCTCCTTAAGATTATTTTTTGATAGAGCGAGGATCTAGAACATCTCTTAACCAATCACCCAAGAATATTATTCCTAGAACTGTTACTGTAATGGCTAGACCCGGAAAAGTCGCAAGCCACCAACTTGTGGCTAAATAATCTCTTCCATCACTCAAAATAGACCCCCATGAAACAGTCGGTGGTTGAACACCAAGCCCCAAAAAGCTAAGTGATGCTTCAAGAATGATCGTTGTTGCCACACTTAACGTAGAAATTACGATAAAAGAGGAAATAACATTCGGTAGTAAATGACGAATAATTATCTTATTGTTTTTTACTCCAATTGAACGGGCAGCTCTTACAAAATCACGTTCCTTTATAGTTAGCACTTCGCCACGTACAAGCCGTGCATAGTTTACCCAATTCGTAGCACCCAGAACGAAAATAAGAGTAATAACACTTGGTCCAAAAACACTAAGTATTACTAGCGCAAAAAGAATAGTTGGTATTGCTAGGAAGGAATCTACAAGGCGCATTAACACATTGTCGATAAAACCACCATAATACCCTGCTATCAAACCAATAGTAACACCGATAATTCCCGCAACAACGACAGAGGTAATACCTACTAATAAGGAAATTTGAGAACCATAGATAATCCGACTAAGAATATCCCTACCAAGGTTATCCGTTCCCAATAGATTTGCAGTACTACCACCTTCCATCCAGAAAGGAGGCTTTAGCATATTAGCCGCATTAATAGCAGCGGGATCATGTGGTGCTAGTAGTGGTGCAAAAATGGCCACTAAGAAAACAAAGAAAACGATAAAGAATCCTACTGTGCCTGTCTTACTTCTAAGTAATAATCTACTCCACCTTTTAAAAGAAGAGGGTTTGTTTTGTGTCATGCTTATTGTCTGTGATTGGGTCAACTTAACTTCCCCCTAGCTATATTTAATCCGTGGATCTAATAGTCGGTAAAGAATATCTGCTACTAGATTCATAAGAATTACGAGTGTTGCAATGACAAATACACTGGCTTGAACAATTGCCATATCACGCGTATTTACAGCCTGTATTAATAATTGACCTAAACCCGGCCATGAAAAGACAGTTTCAGTAATCAATGTCCCCCCAACCAAAGTGGAGGTTTGTAATGCAGTAATGGTTATGACAGGAATAAGTGAATTTCGGAAAGCATGCTTATAAACTACGATTCTATCCTTTAAACCTTTACTCTTCGCTGTCCGTACGTAATCCTGATTCAAGGTTTCAATCATGCTAGACCGGATGAGTCGTGTCATTTCCGCAGCTATCCCAGTAGCAAGAGTTATGGAAGGGAGAACCAAATGTAACAGCGTCCCTCTTCCTGAAACCGGGAAGAAACTTAAAGTGACAGAAAACAATAAAATCAACATGATACCCAACCAAAAGTTCGGCATTGCTTTTCCTATGACAGCCGCACCCGTCGCCACTAAGTCTAGACTAGAGTTTTGTTTTGTAGCAGACCAAATACCAAGTGGAATCGATACAACAATTGCGATTATAAGCGCTGCGATACCTAGTTCAAGTGTTGCGGGGAGACGCTCAAGGACGATTTCCATAGCGTCCTGACCATAACGGTAGGATTCTCCAAAGTCACCTTGTACAAGGTTCATAAGGTATGTAGTGTATTGAACGATAAAGGCTTCGTTTAAACCTAAGGATTCTCTTAATAGCTCCACATCTTCCTGGGATGCGTCATCAGGGAGCATTAATGCAACTGGGTCTCCCGCGATAAAGACTAGTGAAAAGACAATAAATGAAATGATTAATAAAACAGGTATTATTTGTAGTATTCGCCTTACAAAGTAATTGTTCATCAATTGTCACCTCACACATATTTTGAAATGATTTATTGTAACCTACTATTTTTTTACACAACCAAATAGTAAAGGAAGGAAGAGCAAGCTCTCCCTACCGATAACCGTACCTACTTTTTATTAATGGAATCCACGTAAATTATTTCATCCATTGTAGGAGTATAATCAATTGCATCACTCACACCTACGTTAATAGATTCTTGATGTAAAACAATGTGAGCTGTGTCTTCAGCTAATAAATGTTGTGCTTTAATATATTGCTGTGCTCTTTCTTCTGGGTCCATATTTTGAGCAGCAGCTGCCAATAATCCCTCTACTTCTTCATTGTAATAATCAATTTGTCCTTTAAATCTTTCGTAGTTATACCAATCTAATGCATTCGCAGCATCAAACATAGAGTTACCCAAAGCTAGTAAATAAGCATCCTTATTTTTGCCTGAATTACGAAGTTCAACGAAACTACTCCACTCCATGAATTCTACATTTGCTTTTACCCCAATCGCAGTCCACATTCCGGCAACCATCTCAGCTATTTCAGCATCCTGTAAATAACGTCCTTTTGGAGAATGGAAGGTCATTTCAAAGCCATCAGGATAGCCTGCTTCTGCCAATAATTTTTTTGCTTTTTCTACATCATAGTTATAGGTGTCATAAAGATCTTCAGCAAAACCAAAGTTTCCTGGCGCTACTCGTGTAATGGTAGGTATTCCTGCGCCATTTAATAAATTATCCGTTATTGCCTTGTTATCAATTGCCAAGTCCAAAGCTTCTCTAACTCGAGGATCAGAAGTTGGATATCCTTCAGTTGAACGCAAAAATATCATCATTGTCCGGTTAGAAGTTCCTTGTGATAAATGGGTGCCATCGTTATCCTCAATACGTTTCCACTCACTTGGAGGCATGTTTGTTGCAATATCAACTCCACCTGTTAGTAGCTCAGAGACACGTGTAGAGTTTTCCGGGATTACACGGAACACCACTTCGTCCCATTCTTCATTTTTTCCTTCAAAATAATCATCATATACTTCTAGGACAATTCTATCGTCGCGTACCCATTTGGAAAACTTAAATGGTCCTGTCCCAACTGGATTTTCCAAGAAATAATCCATTCCATTTTCTTCAATATATTCGGAAGGAAGGATACTAGATGCAATTCTTGAAATTCTATTTAGCAAAGCTGGATCTGGTTCATTTGTAATAATACGGATTGTAAGTTCATCAATAACTTGTACCTCTTTAATAGAGTTATAGTTAATGTGATCAAGAAGTGTTGAATCATGTGCAACACGTTCAAGTGAGAATTTAACATCCTCAGAATCTAAAGTTTCGCCGTTATGGAAAGTAACGCCTTCTTTTAGTTTCACTTCCCAAGTCTTATCATCTATTTTTTCATAACCTTCTGCTAAGTCTGGTAAAATCTCTCCAGTTTCGTTATCTCGTTTAAACAAATAGTTAAACATATTCACGTGAATTGCTTCTGTGGAAGTATTTACATGATTATGAACGTCAAATGTTACCATGTCCGTTCCCATTGCAATCGTTAATGTTCTATCATCCTCTTTTTTTGGCGTCGAAGTGGAAGATTCCTCTCCATTACAGGCTGCCAACAAGCCCACTGTCAAAAGTATAGAACTAGCTAACCCTACCCATTTCCTCATACTCATACCCCTTTATCTATATATTTTTCATGAATCAAATACTTATTGTTCGGTTGAATTATTCTCTATGTAATCAAGAGCGAATTGGGCCAATAAAGCAGAGCCATACGGCAGTGCATCTTCATCAATATCAAATTTTGGATGGTGATTTGGATAGATACAATCTTTTGTTTCATTGTAAGTACCCAATCTAAAGAAAATACCTGGCACTTTCTCAGCATAGTAAGCAAAATCCTCTCCCCCCATGCTCGGATTCACAATTGAAAGCGTACTGGCGCCCAATATTTTCTCAGCAACTGAATCTAATAATGGGATCAATGTATTGTCATTTTTAACGGAAGGATAGCCAAATTGATAATCAAATTTATAACTAGCCCCCATCCCTTCACAGACACCTTTAATATATCTTTCCATTCTTTGAGAAATGACCTCTCTTAACGAAGGATCTAAGACTCTAACTGTGCCTTCCAATCGGACGGACGGTGCAATAACATTTCTTTTAAAGCCACCTTCTATTTTACCTATTGTCAAAACAGCTGGTTTTAGAGGGTCGATTGATCGGCTCACAATTTGCTGTAACGAAGAGATAACTTCGGCTGCTACCGTTATCGAGTCGATCGACATATGTGGATGAGCCGCATGCCCCCCCTCTCCAATCACTTCTATGTCAAAGGAATCCGCACATGCCATTGCGACATCTTTCGCAACAGTTATATACCCTGTGTTTGCTGTAGGATGTACATGCAAACCGGCAATAACATCTACATCAGGATTGTTAAGCACCCCTTCCTGAACCATATGTAGGGCCCCTGCTAAACCTTCCTCTGCTGGCTGAAATATAAATTTGATATTCCCTTTTTGGGGTCTATGTTTACTTAGTAATTTGGCTGCTCCCAACAAAATGGCTGTATGAGCGTCATGTCCACATAAATGTGCAACCCCAGGAACAGACGAGGCGTATAAAACATTTTTTTCATCTTGTATAGGAAGTGCATCCATATCTGCTCTTAAAGCAACAGTCGGACCTGGATGAGTACCTTGTAGAAGAGCAACTATTCCAGTTTTCGCCACTGGTGCTTGAATTTCTAAACCAAGTTCTTTTAAATTTTCCAAAACAAACTTTGAAGTTTCATATTCTTCAAATGATAGTTCCGGATTCACATGAAGATGTCTACGCCATTGTATTAAATTATCCTTAAGGTCAAGTGCCTCTTTAAGCAAAACGTTTTCTTCTACTACTTTGTGTTTCATTTAATCCTCCTATTTAATTTATTTAATATAATATTCGGAAATAAAAGTATTTTCTGATTATTGTATTAATACTAGTTTAGAATATTTCTTTAGTCAAGACTAATTTCCCAATTTTTCGACATCATTTTTTGTTTTTTTTAAAGCGATTCTCTTGAAAGTAATCTTATTAATCCCAAGGAAAACTAGATGAATATATCGAGTATTAAAACCACAAACGAATGAAGGCAAAATTAAAAGACCTAAATCCAGTAGAATACCGAACTCAGATCTTAGAAGTCGTTAAATTATTTGTGTAACTTTACTTACTATTTTCATCAACTACAAGGAGGTGCCATTCGATTCGATGACTTTTTTGTACCAATAATAGCTGTTCTTCTTTATGCGACGGAGATCATGTACACCCTCTTCATGCTGATTTACATAAACTAACCCATAGCGTTTTTGGAAGCCGTTTAGCCAACTTAACAAATCAGTGAAGGACCAGACACAATAACCCATTACATCTACTCCGTCGGAAATTGCCTCCTGAATGGCGATTATATGGGAACGCAGATATTCAATCCGATAATCATCTTGAACTACTCCATCCGCATCTAACTTGTCATATTCCCCCAACCCATTTTCACTTATCAAAATAGGGAGTCCGTAACGATTAGTCATTCTACGTAGAGCAATTCTTAACCCTTGAGGATCGATATTCCAATCCCAATTCGTTCTTTCCAAGTTTGGATTGGCAATTGTTTTATACAGTCCTGGTATTCCAGAATCCTTGGATGTTCCTTTTTTACCGGTTGTATTCATTTCCGATGAACCAATACCGCCTTCTAAGGGATTCTCTTCAAAAGTTGTTGTCTGATAATAATTTAAACCAATAAAGTCTGGCTTACCTTCTTTTAATAAATCAAAATCGCCTTTTTCAATTAAAGGAGCTAGTCCTTTTTCCTCTAAGTAATTCCATGCTACTTCTGGATACTTGCCCCATACATACGTATCCATCCACCAATGACTATTGAGCTCTTCGGCATTTTCAGCTGCCATAATATCTTTTGGACTAGAAGATGCGGCATAGGAAGGTGAGTAGGCAAAGCTTGGGCCAATTTTTCCATCGGGAATATATTTATGGAATTCCTTAATCACACTAGCATTCGCAAGATTCGCATGGTGATTGACTTGATAAAATAACTTCTCATCTTTAATACCTGGTGGATGTGTCGCCAAATGGTAGCCATGGTTCGTGAAAATATTTTGTTCATTTAAGCTAACCCAATATTTCACACGGTCACCAAAGTGTTTAAATAGTTCAACACTATAATTCGTGAAGTCCTCTATAATTCTCCTAGACTCCCAGCCTCCATATTCATCCTGAAGTGCCTGTGGTAAATCCCAGTGATACAATGTCAAAATCGGCTCAATCTTATTTACCTTTAATTCATTGATTAAGTGATCATAAAATTCCAAGCCTTTTTGATTGATTTCTCCTCTACCATTGGGGAAAATACGTGTCCAAGCAACAGAGAAACGATAGGTTTTCATACCCATTTCCGCCATCAAACGAACATCTTCCTTATAACGATGGTAGTGGTCTACTGCAACATCACCGGTTGTCCCTTTAAAGGTCTTACCGGGTATACGAACAAACTTATCCCAGTTTGAAGCACCTTTTCCATCCTCATCCCAAGCACCCTCCACTTGATAGGCTGCAGAGGCTGCTCCCCATAAGAAATCCTTTGGAAACGGTTTAAGCGTTTGATGTATCACTGTTTTCATCCTCCTATCTTTTCACATTCATCGATTGTCTCTGTAAGAAGTGATACAAAGCACCGATTAAATTAGAATCGTTACCAAACTGACATCTTTCTACTTGGATGGTTAAGCTATCCTTATTGTGTTTCATTTGATTTAAGGTTTCATTAATCTGATCAATGAAACCTTCTCGAGTACTGATGGCTCCACCTATCAAGATTTTCTCCGGATCAATTACATACTGTAAATTATAAATCCCTACTGCTAATCGCTTCACAAATTTTTCTATTTCATCTCGTATTTCTTTATTACCATCTTCGGCCAATTCAAACACAGTTTTGCCGGTAAGGGAATTCGGATCCATTCCTTCTCGTTTTGCCACTTGGTTGATCAATCCACCGATTGCAGCTAAAGTACTCCATGTTTTCCCTATTGGCTCTTCGAAATAATCCTCCATGATCATATAACCAAATTCTCCAGCAAATCGATTCTTACCATGCCGGATTTTTTTATCAAGAACTAACGCGCCTCCGATACCGGTGCCAATCACAATACAAATATAATCCTGTACATCCTTTGCAGCACCAATCCATCCTTCTGCTAATCCAGCGCAATTAGCATCATTTTCAATTTCAACACGTATATGTGTCCGTTCCTGAACAAGTTCCTTTATACTCGGTCCATGGATATACGGAAGTGCTGTGACTCCACCAATATGTCCTGTTTCTACATTCACTGCACCAGGCAAACTTATAGCGATACCTTTTAATGCATACCTTTTTTGAAAATTCTTCACGATGGATTCTACCGTATCTACAAACAGTTCAAGACTAGTCTCAGGTGTAGGAGCAGAGGACTTTTCAATAAATAATCCTACCTCATCCATAAGGGCATATTTAATAGAAGAACCTCCAACATCAAAAACAGCGTAGTAATTCACACAATTACCTCCTATCAACCCTTTTCGTTCCACACGACTCCCTAATGATTAATTCTGAGTCAATCAATACTGGCTTTAATTGTGTTTCTCCATTTATCAAATCATTCAACATATAAGCTGATAATTTCCCGAATTTTTCTTTATCCTGCTTTACTGTCGTAAGTTTCGGCTCGCTATAGCGGCAAGCTACAATGTCATCACACCCGACAATTTGAATATCTTGTGGAACACTAAGTCCCTCTTCCTTTATCGCTCTTAGAGCACCCAATGCCATCAAGTCAGATGTGGCAAAAACAGCTTCAGGATACTCTTTGCATCGAAGTATTTTCTTCATCGCTTCATATCCGCTTTCTTCATGAAAGTCACCATACTGAATCCATTCTCCACGTATTTCAAGACCAAATTGTTGCATGGCTTCATAGAAACCTTGTTTCCGATAACGAGAAATAGCTGAATCCCATTTGCCGCCTATATAACCAATCTTTCTTACAGAATGTAAATAAAAAAATTCGATCACTTTTCTCGATAAATCCACGTTATCTGTCATGATGTAACTAGATTTTGGACCTTTTAACTCAATATCAATCCCAATACACGGAATTCCTTCCTTTGCCACATCATAGATAGCCTCTTCCACTTCCTCACCCGCAATCACTATACAGCCATCGACATGAAAATGTCGACATCTTGCTAAATAGCTGCCATGCCCCGTTTGAAAGCGTTCATTTGAAAACATGATAATATCATAACCTAGTAGACCAATATTCTTTTTGAAAGCTGATATAACCTCATTAAAATAAGGATGTGTCATTTCAACATTAATCTTCCCAGCATAGATCAGTCCGATTAGGTTTGACTTTTTTGTTGCCAGTGATCTTGCAGAAAAGTTGGGTTCATAACCCTTTTGGTTAATGACATCCATTACTTGTTTCTTTGTTTTCTCACTAATGCCTTCATAGTTGTTGATGACTTTTGAAACAGTCCCTGGGGAAACACCTGCCATTTGCGCTATATCTTTAATTGTTAAATTCATCTCTAATCCCTTCTATTTCACGTTACTTTATTTCACAGATCCTTCAGTAATACTTGATATAAATAAGCGGTTAAACAATAGGAAAATAATCAAAAGTGGTACAGTTGCCCAAAAAACACCTGATAAGATCATGCCAAAATCTGCATATTGTGTATTACTTAATTGGGCTAAAGCAACTTGAATCGTATACATCTCTGGATCTCTTAAAACGGTAAATTGCCATAAAAACTCGCCCCATGCAGCTGAGAAGACAATTATCCCTAAAGTTGCAAATGCCGGAAGTATAATTGGAAGCACAATACTACGATAAATTTTAAAGTTGGAACACCCATCTAATTTTGCTGCTTCAATTAACTCATCCGGTACAGATTGACTAATATATTGTCTCATCAGGAAAATCCCCAGAGGATTAAGGAAGAACAATACCATCACACCTGGTAATGTATCAAGTAATCCTGCCTTAGAAATCAGGAAATATTGTGGGATTAACCCTAATTGCGGCGGTATAATCATTGTTAAGAGGATAGCTGTAAAAAGTACATTTTTACCTCGAAACTTAAACTTCGCAAAGGCAAACCCAGCTAATGAACTAATAAATAAAACCACAATGGTGACAATGGAACAAACAATAAATGAGTTCCACATTGCTTGAAAGAAATCGATTTTATCCAAGACCTTATTAAAATTTTCTATTAACAAGCTCCCTGGTGTAACCGTTGGTGGAATGGAATTGTAAGCAGAACTAGGGCTTGTTGCCATTACAAACATCCAATAAAACGGAAACAACGAAAGTAGCGATGCAATGGATAATAGTACATAAGCAAGGATTCTGCTAATGGACGGTTTTTTTCCCTTCTCCGATTTATTCACTAGTTTCCACCTCTTTTCTTCCTGCCAATACCTGAGGTTAAGAAAGTATTTATGGCAGCAAAAACAGTTATCAATACTAATAATATAATAGCTGTAGCTGACGCTGTTCCAAAAGATTGTAATTTAAAGGCATCCCGATATAAATACATCACAATAGTCATGCCTTCGTCTCTTGTGAAAGCACTAGTTCCTAAAAAGATAGTTGGTTCAGAAAATAACTGCAAAGCCCCTACAGTCGATGTGAATACAGTTAAGATGATAAATGGCTTAAGCATCGGTATGGTAATGTACATAAGCTGCTGAAATTTATTTGCTCCGTCAATCGTTGCAGCTTCATACAAATCATTTGGAATACTTTGAATACCAGCAAGATAAATAATGGTGTTATACCCTACCCATCTCCAAAATACCATAATCGATATGGCAATTTTCGTTCCCCATTCAGAGCTGCTCCAGTTCACAGGATCTAGACCCGCCAAACTTAACACATAATTGGCTAAAGAAGATTCATGATCACTAAACAACACACTGAAAATAAGAGCTACAGCTACCATGGAAGTTATATACGGCATAAAAATCGTTACTCTAAAGAAGTTCTTAAACTTAAGAAATGCAAGATTTAACAAATAGGCAAAAATGATTCCGAACAGTAATTGTGGGGCGGTACCCATGATTCCCATGACGATTGTATTGTAAACTGATTTCCAAAAAAGAGGATCGGTTAAGACTATTTTAAAATTAGCTAAGCCAACAAATGTCATAGGACTTAATCCGTTCCATTTTTGAAACCCTAAATAAATACTAAATAATGCTGGATATAACCCAATAATAGCAAAAATAATAAAGAAAGGGGCTATATATAAATAGCCTGAAGCCATATCTTTTTTCTGTTCAGACATGTACCTTTTTTTTCTTACCTTTTCCTTATTACTTACAGTATTCATGTACTCACCTCATCCCTATCAAAGGTGGAATTGGAGCTCATTAACCCCTCATCCACCTTCATATCTAGTAATCTTTTTATCTAGCGATTTAATAAATCTTTTGCACGTTTAACTGCCGATGTCCATTCTTTTTCTGGATCTGCTCCTTTAGATTGAACATTCTTCAAGGCATTCAACACTTCCTGATAAAGTGGGAAGTATTTCTCTCCTTTATAAACTGCTCCATTAATGTCTTGGGCAGCTTTTGCAAATACTGGTGCTGTCGATTGTCCTCCAAAGAATTCATCTTCATTGTTTTTGAAGGCATCCATATCATAAACAGCTGGTGCAGATGGGAATAATCCTTTTGTTTGGAATGATTTCAATTGATTGTCTGGAGAGATTAACCATTCTGCGAATTTATAAGCTTCATCAGCATTTTTAGTTTCCTTTGGAATGGAGATAAAAGAACCGCCCCAGTTTGCAGCAAATTCAGTTGGTAAAGTAGCTACTCTCCATTTGCCAACAGCTTCCGGTGCATTACCTTCCATCCAACCTTTTAACCAACCAGCTCCTAATTCTGCTGCAAATTCACCTTTATTCACAGCATTTGCCCACTCCGGTGACCACATTTCAAATTTCCCAACAATTCCAAGCTCATTTAAATGTACAGCGTAATCATATGCTGCTTTAACAGCATTTTCATCTTGCTCTAGTAGTAATTCACCCTCAGGATTAAGGAAGGTTTCTTGAGCTGCGTCTAAGTAAGCTCTGAATGCCATTTCTATACTATCTACGAATGGTTTTCCTGTCTTTTCCTTCACCTTTATACCCGCTTCTTCAAATGCTTTTGGAGTACTTATTAAATTAGTTACTTCTTCAGGTTCAGTTGGTAACCCAGCTGCTTCAAATACATCTGTACGATAGTATAAAGCTTTAGGACCAATATCTGTTGGTAAGCCGATTAAGAAATCCCCAGCATTATTCTCCCCTGTGTTCCATTTCCAATCCAGGTATTGATCTTTAATATCTTTTGCACCAAGATCATAGAGGTTTTCAAATTGGTCTTGTGCTACTTTAAAACGGTCTAATTGATCAATCTCTAACATCGTAATATCTGGAGCTCCGCTTCCAGCCGATAATGCCGTAAATAATGCATCATGATGCTCTGCTGTTTCAGCAGCTCTTACTTTTATTTTCACATTAGGGTTTTCTTCTTCATATGCTTTCGCCAAGTCTTCATAGCCAGTAGCACCAAAAGTCCAAAAATTTAATGTAACTTGTTCTTGTTTGTCTCCGCCTTTTTCGCTATTAGACGATTCCTTTTCGGTTCCACTACAAGCTGCCAATGAAAATGCAAGAACTGTTGACAAGCCTATTGCACTTAATTTTTTCAAACCTTTCAATTTGATTCCCCCTATTTTTTTGACTAATGTTTTCTTACAGGTTGTAATTCTTCAACAAAAATAATGAAAGTTATTATTTTTGTATCATTCACCTCCCATATTGTTTTCCTCATAAAAACTAAACTTATTTACCATACTTCGGAAACCGGTTTCTAAACTTGATGAAAAAGAGCGATTATTAGAAGGTGAAACCGCTTTCAATTTGAATTATAAAACTAGATTGATATAAAATCAAGAATTTTCTTAATATTTTTAGAAAACGCTTTCCATAACTGAGGACGGATAACACAAAGTCTTAGAAATGCATAACATGTATAAGGAAATGCTTAAATAGCGTTGGAGGGATAAAGTATGGTGAGTTTCCAATCTTTTCATGGGATTGTTACTATGATAAGTGATTTTGCAACAGGGTTAAATGGAGAAGATGGTTGTTATACGTTAATGTCAGTAGACAACGGTAACGGGGCTTTAGTAAATTTTGTAGTATCACCCTCTACTTATTTTGTAGACCAAGAAATGGTAGGGGTTGGAGATTGGGTTACTGGATACTATGATGGAAATGCACCCGTTCCTTTAATCTTTCCACCACAATATCAGGCACTTGTTATAGTAAAAAATAATCCAAATCAATTTGTAAAAGTTGACTTCTTTAACAGCCAGTTTGTTAGTAGCGATGGTCAATTGAGCTTAAATATTTCACCGTATACCCCCATAATTTTGACAAACGGGCAAGCTTTTACAAAAAGTCCAGCAAACCGAAATCTAATTGTAATCTATGGCCCCACCACCCGAAGCATTCCTGCCCAAACCACGCCGTATAAAATTATTGTTTGGTGTTAGAAGGACGAATATAGGTGCCCGGGGTTCTTTGCACCTCACTGATTAGCTATTTTAAGAGACGCTTAGAATCCTTGTATGAACATTTTATGAAGTTGAAAGGCTAGGACAAAACCTTTCTTAGAAATTCAAGAGGCTGTGTTCTCCGCTACAGTGAACGCTTTTCTGGGGACACGGAGCGAGCCTGTAGTATCTCCTACGCGCTTGTCCCCTAGGATTCGCCGCCTTCGCTCAAAACAACTAAAATTCTTTATTCAGGTGAAAACTGTATATAATCTCAGAAATAAAAGAGGACATCTTCAGTTAAATTAATATAGCTACGTTAAAGGCAAAGGTTGATTTAAGACACAAAAAATGAGCTGGGATATTTTCTCCAAGCTCATTTTAATTTGATTTCCTTTTTACTAAAGCACACCGTTACTTTAAGTACAAACCTTCACAATATCTCCAAAGCCACCATTAATCAATTGTTTAGTCCAACACACCGAAATATAGACGATTTTTTAATAATTAATTTATTTATGGTAATGGCACTTCAATAGTCTTAGTAGGTCTATTTATGTCTTGTTCCCATTCTTTTATGATTACGTCTGTCGATTCCTCTAAATCTGCAACTGTCACTTTAATTTTATTGTCAGTAAGCCAATGAACATTCGTAATGGGCCAATTATAATTACTAAAATATTCATGATGTAAAGATGGAATTCTAGATTCGCCTCGAAATTCAAAATTAATGACAACAATTCGTTGTTTTGTCTTTTCGCTATTTGAAAGTAAAAACATGACATTTTCTTGATTTGGAGAATAGATTAGTTCACTTGTAAGAATACCTTCTCCTAAAGGAGCCATTGTACTCTTTTGATCTAAAGTAAGATACGCACTAGCACAAACAGTTTTTCCGCAATCAAATGTTACAAGATATGATGGTAACTCATTTTTTATGGGTGTATATTTTAAAGTCGATAGTACATCTTCTCGTTTGCCATAGTTATTTTCTGATATGTAATTCAAGAAACCATTATACTCCTGATAATTAAGTTCCACTAATTCACCACTTGTTGAATCAATCATTGTAATAGAGTCAGGAAAATTTGCTGAATTAGTAGGGTTCAACGTACTTTCTTCACCAATTATAGAAAAAACAAAAATAAGTGTTGCTGCGAAAACAGCTATACTTAATACAACAGGTAATAATGATTTACTCTTTTTGGGGGAAATTGGGTATAGTTGCTGAATTTTATGAACTACATTTCTCTGTTGTTGCGTTGTATCACCGATTTTCATTTTTAATTGTCGTTTGATTTCATTCATTTACAAACACCTCCCATTGTTGAGTAGATAGCTTTTCCTTCAATCGTTCCTTCGCTTTTTTTAATCGATACTTAATCGTACTTTCTGACGTATTTAACGTATAGGAGATTTTCTGTATGGTTAGTTCATTAAAGTAATACAGAATAATTACTTCTCGAAATTTAATAGGCAAGGATAAGACCGCTTCTGCCACAATCAATTGTTCATCTTGTAAAATAAGCTGATTTTTGGTTCGAATAATATCTGTAAAAACATTGGTTAATGTTTGTGTCCTGTAACGCCAACTCTTCAAATAATCTTTACATCGATTAATTGCCATTCGTGTTAAATACGTTCTCAAACTTGCTTGAGCTTGAAATTGCTCAGACTTAACCCAATAATTGATAAATACCTCTTGTACAACATCCTCTGCAGTATTCCAATCCTTCACGTAGAGATAGCTTAGCTGAAGTAAATAATCATTATGTTCATTGATAATAGATCGAAACCTTTCATCCTCAAGTTGATTCATAAGCATCCCCTTTCTACATATTAGACGAATTAAAAAGCATGAAAGTCTAATTTTTATTTATAAAAATAAAATTCCAAGCCTTTAACATTGGCTTGGAATAAAACTTGTTATCATTGTTCAAAATGACAGTGTATTCTTTCGAATTCATCAACTAATTCAATATCGTAAAAGATACCCTTCTTATTGAACTAACCTGCTGCTTTATTTTAATAAAAAAGGGCTTTACTCCTTCTTGAAGTAAAGCACTCGTTCGTATTATAAGGTCAGCCAGATAACTGGTTGACTATTTTTTATTCAATTTATAGATTGATAGTAGCCGGGGTAGAACGGAAGCACTCGTGGGACTTGATCCCGACAACTAAACAGTTCACCCTCTACTTGTTAACACATGATTAGGCTGGTTGGGACATGATGATCCCGCATAACAAGCGAAGATATGAATAACAAGCTAGATAGAGGTTACCGGTCAATACACTTTATGAGGAGGAGATAAAATATGAATCCAGTAGTCGGTCTGGATGTCGCAAAAGGTGAAAGTCAGGTTCAAATGTTCTTGGATAAAAAAATGCCCTATAAAAACAGTGTGAAGATTCAACATACCGTGGAAGGTCTTGAAGAGTTACACGCTTATTTACTAGATTTAGAGCGCAAAACAGGGTTAAAACCACCTGTTGTTTTGGAATCAACAGGTCACTATCATGCCCCAGTTGTACAGTTTTTAGAGGCACAAGAGTACATTGTCATAATCGTAAATCCACTGGTATCTTATCGAGCAAAAAGCTCTAACTTACGAAAAACTAAAACTGATGCCATTGATGCCTATCACTTAGGTGAACTATATTACAAAGAGGATTTAGAGCCTCAGAAAAAGCGTGGTATTCAGCTATTAAACCTTCGACATCTCACAAGACAACACGAAAATATGACGGGAATTATGGTTCAAACAAAGCTACAATTTCAAGCCATATTAGATCAAGTATTCCCGGAGTATAAAGGAGTTTATGGTGATTTATACGCTGAGATTTCATTAAGGACTTTACAGTCCTTTCCTACATCTGAATCAGTACTAAAAGCAGGTGTAGAAGAGATTGCACAATTTATTGATAAGCATTGTAAAGCACGTTCATTTAATTGGGCGTATGAAAGAGCTGAGGACTTAATCGCAGCGGCGGAACGCAACCCATTTCAGTCAACGCTTTATCAGAGCCTTCTCGTTAGTCTGAATATGTATATTGATTTACTTCAAGCGTACCGCCAACAACTTTCCACGTTAGAGCGTGAGATGGATCAATTGGCGGCACAACTCGAAGAATATGAATTAATCCAGTCACTTCCCGGTATAGGTGAAAAAATCGCGGCCACGATTCTTTCAGAAATCGGGGAAATTGAGCGGTTTAATCATCCGAAAAAGTTAGTAGCCTTTGCGGGTCTAGACCCAAGTGTGTTTGAATCAGGTCGCTTTAAAGGCACGAAAAATCACATTACCAAACGCGGTTCAGCTAGGCTTCGCCACACGCTTTACACAGCTGTTCGCTGTTCAATCCGAGATAGCCGTAAAAAGAAAACAAAAGATGAAACCATTGCACGAAATAAACGATTACGATCCTTCTACGATTTAAAACGCGATGAAGGTAAGCCGTATAAGGTAGCCGTTATAGCTTGTGCTAATAAGCTCTTACACTGGATTTATGCGATTTTAAAAACGAAAACACCATTCCAAGAAACTATTAAATAACATAATTTTCAAATATATCAAAAACCTTCCGAATTAAATTTGGAGGGTTATTTGTGTTGTGCATTTTTAGTATAACATGAAGTGTTTTTCGATTTAAAATGTTTTTCTTGACATTCTATTAGCTGGTTTAGTTTAAGTACATTATTTCACAAACTTCCTTTTCCCCTTCTTAATCACGGTTAACATAATTTAAATATAATTCCGAAAGATGAAATATAATACTAATAACGATTGCTGAGAAAAGGAGGTATGAGTTTGGGTCTTGTCGTTATGGCATTTTTCGCCTTGATATTCTTTGTTTTCTGTTTTATCATGGGTTCTATCTACTGGTTTGGCGACAAAGGAAGAAAATTTTAAAGATAAAAAGTGCTGCTTGCAACACTTTTTTCCTTCATTTGTGGATAAAGGCTGTCTTACCTGATAGCCCTGTTTTCTAAAGCACCCGTTAGTTGAACAAGCACCTTTTCATCTAATTCAAGTAATGGGCGAAATGTTCACTAAGACTTTTTTTATATTATTCAATTCACATCAATTTTTATCCAAATTTACTTGTTAGTGGAATTTGGCTTGATACTAAACAGTGTACGAGTTTTCTCGATATATTTTACAGTGCAAGGATAGGTCCCTCGTCTAACATCACTAAAATCATCAAACTCTCCAAAAACAACAAGACCATTAATTTCTACGTGAAGTTGATGGTTAGTTGTTCTACCCGTTGATTCAAATTCTGTTACGACACATTGACCACTCACTGTTTGAAAGTCCTTATTTTTAATGGCAATATAATCCACTGTATTCCAAATTATAAGAAACAAACATAGGATTCCAAAAAAGGTTACTGTAATAACACTAAAATAAAAATCTTTATGCCCCCGTTTTTTTTTCACAAAAAAGATTACTATAGAGGTGCAAATGATTAGCCCAATTAATGCATAGATTATGTCAAACATATGATTTTTCTCCTTTTCTAATGACAATCGACATAAATCCTTATTCAACTAAACTGCTTCGTTAGTTCAATAAGAAAAAGCTACCATTACAGGCAGCCGCTTGTTTATTTCAAAAATATATATAATATTGCAAAAATAAATTACTTTTGGGGTGATTTGGATGATTGCAAACTATTTGCTAACCAAAAAATAATTGTGAAAACTAGAATTGTAAATATTTTTTTTACATCTATCTCTATACCAATCCACAAGGTGTAAAGCAAAACAATTCCATAAAAAATAATTACGCTACTAATGTTATATTCTTCGAAAAACCTAGTATTTTTTTTCATTTCCAACCTCCTCATTTGATATGCTTTATAACTCTTCTAAAGCACCCGTTAGTTTAAGTACACCACTTCACAAACTCTATAAATTAAGCGAATTATTCCCCATTTGTATATTTATTATCTCCCATCATATAGTTAGATCTTTCTCCTGGTTTTGCATTTGAATTAATTGGATTTTGATTATTGTTATTAATTTTCTTATTTCTCCTGTCAACTAATACAGCAAAGGTGATAATAATAAAAAGAATAATAAAAACTATTAACCAAATCATATTTATCTCTCCTTTATTTACAGTATATTCTAACTTTTGAAACCTACAATCATTTTAAAGGATTCTCTTCTCAATAAGAAAAAAGGCTTTACTCCTTCTTGAAGTAAAGCACCCGTTAATTTAATATGAATCTCTAAATAAAATATAACTCCAAACAAATAAAACAATAGATAATATAAAATATAAAGTTTTAGCGACCCAGTATGGAAGTTTATCAAATATCCAAAATAACCCTTCAACAATGAATGAAAGTATTAATGATTCATTTATCCCAGTGCCTGTGCCCTCTTCTTTATGGATTTTCTTGTTGTGTCTAAAACCTAAAACAAAGAAGCCAATCCCAAATAATCCAACTATAACTGCTTCCCACAAAATTATTACCTCAATTCCATCAATGGTGTTATTGTACCTGTTTTTCACCTTATTAAACTAACCTGCTGCGTTAGTTTAAGTGTAACATTTCACAATGCATATTCTGAGATCAACTTAATATATTGCACATAAAAATAGACCATCGAAATGATGGCCACATTTTACTAAACCAGCTAATAGGATGTCAATATTTTTCTCTAAAATTATTATTAATCTTATGATATACTATTTTATGCATGACAAATAGCCCTCCAAAAACCTTTTGGAAGGTTTTCTCTTAATTACTTGTAACCAGTAATTACGCTATATCTTGGAAAGTTTCTTTGCTATTTAATAAAGCATAAATCCAATGAAGCAGTTTGTTAATACAGGCTACTATCGCCACTTTTGCAGGCTTTCCCTCTGATTTCTTCTTATCATAGAATTCTTTCAGCTTGTTGTTTCTTGAACTTCTGATACCACACAATACGGCAAGATACAAAGCATGGCGTAATCTACTTGAACCTCGTTTTGTAATACGATTGGTTGTGGCAGTAAACTTTCCTGATCAGTGAACACTGGGATCTACTCCTGCAAAGGCAACTAGTTTTTTCGGATGATTAAACCGTTCGATTTCTCCGATCTCAGAGATTATCGTGGCAGCGATCTTTTCTCCGATTCCTGGAATCGATTGGACAATCTTGTAATCTTCTAATTCATTTGCCAAGGTCACTATACGAATTTCCAACTCCGAAAGGTGCCCTTGGTACTGAAAAAGCATTTCAATATACATTTGAAGATTGATCAAGTGACTATGATACACCACTTTTTGAAATGGATTTCGATAGGCAGAATCCATTAGTTTTTTTGCCTTTTCCAATGCCCATTGACTAGAACGTCTTGGACAAAACTCCATCACACACTCCGCTAGCTTACTTTCTCCAGCTGCTATTACATCTTCTGAAGTTGGGTATTTCTTTAACATCAATAAAGAAACCTTTGAATAAAGATCACCAAAAACCTTGCGGTATTCAGGAAACACTTGATCTAGAATAGTGTGAAACTGTAGCTTAGCCTCCACATACATATTCGTCACAAGCTCCTGTTGTCTCGATAGATTTCTAAGATTTAAGAGTTGAATCCCTCTTTTTTTATGAGGTTCAAAATCTTCTTTGTAATAAAGCATACACAACTGATACGCATCAATTGCGTCTGTTTTTACCTTTCTTAAACTAGATCTCTTCGCTTGATAAGAAATAATAGGGTTAAGCAAGATATATAAAACCTCATTCTCCTCCAAGCATTGAATAACAGGAGAGTGGTAATGGCCTGTAGATTCTAGAATGACTATAGGCATTTGCCCGGTCATCACTTCAATCTCATGTAAGAAGCCTATAAAATGGTCTAAATCCTCTTGTGTATGCTTCATAGAATAACTCTTTCCAAACGGCTTCGATTTATCTAAAAATGCCTGAACTTGGCTCTCTCCTTTTGCCACATCCAGACCAACTACTGGGTTCATTTAACTTCCTCCTCTGACTAACTCACCAGTACCCCTGTTCCTCCTTATAGTGTCATAGCTTCGCTTGTTATACGAGATCTATGTCCCAACCAGCCTCAAACATGTTTCTACAAGTAGGGGGTGGACAGTTTAGCCGACGGGATCATTGTCCCACGCACCCGTACGTCCTACCCTGGCTACTGATATATTAAATCCTATAAAAATAAGGTCAACCAGTAAAAACTGGTTAACCTTATAATACGAATGCACCGTTAGTTTAAGTACAATATTTCACAATCTAACCTAAACCTCTTCTTTTGTACATTCTGTATATGAGTCGAAATCTTCACAATCCAATATAAGTTCACAACTCTGAGGGTGAACAATAAAAAAGTCTTGTGGTATCCATCACTAAACGACTTAATAAAAAGCTGTTTAAAGTTAAACAAAGAGAAATCTCCTACAACGCTGTTAAATCAAAATTCTAAGAGGTTATATTTAATTCCAAACTTTATTTGGGAACATTTTTTGAATTTGTTTTGCATGCTTTATAAATTTTTTCTTTATCCCTTAAAATACTGTCCAATGATTTTTGGAATCGTTAGTACTATATCTGTAAAGGTTAATGAATTTTCTATTTTATCAAAAGTATCCATCTTATTGTCATCCAAAGGCCATGACGTCACTGTATCTCCCTGTACTGGTTCAAGATGATTTTGGAACTGGATGCGAATTGATTTAGCTTTTTCAAATTGTGGGCAGTCCATTACTTGAAAATGGATATGTGCCTCTGACGAATTGCCTGAATTCCCACATAGCCCTAATAGTTGGCCTTCTTTAACATGTTCGCCTTCCTTTACTAAAATCGAGCCGTTTTTAAAATGTGCAATCATACTATTTTCCTTGTTTGAATGTTCAATTACTATATAGTTGCCGGCTGGATATTGCTCGTTCATTTTACCAGGTACATTATCTTTAATACCATCTACTACTTCTACAACTTTCCCATTCAACGGAGCAACAATATCTTTGCCGAAAGCAAAATAATTTTCATTGATTAAATTTGTACCCTCATATGTTACCCCGTTTATTACACGTACTAAATCGTAAGCATAGCGTTGGTTTTCATACGCATAATGATAATTATCAAACTCATTTGTACCGCCCCAAAATACGAACCACTCATCACGGATTGGCATTCGATATTGGTTTTTTGTCCGTCTTTTGTCAGAGTCGTAAGTGATAAAAGGTTTCAAATAAAATCCTGTAATTACTTGCCTAGGATCATATGCTAACTGAATCGCTTTTTCTTTATTTTGGTCTATCCAAATAACTTGAGTTGTACCAAACCATTCCTTTTCGGAAAACTTCTCTAATTTTTGTATACCTTGTTTATAAGAATGGCATATATTTTGAAATTCATTTAACCCAAGAAGATTTTGAAAATCTTTTGATGTAGTTTTATAAAGTAATTCAAACTCTTCATTGATAAAATGTGCCCCAAATTTATTTAAGTCTAATTTTGACATATGTATCCTCCAATCTCAGCATTCAAAAATAATCCATTCGTTTATCTTTACGAATACAATGAACTGAAAGTTTCGAAAAATGGAAGAATAGTTTAGTTGTTTTAAAAGTTTCCCAAAGCATTGTTTGATAAGATTTCTTTACTTAGCTTTGTAAATCTGACTATAATCCTTGGTACAATAAACTGCACCGCTAGATGAATAAGAAATCACATTTTACAATATAACCCTCTTCATTATAATCACTTAGGCATTCTTACATTCTATTTGCATCAAATGGTAAGTTCCTTCTAGTGATGTCCATCCAACGAATTCGATTTGTATTGGTAGTTCAACAAGTCCTGTAATTGCATCCCCAAAATCAAACATTCCACAACGCATATCTGGGATCAACTTAATGTTTTGGGTATAAAAATAGACCATCGAAAGATGGTCATATTTAATTCCTCAAAATTTCACCTAACAGCTTGATTTAGTTTATGTTCTTCGATTAGTTCAATGTTTCTACCGTTAGTGGTGTAACTCTGTAAATAAGAACCGATATTAGCATACATTTCAACATTTTGTAACTCTGCTATAGGTAGCCATTTAACATCTATTTGATTCGAGTCCGGATTTTTGGGGAATTTTGGAGTCGTGTGGTTTATTATTTTGCATTCAAACATCATAACTAATGTATGTGTTTTTCCAAACTTTTCAAGATTAAGATGTGGTGTATATTCATAAACAAATGCTAAAGGGCCTACTTCTACATCTATACATGCTTCTTCTTTGGCTTCTCTTTTAACTGCATCAGTAATAGATTCATTTGGTTCTGTTCCACCTGCAGGTAAATCATAGACGATACCTCTTATCGGGTCATTATATACTGTTAATAATATATTATTATTTTCTATGATAATTGCACCTGCTCGTACTCTGATATGAAACTGCATTTAATAACCCCCTAATTTAATTTCAAAAAGTAACATTATAACGATGAAAATGCACTTGATTAATTTAGATAATTCAACGTTAAATAATAAAATCCTTTATTTGTTCTTATTCAACTAAACTGCTACTTTAGTTGAATAAGAACAAGGCTTTACTCCTTCTTGAAGTAAAGCTACCCGTTAGCTTAATAAGAGGGTGAATATATCCTATCTGTATCAGTATCAATTACAAAATCAACTTTAATATGGTTGGAATAAGGTATTTGTTCAAAATTGTGAAGACTGCAAAAGACATTTGTAAGATTACTATTACTTGTCTCTAATGCTAATTCTTTAGCTTTGAGGTACTTTAGCTTTAGTTGCTGTTTTGAACACTTTTTACCCGTAAGTAGAACTTGTTGAAAAAAACCGTCAATTTCAATAATCATAATAATCACGACTGGTTGCTAATCAGTCATATAGCTTAGATTTTTTTATAAATGAATCCTTATTTTATCAGATTTCCTTGTTCAACTAACCTGCTGCGTTAATTTAAGTGTAACATTTCACAATGCATATCTGAGATTACCTTAATGTATTGGACATAAAAATAGACCACCAAAATGATGATCATATTTTGCTAAAGCACCCATTTGTTGAAGATTTATTTTGTAATAATTGGTTTTATATTCATTATACCCAGTTCAATTGATGTCTCTATATAGCCAATTATTTGATTAAAAGTAAAAATATTAAGTTTTTCATTTAGAACTTCCTTGTCGTAATTCATATCCTCTAACACATAAGAAGCAAATTTCTCAACATCTTTGGAAGAAACCTCATCCAAATCTATAATTGCAGGATACTGACTAAATATTTTTCTCAATTTATTTGTAAAACCATAGTGCTCTAGTAACTTTCCATTTAGCAATCGGAAATCATTATGGTATAACTTATATAATCCTTCATCAGCATTCATTCTGTTTCTTAACCAAGAAAGATTAAAACCTCTTAACCAAATATCATCAGCAATTAAATGTGCAAAGTACCCCAATATATAAGGATTTTCTAATTGCGAATTGTATTTATGGATAAAACCTTTATAATCAACGCTTCTTGAATAATCTTGCACTTCACCTATAAAGAAATGTGAAAAGTTCTTTTCTTCGTGTGAAAAAACTGCATCTGGAGCAATGCTTCCAAGCAAAAATGATGTTTTGTCTTCCATCGATAAACCCTCCGCAATTTTTTCCCCAATAATCGAGTGCATTATTCTTGAACCCAAAATACTCTCCCCCTTTTTAATAAATCATCAATATTAGTTCAATAAACACATTTAAAACCCTTTTGCTTTCCAAATTCTACTTCAACTAATCTGCTGCTTAGTTGAAGTGTAACATTTCACAATACATATCTGAGAACAACTTAATGTTTTGGACATAAAATAGGCCATCGAAATGTTGGCCATAGTTTGCTAAAGCACCCGTTAGTTAAATAAGCTAATACATTTCCCTAAATTCTCATATCACCAATTTTTTCACACAGAGCTTTAGCTCTTTTAGACAATAGTATCTTCTGATGCAAATATTTAGCTAGTTGAGACCTAAGAAACTCATCTAAAAAGTAGAAAAGAAATGAAGATAGCAGAGAAGTAATGAAGAAAAAGTTATCAAATAAATTACTAGTGTCAGAAATCAACAATTCCCTTTCCCATTCTGAAAATAAGATTGGAATCATAACAAACAATGCGGCTAGAAATAAGTGGATGAATAACGCAATACTACCTCTAAAGAATCCTCTTAGTTTTTTTGTAACAAAATCGGAGAGAATAGATACTGGTACTCCATAAATCAAAAGAATAGGAAATAGATAAATACCTATTATGAATACAAAACCAGTCTGTTCTTCTATGAAATAGATGAACATAACCAATACACAAGCCATTACTGCTGAAACAAGTTTTCTGATAATTATTTGACTCACCCCATTCAAAATAATCTCCTCCTGAATATACATATTGGTTATTTCACCAATCGTTTTCAGAACTCCTTCTTAAACTAGACTGATGCTTTAATACAACAAGAAAAAGGCTTTACTCCTCTGGAAGTAAAGCCCCCGTTAGTTTAAGTACATTGCTTCACAATCTCAACTAAACCTCTTCTTTTGTATATTCAGTATATGAATCGAAATCTCCACAACCCAATATAAGTTCACAACTCTCTGGGTGAAGCATAATCCCTTTAGACTGGACTACATATTCTTTATTTATCGGTTCTATATGGAAGTGCTTTCCATCACCATAATCGTGTGCTAAACGAATTAACTCAGTACCTAATCCGAGTAATGCATTCTTACTTAGAGTAATTTGTACTCTACAATTCGTTGTTATATCATTTCCGCTACTATCCATAACGGTTACTAATCCAATGTTGTCTCCTGTTATTTCAAAAGCTTCTTCTTTATCAAAATCGTTATCTAAATGGATAATGTATTCAGACATAATTAACCCACACCCGTTCTAATATATGTTTTACTTTTCCCTAATTTTTTGTTCAACTAAACTGCTGCGTTAGTTCAATAAGAGAAAAGGCTTTACTCCTTCTTGAATTAAAGCACCCGTTAGCTTAATAAGGGACCAAGTAATTTAAAATCATAATCGATTATTATTGATTAAAATTAAAAACATTTCAGATATAGTCAAAATAGATGTTTCGGAAGTTGTAAATATTTCTACCCTTCCGCTTTGGTTTGAGAAAAAGATTTTTCTCTTTTCTTGAAGTAAGCACCCATTAGTTGAACTTATTTACTAGTTTCTTAACATTTACAGCTCGACGTGATTGTTCTTTTAAATTTGAGTTTTCTTCAAGGTCAAACAATACTGCCTCACCTTTGGTAAGTGATTTAAACCCATCCAATTGAATACTACTGAAATGTACCCATACGTCATCCTCCCCTTCGATTGAAATCCAGCCCCACCCCTCTTCTTATGATAAATTTTACATATTCCTTTAATATTATATCTCATTATAAAGCCCCCCAATTTTGATAAGTTGAAAACATTATGATCTTCAACTAACCTGCGACGTTAATTTAGTGTACCATCTCACAATGTATATCTGAGATCAACTTAATGTTTTGGACATAAAAATAGACCATCGAAAAGATGGCCATATTTTGCTAAAGCACCTCGTTAGTGGAATAAGAAGGCATAGTTATAAATCACTGTTACCAATTTGATAGCTTTATTCTTGTGTCATTTTTATCAGTAATGTATTGGAGGTTTTCAAACCTTTTTATCTTTGCATTATCATAAAATCTTTCAAGTTTTTCATTGTCCTTACAATAAATCGTGACATAAACAGAATCAACAACTAATAATACGAGTTCACAATCACTATTTAAAAAATCTCTATACGTCTCAATTACTGATGGATTTTTCTCTTTTGAGTAGGCTTTTAAGTCCACAAAAATGAGATAATATCTATTATCTTCTAAAAGTTCTTTAAGGGATAAGCCCTCTATCCAGTTTACCTCGTCTGCGAATAGTGGTTTTCCTAATTCATCATCCTCAACTAAATATGATTCCTCGCCTCCACTTAGCCAAATGAATTTAGTAATTTCAAAGGGAGTTAATACCTCCCAAAGAAACCTTCCGTATTCATTGGGAATTTCAAAACTGATTCCTCGTTTCATTTCTTCACCTTCCTTTAATTTATTGAATTAACCTGCACCTTTAGTTCAATAAGAATAAGAGCTGTCTAAGCATCAATGCTCTACAAGTCTAGCACCCGTTAGTTGAAGAAGAACAGAGACGTTTCTTAAAATAATCGTCCGATTGAAAAATCAAAGGTTATTGAAGCTGGCTCGTACTTAATTTTCATAACCCTCTACGTTGAGAGATTATTTATTAACTTAAAAGTAATTCAGAAAAGAATAATCCAAAAAATAAACCTAACATTGAAATAAAAAAGTATAACAACTTCATTTTCATTGTTTCGTCATTGAAAACCATTCCTGAATAGCGATACACCCAATAAAATATTGGTAAAACCACAACAATACAAAAAATACTTTCAAAAGAAAAACTAAGAGTAAATGTGGTGCTGATCGTGGATAGAAGGCCCCCTAGACATCCAGCAACAAAACCGATTGTATAACCACCTAATAAAAAGTGTTTTAATTCAACTTTTCTTTCCAGAACTTTCACCTTCTTAAAACTGTTTTTTTAAACAAAAGATTTTCTCACAAGTTAAACAACATTATTCAACTAACCTGCCCCGTGAGTTCAATAAGAAAAAGCTCCCTTACAGGCAGCCACTTGTTTAACTAAGCACCTCGTTAGTTGATGAACATTAAATTTTTTTAAAGCTCAATGGTTGTGAGAAATGCACAAACAAACATTGAGCTTGGAATAGCAATTACTAATAATAATGTTTTTTTTACATTGGATATTTCGTTAAATCTCATGTGAGTATCAATAAGAAGTAATCCACTCACTAATTTAATTATGTATATCAAAATCATTCTTGAAATATCCATAACATCTAAAGTATTAAATGACCTTTGAATTCACTAGAATAAATACTCGTCATCCCGATTATAGCTATCATTACAAAGAAATACATAAAAATTTTCATATAGGTTTTCATACAATCTCCCACTCTTAATAAAACTTAGTAATAAAACATACGTCATCCCATTTTAATCATTATTATATCGAATACGCTATATAAAAATATTTCCTGTTCCTTATTCAACTAAACTGCACCTTTAGTTTAAGTGTAACATTTCACATTGCATATATGGGATCAACTTAATGTTTTGGACATAAAAATAGACCATCTAAAAAATGGCCATATTTTGCTAAAGTACTTGTTAGTTCAATTTCTACCCCAAAATTTTTCAATTTCATTTGAGGCTTTCCTCGTCTCTGAACCCATATACTTATAAGCATTTTTTAATAGTTTTTTAGAGTCGCCAAGTTGTGCAAGAATAGTAACGCTTAGTAATTCTTTCACTTCATCATCTCCTGAAGTTGCCATCAGTTCAAGATAATCAAATAATTCCTTTATCTTTGGTATATCCTTCTCTTTTCCAATGAGTTCATTAAAATAATTGCTGCATTCACCAAAGAAGACATGATTTAGGATTTCACCATTAAATTCAATATGTTCTTGTAAGTAACGCTTGTACTCTTCAAATTCATCTGTAAAGTGTATTGCTAAGTCTTTATATTCCATTTTTTCTCCTGTTGCTGAACGTCTTTATAACAATTTCTTCAACTAAACTGCACCTTTAGTTCAATAAGAATAAGAGTTGTCTAAGCATCTCTATGTTCTTCAAGTAAAGCACGCATTAGTTGAAAAAGATTTAGTTTTATTAATTTATTCCCAATGTAGTTAAAAATAGATAACCAAACAAAATAGTTAGTAATAATAAGAAAATCACATTTATCAATTTCCAGACTCTGTACGGCAAATATGACATAGCTACTATAATTAAATTCAACCAAAAAGGTGCACTACTTATGGTGGAATGTTCTTTTGGAAGACTGGATTCTTTAACACCAATAACTAGTATTAACCCAATAAAGCACACAAAAAATAAAACTCCTGATACTAAACTTGCTTCATTCATTACTTAAAGATTCCTTGCCTGTAATATTACAATAAACGTTCTCTTGAAAATCATATATAAACCTCTTTCTTACCACTATAGAACTCAATTTTAGGCTACTCTCCAAACTATTGAAACAAGTAAAAAAAAAACAGTTAAATTCTTCAACTAAACTGCACCGTTAGTTTAAGTGTAACATTTCACAATGCATATCTGGGATCAACTTAATGTTCTGTACATAAAAATAGACCATCGAAACGATGGTCAAATTTTAAACATCCGTTAGTTGAATAAGTTCTCCCTAGTATTTTTTAATCACCGAACGCAAATGTTATTTCTGCTTCGCAAACCAGTTCTCCATCGACTGTTGCTATACCTTTGCACTTCCCTATAGGACCCTTTAATCTTGTAATCTCGATCTCTAGCCTAAGTTGGTCTCCTGGTTTAACTTGTTTTTTGAAACGGCATTTATCTATACCTGCTAAAAGCCCTAATCGTCCTTTGTTCCCTTCTTTTGTTAACATTACAACTGCACTTACTTGAGCTAATGCCTCCACTATTAATACACCTGGCATCACTGGATAATCCGGAAAATGTCCGTTAAAAAAATTCTCGTTAGCAGTAATATTTTTTATACCAACTGCTCGTTTTCCTTCTTCTAATTCCAAAATTCTATCCACTAAAAGAAATGGATAGCGATGTCTAATTACTTCTTTAATTTTTTGAATGTCTAATATCATTAAACTCTTTCCTCCTAATAATACTTTTAACATTTATATTAGCACTTACTACTAATAGTTGATACTATAAATTTCAATATTAATCATTATGTATTAAAAACGACAAAACCGATGTACAGTAACGTAACTGCATCGGTTTTTACGAAAGTATTATTTTATTAAACTCCATATATAAATGCTGCTAGTATGATATACATAATTATCATTCCAAAAGCTACCAGCACCCCTAGCCAGCTAGTTCCCCCACGCTTTTCGAGCTCTGCATGAATATTTTCCATACTCGCTGAATTCTGTTCAGTAACTCTTTTTATTTCCTTGTTTGCATGCATTAGATATAAATAATTGCCTAATAGACCACAAATAACAGATACTGTTATGCCTATCGTGCTATCCATACCAAATTCAAATCCACTAAAAACAATGATTATGTCGTACAAAAGGAAAATACCAATCACCATGAAAATATAGGAATACATCTTACGATAGCCTAGCCATAAAAAAGAAAGGAAAAAAGCTGCCCAGTTCCAAGATTGAGCACTCTTCGCCCATTTATTAAAATAATACTCTCTGTTTTTAGCTCCAACATAAGCCCCTAGCAACCTCTCTTCTATCTCTGGGAAATTCTTGTTGACCACCTGTGTACCTCCCCATTATAATTTTAATGTTCATTATATTTTTGAACCATTTCTTTTATACCTATTTTCACCACTTCATAAACACAAAAATCTATTTAAATGTTAATTTTATGAATTTATTTATGAAAAGAATCACAAAATATGAAATCTATATTTTTTAAACTTCTATTTTTCCTGATTAATTTTCTTGTAAGATAAAATTGAAAGTAAAAGACATGATTTCGTCGAATATATGCACAAAATATTATTAAATGCACAAGATTTTTGTCGAATTATAAGGGAAATAAAAGAGATTATATGAAGGGGTGTAAAGATTGTTATCAGACTTTCGTTCTAAGTTAGACAAGGAGATTGGGCCTCGAAAAATTCTACACATAAAAGAATGTGAAATTTGTGGCTATAATGAATATTATTTTATCGATCCAGAAACTAATAAACAACTCGGCATGGCTTGTGAGGGTTGTAATTATATAAAACGGTTTGAGTTTAACTCTAAAAACTAATCTAATTGAAGCAGCTAATTAGATTACCAAAATAACTGCTTCTTTTTCTATAAACTATTTTCCTATGATATAATTTTGTCTTAGTCATTGTTCACTTAGAATCTTCGTCAATTCAACTAACAATGCTTCACAATTTTTGTGGTCGGCTTCGTGTAGCCCTTACTTTATCCCCAGACTGTCAATGTCTCTTTACCGCATTAAGCTATCTACTGTTCCCAACCATATACAATATGGCCCACCAAGCTTTGTCATCTTTCTTGTACTAGATACAATTAATAGTTTTTATAAACTTACTTTCCATTTAAATATAAAAAAGCCACAGAATTTATGATTTCTGTGACCTCGTCTTTATTTTCTTTCTAAAAAATTTAAACTATTCATCCTGAGGAAAGAAATGAAAGCGGAAATCATTACTATATGATTCCATGGTATTTATAAAATTTTGATACTCTTTCATCGCTTAGTAATGGTCGATGGACCTGTAATAAATTTACGTCACTAAAATTATTTCCCTCAAGTACAGAAAATCCATCATCTGTAATTACAATATCCCAACCAACGTATTTAATATATGGATAGAGAGAGGCTGCATTTAATATACTTTCTTTAATTTCATGCCAATGGGGAACTATCTTTCCCTTAATTTTAGACTTAGTTTCTGGGTGTTCACTATACCATTCTAGTTTTCCGTTTTTAGGATACGTCACACCTTCGCCTAACTCTCCACTATTCAGATCAATCGCTGCACTTAAACCGCCCTGCGTCCAATTATCAGCAGGAATGGATGTTAAGTTCCCCATTCTTTGAACAGCTATAGGTATAAAAGGTTTGTTAGTGACTGGGTCTATCATAGTTAGGATTCTAATAGTATTAGTAGTCTTTGGATAAAACTCCTTACTGAAATTACTTTGTCCTACGAACTCATTCACTACATAATTGTGCAACTTAGAAATTACTTTTTCTAATTCTTTTTCATCTACTTGTTTTTCATTTAAGTAATATTCTTCTTTGATTTTCTTTAAAACAAAAATCCCATATCCACCGCCATTGCGTATAGGCTTAATAACACAGGCATTATGTTTATCTAAGTAGTTTAAAATTTTTAATGCCGAATCAATTTTTTCCTCATTTTCTAAGCATAAAAACTTTCCTTTTTCAATTAAACTAAAATTTTTAGGAATAGTAATATGTTGCTTGTACATGGATTCGAACACTAACTTTTCATCTAAAATAAAACTATAGGGGCTATTTAAGTATCTAGTATTTAATCGTTGGATATCGGATAAGTACTCTTTCGGATCATTTTTAGTAAAATTATAAATTATCGCAGACTCACTTAAGAAACCTTTTCTAGAAAAATTGATTTTCTTACTAATTCCTTTATTCACAGAGGATTTTAAGTTTTTCTTCATAAAAGTACGATAGATATTAGTTTGACGGTATAGATTAATCGCTTTATTCTTTATCATAAAAGCACATCCACCTTTTTGAATTAAATAAATAGCTGTGTTAATTTCATAGATAGTACATTTGTTCAGTGAAGTACTAATATTTATTACTTGGTTGATTGCGTGACAGATGCACAATAACTTCTTTGACCTGTAATATTCTTCTTTGTTTCTTTGTCTAAATTGATGAAACTAAATCAGCAAATAATAATTTCCAATTAGATCTTTATCAAGTATAGAAAAGCAGTCGAATTACTTCGACTGCTCATGATTTTAACTCATAAATTCTTTAATAACTTTACAAACTTGATCGACTTCCGCTTCACTCAAATACGGATGCATCGGTAAGGAAAGTACTGTATCACATAGCTCATTTGTTACGATGAAATCTTCTTCTATATACTCTAAGTTTTCAAATGCTTCTTGTTTGTGCATTGGTTTTACGTAATAGACCATACTTGGGATATTCTCTTCTTTTAGCTTGTTTTGGAGATTATCTCGTTCAGTCTTATTCTTAAGCTTAATCGTGTATTGAGCAAAACTAGAAACATAGCCTTCAGGAATATAAGGAATTTCAACGACATCCTTTAAGCGTTCATTGTAATGACTTGCTACACGATTGACATCTGTAACCTCATGCTTATCAAAGGCTTTTAGTTTGACTTGAAGAATGGCAGCTTGGATAGTATCTAATCTCGAGTTCACACCAATTCTTACATTGTCGTATTTATTACTTCCTTTTCCATGTACTTTTAGAGACTGTAACAACTCTGCTAAATTGTCGTCATCAGTAAAGATAGCTCCTCCATCTCCATAGCCTCCTAACGGTTTAGCTGGAAAGAAGGATGTAGTTGCCGCATCACCAAAGCTGCAAGCTCTTTTTCCATCAATGCTTCCACCAAAGCCCTGAGCACCATCTTCCAAAACTAAAAGATTATACTTTTGAGCAATTTTTAAGATTTCTGGATAATTAGCTGGAAGTCCAAATAGATCTACAGGAATGATAACCTTTGGAGATAGTTTTCCTTCTTCCATTGTTTTAATGATTGCCTGTTCTAGTTTTTTCGTATCAATATTAAAGGTGTTTCTATCTACATCAACAAAAATGGGAGTAGCTCCAACAAATGAAACTACTTCACCTGTTGAAAAGAAAGTAAAATCAGGTAAAAATACTGCATCTCCCTCTTTAATACCCCAGGCCATTAAAACAAGAGATAATGCCTCTGTTCCATTAGCACATGTAATAGTATGTTTGGCTCCTGTATACTTTGATAATTGTTGTTCTAGTTCTTTTACTTCATTGCCACCTATAAAGTTTGCATTACTAATCACTTTCTGAATTGCTGTATCAATTTCATCTTTATATGTTTGATATTGAGTTTTTAAATCTCTAAATTCCATGATAGCCCAGCTTTCTATTCTTAATAGTCGTTACTTTAGTGAATTTGGTAGGGATTATTTTATCATCATAAAATATCCAGAGTCATCTGGCTAGTTAAAACGACAGGCGACAAATTTAGCGGGGTAACTTATCACTCCACACACTTAAAATTGGTCGCCTAAATATTTAACTATATTTTATTTACCTTCTGTTAGAACCCCGTTAGAAAGATTATACTCTCTTTCACATTCGCTGCATTTTAACTCATTTTTCAGTACATGCCCACATTCACAAACCCAACCTTTTTGTTTGGCAGGTATTCCTGTCATTAAAGCATAATCAGGTACATCTTTGGTTACTACCGCTCCTGAAGCAATCATTGCCCAACGACCAATCGTATTACCACACACGATAGTTGCATTTGCCCCAATCGAAGCACCGTATTTAACTAACGTTCTTTTGTATCCTTCTGCTCCCTTAGGATACTTACTTCTAGGAGTCAAATCATTTGTAAAAACCATCGATGGTCCGCAAAATACGTAATCCTCTAACTCTACACCCTCGTAAATGGAAACATTATTTTGGATCTTCACTCCATTACCTATTTGGACATTGTTAGAAATATTGACGTTTTGACCTAAAGAACATTTTTCACCAATTTTTGCGCCTTTTTGAATATGACTAAAATGCCAAATTTTTGTGTCCTCACCGATTATAACACCTTCGTCTACGTAACTACTCGGATGTACATAGAAATTCATGTTCAGGCCTCCATATCGTAAATACAGTTATCTTTTAAAATTGAATCATTTTCATAATTCCTGTTTTTATGAAAAACACGAACAATCAAGAAGGAATATGATATATACATGCTTTTCTTCTTATAATTTAATTGACGTTCTTGTCGGCCGCTTTCGGCGGAGTGATCGATAAGCCATCACCGTCCTCTATGAGTGCGTTGTGATGGCTTATCTGGCTCCCTCATCTCTTTCGCAATCACCGCCTGCCTCTACATTCAACAAAGAAGAAATGTTCATGTTTAATCGGTAAATTGCTATTTATGAAATAAACTTAACTATAATAATTCTACATTTTCTCTATTAGTGATAGATTTCATAGCATTCTTCGTATCAAAAATCACTTTAGAATGTTTTTGAACAAAGTCATAGTCTACAGTTGTGTGAGCTGTTGTTATGATTACTAGATCTGCATTACCTAGTAATTCAGCAGTTAACTCAGGTTCACCTTTTTTCACTTCACCATTTTCGCGATATTCAGGAACAAATGGGTCAAAGTAAACTACGTCTGCTCCTTCTTTCTCTAACTCCTCAATTACTCGAATAGCCGGACTTTCTCTAAAATCTTCAATATCTTGCTTATAAGCAACACCTAGCACTAAAATTCTAGATCCATTCATAGGTTTTCTATCTCTGTTCAAGATTTTACTTGCTCTTTCTGCACAATACTCAGGCATACGATCATTAACCATCATCGAAGATTCAATCATTGATGTGTGGAAACCAAATTCACGAGCTTTCCATGACAAATAGTATGGGTCAAGAGGGATACAATGACCACCTAACCCTGGACCTGGATAAAACGCTTGGAAACCATAAGGCTTAGATTTAGCTGCATCAATAACTTCCCATAGATTAATCCCCATTTTATTACTTAACATCGCAAGCTCATTTATAAGCCCAATGTTAACATTTCTATATGTATTTTCAAGAATTTTTTCCATTTCTGCAATTGCCGGAGAGGAAACAGTAATTACTTCTCCTTTTAAAACTGCACGATACATTTCTGCAATAACCTCTGTAGCTTCTTCTCCAATTGCACCAACTACTTTCGGTGTATTGTTTGTTTTGTAAACCAAATTACCTGGGTCTACACGCTCTGGAGAGAATCCTAAGTAAAAATCAGTTCCACAAACTAAGCCAGAACCATTTTCTAAAATTGGTTTAATTAATTCCTCTGTTGTTCCAGGGTAAGTTGTTGACTCAAGGACAACCATCGTTTCTTTTGTAAGATACTTAGCTATTTCTTTTGAAGAGCTTTCCAGATAGCTTACGTCTGGTTGTTGATATTCGTCTAAAGGAGTTGGAACGCAAATAGCAATGAAATCGACATCTTTTATATGACTAAAATCGGTGGTAGCTGATAGCAAGCCAGATTCAACTATACTAGATAATTCTGTCTCAACTACATCTCCAATATAATTTTGTCCTTTATTGACCATATCCACTTTTTCTTGTTGAACATCAAAGCCTAATGTTTTAAAGCCCGCCTTCGCTTTTTCAACAGCTAATGGAAGTCCAACATATCCTAGCCCTATTACACCTACTGTAATTTGTTTGTTTTCAATCTTGTCTAATAATTTTCTTTTCATCTTCTATGTCCTACTTTCTTCTAACGTTTTTTATTTGTTTATGTAAATTTATTTAGTACCAATTTTGGAAGTCCTTTAGGTTGGACTTAACCACCTTTGGAACTTTTAACTGTTTTGCTTCTTCGATAATTAAGCATAAAAACACTTAACTGCATAATTAGCTTAAACACTGCTGCTACAAGAACACCAAATGTAAATCCTTTCAATCCACCTATCTTGTAAAAATAATAGGCTGCCGAAACGTAAACGACTAAATGAAGTCCGCTCATGTAAATTTGCCAGCTAATTTTGTTAAAACGAAGATTGAATGGCTGAACTACTGTAGATAGCACACTTATAATAGCAGTAGCTGTAGTAATATAAACCAACTCTAGCGACTCTTTTGCCCAGTCGTTATAGAAAAAACCTAAGAAGTATGGGCTTATCCAAACAGTTGCAAGATAGCCGACTGCACCTAATACACAAGAGATGCTAAACATCTTTATTACTTTTTTCAAACTAATATTATCTACCTTAACTAAATAGCTTAAAATGACAGAGTTCACTGGGTTAATCATCATCGAAATAATTTTCCCCAGAATAGTGGAGCTATAATAAATAGCTACACTAACAGGTCCTAGCAAAGGAAGTAAGATTAATTTGTCAGCATATGAAAGAACATTTTTCAATAGATTGGCTATATACAATAATACACCTTTTGAAGCAGTGTCCTTATATAGAGCAGATAATTTAAACTTTTCCTTATGTAAGCTTGTGTGACGAAAAATATAGATCAAGCTAAATAGCAGTCCGGTGAAATAGATAATCTGCCAGCTTTCAAAATATAAAAATATGATGGAACCTATTAGGTAACCGACACTCATATAGATATTATTTAAAAGAATCCCTTTATAATTCAAAACTAATCGGAAAGTTACTACTAAATACTCCTTCCAGATTGATGCAACAGTTATCAGACTTAATAATAGATAATCCAGAAGGGTTAAACTGGAGTCTATGTAGAAGGAAATAGCAATAATTAGAAGAATACTTACAAAAGAAGAACCTACCAGTAAAGGATTAAAATCTCCTTCTTCGTTTTTTTCCTTGTATTCATTATCCTTCAATAAACGTATATTGTTCAATACATTACCTAATGGAAAACTCACAACCGTAAACACACTGATTAGTGTTATTATTAGCCCGTATTCTTCTCCTCCTAAAGCTTTTGCGATTAGAGGATAGGATACAAGCTGTAGGATAAGTAATGGTAGAGCAGCTGATATAATATTTAATAGGGAATCCACGAGAAATTTCTTGTTTTTCATGTTAATCTCTCACCGTTTTCTAAATTTAGTTTGATAAGTAAACCTAATAAAATCCAAAACTTAATATCCGTAATATAGGAACTACTTATCATTAAATGGACAAACCCTAAACCAATCCAAATGATTATTAAAAAATAGTTATTTAGATTTTTTGTTAATAGACTTCTTACTAATAAAAACAAGATGATAAGGATTGCTATACCTCCAGCTATTACACCAAAGTTAACAACCATCTCGAGAAAGAAATTATGTGCATATCCTCCCTCTTTACCAATAATCCGCCGATCCGCCCCTAGTCCGAGTCCTAGGAAGGGGTTGTTCATAACAGCCTTTATTAGATTTTCATATATGTAATCTCTACCGCTTAGATGTACTTCACCGCTCAAAAATAGTTTTATGCTTCTACTATTAATGTCGTATTTATTTAATATTTCATATAGCATATTAAATAATTTATCTAAATTGAGGCTTAAGAAAACTAGACTGACCACTACTAAAAGGTTATAAAAGACTTTAGAATAGGAAATCTGAAAGATCAAACGAATCATTTTTAACGCAATAAATACAACAATACATAATAGCGCCCCCCTTGAACCAAGGGCTAGAATAACAAAAATAGATATTAAAGAAAAAAGAAGAGCCTTGTTGGAATATTTATCTATCAGACTATCTAAAAAAAGAATTGCTGGCAGTAGCATATAATAGGAAAGAGCCATACTATAGGAACCGGCAGTTGCATTTCCTGAAACTATTATGAGACCCAATAATGCTCCAAAAAAGAATACTATATAGCTTGACTTGATCATCACTTTCTTAAAAATCTCAAAATCTCTTAAGCTCATCGTATATATAAACGCCGGCAAGCACATTCCAAATAACGGGAATATTAACTGCTTTAAATAGAAATGATTTTGAGGGAAAAATAAATAATTTAAAAGAAAGATGAGAATAGCTACAAAATATACTCCTATAAATTTCCCTAAGCTTCTTTTTAGCACTGCAGGTAAGGCATACAAAAACAATACACCTACTAGTACTTTCGATATCAGTTGTACTCCTGAGCCCGCTGCAGTCCCAATAAGATTAAAATAAATCAGAAGAAAATATTGTATAGTAAGAACTATAAAGGATGCCATTATTGCTATGCTTATTTTTTGATCATCTGATTTATTTTTCACCATAAATTATTCACATTCCTCTTATCTTTTGGATTCATTCTGCAATGCTCTAGCGTATACATCATCATATTGAGTCAGCAATCTATCCCAATTAAAATTGTCTACTAGCGCCAAGCAATTTTTTGATATATCCTCATAATTTTTCATAATGTCTATTATTCGGTCCGCTATCATAGTAGGATCAAGAGAATCAACGTGATATCCAACTTTCCCCTCTTCAAATTGACCATCAAATCCTTGTCCCTTTGAGTAAATCAGTGGCAAGCCTTGACTCATAGCTTCTGGATATACGAGTCCAAAAGTTTCTGTTAAAGATGGCATAACAAAAATATCATGAGAACGATATATTTCTAAAAGACTCTCTTTTGGCTGAGGCTTTAAATAATTTACGAAAGAAAACTTCATCAGCTCTTCATAAACTTGTTCATTGCTTATCTTCCCCACAACAGTGAACTTAACTTTGTAGCCTCTCCCCTGTAACATCTCAAGCGCTCTCGCTGAGGTCAGTATATTCTTGTTATTGTTTACTGCTCCTATAAAAATTATATTAATACTTTTAGGCTGAGATAGTGTTTTAGGATTTCCTAAATTATTGAACCAAAATTCATCAATCCCGTTAGGAATAATGATAGACTTTTCTAGGATTTCTTTTTTGTCTTTCTCAGCAACATAAGTTTCTACAACAATATTTTTATAAGAATCGGAAAGAAAAATAATAGACTCTGCTTCCTTTAATATCTCAATACCCAAACTACGTAAAAAAACTCTTCGTTTAAAAAATTGATTTACGTCTGTATTTCTTACAGCTACTACATAAGGGATGCCAAATTTTTTCTTTGTCTGCAAAGCGATATAACCATTAGAAAAGAGAGTATGTGCATGCACTAGTGAATAATCCTGCACATTGAAATTTTTTACTAAATCCTTATAAATTTTTTTATGCTTCACATAAAACAAATAACGATCAAATTTATAATGATTTTTTCTAACAGTTGTATATTCCCCTAACTGTAAATGAGATAAGTCCGTAGTAAAAGGGGTTGGGACATAAACATCAATAGGGATGCCATTTCTTACTTGGCGATCGTATATATTTTTATATAGCATTCCGCCTCCGTAATATGAATTTATATGTAAAACCTTCATATTTACTCCACCCCATTGGTTACTTTCACTAGTATGTAAAAATCGATTAACTTTCTATAATAATGCTCTCTAATTTATCCGTTAGCGTTTTAAAGTCATAATTTTGTATAGTTGATAAAGAGTTTTGACAGTATTGATTGTATTCTTGCTTATCCATATGGTAAAACTCTAAAATACCTTGTACTAAAGCGTCCACTGAGCCACCTTTTACGGTTTTCCCACAGTTTTGCTTTGTTAATATATCATAGCCATTTTCCATATTGGACAGCGTAGGCTTTCCAGACGCCATATAATCAAAGAGCTTATTCAAGCTTAAGCCATACTTATATAAAGGAATATGCTTACCAGTGAATATATTTAAATTAGATTTACTTAAAATATTAGGAATTAACTTTTTATCGACCTTACCTTTAAAAACAATATTAGTTAATCCTTTACTAGCAACATATTCTTCTAGCTTTTCTCTTTGGCTGCCATGGCCAAATAAGATGAATTGAATATCGTCTATTCCTTTATTTTGGATTTCCTCTGCTGCTTTTACTAAATATGTTAATTCATTAGCTACGCCCATGCTACCAGTATAAAGAACTTTGAAAGTAGAAGGATTATCAAGATTGTCGTCAGAGTAAATGAACTCGTTTTTGTTTTTATTATACTCTTCTAAATCCACACCATTGTTGATGTATCTTACTTTAGATGAGTCGAGTCCGATTTCTTCAACATAATCCTTTCCTCCTGGAATAGTAAAGATAAGCTTGTCCGCCTTCTTATATAACCATTTTTCACCTTTGTACAAAAGCTTTGCCACAAAACTATTCTTTTTAAGAGTTCCGTATTGGACAATTGTCTCGGGCCATAAATCTCTAATCTCACAAATACAGGGAACCTTAAATTTTTTAGCTATCTTAATACCTGCTAATAGAGTTAGTGGATGTACACTGGAAGCTATGATTATATCTGGTTTACCATACTTTTTACTATATTCCTTTGTAGTGGGAAAAAGGTTTTTGTAGAAATTCCACATATTTTGTAGTCGTTCTATACCATTTTTGTATTTGGTAGTTTTCACAAAAACATAAGGTATTTTCTCTACAGACTTTAACTCGTAAGTTCCGTTCGTTATCGATATCTGAGAATCACTATTATGTCTAGTGCTTGCACAAAAAATAGTGGGCTCATAACCTTTTTTAATAAGATTTTTGGCAAACCAATAATGTCGCCCACCCTTATTGAAGTATGTACCATGAGCATAATGATTGAAAATCCATACTGTTTTTTTCTGCATTGTCATATCCTCTTCTGTTTGTTGTAATTATTTTACTCTCTCCGGCACTTTATAATTACATATAGTATTCTTAAACTTACCTGAAGCTAAAACAGGGATCTCATTTACAAACTTCACATCAATACGGGCATCCTCACCTAAAATTCCTTTAAACGAATCTATAAAATCATTTTCCGTATAAATGCCCTCTGCTCCATTGACCTTTAAAATATAATACGTTTTATCCTCTTGAATAAATTGCCATTGTTTTAATTTTTTGTATCGTTTCATATGTACACTTATAGTATGTGGCGTTAAAACATTTCCTTGTGCATCATACACCATATCGATTCTTCTACCTTGAATACTTCTCAAGGTAGAAATATTATAACGATCTAAATCATCTGATATAGCCAAATCTCCTGTATCATATCGAATAATAGGCATCGCGTGGTTATATAAATCTGTGACAACTATCCGCCCTAGTTCTCCAGCGTTTACCGGTTCATCACTATCTAACTTTAATAATTCAATAAAGTAGCTTGCTCTATTTACCCTAAACACTCTATCATTAGATTTTGTCTGGGCTAAAATCCCATTTTCTTGATTGGAATATCTGTCGATAATAGGACAACCAAAAATCTTCTCTAGCTTTTCTCTCGTTTCTTCTTTTAATAACGAGGAACTAGAAAAGATAACCTTTAAATTATACATATCCGGTGTATCGCCTTTTTCATATATATAATTACTTAGAATTTCATAGGAAGAAGCATAGGCCAAGCAGCTATTAATATGCTTATCGTTCTGTAATGTTCTTCGAATACTTTCTAATGCCTCTTCATCTAATCGCAATATGTCTATAGGAACTAAATTTTGTTTAAGCTTTTCAATTGTAGTTTTCTTTTCTGGCCAAGCTTTAAAGTACATATATTTTTGACCAAGCGTCTGTCCTTCTATTTCATTGAAATAGATTACCTCTGCCATTGTCCTTTCACGCTTAGCTTTGTCTTGATTTACCGTAAAAGGAGTACCCGTGGAACCACTAGTGGACATTTGATGATATACATTATTCAAATGTTTTTGAGATTGAAAAGATGTATACATTTCTTTATAATGGTTTTTTGTTACAACAGGTAAATCACTGAAATTGGATGACTTTAATGGAATGTAAAAAGGAACAGTATCATAAGCATGATTACAAATTGACTGAAGCCGTTTAAGATTCGAAGTATTACTTTCCATTATTTGTTTAATATCATTATAGTTCTGTTTGATTGTCTTACCTTTTAATGCATCCATTCCCCAAAACACAGTTCCTCTAAGAGTCTTTCTTACCATTATAATCACCCTTCATTTAATCGCCTTCTATTTATCTAATATCTCTTAGCTGGTAAACCCTTATATAGACCATTAGCACTTGTATTTTTTGTGACTACTGCACCAGCACCAATACTTACGTTTTCCTCGATAGTCAAGCCCTGCAAAATAGTAGAACCAGTCCCAATCATTGAGCAATCCTTTAGAGTAACATTACCGGAGATTCGACTTCCAGGCATGACTGTGACAAAACTCTCCATTTGTATATCATGTCCCATGGTTGTTCCTATATTGATATGACAATGATCTTCAATATAGCAATCAGGATTAATAACCACACCGGCGCAAACAATATTACCCTTTCCCAGTTGAATATAGTTACTTACTATAGCGTCTGGATGGATTAAGTTTAGCCAGTTAACGGATGTTAATTTTTTAACTAGGAGCTTTCGGACGTTACAATTAGCTATTGCTATCACACCAAATACTTCATTTTGCTCTGAGTATTCTTTCAAATAATCGGTTGTACCAAGAATCTCATAGCCCATTATATTGCTTCCTACGAGATTTTCATTATCATCTATTAAACCTAAGAGTTTATATCTTTCTTCATTTACGTTTAGCTTTTCTACAATTTCTATAACCTGCTTACTAAAACCACCACTACCTATTATAAAAAGCTTTTTCATATGTCACCCTCGAGTTCAAATTTGGTTCATTTTTGATTACTTCCAGTTCCTTGAAATCGATTATTTGTTTTAGTATTGTCGAAGTTGATGCCTTCTTTTACAAACACTTTTTTAATTGTCATAAATATAATCTTAAGATCCTCTAGAAAAGATATATTCTTTACATATTTAACATCTAAATTGAATTTGTCTTCCCAGCTAAGTGAATTTCGACCACTTACTTGGGCAAGACCAGACAAACCTGGACGAACATTATGTCTTTTTCTTTGCTCTTCATTATATAAATTAAGATACTCAACCAATAAAGGTCGTGGACCAATAAAGGACATATCTCCTTTTAATATATTTAAAAGCTCTGGTAGTTCATCTATGGAAGTAGAACGGAGGAATTTCCCGAAGCGAGTAAGCCTTACATGGTCGGGTAACAGCTCTCCATGTTCATCTCTCTCCTCTGTCATTGTTCGAAATTTATACATTGTAAAAACCTTTTCATGTAAACCAGGTCTATTTTGTTTAAATAAAATCGGACTCCCTAATTTGTTTCTAACGAGAATCGCTACGACTAGCAGTAGAGGACTAAGGATGATAAGCATCGTAAGGGAAACGATAAAATCTAATGGTCTTTTAATGAGCTTTTTGTAAATCCCATCTTTTTGCCTCATGAGTTATGCCTCCCAAATCCTCTTTATAGTCTTAGTAACTCTCTCTAGTTCTGAATCTGTTATTTTCGAATCAGATGGCAAGCAAACTCCATTATTAAATAGATTTTCCGAAACATCACTACCGATATAGTCATATCTTTCAAAGAACGGTTGCAAATGCATTGGCTTCCATACTGGTCTAGATTCAATATTTTCGTTTTCTAGGGCTTGCATAACATCAATCGGTCTAACATGTCCATTTAAAGTTAAGGCGCTTAACCAGTAGTTAGGCTTGTCCCATTCATTACTAGGCATAAATTCTATACCATCTAGACCGCTGAGCTCTTGTTTGTAAAAATTAAATATGTAATTTTTCTTTTCCACTCTCTTATCCAAGACCTTAAGCTGCCCTCTACCAATTCCAGCAACCACGTTGCTCATTCGATAATTGTAACCGAGCTCACTATGTTGATAATGTCTAGCTTGATCTCTAGATTGGGTAGCCCAGAATCTTGCTTTTTCAATTCTCTCTTCATTGTTAGATACGAGCATTCCACCACCTGAAGTAGTGATGATTTTATTTCCATTAAAAGAAAAAATACCATAGTCACCAAAGGTCCCTGTATGCTGCCCTTTATAATATGCTCCTAACGATTCTGCTGCATCCTCTATTAAAGCAACATTATGCTTATTGCAAAGCGCTACTATTTTGTCCATATCGGCAGATAAACCATATAAATGAACCACTATAACAGCTTTAACATTAGGATACTTAGCAAAAGCCTCTTCCAACGCTTTTGGACACATATTCCACGTTTCATAATCACTATCTATAAAAACAGGTATTGCATTTTGATAGATAATAGGATTAGCAGTAGCAGAAAATGTTAGTGTCGGACAAAATACAATGTCCCCTTCCCCTACTCCCGCAGCCTTTAGCGCCAGATGGATCGCGGCTGTTCCAGATGATAGAGCTGCTGCTGCTTTCGAGCCTACCTTTGCAGCAAGTTCTTTTTCAAAATTATTTACATTTTCTCCTAATGGAGCAATCCAATTAGTATCAAATGCTTCTTTCACATATTGTATTTCATATCCTTCCTCACTCATATGAGGGGACGAAAGGAAAATTCTTTCATTCATTATTTGACTTCCTTCCTATTTAAATAGCATCTGGATAGGTTTTCAACATTCATACATCTAACCTTATTTCCAAACATAATGTTTTCTCAAATTTATAAAGATTTATCTTTTAAACGTGTTCCTTAATAGGGGAGTCGACAAACTTATGATTCGCTAATCCTATTAACGTTTCTTTAAGTGTTGCATTGTTCATATGAGGAAGCTTCTCCATCACATATTTCAATTCAGACTGACTGATCGGATTTGCCTTTCCAATATGAATTTTTGGAAAGATAAATCTGCTTTGAATCTCATTTTCGCTTAAGAGCTCTTCATACAATTTTTCTCCCGGTCTAATACCTGAAAACTCTATACCTATTTCATCTTCTCTATAGCCAGAGAGCTTAATTAAATTTTTAGCTAGGTCAACAATTTTAACCGGCTCGCCCATATCTAGAACAAATACTTCTCCCCCGCTAGCTAAGCTGCCCGCTTGAAGAACAAGTCTAGAGGCTTCGGGTATTGTCATGAAATACCTCGTCATTTCTGGGTCTGTGACAGTTATTGGTCCGCCTACAGCAATTTGTTTTTTAAAGAGTGGCACTACACTACCACGAGATCCAAGAACATTACCAAAGCGAACCGCTGCAAATTTCGTCTTACTCTCTTTAGCAAGATTTTGCACAACCATCTCTGCGAAACGTTTGGTAGCACCCATAATATTCGGAGGATTTACTGCTTTATCAGTAGAAATCATAACGAAGTATTCCACTCCAAACACATCTGCTGCCTCAGCAATATTTTTTGTACCGAAAATATTGTTTTTTACGGCTTCCATTGGATTGTGTTCCATCAATGGAACATGCTTATGTGCAGCCGCGTGATAAATTACATCAGGTTTATACTCCGATACAATGTCGAAAATACGTCCACGATCTTGAACATCTGCGATTATCGGAATTATTTTTGTAATCATGGAAACCTTTTGTCGCAATTCCATGTCTATAGTATAGATAGAATTTTCTCCGTGACCGAGTAGAATAATTGCCTTTGGATTGAATCTGGCTACTTGTCTACAAATCTCTGAACCAATGGAGCCGCCCGCTCCAGTAATGAGAATAGTTTTGTTAGTTAGTTTAGATGAAATTGTTTCAAGGTCAAGTTCTACTTCGTCACGACCAAGTAAGTCCTCAATTCTCACATCTCTTATTTCATTGATTGATACTTTCCCTGTTAGTAGGTCTTCTATAAGAGGCATTGTTTGAGTACGAACTCCAGTATCCAAGCATAGCTGTAAAAGCATTGCACGACGCGTCTTTTCCATTGAAGGAATAGCAATAATAATGTGTTCAATGTTCTGATCCAAGACTACATCCTCAATTATGTCGATTCCACCTAACACTCTCATGTTAAAGATATCCAATCCCTTTTTAGTTATATCATCATCTAAAAAAGCAATTGGCTTAAGCGGCGAGTTCGCATTCTTCAATAATTGTCGAGCAATCATTGTCCCAGCTGCACCTGCACCAATAATAAGCGTCCTTTTTTTAGAACCTTTTAAATTTTGCCCACTTATGAAGGTGTCTCTTATCACTCTCCAAGATAATCTTGTCCCACCAATTAGTAGCATATGCAACATCCATGTAACGAATAATGCTCTAACAAGTACGTCTCCCGTTACGATTACTTGGATAAGAGCGACTGTTAGTATGGAGAAAGTTACTGCCTTAAATATCGACAATAATTCTTTCACGGATGCATATTCCCATACCTTCCGATACAGTCCGTAATACATTGCAAAACTGTGATGCGCTACAAATATCGTAAGCGAACTAATCAATAATAATACATCCGTAAATGGATTATCGATTGGATGCAGTAGAAAATAGCCGATGTATATTGAAAATAACACTATACATGAATCGACTAATATCAGCATCGACATTCTTCGCTTTAATGACATCGTGTCACTCTCCTATTCTTTTACCTATGTAAGCTATTTCTTTTACCTATGTATAATTTCTATTCTCACTGCACATAATTATAGCACTTTGGATATAAATTTGTTGTAATTTTATTGTAATGCAATTGAAATATAACTGTTATGTGGGTATTTTGTCCTTTTAATTTTATCTTACATATCCTAATTACTTTCCTTTTTATTCCTTTTTAACTGTTATTATTTACCGTTATTTATGATAAAAATCAATTATTTTACAATTATATTTACAGAATAGTTCATTTGATTCTAAATTTATTTTAATAGTTTTAGCTTACCTTATAGTTTATTTCCCTTGAAAAAGGGTATATTAATAAGTGTTTTTAAGAATAGATTTCCTTAAAGAGAACAAACAAATATAGAAATTCATTAGGCAAAGTAATAAGCCATCACCCTCGCTTTTGTTGTGCGAGGGTGATGGCTTATTTCTCTCTCATGTATGTCTTTAATTCTTATTAAAAATATGATAAAAGAATAGTTATTGTTATCCGATAAAGCTCCACCATTTTTTAGGAGTGGGTTCCGTTGGTTCTAAAAGAATAACTTCTTTATTTTCTACAATTCTTGCATTGTTTTCTAGAAAAATATCTACAGTATCTAGCTTTTTTTGCTTTTCTAGATAGCATAGTCCTGCATCAAATAAGAATGGTCTTGTTTTTTTGCTATGCACATCGGAACCATACGTATGGACTAAATTACAATCTATTAGCTGTATAGAGGTTTTCTGTATACTTTTACCGAAGTGTCCTGCTAAGCTACCTGCTGTAATTTGAGAGATAGCACCATGATTTATAAGCTTAAGTAATCTACTCGGTTTTTCTGCGATAGCTTTATTTCTTTCGGGATGTGCAATGACCGGTACTTTTCCCATGCTTAATATTTCTTGAATGATAGCTATCGTATAATTGGGCACATTCGATGATGGCAGCTCTAACAAAACATATTTTGAACCAGCTAATGTTAAAGCACTCCCTTCTCTCAGTTGTTCTACGATAGAATCCCCAATTCTTATTTCTTGCCCTAGGTGCAATTTTATTTGCAAATTTTCTTTAGCTATTTCCTCTTTGATATTATTGTATTTTTCTACTACAGCTTCCTTCAGCACTTTATATTGTGGATGATATGCATGAGGGGTCACAATAATATCTGTAATACCTTCTTTTACCGCTTGATATACAAGCCCAAGCGATTCTACCAACGTTTCAGGACCATCATCAACTCCCGGAAGAATATGTGCGTGGATATCTACCATAATATAACCTCCATTCAATTTAAATAGAAAAACGAGTGATTAGGATGGTTCCCAATCACTCTTCAGATCCATAATATTGATAGTAGTAATGATCTTTTTGAAGGACATAGTTATTTAAAACCGCCCCCAAAATATTTGCCTTAGAAGAAATTAATGCTTCTTTAGCCTTCAATAGTGCATCCTTTTCTGTTTTTCCGGCACTTAACACGATAACTGTACCATCGCATAAATTAGATAATATTTGTGCATCGGTCACTGATAATACAGGAGGAGCATCAAAAATAATCATATCGTATTTTTCTTTCAAGTCTTCCAGGACCTTTTCCATCGTCTTAGAACCAAGTAATTCAGCTGGGTTCGGAGGAATTGGGCCACATGTAATTATATCTAAATTTTGTACATCATCATGCTTAATAACTTCCTCTAAAAGAGCTTGACGCGTAAGCAAATTAGAAAGACCTAAAGTGTTAGTTAGATGAAAAGTATAATGCACTGTTGGCTTTCGCATATCACCGTCAATCAGAAGCACTCTCTTTCCTTCCTGTGCAAATACCACAGCACTATTTGCAGCCACTGTGGATTTCCCCTCACTAGGGGAGGCAGAAGTAAATAACATAGATTTTATTTCTTTATCTGGCATCGAGAAGTTGATATTTGTTCTTAGCGTTCTAAATTGTTCTGAAACAATTGCCTTTGGATTAGATGATGTGATCAGCTTTCTAGCTGCAGTCAATAATGGTTTATTTTTCTTTTTGTTAGTTGGCATTTCACAACCTCTTTCGTCTATCAATTACTTCTAGTTTGGTGTCTTGAAGATCTTTTTCTGAAATATTACTGATTAAACCTAATACAGGCAGTTTTAATAATTCTTCTATATCTTCTTCTGTTTTTACAGTCGTATCTAAATATTCTAATAGAAAAGCAAGCCCTACTCCAAGCATCAGACCAATTACCGCTGCTATTGCCATGTTTAACATTGGATCTGGCTTAACAGGTGAGGGATTATCTCCAAGAACAGCTGGAGTGAGAACACTAACATTATCTACTTGCATCAGAGTCTTTATTTGTGCTTGAAAAACCTGAGCAGTTTTATTAGCAATATCCACCGCTCTTTGAGGATCAGGATCTTGAACCGTAATATTGACTACTTGCGAATCCTCTGCATTATTTACTGTAATTTTATTGGTCAAGGCAGCAGGTGTAGTATTTAAATCCAACTCATCAATTACTAATGATAAGATCGCTGGACTTTTAATAATCACATTATATGTATTAATAAGTTGAAGATTGGTTTCTATATCCTGTGAACTAAACGTATTTACCTCTGTTTTCTCTTGATTTATTAAGATCTGTGTTGACGATTGGTAAATAGGAGTTATAACAAAATAGCTCACTACCGCACTGATAGCTAGTGCAATTATCGTCAATATTATAATTAATGATAATCGCTTTTTAAGTGTTTTAAAAATATCTTGAAGTGTTATTGTTTCTTCCATTCAAATTGATAACTCCTTCTATCGTTTATTACTAAATTAGACAATGCTAAAAAGTTTATATTATTCTATCATAGTCAAACTTATTAAAACTACTGATAACAATCCTCACTACCCTTATGCAAACTAAATGAATATTTATTCAATAGTTTAATTTCCTAAAGCCTTTTTCAATATACTATCTCGTCGGGCTTTCTTTTTTGCTTCATATTCTTCTTCCATTGCTTTAGCTTCAGTCTTATCAAAGCCATTTGCTGCTAAGTCTTTTTCTACTGCATTCAAAACTGCATCAAACACTTTGTCTGTGTTTCCTTCCAAATCCTTTGCAGCAGCCATATATTTATTATAAAAATATCCAACATTAATTTTTTCACCATTTGCTTGTTTGTCTACGTATTCTTTTTTAGCTTTAACAATCAAGGCATTTACTTTCGTATCTGCTTGATCCTCTAATCCTTCTAAAGCAGGTGTATATTTTTCTTTAATCGCAGCAACCGTAGTTTCATTGGAGGAACCAGAGCTTGTCCCTGAAGAATTATCGGCACCACCATTTCCAGTTACGTTATTGGGGCTCTCTCCATTTCCACTCCCACTACTCTCGTTTCCATCGGCAGCATTGTCCCCTGCTGTTTCTTCACTTGTTCCCTCTTCTTCTATCACTTCACCATTTTCATCCATAGAAATAGTAGCTCCACCTGGCAGCTCTACTTTATACGGTTCTTTTTCTACAATTTCTTTTACTTCGTCATCTGCAACATCATATTCCTTAAATTTAAACGTATACAGTAAATAACTGCCCCCTGCTATAATTAAAACAAGGACAATAATAGCAAAAATCTTCAACTTCTTCATTGATATATCCCTCCTGAAAAGTAACCTTAGTTTAGCATGATAAATATTCTAATAGTATATAATATGCCAACATTATGTATAAAAACCCACCACTTTTTATATGTGGTGGGCCTAATAGATTAGTAACTTATTTAAATGTAATGGTAAAATCCACATTCATCGGCGCGCCATTGTTTACTGTTAAAGGAAGTGAAATTGTTTTTCCTTTTACATCTTTCAATGAGTCAGCTCCAGGAACCTGTGCTTTAATGTAAGCCAGTCCCTCTGGTGAAAGAGGAGTGAAACCATTAACATGAGTTACTCCCAATTGACTAACCACATTATTAAAAAGATCTTGCCCTAAATAATTCGCTACATCCTCTGGTTTTGCATCAGCCTTAACTGTCACAGTTACAGCGTTCAGTCCAGTTGATTCTAACGTAGCAATATTACTTTGAGCTGCGTTTAATGTTGTGACTAAGTTAGCAATTTTAGAGTTAAGAATCTCTTGTTGTAGCGGATTAACTGCATTATCAATTGCATTTTTAACTTTAGCAACCTCCTCTAATAATGCCGTTATAAACGGATTGTTCGTGGAAGATGGTAGACTGCTTAAAAGAGCATTAATTTCATTGTAGGAAGCTTGGGCTTCTATAAGTTTACCCGCAGCTAAGAAATCGTTAATTTTAACAGTTTTCATATAAATAGTTACAGGAACCATTAGCTCAGCGCGCTTAGCATCAGCTGGCTTTTTGTACTGCTCAAGTAACAAATCTCGAGCTGCCTTACCTGAAAATCTATATAAGATAGCTGTTCTACCTTTTAGCTGGTAGGATAATTTATGATATTCTTTTTCAACTGTTGCAAAATCATTCCTAGATTGAGCATTGTTAATATTATTCATAATAGGTACAAGATATTTTGTTGCGTAATTATATGCGTCAATATATGGAACCAATCCTTTTGATATCTTCTCATCGTAGAGTGCATCTAAATCTCTTAGATATGATTGCTTTTGTGAAGAAGAATAGGTAGACGAAGCTATCAGATTTCTAGTATGTTGGTAGTTCTTCTTTGCACTATTTAACGATGAATTAAGTGAGTTACTTGGTACCAATTTGTCTTCCAACGCCGGGTAAACATAATGTGTCGTGCTTCGATTCAATTCAGCTTTCGTTGCCTCAATGGATCGATTTACATTTGATGTGTTCCCATAAGCCACGGATGAAAATGATAGAACTGAAGATGTTAACAATACTGCTGCTGCCGTTTGTTTCCAAATCCTTGTCATATTACTCCTCCTCTTATCTAATAGTAAAGTCTGTTGAGAATGACCAATATATTTCAACAGCTTCATAGTACTATCCGTTTCGACAAATTTCAAACAAAAACCCCATAAATTCACAATTTTCGTACCATTTATATGGATAATTTAATTAACTATGGTAAATTATATCTATTTTACAAATTCCTTTTTTAGGATATTTATCCTTCAATATATTCATAAATATAAAATTATTTTTTAGTAATTAGTAGTATATTAAAATCATAAGATTTTATTAATTTCATTTTTTAGGGATAAAATAGCATTTTATTTTTCCATTTTAAACCATATAATAGATTGATAAACAACCATTCGGTATATATAGTTGTTAATAGGAAAGGAGCAAGAATTTGAAGAAAATCATCATGATTGTCACCTTGTTTGTTCTGCTATTGTCCTCTTTCACTACTGCATCAGCCGCTGCACTATATAAGGATATTGTGGATACCCATCCAGACAAATCCGCCTTTGATTTCTTAGTTGCAAAAGGTATTATTGTTGCAAATTCGTCTAGTAATTTTGGTATAAATAAGGATATGACTCGCTTAGAGGCTGCTGAATTATTCGTCGAAGCACTTGACCTTGATACTACTAAACCATTTGAAGTAATAGTGACGGATCTAGATTCAGATCACGCTAGCTATCCAATCATTGCAGCTGTAGTAGAAAAGGGGATTATGAGCCTCGATGAAGAAGGTGCATTTAATAGAGAGCAGCCGTTTTCTAGAGGAGAAGCTGCGGTTTTTCTTGTTCGAGCATTTGGATTGACCGGAACTGTTCCGAAGACCTTTAAAGATGTACTACCGGAATATTGGGTGACGGATGATATAAAAACACTACAATTTCACAATATCATTAGCACCTCTTCCGACAATACTTTTAGACCATTAGAAAATGTAACAAGAGGAGACTTTGCTGTTTGGTTAGCACGTAGCCTTCAGCCAGATTTACGTAAAACCCCCACCCCTGCTGCTCCTCCTACTAAGTCCTGTGAGAAACCTAGCAATAAAAAAATAGTGAAAGTAAATGTTCAAGTCACTACACTGTGGAAGCTGCCAAACGCTTATCGTACTGTAGATAAACCGTCTATAACGGCTCCTGTAGACATTCATAAATGGACAAAAAATATGAGTCTAAAGGAAAAATGGTGGTTGGTTAATAGAGTCGACACCCAAGCATTGTTTGGAGATGAAGTAACCATTTTGAAAACTAGTGGCAACTGGGTCAAAATAGCTGTAAAGGACCAATATGTTCCTAACCAAAAGGAAGGCTATCCGGGCTGGGTGCCAAAATCACATATAATAGAAACAACTAAGGATTATTCAGATTGCTACATTGCAGTAGTAAATGCAAAAAGCACCATGCTTTATAGCGATACTGCAAAAAAAAATAAATACATCAGTCTCAGCTACTCTACTATCCTTCCAGTCATCAAGGAAGAAGGCGATTGGCTACACGTGCAAACTCCACAAAACGGCGTGAAGTACATGCAAAAAAAAGAAGCGAAATTATATAAAAACTATCAATCTATCCCTAAACCAAATCAAAAGGATATCGTGAATAGTGCCAAAATGTTCCTAGACCTCCCATATCTCTGGGGAGGAACCTCCTCCTTTGGATATGATTGTTCAGGCATCATCTACTCTGTCTACAAAAATCACGGAATCATCATTCCAAGAGACTCCTTTGTTCAAGCAACAAAAGGGAAAGCTGTGTCAAAGGCTAACCTTCAACCAGGAGATTTAGTATTTTTTGCAGGTAATCGAGGAAGAGGAAAGGTATATCACGTGGGTCTTTACATCGGAGAAGGTAAAATGCTCCATGCCCCTAGCTCCTCCTCTAAGGTAAAAATTGAGTCGATGAATGTTGGGACGTTTAAGACGAATTATGCAGGTGCGCGTAGATATTTGGACTGATTAGATGGAGGAAAAAATTTAGTTAAACTGCTGCGGCTAAGGCAGCAGTTTTTTTAATTTGAATTCCTAAGCTATTTAAAGAAGCCGAATTTGCGCGATCAGGAATAATGTTGAAACTTTTTACGTGTAAAATCAGTAAGTATGATAGATAGGAGGAAGAATAATGAAAAAAATAATTAGTATTTTCATCATTGTACTTATCTCAGTTGGAGTAGCTGATTTAATACAGGGAGTTATTTTAACACTGCTTTATAATCCAAATTCTTACTCAACAACAAATGGTTTAGAATTGGCGAGCTACCTACAATATACTATTTCCGCCTTAACCGTAACTTTTGTGCTATGGGGTGTATATAAGGTGAAGAGTTTTATAACACGCACTAAACCTTCGATAAAAATATAGTTCTACCATTTTATGTAACACATTCCGAATCTCTACGTCTATTGTAGATAAAGGGGTGATAATCATTAGAAGGATTTTAACAGTAAGTATCATCGGTCTAATTATTATTGGATTTTTTGTTTTTGAGCCTTTTTGTTCAGAGCCTCCTTCTCCGACTGTAACAGTTGGAAAAACAAAAATTTCTACCACACAGGGTTCTTATTGTTGGAACGGACCGATATCAGCCAAGTGTGTTGATATGGTTTATACCAGTCCGTTAGATATGGCAAAAAAACATACGCCCACATCTGTTTCTCCAGGAGAAGAAATTAAAATTGATTTTAGAAAAGACCCCATCGATGAATCATTAATAGTGGAGCAATGGATCGATGAAGAAAATGTAAATGCTATTCAAATGAAAGATAATTCAATCGTAGCTCCAAAGGAAAAAGGAGTATATGTCTACTATATAACAGCTGATTGGAAGCAAGGAGACGGAAACTATGCTTTCTCAGTTGTCGTTGAATAAAGATTGTTTTACACTTTCGACGGTCGCGTATAATAAATATGCTACCTTTTCAAAGATGCTTTTGCATATTACGAAATGCCGAATTAAGTGCTGAAATTTATCCTACTAATATTGAAAACATGAATGAAAAATCACAAATTTCCACTCTCAGCGGACGCTTTCCGTGGCAATCAACAAAGAGATAAATGTTCGTATTTTATTAGTAAAGTGCTATTTTTGAAATGAGCTCAGTTTTAATAACAAAAACAAGTCCTAGTCATAGCTTATACACTCCCATATTCCAATATGTTATAAAAAACAAAACGAATCCATTTAGATAACTAAATATCAAAATGGATTCGTTTATTTTTTATTCTTTTACACTAGTCGGTGTTGCTTCCTTTACGATAATCATCCCGTCATATGCTTCATTCGGTGTCATTTCAATCGTATAAAACATCTTTAAAAACTTGTACCACATACGAAAGTCATCCCCGATATTAGCCATCTTTTGCTCCGAAGAAATTATATCCGATAACTCATCTGACTCACTCGCATTTTCAAAATCCACAAAGAAAGTATTTGATTCCACCTCACTGAAGGAATCCACTAAATCATTGTGATTCTTCACTGTAAAATTCTTTCGTTCCCCACTACCATTTTTCGATTGAAACTTACTCTTGATAAAGTCACTACCTATTGCAAAATACTCTTCACCGTATCGTTCATCTAAATAATTTCCCATCGATTTATAGCCGGCTAAAGATGCTGATGTTTTTTCAATATGTCCATTATGACCATTGATAAATACTTTTTCGTTTCCTCGTGTTGCTTCATAATCAATAATCCATTGTAAGTTGTCCGTTAAATATTGATCGCGAAGCTGCGTGTATTCTCCTTCATTCAAAAACAATTGCGTACGCTGCTTCAGAATTTGCGCGTTTTGTAGGGCAAAGACATGGGATTCCTCGGAAGATTGTTCTACATAAGCTACTTTATTTGATTGTAAGTCTAAAATGATATTTTCTACTGTTTCATTGATATCGTGCAATTGCTCCTTCGTTAACTCACGCATTTTCTCATTGGTGACGAGCTCCAACTTTGAGTCATAATTTTTGAACATATTTGGGTTTACGGCTTTGTAGTATTCGAGTACGCCTTTTTTACTATAGTCATAGCGTTGCATGTCATTACCATAAAAATAAATCTTCTCTTCCTCGCTCGCTGTCGCGTTATAATCATGCATCCATTGTACAAGATTGACCATTTGCTCTGTTTTATAAATACTATAGTCTAGCGTGTTTACTGCCTCTTCAGCTGTGCCATTTCCATTTAAAATGAATTGATTAATTTGCTGTCCACCCCCAAAATCACCCTCTAAGACAAATACACGGACATTTTCATTATTTATTAACACTTCAAATACATCTTTTTTCAGTTTTTGAAATTCAATGTTTCCATGTGTTGCCTCCCCTAAGCCGATTAACTTCACATTATCTGGGATGTCAATATCCTCCACTTGGGTAATGTATGATTCTGCATCGTCAACTGCTTCGCCATTGCACCCGATCAATAAAACAGAAATAAAAATTACCAAACATAATATAAAACTCTTATTATTAATTTTCATCATCCCCTTAAACTTCCTTCTTAAATTGCTTTCCTTTGAAAATATAAATATCCACCGACAAAAAATAATATAAAGCTTCCGCCTACAACGGTTAATAACTGATCCCAAGGAACGAAAAATGTATCGCCAGTCTCACCACCGATATACATCATCAAAAAAGGCTGTGCCCAAGGATAGAAAGAACCTAAACGCTCTGAGTTTACAACAAGTATTGTAGGCAATGTCAGGATAACGTTAACAGCAAAAGGCGCTGCAAAGCTCTTGAATAGTATAGACATCCATAACTGCAGAGCAACTAATGGCAATGTCGCTACCCATCCCCCAACCAAACATTTCCACACTATCCTCATTGGGAAAGGATCGGTGAAGCCTTTTATCATCCCTACTATGTATAGAGCAGCAAAAAATAATATTTGTACAACCAATACAAGCAGCATCAACAATAAATACTTCGCCGTAAATACTCTTCCCCGCGTTACAGGTAATGCTAGAAGCTGTTTCCACCCACCTGCCTGATGTTCATATCTGCAAATGGCACTTGCTAAAACTCCTGTTATCAAGGGTAAAAATAGTAAAGCATAGGTTAAATTCATGGAGAGTAATGATAAATACCATTCATTAATCTCCATATCTTCATTGGAAAACCTGCTTGTTAATCCAAGAAAAATTCCTATAATTGGTACGGTAAATATTATGAACATAATCTTTGAATGTCGAAACTTAAACCATTCTGATTGTAGAATTGAGATCATTTATTTCACATCCCTTCTCATAAAGTCGAGCATTCCAACGATATACAATACAATACCTACTCCAATCCCAAGCAGCACATTGATCAACGGCTCATCCCATTCGTTCATTAAAGATGGCCACTTCCATATCATCCAATCAGGTAAAACAAAAGCGGAAAAGGCAAAAATCACACCTAAGACCCCGGTCGTAATCGGAATCCCTTGGTTTTGGCTCACGGATGCAATCCAGAGTTGCAACGCAAGTATTGGCAAGGCTGCAAAATAAGGATAGAAGCTATATTTCAATAACTCCAAGTAAGGAATATCATTTCCTAAATTTAGTAAAACTCCATAACAAAGTGAAAACACTAATAGTAGAAGAGAAGACACAAATAGTAAGCTTGCAAGTACAGTAAATTTCGATAAATACACACCCATTTTGGAGACAGGCAACGAAATCAGTTGCTTCCAAGCATTTGTTTCATTTTCTATACTCGCTATAAAAGAAGTTAATATGGCAATTCCTAATACAAGTGCAAGAGGGGTAAAAGAATGTACATTCATAAAATAATATCTCCAATCATCCTCACTCTGCTGTAATAAGTAATCTTTTCTGACTCCATAGTTAACCATCTGCAAGGCAATAACTCCGAAAGGGCCTAAAAACGCTAGAAACCATAATCCTTTACGTTTTATTTTCAAAAAATCCGCCAGTAAAAGTTTCCCAATCATACTACCTTCTCCTCAGTAGTCATTTGAAGGAAAGTATCTTCCAGTGATCTTTTTTCCTCTTCTACACGGTAAATTGAATAGCCCCCTTGAACGAGCGTAAAGACTGCTTTTGCCACTCCTTCATTTGAATGCTCCGACAATAAAATGATGCCATCCTGCCACTCAGCTTTTATTCCATTTCCTAATAATGAGCGCCAAGCTTGCTCACTATCACTAACCTTTAATAGAATCTTCTGTTGTGCGTACTTGCGCAAAGCTTCGATGGAATCCTGGTAAATCATTTTTCCTTTCGTAACTATTCCGACTGTTGTCGCCATTTGATCGATTTCCGATAATAAGTGACTGGAAATCAAGATGGTCATACCTGTTTCGGCGGGCAACTGTTTAATTAAATTACGGATCTCAATAATACCGGATGGGTCTAGCCCGTTGGTCGGCTCATCTAAGATTAGTAACTCCGGATTATTTAATAAGGAAGCTGCAATCCCTAATCGTTGTTTCATTCCTAGTGAAAATCCTTTAATCTTTTTATTTGCTACTTCGGATAACCGAACAATTTCTAACACCTCGTGAATTCTTGTTTTTGGAACACCTAAAATCTTTCTTAATGCCTCTAAATTTTCATAAGCAGTTAAATGGGGATAGTAGGATGGATTCTCTACTAGGGAGCCCACTCTTTTTAAAATGTCTATTCTTTCTCTTTTTAAATCTTTTTCAAAGATTTGAATCGTACCGGATGTTGATTTCATCAAACCTAAAAGCATTCGGATGGTTGTTGTCTTTCCTGCTCCATTAGGTCCTAAAAATCCGTATATTTCTCCTTTACGTATTTTCATATCCAATCCTACTACGGCATTTTCCTTACCAAAACGTTTGGATAAATTGTTTGTCTGCACTACATATTCCATTTCCCTCACCTCATTTTCTATCTTAGAGATAGAATATTAAAACTAGGTAAGGGGCAAGTTTAAATTTTGTTTAAAAAAAGTGTATTTGAAAGGATGCCCCTTCAAATACACCATTATTTGTATTTCTTTAATTTAATGGTTGTTCCCGCTTCACTTGACTCAATATCCCACTCTAGCTTCATGCCCTTTACCATCATATCAACAATAGACAAGCCTATTCCTGCACCTGCTTCATCGGATTCATTTTTCATCCCGTTTCCTTTGTCTGAAATTACAATAGCATCGTATAGATTTGTAGATTCGGTTTTAACACAAATATATCCTCCGCTTTTTGCATGGCGAAGCACGTTTTGCAATAAATTATCTATTATACTTCCTAACCAAATAGGGTCGATTTTCCACTTATTTTGTTCGAACGGAGTCAAATTGACTTCAAATTTAAACTCTTCCTTTTCAAAGACAGGGTACCATAAAGCTAAACATTCACGTACATAACGAATAACATCAATATCCTTTGTTTCAAATTTATATTTACTAGCCATTAGTAACGTGTATGACATCAAGTTTTCAATCAGTCTGTCAATATTTACAACAGAGGCTTCCAAGGATTCTATCGCTTTTTGACCTTCCTCCGATAAATCTTCTTTAGCAATGGAATAAGTTTGAGCCCTTACCTTTGTTAAAGGTGTACGAAGATCATGAGAAAGATTAGCGATTAGCTCTCGACGTAGCTGTTCCTCTTTCTGCTCGCTCTGTTTGCTTTCCCTTAGCTCAAATACCATTTGATTGAACGTTTTTTCAAGCTGTCCAATTTCGTCCTTCTTTTTCACCGTAATCTCAATCGGTAGCCCGTCCACATCCCGTATTTCCATTGCCTCTTGCAATTGCAATAACCGTTTTCTAATACTCCTAAAGAATAAAAAGGATACTAATAAAAACAGAAAAATAATAAAAATAACACCAGATACAAAAATAAGTCCATATTCATCATAAATATTTTTAAGAGGTGGATCAAACTCTGACCTAGGCATCTCCAGTACAATGAAACCATTCATTTCATCTTGTCCAACAAACGCAATAACTGTAAATGGGTCCCCTCCATAGTGCTGTTTTATAAATTTTGCTGTATATACTGCCGACCACTCGGCAGGCAACTGCTCCTTTACGTTCACTTGATTAGCGAGCGTCCCTTGACCATCCACCCAGAACATTGATGCTTTTGGATGTTGCTGCTTCCACTTAGTAAAATGCTCTTCTATTGTTTCAGAAGTCACAACTTGCATACCATTTGCTTCTTGATGCCATTTTTCCTCTACGTCACCTTCCTCTATAGTATGGTTGTTTAAAGTGTCACCCTGCGTGTTACTAGAAACACCAAATACAAATAAAGCAATAATTAAATAGGAAACTTGAACAATAGACATTGCTAATAGAATCAGAAACATATACTTCGCTAGTAAGGACCGGAAAAACCTCTTCATATTTTTACCCTATACCCAATTCCGCGAATGGTTTCAATAATTGATGGTTTTGCTGGGTCCCTTTCAATTCTCTCTCGTAAATAACGAATATGAACCATCAACGTCTTATCTCCCTCGATATAACGCTCTCCCCATACCCCCTCATACAGCTGTTCCTTTGTCAATATTTGATTCAAATGACGAACGAAGTACTGCAAAAGATGATATTGCTTGCCGGTTAATTGGATTTCCTCATCTTTTTCACCGTCCACTATTCTCATGTCCTTTGTATAGATCATCAGATGCTGAAGCTTTAATATATCGTCATTCTTTTGGTATCTCCGTAGCAATACTTCGACACGAGCTGCAAGCTCATCCGGATGAAACGGTTTTGTTAAATAATCATCTGCAAAATTTAGCCCCTCTATTTTATCCTCCACCGCAGTCCTCGCAGAGAGCATTAAAATAGGCAGGTCTCCCTTTTCCTTTTTAATACGCCTCCCAATTGAAAAGCCATCTAACCCTGGGATCATCACATCCAAAATTGCCATATCCACACTTGAAATATACTTTTCAGCATCCTGCCCAGATTTCAGCCATGTCACCTCATACCCTCTTTCTGTTAAATCCTTTCTCACCCAGTTTCCTATATCCACTTCATCTTCTATGTAAAGAATGTGTACCATGTTTGTCCTCCTGTTATTGGGATTGTGATTTGATAGCTGATTGCTACATGTTTCTAAGAAATTAGAGTCTTTTAAGACCATACCGCTTCAAAAAAACTCTCTACCTCAGTTAAGGCAGAGAGTTTTGTTCCAACCTTGTATAGTTAACTGGTGTTCCATGAAAAATCTCTCTCAATTCAAATGGCCAAAAGACTCCAATAGCTCGCTAAATATATAGAGCGGTCGAGGGATTGTCATAAATCTTGCTCGCGGAGTGGAGCAGGATGGCGATTGTCGTAAAGTAACGCTGGATTGTAGTAAACTAGCGACCTATTGTCGTAAACTAGCCCTGGATTGTCGTAAATCTTACTCGTGGAGTGGAGCAGGATGCCGATTGTCGTAAAGTAACGCTTGATTGTAGTAAACTAGCGACCTATTGTCGTAAACTGAGCCGGGATTGTAGTAAAGTAGCGAGCTATTGTCGTAAACTAGCCTTGGATTGTCATAAACCTTACTCGCGGAGTGGAGCAGGATGCCGATTGTCGTAAAGTAACGCTGGATTGTAGTAAACTAGCGACCTATTGTCGTAAACTAGGCTTGGATTGTCGTAAACTAGCCCGGGATTGTCGTAAACAGCCACAGGTTATTGTGGAAGCCAGTTATACGACACAGTATTTTTTAGCACTTGCAATGATCACTAAGATTTAGAAACTCATTTCAAAATTCTAACAATGCAGACATTATATCATGAATGATTCTAAGACAATACAAATAATCCTATTATTGTATTTATAAGAATGTATATTCCTATAATAGTTTTTTCTAAGATTAATAATTAAACAAACACCGAAACCAGCTAGAGCGTTTGGATGGGGTTCAGCTTTCAATGATGTGTCGTTCCACAAGTACTTTTTAGGGTTGCAGGAAAAATAAGTGACAAATACACTTTTAGCTTCCCTGAAAAACAATAAAATCCATTCGAGCTCGCTCGAATGCCCCAAATAAAGGGTTTCGAATTGCTTGATGAAGTCTTTTATACTTTTGGTATTCACCTAGTGGATAGTTACTTTCGAAGAAGGATCTGGGGTGCTTAAAGGTACTATGAGACGTTCGATCATCACTTAGTGGCTCAGAAGAAAAAGTAGGACATAATAACTATATCGACTTAGAAAAAAACCATTGAAAGAGCGTTCCTAAAGGAGCGTTCTTTTTGTATGGATAAAAACAAACTCTTAACATTCCTCAGTATTAGTAAGCAAAAAACGTTTAACATTCCTCAATTTTAACATCAACAAAACTGTTTTAATCTTAGGGAGTACATGATTTGTACGTTCACAAGTATAAAAATTATTTTATAAGGAGAAGAAAGACCGAACCTTATATACATATATTCCTAATATCATGAATTAATTTCCTGTTATATGAATATACTTCTCATGGAGAGGAGCTACCAATGAGGGCTTGTATTATTCTATTCATAGTTTTATTAGCTGGCTGTAGTGAGCGAGTGATTGACGCTCCAATAATAGAAAAAGAAGAGATTGAGATAATAAAGCATTCTGAACCGGTGAATGTGGAGGTTCCATACAAAGACCAGCATACAGAGTCTGGTTGGGAGCTTACATTTCAGGACGAATTTGATCTTGAGAAAATCTCCACATCAAAATGGAACAAATTAAATATTGGTTATAAAGAGCACGGTAGACTCCATCATTACTTACCAGAACGGGTAACTTCCTCATCTGGCATTTTAAAGTTATCGGTTACTGATTCCCCTTATCAAAGCTATCCCTACCGTTCAGGAGCTGTTACCACTCAAGGTTTGCATGAACAGTTGTATGGAAAGTTCGAGGTACGAGCTAAATTCCCAAAAGGTCAGGGCCTTTTTCCTGCCATCTGGCTTCTTCCTGCTGATCATTCATCTTTCCCAGAAATTGACATAGTAGAAATGCTGGGTCAATTACCAAATGAGCTCTGGCATGTAGCACATATAGAAAATGGAAACAGAGCTTTTCATCTTAACGAACAAATAGATGGGTCAGAATGGCATACCTATGCGCTCGATTGGTCACAAGATGAACTGGTTTTTTATATTGATGATGAAGTAACGTTTAGAACAAGTAATATTTCTAATACAAAAATGTATTTACTAATGAACGTAACAGTAGGCGGAACTTGGGTTGGTGATCCAAACTCAACCACTGAATTTCCTTCCTATATGGAAGTGGACTACGTGAGAATATATCAAAAAAATAATTAATAAAGAAAGAAGGATTTAATTGAATTTAATATCAATCAGTTTGACAATAATATTTATATTTTACCTACTGTTACAACTAAAATATATTTATAGCTCACTAAAAACTTCTAAAACTAAACTTACTATTTGCCCTGAGAAAAAGATATCCGTATTGATACCAGCCTACAATGAGGAAAAGGTTCTAAAACAATGTTTAGATAGTTGGTTTTTCCTCATTACTGCATCAACGTGTTAGATGGCAGAAAGGATTTATAGATTGTATTAATTTATATAAAAAAGACTTTTTCTTTAGCTTGGGTAAAAAGTTCTCTAGCTTTCTCTTATTTGAATCCATAACACTCAGTGTTATTGGCTTATTGGCATTGTTCATACTTCCCATTTCAATAATACTAGGAAACATATCTGTAACTACAATTATATTAATGTCTGTTGCCTGGTTTAGTGAATTTGTAATCAGATTAGTAGCTGTTCAAAGAGCAGGACATTATGGCTATAGTTTTTCTGTTCTACATTGGCTGCACATCATCCTATTTACTATATGGGAGTCTATCACCTATCGCTTCCTTGATACATTTTTCTTCTTCTATGGAACTATTTTATATTTCGTTGGAAGTAGAACTAACTGGAACAAGCTTACAAGAAACGGTACCGTTAATTTTGAAGAAATAGAACCACAAAAGGTAATCGCGCAATAATTTTTATATGTAGAATAAATGGAGAAAATTCAAAAGTATGGAATACAAAAACCTCTCTATATATTCTATTATTAAAATGTCAGATTATTCATTATTTCTTATTCATTTATGTATCAAAAGCATGCATCAAACCAGAACCTGTCTATGGTCCTTTTATGTATTAGCTATGTTAAAGTGAATGTTGACTTTTATAGAAACGAGCTAGGAGAAGTATTTCTATGCTCATTCTCTCATTTTTTACAATAGCACTAAGTTACCTTAATAGGCACCTTTAATTCTTCAGCCATATTTAATTTGAATTTAATATAGGGACTACTATTGTTGCTAAGCCTAAACTAATTTGATGTTCTAGACAATAGATATTAAGCTAGCAGCCATTAGTTCAATTTCTACCCCAAAACCTTTCAATTTCAATTGAGGCTTTCATCGTCTCAGAACTCATATACTTATAAGACTTTTTTAGTATTTCTTTAGAGTCGCCAATTTTTGCAAGTATAGTAACGCTTAGTAATTCTTTCACTTCATCATCTCCTGAAGTGGCCATCAGTTCCAGATAATCAAACAATTCCTTTAACTTTGGTATATCCCTCTCTTTTCCAATGAGTTCAATAAAATAATTGCTGCACTCACCGAAGAAGACATGATTTAAGATTTCTCCACTAAATTCAATATGTTCCTGTAAGTAACCCTTGTACTCTTCAAATTCACCTGTAAAGTGTGCTGCTAAGTTTTTATATTCCATTTTTCCTCCTAATCCTGAACACTTTTATTTATAACTCATTATTCAACTAAACTGCTGTTTTAGTATATAAAGCTATTATTCCTTCTTGAATGAAAGCACTCTGTTAGCTGAATAGGAATCTTATAACTGTATCTTTTTAACCATTTGATAATTAGTCAATTTAACGCCTTTTAGTTCTACTGTTTGTAAGCAAATCGTTTTGTAACCTAGACGTTCAAAAAAGGGCTTGGCTGTAATACTTGCTTCCGTATCAATTTCTAATATCTTTAATTTTCTTGCTTCAGATTCAAGCATATTAACTAGAGCTGAAGCTATACCTTTCCCTTGATAGTCTTTATGAACAAAAAGTCTATCTAGATGTCCACTATGTGTTAAATCGCTAAAACCTACAATCTTGTCATTAATTTTAGCAACATATGTTATATTTTCATTTAAGGAATCTTTCCAAGTTTCCTTTTTAATATCTTTTTCGTCATATGGTGCCCAAACATCTAGTTGTTCTTGTGAATAATCTTTGGAATTCACTGAATGAATCGTTTCATAGAACAAGGTCACAACATCTTCAAGATCTATATCCCTAAATTTTATCAATTCCATGTTCTGTAATGTCACTCCTTTCACTTCTATAAGAATCAATCATATCAAGAAATAAAACTTGTAAGGTAACTTAGCTTTTATATTTCCTTTTTCAATATCCTGTAAAACTAAACTGTCCTATTTGGTCAGCGAGAAAGAATTCAACAAAAATAGAGTGGAATAGCACACTAGGTAGTTGAATAATCTTTCTCTTAATTTAGCATATTATTCAATTTCAATATCTTCTCTTTCATTATGGGAGGTTTGTAAAGCATTAAAGAAAACCTCTATCAAGGCTACACCCTCACTTGTTACAAAATTATTAGCTAAACTCGTTATATCGGAACTTATGTTATCTCCCCATGGCGGCTGTAATAATGTATCATTAATATCCCATATAACTCGTGACGTGAAATTACATGTTTTGGTGTTGTCATTAGCTATATCCCCATTTCTACATTTTCTTCCATCGATTAAACATTACTTCACCTAAGATTTTTAGTCATAAAATATTCTGCATCTTTAACTAAACCAGCTAATAGGATGTAAAATATTTCTCTAAAATTCTAATTAAACTTATATTATACTATTTGAGCCTGACAAATAGCTCTCTGGAAATGGGTATTTTATCCACAGTTGCTTGTAACCGTTAATTATGCAATTGATTTTTTCTTTTTAATAACTCACCAATATCCTTTTTCCTCCTGTTTCGACTCTTAGAGTATGGTAACAAAGGGCATCGAATATTAAAAAAACTCTCTACCTAATTAAAGGTAAAGAGTTTTTTATCATCATTGTGCAGTCAACTGGATATTCCAGTTAGACAAGTCTGGAGATTCTTTTTGGAATACTGATTTAGGGAAATGAAGGCTAACCGGTCGAGCTTGGCGAGCACCTACAGCAAATTGCTCAAGAGGGAAGCCAAGTTGTGCAACTAGATCTCCTGATCCATCGAACAATTGCAATGGTAGGTTGCTAATAGTAATTTCTTCGTCAAACGCATTGCGCACTAGAACGAAAACATTTACACCGTCTTCTGTTTCTGCAAGATTGAACGCTGCAACGGAAATTTCATTTTGCTTCACTGGCTCCATAGCTACCATAGAAGATTCTAAAGAAGCAACTTGCTCATCGGATAATCCATTTGACCAGTTTTCATCTAATTGTAAAGCAAAGTCAGTAACAGCAGGCTCTTGGATTTCAAATAACACTTCGAACTCCATTTTTTCTTTAATTTCATCCTCTGACACAAGTAAGGATTCACTATCAAATTCGAAGATCCATGGACGAGCTCTCAAAGAACTTAACACGCCAAAGTATTCCATATTGAAATCCTTACGTGCCAGTTCTTTTCCATCCATATCTCTTACTACTAATCTAATGTCTTGTAGATTCAATTTCTTTTGTAAGGAATGACGAATGATTGCAGTCATAATAAAACCATCGTTGTTTTTGTGTAATGCCACACCATGGATATTTATTTGATCTGGGTCTAATCCCTTTAATTTGTTGTGATAATATTGGAAAACATAACGTTCTTGTTGGTCTAAATCCCAATGCTCGCTAAACTCTAGCAATGTTTTTAATCTATTGGATGTCTTTGGTTGATTTGGTTTAAACATGAAAACATTCCTTTCAAAATACGAACTATATGGATATTATAGCACAAAGACTCCTATGATAATACTAGGTCATTCCTATGATTCTATTAAGTTGAATTGAAGGGATATTTATGTAATATGTTTTTACTGTAAGCTTGAAATAGATAATCCAGCTAAAATTTTTTCAGTTCTTATACATATGCTTCTCCAGCTCTCTTCGAATATCGTCTGAGATTACTTCGCTTTTATTCTCCTGTACATTTAAGTTCACATAGATTGTATTGGCTTGTACGGTCAATTTTTCTTTCTGCCATATTTCTTCATATAACTCTAAGCTCGAGTTACCTATCCGCTTAATCCAGCACCTGATTTCTACGTTTTGGCCATAATAAATTTGCGCTTTATATTCAATGGTTGTTTTTAAGATAATCATCTTCCAGTTTTGAAAGCTTAGTTCTGGGTTGAACAGGGAAAATAATTGATTTCTCCCACCCTCCAGCCATATAGGGATGGTTGTATTGTTGATATGCCCTACTCCATCGGTTTCAGAAACTCGCGGCTCTATGATTGTTTGAAACATGACTTCCTCTCCCCCTCTTTCGTTTAATTCCACATTATTTTATAAATTCCTTCTACATTATTGTATGTGACACATCCTCCAAAACCGTATAGAATGGATACATATATATTGCATAAAAGGAGTTTTTTTCTTGGTATCCTCTAAAGATGTTGCACGACAAGCTGGTGTCTCACAGACGACGGTGTCGAGAGTTTTAAACACACCAGAATTAGTAAAAAAACCGACACTTGAAAAAGTGATGAAGGCTATTGATGAACTAAATTATATGCCGAATCTTCATGCTCGCTCATTGGTTCAAAATAAAACTGGGTCTATCGCTCTCCTATCGGGTCCATTACACAATCCATTTTTTGTTGACTCTACAACTGCCATAGTTAACTATGCCAATGAAAAGGGATATCGTGTGAATGTTCAGTTTGTGAATGACGAAAAGCTTAGCGAGGCCTATGCTACAGCATTTGAGCATAAGATTGATGGTATCGTTTTGTCGTGTATTTTAATCGATGACCCGATCTTTGATAAGCTTAAGCGTATGAACATACCTTTTATCACCTATAACCGTAAACATAAGAACAATGAGTATTTTGTAGAAATAGATAATTTTCAGGCAGGCTATTTAGCAGCTAAGTATATGATTGAGTTAGGGCATAAGGAAATAGCATGGGTTGGCGGACCCTTATCTGTCAGCACTTTTAATAATCGCTATCTTGGTTATAAGGCCGCTATGAAAGACTATCAACTGACATTACCTGATCAATTTATCTTTAATACGGATACCTCCAAGCAAGATATAGCTAGAGCATTTGAACAATTAATAAATTTACAGGAACGTCCAACGGCAATATGTGGAGGATCTGATTCACTAGCATTATTTTTAATGGACGAAGCTTTTCAACATGGTATCTCTATACCAAATGACCTGAGTATTATTGGAATTGATAACGTAGACTTAAGCAGACATGGCTCCATTCAGCTAACAACAGTAGGAAGTATCTCTGAAGAGAATTTAGGATTTTTAGCTATCCATGAATTAATTGAAATGATTGAAAATAAAAAAAACAGTTGCGTTCAAATTACAGAGTCTGTTAAAGTATTTAAAAGAAGCACAACGAGGGTACTTAAAACAAACTAATATTAGGTTTGTTTTATTTTTCCTTTTTAAATGAATACGTAACCATTTCTACTAGTTTAAAATGGTTACGTATTCATAATATGTAAAGGGGTTTTATGTAAGGGGTTACATATGAAATTGGGAGGAGATTTAGTTTATGTTGTGGAAAAATCGAAAGTATGGAGAAGAATCTCCATACATACCGGCGGGCCCGTTTAAGATCCGCTTACCTTTTATTCATTACCGGTTTGAGTGGCCAGATTATGTGCAAGGATTACTGATGTGCGCGGTGGATTTATCGGCAATTCCTCTATTAATTACCTTATTAGGTATGCCGTTTGAGGTAGCACTAGCGATCGTTGTTTTAAACGGACTCTTTTATTTAACGCATCATCTACTAGGCGACCCTGTAGTTCCTGGTTGGATCACACCAGCTATTCCACTGATTATGTTGTACTGTCAGCAATTTCCTGAAGGTCCTGAGCGTGTTCATGCACTTATTTCCTTCCAGCTGACGCTCGGTATTTTATCTGTTTTACTTGGAGCTACTGGTTTGGCTTCAAAAGTAGTCCAAATGATACCTTCTGCTATGAAATCAGGAATTATTTTAGGAGCAGGTTTAGCAGCCGTTATCTCAGTGTTCCAAATAGGAGGTAAATTTGAAGAGTTCCCTTGGACAATAACAATTGCGATAGGTATCGGTTTTTATCTATTATTCTCTAAGCATTTTGCTACTTTTCAAAAACGTAATCCCTTCTGGGGGACAATCGCTAAGTTAGGAATCTTCCCAGTAATTATTATTGCAGTAGTAATTGCTCCACTGTTTGGTGAAGCTGCTTGGCCAACTATACAGTGGGGATTCTCTTCTCCGGACTTTATAACTTTATGGAATGAGTACACGATATTTGGATTAGGATTCCCTCCATTGCTCATGTTTTTAACTGGACTGCCAACTGTTCTTGCAGCATATATCGTACTCTTTGGAGACGTTCTGCAAAACAAGGTTCTTGTAGCAGATGGTTCAGCTGCTCGTCCAGATGAGAAAATTGAGTATCAACCAAGTCGTGCTCACCTTATCTTTGGTATACGAAACGCAGCTATGAGTATTATTGGACCGGATGTAACGATGTGTGGTCCTAACTGGACGGCAATGCAGGTCGTTATGATTGAACGCTACAAAAAAGGGCGCAAGGCAATGGATTCCTTCTTCGGTGGAATTGGTTCTTTCCGTTGGGGCACGAATACGGGACTATTCTTGCTGCCAATTGTGAGCTTGGTACAACCAATACTAGGTGTAGCTTTAGCTTTAACATTACTCATTCAGGGGTATGTTAGTGTTAAGGTTGGTGTTTTAGAAGCACGCAGCCAAACAGACTTAGGAATTGCAGGAATTATCGCAGCCGTGTTATGCATCAAGGGAGCTGCCTGGGCCTTCGCTGTCGGAATTATCCTTTGCTTGCTAATCTATGGTAAAAACTTCTTTAAAGGTGAAGTGGACAATACATTTTCAAAGGATCAGGAAGCGAACTAAACAGGTAAGGCATCCGAGACATGGTAAAATATTGTTAATGCAATAACTATCGAAAGGATGATTCAAATGGAAAGAAAATATTTTGTAAATGGTGAATGGAAATCTTCAGAGAAATATGCGGAGCTGTACTCCCCTCATACGAAAGAGCTTATAGCGAAAATACCTCAGGCAACTCGTGAGGAAGTGGATGAAGCAATTGAAGTGGCGTACGGTGCACGTGAAAAAATGGCTGCTTTAACAGCATTCGAACGCTCTGCTATTTTGGAACAGATTACACAGCTATTTATAATTCATCGTGAGGAAGCTGCAAAGATTATTTCCTTAGAGGCTTCAAAGCCTTTGAAATATGCGTATGGAGAAATCGATCGGACGATTGAAACGTATAAATTTGCTGCAGAGGAAGCTAAGCGTTTAACTGGAGAAATGATTCCGATGGATGCTGCAAAAAATGGCGCTGATCGATTTGGCTATACAATCGAGGAGCCTATCGGTGTAATCGGAGCAATTACTCCCTTTAACTTCCCACAAAATCTAGTAGCACATAAAGTCGGACCTGCTATTGCAGCAGGAAATACGATTGTATTGAAGCCTGCTTCACAGACTCCTCTTTCTGCTTTATTTTTAGCAGAATTGATCGAGCAAACGGCACTTCCAAAAGGTGCTTTTAATGTAGTGACTGGTAGCGGTCGCGAGGTTGGCGATGCTTTAGTTGAAAGCGACAAGGTGAAGATGATTACTTTCACTGGTAGTCCTGCAGTAGGTAAGGGCATTCGTAATAAGGCAGGCTTAAAAAAGGTGGCGCTCGAGCTTGGGTCTAACGCAGGTTTAATCATCGATAAAAATGTAGATTTATCTAAAATTGTACCGAAATGTGTGATGGGTGCCTTCTCTAACCAGGGGCAAGTTTGTATTTCGTTACAACGTACGTATGTAATGGATGAGATTTTCGATGAGTTTATCGAGCAATTTAGTGAGATGACGAAGAAGCTTGTTGTCGGTAGTCCATTCGATGAGTCGACTGACATTTCTGCAATGATTGCTGCTAGCGAATCGGAGAGAGCTTTGGAATGGGTCGAGGAAGCTGTAGAGCATGGTGCTGAAATCATCACTGGCGGTAAGATTGAAAACGATGTGTTTCAGCCTACTATTTTAAAAAATGTAAATGCTATCTCAAAGGTTTCCTGTCAGGAGGTTTTCGCACCGATTGTTGGGGTGAGTCGCATATCTTCTATTGAAGAGGGAATTGAAGCCATCAACCACTCGGACTTCGGACTACAGGCTGGGATTTTTACTAACGACATTCAAACTGCATTTAAAGCCTCGAAGCTTTTAGAGGTTGGCGGCGTAATGATTAATGACATTCCTACCTATCGTGTAGACCAAATGCCATATGGTGGTGTGAAGGACAGCGGAACTGGCAAGGAAGGCATAAAATATGCAATCCATGAAATGACTGAAACAAAGCTTGTTGTATGGAATAATCAGTAAGGAGTGTGCAATATGTCAGAAAAAATTACGTTTACACCAATCAGCTATACAGGATGGGATTCACTTTCCCATCTTCTAGCTGAAGTGAAACGCTTTGAAGTGAAGAAAATATTAATCGTCACAGATCCTTTTTTAAAGGATATCAGATTGACTAATAAAGTCTCGGAGCCACTAGAGAATGCTGGCTACAACGTTCAAATATATACAGATGTAGTGCCAGAGCCACCTCTAGCAATCGGCGAAAAACTTGTTTCCTATACACGTGAACATGCCTTTGATATGGTAATTGGCGTCGGTGGTGGTAGTGCTTTGGATTTATCCAAGCTTGCAGGAGTGCTAGCTTCTCATGATGGTAATGTGGCAGATTATTTGAACCTAACTGGTACGAAGCATATTACCCATAAAGGTTTACCAACTATTTTAATCCCTACCACTTCTGGTACTGGATCAGAGGTTACAAACATCTCGGTGTTGTCCTTGGAAACTACAAAAGACGTGGTGACGCATGATTATTTATTGGCGGACGTGGCAATTGTAGATCCAGCATTAACAATTTCCTTGCCTCCGAAGGTAACTGCTGCAACGGGAGTAGATGCACTGACACATGCCGTTGAGGCGTATATCTCTAAGAATGCAAGTCCTGTGTCGGATGCATTAGCGCTACAGGCAATTCGGTTGATCAGCAATTCTATTCGCACTGCTGTATCGAATGGTGATGATAAACAAGCTCGTACAGATATGAGCTACGGCAGCTATTTAGCTGGCCTTGCCTTCTTCAATGCAGGAGTTGCTGGAGTACATGCACTCGCTTACCCGCTTGGCGGGCAGTTCCATATCGCACACGGAGATTCCAATGCTGTGCTTCTCCCTTACGTCATGGGCTACATACGTAAAAGCTGCGAAAAACGCATGAAGGACATATACGATGTAATGGGCTTCAGCTCTGCTAATCTATCACAGGAGGAAGCATCCTATAAATGTGTCGCTGAGTTAAAAAGATTAGTAGAAGATGTTGGAATCCCTTCTAACTTACAAGGCTTCGACATTCCAGAAAGTGCCTTGGAAAGTTTAACTGAGGATGCATTGAAACAGAAGCGTATATTAGCTCGAAGTCCGATGGAGCTAAGACATGAAGAAATTTCTGCGATCTATCAAGCTGCTTTTGATGGGGAAATTGTGGAGTAAACTTGTGTGCTGGGTGTACTTTTTGAAGTCCTATACTATTAAAAAGTACTTCCAATCATTTAATGATTGGAAGTACTTTTATTTATTTCTCAATTAATGATTTCTTTATTTTCTGGTCAGTTTTATCAAAGTAGTAATAATAATTTTCTTCTAATAGAATAATGTCATTAATTTCGTTTCTCAAAGGAGTCACTTTATTATCTTTTATAGCATAAAACTGATGACTATAATCTGATTTCAACGTATAAACATATAAAATTCCGTTAAATTGTGATACTCCGCTTAAGCGTTCGTTATTCAGCCTAAATTCTCCTAGCTTTTCAGTTGTTGAAAATAATTGAATAGTAGGATTAGGCACACCCATCTCCTCGTTTACAACAAGGCTGTTCACCGTATATGAACTTATTCCACTACCATTAGAATTAGTTTTAGCAATTTCATATAACTCTTTAGTTTCTAAATCAAAGTGATATAAACTTCCAATGCCTGTTTCATAATCTGTATAATCTAACACCACTTGGCTATTAGATTGTCCTCTAAAGGTAGGAAAGATATTTTGTTCAAATTCTGCAAATACTTCTGTGTTATTACCGTCCAAGTCAGTAACTAGCATGTTCACCTTATGAGTCTCACGGTCAATGTCGTAAACATGAAAATAAAATATCTGATTATCATGAACAACAAATTCTCGAATATTATCTAATACCTTCTCTACTTTATAAGGTGGCTGTAAAGTTAAACGATAAGCAGATCTTTTCTTATTTTCGTAGTGATTAATAAATATATAATCTTTTGTTGGAACATGATTGTACATACTTCCTTCATCTAGTAACTTATGGTCTACAGGAATAACGTAATTTTCACCAGTCACTTTATTTGCAGCTATCAATCGTTGACCTGCTGATGCATCACCATTAACATAGAAAACATGATTATTGCCATCAATTGCACTTGTTGCAACTTTCATAGGATCTAGAATTATAGGTTTGTCGCTCGGTTTCTTGGTATTCACTTCTTCTAAAAGCTTTAGTTTGCCTTTAGAGGGTGTATCATACTTAATTCCATTTCCTTTTTGAATAAAAGCTCCACCTCCTACTCCATAAAGTCCATTATGAATAGCTTTATAGTTATAAACTCGATATTCTTCCCCTTTTTTCAATGTTCGAATTTTCTTTAAAGAATTATCACTCTCTATTTTCCACAATGTTGTATCATTGAGTATCGTGGCTTTACCAAGCTGTCCCACCTTTAACTCTGTTTTCCCCCACATCACCTTAGTACTTGCACTTGCTTGAAATGGATTGAATGTGAATTGCATTACAAAAAGCAATAAAATCAATCCTATTTGAAACTTCCTCTTCACCAATCATATTCCCCCTTAACTTTTTTACATTAAATACCATATAACTAATTCAACTTTACCTGAAATAAGCAAAAAATACTAATAGAATTTTAGTAATATACATTTCCTTAATAGTAATATTTCTTCCTTGTGAGAGCAGTGGTACTCAAACAACAATCATTTTCTCCCAATAAGCATTCGTATAATATCCAGGAGTTCAAGAAAATTTAATTACTGCTCAGTTTCTTCAATTCCTCCAACAGCCCCATAAAAACAGTGCCATTCAACCCCTAGCTCCGAATGGCACCATCTATCTTATAACCCCTTATTAATCTCTTCAATAATCCTAACAATCTCAGCTGTTTCTTCTAGAGAAACTGCCCCCTTCCCAGTTTCAAAAAATTCTACAATATGCTCGACGAGTCCAGCGTAAAAGGGTTTCTCTTCTTCCCATAGCTTTAACGTCTGAACATCGTCTGCAGAATGAAGTACCGCTCCGAATCGGCCATGCCATTCTGATTCTCCGCGAATTAAGAGATGTCGACCATCCTTATATGTCAGATGAACCTGATGACAATCGGACATGTACTCGACCTGTACTTTTTCAACGCCTGTTCCAAAAAGCGTGACAGCCATTTCTACTAAATGAATGCCATACCAAAAGTAGCCGGGCATTTGCTCCTGCATTGGGGTAGGACCGTAGAAATAGCCGCTACTCCAATTCCCTTTCCTATTAACAGTCATGACTGATTCAGAAAAACGTAAAGCGGATGAGCTCATGACCGGTGTTCCATTTTTTTTACTCAGGCCCATGACCTCAGCCATTTCCTCACTGCTCATGACGACTGGCTTATCGATGAAAACTGGCTTACGATAGGTCACAACCTGTTTGAACCAGTCCAGATGGTTTCTTCCGTCAACTGTTCCAATTATAATTGCGTCTACTTCATTCATTATTTCCTCAACTGTCTCTACCTCTGCTACTCCGTATTTTTTTATAACAATTTGGTAGTAATCAGGGAATCTGTTGGAGCTGATTGGTAAATCCTCTGAGAAGGTCGGAATGGCATGGGTGATTTTAGCACCTTTCACGTGGTACGTATCGTCCAGGTCATTTAATAATCTCGTGAATATTTCACTGTGAGAGGTGTCTAGACCTATTAATCCTATTTTCATAGAGCTCCTCCTATTCCTCGTTCATAATAATTGCAAATACCTGTCTCGGTCTGCCTCGCCTTGAAATTTTCTCCATCCCTATGATTTTGATCAGCTCAGCATCTAACCAGGATTGAATGATTCGATGTGCACTTCTTGGTGTGATGCTAAGGATAGTTGCTAATTCATGTGCTGTGAATTCATTCTTTTGTTTTCGCTTGATAACAGCCATCGTTTTTTCTATATTTGCAGCACTCATGCCAACAAATTCTGCTTTACTGATCAGTAACTGATCGGTCACTGTGAGTGGGTATTTCATTGGTACGATTAAATCAATTGGACCGAAAACACTGCGATCTTCACGGACGATGAAGCAGCAGCCCCCTCCGTTTTCCTGTGCCTGAATGAGAGCAACCCTGGCATGCGAGCCAGCCTCTAAAGCTGAGAAGCCAAAACCTACACCAATTGATAGAGATACCTCTAGCTTTTTCTTCATCTCATCGACAATTGGCAAGTATTTGTAACCCTCTGTAATTCTTTCAAAAATGCCTCGATTGGTAACGAATATATATTCACTGCTGCTGAGTGCAACGAGATACCCGTTTATTTGCTCTGCAAATTGAAGCAGCATACGGTGAATAGCATGACTTCGTTTATGTACCTGCTGCTCCGTCATAAATTCATGGACATCCCCGGAACTTTCTATAAAGATCCTACCTATAATAATTTGCATTTCCTTTTGCTTTCGTTGATTGGTCGCAAGCAGCATTCGCTCGATTGCCACAATAATATCCTGGTCTGTTGGCTTCAGCCACTCATTTACAATATTCATACTTGTCAGCTGTTCACTTACTAGCTTTAAGCTAGTAATCACTACTGTATCGGGGTTGTCCAATACATTCTTTTCATGGAAGGTTACTACATCTTCTTTGTTTTCCATATAGACGATTTCTTGAAAGCTTTGATAGGTAAACGTTTCTTCTAAATTATTTTTCACTATTTCCATGTAATTGTTCTGAATACCATCTAGACTAATATTCGATAGACTCTTTTTGCTCTTCAGCTTATAAAGTGCTTGATAAAGTCCTGCTCCCTTCAAAGGTATATAAAAAGCTGGAACCTCTATAGGGATTTCATCCTTCGAAACTAAATACGGTATTCTTCCCGAATAAAACAAACAATCTACATGATCGATAAGCTCCGTCGTTAATTGCCTAGCATCTACTATTTCATCCGATAAACTAAAAATCGGTTGGATATTCGGAAAAAGTCCAAAGCATCTCACCATTGTTTCTCGAATCCACTGTGGCCCTATAACTCCTACTCTAATACTAGTTTCCACAAAACCCACCCCCTTGGAATAGAAGAAAGACACACCTTTTGATGTGTCTGTAGAATGCTGTTTCTTTTCCTGCGATATCCTCTTCCTTACCTAGACATATATTTCAAGAGAGTCTAGGCACTGCGCTTTCCTTTTCCAAAAACTCTTTTACAAAAGAATCATCATTCAGCTCTGGATAAGCAGCATAAACACGGTCTATTTCCTCTAGCTGCCCATCACTTAGCACTTCATGTTCCATCAGGCACCAATTTCCCTTCATTAGCCCCTGTCTTCTGAGCACTTCATTGATTCCAGCAATGCTCCCCTTAAAATCATGCTTAGAATCAAAGAATGCTGCATTAGCATCCGTCACTTGTTGAGCGATGGAGAACCACTTTTTATCAATTTGTTCATTTACTCTCGCTTCTTTTATTTGTTCAAAAAGCTCTACTGCCTTATGTGTCCAGACAGACCAATGACCGAGCAAGCCGCCGACAATTTGTTTCGATGCTTTCTGACCATTCACTTCTGCTTCATACTCTGTAAATAGGTCAGTCACGATATTGTCGTCATTACCTGTGTACAGTGCAATTTCATCTTTTCTAGGAGAGGCGTTTACCGCACGAATAACATCTAACGTCAAATAGCGGTCAAATGGTGCCATCTTAATACCGAACACGTTGTCGATAGCTGAGAACTGCTCCCAAAAATCGTAGCTAAATACACGTCCTCCTACAGCTGGCTGCAGATAAAATCCGAAAACTGGGATGATATCTGACACTGCCATTGTGCGCTCAATCAATTCCTTTTCTGAATATTCATTTAATCCACCGTTACTTAATAATACCATATCATATCCAAGATTTTTTGCAGTATTTGCCTCTTCTATTGCCTGCTCTGTTTTCCCACAAGCACCTGCAATTTTAAGGAATGGTCGATCAATTTTTGCCTTTTCGATTTCCTCCATCGCAAGCTTCAATACCGTTTCATACAAATTAAATTGCGGATCACGAATTTCAAATTGCGTCGTATGGACACCAACCGCCACTCCTCCAACACCTGCATCGATATAATATCGAGTTAATCGGCGCTGAGCCTCTTCGTCAAGCTGTTTATCCTGTGTGATTGCCAGTGGATGAGCAGGTATGAAAGCTCCATCGTGTAAATGCTGTTTCAGCTCGTCAGTTAATGCCATTTAAAATTCACCCTTCCTCTCCTGGAAGTGGGTCGGCTTATTAATCGTCTCTCCATCATTAGCCACCCAGTCAGCTATCCATTCAATCATTTCTCTAATAGAAACACGAGGATAACCAAATAGCTGGTGAGCTTTACTCGCATTGTTGAGTAATGCATTTTCTTGCTCCTCGCCAACAAACACAGGATTCTTATCGAACAAGCGCCCAAACTCTTTTGCCAGCCAGCGAACTGAAAGCGTCTCTGGACCTGTCACATTGATGATTGTCGGAGGCGAGCTCGCATGAAGAAGTGAACGAATCGCATACTCATTTGCATCTCCCTGCCAGATCACATTGACATGCCCCATGGAAAGGTCAAGTGGTGTTTCATTAAAGACGGACTTGGCAATTTCCAATAAAACCCCGTAGCGCATATCAATTGCATAATTCAATCGGAATATAGCAAGTGGTGTATTGTCTCTTTGGGAGAAATAAGTAAACACGCGCTCTCTCCCTAAGGACGATTGACCATACTCTCCGACTGGAGCCACAGGATGATTCTCATCGCAGCCGCTTGCATAAACAGGAACTAATGGATAAACGTTTCCCGTAGAGAATGCCACAATATTTGAGCCTTTAAAATGTTCTGCTACTCTACCTGGTAAATACGTATTCATCGCCCATGTGAAATACTCGTTACCAGTCGTCCCGAATTTATTCCCAGCCATATAAATGATATTTTTTTCTACCGGTAATTTTTTTAGCTCATCCTCATCTAACAAATCACAGGCAATCGTTTCAACACCTGCGGACTCTAGCTCATCTTTCAGCGTGCCATTCGAAAATCTGGAAACCCCAATCACCTTCTTATCCAAGCCTGCCGCATCAATCGCTCGCTTTGCCATTATCGCAAGCGTCGGGCCCATCTTCCCGCCGATACCCAAAACCATAATATTTCCTTCTAGCTTCACTAAGTCATCTATCAATGCAGCAGATGGCTGCGTCATCAGGTTCTCTAATTCTTCTACTGTTTTCATATTGTCCTCCAGTCTATTAAGTAAAAAAGATATTTTGTACGTTGTTATATGCAAGATAAATCAACACAAGCAAACCAATGATTCCTAATACATTACTTAGCCATTTGTTTTTCAACTCACCCATCACCCGCTTGTCATTCGCCACTACTAAAATTGCAATTGCTATAAACGGAACAACAAAGATCGTCACCGCCTGAGCAAAGACGATTAAATTGAGCGGTGCGGAACCAAATACAATTCCAATAACCGAACCAAACAAAATCACTAAAATAATGAGAAGCTTTACTTTCATATTAGAAAGGTTACTTCCTAGCCCAAATCCATCTGCCAGCAACGAGCCGCCAATCGTCGCATTTCCCATAAGCGAAGAAAACGAAGCACCAAACAGCCCAAGCATAAACACGAAAGTTGACCAACTACCGAATAAAGGCTCTAATGCCAAGCCCATTTCCGTTGCATTATTCACGACTAGGCCCTGTGGTTTTAAGATAGTGGCAGCTGTGATCATGATTAAAAAAGAGATAAATCCAAGCAGGAAAATACCTAAGAAAGACTCCTTCTTTCCACTGGCTGCATCTGTAAGCGTCCAACCCTTTTCTTTAACCAAGTACGATTGATACAATGCACCAACTATGGAAAAGCTTGTTGCAAATAAGGCAATAATCAATCCCATACTTCCATCAGGGATCACAGGAATAAATCCTTGAAAAATTTCAACGATCGATGGCTTTACTAAAATGACTGTAATAAGGAATGCCAATAGCATCACTACTACCAAAACAAGCATAAGCTTCTCAAGTATTTGATAGAACTGCTTCGCAAACAATAGCCCAATAGAAATAAGCGTAAATACGATAATCCAAACAGTCGGCTTCATATTAGTCACCGTGGAAATAGCAAGACCAGTTCCAATCGCATTCCCCGCCTGGAACGAAGCCGTTACCAAAAATGCGCCAATCCCAATAAGCAGCCCTGACCAAAACCCCCATTTTTCCTTCATAACCCCTATGAAGCTAGCCTTTGCAGCAATTCCAATCCGCGTACTCATCTCCGTGTACACCATCATCAACACAACCGCTAAAACTAATGTCCATACGAGCTGCGAGCCATAAATAGCCCCAATCTTCGAGGACAAAGTCACACTCCCCGGCCCTAAAACTAACGCAGAGGTAATTAATGCCGGACCCAAATAACTAAAAATACTCTTTCTACCGACCTTAGTGTTACTAGCAACCCCAATTTTTGCACCCTCGTTCATTTTTAACCCTCCCTTTAATTGACTTTTCTGAAATATATAACTTTATAGTATCTTATAATTCTATATAATGACATGACGTTAATAGGACTTTTAATCAGAAAGAAGTGGCCACTTTCTCGCTGGCTACTTCTCATTCAAAACCTTAAAAATGGTGAACGGTCATAAAATTGGGCTATCCGGTCATAAAAATTTCTATCCGGTCATAAAGTCGAGCTATCCGGTCATAAAACTTTCTATCCGGTCATAAATCTCCGCGAACGGTCATAAATAAGAAATCTATCTATAAAAAACTGCATTTTCTAATCCAAAATAAGAAGTAGCCAGATGATTTCTCACTGGCTACTTCTTTCAAACTTTTAAAACCTTAAAGGTATAGAAAATGCTGAACGGTCATAAAATTGGGCTATCCGGTCATAAAAAATTCTATCCGGTCATAAAGTCGGGCTATCCGGTCATAAAAATTTCTATCCGGTCATAAATCACCGTGAACGGTCATAAATAAGAAATCTCTCTATAAAAAGCTGCATTTTCTGATTCAAAAATAAGAAGTAGCCAGAATCTGGCTACTTCTTTTCATCTTTTATTAATTTGCTAACGTTTCTTCTGCCAAAGGTAAAGGAAGTTCAGGTGCATGTAACTCATTTTCTATTACGTCGTTCCCGGATTTACCTGTATCTGTAACGGTAACAGCTATTGTAATTTCCTTTTTATTATATTTAACAGTGATAATCGTTTCTCCTAGGATTTTTGCTCTTACTAAACCATTGCTAACAGATGCTACTTTAGTATTTTCTACTTTATACGTAGCTGCTATCGTAATATCTCTTTCTGTTGTTTTTCCATCTGCTGTTGTCGTTACTTCTGTAATTCTCAGTTGTTTCTCTTTTCCAGGCTTCAAGTCAATTTGTGTTTGATCTGCAGTTATTGTCACTTCTGGAGCTGAAACAGAAACATTTACTGTTAGCTCATTTTTACCGTATTTAACAGTGATGGTTGTGTCACCTGTAGCTTTTGCTCTTACTAATCCACTAGTTACAGAAGCCACTTTACTATCTGCTACTTTATAAGTTGCGGATGTTGTAACATCTCTTTCTGTTGTTTTTCCATCTGCTGTTGTCGTTACTTCTTTAACAGTCAGCTGTGCCTCTTTTCCTGGCTCCAAAGTGATTTGACTGTTGTCTACACTTAGGGATACTTCTGGTTCAGTAACTGTCACGCTTACCGTTAATTCGTTTTTGCCATACTTAACAGTAATGGTTGTATTTCCGGCAGCTTTTGCTCTTACTAAACCATTGCTTACAGAGGCAACTTTACTATCTGCTACTTTATAAGTTGCGTTTGCAGTGACATCTTTTTCAGTTGTTTTTCCATCTGCAGTTGTTGTTACTTCCTTCACTTTCAGTTTCGCTTCTTTTCCTGGCTCAAGGCTGATTTCGGTTTTGTCTATGCTTAATGTTACTTCCGGTTCTGTAACCGTTACATTTACAGTCAATTCATTTTTACCGTATTTAACCGAGATGGTTGTATTACCGACGCCTTTAGCTTTTACTAGACCGCCACTTACGGTTGCAACCTTGTTATTTGCTACTTTATATGTTGCAAAGCTAGTTACGTCTGTCTCTTTTGTTTTACCACCTGAAGTTGTTACTTCTTTAATTTTTAGCTGTGATTCTTTACCTGGCTCCAGATTCACTTCTGTTGTATTAGTAGTAAGTGTAACGATTGGTTCTGTAACAGTCACATTTACTGTTAATTCATTTTTACCGTATTTAACTGTGATTGTTGTGTCACCTGCACTCTTCGCTGTAATTAAACCATTGCTCACGGAAGCAATTTTGTTATTTGCTACTTTATACGTTGCAGATCTTGTTACATCAACTTGTTTTGTTTTTCCGTCAGCACCTGTTGTTACTTCTTTAATAACTAGCTGTGCTTCCTTGCCTAGCTCCAGGTCTACCTGTGTTTTGTTTGAAGTTAATGTTACTCCTGGTTCTGTGACAGTCACGTTGACAGTCAACTCATTTTTACCGTAATTAACAGTGATGGTTGTGCTACCTGCTTTTTTAGCAACAACTAATCCATTTTTCGCAGACACTACTTTACTATCTGCTACTTTGTATGTTGCAGCCTTCGTTACATCAACCTGTTTTGTTTTTCCGTCTGCTCCAGTTGTTACTTCTTTAATCGTAAGCTGTGCTTCTTTTCCTGGCTCCAAAGCAAGCTCAGTTTTGTTAGCAGTCAATGTTACGACAGGTTCTATAACATTCACATTAATCGTCAATTCGCTTTTGCCATATTTAACGGTAATTGTTGTACTTCCTGCATTTTTAGCAGTGATTAAACCATTTTTTACTGATGCAACTTTACTGTCTGCTACTTTGTAAGTGGCAGCTTTCGTTACATCCTGTGTTTTTGTTTTACCATCCGATGTTGTTGTTACCTCTTTAATAGTTAGCTGTGCTTCTTTTTTAGGCTCCAAGTCAACTTGTGTTTTGTTTGCAACTAGCTTCACGCCAGGTACAATCACAACTGAATCTTTGACAGTCGCATTGACAGTCAATGTATTTTTACCATAAGTAATAGTAATTGTTGTAGATCCCTTACCTACTGCAGTTACTAATCCTTTAGAAACTTTTACAACACTTTCGTCCGCTACAGCGTAAGTAGCTGCTTCAGTAACATCTTTAGTTGTCGCTGCACCTTCAGCTGGCGTTGAAGTTTCCGTAACAGAAAGCTTAGCTGTTTTTCCAGTTTCTAAAGTAAGTTCAGTCGGGTTAACAGAAAGTGTTACGACTGGCTCTGGATCTTCGCTTTCATATATCAGTGCTTCCCCTACATTACCTGCTGCATCGTTCACAACAACCTTAATAGAATCAGTCTCAGCTGTTACTGGGAACGTAAATGCTCCGTCCTGTGCCAAATTGAATTTCACAGGTTCCGCTGGCACACCGTTTACAGTTGCAATATACGAAGCTTTTAGTTTTTCATTCAAATCATATTCTAGTCCATACAAATATAATTCTTCGTTATACGTTATATATTTGTCTGTTACTTTCCCTGTTGCCACTCCATTCTTCACAGAACCCGTGATTTCAGGTTTTGTTGTTTTTACAACGACAGGACCAACATAAGCACTTACAGCTCCTGATGCTGCAATAGCATTAAAGTCAATTGTATAAAGACCATCTGGAATTGTTGTTGCAGGTGCACCACTCCATGGTTGATACTCTCCATCAACCGGTAGTCTCCATGAGCCTGCTGCAAGTGAAGAACCTGCATGTAAATAACCAATGTAACCATCACCATATTCTCCACCTTCAGGATCCATGATATCCCAAAGTTCGATATAGTTCGTTGTCACGTTCCCAGTCAAAGTAAATGTAAGCTCGGCTGAATCCTTCACACCATCTCCATTAAAGGATAGATCAGTTCCTGATATGGCCATATTTCTAATTTCTGTAGCAGTCACTCCAGAGAAGTCTGCGGCGAATGGCAATGAAACCTCTGAACCTCCACCGTTAATACGGATATAACCTAGAATTTCAGAGCCATTTGGAGCTGTTGCTTTAGAAGCAGTCAATGTAACATTTAATACCTGCTCTCCAGCCAATGTAAATGAAGGCTTATCAACAGTCACTTTGGCATCACCAAACTTTTTGGTCACATCAACTGTTACATTATAATTTCCACCTTGACCCTTTAAATCTTTTACTCTAATTTGTTTTGTGACAAAAATGTTTTTATCCTTCAAAGACTGCGGACCGAAAGTTACAGTTCCCTTCAAGTTTTCAACAGTTGCTCCACTTGCATCTAAAACAGCTTGATCGATTGCATAGGCAAGTACATTCGGATGAGCAGCACTATATGCGTCTACTCGACCAGCACCTTGAGCGAACACATCATAGTTAGTAGTGTTCAAGATTTTAGCCGTATTTGAAAGAGCAACCTTTACATCGAAAGCATTCCATGATGGATTTGCTTGTTTAACAAGCGCCGCAATCCCTGCGATATGTGGCGTAGCCATGGACGTTCCCGTTTTGCGGTCATACGCTTCTCCATATACTACATCTGGGAAATCTGCTTTATACATAGGAATTGCTGACATAATATTAGTTCCAGGTGCACTTACATCTGGCTTAATATCAAAATTTGGTGTAGAAGGTCCACGTGAGCTAGAGCTATTTACTTCATCTCCAGTAGTTTGTGCAGAGCCAAAGTCCCCGAATGAAACCTTCCCTGCGCCATTTTCTAATGCTGCACGAATTGCATCCCCGTCAGTTTGAGACATATCAAACGTTGGGATAAATTCAAATGAATCTCCTAAGAATGTTCCAGAGGCATTTGGTGCATTTGAGCCTCCAGCAAAGTTATGAATAATGGCTGCTGCTGCACCATTTGACTTTGCATGTGCAATTTTATCAACAAAAGCAATCGCACCACGAGAAACTACTACAACTTTTCCTTGTACATCAAGCCCGTTATAATCCTTAGCTTCACCGTTACCAGGAACAGCGACTAAGTCAAATTCGCCTTGAAGCTGAGTGGAAACATCCGTACCAAAAGTAGTTCCCATCAATTGTAATTGTTTCGTAAGTTTATATTCGCCAATCGTAACATTTACTTTTCCGTTATGCATGACTTCAGGATTAGTAGTGTTACCAACAGCAATTCCTAAACGGGCTGTCGCAGGAGTACCCATTGTCCCACGATTCGGACCTGAATTACCTGTTGCAATGACAGAAATAGTACCAGCCATCATCGCATTATTGATTGCAAAGGATCCGCTATCCGTTTCTGAGTTAGCTCCTCCACCAAGTGAAAGGTTAATAACATCCATTCCTTCTATTACTGCCGTATCTATGGCTTTTACAATACCAGAGGAAGATCCACTGCCGTAAGCACCTAGTACGCGGTAAGCATAAAGGTCCACTTTTGGAGCAATCCCTTTAATGCCGTATTCATTCGCGCCTATTGCTGCGATTGTACCCGCTACATGCGTACCATGAGAAGTATAGAATGCATCTCCTTTCGCATTAAATTCTGGAGTTCCTGCAGGACGTTCAGCCGGTGAAGTTTCCGATGCGTCATTATCTGCACGAGCTCTAGTATAGGTAGATGAATTAGGGATGAAATTCTTACCACCCTTATAGATACCTGCAAATTCTGGATGATCTGCATCAATACCTGTATCCAATACTGCAACCTTAATCCCTTGCCCTTCTATTCCCTCATTCTATAGTCTTTCAATGCCTAGGAATGAAATACTTGTATTCATCTTTGCATCTAATTTATCTTCTTTTTTAGTGACAGTAGATTTAACAGGCTTCGTTTTTTGTGGTTCTTCTGATGCGTAAACGATTGCATCAGGCTCCACTAGTGTTACACCTTTAACATCTAATAGTTTTGGAAGGTCATCCGCTTTGACAACCGCTGCAAAACCGTTTAATACTGTATCAAATGTATAGCCTTGCTTCATAGCAATCTTTTTTATATTTATTTCTTTTTTTACAGCTGTTTGTTGAGCTTTTACCTTATTTCTTATACTATTTTCTTGAGAAGCAGAGAGTGATTTTCCCTTTAATTCACTAATACCTTTTTCAAGAGCAACAGGTTTCTCGGATAGATGTATGATAACTGCAACTTCCTGATTACCCGATAGTTTCTGTAAGTCTTTGTGAAGCTTCGGTCCATCGTTCCCCAAACTTGTTTGCTCAGCGATTGCTGATTTTAACTGCATTGTGCTTTCACTAGTAGTATTTGGTTTAAACTGCTTTGTCGCACCATTTGCCGATGCAGTCATCATTGGACTGAACATCGTCAAGACCATAGCTAGTACCAAAAATACTCTAAAAAACTTATTAACTAGGTTTTTCTTCATTTAATATCCCCCTTTAGCACAAATGTTTTTCACTTTTAAAAGTGTGATTTTGCACCTTCCATTAGCTAATGTCGTAATATGAGGATCGCATCCTTCCTATGAGATGAAGTAACAAACTTATAATTTGATACTTTTCTAATCTATGTGCTAGTCCCTATTTGTATGATTTAGAATGTGAAAAATTAGCTATCTATGTTTGGAAAATTTTAAATATGAGTTTCTGCTTTCTTATGATTCTTGTAGCATTTATGTGAAAGAACACGAATAAATGAAGAGTAAATAATGATATCTAGATACTTTACAATTAATAAAGTAATTGATTTCCGCTTTAGGTGGGCGCTTTCCGCGGGGTGAGCGATAAGCCACCACCGTCGCTGTCGCGTCGTTTGTGATGGCTAATCTGTCTCACCCATCCCGCTGGAGTCGCCACCTGTCGCTTCAATCAATTTAGTAAATAGTGTTCGGGGAAGGGATAATTTTGTAACTAACTTATTTACTTACTCTTTAAAAAAGAGGCAAAGTATGCTTGATTTCCGCTTTAGGTAGGCGCTTTCCGTGGGGTGAGCGATAAGCCATCACCGTCGCTGTCGCGTCGTTTGTGATGGCTAATCTGTCTCACTCATCCCGCTGGAGTCGCCACCTGTCGCTTCAATCAATCTAGTGAATAGTGTTCGGGGAAGGGATAATAACTCATTTTCTTACTAAAAAAGAGGCAAAGTATGTTTGATTTCCGCTTTAGGTGGACGCTTTCCGTGGGGTGAGCGATAAGCCATCACCGTCGCTGTCGCGTCGTTTGTGATGTCTTATCATCTCACTCATCCCACAGGAGTCGCCACCTGTAGCTCTAATCAATAGAGAAAAGAGGTTCGGGTTTAATTTGGAGAGGAGAACGAAAAAATAAAGAAATGGACTGCTTGCCAAAGTTACTTCAATCGGTAAATGTCTTGAAAACAATATTTTATATCTTTAAAGCAATATCCCCTGTTCTCTATTCTGAGAACAGGGGGACTATTAGAATTGCTTACTATATTGATCGTCATACTTATGACAGCTGACATACCTGCCTTCAGCAACATTGATTTCTTTTGGGATGACTGTTTCACATACATTTTGTTTATAGGGACATCTTGTATGAAAGGTGCAGCCACTTGGTGGGTTGGAGGGGCTTGGTACGTCACCAGTTAGGATAATTCTTTCCTTTTTTATATCAGGATCTAATGAGGGTACGGCAGACATGAGTGCTTGCGTATAAGGGTGTAGTGGATTTTGGAATAACCCTTTCTTATCAGATAACTCTACTATTTTTCCTAAATACATAACTCCTATTCTATCGCTGACATGCTTGACGACACTAAGGTCATGAGCGATGAATATATAAGTAAGTCCTAGAGACTCCTTTAAGTCTTGAAATAGATTGAGGATTTGTGCCTGAACCGATACATCTAGAGCAGATACTGGTTCGTCTGCAATTATTAAGGATGGATTTACAGCGATAGCCCTGGCAATTCCAATACGCTGTCTTTGACCGCCACTAAATTCATGTGGGTAGCGGTCGATGTGAATCGGGCTTAGCCCTACATTCACTAATAGCTCTTGAACTTTTTCTGTTCTTTCCTTAGATCCTTGGGAGATACCATGAGTCTGAAGTGCTTCGCCTAATATAGCACCAACTGTCATTTTAGGATTAAGGGAGGCATAGGGATCCTGAAATACTATTTGCATTTCGCCTCTCATTTTTCTTAAGTCCTTATCATTTAATGAGGTTATTTCCTTTCCTTGAAAGGTAATCCTACCTTCAGTAGGTTCTATAAGACGAAGAATACTTCTGCCCATTGTGGATTTCCCACAGCCACTCTCTCCTACTATCCCTAGTGTTTCTCCTTTGTTTACGTAAAAATTGAGTCCGTCTACGGCTTTTACAAACTGCTTTCCTTTTTTTAGAAAACGCTTTTTAATAGGAAAGTGAGTTTTTAGGTTTTTAACTTCTAATAGAGGTTTATTCAAACCTTCACCCCCTGCTCCTCGTATAACCAGCAACGTACTAGCTGAGAATCGAGCTTAAATAAGGATGGGTTATGCTCATGACATTTTGCATGTACTTGCTGACATCTAAAACGAAATGGACAGCCTTCCTTTATTGCCCCTATATTTGGGACATTTCCTTCAATAGGAGTGAGCCGATCATTACTCTCACTATAGATATTCGGTACAGAATTCAACAAACCAATTGTATAGGGATGCTTTGGATTCTTGAAAATCGTTCTAACATCTGCCTGCTCTACTATTTGTCCGTAATACATGACAACGACCCGATCAGCCATTTCTGAGATGACCCCTAAATCATGCGTGATGAGTAAGATTGCCGTATGATATTGCTGCTGCAAGTTTTTCATCAAATCTAGTATTTGTGCTTGAATTGTTACATCTAAGGCAGTGGTAGGCTCGTCCGCGATAAGGAGTTTAGGGTTACATGCCATTGCCATAGCGATCATCACCCTTTGTCTCATACCTCCCGAAAGCTGATGGGGATATTCATCTATAATGCTTTCTGCTCGAGGAATCCCTACCTTTCTTAGAATCTCAATTGTTTTTTCCTTGCTGTTAGCTTTCGTGGCAAACCCATGTAGAAAAAGAACCTCACTAATTTGCTTGCCTATTTTATGGACTGGATTCAAGGATGTCATAGGCTCTTGAAATATCATAGAGATTTTATTTCCACGAACCTCCTGCATCTCTTTTTCTGAAAATGTATTTAGATTTTCTCCTTCAAAGACAATGTTTCCTTCAATAGAGCTCGTATTTTTCTCCACTAGCTGCATCAATGAAAGTGCTGTTACACTTTTTCCACAGCCCGATTCTCCAACTAAGCCAACTGTTTCCCCTTGCTGAATATGAAATGACAAGTCTCTTACTGCAGGTATATTTAGCGATTTATCATTTTTGAAAGATATATTTACATGCTCCACAGTTAGCAAATCTAGTGAGATAGTCAATGAATCTACCTCCCATCCAAGAAATATTCATATGCTATTTTGGAAATTTGAGCAATGGGCTCGTCCCCCTCATATTCTAAGGAATGTCCATTAGAGAAGACACAAATGACATACTGACCTTGATTTTCAGGTAAGTAAACAACTCCTGCATCATTGTACATAGCTCCAAGGCTACCGGTTTTATTGGCTACAGGCGTATTGCGCGGCAGAAGCCCTCCAATACGTTGCTGGTAGTGCTGTCTATGCAATATATCTATTATCTCTCTTGAACATTTCGTAGAGACGAACTCTCCTTTTGCGAACAACTCTAGTAAAAGAGACATATCCTTTGCTGAACTCACATTGCTCTCTTTATTGTGCTGATACACGACACTTTCCCAATCTATTTCCTGTTCCTTCAAGCGTCTAATGATTTCATCAAAAAGTTCAGAGCTGTATGGCTGATACGATATCCCTACACTTAAGCTTAGAAGCTCCCAAATAGAATGCTTAATATAAATGTTATTAAGTCCTAATCTGTCCATTGTTTCTTTCACTGGGTTAACCCCACCAAGAATTTTTAATAATTTATCTGTGGCAAGATTATCACTTACGATGATCATCATCGTAGCTAAATCCTTAATCGTTGGCTTTATGCCATACTCCATTTCCTGAAATACCCCAGAGCCTGGCACATAGTCTTGTTCAGTCAGCTGTATTCGTTGTTGAAGATTAATTTCACCTTTATACGCTTTTTCATATAAGGTTGCTAAAACTGGAAGCTTCATCACGCTTGCCGTTTGAAATAGCTTGTCACCCTGTATATTTACTTCCTCATTTGTTTGTAGATGCTTAATATAAATTCCAAAGTCAGCTTCAATAGTCGTCACATAAGATTCTATTATTTGCTGTAAGCTCACCTGAGTCACTCCTTGTTTGATTATTATTTTGATTTTGGATCTAATGCATCTCTTAGACCGTCACCTAGCAGGTTAAAGCCTAGTACTACTAGCATTATTGCTAGTCCGGGAAACAAGGTCATCCACCATGCTTGACTTAAAAATGATTTTCCTACATAGACTAGCGCTCCCCACTCAGGATTAGGTGGTTGTGCTCCTAGTCCTAAAAAGCTCAAGGATGCTGCGGAGAGGATGGCACTTCCAAATTCCAAAGTAGCTAATATGATGATTGGTGAGGTGACATTCGGTAGTATATGCTTGAATATTATTTTGAAGTTCCGTAGCCCTAACGCTCTAGCAGCCTCCACGTATTCCGTCTCTCTTATTGTTAAAACTGCTCCCCTGACTACTCTTACAAAGGAGGGAACAGCCGATATAGCGACTGCGATCATTGCATTCGTTAGACCTACCCCTAAAACTGCAACTATTGCAATCGCCATCAGTAATGAAGGAAAAACCATTAGAATATCTATAAATTGCATGATATACATATCTAATTTTCTATAATACCCAGCCACTACTCCTAAAATGACACCGATCGACCCTGAAACAACTACTGCAAATAACCCCATCAATAAGGAAACTCTTCCTCCGTAGAGAATGCGTGTCCAAATATCTCTGCCAAATTCATCTGTCCCTAGCCAGTGCTCTACACTTGGACCCTTTAGGCTATCCTCAAAGTTCATTTCATTTACAGGATAAGTTGCAAACCATGGAGCAAACGCTGAAGTGATGATGAAAAATAGTAAGATGAGGGAGCCAATGACGGCCCCTTTGTTATTCGTCATTTTTTGAATAAAAATAGCTAAAGAAGATTTCCTATGAATAGATTCTGCTGTTAAAATAGTCGAATTATCTACTGATTTCAGCTTTCTCTCTCCCCTCACACGACTCTTTATTCGTATTGAATACGAGGATCTAATTTGGTATAAAGCAAATCAACTACAAAGTTAACAAGTATAATAATAGAGCCCATAAATAACAATAATCCTTGAACAGTTGGAATATCTCGGGTAGATATTGCTGAAACAATTAGACTGCCGAGGCCTGGCAGTGCATATACAGTCTCAGTAACTACTGCTCCTGCCATCAAATAACCGAACTGCATACCGATTAATGTAATAACCGGTATGACAGCATTTTGCAAACAATGTTGAAAGATTAACCGATACGCGCCTGCTCCTTTAGCTCGAGCAGTTCGTATATAATCCTGTTTAATCACATCTAGCATACTGGAGCGTGTCATTCTTGCAATACTTCCTGCGGTTCCCAAACCTAAAGTGATAGAAGGTAGTATAAGTGAATAAAACCCGCTGTACCCTGAGATTGGAAAAATACTTAATTGATAAGAAAATAGAAGAATTAAAAACAAAGCAATCCAAAAACCCGGTGCAGAAATACCAATTAGAGCCAAAGTCATTGCTAGCTGATCGTATATAGTATTCTTTTTGACAGCAGCTAATACTCCTATGCCTATCCCTAAAAACGAACCAAATATGATACTATAAAAAGCTAATTGGGCAGTCACTGGTATTCGATTCATAATCTCTTCAACGACCGTATAACCAGTGATAAAAGAAGTTCCCAAATCTCCTTGAATTGCATTCGCCATATAGGATACATATTGAACGGTTATTGGCCTATCTAGTCCTAATCTAGATTCTAATTCTTGAATAGACTCTTCTGTTGCATAGTCACCTAGTATATGATTGACTGGATTACCCGGGATTAAATGAATAATCATAAACACTAAAATGGAGACTCCAATAATGGTAATAAGCATTGTAGTGATTCTTTTGAATAGATAGGATGACAAATAAACGCCTCCTTTTGTACAGAGTAAGTTTCTTCTATTCCTTTACTTTTACATCCTGCCATTGGATCGTGCCCTCGATTGGATGAATCTTAAAGCTTTCAAAATTACGAACTGCTGTAATATTTTCTTTCACATATAGCGGTACAAATGGAGATTCCTCCACTAGCATTTCCATCGCCTCTTCATACAGCTTTAATCTTGCATCCTGATCCATTTCAATCGCAGCCTTGTCCAAAATGCTATAAATCTCTTCATTTTCATAATGAAGTCTCTTCGATTTTTCTTTCCCGAATAACAAGAAGTTCAGCACGTCCGCATCCGGCCAACCAAAGCTCCAAAGCAACATTTGATGTGCTCCCTTAGGTGTTTGCTCAATAATAGTTGCTGATTCCTTCACAGAGATGTTTATTTTAATACCAATCTCCATTAGTTGATTTTGTATAACCTGAGCCGCTCGTTGATTGGCTGGATCATCGTCTACCCATAAATCTACTGCAAACGGCTTGTCATCCTTCATAGCCACTCCATCATTGTTCGACTCTTTCCAGCCCGCTTCCGCTAATAGCTTCTTCGCCTGCTCTGTGTCTCTTGTATATTTCTCGTTTGCCATCGTTTCTATTTTCTCGCTATAGCCAAATGCAGCCTTCGGTAATGGTCCAAATACTGCTTTCGCTTCACCATTTAATGTATTATCTATAATAGAATCTCTATCAATTGCCATTGCAATAGCTTGTCTAACTTTTTTATCTTGGAAAATAGGGAGTTTATTGTTCCAGCCTAAATAACTTAAAACATCCCCTGGCACACGTTCGATTGTCACTTCTGAATCCTTCTCTAAATCCTCAATATATTGGTAAGGCACATTCAATAAAACATCCACATTACCTTTCTTAAACTCTAAAATCCTAGTCTCTTCATCCGGTATAAATCTAAATTTCACGCTATCAAATCCTGGACCACCATCATTCCAATCAAAATCCTTATACGGCTCATACACCAAGGAGTCTCCGCGATTGATTTTACTTAGCTTTAACGGGCCTGAACCACTAGGATTTTTCTCAAACCCTTCTCCCTTTTCATCTAAAACAGAAACGTCTATCGGTGCCAAAAAGGAAGTGGTCGCATTAATAAAAAATGGTGCAAACTGATTCTTCCATGTGATCTTGAAGGAGTGTTCGCTAATTACCTCTATACTATCTATGTCCCCAGCATTTGTACTAAAAGGAGACGATTCCACTAATCTTTCGAAGGATAGTTTAACTGCCTCTGCATTGACTGGCTTCCCCGAATGGAACTTCTCTCCCTCTTTAAGATTAAAGATTACCTCTTTCCCATCTCCTACAATCTCATAATCAGTGATTAGATTTGGAACAATATTCCCCTCATCATCAAGCTTCAGTAAGGTATCATACAAAGGAGTATTCGCCTCTCCTGTCGACGATGTTCGATGAATATCAACAGAATCTGGCTCCGACACCAAACCAACAACTACCTCCCCCGAACCTCCCTTGGAATCCGATTGCTTCCACCAATTACAGCCAGACAGAACAAGTGCAAGTACAATAAACAAGCTGATAAATCCCAACCGCTTTCTCCCCATTTTTCTTCCCCCCATTTTCCTATGGCAACTTGTCCATATCGGAAATTTGTATTACCAACAATATATTCATGGAGGTATATAGATATGTCTTTGTGTTATAAAGTATTTGGAGGAGTTTCTTCATGGGGGCATAATTGGATTTAAATTGTGGGATCCAGCATGTGAGGATTTAAAAAAAGCAGTAGGTTTAGATTTTGTAGGGGGATTACTTACTGGATCTGTCTATCAAATAAATATATTTTAAATACAACTCGATACTAAAGGTAGTTATTATTAACATTTTGAATAAAAAATAACGCTAACACTACTAACTTATGCTGCTTTTAGTCTTCCAGATGCATAAAAAAACCTCACCAGAAAAGTGAGGTCAAAAAAACTATTGTGATATCAATGTAACTGTTTCTGTATCTGCCGAATAAGAATTCTCTGATCCATCTGCATCTGCTTGAGCAAATATATCATAACTTCCTTGAGTTGGAATTAATTTGTTATCTAATTGAATAGCAAAATCTCCACTTGTATTTATTCCTGTAAAAGTTAAAGTATGTCCATCAGCGCTAATTTCTGATGCCGCTATAGATCTCCACACCCCAAAATTAACATTATCGGCCGTAGTTACGGTAATTTCACTAGGTAATTGAATTGTGAGAGTACCATTAACAAATAAAGTATCAGTATAATAGTCTAACCTTATCGTGGTAGCTTGACCACTTGTATAACTAGCACTTTTCAATACCATCGGATCTTTTATCCAAAAACTTCCTACAGTTGCTGGAACTGGTGTTATGCTATTCTCGACTTATACCTTTACTATCTCTCGGTTTTATAACGAGCCTACACCATACGTGCGACTTTCACCGCATACGGCGTGCCATCAGCTGTACACTTCTAAAAGCTTATTTCCCCACACATATTATAGTTCATTAGTTTTATATTCCGCAATATATTTTTAATAAAATACAATTAAATAGGATAAAGGTTACAAATATTAAAAGAGCACACCATGGATGCTTACACTGTTGATCGTTATGTTTTCTACCGACGCCTTTGTTCCGAATGGACAAGTAGGTACAAAATAATAAACTAACAATAGAGTATTAGTTACTGCACAATTTGAGAGAAAGTTAAGCTTCAATAATAAAAATACCCTAAGGGTACAAAAAGAAACCCCACCGTTTAATGGGTGAGGTTAGATAAGAACGATCCTACTAATTAACAGTACCAGAAATAATCACTATATCACCTTTGACAGAGGATTTGCCTGGTTCTTGCCAAGATGGATGCAGTGTTACAACACCGGTTGGACCAGCATCAATATAAATTTTACCACCAGTAACAAAAATCCATCTCAATGTCGCGGTCGAATTAACATATAGGTTACCATTTAAGTAAGCAACAGATTCCATATCATTAGGACCATATGTTCCAGTATTTGTAATACCATAGGAACCGTTATAATTACCAGCTTTATTTAGTTCAGTTGCATTTTTTAATACTAAGCTATTCCCGTCTTATACCTTCTCTTTCTCTCGGCTTTCGATAGGGCCTACACCGTACAAGCGACTTTCATCGCATACGGCGTGCCATCAGCAGTAATTCTTAAAACTTATTTCCCCATTTCTGACTATATAGTAACTATATAAAAACGAATACTGAGGAATGTTAATAGTTTTGTTAAGTGCTATTTTGAAATGATTCGCTTTATGTTCCGAAATCATTTTAAATATAAGGAGCACCCGATGGATGCTCACACTGTTGATCATTATGTTTTCTGACGCTTTTTGTTCCGAATGCTTCATAAGAAAAAAACTACCAAATAATAAGTCAGAAAATAAGATTTACAGGAATGTCACTATATTTGAAAAAGGACTTTCAACTCCGTTTTCGATTTGAGATATGCACCATACTGTTATCCTCATAATCAGCTTTATTAATCTAGAAAACCAGTAAAGAGGTGAAACAGGACCCTTTCTGAACCCACCTCACCCCTTTTATCTAAATTTTACGCGGAAAAATGCTCTCTATCCATAAACTAACTTAGCATAACCAATTCGATGAAAATACTAGTTAAGTACCTCGGATTTATCTACTGTTCTCTATTAATATTTGTGTACCTTCTACTATGCCTACATTATTAAACCCAGCTAAATCAGGAGTAACTCCGTCAGTTGCAGTGTTCAGTTTCCAATAATTCATTAATCCAGCTTCAATACCAACTAAGTCGTTATTCTTTAGTTGTAAAATTTGTGCAGCTGTTCTTGCACCACTCCAGATACGAACATCATCAATTCCTCCTTCAAAAAAGCGATTGTTAAAATCAACACCAATTCGTAGGTCAGATGTATTTGTAGCTAATGTTGCTCCTGATTTCATTATATCTTGTACACCATTGATATAAATACTGATTACACCATCGTGGACATTAAAGGTAGCAGCTACATGGGTCCATTGATTAAGTGGTAACTCTTGATAAGATGTTACTTCATTTCTATCTCCATCACCCACTGTGAAATTGACTTTTCCATTGATAAGTCTTACAGCATAGGATGGGACTCCATCGACATGGTACTTGGATACAATTCCTTTTATGCCACCTGGTCCTATAAAACTTTCAGGTTTCACCCAAGCCTCAATTGTAAATGAAGAAGTTAAACTTATTTCTTCGTTCGGTACTACACTTATAGAATCACTAATCCCATTAAAGTTAAAATACGTTATACTTTTGCTATTCTCGTCTTATATCTAATCTAACTTTCGATTTTATAACGAGCCTACACCGCACATGCGACTTTCACCGCATACGGCGTGCCATCAGCGATAATTCTTTATTTTCTTATTTCCCCACTACAAATATATGAGGGGGTAATTATAATATTACAAAATAATTTAGAAATTAAATTTTTCATTACAAAATGTACCAAGAAACCTTATGAAGTTAATTCTACATGCTACATTATACAATTTCCGCAAATTATCCTTCATTTATAGAACTGCATAAAATTTAGCTTACTAACGGATATGAACTTAATCTTCGAAACATAGAAAAAACTTCAATTCTATACCTATTTGTATCTTTCCGTTCGTGAGAAATTAGCAAATAAAAAAGTCAACCACACGAATGTGATTGACTTCATCTTTTCATTTGTAAAACATATGACATTACTTTTGGGGAAATAAGTCATATTAAAATTACTACTGACTGGGTTCCTTCGCTCCTGCTAGTTTTATCCTTCTCTTATGTTGCCATACAAGTCCAAACGGCTAGCTATCAACACTACTATGAACCCGCTGCCATTCTCTTAACTTCTATGGTGCTGATACACCTCTTCCAAGAGAACTTCAAACGTTCCGTTAGTTCCATCCCTTATTTTGACAACCGTAGGTCTCCACTATTCAGGAGTGAGAACGCCTAGTTTAACAGTCAATTATACTGAGCGCCATTACATCATTTCATCTGTAAGGATGAATACCGAGCTCCTAGCATTCTTCGCAGTATTCACTACCTCACCCTGCCTACATGAATTCGTCTACCTGACCATAGCTGTCTTTTAAAGAGCCCCGCCTCATTCTATGAGTACGACTTTACCTGACTTAATCCCTTTTGCTTATCAGAGCATCACTGGATCCAGGAGGATTAGGCACTTGCTTTAAGACTGTTGAGCAAGAATAGGAACCTCTCCTATTAATTGGAAGGTAACAGTTAGAAAAAACCTCATGTCTACTTACTAAAATCATAGAGTATAAACAACTAGATTTATAAAGTAAGGACATGAGGAATATTTTCCGCTTATTTCATCGAATTAACGATTTATAAAGCAACGTTTCGTTTATTTTTATTAAGGAGCAACAGTTACTGTAACGCCTTTATTAGCCGTTTTTGTTGGAGCTGCTTTTGAAGTTACTGTTACAGTCCAAACATTTGTAACACCAACTTGTGAAACTCCAACTGTTACTGCATTAAGGTTAACTTTATTTCCTACAGCAGCTAGAATTGTTGCTTCATCAGCTGTTGCACTTGAAGGCAACACTAGAGTAGAATCAACTTTAGCTAATTCTGCATTAACCAAAGCTTGGTCAGCTGATACTACTTCTGATACTGTAACAGTTTTAACTGCAGTTGCTCCTGCCACTTTTGAAGTTAATGTTACAGTCCATTTATCTGTTGCTGCAACTTGTGACACTGCTACAGTTACTGTATTAAGGTTAACTAATTTTTCAACTTCTGCTTTAACTGTTGCATTACTTGCCACTACATCTGCAGATAATACTATATCTGTTAATTTAGCCAATTCACCATTTACCAATGCTTGGTCTGCTGATGCTGCTTTTAAAGATGCAATTTTATTTTTAAGATTATCAAGTAGTGTTTTTTCAGCAGATAATGCTGTTTTAGCACCAGATACTAACTGACTGTGTGCTGTAAGTGCATTATTTACTGCTGCTTCATCTGTTATTGCAACTGTAGGTACTGTCAATGCTAAAGCAGTTGCATGAGCTGATTTAAAAGCAGCAACTTGCGCTGTAATTACTTCTGCTGGAGTATTTAGTTCTGTAAGAACATCTCCACTAATAGTTACCTGTGCATTAGTTCCAGCACCATTAATATACGCTGCGATATTTGTTCCACCTAGTACAGATGTGCCATCTTTTTTGTATAAAAGAGATGTTGTTTTAAGAGCATATGTTTTACCATCAATTACAATTGCATCTGCAGTAGCAGCAGAAGCGATACCTGTTGTAGAACCAATATTTGCTACGAAGTTAAATGTTTTCCCAGTAGATGCTGAAGCATTATAAGCAAGTTGATCTTGGTTAACTACACCTGTAGTCGATGTAATAGAGATAGTTGATGATTTGAAGTTGAATGTTGAATTAACATCTTTTTCAACTTTTGTTACTTCAAGTTTATTATCCCCAACTTTTTTAACTGTCAATGTAGCTGTTTGTGATTGACCATCTGTCACAGTGATTGTTCCAGCTTTTACATTATCGTTAAATTTGTGACCATAATTACTGTTAAGGAATGAGAATTCTAGAACGTCAGTAACAGATAGACCGTTATCTCCGTTATCAGTTGCTTTGATTTGAGTTGAAGCAAATGCACCTTCGTTAATTACAGTTGAACCATATGATTCCGCACCAGAATTAGTAGCCCATGGAGTAGCACTATCTTTACCTGGAGCAAATGACCATGCTTCAAATTTGTTAGCTTTATCTTGTGCTAAGTTAACAGCTTTGATTGTCCAGTTACCGCTAGAGTCAGCAGTTGTTTTACCAACTAAATCTCTAGTAGAAACGCCATCTACTGTACGGTAAACTTTAACTGTTTGACCAGCTTGAGCTTTACCACTTAAATCATAGTTATAGCCATCGTAAGTCACTACATCATTTGCAGGGTTTGTGAATTCAACATCGTCAGCTAAAGTTACATCTTTAGTGATGTTCCAAGTTGAAGAGTTTTCAACTTTAACTTTGTAGTCAACTGTTACTTCATCACCGTTAGAAAGAGCAGTTTCGAATTCAGATTGTGAAACCTTTTGTCCAGCAATGAAGAATTGATCATTGCTATCCCATTTGTATTTAAATCCGTTAGCATATACATAGTCTTTGTCCTTATCGATATGCAGGCTTGCGATATTTAAATTCTTTTGACCATTTGTAGTTGCTAATTCAAAGAAGTGAGTTACTGCAATAGTAGATTTAGCTTGTGTGTCACCATCTTTTTTAGTGATTGTAGGACGTACATGAGTAACAGAATCAGTCGAATCAGTCGCACCATAAGCAGCAGCGATTGTGAAAGTTAGGTTACCATTTGTATCAGTTACTCCAGTCCAAGATTGACCAAGAGTTGTATAAGTAGTTCCGTTAACTGCTGTAATTACTGCAGTTGTATTTGTTGTAGTAGTTGCAGGATTAACCTCAGCTAAGTCAACTGTTACACGACCAACGTATGGAGTACCGTCAGAGTTTGTTAATTTAGCAGTGTAAGTACGAGAATCTGTAGTTTCTAAGTAAGCAACATCAGTTTCGTTAACTGCAAAAATAAAATTCCATAAATTCCCATTTACAAATTCTCCTCAAACCCAATAGTACCAAGCGTTTGGGGTACTGGATATTTTTGGATTGTAGAAAAAGAAAGCAAAAAGAAATATGAAAAAAAGTATAGTGTAGAAAAAGAAAAATGAAAAAAGACATAAGAAAAAATAAAAAGTATCGATAGTTAAATTTTGAGTTTCTTCTATTTAAATACAACCTTCTCTTTTGTTATGTCCGCTTCTTTACTTTACTTCAATCATTCAAAACTTAAATAGTAAAAACAAATTATATTATGGTAATATTTAGATGAAAGGTGGTCGAGAGTGATTAGTATTGATTATTTTACTAGACTAAAGGAAATTGCAAACAATGTAAAACCTTATGAAATAAACATGGTTACACATATTGAAGGCTGGGAAGATTCAATTGATATGAGAGGAAAAAACCTTTTAATATCAGTAACAGAAGAGAATATTCCTCCTAATAAACAAATAATAATTTCCGATGAAAAAGGATTGAGTGTAACAATACTTTTTGACTGGATAGATACTATTAATGAATATAGAAATACTGACCATACAATTTTTGAAGTCTACCTCTTTGTGAATGAAGGAATTGCGAGAATAACTATTAGAGGTAAAATGGTCATCATTAATAAGCCAGATAAAAAGATAGAATACAACAAAATAATAAAACAAGCAAAAAGCTGCACAAAGTGTGAAGCTATGCAAGAAATAGAAGCAGTAATTGGTTATCAAAATGGTAACCTTAATGCAGATATTATGTTTATAGCTGAAGCTCCTGGACCACGAGGTGCTGATGTAACAGGTATTCCATTACATGGTGATGCGACAGGCAAAAACTTTGAGAAACTGCTAGCATCCACTAGATGGACAAGATCTGAGGTATTTATTACGAATGCAGTTCTTTGTTGTCCAACAAGCGAAAATGGTACAGTAAGAAGTCCTATTAGACAAGAAGTTAAAAATTGTCGTTCATATCTTTCAAGTATGATTGATTTGGTCAATCCAAAAGTAATTGTTACATTAGGAAAGAAAGCATTAGAAGCAATAAAAGAAATAGAGAACCATCAATTAGTTTTGAATCATGATGTAGCAACCTTTACAAAATGGAATAATCGATGGGTCTACCCACTCTATCACCCAAGCCCACAAGTAATTAATACAGGCGTAAGGACATCAACTCAGCAAACTACAGATTTTAAACAACTTGATTATAACTACAAATATATAATTGAAAAGGACACTGTCCCTAAAGGTTATCGCAATGAGTAAAATAATATGCAATCATTCCTAGATCCTTTCAAAAACAAATAAAGGATAGAAAGAAAATATGGTGGTTAGCGAAGGGGTAAAATACTATGTCCATAAACGATAAACTAGCAGTTATTTATAATGATTGGATACTAAATCATCCAGGGCATTTTGTTTCAGGTGGTGTTATTGATGAAGATATGTATGATAGTTGTGATGTTAAGATATTATTCCTTTTAAAAGAAGTAAATGATATAGACCAATTAGAGAATTGGTCTTTAGTGCAGCTAATGCATGACCAAATAGAAAGAATGAAATTTTATCGCATTTGGGAAACAGTCGGACTTTGGCACTTTGGATTACTACAAGGTTTCCCATCATATCAGAAATTAATTTATATGAAAGAAGCAAATATAACTGATGGATTACTAAATTTAGCCACAACAAACCTCAAAAAAACAGGGGGAACTGGGGAAAGTAATTATGAAGAAATAAAAGAACACGCTATCACTAACAAAGAGCTCTGGTTAAAAGAAATTGAGATTATACGTCCTGATGTTGTTATTTGTGGTGGTACATTTTCGATAATACAAGAAATACTAAAGTTCGAAACAACTACTTGTGATTCTGGAGCTAGGGTAGGAAAATATATGGATTTACATTTCGTTGAAATGTATCATCCTATGTATCGAATTAGTCCAAAAGTGTTCTATGCATATTTTAAAGAAACAATGATTGCATTAGGATACAAATAAATTGTAAGAAGCCTCTCACATGTTTACATTGCATACATTATACCTATTTTGTAGTTTCAAATATATCTGAAAATATATATTATAATAAAGAAATATGGAAATAAATAACAAAGGGGAATATTTATGAGAAAGAAAAAAGCAATATCAATCATCTTAATATTTACAATATTATTTAGTCCATTCATTACAACAATGGACGCAACAGTAGTTGAGGCATCAATTGCTTCTGATTATGCAGCAGCTGAAAAAGAAGGGAAAAAATTAATATCAACTTACAGTTCATTCTCTAAAACAATTACGAGTGGAAACCTTGATACTATTAACCAGCAGTTCTACACTTTCAGTAATAGTGTAAAGGCTACTGAAATTAAAATTAATAAAGTAAACAGCAAATCTAAACGTGAAAAATTAAAAACTGCTTATCTTACACCCGCTTTAAAACTTAGAGATACAGTTATTCATCCTATTTCTGAGTACCGTTCTTTAAATTCGATTAAAAATTTATTAATCGAAACTAAAGAAGAACAAGCTGTAAAGGAATTTAAAAAACTTGATGCTTTGAAAAAGAATTCAGCTAAAATTGCAAATGGTCTAAATAAAAATGCCATTGCAGAACTTAATACACTAGATAAGGATATTGGAAAACAAATTGCAAAGATTGTAAGAAAAAACACTGCTTTTGAGAAGCCATCTAATTTTATCGATATTAACAAACCACGAGTAAAATTGGATAAGTATTATTTCACAATGGTTCCAGACAGTAAAGTTACAAGAGAAGAATTAGCAAAGTATACTGAGTACGCTGAAATTGCAAATGAAGGGATACTCGGTGAACTTGGGTACCTTGGTGACATTCAAGGAATGCTGGAAGGCTTAGATCTCAAAATTCATGTCCAAGATACACCAGATAAATATGCGAATGTTGGTCTCTGGAATTTCGTTACCACGGGGAACGGTAAAGGTGAAATATACCTCTTAACAGAATCAGCACATAAAGTAAAATGTTGTACAAGCACAGGTTCTAATTTTAATGATGCATATTTTAAAGACACAATGATGCATGAAATGACCCATTCTGTAATGTATGCAATATTAATTAATAAATCCATGGGATGGAAAAGTATGTATAGTAGTCCAGCGTGGTTTAAAGAAGGATACTCAGAGTATATGGCAGTTAAATATGCAGCTAATACTAATAAGTTACGACTCATGATTGATAGAGTCATTGATGAAAATTCAATACAATTTACGGATAAAGAAATTAAAGTTAATAGTGTGTATGTTGATGGTCTTGTTTTAATGCAGTTCTTACATGAAAAATATAGTACTGAAACAATTCATAAAGTTTTAATGAGCCCTGAACCAACATTTGAAAAAGCACTAGAAAAAGAAATAGGTAATATGAATAAAATCAAAGTAGATTTCCAAGATTGGATTAGTAAAAAGTAATAATTAGAAGATGGTTTGCATTCTTGATTACCTAGTTAGAAACGGAAAAAAGAAGAGAATCGCTTCGGCAATTCTCTTTTCTTTTTTTCATTAGTTCTGTAATACCTGCATGAGCTGCTCCTCATATCCATACTTCTGAAAAAACTCTGCAAGTGCAATCTCCATAATCGCTCGCTGGGTAATATTGAACTCATCACTGAAATCTTTTAATAAAACAGGGACTGACGAGGGGAGTCCTAGTGTTTTAGTAACTTTTGCACCTCGGAAGGTGTAGCGAGGTAAAGTTCCAGTAGAAGTAGGTTCCAACAAATCTCGCAACTGTTCTTGCCTAGCAAGCAAGAACTGTAGCAATTCCTCATACTCCATAAGAGAAGTTGGAATGTCCCCAGAAAAGTTTGCTTTCGGCTGCGAAGTGGCAGTGGGAGTTGGTTGGAGACTAGCATCATACTCATAATTATTCTCCTCATGATTCCACCGATAACCGTGTCCTTTCATATATTCACCCATGGCACTCACATCTTCAAATCGATGCTGTTGTGCAATTTGACGAATATTCGTATTCTTTTTACTCAATTGACGGACGATCTTTGCTGCTTTTGTTTGTACTAAATGAACATCTTCTACTGATGAAGTAATCGTTTCTGATTCTTTTGTGTATGGGGCAAAGGTTTCTTTCTCTTTATCCCATCGGAAACCATGCCTATTAAAGTAAAGGTACACACTCTTCCAATTGGCATAACCAAAATGCTCCACTATTTCATCCTGTGATTTTCCCTCTGCTAACATAGCTAAAACTGCTTTAATCTTTGGATTTTCTAAAACTGATTCATCAAATACTTGGCTCATATTCCTATCCCCCCTTACCAGTCAATTTTGTTCACAGCATCATTCATCTGTTGGTTAGTAGAGTGCATGTATACGCTTGTTGTCCGAACATCAGCATGTCCCAATAATTTAGATATGGTTGCAACATAAACATTAGCATTAACTAAATGGCTCGCAAACGAGTGGCGTAAAATATGACTCGATACCTTCTTTTGGATACCTGCTTTTTTCACCGCTTCTTTAATGACAACATTGACGTACTGGGCGCTTATGCGACCAGATTGCTCTGTCGCAAAGAAATTCAAAGAAGTAGTATAAGGTCTATGGTTATCTAAGTAGTCCCGCATTTCTTCTACCAGATAATCATTCATTGGTACTACTCGATTTTTACCACCCTTTCCTTCAATGACACGCACTATTTTTTCTGTTAAATCCACATTCTGTAGGGATAGTTCGACGCATTCCCGAATTCGAATACCTGTGTTTAACATCATGACCACCACATAATGCACAATCGGATGGTCAATCGCTTGCAATAGGGCATCAACCTCATCTTTAGTTAAATGTGTCCGTTCTTTTGTAGTGACCTTTAAACGATCAACTCCAGCTGCAGGATTATCCAGTACGATTTTCTTACGCATCAAATAATTAAACATAGAAGAAATCGCATTAACCTTACGGTTGATGGACATTGCACAAATATGTCTCTCAAACTTTAAATAACTAATATAATCATGAATATGTTGTTCGGAAATAATATCTACAAACATCGGTCCATTGATATCCGTAGAAAGCCAACAACGGAATTGTTTGAGGTCAATGCCATATCCCCGTAGTGTTTCAGTACTTTTACTTGCTTTGATGGATTGGATAAAAGACTCCTCTGCTTGTTGTAATGTGGGGATTGTTGATGTCAATAATTCATTCATTCTTTTTCTCCTCCTAATCTATTTCTAAAATATAATATATAAATATAGTGTGCTTTAGTTCGCTTCTGGTAAGAATAGCAGTCATCATTAACTGCATCCTTCTGCTACTGCTCAATTTTAGATAACCTACTAGAAAGCTGGAAGAGAGGAACTCATGCCCAAGATGCCCAGTTGCGCCCCAATGATTGCCCCAGCAGAAGACTAGGCCCCACAAGAAAAACAGCCAATTGCCCCATATGCCCATCTAGTTTTTAAAAGTTATAAATAAATTGAAAAGAATATTTTGTAAAAAAAATGCTTTGTACAAAGTTATAAACTTGTCCAACCAAAAACCAATAAACATACTATGAATTGTTAAAATTAAAAGATAATTTAAATCAAGTAAGAAAAGAAATATCTCTATCCATCTATTTATTACATATAAACATGGATTACCAAATTCATCATCATTAGTAGTAAGGATAAGTACACAACTCTGACCAAACCTGATTCATCCTATCTAATAGGACTTCTTTTGGTGGGGCTATCGGGGCATTTCCCTTGAAGCCTTGTCCTGTATGGATTATTAACGGGGCAAAGGGACGGGGCGCTCCAGGTCATGCGGGGCGTCCCTTTTAAAAGCCTCTAATACCGATAATGCATATGGAAGCACATAATTAATCCATCTCATCTATGCTATCAACCACATCCATATCTTCTGGCAGATTATCCAAATGAACTCTTCTTTTAGCGGATTTTACTTCACTAGTTAAAAGGTTGAATTCATCTGTATGTTGATTGTTTTGCTCTTGTATTAAACTCAAACATTCTTTTGGCAGTTGGATACAATAATAGTTTTGACGCTGTTTTTTCGGCTCAACGCCAGTACGTTTACGAGTAAACTTGTTGTAGTCATGGTCTAAGAAACCTTTTTCTCTCCAACTATCTAGTATCACTCCATAGTTTTCAAAACCTAGTTCTCCCATCTTCTGTCGGAATACATTTGTCAAAATCTCTACTTCCACTTTGGCATTATTTTTTGTATTTATACGGCCCCAACATTCCGTTCCTTTTTCATCTCGGAATTGGGTAATAAATTTACTTCTATGCTGCTTTACCAAACCAATGAACTGGTTGTATGCTTCTTCCCCAACTGAACGCTGTCCCACATTTTTTTGGTCATGTTCTATCAACATTCCCAGTACTTCGTCTAGCTGCATGTCCCAACTGAAACAGTCTTGAACCATTTCACCAGCCATCATAATCAATGCAAATTTATCTGCAATTCGATTGGACAGATTATCCTTTTCGGTCATACTTCCCATACATTTGACCTGCCATTTCCTCCAACAATCAATCACTTTTCCTTTTCCAATGTTTAATATATATTCAATGAACCTGCTACCTGCATGACCATAGTTTGCTAGCAAGTTATCCTTCAATTTGTTCGCATGTTCACTAGAATTTGTCCACTGAACGTTCCCTATTTCCATCAACCGGACCTGTAAGCCACTATTGAAATTTGTCTTTTCTATCAAGGGATGTTCTGCTGTGGAAAAGAGGACACCAGCCCATCTGCGCCGTTCTCGATTATCTAATGTTTTGGTCATACGAGCCTTTTCCACACCTTCTGCTAATGTGTAAATCATTTCAGTGAAATCCTTCATTTTATTCATGGATGCTTCGTCAATAGCAATAGGTACACCTAAGTTATTGACCAATTGCCCAATAACACCATTAGCGGTTCCATTCCATTTCACTAATGTACCTCCTGTTTTGGTTGTCGGTGCACCGAATGGGGAAACAAAAACACGAGCTGCTGTTGTTTTCCCCATAGTGCTATCTCCATAAATGTGAAACAAAATAACTTCTAGGTCAAAGTCTTTAGCAATCCAAGCGACTACAGGTGAAGCAAAGCCAGCAATAAGTGCTAGAGTCAAGGGAACAGATGGTAAGACCTGATCTATTATAGTCTCTTCCCATCCTTCAAAAGTTCCTTTAGACTCAACCACAAACGGTCCATTATACGTTGATTCAATATCTGTACCGATCAAGGAATGATGTTTAAAAACTTCCTTATCCTCAAATACTGCCCACCCCAGTTGTTTATGCGTATTTTTATAATCAGCAAAGTCTTCTTGATAACGAAGGAAGTTTTGAATCGCTACCACATTGCTCTCTATAATGTCGCAGCCTATATTCACCAATTGTGTTAGCTTATTTTTCTGTAAATTTTCTCTTAATATCATGGCAGTCTGTAATTTTTCATAGTTATAGAATTCTAATTCCCATTCCACATTATGGGTTTCGATATCTTGATGTATCGCTTTAATACGTATCATTTTTCCGATTCGTTTGACTTCTACTTCTTCCGTTTTTTTATTAATCTCTTTTAGGAACAGGTCGTTATTTAGAATATAATAGTTTCCGTATGTCATCCGCACAGAAGAGGTGGCCTGTTTATTTTTTAATAAATAATGCTTGTCCGGTTTAATAATACTAGGAACTTCGGTATTATCTTTTTCTATGGACCCCCTTGTATTCTCAATAAAAGCGTCTTCTCTAATATTCTTTTGTTTCCGTCTTTTTGCTGGCAGATTAGTTGCTGTTGATTGCATTATCTTGGTGCTTTCGACTATTTCTATTTTCTTTTTATTTGTTTCCATCCCATCTTCACTCCCTATTTCATGGTTATTATCTGTTTATATGTCCACAAGCTGATTATTTTCCCTATCTAATTCTAGATGTGCGTACACACCCGTTGAAGCTAAACTTTCATGCCCTAACCACCGTTGTATCTGGACGATTGGAACACCACCATTCAGGTGATGAGAAGCATAACTATGTCGCAAGGTATGACAAGTGATGTGCTGTTCCCAACCAAGCGCTTGTACTGCTTTTTTTATCTCTCTATTCAAGTAAGCAGAAGATAGTTTACCAGTTCGTTTTGTGGCAAAAACATAAGAACCTTCTACTGGGGGACGGTCATGTTTTAAGTAATTTGCTAGTTTTCTCGAAAAGGCAGAATTCATCGGTACAAAACGATCCTTGCTACCTTTCCCTTCTTTCACAAGGATTCTATTACGTAAGAAACTAATATCATCTATTTTCAAGGCAAGGCATTCTGCTACTCGAAGACCCGTTTCAAACTGACAGAGAACCGCCATTGCGATGACTGGATTTTGTATCTGTTGTATTAATTCATGACACTCACGCTTTGTAATGAATACAGGTTTATTCTTATCAGGTGTTTTCAATTCAACTCCGATTGTTGGTCGAAAAGCTATCCATTCTTTCTCCCATGCATAAGTGAAAAAGGATGATAAAGCATAGTAATAGCGTTGACTAGTTGATGCTTTACACTGTTTCTCTGTTTCTAAGTGATGAAGGTACATGTTAATATGCTCTTTTGTCACCGCATCCATTTGAAAAGGCATCAGTAAACCCGTAGTAGCAAGGTATTGCTCAAACTGCAATAAATTCTGACTATACCCTTTGCGTGTAGATGCAGCCGAAAGCTGTTCTAAAAATTGTTTTTTTGCTTCTAACCACATCATTTGTTTTCCTACTTTCTGTTTATATATGAGGATAATAGGTGAGAAACCTATTATCCTCCTTTATTTATTTGAATTAGTTACTACCATATATCTGCTTATTCCATATCATCCTCATCTACTAGGTCTGAATCATCTTCGTCGTATTCTTCATCTTCTTCTAAGCCTAGTTCGATTTCTTCGTCATCGTCTATTCCCCCACTTAACTCTAGCGATTCACGATTTTCTTCTTTAAGTAGCTCTTCTAGCATTTGTTGATGCTTATCATCTAGAGCTTGTGCCTTTACCACATTGATGTATGTGTTATCGCCTCTCGTTCTAAACTTCAATTGAACGAATAACCCTCGATTCACAAGGTCTTCTAATAAATAGTCTTCAACGTCAGGAGGTAATACAGCATTTACGATTTGGTCATCGATATATGCAGGTGCACTCTGTTCAAAAACAGTCGATGGAAACTCTTCTTTGGACACTAAGTGCTGAAAATTGAAGCGTAATGTATTTGTTCCATATTGCGTTTGCTCACCTTCTTTACAATCAAGAATACGAACAGGCAAGTTGATATTCTCTACAACCAATCCACTTTGTTGATTGCGTTTACGTTTGCTATTGCTAAGTGTAGTTGATTTTTTTCGCTGTTTTGGTAGGTTCATTGTTCATTCTCCTTTGAGTACAAGCCCATTTTTATTTTTTGATGAAAACGAGTATTTAATTCGAGAAGCCCACTGATGGAACTTCTCGAATTGGTGTTATTGCGTACAAAAGATTTGGTTAGTGACCAGTGATTACTAAGGTATGGAATCTCTATAAGATCACTTACTCCATTCCAATAACAGCAACTATGTTACCGTTTATCTTTTGATAAGTTGCCGTTGGAAACGTGATAGAAGTACGATTTGTAAAATCAAGACCACAATGTTTCGTAATTTGGTCCACTAATTCTTTGTTGTAAATGACTCTCTTCGCTCCTTGTTTCTTTAAATAGTAGGATGGATGTTCATCCCCCAGATGCTGTCCGATAACCATTTGAGATTCCAAGTATGCAACTTGTAAGGTGGTCGGTTGCTTTAGTCGTTCATATATCTCAGAAGAAAATGAAACACGTTTACCATTGTTGGAATTAATTACTGATAAAACGCCTGCTTCTGCAATTCGAGATACTACAGTAGAAATGGAAGGAATCAGGTCAGAAATGGCAAAGTCTGCTTCTTCCAGTTCTTCTTCATCTGTGTCTTCATGCTGTACTCGCTCGTACTTCAATCCTTCATCTACTTCCCTAGCCGATACGTCCTCTTCACTACCCGGAAACTCAAACACTTCATCCAGTCCTGAAAAATCTAGATCCAGATCATCCGTTTCCAAGTCCTCATTTACCATTTTGTCTGTTATGATTACTTCTTGCTCCATCATCATTACGTTTTCTTTTTCTACCATTTGCTTACTAACTGACATTTTTCTTCACTCCTCTCAAATTAGACCCAATTCTTACTTCATCACCTTTTTAGACAACAAAAAGACGCCAAAGCAAGAACAAAAATTTCATAGAAATGGGCATACGTATCCCGTTCCTATATAGTGAAATCTTTGTTGCGCTAAGGCGTCTGTAGCAAGAATTCCTCTAAAGAGAGGTTTCTTGAGTAGTGACTCTAGTAAGCATGGACACGGATAAATAATTCATCCACCAGTAAGCTTCCCTAATGCAAAAGTCACAAACAGAATGTGACTTGGTTGTTGTAATCATAATATATGACTCTAGTTATTATTGTCAATACTCTTCGCTTGGTTCTTTCTTCTGTTACTAGAATGTTCATTTTCTTAGTTTGTTCACTACTTTTGCTAATGGGCAGTCCTCACTCCCCATTAGGCTTTTTACTTTCTTTATGTATGAATTTACTTTAATCGTAATGATTCGAAAATGATTATTTTGACCTATCCTACCAATTAAAGATAGGTCAGTTGTTTTTATAAGAGAATAAGATGTAATTAGGAAAAATTAAAACGGATTAATAGAAATTGATATTAATTATCCTTATGGTAATGATTAAGCAAGTGATCTTTAATACTATCATTGATGAAATTCGTAATGGATTTTATTTGCCCCTGCTTTTGCAGCATACGTATTATCTGATTTAGATTCCTTTCGACATATGTGGTCAGTTTGACATGCGTATCAGCGAATGTTTGTTTTTTAGTCACTGTTTTCGGAATAAATTGCTTTCCATCGATAAGAAATTTTGAATGTTTTTCCTCTGACTCCACTATTTCTAGCACTTCTTCATATTCATAATCTTCCTCCTCTACTTCATACTCTTCCTCATCCTCTTCAAGTTCCTCTGTATAAGATTTGCTCTTTTCATGATTCCACTCTCGAATTGTGTGGACTGCAGTATCATTACTATTCATGTTACTTGAATCAAATACTCTTTTTCTTCTTTCATAATATCCTGTCATCTGAACAACCTCTTTTCATCTTTTCATATAAAACATCTGATTTTACACAACTACGGCTCCCACGCCGACTTTTACGTAGGCTTTCAGGCAGACCCATTATTTTAATGTTTTTATATCTATGTACAGTAAAAAGGAAAAAAAAATAAGCATCCTCAATTTTTAAAGTCAGAGCAATGCCTGCCTGTTTACACTATTCATTCGTAACAGACAGGACAGACTCTTTAATAATCCTCTGGAAACAACATCATTTCTGTTTCCCTATTGTCGATACACCAGATAGTCTTAGTAATCGGAACAGCTTGCTTCAAAGGAAGTATATGAAATGACCGCATTTCTGGAACTTCTTGAGATTGTATAATCACTTGCTTTCCATTACTCTCTGATAGTTCAAATACTTGTAGATAATCCAACGGTGCATTTAGTTTCTTTTTAGAATCGATTAGATTCCATAATAGAAGCGCAATTTCTGGATGTATGGATTCAGCAATGCTTCTTGTCATAAATCGATTTTCTTTGTTATCAAACAATCTTTCATCTCTTCAATTCATTAGCCATTGTTCTGAACCTTGGATTTAACATTCCCCCTAGGAAATGCATCCTATATATTCCACTCTGTTTGGACGGGACCATACAAAAATTCACCTTCGATTTTCTCTCCGATACCTTTTGCACTCGCTCTAGTTTCATCACTAGATTTACGAAATTTTTTTTCGAATTAGGAAGCGATTGCTACCGATTTCAGTTTCCATTTTCCCTTCACACTGTCCTGCTCTACAACAAATCCAAAGCATCCTGTTTATCTTTTCGAGAAGTTTGGATATACATTTGGGAAGTCATGTCTACCGAATGATGTCCAAGAATTTTACTGACAGTGACAATTGGTACTCCCCTTCTTAAAAGCAAAGTCGCACAAGTTCTCCTAAACAAATGGGGATGTAGCTTGATTCCTACCTCTTTCGATATGTTAGCTAGCCAGTCCCGAACTGCATCTCGATGCATCTTCCTGCCTCGCTGACTAAGTAGCAGATATTCACTGTCAGAGAAACGGGATTCTTTTCTTTCACCTACCAAGTACGCTTGGATTAATTCCATGACATCTCTTCGTATACCAATCTCTCGAACCTTCCCTCCCTTTCCTCTAACCGTTAATGTTCGATTTATCGCATCAATATCTTTTAGTTTAATATGAACAAGTTCTGATACCCTTACTGCTGTATACAACAGAAGGTAAACAATTAATCTATTTCGCAAATTTACTTTTGACGGATCATTTACATAGAACAATACCTTCTCTATTTCTTCCTCGGAAAGAGCTTCTACTACTCGCTCACTTCCACTTGCTATTGGTACACGATCCCTTTTTAGTTGAATGTAATTTTCCGGCACGATTCCTTTTTCCTCTAAGAAGTCATTAAATACTTTAAGGCTATTCACTTTCTTATTGATGGTGGTTATTTGAAACGCTTGGTCGAGCAGATATTGTTTGTATCGTACAAAAGAAAATCGGGAAAGTGACTGCATTTCATCCGTTACTTTCTCTGCAAGATATACTTGGAATTTATGCACATCATTACAGTATGATTCGATGGTTTTAGGGCTCTTACCATCCTCTATTAGCCATTGCTGAAACGCTTGGATATAGTCCATCTATTTCACCTCTATCAGACAAAAAAATCGTTGATGCAAGGATGCACCAACGACTCTTAGTTATCATTTAATTATTTTACTACGTTTTTTTGCAATCAAAAAGGACCTACTATTGCATTATAAACTCATAATTTGAGTAAATATATTCTTCGAAGAGCCCTTGTGAACCATATGGAACAGTAAGTGTATTGCCTTCTAAGATTATATCTGACTGACCCTCACCGTAGAATATTGGCATGAGAGGGTTATCTCCATATTCAAGTGCCATAAAATCATAAGAGAAAACCCAGAAGTACGTCTCGATTAAACCGTCACTAACTGCGATGATGACCTCATCTGTGTCATCAGAATCAAAATCATACCCTAGTGCGTATACATCAAATCCAGGAAGTAATTCTCCTAATTCATCAAAAGGTGTAAATTCACTCTCTGTTTCTAGCGGTAAATGATACGCAGTATTAATACTATTTATTTGTACCTGCGTTTTTATCCCATTAGGTGAATCGAGGCCCAAAATAATAGATTCTTGTTCGCCATCAAGGGAAACCGGAATTATTTTATCAGGTTCACCATATGACCATTTCTCGAAGCTTTGTAGGTTTTTATTAGATTCAGTAGGAGTACTTTCAGTTATTTCTTTCTCTTCTGCGGTATTTACTTCATCTAATGTTTCATCTTCATAGATTGCTGCTAGTAAAGCTAACTTATTTAGTTCATTTTGAGGTACTTCATTAAATTCTAGCGCACCAATTTCAAAGTTTTCCTCACCTTCCTCTACAAGAAATTGTAACTTTGCCTTGACCTCTTTTTCCACGTACGTACAATAGCCAGTAAATTCAACCACATGTTCACCTGTTTCTGCTTGGAAATACTTCCATGTAGGAGACGAGAAGAAATTAGTAAATGCATCATCAATTTTTATATCTGGATAATTAGTCAATGTTCCATTTTTTACAGATAGTAAAATTTCATTATCCTTTGTCATCTCTGCCTGAACTTTCTCCTCTACATCCGCAACTACCTTATCTGCTGTCTTCGTAGCCTCTTCACAACCTATTAACAAACATATACTTCCAACTATCAAACCATTCATTATGAATCTTCTAACTTTTCTCAACACGTATACCCCTTACATTATTTTTCTTTTCTCCAAAGTAGAGAAAGAGGCAATATAATATATTTTAGTAAATATATACTACTACAAATTCTATATTATGGTAAATTAAACCCTTAAGTCAATGCTAATTTTTTCAATAAAGAAGTGATTAATTACTATTCCTAATAAATTTCATTGTCACCTTTGAAAAACTCTTAGTATTCGTTCATTTCTTTTACTAGATGTCTTACAACTTCTGTTGCCACTGTCACCAGGACAAGTGTAATTACTTTCCCCCACATAACTCCTTCGCCTCCTTCATTGAGTTTTAGTAACTCATGACATTCTTTAGATAATGTCGTGAGATTTTAGTAACTAAGAATGGGTAGTTTCCTTTGTTCATTACGTTTCTAACCAAACGAATCATAAACCAAAAGAACTGTCGTGAGATTTGAGTCACCCTAGAAGAGTTTTGTCGTGAGCCCTAATCAGTAAACGGTAGTACTTTTCGTAGTACCATGTCGCCATTTTTTGTGACTACCTGTATACACCATTCTGGACTGTCTGGATAGAAAGCTACTGCACCAACCCATACATTAGCTGCTGGATCATCCGCAATCATTATTTCATAAACAAATGATTCAGGCAGTACTTCAAATAATTCTCTCGGAACAAAGAAATCTTCTACTTCCTCCATGCCTAATTCTGTTGCTTCCACCCCAATTTCATTTGTATCTACTTCTACTCCAAATACATTTTGTAATATGTCCACAAACCACTGTAGCTCCCTTGATTGATTATTTCCCATTACATGTACCCTTTCTCTTTCAAAGAAACAAAGGTGTTTTCGCCAATGACCAGATGATCCAATACTTCTATTCCAAGAATTTTACCTGCTTCCACTAATCGTTTGGTCACGTCAATATCTTCCTGGCTTGGTTCTGGTTTACCAGATGGGTGATTATGTGCCACTATAATAGAAGCTGAATTAGACATGATTGCTGTTTTCATCACCTCTCTTGGATGGACGATACTCGCATTTAAACTACCGATGTGACAAACATTAATTACAGTTGGTTGATTCTTTACATCCAAACACATCACCACAAAATACTCCCGGTCCAACTCGCCTAGGAACTGTTTGAACAACTTGTAACCATCTTGCGGGCTTTTCACGTTTCGATCCTTATATAGTAGACTTGATTCCTTTACCATCCTTAGGGATACAATATCTACTCGTTTTGCTGGTTTTCGTTTGTTGTCTTCTTTCACGGTTAATAACTCCAACTGCTCACCCTCTTGTACTTGATACTTTTTCATATAGAATCCCTCCAAATAAAATAAACGCTACTCCATGAGATGGGAGTAGCGCTGCTATTATTGATACATGATTATAATATAAGCTTATTTTCTTAATGGAATCGATTTCAACTTTTTATCAGATTGATTTACTTAGTTTCCTCTCCATCATAATGACTTTTATTTGCTTTACTAATTCTCGATTACTAGAGGTTTTTTGAAGTAATTCTAACAAGTCCAAGAAATTATTTTGGTAGGATATTAATTCCTTCAAATACGATTTTTTTCTTGTGCTTACTGATACACTATCAATTGTTTGGACAATATCTGGATGAATAGCAGGAAATTTTTTAAGGAACAACCATGCTTTAGGTGTTATTTCAATTGCTCGAAGTGCATTTTTCTTATTTGGTTCAAAAAGAAACAGTTCACATGCTTTCTTCTGTTTTTTAGTGAAATTATGTCTAATATAAATAGCTTGGATTTTCACTAAACGTGGACTTCCAGCTTCTTCAAATTCAATTATATAGTCAATTATCTTTAAGTTTTTATCCAATTTGTCAGCCCCTTTATGTAATTTTCTTCGATTAATCCGAAACGCGCTACATGATCATTCTGTTTTCCATTTATAAACATTGGAATATATGAAACCATCATAGCCACTTTATGGACTATGATGGTTTCAGTGTAATGATGCAATGAAAATTAATAATAGAAATTCAAAATAGAGATACCAATTTCTATTACATAAGGTATTTCTATTCCTTTTAGTTTCTCTTGAATCTCATCTACAACTTCTTCGATATATTTATCCATGGAATGAATTTCGTAAATGTGTTTCATCTCTGGATATAAATATCTAAATTGTAGACCTTCATTAATGAGTTGAAACTCCACATCTGCCAGTTTTTCCATAAAGACTTTTTTCAAATTTTCTACCTCTTGATTGTTTTCACAGGATGTAATATCGACCTTGATACTATGATAGGCAAAGTATGCTCCCGGTTTTGGAAAACCTTGTAGATAATTCATTTGAATTTCCACTTCTTGCTCTTTTACAATAGTTGTTAACATGATGATTCCTCCTAGTAATTTATCGTATATCATATGGAATGAGTGCTTAGAATGGTTAATACAACATATCTATCACTAATTTGAAATGTGCTGCATTATTTAAATAATAGTCACACTCATTAAACTTTTCTTTTAGCGCTTTCACCTGGTCTAATATGGACAGTTCAAATAACTCCAGTGTATTAAATCCCATTAGTTTCTTCGGTTGAATCGAATAGACAACTATATTTCCGGACTGAGTGTACGTCACACTTTTTGCTACACCTGAAAACAATCCAGAAAGCTTCTCTGGAATATTAACCTCATTTTCCACCTTTTCTCTCTGTGCAAGATTGCTTAAATTAATTGTGACAAAACAATCTCTAAAATAATAAGATTTCTTCGATAGGTTAGAGCCGTTTACATCAAAAGATACCTCTACACCATAACCATCTACGTCTGTGTAATATTCCATTTCTTTTCCTCCTCGGTGTTTTCTGTAAGCAATATTTCCCCTGCTAACAACTATTACTTTAAGACACGCTGCTAAAACAAACTACATGTTAAAGTAATTTCTTTTTTTCATGCAACCACTGTATTAAGGCAAAAAAAAATAAGCCCTATGTGAGCTTATTACTTCTTATTTCTTCTTGGTATATTTCTATTGCATTGTTGATTAAATCCACTGTATCGGTATACTTCTGACTGAAATTAGCATCATCATCTATTACTAATCGGAAATGTAAAGTATCTTCTTTGGATTGTCTCAATGTTTCTAATTCCGTTAAAATCGTTGTAATATCTGAACCGGGTGGTAAGCCTACCATTTTTCTTAAATCTTTTATGTACTCATCTGGTTTTTCTAGTATTTCTTCTAGAACCTTGTTATGTATAGGTGTCTTTTCTCTATAGGTTTCATGCTCATATTTTTCAGTTGCTTTATCACTTTTTAGAAGTATTTCTTCTTCTCTCAATTCCATTACTATATCTATTATTCTTCGCAAACCCTTATTTAACTTTTTAATTTCTTGATTGTAATACTTCATTAACACAGTTCGATCTCGTTGATTTAATTGTAAGTCTAATTCAGCATTAGAAGTAAGCATCAATTTAGCATCACTCATCAATTCTTCTAAGCTTTCTTCTTCTAATTCAAAAATCGCTTCTTTTAATGGATGTTTCATGAGAAATGCAAGTTTATCTATCTCTAACAGAAGAATTTTCCCTTGCAGTTTCGAACGCAGTAATATTTCGAGACAACCAACAATCTCCTGCATTTCTTGGTACGTTAGATGCTCAAATTGGCTTTTTCGAATGGCTTTCATAGGCTTGGAAGTATACAATTGCAATAATCTTTTAACCGCATCTTTTGCTTCTACTGGAATCTCATACTCACTCTTCTCAGTTTGGAAGTAAGCAAGATTAATTTTTGCACCATATAGTATTTCTTTAAAGTATCTGGAATATTTAGATGTTTCTTTTGATACTATATCCGATGGTACTTTAAAACTTTTCTTTTTACTTTTCTTTTCCATTATTTCTTTGACAATATTATAAAAAGAAACCATTTCCATTACCTTCACCTAACCTATCGTTATGTATGATGCGTGTCTAATGTTTTATTAAAAACATTAATTAACCCGATATCCTCAATTATAAAGTAGTTTTACGTCTGTAATTTTCCCAATGTAATGGTTAAAAGAAAGAACCAATCATATAATATGATTGGTCCTCTTAAACTTATAAACATTGTTTAGGGAAACAAGTTATCTAGATACTTACCACTGACTGGGTTCCTTCGCTCCTGCTAGTTTTATCCTTCTCGTATGTTACCATCCAAGTCCAAACGGCTAGCAATCAACACTACTATGAACCCGCTGCCATTCTCTTAGCTTCTATGGTGCTGATACACCTCTTCCAAGAGAACTTCAAACGTTCCGTTACTTCCATCCCTTATTTTTACAACCGTAGGTCTCCACTATTCAGGAGTGAGAACGCCTAGTTTAACAGTCAATTATACTGAGCGCCATTACATCATTTCATCTGTAAGGATGAATACCGAACTCCTAGCATTCTTCGCAGTATCCACTACCTCACCCTGCTTACATGGATTCGTCTACCTGACCATAGCTGTCTTTTAAAGAGCCCCGCCTCATTCTATGAGTACGACTTCACCTGACTTAATCCCTTTTGCTTATCAGAGCATCACTGGATCCAGGAGGATTAGGCACTTGCTTTAAGACTGTTTAGCTAGGATAGGAATTCCACCTATCAATTGGAAGTAACAGTTAGAAAAAATCCTCATGTCTACTTACTAAATCATAGAGTATAAACAACTAGATTTATAAAGTAAGGACATGAGGTATATTTTCAGCCTATTTCATCGAATTAACGATTAATAAAGCAACGTTTCGTTTATTTTTATTAAAGAGTTACATCAGTTGAAGCAGTTAAATCTACACCAGTACCAGTAGTTTTAACTAAATCAATAGCTTGAATTGTTTTACCAGCTAATGTAGCATCAGCAGTAAATTGGCTACCTGGAATAGTGATAGTTGCAACTGTACCACCAGTATAAACTGCAGTACCAGTATAAGCTTTTCCACCAATTGTTACGTTAACTGCTGTTTTAGTAGTGTCTAATGCAATATCAGATGTTACTGCAAATACTGCATCTGTTGCTGCTGCACCATTAGCAAGATTAGCTTGAGCATATGCTACTGCTGCGTTTGCTGCTTTAGCAGAATCAACTGATACGTTAACTAACGCACTCGCATTTGCATCAGCTTTTACTTTATCAACAACTTGTTGTAATGTCGTTGGTACAATAGCACCACCACTATCAGTTGGTAGGTTTACAGTTACATCTGTAGCTGTTACTTCAACAGTGAATGGTGTGTTATTTCCATTTGCTACTACAGCAAATTTAATGTTATTACCAGCAACACCAGCAGTTTTAGCATCTACTTTAATATCTCCAGCTGAAAGCGTTGCAGTTTTAGCAATTGCATTATCAGTTGTTAAAGTAGTTGATGTTAATTTAGCCTTAACAGGATCTACATTGTTAATAACTGAGCTTGAAATTTGAGTATCAACACCGTTAATTTCTTTGTAAACTCTAACAATATAGCTTTGGTTTGCAGCCCCTGGTGTAACTACTCCTAAATCAGTTGCTGTATATGCTTTAGAAACTAATGTTGTTTGTGTAGTTCCTACTTGAGCACCAGTATTAGAATTAAATAATTTTACTTTATAGAAATCTGTGTTTCCAGCAGGTAAAGTAACTTTAACTACTTCGTCAGTTGTTGCATCAACTGTAGTGTTTGTATAAGAAACCACGCCAGCTCCTGGATTTATAGTAGTACCACCAATTGTTGCAGTACCTTTAGATTTAGAAACTGCTACATTATAAGCTAGTTCGTCTTCGTTAACTACACCAGTTGCTGATTCGATTGTAAGTGTTGAAGAATTATTTTTGAAACCTTCTTGAGCAGATACTGCTTTAACAACCTTAAGAGTTTTAGCATTTACATATTCAACTTCGAATACTGCTGTTTTACTTAAGCCATCACTTACAGTAATAGTTCCAGTTAAATCTTCTTTAAATTTATCAGTAGAATCATAGTTCAAGAATGTGAAAGTTAATTCATCAGTTACTGATAAACCATTATCTCCATTATCCTTTAAAGAGATTCCTTTTGAAGCAAATGCACCTTCAGAGATTACTACAGATTTAGATGAATCTACGTTTGTAGCACTCCATGGTGTTGCACTATCTTGACCTGGTAGGAATTGGTAAGCAGTGAAAGTATTAGTTACATCTTGAGTTAAGTTTACTGCTCTAAGAGTCCAAGTACCATCAGAGTTTACTGTAGTTGTACCCATTAAATCATAACCGCGGTAAACTTTAACAGTATTTCCAGCTTGACCTTTACCACTTAAATCATAATTGAAACCATCAAAACGTACATCTGCTTTTGGATTTGTAAATGATACACCTTTAGATAAAGTTACATCTTTTACAATGTTCCAAGTTGATACGTTTGCAGCACTTGTTTTGTAATCAACTGATACATCATCACCCTCAGAAAGAGCTGCTTCGAATGCATCTTGTGTTACTTTTTGGTTACGGATAAAGAATTGGTCATTATTATCCCATTTGTATTTAAATCCTTCAGCAAAAACATAATCATTTGCAGCATCTACATGTAAATCAGAAATAGTTAAAGTATCAATAACGTTTGCATTTTGTAAACGGAAGAAATGAGTTACAGCTGCTACTTTAGTCTTTTTATCACCATCAAGTTTTTTGATAGTTGGTTGAACGTAAAGTACAGATGGAGTGTTTACTGAAGCATTAGTAGCTGCTGCAATTGTGAACACTAAGTTACCATTTGAATCAGTTACACCAGTCCACGTTCTTGCAGTGTTGTTTACAGAGTAAGCTTGACCGTTAACAGCTGTAATTACTGCGTCAGTATGGTCATTTGTTTTACCAGTTGCAGGAATTAGTGTATCTAAATCAATAGTAACAGCACCAACATATGCAGTACCATCAGTGTTTGTTAATTTAGCTTCGTAAGTACGAGACTCTGAAGATTCTTTGTAAGTTACATCAGTTTGGTTAACTGCAATACCTGAAGTATCTGCTACAGCAGCAGTTTTGAAAGTAACTGATTTACCTTGCCAAGTAACTGTGTACTCAGTGTTAGCTTTTTGAGTAGAAGTAGTTAAGATAACTGATTTTTTATCCTCAGATAATTTAGCAGATTGAACTGTTAAACCATTGATTTTAAATTGTCCAGCTTCTAAAGTAGTAAGGTTTTTGTCTAAAGTATAAGCTTTAGAGAATTTAACTGTTACTGTGTTTGCTCCGTCACCAGTAGCTGAGATAGCTTGTAATGGTAGAGAAGCTGCTACGTCTGCATAGCTTTTTTCTAATTGAGATTTGAAAGTGAATTTCGCATCTTTAAGAGTTAAGTTATAGTCAGCTTTTGCTAATTCAGCAGCTGCTTCTTCTAACTTGCTTTCTTTGATCAAAGCAGAAGCTTTGTCTAAGTGCATTTTAACAGTTACGTCATACTTAACTGCGTCAAGTGCAGATTCCATAGCTGGTTTAACAGCGTTACGGATTCCGTCACGAGTAGATTGTCCGTATACACGGTCTAATAATTTAGCTTGTTTTTTATATTCGAAAGATGCTGCATGGTAAGCAGTTTCTACTTTACCAAGGTCACCAGATGCAGTAGCTGCAGTTAGGTTGCTTGTTAAAGATTTAATTTTTTCACTTGAAGTGATTGCATCGATGTAAGCTGTAGCGCGTACGATTTGTACTTTAGCATCTACTAATTTAGCTTGAACAGCTAATTTTTCAGTAGCCGATAATTTATTAGCTGCTACCTCTGCTGCTGCAACTGCTTTTTTAGCTGCATTGAATTCGTTAAATGGACGAGTTTTGAAGTCTGCAGAACCTTCATATGAGATAGCCCATTTTAATACTGTACCTGCATTTTGTGCGTTTGTTGCTAATTGGTTTACATTTGTTGCTGCATCAGCTTGTTGAACTGGTGCTGCTGCAACGAATGCTGAAGCTGCTACTGCAGTTGAAGCTGCAATTTTGATAGCTTTTTTCTTCATAAACTTGTGATCTCCCTTCGCTTGTGTGTTGCATTTTTTGTAGTGTGTAAAAGCGGTCGCCTGATCGCGTCCATTATCATCACCCTAACAATATATGAGTATATCCAACTCTTATACTAAAATCAACCAATAAACTAGTAAGTTTACCAATTTTTTTAAAGAATGATGTTATGAAAGCACCAGTGACTACATTACACTTTCCATAATACAGTAATATTACCAATTATGCTAGTCTTTTTTAGAAAATTTTCTTAATACTCTTAAGCTTGATAGATTTATATGATTTTACTTTTATTAGGATAAGTCTGATTAAAAAAATTATTTTATATTTTTTAGAAAAAGGCGTGCATTTTTCCAAATATATGTTATGATGTACAGTATAGAAGGTTACTTATAGATGTGTAACGCCGTAAACTTGTTTGTACATTCATTAGTGTGCAGCCTTCTACTTCCTTCGTTTTATCGCTCAAGAAAAGAAGCATCTGAACTTCGGATGCTTCTTTTCTTATTTTATCTGGCTTATATAAATTGACATTCAAATTTGCATCGACTCTCCACTGGGTCGATGCTTTTTCATTGTCTTTTCCTTCTATATAATAGATACACATCTTCACTCTTTCTTCTTTTCTAGCAGTTCCAACCAAGAATTCTTATATTAGTATGGTATTTATATGACTCTAGCAACCTAGTCCGATTGAACTCATATATTACCTTATAAATCTAATGAAGAGCTATTTTTCATTGTAATATCTCTTTTTTGAATGTAAAACTCCTGTAAATAACTTGAAACACTAGTCTATTTCTAATAGGAACAATGATTTAGCTATATGGAAAGTTTCAAAGAGATTTCTCTATATTTATATAATGTTTTCCTTCCAAACTGCTAATTATTACAAGTGCCAGGCACCTAGTGTTATATTGAGTTTCTTCTATATAAAAGAAAAACCAATAGAGTTTGTTATAGTGGTTCAAGCTCGTTACGAATTTAGATTCCAACGGAAGGAAAAAAACAGTTTCGACTTGCCCGAAGTAGTAATTAAATCTTTGTTAAATGAAATATAAAAAGACCACTTTCATATAGAGAGTGGTCCCTGTTTTGTGAATAGCGGTTCGCTGAGCGCTTTAATTCAAGTTTATTTAGTTTAAGATTGTACGCAGTATGTCTACTGCTTGATCGATTTCTTCATGAGAAACGGTTAGGGGTGGCAGTAGGCGGATGACGTTTGGTCCTGCTCCTACTAATAGAAGTCCTGCCTTTTCAGCTTCGGTTATGTATGGTGCCGCTTCGTCTTCACAGACAAGTCCTAGTAATAAGCCGGCACCAACTACCTTATAGGATGGGAGTGCCTCGTTTAGTTTATGCACGAAGTATTCGGATTTTTTATTGACCTCGTCTAGAAAGTCTGGGACAAAGACATTTTCTAATACTGCCTGGGCAACTCTGACTGCAAGTGGATTGCCCCCGAATGTGGTACCGTGTGTTCCTGGACTGAATGTTTCTCCTAGTTCGCTTGTTCCTAGCATTGCTCCGATTGGAAAGCCACCGCCAAGTCCTTTAGCGAGTGTCATAATATCTGGCTTTAAGACGGTTTGCTCGTAGGCGTAGCGCGTACCAGTTCGGCCGATGCCGGTTTGTACCTCGTCGACAATTAGTAGGATGCCCTTGGATTCGCATATGCTAGAGATGGCTTCGGCAAACTCAGGCGTTACTTTGTTGACACCGCCTTCACCTTGGATAACCTCAAGAATGATGGCACCGACCTCGTCATCAATTACCGCTTCTAGCTTCTCTACATCATTGAAGGGAACAGTACGGAAGGTTTCCAGCACCGGGCCAAAGCCTTGTCGCACCTTTTCCTGACCAGTTGCAGACATTGCTCCGAATGTTCTCCCGTGGAAGGAGTTTTCGAAGGTGATGATGACGTGCTTGCCTGTGTGCTTTCGTGCAAGCTTTATCGCCGCTTCATTTGCCTCTGCTCCACTATTGCAGAAAAAAGCATGGGCGAAATGAGTTTCTTCTATTAGAATGTTTGCAAGCTGCTCCTGCTTTGGACTTTCGAATAAATTAGATGTATGCCATAGCTTTTCGCTTTGCTCTTGGAGTGCTTTTACAATGGCAGGATGCGCGTGCCCTAGACTGAGTACGGCGATACCGCTAGTGAAATCCAAGTAGCTTTTACCCTGTTCGTCCTTGACGATTGTGCCTTTTCCTTCTATTAAATGGATAGGTCGTCGGGCGTAGTTTGGAAATAAAGAACTCATGCGTAAACCTCCTGATGTACAATGGTTGTGCCGTGTAGTTGCTCATCTACAATTTTCACAGATGGGATCCCTTCCTTAAGGCAATCCATGGCTGCATTCACTTTTGGTATCATGCCACCATATATGTCTTCGGATTCGATCCACTCCTTGATAGAGGATGTTTGGACAACCTCTTGGATTTCTCCGTTTATCTTAATACCTGGTATGTCCGTTACTAGCAGCAGACATTCTGCTTTTATTGCCAGAGCTATTTTGCTTGCAACTGTGTCAGCGTTTATATTGAGCGGAGTGCTGTCAGGTAGGCAGCCGATACAGGAAATGACTGGTGTGATGCCGTTGACGAGTTGTATATCTAGGATGGCAGTGTTCACCTTTTTTATTTCCCCGACAAAACCGTAAACTCCCTTGTCTAAGAAGTCGCATTCCAATAAGTTACCGTCATATCCGCTCATGCCTAGTGCTGCAATTCCGTTTTGGTTTAACTGGAGCACTAGAGATGGATTGACTTTACCGACCAACGTACATTGTACGATATCAACCGCTTCCTCGGATGTTACACGGAAACCATTGATTGTTGTGGATGTTACTCCATGATCAGCTAGCGATTTGTTGATAGCCGGACCACCACCGTGGACAATAATTATTTCATTGCCCTCGGCTTGTAGCTTTTTAAAGTTTGCAAAGAATTCTTCGTTCAATCCCTCGAGCATACTGCCACCGAGCTTGATGACGATACGATTAGGAACGATAGGTTGCATTGATTTGGACGTAGTCATAAGTCAAATCACACCCCCATGCAGTTCCTTGGCCATTCCCTTGGTTGAGCTCTATTAAAAATTTTACTTCAGCCTGCTTCAAATACAGCATCGTCTCTTCCTCGGAAAATAAGACTGGCTCTCCGTTCTCTACCACCGGCGTTGGTCCAATAGAAATTTTAATGGCGTTCGAATCTATGGTTGCGCCGCTATAGCCGACCGCACATATAACCCTCCCCCAGTTTGCATCGCTACCAAATACAGCAGTTTTCACAAGCGGTGAGCCGACGACAGTCTTAGCAATTTTACGTGCCTCTTCATCGCTAAGAGCCCCTTGCACCTCAACTTCAATGAGCTTTGTTGCTCCTTCGCCGTCTTTTGCAATCATTTTAGCTAAATCCAATGAAACGGTATGGAGTGTTTGCACAAAGTTATCCCAGTCTGGATGTAATGGAGTCAACGGATTGTTTTCTGCTAAGCCATTTGCCATCACTACTACCATGTCATTCGTGGACGTATCGCCGTCCACCGTGATAGCATTGAAGGTCACATCAGTAATGGATTTTAATGCTGACTGCAAATGGTTTGATTCGATATTGGCATCAGTTGTTATGAAAGCGAACATTGTTGCCATGTTTGGCTCAATCATACCGGAGCCCTTGGCAGTTCCTGCGATAATGACTTCCTTGCCATCGATTATTGTTTTATAGGAAGTATCCTTAGTAACGGTGTCGGTTGTCATGATTGCTTGGGAAAAGTTGATGGCTCCTTCTAACTCGTCGGTTGGCTCAAGTTTTTTTATTCCCGATAGGACTGGCTCCATTTTCATCATTTCACCGATGACTCCTGTTGAGGCAACGCCGACTAATCCTGGCTCGATACCAAGCTTTTCTGCTGTTTTTTCCTGCATTGTATAGGCATCGATTAAGCCCTGCTTTCCTGTGCAGGAGTTCGCAATGCCAGAGCTCACGACTAGTGCCTGCATTTTCTGTGTGGTGTAGACAACTTCCTTCGTCACGACAAGCGGAGCCCCTTGAACTGCATTTGTGGAGAAAACCCCAGCAACGCTTGCGGGCACTTCACTTGTCAGTAGAGCTAAGTCTTTTTTCTTGTGCTTAACGCCGCAGTGGATGCCGGTCGCCTTAAAACCTTTTGGTGAAGCGATGTTTTTGTATGTAATACGCTTCATCGTCATCGTTTCCGTTAACATATGGTTTCCTCCTTTAAATGAATAATGGCACGAGCGAGAGGCCCGTTGTTTGTTTAAGATTGAATTGGACATTCATGTTTTGAACGGCCTGCCCTGCAGCACCTTTGACTAGGTTGTCGATAACCGAAACAATGGTTGCTCGGTTCGTACGCGGGTCTACCTTCACATGAATATCGCAATAGTTGGAGCCGTATACCTGGTTTGTGCCGAATTTATTGGTGTCTTTTATTATTCGGACAAATGGTTGGTTTGCGTATGTTTCCTGTAATGTGTTCACTAGATCCGCTTCTTTGACCCCCTCGTTTACTGGCGCATAGCTCGTTGCGAGAATTCCTCTTGTCATCGGAACAAGATGTGTCGTGAAGGTGATTGGCGTCGACTGTTTCGCAAACATTTGAATTGCCTGTTCGATTTCCGGTATATGCTGGTGCTCGTGCAGCTTGTATATTGCTGTATTTTCGTTTGTCTCACTGTAATGTGTCATCTGGCTCGGCTTGTTGCCCGCTCCAGAGATACCACTTTTAGCATCAATGACGAGATGTCTAGCGTCGATCAGGTTTTCTTTGATAAGCGGTAGCAAGGAAAGTAGGACGGCAGTTGGGTAGCATCCCGGGTTAGCAATGAGCTGTGCTTCGGCGATAGCAGGAGTATTCCATTCCGTTAAGCCATATACACTTTTTTCGACTGCATCAGCCGGAGCTGGAGCCTTTTTGTACCACTGCTCGTATGTCGGAAGGTCCTTCAGACGAAAGTCACCGGATAGGTCGATTAGTTTTGGCTTCGTTCCAATCAGTGCTGGCAATAGCTCAGAGGAAACCCCTGAGGGAGTGTTCGTGAACAATACATCATACTCTGCTAATCTATCAGTCTCGATTTTTAATAATGGCTGGTCGTAAATATTCATTAAAAATGAATATTTATGCGAAAATTGCATACCCTCTTCCGATGAAGAAAATAGATCAATACCTTGCACTTCAGGATGATTATGTAAAAGCCGTATTAACTCAAGTCCACCGTAGCCCGTAGCTCCTATAATTCCTACCTTCATATACCCACCTCTTACCATTTGTTAAAAATATTATAACTATGCATAATTATAAAGTCAACTGTATTTTTATTTGTTTTTGATGTATTTTATTATAAGTAGTTTATTACAGGTGCTTTATTACAGGTGCCTGGCACCTGTAATAAAGCGATGTAAAAAGAAAATCTGATCAAAGTAGCTGTTTGTACAGCTCCGATCAGATTTTCTTTGTTAGTTTTCGTTTTTTTGATGTTACAGGTGCCAGGCACCTGTAACATCACATCCACATTGAACTCATCTTATATTAAGACTGGGTTTAAGATTGTTTGTTCTTCCTTTTCTGTTTTTGTTTCCACTAGCCAGTTATAAGTTTGTTCTATTCCTTTTTCCATTCCATAGGATGGGCTCCAGTTAAGAGTTTTTCTCAACTTTTCGTTGCTAAGCTTGGATTTATAAATGTCTCCCTGTTTGGCTGGTGAATAGGTGACTTGAAGATTTCCGTGTATATTTGCCATTAGTTTTATGAGATTCTTTAAATTACACTCACTTTGAGTGGAGAGATTATAAACTCCAGTTAAGTTAGTATAGGAAGCTTTATATATAGCATCTGCTACATCTGCTACATAGATAAAATCTCTAGTTTGTTCCCCATCACCAAATACTTCTAGAGGTTTTCCTTTTAAAAGCCTGTCTAAAAATATAGATACTACTCCGCCCTCTCCTTCATTACTTTGGCGTGGTCCATACACATTTGAAAATCGAAGTACGACACTCTCTAACCCGTATAGCTCCTTCCATTTTTGACAATAGGACTCCCCAATCCATTTGCTTATGCCATACGGAGAGATAGGACTACATGGGATGTCTTCTGTTAGAGGAATTTTCTCGTTCATACCATAAACTGCTGCAGAGGAGGCAAAAATAAACTTCTTGACGTTATACTTTTGCGATAAAGAAAGCATATTCACTAGACCTACTGTATTAATCTCTGTATCTAGCCTTGGATTTATTATAGATTTGGCTACGCTAACTTGGGCCGCTAAATGAACGACTATATCAAAGTTATACGCTTGGAAAACTTGTTCACAACAAGAATCTATCACCGATACTCGGTAATGCTCATGCTTAAACGTAACATTTTCTTTTTTTCCAGAGGACAAATTATCAATAATGAACACTTCATGGCCCTCATTAAAAAACCTTTCCGCTACATGTGATCCAATAAAACCATAGCCCCCTGTTATGAGCACTTTCATCCCAGTTCTCCTCATGTGTATTATTCCCCCCCAAACATATTTTTGATGAAAGTATTTTTCTATTATTGCCGTTGTTATAATTACATACTTTTTAACAGTCGCTCCTTTCATGTAAGAAAATTTTTAGATTTCTTTCTCTAATATCTTTCAAAAATAGCACTTTATTAGTAAAATACGGACTTTTGTCCACGGGTGATTGGTGCGGCAGGTGGCGACTCCAGTGGGATAAGTGAGAAAGATAAGACATCACAAACGCTCGCTTTAGCGACGGTGATGGCTTATCGCTCACCCCACGGAAAGCGTCCGCCGAAAGCGGAAATCAATTATATTTTACTGAGCCTTTAGATATCATTATTCTCTTCTCGATTGTTCGTGTTTCTTTATGTTTCTTTATAGTAATAAGAATAATAAAATTAACTCAAATATATTTTGTTAAACATAAATTTGTATCTCTTTCTAACGAAAAAGTTTGAATTATATACTCTTGCACTTAATTCAATCTCAAAATATGATGTTCATGAAAAATATCCTATATCGTTTGGACTAGAATTAATATATGTTCAAATTCAAAGTATATTACCTTTTTAGGAAAATTATTTTTATTAACCTTTAAAATAATGGCCAAATCCAAAATCTTTCCAATAAAAATCTCCTTGAACATAATGTTCTTATGTTCAAGGAGAATATAGTTCAAGCCTATTCTATTTTTGCCAAACCATCATGGATATATATGAAAAACATCTTATTATTATCACAAAACGATTATTACAGGTGCCAGGCACCTGTAATAATTAATCAAGGTCATAAAAAGAGAAGAAGACCCAGAAAAGTTTCTGGGTCTTCTTCTTTATCTATGCTCATGTTGTTGTTTGTTCGCATTATTATCTTTTTGGTTACCATGATGGTTGTCTTTATTATTGTTACCTTTATTACCATCATTGCCGTCTGGCTTGTTATTTTGCGAATTATTATTTCGGTTGTTCTGATCCTTGCCTCTTGGCTGATCATGTTTATTAGACTGGGGTTGTTCATGTTTGTTTTGATATTCTTGCTTTTCTTTTGACTGGTTAGGGTTCGGTTTGTTTTCGGGATTATGAGATTTATTTTTTTGTTCTTTTACATCTTTGTTCGGTTGTTCCTTTTTCTCCTTCTCCCGCTTGTCAGTGGCAGCTGGAGCATGAGATGGAACGACTGGTTTTTCGACTGAGTTATTTGGTTGCTCTACACTTGTGTTATTTGGTTTATCTACACTGGTGTTGCTTTGTTGTTCTTTGCCGGTTTTGTTTTCTTTCACTGGCTTTTGTTCTTTTTGTTTGTACTTTTGAATGGAGGTTTTTTCTTCGTTCGCTCTTTTACGTTCCTCTGCAGAGCTTTCCTTCACATTCACTTTTTGCTCTGTTTGTACAGCCTGTACTTCCTTCACCGCTTGTTCTACCTGAGATTTCACTTCTGGGTTAGCATCTTTCTCATAAACTGTGGTGATTACAAGTTCATCCTGTTTGGCTCCTACATGCTTCACTGCGTGGACTAAGACAGCAGCTAGCGTTAGATCCTCCCACTCTGTAACATCAAGGGGGGCGTCTTCATCTAAGGAACGGAGAGAAAATACATCCCCTTCCTCATCTACACCGATTTCGACAGCCCTTTCCCCTTCAAGTTGTACATACGCATAAGCACTGTTTTGCTGAGGAATCAATGATGCGACAAAGAAAATGAGAACAACTGCCGCTACAAGCACTGGTGCTAGAATCTTTGGCTTTATTTGTGTCAGTAAAAATGGAGCACCTGCTTCTAGCACTTGAAATTCTACCTCGGCACCAATCACTGGGTCATCAACCAATGGGGTACCGCGCAGAAATTCGCCTTCGCCTGTTAGAAAGACGTAGTAGGCGTCTTTCTTTTCGCAGACAACGCCTCTATACGTGCGCATCATATGATTTCTCCTTTCACATAATCTTTTATATAAACGAAGTCACTGTTAAGCAACAATATTACAGCAATCATATATTTGCGATGCCGTTCTAATGTTTTGCGTGATACATCAACCAGTGCTTCGATATCTTTGAGCGGAAGCCGTTTGTGCTTGATAAAGGATTGATAGAGTTCCTCTGATTCGGAGATGATCTGTGCCACTAAAAAGGCAGTCTTCCTTGCATCCTTATGCTTTGGTGCAGCCACGGTTAATTCATTAAATGATAAATTATACTCCGCAAGCAGCTCTCCGTATCGAATTAGTTCCTCTCTCCTAGCCTCCGTCAATTGTTCTTCCGTATATGATTCAATCGATTGCTCATTCCATATAAAATGTTGCTCGTCTACGCTTTCATCAGATGCCCCAGTATGGAGTAAGAGCACCTTTTCCTTACGGGCAGCTTCTTTTCGAATAAAGTCAACGAGTCGCCTTTTAATGATTAGATGAGCAAGTGTTTGTAGTGATGCATTTTCTTTTGGATTGAAAGCAAGTAATGCTTCATGAAAGCCATTAAGCGCGATACTATATTCTTCATCCTGCTCATCGATTGGCCGCTTACAAATATAAGCTGCAGTCTTCTTTATAAAAGAGGTATTGGCTAAAAGGAGGTCATTAATTGCCTCCTCTTCGCCAGCTAATGTCCCTGAACCTAGCTTTCTTTTATTCTGTTTTGTTTTGAATAGGCCCTGAATAATCGACAAAAGCATACATACCCTCCGTTCTCATAAGCTCCGTATAAACTTGTATTGTAGCTGTCTATTCGGGAAATGAAAAGCGGTATTATGAAATATGATTAATTTCTATCATTTTTGTCGTTGTGTTGGTTGTTGTTATTATCATGTTTATTGTGCTTGTCATGGTTATTATTTTGGTTGTGATTTGGGCCATGATTATGTTGTTTGTCGTCTTTCCCATGTGGATGCTTATGTTGCTTTTCTGCTTTTTTATCAGCCACTTTTTGTTCCTGTAGTGCTTTTTTTGCTGCAATTTCTGCTGCTTTTGCTTTTTTCGCTGCTTCTATTTCTGCTTGCTTTGCTGCTTTTTCAGCTTCGCGTTTTGCTTCTTTTGCAGCTTTTTCTGCAGCTCTTTTTGCCTCAGCTTCTGCTTTTGCTGCTTCCTTAGCTGCTTTTTCTTCTGCTTTTTTCTTTTCTAGCTCAGCTTTTTTCTTTTCTTTTTCTGCTTTGTCCTGTTCCTTGTCTTTGTTAGGTTTATCGTTTACTGGAGGGACAATGACAGGTTTGTCTTCTTTAGGCTCTTCTTGTTTATTTAAATAATTTTGAAGCTCAGTAATCACTGCTTTAACTTGTGTGATAATTGCCGCTTTTGTGTCTGCACTAGGAGCTTGCTGATAAGTTTTGAACAACACGATTAATCGATCGATTGCAGCCGTAAGCTCTGGTGCTTTCTCTTTATAGATATTTTTTTGAGTAGTTTCATACTCTGCAATAACTCGATTAATCACGTTTAAAATTGCTGCTTTTGCTTCTGTGCTGTCAGCATTTTCGTAAGCCTTCATCAATCCAACTAGCTTTTCCGTCGACACTTCCACTGGAATATCCAAATTTGTTGCTGGTGTTGCAGTAGGAGTTGTTTTTGTTGATTCTGCGACAGCTTTTGTTGTTTCTGGTGTTGTCGTTGTTTGAGTTGTTTCTGTTGATACCTGTTTGTTTTTGTATACATCATTGATGCTGACCGTGTCATAATTTCCACTAGCCCACGCATAACCTGCCCCTGATACTGTCAAAGTAGCTACTAATACAGCTACTCCAGTCTTCTTCCATTTCTGCATTTGATCACCTCGAATAGAATTTGCCCAGCGTTTCTTATGCGGACACCTAGTTATTCGAACCATGAGCAATTTTTATGGGGGTCGCTTTTAAAACTTTTTAAACTTTTTTTGTTTTGTTACAGGTGCCTGGCACTTGTAATATTGTTACTACTACATTACGGGTGCCAGGCACCTGACATAAAGCTGAAATCAAAAAAGTAGCTACCCTCAGGTAGCTACTTTTTTGGTTTTATGCTTTTTCCATAGATCTTCTGCTGCTCCTGAGCCGAGGATTACTCCGGCTATGATGAATATTAGACTAGCAAGGTGATTCCACCCTAGTACTTCTCCTAAGAAAATGACAGAGAAGATTAGGGAGAATACAGTGTTCAGGTTCATAAAAATGGCGGATTTGGTTGCTCCTGCTTTGCCGACTGCATAATTGTATAGCATATGACCGATTGCTGTACTGAAAATTGCAGAGGCGAAGAAAATTGCCCAAAACTTTAAATCCATTTCTGCAAATTGAGTGATCGCTTTCGGCTCTTGGATAAAGCTAATTATGATTAGAATTAGCGAACCAATTACTAGCATATATGCTGTCAGCAGTCTAGGATCCAATGTTCTAGCGGCCTTACTGATGACCATATAACTCATTACCTGCGCGATTATAGCAAGAAAAACAAAGAAATCCCCTAGACCGGAACTACCAATATCACTGCCCCCAGCCACTGAGAGACTTACTCCGATTGTCCCAAAAATAACTCCAAGCCATTGTATTTTAGAAGGAAAGTATCTTAGGATAAATGCCCCCGCTATAGCTGTTAGCATTGGTCCTGTCCCAAGAATCAATCCACCGTGCGTGCCACTTGTAATAGATAGCCCCATGTTTAAAAAATAATGATGACCCACTACGTTCGTCAGTGACCCAATCGCTATATACTTCCATTCCTGCTTAGACGGCTTTCGGATTAATTTCATTTTCCACAAAATTAGAAATACTGTTATACCAGCTGTCAAAATACGGAAGGCAGTGAGGGTTACCGGTGAAACCTCTGCTATTAAATACTTTAGCATTGGTAGATTAACTCCCCATATTAACATTACAAATACGAGCATACCGTATATTTTCCACTGGTTCATATAGTTATTCGCCTTGCTTTCATTTAGGTTAAACCTTAGTATATCGAAATAATGGTAATATGTTAAGAGAATCATCCTGTATGTATTCGGGTTTTCGCCAGCCGACACAAAATAAGAAAAGACATAACTATATAACAAATATGTTATGCACTTTCTATTATCTATTCATTTGTTAATGACTACATCTGCAATAAGCTTTGGTAAGTGTTTTTAACACCTAATTTTCCCGCTTCCCATATCTTTTTATCGTTCTTCCATATTAAACATCGCTATCAAAATCATAATCATCTAGCTGACTTTTATAAAATTCGTGACAGTTCTCTTCAGTTGGCAACACTCCACCTTCATCAGGAAGAAGGACTCTTAACACATCCCGTCCCATTTCTCTATACTGTTTAAATTCCACTCTATAGCCCTCTATGATGTCGGAGTATTTTTTGTTTTCCTCAAATATTTTCCCATTTCGGATGTCCTCTACTAAATTGAAGAAAATACCATTCGCAACTTCTGGGTCAATATTAAGCACTATTTGAAAATCAATATGATTAAAATTCTCTTTCACTCCATGAGTATGATAATTAGAGTGAATTTGGTCATATTCTTCAGCGTAAATAATATCCATATACCAGCCGTATTCTTCTATCATTTGCTTTTCCCATTTCTCATTTTCCAAGTGATTTCCTCCAAATCTTTATTCAGCTAAGCATTGCTTACATATTTTCTAGTAAATACGCAACTTTCTTTAAAACGTGTAATTCTTTATAAGTATTTTATAAGACGAATAAAGCACACAAGATGTTCGAGCTTTCTTTTTAGTTAAGTGTGTTTCATGAACACGATGCGAAAGCGACTGTTGTAATGACTTAACGCTCCACCCATGGAAAGCGTAGAATTGAAAATATATTCCTTATTACAATTGACCGCCCTTGTTTTCCTATTTCGAGCTACCATCCTTAAAACACTGTAAAATACAAAAAAGAGAATATATGCCCTAATGAACATAATATCCTCTTAATTATTTAGTAGACTGTCTATATAGTTATTTGTACGTTAGGTATTTAAGGTAATCTTTCCAGCTTACTGCTTTTATGCTGTTCCAGGATGGTGCTTCTAATGGAAATGGTAAGAATGCTGGTGCCTTATCTGTTTTTGTATCCTTTTCTAGGACAATCATTCCACTTTCAAGTCCCGAAAGGATAGCACAGTTATCTAGATAGAAGGGTATGGTTACTGCTGTTCGGGCAATTTTTCCTTCTTCAGTTAATATGTAAAGCTCTGCTTTTTCCTTTGAAGGGTTTAACAGCCAATCGGATTTTATTTTTACTGCATTGTCTGTTTGAGCAGTTGTAATAACGGAGTTCATATTTGCAGCGAATGGCAAATTTACTGGCTCCCCGGTTGGTTGGATCATGACCCCATATAATGGCTCCTCAGCTTTTGAGTCGAATTGCTTGTAGGCAGACAGCCATGGCGAACTGTTAGTCGGGACTTGATTTTTCGTTATAATGCCACCTTCTACCACAGTTTCACTATGTGAGGAGTAGTTTCGAACTGGCTGATCCTTTTCTAACTCATGCCATTCCTTTTCAGGAACGAAGGTAAGTAGCGACTTTTCCTGTGAATAGATGTCTATTTTGTATTTACCGTCTAGATTTTCAACAGATGCAATGGTTCCTGCAATTGGGCTAAGGACTGAGACTGCTCCTGTCTCCTGACTGAGCTGTGCGTTAATGATTTGCATTTGGCGCTCTATATCAGCTAGCTTTTGCTCTGCTGCTGCAATAGCTTGGGCATAGCTTCCGTCTTGTTTAAGCTGAACATCCACTTGCACATTCACATCTGTGACGTCGTTGCCTTCATTGCTAGTAGTTGTGTCTGTATCAGAGTAACTGCCCTGGGAGCTAGATTTCTCCGACTCAAGGTTTCCAATAATTTGTTGCAGCTGGCTTTGCTCCTGCATATAAGCCTGTATTTCTGTTTCCCAAATCGCTCGTTGCTCTTCAGCGGAGTCTTGCTTTAATTGTGCAAGCTCCGAATCTGCTGCTATTTCTTCTCCTTCTTTTACCATGATGTTACTTACTTGTTCAGCATCGACTGTCACCGTTATTTCATCTGTAGGTACAACAACGGATTCTTTCTCTAATTCTTTCGCATATGTATTCGTGTTCACTCTCTCGTGATCCTTTAAATAATACGATCTCGCAATTTCACTCTTATCCGAGAACAGCAGAATTGCATTAGCCGCAACAAAGGTAGATACAATGATAGAAATTCCGATTACTAGCCACTTGTTCATGCTGCTTGCCCCCCTTCTATCCATTTTTCAATAGGAAGGATCTCGAATCCTGCTACTAGCAACGCCAGCACTACCGGGATTGCTATTAAAATAATTATTAGATTACGACCCGACAAGTCTGTGTAGATACGTAGAAACTGATATTGAAGAGCAACAATTAACCCCGTAACTAGGCTTAATTCATTAAAAAAGTATATAAAAAACTTATTGCTTAAAAATAAGGCTGCCATCGGACCAAATGATAGGACCGAAAAGTCTGTTGTATATCCAACTAATGAATATAAAATAAAAACAAATGCTTTTTCCATTAACAGCAGACTCACTACAAAAAGCTGTAATACAGCAATCTTTGCTAAGTCCACGTTCGTTAGTTTATGAAGTATGTATGAAATCCCGAAAAAATAAAATGCGATATAAATAAGCGACCAAAGAATAGCTCCTATAAGGGAAACGATTCTAGCAATCACATATGTTTCTCCAAATCCTTTTGCAAATAGGGAGGTAAGTCCTTCTGTATGCATTCCCCAAACGTCTCGAAGTGCAAACAGAAGCACCCCGCATAATACAACGAACCATACGCGTCCTTTAAAGTCGCGCATGGTCGAATCCTTTAATGACATTGCTAATTCTTGTTGATGAAAAAGATATTTCCAAAATCTAAATTCAAAAAACACTAGGTGTTCCCCCTTTATGGTTGAACAGTCACCTCGACATATGCACCTTTTTCCATCTTAGTGTCTTTGTTTGACTGGAAGGTTGGGTGGATGAGTAGGAGGTATGCTGCTCCTCTTTCTAATGCTGCTTTTGGTATGACTTTTAATTGTTTTGCTGACTTTTGCTCTATTGTGACTGGAGTTCCCTCTGTCTCACCCAATTTAATCAATTCAACTCTCTCTTTGTCATTCAGTTGAATCGTTTTAGAAAATGTAATAGTAAATTGTTTATTGGTCATCACGTTTTTTATGGCCGGCATTTTCTTATATGTTTGATAATTTTCAAGAATTGCGTCTAAATGTGCTTTTTCTAGCTCCATACCTTCTTCAGTAACTACTTGAGGCTTCACTCCGGTTTTATTCACAGAGCTGCCTTTAGGACCTGCAAACTCCGCGATTGTCAGCTTCAAATAGGAGCCGTCTGTTAACGGATAGAACGATTGCATGGAGCCTTTCCCATAAGTCTTTTGACCATAAAGCTTGGCAGACTTCTGGTCCAAGAGCGCTGCTGCAGTCATTTCAGATGCGCTCGCGCTATATCCATTCACAAGCACCTTTGTATCCTTTGGAAACAATGCCTTTTGCGGAATAGATTCAACAAGACCAACCTGATTTTTCATCATAAGCATATACGCGTATGGACTGTTCGGAAATAAACCAATTAGCTCCTCTGCGGTTTTAACAAAACCTCCGCCATTGTTACGAAGGTCTAAAATATAGGAGGTTGCACCTTTCCTCGCTAGCTCCTCCTTTGCCGAAATTACCAGGGAGGCACCATCCTCAGAAAAGGAATTGACACCAATATAACCTACACCCTCATTTAAAAGCTTGTGTGTAACTACCGGGACACTAAAGTTTTTTCTCGTTAATATGTATGTTTTCTTTTGGCCCGTTGATTTCAAAACTTCTATGTTAACCTTTGTATCAGCCTTTCCAGTGATCAGGGTAGAAGCCTGCTGCACAGACATTTTCTCAGTCGATGTCCCGTCTATAGATATAATAATATCTCCTGATTCAATTCCAGCTTCCATTGCTGCAGTTCCTTCAAATGTGCTCACTACTTGGATACCCATCTCGTGTTCTTCTATAACAACCCCAATACCTGTTGTTGTATTATTAATAGAGTCTGTATATCTCTTAAACTCTTCCTTTGTAAAATAGGTTGAGTAAGGGTCGAGCTGCTCGATGATAGCATCAATAGAGCTTAGTTCCATTAAATTGGTTGGAAGCTCCCCTTTATAATTTTCTTCTATTACTTGCCTGACCTCATCAATAGGGGCAGCCAATGTTAAAATAGGAGCAAACAGCAGTCCTATTATTAATAAAAATGTAGTTAATGCAGAGACTTTCTTCATAACTAATTCCCACTTCCCATATGCTATAAACCTATCTTAACTTAAAAAAATATGAAATGCTAAAAAGTTTATATATTTGGCAATATAAAAATTCAATTTTATTACAACATAAATGCATTTAACTACTCAGCAAAATAAAACAACCGTGAAAATTTCAATTCACGATTGTTAGAATGAGTTAACTTTTTAGTAGCTGTAGTACGGATTGAGCCTGCTGCATATGCAAGCTTAAAACATATTGACCGGCCTGCATTAAAATATTTGCTTTAGCGAGTGTCATCATCTCTTTAGCTATATCCGCATCTCTTATGCGAGATTCAGCAGCTGTTAAGTTCTCTTCCATATTAACTGCGTTATTATAAGCGTGCTCCAGCCTATTAGTATAGGCGCCCATTCTGGAACGCTCACGAGACACTTGCTTAATGGCTTCATCCATGCCAGCTATCGCAGCATCTGCTTTCTCTCTTGTCGATATCGAGAGATCTTTTAACCCTAAGCTATCACCAGACATATTCCCAATGTTAAGCTCGATAGATTGCCCTGAGTTTGCACCTGCCTGAATTTTGATGGAGGTTTGAGTGCCATCCAATAACGTCTTTGTATTGAAATTAGTATCCTTAGAAATTCGATTTACTTCTTTCTTCAATTCCTCAAACTCGATATTAAGCAAATCACGGTCATTGTCCGTCAGCGTATCATTAGCCGCCTGCACACCCAATTCCCTCATCCGCTGCAAAATAGCGTGCGTTTCATTTAGTGCACCTTCCGCCGTCTGCAACAATGAAATACCATCCTGAATATTACGTGCTGCCTGCCCAAGGCCTCTAATCTGAGCTCGCATCTTTTCAGAAATCGCTAAACCCGCAGGATCATCCGCTGCACGGTTAATACGATAGCCAGAAGAAAGCCGTTCCATCGACCGATTAGCAATTGCCCATTGGTTATTCATATTACGAAGAATATTCAAACCAGTCGCATTCCACTTGCCTAGCATCTCTCCACCCCCACCCCATCTATTTAACCTTTATATCGTCTTATCCCACAAAAATATCAATAGATAAATTTTTTTTTTATTACAGCTAATATATTACAGGTGCCAGGCACCTGTAATATATTAGCTGTAACCTTTATAGACTTAATTCCGACTTATCTATTAAACAGAAAAGAGGTGAGGGTAGGCATGAAAATGACTAAATTTGGTTTCAGTTGGGAGGATATTTTGTTTGGGGTGCTCGGCTCAAGTGCGTTTATCTTTTTCCTTTACTATTTTACTTCCTTTTAACTTTTTGCTCATATAAAAAACACCTTCGAAATAATCTTTTCGTAAGGTGTTTTTTATGTTGAAAAATTAGTCCACATGGTGTCCTCCGTATGTGTCTTTGTATTGTTGTAGTTCTTTGAATAGTGCTGCGTCTTTATGAAGTAATGCATAATCTATCATACGTTCAAAATTCTCTTTTTCCAATTGTTTAATAATCTCTTTTGTTCCTTCCAATAGCATCGAGCTAGATTCTTCTACATTATTGTTTGAATTAATAATTGTTTGTAAATGCACATGAATATCAGAGACTAGTAGGAGTTGGTATAAAGGAAGTCGTATAAATCGGTTTCCTTTTTGAAAGACAAATACCTCGGACAGGTTTTCGACTTGTAACGAGTTAGCGTTGACTATTATCTCTTTTCCTTCTACAGGAATAAAATCAAATAGCTCGTCGTCCTTGCGCAAGGAAAAGTATTGATAGGCAAATACAAGCTTTATCCTATCTCCCTCGAGCTGAGTATAAAAAGGCTTCATTAATTGTACAAGTAACATTCCATATCCCCTCCTGTCCTTTTTGAATTTTCTGATTTATATTAGTATATCATATTCTACATTTTTCGTGTAGTGTATTTATCCAAAAAAACGCATTCATATCCTTGTAGGTATAGGCTTCTCTATTCAAATTTAAAACAGCGAATCTTAGAATAAATGATAGTTAATTTCCACTATAGGAGAGGGAGCCAAGTTCCGGTTCTATAGTCGAGCTTTCTATTTTTTTCTTATGAGAAAATACCCTTCAAGATAGACAAAGATAGACAAATAATCAAAAAAGAGAATATACTTTCTTAAAATCCAAAAAAGCGAACGCAATATGCATTCGCCATTAAAATATTTCTATTTAAATTGCAATGCACTTTCTGCTCTTCCTTTTTCTCTTGGACTTGTAAAGAAACCGTATTTTTTAGGACTGTATTCTACTAAAATGGCTTCAAACACCCTTTGCAGGATTTCTTCCTTCGATGCTTCTCTCACGCTTTTAATATAAAATTGAAGCATATTTTTTTCAAAATCAAGCTGTAGATCATATATGCTGTAGTACTCTGATGCGATTAACGGTATGTGCTTTAAATTGTTTATAGGACTTTCCACAATGTATTTTATGTTCCGCGCCTTTACTCCTATTACCTTGACATGATTGAATCCATTTTTCGAATAAATGTCCAGAGATTCTAATAAAAAAGGTATATGCAATTGAATTCTTTCTACTACTCCCCACTCCTTTCTTATGTAAATTGTCCTATAAGCTTTATATACTATATTTAACCGCTCTTTTAATAAATATCTCCAATTTGGCGATTATTACAGTTTAATCCTATCTTTTCGATATTCTTGTTGCATTGTAAAGGAGGTAATTATATGGCATTTTACGAGCATCTCCGTGCTTATCGAGAACAATTAGATATTACTCAAATGGAAGCAGCGAGAAGAATAGGCATTGACCATTCAGTTTTGTCTAAATACGAAAAGGGTGACTTAGCCATTCCCATTGACTTACTTATGAAAATTAAAGAGGTGTATGCGATCTCGAATGACGATTTTCTAAATATGCTGGAGGATAAGCCTTCTAAAAGTAAGAATCCGGGATTTGAGGCGCGTGAAAGTCGATCAAAGTATATAGAAACATTTCAGGAGGAATATGTTACCCCACTTGCATCCTTTAAAGAGTTTCGTCTTCTTGTAATGGATATTAAATCCGTTTCGAAAGAGGAAAAGGAACTTAAACGATACATAAAAGGCTTATTAAAAAAAGATTAAAATCCTTACTTATGATCAGCATAGGTAAGGCTTTTTATTTTAGTGAATCACTTTTACACTCCTCTGGCTTTTATTCGAGCAGGATTAAACGTATAATGGAAGGAAAGCCTTTTTTCATTAGGAGAGATTTGTTTGAACCTAACTTCGTATCAAAAATTAGCCAATCATTATAACCAATATATAGATGCGTCCATGCGGACGATTGAAGAGAAACTTAACCCTACTGTTACGGAAGATGAGGAGCTCGTTCGAAGAGCGACCTTTTTTGTGCGTAATGGCGCGGTTTCAATTGCAAATTATTCACTAAAGGACAATCGAATTGATTTTGTGGTTAGAGATGTAACTAACATCGAGGTACGATACTTGCCAATGGTTGACCTGATCCATTGCCCTTGCCAAATGCAGAAGCCATGTAGACATATCGTCGCAGCGGTTTTTTATTTATATCAACAAAACAACTCCCTATCCACTTGGATCTCGGAGTGGAAAGCTAACATAGACCACCTACAGCTATCTTTACTTCGAGATGAACGTAGTCCCAAAAGCTGGGATATGCTAGTGGATAACTTTTTTAGAAAGTTTATCTCCAGCTATCCGCCAACAAGCTTTTATCTTTTAGAATTTGCTATTCATGACTTGAAGGCCCAGGTTCGTAAATCTCGACCATTTGAACGAGAATGGCAACCTATCTTTGATGTATATGTCAATCTGGCCATACTAACACGCGCATGGCCTTATTTAATTGAATACAACGATACTAATATGCGTAATCGCGTTTACCAGTTTTTAAATGATTATATAGAGGATATTGATGATAGCCTGTCCCAGCTTGCTGCAAAGCCTAAAATGTTTGCAGCGGACCCCTTTTTCGATCAAATGATGGAAAACGTACGGTCCTTTTACTTTGAAGAGGAAGGCCTTGTTCGTTATCGGAAGCACGTATATTTAGCCTGCTGGGAAGCTTTAGTAACAGATAAAGCAGCGCGAATGCAGGAAGTCAAATATCTTCAAGAGCTGACCATTGAAGAGGACGGAATCCCGTTAAATATGGTACTTCCATACTTTTACCTCACCTTGTCGATGATGGATGAGCTATTAGATTCTGCTGAGCATATGGAGAAGGATCAGCTCTTGGAGTGGGTGGAGGTTTGTGAAAAGGCCATTCATTCCTCCAACAAGGAATTAGTTAGCGAGCTAGCTAGAAAATTACTCCCTCACATTTCTTATTATTTAAATGAAGTCATACAAAACCCTTCTAGAGTCATGCTCATTAGAAGATTAGAATTGCTATTCAACCAAGTAAGTTTAAAAACGGAGGAACTGGAAAAACTGTATCAATCATTCGGTTTATATGGAATCCAATCATACTCCAACTTACTAATCGAACAAAAACGTTATAGGGAATGGATGGCATTGCACCAATCTGCCAACTCATCTCTTGAATATGCTGAGTCCTGTGGATTATCTATAGTGAAGGATGAGGCACCAGAAGTCCTTCTTCCGCTTTACCACCATTATGCCATGAGGTTTATCCAAGAAAAAAACAGATATAGCTATAAGCAAGCTGTTCGTATTTGGAAGAAAATGAAACAGGTAGCGAAGAAAGCAAACGAAATTGATTACTGGAATGCTTATGTGGAAAGTATTCGTGAAAAGTATCGCCGTCTTCGTGCCTTACAACAAGAAATAGAGAAAGGAAACCTGCCATTATGAATAAACCTTTATCTATTACAAAAGAATTTTCCCTGTATATCGATCAAGCAGCAAATGGAAGCTTTCTTCTATCATGTAATGATGCGCCTATCGAAAAATGGGTGGAGACGCTCTACTTAAATCATAGAGAAAGCTTTTTTGGTCTTAACGCACAAGTTGAGGATGACGTATTAATAGCTTCTCCAGTAGAAGTCATTGAACTCTTTTCATCTGAAGCTCATCCCTTCATCACATTCTCTGGAGCTACCGAGCCCTCGCTTCAATGGCTTAAAACCTTTAAAGAAGCAGGAAGTGTTTGGAATTCACCTGATCTTTGGAAGACAGTCGAATTACAGGAAGACAATTTAGAGTTGTCTGCTCCCATAGAGGACAAAGGAAAGCAGCTAGTTGAAAATGCTATCAAGCAAAAGCTTTTTCAGGCAGGGCTTACGATGGAGGACCTACCCGCCCTCATTCCTTTCTTTCAACAAGGCGGCTGGCCCCTAAAATCGCAATCGACCCATCCAAATCTGTTAGTAGCATTGCGCCTGTCCGAGCCGGATGAATTTGATGACACCTGGTTATTAGAAACAGTCGTTCGCGGTAAGAAAAGCAGTGTATACTGGACGCCATCCTTCCGAAAAAAAGTATTGCCTATTAAGCAGGCTCTTCCTGATAAATGGAATGAATATAACACCTATATCGAAGAAACTCAGGCAAAAATCTTTTCCCTAGTCTCCTCGATAGATGCCGTAGAACTGTCGACCTTCTTCTCCTCTCCATTAACCGATGAAGAAGTGCGACGTTTTTTACGTGATGACCTAATCAAACTGCAGGCTCTTGGTTTCGAAGTTATTCTGCCGTCTTGGCTGAAGAGCTTGAAAGAATCTAAAATGCGTGTTAAGACTGTTGCAAAGACTGCCAATACTTATAAAACCGCCGCTGGCTTAAATGAAATCCTGCAATTTAACTGGAGTTTTTCTCTAAACGGACAGGAAATCTCTGCAGAGGATTTTCAAAAAATGGTCACTGAAAATCGATCATATATACAGGCAGGCAATGAGTGGTTCCGAATAGATGCTGCGTGGATGCATCAAATTCGAGAACTGATGAAGCAGTCCGAGGATGAAAATTGGACTGTGAAGGAGCTTTTATTCCGAGAAATCCCGGAGGAAATTGCTTTAGCTATCGATGATGATGAGCAATCTGATGAGGATCCATTATTCCAATTTGAAATGCAGCAATCTCTTAAAGTATTGATGGAACAGCTGTCTGAGAAAAAAGGTTATCCCACTGTGGAGGTCTCATCCAATCTGTTGACGACTCTTCGACCATATCAGCAGCTGGGCTTAGACTGGCTTGTATTTATGCGAAATGAAAAATTTGGCTCCTGCTTAGCTGATGATATGGGTCTTGGTAAGACAGTCCAATTAATCGCATATCTACTTCATGTCCATGAAAGCGGTGAACAAACAACGCCTTCTTTGATCATTTGTCCAACCTCCGTGCTTGGAAACTGGCAGAAAGAGCTGGCTAAATTTGCTCCTTCTTTAAATGTCCAAACACATTATGGCACAGCGCGAACCCGAGAAATTGATAAAGAAGCTGACGTAGTAATCACAACCTTTGGTACAGCAATGCAGGACATTGAAGCATTAGAGGATTTAGAATGGGCTAGTATAACTCTCGATGAGGCTCAAAACATTAAAAATATGCATACAAAGCAATCTCGTGCGATTCGCAAGCTTACAGGCAAGCATCATATTGCTTTAACTGGAACACCGGTTGAAAATAGATTGTCCGAGCTTTGGTCTATCTTCGACTTTATTCATAAAGGTTATTTGGGTTCCTTCCGTAAATTCCAGGAAAATTATATCGCGCCGATTGAGCGAGATAACTCTGACTCGGTTAAGCATAAACTCCGGGTCAAAATTCAGCCGTTCTTATTAAGAAGAACCAAGCAGGATCCAGAATTGTTGTTAAACCTCCCAGAAAAATTAGAGCAACGCGAGTATTGTGGTTTAACTACCGAGCAAGCAGCGTTATATGAATCCCTTATTCAAGAAACCGTTAGCAAGCTTGATACACTAACCGGCTTTGAGAAAAAGGGGCTTATTCTCAAAATGCTTAGCAAGCTAAAACAACTATGTAATCACCCGGCCCTTTATCTGAAGGAGCCATTTGATGATGCAGAAGATATGCTTGAACGCTCTGAGAAGCTTGCTCGTATTGTGACACTCGCTGGAGAAATTGCTGCTCGTGGTGAGCAATGTCTGATATTTACACAGTATATCGGAATGGGTCATTTGCTGCAGCATTGCCTAACTGAGCTGTTCGATATAGATGCTCCTTTCTTGACAGGAAGCATGCCAAAAAATCAGCGTGACCATTTAGTAGAGGCGTTTCAGGCAAAGGAATTCCCTGTATTCCTTCTTTCCTTAAAGGCTGGTGGAACTGGTTTGAACCTTACTGCCGCAAGCCACGTGCTGCATGCGGATAGATGGTGGAACCCTGCAGTCGAAAACCAGGCAACTGACAGAGCTTATCGTATCGGTCAAACTAATTTCGTCCATGTCCATAAGTTCATAACTATCGGTACAATTGAAGAAAAAATAGACAAACTTCTTGAACAGAAGCAAGCATTGTCTGAAGAACTGATCCACTCTAGTCAATGGATTACAGAAATGTCGGATGCAGATCTAAAGGATTTGCTTACTCTTTCAATCTAACTGATATCTTGTTAACAAAAACCTGGCCATATTCTGGTCAGGTTTTTTCTCTCTTGTATCATTTGGATGGTTGCGGCCATTCAAAATTTTACACTGGAAGTTTTTTTATTTGTTCTGCTGGAAATTCAAAATCACTTTCTACTTGCTTATTTTCCTCTCTAGTTTGTTCTGTTTCGTCGCGACTTTTGGTAGCTAAAAATCTGATATCCTCCACAATAACCTCTGTTACAAATACTCTTATGCCTTCCCCTTTTTCATAAGATCTTGTGTTCAAGCGGCCAGTGATTCCTACTAAAGAGCCCTTTCCACAGTACTTTACCGTGGTTTCAGCTAGTTTCCCCCAAATTGTGCAAAGCACGAAATTAGCTTCTTCGCTCTTATAGCCCTTACTCACTGCAACAACAAATCCTGTTTGCACTCTCCCCTCAGATAAGTGCTTCAGCTGTGGAGCCTTCGTCATTCTTCCAATTATCGAAACTGTATTCAATCTGTCACCTCCCTTTCATTAGCCATATCATAATCCTTTGAAAATTTGTTGGCAAAGCGCAGTTATTTCATTTTGGGTCGTTTTTCTGGGTCAAAATAAAATAATGTTATTTGTTTTCAAGAATATTCCTCATCTTACCGCATTCATTGAAATCAAAAATAAGAAATTGGCATTTTCACAATTATTTTTTTCCATAGAATCCCTATGCTATAATGAAGATTAATTAGTCCTACTAAAAGGTGGATTGTATATGAAAACATTTAAAATGATATCCGTGTCCCTTATCCGCAATAATGATGAAATGCCGATTTTACTAGAGGATGGCATAGTAATTAATCAAGAAAACACAAGTCGTTCTTGGATTTTAGAATTATTTATTGATCAAAAACATGAGGATTTCTTTAATGAATTAAAAACATCCAATGAATTATTTAATGCTAAGGTCGTTATCTCTTACCCCGAGAATGAGCCTGCACATTTTGAAGTGGCAACCTACTCCGTTAAGAAAATAGGAGATCATCTTTCCGTGTTACTTCGCGGAACATTAAAGCGTGCACGTAGAAAATACGCTGAATCGTTACTTGCTGAACTTATTGAGGATGGATTAATTGGAGAAGAATTGTTGACACAATTCGAAAAGGATATGAAAACGCGTCCTTCCTTAAAGAAAGACAAAGAAAATTGATATAGGCATACTGACTAATGCCTAAAGAAATAGGCAACTTCTTGTTTACAATACAAGAAGTTGCCTATTTTTTGTTTGATCAACCATTTCCAATTTAAAAACGCTCCATAAGTTACAGAAAGGGACTATTTATCTTTATTTCCATTAACCTCTGGCTCATCTACAAATGTACGTTCATCCATGTTTGAATGGTCCATATTTCCATTTAAATCATTATTATCACCATTGTTAAGACCATTGTTCAGATCATCGTTAAGACCATTCATATCATTCTTACCGTTTGTGCCTTCATTCATACCACCATTAGTGGTTCCGGCTCCGTTATTACCAGTGTTCTCATCAGGAGATGGAGTAATTACACGATTACCGTTGTTTAATTCCCCCATTGGTGTTTCATTGTTTGAAGGTACTGCTTCATCATTATTACATCCAACGAGTAAAAGCGAACATAATGCCACAGTAGGAACGACTTTTTTCAACATAAAAATTCCTCCTTTCTTGATATCGTCATCACACTCTTCACGTGACTTACGATAGGTTATCCAAGAAAAGAAGGAACTATCCTATGGCATTATTACCTCTTTTTTCAATGCTCAGCATACTCGCATATACTTTAAAAGAAGTGGAATAATACTATTTATTAGTCGTTATTTGCAACTGGACCTAATGCAAACAGGATATCTGTTTCACAAACAAGCTCTCCATCGACAGTAGCTATGCCATGTCCTTTGCCCATTGGTCCGCGGAGCTTAGTAAGCTCAACTTCCAGTTTAAGCTGGTCTCCTGGTTTGACCTGTTTTTTAAATCGACAGTTATCAATTCCTGTAAAAAAAGCAAGTCTTCCTTTATTTTCGGGAATTTGAAGCACAGCCACTGCTCCTACTTGAGCCAACGCTTCCACAATAAGAACGCCCGGCATTACTGGATAGCCAGGAAAGTGACCATTAAAAAATTCTTCATTAATTGTTACATTTTTTAATCCAACTGCTCGTTTACCTTCTTCAATTTCTAGAATACGATCAACCATTAAAAATGGATATCGATGAGGCAAAATAGCTTGTAATTGCTCCGTTGTTAGCATGGAATCGTCCTCCAATTATTTACCGTCTTTTATATCAATTATATGTTGGTACGTTTCCCATTTTAGCGCATCCTTCGGCTCACCATCACCTATAACCCCATAGCCAATCATTAGTCCAGCTATTGCAGATATGCAAAAAAGAGCAATAACAATTAGTATACGCAGCCATATAGGAAACATACGAATTTGTACCCACTTGGTTGGTTTGGTATTGTCTACCGTTTCTTTCTTATTTACTTCTTCTTGTACTTTTTCTAACCTACGCTGTTGTCGGCTAGAAGCCTTTACTTCTTCCGTCATTAAAATAACTCCTTACTAGCGAATTCCATTGATCAAGCCCATCATTTGATCGGCGATTGTAATAGAACGAGCACTAAACTGATACTGACGCTGCGTTGTCATTAAATCGGTCATTTCTTTGGAAACATCTACATTAGACATTTCTAAAACCTGATTGCTCAAGGAAATTTCTTCTCTGTCTGCTCCCTGAAGGTCGGTCATTACATCCTCAGCATTTGCACCTAACTCATCTAAATTCTCGGGCATTACAATATATGTCGCAGACAAGTGTTCCATGAATTGTGGCTTTTGCAAAACGGAAACAGCTAACTCTCTTTGTGCTGTAGTACCATCAGGATATGTTGCAGTTAGCACTCCTCTTTCATTTACAGAAAAGCTAGAAGCTCCCTCAGGAATCGTAATAGCCTGTCCCTGTGAGTCGGAAACAGGATAACCATCTCCGTTAACAAGCATCATTTGTCCATTTTCTATTGGAGAAACATAGAAAGCTCCTTGACGAGTGTATGCAGTTTTTTCTCCATTTTGTCCGTCGGGCATAATGATTTGAAAATATTGCTTAGGCTCCTGAAAAGCAAAGTCTAGATCTCTGCCAGTAGACTGGATGCTCCCTTGCTTCCAGTTCATTTGAGACTGTGCAAGTGCTGCTCCCACTCCATAGCGTATCCCAACAGGTGATTGTCTCTCTGTTTTATCTAATTTATCATTATTAAATTGCTGATAAAGTAATTCTTGGAATTTTACTTCTTTTGACTTATATCCATGGGTATTTGAATTGGAAAGATTATTCCCTATAATATCCAGTTGATTTTGCAATTGGGACATTGTGTTTGTTGCTGTTATCATTGTGCGTAACATTCAACCACACCTCCTTGGTTATTAGTTAACACGACCAACCTCGTTGACAGCTTTCTGCATGCTCTGATCGTATGCTTGTAGAATTTTTTGATTGGCTTCAAATGTTCTATATGCTGACATAAGCTCTGTCATTGTTTTGGCACTGTCTACATTTGATCCTTCAATATAGCCCTGTTGCATAGCAAAGCTCACATCACCGTTATTATAAGCAGATGGTAGCTCCGTGCCATCTTCCGTTCTATATAAACCATTATCCTGCTTCAATAAACGATCCGGATTAGCAGCATATGAAACCCCTAGCTGAGCAACCGCTACGTCATCCACAAAAACTTGGCCATTATCCCCTACACGGAAATCATCATTTTGCAATTGAATACGTTGGCCTGCATCATCTAAAACATATAGTCCACTTGCATTCGTTAAAAAACCTGAAGCGTCCAATGTGAAGTTTCCGTTACGTGTATATGCTTCTCCCTCAGTTGGGTGTTCTAAACGGAAAAATAGCGCACCTGATTGCCCTGATTCTGCATCCACTGGAAGTACTCCATCGATTAAAGCTATATCAGTGTTCAAGCCTGTTTGCTGAAGCTGCCCCTGTGTTTGCAGAGCAACGGTTTCTGACATATAAACGCCTGTGCTAATTCCCCCGACAGTTGACAATTTTTTCCCACTGATCGGATTCTCCGTAGGAATTTTAGCTGGCCCTAAACGTGACATTAGCATATCTGGAAAAGAACGAATGGTAGACTGATCAGCCTTAAAGCCTGGTGTATTCGCATTAGCCATATTATTAGTTAGTAGCTCGGTTCTACGCTGTTGAGCAATCATCCCAGATGCTACAGTATTAAATCCACGAAACATGATGAAGCCTCCACTCTTATCTTCTACTTATTTTATCGATATTATCTAGCATAATTCCAGTGCCAATAGCCACACAATCCATCGGTTGTTCCGCAGTAAACACGGGAACCTTCAATTCTTCCATCAATAGACTATCCATACCATGTAGTAGCGCACCGCCACCAGTGATAATAACGCCACGGTCAATAATATCTGCGGACAACTCAGGCGGTGTTTTTTCTAACACATTTTTGGCAGCTTGTACTATGACAGATACAGACTCTCTTAACGCGTGTTCGATTTCATCAGATTTAATAGTAATCGTTCTTGGCAGACCTGAAACCATGTCTCGCCCACGGATATCCATCTCTTCATGACGACTGTTTGGAAAAACAGTTCCAATCTCAATCTTTATATTCTCAGCTGTTCGTTCACCGATTAGAAGCTTGTACTCTTTTTTGATATATTGAAGAATATCGTTATCAAACACATCTCCTGCTACCTTAATAGACTCCGAGGTAACTATATCCCCCATAGATAGAACAGCAACATCAGTTGTGCCCCCACCTATGTCTACAACCATATTCCCGCTTGGTTGGAAGATATCCATCCCTGCTCCAATTGCTGCAACTTTAGGCTCTTCTTCTAAATAAACCTTTTTACCACCAGATTTCTCTGCCGCTTCTCTAATGGCCTTTTGCTCTACACTTGTAATGTTTGTCGGACAGCAAATTAAAATTCGTGGCTTCGATAAGAATCCCTTTACGTTTAATTTATTAATGAAATGCTTAAGCATAGCTTCTGTCACATCAAAATCCGCAATTACTCCATCTTTTAACGGGCGAATAGCCACAATATTTCCTGGGGTTCTACCTAGCATTTGTCGAGCTTCTTCTCCGACTGCTAGTACTTTATTCGTATTTCTATCTAAAGCGACCACTGAAGGTTCGTTTAACACAATCCCTTTTCCCTTCACGTGAATCAATACATTTGCTGTTCCTAAATCTATTCCTATATCCTTTGCAAACATTACCAGTGTTTCCCCTTCCTTGCTATAACTTTTGTTTGTAAACTCCGTAATGTATCTAACTTCTAATTTTATCATAGTTTTGTCATAAAAACAGTTTTTTTGAAGAGTATTTCGGAAAAAATTATGAAGAAATTAGAAATTTTTGACGAATTATAAACTATTATCCCGATTCTTCTATAGGTCAGTACGCTCATTTTTATGTTGTGACTTTAGAGGGGAAATTGAGTAGGAAGCTGTCTGTTTGAAAGATATAGTATTTCAGTTGATAGTTACGAATTATTTTGTGTGTTCTTGAAAGACTATTCCTGAGCTACGGATTTTTTTCAAGTATCACAATTAGTTACCATATGTAAGGGGATTAATTGTCCATAAGAGCTTTCCTAGCAATAGTTCCCTCCCTAGAGGATTCGAACGTTGGACTTCGTTATACAAGCAGTGTTTCATACTTTTTAGAGTATACAACTTTTAAGTCAAAGAATCTGTTGCAGGCTCTCCTGTTATTAGAATGCCTTTCCTCCTTGCGCTCTCTCTTTTAAAATGGGCTTTTCCTGATGCTAATTTATTTTTATTGACCTATGTATATTTTATAAAGACTTACTCATACTACTCAGACAACGAATTATTTCGGATATAAGAAAAGGCCGTGAAATAATACATTTCACGACCTTACCTATCTTCCTTTTTGGTCCTCCATTTTTGCTTCGTAGCTTCTCCGCCTCGTAGGTGTCTGACTGACTTATGGTAAGCAAGGATTTCTTTGACTTCCTTAGCCAGCACAGGATCCACAAGGTGGAGTCTTTCGGTTAAGTCTTTGTGTACGGTGCTTTTGGAATGACCTGTTTTGCTCGCAATAGCGCGAACTGTTTTCTTTGTTTCAATTACCATTTCACCCAAACGTATGCATCTATGACGAATCGTTTCGTGCACCAACTCTTCCTTTCGTTAGTAAAGGAACACTTTTCACCACTTTATGCATAGCGAAGGGCTAATATGAATTAAAATGCTAGATATGATTCCGGATTTACAAGGACTCCGTTTTCTAATACTTCGAATTGAAGATGGATTCCAGCAGTAGGATTCCACTCATTTTCCGCTGCGGTTGCAAGGGATTGTCCTTGTTCCACTACATCTCCTGCTTTTACTAGAATGCCAGTGACAGAGCGATATTTTGTTAGCATACCATTTGCATGAGAGATTACGATTTCGTCACCAACAAATGGATCAAGATTTACTTCTTCTACTTTTCCGCTTAATGCTGCAACAACTTCAAATGGCTCGTTCTTCATAGTTAGGGAAACTCCTGTGCTAGCTACGTAAGTTTGATCAAAAACAAGTAGAGATTTCTCACGAGTCGCTTCGTCTGCTTCCATATCATAGTAGTGCTGAACAATTTCAACGTTATCTAGCATAGCTTCTTTGAAAGGGTATTTCATAGATTCTGCTTTAGCGTTCGTTTCAATTGTTACTTTGTCTGGATTACTTGCATCGGTCCACTCGGATTCTTCTGCAGAATCATCGCTGACATATACATTATAACCCCAAATCATTCCAACAAATGCTACCGAAAAACCTGCATATACTAGTGGCCAAAACCAAGGTTTTTTCGGGCTGTTACTCTTCTTCTGAGAAGGCTTTTTAGATTGTTCTTCTCTCATTTTCATCACCTCTAATTGCATTGTTGGCATATTAAGGAGATTTTAAACATGGAGAAAAACTTTTTATTTCGGTTCCTGTATAATAATGCAATAAAATATCATGAGCCTTCGTAGAATCGTTAGCCATTACCTCAGCTCCATACTGGCTCATTCCTACTCCGTGCCCATATCCAATAGTTTCCACTACAACTTTATCATTTTGAAAAGCTATTGAAAAATCAGTAGAGGGTAGTCCAAGTAAAGTTCTAATTTCTCTGCCTGTCCAACTTTTGCCGTTCATTTCTACTGACTTTACTCGATTGGAGTCTGTCCGTTCTATTTTGACAGTACCCCCAATATTATTAGACCACTTCATCTTAAAAGTGTCCGACCATTCTTTACTCGTAAATTCAAATTTCTGTTTCATTTTATTTGAGAATTGCTCTTCCTTTTCACTCGGCACTGATACTAAATAGGGAATTGCATATCCGCTATAATTCTCCGCGCTTTCTGTTTGCCCATTGCTTGTTGAAAAAAACATTGCAGTGATTAACTGATTCTTATAAACAATAATTTCTCCCTCTGTAGAAGCTACGATTTTTTGAAGCTTCTTTTCGTATTCCTCAAAGGAAGCACCCCAACGCTTTTTTCTCTCCTCTGGACCAACATACACTTGCTTCTGTACCGTCTTGTCGATTGACTTTGCTCCGTAATCGGTTTCTCTTAAAACATAGGTCCTAGCAGCAATAGACTGCGCCTTCAATGCTTCTTCATGGAATGTGATTGGCATTTCCGCGGCAACTACTCCTAATACATACGTTTCTAGAGGAATTTTTTCCTTTACCCCTTTCACCTCAATTTCTATTGGACAGTCAACTTCAGTTTCCGGTACGACTTCTGGTGCAGCTTTTTCTTTCACTCTGTCTTTGATCAATAAAAAAGGTAATAACATAAGGCAGATGCATACGATTACTAAGAGAATGTTTTGTTTCATAGGGGTAATATATGCAGCTACAAAGAATCTAATGACGGACAAGCTATAGAAAAGCTGCTTGATCTATCTCTTGTCATACAGATGAGTAATTGGAAAGTGTTTATATTCTATCATTTCTGAAATCATCCATTTAACCAATAGTATATGGACATGAATTCTTATTAAATTTATGGAATGCTATAAGAATCTATTTGAATCTTTATATTTAAGTAGCCTTTATACACTATTTTAGCCCCTTAGAGGCTATTTAATCTTATAGATGAGCAATTTATACTAAAATGTTAATTTTCACTCTTAAAACGCCTAAAACAGGGTGAAAAATTACATCAAAAAAAGCACAATACACGAATAGGTGTATTGTGCTTTACATATATTATTAAACGAGTTGAACTGCTTTTTCTGTGTTTTCTGTTCCAATACGTTCGATGTCTGCACCTAAAGCTGCTAGCTTTTTGTCAAAATCAACGTATCCACGATCTAAATGGTAAAGTTCAGTTACACGAGTTACGCCTTCTGCAACTAGACCTGCAATGATTAGAGCTGCCGCTGCACGAAGATCTGTAGCTGCTACCTCTGCACCTTGAAGGTTAGATGGGGAATCCATCATGACAGAGCGACCTTCGATTTTCATGTTTCCGTTCATACGTCTAAACTCTTCCACATGCATAAATCTGTTCTCAAATACAGTTTCCGTAATGATACCGGTACCATAGGCTGTCATCATCAATGCCATCATTTGCGATTGCATATCTGTAGGAAAACCTGGATGTGGCATAGTTTTAATGTCTACTGATTTCAAGTTTCCTTTAGAACGCACACGTAGCCCTTGGTTCTCTTCAGTAATTTCCACACCCATCTCTTGCATTTTAGATATTAGAGCTGTCATATGCTCTGGTACTGCATTTTCAATTAATACATCGCCTTTTGTGATGGCTGCTGCAACCATGAAAGTACCAGCTTCAATACGATCTGGAATAATGTGATGCTCAGTGCCATGAAGTTCTTCGACTCCCTCGATACGAATAGTATCAGTACCAGCACCTTTTACTTTACCGCCCATTTCATTGATAAAGTTTGCTAAGTCTACGATTTCCGGTTCTTTAGCAGCATTTTCGATAATCGTTGTTCCTTCAGCTAAAGCTGCTGCAGTCATAATATTTTCTGTAGCGCCCACACTAGGTACATCTAAATAAATTTTAGCACCTTTTAAACGTCCAACAGTTTTCGCTTCTACAAATCCATGACCAAATGAAATCTCTGCACCCATTGCTTCAAAGCCCTTTAAATGTTGGTCAATAGGTCTTGAACCAATAGCACAGCCCCCAGGAAGAGCTACTCGAGCAAAACCATTGCGCGCAAGAATTGGACCCATAACAAGGATTGACGCTCTCATTTTGCGCACATATTCGAATTGTGCTTCACTTGATAGTCTTTGCTGTGAGTCAATAATTACTTCGTTGTGCTCTGGGCTATATTTGATTTCTGTATTTAAACTTTTTAATACTTCATTTATCGTCAAAACATCTGCAAGTGTTGGTACATCTTTAATCACATTTTTCCCTTTTGTCGCGAGCAAAGCTGCTGCAAGTACAGGTAATACTGCATTTTTAGCACCCTCGACCCGTACGTTACCTTTTAACCTTTGGCCGCCTTTAACAACAATTTTATCCACTTAGTTCCCTCCGCGTTCATAATCCTCTTAAGCTAATATATAAAAGAAATATGTATGGTGTTGTTTTTTGTTATTTCAAAACAATATCATCATACAACGTATTTCGACTATATACAAGCACCGAAAACCCTATTTTCTTGTCCTCTTTTGGTAAATTTTCTTAGTCTATTATACGTAATACCCAGTCTTTTCGTGTAGATATTTATAAATTACCCCACATGTTATGTAATAAACATATTCGACAGCATATTTCCCAGGAAATATGAGGAGATTCTACATGCTCATACAAACTTGTCCATAATTTGCATGAGCATGCAGGATCTTCTACTAAAATAAGTACTGTAATTGGTTAGACCAGGAAGTTAAATTTAAAAAGAAATTAGCTACTGTCGAGCCTAACATAATACTTACCAAAATAAAGAAAAGCTGGGCTTGAAATACATGATTCTTTTTAATAAATTTGTCCACCATAAGAGCTTGTAATGCATAAAAAGAAATACCGATAAAAAAGATATTAGCTAATATAGCGATAACAGCTTGCTCTGAAGTCAAAAGACCCATTATTTTCCCTCCAGTTTTTAAAAACGAAAGCCTTCCTAGAACGATGTACTGATCAACAAAACAATTAACATGTTTATGTTATTGTCGTTTCAAAAATACCCTCGTCAAATTACTGTAAAATCTCCCACTTTTTATAGCAAGAAATTCAAAGCTCCCAAATCTGACCATAAAGTTTAAAGACCCTCAAATTAGGAAAAACACTTAGCAAAGCAAGTACATTCTTAACAGTCAAGAAAGAAAAAACGGACAGAAATAATCTCTGCCCGTTTTATCAAAAAAACAATTATAATCTACCCTCATAAGCGTTGATACGATTAAGCGCTCTCTTCAAAGCAAGTTCAGCACGATTAAAATCAACTGATTCTTGTTTACTTTGAAGTAGTTCTTCTGCACGTTTCTTCGCTTCTTGAGCACGAGCTAAATCTATACTTGAAGCAATTTCAGCGGATTGAGCCAAGATTGTAACCTTTTCAGGACGAACCTCAATAAATCCGCCACTCACTGCTACAAATTCTGATTTACCATCTTTTTTCAATTTAACCGAACCAATTTCAAGTGGTGCAACCATTGGAATATGGCCAGGTAAAATACCGATTTCACCCGATGCTGTTTTAGCGATAATCATGTCTATTTCAGAATCGTATACCGGGCCGTCGGGAGTGACAATATTGACTGAAACTGTCTTCATATTTTTACCTCCAGGTCCGATTTATTATACTTCTACGCCCATGCTTTTCGCTTTTTCCACAACTTCTTCGATACGTCCAACTAAACGGAATGCATCCTCTGGTAAATGGTCATATTTTCCTTCAAGAATCTGTTTGAAGCCTTCAACAGTTTCTTTAACAGGAACATAAGAACCTTTTTGACCTGTAAATTGTTCAGCAACATGGAAGTTTTGAGATAGGTAGAACTGAATTCGGCGAGCACGGTTAACTACAACCTTATCCTCGTCTCCTAATTCATCCATACCTAGGATCGCAATAATATCTTGAAGCTCTCTGTAGCGTTGTAAAGTATATTGTACTTGACGTGCTACTTCGTAATGCTCTTGTCCTACTACTTCAGGAGAAAGCGCACGAGAAGAAGAAGCTAATGGATCTACCGCTGGATAGATACCCATCTCAGATAATTTACGCTCTAAGTTTGTTGTTGCATCTAAGTGAGCGAATGTTGTTGCAGGAGCTGGATCCGTATAGTCATCGGCTGGTACATAGATCGCTTGGATAGATGTAACAGAACCTGTATTAGTTGACGTGATACGCTCTTGAAGTGCACCCATTTCTGTAGCAAGTGTTGGTTGGTAACCAGCTGCTGAAGGCATACGCCCTAAAAGTGCTGATACCTCAGAACCTGCTTGTGTGAAACGGAAGATATTATCGATGAATAAAAGTACGTCTGCACCTTGTTCATCACGGAAATATTCAGCCATTGTAAGACCAGTTAGTGCAACACGCATACGTGCTCCTGGTGGCTCGTTCATTTGACCGAATACCATTGCTGTTTTCTTAATAACGCCAGAATCGCTCATCTCGTGGAATAAGTCATTTCCTTCACGCGTACGCTCTCCAACACCAGCGAATACTGAGATACCGCCATGCTCTTGAGCAATGTTATTGATAAGTTCTTGGATAAGAACTGTTTTCCCTACTCCGGCACCACCGAACAGACCGATTTTACCACCTTTAATGTATGGAGCTAAAAGGTCTACTACTTTGATACCTGTTTCAAGAATTTCAACTTCAGTTGAAAGGTTTTCAAATGTTGGTGCTTGACGGTGAATTGGGTCACGACGCTCAGCAGTAGAAATTTCTTCTCCTAAGTCAATTACTTCACCAAGAACGTTGAATACACGTCCTAAAGTTACGTTACCAACTGGAACAGAAATTGCTGCGCCAGCATCTAATACCTCTGCACCACGTTTAAGTCCATCAGTAGATGACATCGCAATTGTACGAACTGAGTCATCACCTAAGTGTAAAGCTACTTCTAAAGTTAATGTAGTAGGAGCTTCATTTGGACGTTCAATCGCTACAGTTAATGCATTATAGATAGCTGGTAAGTGGCCGTTGTCAAACTTAACGTCAACAACTGGACCCATTACTTGTAGTACTTGTCCTTTGTTCACTACTGTTCCCTCCTGTCTTACTTTCTTTCTTTACCTATTCTAGAGCCGATGCACCGCCGACAATTTCCGTAATTTCTTGCGTAATCGCAGCTTGACGTGCTCGGTTATATACTAACGTTAAGTTACTAATCAAATCAGTTGCGTTGTCTGTTGCAGATTTCATAGCAGACATACGCGAAGCATGTTCACTTGCTTTACCGTCGAGTAATGCACCAAAAATTAGGCTTTCCGCATATTGTGGAAGAAGTACTTCTAAAATCGCCTCACTAGAAGGTTCGAATTCATAAGAAGCAGTTGAGCCTGTAGTTTCTGCTGCAATATCCGTAAGCGGTAGCACCTTTTTCTCAGTTACCTCACTGGAGATGGCACTTACAAAGTGGTTATAGTACATATAAAGTTCATCATATGTACCATCCGTGAACATACCAACAGCTTTGCGCGCTATTTCTTTAACATGCGAAAAAGAAGGTTGGTCTGGTAACCCTATCACTTCTCCAATTACGTTTGAACCACGTTTTACGAAGAAGTCACGTCCCATGCGTCCAATTGCAAAAATTACATACTCATCCTTTGAAGCATGGCGTTCAGTAATAGCATTCGCAACAGCACGTATAACATTACTGTTATATGCCCCTGCTAAACCACGATCAGAAGTAATGACGATATATGCAGTTTTCTTTACAGGTCGATGAGTTAACATTGGATGTCCACTATCACTTGTTCCTGAAGCAATGGAGCCTACTACCTCTTGCATTTTAGACATGTAAGGAACGTATGCTTTCGCATTTTCCTCCGCACGGTTCAATTTAGAAGCAGAAACCATTTGCATAGCTTTTGTTATCTGACTTGTTTTCTTAGTTGACGTAATTTTATTTTTAATGTCGCGTAAAGATGCCACTGGTATTTCACCACCTTATTGTTTTTTTCACTTAGACAAAGATATTATTCAGATATAGCAAAAGTTTTCTTGAATGCAGAGATTGCATTGTTTAAATCCTCTTCTGAAGGAAGATCTTTTGTCGTGCGAATATGATCTAAAACGTTTGTGTGGTTTGAATCTAACCAGCTACTAAGTTCAGCCTCAAAACGAGAAATATCTTTAACTGGAATATCATCTAAATGGCCACGTGTTAGAGCGTATAAAATAATAACTTGTTTTTCTACTTTAATAGGAGAGTTCAAGTCTTGTTTTAATACTTCTACTGTACGTACACCACGATTAAGTTTAGCTTGTGTTGCAGCATCTAAATCTGATCCAAATTGAGAGAATGCTTCAAGCTCACGGTATGCAGCTAAGTCAAGACGAAGTGTACCGGCAACTTTTTTCATTGCTTTAATTTGAGCTGATCCACCTACGCGTGATACGGATAAACCAGCATTGATCGCTGGACGTACACCAGAGAAGAATAAATCAGATTGTAAGAAGATTTGACCATCCGTAATAGAAATTACGTTTGTTGGAATGTAAGCAGAGATATCTCCAGCTTGTGTTTCAACGAATGGTAATGCAGTGATTGAACCTGCACCTAATGTTTCATTTAACTTCGCAGCACGCTCAAGTAGACGGCTGTGTAAGTAGAATACATCCCCTGGATATGCTTCACGACCTGGAGGACGTTTAAGAAGTAATGAAAGTTCACGGTATGCAGCAGCTTGTTTAGATAAATCATCATAAACGATTAATACGTGCTTACCTTCGAACATAAATTCTTCTGCCATTGTTACACCAGCATAAGGAGCTAAGTATAATAATGGAGCTGGAGCAGATGCAGATGCAGTTACAACGATTGTGTAATCTAAAGCACCTTTTTTACGAAGTGTTTCTACTACATTACGAACAGTCGATTCTTTTTGACCGATTGCTACGTAGATACAAATCATATCTTGGTCTGCTTGGTTAAGGATTGTATCAATCGCTACAGATGTTTTACCTGTTTGGCGGTCACCGATGATTAACTCACGTTGTCCACGCCCGATTGGTACAAGAGCGTCAATCGCTTTAATACCTGTTTGAAGTGGTTCATGAACAGATTTACGTGCCATAACCCCTTGTGCAGGACTTTCGATTGGACGAGATTTTGTAGTTGCAATAGGACCTTGTCCGTCAACTGGTTGGCCAAGTGGATTGACAACGCGGCCAATCAATTCTTTACCAACTGGAACTTCCATAATACGGCCTGTACGACGTACTTCATCGCCTTCTTTGATGTCTGTGTATGGTCCAAGGATAACGATACCAACGTTATTCGCTTCCAAGTTTTGTGCCATACCTAACACACCAGTTGAGAATTCTAAAAGCTCTCCAGCCATGACGTTGTCGAGGCCATGAGCACGCGCGATACCGTCACCAATTGTAATAACCGTACCAACGTCGCTAACTTTCATCTCAGATTCATAATTCTCAATCTGCTGTTTAATCAAGACACTGATTTCTTCAGCTTTGATGCTCATGTATGTCACCTCTCATAATTCATAATATTAACCGATCAAGTTACGTTTTAAGCGATCTAGCTTAGAGCTAAGAGTGCTGTCGTAAATGCGGTTTCCGATTTGAACGCGGATACCACCAATAATTGATGGATCTACGATGTTTTGAATGCGTAAAGATTGTTTCCCTACATTTTTTGCAAATACAGATGAAACGTTTGCACGTTCTGCTTCTGTTAATTCGCGTGTTGTATAGACCTTCGCTTCTGCAACACCTTGTGCTTCATTGGAAAGTGCCATATACTCTGAAATAATATCAGTAACTTCATGTAATCTTTTCTTATCAATAAGCACTAGTAGTGTATTGATAACGATCGGATTAGCGTTTGAGAAGATTTCTCGGATTAGCGCTTTTTTCTTGTCTAAAGAAAGCTTAGGAGAAGTAAACAATGTTTTCAAATCCTTATTGCCTTTCCATACAACATTAAGCTCACGTAAATCATTTTCAACCGATTGAAGTTCATTTTTTTGTTGTGCTAGTTCGAACAACGCGATGGCATAGCGTTTTGCTGCAGTTGAATTACTCAATTAACTTCGCCTGCCTTCGCAATCGTTGCCTCGATCAGCGCACGGTTATCTTCTTCCGAAACTTCTTTTTCAAGAACTTTAGCTGCTGCAAGTACTGATAGTGAAACGACTTCTTCTCGTACCGCTGCAATCGCTCTTTCTTTTTCTGTATCGATTTCACGAATAGCAGATTCTTTTAAACGCGCAGCTTCAGAGCGAGCAGTTGTGATGATTTCTTCACGTGATGCTTCCCCTTGCTTCTTCGCATTTTCTACAATCGCTAACGCTTCTGTGCGTGCTTCTTTTAGTAAGTCACGTTGTTCTTCAAGTAAACGTTGAGATTCTTGGCGGCTAGTTTCTGCTGCTTCGATTTCACTCGCGATCAACTCTTCACGCTGTGTCATAATCCCCATTAAAGGACCCCAAGCCACTTTCTTCAATAAGATCATCAGTAAGATGAAGAAGAATAATGTAGCTCCAATATCCAAAACATTTAACCCATCATGGGCATCACCAGCACCAAGTGCGAGGTATTCAAAAGACACGATTGTTTCACTCCTTTCAAACGCTATTAAGAGATCTTACTTATATAATGTTTAAACTTTTGTTTATTATTTTCTAATTCAGGTTTTATTCATAAAGAGAATGGCGGAGTTAGTTTCCGCCATTATTGACTTTATTTATACATACTATTGGTTTAATACGATGAACGCGATAACTACTGCGATAATCGGCACGGCTTCAACTAACGCTACCCCGATGAACATAACTGTTTGTAAAGCTCCACGTGCTTCTGGTTGACGAGCAATACCTTCTACTGTTTTTGAAACGATTAGACCATTACCAATACCTGCACCAAGTGCACCTAAACCAACTGCTATAGCTGCTGCTAAAAGACCAACTGAACCTACCATTGTTTAATTTCCTCCTTGGAATGTTGTTTTTATTTTTTCTGCTTAGTTTCCTAAACAGTTATATTAATGGTCTGCTGACACTTTATGTGACATATAAACCATTGTTAACATAACGAAAATGAACGCTTGGATTCCACCGATAAAGATAGAGAATCCTTGCCAAGCCATTGCTGGGATAATTGCACCAACAAAGCCAAACCAGCTCGCTGTTGCTAAGCCTGCAATAAGACCTAATAATACTTCCCCTGCATAGATATTTCCGTAAAGACGAAGACCAAGTGTCAACGTATTTGCGAATTCTTCTATAATTTTAAGTGGGAATAATACCGGCATCGGTTTTAAGTAGGTATCAATATTGTACTGTTTGAAACCTTTCATCTTAATACCGTAATAGTGAGTTAAAACGATAATCATCACTGATAGTGTCATTGCAATTGTTGGATCCGCAGTTGGTGATTTCCACCAAAGTACTCCGTCATACGAAATTGAAAACGGAAGTCCAAGCAAATTGGCTATCGCGATAAACATAATTAATGTAATCCCTAGAATATGGAATCTACCGCCTGTTTTCCAGTCGAGATTACTTTTGATAATTCCTTTCACGAAGTCCATAATCCACTCCATGAAGTTTTGCATACCCGTTGGTTTAAGCTTCAAGTTTCTTGTTGCAATAAATGCAATTAAGAAAACAACTAGAGAAGTTACAAACAACATAAGGATGTTTGACCAGTTCCCTGTCATACCCCAAAGCACAAACTCTGGATTTGAGTGTCCCACGATTCTTTCACCTCTCTTTCACATACTCATGGCTGATTTCTAACTAACAAAATGCGTTCCACAATAAGTAGAACATAGGGAATCATTAATCCGATAACCGTGCTGATAAGATGAATTTCATCTGGGAAAAGAAGTGCAATTGCAACGGCAGCAATACCAGAGGCAAATCTAAAGCTTGTCCCTAAGCGTGCTCGACCTTTTTCACCCATCATCACACGATCAAATTTCTCCATTCTACGTACTAGTATCCAGAAATTATACAGACCGAATATGGAACCTACTGCTAAGCCTGCAAAAATGGAAGAATACGGCGTAAATGCCCACCCTAACACACATAACGCAAGCAAAAAAAATATGCACTTCTTTTGCCTCGTAAAAATACGTTGCATTTCTAGCATTGGTCTAATCTCCTGAATCATATTTTCGAATGGTAGTAAGGATTGTCAATGCGCAAAGCAGGCAGTAGACAATTTACTAAAAAATTGGAGTGGTTCCAAAAGTATGATCAATCCACTTTTTGTGAATACCTATCATTATAGAACCGACAAGCTGTGAGAGAATCGCTGAATAATGAGCTATCCCTTGTAACGGACGTCAAAATGACGCATAAAAGTATCCTCACGTTTTCCTTGAAATAAGTAAAAACTGTGAATCTAGTAGAAAGTTGATACATCAAGTGTTCCACGCATGAAACCCCTATCATGATTATCCTAAGTAAGCATACAATAGGGGCTATTTGATGTCAATTGCTATCAGTGAAAAACTTCACGTAGATGATTAGATTGACAATTTATCGACAAATTTTAAAGAATATTGTAGAAACTTTTTCTTCATAATCAATTTCATTCATAAATTCTAAAACTTATCATCCGTTTAGACACATTTTCACAGTCTTATCTTCCATCTGTATAATAAGTTGACATGCCTTAAAAAAAGCACAAGTCAGCTGATTGCTACCATTGCTTAAACAACCGAATATCTTTAAGAGAGATTCAATTTTACTTTGTTCCAAATAAGCGATCTCCTGCGTCTCCAAGACCAGGCACGATATAACCATGATCATTAAGTTTCTCATCTAGTGCTGCAATATAAATATCAACATCTGGGTGAGCATCTTGAAGTGCTTTTACGCCTTCTGGAGCAGCAATAAGACACATGAACTTAATGCTCATAGCACCGCGTTTTTTCAGAGAGTTAACTGCTTCTATTGCAGAGCCTCCAGTTGCTAACATTGGGTCTACTAAGATAAAGTCACGATCAGCAACATCTGCAGGAAGCTTAACGTAGTATTCGACTGGCTTCAATGTTTCTGGATCACGATAAAGTCCGATGTGACCTACTTTTGCAGCTGGAATAAGATTTAACATGCCATCAATCATTCCAATACCTGCACGAAGGATTGGAACTAGTCCCAATTTCTTTCCTGCAATTACTTTAGATTTCGTAAGTTGAACAGGAGTCTCTACTTCTACTTCCTCTAAAGGAAGGTCACGCGTAATTTCAAAGGCCATCAATGTAGCAACCTCATCTACAAGCTCACGAAATTCTTTTGTACCAGTTTTCACATCACGGATATATGTAAGTTTATGTTGAATCAGTGGATGATCAAATACGTATACTTTAGCCATTTAACATCTCTCCTTTTGTTGTTTTTACATCTTTGTCATTATACCAAAAACGATACACATCATACCACTAATCCTTGGGACTTAATATTTCGTCTATTTCATTTATAGAAACAACAGCCTTAGATTGTCCTTTGGTTCAAGCGATTAGCAGGAATATATTTGCTTTTGGGATAAAATCAAACAATCATATGCGCAACCTATTTAATCATAGTTAAAGGAGACTTATGATGTTGTCATAAGCCTCCCTATTATCAATTAATTATATAGAGGGAATTTATCAGTTAGAGCTTTCACTCTTTCTTTTGCTTCAGCAATTACAGAAGCATCCTCGTGATTTTTTAATAGTTTAGCAATAATAGAAGCGATTTCCTTCATTTCTTGCTCAGCAAAACCTCTTGAAGTTACAGCTGGTGTACCAATACGCACCCCAGAAGTGATGAATGGGCTAGAAGTATCAAAAGGAATAGTATTTTTGTTTGCAGTAATACCAACCTCGTCTAGTACATGTTCTGCTACTTTACCAGTTAGTCCTAAAGCAGATACATCTAATAGCATTACATGGTTGTCTGTACCACCAGATACAATACGTAGACCTTCTTCTGTTAAACTATCTGCTAGAATTTTAGCATTAGCTACAACTTGCTTTTGGTATTCTTTAAATTCCGGTTGAAGAGCTTCTCCAAAGGCAACTGCTTTTGCAGCGATTACGTGCATTAGCGGTCCGCCTTGGATACCAGGGAAAATTGTTTTATCAACTTTCTTCGCAAATTCTTCTGTAGTTAAAATCATACCACCACGTGGGCCACGTAAAGTTTTATGTGTTGTAGAAGTTACAAAGTGTGCGTGTGGCACTGGATTTGGATGAAGACCAGCGGCAACTAGACCTGCAATATGAGCCATATCTACGAATAAATAAGCTCCAATCTCGTCTGCAATTTCACGGAATTTAGCGAAATCGATTGTACGTGAGTAAGCACTTGCCCCAGCAACAATCATTTTAGGCTTATGCTCTAAAGCTATTGAGCGAACTTCCTCATAATCTATCATTTCGGTTTCTTTATTTACTCCATATTCAATAAAGTTATATTGAATACCACTAAAGTTAACAGGAGAGCCATGTGTTAAATGTCCACCATGAGATAAGTTCATACCTAGAATAGTGTCACCTGGTTGAAGAGCAGTCATATAAACCGCCATGTTCGCTTGGGAACCAGAATGTGGTTGTACATTTGCATGCTCTGCCCCAAAAATTTCTTTCAAACGATCACGAGCAATATCTTCTACTACATCTACATGCTCACAGCCACCATAATAACGTTTGCCCGGATAGCCCTCTGCATATTTATTTGTAAGAACAGAGCCCTGAGCTTCCATTACAGCCTCTGAAACAAAATTTTCTGACGCAATTAGTTCAATATTTGATTGTTGACGTTTTTTCTCCGCTAACATTGCCTCAAATACCGCTGGATCTTGTGATTGAATTTTTTCCACTTTTTCCACTTCTAGTTCCTCCTCTAATATCATCCGTAAAATGCCCGTGCCCCACCAATTAGCTTTGGACGGGTTGTTGCAATGGTAATAATCGCTTCTCCAACCTTCTTGATAGATACACGTATCGGTACAGCAACGGGTTGTAGCTGCATACCAATCATAGTTTGACCAATATCAATCCCTGCCTTGGCTTGAACGCTTTCTACTACTACAGGCTCTTCAAGCTGTGTGTACGCATATGCAGACATGGAACCCCCTGCGCGAACTACTGGGATAACAGAAACCTCTGGCAGTCTATAGAGCTGCTGCGTTTTTCTTTCCATCGTTAGAGCACGGTTGATGTGCTCACAGCCTTGAAAGGCAAGATGGATTTTATTTCGTTCAGCAAAAGCCTTAATTGGTTCAAATAAAACCTCAGCCACTTCTAAACCGCCAGCAGTTCCTATCTTTTCCCCAATGACTTCAGAGGTAGAGCAGCCAACGACAAACAAATCATCCTTAGAAAAAGTAATTTGCTGCTCTACTTCCAGGAGAAGCTGTTCCATTTGTTGTTGCCACAAATTTTTTGCTTCCATCTGAAATCCCTCTATTCAAGCTTATTTTTCTAATGCTGAAATTTTTTCAATACGTCGTTCGTGACGGCCACCTTCAAATTCTTGAGCTAACCAAGTAGCTACGATTTCTCTGGCAAGTCCTGGACCAATCACTCGTTCTCCCATAGCGAGAACATTTGAGTCGTTATGGCATCGTGTAGCTTTAGCAGAAAAAACATCATGCACTAATGCACAGCGAATGCCCTTCATTTTATTAGCAGCAATGGACATCCCAATACCTGTTCCACAAATTAAAATTCCGCGATCATATTCCCCACTAGCTACACCCTCTGTTACTGGTGCCGCATAATCTGGATAGTCAACAGAATCATTCGTTTGTGGACCAAAGTCCTTATAGGAAAGACCGAGTTCTTCAAGCTGCTGAATAATTTCTTTCCGAAGATTATTCCCTCCGTGATCAGAAGAAATTGCAATTTTCATCTTGTTCCCTCTTTTCTGTTTAGTACTCAACCCAATCATAACATCTTTTTGAGCAAAAAAATACAACTCATATAGTATGAGTTGTATCTGTTTTTTTAACATACCTTTTTGATATGAATTATTTGGAAGAGCGGTCAAATTGAGAGATTACCTTGAATAAATCTTCCGATTGATGCTTCAAGTCAGCTGCTAAAATATCAATTTCTTCTATAGAACGGGCTTGTTCATCTGTAGCACTTCTTACTTCCTCAGCACCAGCTGATGTCTCCTCCGCAATAGCTGCAACATCCTGTGATTGGCGAGCAGTGCTTTCAATATTAGTCAGCTGTTTTTCAACTAATGATGAAATCTCGACTACTGACTCAGCCATTTCATGAATTTTTATAGTCATTCCTTCGACTGCTGCGTTTGTCTCAGATACTCGTTTTGCTTCATTAACAGCAAAGCTAACTTGGTTAGTCATTTGCTGTACGACCGTTTTAACATCCGTTTGGATTGCTAATATTAGTTCTGAAATTCCTTGAACAGCCTTCGCACTCTCATCGGCTAGCTTACGAACTTCCTCTGCTACTACAGCGAAGCCCTTACCATGCTCACCTGCACGAGCAGCTTCAATAGAAGCATTTAAAGCAAGTAGATTAGTTTGGGCTGCTATATCCCCAACTAATTGAATAATACTTTCCACCTTCCCAGCATTCTCTTCCAGCTGGTGGACATTACCTAAAGCTGACTCACTTCCTGTTGCAATCTTTTGGATTCCACTGACAAGTGATTGTATGACTTCTGTTGTCTCCGAAAGCTCTGTGATCATTTCTTTTGAATGTATAGAAGATTTTTCTGCACGCTTGTTTACCTCGGATGCTAGCACTCGAACATCCTCGACAGACTCTGCAGTTTCTTGGACTGCTATTGCCGATTGCTCTGCTCCCTCAGAAATTTGAGCAATTGTGGAGGCAATGGCCTCCGCTTGTTCAGAGGCAACTGACGATTCCTCAGAAAGCTTTTGCACACTTTTATTTGTTTTATCAAAATTCTTTTCGATACTTTGAACCATTTCTCGCAGGTTTTCTAGCATCGTTTGAAAAGCTATAGCAACTGATTGTATTTCATCTTTTGAGTTTGGTACTTCCACATCGACTCCTATTTTTCCTTCTGAAGCAAGAGTGGCAACCTTTTCTAGATTAAATAAGGGTTTGATAATAAGTCCACTGAAAAAATAAGCTAAAAGGCCTGACCAAAAAATTCCTAACGCATATGTAAGAATTTCAAATTGAATTGTTCCAATATTAATGTCTAAGGATTGCAAATAAGGCTGTACATAATTAATAAAGAATGCACTTGTAGAGTAAGTAATTAAAGCAAGTACCGTTACAAATAGAACAATTTTCTTTTGAATGCCAAAAGCGTTCCTCTTTCTCTTTTCTTTCATCCCTTTTCCCCCTATAGTCTCTTCACTAGTTCCTCTGTTAATACATTTAGTTCTTCAAATGTTTGTTCATATATACCTATATTCCCACCAAAAGGATCCATTACATCCTGTATATCGTCCGGAGTTGCAAATTCTTTATACATATAAACCTTAGAAATTGCTTCTGGAAAGGCATAAATAATAGCTTGCTTATGAGCAGCAGTCATCGTTAATATAAGATCTGCCCACTCAACCGTAGACGGCTGTAAAGATGAAGACTTATGAGCAAAAGGAACTCCTTTATTTTCTAGTACTTTACGACTGTTAGCGGACATGTTCTCGCCGTCCGAAGCATAAATACCTGCGGATTGAACTTGTATGTTTTTTAGATTTTTAGATTTTAAAATAGCCTCTGCCATGGGACTTCTACATGTATTACCAGTACAAACAAATAAAATATTCACTGCGATCATTCCTCGTCTCTATTATATATTGGATTACGAATATACTTTGATATTATTGTATGTTTTGAAGTGTTAATAGGCCCATTGTTAATAGAACTACACCTGCAAGCTTCATAATGATTCCTCTGTTCATCACTGTCTTTTTAAATATAATCTTCTGGGCAATTATTACGCCGACAAATGCGAAGAATCCAGAGCTTAGTATAAAGATTAGCTTTTCCACTTGAAGCATACCAAATGAAATACTCACAGAAAAGGTATCTAGACTTGCCACTATCGCTAATACGAAGGGGGGCATGATCGGAGTTTCTTTTGGTGATTTGGATAGTACCATTTGAAGTCCAACCAACGAAAGAAGAACCCCTGACAAATAAGGACTTGCCTGCTGTAAGTAGGTTTGTACTAAAACACCTGCATAATATCCTATTAAGGGGAAGAGCATATGTAATGATGCCACCCAAGCCGCAAGAGTCAAAACCTGTTTTCTATATGATACAAGAGAAAATAAGATAAGTACATCGACCGACATTAAGAGTCCTGCTATTATTTCTGTCCACAAAAAAATCTCTCCCGTCTATTTGCATAATTAAATGTATGCAAAAAAAGGGAAGAGAATACAAATTATAGACAACCTTTTTTAAAGAAGGATATATTTCTATCTATATAATTGTTTTACGTAAAAATATGGACAATAGATGGCAGATTTCCGCTTTGGATGGACGCTTTCCGTGGGGTGAACGATAAGCCACCACCGCCGCTTGCGCGTCGTTTGTGTTGTCTTATCTGACTCACTTATCCCACTGGAGTCGCCACCTGTCGCTGTAATCATAAGTAATTTATGTCTTGATGCATAGGTTATTTATAAATACATATAAAAAATGAGCAGGAAAATGAATCTACAAGCTCATTTTTCTCCAATGTCCCTTTTTTACTAAAACTCCGTTAGTCAAAGAAGAAATCCCATAAATAAGCAATCCTCAATAATTTTTATGTAACTACAATATTTTCTTTAATATTAATTCATCATTTAATGGAATCCCTTCATGTCCTATTAAAGGTATTGAAGGTTTTAAGCTTCGTGCCTTGATTACACCGTTAGGAATAACAGACGTTATTCTGTAACCTCTTTTTTGATAAAATTTTAAAGCGTTCAAATTATCATTTGTTGTTACTAAACTTACTACTTGTATTTTTTTCTGCTTTGCTATGTATTCAACACTTTTCATTAATGAAGATCCAATACCTTTCCCTTCTTGGAGACTATCTAACGAAATAATCTCCATTTCATTATCTTTAATGACATAAGTAACCAAACCAATAATCTGATTAGTTCCCTCAAAAATGAAACCATCCAATGTATCACATTGATAAACACCTGTTGAAATTACCATTTCAGTGCTTCCCCAATGCTCCTTAAAAAATGAAACAACCTTTTCTCTATTTACTATCGTTATTTCTTTAATACTCAATTGAATTCCCCCATTCTCTTAATATTTAATATAAGATTACTTTATCTATTTTAAAATACGATAACAAATTTTATCATTTCCTTCCTCAACTAAAATGCACCTTTCAAATAAGAAAAAAGCTTTACTTCTTCAATTAAAGCACTCATTTGTTGATATTCTTTGTACCATCCTTTTACTTCTTATCGGGAAATAAAAAGGAAATCAACGTTAGAAAAACCCCTAGCCCTAGCCCAGTCCATTTGAAAGCATCCAGTGTGTTTTCAGATATATTCAGCACTATACTTAAAAGAAGAGTAAGCGTTATTACAAAATACCCGCCCCACTGAAAAAACTTCCGTTTATTTGTTATTTCCATTTCTTTAGACACATCCTTTCAAAAAGTTTTATTAAATTAAACTACAATAGAGCAAGGTTTAAGAGTGCTTTTCCATTCTTTAAGTTTTTCGAAAAAGCAATAAAGTTTAAAACCATAAAACTCCTAATAATATTACGAAAAGCAAAAGTATAAATAAAATAATTTAGTCCTCAAGAAAAAAGCTTTACCCTTTTTAAAGTAAAGCACCAGTTAGTTTAAGAAACAAAGTTCCTTAAACTATCCCCCAAAAGTTAGTTGTTAATATTGAAATTACTAATATCATGCCAAAAACTAACTGACTCAAAGTAAAAATATATGAGTTTTTATTATCCGCATATTTCCATTCCATCAATGCTCGAACCGTCTCAGACAATATAGTTAGACCGAATAATAAATACCATGGCTCTAAGAACCAAATTCGTTCTGAAAACTCTAAAGTGGCATTAATAAAAGATCCCAATATTATAAAAGCGATGAAAACTATTCTAATCGTCCAATCCAATTTTTTGTGTTTTTCATTCACGTGATTATGTGAAAAAAACTTCTTCTTTTCAACTTTCAACCATCTTCTCATAACTGAACCAAAAACAATAAACAATAATGAAAGGATTACTATCAAGAAGATTAACTTAAGCCAAAATATCGGTTCAATACCATACACAGTAACATTACCTCCATTCAATTCATTCTACGTTTAATAATCACAATTGTTTCACCCTGTGACATTAGCTAAACAAGAAAAAAAGAAATGCATTTGCAATCCATGATCTATAACTAAGCTCAACTTAGTGCAATAAGAATGACTTTCTCAATTAAGATAATTTAATGTTGGATTGTTTTTTATCTATAAGATTTAAAATAAAATCATACGCAAAAGCAGCTAATAGACCACTCCAAAAAATAAAAGTCGGAGAAAAAAAGCCATTTTCAGTTGATAAATAATAAAAATAGTTTACAACTGTTATTAACATATAAGTATAAAAACCAAAAGCAATTCCCTTTTTCCAGTTAAGTGATTCTTTATTATTCATCTTCTTGAAAAACTTCTATTAACACAACTCCCCTAATCTTCAGATTGTTGAAAACAAGTTAAATACTATTATTCAACTAAATTACTGATCCGTTAGTTCAACAAGAAAAAAGGCGTTACTCCTTCTTGAAGTATGCACCCGATAGTTTAAGCACAACCATAGACCATCAAAACTGATAGTCTTGTTTAAGTAAAGCACCAGTTAGCTTAATAGGTTCAACAAAAAAAGCAGTAATCCTTCTTGAAGTGACCTCAAAACTAGTTAATCTATATAGATAAACGTTTCCATTTCCTTAACCTTTTTCCCGTCTAATTGGTGCGTGAACCCAAAAGTTTCGCCCTTTCCGTCGCGATTTATTACAATGTCGATATCGTGAACTAGTTCGGTGAAATACCTAAAAGATTTTTTTAATTCGTCATAGGTTCCTGCCGTTTCAATCCCTTGCTCTTCTGCCACCGAAATAGAATAAACAAGATTACCCATCAAAGTTTGAAGCACCTCCAAATTTTCAAAGTCTTTTTGAAGGTCTTCACCTTGAATCCGAAAATATTTCATTTCCGATCTGAGACGATTTGCCCTCGGGTAATATTCTTTGACGTCGGTTGTTTTGGCAATATCTTCAGCGTGATAGGCAATCCAAGCTTCCAACGTTGGTTCTATTCCATTACTGTTGAAGCCTTCAGGCGTTGAAACATCCTTCCACGTCTTCGGGTCGTTGACTTCGGCTTCTGCTTTTACTTGTTCAACTTCCGTGTCTTCTGTTTTAGATTGTTCAACTTTCGTTTCTTCCTTCGTAAATCCAGTTAATAATCCACTTACCAATAATCCTGTAAATGCGAATGTTATTAGCTTCATTATTCTGCACCCCCTGTGATTGAAAATCCTTAACATAAAATCATCTATTAATCATTTATATTTTACCATAAAAATTCCAATTATTTTCTTAAAATAAACTGCACCTTTAGTTCAATAAGAAAAAAAGCTATACTCCTTCTTGAAGTAAAGCACCCGCTAGTTGAAGAACTGTTTTTTAAACGAAAAAACCATCGGGTTAATTCTTGGAATTCATCCTCCCTTATTGCCGCTCCTACTATCATTGGTAAAATCAAGTTAGCTAGGAAACTCACTACATTTTAAATAATACCTCTTGACAGTGCGGTAAAACATGATAAAATTCTAATTACTTTAGTGATTGAAAGCGTTGAATCGCGAAAGCATAATATGTACGAGTGATTGTCCTAGTAATCTGCATGTACCCAGCACAAAGAGACTGAACGGTTGGTGAAAGTTCAGGTAAACATGATAGATGAATTACAACAATCAAGTAAACTCGTTTTTAATGAAGTGGTTGAACATACAAATTGTTCGACAAATAGGGTGGTACCGCGGAGATTTCCTTCGTCCCTAGCTATAGGGATTGGAAGGTTTTTTTCATTCCTAAAAACTATTATTAGGAGGATTTACAATGTTTCGTATTCGTTCCACAATCTCCCCCTCATTTGCGGAGGCGGCACTACTTAGTACTATGATTATCGCTATAATGGCGCTTTGTATCATAAAATTTGATTCAGTTCCTCATATGCCTATCTTACTGGCAGTTCTATTACTTATAACTTATGGTCTTATGAAGAAAGTACCTTACAAAAAACTAGAAGAAGGACTAGTAGATGGTGCCAAAGCGGGCCTTGGCGCAATTTTCATCTTTTTCTTTATTGGTATATTAGTAAGTAGCTTAATGATAGGTGGTACGATTCCAACACTTATTCACTTAGGCTTTCAATTTATTACGCCACACTTTTTTTATGCTATTGTATTTCTAGTAACTTGTATCGTTGGTTTATCGATAGGAAGTTCCCTAACAACAGTAGCTACAATAGGTGTTGCTTTTATTGGAATGGCTAGTGCTATGGATATCTCTTTAGCTATTACAGCTGGAGCCATTGTTTCAGGAGCTTTTTTCGGAGACAAAATGTCTCCACTGTCAGATACTACAAATCTTGCATCTGCTATCGTTCAGGTAGATTTATTTGAACATATTCGGAATATGGGATGGACAACGATCCCAGCATTCTTTATTTCGCTAATTGGATATGGAATTTTATCGCCAAACAAAGAATTTCAAGAGCTCGAGCAACTAAATGAATTTCAAGCAGGACTACTCCAAACAGGGATGATTCATTGGTATACATTAATCCCCCTTGTTTTACTCGTTATACTTTCCATTAAGAAAGTGCCTGCTATATTATCTTTAGCTTTAACATCAGTTGTTGCTATACTTATTTCCTATTTCCATCACTTTATTAGTTTTAGTGAAGTATTGAATATACTATTTTATGGTTTTACATCTAGCACAGGTATTGAAGCAATAGACTCCTTACTTTCTAGGGGAGGCATTAATAGCATGATGTTTACGATTGGGCTTGTTCTTCTTGCCTTAAGTATGGGTGGACTTTTGTTTACACTCGGCATAGTTCAAAGCTTACTGATGAAAGTGGAAAGTTCGCTAAAGAAAGTTAGTTCTGTTATTGCAGCAACTGCTTTTACCGCAATTGGGGTGAATACACTTATCGGAGAGCAGTACTTATCAATTTTATTGACTGGAGAAGCATTCCAAGCACAATTTAAAAAAGTTGGTTTAGCGAATAAAAACTTAGCACGCGTAATGGAAGATGCTGGTACGGTTGTAAACCCCCTTGTACCATGGAGTGTATGTGGAATTTTCATTACGAATGTATTGGCTGTTACAACACTCGACTACTTACCATTTGCATTTTTCTGCTTGCTTAGTCCGATCTTGACTATATTATTTGGACTGACTGGAAAAACACTGACTTATATCGAAGAAAAATAGTATTTTTTAAGCTTAAAGCCTCATTACTAATTTTATTTAGTAATGAGGCTTTTACTATAAATATAGACGGATAAGACCGTCCATTGTACGCTATTCTGTTCGCAAGTTTGAAAAAGCTTATTGTGATTTTATTTTTCACAATAACAACCCCTTTAAAAAATTAGATGCATAATACGTACTAAAGTTATAGATTGTACTTCAACTAACCTACACCGTTAGTTTTAACGTAACATTTCACAATGCTATCTGGGATCCACTTAATGTTTTGGACATAAAAATATACCTTCGAAATGCGACGGCCATATTTTGCTTAAGCACCTCTTTGAACAAGGAAATTAATTTCAAATTCATAAACAATGGTTAAAACATAAGATTTCTTAGAAACAGAATACCGTATAATAAAGCACCACCAATTAAAATCAACAATCCAATCATTACAAATCCATATACTAAGCCTTTACCCATCGAAACTAAATCCAAGAACATATTTTTAAAAGCTTCAACCGTCTTATTCATATTACATCCCCTATCCCCAAGTAATGAAATATAAACTATATTTTACCATATTCAAAGCGAAATCTTAGACTAAAACTGCACCTTTAGTTTAAGTCTTACATTTCACAATGCATAGCTGGGTCCACATAATGTTTTGGATATAAAAATAAATCATCGAAAGATGGCCATGTTTTGCTAAAGCATCCGTTAGCTTAGTATCTATATACTCTCAACTTCATCTGGATACACATACATATCAACCTCTATGGTTGTACCTGTTAAATAGCAGAATTCAATTATTTCTTCATTAAAACCCATTAGTGGTTTTTCTTCGCCATAAATACTGGGAACAATCATGATTACATAGTGTACATCATATTGTTCCTTGATTTCCTTTAGTAGTGATATTTTATTTTTTAGATTTTTAATGGTGTCCATACATTTCGCTTCAACATCTAACCTATCTACGTTAGATTTTTCAGCAGACCAATCCAAAAACAAATACTTCAAACCATTCCTTCTTGTATCACCATAGTTCCAACTGCTAAATGGTTGTATTCCAAGTAGCTTAGTTATATCATCTGGATTGAAAATACCACTTTCATAAGCAACGAAGCCTCTATGATCTATTTTTCCTTTACTACCTATTCCAAATAAGTATAACTATTTGTTTTTTTCATTTTTTACCTCTTGATTTTATCTTCTTTTTTCTTATTGAACAAACTGCCACTTTACTTCAATAAGAAAAAAGAGTTTCCTAAGCATCCCAATGATCTTTACTAAAGCACCCGTTACTTTAAGTGCAATTCTTCACAAACTAATCTTGAAGAATTAAGCCTTCACTTAGAACTAACACTTCTTTTGTTTCAAAATTTAAAATTCGTGCTCGGACATCGTTCTCTGATATAAAAACAACTGAACCATCTTTGTCAATACAATAAGCAATTGGTATAGAAATACCTGTATCTCCAAATAAACCATCAGCGTGGCTAGTCCCAATAACCATTGTTTTATATTTGATTGCGATTTTTGCTGCTTCTGTAATCCATTCTTCGAACTGTTCATTGCTAAACATCCCCACACCAATTGGATGTACAATTAAGTCTACGTCATTATATTCTTCACCCTTAATTCCTTGTACTATTAACTCATCGCAAAGAATGTGACCAATTTTCAAGCCCTCTACTACTAGGAAAGATGTTGTACTATACTTTACTCTATCTAAAATTATCTCACCCCTACGATTTATTACTATAACTCTGTCTTTTGGTCTTTCTTGTAGCCTTTTATGTCCGCCGATTAAGATAGTATTATATCTTTTAGCTAAATCACATGCTTTTTTAACATTTTCATTTAGATACCCCTCTGGAAAAATGACTACATCAACATCAGGGTTATTTTTTAGTTCAGCTTCGAGCTGTTCAATATGTTTTTCAAGTTTTGGTTGGATTATTAATAATTTCATTCATACACGCCTTCCATCAAAAAGAGATATATGTAATCACTATCCTTCTTGCACTAAACCGCACCGTTAGCCATCCATATAGCGCAAAACCAGCGCTACGCCACAGAGAATGAAAATGTGAAAATCGGGTATAGGATACTATGGCTGGCGAAGAAGGTCGATCAACTATGGTGCCATTGAGCCCATCCGTTAGTCTGACTCCGACGACCACGTTGCATCACAGGCTGTCGCACTCTATATGAGTAGCACTCATGGTAGATTAATCCTACTCTGGTTATTGCACCAGCCTGCCTTTATTCTTACAAGAATATGGAGTTGATTCTTGATTTACCTTTTAACTTAATATAAACATTCTGAAGGCTCAGTTTTTTTAAAAAAAGCAATTTCTGAGTCTCTTTTGTTATGCAATTATGTATATTTGGAGCATTTTTTAATTTTCATGGGAGTTGAATAAGAAGTTTAACTTTCGACTGTTTTTATATCGAACTTCATATAATCTAAATCCCAAATATCAGCAGTAGTATTAGAAAAGACAGTTATTTCAAGTTTCTGCCCAATATTATATTTCTCTACATCATCAACAGGTATTTCGTATACATTTCCATCTTTTCTACCTTCATCAACTCCGCCGTATTCTTTAATTACTAACATTTCTTCCTCAACAAGTATCTCCTCTACTGTCCCTGTGATAGTAAAGCTCTCTTGATAATTAGAACAACCAGCAAAAAGTAAAAAAATCAATAATAAAAAACTTATTGTGATTATATTTTTCACAATAACACCCCTTTGCATATCTGGGTTCAACCTTATGTTTTATACATATAAATAGACCACAAAAATGATGGCCATATTTTGCTAAACCACCCTTTAGCTGAATAAGAAATCACTAATCAAGTAGTTTCCAATTAGTGTCTTTTATATTTTCCTTATTTGGCTTTCTGACAAATTTAATACAGTATTCTTCACATGCCCCAAAATTAATAATTTTTTTTGTGCTTGTTTTAATGAGACTTCATTTGCCCCACCTTCATAATCAGGGTCTCGAAATTGAACACCGTCATCATGCCAAAAGCATATTTTGCAAATTGCATCTGTATCTGTTGGTTCTTCATCCAAAGTTTTATATCCACAGCAAGGACAAGTATATTTCATGCAATCACCTGAAGAAGGAAAAAGGCTTTACTCCTTATTGAAGTAAAGGACCCGTTAGCTTAAGTACATTTCTTCACAAACAATTATTTTATATAGTAGCTCTCCGTTTAAATAGATTGTTAAACCAGTTTATACATAAGTATATCGTCTACATATAAGTCATCATTAAACTTAACTTCTTTAATTTTACGTCCTTCTTCAACAAATCCCATATTTTTGTACAATTCGATTGCTCGTTGATTTGTTGATAAAACACCTAAACTAACTTTCTCTATTAAAGGGTTGTGTTCCGCCCAGTTTAAAAGTTCTTTAATCAGCAGTTTACCAATGCCTTGATTGCGGAACTCTTTTTTGACCATTGCCGTAAAAGAATCAGTATGTAAAAGCCTTTTAGTACTTTTTGCGCGAAAAACAATCAAACCAACAATCTGCCCATTGCTTTCCGCCATGATTAGCTTTTCTCTTTCATTCGCTAAGATTTTCTCTATCCAGTTTCTTATTTGCTCCACAGTTTCTTCAAACTCTTCTAATACCGAAATCATAAATTCACTTTCTGAAAGAATTTCCTTTTGAAGTTTTAGAACAGCTTCTGCATCATTTATATTCCCAATTCTTAGGGTTACCTGGTTACTACTATTCGTCATCTGTCTGCCCCCATTACCTTTGCTTATTTTGATAATAATTCTACAAATAAAAATAAACTCCTTCTTACACTATCCTGCACCTTTAGTTTAAGAAGAAAAAATCTTTACTCCTTCTTGAACTAAGCACACGGTAGTTGAACAAGCAGTGAATTAATCTAGCTGTTCCGCCAGTTCGGATATGTACTCCATTTCTGACTTCCTATAAAAGTGAGGAAAAGAACCCTTAAAACCTCGTTCTCGTAACGTTGAGTAACTTGTTGTTTCAAGAATCTAATCATTGCTTATCGTTCTGTTGACAAAGTGCCCCCTCCGAACGTCAATATATTTTTTTCTTGATTTTAGTTCAACAAGAAAAAGCTTTACTCCTTCTGAAGTAAAGCACCTCGTTAGCTTAATTATTAATGCCTGCTGCTAGCATTGCAATGCTCCACATAATAAAAGTAAACGACATTGTAAGCCAAACGGTATTGACCGTAGTTTTTTCTTCGTGTTTTACCTTTTTCAATATAGAAACCAAATTCAAACAAAATATAACGCACAAGATAGGCATTAAAAGCCCCTATTAATAGAAAGGCATAGGCAATAATCATATTTTCACTCCTTTGTAGTTGTTTATCATTGTTCAACTAATCTGCACCGTTAGTTCAATAAGAAAAAGCTACCCTTACAGGTAGCCCCTTGTTAACTAAAGCTTCTCGTTAGTTGAATAAGAAAGGAAATTATTATTGATTCCTAAAATCAAATTTATCCCTTTTCACATCTAACGTATGTCCATTAATTTCTACTGTGTTATTGTCCTTCCAAGAAATAGTGGCGGTGTCTTCTTGATTGTTCCAATAGATATTTTTAGTTTTTTTATCTTTAATATTAAATACCAACTCACCACGAACAGAATATGATGTTGTTGCCCCACCATTGATGACATATGCTTTTAATGTATACTTTCCATCAGGTGATATCTCTTCAGTTAGATATTCTCCTGTCGGCAACCTATTCATATCAAAGAAAGCCCAATAAACTCCATATCCGATAAGTCCAACAATTAACAAACCAATCATTATGAATATCTTTAACAATTTATTAAGTTTCTTTTTCTTATACTCAACATTTGATTTATTATGCTCCAAAGCCACCCTCCTTTTCGTTTTAATTACCTAAAAATTTAAACTCTTTGTAATAAATACGTTAAACCAACCAATAAAGTTTCCATTACATAACTTATTAAACTAACCTGCGGCATTGGTTCAATAAGAAAAAGCTATCCTTACAGACAGCTACTTGTTTAACTTCATGTTAATTATTGCGGTTTTTTTCTACCCAATCACAAAACTGTTCCAAAACAGGTAATAGAGTATTTGCTTTCTCCTCAACTTTTCTACCTCCATTCAATTCCTTATTGAAGTAAAGCACCCATTAGCTGAACATCACTCTTAAAAAGTGCGTTAATCTACATTTATAATTAATATACCTTTAAATTTTCTAAGTATAAATTTACATCCGTAAGTAATTCCTAAATATACTAATTTTTATTTAGTTAAATGTAGTTAACTCTTTTGAAATAGAATTTAAAAACTCTTTTTCAAATTTAATATAGTAATTCTCATCTATTTTTACATCTTTCATTCCATCGATTAATGATACCGATTGTATCGAGTCAGATTCCATTTTATTCTCTAACAATTGTTCAATTGGAATATTGCCTTCTATTTTAGTAGCAATTTGTTTTAATTGTGTTTGTGGTAATTCGTTTAATGTTTGATTTATAACCGCATTCATTAGGTTTAACTGGTTTTCTTCACCCAATTTTCCTACTGTAGCAGCCATCATTAATGCCACAACCTCTTCTCCATTCAAACGATTCGGCCCTTTTTCGAATTCAAATGACACTCTAGATATAGCTCTTACTTGAATATCTTCTTCCAAATAGTAATCTATACCATTCACTGAATCAATCAACGTTGAAAGAGTTTCTAGATCCATAACAGCATAATAATCGATGGGTAAATCAAATAACTTAGAAACTGTTGTTCTTACACTTTCAGCCCCTCCCGAACCGTAGGCATAAGCAAATGTCAATTTATCATATGAAGTAGTCCCATCATTCTTATCCACTATCGGAGCATAAGTATCACGAGGGATAGATAGAACTTTCATCGTCTTTTTATCTTTACTATAAGTAAGTAAAAGGTTAAGAGGAATTCTAAGATTGTCATCTTTCACCGTAAATAGAGTGGTTAATAACTCATCTTCCTGAAATACTGATTCACTTGCATTACTGCTGTTAGATTCTTTATTGAAGTTTGCAGAGAGAAGCGATGGAAGAAACAAGAACATACTCAAGCCTATCAATAATAAAGAAACTGTAAATGGAACAATTTTTTTAGAAGAAACATGAAACTTCTTTTGTTTATGATGATTCTTCTCCAGTTTATGAATTTGTTCAAATACTTCATTACGATCTTCTTTCGTAAACCTTAGTTCTTGATTTGACGCATTATAAAATCTATCTCTTAATCGTTTATCTGCCATTTAGTTCCGCCTCCTTTATCATCGACTCTAGCCTTTGTTTTGCTCTTCTCAATCGAGTTTTCACTGTATTCACTGGAATATCTAAAACTTCGGCAATTTCCTCCGTCGTAAATGAATCATAATAGTATAGATAAACCACTTCTAGATACACTTTTGGTAGAGAAAAAATAGTATCTTTTAATTCTTCATTATTGTATTTATCAATAACTGTTTTTTCTGTTGATGGTAATATCGACTTTGCTGTTTCATTAATAAAACTTTTCACCTGTACCATTTTGTAATTCCAACTTTTTAAGTAATCCTTACATTCGTTAATTGTTATACGAAATAGCCATGTTTTTATTTGTGCGTCAAACCGAAACGAATCAAGGTTTTTGTAGCATTTGATGAACGTATTTTGAACCATATCCTTAGCAGTCTCTGTATCTTTCACATAAGAAAATGCCAATCGTACCAACTCATTACCATATTCAATCATCATTTTTTCTAATATGTAATCTTTTTCTTCTCTGTCCAATTTACTCCCCCCTTTCAACCTACTTCAAATTCTGCTATTAGACGATTATCAATTCATAATAGGTTCAATTTCTTAAATTATTTAATATTGAAGACAGATTCTATTCTAATCGGCGTTTAATATTTAATTGTTCTTTATAATATTCCGTAGAAATGCATGCCTACAATTATAACTGAAATACAAAACCTGTATCTTAGATTACCAAGCAATCATAGATACAGGCTTATTGTTTATAATTATTCAATATTTCACTATTTGCCGCTAGTTCAATAAAAAAAGCTGTCATAACAGCAGCCACTTGTTTAACTAAAGGACCGATAGTTGAATAAGAAAAGTTACTAAATTTTGAATACTACACCTTTAGACAATAAGTATTCTTCAGCTTCATTTATTCTCTTTCCGTTGTGTCTTACAAAAAGTTCATAACGTCTCTTTAACCACTCAAACGATCTGTCTCGAATATGGGAGTCATCAGCACCTTGTATTAACGGAACCGTTTTAGTAAATGAGTCAAAACTTGATAAGGCTTCAAAGCACTCCAAATGTTCAATTTTCTTGTTTGTGATGTTCTGATAAGCATCTAACATAGGTTCTTTGAAGTTAGTCCCGAACCACGAATACCCTAAGACAAGTGTATTCGCTATATCATAACGAGGGTCTCCTATAAAAGCTTTTTCCCAATCCAAAATATACAATTTATTATCATTAGTTAATATTGTATTCCAAAAATGATAATCTCCGTGATTTAAAACTTCAGTAAATGAAACAGTATTGAACATTTCAGAGATATTTAGAAGGCAATTTATGTATACAGGGTCTTCAAACTTCGCAACCCTATTTTTTAAACTCTCTATGTAGAAATTGATATATTCTTTTTTTCGCAAATTGTTATCCGCAAAAAAGTCACGAACCGTATCCGTGCAAATTGAATGAACTTGTGCGAGCGTGACACCAAAATCTCTAAATGCTGACTGTATATTCTCTGGGTTTGCTAAGTAATATTTGTCCAGAGTGACTCCCTTTACTAGTTCCATCAATAATATTCTCTTTTCTTTATCTTCAAAATAAATAGTTGGAATATTAATGGACGTATTTACATCCTTACTCCTTAAAACATTTAATTCTTTATTAAACTTCACATTTTCACTAAATTCTTTTAAGACAACTTCCTTGGAGAATATTTCCTCACCTTGGGAGTAAGTAAGATGAAACATTGAAATGTCATTACTAAATCCATCTTTATTTTTTTGTAAGTTATTTATCGCAATTACAGTCTCTTTTCTTTTTGTTTTCTTTATCAGTTGTTCTACTGTTTTATAAATCTCTTCGCTCAATAGTGCCGCCCCCTGCTTTTGCTATCTATTTTGTTAACCCATACCTTTTCATAGTTATTCTGCAATTTGAAATAAAACCCCTTCTTCAACTAACCATCGTTTTCTAGACTAGAAAATGAAATAATAAAAATATTAATCTTTATGCAACTAAACATCCCATCAAATGCTCTAACGGTATGTAATGAAATGAGAGGTGCTGACAATGGAGAATGACATTTTAGTGAAAAAAGCGCAGAAAGGAGATAGCGAAGCGTTTATACAGCTTATTCAGCAATATGAACTTATTTTGTATCGAACAGCAAAGCGACTAGAACTAAAGGATGAGGACATTGCGGATTTATTGCAAGAAACAATTATGATTGCCTTCGAGAAAATTGCGACGTTGAAAAAAGGACAGTATTTTAATACGTGGATATGTCGAATTTTATTGAATAATTGCTACCGCTTTATGAAAAAAAATAAACCATTTGCTGCAATGGATGAAATAGTACTCAATAATTTATCGCATCAAGATTTTTTGACGTTGGAGCTAGATGATGCACTAAATAGTTTAGATGATAATCACCGGCTTGCATTAACGCTTTATTATGTAAACGGCTTTACGACAAAGGAAATTAGTGAATTTTTGCATGAATCTGAAGGGACTATCAAATCACGTATCTCAAGGGCTAAAAAACAATTAAAACATACGTATTATTTGGAAGGAGCTAATTTAATATGAAACGTAATGTGGATGAGTTAATGAAAGAGGATATAAATCAGGAGCAAGAATTACCTACTTCCATTCGCACAGCTTTTGACCAATCATACGAACAAATTCGTCAGCAATCGAAGAAAAAAGCAAAAAAATCATGGCTAAAACCTATATCAGTAGCTGCTGCTGCAATCGCCTTAAGTTCAAGTATTTTACTAACAAATGATACAGCATTAGCAAAACTACAAGCTTTTTTAGGCATAAGCGATCCTGGCTTAGAGACAGCTGCTGAAAATGGTGATTTACAATATATTGCGCAAACACAGGAATCTAAAAACATTACCATTACATTAGATAATTTCTTTGCAGATGCCTATCGCCTAGGATCGCAGTTAACGATTGAATCCGAGCATATTTCGCAGGACAATTTAAACTACTTGGACTTTGAATATCGTCTGTTTGATGCAGCTGGTAAAGAAATTGATGCTCATGTATCAGATACTAAAGAAATTGCAGGACCAGGCATTTATAGTGGTTTACAGTTCCATCTGACAAGTGTGAAAAATAATAGAGCTACACTTGAATTGCTTGCGGAGTCAATGACGACAACTGCCCCATCTTTAGAAGGTGCTCGATTAGTCGTTGAAACCGTCCACTTTTTAAACAAGGAAGATGGCATTACTTCCATTGATGGTGAATGGGCATTTGATTTAACATCAGCAAACGTTGTTACACAAGTGTATCTAGCAGAAAACTCAGTTCCTGGTTTAACATTACAACAGGCTATCGTAACAAACGGGTCGATGCAAGTGAGTTTTAAAATCAATGGTATCAGTAATGAAGACGAAAATATTACTTTTGAAACAGCGTTGATAAATGGTAACGGGGAATCCTTTTATGCAAAGGGCGCCAACATTGAACGATTAGAGCAAGAACAACAAACAGTTATTACCGTTGTTTTCCCTTACAGTGTGTGGAATGAACAGCAATCACTTTCGTTAAAAGTGAAGGACTATGAAGAATTAAAATTAATAAAGAAAGAGTAATTGTGCGGAGCATTTAAAAAATTATTTTACAATAAGTAGGTGACTGTCAATGACAGTCGCCTTGCTGTTTTTATTATTAATTATGCTATGTTAAAGGCTTCGGTTGATTTTTCGTGAGGTGGTTTTGTTTGTGAAATGTTACACTTAAACTAACGGTGCAGTTTAATAAAATAAAATGGGGGGGAATTTTTGAAAAGAAACAAAGTAATAGCTTTCATTATATCTGGGATTTTTTTGTTGTGCTTAGTGTGGATTTTATTTCCTAATAAAAGTGCAGAAGTAAAAAGTTTCACCTATGAGATAGAGGAAAACAATGACGAACTTATTATTGAAGTTAACTATCAATTCACTAACAATACAGGCAATTTTAGTTATGCAACTATTGTTTTAGACAGTTTTTTTTATGAACGACTTAAGAATCCAGAATCTATTGAACCCATTTTTTTACACGGTGTAGTATTTGGTTCTACAAGAATAATTATTAACAAAGAGGACTTAACTTCAGACTTTATTGAATCGTTAAAGTCAAAGGAAAAAAATCCTTTTCGTGCTATAAGTATAGGTGAAGAAATTAGTTTGTAATAACGTAACTAACGGTTGCGTTCGTAAAAAACAATATCATAGTAAAATGAGTCAGGAAAAAATATCCTAGCTCATTTTTTAATTGTATTTTAAATCCACCTTTACCTTTAACATAGCCATTAATTACAAGGTTGGTGAATCATGAAAACTTCAAGAGGACGGAAAGTATTAACGGAAAATCAACGAAATGATTTAATGCATATACTAGCTGATTCGATTGGATTTTAGGAACATGATTAGTCCCAATGAACTTAGACCTTTACGAATTCCTTAGCCTTGTACGCGATTCCGTCAGAAAAAAATCCTTACCGTTGTAAATCCGCATTTTTCTGAAGGGATCCCTTATTGAAGTAAATCACCAGTTAGTTGAAGAAGAAACTCAGTACTGGCGGAAAGAATAGCAGACTAATTGCAGTGAAAACAAGTATTTTAGAAATCAATTTCGGTAGTTTTTCTCTAACTTTTCCTTTATTCTTTCTGCTAAATTGCAATTTATTTGTATATAGCACCAAAAACAGCATAAGAATAGAGACATAAGGCGTCCAACCATATTTTTCAATATCAATGCCAATCTCTAAATATATACTTCCGAAAAAAATAACCCATATGCTACTAACAAATACGAATATAACTAAAATTAGTGCTGACTCTAAAAAAACTCTCATAGCACTCTCCTAATTTTTATCTAATTAGTCCTGCCCGATAGTACAATATGAAAAAGAGTTGCCTAATTAGCTCTAAAATCTTTACTAAAGCACCCATTAGCTAAAAAATTTTATGAATTTGAATTTAACGTTATACTTTCAGACTCTTCACCATCTATTGTTAATATTATCTGGGACGAAGAGGGAGTTTTAGTTTCCAATTCAAAAACATCTTCACCATAATAGATACCATTTTTATCTAATTCTATCTCGCCCATACCCAAAGTTAAGAAGTCAGGACTTTCTACAAGTATATTAAGTACACTTAGTTGTTCAGGTTTTTCCCCTTTATAGGTAATCTTTATACTCTGAATCTCTTTTCCAAAAAAATCATATTTAGTAATTAGTTCGCCATTCCAATTTTCACCTTCGCCTTTGAATGTAAGACCACTATTGTTTTGACAAGACGCTAACGTCAACATTGAACAGATAATAAAAACGTACATAGAAATTTTCTTCAATGTAAGCTACCTCCCCTTTTTATTAACTATTCGACATCCTACCAAACATTTCTTGTTCAACTAACTTGCTGCGTTAATTGAAGAAGAATACTTATTTTAGTATTTGTTTTTTATTTCCTCTATTACCTCTGATGTTTTTCGATAGTAGTCTATTTCTTTCTCGGTAAACTTAATAATTTCTAACTGATTTATAATTTCATCCTGAAAATCATTTAAGTGTTCTGGGAAGTTAGCTGTTCCCATTCTACTTTGAAATTCTATAAGACCATATTCTTTTTTTATAAACTTCTTACATAAGAGGAGTAATCTATTATTGTTATCAGTCATTGTTTGCCTCCCTTAATTAAATTCTTATGTCGACATTTAAGCAAGCCTGCCACGTTAGATCCACAAGAAAAAAATACCCTTACAGGTAGCCCCTTGTTAACTAAACCACTCGTTAGCTTGATAAGATGATATTTATTTTCTTTTATACTTCCTAAATATTCACCGTTTTTTGGTTTTATTATTTTTGAAGCTATTCTAAATTCTACTTAAACCTCTCGATACAGAAAAGTATTCCGCCCCAAATTTCCTGCCTTTATTATAATGGGGATATGTGTAATGGTCATACAATATATTTACCGGAAGCCCAAAAATAAAGGATTTGGAACTATCGGAAAACAACAGTTCAATAAAAGACAAGTTTCATCAACAATCATAATCTTTCTACTTAACTTTAAATTTATTTATATAAATCTTTTTAAATATTCGCCAAATATTTTGTTCATAACTTTGGGTGTGTTTTCTAAATAAACATTAATCTGTTCAATGTTCGATTCGAATTTATCAGAGTTTCTTTCATCTGTTGGGAAATCAGATATTCCTTTAATAATAATACATTCAACATCATTCTTCTTACAGATATAAGCAATTGCACCCGCTTCTGTATCGGCTATTGTTATATCGTTTTCTTTAAGTTCTATATAGTCCTTCCACATAACTACTGCTTTATCAGCGGTGCCAATTGTTCCTGTATAAAAATCATTTCCATATTTCGATAAATCAATATCGACTATGAAGGATTGTTTAATAAGAGGCTCAGTTTCTTTTACTGTACAATCATATTGAACGGCTTTATCGGGCACAAAAATATCCAAATTACTGAACTTCTCATCTATTCCTGCACATGTTCCAGCAACGATTACTTTAGTTAAATTAAATTTAGAAATCATATATTGATTACCACCAACACCATTTACTTTTCTTACACCTGTACTATAAAAAACAAGCTCAGTATCATTAATTGTTCTTATGAAATACTCGCCATATGGATAACCAAAACGTTCGTTATTTTTTACGCTAAAGTATTCCAATGTCGCTTCATATTCCCACTTCGTTGCAATACTTATTCCTATCATCTACTTATCACCCTACAAATAAATTTTCGCCATTGAATGTCTCTACACGGTTTGAACTCATTTTTATCACTTAATTATCCTTCTTTACTCTGTTCATTAACAATTAGTTATTAATATGCAATTATCCTTTTTTACTGTTGCGTTAGTTGAATAAGAATACTTATTTTAATAGTTGTTTTTTTAATTCTTCTATTACCTCTAATGTTTGTCGATAGTAGTCTATTTCTTTCTCGGTAAACTTAATAATTTCTAACCGATTTATAATTTCATCCTGAAAATTACTTAAATGATCTGGGAAGTTAGCTGTTCCCATTCTACTTTGAAATTCTATAAGACCATATTCTTTTTTTATAAACTTCTCACATAAGAGGAGTAATCTATTATTGTTATCAGTCATTTCTTGCCTCCCTTAATTAAATTCTTATGTCGACATTTAAGCAAGCCTGCCACGTTAGATCAATAAGAAAAATATACCCTTACAGGTAGCCCCCTGTTAACTAAACTACTCATTAGTTTAAGTTAGATACTAAATAGAGCCACCACAATAACTAATAAAGATACTGGTATAAAAAACATTCCCCAACTATTTCTTCCTTTATTTTTAAACTCCTCTATTCCAATAATTGCAATAAAAATGCCCAGCAATAAAGATGGTATTAGACCATACAAAAAAACTTTTGTAATTAAGCCGTATACTGAAATCGCTATTACAACTAAAGCAAGATTTATTTTAATAAATTTCAACTCAATTCCCCCTCGAATTATTGAACTAACCCGCCGCTTTGTTAAAAAGTTATTTCTTCTTATTGAAGTAAAGCTCGCGTTAGTTGAATAAAATTTGATTGTAAAATATTGTCGTCCATGTAGGTTATTCCTCTTCTATAACTATGCTATAAGAAATATTAAGCTTATGCCAAACCCATCTTTGAAAAAGATTATCTATTACATTTTTTTCTACTTCATCATCCATACCCTCGTCAATACCTAAATTTTCAAAATTGAATGTTTCTACTATCTTTGAATCTTCAAGTTCTGTACTAAATGAAAAGGTAACTTTTTTACCCATCTGTTTATTCCCCATTTACTTTGCAATTTTGACTAAAAGGATCGATCCTATTATTGAACTAATCTGCCGAGTGAGTTAAATTGTAGTATTTCACAATGAATATCTGGGATCAACTTAATGTTTTGAACATAAAAATAGACCATCGAAATGATGGTCATATTTTGCTAAAGCAACCGTTAGCTTAATAACTGCTTCCTGCTATTATTGCAATACTCCACATAATAAGAGTAAACGATATTGTAAGCCAAAAAGTACTAGCCGTAGTTTTTTCTTCGTGTTTAACCTTTTTCACTATAGAAACCAAATTTAAACAAAATACAACGCACAAGATAGGCATTAAAAACCCTCCTATTAATCCAGCAACAAAAATCATATTCTCACTCCTTATAGTTGGTTATCATTGTTCAACTATACTGCACCGTTTTTGAACAATGCATATCTAGGATCAAATTAATGTTTTGTAAAAATAAAAATAGACCATCGAAATGATGATCATATTTTTTTCAACAATGGCCGTCGTCTATCCCATTTTAAATCATTCAGCATCGTTACCTTTATCATATAAATCTTTTATAGGAATTACATCGGTTTTATCTTTATATTGTATAGTTATCTTATCCTCATCCGTTAGTTTCTTTTTCTTCCCATTGTACAGTAATAACGTATTTTCATCTTCAAATGTGAAAGTAATGCCACCCCCATCTTTTAAGATTTTCGATGGGGAAGAGAAATCGTTTCTTTTTTCATATACAAATATAGTATCTGTATATTCCCCATCCGTTAGTGAAGTGGTTAAAATTATATAATGATTGTCCTTTTTTGCTTTGAATAAAAGTGTAGACAACGTTCCTTGAGTCTGAATGTTTGTATCAACATCACTGGAATTTGCTTGCCACATATTTACGAACACAAAGTAATAAGCCGTTATCAGAACAAGAAACATAGCTAGTAGTGATGAGACGATAACTGTTATCTTTTTTCTATTTTTGGAGCGTACCTTTTTGAAATAATCAACATTCCTTTTATCCTTTCTTCTTTCATTTTCATATTCTGAAAATAAATCTTCCTTCATTTTATTTAAATAATTTCGGCATTCTTCACATTGATCCATATGACTTTCTATCTGTTCGTTTGTTTCTTCACTTGTTAATTTATCAATATAAGCTGGAGCCAAATCCTTAAATACACTATGTTTCATAACCTTACTCATCCTTTCTGAGTTCAAGTTTTGCCCTATAAAAAGTTACTCTTGCCCAGTTTTCCGACTTTTCAAGAACTGAACCAATTTCTTTGAACGATAAGTCCCCCAACAATCTTAAATAAAGTATTTCTCGTTTATCCTCATTGAGTTGATGGGCCTTTTTAAAAAACATAACTTTATCTTCGTTTTTTATATAGTCATCTTCCAAGTCGTAAAACGCTATACTTTCACCTTGTAGTGATTCCTTCAATTGTAGATTTTTATCTTTACGGTTTAATTCTTGTAGCCAAACGTTTTTAGCAATTGCGCAAAGCCACGTGGAAAACTTGGCTGTACCATTATCGTAAAAGTTATTAATGGATTTAATCGCTTGATAAAATGTTTCTTGGGTTAGCTCTTCTGCTAAATCAAGGTTGTTTGTCAAAGTTAACAAGTATTTAAAAATAAAATCTCCATAATCTTGGTATATATTGTCCTTATCCACTGCCACCCTCCTTCTTCCGTCTGGCCATTTATCTATGTATCACAAAATTATTGATTTCGTTACAACACTTTTAATAAAACTGCATCATTATAAAAGATGCAGATATTCACTTATTCAATTAAATGCACCATTAGTTTAAGTGTAACATTTCACAATGCATATCTGAGATCAACCTAATGATTTGGACATAAAAGTAGACCATCGAAATGATGGCCATGTTTTGCTAAGCACCCGTTAGTTGAATAAGGATTAGGACATGATATCTTTCAATTCCGCTAAAAATTCAGTTTGAAAGCCTGCTTCAAATACTACACACTGAATTATTTTTAGGTCTTCAGAAAAGGCAAACAAACCTTTTAAGTCTATAAAAGATAGTGGGGTAAATTCAGGTCTAGGTTTTACTTCCCATGATTGGACTTCACCTATGCAAAGAAAATCATTAGAATTTCGATACTCACTTTCGGAAAAATAGTTTTCAAGAAAACCACTTGCTGAGGAATCTATGAAGTCAGTTTGAATCATCTTTTTCCCTTTTAAAACAGTCTGTTTATAATGAAAGGGGATTTTCAATGGAACAGGTTCCGATATAATTGTAATTAGCCTAGTTGAAAAATCAGCGAGAATGGATATGACACCTCTAAAAACGTTATGGTACTGCTCAATGTCCTCACACTTTATTTCGAAAATACTTATAGGTATTTCCTTTGTTTTAATACCGAAATTCACTTCTTCTTCATAGTCCTCGCTTATGTTTATAAATGAGATTTCCACCACTTTATAACCCCCCTACGTTAGTTTAAGTGTAACATTTCACATCATATCGTCGATATCTAATTGATGATTTGGACGTAAAAATAGACCACCGAAAAATATGATGGTCTTGTTTAACTAAGCACCCGTTAGCTTAATAAGCTTTTGAATACCAGTTAATATAAGTATTTTTGTCACATATAATTGCTTCCAAGCTCATCGTTTTAACAATGTCGTTTAATGTATCATCTTTTCCCATAATTATTGTAATAAATGAGTCATAAACATTCATGAAAGCGAAATCCATATTTTCATCGGTAATTAATAGTTCATTCAGTGCCAGTTCAAATATCTTTAATGGATCTAACTGATTTACGTCTACAATTTCACTTTTATCTAACAACGGGTCTGAGTAGCTTAATTGCTTTGCCCCTTTTGAACTAAGGATATTAAGTAAATCAGTGATTAAAAATACCGATGGGAGATCTTCATAAGGATAATATAGGTCATCTTTTATACATGCAACTAATTTCTTAGCTAAATCTTTTCTTAAGTAATTTTCATTTAGAGCACCGATAGAAGACTTTAATGCTATTGCCAGCTCTTCTAAATTATTCAAACCACTCTGTTTTCTCATTGTCTCCCAACTAATCGGTTTTCCACTTTGTAATATTTCTTGATCTGTTGGATATATATGTTCGAATTCATTTTTCCGTTTACTTTTTTCCCACCCTAAGGGCATTTGGATAAAAGGATGAAGCAAAATAGCTGCTGATTTAAAATTCTTTGGTAATTGATTTAAAATGGGGGATTTATCGTCCAACCAAATATACTCTAACATTTACATCACCCCTTTGATTGATCAGTGTTCTTATCTTACTTTCCCGAAGTAAATCAATAATCTCTACTAAAGCACCCGTTCGTATTATAAGGTCAGCCAGATAACTGGTTGACTATTTTTTATTCAATTTATAGATTGATAGTAGCCGGGGTAGAACGGAAGCACTCGTGGGACTTGATCCCGACAACTAAACAGTTCACCCTCTACTTGTTAACACATGATTAGGCTGGTTGGGACATGATGATCCCGCATAACAAGCGAAGATATGAATAACAAGCTAGATAGAGGTTACCGGTCAATACACTTTATGAGGAGGAGATAAAATATGAATCCAGTAGTCGGTCTGGATGTCGCAAAAGGTGAAAGTCAGGTTCAAATGTTCTTGGATAAAAAAATGCCCTATAAAAACAGTGTGAAGATTCAACATACCGTGGAAGGTCTTGAAGAGTTACACGCTTATTTACTAGATTTAGAGCGCAAAACAGGGTTAAAACCACCTGTTGTTTTGGAATCAACAGGTCACTATCATGCCCCAGTTGTACAGTTTTTAGAGGCACAAGAGTACATTGTCATAATCGTAAATCCACTGGTATCTTATCGAGCAAAAAGCTCTAACTTACGAAAAACTAAAACTGATGCCATTGATGCCTATCACTTAGGTGAACTATATTACAAAGAGGATTTAGAGCCTCAGAAAAAGCGTGGTATTCAGCTATTAAACCTTCGACATCTCACAAGACAACACGAAAATATGACGGGAATTATGGTTCAAACAAAGCTACAATTTCAAGCCATATTAGATCAAGTATTCCCGGAGTATAAAGGAGTTTATGGTGATTTATACGCTGAGATTTCATTAAGGACTTTACAGTCCTTTCCTACATCTGAATCAGTACTAAAAGCAGGTGTAGAAGAGATTGCACAATTTATTGATAAGCATTGTAAAGCACGTTCATTTAATTGGGCGTATGAAAGAGCTGAGGACTTAATCGCAGCGGCGGAACGCAACCCATTTCAGTCAACGCTTTATCAGAGCCTTCTCGTTAGTCTGAATATGTATATTGATTTACTTCAAGCGTACCGCCAACAACTTTCCACGTTAGAGCGTGAGATGGATCAATTGGCGGCACAACTCGAAGAATATGAATTAATCCAGTCACTTCCCGGTATAGGTGAAAAAATCGCGGCCACGATTCTTTCAGAAATCGGGGAAATTGAGCGGTTTAATCATCCGAAAAAGTTAGTAGCCTTTGCGGGTCTAGACCCAAGTGTGTTTGAATCAGGTCGCTTTAAAGGCACGAAAAATCACATTACCAAACGCGGTTCAGCTAGGCTTCGCCACACGCTTTACACAGCTGTTCGCTGTTCAATCCGAGATAGCCGTAAAAAGAAAACAAAAGATGAAACCATTGCACGAAATAAACGATTACGATCCTTCTACGATTTAAAACGCGATGAAGGTAAGCCGTATAAGGTAGCCGTTATAGCTTGTGCTAATAAGCTCTTACACTGGATTTATGCGATTTTAAAAACGAAAACACCATTCCAAGAAACTATTAAATAACATAATTTTCAAATATATCAAAAACCTTCCGAATTAAATTTGGAGGGTTATTTGTGTTGTGCATTTTTAGTATAACATGAAGTGTTTTTCGATTTAAAATGTTTTTCTTGACATTCTATTAGCTGGTTTAGTTGAATAAGAAGTTAACGATTAACGTAGTATTATCTGGGGTTTGTTTCTCCATTTTTTATTAAAAATTCTGCTTCAGATTTAATTATTTCAATGTAGTTACTTTTTTTAAAAGGTTTTGTTACTTCAGCAATCCTTCTTAAGCTTCCTACTGTCTTTGTTTTATTATTTTGAACATCCACAATTACAGTTAAATATACTTCACCATTATATTTTACTACCCCTGTGACTTGTTTTTTCTCTAAATCTATATTTGTATATTCGGGTACGATTCTTAATGGTTCAAAGGTTGTCCATCCCACCGAACTTTGTTTTGATTTCAGTCCAATCTTAAATATAAAATAACTTACAATTTTCTTTATTTTAGATATCATTTTTCCCTCCTAATTTACAAGGATATTATCACACTTTATTGAATTGAACTGCACCTTTAGTTCAATAAGAAAAAAGGCTTTACCCCTTCCTGAAGTAAAGCACCCGTTAGTGGAATAAGAAGGTATAGTTATAAATCACTGTTACCAATTTGATAGCTTTATTCTTGTGTCATTTTTATCAGTAATGTATTGGAGGTTTTCAAACCTTTTTATCTTTGCATTATCATAAAATCTTTCAAGTTTTTCATTGTCCTTACAATAAATCGTGACATAAACAGAATCAACAACTAATAATACGAGTTCACAATCACTATTTAAAAAATCTCTATACGTCTCAATTACTGATGGATTTTTCTCTTTTGAGTAGGCTTTTAAGTCCACAAAAATGAGATAATATCTATTATCTTCTAAAAGTTCTTTAAGGGATAAGCCCTCTATCCAGTTTACCTCGTCTGCGAATAGTGGTTTTCCTAATTCATCATCCTCAACTAAATATGATTCCTCGCCTCCACTTAGCCAAATGAATTTAGTAATTTCAAAGGGAGTTAATACCTCCCAAAGAAACCTTCCGTATTCATTGGGAATTTCAAAACTGATTCCTCGTTTCATTTCTTCACCTGCCTTTAATTTATTGAATTAACCTGCACCTTTAGTTTAGGTGTAACATTTCACAAATGCATATCTGAGATCAACTTAATATTTTGGACATAGAAATAGACCACCAAAATGATGGCCATATTTTGCTAAAGCACCTCGTTAGCTGAACAACTATTGGTACCCTCCATTGGACTCTGGGATTGATTTATATTCACCCTTGCTTTTAATTATATTAAAGACATAATTTCTCAACTCAATTAGTTGTTTTCCATCGTTCGTTGGTTCGCAGTGTTTCCCTGAAATTGAAAGTGTTAACGTTTCACCGTTGATAATAATTTTCCACTCATCCTCTTCGTATGGTTCTTGCATGCAAACCGTTCCGTTTATAGGTTCAGGTGTAAATTCCTTCTTTTCGGCTATATTAATTTCTTGCATTTTCTCATAAATATCTTTCATTTCTTCTTCTGTTAAGATTAACTCTGTGGTTGCAGTACCATCTGCTACTAAATCCTTAGTTACTGTTCCTTTGAAAGTATTAATTTCATTCTTTTTTTGTACACCGAACTGAATAGAAAAACCAAAATCACTTGGCATAACTTTAGGCATATTTTGATTAGTAGAATTGGTTACATTTTTAATAATTTCGTTGTTGAGTTCCTCCTCTTTAACACTTTGTTGACAGCCCAATAACCCTATTGATAAAAATATTAAAGACAAAATTAGGCTAAGTTTTTTAATATCGTCACCCCTTTTATAGTTAGACAGAATTTCGTAATTTTCGTTTCAATATATCTTGTGGTAATTTGTTCAACTACCTCCTGCTTTAGTTCAATAAGCAAAAAGGCTTTACTCCTTCTTAAAGTAAAGCACCCTTTAGGTGAAGATACTAATCAGTAGTTTTGAATGAAAATATAGTGTCTCCATCTTCATTTTTGTTTTCTATATAATTATTATTTGAATATTTACATATTACTTTTTTCCAAAATATTTGAGCATCTTTATTTTCTTTTATAACAGACACTTCCCACTTTTCTTTATATTTCCCAAATAAATTTATAGCAGCTATTCTCCCTACACCCATTTTTCTATACTTTTTCATAACAAAAAATTCAGCCATCGAATTATAAACATCATTGCTACTATCATTCGTAATCTTTCTTATTAAAGCAAATCCAGCATATTTACTATTAACTTTAATAAAGAATGGATATCTGTTTGGCTCATTCCAATAATTATCTAAATACTTATAGTCATATAAACCAATCTCATTTACATCATCATTCGTAAATTCACTAAAATCATAATTGTACAATTCAATCAAATGTCTTAAAACAAATTTTCTCTCATAATCTACTTGCTCAATAGTGATACTCATAAGCGATGAAAACCCTCCTTAAAACAGAATTTCTTCTTCAACTAACCTGCTGCTTTAGTTTAAGTGTAACATTTCACAATGTATATCTGAGATCAACTTAATATTTTGGACATAAAGATAGACCATCGAACGATGGCCATATTTTGCTAAAGCACCTCGATAGTTGAATAAGAAAATGACTGAAACACAGATATATGGTGTTATGTAAAGCCTTTTATAGTTATTTCTAGTGTTTCTCCATCAAGTTCTAACTCAAATTTATTGTCCCAATTTATTAACTCATTACATGTGATTGATAACTTATTATTAGACCAACCATTAAATTTAATCATGTCCATCATTTCTAATGGACTTTCCAAAAGCACCTTATTTTTCAAATTTGATTCTACTTTTTCAATACTATAATAATCAGCTATTATGAATTCTCCTGATGGAGTTACAGTTAAACTTTGATATAAATGTTGGGACTCATATTCGATAATTTCTCCACTAAGACAATCAATTTGAAATAAATAATCTGAAGTTAGAACTAGAACATTGTTATATTTTTTGGATAATGCAACAGCCCATGGTAACCCTCTGAATTCACCACACCATTCATTAAAATCCTCATTCTCAAATTTTATCCATGTCCAACTTTGGGAATTCCATGGATTTGTAACATCATAAATCCTCTCCTTGTATTGTCCCGAATATGGTTGATTTATTATTTCTGCTTTGGTTATCAACTTATCCATCCTCCTTAAAAAAATTGGTACTTATTTGTTCTAGCCTTGTTGAACTAACCTGCGTCGGTAGTTCAATAAGCAAAAAATGCTTTACCCCTTCTTGAAGTAAAGCACCCGTTAGAGAAAAACGTTTTTACATTCCTTTTATCCCATTAGACTCAAAAAACCAATTGTTAAAATCATTGACCCAATAGAAATTAGGCATACTATTACAAATTTTAAAAGTAATCTTTTTTAATTTACCTTTTCCTTTCTGACTATATAAAGACATAGTAAATATAATAATCCACGTTACCATTAAGATATAAAAAGAAACTAATATTTGATTTCACCACCAACCTATTATTTTCCCTGAATCTTTAGTTCAATAAGAAAAAGCTCCCCTTACAGGTAGCCCCTTGTTAACTAAAGCACCCTTAGTTGAAAATTAAGATGATATTTATATGAAAGTAAAACCAATCATTAGAATTATTGCCATCAAACTAAAGAATGACCAATTAACAATTCGTCTTTCTTTTACTGTAAGAAATTTGGATTCGATAAAATTAAAACTATTTAGGATAAAAATAAGTCCAAAGAATATGAGTCCATTTCCTATGACATCATCTGTGATTAAAATGTGCCTTATACCGGCAATCAAAATTAATAAAGTACCTATATATCCAATGATAATATAAAAGTAGTGGTTCTTTTTCATATCCACCAGCTTCCACTCCCTCTCTGCAAACCCTTCTTATTCAACTAACCTACTGCTTTAGTTTAAGTGAAATCATTCACAATATATAGACATTTTACGATAATCACCCAATTAAAAATCACCTCTCATTAAGAAAGATGATTTTAAAATTCTTTTCAAATATCAATATACGGATTTTTAGAAATATTTTAATTTATATTATAGTTGGTAACCCAATAATTTGGTTTTAACTTTTAAAATACACAGTAATAATTTTAATTATTTCGGATAGCGAATCTTTAACTAAGCACCTCGTTAGTTGAAAAAATTACAGTTCTATCTAAGCAATTTCTGTACAACCTTCGCTTTCCAAATTTCAAATCCTATCAAAGCACCAAGCATATTAAGAATAAAATCATCAATATCAAAACTACCTCTTCTTGTAACCACTTGAACTACTTCAATTAAAACTAACAATATACTCATAAAAATTAGAAAATCACTTACCTTGTTTATCTTTCTTGTGTAGTAAGGTAGGTAAATCCCCGCTGGCAAAAACATAAATAAGTTACCAAAGATATTTTTGATAGGTATATCTATATTCATACTTCTGTCAAACAATGCCCTTATGTATGTATTTATAGTTTTAAACGGTACAAAATTAGATGAATTCTTTATATACTCTATCATTGTTAAATCAGACCTTAAAAAGCCTCTTGTGCCTAAGAATAATAGAACTACTAATACAAATAAATACACCACGAAACTTATATTAAAAACAATTTTTATTATTTTTTTCATTTCATCCCCCTACACTTGGTGTTTTCTATAATATTCTCTGTAATTTAGAAGAAACTTTCATTCATTAGTTTTTATTAGTCTATTTGATATTATGTTGAATTCCGCATAAAACAATTACTTCGACACCCTTCCAATAATACCTCCTTATTGAACTAAACTGCTGCTTTATTTCAATAAGAAAAATACTATACTTTACTTCTTCTTGAAGTAAAGCACCCCCCGTTAGTTTAAGAAAGAATAATAATTCCTCTTGAATTTATTCACTTTCTTTGAGTGGAATCTCCATTCTTAATTCGGCAATATTTTCACTTGTACTACTAATGTACGGCTCAATAATTAAATAATCTGGTATATGCTTTAATGGTTCATACTGAACACTCGTATCCAATGTTATTTTTCCATCTATATTTTCACAATCACTACAACCACCGCCGCCAGCACTTAATTCCTTTACAACATTTCCTTGATCATCATATAAACGAAAGCGTATAATTTGGTTTAGTTCTTCAGCATTGATTGGCTCGGTTAAATCAAAGTTTATTTCTGTTGTTGCTGATGTAAAAGTTACCTTTTTCATTTTAATTTTATAATCTTTAGAAGTAGCCTCGTCCATAACAAGAAACGATTCTCCCTCAATTTTAGTAACTGGAATATTCAAATTCCAGTTTCCTTTCTTACCATTAAACTCATCAAAAGAAATAGAAAAATTAAAAGAATCCCTTTTCAATTCATTAGGAACAATAAAACTGATTATCCCAGCATAATCCTTATCATTAATAAACTCTCCTTGACTGCTTGCCCCTCCATAAAAATTCATTTCATCAATTTTATACGCTGCTTTTTTAAAAGGTAACTCATTCGAATAATTCGTAATGATAAATCCTAATGAAAGTCTGCTACCATCATAAATAGCTTCTCTAATCATAAAAGATGATTCTCCAACTGAAAATGTTTCATTTGTAATTTGAGATAAACCAGATTTATCTGCTTCTTTCAATCCAATATCTCCAACCGTCCCAAATATTGAACCTATAATTGGTATTGATTGTAAAGTACTAGCAAATGCGGGAGAAATGGAGCTTGCGCCAAACATCAAAACACCAACCATTGCTACTGCGATTACCGGATTTTTAATTCTCCTTTTTTGATTCTCTAATTTCGCTTTCCTTACACCACGTTTTGATCTTTCATGTAATTCTTTTGGAATCTTTATTTTATTTAACTCGTCATTTATTTTATTACTCACAGCTACCAGCCAGCCTCCTTTAACTCTTTACGAAGTTTATATAATGCACGATATAACACTGATTTTGCAGTACCAAGTGGGATTTCCAATACTTCTGATATCTCTATAAAAGTGTAATTTTTATAAAACTTTAATAGGATAACGCTTTTTTCATCGTATTGTAAGGTATCTACCAATTCTTGTAATGTAATTGAAAGCAAAACACCTTCATCATCTGAACCAATATTTTCTTCGAAATTCGGTTTAAATTGAAGCACTTTCTTATTCTTTTTCACAAGATTAACTGCACAGTTAATCGTGATTCTCATTAACCACGTTTTGAAATATTCTGGTTGTTTCAACGTTTGTATCTTTTTAAATGACTGATAAGCTACTTCTTGAACGATATCTAAAGCATCTTCTTGATTTTTCACATATACAAAAGCCATTCGATAAATGTCTTCCTCGTATTCTTGGAAAATCTTTATAAATGCTTTATCATTCCCTTTCTGAGCTTTTTTCACCAAGTGTATTATTGCAATCCCCCCCCTCATTTTTTGACTTACACCTATTAGACAATGCAAAGTTCAATTTAGCTTAAACTATTTATAATAAAAATAAAAAATCGCCTAAATGACGATTTTTAGAAAGTTAAATTATCCATTTCGGTACGCTCTTGTTGAACTATCCTACTGCGTTAGTTTAACAAGAATATCTCATATAGTATAAAAATGCACTATTCACCACAGATATAATATCTTCCGCTCGTTTAATTAATACTCTTGAAACTTCGACGTCTCTATATTTTTATTTTACATCAATATCAAAAATATAAGTTGCCTTTCCTTGAGGCCACTTTACGATAACTTCATAGGTATAATATCCCTCTTCTGATGGCAGGGTTATTTCGTTGTCTTTAACTTCAATCGCATCACTTGTGTAATCTGTGTTCCATTGATTTGCGACTATTGAAGTAGGATTATAATCAATCTCAAAAATTAGTTTCTCCCCTTTATCCCCTTCTAACGTACTGAATTCATCAGCTAGTTCGTTATTATCAGAAGTCCTAATTTTACTTGCTTCAAAATCATGCTCTTTCCATTTGAATTCACCGATATTCATTATAAATTCATTATTATCTAAAATAACCTTGCCCTCTGGTTGTACAAAAGTTCCTCTAACTGGTGTTCCATTACAACCGGTTAGAATAATAACAATTAACGTAAAAAATAATATTCTTTTCATTGCAACCATCTCCTTCCGATCTCTGAAAGTAAATATAAAATCTACCAAATCCAAAGTATTCTATGACGTTGCTCTATTTTACTAACGCACCCGTTAGCACAATAAGAAAGGACCAAAGAATGGTCCTTTCTTATGGAAATATTCTATCGACCTATCACTCGGTTACATTTTTTATAACTGCCATTTCCTTACCGAACCTATCACCATTCTCAATAAATCCCAAACTCGAGTATAAATTATGTGCGCCTAATTGATTTATAGAATAATGGTGGATGAGGAATACCAAGGCAAGGGTATAGGTAAAGCTGCAACCAAATTAATGATTTCAGAAATGGCTAAATTACCGAATGCCAAAAAGATTGTTGTAGGCTATCACCCTGAAAACGAGTGTTAAATAAAATGATTTATTAATATTCCCAATTGAATTTATTGATTAACTTTTTTGTAAAAAAGAGAACTATCGCCAATAATATTAATGGAATAACTGTATGATACATCCAACGATCTCCTAAAAAGCTGAAAATTAATTGAAATAAATCAAATAGTAATGCAACACACGCAAAGATAAGTGATTCAAAGAATGGATATATGCTTCTCATTACTATTGCAATTATGATCCCTACTATTAATATTCCTATACTAGTATATATCAAAAAGCTCGCCTCATTTCTTTGGTTTATATTTATGTGCAAATACTCCGGTCCAATAAGCAAAGACAGCAATCTCTACTGCTGCAACTTCCGCTATGCGAATCATCATTTGAGCAGCTTTTTTCCAAGTACTTTCTTGTTTGTTAAATATAATGACTTATTTGTATTCCAATTGAATTTAGTGATTATTTTTTTGTAAAAAAGAGAGTTGTCGTACTATAAGCTTTATTATGAATCAAATTAATTTTTTAACAAATAAGAAATACCACCACTATTAGCGAAGGGTTATTAGTATAAACCCCATTAATATAAAAATTACTAAAAATATAAAATTTCTTTTTATGGTTTTTTTCAACTGTTCCATGTCCTCTTGAGATTTTTGGACTCTACTATATTTTTTATATAATAACAAAGCATCGATAATACAAATTACTGTATATATTATGAAGACTATTTTTAAATACTTCATATTTACCTACTTTCTTTTACTAAAATTAATATACTCAACCGTCATGTTTGGTCCCCAGTAACCATATTTTTTTTACAGTCCTTTTCTCGGTTTTAAAGTATCCCAAGTCTATTTTGAATTTCTATGGTCTTTGATAGGATAAAGTGTCCATTCACCTATTTCGGCATTATTGATTAACTTGAAAAGTTCCTTCTATTGCTCTTGGAAGACTGCATCTAACTTATCTTCTGTTGCCTTTATATCTGATTCATCAACGCTTATTTTACTTGTATCTATTAGGCTTATTACATCTTTCATTAAATAACCTCTCTGTTATTCTTACTGCTGCGTTAGTTTAAGAAGAATAAGGCTCTTCTCCTTATGTAAAGCACCCGTTCGTTCAATAAGCTTATTTTCCACATATTTCTTCCAATTCTTCAAGTAATTCCGAAGGCTCTACTTCCACCCCAATCAACTTCGCATTCCAGTTAACACCTACTACAATATATTTACCGGAAGCACAAAAAATAAAGGATTTGGAACTATCGGAAAACAACAGTTCAATAAAAGACAAGTTTCATCAACAATCATAATCTTTCTATTTAACTTTAAATTTATTTAAATAAATCTTTTTAAATATTTGCTAAATATTTTGTTCATAACTTTGGGTGTGTTTTCTAAATAAACATTAATCTGTTCAATGTTCGATTCGAATTTATCAGAGTTTCTTTCATCTGTTGGAAAATCAGATATTCCTTTAATAATAATACATTCAACATCATTCCTCTTACAGACATAAGCTATTGCACCCGCTTCTGTATCGGCTATTGTTATTTCGTTTTCTTTAAGTTCTAAATAGTCCTTCCACATAACTACTGCTTTATCAGCGGTGCCAATTGTTCCTGTATAAAAATCATTTCCATATTTCGATAAATCAATATCGACTATGAAGGATTGTTTAATAAGAGGCTCAGTTTCTTTTACTGTACAATCATATTGAACGGCTTTATCGGGTACAAAAATATCCAAATTACTGAACTTCTCATCTATTCCTGCACATGTTCCAGCAACGATTACTTTAGTTAAATTAAATTTAGAAATCATATATTGATTACCACCAACACCATTTACTTTTCTTACACCTGTACTATAAAAAACAAGCTCAGTATCATTAATTGTTCTTATGAAATACTCGCCATATGGATAACCAAAACGTTCGTTATTTTTTACGCTAAAGTATTCCAGTGTTGCTTCATATTCCCACTTCGTTGCAATACTTATTCCTATCATCTACTTATCACCCTACAAATAAATTTTTCGCCATTGAATGTCTCTACACGGTTTGAACTCATTTTTATCACTTAATTATCCTTCTTTACTCTGTTCATTAACAATTAGTTATTAATATGCAATTATCCTTTTTTACTAAACCGCCCCGTTAGCCATCCATGTAGCGCAAAACCAGCGCTACACCACAGAGAATGAAAATGTGAAAAACGGGTATACGATACTGTGGCTGGCGAAGAAGGTCGATGAACTATGATGCCCCATTGAGCCCATCCGTTAGTCTGACTCCAACGACCACGGTGCATCACAGACTGTCGCACTCTATATGAGTAGCACTCAGGGGAGATTAATCCTACTCTGGTTATTGCACCAGCCTGCCTTTATTCTTACAAGAATATGGAGTTGATTCTTGATTTACCTTTTAACTTAATATAAACATTCTAAGGCTCAGCCTTTTTTTAAAAAAAGCAATTTCTGAGTCTCTTTTGTTATGCATTTTTGTATATTTTGAGCATTTTTTAATTTTCATGGGAGTTGAAGAAGGAAAGTGAAGCTAGTTCAACAATCTCGTCCGATTGTTGATTTTTCATTTATTGACAAACAGCTCATCTATTGTAGTGTCCAATACAGAAGCTATACTAAAAGCTAATTGTAAAGTAGGATCATATTTATCATTTTCAATTGCATTTATCGTTTGTCTAGATACCTTACAAAGTTTAGCCAGTTCTTCTTGGGATAATTTTGCTGATTTCCTTAATACTTTAATGTGATTTTTCATTTAACCACCATATTTCTTCCTAAAAAATAGTAATGAAATTAAATATATAATGGAAGTCGTTATGAGAAAGATAATTGGATTTATACCCTCATACGAACCGTTTTTCCAAATATTTATATATATTTTTTTAAAAAGTTCAATTAACGCGTATCCGATTACTATTGCAAAAGTGAAGGACTGGGCTTTCATTTTAATAAAATTTTTTCTTTCATCACCCAATTGTGGTAAAGATATAAGAGTAACGATAATTAAAATAGCACTAATCCCTAAGATACTAAATAAAACAGCCCAAATAATCCAGTCCATATTTTATTTCCTCCTCGTAATAAATGTAAAAATAATTTGACATTTTTATTGTATCACTGACTGATCAAATGTCTAATACTTTTTACATTTCTTCATAAATAAGGGAATAATTCTCTATAAGAAAAAATGCTTTACCCTTCTTGGGGTAAAGCACCTCGTTAGTTTAATTCATTGGTATAAGTTATGCTATTCGATTAACTTCTCTTTTTAAATAATAACAAAATGACATTCCATATCAATCCAATAACAATGCATGTTATTGAAATGAAAAATGTAAGCCAATAAAAGCCTCCTGCTGGAACGGTGAACTCTGCCAAAATAAATAATATGATTCCAAAAAACAAATACATGTGTGGCATTACAAATCTATTCATTGTTCTTGCCCCTTCCTGATTAACTAGAATATTCTTATTCAACTAACCTGCGGCGTTAGTTTAAGTGTAACATTTCACAATGCATATCTGGGATTAACTTAATGTTTTGGACATAAAAATAGACCATCAAAAAGATGGCCATATTTTGCAAAACACCCTTTAGTTCAATAAGAAATAGAAGCATATTTATTTATATCTATATTGTATTAGTTGGTTTTCCCTTCCTAAGTATTCTTCATTCCCCATCCTGCTTATCTCTATAAACCCTATTTTCTCAAGCATTTTTCTGGAGCGAATATTCTCTTCGTGGGTTTCTGCATTAAAAATTGTAATTCCTAACTTTTTAGAAGCGTAATCCATCATACATAGAATAGAATTAGTCCCAATTCCTTTTCCCCATAATGTACTCTCACCAATTGCAATACCTAATTCAGCTGTATTATCTTTAATACAAGCTAAATCTGCATACCCAACTAACCTTTCTTTCAATTCTATTCCCATTCGAACAAAATCTTCAGATTTATTACTTATACAATGAAGCCACCATCTATACAATTCTTCTTCACTTCTATTTTTCTCCCAGCCATTCGCTGAACAAAAAATGTCATTCTTACTCCAATTTAAAACAACTTCATAGTCATCTATGCTTAAATTTCTAATTTTTATGGAGCGTATATTGTTGTCTTTAGTATTCAATCTACTATCCCCCAATAGATTTCTTTGTTCAACTAAACTGCGTCTTTAGTTCAATAAGAATAAGAGCTGTCTAAGCATCTCAATGCTCTTCAAGTTAAGCACTTCTTAGTTGATGAACGGCAGGCACTGGGAATGACAACTATACAACTTAATCGACCTTTTTAGTAAATGTCCAGATAAGACTAATTATTACTGAGCTAATTATGGTTGCCATTAATAAGGAAAATAATATTACAAATAAAAAGGAACCATAATCCTCTAATTCTTCAAACGGATTATTTGTAATGTAAGAATCACTGAACAGAGATACTAGTAAAGTTGGGATAAAAATAAAGGGAAATAATTTCTTAAAATAGTTGTTGAAATTTGGATATTTAGAGTCTTTTGTTTTGCTAATCATATAATCCCCCATTAAAATCTTTCTTTGATAAACCTGGACGTTGGTTCAAGAAAAAGTGCTACCCCAGACTTGAAGTAAAGCACTCCTTTTGCCCAATAATTTACATATATTAACTTATTCAATACAATCGCCAAAAAACCTTCTTATTCAACTAATCTGCACCGGTAGTTCAAGTGGAACATTTCGCAATGCATATCTGGGATCAACTTAATGTTTTAGGTATAAAAATAGACCATCAAAAGATGGCCATGTTCTGCTAAAGACAATAACTTAATAAGATATTGTCTTTAGCCTACTCTAATTCACCTATAAACCAAATATCTCTTTTATAAATTTCCACATCTTCATCGGTTATTTCTTCTTTAAATCCTAAGGCATTCATATCTTTAGGGATATTTATTCTCCAATCACTCTCTAAATTTCTTTTTTCGGACAGGGGAATCCATTTTTGAAATTCATCATTTCTATTAAAGAACCCCTCGAAGTGAGAATCACCAGCAAACACTATAATTTGAGAATCAAACAATGCTTGGAAACTAATGTAAACAACCACTCGATATTTATCAGGAGTATTTGGTTTGATTTCAATTAAATGTTTAGCCTGTTCTAATAAAGTTTGAACACAAAGTCTCTTAATTCCAAAAGGAGTTCTATCGGAATCAATAAAACCTTGGGCAACTGGTAAATGAAGATGCCAATACCCATTATAAAAATCCAAAGGAAAATCAGAAGTTTCCTCCTCTATTCGCTTTATCATATTTCCTGTTTTTCGCTTTAAACCTCTTAACTTCTTATTACGCATTTTTATCCCCTAACTATTTTCCATTCGATTTAACCTTTTTGTAATATATAGTTGCTGTTTTTTACCATTTCCTTATTCAACTAACCTGCCACCTTTAGTTCAATAAGTAAAAAGGCTTGGCTCCCTCTTTTAGTAAAGTAACTCGTTACTTGAATAACAAGAGCATAATTCAATTGTTCATGTCATTCATTATATATCCTAGACCATCTTCATCTCTATATTGGAATCGACCAATTTTCCCTTCTTCTTTTGTAGAGAATATAACTTCACCTGAGATATTTGCTGTTTTTTCTTCCTCACCATTTTTCTGATAACCAACCGTTGCTATAAAGGTGTATCTAGTGGGCATTTGCTCACTTTGCTCAATCTTGACATCCTTAAGGCTTAACTTATGTTCTGTGAGATGAGCAATAATTGGATATGTGGTCCCGGATGTAGCTAGGAAAGAGCTAATATAAGAATCTATAAAGTAAGGACCGTATACCTCTTCTACATACTTATCTAACTCTTTGTTCTCTTCCTTATTATTCACAACAGTCCTATATTTAGGATTCCATACAAGCTCTACAAACTTCTCATCAGGACCAGTAAATTGATGCTCAAGAACCTTTATAATTACTTCTTTATTTGCGTCTTCTGTCTCTTCCTGAGAACAAGCAGCTAACATAAACCCTGACATGAACAACAATAAGCTAAATAAAGTAATGAATTTTGCTTTATTATTACTTTTTTCCATCACGACACCCCCTTAATGGTAGTACGTTCCAAATCTATAATTGTTTCAAATTAAAAGGCTCTTTATTTCTTCAACTAACCTGCTGCACCTTTAGTTTAATAAAAAAAGAGCCGCCTAAGCAGCCCAACGATCTTTCACTAATGCACCTGTTTGTTCAAGAAGAAATTTTTCATTTTCTATGCAATACATATTGAGACTTACTGAACTTAAAGTTATTTTTCTCGTAAAACGAAATTAAATCTTCTCCACAAAATAGGCTAATAACATCAATATGAGTTAGTTCGTCCAACAATTTTGATACAAGTTTCGTTCCTATACCTGTATGTTGAAATTCATTATGTATAACTACATCTTCAATGTATGCCCTAAATTTATTATCTGAAATCGCTCTTGCGAACCCTATAAGATTATCGTCAATCCACGCACCAATTGATATATCTTGTTTTAGCATTTCTTCGATATCTTGCTCATTTCTTTCTTCCCACCAACCTGCATTTTTATAGAGCATCATAAGTTCAGTGCCTTTAAATGGTCTTTCAGAAAAACTTAAAAATTGCATATTCAAGTTGTCATCCCCCTTTGGCTTTTCATTCATTTTTCAATTATAGTATAGAGCTCTCTTCTTCAACTAACCTACGTCGTTAGTTCAATATGAAAAAGTCACCTCAAAAGGCAGCAAAAAGGCTTTACTCCTTCTTGAAGTAAAGCTACCCGTTTGCAAGTACAATTGAACCAACAGTTATCCAAAGTGATTATGAAACCACCAAACAATAAGGATCATACTCACTATTCCCCAAGCTGTGGTGCTCACTATCCACCAAATGATGGATTTAGATTTTGTTAAACTTTCCTCTTCTTCCCTATTTGCTGTTATAAAATCGAGCTTACTTTCCATACCTTTTTTCATAGAAATGAGAACAACAAATCCGATTATTATGAAACCAATAGATATCCAGAGTAATATGTCCACCTTTTATACCTCCATTTTTTTTGTGTGAATTACTTTCCTTTCAATCTTCTTTATTCAATTATCCTGCAACGTTTGTTCCATAAAAGGCTTGAAACTTAAGAGGGATTTCTTAATTGAGTGTAGAAAAATATATGTGTAAACAAAACACAGGAGGCTACTATGACTAATTTAATATCACATATTGCAACAATGGAAATACCTGTTACTAATTTAGAAGAATCTATAGCGTTTTATATCGATATCCTTGGTGCCGAAGTCCACTTTCAAGGAGAAAAAAATGCTATGCTTACTATGAAATCAAAAGGAGTTCCAACGATTTTTTTGGTTGAAACGGAAGAAATTAATGGATTATCATTCAGAAATACAAATACTAATATCGTTCATAGCGTAATTGACTTTTATACTCCTTCCTTAAAAGAATTATATGAGTGGCTTGAAGGAAAACAAGTTGAAGTTGGTCCTTTAAATTTACAAGGCGAATTTGGAGGTTTTGGATTTAAAGATCCTTCTGGAAATTGGTTAAGTGCCTGCAATATTCTTCACCCAGAACAGTAAAAAATCTTTTTTACTATTTGAGTTACAGGCGTAATTTTTTTGCGCCTTTCTTTCTAGTACACATAATGAGTCTAATGCGAAATAAAAACTACCATTCTCTTCTCATTTTTGGGGTTCAATTTTCATGTCTTCTATTTGGTCTAAAATCCAAGGATGATTTCCCTCTTTCGAATAAGTTGTAAAATATTCTTTATTTCCTCCATTAGATTCCAAGCCATCTCTTCATTTACAACGATATTAAAAGCATTTTCTTCTGTGTCATTATTCGGGTCATAAGCTTTTATCCACTAATTGTCCGAGTGACCTTTTTCCATGATTTTCAAATAAGACGTTGTCGATGTATATGGTCCAACACAAGATGTAAGTACCATTGATACACATAAGAGTATAAAAATCAGAGTTTTTTTCATTGTCTCCTCCGCAAGACTTTTTATCTTAAGTAATGTTCTCTGTTCCATCGAATAGTTCCTTCTAAGCTGCTTCGTTAATTTAAGTGTAACATTTCACACAATGGACCACCGATATCTAATTGATGTTTTTGGACGTAAAAATAGACCATCAAGTTGATGGTCTTGTATAGCTACAGCACTGTAAGCTTAAGTATTATTTTTCACAAAAAAAATGATTGCTAATTAAAAGGTAAAAAGGTAATTGTCGTTCAATATCATTCTTTCTACTTACATTATAACATTACTTACAGGTTAAATATAGACTACTCTTTTTATAATCCCCATACTATACTAGTATTCCAAATCTAAAAATATAAGGAGTGTATAAATATATGAATGACAAAACAGATATCCTAGATAACGGTCCTTTTTTTCATGGTACTAAAGCAGAACTAAAAATTGGAGATTTATTAGAAGCCCAACACTTATCAAATTACCAAGATAAAAAATCTAACTATATTTATTTTACTGCAACCTTAGATGCTGCTAAATGGGGTGCCGAATTAGCAAGATCTAAATCAAAAGAAAGAATTTATATTGTAGAACCATTAGGTTTTTTTGAAAATGATCCGAACTTAACTGACAAAAGATTTCCTGGAAACCCAACACGTTCTTATCGTTCTAAATCTCCTTTGAAAATAATCGCTGAATTAAGTTCATGGGAAAGACATTCCGACGAAGAAGTAAATCATATGCTTACATCATTAAAAAAGTTAAGTGAACAAGGAAAAAATGTAATATACGATTAACCCAGAATATCTATAAGGTAATAATTTAGGATACCAAAAATTAAGGAAGAAGCCTGATCCTGACTTACGCCAAGATCGTCCTCTTAAATTTTCTCTAGTATCTGTAATAAGAAATGGCACTTAAAAGTCTTTTTTGCTTTTCTTAGTCATTTCCCAAATACCATTTGCCATTTGCGGCTTTTTCTAAACGATTCATAATCGCCGCTCCAACTCCTGTTTTCGGAAATACTGGAACGAGTACTATATCCGCATCCGTATCGTCACAACTTCTAAGCGCCTGATACAACAAATGAGCAGCTTCATCTATTTGGCCGTCGTTTCCTAATGTGAAATAATAGTCAGCCTCTGGCAACTGGAACTGCTCTGTTGCAATTAGAGCCGCTTTTTTTTGTTCTCTATGTATGCTTTCAATAGCTTTACGAATAGAATTTAACGACGCATCTATTAAAAAAACAGGAGCATTTGGTGCATAGTGAGCATACTTCATCCCTGGCGCTCTTGGTGCTTCCGCTCGATCTGTCAGCTTAGCTTCATTAACAGGGCCAATGACTTGCTCAAGCATTTCCTTCGTAATCCCACCTGGGCGTAGGATAGTTGGTATTTCACTAGTACAATCTAACACTGTTGATTCTAATCCCATTCCTGTTACTCCACCATCAATTATGGAAGGAATTCTTCCGTTTAAATCGTGGAATACATGATTTGCTTTCGTCGGACTTGGTTTTCCACTTCTATTGGCACTTGGAGCGGCAACCGGTTGCTTTAGTTGTCTTAATAGTTTTAAAGCTACTGGATGATTAGGCATTCTTACTCCAACCGTATTCAATCCTGCACTAACATTGTTCGCTAATATGCCTGGCTTTAATGGTAATATCAGCGTCAATGGTCCTGGCCAAAATGCATCCATGCACTCCTGCGCTATTTTCGGTATATCCGAAATAAACTCATGAATTTCTTCATTAGAGCCAATATGAACAATAAGGGGATTATCCTGTGGTCTTCCCTTTGCTTCAAATATTTTTGCTACTGCTTGTTCATTAGTAGCAACTGCTCCTAAGCCGTAAACCGTTTCAGTTGGGAAAGCAACAACTTCGCCAGACTCTAATAAATGAACAGCTTGTGCATAAGTTGCTTCTTCTGTGGACAAGTTACCCACAGCTAAAATTTTTGTATTCATACATAATCTCTCCCTTCTTCCATTCTTATCCACAAAATGTTGATAACTTTCAGATTATTGTGGAAAACTATGTGGAAAATTTCTTCTTTAACCATTCCCATACAAAAAACTTAGGCTTTTCCTCTTTTACTTCTTCTTTATAACAAGCCTTTGGAAACAGGCCACACCACCAATTGTCTCCTCTACCACTTCCAATTGAAATGACAATCGCCTCGACATTGGTTTGAGCAGCAATTCCACTCTCCCATTCCTTAGGAGGGAACATAGTTTGCCCCTTAGTAATTGTCATCTTTTCTTGGAAGCTTGATGATAAGCTTTCCACAACTTTCTCAAGTTCTGTATATGTTTGTTCTGGGTTCATCTCGTAATTGATAAGCATTGGAGCTATTATTTCCTGTACTTCTTTCTTTACCTGTTGATCGTAGACAGTATTACTATTTGCAACTAAGCGAAAGCGCATCGCTTCAGTTTGTTCTGTATCGTGGATAAACAAAAACAAAAATGTTTGAATGACTAATAGCATCCATACAAATAGAATTGTTGCGTCAATTTTTTGTCCTACTGAGGTTGCTCTTTTTATCTCGTAATCTGGTAACATATAACATTCCTCCCTTAGGAACATTGTTACCAATAGATTCATATCTTATTCAGCATTTGTACAAAAAACAAAACGATTTTTTCCATTGATATCCTTAACAATCTCTACCTTCCCATTAGGAAAAGCCTTTTGAAGCATATTTGCTACTGCCTCTCCTTGTTCATAGCCAATCTCAAAACCTATTAAACTTGGTATTTTCATCAAACTTGGGAGATTTACAGCCATTTTTCGATAAAGCTGTAATCCATCCTCCTCAGCAAACAAAGCTAAATGTGGCTCGAAATCGATGACTGTATCTGATAAGGATGGAGCTTCATCATGCCCAATATAAGGAGGATTAGATAACACTATGTCCCACTTTTCATCCATAATCGGCTGCAATAAATCTCCGTGCTTGAAATTAATAGTTGCCTCAAGTCGCCTAGCGTTATGACTTGCAACCTCTAGCGCCTTTTCAGAAATATCGGTTGCTGTTACTAGAGAATGAGGTATTTCTTTTTGAATAGTTACAGCTATTGCTCCGCTCCCTGTTCCTATATCTGCTATATGCAGGGGAGCCCCATCTCTAAATATTACGGATGCGCGTTTTTTTACTTCTTCTATTAATTCTTCCGTTTCTGGGCGAGGAATCAAAACAGACTCATTTACTAAAAACTCTCGGTCGTAAAAAGTTTCCTGACCAATAATATATTGAAAGGGTCTTCCCGTCGTATGCTCCTCTACATAGCTCCAGAAAGTATTAAAATCTTCTGTGGATATCTCCTCATACATAGCCATCATAAGCTGCGAATAATTTTTTCCAAGGACAAATTGTAATAGATAGCGGGCTACTTCTTTTTCACGATTATTTTCCCCTAAAAAAGAAGAAGCCCGATTTAGGGCCTCATAGATTGTCTTAGACATTCGTATCATTCATTCTTTCTAGTTTTTCTGCTTGATCTTCTAAAATTAGCGCATCAATGACTTCGTTCAGCTTGCCCTCTAAAATTTGGTCCAGCTTTTGAATAGTCAAACCGATACGATGATCAGTCACTCGATTTTGTGGATAATTGTAAGTACGAATTCGCTCTGAGCGGTCTCCGGTACCTACTGCAGACTTACGAACTGCATCATACTCCGCTTGTGCCTCTTGACGAAACTTGTCCGCAACACGAGCACGAAGGATTTTCATTGCTTTTTCTCTGTTTTTAATTTGAGATTTTTCATCCTGCATTGATACAGTAATACCTGTAGGTAAATGAGTCATACGAACAGCTGACATCGTTGTGTTAACCGATTGTCCACCGGCACCTGAAGATGCAAAAGTATCCACTCGCACATCCTTTTCATGAATATCCACGTCTACTTCCTCAGCTTCCGGAAGTACTGCAACAGTTGCAGTTGAAGTATGAATACGTCCACCTGACTCCGTTTCCGGAACACGTTGCACACGATGTGCACCATTTTCATATTTCATCTTAGAAAAGGCATTGTTACCATTAATCATGAAGATAATCTCTTTAAATCCACCTAGACCTGTAGGTGAGGATTCCATAATATCGATCTTCCAGCCTTGCGTCTCCGCAAAACGGCTGTACATTCGGAACAAGTTACCTGCAAATAGTGCAGCTTCGTCACCACCAGCTGCTCCACGAATTTCCATAATAACGTTTTTGTCATCATTCGGATCTTTTGGTATCAATAAAATGCGCAAGCGCTCTTCTAGCTCAGCAATTTGGCCTTCCAGCTCACTTACCTCTTCCTTTACCATCTCTCGCATGTCAGCATCAAGCTTTTCATCAAGCATTTGCTTTGCATCTTGGTATTGGCTTTTTACTTCCTTATATTCTCGATAAGCATCCACTGTTGGCTGCAAATTCGATTGCTCTCTTGAATAGTCTCTTAGCTTATTTGTGTCATTGACAACATCTGGATCACTAAGCAATTCATTTAAATTATTATAACGGTCTTCTACCGATTGTAATCGATCAAACATCGAGCTCACCTCGTTCATTTATGTGTCTAATAGTACTATTATAAAGAAAAAGTACAGTCCTTGCTACTTTTTCTGTTTTGCTTCAACTGCGTATTAAGGGCTTTTAAGCTAACGAGTGAATAGATGACTGCTCTTTTCATTAAAAGGCTCGCGAAGATGCAATTTCGCTCGCTTCCCACTCATTTACCAATCTTAGGTTTAAATAAACCTTCTCTGCAAGGTTCTGGACCATTTCCGCAAGGTTTGTCTCCGTCTCTGCAAGGATCTGGCTGAACTCCGCAAGGTTCCCCGGCTTTCAAATGAAATACCTACTTACTTAATCACGCACTTCAATGAGTTAGCGGAGGATTAGCATGGCATTTACGGCAAACCGGATAATAGGAGTCATTGCCTCCGATTTGAATTTGTTCACCTGTGTATACTGGGTGACCATTCTCGTCTACTCTCAGATTCATAATTGCTTTACGATGGCAGAACCAGCATATTGTTTTCATTTCTTCAATTTTATCGGCATAAATCAGCATATATTTGCTTCCTTCAAACATTTCGTTTTGGAAGTCATTTTTTAAACCAAAGCCCATGACCGGAATATCAAGCTCATCTACTATTTGCGTAAGCTGAAGAACATGCTCTTTTTTTAAGAATTGCACTTCATCGATTAGCACACAATACGGTTTTGGATCAATTTCTTTTACTAATTCAAATAGGTCTGTGTCATCAAAAATAGCATTAGCTTTACGTTTCAATCCGATTCGACTTGAGACATGTCCTACTTCATCTCGAGTGTCAATACCAGGTGTAAAAATAACGACTGGTTTATTTTGTTCTTCGTAGTTATGTGCCACCTTTAAAATTTCAATTGATTTTCCACTGTTCATTGCGCCATGCTTAAAAAATAGTTGAGCCATGATATATCTCCTTACTTATCGACTATGTATTTTACTTCTATCTATTTATATCATACGAGTGGAATACCTGAAACTCTTTTAGACGAATTGTCACAAACAAAAATACCTGCAAAGCACTAGGTGCTCTGCAGGTATTTTGTTATTAGTTTTGTGTTTCTTCTTTAATTCCGTATTTTTTGTTGAAGCGATCAACACGGCCATCCGCAGCTGCGAATTTTTGACGTCCAGTATAGAATGGGTGACATTCGTTACAGAACTCGACTTTAATGTCTGATTTTACAGAACCAGTTGTGAATGTGTTACCACATGAACATGATACTGTTGCTTCTTTGTAATCGGGATGAATTCCTGCTTTCATCTCTATCTCTCCTCTCGCCCTGAACCATCTGGAACAGAGTTGGTTATGAAACTGATACCTTACACGATCCGATTGATGTCAATCGCATATGTAGCAGAAATGTATAATCTTACGTCTCATATAATAACACGTCATCTTGTTCTATACAAGTCATTAGTTTGCATTTAATTTTGAAAAAGATACATCCTGTATAAAGTTTTTGCGTCTGTAGACACTGAGAACCAACCCTAACAAGAAGGAATTGAGAACGGTCGGCATAAATCCGTAGCTTAGAAACGGCAGTGACAAAGATACTATAGGAACCACTCCGAGCGTCATCGCAACAGTATATATGAATTGTGTAGAGAAAATTGCTATACATCCTATAATCAGTAGTCTACCAAAGGAATGCTTGGTCATTAAAGAGATTCGTATAAAGCGAATAACGAATAAGCTTAAAATTATCACTATCCCAAGAGCTAACGCTAAACCATAGGATTGTATTAAATGTCCAAACACCAAATCTGTATGAGCCTCAGGAATGGTAAGGGAAGCTCCAGATCCAAACCATTTTGCTCCTTGTAGAAGATCAGAGAGCAGTACATACATATAACCCGCATTTTCAGCATAAGCAAGTGGATTTAAATAACCTAATAAACGAGCAATCTGATAGTTCTCTATAATGCCATTTTGATAGCTGAGCCACATAAATATTATGTAGCTAATGATTAAAGTCGCCACAGCTCCGACTACTATAACTTTTTGCTTTCTAGAAAATTTACTATACATAAATAACACGCCAACAAGTACACTGTAAATAAATAATGCCGACAAATTTGCTATATAGCTAAACAAAAGGAATGATAGCGACACTAACACAATCCCTTGCCATAGTGCAAAGGTTTCTTTAGTAAACAATGCTGACCAGGCAATGAAGTATAGCGGAATAGCCATCCAAACCTGCAATTTTAATGAACCTATCTCAAACATTACTTCACCGTTTATTTGAGTGTTGTGAAAAACATATAAGAATATAATAAATAAAGAAGCTATACCGTAAAAAATATAACCCCATTGCGCAAACTTTCGATAATCAAAATACATCAATCCAATAGCTACGACAAATCCAAGAATTATATGAAGTATATGATTAGACAAAAATAAAGGAATCATATGACCAAATCTGTAATCATACTGTGGTTGATTTAAAGCTAAAATCGGCAAAAAGCTAAGAAATAGTATTCCGATGAATAAAGACAGGAGTAGCCAATCTATTTTAGGCTTGTGGACCTTGTTCAATGATTTACCAAGCTCGATAGGACTGCCCATTTCTGATGCTGCTTTATCTTCTGCGTCTGTTTCTGTATATCCTTTTGTCATCCAAGCCATTTTCGAGTGTTTCATATGTTTAGCTAGCTCAGCTTCCACATAGACCTTTGCCTCTTTGGAGCGAATATGGGCTACAACCGACTGTAAATATTGATTAATGTTCATCGGTGGTCACCTCTAGAAATAACTGCTTAAGAGAGAAACGATTAGATGGTGAAGGACACTCTTTTTGCAATAGTTTCTTACCTTTTTTCGATAATCTATAATATTTTTCACCGTCTTCTGCCCAAAAGGAATCTATTATTCCGTTTTGTTCTGCCTGATGAAGATGGGTATATATGCAGCCCTCATTTGAAAGGATAGATTTTTCCCCCGTTATATGTAGAATTTCTGCTAGCTCTCTACCAGTCTTTGACTCTATTAAAAAAGGTAACATTACTTCTGTTAAAGCAACTGGAGAGATTTGTCTGATTTGATCGTTCACTTTTTGCTGAAGTTCCTCCGAAAATTGTAGGCTCTCAAACGTAGTATTTTTCATGGCTTTTTTTAATCCTTTTAATCTCTCTTCCATTCAGACCCCTCCAATATACCCTTTAATAAAAATTTACCTTTTCGTAGCCTTGTTTTAATTGTATTTTCGTTACATTGTAAGACGGCTGCAATTTCCTTAATTGATAATTCTTCAAAATAAAATAAAAAGATCACTTCACGATATTTTATAGGTAAGTTCATAACAGCTGCTGCAAGTTCTGTATCCTCGTCCTGTTGTACAATGAGTTGTTCAACACTTGAAGATATAGTTGCTCTACTTAAAATAGCATCTTCTGTTACCTTTACGTTCTGGTTGTACCAGCTTTTTAAATAGTCCTTGGCATGATTGATGGCAATACGCCACAGCCATGTTTTAATGGATGACCGCCCAGTATAGGTTGGTAGCCCCTTGAAGCACTTCACAAAAATTTCTTGCGTTAAATCCTCTGCCAGAGCTTCATTATGTACATAAGCATATACTAGCTGCAATATATCTTGACCATATGTGTTCATCAATTCATCGATAAGCTGCTCATAATTCGTTGATTTAGCATCTGCTACAAATAATTCTTCCACCGTCTCCCCCCCCTTTTCGCACATTAGACGAGTGTGCAGGCGAAAAAGTTTGCAGTATTTATTCTTATTCTTCATTTGTTAGCGATAACATAACTATTCCATCTTGTAATTTAAATAAGGAAAAGCATTATCAGATGCTACATTGTCTAACTCCTTTAAGCATAGTGCTAATCTATTCTTAATCATCTCTTCATCGCCCATTTGTTGCCTCACCTTAGAATTTAAGACATCTTCATTTAATATCTCATAGTGCTCATAAGCCTCTAATAATATCCACAAGATGTATTCATCCAATAAATTCTTATAAAAATAATCATTGCCCTCTATATAGCCTTCAATAAAACCTTCTGCAATACGTGTCAATATATTTGAATACTGATTATAAGAGTGTTTTTTATATCTATCCGTATTTGAATAGGCTGGAAGAAGGAAGTTATAACAAAAAACGAAAAAACCAGCATATTTCATATCAAAATCTAATCTTGGATATGGATCAATAATAGAAAGGTTATCTATATTAAATATAATATTCTCTGGTGTTACATCTTGGTTGACCAGAGATATCTTTTGTGGGCATTTCCTTCTATCTTCTATTAATTTTAATATCATATTTCCAACTTTATCGCGATTATATGATAAATTGGTATCTTTCAACTTGTTTAATATTCTTATATAAAAGTCATTATCCATTTGCCAAATTTGACTTACTTCTTGTTGTAACTCTCCTTCAAGACGCTCACCATTCCATTCAAGATTGCCGTACCCATTTAAATCAGGATTTTTTCCGTGCATTATTTTAAGAAAGTTTCCGATTTTCTCTCCTACTTCAAATGCTTCAGAAAGTTCAAGGCTCTTAAAAGTTTTTTCACCACCCATATAACTTTCAATGTTAAAAACTAAGGAATCATCCATGTAATATTCATAGAAAGAAGGACTTATTGAATCCATACACTGATTTGCTTGTAAGTAATAAGCCTTTGCAGATTCATATTCAGTAATCAAGTCAATATCCTTAAAAGCTTGAATTTCCCCATAAGCTATCTTTTTCCTAACCCTTAGTACAAGGTCATCCTCGTTTTTCCTCTCTAACCTGTAGACCTTATGCCAAGCTCCCTCACCTAGTTCTGTAATACCTTCCATCTTTATATTTTCATTTTTAAATTTACCAATGATATTATCAATTTCAACCTTTTTCATTATTAGTTTCCTTTCTGGCAACAGTTTTTAGACTTGCCTCCGCCTCTGTTATTAAGTTCAATAAAACACTAGATAATCCTTCATTACTTTAGTTGAATAAAAATAATCATTTAATATTAAATAATAACCAGCTAAAAAAACAAAACTCTGTGGTAAATTTCTTACAACCAAATAGAACTTGCTTCGTCTAACAATTGAAAGGGTGTAGAGGATGGTTCAAAAAGAAGATATAAAAGTGGAAGACAGAAGGGACATAAGTAGTGAGGAAAAACTTGAATGGTTAATGAATGAATTTGGTGAAAATGTAGCTCGTTTAGCATTCACTTATATGAAGCAGAAGCAACTCGCTGAAGATATTGCACAAGAAGTATTTATAAAATGTTACGAAAACCTAGACAACTTTCGTTATGAGTCTTCTTATAAGACATGGTTATACAGAATCACGGTGAACTTGTGTAAGGATAAGTTAAGAAGTTGGTCTTTTAGAAATATCGTCCTGACAGAATTTTTTTCAAAAACAAAGAGTACAAATAAATCGCCTGAAATGGAAATCATCAGTTTAGAAGATAAACAATTGATTTCTGAAAAAATTCTTTGCTTACCAGTGAAGTATCGAGAAATTGTTATTTTATATTATTACGAAGAGATGTCTTATAACCAAATCTCTGACTTATTAAATCTCAGCTTACAAACAATTAAGTCCAGACTACATAGGGCTCGCCTTTTGTTAAAAAATTCACTAGAAGGGAGCAAAATAAATGGATAAGATATTTAAAAATATTACAGATAATATGAACCAAACTGTTTTAAAGGACATTGATTTTAATGAAAAAAATAAAGAAAAAGTAAGACAAGCAATAGAAAATAGAAAAAAGAAACGGTTTAATCTAAAGCCAACTATTCACTTTCTATTACCTCTAGGTGCAACCTGTCTGTTTTTTTTAGGAATAAGTTATTTTATTTTGAGTGAATTAGGGATTTTATCTACAGAAAACCAAACTGTTTTTTTAAATAACACCAGTGAGAATGTTTTAAATGTCCTAGAAAACGAAATGTCTTTTATTAAACCACCTGCCAAGGAAGAATCTTTTGAAGATATGACAAAAGAGGATGTTTTTTTAAAGATGTTAAATTCAGTAGATAATTTTGATACAGCAACCGGTAAATTTGTAAATTATGACATTTATGCTGATGATTCAGATAGTAAGGATATCACTGAGTTTAAAGTAAGTATAAAAAATGAAATCGGCGGCTACGAAAAAAGTACAAATTTATTTGACGAAAAATTGATTCAAGAAATCAATTATAATAACGAAAAAATTTGGATAAAATATCATGATACCAAGACTTATTTTGTCAATGACTATCAACAGGCACCAACTCAAGATGCGTTAACTCTTGAGGAAGCGCTTAGTATTAGCTTAAAAGATATATATAAATCTGATAACGATTTTAGGGAACGGCCACCAATCGGAGGATCAGGCATATCCTTATTCCCCTATGAAGAAGCCTCTATTTATTTAAGAAATATGAGTTTATGGGAAATTGAAAAACAAAATGAAGCATTGTTAGATCATAACACTATTGTTCTTAAAGGAAAAATCGATGACCAAGTGAAAAGTCGATTTAACATGATAGGAACTATTGACACATTCCGTTTTTGGGTAGATAAAGATACTGGAATCTTAATTAAATACGAAACGTATGATATAAATGGTGAACTAGCTAGTTATCTTCATCCTGAATATTTAGTCGTGAATAGTGAGATTAATCTACAAGAATTTGTACCAAAACTAGATGGCTTTAAACCTTTCGTCAAAAAGGAATTTTTACACCCTGATCCAAAAGAAGAAGAAATAGAAATGGTAGCCCAAGCTGATACTATTAAAGAAGATAGGGACGAAGTTCTGGAATTACTTCGTAAGGATTTACCTTTTTTATATGAATTCAATCATCCTGATCTTGAAATCTTCTCAGCAATGTATGAGAAATATCAAAACTTTAACCATGGGTATCTTACGTATACGTATAAGAATGACCTAGGTGTATTTTACCTACGAACATATCATAAAAATTCTCTTATTCGTACTACCAGTGATTTTGAAAAAGATAAGGGAGAAATGAAAGAAACTTTTACTGTAAACGGAATAGAATGGAGATCATATGAGCTAAGTAATCTTACAGGTACTCATTTCATTGGAAGCAAAGATGAATATATTTATGAGGTAGTGAGCCAAGTGAGCGGATCAGTTACTTATCAAGAGACAAAAGATTTGTTGGAATCTTTGAAGCCAATCAAATAAAAACATTTAAAAGAGGGTCCTGACTAATGTCAGAACCCTCTTTTATTCTTACAGATATTTTACTGTATTTTAACTTTAAAGTGTTACTTTCCCGCTACGATGTGCTTTCATTTCTTCGGTTAATTGCTCGAAGAAGCCTTCGTTCGTTTTAGATTGACGAAGCTTTTTTAAGAAACGCTCTGCAAAATCGGAAGAATCTGAAAATGTTTTACGAATAGCCCATAGTTTATCCAACTGGTCTTTAGGTATAAGTAATTCTTCTTTTCTCGTTCCGGAGCGACGGATGTCAATCGCAGGGAAGATTCGGCGCTCGGCAAGACTACGGTCTAAGTGAAGCTCTAGATTACCTGTACCTTTAAATTCCTCATAAATAACTTCATCCATACGCGATCCAGTGTCTACTAAAGCAGTGGCTAGAATTGTTAAGCTTCCACCCTCTTCAATATTACGGGCAGCACCGAAGAAGCGTTTTGGACGGTGGAATGCCGCTGGGTCAATACCACCTGATAAAGTACGTCCGCTTGGCGGAATGACAAGGTTATAGGCACGCGCTAAACGAGTAATAGAATCCATTAGAATGATAACATCGCGTTTGTGTTCTACGAGACGCATAGCTCTTTCTAATACAAGCTCAGCAACCTTGACATGGTTTTCCGGTACTTCATCAAAGGTTGAGCTTACTACATCAGCTTTAACAGAACGCTCAATGTCCGTTACTTCCTCTGGACGCTCGTCTATCAACAGTACAATTAGCTCAGCATTTGGATGGTTCGTAGTAATTGCATTAGCAATCTCTTTAATCAACAATGTTTTCCCGGCTTTTGGTGGTGCCACGATCAGTCCACGTTGACCATATCCAACTGGTGCTACTAAATCCATAATTCTGGTAGATAGTTTCTCTGGTGTCGTTTCCAATTTGATATGACGATCGGGATACAAAGGTGTAAGCCCCGGAAAATGTACTCGCTCTTTTGCGATTTCTGGGTCTTCTCCATTTACAAGCTCTACATGAAGAAGTCCATAATATCGTTCACTTTCTTTTGGAGGACGTACTTTTCCAGTTACTTTGTCGCCATTACGCAAATCAAATCTTCTGATTTGTGAAGCTGAAATATAAATATCTTCAGAGCTAGGAGAATAGTTAATAGGTCGTAGGAAACCAAAGCCCTCCTGCTGAATAATTTCTAAGACACCTTCCATGAAGAAAAAGCCTTCTTGCTCTGCGCGAGACTTTAAGATTGCAAAAATAAGTTCTTTTTTTGATAATTTGCTATAAGCAGCTATTTTGTACTTGCGCGCGAGAGTATAGAGCTCTTTTAGCGTCATATTCTCTAATTCATTAATTGTTGTTTGTGTCATTAGCACGCACCACTCTTTACTATATTTTATTGTTTACTTTACTGGATTAAAAGGAAAGAAGTTTATTTAGAGGATACCCGATAGCGGACTATCGGGTATACAAAGAAGTTTAGTTTTATAGTACTAAATTCGGTTTTTTGTTTAAACTGTGACGGCCTTCTACGAAACGAATAGTTCCGGATTTCGCACGCATTACAATGGAATGGGTTGAACCAAAGGCACCCTTAAATTGTACTCCTCGAAGAAGCTCTCCATCAGTAACTCCAGTTGCAGCGAAGATTGCATCATCGCCTTTAACAAGGTCATTCATACGTAAAACCTTATTGACATCTAGCCCCATTTTCTTACATCTTTCAAGCTCTGCTTCATCTTGTGGGACAAGCTTACCTTGAATTTCTCCGCCTAAGCATTTTAATCCAACAGCTGAGATAACTCCTTCTGGAGCTCCACCCATGCCGAATAAGATATCTACGCCTGTATCGTCAAAAGCAGTGTTAATAGCTCCAGCGACATCTCCATCAGTGATTAACTTGATACGAGCCCCTGCAGCTCTAATTTCATCAATTATTTTTTGATGACGGTTGCGGCCTAAGATTGTAGCTACAACATCTTCAATATCTTTGTTTTTTGCACGTGCTACAGCACGTAAATTATCAAGTACAGATGCGTTTATGTCTACTTGGCCAACCGATTCAGGTCCTACTGCCAATTTTTCCATATACATATCTGGTGCATGAAGTAAATTTCCGCGATCTGCAATTGCTAGAACTGCTAAAGCATTCCAGCCTCCAGAAGCTACGATATTAGTACCCTCTAAAGGATCTACTGCTACATCGACTTGAGGACCTCCTGTGCCATGTCCAAGCTTTTCTCCAATGTATAACATTGGTGCTTCGTCCATCTCACCTTCCCCAATTACTACGACACCCTCCATTGGAATTGTGTCAAATACTGTTCGCATTGCAGTAGTTGCTGCATCATCTGCTTCATTCTTTAATCCGCGTCCCATCCATCGGGCAGATGCAATTGCGGCTGCTTCTGTTACTCGGACTAATTCCATTGATAAACTACGTTCCATTTAGTTTGTGCCTCCCGTTTTACGGTTTGTGTATAAATATACAACTTTGTTTCTTCCGATATCATTGTAGCATATTTGTCAAATAAGAAAAGAGGAGGTAAGGGTACCTCCATCCTTCAAATTTATCCTTTATTTACTTCAATTTCTTGAACTTCCACTCGTCTTATATCTGCTCCAAGACCTTGCAATTTCTCAATAAGTGAACTATATCCTCTATCAATATGATAGATATCTTGGATTTCAGTTTCACCTTCAGCTATCAGCCCTGCTAATACGAGAGCAGCACCTGCTCGAAGGTCACTAGCTCGGACAGTTGCGGCTTCAAGCTTAACAGGACCTGTTAAGACTGCAGTTCTACCATCCACTCGACCATTTGCATTCATTCGACGAAGCTCATCGATTTGTTTAAAACGTGCTGAGTATATGGAATCTGTAATAACAGAAGTACCCGCAGCCTGAGTTAACAATACTGAGAATGGTTGTTGCAAGTCTGTAGGAAAGCCTGGATACACGAGCGTCTTAACATCTACCGATTGTAAGTTTTCTGCTTTTGGTATAAAAATTTTCTCTTCCTGCTCTTCTACCGTAATACCTATTTCTCGCAGTTTGGCAGTTAATGCCTCAACATGGAAAGGAATAACATTATCAATGGTTACACCATCTCCTGCAATGGCCGCCATAATCATGAATGTCCCTGCCTCAATTCGATCAGGGATGATGGTGTGTTTTGTACCATGTAGTTCTTCTACCCCGTCAATGCGGATGACGTTCGTCCCTGCTCCCTTTATGTTAGCACCCATATTTGATAATAAAGTAGCAACATCAATAATCTCAGGCTCTTTTGCGGCATTTTCAATAATAGTTCTGCCTTTTGCAAGAACTGCAGCAAGCATAATATTAATAGTAGCACCAACGCTGACAACATCTAGATATATCTTAGATCCTACTAGCTCGTCTGCTCTTAAATAGATTGCGCCATGCTCGTTGCTAACTTCTGCACCTAATGCCTCAAAGCCTTTAATATGCTGATCTATAGGTCTTGGGCCTAAATGACACCCTCCAGGAAGGCCAATTGCCGCTTTCTTAAATTTACCTAACATCACACCCATTAAGTAATAGGAAGCGCGTAATTTCTTTATATTTCCGTTAGGCATTGGCATATCTACCACATTAGTAGGGTCTATTACCATTGTCCCATTAGAGAAGGTCACTTTGGCTCCAACCTCTTCTAGAATTTCCTTTAATGTGAAAACATCTAATATTTCAGGTAAGCCTTCTATCGTAACAGGAGAATTCGCCATTAACGAAGCTGGTATAAGGGCTACTGCACTGTTTTTTGCACCACTTACTTTAATCGTGCCTCGGAGGCTCTTTCCTCCTTTTATTTTATAAACTTCCATAATGTTCTCCTTCGTGTTGTTACTCGCTTTTACGGTTATTCCAATCTGCTAAGAAACCTTCTATCCCCTTGTCAGTTAAAGGGTGATTGAAAAGCTGTTTTAAAACTTTAAATGGAGTAGTGGAAATATGTGCACCATTTAATGCTGCATCAGTAATATGTTGTGGATGTCTAATCGATGCAGCAATAATTTCTGTATCGATGTTATGAATGGAGAAAATAGTTGAGATTTTTGCTATTAATTCCATACCGTCATGGCCAATGTCGTCTAAACGACCCAAGAATGGGGATACATATGTTGCGCCTGCGCGTGCCGCCATTAAAGCTTGGTTTGCACTAAAGATAAGCGTTACATTCGTTTTGATGCCTTCTGAACGAAATACAGAGCAGGCCTTTAATCCTTCTGGTGTCATTGGAAGCTTTACCGTAATATTTGGTGCAATGGCAGCTAATTCTCTACCTTCCTTAATCATACCTTCTGCATCTAGTGCAATAACCTCTGCACTTACAGAGCCATCTACTAAAGCAGTGATTTCACGTAAACGATCATGAAAAGAAATGTTTTCTTTTGCAACTAATGATGGGTTTGTTGTAACTCCAGAAATAACGCCCCATGAATGTGCTTCTTTAATTTCGTCAAAGTTTGCTGTATCGATAAAAAATTTCATATTAATAATATCCTCCTCATGATGGAAAAACAGGAGAAGGCTCTCTTTTTTAACTCTGTTTCTCAGATTCAAAGCCTAAGATAGAGCCTATAAGTCGAGCACTTCTCCTTTATATCTATTTATATTGCTTATGCTTTGTTAGAGCTTCCGAACTCACGCATTTTTCCAATAACGGTTGCTTTAATCGCCTCACGCGCTGGAATTAAATATTTTCGTGGATCGTATTGGTGTTCATTTGCAGCCAAATACTCACGAATTGCTTTTGTAGCTGAAATTTGGTTTTCAGTATTAACATTGATTTTAGCAGTACCTAAAGAAATAGCACGAGTAATATCTTTTGTTGGGATCCCTGTACCACCATGTAGCACTAATGGTAAATCAGCTAACTTAGATATTTCCTCCATTTCTTTAAACCCTAAATTCGGCTCTCCTTTATATGGACCGTGTACAGAACCAAGAGCAGGAGCCAGGCAGTCAATAGCAGTACGTTTAACTAAATCCGCACATTCAGTAGGGTCAGCATAAATAACTCCGTCAGCAATTACATCGTCTTCTTGCCCACCAACAGTCCCTAGCTCCGCTTCAACTGACACATTGTGAGCATGAGCGTATTCTACTACTTTTGAAGTAATCTCAACGTTTTCCTCGAAAGGATGGTGTGATGCGTCAATCATGACAGAAGTGAATCCCGCATCGATTGCAGCTTTACATTTTTCAAAGCTTGAACCATGGTCTAAGTGGATTGCAACTGGAACCGTAATATTATAGTCCACCATTAATCCTTTAACCATATGTACAACTGTAGTAAATCCACCCATGTACTTAGCTGCACCTTCGGAAACACCTAAAATAACAGGTGATTTTTCTTCTTCAGCTGCTTGTAAAATAGCTTGCGTGAATTCCAAGTTATTAATGTTGAATTGTCCAACTGCGTAGCCTTCTTTTTTACCTTTTTCAAGCATCTCTTTCATTGAAACTAAAGCCATTGAAAAGGACCTCCTATATTTTAATTGTGCATCGTAAATATTATCAAAATGCTAAGTAGGACGCCCTACTAAACGATAGTTCATAATCTATTATGCCCTATTTGTTATCCGAAAAAACCGTTTAGAGGTAACCTGCTTATTTCCAACATTATCATAACAAAAACAGGCGATGTTTTCCACTGCCTGCTCAAGTGCTTGTTATTTTAGTAAATTATTCACAGCGTCCCTAACTTCAAAGATATCAAAAGGCTTGGTAAAATAAAGTGAGGCACCTAAATCCATCGCTTCTTGAATGAGGTTTAACTCTCCATATGCCGTCATCATCATAATCGGTAGATCTGGAAAGTCTTTTTTCATCTTTTTTAGAATTTGAATTCCGTCCATTCCTGGTATTTTCATATCTAGTAATACACCATTAATTGGTTTTTCTTCTACAAGCTTTAATGCCTCATAACCATTGGACGCTAAGCTAATTTCATATCCTTCTTGGGCAAACACCTCTTTTAAAAGCATTCGTATCCCAAGTTGATCATCTACAATCAATAAGTGTTTCATGAAGGAAGACCCCTTTTTTTACCGTATTTTCGCGTATTATAATATTCGCTATTAAACGTCGACTTTCCTCTTTCTTTCTTACAAATTTATTGTAAAAAGGATAAAAATCCCGTTTAAAGAGTACCTTATTAAAGACAAGAAAAGATAAAAATTTACGTAATGAACGAATATAGCATGGAATTTTTATCAATTAAGTTAAGCTGAGTAAGCATTTGCCACCAGTTTACTCCTCACGTAACAACACAATCCCATTTACTTGTCGATGCAAATGTAAGCGTTTGCGTTTTTCTTGTTTGTCTAGCGCAAGCAGCCTTGCCCCTCGAGGTCAAATGAGTTAAAGCTCCGGTGGCTGAAGAGCTGCCTCCTCGCTTCCCTCATTTGCTTGTCGGGGCAGATATAGGCGCTTGCGCTTATATTGGACAAGTAGCTATAATGAAACCAAAAATTCTTATATAATAGTTGAGAGGTGAAATTAAATGAAAATGCTCACGACACAGCTTTCTGGACTATTTCAAAGAATTGCAAGTTCCGAGGAAGAAAATATAGACGACACAGCTCGTCTACTTGCACAAGCTGCAGCTGGTGAAGGAAAAATCTATTTCGCTTCATTTGAAGAGATGGAAAGTATTTCTATCAATGCAAAGTATGCAGCCGAACCATTTCCACGTATGGAGCAATGGAAGCCTGATATCACTTTGACAAGTGCAGATAGAGTATGGATTCTCACTCGTTCCTCTACAAATGAGAAAGCGCTAGCTCTTGCTAAGAAGTTAAATGAAAATTTTATCCCTTTTAGCGTTCTAGCTAGTGAACCGGCGGAAGAAGGAAATATGCTCTTTGACCTATCTTATACATATATTTCCTTGAAAATTACAAAAGGATTACTACCCGCAGATGATGGTTCTCGACTCGTTCAACCCCATGCTTTAGCTGGATTATTCATTTACGAGGCTGTTAAGTTACAGCTGGATGAAATGATTAAGGGAGAAGAATAAAGTATTATTTCATGGAGGCTAGTTGAGAAAGCTAGCCTTCTTTTAATGCCATTTATTAAGTTATCTCAAAGTCTATTTCCAATTTTATGTTCTTTTCACCGAAGTCTCACAACTAATTTTGGATAATAATTACACAAAATTAAGCGAGAATCTTAGTATGTATAAGTGTTCATCATCTACTTTATATGCCTTGTTTCTTTCTTAATTCCTCACTTTATTTAGTTTTTTTCATATTTATATCATAACTTAAAATACATAATTTTTACATTTAATTATTGAAATTTCGAATTATAAATTATCACTATTTTTATATAACATTACATATAAACCAATATTATCCTATTACTTAGCAATTCTCAATAGGACCTCTATACCGGACTTTTTATCCTATTAAAATGAATTAAAAATAAAAAAATGCAGTTCGATTACTAGTCGAACTGCATTTTTCAAATTATTATTCTCCGACAGAAGCTTTAATAAATTCACGGAATAGTGGTTGTGGACGCTGAGGGCGTGACACAAATTCCGGATGGAACTGTGATGCTACGAAGAAAGGATGTTCAGAAAGCTCGATAATTTCGATTAAGCGACCATTTGGACTTGTCCCTGAGAATATAAATCCAGCAGCTTCGAATTGCTCACGGAACTCGTTATTGAACTCATAACGATGACGATGACGTTCATATACAAGTTCTTCTCCATATGCTTGTTGTGCCTTAGAGCCCGGCGTCAGCTTACATGGATACAATCCAAGACGAAGCGTACCACCTAGGTCCTCTACATCTTTTTGTTCTGGTAATAGGTCAATTATAGAATGCGGTGTACTTGGATCTAGCTCTGTTGAGTGTGCCCCCTCTAGGTTTAACACGTTACGAGCGTATTCAACTGTAGCTAATTGCATACCTAAACAAATTCCTAAGAAAGGTACTTTGTTCTCACGAGCAAATTTAATCGCAGAGATTTTCCCTTCTACTCCTCGATCACCAAATCCACCAGGAACAAGAATACCATCAACATCTGAAAGAATTTCAGCGACATTTTCATCATTCACATGCTCTGCATTTACCCAGTTGATTTCTACATCAGCATCAAAAGCATATCCAGCATGCTTCATTGCTTCTACAACAGAAATATAAGCATCTTGAAGCTCTACGTATTTACCTACTAGACCGATGCGTACTTTTTTGGATAAAGACTTAACTTGATCGACCAAACCAAGCCAATCTGTCATATCAGCTTCTGGTGTTTTTAGTTGGAAGTGATCCACAACAATTTGATCTAAATGCTGTGCTTGTAAGTTTAACGGAATTTCATATAGAGAGTCAGCATCGATACATTCGATTACTTCTTCTGGTTTAATATCACAGAACAATGCAATTTTATCCTTCATGTCTTGTGGTACAGGCATTTCTGAACGAACAACAATGACATTTGGTTGAATACCTAAGCTACGAAGTTCTTTTACACTGTGCTGAGTTGGTTTAGTTTTCATTTCACCAGCAGCCTTGATAAATGGAACTAGCGTACAGTGAATGTACATAACATTATTGCTTCCTACGTCACGTTTCATTTGGCGGATTGTCTCAAGGAAAGGAAGTGATTCAATATCTCCTACTGTTCCACCGATCTCTGTGATAACGATGTCAGCTTGAGTTTCTCTAGCAGCAAGGAATAAACGTTCTTTAATTTCGTTTGTAATATGTGGAATAACTTGTACAGTTCCACCATTGTAATCGCCACGACGCTCTTTTCTAAGAACAGAGGAATACACTTTTCCTGTTGTAATATTAGAATATTTATTGAGATTAATGTCGATAAAACGTTCGTAGTGACCTAAGTCTAAGTCAGTTTCCGCTCCATCATCAGTTACGAATACTTCTCCATGCTGATAAGGACTCATTGTTCCAGGATCTAGATTGATATAAGGATCAAATTTTTGAATAGTAATTTTCAATCCTCTATTTTTTAACAAACGCCCAAGAGACGCGGCTGTAATACCTTTACCAAGTGAAGATACAACCCCACCAGTAACAAAAATAAATTTAGTCATTGTCGTTCCTCCTATATATGGTGTACCAAATAATAAAAGCGCTCCTCCTGCTGGTTTTAGCAGGGGAGCGCGTATGCACATGAGTACGTCTCTTCAAAAAGAGCCCAATAAAATCTTATAGCGTTTAGATTAAGAAGTCAAGGATTATTCTTCGTCTTCATCCTCTTCGTCTAGTTCCTCATCATCTATGATTTCGAATTCATCATCATCCTCATCAATCAGGTCTTCCTCGATAACGTCTACTTCATCGATTTCCTCTTCTACAAAATCGATTGCAACGTCATCCTCTTCATCGTCATCATCATCGTCGTCGTCTTCAGTAAATTCATCGAATTCCTCTTCAAAGATGATTTCATCTTCATCCAAGTCATCAAGATCGTCTAAATCATCCACTGCTTTTGCTTTCTTCTTACGTACTTTTACTGTAGGAGCAGTTTCTTCCTCAATTTGTTCCACTGGGTACCATTCTCTTAGGCCCCATTGATTTTCAGCAATCGCAAGGAAGCGTCCGTCAATATTCATATCTGTGTAAAATTGTGGCTTACGAGCTGCCATTTCCTCATCTGTAAAGCCGTTCAAATTTTGAATTTCATCGAAAAGCTCCGTTAATGTCATCGAGTTTTTCTTATCTTCTAGTATGGCAAAACCAATATCTATTAATGATTCTTCTTGTAGTTGTGCTGTTGTCATTTCACGAAAATTCAAATCGTGCACGTCCTTTCTGTTTCCGCTTGCATACTTTCCATTATATACAAACAATTATGTTATATGCTACATTCATTTATTCTTTTTGAAAAGAGATATTTTCCTACCAACTATAGAAAACAAATAAAAAGAAAGCAAGAGTAAAGGTATAGAGGCGAGTCTTTTATTATACAGCCAAATTGTTGTTAAGAGGAGAACAATTATAACCATCATTTGTACCGGTTTTTTCATAACACTTCTCCTCTACGACTTAATAAATACATTATACTAAAGAATATAATAAAAAAGTGTCTCTAATATACTTAGAGACACTTTTTTTTACATATTTCGACGGTATTGCCCTCCAACCTCGTAAAGAGCATTAGTAATTTGACCTAGACTCGCCTTTTGAACAGTGCTCATTAGCTCTTCAAAAATATTTCCACCGCTCATCGCTACCTGCTTCAAACGGTTCAACGAGTTTTGAACGTCTGCTTCATGCTTGAGTTGGAAATCTTGAAGATTCTTAATCTGTGTTTCTTTTTCCTCTTTTGAAGCACGGGCTAGCTCCATATTGTTAATGTCATCCTCAGATGCCGGATTTGGGTTTAAATAAGTATTCACTCCGATAATTGGCAGTTCACCTGTGTGCTTCTTCATTTCATAGTACATAGACTCTTCTTGAATTTTACCACGTTGATACTGAGTCTCCATGGCACCAAGTACTCCTCCACGATCATTAATGCGATCGAACTCAGCAAGTACTGCCTCTTCTACTATATCCGTCAGCTCATCTACAACAAATGATCCTTGTAAAGAGTTTTCGTTTTTCGACAAACCATGCTCTTTCGTAATAATCATCTGTATAGCCATCGCACGACGTACAGATTCCTCTGTTGGAGTCGTAATTGCTTCATCGTACGCATTGGTGTGTAAAGAGTTACAGTTATCTTGCAATGCCATCAAAGCTTGAAGAGTCGTGCGGATATCGTTGAAATCTATTTCCTGCGCATGAAGACTTCTGCCCGATGTTTGGACATGGTACTTTAACTTTTGGCTGCGTTCGTTGGCACCATACTTCTCACGCATGACGACTGCCCAAATACGACGTGCCACTCGACCAATTACTGTATATTCTGGATCAAGCCCATTTGAGAAGAAGAATGATAGATTCGGTGCAAAGTCGTCAATATTCATACCACGGCTCAAATAATATTCCACATACGTAAATCCATTCGCGAGCGTGAAGGCTAGCTGTGAAATAGGATTTGCTCCGGCTTCAGCAATATGATACCCAGAGATTGAAACAGAGTAATAATTACGAACCTTTTGGTCAATAAAATATTGTTGAATATCACCCATCATGCGAAGTGCAAATTCCGTAGAGAATATACAAGTATTTTGACCTTGGTCTTCTTTTAGAATGTCCGCCTGTACAGTCCCACGAACTACTTGCAGTGTCGCTTCTTTAACCTGAGTAAATTCCTCTACAGTCAAGGTTCTACCTAGCTCCTCTTCCTTTAGGCGAACTTGCTGATCGATTGCAGTGTTCATAAACATTGCCAAAATGATTGGAGCCGGACCATTGATGGTCATCGATACGGATGTAGATGGCGCACATAAATCGAAGCCAGCATATAGCTTCTTCATATCCTCTAACGTACAGATGCTGACCCCTGACTCTCCAACTTTTCCGTATATGTCAGGTCTGTAGTCTGGGTCTTCCCCGTATAATGTTACAGAATCAAAGGCTGTAGATAGTCGCTTCGCATCGTCATCCTTTGATAAGTAATGGAAGCGACGGTTTGTACGCTCTGGTGTTCCTTCTCCTGCAAATTGACGCTTTGGATCCTCTCCTTCTCTTCGGAAAGGAAAAACTCCAGCGGTATATGGAAATGAGCCAGGCACATTCTCTTTATATACCCATTTTAAAATCTCCCCGTAATCGACAAATTTCGGTAGAGCTACTTTAGGAATTTTCAAGCCTGATAGGCTTTCCGTACGAAGAATCGTACGAATCTCTTTATCTCGAATCTTCGTAACGAATTCGTCTCCTGCATATGCATCCTTCAAAGCATGCCAATTTTCTAGAATACGTTTAGATTCTGCTGATAATTCATCTTTAATGCCCGCTGCTAAAGACTCTAAAGATTGAATCAATGCATCCTCCGTTCTTTTTTTCTTTACCTCATCAATAGCGCCTTCTAATTGGAATAGCCTTCTCGCAAACTCAACCTGCTCTTCTGATTTCTTATGATAGCCTCTCACCGTATCTGTGATTTCACGCAAATAATAGCGACGATCGTTAGGAATGATGACATTTTGCTTTTGTGTTTTTATAAATTGCTCATACGAGGTTTCCCAATCAGTTCCCATTTTTTTATTTACGGTTTCAATCAATGCTGCAAATAATGAGTTAGTCCCCTTATCATTGAACTGGCTTGCAATTGTACCGTAAACAGGCATTTTATCCAGTTCTTCATCCCAAAGCTCGTGGCTGCGTTGATACTGCTTTTGGACCTGTCTTAATGCATCCTCTGAGCCCTTGCGTTCGAATTTATTGATAACGATTAAATCGGCATAATCTATCATATCGATTTTTTCTAATTGAGAAGGTGCCCCGAACTCACTTGTCATGACGTACATGGAAAAATCCGAAACGTTTGTAATTTCTGCGTCACCTTGCCCTATTCCACTTGTTTCAACAATTATTAAATCATAGCCTGCGACCTTCACTACATCGAGTACATCTGCAATTGCACCAGACAGCTCCGTTCGCGATCCACGAGTCGCCAAGCTTCTCATGAATACTCTCTTATTGAAGATGGCATTCATGCGGATACGGTCTCCCAGAAGTGCCCCACCGGTTTTTTGCTTTGTTGGATCAATAGATAGAACCGCTATTTTCTTGTCTGGTAATTCTTGTAGAAAACGACGGATCAGCTCATCTGTCAAAGAACTTTTCCCTGCACCACCAGTGCCGGTAATCCCCAAAACCGGTGTTCCTTTTGACAAACCTTTTGCCTGTTCTAGCATACTAGTAGTGTCTTGGTCTCCAGTTTGATAGGCTTCTTCTGCTAGCGTAATTAGGTGTGCAAGTACTTCTGGATTTTCCGTTGTCACGTTTTCTATTGCTTCCTTTGCGCCTGAAGCTTTCGTAGGTACGTCACATTCCATCAGCATTTGATTGATCATTCCCTGTAACCCTAGCTTACGGCCATCCTCAGGTGAGAATATGCCGGAAATCCCGTAATCCTGTAACTCTTTTATTTCCTTTGGAATGATTACTCCGCCGCCACCACCAAATATACGAATATGTGGTGCGCCCCTTTCCGCAAGTAAATCCTTCATATATTTAAAATACTCGACATGTCCTCCCTGATAGGAAGAGATGGCAATCCCTTGAACATCCTCTTGAATAGCGGCATTAACTACCTCTTCAACCGAGCGATTATGCCCTAAGTGGATAACCTCTGCTCCGCTCGCCTGTAAAATGCGACGCATAATATTGATGGATGCATCATGCCCGTCAAAAAGGCTCGACGCCGTTACAAAACGAACATGATTTTTTGGACGATATACTTCTACCTTAGACATGTTGTTCCTCCTTGTTTGTATGAACATTTCTTATGAACTTAGGACTGACACTTAAATGATGTCCTTCGCATTACCCATCCCACTGAGTAATAATTGCACTTGTAAATCTGTAAATTGTTCAATTGAAAATTCCTTGCGGAGAGCCCATCTTCTAAAAGCCCACATTTGCCCTTGAACGACCAATGTATGAGCGTAAAGCTTAGCCTGTTCTCCGGTCAACTTAAGCTCCCCACCTTGAATACAGCCAACAATAATCTTGTGGAAGATTTCCACCATTTCCAGTTCCTTGAGTAATACATATTCGAGCGCTTGCTTTGGTAAGGATTTAGATTCCTGGTACATGACAACGAACTCATCCGACATATCATCTATCACCCCATAATAGTGATGAATCGCATTTCGTAAGTCCTCGATTGTACCGTTCTCAGGTTGGAATTTGGATAGCCTCTCGTGTACCTCATGATAAATGCTATCGCATACTAAATAGAGGACATCCTCCTTAGTACGGATATATTCATACAGCGTCCCAATACTGAAACCGGCTTCCTTCGCAATTTCTCTAGTAGTAGTACGATGAAAACCTTTCTGTTTGAATAAAGTCACCGCAGCTCGAATCATTTGCTGGCGTCTTTTTTCAATAAGATTACCGTCCTTTACAGAGGTCAGTACTTCGTGTTTTTTATCCATGCTACTTAGTCAACATACGAGAGATGACAAGACGCTGAATTTCTTGAGTACCCTCATAAATTTGAGTTATTTTTGCATCACGCATAAAACGCTCTACTGGGTAATCCTTTGTATATCCGTATCCACCATACACTTGAACAGCTTCAGTTGTTACCTTCATCGCTGTGTCTCCTGCCATCAGCTTCGCCATAGCAGACTCCTTCCCATAGGAAAGACCATTAGATTCTAACCATGCTGCTTGATAGGTCAGTAAACGAGAGGCTTCAATGGAAGTTGCCATGTCTGCTAATTTGAATGATACTCCTTGGTTAGCAGCAATCGGTTTACCAAACTGTACACGTTCCTTTGCGTAGCTAACAGAAGCATCTAAAGCACCCTGTGCAATACCAACTGCTTGAGCAGCAATCCCGTTGCGACCACCGTCTAACGTTTTCATCGCAATGATAAAACCTTCTCCTTCTTGGCCTAGTAAGTTTTCTTTAGGCACTCGGCAGTTATCAAAGATTATTTCTGTTGTAGGTGATGAACGAATCCCTAGCTTCTTCTCTTTCTTCCCTACTGAGAACCCTTCAAAGTCAGCTTCCACAATAAATGCACTAGTTCCCTTATGCTTAGATTCTGGATCAGTCACTGCAAATACAACATAGATATCGGCAATTCCACCGTTTGTAATGAAGATTTTAGATCCATTTAACACATAATGATCGCCATCTAATTTAGCGGTTGTTCTCATACCACCAGCATCAGACCCTGAACCTGCTTCTGTTAAACCATAGCCACCGATTTTCGTTCCTTCTGCCATCGGACGAAGGTATTTTTGCTTTTGCTCTTCGTTACCGTACTTGAAAATTGGCCATCCAGCTAAAGATGTGTGAGCTGAAAGAGTTACACCTGTCGATGCACATACTCGAGATAATTCCTCCACTGCGATACAGTACGCCAGATAATCTGAACCGATTCCACCGTACTCCTCTGGCCACGGAATCCCTGTTAAGCCAAGCTCAGCCATTTTGTCAAAAATTTCACGGTCAAAGCGCTCTTCTTCATCACGTTCTGCAGCTGTTGGAGCCACTTCTTTCACTGCAAAATCGCGTACCATTTTACGAATCATTTCATGCTCTTCTGTTAGTTGAAAATTCATTTAAACATTCCGCCTTTTGATTTGATTTAGTTTTTGTGATTCATAGGTTAGTTTAGGTTTTGTGATATTCCATTTACTATTTGAGACTTTCAGTTTGGGTTTGGTGACAATTTGTTTTTTGTGATGTTCAAACCCTAATTTATAGCAACCATCTATTATTAATTCATCAAGTGCTTGCTAATTACGATTCGCTGAATTTCACTTGTGCCCTCATATATTTCGGTAATCTTTGCATCACGGAAGTAACGCTCTACTGGATAATCCTCCGTGTAGCCGTAGCCTCCGAATACTTGAACCGCTTCGATTGCTACATCTACTGCTGTTTTGGATGCGAATAGTTTGGCCATAGATGCCTCTTTTCCACAAGGGAGTCCCTTATCTCGCATACTTGCAGCACGGTAAACTAGTAATCTAGACGCTTCTACTGCTGTCCCCATGTCAGCTAGTTTGAAGCCTACTCCTTGGTTGGCTGCAATTGGCTTGCCGAATTGAATACGCTCCTTAGCGTAGCCTACTGCTGCTTCAAAGGCAGCTTCTGCAATACCTAGTGCTTGGGTAGCAATACCAATACGGCCAGTGTTTAAGTTGGCCATAGCTATTTTGAAGCCTTCTCCCTCTTCCCCTAGTAGGTTTTCAACTGGGATTTTCATATCTTCAAAGGTGATTTGAACCGTTCTAGAGCCATGTAAGCCCATTTTTTGCTCATCTTTTCCGATGATAAAACCAGGTGTATCTTTCTCCACGATAAATGCAGAGATTCCTCGGGAACCTTGTGTAGCATCTGTGGAAGCGAATACGATATAAACGTCTGCCTCTCCGCCATTCGTGATGAATACCTTTGAGCCATTAATCACATATTCATCACCTTTTTTGACTGCCTTCGTTTTAAGAGCTCCTGCATCTGAGCCAGCAGATGGTTCTGTTAAACAAAATGCACCTAAATATTCTCCGGCAGCAAGCTTTGGAATATATTTTTGTTTTTGCTCCTCATTTCCAAAATAAAGAATTGGATTTGTGCCTACTGACGTGTGGACAGAAAGGATAACCCCTACAACTGCACTCACCTTTGATAATTCATTGATGGCGATGACGTAACTAGTAAAATCCATCTCCGAGCCACCATATTTTTCTGGGATTGTGATTCCCATCAATCCAAGCTCTCCCATTTTTTTAATAATCTCGCGCGGGAACTCCCCTTGCTCCATACGTTCTATAAATGGCTCAATTTCGGTTTTTGCAAAATCACGGACCATGTTGCGCATCATTAGTTGTTCTTCTGTGAAATGTAAATCCATCGATTAATCCCCTTTGTTTGTTATTCGTATATGTAGAAGCCTCTACCAGTTTTCTTACCTAACCATCCAGCCTTCACATATTTACGTAATAACGGGCATGGTCGATACTTGCTGTCTCCAAAGCCGTCGTGAAGAACTTCCATAATGTACAGGCAAGTGTCTAGACCAATAAAGTCAGCTAGCTGAAGAGGACCCATCGGATGATTCATCCCCATCTTCATCACGTCATCAATTGCCTCCTTCGTTGCTACGCCTTCATATAACGTATAAATTGCCTCGTTAATCATTGGCATCAATACACGATTAGCAACAAAACCTGGGAAGTCATTTACCTCTACAGGAACCTTATTTAGCTTTTTCGTCATTTCTTCAATGGCCATATAAATATCATCATTAGTTGCAAGGCCTCGAATAATTTCTACTAGCTTCATTACTGGAACTGGATTCATAAAATGCATTCCAATTACTTGCTCGGGACGATTTGTTGCTGCTGCAATTTCTGTAATTGGCAGAGAGGAAGTGTTTGTCGCTAAAATTGTATGTGCTGGTGTTATCTCATCTAGCTGTTTAAAAATAGATTGCTTGATTTCCATATTTTCGACTGCTGCTTCAATAACTATGTCTACGTCATTTGCATCCTCTAGGGAAAGTGATTTCGTGATTTTATTTAAAATGACTTGTTTTTCGTCCTCTGTCATTCTTCCCTTTTCCACATTTCGAGAGAGGTTCTTTGTAATTGTTTGAAGTCCACGATCAAAGAATTTCTCTTCACGATCATTAAGCTTCACTTCATATCCTGCCTGTGCACAGACCTGCGCTATTCCAGACCCCATTTGTCCTGCTCCGATTACCATTACCTTTTGAATGTTCATGCTAGATTCCCTCCTGTTTTTGGAACTTCAATCATGATGGCATCTCCTTGGCCGCCGCCAGAACAAATGGCTGCAATTCCAATTCCTCCGCCTCTGCGTTTCAACTCGTATGCTAACGTCAAAATGATACGAGCTCCTGACGCTCCAATCGGGTGTCCTAAGGCTACTGCTCCACCATTGACATTAACCTTGCTCTCATCAAGTCCGGCAATTTGACTACTTACTAAAGCGACTGCAGCAAAAGCTTCATTTATCTCAAATAAATCAATCTCTTCAATTGTTTTTCCAGTCTTCTCTAGTAGACTATTAATAACAATACCAGGCGTTTGTGGAAAGTTTTCCGGTTCAATTGCAATTGCAGTGTGTCCAACTACATATGCTAACGGCTCTTTTCCAAGCTCTTTTGCTTTATCCTCATTTGTTAAAACAAGTGCACAAGCTCCATCATTTACCCCAGGTGCGTTACCTGCCGTGATAGACCCATCCTTACCAAACGCTGGTTTTAGTTTGGCAAGTGATTCAACAGAGGTATCTGCCCGAGGTGCCTCGTCTTGGTCTACGACTATTGGTTCACCTTTTCTCTGTGGAATTTCAACAGGTACGATTTCTTCCGCAAATAAACCTTCTTCAATTGCTTTCAAGGCTAAGCTATGGCTTCTAAAAGACCACTCATCTTGCTTTTCACGAGATAATTCAAATGCTTCTGCAGTAGAATTTCCGTAAGTCCCCATATGGACGCGCTTTGGATGAAATGAACAGGATAGACCGTCATAAATCATCCCATCTACCATTTGCCCATCACCCATTCTTAATCCGAATCTGCCCTTTGGTAAATAGTAAGGAGCGTTAGACATAGATTCCATTCCCCCAGCAACGATCACTTCTTCGTCCCCTAAACGAATGATTTGATCTGCCAGTGTTACACTACGCATTCCAGAGGCACAAACCTTGTTAATCGTTTCTGTTTGAACTGCCCATGGGATTCCTGCCTTGTTGGCTGCCTGTCGGGAAGGAATTTGTCCTTGACCAGCCTGTAAAACTGTTCCCATGATTACTTCATCCACTTGCTCTGGGCTCACGCCTGCTTTTGCAAGTGCTTCTTTTATAACGACTCCACCTAAATCAGAAGCATTTAAAGTGCTTAGCGCTCCTCCAAACTTTCCAAAAGCTGTTCGTGCTCCATCCAAAATTACTGTTTTCGTCAATACAGCCACCCCTTTGATTTGTATGCGCTTTCAACATCTATAAAAAATAAAAATTACTGACTGAACGCTCGCTCGACTTATATTGTTAAGAAAAGGGAGTGTTTCCACTCCCTGCCTTAATTACTTTTAGTTTACTTAAAGTAATTGAGGTTGGCAATTATTATTGAACATTTTGTTCTTCGTTTACTTCTTCTATTTCGGTCATTGACTCACCAAAGATTGATTTTTCTAGAAGCTCTGCAATATCATATGTTCCAACTGTGTCTTCTACTTCCTTAGCCTTTGTACCATCTGATAGCATCGTCAAGCAATAAGGACATCCCGAAGAGATAACTGTTGGGTTTACATCTAACGCTTGTTCTGTACGAGCAACGTTTACGCGGTTACCCACATGCTCCTCCATCCACATTAAACCTCCACCAGCTCCACAGCACATTCCGCTTTCACGGTTACGTGCCATTTCCACTAGCTTCACACCAGGGATAGATTTCAGAATTTCACGAGGTGCATCGTACACATCGTTATAACGTCCCAAATAACAAGAGTCATGGAAGGTGATTGTTTCATTTACTTCATATTTTGGTTTTAAGCGACCAGACATTACTAAATCGTAAAGCAATTCAGTATGGTGTAGAACTTCTCCACTCCAGCCAAAATCACCGTATTCATTTTTGAAAATATTATATGCATGAGGATCGATTGTGACTATTTTCGTTACCTCTGCCTTTTCAAATTCTTTAATATTCGCTGCCGCAAGCTCTTGGAACATAAATTCGTTCCCTAGTCGGCGCGGTGTGTCTCCCGAGTTCTTTTCTTTATTACCAAGAATCGCGAACTTCACTCCTGCCTCGTTCATCAAGTGAGCGAATGATAAAGCAATTTTTTGAGAGCGGTTGTCAAATGATCCCATAGATCCAACCCAGAATAGATATTCAAACTCTTCCCCAGCTTTGGATACTTCTTTTACTGTTGGAATGTGAAGATCTGGACGAGCATCTCTCCAATTTTCTTTTTCTTTACGGTTAAGACCCCATGGATTACCCTGACGTTCAATGTTTGTCATCGCACGTTGTGCATCCGGGTTTACTTTACCTTCTGTCATTACTAAATAACGACGAAGGTCTATTATTTTATCTACATGCTCGTTCATAACTGGGCATTGATCTTCACAGTTACGGCAAGTCGTACAAGCCCAAATTTCTTCCTCAGTAATTACATCCCCGATTAATGATGGGCTATAAATATCTTCAATTACAGCACCTTCTGCGCCAGCTGCCATTGCCAACTGGTTTCCTTTTGTACCTTTGAACGCAAGAGCTGGAACCCATGGCTTTTGTTTTGTTTCTACAGCTCCAGTAAATGTTAAATGATCACGTAGCTTAACAATTAAATCCATTGGAGATAGCATTTTACCTGTTCCTGTTGCCGGACACATATTCGTACAACGACCACATTCTACACATGCATAGAAATCAATCATTTGCGCTTGTGTAAAGTCTTGAACACGTCCAACACCAAAGACTGGCATTTCTTCCTCATCCGCTTCTTCGTCCTCTTCCTCTTCAAAGTTAATCGGACGGAGTCTGCCTACTTTGTCTAAACGATGGAAGTAAACGTTAGCAGGACCAGTGATTAAGTGGAAATGCTTAGATTGTGGAATATAAACTAAGAACGTTAATAGGAACAATAAATGTACCCACCACATTACAAAGAACACAGTGATTGCCGCAGCCTCCGGAATTGCTTGGAAAACGGTTGCAATAGCAGATGCTACAGGCTCACTCCATGTTGCCTCATGACCGTGCCAAATCATTCCCATACCATTACCGATTAATACTGAAACCATTAGTCCACCGATGAAAATAAGTACTAAACCATTTTTCCATCCACGTTTTAAACGGACTAGCTTTTCAACATAACGACGATAGAACGCCCAAATTACTGCAACTAAGATTGTTAGTGTTACAATCTCCTGGAAGAATGTAAATGCTGGATATAGTGGTCCTAGCGGTAAATGCGAATCTGGTGCTAGTCCCTTCCATATAAAATCGATTGCTCCAAATTGTACAAGGATGAAGCCATAGAAGAACATGACATGGATTGCTCCACTTTTCTTGTCTTTCAGTAGCTTCTTTTGCCCAAAAACATACACCCAAATTTTTCTAAGTCTTTCCTTCACATTGTCTTCAAACTCAACTTTTTTCCCCAATTTAATGTATGCATACCTTGTTCGTAGTAGATATACAAATAGATAGGCCGCATACAGTACTACTCCGATGAATAACACCCAGTTTGCGATTAACAACGGATTCATCCCTTTTCCCCCTCTAAGATGTGCCTAATTAATAATAGAATAACATTATAATAGAATTATATGAATTAATACAATATTAAAACTGAATGAGCATTCAGTCAATAGCAAATTAAAGAATAATTGCTAAAATGAAAAATATTTTAATATAAGGATTAGATTAATTGGTTTATTAGTTAAAGGTTAGGCTGGAATAAGAAAAGGTTAGGTAGATCCTCTCTGAGGTATTTACCCATGTATAAATTCTAGAAAGGCTTGGGGAAAAGTATGATGGATTTTCGCTTTAGTCGGACGCTTTCCGTGGGGGGAGCGATTAGCCATCACCGTCGCTTGCGCGTCGTTTGTGATGGCTTATCTTTCTCCCTCCTCCCACTGGAGTCGCCGACTGCCGCTGCAATCAACTTTTGGATAAATGGTTGTGTTTGAATAAAAACTATTTTTGTTTAACTAATTCCAGTTAAGAGATAATTCAACAAATACACTTCCTAAAAAGTGAAACCTTGGACTAAGTATGGTTGATTTGCGCTTTAGTCGGACGCTTTCCGTGGCGGAGCGATTAGCCATCACCGTCGCTTGCGTATCGTTTGTGATGGCTTATCTTTCTCCCTCCTCCCAATGGAGTCGCCGACTGCCGCTGCAATCAACTTTTGTTCCAATATTCATGTATGAATGAAAATTATCCTTTGTATAATTTAAATTAATTCAATTCTGATCAATTAGAAGGCATTCTAGTTATAGGATTTGAGACATTGCTTAGTCACTATTTTTTTCATTTGGAAAAAGCATCGAGTAGGACTCGATGCTTTCTAGGCTAATGCTTTAGTTGTCGCTAAATGAACTTGATTCCACAAAACTATTTCCTCGCTTGTATGTGGCTTAGAAAAATAATATCCCTGCACGACGGGCATGATGCAGGCATTTTTTAAGAACTCTATTTGTTCCTTCGTTTCTACTCCTTCAAATACAATGGTCAATTTTAGGGATTGACCAAGCCCAATCATTGCTTCCATGATGGAAGAGTCCTTTTCAGATGCTGGAATTTCATCTATAAAGGATTTGTCTATCTTTAATGTAGAAATAGGCATCTTTTTTAAATAGGACAAGGATGAAACTCCTGTACCAAAATCATCTAAGGCTACTGATAGCCCTTCCTTTCGAAAAGCTATGACCGCTTGTATTGCTTTGTCTATATTTCTGACAAAGCTTGTTTCGGTTATTTCTAACTCTAACTGGGAGGCTGACACCTTATAATGCTGCATATTGTCTTTCAACACATGGAGAAGCTTCGGTGATGTTACATATTCTCCAGGAATATTAATAGAGATTTGCTCAAAAGAAATGCCATTCTCCCTCCAGTTTGCAATCTGCCTACAGACTTGCTCAATAATCCAGTCCGTAACTCCCACCATTCGATTATGCGTTTCAAGTATAGGGATAAATACTGCAGGAGATAGAAGCCCATGTGTTGGGTGGTTCCATCTGAGCAACGTTTCAAGACCTTCTACCTGATTCCCCCTGAGAGAAACCTTCGGCTGATAGACCAAAAATAATTCACCATCTTTAATGGCACGACTAATATCATCTACTAACTCCCGTTCAAAAGTGCGGGTGTGAATGGATGGATCATAGAAAATTACCTCGTTTACGAAATTTGTAGAGGAATGGTCGATAACTGCTAGAACGTTAGCGTATAAAGCAACTGCCTCCGTTTTATTGTTGGCCTCTGCAACGGCACAAACTGAAGAAAGATAAATCTTTTCACCATCAATCAAAAGAGGCTTTTGCAAATAATCGGCAATTCTCTGCATTGCTTCTTTTACTTGCGAATTGTCTTTAACGTCCTTCATCAAAAAAGCAAAGCGGTTCTCCTCCATTCTATATAGTTCAGATGAAGCTGGAGCCAGTGATTTAAACTTTTCTGCTAATCGCTTGATAACTTCATCTACAAATTGATAGCTATATTCTTTATTTAGCTCCTCCAAGCCATTCAAATGCCAGATGCTCAAATACTCTGGAAACAGATGTTTCTGAAGATCCTGTTCAAATGAACGTCGGTTTGGCAGCTTCGTATAGGAATCAAAAAAATTCGTGCGGTATTCCACATAACGGTCAATTTGCCCCGATAAAAAAAGCATACCGAGCAAAAATGCCATCCCAACAGTGACTATAATAACTAAGCCTCCAATATTCTCCATCTCGTGTGCAAGTGTATGTATTGGGAAATCCTTTGGCATATAAAAAGTGATAGCTGACATCCCTGTATAGTGCATGCTAGAAACAGCCAATCCCATAATCACTGCAGTACACAAGTGAATCCAACGATTTTTCATATAGAGCTGCAGACTCGAAAATATATAGACTGCTATCATTGAGACTGCTACTGCGATCCCTATAGAAACTGCAAACAGTAAACGATCATAAGTATAAAAGATATCCATTTCCATTGCATACATTCCCATATAATGCATGGTGGAAATCCCTGTACCCATTGAGATTCCAGCTAAGACGTACATCCAAAATCCTCTTTTAGAAAGGCTCGAAAGATAAAAAGCTAAAAAGGAAGCTATCATAGCTGGTACTATAGATAAAACCGTTAGCGGTACATTGTATTTCATATGGACTGGTAAGGAAAATGCACTCATTCCGACAAAATGCATAGACCAAATTCCAAATCCCATAGCAATTGATGCAAATAACAACCAAATATATCGATGAAAGAAACCATTCCTTTGAGCTCTTCCATTCATCGCCAAAGCCGAATAAGAAGCAATAACAGCTATTAAAACGGATAATAAAACAATAGAAGCTGCATAGTCACCTTGAATGACGACCATATCACCTTCCACATAATTACGAAACATTAGTTTATCTCCTTTATACTTCTTAATAGAAAAGCGCAAGCGCCTATATCTGCCCCGACAAGCAAATGAGAAAAAGCGAGGAGGCAGTTCTTCAGCCACCGGAGCTTTAACTCATTTGACCTCGAGGGGCAAGGCGCTGGAGCTAGAATTTACTTTCTTGAATATGAACAAAAAGTGTACCTAATCACCCTCCTTTTATCGGCAGAGAGTCTTATAGATTAACTTTTTTCAACGCTCCCCTATATTTTTTTCGCGGTGTTTAGCATTAGAATGTTTTTTCCCCCTTTTTAAACAATTAAATTTAGCATTTTTATTACACATGAGGAAAAAGAGAAAAATCCGATTACTAGCGAAGAAGTCGTATCGGACGGGTCTCAATTACATCATTGTTTGAATTTCGTAGTTTAGATAGTCGGTGAAGTAAAATAATAGTTAAGAATTATATTTTTAATAGCTATAACGGTAGAATTTAAATTGGTTTATATTGGAATTAATTAATAAGGAAAAATTCTTTTTAAAGGAGGATAATATGTCATTAAGAGTTGGAGAAATAATTAGATTTGAAAGAACTTTTACATTAGAAGATGTGGAATTATTTACAAAGGTTTTAGGTGATGAGGGGATTCATCATATGAAACCAGATGAACAAGGAAGAGTAGTGGTTCAAGGGTTAATGACTGCTACATTACCAACAAAAGTAGGTGGTGATAACAATGTGCTAGCTCGGAACATGAATTTTGAGTTTTTAAAACCTGTATATACTGGCGACACAATAATTTGTGAGGTAATTATTGAAAAATTCGAAAAGCAGGAAAATAGAACGTCCATTGTTGCATCCTTTATATGCTACAATCAAAATGACATTCTAGTGCTTAGAGGCAATTTTTTAGGAGTGATACTATAATATTTATAGCTTAATTTCTCTTTTCAAAACGAGAATTTAAGCTTTTTTATTTGATGTCTTTAGTAACTGAGACATCAAATAAAAAGAAGCAGTCCATTTCAATTATGAAATAGACTGCAAAAGAAATTTTATTCATGAAAACGGAATTTGTTTTTCAATAGATTGCAAGTCTTCTATTTAATGGCTTGAAAGTGTTTTCCAAAATGTAATTTAGCTTCCTGTTCTCTCGTCGGACTAATACCTAAAAGAACAGTCGTTGCTGGACCAGCTGAAATATTTAAATTCCATCCATCTAGATAGCCCTCGATTCCTAACCGGTTACATTCTCCTGCGATACCTGTAGAGCCAACTGGCCAAACTGCATGAACCAATCCTGACTTCATAGCTTCCCAGATTTTCTTTAAGTCTGCGATAGCTTGTATTTCTTTTATTACTTCTTCTCCAACACATGGTTTTCCGTAGGCATACCACTGAAAATCATGAAATTCTTCTAGTTGTTTTTCACCAATCATGGATAGGGCCATGGCAGATTGCAAAGTATCCATATTCGTTTCGCTGCTCCCTGTTATTATGGGGCATTCCTCAGCAATCTCATCAAATAATCGTTTAATCCCTTTTATATATTTACTCCAGCTTTCGCTTCCAGAAAAGTTATGTACGATAATCGTTTGTGGAAATGCTTTAGCTGCCCATTGCTCCAATATGGTTACTCTAGCTGCAAAGTAAGCAACTACTTCATCCGATATATGCACTACATCTTTTTCCTTTTCTCCTATTGCTGCTGAGTTATCAGTTGTAAGCACCAGCCCGTTAGGCAATAAAATTGCGTTACGCATGTGTCTTTACTCGTTCCATTACTTTTTCAACAACAGGTGAAACGATCATGGCAATGGAAGCATTTAATATGGTCGCCAATGTGATGCCTGGTAATGCGCCAATGAAGAATGCAGGTGAAATAATCCAATAGAATGGTAAAGTGGCCAGTACACTATTTGCAACGATAAAGAAAACCCATTTCCAAAAGTGATATCCCTTTTGATGGAGTTTTGTAAAGACAAATAGGATAACAAACATCTCTAGAGCTATGATGATATGTAGTGGCCCCAATGGGAAACCGGCTGACAAGGAAGAGGCCAGATGACCTACTAGAGAGGCAGCACCCGCGTATACGGGAGGTAAGAATAGAGATGAAATAAGTGCAGGCACTGTGTCTAGTGCCGCACTCCCGATTCCTACAGGAATTTTTATTAAAGCCCCTATAGCTGATAGGGCTGCAAACATTGCAGCAAGTGTTAATAATCGAAGTTTCATCTAAATTATTCCCCTTCTTTTTTCTCACTACCAACGTTTTTAAACACTTTTGCACTTCTTACATATTCCACATCACTTACATTTTCTCGAACATTTGCTACTCGTGCTGCTGCAAATAAATAGTCAGATAAACGATTTAAGTAGCGTTGAACAACAGAAGGCACATCCTCTTCTGTCTTAGACAAAGTGACCGTTAAACGTTCCGCACGACGAGTGATAGTGCGAGCAATATGAAGTGTAGCTGCAGCAGGGGTTCCTCCTGGAAGGATGAATCTCTCTAGTACTGGTCCTTCCTCTACAAGTACATCAATTCGTTTTTCCATTGCTTCTATTGCCTCGTCAGTCATTTTATAAATACGACGATTGGATACATTTGCTAAATCTCCTCCACAGTCAAATAACTCATGCTGAATCGTTTCCAAATCCTCTAAAATGTCCTTGAATTTAACTGTATCTAGCTCTGTCACCGCTTTTCCGATGAAGGAGTTTAACTCGTCTATCGTTCCATAAGCCTCTACACGAATATCGTCTTTATCGGTTCTGCCTCCTATTAAACCTGTTTGCCCCTTGTCACCTGTTTTTGTATAAATTTTCAATATGATCATCTCCCTTTTATAGTTTGTGGTATACCATACCAAATACGTGTGACACTTTCTGCAACTGCAAAAAGCTGCTGATAAAATCTCCCCACATCATCCCTTAGCTTTCGCATACTGGCTTCCATCGGAACAATGCCTCTTCCTATTTCAGTAGCAACAACATAAATCTCTTTTTCCTCGTCCCATTGCTTCAACTGGGAAAACCACTTATTTAACTGATTTTCTTGAATATTTTCAAATCCTGTAACTGCCAACACTTCTATATTAGGCAAAATTGCTGGGATCTCCTCTTCTGCATTTATCCATTGAACATTTTGACCAGCTAGCTGTTTCTCTACAAAAGCTCTTTTTCCATTAAATGCTCCACCGAAAATGATATGCAATGTTTTCCCTCCATTACTTCTTGTTTATCCTTCCAATGCAATAGATAAGCGCTTCCGTGTGGCACTTCCCATTCCCAAAAGCTTTTGGTGCTATTAACAAATTTACTCAGCAAAGCTCGAATTGGCCCACCATGTGTAATAATGATTACAGGATTAGATTGAGAAATTCCATCATAAAATCCTTCGATCACCCGAGATTCTAGTTGCTGTAGCGATTCCCCTTCAGGAGGAGCAATACGATAAAAATCCTCTAGCCAGGTCTGGTACTTTTCATTGTCCTTTAATTCCTTGTACGTCTTCTTCTCCCAAATACCAAAGGAACACTCTCTAAGCTTTGCACTTCCTATATAAGAAACATCATTAAATAGTATTTCAGCAGTCTGTCGGCATCGAAGTAAATCGCTGCCAAACACTTGCTTAGCTTCCCCTAACCTATTGACTGCCTTAAGACCAGACATAATGGGTTCGTCTGTCCAGCCAATATATTTTTTGTGGACATTTCCCAGTGTCGGAAAATGCCTTACGAGAGTAACAGTAAAAGCGTTATCCATAATATGACCTCCGTAAGCTCTAAGCTGGCTCCGAGTAAATCACCTGTGATTCCCCCGAAATTTTTTAACGACCAACTACGGTATATGCAAATGAATAGAATTAACACAATCAAAAGAGTCATCGCAATCAACCAATATGTCATTAGCCCAATCAGACAAATGGCTATAAACAAAAAACTCGCTGTCAGAGGTATAATTGTTTGAACGTGTAGCTTTTGTTTAAAAAAATGGGCAAGGCCGCTCTCTTTAGCATTTTCCGTCATTCCAAATAGAATCACAAGAACCACTCTTGATAAAAAAGGAATAATGATAATAAATAGGAAGTGAAAGCTTTCAGCAGACAATACCTCAGATATAATGATTATTTTGCCTACAATCAATAAAACAGTCGCCATTACACCGAAAGCCCCAACCCGAGGGTCGTCTAATATTTCCATTCGCTTTGCTTGTTCTCTGTAGGAAAAGTAAGCATCTGAAGTATCGATGAACCCATCCATATGGAGTCCACCTGACAACAGGATTCCTAGACTTACAACAGCAAATGCGGTCATTAACGAGCTCCAATCAAAGTAGATGGGCAAACAAGCAATTGATCCAATGACTGCTCCTATCCAAGGAAAGAAACTATACATTCCCGTTATATGTCTCTTTTCCATCGGAAGACTTTTTTGAATTGGGACTACGGTAAAAAATTGAAATGCTAGTAGCAAGCTATTCATTACTCCACCTCATTTCCATTGATGACCTAACCCATATTCCATTTCATATGCTTCATCAGCGTTTATAACTAACCTTTGGTGAATCCGACCAATCCATTGCTGATATCGAACCACGCTTTCATAGATAGAAAGATGCTCATCTAGTACTTCATTTGAAACAATCACCATCACCTTAACCTTTTCTAGCAAACGGTCAATTGTTTCAAATAGCCGCTTCTCGACCTGTTCCATATTACTCACATACAGTTCGTTCGCTAACCAAGTCGTGACACAGTCCCAAAGAATTCCGTCATCCTGCTTTATAACTGCCGTTAGTTGCTCAAAATGTCTCGATTGCTCGATTGTAACCCATTCCACAGGATAACTAGCTCGGTCTCTTTGGTGATACTCAATTCTTTGCTCCATTTCTTTGTCTGTTGCTACACCAGAAGCAACGTAGACGTTACGTAGTGCCTGCTCATTCATCAGATATTGCTCCGCAAAGTTGCTTTTTCCGCTCCGCACTCCACCTGTTATGAAGACGAGTTTTCCTCGAACCATGGGGTCATCTCCTTCTTTAATTGCTCCATTTGTTCTTCTTTCTTCATACCCACTCGAAACCAATCACCGTCTAGACCCTTAAAGTTTTCGGTATGGCGGAGCACATAGCCTCGAGCTAGTAAATGTTCAAAGAATATCTTCGACTGCAATGGATTAGGTAGCTGGAAGCATAGAAAATTTGTATTAGATGGTAGAACTCTACAATCTAGCTCACCTAAAAATTGTTTAAAATCCTCTCGCGCCTTTATTGCGAAGTCAACTGTTCTCTGTCTATACTTTGTCTCCATGAAGCACTGGGCTCCAATTGTAGTCGCTAATGCATTGCTATTCCAGTGAGGCAGCATTGAGCGAAGACTATTTATAATTTCCTTATTAGCAATTGCATAGCCTAACCGCAGCCCAGGAATTGCATACATTTTAGTCATCGAACGGACGACAATTACATTATTAAGGTTGTTTAAATATGGGATAAAGGATTCCTTTTCGTCTATAAAATCTAAAAAAGCCTCATCCAAAACCAAATCACAGTTATACCTTTTAGCATGATTCGCTATCTGTATAATCTCTTCTAATGGAATCAGGTAGCCAGTAGGATTATTCGGTCGGCATATATAAATAACATCAGCCTTCTCAAGCTCACTAAGAACCTCCTCTATGGGAAGCTTACCGATAGCTATAATCTCCTTTACGGATGTTTGATATGGTGCTAGCGTAGCCTCATATTCAGAGAATGTTGGATGGATAACCACTGCTTTTTTGTGCTGATACCGGATAGCTATGCTTGCAAAAATTTCTGCTGCACCATTTCCAATAAGTATTTGTTCAGAGCTGACACCGTGATAATTTGCGGCTGCAGTCAGGAAGGGCTCGCCCTGCGGATGAGGATACTTAGTTATTAGGTCTCTATATGATACCCACTGCTCCTTAACAAAATCTGGAGGACCTAGAGGGTTCACATTTTCACTATAATCTATCACTGTCTCAGGCATAGACATGTTCAAGCGTTGATATAATTGTTGAGCATTTGCTCCGTGACTAGGTAACAACAAGTATTAAACCTCCTATCACTGTCATCCCAGACCAAAAAAGAAGGACAGCTGTGTGTAAATGTGAAATTGCTCCTAATATATGTCGGGCACTTAGTGAGACCTCTTTGCTTCCCATTAATGCACGATTAGAAACTATCCCTTTATATGTATTTCTTCCGCCAAGCTGTATACCTAGCTGATAAGCAGTGGCAGCTTCTAAATAGCCGCTATTGGGGCTTGGATGTTTCTTTGCATCTATCAACCAGCGAGTCATTCGATGCTTAAAGGGAAGACTAGTTTCTTTCCTTCCGCCAAGCATAATTGCCAACCCAGTTAAACGACTTGGAATATAGTTTGCAATGTCGTCTAGCTTGGCAGCAACATAGCCAAAATCTTTAAATATTTCGTTTTTATAGCCTACCATAGAATCTAATGTATTAATTGCTTTATAAGCCCATAACCCAGGAGCCCCAAATAAAAAGGCAAAAAACAATGGGGCGGTTACTCCATCACTTATATTCTCGGATACTGTTTCTACCACCCCTCTTGTTATTTCCTCCTCTCCTAGACCTTCAGTGTCTCTTCCAACAATCCAGGAAAGCTTTAAACGAGCAGTGTATAAATCTCCCTCTATCAAAGGCTTATGGACCTCCATCGCTGCAACCTTCAAGCTTTTTTGAGCTAGCCCAGAGGCTATCAAAATACTTTCCACAGCAATACCAAGGACAATATGAACTGAGTATGCAGTGAACACTAATACTAGAGTAATACTGAATGATAACCCTACTACTATTAGGACTAAAAGTAATCCCTTTACTTTCCTATAACTTCCTTTGTTTAATAGCTTAGTTAATTTTGAGATAAGCGTTCCAATCCACCGAACTGGATGTGGCCAATTTGGTGGATCTCCTATTAATCGATCTAACAGAAGACCAATTGTTACCGCTAACATATGAGATGCCATCTTACACCCATCCCTTTGCCTTTTTGTATATCTGAATAGCTTCAACGGTACATTCAAATACTCCTTGCCCAATCTTTTTACCAATCTCTGTTATAGGACCTGCATACTCTATATAAGTCCCTTTTTGTGTCGCAGCTATTAATACACTATCTGTCGATGTACCTGTGGCAAGAGTACCCGTCCGAGGATCCATGACTTGTTCATGTGCCATTGCCTTCGTTTTAGCTTCTGTAGCAGTGATGACAGACTGGATAAAAGCCTCCTCCGCAAGCTCTCCATTAATAATAACCCACGTATTGATGGTACCTATTGCGGGGAACATTTCTACTTCGTGAGCTCGCGATACATCGACTGCATTTCCAACACCCGCGGTAACCATTACCACAAGACTCCCTAAAGGTGTTACATACTCTTTGATCACAGCGTCTGTAGTCCTGACTGCAGTCATCATGCCTACAGTATCTGCCTCCGATAAACTTCGAGCAGCAAGATAATTTAACATTTCCTCCTGCACATTATCACAGTGATACTGTGCATCTACTCTTCTATTCACGAAGTTTCTATACCAGCCACTTCCCGCGTTAATGACTGCAGAAGACCAAGTTTTTAATTGATTTTCTGCCTGAAAGAGGACATATTCTCCAGTTACTTTAAAGTTGAATGAAGTAATTAGTTGATTGTCTTGTTTTTCATTTACGTCTGGTAAAATAGTTATTTGCGGTTTAGGTCGCTCTGGATGGGGACTAGTACTAACCCTAGCCTCATAAACAGTTTCCACTAAACTTTTTTTCACTACCTCTTGGGGCTCCCCGATTACTTTAATGCGCCCCTGGTCCATTAGTAAAAGTCTGTCACAGTATAGCGATGCAAGATTAATATCATGAAAAATACTAATAATTGTAATGTCATTCTCAATTGCTTGTGTTTTGATTGTATCTAACAGCTGCTTTTGATGAGCGATATCCAAGTGATTCGTCGGTTCATCTAACAACAGTATGGGAGCCTGCTGAGCTAATGCCTGGGCTACAAATACTCTCTGTTGCTCTCCACCAGACAAAAGTTCTAGTAAATGCTTATCGTACTTATCGACGGCAGTCAGTCTCATTGCTTCCTTTATAGCGAATTCATCTTCTGAAGACCATGTAGAAAACCACCCTGATTGATGAGGATAACGACCAAGTGCAACTGTTTCTCGAACGGTATGTGAGAAAGCCTGATTGTGCAGCTGTGGAAGCACAGCCAACTTTTTCGCTAGCTCCTTCGAGGCAAAGGACTTTAACAGCTTACCTTCGATTAGTACCTCTCCAGATGATGGTGTGAGTATGCCACTCATTAGTTTAAGGAGAGTAGATTTTCCACTCCCATTTGGTCCTAATATTCCTAGCATTTCTCCTTTTGATACTTGAAAGGAAACGTCCTCCACTACTAGCTTTTGATCGTAGCCACCAGAAATATTTTTTACTTCTAGCAAGTTAAGCGCCTCCTTTTTTACGTTGTCTAAAGAAGATAAAAGCAAAAACAGGTGCCCCTATAAACGCAGTAATTACCCCTATTGGAAGCTCTGTTGGAGAAATAATCGTACGGGATACAAGATCACAAATGATCAATAAAGAAGCTCCATTTATAAAGCTCAAAGGAAGCACGTGCCGGTTATCGGAGCCAAATAAAAGTCTAGTCATATGTGGCACTACCAATCCAACAAAACCAATGGTTCCAGACACTGATACGGCTGTGCCTGTGAGCATTGACCCACCAATTAATATCATCATTTTACGCTTCTTTACATCCACACCTAGATGCTGTGCTCGTTCTTCTCCAAAGAGCATGGCATTTAGCTCCCTACGATTTAACCATAGTAATAGGGAACCGATTACCATGAATGGCAATGCCATCTGAACATAGCTCCAGCCCCTCATAGATACACTGCCTAACAGCCAACCAATAATTTGCCGTAGCTCTTCACCTGTCAGAGCAATCATTAAGGAAATGACTGAGCCAAGAAATGAGCTAAATATAATACCTGTTAAAATAATCGTTTCCATTTTCATCGCGCGATCTACTAGCTTTGCGAAGGAAATAACGATGAGCATTGTAACTAATGCCCCTACCATACTGAAAACAGGCAAGGTGAACATTCCTAAGAAAGGTACCGAAATTCCAAAAAAGAGTGTAGCCACTGCACCAACAGATGCTCCGGACGACACTCCCAGTGTATAAGGGTCGGCTAGTGGGTTTTTAAGCAGGCTTTGAAAGGCCGCTCCCGCTATTGCCAGGGATGCTCCGACTAATCCTGCGAGTATAACCCGCGGCATGCGAATCTTCCATACTATATTAGTTGCAATCGCATCTGTTCCTGTATCCCATAAAGTACTGATCGGCACCTTTACAGATCCGACCGATACACCTAGCCAAATGGCTACAGCCAACGTAGCCAGTGACAGGATGTAACCGATCATTGATTTACTCACTAAATGCCTCCGGATAGATAGCCTTCGCCACTTCCTCTAAACCTTCTACTAAACGTGGACCTTGGCGACTTGTGGTATCCTCATCCACTTGTACTACTGCATTATTTTTAATAGCTGTCACTGTATCGAAACCATCACGTTGCTTGACCTTTTCAACAATGCCATCCACGTAATCATACGTGATTAACATAACATCAGGATTACGACTTACAATTTCTTCTGGGCTGACTTGGAACCAGCCCTCTTGGTCAGCCATGATATTTTCTGCGTTGACCATCGTTAGAATTTCTTGCATAAATGTATTATTACCAGGAGTATAGATCTCAGGCACATCTGAGGTTTCTACAAAAACTGTTTTCTTTGTTTCTACTTTTGAAACTTTTTCTTGAATTTCGTCAACCTTTGCCTTCATATCCTTTATAATGGCCTGTGCTTCCTCATTCTTGCCTGTTGCACGACCAATCTGCTCGATGGATGTATAGGTTAAGTTAAAATCCTTTGCATCCTGTACTACATAAACCTTTACACCAGAATCTCGTAGCTGTTGTAACCCAGCGTCAGCCATTCCTACTACGGACTCATGAGCGAAGACAATATCTGGATTCAAAGAGATAATTTTTTCAATGTTATACTCCATGCCACCAATTTTTTCTTTTTCTAAGGCTTCCTCTGGATAACTCTCGTAATCATTAACACCGACAATTTCCTCATCAAGCCCTAATGCAAATAGAATTTCCGTATTACTTGGAATCATGGAAATAATGGTCTTCGGAACTTCCTCTAATGTGATTTCTTGGCCTACAGCATCCGTCAATGTAAGCGGAAATGCAGTTTCTGAATTTCCAATTTCTGAACTATCTTCTTTTTCTGATGGAAGTGTCTCTTGCTCATTACATCCAACTAACATAAGCAAGGTCATTCCTATAATTAACCAAAACTTTTTCATCCTTCATTCCTCCTAAAATCAATAAAAAATCTCCCATCCTAGGATGAGAGATAGATAGGTATAAATCTGCCACAAAATACCGATAGCTGACCTACACCAGACCTATCCGCGTAGGTAATGGGTATGCACGTAAGGGCAGGTTTTCTGGCTTATGATGCATATGCATCACTAACAGTGGCGGGACCGCGCTGGACTTTAACCAGCTTCCCTTTTAACTCTAGCAATCCGTAACTAGAGCACCTTTACGCAAAAAATATTCCATTGCTGCTTTGCATTTATTATACCTTATAATTAAATGTTGTCGAGATGGAGACTAGATGAGAAATTCGAGAAATAAATTAATATCAAGCAATTTTCCGAGTTTAGCGAAACATTAATTTCTTAACCTTGTAATCTATGAGTAATCACTGGACTATTAATAAAAATCGCAGTACACAATCCAATCTTGTTTATCTTGATTGTAGAAAAAATAAAAACTGCCACTATCTACTATATTGAATTGCGCCTTGGCATCAGAGCTTATCTGAAAGACAAACGGATAATCTTCACCATATGAGACTCCGCTCTGTGTATAGGATGGATATCCACCAACCTTGTGCATGGGATAAATATTTTTCATCTTGAATTTCTGGTTCTATATCTTCTGAATCCCATGCTGGGGTATCGTTCTCAACTAATATTGGTTTTAATGGAAAAGACTTCATTCTTGAAGATTGTTCATTTATCTTTTGTATTTCATTAATATTAGTAAAACAATTTATCTTAAAAAAAGAAGCTAAATTATCTTCAATTAAATGATTATATACATTAAAATCCATATAAACAGTGATTAACTGAATGTTTTTTAGCTCCTTCGGTACATAAGGTAAATTCTTTAGAAATATAGTACATATTGGTTCAAACTGAGGAGATTTATTTTCTCCGCTACCCCACATAACATTTCCTATCCAGCTCTCTCCCAATTCTTCCGTCGGCCGAGATCCTCCTGTTTCAAAAATCGTAGCTCGTTTAAATAGTGATTGTTTTAATTGAGTAATATTCAACGCAATTACCTCCTAAATCTATGTCCAAGCTTATTCACTTAAGTAGGACTCCCAATCATAATCATTTATTTTGTAGAATGCGCCATTGTCATTTCTCTCATATGCACAGAGGGGTAAATCTTCAATAAAAGCTAAAATAGAGTCATCAATATTTAAAATTACCCCTATAGATATATATTGCAGATTTTCATGATTATTTAAAAATTCATCATCTTCATAACCACTTAATACAGACCAACCAGAGTCTTGCTCATCCCTTGGCTCGTCTCTTAACATAAAATTAAATTCATCTCTCTCCAAAACATCTTTGCTCACAATTATTTTTGTGTCAAAATAGTAATCCCATTTGGATGAATATGGATCATTATACTCCGTGTCACAAATATGTTCTGTCCGAAATGATACTTCTTGTCCTCTTTTTAACTCACTTAGATTAAATGGATCATTCGTAAGAATTCCCTTAAAGTTCTCCATATCCCTGTGAGTAATTTCAACCCACATTTTTTCTCCCGCATACCCGTCTGTTCTTGTCTCGATTTCAAAGATTAGTTTGACCATATCTCCTATATTTAAATTACCTATCACTTCTTTGCTAGGAATATAAAAAGTATAGGGTGCATCCTTATTTCTTTTATAGGCACTATCTAAATACCATGGCACTTTGCTTCCTCCTTGCATCGTTATAAGCCTATTCTAACTTGAATATAAAAAAGAGGGCATTAATCCATTGATTAAAGCCCTCCAATGAGTTAGTTCCTAATTTATTACTTCGCGTTTTCAAAAATAATTCCTGCTTATTGAGGGAACTTTACTCATTCGTGAGCTTCTTCATCTCTTTTGTATTCTAAAAGATCCCCAGGCTGGCATTCTAAAGCCTTACAAATTGATTCTAATGTAGAAAGCCTAATTGCTTTAGCTTTACCATTTTTTAATATAGAAAGGTTAGCCATTGTTATTCCAACCCTCTCTGAAAGTTCTGTTACGCTCATTTTTCTTTTAGCCAACATCACATCGATATTAATAATAATCGCCATATTTTCACCTCAGACCGTTAAATCGTTTTCAGATTTTATATGAATAGCTTCTTGTAAAAGTTTTTGGAGAACGGCTGAAAAAACGACAATTACCATAGAGGCAAAAATCATGATAAGCCCGATTACTATAACTCCTGGAGCATCATCCTTCTCTGCCACAAGAAAAAATAGTGGCATGCCTAATACATATAAAGAGCTAATTGCAAGTGCACAGTATTTAATATTCTTTAACGCTCTTACAGATAATTCCGAGAAAGCATTGCCCATATCAATATAATTTAAAAGTTTAAAAGCTTGGTACAAAGCAAAGTAAAAAGGTATAGCCGTTGCATACAAATCGATAAAAACGAGATATTTGAGATATGGAATGTCAGGATATAATTCTTCTGCAAAATTTGCTATTTCAGGCACCAAAAATATACACAAAGCCAGAACGGGAATTCCCATAACAATAACCGCCATCTTTAAAAATAATGTTGTTCCTTTTTTCATAAAAGCACCTCACTTAAATATAATTCAATATAATTATATTATAAAATTTATCGTTTTAGAATAAATAAATATTGTTTTTTAAAGTATTTTTATTGATAAATGAAAAAGTGGTGACGGGCAGACATCATTCGGAACATCTTGGCTCAAGTTCTTGCTTTTTATAAACTTGTTATTTTCCTTTTTAATCTGTTTGATTAAACTAATAAACAAACAAAAGAGGCATTAAGAATTGGTTTCTTAATGCCTCTAGGAGTTTTAATTACATTTTTTCTGGAGCAGATACTCCGATTAGTTTTAATGCATTTGCAATTGTTTGGCGTGCAGATGTTACTAGCGCAAGACGTGCTTCTGAAAGAGGCACATTGTCAGCGTTTAGTACTTTGTCTGCATTATAGAAACTGTGGAATGTTGCTGCTAGTTCCTGGATATAGGTTGCTACACGGTGAGGTGCACGAAGTTTCGCAGCATCTGCTACAACTTGTGGGAAGTCACCGATTTTTTTCAATAGATCAAGTTCTTTTTCGCTTTGCAATAACTCCAAGGAATTTGTAGACGCCTTCATTCCTTGTGTTTCTGCAGAACGTAAAATAGAACAAATACGAGCATGTGCGTATTGCGCATAGTACACTGGGTTTTCATTGGATTGAGAAACGGCTAAATCAAGGTCAAAGTCCATATGAGAATCACCGGAACGCATACCGAAGAAATAACGCACAGCGTCTAATCCTACTTCTTCCACAAGCTCACGCATCGTTACAGCTTTACCTGTACGTTTACTCATTTTCATTTTTTCGCCGTCTTTATATAGCTGAACCATTTGGATAACAGATACTTCTAGCTTTTCACGTTCGTATCCAAGTGCCTCAAAAGCAGCCTTCATACGCGGAATGTATCCGTGATGGTCTGCTCCCCAAATATTAATGAGCTGATCGAAGCCACGAGCCAGCTTATTCTCATGGTATGCAATGTCTGGAAGTAAATAAGTGAATGAGCCATCACTTTTAATAAGTACACGATCCTTATCATCTCCAAATGTAGTAGAGCGTAACCAGGTTGCCCCCTCTTCTTCAAAGATATGACCGTTTTCACGTAATTTGTTTAATGCAATATCAATTTTTCCGCCTTCATATAAGGAGGTTTCCGAGAACCAATTGTCAAAGCTTACACGGAAGTCTGATAGATCCTTTTGAAGCTTCGCCAATTCAACTTTTAAACCATGTGTACGGAATGCTTGGAAACGTTCCTCATCTGACATATGAACAAATTTATCCCCATGCTCTTTTGCAATGTCAGCAGCAATATCGATAATGTCTTGTCCTCGATATCCGTCTTCTGGCATTTCCTTTTCCATACCTAATGCTTCAAAATATCGCACTTCAATAGAAACGGCTAAGTTATTGATTTGATTGCCTGCATCATTAATATAATACTCACGAGAAACATCATAGCCGGCAAAGTCCAATACGTTACATAAGGAATCTCCCACAGAAGCTCCACGAGCATGCCCTAGGTGTAGGTCACCTGTTGGATTGGCAGAAACAAATTCCACTTGAATTTTTTCTCCAGCCCCGGATTTCGTACGTCCGTAATTTTCTTCTTCAGTAAGGACAGCTTTCACAACATCTTGTAAATAATCTTTACGTACTGTAATGTTCATAAACCCTGGACCAGCAATGTCAACTTTCTCCATCATTGTGCCATCCATATTAAGATTTCCAATGATTGCTTCTGCAATTTGACGAGGGTTTTTCTTCGCAATTTTTGTTAATTGCATAGCAATATTTGTTGCGTAGTCGCCATTTGCTTTGTCTTTTGGTGTTTCCAGATGAACAGATGGGAGCTGCTCTTCTGTCACAAGCTCTGCTTTAAGAATTGCTTGTTGTAATGCTTCCTTAATAGATTGTTGTACTTTTTCTACTGCGTTCATTTATTCCGCCTCCGAATATGTTAGTTCTAATTTATATGTACCGACCACTTCTTCATCCACTATTAGTTCATAATGTACTAGAAAATGACCATCCTTGAATTGCAAATGCTTTGTATTTGTTGAAATCATGAAGGTGCCGTAACCTGTGTCATAGCTGCCGGTTTGCTGCTCTCCCTTTTGAAATGGAAGACGCATTTTAACGCCACCGCTTCGCAATATTAAAGCAGACTCCTCATGTAATTTGACTGTTGTTCGAACAGCTTTTTCATTCTGCACTTCCTCATAAACTAAATAAGGCTGCTCTCCCTTTAAGGTTAGAACGCCCGTAGTGCGAATGTCAAAGGATTCTTTTTTTGCTTTGGGGTGTTGGATCGTTGATCGTAAGCGAACTTCAACTGATTTTTTTAATGGTTCAGACATGGACTTCATCCTTTAGAGCATATTAATGATTTATTTAATTTCTATTGCTTGCTTCCATAGAATATATGGTAGATTTCCGCTTTAGTCGGACGCTTTCCGTGGGGTGAGCGATAAGCCACCACCGCCGCTTGCGCGTCGTTTGTGATGTCTTATCTGTCTCACTCATCCCACTGGAGTCGCCGACTGCCGCTACAATCATAAGATGAGTATATATGAGATTAGCTAGAGTGAAAAAAATTATACGATATCCATCAAATATAAATTGCTTGCATGAATAGAATAGATGGCAGATTTCCGCTTTAGTCGGGCGCTTTTCGTGGGCGATAAGTCATCACCGTCGCTTGCACGTCATTTGTGATGTCTTATCTGCCTCACTCATCCCACTGGAGTCGCCGACTGCCGCTACAATCATAAGATGAGTATTTATTAGATTAGCTAGAGTGAAAAAAATTATACGATATCCATCAAATATAAATTGCTTGCCTGAATAGAATAGATGGCAGATTTCCGCTTTAGTCGGGCGCTTTCCGTGGGGTGTTCGATAAGCCACCACCGCCGCTTGCGCGGCGTTTGTGATGTCTTATCTGTCTCACTCATCCCACTGGAGTCGCCGACTGCCGCTACAATCAACTAAACAATTGTTAGTATTCAAACCTAATTACTAATTATAACTTTTAAAAGAAGTTTGTTAATATAACCTTCATATTATAGCTTAAATTTCGCTTAAGTTACAACTAAACCTTAAACACTATACACTATTAGCAGCTGTTTGTTAGAGTAATGGAATAAATAGTTATAAATATCATTTTAATTTTACTCAATACAAAAAAAGTGATGTCCATTAAAGAACATCACTTTTATACTTTATTAAATTGCACTCCTGCGTACTGATCGTCGCAGATACATTTAAATATTACTTTCTACTTTACCCAGCCTAAAATCATTTCGCGTAGGAGCTTCGATGCAGTGTTTGCGGTTTGCTCCTGCGCACAGCTCGTCGCAGATACATTTAGATTTTACTTTCTACTTTACCCATCCTAAAATCATTTCGCGTATTAGCTTCGATGCAGTGTTGGCGGTTTGCTTCCGCTTCACTTCGTTCAGCTACGCAGAATAAGGGAGACTATTTTCTATTTAATCCATCCTAGTAGCATTTCTCTCATTAGCTTCGATGCAGTGTTGGCGGTTTGCTTCCGCTTCACTTTGTTCAGCTACGCAGAATAATGGAGACTATTTTCTATTTAACCCATCCTAGTAGCATTTCTCTCATTAGCTTCGATGCAGTGTTTGCGGTTTGCTCCGATTGGTCGTAGATTGGGGCTACTTCTACAAGGTCGAAGCCTACTACGTTAACACCTGAGTTTGCGATAGCATGGATGGAGGCTAGCAGCTCGCGGCTTGTTATTCCTCCACAGTCTACAGTTCCTGTTCCTGGTGCGTGTGCTGGGTCAAGCACATCGATATCAATTGTTACATAGACCGGACGACCCTCTAGTGTCGGAAGTACTTCCTTCAATGGCTCTAGCACTTCAAATTTGGCGATTTGCATGCCATTTTCTTTAGCCCAGTCGAACTCTTCCTTCATTCCAGAACGAATTCCAAATGAGTAGACGTTTTTTGGACCAATATATTCTGCAATTTTACGGATTGGAGTTGAGTGAGATAGTGGCTCGCCTTCATATTCCACACGTAAATCGGTGTGAGCATCCATGTGGATAATTGCTAAATTATCATATTTGTCTGCCACAGCTTTCATTACTGGCCAAGAGACTAAATGCTCTCCGCCCATGCCAACTGGAATTTTCCCATCTTGTAACAATTGACGAATGTAATCACCGATTAGCTCGAGGCTTTTCGCTGCGTTTCCAAATGGAAGAGGGATATCCCCTGCATCGAAATAGTTTACGTCATCTAGCTCTCTATCAAGATATGGCGAATATTCCTCTAGCCCGATAGAAACCTCTCTAATGCGTTGTGGCCCAAAACGAGATCCTGGACGGTAGCTAACTGTCCAGTCCATCGGCATACCATAAATAACTGCCTGAGCTTTTTCGTAGTTTTGCTTACTTTTTATAAATACATTGCCTGAGTATGCTTCATCAAATCGCATGGGCTTACTCTCCTGCAAGGTCTTTCACAAATTTCGGTAAAACGAATGCTGCTTTGTGAAGCTCTTTTGTATAATATTTTGTATCAATATCGAAGAATTGTTCCTCTGGAACCTGTAGTGGATCATATTTCTTCGAGCCAATTGTAAAGCACCAAAGACCACTTGGATACGTAGGAATATTAGCTAAATACATATTTGTAATTGGGAATATTTCCTTTACGTCCTTTTGGACCTGACGGATTAAGTCTGCCTTAAACCAAGGGTTGTCCGATTGAGCAACAAATAGACCATCTTCTTTTAGTGCTTTAGAAATACCAGCATAGAATCCTTTTGTAAATAGATTTACTGCAGGTCCCACTGGTTCTGTTGAATCTACCATAATAACATCATACTCGTTTTCAGACTCAGCAATATGCATGAAGCCGTCTCCAACCTGCACATCTACACGAGGGTTTTCTAATTCACAAGCTATCTCTGGTAAATATTTTTTTGAGTACTCTATTACTTTTCCATCTATATCAACAAGTGTCGCTTTTTTTACTTTTGGATGCTTCATAATTTCACGAATTACTCCACCGTCTCCTCCACCAACAACTAATACGTTTTCTGGGTTTGGATGTGTAAATAAAGGAACATGTGCCACCATTTCATGGTAAACAAACTCATCCTTTTGAGACGTCATAACCATTCCGTCTAAAAAGAGCATGTTACCCCATTCTTCTGTTTCTGCCATTTCTAACAGTTGGAAATCCGTTTGCTCAGTATGAAGTGTGCGTTTCACCTTCATTGTGATGCCAAAATTCTCGGTTTGCTTTTCTGTAAACCAAAATCCAGCCATTTATCTATCTCCTTCCAATACATAATTCTTTTACTTTATCAAAAAAGTAAATACAAAGAAAGTATAGAGGTTTTTGGCAAAAGTGCAATAGTTTTTTGTTTTCCCGTTTAATTTGAATCTATTGTTCTCATACTGATAGAAACATGGATGAAAACGGGGTGGATTTTTTGAAGCGCTCGCAATATAAAAAGAAGGCAACTCGAAGTAAAAGAGTAAAAAGAGTATTTTTGTTAGGAATTGCCGCAAGCTGTGCAGTTTTAAGTGCTCTGGTCACTCTTCGCATTTACGCTCAAATTGTTGGTGCCCCTATAATACAAGTTCCTATTTCCTCTGTTTTTTTAGACAGTCAGGATAATGTTATTGGAGACCGCTTTGAGGATCAACGTAGATACTGGGTATCTCTTGATGAAATGTCGCCTTTCATACCTCAGGCTACTATTTCTGTTGAGGACCAGGAATTTTATGAGCATAATGGATTTGATTATTCTCGGATTGCCTCGGCTCTTCTAAAAGACGTAAAGGCTGGCAAAAAAGTAGAGGGAGCCAGTACAATTACTCAGCAATATGCTCGTAATGTATTTTTAACCCACGAAAAATCATGGACTCGTAAATTGAATGAAGCATTATATGCCTATCGGTTAGAAATTTTCTACGAGAAGGATGAACTTCTAGAGGGCTATTTGAACACTGTTTACTTTGGACATGGGATGTACGGAGTAGAGGCTGCAAGCAGGTTTTATTTTGGGAAGAGCGCTAAGTCTTTAACTCTAGCAGAGTCTGCTCTTCTTATGGGAATTCCAAAAGGTCCTACCCATTACTCCCCTTTAGTTAATGAGGAAAAAGCAGTCAATCGTCAAAAGCTAATCTTACAACTTATGAATAATCAGCAGTTTATCACTGCTGAGCAAAAAGAACATGCAAATCAAGAGCATTTTGTATTAAAAACCGAGGAATCAGTAGTTACTAAAAAGACAGCACCATATTTTTTAGAAGAGGTATGGAAGGAAGCAACAAATATTGTAGAGAGCAAGGGGCGCCGTATTGAAGAGGGCGGTTGGACGATTACGACCACATTAAATCAAAAACATCAACAGGCAGCTGAAGAAACTATAAAAAAATGGATGCCTGAGGGCGAGCTACAAGTTGGATTCGTCAGCATGGAACCAAAAACAGGTTACATTACTGCTATGGTTGGGGGACGAAGCTTTACAGAAAGTCCCTTTAACCGGGTTACACAGGCAAAAAGGCAGCCTGGTTCAACGATTAAACCTTTATTATTTGCTGCTGCTCTAGAAAATGGATTTTCTCCATTGACCTATTTAAAAAGTGAACGAACAATATTTACCTATGATAACGGACGTAGAGAATACGAGCCCAAAAATGTAAATGGAGAGTTTGCTAATCATCCTATTTCCATGGCTCAGGCTATTGCCATCTCTGATAATATCTATGCTGTTAAAACATTGGAGCAAATAGGCTATAAGCCTTTAGAACAATTGGTCGAGCGCTTTAATATCAATATGGAAATTGACCATACTCCTGCCGTTGCCTTAGGAACACCAGAAGTATCCTTACTAGACATGACAAAGGTTTATAACACAATATCGGATAAAGGGGTTCAGATGCAACCAACCTATATTACTAAGATTACTGACAATGATGGAAAAGTATTGTATGACGTCACAGAGGAAAAACGTAAGGGTAAGAAGGTGCTATTAGAAGAGGATGCATTTGTTTTGTCTCACTTAATGACAGGAACCTTTGATCCTACCTTTAATGATTACTCCCCGGCAACTGGTATTAGCATTCGTGCAAAACAAACTCGTCCTTACGCGGCTAAATCAGGAACAACCAATACTGACCAATATTTAATCGGCTTCTCCCCTCAGCTTACTACTGGGGTTTGGAACGGCTACGATCAAGGAAAAGCTGTAAGCGATGCCGAAGCAAAGCAGGTGACCAAGCAGGTTTGGATTGAGTTTATGGAGCTGGTTCATCGCGGATTGCCAGAAGAACCGTTTATTGCTCCAGCGGGAGTTCGAGGAGTCATAGTTGACATTGAAACTGGCGGAATTGCAACAGCTGATTGCGATAAGCAGAGACTTATTTACTTAAAGGAGAAGGATGTTCCGAAACAGCTTTGTACGGATCCACGGTTGAAACAGCATACCTTTGAAGATCTTACAGCGGATGAAAACGGAGACAATGATGAGCCATGGTCTATCTTCCCCTTCCCCTTCTTTGGAAATTAAAACGTATTAGTAAAAATGAGCTGCAAGCATTTTGCAGCTTATCATTTTGGTTCTTATTACGCCAGGTTTGGTTTTCCATGTCAAACCGGCTAGTTTCTTAGAATTTAAGGCAGCAAAAGTCAGCATCGCCTGCATGGACAATTTTTTTAATTCCTTTAGGGTTGTCCATCGTATACCATGCTTTTCTTTACTCTTTCCATATACTTCTTTAATGGTTGTGTCGCAAGTCTTCAGCTACATCCAGGTAGCCATGCCAAATGTGGCATTGAATCATTTTTTGGTGATTCTTACTATGCGTGCACTATCCTTCCTTTGTGGTTGATCGGTATGTAAGATCTGCTCGAACTGATCAGTATCTGCGAAACGTATGACATAGTTTTTACCGAACAGGAGAAGTGAGGAAACTCTGTATGAAAGCCGAAGCCTAGAAACCAACGGTATGCCACATTCGTTTCAATTTCCTTGTTTGTCTGGCGTATGGAACGGATACCAAAGGTGTAATAGATGAATGTCACCTGGCTCAGTACTACAGGATCTATGCTGGGTCTCCCAATGGTTGAGTAAAGATCTTCAACTAATCGATAGATAAAGGAGAAATCAATTGTCGCATCCAGTTTGCGCACCAGATGGTCTTTAGGAACCAACTGCTCTATGGTCAGTATCTCCAACTGTTCGCGTTCATTGAGTTTGATTCTTGGTCATCCTATCCATCCCCTCATTCCTTTAATAGGAAGCACTGTTGATTGGAGCGGAGAGCGGCGACTCCAGCGGGAATAGCGCGAGCTGAAGACCCTGGACTGAGCGTAGCGAGGGAAGCGGCTGAAGCCGTGCCCGCGGAAAGCGTCCTCTCGCAGCCGAGATCAACATTTCTAGCTTTATCTCTTAAAAGAAAAAAGATTGTAGGCAAAACACCAAAATTCATGGTGTTTGTCTACAGTATGAGAGCTGCAAGCGTTTTGCAGCTCTTTTACATTTGTAAGATTACTCATAATCGAAAGTTCAGTTTTAATAAGTACAATAAATGAAATTGTAACTACTCCATAAAAGATTACTTAGTCCCTTTTTTAGATGAAGTGACTAACTTCTACTCATTGTAATAACATGCAGCAAGCACTCTCCCCCGCCGAACGGGTTCGCAAAGAGCGAAAATCAAACAAATGTATTCTTTATTTTTCAAGCAATCAGCATATACACTGAGGCTAGATAAGCACCTTTGAAGAAGCATATGCTAATTTAGCACAAAATAAAAAGCCTTCCACCCTCCTAAGAGAGTGAAAAGCTTTTTCTTAGTATAACTTTCTGCTTAAGGTAGGAATGTTTTGGATTGGGTTTCACAATGCTTCCCAGCCCGCTACTTACTCATATTACTAAGTGTCCTAGCATTACTGTGAAGTAAGCTTTAAGTAAATTGTACTTTCTTTTTTCGATTTATTCAACCACCTAAACGGACTAAATTATAATCGAATTGAACTATAAATTATTTTAATATCATATCTCAAGGTCTTGGTGAAGCTTGATATCGCTTCTTTCCCAGATTTCTAGGTTATGGGATTGTAGGAAACTCTTTAAGATTTCTTTTGAGCGATTGTCCATAAAATCGACTAAAATTTGTCGTTTCATCGATTTATCCATTCGATTTACATGGTCTGCTAAAATCTTATAGCCACGTCGCTTCTCCCGATTAACCACCATCTCACATGCTGCTACTCCCGCGTAATATGGTCCGTCCGCTTTATGGTCAATTGTTACCCAGACTAGCCAATAGGGCTTACCGCCTTCGGAATCCTCACGATTTGTAGTAAACTTGATGCCTCTTTCTGTATCGCTTCTAGCATGCATGGCACCTATTTCTACTTTTGCTGTGCCTTCTTCTATATCTATAATGACTGGAGATACGTTCTCTAGAGATAGAGAGCCAATTCCAAATCCCTTATGCCCGTCTGTTGGGTCATTTTTTATAATTGTAAATCCTACTTTTTGTTTTGGTTTTTCTTCATTAGTCATGCGTAAACTCCTTTCACTCTGTTATGATGTTAAGTATACTGATAATTTCTACAAAGGAGGTAACGAAATGCCATATGTAACTGTAAAAATGTTAGAAGGTCGTTCCGATGACCAAAAACGCGCATTAGTAGAAAAAGTGACTGAGGTAGTTGCAGAAACAACTAATGCACCCGTTGAGAATGTAGTTGTGTTCATCGAAGAGATGCCTAAAAACCATTACGCTGTAGCTGGTACTCTTTTAAGCGATAAATAATTACCTTAGAAAGCTATCCCTAGTGGATAGCTTTTTCATTCATCAAATTCATCACAAAAGAGAAAGCCTCTTCAATTTCTTCCTCTGTGTAATTCAATTTCCCTTTTACAACGTGAACTTTTTCTATTTGTTCTTCCTTTGGAAAGTTCTCAAAGTATAATAGCGTAGAAACTAGCTCTAGAAAACGGGAGCTTTTTTCTTTCATTTGCTCAATGCATATCTTCAATGCTGGACTTGCCTCAGGTACCTGAGCCATTTCCATAAAATGTTCCCCTGCATCCGTCATTTGATATTTGTATTGGACATACGAGCCTTTGTCTTGTCGTTCCTCCTGCAAGAAGCCCATATTACAAAGCTCCTCTACACGTAATGTTAACTCTTCTGAGTATGGCCCATAAATATGAAAATCATATTTCTCTTTATATGGAAACTGCAACTTCTTAGCAATATAGACCATTTTCTGTAGTTTCTTTCTTCCCGTGATCCCGTCTGCTGCTCCGATAAATTGTACAATTTTTGCATGTTCCTCTAACAATACAAACCCACCTCTATTTTAGTAAATCGAGTATCTGTTTCTTTAATGCCTTCTTCTTGCCATCTGCTGTTAAGAAGTCCTCGGGAAAATATAATTTATGGTCTGTGCGTCTTTTCCCTGAAATAGCCTCTACTACCTCTGACTGGCGAGAGAGCTCTCTAATTTCTCCATTTGGCATTTGAAGGTGAATAGGAATACGTTCTCCCTCTTCCCCTGGACGATAAAAATCGTAAGGTAAATCGGAGGACGAATCAAATACTAAGTAATACTCTGGATCGATTCCAGCCCGTTTAAATAGCTGCTCTAACTCCTTCATTTTTACGTAATCCTTAGCCAAATCAAACTCTATATATTGGAACAGCTTACGATTCACAAAGCGATTACACAAATCAGATAGGATAGAATCCTTCTCGTTCATCCATAGTTGGAAATAAGTCAATAAAACTCCCTCATCTAGCGCAAGGTAATCCTGTAGGGTAAAGCTATTATCAAAAAAACGCAAAAAGTGAGTAGGCTGCTGTTCAAAGGCATAACCAGTTTCACTTAACGCTTTCGCACGATGTAAAATTTTCGTTAAAATAACTTCTGCACTTCTGGAAACTGGATGAAAATATACTTGCCAATACATTTGATAACGACTCATAATATAATCTTCCACTGCGTGCATCCCAGTAGATTTGATAACCACTTGATCATCTAACGGACGCATAACTCGTAAAATCCGCTCCATATCGAAATGCCCATAGCTTACCCCGGTAAAATAAGCATCTCTTTGCAAGTAATCCATACGATCTGCATCTATTTGACTGGAGATTAAGCTTACAACTTGTTTATTCGGATACGTTTTACCAATGACATCCGCCACTTTTTGTGGAAAGTCATCGCTCACCCTTGAAAGAATTTCATTTACCTCTGTATCTCCAAGTAAGATTTGTTTCGTAAATTCCTCATGGTCCAAGCCAAAAACATTTTCAAATGCATGAGAAAATGGTCCATGACCTAAATCATGTAGAAGTGCTGCACACAAAACTACCAGTCTTTCAGAGGGGTCCCACGCAGGTCTTCCTTCAAAACTATCGTCCACGATTCGTCGTACAATTTCATATACACCTAGTGAATGATTAAATCTGCTATGCTCTGCACCATGGAATACTAGATAGGTAGTGCCCAGCTGTTTAATACGTCGAAGCCTTTGGAACTCCTTAGCGCCGATTACATCCCAAATCACTTGGTCGCGTACATGAATATAACGATGGACTGGATCTTTAAATACTTTTTCTTCTGCTAGCTTTTGTGTAGCATAGCTCATTTGTCACCCTCCAGTCTCTATATAAAAAAAGCTAATTACTATTAACTATTAAGTATAAAGAAAAAAGCCGCTTATGAAAAGGCGGCAATAGTTCAATACATATAGGATAACCTTCTTGCAAAGAATGTCTATTATTATGACTCCAGCTTGGCGCGTACTTTCTCCATTAATTCGTCTTCGGTTAAAGCTGCTACTGGACGATTATTAATAAAAGCAAATGTCTTCTTGCGGCCAGGGCCACAGTATGACTGACATTCTTTTATTTCAACCTCTGCCTCTGGATCGATTGCTTTTAGTTTTGGAATTAATGTTTTTAGGTTAACGGCCTGACACTCATCGCAAACTCGAAAATGGTTTGCCATAGTACACAACCCTTTCTATAAATAGATATTGTCTACACGTCATTGTATCTTAAAGTTTATATTGCTATCAAGTGTAAATTACGTGAATAAAAGAGCGATATGTTGTCCATGATGTTAATAGAACAACGAAACTATGAACATGGTAGGAGGACAAACATGGTAAAGATAAGACAAGACGCATGGATGAGAGAAAACGATGAATTGTTAGCAGAATTAGTGTTAAGACACGTTCGAGAAGGTAGTACTCAGCTAAACGCATTTGAAGAAGCAGGTGACGAGTTAAATCGTACTGCCGCAGCCTGTGGGTTTAGATGGAATGCAGTAGTTCGCCATCAATATGAAACAGAGCTAAAGGATGCAAAGAAAGAACGTAAAGAAAAGCTACGTATTTTAGGTAAGGATTATCGTCGTAGAGGAAATGGAATATACTTAGCTAAGCCTCAGGAAGAAGGAGAACGCACTCAATCTATTCCTGTTTCAGCATTATCCATAGATATAATTATTGCTTATCTAGTACGTTTACAGCACAGTGATTCAGATATTTCTAGATACCGCCATATGGCAACTATTTCGAACGAAAAGATTCGTAAGTTAGAAAGCGAGCTTGCAAAACTTGAAAAAGAAAACGCAGCGATTAAACAAGATTACGAGCAATTTGTTCAGATTATGAACCGCGCTCGACGTCTAGTAACTTTAAATGATGAAGAGATGCCAGCTGTTCCAGTATTTCAAATGGAGAAAAACGGCAATCTAGTAACAAAAGAACCACCAACCGTTTAATCGATTGGTGGTTTTTTCTATGTTTATCTAAAATCTTTTATTGGTCTATACAAGTATAACAAGCAAGTAGCCGATCATAGAAACTAATACTTTGTGAACGCTAGCCAAAGACTAAGAAACTATGCCGTTCTTCATCCTTCTAGCATTTTTTGGTTTCGCTTTAGCACTCTTTCTAAATAGAAGTGATATAATTCCGCTTCCTCTTGGGTAAGTGATTGCGAGATTACTTGTTTGGACAGATGCTGTAGTAACCTCTGTATGCGTATTACGATATCTTGCACGCTAAAGTTTGTTTCCAATAACTCATTGAGAGAGGCCATTACATCTGGTTTAATCTGTGGGTAAGTAAACTTAGTTTCCTCTCCCTGGATGCCAATACTGTAAAACTCTTGGATTAGGCGGGCTCGTTCGCTTCCGCTTCCTTCCACACAAAGATATACTTGAACGGCAATTCCCTGTCTTAGCCTTCGTTGTGAAATTCCAGCAAATTTCTTGCCCTCGATACTTAAATCATAGGAACCTGGACAATAGGATCCTACAATTTCATAAGCTTCTATTTTACCTTCTGCCTCTGGAAAAAGTAGCTGGACAAACGCCAACATAACTTCGTATCCGGTCGATATATCTATGGATTGATTTTTTTCGGATAGCACGATTGATATATTTAAAACACCTTCATCCAACACAACCGCCAGTCCTCCTGAATTTCGAACAATCGGATTGTAGCCACGTGTACGCAAGAAATCTTGGGCGTCTTCAACAAACGGTAGCCGATGATCCTGGATTCCCATCACAACTGTTTGATCATGTATCCATGTGCGAACAGTTGCCGGTGATTGTCCTTGTCCCACCACATGACAAAGTAAATCGTCCGCTGCAAAGGATTCTAACGCTGAACGGCTTTTCCCACTCAGTGATTGGTCCCAAAAGCGCCATGCATTTTGCTCCAATAAAACATCTATTTCTGACATTCCTATTCTCCTTAATCTAGTGCTTGAGCTGCCGTAATATAAGCAAGCTTGTATACATCTTCTGCATTACAGCCTCGAGATAAATCATTCACAGGGGCATTTAATCCTTGTAGAATCGGCCCTATTGCTTCAAATTCTCCAAGACGTTCTGCGATTTTATAACCTATATTTCCTGCTTCCAGAGATGGGAAAACAAAGACACTCGCATCTCCTCTAACCTCAGCACCTGGTGCCTTCTTATCTGCAATAGAAGGAACAACGCTTGCATCGAATTGCAGCTCTCCTTCTATCGACAAATGAGGAGCTCTTTCTTTAGCCAGAATAGTCGCTTGAACGACCTTTTCCGTTTCCTCTGATTTCGCAGAACCTTTTGTTGAAAAGGATAGCATAGCTACTTTCGGCTTTATACCAAAGGCAGCAGCTGTTTTTGCTCCCTCTATCGCTATTTCTGCTAAATCCTCACTTGTAGGAGCAATAGTGATTGCGCAGTCTGCAAAAATATAACGAGTGTCATTCTTTACCATTAAAAATGCTCCACTCGTCTTAGATACACCAGGCTTTGTCTTGATAATTTGCAATGCAGGCCGAACAGTTTCAGCTGTTGTGTGGGCAGCTCCACTAACTAAGCCATGAGCTTTTTTTGTGTACACAAGCATCGTACCGAAATAATTGACATCCATTAATATCTCTTGTGCTTGCTCAGGTGTCGCTTTACCTTTTCTTCTTTCGACAAATGCATTCACAAGCTCGTCCATATATTCATAAGTTTTAGGATTTAATACTTCTAGTTCAGGTGTAATTTCTGCACCACTGCCTATTACGATTGGGTGAATTACTCCCTCTTTCTGTAACTTCAACGCTGCCTCGATGATTCTCTCATCATTTCCCTCAGGTAAAATTATAGATATGTTTTTGCCTCTTAGCCTATCTTTTATTTCTTCAAATAAATCTGCCATAACTACGCCTCCTTTAAGGATTATTTATAGAATAAGCATACACGAGTTTGTCACATTATGTCATTCTAAAATGGGGCAAATAAGGGAATTCTAAATTCGGGTGTGGTAAACTAAATATGCGAAATATTTATTAAAGGGAGTGTCATAATAATGAATGAAGCAGCTATTACATTAGATGGTTGGTACGTTTTACATGATTTCCGACAAATGGATTGGGCATCATGGAAACAAGTAGATCCTGAACTTCGTAAACAAGCAACAGATGAATTTGTTGCATTTTTAGATGAATTACAACAAGCAGATGATGCAAAAACCGGAGCGCATGCTTTCTATACTATTGTTGGCCAAAAAGCAGACTTTATGTTAATGACGTTACGTCCAACTATGGATGAATTACAAGAGCTAGAGGCACGATTCAACAAACTTACAATCGCGGACTTTACGCTTCCTGCATATTCTTACGTATCAGTAGTAGAATTATCTAATTACCTGTCTGGTGAATCAAATGAAGATCCTTATCAAAATCCACATGTGCGATCACGACTATATCCACAACTTCAGCGTTCTCAATACGTTTGCTTCTACCCAATGGACAAACGCCGTGAAGGTAATGATAACTGGTATATGCTTCCAATGGAACAACGCAAAGAATTAATGCGCAGCCACGGAATGATCGGTCGAAGCTATGCTGGAAAAGTAAAACAAATTATCTCTGGTTCTGTTGGCTTTGACGATTTCGAATGGGGAGTAACATTATTCTCAGATGATGTACTTCAATTTAAGAAATTAGTTTATGAAATGCGCTTTGATGAAGTAAGTGCCCGATATGGAGAATTCGGTTCATTCTTCGTTGGTACTATTTTAGAAGGGGAAAAACGTTCTACTTTCTTCAATCTATAATTGGAATATATGGAAAAGGCCGCCGTTTGGTGGTCTTTTTTTATCTGCAAAATTTGTCATGTTAGGTCATGCATTTACATAGTTTAATGTAGGAGGTGATGCATTGGCAGTAGTTAAGGCTACATCCAAACAAATCGACCTACTAGCAAGGCTAATGCGGGCAGAAGCGGAGGGGGAAGGCGAGCTAGGAATGTTGATGGTCGGTAATGTTGGCGTTAATCGAGTTCGTACTGCTTGTTTAGATTTTGAGAATATACGAAACCTCGAAGAAATGGTTTTTCAACGCCCGGGTGGTTTTGAAGCTACTACTAAGCCATATTTTTACCAGCGCGCAAGAGATGCCGACATAAGATTAGCACAGCGAGTGGTCAACGGTGAGCGTTTTCATCCGGCTACTAGATCACTCTGGTTTTTTGATCCAGGTGAGAATACGCCATGTCCTGCTCAATGGTATGGTCAATGGAATACTGGGCGTTTCAAAGCACATTGCTTCTTTTCACCTACTGCAGAGGAATGTCCAGAGATTTAAAAACAGAGAGGATGTATAAATGGTTCAGTATTATTGGTACCCTGGTAGCTATCCAAATCAGCAATATCAACAAGGACAACAAGCACAGCAAATTCCTGGTCAACAACAGCAGTATACTCCAGGTGTGCAAATACCCGCTGGCGGACGCCAAGAAGAATCCTATGTTGAAAACATCTTAAGAGCAAACAGAGGAAAATTAGGCACGTTCTATTTTACTTTTGAAAACAATGCAACAAGAAACAATGTAATAGTGACTGGGTATGTAGAGGCTGCTGGACGCGACCACGTTATTCTCAGCGATCAAAATGGCAAACGTTACTTAATGTTAATGATTTACTTTGATTATGCGACATTTGATGAAGAAATAAATTACTACTAAAAATGTATGGCTTATTCTTTCTTAGAGTAAGCCTTTTCTCATGAGCAAAATATATATCTAATGCAAGCATCCCCCACGGTAACATTTGCTTTTACACTGTCTGTTCACCTATTCCCCTTCTTAAGCACGTGCATATAAAAAAGGCAGACTCTTCTTTCTCCAGAGCCTGCCTTAATTTATTTATTAATTTGCGTATTTTGCCGCTGCAACTATTAGCATTATCCAACCTGCTAGGAATGCTACGCCACCAATTGGTGTGATTGCGCCTAGGACACTAATGCCCGTTAAGCTAAGGATATAAAGACTTCCCGAGAAAATAATAATTCCTGCAAGTATAAGATAACCCGCCGTGTTTAGCTGCGACACAGACCCCCATACTTTACTGCTCATCAAGATACCAATGGCTACTAGCGCTAGAGCATGAAACATTTGATATTGAACGGCAGTTTCCCATGTTGCTAAATACTTGTCTGCGACTCTACCTTCTAATAAATGGGCGCCAAAGGCACCTAGGGCTACCGATAGGAATCCATTGATAGCACCTGCGATGATGAAAAATTTCAAGGTCTTTCCCTACTTTCTATTGTTAAAAGTCAAATAGTGATTCTCCGTTTGCATCCTCTTCCTTTAGAGTGGTGGAAGGTGCAGTTAACACATTGCTTTTGGTAACCATCATAGTAGAAGGCACATGCACATTTGGGCTCTCTGAGAGTGGCACAGTAAGTGCTACGTCACATAAAGCTTTGATAGCAGCAAGACTTTCTCGGATTGATTGGTCTCCTGAGACTGCCTTTGCCTCCTGAAGCTGTTTTTCTATTTGCAGCAAAATCTGTCTATTGGAAATCATTATTTACGCCCCTCCACTTGCTTTAGTTCAAATTTTAAGCATTCCACACCTGAAGATTTTTTTACTAATGCAGATGGGAGCTCCTTTGTTTTAAACTGGTACGCCTTACAGCCACGTGGATGGTTTGCATCCCAGGTTGTAAAAAAATGACGACATCTAAAGCAATTTACAGCCAATTTACTCCCTACTTTCTTAAGTTATATTAGCATAGTCAGAGGCAAAAATCGATTGGCTTGTCATTCCACTCTTGTAGCTTCGCATTAATTTGTGAGTAGGGTCTGCTCCCTAAAAAGCCTCTGTGAGCACTCAAAGGACTAGGGTGAGTCGATTGAATGATATGGTGCCTCGGTGTGTCTATCATTTTCATCTTAGCTTGAGCAGGCTTTCCCCATAGTACAAAAATGATAGGCTTTTCACGATCGGAAAGTTTCTGAATGACTGTATCTGTGAAACGTTCCCAGCCCATTCCTTTGTGAGAATTTGCAACTCCCGCTCTTACTGTCAAAACTGTGTTTAATAATAAAACACCTTGCTTTGCCCATTTTTCCAGATGTCCATTCGATGGAATAGGACAACCTAAATCCTCTTCTAGCTCCTTTAACATATTTCGCAAGCTTGGTGGAACTTTAACTCCCGGCTTCACAGAAAAGCTTAAACCGTGAGCCTGTCCAGGACCGTGGTATGGGTCTTGCCCTAAAATGACCACCTTTACTTCTTCATATGGAGTTAAAAGGAAAGCGCTCCCTATTTCTTCTCTGGGAGGAAAAATCGTATGTTCGGCATATTCCTTATCCAGAAAGGATTGTAGCTCTTGGAAGTAAGACTTTTCCCATTCTTCTCCTAAAACCTCTTTCCAGCTAGTCATAGCGTCACTCCTCAAATTGTACTTGTACATCATATTCGATGAGCTGGAACATTTCCTGTACAGCTTTTATAGCATTTTCTTCTGCTAGCTCGAGAATTCCTTGTCCAGTAGATTCTTCAATCATCATTTCCTTGGCAGTCGAGGCTAGTTCATACGCCTCTTCAATATCGGCCTTTTCTCGAAATAATCCCTCGTAGGAAAACACCTCTACTTGATCGAAGAGTATTTCTGGACCTCCTAAAAATTCCGGCTTAGGCATTGTTAAAACAGCAGTCTTGTTTTCTTCATCTACCTTAATATCTGATTCGGTCACCTCCGAAAAATCAACACCAGCTTTAACTGACCCTGGAACTACAACTAAAAGCTGTCTCTTTGTCCCTGGTAAATCTAGTCCAATTTCTTTTCCAAAAACCGCATTATCTTGTCGTTCAATTATTACCTTTGTATATGCCTGTGCAGTGGATAATTCATTTAGCCCCTGCACCCTTTCTACAAATGACCCCTTTGTTTCTGTAAAGGTGCTCCCTTGAATTGCCCAAAATGCTGCGAATGGTAAACCAGCAATTAGTAAGAAAGCAATAACAGAGAGGAATAGAACAGTTTTAAATTTAAATCTAGAGAAAAATAGAGGAATACTCCAAAGCTTAAAACTTCTTTTCGGTCTCTCTTCTACAATTGTAGCTGCACTTTCCTCATTTTGGGCCTTCAATTCCTTAAGAAGCTTTTCCATTTCTCGAATCTTATCATCTTTGTGCAAGTCCATCCCTCTCTTCCTATTAATCTAATACGTTTACAGTAAAGAAAAGTTTCTCTATTAACAACTAATCCGCCCAATGATACGATGGTAAAAAGGGGAAATGCATATGGCAGATTTTCAAAATCGAGAAAAATTGAAAAAACTTGAAGAAGCTGCAGTAAACAATAACGTTCCTGCCAAGGCAAATAATATTGGGATAGGTTGTTTTTTACTGGGTACAATAATTTTTATATGTTTCTTATTATTTTTGTCTATCTCTCTATATTATAACGAAATTTTCATAGGTTCGATTATCACTTTTATGGTCGCTCTGGTATTTGCTTTCATATTGTTTAAACTATGGACAGCCCCAAAGCTACCTTAATTGAATTTTCATACCTATCTGATACAATGAAGAAAAGCGCAAGCGCCTATTTCTGCCCCGACAAGCAAATGGGGAAAAGTGAGGAGGCAGTTCCTCTTTCCACTAGGGACTAAGCGCTCAGAGCTAGATCAACTTTGATTTTCTTATCTAAAAAAACAATCAACTTTTAAGTAAAAAGGAGAACTTCACATGACAATAAAAAAAACATTAACAATTGCAGGTTCTGATACTTCAGGTGGTGCTGGGATACAAGCTGACTTAAAAACATTCCAGGAACACGGAACCTACGGGATAAATGTTCTTACAGTGATAGCTACAATGGATCCAGATAATAATTGGAGTCATGGAGTATTTTCCCTTCCAGTAGATGAGATTAAACGTCAAGCTAAAACAGCGTTATCTACAAACGTCGATGCCATTAAAACTGGGATGCTAAGTACGGAAGAAATTATCGAAGAAACCGGCAATATTATCGAGAAATCTGGAGTTACTAGTATCGTTATAGATCCTGTTATGGTTTGTAAGGGAGAAGACGAGGTTTTGAATCCTGGGACAGTAGACGCAATGATTACTCATTTGTTACCTCGTGCACTTGTAGTAACCCCTAATTTATTTGAAGCTGGTCAGCTGTCAGGATTAGGAACACTTAAATCTATTGAAGATATGAAGGCAGCCGCTGAGAAAATTCATTCACTTGGCGCTAAAAATGTAGTCATCAAGGGTGGAAAACAACTGGCTCACGATAAAGCGGTTGATCTTTTCTATGACGGACAAACTCACACACTGTTAGAAACAGAGAAAACAGAAACTACTTATAATCATGGTGCTGGTTGTACATTTGCAGCTGCTATTACAGCAAACTTAGCAAATGGCCTTTCTGTAGCAGATGCGGTGTTGAAAGCTAAAGAATTTGTGGCTGCCGCAATTGCACATGGATGGAAGCTGAACCAATACGTGGGACCAGTTCTTCATGGTGCCAAAGGAAAATTCGGTGCCCCAGAAGTAACAACTACTACAGTTTGATACTCCTCCACTCGCAAAGTCTAACGAGGCTTTGCGAGTTTTTACATCATATAAGATTACGTAATATAAACAACGGTTCAATCATTCGCTTGATGAACTGTTTTTCATTATACTATTAAAAGACAGTATGCTAGGAGGCAATGAAAGTATGGAACTAGTGAATATGGAACGACTACAAGAATTATTAAATAGCTTTGCAAATGAGGATGTGTATATACATTTGGAAACGACAAATGGTGCATATGCTACTCATTTCAACGAAAATGTGTTTAATGCAGGTGCATTTATTCGGAATGTAATGATTCGCTATGAGCTTGGAAAAGTAGCTGGAGAAGCTCCTCATCGTGTTGGACTAAAGCTTCCTCACGGATGGGTCTATGCACAAGGGATCACTCATTATGAATTAGATGAGCACGGTAGACTGCTAATGGCTGGACACGACCAAAGTGGAAAGCTTGCTGTAGCTCTTGAAATAAGCAAAACACCATTTACATATTAAGGAGGAATAAAAATGAATTTACCAATGGAACGATCTGTCTTGGTCGTATTCCCTCACCCAGATGACGAGGCTTTCGGAGTTTCTGGAACAATAGCTACTTATGTGAAACAAGGAGTCCCTGTGACTTACGCTTGCCTAACTTTAGGGGAAATGGGTCGAAACCTTGGGAACCCTCCTTTTGCAACTCGCGAGACATTGCCACAAATTCGTAAGCAGGAGTTGCTTGCCTCAGCAAAGTCTATGGGAGTTACAGACCTACGAATGATGGGTCTTCGAGACAAGACAGTAGAATTCGAAGATGATGAAAAGATGGTCAAAATGATGGAGGATTTAATCGCTGATACGAATCCTTCTTTGGTCATTACATTCTATCCTAACTATGCCGTGCATCCAGATCACGATGCAACCGGAAGAGCAATGATTCGCGCAGTTCGTAGAATGCCAGAAGAACAACGTCCAAAGGTATACGCACTAGCATTTTCAAACGATTCAAAAGAAGTGTTAGGCGAGCCAGATATAATCCATGATATTTCTGGATCAAGTGAGGAAAAAATGGGCTCTATGCGAGCACACATTTCCCAAACAGCTTGGATGCTAGAGGAAATGGAAAAACGTTTAGCTGATGGAGAGCCAGAAGCTGAAAATTGGCTACACTTTGAGCGGTTCTACACATACGATTTCAATAAAGATTTCGAATAATGGAACATTTTTACCAGCTATAGACTTACCTTCTGGAATGAATTATCATGTGTAAAACACCTATTTCTTGCATAATTATTCAAAAAGAAAGTTGGCCTTCACTTGAAAAAATTTAGCTTATTTACTTGGCTTTTATTTCTTCTCCCTTCTATAGCTGGTGTCATCCTTTTCATGATCCCGCTACCGATTGGTGGAGAAGTTAAAATTCCTATCGCATGGTTTGCGAGCCTATTATCAGGAGTACTTGAACCGATCGTGCATTGGGTCGCCCTTATCACTTTGTTTATTGCGGCTATTGGTTCTCTAGTTTTTTTGTTTATTCCAAAGAACAATTCGTTTATTAATAACCTATTTAAGGTTTCTATATTTTGGACAATCACCCGAGTAGTCGGTGCAGTTTTTTCTGTATTAATCATTTTCCAAATTGGTCCCGAGGTTATTTGGAGCGAAAATACGGGAGGACTTTTACTAGCACCTGATGGGCTGGTTTCCTTCCTGTTTACAATTTTCCTATTTGCAGGTCTATTACTGCCTCTTCTATTGAATTTTGGTTTATTAGAGTTTTTTGGGACGATGATGGTTAAAATTATGCGTCCATTATTTAAGCTTCCAGGACGCTCCGCTGTAGATGCACTTACTTCTTGGGTTGGAGATGGAACCATTGGTGTCTTGTTAACAAGCAGACAATATGAGGAAGGCTATTACACAAAAAAAGAAGCGGCTATTATTGGCTCCACTTTTTCAGTTGTTTCCATCACCTTCTGTATTGTCGTACTTGAACAAGTCGGGTTAGAAAAGTATTTCGCACCCTATTACTTAACTGTCCTGCTTTGTGGTGTGGTACTTGCATTTATAATGCCACGAATTTATCCATTAGCAGGCAAAGAAGAAGTTCATATAGACGGTCGCCCATTAGACCTAGAAGCAGAGAAATATCCAGAAAATTATAATGCTCTAACACATGGTTTAGAAAATGCGTTAAATACAGCTAATAAAAACCGTTCTGTTAAAAGATTTTTTTCAGATGGTATAAAGAATGTCATTGATATGTATATAGGTGTTGCTCCAGTCGTACTAGCATTTGGAACAATTGCATTGATGCTAGCTGAGTACACACCATTCTTTACGATATTAGGTAAACCATTTGAGCCACTGCTCCTGTTATTTGGAATACCAGAGGCTGCAGCAGCTGCACAAACAATGGTAGTTGGCTTTGCGGATATGTTCCTTCCTACTATTCTAGGTGCTTCAATTGAATCTGAGCTAACGAGATTCTTTATAGCAACTATGTCAGTTACTCAGTTGATTTACATGTCCGAAGTTGGTGGATTATTACTTGGCTCTAAAATTCCGGTTAACTTTAAAGACTTAATTGTAATTTTCTTATTGCGTACACTGATTTCATTCCCTATCATTGCGGTAGTCGCACATCTATTGTTTTAAAAGGAAAACGCTTGGAAAACTCCAAGCGTTTTTTTATTATCTGCTGGACACTTTAAGCGGTATTTCCTATGTTATATCAGATTTAACTCATACTGATAAAATTGAGAATCCTTAGTGTATCCACTTTTTTCATATAGTCTCTGTGCAGCATAATTGTCTATTGCTGTAGATAGACTAATGCTTTTTGCTCCTGTTTCAATAGCATAATCTTTTGCTTTTTGTAAGAGCATTTCTCCTACTCCTTTTTTTCTGGCTGTTTTGTCTACATATAAGTCATTTAAAATCCAAGTTCTTTTCATAGATACTGATGAAAATGTAGGATATAGTTGTGTAAAACCAACGTAGACTTCTCGATCTCTTACTACAAATATGACCGAATCTTCATTTACTAAACGTTTTTTTATGTAGGTTTTTGCACCTTCTATATCTGACTCCTGCTGATAAAATATGCGATAAAGATTAAATAAATTTGACATACCTTCTAAATCTTCAATGGTAGCTTGGAATATTTCCATACTTCTCTCTCCTTTATAATGGATGGGCAATATTACATGATAGTTCTTTTCAATTACAATTTCTCCCTCTCCTTTTGGTGTTTCGAAACCATTAAGGTAGGAAATTAAAACTTCTTCTGTAATCGGGAACGCATTGGCATCAAAACGTTTGTTTCGTATTTTAAGTCGTTCACGCAAATCATCAGGATGAACTTTTAAATAAATAAGTTTCCACTTACCGCCGTACTTTTCAATAAGCTTTTTATATTGTTCTCTTCTCACACGATTCCAAAAACTGAAGTCAATTACTACCTGTTGTTTGTCCTGAATTAATTTTATTAACTGATTTCGCAATTTTCTTTCTGCCTCTTTCTTGTACTCCTCAATCATTTCCATTGGAAAATCAATCCCGAACCGACCATTAGTAGCCCATATTTCTTCATCAATAGAAAGACGAAAAAAGCCTTCTTTTTCTAATCGTTGGGAGAATGTAGTTTTTCCAGAACCAGCCACACCACACATCATTACTACTAGAGGAGTGAGGTCATCTCGTTCACGATAAATTAAGTCAAAATTAAACTTTTCAAACATCTGAATACTACCTCCAATTATTCAAAATAAATCTATCAAACAAGCTCTAATGCTCCGTTAGATTAGGAAAAAGAAAAGGGCGCTCTTCCAACACGACAGATACATTATATTTCTTGATAATTACTGTAACAAAAAGATTTAATTTTCAGATAAAATAATATATATTTGATTATTTTTCCACTAAAGGGAGAGAAGCTTTGTGCAAATCTTTATTTATATAGCTTTAGCTACTATTATCATAGTTACCATTTCATCTACAATTCTTCGAAGGAAGAATTATCGAAAGTATGGGATACCTACTGCTTTTTTAATAGGAGTATCATTTGTAATCGCTGTCGTAAGCTTTTTCACATTGGATGGCTGGGAATCAATGGGGTTTTTCTTTATGTTTATTTGCATTACCATCGGTTCACTTATTGGCACAGGAATTTCAATGTTTTTAAACTAAAGCGCCTGTTAGTTATCAACAATCACTCTCTTTTAATCGAACGTTCATTCGTGTATATTTAATACATACCAAATAAAGGAGAATAAATTATGAACTCAATTGATTTAATTCTTTTAAATTTCAACGAAGTACGAAGAAGAAGTGTAAAAGTTTGGACATCTATTCCCCAAGAAAAACTAAACTGGAAACCTGATGACGAAGCAATGACTTGTTTAGAGATGATTAGGCATGTTCTAGAAAGTGAACATTATTACCATTTAGCTATCCAAAATCAAGGCAGCTTGGCCGTATTTGAATCTCCTTTTGATAAGCAACCCTTTTCTAGCGTAAATGCGGAATTGAAATTTGCAGAACCATTTAGAAATCACTTTTTAGAAACTATTAAGTCATTTTCAGAAGAAGATTTATCAAGTATTAAAATTGATCGTTCTGATTCTGGTTACATAAGAAGTTTGGGTGACATGTTGCTAAGAGTCGCCTATCATGAATCTGTCCATACCGGCCAATTGCTGGATTACTTAAGAATGGCAGAGGTTCCAAGAGTACGTGTTTGGGATTAATTTATCTTAGAGGTGTATCACTTAAGTGATATGCCTTTTTTTAGTTAATATGGGACATAAAAGATTCCCTTCTCTTATTCAACAATCTGTTTCGTTAGTTTAATAAGAAACTCAGTACTGGTGGTAATAATAAGAGGCTAATTGAACTGAAAATAAGTATTCTAGAAACTATTTTCGGTAATTTTTTTCTACCTTTTCCTTTATACCATCCGCTAAATTGCAATTTATTTCTATAGAGTACAAAAATCAGAATAAGAATAGCTAAAGAACCTAGCCAGTTATATTTTTCAGTATAAGTGCCAATTCCTATATACATTTCTTTTAAAAAGTAACCTAACATTGCACCTACAATAGCAAATATAAATATTACTCGTATTAACTCCAACAAGACTCTCATGTTACTCCCCTAACTTTTTATTAAAAAAATTTAACATTTATATCACAAGCCATCATTTTACTAAAGAAAAAAAACAGGTCTCTACGATCTGAACTGTTAAGACGTTCTCCTAGTACAAAAAGGTATCCATTTGGCAGAGCAATTACACCTAAATTTTGTGCTAAGTAAGGCTCTTCGTAACTTTAACCGGTAATAAAAAGTTCATCGTTTTCATAAGTGATATTACTTTCACCCAGTCCAATAATTCATTTTTTCTTTAGTTTCCCACATTCAATAGCTCTTTTCTTATAGAATAATTCATTCAATTAATACCTTCGACATCGCGCTAATAATACCTGCTCGTTAAACTACATTGCTTCAAAAGTATAATAAGTAAAAAGAGCCCCCTAAGCAGCTCAACAATATCTTTCATTAAAGTAACCTTTAATTTAACAAGACAATCGAATATATTGATATTTGTTCACCATAAAAAATAATGATGCTCCCTATAATAAACATTGGGAAGGCTAGCAATATCCTGTTTTTTTTAATTATCCGTACTTCTATTATTATCAATATTACGTGATAGATTCCATTTAAAGTAGACGGATAATAACCTTAATATAACAATTATGATTAAGAGCGAATATGTGGCATAGGGGCCGGTAACGATCCTTTTAACTTAATAAGCACTTCAATATCTTAAATCCATATTTGCTTTTTAAAAAGAAACAATCCTAATAGGGAAAATATATTATAAATTCAATCTCATAAAAGACTGTTTTTCGAAAGCTTTAAACAAAACCTTCGTCATTCTAAGTGATATAACCATAGGCTATAAAGAAATAATTCACTATTTTAAAAAGAGAATAAAATAAAAATAGGGTGGCAAAATTGCCACCCGCAAGAATTTATTTTAATACACGATTGAGAAAACTAAATACTTCTTTTAGGTTTTCCTCTGAATTAAAAGGTTCCCCTCCGTGAACTGCGCCTTCCAAAAGTGTAAGCTCTACCTTCTCATCACCTAAAACATCTGTTAGTTTTTCAGAGAAATCAATGGACTGTTGCGTTGGCACGTTCGGATCAGCCGTTCCGTGTTGGATAAAAAAGGCTGGATCATTTTTTGTAATGTAAGTTTCCGGGTTCGCTTTCTCTACTTCCTCTATATTTTCGGTAATATTTCCTCCGATGTACTTGCTTTCCGGAGAATCATCTGAGCTTCGTTCTCCTATTTTTGGAGTGATTCCGGATTCCGTAAACTGCTCATCCAGTTTCATAAAGTCAATTTGTCCATACCAATCAACGACAGCTTGTACTTCAGAAGAATATTCCATATTTTCAGTATTTTGACCATTTAAAGAGTCGTCATCTCCACTCGTACCGACTAGTGCCGCTAAATTTCCGCCCGCACTGCCTCCCCATGCCACAACCTTTTCAGAGTCCAAGTTGTATTCTTCCGCATTAGCTTTAACATAACGAATTGCAGCTTTTATATCACTAATCGCTGCAGGAAATATCGCTTCACCTGAAAGTCTATAGTTGACCGCTACAACTGCATACCCGTGATTGACACCTTCTATCATGGCAGTCAGGTCCGTCCCTGTTTTATCTCCCTGCATGAATCCACCCCCGTGGATTGCGATGATTACTGGAAACGGTCCTTCGCCTTCATTGGGAAAATAAATGTCCAGCTTTTGCGTTTCCGATTGGCTGCCGTATTTTACATCTAATTGTTTGTTCTTAATGAAAGAGGTATCAATTGCCTCAGCAACCTGTTGTTTCATTTCTGCTTGCTGAGTTGTTTCCGTTTCTTCACTATTTTTTGGAGCCGTTTCTTTGGAACTGCTTGATGAACACCCAGCTAATAATACCATTGCTAGGGACATTGATAAAATTGTTGATATAGATTTTTTCATTTGTGCTTCACTCCTAATTGTTTTGTATGTTCTTTCTATAAATTGATCATAACAAAACATTGTGGCACAAAAATGGCAGAAAAACGAGGTAAAATGAACGTTTTTCTGCCAAAAATTTTATGCTTTTTTTAAGGTGATAGTAAATGTGGTTCCTGCATTAGCCTGACTTTTCACACTGATTTTCTCCCCAAGCTGTTCCATGATTTCGAGCGCAATGGACAGCCCGAGGCCACTGCCTGTACTTGTATGCGATAAGTCTTCCTTGTTAAACCGCTCGAATATGTGCGGAAGAACTTCCTTAGAAATACCTGGGCCATTGTCCATTATCATGATTTCCGCTTTACGAGCTGTCGTTTTGGCGTCGATAGTCACTTTGCCATTTTCCGGAGTGAACTTAAACGCGTTATCGAGCAAAATGGTAAGCACTTGTGTGATACGATCTTCATTTGAATAGGTTGCGGGCAAACTTTTCGCACGTTCTGTAATTTGAAATTGAAGATCCATGTCGTCTGCTAAAATAGCAAATGGCTCTGAAACTTTCGCTATGATTTCTTTTGTATTCACGATTGATTTAGTATATGCCGTTTTTTTGTATTGCAGCCTCGATAATTCAAGCAAATCCGAGATGAGTTTTTCTAAGCGAACACTTTCTCTCAAGATGATGCTGTAGTATTGGTCGATTTTTTCCTGATCTTTGACAACATGGTCCGACAGTGTCTCTGTCAAAGCTTTGATAGATGCAAGCGGTGTTTTCAGTTCATGGCTAATATTGGCGACATAGTCTTTGCGCATTTGTTCAAGGTGATTTTTCTCTTTGATAAACAACGCAAGAAAAACCAGAATGATGATTGTTCCAATAGCCAGAGTTACGAAGAATACAAGGTAAAAACCATTAAGCGCTGCTTGATAAGCGCGTGCCTCTTTTAATAAATAGATACCACCTGTCACTTTGTTGTCCTGGACCAATGGTTGCCCGATTATAATTGCTTGCGCAGAATACCCCGGTACTTCCTGGATTTCAACTACGGTTTTGCCACTGATAATTTTTGGCAAGTACGAGGTTAATTCCTTGTTTACTTTCGCATCAGAAGAAAATCTTGAGATTGGTTCATCGTTGTAAACATTGATTTCCATTCCATGGACATCATAAGCCTTAATTAAATAATCATCGGTTTTTCTTATATTTTCACCATCCGCAACCTCTTCTCCGATCAACGTGAGGGGCGGCTGGAGTTCTTCAATTTTTGATTGGGTAAAGTAATGTTTGATTGCAAAAGCCCCCAAGAGCTGACCAGAAATAAATATCAATAGAATGACAAATGCAATCCACAGCTTACTTGAAAATAACCGCTTCATACAAATAACTCAAATTTATAACCGACACCGTAGACGGACTTTATGGAAAACTCGGGAGAAGCTTTAGCAATTTTTTGACGGATTCGTTTGATTAGGGTATCGACTGCACGCGTGTCTCCGATATAATCATATCCCCAAACTTTGTACAGTAATTCCTCACGGTTGACCACTTTCCCTGTGTTTTTGACTAGAAAGGTCAAAAACTCCACCTCTTTTGCAGTAAATTCAATTTCCTGATTATTGATCAGAACTTCATAACCATCAATATCAATGGACAGATTTCCTGCTTTTAAATAGTGGATATCTTCTTTTTTTGGTTGCACCCTTTTTAGTATGGTTTTGATCCTTACTACTATCTCTCGTGGAGAAAAGGGCTTTGTTATATAGTCATCGGCACCAATTTCAAGTCCGACAATCCGATCCACTTCTTCGCTTCTAGCGCTAAGCATAAGGATAGGAATATCGCTAGTTTTGCGTATCTCCTTACATACTTCGGTCCCAAAAAGACCGGGCATCATGATATCAAGTACCACTAGATCAAAATTGTTTTCTTTTAGGAGTTTGAGTGACATCTCTCCATCGTAAGCAGACACGCTATTCATACCTTCAGCTTGTAAATAAGCATTGATACTTTCATGAACAGCGACATTATCGTCACAGATTAATATGGTTATGTTATGATCCATTACGGTAAATCCCTTCAATCTTTAAAGTTCATTTGTTTTGTTATTTTAATAGTTTTTTCGAACTCTATATTTTCACATATTAAATAAAAAAGCAATTCGAATAACTTTTTGACTATAACTCCTCTTCTGTATACTTTCATTGAATAACTCTTTGTTGCGCAAATATTAAAGCGAACCATCTATTGAAATAAAGCAACGATAAAAGTGTACAATGCACTTTTACCGTTGCTTTTTCAATTGTTTTAATTTTAGATTTACACTAGCTTAATCTGTTCCTAAAGGTGTAATATTCTAACCGCTAACAATAAAGTTGTTTAATTAAATACGCGACTCTTAAAGTTCCTGTTGCGTTAGTTTAAGTACAATATTTCCTAAAATTTGTTAACTTTTATTATGTAAAATAATTAGTCAATTATTAAAACAAGTTTACCATTTCCTATACCTTTAGATAGCTGATCAAAGGCCTGCGATGCTTGCTGAAGTGGCAAAGTAGTACCAATAATCGGACGTAATGCTCCACTATTTAGCATTCCAATTACACCATGAATGCTTTGTTCATATTCATCTTTAGGTGCATTCCAAAGAGCTGTTGCTAAAATATCACATTCCTTTTGCATTGCAAGACGTGGATTTATTTCTATTGAACCACGATTTCCGATGATTACAATCTTACCAAATGGTGCAATCAGCTTTAAATCTGTTTCTAAATTAATATTTGCTAAAAACTCAATAATTACATCTGGTCCATTGCCATCCGTTAAGGCTAGCACATCTTCAATCGTTGCTTCAGTCACATGATCAATGACGATATCTGCACCAGCTTGCTTAACCATTTTTTTACCTTTAGGCTTACTTGCTGTCCCAATCACTTTAGCACCGTGAGATTTTGCCATTTGGACAGCCTGTAATCCTAGCCCACCACTGGCTCCATGAATAAAAACAGTTTGACCTGGTCTCAGACAGGCACGTTGAAATAATGCACGATATGCAGTTAACGCAGGTACCCCTAATGCTGCACCTTGTTCAAAAGATACATGGTCTGGTAACAAATGAACCAACGTTTCATCACACACCATCTTTTGTGCAAATGTCCCGGTACTATTACTTCTCAGTAAAGAAGCAATAAATACACGGTCACCAACTCGAATATTTGTGACTTCTTCTCCAATAGCCTCTACAACCCCTGCACCGTCTAAGCCAGGAGTATAAGGCAATTGCGGTACACAAAACGCATATGTACCTGTTAATGTATAGGTATCACTCGAATTAACTCCCGCAGCGTATAAACGAATACATACGTCTTTTTTTCCTACTACTACATCCTCAACGTCTGTGTATGCTAACTTCTCAGGTCCACCAAAATTTGTAACTTGAATTGCTTTCATGTTGTCAACCTCCTCTCATTAATTATATACAGAAAATTATTAATTTACAGTTTTCACATAACACTTCATACTGCATAGCCAAATCTACTTTTTGTTTAAAATTAGCACACGTTAGCAACCATGCCCAAATCAGAAAACTACCAAATACCGCCACAAAGAAAAGTAAAATTATAAATATAACGTAAATTGATAATCTATTGATTTCTTGTAATCCTTCGCATTATCCACACGGTTATCCGAAAAGTACATTTTTAACTTTGCGTGTTTCAAAAACATTCCCCCTTAAATTAAGCACGAATATAATCAAGCATTAATTTCAAATTAGCTTTCTCTTATTGAACCAACCCGTTGCTATAAGTTAAAAAAAATTAAAGTTTCCTAAGCGACCTGTAACTAAGACCCAATGTTAAAAAACATCAAAAAAAACCTAATCTATTGAAACTTATCCACCTCAAAAAAATGTATTTAATTCCCTTTATTGAATATTCTGTATTTTAAGGTATAATTAAGGAAATTAATATGGAGAAAGGTGATGTAAATGAAAAAACTATTAAGCATATCATTGTTTTTAATAGGATTAGTGTTTGTGTTCTTTTCATTTTCTACAAATTCTTTTGCAGACGAGAACGATAAAAGTTACGTAGATGGCCAAGTTATATCTGCTTCAGACACTTTAGACTACTCATATTTAACAAGGAACGATATAGGTTACAAAGATGGGCAAATTATAGCTGTTTCAGAGGACAACACCATTGAAGTATTTTATTCCAACTTCTCCGATATACAAGAGACCCATTATTATGAAGAATTCGGTGATATGAGTTTAATCCAAGCTGTAAGATCTTTAAATGGTTGGTTTGCTACGTTCGCTATTGAATAAAACTACTAAGTGAAATTTATCCCAAGCTCACCTATTTGGTGGTTTTTTTACTAAATGAAGTGATGGAAGTGCCACAGAGTGAAATAAGAACTTACTATGTTCCGATATCTATTTTGATCCAATGTCTTATTATCCTTTAATTAGATTCAACTTAAAGAAGATAAAACCTTCTTGAAATAACTACTTTTTATTTCTTTAGCCTTCTGAACTAAAAAAATGCTCTCCGCATCTTAAATATGCAGGGAGCATTTTATTTTTATTAGTGTGGTAAAAACAATAATTGAAATGCAAATAGGATAGCAAATATATATAGCATCGGATGTACTTTTTTTGCTTCACCTTTAACTATTTTCAAAATAGGGTAAATGATAAACCCAAAAGCAATTCCAGTTGAAATGCTTGAAGTAAGAGGCATGATCAAGATGATTAAGAAAGCAGGGAATGCTTCGTCAAATTTACTCCATTCAATTTCTTTTACAGAACCAATCATCAATGTACCAACAATAATTAGGGTTGGAGAGGTAATCGCCGCAACACCAGATATGGCACCTACTAAAGGTCCAAAGAAAGAAGCAACAATGAATAAAACAGCAACGGTTAAACTAGTTAAACCTGTACGGCCACCAACAGCAACACCAGATGAAGACTCAACAAATGCTGTTGTTGGACTAGTTCCAAACATAGACCCAACAGTCGTCGCAACTGAGTCAGCCAGTAATGCTTGGCGAGCACGAGGTAATTTTTCGTCTTTCATCAAACCAGCTTGCTTAGCAACACCAACCATAGTACCTGTCGTATCAAAGAGTGTAACTAAAATGAATGAGAATACTACTCCGTATAAACCATAAGAAATAACTTGGCTAATTGCTTCAATTGGATTCCAAATTAAAATACCTTCTGGTAAATGAGGCAGAGCTACCACTTTATCAATATGTAGTTGATTTGTTAACACAGCTACGATACCAGTAATAACCATACCAATAAATAATGCACCTTTTATATTACGTACCATTAAAATCACAGTGATTAATAAACCAAATAAAGTTAAGAGAACACCAGGGGAAGTTAAATCACCTAGCATCACTAAGTTACTATCACTTGCCACAACTACTTTAGCCATTCGTAAGCCTAGAAAGGCAATAAATAACCCAATACCTGCAGTAATTGCATGTTTTAAATTTTTCGGAATTGCCGTTATTAACTTTTCTCTCAAAGGTGTTAAAGATAAAAGAATAAAAATTATACCTGCTACGAAAACAGCAGCAAAAGCTGTTAAATAATCAATTTTTCCGTCTGACGCTAACACGACAGCGTAAGTGAAATATGCATTCAATCCCATACCAGGAGCAATTGCGATTGGATAATTGGCGCAAAGCGACATCCATAATGTACCGATAACAGCAGAAATAATAGTTGCCATAAACACTTGATCAAGTGGTACACCTGCATCCGATAAAATAATCGGATTTACAACAACGATATATACCATTGTGAGAAATGTGGTCATCCCCGCAATAAGTTCAGTCTTTACATTCGTACTATGCTCCTTCAAACGAAACATTTTATTACCTTCTTCCTTAAACACGAACATTTTTAATAACATTAAATATATTATTCGTTTTTGAGATAAAATACAACCCTTTTACTCAAAGTCATTATTCTCAAAATTCTCCGTTTACATTCACTTTAAGAATTAAGTAGTACGCAAATTTATATTAATTGTTATAAAAAAAAGCAGGTCCTTTATAAGGAGCCTGCCGTTTTTTTATTCTTTAGCGTTAGTAACATATCCTTCGTCATTGCGTCTAAATCGTATTTATACGTAAAGCCCCACTCTTCTTTTGCTGCAGTCGCATCAATGTTGTCTGGCCAGCTATCAGCAATTGCTTGGCGAACTGGGTCTACTTCATAATTCATCTTAAAGGAAGGTATTTCCTTGCGGATAGATGCAGCAATTTGTTCCGGTTCAAAGCTCATTGCCGTTACATTAAATGCATTACGATGAATTAGCTTAGTCGGATCTGCCTCCATTAAATCAACAATCGCTTGAAGCGCATCCGGCATATACATCATATCCATATATGTTCCTTTTGCTATATAGGACGTGTAAGCGCCATCCTCTAATGCTTTATAGTAAATGTCAACTGCATAGTCGGTTGTTCCACCCCCTGGTAATGTCTCATTGGAGATCAATCCAGGAAAACGAACTCCTCTTGTATCCACGCCGAATTTTTGAAAGTAGTAATCACATAGCAATTCTCCTGATACTTTGTTTACTCCATACATAGTAGTTGGACGCTGCAATGTATCCTGAGGTGTGTTTTTCTTAGGAGTAGAAGGTCCGAAAGCGCCAATAGAGCTTGGAGTAAAGAATTGCATCCCTAATTCACGTGAAGCCTCCAATGCATTTACTAATCCACCCATATTTAAATTCCACGCCAATAGCGGCTTCGCTTCTGCTGTTGCAGAAAGTAATGCAGCCATATGAATCATAGTGTCCGCTTGAAAATTCTTCGCAAGCTGATGCATTTTCTCTCCATCAGTCACATCTAAAAGGTCAAATGGACCATTTTCTGTTACTGACGATGATATATGTCTAATGTCTGTGGCCAAAATATTGTCTGAACCATATTCTTTTCGTAGTTTCGCAACTAGTTCCGAACCAATTTGTCCTAAAGCTCCGGTAACCATAATTTTCTTCATCTTTATTTCTCCCTTTCAAAAACAATTGTATTTTTGGAAAGTACATTATATCAATAAAACACCTTGATATCACTAGGTTTATCAAGTAATAATTATATCGTGTTCATTCGTGAAATACAACCATATCCGATTTCATTTTTTGATATAATAGTTTAATTAGGAGGTATTTATGAAAATATTAAAATATGCACTCATTTTTTTGCTAGGGGTAATATTGACTATGGTTATGACTTTTTTCAATTTACCTTTTTGGTTAATTTATTTGATAGTAGTAGCCGTATATTTACTTTTAATAGTTGTACCTCAAATGTATACGGTTTATAAATCAAAAAATTTGAAAAAGATAGAGCAATATCTAGAAAAGAATAAGCGAAAGCCAATATTTGCTTACCCGCTAGCTTTGAAAACTGGCGATCGAGAACAGATCATACGCTCCTTAGAGGAAATTTTGAAAAGGCACAAACAGCCCTATATGCAGGAAGTATATAAAACCATATTGGCACTTTTTGAAAACAACGTCTCTAAATTCGAGCACCTAGCTAAACAAATAAGCAAAGAACCATTAAGAACCTATTATTTAGCATATGTAGAAGCTCTTAAAGGAGACTTTGATGAGGCTCATACACTAAAGGTTCAACTCCCAAAAGGTTGGATGCAGCATGCAATCGAAGCTGTCATCGCAAAAGAGCAAGGCAACAACGACCTCTATGAACAAGAAGCGAACAAAAGCATTGAGCTTGCAACAGGCGTCCAAAAATATAGCCTTTATTATTCTTTTCAGCAAGAGATAAATAATTTGAAATGAGTGGACCAATTATTCTTGGAACTCGGCAGTAAGATCATTCGATTTCAATATAAAAGCCCACTACGGTGGGCTTTTTACTATAAACTAATATCATTTATATTTTTAACGATAATTCGTGGCATTAGGGGACTCTTTCCATCCATTTACGAGCCTTTTCCACTGTTTTAGGAGACATTTCCCCATTTTTAGGGGCGCAACCACCACTTAGGAGACGATTTCCAGCGTTTAGGAGACACTTCTCATCCATTTATGAGCGATTCCCACCGTTTTAGGAGACATTTCTCCATATTTAGGAGCGTACCCACCACTTAGGAGACAATTTCTAGCATATAGGAGACACTTCCCATCGTTTACGAGCGCTTCTCACTGTTTTACGAGACATTTCTCCATAATTAGGAGCGTACCCACCACTTAGGAGACAATTTCTAGCATTTAGGAGACACTTCCCATCGTTTACGAGCGCTTTCCACCATTTTAGGAGACATTTCTCCATATTTAGGGGCGCCGTCACCACTTAGGAGACAATTTCTAGCATTTAGGAGGCACTTCCCATCGTTTACGAGCGCTTCTAACTGTTTTACGAGACATTTCTCCATATTTAGGGGCGCAACCACCACTTAGGAGACGATTTCCAGCGTTTAGGAGACACTTCTCACCCATTTATGAGCGATTCCCACCGTTTTAGGAGACATTTCTCCATATTTAGGGGCGCAACCACCACTTAGGAGACGATTTCTAGCATTTAGGAGACGCTTCGCATCCGTTTATCTTCCCCTATATTTAACTGCCATTTAGAGAAACTTTGCGATTGTATCCCCCACAAAAAAAGGCTACCAAACAATTGGTAGCCGGAATCTTATTCTATTTAATAACACCTAGATCTTTTCCAACTTTTTCGTAAGTAGCTATGGCATTATCTAGCATTTCTTTTGTATGGGCAGCTGTTGGCATGTTGCGAACGCGTCCAGTTCCTTTAGGTACCGTAGGGAAGACAATAGATTTTGCATATACTCCCTCTTCAAATAGGCGTTTAGAGAATTGCTGAGTTAGTTTTTCGTCTCCAATAATACATGGAGTGATTGGTGTTTCAGATGCACCAATATCAAATCCAAGCTTAGATAAGCCCGCCTTCAAGTAGTCACCATTTTCCCAAAGCTTGTCATGAAGCTCTGTGGAATCGATGATCATTTGGACTGCAGCTGTTATTGCTGCTACATCGCCAGGTGGTAAAGCAGTAGAGAATAGGAATGGACGTGAACGAACCTTTAACCAGTCGATTAAGTCCTTCTTCCCTGCAACGTATCCACCGACTACCCCGATTGCTTTAGAAAGTGTTCCAATTTGGAAATCGATTTCTTTTTCTAAACCAAAGTGCTTCACTGTTCCTTTACCTTTACCAGTAACACCAGAACCATGTGCATCATCCACATACGTGATTAGGTCAAATTCTTTTGCAATTTCAACGATTTCTGGAAGCTTTGCAATGTCACCATCCATCGAGAATACGCCATCTGTAATTACCATTACTTTGTTGTACTGGCCAGATTTCGTTGCTTCTTTCGCTTTATTGCGAAGATCATCCATATCAGAGTGGTTAAATGGAATGATTTTAGCTTTAGAAAGTCGGCAACCATCGATGATGGATGCATGGTTTAATTGGTCAGAAAGAATCGCATCATTTTTGTCCATTACCGCAGAAATTGCAGCCATATTACAGTTAAAGCCCGATTGATAAGATATTGCTGCTTCTGTTCCTTTGAACTCAGCAAGCTTTTCCTCTAGCTTTACGTGTAGGTCTAGCGTTCCGTTAATCGTACGTACTGCTCCCGCTCCTACACCATATTTATCTATCGTTTCTTTTGCAATACGCTTTAATTCGTCATTTGTAGCTAGTCCCAAATAATTGTTGGAGGATAGGTTGATTAGCTCATTTCCGCCAACTGTTATAATTGGGCCATTAGCTCCCTCAACAGGATCGATTTCGTTATATAGACCTTGACTCTTTAATTGCTCTAGGTTTTCTGTTAAAAAGTTATTTAATACATTAGACAAGTTCATCTTCCTTTCAAACAAATAGTCCATTTTATTTTACCATTGTTATAGAAGAAAGACTAAGATATGTCTCTTTTGATAAATAAATGTCTATGCCTTCTTCACCTGGCAAACGCTAGTCAAAAACCATAAAAAAAAGCGAGTAGGAAACCTACTCACTCAATTGTTTCTAGCATTTTATCGTGAAGTTCTCTCCATTTATCCTCATCTATGGCAGAGTCATAGAGTGATTTAATAAGCTTTGCCTCTGCAAAATAAGTACTGATGTAATCTTGAGCCAATTCCATCTCGCTTGAGTATGCCTCTCTGACTTTCGTCAATTCCTCTTCAGCCCATTGGTTTTGGTCGATATATGGGAAGAAATCTACAATTTCATCCCCTTCTCTTTCAGGGTCATAAATATGTGGACTAGTCGCATCCACAATACTCAATTGAAGCTCCGGTATCACTACCCCATCAATACTATTGGCATCTAACCCACACCAAATGTAGCGAACGTCTAGACCATGAGACTTTGCTTCTTCTCCAAATTTTTTCATAAAGGAGGATTTCCCGCTGCCAGGCAGCCCTTTTATATACAAACGCGTCTTTAAACTTTTGGAAATTGAACTAAACGTATCCTTTGCCCCTAACGGCGTTAAAGAACCCATTAAACGGTGAGTTAGCTTCGGATTTTTTTGTAGTTTCACATTCCCTATATATTTTTTTTTAAGATCATCTAATAATGAATCAATACCCTTCCAGTCCATTCCAGGTTGAATTAATTGCTCCCAGTCATCATGTATTAGCTTAGCTTTCGATAGGGTCTGCAAACCCTTTGCAAGCCAAGCCTCTCCCTCTAGATGCTTGTCGCGGACAACTAGTCCCACATCCCGTAACCTGTCGAGTTTATAGGCATCATAATAAGTTACCCACTCATGCCCTGCCCCATAGAAGAAAGGATCAATCGTATTCGTTTGAAGATAAAGTGTTTTTGTGTCAACAATATAAACAGCCTCTACAGCGTCCTCGTCGAGCGGATCTAAAAACCATTCCATATCATTCCCTCTTCGTATAGCTGCATATCCAATTTCTTTTAAGGTTTCGGAGAGTCTAGAGCTTGCTGGGCCTTTAAAAAAATATACCTTTTTCGCTTCTTGAATGAGTTCTTTATAGAAGTTTTTAACACCTTGTCCCGTATAAGATTTCCCCATAAAGTGTGTAATTGTTCCGTTCAAATAGTCATCCTTTCTATCGTTCATTCAATAGATAATGTATGCTGCAGCAACCAAAAATATGAAAAGCACTGAGAATCATATATGTTTCTCAGCGCTCTTCTTCACGAATGGTAGTGTATAACCACTTATTTTATTCAAATATTTTTGCGAAGCAGGTAATGTATAGTGTACTAATTGTCCAAGCCCTATTGCGATAAGTATTGTACCAATGCCAACTGGGCCTCCTAGTATCCAACCGACAATCGCGACTATCACTTCAATGCCTGTCCGCACTTTCTTTAAGCTCCAACCTGTTTTTTCTATTATGAGAAGCATTAAAGAATCACGTGGTCCCGCTCCTAGATTCGGTGAAACGTAAATCCCGATCCCTATGCTCATCACCATAACTCCTAATATAAAAATGATTGACTGTCCCAACAAGTCTGTTGGATTGGGCAGTAACCAATTAAACATATCGATAAATGATCCTACAAACAAAATATTAAGCCATGTCCCTAATGCAGGAATTTTTTTTGTACTGATGATCGTAATCAACACAATAATGATACCCGTTAAAATAGCCCATGTGCCGATTGATAATCCTAAATGATTGAAAAGACCAACGTGCAAAACATCCCAAGGCCCAATACCAAATAAATATCCTTTTATAGTCATCGAAATCCCTAAGGACATAATCGTTATACCCACTATAAAAAAGATCCAACGCCAAACAAGTTCCTTCATGTTTCTATCCTACTTTCCTTTAACGAAAAAACCATTCTCAACTAAAAAGTTGGAATGGAATCATTTAATACTATATCTATTATAGTCGCTTAAGAAAAGATTGCTAGTCATTTTTGGAATTGCTAATTACTGCCGTTTTCCCTTTAGTCATACGGAGTAGGTCAGTTAGCGAAAGCTTCACTTGAAGCCCTATCCTTCCTCCGCTAACGATAATATAGTCGTTGTTTTCGGCGCTACTATCTACAATTGTCGGAAACAGCTTTTTCATCCCTATTGGTGAGCAGCCTCCCCGGATATAACCAGTCGTTGGCAAAAGGTCCTTTAGATGCAACAGCTCCACCTTTTTCTCTCCAACTTCCTTTGCCACACTTTTGAGATTTAGCTCTTGATCCACAGGGATAATGCAGACATAGTATTTATTTGAACCAGCGGTAACTAGTAATGTTTTATACACGACAAAAACGGGGTAGCCTATTTTGTTTGCTACAGTTACCCCATCGACTTGATCACCAGTCAGCTCGTATTCGATTAAATCAAAAGCTATTTTCTGCTGTTCTAACATACGAACAGCATTGGTCTTCTGTTTTTTAGTCATGTTTATTACTCCTATGCTATTTGGAAGAAGCTCGGTTGCTGATCCGAAAAGCCATACTTTCTTAAATGAACTTGATACGAATATTTAGCAATAGCCTGTTCTTTTAAACGTTTAGTTTGAAGGCTCTGTAAGTCTTCCTCCAACACTTTTGGTGTTTGAAAGTCCACCTGCATAGAACGATTAAAAACTTCAGCCTCCATTTCTTTTTGCCTCTGAGTTTCTAACTCAATTTGTCTATTCGCCATTTCATTTAACGTTAGTTGGGCTTCCTCTTGTCTAATTTTCGAAGTTGCATTTGCAGCCACTAGTAAATGCTGAGGTGTCGCAGGCATTTCTGCTAAAGCCTGACTACGAACTTTTTCTAATAGCTCAATTGTTTTTTCAGGTGTCGGTCCTCCTATGCTTTGTATTGGAGTGCCAGGTCCCTTAATATCCAATATAGTTTGTTTTTCCATTTCTTGAAATTCACGAATTGCAGCAGAAAGTTCTGGGGTGTCTTTTTCTTTTTCTTTATTCCCAAGCAAAAGTTCTTCCAATTCATTTAAAGAGGGAGTTTTCGGTTGGAAATACTCATGATGCTTTCTATATGCCTGTCCTGCGTCCTTTCTTTGGACTGCTCGCATACTAGATACTAAGTTAGACATCCCATTTCCTGTAGCTTTCACTAAACTCATCATGTTCACCATCCCTTCCATACAAATTTCCTTCTTTACAGTCTACCTAATTTGTCAAAATAATGAAATAAACTTTAGGCATAATTTAATATAAGGCATAATAATCAATTCAATATTTATGTATTTTTCCTCCAATTAGTTAAAATTACCTAATTTCAATTCTAAAAAGGAGACTGTCAGAAAATAGTCTAACAGTCTCCATTTTTTGCATTTTTTATGCGACCATTTGGCGACAAGCCTCGGCGCATTTACGACAAGCCTCTGCACATTTTTGACAGTGCTCATGATCGTGCTTCCCACACTCTTCTCCGCATGCATCACAAATTTGTGCACAGAGCTTACAAATTTCCTGAACAAATGGGCTATTTCTTGTTATAGCTTGAGCCGCATATGAACAAACATCTGCACACTCACGGTCTAACCTGATACAACCCGCCATCATTTTAATATGTTCTTCCTTTAGGCAGGCGTCAAAGCAATTATTACAAGCCTCTAAGCATTCTATGCAAGCCTTTAAACAATCTTCATACTTCGTATTCATTATTTCTCCTCCTCTTGTTTAAGTATCCGCTATTATTTTTCCCTTAAAGGGGAGATTTAAACAAGAAAAGCGTAGACTATATATTGATCAAAATCACTGCTATTTAACTTCGGACAATTCGTCCTCGGTCACCCATTTATGATTTTTAACCTCTGTTCCATCAGTGGTTGAAACATAATCTATCATGTAAACAGTTGTATCCTCAGAAGATTCAATGATAGCTTCGGCTCCTTCCATACCTTCCATGTGTTTAGCATTCAGCTTAACGTTAGAGCCAACTATCCCTTTTCCATCAGTTGCCTCTAACTCTTCATGGATAACCCATTTATGGTTCTCTACCTTTTTGCCATCTGTCGTAGAAGTATACGAAACAGCATAAACCGTTGTATCAAAAGCACCTACAATTGTAGCCTCTGCACCTTTCATACCACCCATGTGATCAGCTTCTATCACTGCCTTACTTCCTACTTCAAACTTAGGGTTCTGTGCTTCTTCTAAGCCCTCGGGAATCTCTCCACCGTCATCTATATGATTCATATGAGCATGCTCCTGCTCCATATTATTGTCCTTTGCAGTTTCTTCACCTTCTTCACCACAGCCTGCCAATAAAAATAAAGTGCATAATCCCGTTACAGCTATTTTTTTCATATATAACTCTCCTTTTAATGTTAATCTCCAATAAATATTTGAAAGCCTTTTTGGCCTTGAACCTTAATTAAATTAAAGAAAACGACCGCTACTTCAGCAGCCGTTCTCCTTACCACTCTATTTATCCAATTTCACACGTTGTAAACGTAAAGCATTCAAAACCACCGAAACTGAACTGAATGCCATAGCTGCACCGGCTACCCATGGTGCGAGTAAACCAACTGCTGCAATTGGAATACCTAATGTATTATAGGCAAATGCCCAGAATAGATTTTGCTTTATATTTCTCATTGTTTTGCGACTCATTATAATTGCATCGGCAATGCTGTTTAAGTCCCCACGAATTAATGTAATATCAGCTGCCTCCATCGCAACATCTGTTCCTGTGCCGATAGCCATTCCAATATCAGCAACTGCTAAAGCTGGTGCATCATTGATACCGTCACCGACCATTGCTACTTTTTTGCCGGAGGATTGTAGCTTTTTAATTTCCGCTGCCTTACCTTCTGGAAGCACCTCAGCAATTACCTGGTCAATTCCTGCCTGTTTTCCAATGGCAGTGGCTGTTAACTGGTTATCACCAGTAATCATCATGACATCAATATTCATTTCCTTCAATCGTTTAATAGCCTGTAAAGAGGATTCCTTAATCGTATCAGCGACTGCAATCATACCAACAAATTTTCCATTTATACTTGCAAGCATAGCAGTTTTCCCTTGTCCCTCGAGCTCTTCCATTCGTTTAAGAATAGCTGCTATATTAATATTATTTTGATTCATTAATTTTTTAGTACCAACTAACACTTCTTGCTCATTTACCACTGCTTTTACACCGTATCCTGGTATGGCCTCAAAGGAAGTTACCTCTAGTAGTGTTATCCCACGCTCCTTGATCCCATCTACAATTGCTTCTGCAAGTGGGTGTTCCGACTGCCTTTCAGCTGCCCCGATATAAGCGAGAAAGTCGGATTCCTTCATTCCCTCTTCCATAAGCACATCTGTTAGCTTCGGCTTTCCGTAAGTGACTGTTCCAGTTTTATCAACCACCACCGTATCAATATGGTGTGTCGTTTCTAAATGTTCTCCACCCTTAAACAGGATTCCGAACTCTGCAGCACGACCGGAGCCCGCCATGATAGATGTTGGTGTTGCAAGACCTAAAGCACATGGACAAGCAATGACAAGCACAGCTATCAACGCCTCAAGCGCTGGGGTGACTTCACCAGGTTCAACGACTAAGAACCAGACTAAGAATGTAACTATTGCTATTCCTACAACGATTGGTACGAATATCCCAGAAATCTTATCTGCCAAACGTTGAATAGGCGCTTTTGAGCCTTGGGCATCTTCTACTACCTTAATAATTTGAGCAAGTGCAGTGTCTCTTCCAATTTTCGTTGCTTTCATTTTAATGGAACCATTTTTATTGATGGTGGATCCGTACAACGAATCTCCAGTTACTTTATCAACTGGTATACTCTCTCCAGTTAACATAGATTCATCGACTGCACTATTTCCAGCAATCACTTCTCCATCAACAGGAATTTTTTCTCCGGGCTTCACTAGAATGGTATCTCCTACTAATACTTCCTCAATGGGAATTACCAATTCAGCACCATCTCTAATAACCAATGCCGTTTTCGCCTGTAGCCCTATTAGTTTTTTTATAGCCTCCGATGAGCGCCCCTTTGCCTTTGCTTCGAACAGCTTACCCAATAAAATCAGTGTGATAAGGACCGCGCTTGTTTCAAAGTAAAGGTTAGCTGTATGATGTTCACCGGCAGTAATGATTGCTTGATAAACGCTATAAAAATAAGCTGCTGAGGTTCCTAACACAACGAGTACATCCATGTTGGCACTGCCATTTCTCAATGCTTTGTATGCACTAACATAAAACTGTCTTCCGATGATGAATTGGACAGGTGTTGCCAATACCATTTGCACCCACGGATTCATCAAAAATTCTGGCATGTAAATAAAAGAAGTAAAAGAAAAATGTCCAACCATCGTCCAGAGAAGTGGCAAAGATAAAATAGCTGAAACAATAAATTTCACCTTTTGCTTTTGTATTGCTTCCTCTCGATAATCGACCGACTCTTTATCCTCTGATTTAATTATTGCACCATAACCAAGCTTTTCTACCTTTTGAATAATATCGTTTATAGTTACGTCGGAGGGATTAAACTCTACGGTTGCACGTTCGAGAGCCAGATTCACATTGGCAGAACTTACTCCCTCTAATTTGTTTAGACCTTTTTCAATGCGGGTAGAACAAGCAGCACAAGTCATACCAGTAATAGCAAACTCTTTCTTCTCTTTCACCACTCCGTATCCAAGTGCCTCAATTTTCTTCTCAAAGTCTTCTTCTGTTACTTTATCAGGGTCATATTTGATAACTGATTTTTCAAGCGCTAAATTTACATTAGCTTCTTCCACACCGTCCATTTTGTTAATAACTTTTTCTATTCGCGCAGAACATGCCGCACAGGTCATCCCAGTTATTTTATAGCTAGTCTGCTTTATATTATTTTCCATAACCCTCACCTTTCTCATATACATCTAGGGGGTATATATTACCTAAATAAAGAGAGTGCCTGTATGAGCACTCCATCTATTATTGGACATCGTAGCCTTGTTCATCGATTGTTTCTTTTATTTTGGCTAAAGTAACTTTGTCTTCTTCAAAGGATACATCTACTTTTCCGGATTCAAGATATACTTTTACTTGTTCAACGCCATCTAGATTACCTACACTTGTTTCTACCGATTTAACGCAATGTCCACATGACATGCCTTTAACTTCTAATGTAACTTGATTTAACATTTGAATTCCTCCTATTTTCTCATTAGTTTTTGAATCGTAACGAGCAGTTCATCTAACACTTCTTCATCGCCTTCAGCTAACCTATTAGCCACGCACCCCTTTAAATGTCCTTGCAAAAGAACCTTAGCAACACTATTTAAAGCCGACTGGGTTGCAGATAGTTGGGTAATTATATCGTCACAGTAAATATCCTTTTCAACCATCCCTTTAATGCCACGAATTTGTCCTTCAATACGATTCAGTCTATTGGTTAAATCTTTTTTTACATGCTCAGGATGGTGACTTCTCCTACAAGACAAGTCTGATGGTAATTCTGTATTTTCCTCTATTACATTGTCCAAGTAACCAACCTCCTATTCCTAATACCAGTATATGATACCCTAAAGGGGTATGCAACCTATTTGATTTTTAAATTTTTGAAGCTATTTTAACTACGAACTTTTAATAGTTTTCACCTAATGAATCGATTTTATGATTATCAGTTGGAAGAGACATAGAAAAACGCTATATAAAAAGACGGTTCCTAGTTTAACTAAGGAAGCGTCTTAAATTAGATATTAAATTGGTAGTATTTGCTCCATATATTTCTTGATGCTTTCCTCGCTCATTTCACCGGTTATGATCTTTTCTATTTTACCTTCAGAGTTGATGAGTAGGGTCGTAGGCAACGGGTTAATATTGAAGGCGTTGATAACACTTTTATTGTTATCAATTAGAACTGGGAATGTTAATCCCTTTCTATCAATGTATCTTTGAACCTTTAAATCCGACTCGCCTACATTTACCGCGAGGATTTCAAGCCCTTGATCTTTATAGTTTTGATATTGTTCATCTATGATAGGAAATTCTCTTTCACAAGGCTTACACCATGTCCCCCAAAAGTTTAGAAAGACTCCCTGTCCTTTGTAATCGGATAATTGATGCTTCTCACCGTTCATATCTACTAATGCAAAATAAGGTGCGGCGTCCCCCTCCTTCAAGATTGCATTTTTCTCCTTTGTTACATTCGAGTAAATCGTAAATACAATGGCAACAACCATTAAAGACAAAATGAGAGCTCGAATATAAAATCTCTTTTTCTTGTTCATCTAAACTTCCTCCTCTCTTCTTATAATAAATTGTTATTTTTTCTTCCAAAGACCAAGCATGAAAACGGTAATCATAACGAATGCTAACAATGCTAGAAATGGAATAGTTACAAAACCAAACCAATTGATATATTGTCCTGAACAGGGAACTCCGCTTGTACATGCGCTAAATTCCTGCAAGGAAGGAATTTTCTGCAGGGCATAATGGTAGCTGGAAACACATATGCCAATTATAGATAGTGGTAGCGCATATACATAAATCTTTTTGTCGTTTCTATAGAAAGCTACACCCAATAGAAACACCAGCGGATACATTAAAATCCTCTGATACCAGCAAAGTGTACATGGAATAAATCCCATCCGTTCACTAAAAAATAAACTACCTATCGTTGAGGTAAGCGCTACAAGCCACGCAGCTAAAATAGATTTATTTAGCATTTGCAGCCTCTTCCACCATTTTAGCAAAGTCCGTCATCGTTTTCCCTGTAAACTCCTTACCGCCAATATAAATGGATGGAGTGGCAACTATACCAAGATTTTTTGCTGTACTCATATCTAGATTCCACGCTTCCTTTCCTCCCTCTTCACTAAATGCCTGTTTAACCTTTTCCACTTCTTCTTCGCTCGCTATCTCAGCTAGTACCGCCACTAAAAATTCATCTGACATTAGGTTTTCTTGACCGCTTGCATTTGTTTGATTTGCAAATAACAAATGATGGAAGGACCAAAATTTTTCATTTCCGAGTTCCTTATATACCGTCTCTCCAAACTGCGCGGCTGTATTAGAATCAGCAGCAATGAAAGAATAGTTCATGTAGTAAAACTTCGCCTTCCCCGTTTCTACGAATTCCTCATTAATTAGTGGGAAGAGACTGTCATTAAAGTCTTTACAATGTGAGCATTTATAATCACCAAATTCTACAATTTCCACCGGAGCAGATGCTTCACCTATGTAAGGCTGTCCATCGTATTCAATAACAACAGATTCTGCCTTCGTATCTGTTAATACAATGATTCCAACAATACATATTGCAATAACACCTATAAACCAAAAAATCTTCTTAGACAAATTCAACATCTCCTAAAACTACATAACGTAGTGTAATTGGGTAAAAAATTTACGCTAATGCGTAAATAAAAAAGCTACATATTAACGCAAATATAGCAATGGATAAAACAGTGTCTCTCCATGGAATTTGCAACTTTACTTCTGTTAAAGGGTTTAATAAATATTCTATTCGGTAATTGACAGAGGTATCTGCAAATGATGCATATGTAAAAGGCATTTGGTCTAACTTTCCTACCTTTAACATCTTTAAAAGTGCACTGCTTAAGCTTGCAGATGTTGCTTGTCTCTCTATAGCATATTCATCTGCCAACACTTCTTGGACAATTCTATATTTTTGTTGGAACCACTTTAATATCGGAATATATCTTATAGTAGTAGAAAATAATGATAACATGAACATTTTTAAAGGATCACGGTTATTCTGATGGTACATCTCATGTGCTAATACTGCATTTAGCTCTTCCTCGTTAAGTAGATTTACAAGCCCAGTTGATATAACAATCTTAGGTGTAAAGAATCCCATTGTAATGGCTAGAGGAGTTGGATAAGAGATTACGATAAATTCTTCCTTCTTGTTGCTATACGATTCATTTAAATTCTTTGTTAGCTTCTTCTCTTTATATTGTTGAAACTTTAATTTCATCCTTTTCGCTTGAACAAATTGTATACATATCTTCCAGAATAGATAAACCAATGTAAAAATGACTAAACCGTCAAGTGCATATTCCAGTGAGGATAAACCAATCATTTTTAATGTGCTATGACATACTTCTACAAGGTTAAACTTCACATCCCATCCCGCAAGCATGGAAATAACATAAATGGCCATCTGAAAAAAAATGATTCCAGAAATAAGTAAAGACGCTATAAACATATGGGTCGATTGACGTTTGTTCATAAGCTACATTTCCTTTTTCCACTCTTTTATTTTTTGCTCAAGCTTAGCAACTAGATCATCATCAACATCTTCTATAGCATCTAGCATATGACTGACAACCACATTGCCAAACTCGTCCATAAGCTCGTTCGTCATTTCCTTAGATTGAGTATTGATAAACTCTTCTCTCGAAAGAACTGGCATATACATAGAAGATCTACCCTCTGCTCTTTTTTGTAGTATTCCTTTATCCACTAATCTGTTCATGACGGTCATAACCGTGTTAAAATTTGTTGCTTTTTCACAGTCCAATACCTTTTGTACATCCTTAATGGTCATCTCCGTACCAGTCCAAAGAATATCCATTATTTTAGATTCAAGTGGTCCGAAAAAGCGATTCAATCCACTTTCGTTCATTTTAAACTTTCCAATTTTCACGTAAGCTCACCTCACATTACTCATTGTAGTGTATCTATTAGTTAAAGTGAAGTTTTTTATACTCAGGGACATTGTAATAATAACAATTTTATGAACTTCCTCATAATCACAATAACCCCCAAAGGAAATCGGGGGCATTTTGGGTGGACAAACAGATAAGGTTTATACGAATTGTTTATTTGATTATGTCTTAGCCTCTAGTGTTAAGAGTAAATGTATTTTTACAATAATTTGTTCTTAAAAATTCCAAATACTAACAAATGAGAAATTTCCTCGCTCTCATCTCCGTCATGAGGACCTAAGATTGAATGGTCCTTTTTATTTTTCTTAAAAGCCACAACTATAATGATTTAAGCTCCTTAATGATGCAGTCTAGTTTTTTTTCTATTTGGGATAGTTGACTTTTTTGATCACTCATAATTTTCTTTTCGGAGTGTTCTTCCTCTAACATTTCTTGTAGGGATATTCCTTCTCCAATCGTCCCAATAAGTAGACCTAGTGTTTCGAAAGCAGAACCTAAGAACTCCAATGTTGGGCCTAAGTTAGGCTGCTCAATGAATTTTTCGTTGTTTTTGGAATGCATATCTTGTCTAACATCCTTTGGCTGTCTTTTGTCTAGAATATGCCAACATAAGAGTGTTGGTTATTTTGTGGAGAACAACAACGATATTACTTTCTTTACAGAGGCACACCTTCTCTACATTGAATATAGAGAGGCAATTTAAATGCTGTTGTAGACCACTAGCGGGAACATATTTAATATGCTATTTAGGACCTTTTTTCTTAGGGTCTAAATAAAAACGCCCTTGCTTGTTTGAATGGCTTGAATAACATGTGATAAAGCATAATTGCTAATAATATAGACAAGGAAGCATGTTAATGAATAATAAGAATGATTTACAAAATGATTCAAGTTCAGAATCAACGGATCTTCTAGTAGCTAAATTAGCACTTTTCGGAGCTACACTTACTACAATAGGAGATGGAATAGCAGCTTTAGCAGCAGGTATTGCACTTAAAGGATTAGAAAATACAAATAATCAAAAATCCTGTGAGCAGTCAAATCAATCGGCTCAAATAGAACAAATGCAAAAACAAATTAATGAATTAACAAGAAAGTTAGATAAAATTGAGCGTAGTAAGAGATAAAAAATTGTCTCTTACTTTTTACTTTCTGTTTTATACATAAGCCTCCGTTTAGCCTTTATCCAATTGTATGGCATTTATATTTTTACCTTTTTTATACTATAAAGAGTATGAATCACTTTTTTTTAGGTAAATCTATACCTAACTGAAATAAATTGAGGTGTGATATGAATTTTCCTTTAATACATACAAATTTTGGGGATGCTGTAATAGCTATACCTGTAATCATAATTATCACTCAAATAATCAAAATTCTTTTTCGCGTACAAGCCAAAAATGTCCCTTTCATAGCCTTGATCTAAGGCCTTATTATTTCTGTCTTTATCAGCCATCGTCATCATATTGTTGCGGGCCTTTTTATGGGTTGGTTTTATGGTTATGCAGCTATAGGGAATTATTCAGCTTTAAAAGTATCGTTAAGGGCATATAGGAAAAAGTAATATATCAAACTGAAATATTGAACATTTTATACACCCATACCATATATACCAAACAACAATCATTCATATAAGATACTTTTAAATTTTCTATGAGCTATATATTTCTAGTGCACTAAAATCATATCATTTATTTTAATTTTCACTTAATTATCCACAACTGTGGTAAAGTTGTTGATAATTCCTTAATCCACTCCACTTTTACATTCGCTTCGAACTTTAGGAATGCTCATGTCTTCTATTTAAACTCCCTTTTTATCAGTTACAATTGACTCTATAAATTAGTTCCTCCTTCTAATATTATTTCCTCTTCCATTTTATATAAAATAAAAAACGCTCCTAATAGGAACGTTCTTTGACTTAAATTATCTATGTTTCCTCATAGCCTGTTCAATGCTAGAATGTGTCTCTACACCTTTAAAATCAATTCCTAATTGTATGGTTGTTTGTGCAATACTAGGGCGAACCCCTGAAAGTGAGGTACTCACTCCAATTAACTTTAGTGCACTGATCATTTGAAATAATTGTTGTGCAACCATAGTATCCACAACCGGAACGCCTAACAAATCAATATATAAGTGTTTGATTTTCATATCCGCACATTGTTGAAGTGATTGTTCTAAAATTACTTTAGCCCTATTTGTATCTACTTCCCCAATTAGTGGTAGCAATGCGGAGTCAGCCGTTAATTTAATAACTGGTGCACTTAATTCAATAATCATCTCTTGTTGGGATTTCAATCTTATTTGAGATTGCTCTATAAACTCTTTAGTAAACTTAAGAATAATATCATTGATTGTAGACAAAATAGCGGTACTAAATTCAATTATCTGTTTGTCACTTAGTTCGTTCTCATATTTTGATACAAATTCCTCTAATAATTCTAAATAAAGATATTGTTGATGAAAAAATTCCCCTATTATTTCCGTAAGGGGGGTACGTTGATGACCATTGTCATTGACTATTACTTCGATAAAGTCATCAAAACTTTTTAGACCTTCTTCACTAGAATTGTTAAACAAATCTACAAATTTCTCATGGAATAGATGGTTCTGCTCTTTAAGCAATTGTATTTCCTCTTGATTATTAGTACTATAAATTCCATTTAGATCTTTGTTAAGATTCTCGTACCATTTTTCTGTTAGATCCCATGTTTTACTTTTAAGAAAATTATAAAATTTTTCATTACTGACCATTTAATTTTCCTACTTCCGTTAATGATTCAATCTTGTAAAACAATTTTTTGTACCAATATTTTGATAGTAACATAGATTTTTTTTATTTCCAATATTATAATTTTTATCCAATATGATATAGCGATTGTACAACTAAGCTTCTAACTATCAAATAAATAGGACATACTCTCAATCGAAACTTTACTATCTTTCCATATTTAATAAAGCATTATATGAAGTAAGCTATTCCTTTTCCTCTATCGAATATTTTACCACTTGGCTACTTTTTCTTCTTGTTTAGAACAAACACATAATCATAATTATAAAGGAGACAATAAGAACAAACATAAAGCGATAAAGGATGTATCAAATGTGGACTTCTTTCATTCCCAAGAATCACTTACAGCAATTCAATGGATTCTAAGAGCGGTTGTTGCTTTCTTCTTTTTACTCTTTGCGACAAAAGTTATGGGCCAACGTTCTATTTCACAGTTAAGATTGCTCGACTTTGCTATGGCAATATCTATCGGTAATATTATCGCTCACCCCTTGTCTGATGAAGGTTTAGGAATGAAGGGGTCCATGATTACCATGTCTGCTTTAGTTATTTTATATACACTCGGTGTCTCATTAAGCCTAAAGTGGACTCTGTTTCGACATTTTATAGACCACCCTCCCATTCCACTAATAAAAAACGGAAAGATTGTTGACGCAAATTTACGTAAGGCAAGAATCTCTCTTGAGTTTCTTCTATCAGAATTAAGAAAAGAAAAGATAGAAGATGTACAAAAAGTCTCTTGTGCTTTATGGGAGCCAGACGGTTCTATTTCTAGTTTTTTATACCCTCAACACCAAACTCCTACTCGAGCAGATATGAATATAGTTCCTGAAGCCGTCCCTCTTCCTTCTGTCCTTATTAAAGAAGGGAAAATTAATTACGATGAATTAAACAAAACAAATCATAGTAAGGAGTGGCTAATAAATAAAGTCGAGACAGCATATAACGTGGACATAAGCAATGTCTTATTAGCCACAATCGACCAGAAGGATACCCTTCAAGTTTTTTTATATAAATAGAGAATTTTAACTAAAGGCCATCAGTTTAGCGAAATACAGGAATGAGTGAAGAGGGAACACACTTTTAGAATTTGGTTATTAAAAAGCTTTGAAACGTTGAAGTACAACGTTTCAAAGCTTTTTTACCCACTTGAAAACAATCAAGTAGACTTTTCCTTGACCAACTGAAATGGTTCTAGGCTATCAAATTGTTTAACCGATTTGTAATCAGCCACACTAACAATCTGTTCTTCTGATGAAAGAACAGTCTGCAAACCATTTAATATAGATTTAGCCGCTAAGATTAATATTGTTAACAAAACAATAGGTACTAAAGAAATCCACGGGTAAGATGTCCAAAGAAAACTCCACCACATCCCTAACGTACCTGCCCATTCACTAGTTGGAGAAATTGGCTTAGAATATCCAAACAAATCATCTTTGAAGGCTATTCCTCCAATAAATATACTTAAAACACCTAAGTGAGCCATGAGAATGAGCGATTGTATAAACTCCCTGATAAAGATTATATATAAGTGTGGCATTAAAAACGGTTTAATGTGATTTGTAATAATGCGCCAAGATCTTGCTCCTAACGTTCGAGAGCATTCAATAAATTCCATTTTGTTTATTAATTGCACTTCATTAGCTATTAGTATGGAATTGGTTGGAATAAAAACAATGGATACAACTAAAATATAGAGCATTACTAGATCCCAATAAGAGTTGGTTGCCTCCATCATCAATATCCCTTGAAAACTAACCCAATTTAAAATCAAAAATGCGAACAAAGTAATTGGAAAATAATTAATAGTATCTGCAAGATATTTAATTGGAGTCTTAATCTTTTGAAGATAAAAATGAATGATAAACCCAAAGAATATGGAGGGAACGACTCTAATAATTGAAATAACTATTCCTGCGAATATAGTGTATTTGGCCCCAACGATCATTACAACTACAATGTTTCTTCCGAAATTATCAGTCCCTAAAGGTGGATATGCTTTACCACTATAAGGTGCTCGTATAGGTTTCCCGCTACTATCAAGCAACAATCCTACCGTAGGTATTCGATCTTGATAAATAAGAAAATACAATATACTTATTGATAATAATCCACTAATTATACTAAAACCCAAAAGGAACTGCTTATTTTTAAAAACTCTTTTCATTATATTCACTTATATCACCATTCCAATCTTTGACCAGTTTGCTTATAGATAATTTTCGTGACAAGTGTATATAAAATGAAAATTGGTATATAAATCATAATTAGCGTAAAGGCAATTATGTCAGGGTTGGGATATGCAATAATAAATGAAAATATCCCATTTATATTAAATAATTTTTCAAAAACTACCATAGAAGATAACAGTATTAAAATAATGGATTTGCTATGAATAATAATGTTAGGAGCAATATTTCTTAGAACATGCGAAAAGAATAATTCGGAACTGTTAAATCCTTTACTTTTAGCTAAAAGTATATAAGTTTTCTCCAACTCTTCATTTGCTAAATAAAGAATGACTTTAAAAACCATAACAGCAGGGATTAATGACAAAGAAATCATTGGTAAAAAGTACGTTTTATTTTGAGAAGTTCCAGCAGTTGAAAAAAGTAAAGTACCTGTCCGTTTATAATAAAACAGCACTGCTAACTGAATAATTATAATAATGAGTAAGTCCGGCAATGATTCTAATAGTGAAACTATTTTAACGATAAATTGATTACTTTTTTGGGGTAATAGTATAGTCAAATAAGTTATAAAAATCCCAATGACTATAGATATTAATAATGCCGTAAGAAATAAAATCATAGAATAGAAATAGTTATCCCAAAAATCAATAAAAATGGAGTACTCAAAACCGGTTGGTCCAATAAACACTATATTTTGGGGACTAGTCAATCCTTGAATGATTTGAATGATGTTATCCAAATACATACCAATGTTTAACTGAATACCCTTTGTAAACAATCCTACAAATGCACTTAGAAGAATCAAACCGAAGACAACGCAAAAAAAGCGCAAAATAGATTCTAATATATGTTTCAAATAGTCCCCCCCTTCCTCCTTGTTAAATACAATGTACACTATATGGCATTTTATTTGTATTAAATTTTGAATTTAAAGTAATTTCATACTATATATTCCATAGAAATTGTAGAACTTTATTTAATAATTATAAAAGATGGGTTGGTCAAAATATGACACAACCCATCTTCTATAATTATTTATCAAATTTTATACCTTTTAATAAATCCGCAAAAGCATTATTAATCGGTTCTTCTTCTTTATTTTGCTTTTTCAAATACTGCTGTACCGATTTTTTATCAACTTTACCGCCACCTTCTTTTTTACGGCGGGCCTCAAATGCAGATAATTTCTCACGATAGCCACATTTACATACGAAAATTTGTCCTTCCCCTTCACCACGAAGCTCTAACTTTTTCTTACATTGCGGGCAGCGAGCGTTCGTCACACGTGCCACATTCTTACGGTGACCACATTCACGATCTTGGCAGACAAGCATTTTACCTTTTTTGCCGTTAACTTCAAGCATCGGTTTTCCACAGTCTGGGCAAGATTTAGTGGATATGTTATCGTGTTTATATTTCTTATTACTGCTTTTTATATCAGAAACGATTTCTTTCGTATATTTCTTCATTTCAGCAATGAATATTTCTTTTTTTAGTTTGCCGTTAGCTATAGCCTCTAGCTTTTGTTCCCATTCCCCTGTTAGTGTAGGGGATTTTAATTCTTCAGGCACTAAATCAAGTAATTGTCGACCTTTGGAAGTAATGTGAATATCTTTACCACGCTTCTCAATTAAAAATGAATTAAATAGCTTATCGATGATGTCGGCACGTGTTGCAACCGTACCTAATCCGCCTGTGGACTTTAACGTGTCTGCGAGCTGTTTATTCTGCATTTCCATATACTTCGTAGGGTTTTCCATTGCTGTTAATAAAGTTGCTTCATTAAAGCGTGCAGGTGGCTTTGTTTGGCCAGAGGTTTGAGCGATCAACTTGACGTTTAACGAATCACCCTTTTCGATTCTTGGTAAAATCTGTTCTTTTAAATCATCCGTTGACTCATCTTCAAAGTGATTTTGATAGACCTCTTTCCAACCACTTGTTAGAATTGTTTTTCCTCTAGCAACAAAGTTCTCATCACCGATTTTCGCACGCAACGTTAATTGTTCGTACTCAAATGCTGGGAATAGAACAGATAGGAAACGTTTAACAACTAAATCATAAATTTTGCGTTCTTTATCATTAAAGGCAGAGAAATTTACATAACCTTCCGTTGGTATAATAGCATGGTGATCTGAAACCTTGCTGTCATCTACAAATGATTTAGAAGCTTTTATCGACTTGTTCAAGATTTTGTTGGCTAACGGTCTATATTCTCCTACGGCGCAAGCTTTTAAACGTTCCGGAAGGGTGCTAACAATATCAGATGAGATGAAGCGTGAATCTGTACGAGGATAAGTTAATACTTTGTGTTGCTCATACAGCTTTTGCATGATATTCAATGTTTCTTTTGCAGAGTAACCAAAAATTTTATTTGCATCACGTTGTAACTCGGTTAAATCATATAGACCAGGAGCAAACGATTTCTTATGCTTTTTCTCAACTTCCGTTACTATAGCGTTTCCTTTACCAATCTTTTTCACGATATCATCAATTTTTTCTTTTTCAAAGCTACGACCATTTCCTCTAGAATCTTGCCAAGTAAGCTTTAAATTGTCTACTGTTTGCGCTTCAATTCCATAGTAAGACTGAGCCTTGAAATGTTTTATTTCATCTTCACGCTTTGCAATAATAGCCACTACTGGAGTCTGAACTCGTCCACAATTTAGCTGTGCATTGAATTTTGTAGATAGCGCACGGCTGGCATTAAGACCAATATACCAATCTGCCTCAGAACGAGCTACAGCAGATGAATAGAGGTTTTCATACGCTTTGCCAGGCTTTAAGTTTGCAAAGCCATCTTTAATCGCTTTATCAGTTACAGAAGAAATCCATAGGCGTTTAATCGGCTTATTTACTTTCGCTTTTGCAATAATCCAGCGAGCAACTAATTCGCCTTCTCGACCTGCGTCAGTAGCTATAATAATTTCATTGATATCGCCACGTGTTAGCTGCGATTTAACAGCATTATATTGTTTACCTGATTGTTTTATCACAGTCAGTTTAAGGTTTTCTGGTAACATCGGTAAATCTTCTAAATTCCACGTTTTATATTTAACATCATAGCTTTCTGGATCTGCTAATGTTACTAGGTGTCCTAGTGCCCAAGTAACTACATAATCTTTGCCCTCTATATATCCATTTCCTTTTTTATCACATTTAAGTACCCGTGCAATATCTCTTGCAACAGATGGTTTTTCTGCTAATACTAAGCGTTTTGCCATTCATAACATCCTTTCGTAAATCCCTATGATTAATATATCATAGGTTTCCGTTAGATTCAGTTAGCACGCCAAGATGTTGCCTAACTGTTCTTAATAAGAGAAGCTCATGCTGAAGCTAGACAAATAATTATTAAAAAAATGTATAATTGTTTCCACTCTCCGCGGTCACTTTCCGTGCGGTGAGAACGATTAATCAACCCCGTCGCTTGAGCGTCATTTGTGATGTCTTATCTCTCTCACTCATCACGCTGGAGACGCCACCTCTATCCAATTAGCCAAGTAATATATCTTCCTATCTTATAGTCTTATTTTGAAGTTAACTCTATATTAAGAAACCTAAATTATTCCCTACTATTCCTTTCTTTTGCAGATACACTAGTATTTATGAGCTACTTCGCCTCTATTAAAATATGGAACCAAAATCTGTTGGCTAAATAATCCTTCTAGTTTCGCAGGGATATGTATAAACTTTTCAGCTGAAGCTACATCCATCCACACAATCTCCTCTATTTCATCTGGACGCGAAAGAACCAAATCTCCACCTATACGTTTCCCTTTAAAGGTGATAAAAATAGAATGCTGTTTTACATTTTCAATAAAGGCTTCATTTACAAAGATAATTCCCTCTATCTCGATATCTATGCCTGTCTCTTCTTTAGTTTCTCGAATCGCTGCTTCCTGTAGAGTTTCTCCTTTTTCTACTCTTCCTCCTGGAAGTGTATAGTAAGAGCCATGATCCCCTTTGTTTTTAACCATTAAAACCTGCTTACCACTTTCATCAAAAAGAAGTATATAAACAACCTTTACATTTTCCACACTTTTCTCCCCTTTCCTTACTCCATCAAAATGAAAGGATAATCAGCCTATACAGGTTGATTATCCTTTGTTTAAATTTTTACTTATACTAGCTTCTGTCCACAATTTGGGCAGAAGTTTGCACCAGTTGTTTTTTGTCCACAGTTCGGACAGAAGTTCGGCATTTGACCACCGCCGGCATTACTACTGCTTGGTTGGTTAGTTTGGGAAGAAGCCTGGCTTTGACTTTGATTTGGATTACTCTGGTTCATGTTTTTCATCATTTCATTTGCCATATTCATGCCCATCATCATTCCCGCCATATCCGAGGCTGCTCCTGATCCAGAAAGCTTTCCTGAAGCCATCGCATCCGTAACAGAAACCTGTTGGTATTTGGAGAGATCTCCGATCATCCCATGGGATGCATTCTTTGTGATCATATCTTGGATTTCCTTTGGATAATTGAAGCTCATAATATTGAACCCAGTGATTTTCATACCCATATCCATGATTTGCATATCTAGATCATCCTTAATACCCCCAGCTATATCTGAGGCATTTGCCTGTAGGTTGAACATATCCTTACCTTCGTGGCTTATCCATTTCATCAATAGCTGATCCAAAACAGAAGTAATACGAATCTTTACGTCATCTACAAGATAGCTTGTGCGCACGCCTGCAACCTTATCGATTAGTCCCACATAGTCATTAACTTTAAAATTAAATGTACCATTCGCACGAATTGGCATTCCTCCAGGTAGCTGAGGTGTTGGGATATTAATAGGGTTCTGAGTTCCCCACTTTACGGTAAATTCCTTCGTATTAACGAAAAGCACCTCAACACGCATCCCGCTGTTAAAACCGAATCTAAATCCTTTTAGCGTTGAAAGAAAAGGTACGATTTGAGACTCAATATCATACTCGCCATCATCCTCAAAAATCCCTTCGATGCGTCCACCATTAAAAAACACAGCATCCTGGCCAGGTCGGATGATTAGCTTGCTTCCTTTCTTAATTTCTTCATTGTTCCATTTCCAGAAAATCATATCTTCTCTAAATTCTCGCCATTCCACTACATCTGAAAATTGATTTCTAAAAAAAGACATTATCTCATTCCCTTCATGATTAAGTAAATTGAAAGCCTTAGAATTTTCCGCTACTTCCGCTAAATGATCTACCACCGCTTGTTACTCCGCCACCACTGCTTCCTCCACCACTATTGTTGTTAGTTGGCTTCTTTATTTTGGAAACCGTTTGATTGACGAAGACATCACGTTTACTAGTTACTCTTGAATTGTTCGCTTCGAAATAGGTCTGACTATTCACTGTTACCCTACCACCAGAGTTAAATGCCATAATACCAACAATTATACCTCCAAGTGCTAGAGATGCACCAACCTGGAACCACCATTTGAAAAGGATACTTTCAGGATTTACACCAGGTCTATATTCCATATATTTATCCGAGGTAATAATAAATTCACGAAATGCTTCATAGTAGTTTCCAGCAGATAAAGCAGGAGTTATTTTATCTCTAAGTAGGTCCATTCTTTCGTTATCAAGATATTCCTCTGCCTTATCGAAGCCCCTTAACGTAACGTCTCTATTAATCATATCTATACCGACTAAGGCTGCACTTCCATTATGCTTTCCATAACCAATTCCTGTACTATCTGCAAAATCACCCATATAAGTTTCTAAACCTTTATCCTCTGCCCCATTTGTTGTAAGGATAACAAAGTCTGTTTCGTTTTTCTCGCTATATTCTGAAGACAGTATCTCTAATGCTTCTACTTCACTTGCAGATAAAATACCTGCATCATCAAAAACCCGTTGCTTTGTATCGGCTGCTTGTGTTAGTCCTAAGGGAAATAATAATAGGAATAGCGTAAGGAGTAAAATCGAATGTTTTTTCACCATAGGACACCACCAATTGCGAAGGAAATACCCTTCAAAATGATAAAGGATGCTGCAGCAATACCACTAAACCATCCAGCAACCTTACCCATGCTAAGTGGTGGCTTTCCTACAACTTTCCCTGTCTGTCCATTCATTGCAAAGATGTGCTCCTTATTGCCAAAGTCATAATAAACCATCCAAACTGGTAAAAGTACGTAATGCGCCTTCTTCTTGTTTGTATCAATTTGTTTATTTTTGTATTGAACGGAGGAGTAACCAGCAATTGTCGAGCTAATATAACTGTCTATGTATGGCTGCACCTTCGTTTTTACTCGTGTGAGCAATTCCTGATCTGTAAAATTGTATTTCTCGGCAATATAACCAGCTAGATAAGGTGTTTTGAAATCCTTCAGGCTGTTATAATCATATGGCTCAAGTTTATCCATTAACTCATCATCTAGCTTTTCTGAGGCATCAACTGGCACCTTTACATAGCTTAAATCAATATCTCGGTAGACATCATAGAACTTTGTTTCCGTATAGATATAATCCCCTCTTGTATAGGTTCTAACCTGTGTGCCAACAGCGTCAACCTTTGCCTTGCTATCCAAGTCATACAGCCAGAAGGGTACGTAAATACCAGTAATTCCTTTTACCCTATCGGCAGTCATAAACCCCGAGGGAGTCAAACGGCCGTTTTTGCACCACTTCCGAAAGGCTTCCATCGCTTGCTCTTTGTTTATGGTGAAAGGAATAACTTTAGCAGGAGCTAAGTCACCGGACAATCTATCCCCCAAAACCACAGCTGCACCACAAAAGCTGCAGTTAGTCGCTGTCGTATCCGCATCAGTAATTATGACTGCACCACAGTTATTACAATTGTATTGCTTAGCCTCATCCTCTTCAAAAGTGGTTGTGATGAACTCATCTGAGAAACTCTCTATATTGTCCTTTCTCCCACAGCTGTTACAGGATAGCATACCCGAGGTACTATCAAACTCCATATCTGATCCACAGTTAGGACATTTATATTGGATAACCATTATTCCCTTCCTCTACTTTTTTGTATTTTTAAATCAGGCTGTAGCAATTGCTACAGCCTTGTATATTTTTTCTATTCTTTTTTTGTTTGTAGCTGTTCCTTTAAAGCTGCCAGCTCGTCGTCAACGTTTAATTGAGCTTTCAATGCAGAAAGTTCATTTTCTACATCCTTGTCTGTATCATACTTAGAGGCAAGATTTTCTATATCTTCTCCTATACCTTTATTTAGCTCGGCCATTGCATTTGCTTCATCCAGCTCCTGGTTAATTTTAGCCTCCATCTTATCGAAGGCAGACATTGAGCGACTCGCTCCTCCCATAGAAGAGGTAAATTCATTGACCTTCTTCTGTGTCTTAGCAACAGACGCTTTTCCCTTAAGGATAGATCTTCTAGATTCCAGTTCTCCGATATCAGCGACAAGCTTGTCGTGCATTTGTCTCATTTGTACTGTATTAGCGGAAGCTAACTCTTTTGCCGTTTTTAAGTCTGTTTCCTTCGCTGTATATTCAGCCTTTTTGTTCAGAAATTTTCTTGCATCCTCTTCATTACCAGCCTCTAATGCTTTAACTGCATACTTTTGCATGCTTACAATGTCCGTTTGGCACTCCTCTAGCTCACGTGTCGCCCGTTTTTCAGCAGCCATAATTGTAGCCGTTTCGGACTTTACCTTCCCAAGATCTCTATTTAGGTCGCGCAAGTATTGGTCGATCATTTTTTCTGGATCCTCTGCCTTATCTAATAACGCATTAATATTGCTTGACATAATATCGCGGAATCTTCTTAAAATTTCCATTACACACTCTCCCTTATTCTAGTTTTATATTTTAACTGTTGGATATAACTCTTGCCTATGCAAGGAAATTCCGTTTATTGTATGCAGGCTGTAAATATCAAAATGAATAGTCACTTAGCATACATAAAGAGTTTTTAACGCTACTTTGAGTTACATCTTTTATACGAGAAGATGCCATCAAAAGTTTCACTCTATTTTTTCCATTCCCTTTTCTAGAAAAAAGTAACCGCAAGTTGTAAGGCACCAAAAAACCACCAAAGTTAAAGTAACTTCAGTGGTTTACATTTTTAGTAGCTATTAATAAGTAGTCCAACCGCCATCAGCTGCTACGACTACACCATTGATAAAGCTTGCGTCTTCTGATCCTAAGAAAATAGCAAGTTTTGCAATTTCCTCTGGCTGTCCAGCACGAGGATTTAACCCCATACCTAGTTGTTGTTTTCCAACTCCATATTGACTTATGTTCGTCATAGTAGATGAAATGTTCGTAACTACTGCACCTGGTGCGATTCCGTTACAACGAATTCCTTTATCAGCAAACATGAACGCTGTGTTTTTTGTTAAACCTACAACTGCATGCTTAGAAGCTGTATATGCAGCTCCTGCACGCCCTCCATACAGACCACCAGCAGAAATATTGTTTACGATTACACCGCTGCCTTGTTTTAAGAAAAGGTCAGTTGCTAAACGCATTGTTTTCATAGTTGCAGTAGTATTTACTGCAAATACCATATCCCAGCGTGCGTCTGAAATTTCATTTACCGGCTCCATACCGTCCATGATTCCAGCGTTATTTACTAAAATATCTAACTTACCGTAAGTTTTAACTGTTTCATCAAATAAGCGAGTAAGATCGTCATCTTTTGTTACATTTGTGTCAATTGCAAATGCAGTTCCACCATTTGCAGTGATTGCTTCTGCAACCGCTTTCGCGCCATCTAAATTCATATCTGATACGACAACTTTTGCGCCCTCTGCTGCATAGCCTTCAGCGATTGCTTTACCCATACCTGATGCTGCTCCAGTAACTATAGCTACTTTGTCTTGTAATTTCATTATAATTGCCTCCTTTTTAGGATACTCTATTGAACACCTGTTCATTTAAAATTATACTTTATATAATAGCTTCATACAAACAACACAAAATCCAAAACTGTATATTATAGAACAAATTTAAAGAAATTGTTTATTAACATTTGGAGGAAAATAATGAAAACTGATTTACGTATTTTAAAAACACAGGAAAGCCTGCGAAACGCATTACTAGAACTTTTGAAAAACAAACCGTTAGAGTCCATTAATATTACGGAGCTTTGTCGTCTCGCCAAAATAAACAGAGGCACCTTCTACCTTCACTATCAAAATGTTCATGGAGTTTTTGAAAGCTACTTCGAGGAAATTATCGATGATTTGAGGAAATCTTATGAAGAACCCTATCATCAAACCAATTTTAATATCCAAAATTTGAAATCAGACATGATTATTATTTTTCATCACGTGAAAAGATACGAAGGGTTTTATCACATCATTTTTGATGAGACCAATCCTATAAGATACTATTACAAACTTTTTCACGCTATACGCAAGATGATGAAGGATCTTACCATGAATTCCATCGACTATCTTCCTGAAGAACAAATGGAGTATTTTGTTAGCTATCAAACTAACGCAATTATGGGTATTTTAGTGGAGTGGCATAGCAATCAATTTTCTACATCTCCAGATGAGCTAAATGAGTATCTCTATAACTTCTCCAACTTACTCAAATGGTTTCCTGATCAACAAGGCGATGTGGAATAATAAATATTTCTATATTTTATCCGGCTTTTTTTCTTCTATTCAATATAAAAAGATTCTTATTTGATTCCTGTGAGCACTATAATTATTTTAATTAAATTATCTCCAACTAAATGTACTTTTTTGCTTAGCGGTCAGAAATCTGTTCTATCCGGTCATAAAATTTTCTATCCGGTCATAAATCTGCTCTATCCGGTCATAAATTTTTTTATACGGTCATAAACCTCCGCTATCCGGTCATAAAGTGAAGTTTGTTCAATAGAGTAAACTTTTTTAGTCAATTTCGGGTGCTAATTATGCTGCAACGACTAATCTTGGAATATTTCTTAACATTTTAAACATAAGTACATACATAAAAACGTCTGAGCAACGAACTCAGACGTTTTTTTATAAAATGACCAGTAGCCAAATATATAGGCCCACTAATGTTATAAAAAGTGTTGGTACAGTAAGGACTATTCCTACTTTAAAGTATGTACTCCAGGAAACCTTTACTCCTTTACGAGACAGGACATGCAGCCAAATCAATGTTGCAAGTGAACCGATTGGAGTGATTTTCGGTCCTAAATCCGATCCTATAACGTTCGCATAAATGAGTGCCTCACGCATAATCCCAGTTGTGGACGTTTCCGCAATGGCTAATGCATCAATCATGACCGTTGGAAGATTATTCATCACCGAGGAAAGAATAGCTGCGATAAAGCCCATGGAAATAGTTCCGACAAACAAACCATTGTCTGAAGCGGATTGGATTACATCTGCCAAGATAGAAGTCATGCCAACATTCTGTAGTCCATAGACAACTACATACATTCCAATCGAAAAGAATACGATGTTCCATGGTGCTCCCCTCACAATTCTACCTGTTTCAATAGAAGGACTTCTTCTAGCCATCAGCAAAAAGAATATCGCTATAATTCCTACTACAAAGGAAACTGGTACCCCAATAAACTCACTAGAGAGATAACCTATCAACAAAATAGCTAAGACATACCAAGAGAGCTTGAACATTCTCAAATCTCTAACTGCATCCATTGGCTCCTTTAAGTCAGAGGTATCATAATTCCTTGGAATACTTTTTCGGAAGAATAAATAAAGCACGACTACACTAGCTACCAATGAAAACAGGTTGGGCACGATCATTCGGGAAGCATATTCTACAAACCCAATACCGAAAAAATCAGCAGAAACAATGTTTACTAGATTGCTTATGATAAATGGAAGCGAGGTAGTATCTGCGATAAATCCACTTGCCATGATAAATGGGAATACCATTTTTTCATTGAAGTTTAAGTTACGTACCATAGCCAACACGATTGGTGTTAAAATCAGGGCTGCTCCGTCATTTGCAAATAATGCAGAGACCACAGCACCTAATACAGTTACAAAGATAAACATGCGTACTCCATTTCCCTTTGCAGCTCTTGCTACATGGAGTGCAGACCATTCAAAAAAACCAACCTCATCTAAGATTAAGGAAATAATAATAATCCCTATGAAGGCCAGAGTTGCATTCCAGACAATGCTTGTTACATCAAGTACGTCCTGAAAATCGACCACTCCTACTAAAAGGGCTGCTAATGCTCCTCCACAGGCAGACCAGCCAATCGACAAATTTCTAGGCTGTAAAATAACAAGCGCGAGCGTGATGATAAAAATAATAATTGCCAATACAGTTGAAACCACAAAAAGCCCTCCACTACTACCAATACTCAAATAATACTACTATAAAGGGTTGTTTGAATTTAGTAAATAGAAGCTGTGGAGTTTTGTTAAAGTATGTATCCATGCTAAAAACGAGAATACTGATTTAACAGCACTCTCGCCTTTTGTCTACTTTATCTGAATGGATGCTGACCCCTTTAAATAGTTTGGATAAGCATAAAAAGGTAGCTTCACTGGGTTTATAATGTTTCCTTCAAGTTGGATATTGGCATATTGGTATTTTTCGTATTGCCCGTTTGACTCATATGATATGTTTATGCTCTCTCCAATAGCATTCTCTCCTCGAGAAAATAAGGAATAAGTATGGTTTTCCTTAATAGGTTTATATTCCAGCTCCAAACCTCCTGAAAGAATTTTCGTAACTTTTATTTTTTCAAAGGAGGGTTGTTCTAAAATTTCCTTTTTACTAAAATCGACTAAAAGGTAGCTTTCCTTCTTCGGTAGTGCCTGCACTTTATCAAACTTTAAGTATAGCTCCTTTGGCTCTTTAAAATAGTTACTTTGTAGAAAGAAAGTTTTCTCTAAATCTCCTATATCTCCAAAGCCAGAAGAACCATTTCGAATAGAGCTCCAAATCTCTCCGTTTTCATCCTCTAGTCGGATATCTTCAAATTGGAGTAGCACCATATCATTTCCCTCATCAAAGCGCATGGTAAGTGCTACACGAAGTGGATAAATTTTCACTTCTTCTACGAAAACTTTTTGACCATCTATTACTACTTCTTCGTTTACCTCGAATACTTTACCGTTCATTAGGTCATTTTTAATCGTAAATGGAATTTCGAAGGACGTTAAATCTTCTCTACCCTCTTTGACTTCAAACTTAATAATAAAATCCTTCGTTTTAAATTTTTCTATATCAACAAAGGTAAAACTAAACTTGTCTGTTTTTCGATTATCATCTTCCTGATTGGGAGAATTATACGCTATGGAGCCCACCAATTCTCTATCTCCATTCAAAAATTTTATATCTTCATAGTCTATATTTTTTATAGACCTTGGTGCTTCGAGTGTATAGAAAATTTCTGCTCCAGTCTCATCTATAATTACTCCATCTAATGTAAAGGTAATATTATTCCTTGTTTGACTGATTGCAATTGGCTCATAGTATTCATTTTCGATAATTGCTTCCATGCCTTTATCGAACTCCGGCTGAAGTATATGCACAAATCGTTCCAAACCCGGTATGGATGCAACTGCACTTGCAAAAGCAGGAGAAACACGTATGGAAGTCGTAAAAGCCAGCATGAGCACAGCTGCCACTCCAAGAGTCCAAATTGTTTTTCTGCGTTTACGCCTTTTTGCCTTTGCTTTTTGTAGGCCTTCTTGAATCGCACTGTTTACCAATTCATCAGGAATCGAGACTTCTTCTAAACGTTTCTTTGATTCGTTTATCATTTCTTCCTCTCTCTCAAACATGATCAGCCCCTCCTTTCTCCGACAAAAAATTTCTCAATGACTTTAGAGCTTTATTGAGCCGAGACTTTACCGTTCCTTCAGGAATATTCTCTATTTTTGCTATTTCCTTAATTTTAGAGTCTTGATAGTATTTCATATGAATGAGTTGCTGTTCCTTCTCTGACAGGGATGAAATTGCTTCATCTATTTCTAAATAAGAGCTGTTTTCGTCATATCTCAGCTCTTGAAGTACCTCCCCTGATATAAAGCGCCTATTTTTCTTTAACTGAGTTTGACAGTAATTGATCATGATTCTGACTAGCCATGTTTTTATATATTTTGGTTCATTTACTGTATGAATTTTTTGATAGGCTCTAAATGTTACTTCCTGCATTGCTTCTATCGCCTCGTGCTCATTTTTCAGAAAAGCATAAGCCGTTCGATAGAGAGCAGCTTTATGTACCTGCATTAATTGCAAAAAAGCCTGCTCATCTCTTTGTATTGCTTTCTTTGCAATTTCTAACTCTTCCACATGGACACCCCTTTTGGCTTACTGATATACATTAGACACCCGAACAAAGAAAAAGTTCATTGAAAATAAAATTTTTACAAATAGAAACTCGATACTGCAAGTACACAAAAAGACTATAAACAAACTTCAAATTTCTTTGAGTTTGTTTATAGTCTGAGTTCGCGCTTTCGCCTAAGAAGAAATTATGAGCTTATTTCACCCAGCGGTCATAAATTTTTCTATCCGGTCGTAAATTCGAGCTATCCGGTCATAAATATTTTTATCCGGTTATAAATCACTGCTATCCGGTCATAAAATGAATTTTTTTCAATAGTTAGCCCAGCTGGGGGCTTTGATTAAGCTACAATAATTTTTTATTCATTTGTTTAACCCAAGGTCATCAATTTGAGCTATCCAGTCATAAAGCTCACATGGATGATACGGAGAGCCATATTAATTAATACGAATCGTTGCCTCTTTTGTCAGGTTTTGACTCATGTCAGCATATAAAACAAACACGCGAGCAAGCTCTTTCAAACGAACATGGACATCTTTATCAATAATTTTATTATTTTCATCAAAGTGGCTTGTTTGAGTGTAAACGTAGTTTGGAGTAACTAAGCATTTAAAGTAGTCAAGTATTGGCTTTAGTTGGTTTTCTACTACTAGATGATGTTGAAAGGTCCCACCATTAGCAACAATGGAAACCGGCTTGTAACGCATCGATTTTGGATGCAAGAAGTCGAAAGTATTTTTTAATACGCCTGGAATAGACCCTTGAAAGATAGGCGTAGCAAAAATAAACCCGTCTGCCTGATCGAATTTGCTGACCAATAGCTTCATATCATCGTTATATTGCTGAAATGGTCGACCGTCTACAAATTGATGCTCATAGTTAGAAAGCTTAATGATTTCCAAAGTGTAGTCTTTATTTAATTCTTCTATATAGTCTTTCACTTGTTCTAATAACACACCTGTTTTCGTCCCGATAATTGTTCCGTCTACCAATAGAATTTTCACCTTAACAGAACCTCCTTTTTTCGCTCTTTATTATATCAAAAAAATAGCCCCATTTTAGTAGAAAAGTTCCTGTTTGATGAAGTTCATCCTTTTGACTGAGAAAGCTTGTTTCCTTTTTTCTTCTGGGCAATTCCCAGTTTTAACCCGTCTAAAAGCGGGATAAACATAGATTAATGCAGTATATGCACTTTTAGCATGAACGACAATTACATATTTACCTCTATATCCCCTACTCCTGTTTTTCCTTTTCTACAAAGAGACCCTCTCTTTTCTCCCAGTTAAATAGCTCTTCCCTAGATATAGGCTGATCTTCTGTAGTCTCTATTGGTCTAGCATTTATAATATCTATATTTTGATATATATTTACTTTGCTTTTCTTTCCATAAAGCGCATAGTGATACATCGCATAAGCTAGCTGTCTCCCATGAATCGCTCTCATTTTTTTTAAGGGACCAACAAACACTGGATTTAGTGCTTTAAATAACCCTTCGGAAACACGTTCTCCCAGTCTAAATTCCTCTCTCCCGCCAATTATCAAGGATGGTTTAAAAATAGAGAGACTCGGCATATTGAGCTCTATTAGCTCTTCCTCTAATCGTCCCTTCACCTGACTGTAGAAAAAAGGAGATTTTTTGTTTGAACCAACTGCAGAGATGACATAAAAATTAGGTATCCCTCTTTTTTTCGCTAAGGAAGCAATTTGAAGAGGATACTCTAAATCTACTTTTTGAAAATTTTCTTTTGTTTTTGCTTTTTTTATCGTTGTTCCTAAGCAGCAAAATAAATCATCCGCGATTTCTAAATCCTCTTCCTCTAGTCGATTAAAATCCTTTATTTTTACGTCTAGCTTTAGATGATCGTATTCCGGCTTTCTCCTTGTAATAATAGACACTGCTGCATATTCTTCACTCTCACATAATTGCTTTACTAAAAACTGACCCGTAAACCCGGTCGCTCCCACAACTATAGCCGTTCGCTTTGCCATTTTTATACCCCCTTCTTAATGCAAGACTGCACCTTTCCTGAATGTATTGTCATATACCCCTGTCCTTTTCCATACAATAGAAAGAATATGTCGGAAAGGAAGATGATGAAACTTGAAACTAGCTTACCTATTAAACACATTGCCTCATCGAGGATTATATCCTGCCGATCGTGCAAACAGTCTGATTTCTGCAATGAAGGCGAAGGAAAATAAAGTTTTTGTGCCTGCTTCTAATACAAGCCTGATTAACTACTTAGAAAAACAGCAGATTAAGCCCTGTTTGTATAAAACGAATGCTCAATTAGTGGCAGAAATGGATTCCTTCCAACCGGATTGCATTATTCATGATAGCGGCAATTCCGAGAAGGATCTTATTAAAAGATTAAAAAGGGATAACCGTTCCCTTATCCATTTTGATGATCATGGAGATGGTGGTATGCTTGCAGACATCGTCTTTCAAGCACTCTATGAAACTCCTAAAGAGATTTCAAAGGAAAACTACGTTTATGGTCCTATCGGCTATATACCAGTACACAAGATTGTTTATAAAAATAATAACATGCCGGACCTTCCCCCGCATATAGTGGTAGCTTTTCCATATGAAGACCCTGAAAATTTAACGTACCGTACACTAAGACATCTTGTTCAGCTTCATATTCCATTACGCATTAGCGTTCTTGTGAATGACCAATACAAGCACGATGTGACTGAGCTAAAGCGTTTCGCGCTTACGCGAAAATCCATTGGCATTATAAAAACCAATGAACCAGAAATTTATATTCCCCTAAGCGACATCGTTATAAGCTCTGGATCCTATGTCCCTTATTTGGTTTCACAATTTAATGTTCCTTGTATAATCCTATGCGCACATGAAGAAGAGGTTAACTATGGGTTCCCCACAGAAAAACATGGCTTCGCTAACCTCGGTCTAGGAAGAAAAATTAAACAATCCTATCTGCAAAATGCTGTGATGGAGATCATTCTTCATGAAAATCGTAAAAATGCTTATAAGTACAAACAAAAGCAGCTTGATTTTAGCAACCATTTAGAAGAAGTTGTTGGACTTATAGAGCAAGTTATAGTCTCAAAAAAAGAGGAAGAAGAAATTGCGCATTAAGTTAATATTTATGCTACAATGAAGCAAAAAGCTGAAGGTGAACATTCATGACAAAACAACAGCTACAAGCACAAATTGCTGAGTTGAAAATGGACTATATTCGATTACAAGGCGACATGGAAAAGCTTGAATCTAACGGACATCCTGCTCAAGTAGAAAATGCTGAACGTAGACTAGCCAAAATGGAAGAAGACCTTGCAGAACTAAACAAACAGCTCGCTGAACTGTAAAACGTATTTTTTCTGTTTGCAGACGGGAGAAATAGAATATGTAAAATCCGTCCCTCGATGGGTTGATTTCATAACTATTCCTGTCTGTAACTTCTGTAGAGCATATACAGAAAAAAATATCTTTGCGATGCATTTTTGAGCAGAGATACAGAAAAGATTATTGTTTTATTCGTTTGCGAGCTTTCTTTTTGGAGGAAAAAATCATATGTTAAACGTAGTAAATTTAGGACATACATTCGGAGATCGCACATTATTTAAAGAGGTTTCTTTTCGCTTAGTTGAAGGTGAGCATGTAGGACTTGTAGGGGCAAACGGTGTTGGAAAATCAACGTTGATGAGCATTTTAACTGGAGAAATTATATATGACGAAGGTAGAGTAGAATGGCTGCCTGGTACTCATTATGGATACTTGGATCAGCATACACGTTTACAGCCAGGTCGTTCTATGTTCGATACACTTCGTGATGCGTTCTTACCTCTTTATAAAAAAGAGGAAGAGCTGAATGAGATTATTGGAAAAATGGGCGATGCCACGCCTGAGGAATTAGAAGTATTGCTTGAACAAATGGCAGAAATTCAAGACGCATTAGATGCTGGTGACTTCTATTCATTAGATATGAAGATAGAAGAGGTAGCTAGAGGACTTGGTTTAGATGCAATTGGATTAGATCGCCCAGTTGAGGCACTATCCGGGGGTCAGCGTACAAAGGTTTTACTTGCAAAGCTTTTATTGGAAAAGCCAAAGGTTCTTTTACTAGATGAGCCTACCAACTATTTAGATGAAGAGCATGTCAACTGGTTATCCAACTATCTAAAAAACTATCCACATGCATTTCTATTGATCTCCCATGATACAGAATTCATGAATGGAATTGTAGATGTCATTTTCCATTTAGAATTTTCGAAGCTTACACGCTACACTGCTTCCTATGAGAAATTTTTAGAGCTTGCGGAGCTAAATAAAAGACAGCATCTTGATGCTTATGAAAAACAACAGGATTTCATAAAAAAACAAGAGGAATTCATAGCAAAAAACAAAGCACGATACTCAACAACAGGACGAGCTAAATCTCGCCAAAAACAATTGGATCGTATTGAGCGCATTGACCGTCCGGAGACAGCAGCAAAGCCAGAGTTTGGCTTTAAGGAGTCTCGTAGCTCTGGGCGTTATGTAATTGAAGCGGAGCATTTAGAGATTGGTTACGACAAGCCACTTCTTCCACCTTTAACGTTTACGATTGAGCGTGGAGAAAAAATTGCCCTTGTCGGGATGAACGGAATTGGTAAATCTACCTTGCTAAAAACGATACTTGGGAAAATCCCTCCTATTGGTGGTAAAGTAATCCGCGGCGATTTCTTATTCCCTTCTTACTTTGAACAGGAAGTAAAAGCTGGTAACATTACACCAATTGAGTCTGTGTGGGAAACGTATCCAAGCATGGAGCAAAGCCAAGTTCGAGCAGCCTTAGCACGCACTGGCCTGAAAAGTGAGCACATTACTCGTCCCCTTTCCAGTTTAAGTGGTGGTGAGCAAGCGAAGGTCCGTTTATGTAAGCTGACGATGGAAGAAAGTAACTGGCTAATTTTTGACGAACCGACCAACCATTTAGATATCCATGCAAAAGAAGAATTAAAACGTGCGATGAAAGAATTTAAGGGCACGATTGTCCTTGTCAGCCATGAGCCTGAATTTTATGAAGGCTTAGTTACAAAAGTTTGGAATGTAGAAGAGTGGTTCTCTACAGGAAAAGAAATTATTGAAGAGTAAGATTTTGACCTGATAGATATAAAAAGCTGATCGTGAGAGGTATGATCTGACCCAATAAAGTTAGACAAAAAGGTTAGGCAGCTTCTAAGATCTGAGTTCGGTATTCTACCGGACTTAGGTCTTTTAATTTTGTCTTCATTCTTTTGTGATTATAATACTCGATATATTCATGTAGTTCTCGTTCAAAATGGTCCATACTCTCGAACTCCTGTAGATAAAGAAGCTCCGACTTTAACAAGCCAAAGAAGTTCTCTATGACTGCGTTATCTAAACAATTACCCTTGCGAGACATACTTTGTTTTATATGGTGGCGTTCTAACGTCTTATGATACTTCTTCATTTGATAGTGCCATCCTTGATCTGAATGCAGAACCACTTCATCTCTTGGATTTAATCGTCGAATGGCATCCTCTAACATATCACCCACAAGTTGATAAACTGGACGGCTCATTACCTTATAAGCAATGATTTCACCATTGCACAAGTCTAAAACTGGTGATAGGTAACGTTTCTCCCCGAAAAGATGAAATTCCGTTACATCCGTCACCCATTTTTCATTCATTTTGTCTGCCTGGAAATCACGATTCAGTAAATTAGATGCGATTCTACCTACTTTTCCTCGATAGGAACGATACTTTTTCATCCGGACCATACATTTTAAGCCCATCTCATTCATCAATCTATTGATCGTCTTCGGATCATGGCAAATGTTCTTTTTTACTAACTCTTTAGCGATGCGACGATAGCCATAGCGCCCTTTATGTTCATGATAAATTGCTTCAATTGCTGTTTTTGTCGTCGCGTATTTATCTTCACGTTGTAATCGTTTCTCCCAGTAATAGTACGTGCTTCGTGGAATGTCAGCGACTTTAACCAGTTCCACTACATCAAACTCAGACTTTAGTTCAAAAATTACTTGCGCTTTGATCTTGTTAGTAATTTTTCCTGCTCGTGAACTAAAGCATTCAACTTTTTTAGGTAGGCATTCTCCATACGTAAACGCTCATTCTCAGCTCGTAGAGCTTCCATAGACCCTTCACTTGGGGATGTTTTTTTTGCATTCGATCTGGTTTCTTTTTTCATGGATGGACGCCCCTTTTTCTTTGGTTGTAGGGCATCAATACCACCGTTTTCAAACGCTTTTCGCCAATTCCTAATCATTCCTGGTGAGGAAATATTAAAAATCGCTGCTGTTTCAACAGAGGAAGTACCCATATCGTTCATGTAATTAAGTACCTCTAGTTTAAAATGAACAGGATAATTTGTATAGGGTTTAAAGAAAGCTTCCACTCCTTGTTCTTCATATAACTGAACCCAAGCAGAAATAATAGATATCGCAATATTTAAGTCTTTTTGTATATCATTATAACTTTCATTTCCCTTAAGATAACGTAAAACTGTTTGTACTCTCTCTTCAGCAGTAAATTTGGACATAAAAACACCCCGTAAATGTTAGTTTGGTGTCTAACATTTACGGGGCAGTTCAGGTATCACGATCAGCTTTTTTGAGTTCTTTGGTACTTTTTCTTTAAATTCATCTTATGTATTTGCCATTTCCTCTGTTAAGATTTTCTAACTGCGATATGAAAAAGAAATTAACAGGAAAAACGAGCTTGGAATTGTTTCCCCAAGCTCGTTTGCTTAAGATAATAATCGATGAAATTCAAAAAGCCTAACTAAAAAAATATAAAACGTGAAACCTATGACACGATTTCACGTCTCTTATTTGTAGGTGCTTCCTTAGATTAAGCAAAAGCTAACGATTCTTTTGCCATTTCATCATTCATAATCATTTCCTTTAAGCGCTGTTTTGCTCTGAATAATCGTGATTTTACTGTTCCAATAGAAACCTTCATGACCTCAGCAATTTCATTCAGTGAAAATTGATGAACGTAGAAGTACATTACAGTTTTTTGGTAAATGGCATCTAGCTCAGAAATTTTTGTACGAACAATTTCGCAAACATCTTCTTTTTCCAGCTGCTCCTCTACAGATAAAACGTCTGATGCGATGAGGTCAAGCAAGGAAATATCTAATTGCTCTGGTTGGTTGGCTACGTATTTACTACGTCTCACTTGCTTACGATAGCGATCGCGGAATGTATTCATACAAATAGTAGTCAGCCATGCTTTAATATGATCTACTTCCTTCATATAAGACTCGTACCTTACAACTTTCATCCATACCTCTTGCATTAAGTCTTCTGCTTCTACAGGATTTTTTGTTAGTTTCAAACATAAATAATATATGTAACGGTTATATTCTTCGTATATATTTTCAATTGTAATTTGCATTTTAATATCCTCCGGTTGGCTTTTCTTTATAACTATATAATGCCAAACCATAACCTTACCCTCCATCGGATTCTCTTTCAGAAAAATTACAAACGTGTAAGAAACCATAAAAACGTACCAGAAAGTTTCAAGATAAGTACGAACTATAGATGATTGATTTTCGCTTTAGGCGGGTGCGTTCCGCGGCGTGCAAAATCTTAGGGTACAAAAAAACACAAGAGAAATTAATCCTCTTGTGTTTCATTTGAAGCATCTTCTGTGTCCTTAGTAATTGTTACCCGGACGATTCTATTGCGCTCCATTTCATTTATTTCTATATAAAGGTTTTCAAAACGGAATTTTTCATTTTCTTCTGGCACATGACCAAGCTGCTCTAAAACGAGCCCGCCTATTGTATCATTCTCTGTTTCAATAGCAAGCTTAAGCATTTCATTTAGCTCTTCAATTTCAAAGCGTCCAGAGCATACAATTTGGCTTTCGGATGATTCAAATAAAAGAATCTCTTCATCATCATCCGTTTCATCCTCAATCTCTTGACCAATCATTTCTTCTATTAAATCTTCATGAGTCACAATACCAAGAGTACCGCCATATTCATCTAATACAATAGCCATATGCTTTTTATGGTTGAGCATAAGCTTAAACACTTTTTCCACACTTAGCGTTTGTACTACAAACAATGGCTCTTTATCAATAATATCTTCTAGAATAAGAGATGGCTCAATCGACCACTCTATTAGTTTTTTAGAATAAAACATCCCAACAATTGTATCTAAGCTATCTTCATATATAGGATAGCGTGTGTACGAATGCTCTAAAATTGTATCCCTTACTTCCTCATAGGTTGCCTCTATTGGGATACCTACTACGTCTGTTCTATGAGTACAGAGAACATCTGAGACATCCTTATTTGGGAAATCTAGAATCCCTCTTATTCTCTCTGACTCCTCTACCTCAAAGGTGCCATCATTTGATGCTAAATCCACCATTGATAGCAGCTCTTCCTTTGTAATCATTGTCTCTTTTACTGCACCATTTGACCCTATTCTGATTAGCATATTCGTAAACTCAGCAATCAAGAAGGTCACTGGTCGAAGTATTGCCACTAAGAATCTTATAAAAGGAGCTACCATGTAGACAACCGTTTCTGAAAAAGTTGCAGCGATTGTCTTAGGCAATACCTCACAAAATAATATAATAAATGCTGCTACAACTACTACAGACCAACCAATATGCAAATCATAATAATCCGCTATCAATATGGCTAGTAACGTCATGGATGTATTTGCTATTGTATTACCAATGAGGATAGTAATAATCATCCGGTCCGGCTTCATCAGCTGGGCAAGTAATTTTACTGCAGCTACCTCCCCCTGCTCAGCTTTCAGCTGGACCTTGGTCCTATTTACTGTCATTAATGCTGTTTCGCTTCCTGAAAGAAAAAAGGAAACCACGATAGACACAGCTAAAAGTACAAATTCTATGTACAATTTTATATCCTCCTATTTATTCACGTTCAAATCTCTTCTTATAACTATAGCATACTGTCATTTTAGTTGTCACAAAACAAACGCGATTCAAAAGCTATGGAATAAAAAAGTCCAAGCCTATGTTTCCACAAAATAAATGAGAAAAAGGGATGAAAAATTTCCTATTTGTAAACTCTTCCCCACTAGACTTCAAGATGTTTTAGTTCATTAATAAACAAATTTTCTACTCCTTTAGCGGACTATAGGCTAGCAGCGTAAACGAAGTAAATACTCTTCTGAAAAAATACACCTTTTAGAAAGCCTGATTTAAAAATGATAGTCATCTTCAGAAATGACGATTTCCTTTGGATCATACGGTTCAATATGTACAAAGGTTACCGCCTGACTATTTAATGATTCTATCCGTTTTTCAATTCTATCGGAGATATCATGTGAGCGCCTAACGTTTAAATGTGGATTGACACTAATAGTAATATCAATTAACATCATACCTCCATGCTGACGACCGCGAATTTCATTAATTTCACGAACTTGCGCCATATTTTCCACTTCTGCACGGACTTGGGCTAAGAATTTACTATCAAATCCATCAGTTAATAGATATACAGCTTCTTTAAAAATATCTATTGCTGTTTTGATTATAATAACTCCAATGATAAAAGCTGTAATTGTATCAATTATAGGGAATCCAATAATTGCCGCTACAATACCAATTGCTGTTCCAATACTTACAAAAGCATCCGAACGATTGTCGTAAGCAGCAGCCTTTACAGCAGTACTTTTTACTTTTTCAGCTAGCTTGTAGTTGTATTTATATACAGCAAACATAATTGCGGCACTTATTAGTGACACAAAGATTGTTATTATTTCCGGATCTTCATTTGTCGGATGTAGCATATTTTCTACAGCTGAGATCAGTACCTCGATCCCTACATATATCATAATGAACGAAGCTATTAAAGAGGATACTGTTTCTGCACGAAAATGGCCATAACGGTGGTCATCATCTGGTGGCCGCTGTGAAATACGTAGCCCGATCAGTACTGCCACGGATGCAATAATATCTGTAGTATTATTAAGACCATCCGCACGTAATGCCTCTGAATTTCCGAAATATCCAACTGTTAATTTAAATACACTTAACACAATATATGTGACTATAGATAAGTATGCGCCTTTTTCACCTGCGCGCAAGTTTGTGTATAGCTCCAAAATGTTTCCCCTCCGCAACTTCCCTAAAAACACGAAAGAGGCTACCCATTGCCTAAACGACAATGGGTAACCTCTATAGTTAGTTTTTTCATTATAGCATTTGTTCGTATTTAAAGATAGTTTTACGTGTAGTACCCTTGAATTTCCATTTTTGAAACTTTATAAACGAATCCAGTTAATTAGGAAAAGTGTGAACATGTAATACATAGAATGACTTCCACATAAATTCTTTCTGAAAAAACATAACAAAACGTGTGAAGGATAAGCCACCCCCATGTAATACTTCTGTCGCTAAAATTAACACGATAAATTTTCGTGTGTAAAACTTTAAATCATCTTGTCCCTTGTTAGATATAGATTAGGTTTGTGGCGTTCAATTTTAGATGGTTACTTTCACTGTTCTTTTTTATGATATTCGAATCTAGTATATTGAAGAGTTTTTGTACTATAAGAGTTGAAATTGCATATACCCTTCTATACTTTTATAAAGTAGTACACATCATTTTTTTATTCTTCAATTTGGACCACTACATTAACAACAGATGCATCATGATTTTTGATACGTAAAGGTGCTGTAAAAGCAGAAATGATCTTTTTGCCTATTAAGGGCTCAGGATTGATGTCTTCATAGATAAGCATTGTCGGTTCCTCGTATCTTTCATGATCTAAAAAAGCATGGTGGACAAAATAGCAATTTTCTTTCGCTTCTGTTAAGTTTTCAATACTTAAAGTATCAATGGCTACAGCTTTACAGTTCGGCAATTTCGTCCGTATATATTCGGCTGCATCCGGTGAAACAGATGGGAAGTTATTAGCATATTTTTCGAAATCATTTTCACGATATTTCCAGTGGCTAGTATTAAAAATTAGAATATCAGCTTCCTTCAATTCTTCATATTCCTCTAGCTTTTCAATAGTGATAAAGCCGTTTGGACCTACTGGACAATCGATTAACAACGGATTTTATTAAATGAAGTCTTCAATTGGAATAGCGTCTATTCCCTTGCCATTATTTAAATGATGCCAGGGGGCATCCACATGCGTCCCAGCGTGAAGATACATGCTCAATACGCTACCATTCCAGTCATCTCCTTTTTCCAAACGCTCTCTCGGCTCTAATTTCACTTCCGGTAAACCTGGATAAACGGGCATTCCTTCATAAATCGGGTAACCAATTTCAACATGTTTCTTCATTCTGGCATGCTCCCTATATATTTATTTGTAAATTCTATAGAGTGAATATTATCTTCTTGTAGATAGCACCTAGAAGAATACTCCCTCTTTAAGCAAAACCGTGTACCCTAATTAAATTGTCATCTAAATCTTTAAAATAAAACTCGTGATAATTTAATACAGGATTTTCTATCGCTTGGACTTGAACTCCCTTTTCCTTCAATAGGCTGTGCGTCTCGAAAACGTGATCACTTTGCAAATCCAAAGCAACACTTTTGGGCAACACATTTAAATCACTGGCTTTGAAACGATTACTAATTGCTAGTTTTGTATTTTCATTTATAGGGAAAAAGTATGCAACATCAATGTTGTTAGTAGGTTTGATACCTAATATGTTTGTATACCAATCCACTGAAGCCGATAAATCCTTCACAAAACACCAAACAACTACATTGCCATTAAAAATAGTTTGATTTTCAAACAATTGTATTCCTCCCTGATATTGTAATTTTATTACTATTCTTTAAACGGAAACAAAATACCTTTTAAATATAGTCTTTCTTTTCTAAATGTTTATATTTCTCTATTTGGTACTTCTAATGATAATCATATATCTCTTCTAAAACCTTAGCGCCACTAGATTCTCCGAGTTATTTAGTTGTCACAAAACTTATGCTATACTGTTTTTACTATATCTTTAGAAAGAAGGATGGATCCATGAGCCAACTAACAATCTTAGACAATTACTTTGCAGAAAAAAGAGAAAAACACTTAGAAGAATTGAAAAAATTTCTTAGTATACCAAGCATTTCATCCTTATCAGAGCACAAAGCCGATATGCAAAAGGGTGCAGAATGGCTATCAGATTCATTTAAGCAAGCTGGTCTAGAAAATATTGTGATTGATGAAACAAAGGGGCATCCAGTAGTGTATGCTGATTGGTTACATGCGGAGGACAAGCCAACTGTGCTTATTTATGGACATTACGATGTTCAGCCTGTAGACCCTTTGAACCTTTGGGAATCTGAACCATTTAATCCAGAGGTACGCGATAACAAGCTATATGCACGTGGTGCTAGTGACGATAAAGGTCAAGTATTTATGCATGTTAAAGCTGTCGAAGCACTTCTTGAACTTGAGGGATCCTTACCTGTCAATGTGAAGTTCCTAATAGAAGGCGAAGAAGAGGTTGGCAGCCCTAATTTAGAAGAGTACATCGAAAGCAATAAGGATAAGCTTGCAGCAGATGTAATCGTTATTTCCGATACAGGTATGCAAGGACCTGGACAACCAGCAGTTTGTTATGGTTTACGTGGTTTATGTGGTGTTCAAATTGATGTAAAAGGTGCAAAAGGCGACCTACATTCTGGACTTTACGGTGGCGGTGTACAAAACTCCATCCATGCGTTAGTCTCCATTTTAGAGTCTTTCCGTGACGAAGAAGGTACCATCGAAGTAGAGGGCTTCTATGATAATGTTCGTCCTTTAATGGAAGAAGAACGTGAAGCATACGCTGCTCTTGGTTTCAACGAGGATGAGTTGAAACAAGAAGTTGGCGTCACTGAGTTATTTGGTGAAAAAGGATATACTCATCTAGAACGTGTTTGGGCACGTCCAACTCTCGAAATTAATGGGATATTTGGTGGTTTCTCTGGGGAAGGTATTAAAACTGTATTACCGAGCGAGGCAGGAGCAAAAATTACTTGTCGCTTAGTACCAGATCAGGACCCTGAAGAAATTGTTACAAAACTGAAAGCACATATTGAAAAGCATAAACCAGCCGGTGTAACAGTGAAAGTAACTGAATTTGATAAAGGAAAACCTTTCATCACACCTTTTGACCATCCTGCTATTCAAGCAGCAGGTCGCAGCTACGAAAAAATATATGCTGTACCAACTGCTTATACTCGCGGTGGTGGATCAATTCCAATCGTAGCAGCTTTCGATGAAATTCTTGAACTACCAGTAGTATTGATGGGCTTCGGATTATCTACCGAAAACTTCCATGCTCCTAATGAGCATTTCCATTTAGATAATTTTGATAAGGGATTACGTGTTATTGGTGATTACTATAATGAACTGTCTAGCCTATCAAAAGAAGAATTAAAAAAATAATAATAATAATATAATTTAGCACATGGCTTCTTTTTGAATTCATGTGTTTTTATTATCCTCCTAATGTATAATTATTCATTAAATGGATTAACATCCCATATAGAAGGAGAGTACTCAAATGCAAGTACAAGGCATAAAGCTAATTGCTAGGAAGGTTATTACACCTGTTATTACTGCAATGATTTTTGGTTTAATTTTTTCTTCTTATAACTTGATTGGCAATGATTCTATTCCGCCGTATAGTCGTGGTGAAGAGTTCATAGCTTGGGCTTTGATTTTATTTTTCTATAGCGGATTCATCATACTTATATATGGCACACCTGTCTCCCTCCTCCTAGAATTTATCTTAAGAAAAAAAATGCCCAAGTATAATTGGTTATATATTTTGTTTCATGCTCTTTTTGGTGGTCTATTCTTTTACCAGAAATTAGACCTTATGTTTTTAGGTATTGTTCCTGCCCTCATATACAGCATAGTTGATAGATGGTTATATACTAAAAATTTGGACGGCCGCCATATTACCTTTGGATTTCTTTCTCCGATTGCTCTTGCTGTGGTTCTCTGGTTATTTTTCTCCCTAATTTCAGAATCTCGGCCACCTTTTACTAGTGAAGAGGCAATTGCGCTTGCAACATCTGGAGAAGACACTATTTCTAGTAACTTTCCAAAAGAGAAGGATAAATGGAGCGGTAACATTGAAGGTTTTAACGTATCTAGAAAAACATCTGCTAGAAAAATAGGTGATGATCAGTATCTCGTTACATTTACAGAAACCTGGGAAAAAGGGTATGTAAATGGGACCTATTCTGTTTCATATATAGTCAATAGGAATTCAGTATCTCTTCATAGCGAAGGCGGTAAATCCCCCCCTTACTATAAAAAATAAGGCGAGTAAGAATGGGCCCCCCCACTCTTACTCGCCTCAATATTAGTTAGTTCTCGTTTCCAAAGAATGTGATAACTTCTTCTATACTCTTTCGTGGTTTTGGTTTAGGAGCCTCGTCATAATAACCGACCTGTAACATGCTAATGATACGTTCTCCTGGCTTTACTCCTAAAGATTCACGAAATTTTGGATTATCTAGGAATCCTGGCGTTTTCCAGCATGATCCGATGCCTCGATCCCATGCTAACAGTTGGATATTTTGAACAAGCATGCTAGCTGCAGCATAATCCTCTAAACGTTCCTTTTGGCGTGCATCTTCCGGAACAATAACAAATACATAACCACCTGGATTTTTATACTTTTGCATTTGTTTTTCTAAGGCATCCTCTGAAAGCTCATGCCATTTCGGTATCCCATATTCTTTTAACAGCTCATGTAATTCATTTAATTCTGACCCACATGCGACGATAAAGCGCCATGGCTGTCTTAGCTGATGATTAGGTGCCCATAGAGCGTCCTCCATAATAGATAGTAGCTCTTCTCTGTCTACAGGCTGTCCATTAAATAATTTTATAGATCTTCTTTGAATAATTGCATCTTTTACCGTCAATGATTGTTCATTCATTATTACACCCTCTTAATTGTCAGTCTTTTTCATCCATTCAATCATACCAATTTATATCAGAGTTTAAAAGTCTTTCAGTTGTTACCTAGTTTTATGTAACGTTACTTTAAATCTTAGTGTAAAATAAAACAAATGGGAATTTTTTCTTTTGTGTATTAATACATTACTAACATTTTTGAGGTGATACATTGCTCCTACTCTACTGGATTTTCAGCTATTTTGTTGGTAATTTCCTTACAGCCTGGTGGGTCGGTAAGTGGAAAAATACAGATTTAAGGACGGAACGCAGTGGCAACCTCGGCGCTAGGAATGCTGGCGCAGTTTTAGGGAAGGCAGCCTTTGGTTTAACCTTCGTTGGTGATGCATTAAAAGGCATTCTAGTTCTTTATGTAGGCTATGTTTTAGATTTCTCTATCCTTACTATTGCTACCGGGGCTTTCTTCGTTATAATTGGTCACCTTTACCCCCTTTGGTTAAAAGGAAAAGGAGGAAAAGGAATTGCTACCTTTATAGGGGTGTCACTTGCTCTTAACCCTTTTTTGTTCGGAATGCTGGCAGTCGTTTTTCTACTCTTACTTTCCGTTATCCGCAGTGCAACATTAAGCATGATTTTAGCCTTTAGTGCATACGGTATTCTATGTTTAGTTATACCGGAATATCAAGATTTGGCACCTCTTTCCTTAATAATTATAATCATTATAATAAAACACCGACATGATGTAGTAGATTCCTGGCATGAACGTTGGTGGAACAAATCCAATTTAAATTAATTGATATTAAAGAATTTAACAGGAGTATGATTTCCTAATTATGATTAAAATTAAAATAGATAGGATGTAAGTAATGACCTCACAAAAAATCGCATGGGTAGTAGATAGCAGTGCTTATATAAGTAATTTATTAAGAAATCATCCAGACGTATATGTTGTACCTATCAACATTCACTTTGGAACGGAACAATTTGTCGATGGTGTCGATTTGACGTCCGAGCAGTTGTATGAGCGAATCAGAAACGGGGCTGATTCCATAAAAACCTCACAGCCTTCAGCTGGAGAATTTGCTCAATTGTATACAAAACTAAGTACCGAATATAGCTCTATTATCGCCATTCATGTTTCACAAAGCTTAAGTGGTACCCTTTCCTCGTCTGTAGCTGGAGCGCAAATTGCCCAAGTAGAAGTTGATTGTATCGATTCTCTTTCTCTATCAGCAGGGATTACCGGTCTGGTAGAAAAGGGAATGAAGCTTGATGAAGATGGAATTCCTTACAAAGAAATAGTAGCCAATTTAAAGACAGAGGCTACTAAATTTAATAATTATATTTTAATAGGAAATCTTACGCAGCTTTATAAAGGTGGAAGGTTAAGTAGCGCTCAGTTTTACTTAGGCACTCTGTTAAAAATAAAACCTGTAATACAGATAAACAATAAAGGCGAATTACAAGAGCTCGATAAAGTTAGATCACATAAAAAGGCAATTCAGTATTTAATCAATAAAGTGGTTGATTCAGCAAATAATGAAGGAAGTAAGACGATTTATATTATGCATGCCAATGCCCTACAACAAGCAAATGATTTAAAAGAAGCCCTTTTGCTTCACTGTCCACAATTAGACATAGTTATAGGAGAAATAAGTACCTCACTAGCAGTACACGCAGGGGAGGATACAATTGCAGTATTATGGTACGCCCCTTAAATCTTCATGCCATATAAAAGCTAAAGTTTGATTTTAAAAAGCCATAAAAAATGAGCTGGAGAATACATCTCCAAGCTCATTCCATTTTGATGTCCATTTTTTACTTAAGCACCCGTTAGTGCATTAAAAAGGATGCTTTAGATTTATCAATTCCCTGTTTTTCTTCCCATTCTTCTCGTAACATTCCCATCTTAATTGCATCAAAATATTCCCCGTCAACCATTCTAGCGTTTCTTATTCGTGCTTCTTCTTTCATCCCAATTCTTTCTGCTACCTTCATCATCCTTACATTACCTGACCACGTTGACATTCCTAACCTATGTAAATCAGTAGAACTGAATAAGAAATCTATCCAGAGTTTATAAGCCTCGGTTCCATAGCCACCATTCCAGTAATTGTTATCATAAATGACTATTCCAGTTTCTAACCAATTAGTGTTTTTATCTACCCAATAAGAGCCTACCGTTCCAATTAATTTATTTCCTACAAAAATGATTAATGAATTAGGAGTGTTGGGTGCAATTTGATAGTCTTTATCCCAATTTATTTTAAACTCTTCTTTTGTTATTTTAGTCTCAGGTATGTAAGGGCCATTCCATTTCTTCGCTTCTTGTTTCTTATCTTCATACTTCCAATAATATAAGTCATCAATATCTTGTTGGTTAGCCTCTTTCAATTCAACTTTTTGCCCGACGATTTTTATCATAAATGTAAATTCCCTCCTCTATATCTGTTTAAACTAATATTAACATAATATTCAACCGGCTTTTGAAAAAGGAGTTCTAGAAGTAAAGGTCCAGTTAGTTTAATAAGAGGGTGAGTAAATCCTATCTGTATCAGTATCAATTACAAAATCAACTTTTATATTGTTGGAATAAGGTATTTGTTCAAAATTTTGAAGTCTGAAAATACATTTGTAAGATTACTTGTCTCTAATACTGATTCTTTAGCATTGAGGTACTTTTGCTTTAGTCGCTGTTTTGAACACTTTTTACACATAAGTAGAACTTGTTGAAAGAAATCGTCAATTTCAATAATCATAATAATCACGACTAGTTGCTAATCAGTCATATAAACAAATAAAAAGAAAGGGCGTTTTATTCGCCCTCCCTTTTCTCCTCCTTATAAAACCCCTTAGAAATCGTCCTTAACATGGAAGAATATATATTTCGTATTTGATGTATAAGCATATGAGTCATGATAGTCCCAGTACCTGTTTCTACTATTATTAGTGTGCGCATTTACGTAGGGTACTCCATCTTGAATACGTGTTACGATTGTTGAATGATCCCATCGGCCGTCTCCCTCAAAATCATAAAATATTAGATCTCCAAGAATCAGTTCTTGCGCTGAATTCACTTGTTTGGCTTGTAGCCCAATAGTAGAGCCAGCTAGGTACCAGCGTAAAGAATGGGGTGTTGACCAACTTAGACTCCATGTATTGTTTCCTAACCACCAACCTTTCTGCCTATTAGGCTGCCCTCTCATAGGAGCGCCTCCAGCGAGCAAGCATTGAGAAATATAATTCGTACAGTCCACATCAAAAATAGGAAAATTAGGGTTATAGCTATTCCACCATGTTTCCGCGTACTGAACTGCTGCTTGCCGATTATATTTTACCAAAATTTCCACCTCCTTCTATTCTGTTTATATGTATTCATCGAAAATATATGCTAGTATGAAGGTAACTGGAAATTTTTTGTGAATTCAATTTATATTTTAGGAAAGGAAGTTGGCTTATGCGACAACATGCAGAAAAGGAAATCACCTCGCCGACTTTGCTATGCGATGATAAAGGGAATCTAAATCCCAAGGCAATAGGTTTTGCTAGAAAGCCAATAATTGAAAGTAACTTAAAGGGTCATTATATGCGGAAGAAAAAGTGGAATTACTGGTGTGTGTTTGGAGATGAAATTCTATTCTCAGCAACTATTAGCCACTTAGACTACGCAGCCGTCTGCTTTGTCTATTTCCTGAATTACGAAACACAACGCTTTGTTGAAAAGACCGTAACCATTCCCTTAGGCAATAAAGTTAAGATGCCTGATCAGGTATTAGAAAGCGTTCACCTTCATTCGGAGGAAATGTCCATCCAACTTTTGTATATTCAAAATGAGACCCATATGACAGTTACTGTTCCTAATTTTGATGGAGAAATGTTACACGCTGACATACATATCACCCATCCACCAGACGATGATTCCCTGAATGTGGTGATTCCTTGGAATAGGACTCAATTTCAATTTACCGCAAAGCACCACCTCTTACCTACCAAGGGTTTTGTAAAAATGGGAGATTCCCGCTATCACCTTCAGGAGCATGACAACTTTGCAGTCTTGGACTATGGAAGAGGGGTCTGGCCGCGTCAAGCAACATGGAACTGGGGGTTTGCTTCACAACGTGTAGGCTTAAAACGAATTGGCTTAAACCTTGGAGGTAAATGGACTGACGGAACTGGTATGACTGAAAATGCTGTGATTGTAGATGGAATCTTAACGAAGATTCATGAGGATTTGATTTTTCACTATCAAACAAATGACTTCATGGTACCATGGACGATTAAAACGAAGTTTTCTAATGATGTAGATTTAACCTTTACCCCCTTCTTCCATAGAGTAGCTAAGACAGATGCAAAACTGGTTTCATCAGAAGTAAACCAGATGATGGGTTACTACAATGGAAAAATCCAATTGGAGGATGGCCCAACTTTACAGATTCTACAGATGCTTGGATGTATAGAAGAGCATAAGGCCAAATGGTAAGATATAAACAAGAGGGTGCAAAAGAATTAATTCTTTTGCACCCTCTTGTCTAAAACATATATATTTAAATCAATTTCAGCATGCCAACAATTTTACATGAAATGAACAATATTATTAAAGGATTCTAAAGAAATGCAGGCTACGATCCTTTTGTTAGTTGATAAGCTATCTTTGCTGTTCACTCTAGTAATAATTGAACTTCACTTTTTAAATAAGTAGCTCAAGCATTTGTTTATTTTTTTCTTTAAAAATCTCATTATGAGAGGAAACCATTGCTGCACTATGGGCATCTGGCTGAATAAAACGTTTTGCACGGTTTACAGCGTTAGCTGCGTCCTGAAATGTACCCGCTATTAAATGGAGCTTCCCGGGATGAGCTAATATGTCCCCAGCGGCATAAATGCCTGCTACGGATGTCTCGCTTGTACTTGTACCGTCTACGTAATATTCATCCTTTACCGCAATGTTGACTGTACTATTTTCAATAAGTTCCGCGTCTCTTTCATAGCCATGATTGATAATTACCTCATCAATGTCTAAGAAGTTCACTTCTCCTGTTTCATTATTCGTCAACGCCACTTGCTCGATAATTTCATGGTTATTCGACGCAATTAATTTAGAGATAGACGTATTAAATAAGCAGGTGACCGTACTGTTCATCAATTGAGTAATTTGCGCCTCATGTCCGTTTAATGCATCTTTTCTGTAAGTAACATAAACCTTTTTTGCAATTGGCTCCAGCTCGTTTGCCCAATCAATCGCAGAGTTTCCACCGCCAGAGATAATAACCGTTTTATCCTTGAAGCGACGTTTAGATTTAATAGTGTAATTTAAATTACTTACTTCAAAACGTTCTGCCCCTTCTATATCTAACTTAAGTGGATTAAGAATCCCACCTCCGATAGCGAGGATAATCGTCTTAGAGTAATGGACTTGACCGGATGCAGTTGTTAAGCAAAAAATCTTTTCATTGCTTTTGGTGATGGATTCTACCTTTTCATTTAATACAACCTCTGGATTAAACGTTAGCCCCTGCTCCACCAGCTGACCTATCAAACGTTCACCTGATATAGGAGGCTGTCCCCCTACATCCCATATCATTTTTTCAGGGTATACATGTATTTTTCCGCCCAACTGAGGCTGAAATTCAATAATTTTTGTCCTCATTTCTCGTAATCCACTATAAAAAGCTGAATATAATCCTGCTGGACCACCACCAATGATTGTTACATCAAATACATCCTGCATATGCTTTAGTCTCCTCTAAAAGTTATTGTTGACTTCTGTCCAAAAATTCCATATAGTTTCTTTATGATAATGATAATCGTTATCACTAATTTTATCAACTGTTAGTTTGGAGGTTTTGAAATGGTTCGCCTTTTTACAGAGGATTTGTCTATAGGTTACGGCGAAAAACTCATAGTGAAGGATCTTTCTGTACAGATTCCCGATCAAAAAATTACGACGATTATCGGACCTAATGGCTGTGGAAAATCCACCCTACTAAAAGCTATCACTCGGATTATTCCCCATCACTCTGGCTCCATTGTTCTAGATGGCAAAACAGTCTCAAGGGAAAACACTAAAGTACTAGCTAAAAAGATGGCGATCCTTCCGCAAACTCCTGAGAGTGCAAGTGGACTCACAGTTGGAGAGCTTGTGTCATATGGTCGATTCCCCTATCAAAATGGGTTTGGACGCCTAAGCCAAAAAGATTATGAAGTAATTGATTGGGCTTTGGAAGTAACTGGGACGATCAATTTTAAATATCTACCAGTAGATTCACTTTCAGGCGGACAACGCCAAAGAGTATGGATTGCTATGGCTCTTGCACAGGAAACCGAAATCATCTTTTTAGATGAGCCAACCACTTATCTGGATATGGCACACCAATTAGAGGTATTAGAGCTTTTACAAAAATTAAATCAACAAGAAAAGAGAACAATTGTAATGGTTTTACATGATTTAAACCAGGCGGCTCGTTTTGCTGATTATATAATTGCACTAAAAGGTGGACAAATTGTTAAAGCCGGAGATTGCAATGAAGTTATTTCAAAAGATGTGTTAAGAAATGTGTTCCAAATTGATGCAGAAATAGGTAAAGATCCCCGAACAAATAAACCTATGTGCATCACTTATAACTTACTTAAGGGAGAATATAAAATATGAAAAAGCTATTAATGCCGTTTTTAATTTTACTTATATTAACATTAGCTGCTTGTAATAGTGATGAGTCTAGTAATACAGACGCAAATAGCAATAATGATAAAAATGAAACTGATACTATTACATATGAATCCGAGGAAGGCCCTATCGAAGTTCCTGCAAATCCGAAACGTGTGGTAGTAGTCTCTACCTATGCGGGAAATGTAGCTTCACTTGGAGTAAACATTGTTGGTGTGGACGCTTGGGCTAAATCAAATCCTCAATTTAATGAATACTTTGCGGATGTAGAAGAGATTTCAGAAGAAAATCTGGAAAAAATCATTGAATTAGATCCTGATTTAATCATTGGACTTTCCACTGCTCAAAATCTTGATAAATTAAAAGAGATTGCTCCTACAGTAACTTTCACATATGGAAAAGTAGACTACTTGGAACAGCAATTAGAAATAGGAAAGTTATTAAACAAGGAAAAAGAGGCTCAGGAATGGATTGATGATTTTAAAGAGCGTGCACAAAAAGCTGGCGAAGAAATAAAAGCAAAAATTGGGGAAGATGCAACTGTTTCTGTCATTGAAAATTTTGACAAACAAATTTATGTTTTCGGCGATAACTGGGGACGAGGGACAGAAATTCTCTATCAGGAAATGAATCTAGCAATGCCTAAGAAAGTACAGGAAATGGCTTTAAAGGATGGATATTATGCCTTATCATTAGAAGTTCTTCCTGAATATGCAGGAGACTATATCATTTTCAGCAAGGTTTCCACTCAAGATAACTCTTTCCAAGAAACAGATGTATATAAAAATATTCCTGCAGTAAAAAACGGACGTGTCTTTGAGGCAAATGCAGAAGAATTTTATTTCAACGATCCAATTTCATTAGATAATCAGCTAGAATTTTTTAAAGAACAATTTTTGAACAGTAAATAAATATGTTGGAGGGATTCATATTAGGAATTCCTCCTTCTTCATGTTAGGAAAGGAATAATAATATGAAATCTTCTGCGCATTTCAGTTTAAAATTTTTAATCGGGGGCCTGTTGCTTATTGTTGTGTTTTGTTTAGCTTTGGTGCTCGGAGCTGCTCAAACAACTGTGCAGGATGTATGGAATGCTGTTTTCTCTACTATCAAAAGTGATTCTATTAATATACTGCGAGAAATACGTCTTCCTAGAGAAGTTGGAGCAGTTTTAGTAGGGGCTGCTCTGGCAATTTCAGGAGCTATTATGCAAGGTATAACACGAAATCCTTTAGCAGATCCTGGTTTGTTAGGTCTGACCTCAGGAGCAAATGCTGCGTTAGCGGTAACTATTGCCCTTCTTCCTGCAACCAATTACTTGGGTATTACAATCGCCTGCTTTATAGGCTCTGCTGTGGGGGCCATCATGGTTTTTAGTATAGGGGCAGCAAGAAAAGGAGGTTTTTCTCCTTTACGTATTGTTCTTGCGGGGGCTGCAGTTTCTGCTTTCCTGTATGCAATTGCAGATGGAGTAGGTATCTATTTTAAAATCTCTAAGGATGTGTCTATGTGGACTTCAGGAGGCTTAATAGGTACATCTTGGAGTCAGCTACAAATAATCTCCCCTTTTATTATTTTAGGGATATTGGTTTCACTGCTTCTTTCCAGACAGCTAACAATTTTAAGTTTAAATGAAGAGGTAGCAGTTGGTCTTGGGCAAAGAATACTTTTAGTGAAAATGGTACTCTTCATAGTGGTTATTTTACTTGCTGGATCTTCGGTGGCACTTGTAGGGAACATGGCTTTTGTTGGGCTGATGGTTCCACATATAGTTCGAGCTATTGTTGGAGCGGATTATCGATTCATCATCCCTATGTCAGCAATAGTAGGAGCCATTCTTATGGTTCTTGCCGATACGATTGGGCGCACCATAAATATGCCTTATGAGACTCCTGTTGCTGCAATCATTGCTATAATGGGCTTACCCTTCTTTCTAATCATCGTACGAAAAGGGGGTAAAGTATTTCAATGATTCATCCAAAAACAATAAAAAAACAACGAATACTATTTTTTAGTCTTCTTGCTTTAATCTTATTAACGGCTTTTCTAAGCGCTGGAATCGGCTACTCTTCCCTATCCTTTAACCGGTTGTTGCCAACTATTCTAGGGAATGGGTCTTTTAAAGAGGAATTTGTATTTTTTTCTGTTCGCTTACCTAGAATTATTATTACCTTATTAGCCGGAATGGCTTTAGCTCTATCCGGTGCAATTTTGCAGGGAGTTACTAGGAACGATTTGGCTGATCCCGGAATAATTGGGATAAATTCTGGGGCTGGTGTTGCAATTGCTGTTTTCTTTCTCTACTTTCCTATACAGCCTGGCTCCTTCATATATATGCTTCCTCTTGTAGCATTTTTAGGAGCTTTAATAACAGCATTTGTCATTTATATTTTTTCCTATAATCGAGAAATTGGATTGCAGCCTGTTCGTTTAGTTCTCATTGGTGTTGGTTTTTCAATGGCTCTTTCGGGATTAATGATTGTTATTATTTCCTCTGCGGAGACGCAAAAGGTCGACTTTATAGCTAAATGGCTAGCAGGTAATATATGGGGAGCTGATTGGCCATTCATTTTAGCTCTTCTTCCATGGCTCATTGTTTTAGTTCCTTTTACTATGTATCGTGCTAATCGCCTAAATCTCTTAGGTTTAAGTGAGCCCGCTGCAATTGGAGTAGGCGTCTCTATTGAAAAAGAACGTATTATTTTTCTTTTAGTAGCAGTAGCTCTAGCTGCGTCAGCAGTTAGTGTAACTGGAGGAATTGCTTTTATAGGACTCATGGCTCCACATATAGCAAAGTCTCTTGTAGGCCCACGTCATCAGCTGTTTTTGCCTATTTGTATTCTTTTAGGTGGCTGGTTGCTTCTGTTAGCAGATACTATCGGAAGAAATGTTATCGAGCCGAGTGGCATCCCTACCGGAATTGTAGTCGCGTTAATAGGCGCACCTTACTTTATGTATTTGTTATTAAGGAAATAAATGATTTTTTTTAGAAAAAGCATATGTATATTAAATCAAAGTGAGTGATTTCCGCTTTAGTCGGACGCTTTCCGCGGGGTGAGCGATAAGCCATCCCCGTCGCTTACGCGTCGTTTGGGATGTCTTATCTGTCTCACTCATCCCGCTGGAGTCGCCGCCTGTCGCTCCAATCAACAAAAAATAAATTGCTTGCAACAAAACAAGCTACTACATAATTATTTCATTTTTGTTCTAGTTCACTAAACTAGAATATCTTCGAGCTTTAAGAATAGTAATTGCGCTTTGGTTATGGCTATCAAATTGTAAATGTAACCTCAAAGGTTGTTTTGTTACTTTCAACACCAGATTTGTCCGTAATGGTAATATATTATTTATAAATTTCTCCGCTCAATAAAAACGTCATGAGCATTAGGTCTTGATCTATTTAGAATGTCTATATAAAAAAGATAGTGTGATTTCACACTATCTTTTTTATTATTTTCGATTATTTAAGTAGTCTAGCATTTTCTTTGGATAGTCAGTAAAAATGGCATCTATTCCTACTGACATTAACATATCCACATAAGCCTCTTCATTTACAGTGAAGACGCGTACTTTTTTTCCACTTGCTACTGCTTCTTGTCCCATTCTTCTAAATACCGTCGGAAAGAAAGTGTGCAAGGCATCCGCTCCTACAGCCTCCGCATATAAATGTGGGGCCACCATCACTTCCATGAATAAGATAGCTGTCTCCACCTCTGGAGCCTTCTCTTTAAAACTTTGTATCATTTCATGATTAAAGGAGGAAATAACGACACGATTTACTAATCTATAATCTCTTAACATATTGATTGCTTTCTCTTCCATTCCTTCGTATGGAAAAACGTCAGACTTCAATTCAATATTAATATGATGATGAGTATCCTTAAACACATATAAAACTTCTCTTAGAGTGGGGATCTTTTCACCTTTAAATTTTGATGAGAACCATGCACCAAAATCGTAGGATTCTAATTGCGCTAGCGTCATATCCTTCACATAACCTTGTCCATTGGAAGTTCGATTAATTTTCTCATCGTGGATAACTACAAGTTCTCCATCTTTTGTCATATGAACATCAAATTCTACTCCATGTACAGGTAAAGCTGCTGCTGCTTTAAAGGCCGAAATAGTGTTTTCAGGATGCGTTCCAGATGAGCCTCTATGTGCATAAATTTTCATAATATACCTCCCTCATATTTGTTATAGTTAGTATATCTTTTGATGGAACAATATGTAAATGGATTTTATTATCATGTCCTGACTAACCTAACCTTTGTCTGAAAATGCGACTTGCTAAAGCGAGATAAATGTAATTTCTCTTCAAAAAAACCTCTTATATAAAGAGGCAGGTTCTATATTCTCGGTGGAATCTTTATGTATTTACGCTTAGGTGGACGAGTTTTTTTTAATATCATCCATTGTAGAGTGATTTGAATTTTTTGTTTTACGTGGGTAATCCGCATTGAATGTAACCTTTTGTCTGAATTTTTCATTGTTACATGATGTTCGTTTAACCCCAATAAGATCTCTCCTTTACGATTGAATGTTTATACATTCATCTTATAGTGATAGTATGAAAAGAATATAGTGGTTATGTTTAGACTTTGTAAATGTTATCTTAATCTTCCGTGTTCAGCTCAATTAGTGTTATTAATTCACTGTACAAAAAAGGGTGATCCAGTTTCTTGGACCACCCTTTCCTTTAATTTTTTCTTCTATAAAAAAGAGTATGCGCTGCTGTTTGAAAGCCTTGTTTTTGATAAACTGATAGCGCTATATCATTATCGGTTTCTACATCCAAATAAACTTGTTGTTTCCCTAAAATGTATGCCTCATGCTTACACCAATTTAACAGAGCCTTTGCTACTCCCTTACCTCTTGCATCATTATGCACGGCTAAACCTGTAATCCATAGCTGTTCTTGGTTATCTACCGTCGTAGCAGTACCTAATACTTTATTAGCTTGCTTTGCAAGCATCAGCTTTCTATTTGGGGTTTGCAAATTAAAGGATATCATTTCTTTTGCTTCTTCTTGAGTGTCACCAAATGCACTCTTCAGAACATTTATAAGCTCATCTCCTTCATTTACAAAAGGAGCTATTTCAAATTCACTTTTCGTTTGTTCAGGAGCAGTATTCGCGACCATGGTAATTTCTGAAATCTCATGAGAGTATCCATTACTTGTCAGCATATGTTGACCAATCGTCGCAGTACTAGGAACTAGAGCGATATCGGCTGTAGCTCCCCTTAGCTCTAAGTTTCTATTGAGCTCCTGGAACATTTTGCTTGCTATGCCTGCTTTTCTTGCACTCGGGAGTACCAAGGCACTCCATTCATAATCTATTGTTCCTAAACGATCTATGGCAGTTAAAATACCGACTAATTGGTCTGAATCATCATTATAAACTAATATGCAAAAACCTTTCAAAAAATAGTCCGTTAACTCTGTAACGTTTAACAAACGACTATAATTGATTAAATCTACATGAGTAGCTTCATCCACTAATATTTTTATTTCCTCTAACGTTTCACCGTCAACTGGAATTGACACAGTCATAACTGATATGTCCATGTACATACTTCCCTTCTAAATCTTTGAATTCATCAGCATACTATAAAAACGACCTTGCGTATTTATAAGTTCCTCTTGTGATCCTGATTCTATCAGCTTTCCATTTTCCATGACAAATATTAAATCTGCTTTTCTTACCGTATTTAAGCGATGGGCTATTACAAAACTCGTTCTACCTTCCATCAATCTTTCCAGTGCTTCTTGTATTTTAAGCTCTGTTACAGTATCAATGCTCGAGGTAGCTTCATCTAACAACAAGATTGCTGGATCTGCAACTAAAGCTCTTGCAATAGAAAGCAGTTGCTTTTGCCCCTGACTTATCTCACTGCCATCTGCCGATAAAATAGTATCATATCCATTAGGTAGCTTCGTGATAAATTCATGTGCATTCGCTTCCTTAGCTGCCTGAACAATTTCTTCATCTGTCGCATTTAGCTTTCCATATTGTATATTTTCTTTTACACTCATTTCAAAAAGGAAAGGATCCTGCAAAACAAAAGCAGTTTGGCTTCTTAAAGTATTTCTAGGCATTTCATCAATAGCAATATTATCAATTAAAACCTTACCATCATTTGCTTCATAAAACCGAGCTAATAACTGCATAATAGTTGTTTTACCAGCACCCGTAGCACCTACTAAAGCAGCAGTCTGACCTGCCTCTACCTTGAAGGACACATTATCAATAGTTGGTTTTTCATCATCTTTATTGTATTTAAAGGTTACGTTTTCAAAAACCACATTACCTTTGAGCTTATAGTCATTATTATCTACCGCTGTATCCTTTTCTTCTGGCTCATCAATGATAGCAAAAACACGTTCAGCTCCTGCAATAGCTGAGAGCACAGTATTAAACTGGTTAGCTAAATCGTTTAAAGGTCTAGTAAATTGACGTGCATATTCCGTAAAAATAACAATTTCTCCGATAGACACATAACCATGGTAAGCTAGTACTCCTCCCGCAGCTGCAACCAATGTAAAGCTTGTATTGTTCAAAAGGTTCATAACCTTAGGTATAAATCCAGAATATGTAAGCGCCCAAAATCCAGTTCGTTTTAGACGTTCACTTTTAACCGCAAATTCCTCTAGCATACGCTGCTCCTGAGAGAATGCTTTGACAATTCGCTGTCCGGAAATGGTTTCCTCAATCATCCCATTCAATTCCCCCACTGCCTGCTGCTGTTCCTTGAAAAGTTTCGATGTTCTTTTGGTAATCCATTTCATCGCAAAGAACATTACTGGAACAATGACTAATGCCACTAGCGTTAGTAGCGGACTTAACATTAGCATAACGACCGTAGTTCCAACTAAAGTTAAAACGCTAGAGAAGACTTGTATAAAGGAGGAGTTTAACGTCTGACTAACGTTTTCAATATCGTTAGTCATTCTACTCATAAGCTCCCCATGCTGACGCTTATCGAAAAAAGACACCGGGAGTTTTTGAAGCTTATTAAACAAAACTGTACGAAGTCTATAGATTGTTTGCTGGGAAATTCCAATCATCCAATAGCTTTGTAAATACATTGAGATAGAAAGAAATACATAGACAATTATTAAAATGCCAATTAAGCTTGCTAGACCTTCAAACACATTTACCGAAATATATTCATCAATAATTACCCCTATTAAATATGGTCCTAATAAGGATAGGGCTGAACTAACTACTACTAACATCAATACAACAATGAGTAAAAAGCGCTGTTCATCCACTAGCTTCCAAATGCGACTAAGCACACCCTTCCAATCCGATGCCTTATCAATTTTCTTTTTGTTCTTCTTTTTCAAATCTTCCTTTGTTATAACCGGCTCATAGCCAAAAGGTTTACGAATGAAGTTCATCTTGTTCGTCCACCTCCTGTTGCGATTCTGCAATCTCTCTATACAGAGGAGAATTTTTCATTAGCTCATCGTGCGTGCCATATGCCGATACTTGCCCTTCCTCTAGAAGAAGTATTTGATCTGCACCCTTAGCAGTTCTAATTTTTTGTGTTATTACCAGCATTGTAGCATTTTCTCCTTCTAAGGCTTCCCATAAGGCATTCTCTGTAGCTACATCTAACGCACTTGTACTATCATCAAATAGTAAAATCTCTGGCTTACGCACTAATGCTCTAGCAATAGAAAGCCTTTGCTTTTGTCCTCCAGACAAATTAACTCCTTTTTGGCCTACCCTAGTATCGTATTGATCAGGAAACTGCTCAATGGAATTATGTATTTGCGCCTGCTTCGCCGCTTCTTTCAATAACTCCTCTGTAGCCATCGAGTCTCCCCAGCCTAGATTTTCTTCAATACTACCTGTAAAGAGGATCGATTGCTGAGGTACTAGTCCAATCACTTGTCTAAGCTCTTTTAAAGACCATTGCTGCACTTCTTTTTCGTTAACCAATATCCTGCCTTCTGTCGCATCAAAAAATCGTGGGATTAAATTGAGCAAGGTAGATTTACCTGAACCTGTTGCACCCATGATGGCAAGCTTAGAACCAGGCTTTACTATAAAGGAAACATCTTGTAACACAGGGTTCAACGTTTCTGGGTATGTAAAGGAAACATTTTGAAATTCTAATTTACCAATACTAGAAGGCTTTTCTACTATTTGGCTATCAATATTTTCAATGCCATCTTCAACTAACAGCACTTCTTCCATTCGTTCAGATGAAGCTTTTGCACGTGAAAAGAATATGATAATGAAAGAAAACATAGAAAAAGCACCCGTCATTCGCATTGCATAATTGACGATTGCAACCAGCTCACCAATTTGCGCGCCACCAGTTTGAATTTCCTTTGCTCCAAACCATAGTACTGCCATTAAGCTTACATTCATAACAAACAAAAGAACTGGAAGTATTAACTCCATAATTCGAAATGCTTTTACATTGTCTACTTTTAGAATGTCTGCGACTTTTCCAAATCTACTAGATTCGAAATCACCTCTTAAATAAGCCTTTATCAAACGAACTGCCTGCAGGTTTTCTTGAATCTTACGTGTAACACTGTCCACGCTTTTTTGTACTTTGGAAAACAATGTTAATCCTTTTCGACTCATTAAATAGAGAAAGACCAATAGAAATGGTGCACCAATAACTAAATATAGTGCTAGCTTTGGATGGACGAAAAAGGACATTATAATACTTCCTACTACTAGTAATGGAGCTCTAAGCATAATTCGGAGACCCATAAATATAAGATTTTGAGTAATCGTAACGTCACTTGTGAGTCTAGTGATTAAACTAGACGTTGGAAATTTTAGAAAAGTTGTCATCGTAAAGGACTGGACTTGTCGAAACAAGGCCTGACGTATATCGTAGCCATAGCTCTGCACTGCATGAGAAGCTATGAAAGTATTAATAATACCAGCAAAAAATGCCACGATAGAGAGGACCAACATAATACTTCCCCAAAATATGATAGATGATTGGTCCCCCGCGACGATACCATCATCTATAATAACTGCAATTAATAGCGGCTGAATGAGCTCTACCGAAAGCTCAACTAGCATAAAAAATAGCGCAGCAATGACAAGCCACTTATATGGCTTTAAATAAGAAAAAATGGTCTTCATCTAAAACACTCCTAAATTCTTCGTCACTCGAATTAATTTACTGTAAAATCTATTATGCCATATCCCATAGCTAATAAATAGAAAAAAAATAATAATCTGTTTATTTGTCGATAAGGAGATATAAAAGCATTCTATCCTCTTCTTTTTTTAAGTTTTTTTAATAAATCCAAATTGACATCACCCGCTACCGAAAGCCACGTCACAAATAAAAGCATGACTACTACACCTGTGTATTGCCAACCGCCTAGGATTTGATTAAACCAAAATACTGATATAATCATCGCTGTTAAAGGCTCTATACTAGATAAAATACTTGTCTCCACCGCTGTTATGTATTTCATGCTTGAGAGGAACATAACAAATGCAATAGTCCCCATAAAAATAATCAGTACCACGAATATAATAATTGGATATTCCAACAATTCATTCCATTGACTAGTGCTCCAAATTTGAGAGACAGTTGATAGGACAATCCCACCAATTAGCATTCCCCAACCAACAACAACGAGTACACCCCATTCTTTCATCAGCCTAGCTGGATAGACGGTATATATTGAAAAAGCAATACCAAGCAATAACCCCCAAAACAGCGCCTTGTTGCTGATTAATAGTCCACCTATTTGTGCATTAGTTAGCAATAAAAACAATCCAACCAGCGTTCCTATTATTCCTATCACCTGATACTTAGGAGGAAAGACCTTCCCCTTACAGGAAACGTACATAATAATATAAATAGGACCAAGGAATTGTAGAAGCGTGGCTATAGATGCATTACTAGCCTCAATTGCTGCAATAAAAGTGTATTGAATTCCTAGCATCCCTAGTATCGCAAAAATAAATAATTGCTTTAACCAAACGGGCTCCTTCCATATTGCAAACACTTTTTTTCTTTGTAGCATTAAAAAGATTAGTATACTCATTCCAGCCACAATCAGTCGGACTGTTAGGAAGAATGACACGGTTACTTCACTATTATGTAGAACCCATTCCATCATTGGTCCTGTTGCACCCCAGAGAATAGAACCTAAAATAATTAGAAAAATTCCTTTTCCTCGTTCCATTTTAATCACCCTCCATTAATGTTTTAATATTTTCACAGGTAATATAACCTATATTATTTTTTTTTATGAATATATTGTTCTAGGCTAATGACTATATTCTCTAAATTCTGTATAATTACTTATAGATAATTTTTATGGGGGCCTGACGATGTATCTGCAAGCAAAAGAACTAGATTTAAGTGAAGCTGTGTTGAATCATATACCATATCCGACCTTTTTAACAGACCAGGATGGTCTAATCGTTTGGTGGGGCTATGAAGCTGAAAAGCACTTTGGTTATACTTCCGAAGAAGTAAAGGGTGCAAGATTACCTTTTTTTAACGATTATACTCTCGGTCATCTATCAGCTAAGTGGGAAAAGATTATGACGAAGGAAGAAGCAATTCGTATTAATCCAGTAACCCTGTACACAAAAGACCAGCAGTTATTAAAAACAACGCTTATAGTAAAATCCCTTTCTATTAACAATGCTACGTATGCTTTATTCCAATTGGATTCCAATCGAATAAACGATACTGATCAAACAGCATCATTTGAATTAGACTTACTGAAAAAAGCACTTTCTCAAAGTTTTATGGTCCTATATTTGGATAAAGAAGGACTGATCATGCATGCCAATGACCTGTTCCTGAAGAAAAGTAATTGGACCCCAAAAAGAATCATAGGAAAATCCTTTTGGCAGCTTTTCCCTAATACACCCGAGCATATAGCAGTGGCAGATGAAGTAATGAATTGCATTCAAAGAGGAAATACCTACCAAGGCACCGTAGAAAAAATGACAAAAGACGGAACTAACTATTGGGTTGAATTACTAGCAATTCCTATAACTGATATTGAAAATAATACGCTGTACTATCTACTTTTGGAAGAAGAAGTTACGGAAAAAAAATTATTACAATCACGACTTGAGGAAATTGCTTACGTAGATGCTGAAACAGGGCTAATGAGCAGACATCGTTTAGAAGAAGTTGTAAACGAGCATATTGAGGAACGGAAAAACTTTTCCTTTGTTTTTATTAGCATCAACCATTTCTATACACTAAAAGAGATTTTGGATGTAGAAACAGAGTCATTGTTAATGGTTGAACTAACGAAAAGGCTTAAAATTTACTTTGAAGATTCAATTATTGCCAGAGCGGGAAGAGATGATTTTGCTATTATCACTCCTCTAAGCGATTGGTATATTGAAGGATTTATACATTTCTTAAAACAAAATCCTATTTATTTAGAAAACAAGGCGATCCCAATTACAGTAAGTGGAGCTATCACTAAATATCCTGAAGATCAACAAACCTATTTACATCTCTTGAAGGCTACTAATACAACTCTTCAAAAGGTAAAACTAGAAGGCGGAGGCATTATATCTTCTCTTTCTCAATCAGACCATCATAAGCTTACAAGAACGCTCCAAATTGAAAAGAGATTAATAGAAGCACTGAATCATAATGATTTTCATGTTATGTACCTACCTCAACGTAATGTTGCTACCGGAAAAGTCACTTCTGTAGAAGCTTTAGTTCGTTGGAAGGACGAGGTTCTAGGAGTTATTCATCCAGATGAGCTAATTCCAATCGCTGAAGAAACGGGCCTTATTAATGACATTGGCACTTTTATGCTCGAAAAAGCATGCCAACAGGCCGCAATATGGAAACAAAAGGGTTTAGGGATAAAAGTTAGCTACAACTCCTCTATAAGAGAATTCAGAGATAAAAATATGGTGAAAACCGTTCGCTCTGTATTGAAAAAATATAATTGTCCATCCGACTTGATTCAAATAGAGTTTACTGAGAAGTTTGCATTGGAAGCAGAGGCAGAGAAAAAAATTATCCAACAGATGCAAACACTCCATCAAGAAGGAATTACTTTTGCATTAGATGATTTTGGAACTGGTTACGCATCTTTAAGATACTTGCAGTTACTGCCAATTGGTAAACTAAAAATTGATAAATCCTTCGTGAGCTCAATTATGCAACAAAAAAAGCTACAACAGCTTATTCAAGGATTAATACACTTCGGACAATCTCTAGATGTTATAGTTGTCGCTGAAGGTGTTGAAACCAAGGATCAGTTTAACCTGCTTAGTGAAATGGGCTGTGATGCGGTGCAAGGCTATTTTATTAGCGAGCCTATTACTGCAGAGGAAGTTGAAAGGCTAATTATGTTAAACGAGGTTTAATACTGCTATTAAATTTACAGAAGAGGTCGTGACTTGATCACGGCCTCTTTCTTTTCCTAAAATATTTTTAGTTCCCTAACCATAAGTACCTTTTTTCACTATAGCTCAATAAGCACTCCTGGGCGTGCTAATTCAATCGCATGGTTTCCTTCATTCAAAGCGCTAGCTAATAGCTCCTCTAACTCTCCATAATGTGGAAGATGGGTTAAAATCACCTTTTTAGCCTTCGACTGATAAGCCAACATACCCGCTTCGCTCGAAGTCATATGTCCTGAAGCACTCCCGTCCATGCCATCGTATAAGCTACTTTCTGCGATTAAGAGGTCAGCATCAGCTGCAAATTCTATTAGTTTGCTAGTGTAGCTAGTGTCCGAAGTATATACAATCTTTTTATGTCCACTTTCAATTTTAATACTGTACGTTTTAATTGGGTGGTTATTTCTCATAAAAGTGAACCTAAAGGGACCAATATGCAACTCGCTATTTTTATCGATAGTGGAGAACTCGCAGTACTCTATCTCCTCTACCCTACGTTTCATTTCCTCATCATCTGGTCCATATACATGTAATGCCTCATCTGTATTACCAATTTTTGTATTAACTAGTCTCGAAAACAAATAAGCACCAATATCACTAAAATGATCGTAATGATAATGGGATAAAAGCACGTGATTTATATTGTTTAAATCCACATATTTTTGAACATTAGTTAATACCCCACTTCCACAGTCTAATAGTACTTTAAATTCATCCTGTTCAATTAAATAACCCGAACAAGGTCCGTTCTCTTTAGGAAAACCGCCCCACATTCCTATAACTCTACACTTCATAAACTTCCTCCTTCAATTAATAACCTTACCTTCTCTATTCAATTCACATTCCTAAAACACCTTCTAATCCAATAGAAAAGCGCATGCGCCTATAACTGCCACGAATAGCAAATAAAAATTCAAATTTCCGCTTTCCGTGGGGTGAACGAAAAACACACCGTCGCTAACGCGTCGTTTGTTATTGCTTATCTGTCTCAATCATCCCACTGGAGTCGCCTGCCGCTCCAATCAGTTACAAGTTAAATGTTCTTTAGAGAATAAACATTGGAAAAATGGCTTTTTTATAACTCAAATAAAAGGTCACTAGTTATCGAAATATAATTTTTAAAGATTATTTAATATTGCTATCGAAAAAACCGTGAGTAAGGAATACCATACTCACGGCTTACTAGATTTTCACTTTCATGCTTTTTAGGCTTTTTAACCATATCTGCGTTATAATTTCTGCGAACACTAACCCCATTGCTACCGCTCCGGAAATCATTAGTGCAAGTGCAGCATATTCTACTGCTACTCCGTAATCTTCCTCCACTACATTTCTCATAGCATTATAAGCAGACCCTCCTGGAACAAGCGGGATAATACCAGCTACACTAAATATAATCATAGGCATTTTAAACTTCTTAGCCATTATGTGAGCTACGAATGCGATAGAGAACGCTCCAGCAAAAGAAGCAATAATTGGATCATCATTGAGATACCTCACAAGAGAAAATACTAGCCAACCAACCATTCCTACTAATCCACAGTAGACGAGGGACTTCCTTGGAGCATTAAAGATAACTCCAAATGCCGCAGCAGCTATAAAGCTTATGATACCCTGTGCTGCAAAAGACATATCCATTCCTCCTTATAAAGATAATATAAATGCTACGCCCGCTCCAATTGCAAAGGCAGTTAGAAAAGCTTCCGCTCCCTTTGAAAGACCAGACATAAAGTGCCCTGCCATTAAGTCACGAACAGCATTAGTAATTAGCAAACCTGGAACAAGAGGCATTACCGAGCCAATAATAATTTTGTCTATTTCTACACCATACCCATAACGAATAGAAAGCATAGCAATCATACTGATAATAAGTGCTGCAAAAAATTCGGCGAAGAATTTCACTCTCGTTTTTTCTTCCAGTAAGTTAGCTACTGCATAGCCAATTCCACCAGCAAACATAGCATGAGGTACATCTATTAAAGGAGCGCCAAATAACCACAGAAAGGCACCTGAAGCAACTGCAGCTGCTGCGATCCGAATCCAAAAAGCATACATCTTATGGTCTTCGTCAATTCTTTTTAATTCAATATATGCTTCTTCCAAACTCATTTCATTGGAGGCTAGCTTGCGGGATACTGCATTCACAAGAGCAATTTTTTCTAAGTCCGTTGTTCTATTATTTACTCTTACTAATCGTGTTGGAAGATTATTTTTGCCACTGAAGAGAATTCCGGTCGGGGTCACAAAGCTTTGGGACTGAGTCAATTGTTGGGACAATGCCATTCGATCCATTGTATCCTCTGCTCGATACGTCTCTGCCCCACTTTCCATCATCAATTTTCCAGCAAGTAAACAGCACTCTACCGCTAGTTCATAATCGGTTTTCAACACTCCTCACCCTCCTTCTACTAACATTACAATTTCCCTTTTTAGAAACGTTTAATCTAATATAACATTTACTAACAAAAAAAAGGTGAATGAGAAGATTTCGAAAAAGAGCTTTTATCTATAAAGCTTAGCGCCTATATTTGTTCCTACAAGATAATAGAAAGAAGTGAGGAAGTAGTTCCTTACATACTTGGTTTATGACGTTCAATGTAATAGAAAAAAATAAAGCCCCAAAAATTTATTACATTTTTGGGACTTTTGAATTTCTATGGTGGATGTTGTATCACAGCCTTTTAACTATGATTGCTGCTTAATAGGAAAGTAAACCAATTTCTTTAAAGGTGTCCAGGTTATAGCTTTTCATTTCCTTCAAAGCAATCGTATATAAGAAATCATTTGCATAAATAATTCTTTGAATCATGGATTCCCAATCTTCATATAACTGTGCTGGATTTACTTTGGTAAGCAGCTCTGCCTTTAAAATGATTCCTGCTTCCGGTGTTATTTCGTAAATCATTGCACCATCTTGCTTATAGCTACTATATTCCTGCCCCTCTAGTTTGTCATAAATAGCCACGGGGAAACCATAGAGATTTTTCTCAACATGCTGGAACAATGCATGATGATCATATTGAATAGGTGAATATGTCCCTTGGCCACCAATTATCTCCGTGTCCACTTCCTTTGGATTTGCAAAGTCGCTAACATCAAAAAGGGATATCTTCATTCCTTCCGTCTGTATTATAGGCTCCTTGCTACCATTTGGTACAAAAGAAGTTGTTTCGTAGCCAAAGCCGATTAGATGGTTTTCCCCTAATGGATGTAGGTAATTACTGAAACCAGGAATTTTTAATTCGCCTAGCACTTTGGGCTTCTTAGGATCAGCGACATCAATCACAAACAACGGATCTGTTTCTCTGAATGTTACCATATATGCTTTGTCTCCCATAAATCTTGCCGAATAAATTCTTTCCTCTTTTGCTAAGCCTGTAATAGAACCTGCAATTTCCATGGATTTATCTAATATAAATAAATTATTTTCTGAAGTATTATTTTGGTCCCAAGGATTACCTGTTGTGGTGACTGTTCTAAAATATCCGTTATGCTCATCCATGGAAAATTGGTTAAGGATTGTTCCTGTGAGCTTAGCTGAATCAACAAATTCAACTGAGGTGTCCTGTAGAGAGAATTTATATACCTCGGTATCCATTTCACCAGGATTCCATATCATTTTTTTACTTGTTCCGGCCTCTCTATTCTTATAAATGACTGAGGTTAAATAAAGATTTTCTTTGGACATATATAATTGCTGACTTCCTCCTAGAAAACTCTTCGTCTTAGCCTCATTCACTAAAGGATTCGAAATATCTAATGCTGTAATAACGGTATAATTCCCATCCAAAGAATCAGGTAAGATTGAGATTTGTTGATAATCTAAAGGTTCAGCTTCTTGACTATTCTTTGAGTCATACGTGAATGGCCTTAACTCCGTGTCTTTGTTTTCCTTCATCATCCAATATCTTGGCATTACTGTTGAAACAAGGTAAAGAATATCTCCATTTAAACGTACCCCATTCATATAACCTTCCGAAGCTATTTCTCTCATTAGCTTTGGAGATTTAGGGTTGGAGATATCGTATAGAAAAACACTAGTCATACTTTCCCAAGCAGGATCTATTCGTGATTGAGAATCTCTAGCGTCCAAAGTATGATACACATTCTTTTGCCCAATCACTAGAAGTGTTTTCCCCTTTAATAAAAGTTGACTAGGATAGAATGAATCTGTAAATCGTATCTTATTTTCCATTTTCATATTCTTTCCATCATGAATACTATTAACAACAACATTATTTTCACTTATAGCAAATACATGAGAACCATTCGTCTGGACTATATCTGCTTCTTCTACTCCTTCAACTTGATTGTTCGTCGTGGAGTAACCCCCGCTTCCAGTAGATTTCGTTTCTGCTTCCATCGCCATGTCTTCGGCTGTTTCTTGTTTTACGTTTTCTCTTGATCCCATCACTAGCTTAAAATATGCCTCTAACTCTTCTCGAGACTTTACTGTAGGAAATGCTTCGTGGACCTCAAATGTATATTCACTTTTTCCTAGCCTATACTTTTCATCCACATAAAGAGTGTACTTACCTTTTTGGAGTCCAGTTATTTCAATGGACTTCCCTTTATTCGTCAGCTTATAAGCTGCTTTAACCTTATTTCCTGACTTATCCGTTAAATACACCGCCTCTTTTTCCAAGGCGTCTTTACTGACAGCCTTCGAAAAGTCCGCCTTAAAAATTTGGTTGGATATTACATAACTTTGTGCTGATACCTTTTGATTGGAAAAGTAAATCCAGACAGTACTAACCGTTAAACAAAGCCCTATTGCTATGAAGGATATTAGCCACTTTTTCATTTCGCGCTTCCTTTCTTTTACATTTATTTTAACTATTAGACTGAATTTTTTATAAATAGTTACAATACAAATTTATTGTTTTTTTGTCGAATATTGTTATTAGAATTATAGAGAATTTTCTTACTTTCATATAACATAGATTAAGAGGGGGATGTAAAAAAACAAAGGGGGAAAAATTTTGAAGGCACTTACTCGATTTTCAAACACTTTAATGGTCAGATATCTACCTGATCCATACATATTTGTTGCAATGCTAACTCTATTAGTATTTTTGTTAGGGATAATCTTAACCGATTCTACGCCACTGGAAATGGCAACATATTGGGGAGATGGTTTTTGGGGATTACTATCTTTCACTATGCAAATGGTTGTTGTTTTGTTAGCTGGTCATGTACTGGCAAGTAGTCCGCTTTTCAAGAAAATATTGAGCTCTTTAGCTAGAATTGCTAAGTCACCAGGCTCAGCAATTTTGTTAGTTTCAGTAGTTTCTTTAATTGGCTGTTGGATTAACTGGGGGTTTGGTTTAGTAATTGGGGCACTTTTTGCCAAGGAAATTGCCAAGCAGGTTAAAAATGTAGACTACCGCCTATTAATTGCAAGTGCATATTCAGGATTTATCATTTGGCATGGTGGTCTAGCTGGTTCTATACCACTTTCTATTGCAACCGAGGGTCATCCATTTGCCGATATCATGGGCGTAATACCAACTACAGAGACATTATTTACACGGTATAATTTAATCATTGTAATTGCATTATTTATTTCTGTACCTCTTTTAAACAGATGGATGATGCCAAGCAAGGAAGATACATTGTCTATTGACCCTTCTTTGCTAGAGGAAGAGGTAGTAATAGAAAAATCTACTGAAAAACCTACTCCTGCCGCAAGACTAGAACGAAGCTATTTGTTGACCGGATTAATCGGTCTACTGGGACTAGTCTATTTGATAAACCATTTTATTACTAAAGGCTTTGACTTAAACTTAAATATTGTTAATCTTATTTTCGTTGTGCTTGGCATCATCTGTCACGGCACACCAAAAAACTTTTTATTAGCCGTTAAAAATGCTGCAAGTACAGTTGGAGATATCGTTATTCAATTTCCTTTTTACGCTGGCATCATGGGCATGATGGTTGCTTCTGGTCTAGCTGGAGTTGTTTCGGAAGCATTTATAAGCATTTCTAACGAGCATACATTTTACCTCTTCACTTTTTATGCTGCTGGAATAGTTAACTTCTTCATTCCTTCTGGTGGAGGACAATGGACTGTTCAAGCACCAATTATGTTGGAGGCTGCATCAGCACTTGACCTAGACTACGCAAAAACTGCCATGGCTATTGCCTGGGGAGATGCCTGGACGAACATGATTCAGCCATTCTGGGCTCTACCAGCTTTGGCAATTGCCGGGTTAAAGGCAAAAGATATCATGGGTTATTGTGTATTTGTATTATTATTAAGCGGTGTCATTATTAGCATAGGTCTGTTCTTTTTCTAAAAATATTATTTATACATTCCCCTTATTTGCTAAAGAGGATCCCTTTTCATGGGATCCTCTTTTCTTATTCTTCAAACGGCCATTTCGGTAGCATTCTGTTTAACTTTTTATCTTCACGATAGCCAAGCACATATTCTGCCTGCATGATTGTATGGATTTCTCTTGTTCCTTCATAAATGACAGGCGCCTTCGAGTTTCTTAGGTATCGAGCGACCGGATACTCATCGGAATATCCATAAGCTCCATGAATTTGAACTGCATCGTCAGCAGCCTTATTAGCAAAGTCACATGCCTGCCATTTTGCCAAGGAGGTCTCTCTAGTATTGCGTACCCCTTTGTTCTTAAGTTCTCCAACCCGATAAACAAGCAGACGGCTCATTTGAAGACCGGCTTCCATTTTGGCAATCATTTGTTGCACAAGCTGATGCTTGCCAATCTCTTTCCCAAAGGTTTCTCGTTCCTTAGCATATTTAACACAGGCTTCTAGACACGCGAGCGATAGACCTGCAGCCCCAGCGGCAACTGTAAATCTACCATTGTCTAAAGAAGCCATTGCAATTTTAAAACCTTCTCCTTCTTCTCCTAGAAGATTCTCTTTAGGCACTTTCATGTTTTCGAAGAAGATTTCCCCGGTATTCCCTGACTTAATGCCATATTTTCCTTTGATGGCCTTGGAAGAAAAGCCCTCCATTGTACGTTCCACGATGAACGCACTAATCCCATGATGCTTTTTAGATTTATCGGTATAAGCAAACACGATAAAATGGTCTGCCGCATCACATAAGGAGATCCAAGTTTTTTGCCCATTTAAAATATAATTATCACCATCTCGAACAGCTACGGTAGACATTGCAGCTACATCGGAGCCAGCTCCAGGCTCTGTAAGACCGAAAGCACCTATTTTTTCTCCCTTAGCTTGTGGCTCCAAATACTTCTGCTTTTGTTCCTCTGTTCCCCATTGCAGTAAGGTCATCGAGTTTAAGCCCGTATGAACGGATACAGCTGTTCTAAAAGCAGTGTCTCCTCTTTCTAATTCTTCACACACAATAGCAAGAGAATTATAGTCCATACCACTTCCGCCGTATTTCTCAGGGATACAAACTCCCATCAATCCCAATTCAGAAAGACGGCTCCATATTTTAGGATCAAACGCACCCTGCTCCTCCCACTTTGCGATATGAGGGATGATTTCGTTATCTACAAATTGTCGAACGGTCTTACGAAGAAGCTCCTGCTCATCTGAGAATTCAAAGTTCAATCTTCTCACCTCTTGCCACATATTCTTTTATTTCTACTCCTCTTGCCGCCATTTCTCTAATATATAACTCCCCTGGTACAATCAGCTCTGGTGTAGAGACTCCTGGTTTTTTAATAACACCATTCCCAATCATTTGTGCTACGACCGAAATAGTGTTTGCTGTTGCGCGAGCCATAGCAGTTTCACCGGATAGAGGGTCCTTTTTGGTTGCCATCTCATACGTATAGATTGTCTCATCACCGTCTTTTTCCCCTTTTACAACAACTCTTAGTAGTACTGCATCCTCTTTGTCTCCAAGGAGAAGAGAAGGTGTAAGTACTTCTTTTAGCACTTCTCGAACGTTGATAATATTGCCACCAGCGTTTACCGTCTTGTTCTTATCAGTAAGACCTAAATCTACTAATAACTTAAACTTTTCAGCGTGTCCCTTGTATCGGATTGTCTTATACTCCAGTGTTTGGACATTTGGAAATGATTTAGTCAGAGTGGATGTACCCCCTGCTGTATGGAATGCTTCTAGCTCCTCATAACCTTCAAACTGAATTGGCTCAACTTCTGTTAAAGAGGCAATTTCCTCTAGTTGGCCATTTCTAATTACATGCGATGGGTCTGTGTAATGATCGAATACTCCTTCTAGGGAGAAAACAATATTGTATTTAAATATCCCTTCAGGCTCAACTGGAATTCCACCCACGTATAGGTGAATATCCGTCACCTCATCTAATTTACTTGCACCGTAGCCAGTAAGTATATTAATCATTCCAGGAGCAACTCCAAGATCCGGTATTAAAGTTATTCCTTTTTCACGAGCCTTTTCATCCAACGAAAGCACCGCATCTGTCGCTCCACCAATATGACCACCGAGGTCGATGGAGTGAACGCCAACCTCTACTGCGATTCGTGCCACTTTTTCATTGAACGAATAAAATAATGCGTTAATCACGACATCTGCCTTTTTCATGACCTCCATCAAATTGACATCGTCGTTTGCATCTAGCCTTAATACTTCTATCTTAGAATTTTGCATCTTCTCTTTAAACATATTTGCCTGTCCCACATCTAAATCACATAAATAAATTTTATCTACATTTGGACTCAAAATTAAATCCCTTGCAGCCTCTTTACCCATTAAACCTGCACCTAATACAGCAACCTTCATATCATTATCCTCCTTATTCTGTGTCTATTTGCGCTCTCTGTAACTTTCCGCTGTAATCTATATAGATACTTTTCCACTCTGTATAAACATCTAACGCTGCTACTCCGGAATCTCGGTGTCCATTTCCAGTTCCTTTTGTCCCTCCAAACGGCAGATGAATTTCTGCCCCTGTTGTTCCTGCATTGACATAGACAATACCCGTATCAAGGTCACGCTGCGCTCTAAATATTTTATTAACATCTCGAGAAAAAATAGAACTAGATAAACCAAATTTCACACCATTGTTTACTTCGATTGCTTCCTCTAAGGAATCAACCTCGATTAAAGAAACAACCGGACCAAAAATTTCTTCCTGAGCAATTCTCATATCGGGCTTAACATTAGAGAATAGAGTTGGTGCATAATAGTTCCCTTTTGCTAAATCACCATTGTCTAAAATTTCTCCACCTACTACTAAATTAGCACCCTCCTCTTTTCCTATCTGGACATAAGAGTGTATTTTCTCTAGGGCATTTTTGTTAATAACTGGGCCTACTTTAACGGATTCATCCATGCCGTCTCCTATGGTCAACTTCTCCATTCTTTCAAGAAGCATTGTCTCCAATTCCTTCTTCACATCTTTGTGTACAATCACCCTACTGCATGCTGTACAACGTTGTCCTGCTGTCCCGAACGCGCTCCACAAAATGCCTTCTACTGCAAGATTTAAATCTGCGTCCTCCATAACAATTACTGCGTTTTTGCCGCCCATTTCTAAGGACACTTTTTTCAAGTGTTTCCCTCCGAGTTCTGCCACCTTACTTCCAGTGTCTGTAGATCCAGTAAAGGAAATAACCTTGACATCCTCATGTTCAATCATTGCTGTCCCTACTTCTGATCCAGACCCAAAAACGACGTTTGCCACTCCAGGCGGCAAACCAACTTCTTGGAATATCTTAGCCATTTCATAGGCCATCATTGGGGTTTCAGTAGCTGGTTTCCAAATAAATGCATTTCCTGCCACTATTGCCGGAAATGACTTCCACGTAGCAATCGCAACCGGAAAATTCCATGGAGTTATTAGCCCCACTACTCCAATCGGTGCTCGAACACTCATTGCAAATTTATCTGCTAGCTCAGAAGGTGTTGTTTCACCGAATAACCTTCTTCCCTCACCCGCCATATAAAAGGCCATGTCTATGCCTTCCTGAACTTCTCCCCGACCTTCCTCAATGACTTTCCCCATTTCTTTTGTCAACACTTGGGCAAGATGTTCCTTTCTTTCTTTCATTAGTCTGCCAATTTCATATAGATAGTCTGCTCGCTTTGGAGCCGGAACTAGTGCCCACTTTTTTTGCGCATTGACGGCTGCCTTGACTGCTGTGTCCACATCTTCTTTTGTAGACATCCTTACCTCCGCTAGCTGCTCACCATTTGCAGGGTTCAATACAGCTGTATATGTTGCTTCTCCCTCTTGCCATTCCCCATTAATAAAGTTTGATAATTTCATTTTCCTACCTCTTTCCTTATAAATTGAAAACGGTTTCATAAATATTACATTCTCTAACTTCTATTAAAACCCTTTAAAAAAACTAAAAAATTTGAAAAATTGAAAAGCTGAAACCTTTTATTTTATTGTTCGTATACATATTTAATTACTATGAGGAGGGAAATATATAATGAATAATCATGAAATAGATTACAAATTGCATGGTGACGATATGCAGTTTGTTGAAATTGAACTAGATCCACAGGAAACAGTCGTTGCAGAAGCAGGAAGCTTAATGATGATGGAGGACGGAATCTCTATGGAAACCATCTTTGGCGACGGCTCTGGCAACAGCGGAAGTGGCCTGATGGGGAAATTAATGGGTGCAGGTAAACGTATGTTAACCGGCGAAAGTTTATTCATGACTACCTTTACAAATGTAGGTAATGGGAAAAAACATGTTTCCTTCGCCTCTCCATATCCAGGGAAGATTATTCCAATGGATTTAAGCGAGCATCGTGGAAAAATCATTTGTCAAAAGGATGCTTTTTTGGCTGCTGCTAAGGGAGTATCTGTAGGAGTAGAGTTTCAACGTAAATTAGGTACCGGTTTCTTTGGTGGAGAGGGATTCATCATGCAAAAGCTTGAAGGAGATGGTCTAGCATTTGTCCATGCAGGTGGTACAATTCACCAGAAAGTTTTACAACCGGGTGAGGTATTACGAGTAGACACTGGATGTCTAGTTGCTATGACTTCAGAAGTCGATTACAACATAGAAATGGTAAAAGGCGTTAAAACTGCTCTATTTGGAGGAGAAGGATTATTCTTCGCAACTTTACGTGGCCCTGGAACAGTTTGGATTCAATCCCTTCCGTTTAGCCGTCTAGCTAGCCGAGTATTTGCTGCTGCTCCACAAACTCCTGGTGGTGGTTCTAAGGGAGAAGGTAGTATTACTGGAGGCTTGTTTGATCTTTTAGGCGGTAAATAACGAAAATAAGATGTCCATAAATTACAAGAAAGCTTGAATATGTACCCAAAGGCAAGAATGTTGTTTTTACAGCATGCTTGTCTTTTTGAATTCTGAACGTCTTTTTTAAACATATAATTATTTTAACCCAGCATATTGCTTATAATCTTGAACTACTCCCTTCATATACTAATTAATAAGAATAGAAGCACCATATTTCTTATAGAAATGAAGGGAGGAATTATAAATGGAATATAATTTTGGATTTTGGCTTGGTCTTTTAGGTATTATCTTAGCGGTAGTCGGCTACTTTTTCTATCCGATTTGGCTTGGAATTGCTGCCGTTGTATTAGGTTTCGTAGCACTATATCATTATAAGCAAATAATCTTGGGCTGGCTGTCAATTATATTAGGAGTTATTATATTATTACTTCAATTTATATGATTTGAGAATCAATGACCGAAGTACTAAATAGAGGTTACTGGTTAATACCAGTTTAGGAGAAAATAGTTTATAGGCATGTGTGGAATCCCATATATGCCTTTTATTTTAAGTAAAATTGATATTCTGCTTCCATTAGAGTTCATATTTAATAGTAGTTATGCAGTATCATTTACCCCAAAAGTAACATATACATACAATAACTTCCCCTATCAATTGGACATTAAGCGAAATCCTATTTATTTATTCTTATAGAAATGAATGCAGAAATGTTGACAATATAAGTTGAATTTTAAAAAAAACATCCGACTTATCAAACATATAAAGGAATCCATATTAATGACATCTTTAGCTATCCTAATTTCCATATTCTACTGGATGGGATTACAAGACATTTTTAAATATGGATTCTATTCATTTATGTAATCAACCCAGCTTACTCGGATTGTTCTCTTCCATTTTTATGTATAGTATAGCAGGAAACTAGCTGTGTATTTTCCCGCTACCTTAGTATAAATTTACTTAATGCATGATTGATATAATAATTTTGAAAACTAAAAGTGAATAAAAAGCTATATTCTTTCACTTTGACACATACCCCTTCAAGTAAAGTTAGAGAAGTATATTCTCATCTTACCCATTATTATTTAGCGTACACTCTTCTCAACCTCAAGAAGAAAAAACTATTTGCACCCAAAAAAATAACAATATCAAAGTTACAATTGTAGTTATTGGAACGACTATCAATGTTACGCTTAAATAATCTTTCCAAGAGACCTTTATCTTGTTACTTTTTAGAATATGCATCCAAATTAGTGAGGCAAGTGTACCGATAGGTAATAATAATGCCCCCATATCGCTACCAATAATATTCGCAAGATAAATAGTCTTTAAAGTAATTGGATCTAATCCCATCTCTGTTAAAGTAATGGTTCCAATCATTAGCGCCGGATGATTATTGAATATATTAGAAAGAACGGATACTAATCCTCCCATGATAATACTTGCTTGAAACAATCCCTGATTTACAATTGGTTCACATAATTGAACTAATAGTGATGTCAATCCTACATTATTCAACCCGTATATTATGACATACATTGAAAATGCAAAAACAAGTATATGCCAAGGGGTCTTCTTAAGTATATCAACTGGACTAGTCCTTAAATGATACCATCTCCACAACAATAGTACAGCAGATCCAAGTACTGCGACAATCTCAATAGGTATGGTTAAATATGATGCAATAAAAAGTAGACATCGAATAATAAATACAAATACTAATATTTTCAACATAAATTTGGAACGTTTTTGTTTTGTTTCAAATGAAGTCTTTGCTTTGAACGGATGAAAATTTTTAGTGAAAAAGAATTCTTCTATGTCCATTGAGGAATTTGGTAAAGTTTTCGGTAGTTTTTTTCTTAAGACAATATACATTAAGAAAGACATGAATAACAAACCCAATGTTGAAGGAACGAACATCATTGCCGTATGTGCCCAAAGTGACATATCAACTATCTTTAATGCAATTAAGTTTACAATATTACTTACTCCAATCGGCGCACTGGAAGCAGTTGCTATTAAAGCTCCACTTAACAAATAAGGAAGCTGCTGACGAGGTTTTAAACGAAGATTTTTTAAGAGCAGGATTAATATTGGAGTTGTAATTAATATACTTCCATCATTATTAAATAATAATGTCATCAAAAAACATAATAATTGAATATACCAATATAACCGAAGTCCAGACCCCCTTGCCAAGCTTGTCAGCCTAGCCGCTACCCAATTAAAAAATCCAAAGCTTTCTAATATTATAGCCATGACAATTGTTGCGATAATGGTTAAAGAGGCACTTCCAATTTTAGTAATAATATCTATAACGTCAGCCTGAGACACTATTCCTGTAAGTATAATAATTGCTGCACCTACTGAAGCTGGCCATGCCTCATTTAACTCTTTTGGTCTCCAAAATATGACAATCATAGTTGCTAGGAACACCAAACTGGCGATTCCAATCTGAAAGCTCATGCATATACCATTTCCTCTCGAAATAAAAATAAATGTTTGTCCGTTTCCATATATGTATATTCGCTTTTCTCTAGAAAGAGCAAGATGTCTGTCTATAGCTTGGAATTATATATTTTTTAACAAAAAACGCCTATTAAAAAAATAGACATTTGAGCATTTTTATAAATGACAACTTACTATTCAAAAACTAACTTTTGTCAATTTGTTCATGCAGGAGCAGGTTGCAACTCGTGGGCTGTTTAAGACATATACAGCATTTAAAAGAAAGCACAAAAGTGTCTGTTATCTTTTACCCCATACACAAGAATAGAAAATAGGCTGTCGATACTTTCTCGTCAGCCATAAAGGACGGTTTTATTCTTACAATTTATAACTATTTGTGAAGTTATGCAGGCTCGCAAGTGAAATTTTAATTCTAAGTAGAAGTACATTAATTATGTTTAAACTTGGTGTAAAGTTTTAATATGATCTAGATTTAAATAATACGAATGCAATTTTGCTCCATGAATTTCAACTAAATTTTCCTCTATTTCGTTTAATTTTCCTATATGACTTTTATTCCCCCCAGCATTAAGCACGACAATTTTATCTTTGAACTTTTCAATTTGTTGTTTAAATGTGCTTGCTAATATCTGCCTACTCGATTGCACTAGGCTATTATGAAAGTTTTTACCGTAGGGACTTTCGTTTTCAGCGTAGGGTATAAGCACCTTTAAGTGACGGAGGGAAACATATACTATTTTATAAACAGGGGAATAGAATTCAATATAATCGTCCATCAAACTTAAAATATATCCATGAATAGGCGGTCCATCTGTTACATACAGCTCAACGTAATTTCCTTTAGCTTGAGTAAGAATCTCTCTAAAAGAAAGATCTTTTTCCTCTTCAACTGTAGAGATAGTTGGAGCGTGTGTAGGAGCCATAATATCATCTTCATTAATATTTACTTCAAAACGCTGTATATGTTCTAAAGAAATGTATACAAAATCTATCCCATTAAAAAGGACAACCAGATCACTTCCTGAATCTACGAGCGTACCATTCATCATTTTTTTCCCTGAAACCTCTATTTCGACAACTTCTGTTATAAGATTTTGAATAATATTATTCAAGGTTAACCCTCCTTTCTAGTTATTATCTAAATAGCAAAATCATACGTTTAAGCTTAGAGAAATTTAAGGGTAAGTTACATAAAATCATATATTTCATCACCATTAGTCATTTGGAGAGCCTCGTTTATTAAACGCTACTTATTCCTGTCGTTGCCTGTCAGGCTCTATTTCCTAGTCTTTCTTCGATTATTTGCTGGTATCTCTTTTTCGAAAATTCCATTAAAGCATAATACTGTCTTTCCAACATGAAGTCTTCCGTTTGTTTTCCGTAGATTACTTTTTGGTTGCTTTCTTCTTGCCCATACTTTTCAAAAGCATCAGATTCTATATTTTGAAGACGCTCATACATATTGGTTGCATGATTCATTAAAGAATAATACTGTTTTTCTAATATTGCTCTTTCTTCTTTTGGGTTTAACTTTATAATTGAGGTTTCAGGTACAGTTATTATTTCGTGCTCAAGATTTTCATTGGAGAAATTAGTTTTTTTCATTTTTAATTTTATTTTTTTTTTCCTTTTACGCCTTAAATAAAATAAGTTATTAAAGTCGTTCAGGTCCTGTTCTCTATCGTTTTCTTTTACTCCTGGTATTAATACATCATTTTCTTCAGCAGTTTCTGGGGAATGTATAATTTGGGACTCAGCTTTTATAAATCTAAAAGGCAGGGATTTTTTGGAGGTTATATTTTCTTCTAAATTAGTTTCCATTATAGGCTCTACGCTATTAAGAGTTTTACTTTCGTTTATAATATTATCGGGATTTGCTGTGCGTAAAAATCGTTCTCTTATAGGCTGTACATCTTGTCTATTAGGCTGTAACGAGTCATTGAACTTTGGCATCCTAACTCTTTTATAAACAAATGAATCTTCCTCTTCATTAGCTCTAACTGTATTTTCATTTACAATTTTATGATCTATATTTGCAATATCAGTTGCTTCTTCTTGTTTTTCTTCTATATTAAAGTCATTTGGATCTTCCTCTTGGTCGGCTCTCTCCAAAATTTCAATTTTTGTTAGTTGTTCCGTTAGCGTCACAGTTTCTTCTAAGTTCTCTCCCGAAACAAAATCAGTCGGACCTTCCTCTTGGTGGATACTATTTAGAATCTCAATTTCTGTTAGCTGTTCCATCAACGTATTGTTCACAGCTTCTTCTAAGTTCTCTTCCAGAACAAAATCAGTCGGACCTTCCTCTTGGTCGGTACTATTTAGAATCTCAATTTCTGTTAGTTGTTCCGTCAACGTATTGTCCACAACTTCTTCTAAGTTCTCTTCCAGAACAAAATCAGTCGGACCTTCCTCTTGGTCGGTACTATTTAGAATTTCAATTTTTGTTAGTTGTTCCATCAACGTATTGTTCACAGCTTCTTCTAAGTTCTCTTCCAAATTGCCTATCCCTAAAATAGGCCTCACAGATGTTCCCTCTTGCAGATTTTGTTTTTCTGTATCCCGCTTATTATTATGTTTATCAATCTTAATCACTTCCTGTGCCCTACTATTATTAACAAGAGGTATATATGATTGCTCAACATAAAGATGTTCCTTACTATTAAATAAACTAATCTGTTTTTCAGTAATCTTGCTAAAGACACTTGATATGCTCGAGTGTGGCACATAAATTAGATTTTCATCATTTACTAATACGATATAATCTTTATAGATTTTGCTTAAGACTCCTATTAGTTGCTGATTACTGAAACTATTAATCTTAACCCAGTTGTATTTCATTCCTATTAATGTATTCGTGAAATAGTTACTGTTAAGATAGGGTACCGCTTCAGAGGAAATAAAATTATCCTTAGCATTTTTTGAAAAAGCAAGAATATGATGTAGGGAGATATAGTAGACGTTATTAGTTATTTCACAGATCAGGTAATCGTTTTTGACATTCAACAAGATTCCCTCAATAAATTGATCGCCCTTAAGAAACAAACCAACTTTGTTACGTTTTAGGGCGCTTAAAGCTTCTTCAATTTTTTTAGACTGCATTGGTAGCGCCTCCTTTTAAAACATTCGTCGACTCTGAATTACAGAAACGACGAACGCATGGTCATCTATTCATTTTCATTTTTTACTTCATGATTGATATTTGCTTCATTTATTTCCACTTCGTGCTTAGGCTTTTCACCTTTTTGGTGCTTATCTTCGTGTTTTGCTTTCTCTTCCTTGTTTGCTTTTTCTTCGCGTTTTTCTTTGTCTTCTTTGTTTGCTTTACCTTCGTGTTTTTCTTTGTCTTCTTTGTTTGCTTTACCTTCGTTTTTTTCTTTGTCTTCTTTGTTTGCTTTACCTTCGTGTTTTTCTTTGTCTTCTTTGCTTGCTTTACCTTCGTGTTTTTCTTTGTCTTCTTTATTTGCTTTACCTTCGCGTTTTTCTTTGTCTTCTTTGTTTGCTTTACCTTCGTGTTTTTCTTTGTCTTCTTTGTTTGCTTTATCTTCGTGTTTTTCTTTGTCTTCTTTATTTGATTTATCTTCTTTTTTTGCTTTATCATTGTGACTCTGTTCATTTACGGTATTGGCTTTGTCTTCATTATTTTCTTTCTTTTCTTTACTTTCTTTATTTCCTTTGTCGCTACTATTTTTTTTATCTTTACAATGTTCATCTTTATCTTTTTCTTTGGACTTTTCTTTTTTATCTTCTTTGGATTTTCCACATGTAGAAATTTGGCTAATGTTACGCATATGGAACAAGGAAACCCGAATTACTTCTTCGTTTGAAATTATAGTTACAAATTCATTATTAACGCCTTCCAATACACCTTCTAATGATTCTGGTCCACCGCGATTAACTTTGACCCATTTATATCTCAGACACTCTAAAATATCTTGAAAATCTCTCGCTTGTATAAAATCTAATTCCTCTGTTTCCACTTCTAAATCCACAGATTTTTTAGCGTTATGTGTCAAACTCTTCACGTGATGTCTATTATAGTAAATGATTCCATCCTCTTTAGTGTGCAATGTAAGATAATCCTTTCCTACTGCAAGCAGCCTACCTACGCGCGATTCTGGCCCACCTCTATCCACCTTAATAATCCTATTTACTAAAGAAAGCAGCATTTCTTTCTCCATAAAATTCCCCCCTTTTTATTATCCTAGTATCTATATGTATCTTAGGATTATTAAGTAACAGACATAAGCCTAACTATCCTTGATAGGCCAAGCTAATTAGTTTAATTTTTAAAATTCGCCGATTCTAGAAATCAGAAACGACGAATAAATTTTTATATATTTACTTAGGACTTTGTATTATCCTCAGTTTTTTTTTCATTAGAGCCCTTGTTTTTACGATCTTTTACTTCGTAACTAACGTTTCTAATATGGAACATAGAAATTCTGATAACTTCTTCTTTCGCTATAATGGTTACAAAATTATCGTTTACTTGATCGACAATGCCTTCTAGCTTTTCTGGTCCTCCACGATTAATTTGTACCCAATGGTATTTTAAGCTTTCTAAAACTCCCTTAAAATCCTCTGCTTGAATAAATCTAAAATCTTCAGGAACTTGAAAATCAAATTGCGAATCGTTTTTTGTATTTGAAGTTAAACTTTTTATGTGATGAGTTCTATAATATACAACACCTTCGTTTTCAGTTAACAACGCGATGTAGTCTACTCCTACCGCAATTAGCCTTCCTTCCCTGGATTCTGGACCACCTCTGTCTATTTTTATGATGTTATCAACAAGGGAGTGTAACATTTTAATATCCAATTCTTCTAGCCTCCTTTTTATTTATCTTAATATTCATATGTATAAGCTGAATGTCTTGTAATAGACATACGCCCACTTTTATATTTAATGTCTCTCATAAAATTCGACATAAAAAAGCTCAGCAAGGAGGGGTTCCTCTCTTTGCTGAGCTTTTAACGTATTTTTAACTTTTACTTACCTTGTTTAAATTCATTTAAGTACTCTTTGACTTTATCTGTATCAGCTTTTAATTCGTTTCCTGTTTCCACTAGAGGACTTACAGTGGACACGGCTTTTTTCTTGTTGCCTTGGTAGTAATTCAATATTTCATCTTGGTTAATGGAATATAAAACTGCTTTACGTAAGGATTCACTTTTCGCAACTTCACGATCCTTCGTATTAAATAACAAGTAACTTACTGCATTACTATCATTTTTTTGAAGGGATAGCTTGCTGTCGTTCTCAACTAAATCGTATTTAGTTTCTGGTACTCCATTAAATATATGAATTTCGCCATTGCGAAGAGCTGATAATGCACTGTCAGCATCCGCGATAAAGCGTACGGTCACATTTGTAATTTTCGCCTCATTTTCTGTACCTGGCATATAGACTGGGTTTTTCATGAATACTGCTTCGTAATCATTTTTGTAAGTCAGAATATAAGGACCACTTGCATATAAAGTATTGTTATAAGAAGAGCCTTCCGTTACAGTATTCTGATCCCCATAAGGAATATCTGTTTTTACATCAAATGAATCTACTTCATACGTGTTAATGCTTTCTACTTGTTTCTGAGAAACAATACCTGCTGATTGGTGAGCCAGGTAGTTTAAAACTTGCGGGAATGGATTCGTAGTAGTAATTTTTACTACTTGGTATTTTCCAGCAGCTGCATCAGCTTCTGTTTTATTTGACACTAATTCGTTAATGCCAGAATCCACACCTTTTTCTAAAGCTTCTTTTACAGAAGTCTCGCTTCCGGATTGCTTCACATCAAGTTCTGAAAGATCTGTAACGATTTCTATATTTTCCATGCTTTCATGTAAGCTGTATGTGCGGTGATCTGGAACTGATTTGCTGTCTTTTGCACGGTTTAATGAGAATACAACATCCTCTGCACCCACGCGTTCACCAGTGTCTACTGCTTTTTTATCTGTTACTGCAGCGAAGTTAATATCATCTCTTAGTAAGAAATAATAATCTTTGTTGCCATCTGCTATCGCATGATTCAATGATAGAGATCCATCAGAAACTACTTTATCATCATCTGTTAAGTTAACTAAACGGACATACATATTTGTATTCAATGTATTGATAGAACCGTCATTGCCTTTGATAGGATCTAAAGAAGTTAAGGATGCAATACCTTGTTGCATAACCAATGGTTCAGAGTTTCTTTTAGAAGTGTCTGTAAAGTCAATTGTCTCCCATGCTATTGCACGAGATTTAGCTAGTCTTACTGTATCTTCATTCAACACTTCTTTGTTTACTCCTTGCGCTTTGAAAGAGTTATATAAAGGTGCAATATAAGCTTTTTCTAAAACTAGAAGTTCTTCAAATTCTTTATACGTTTTTGTGTATTCTTCCGGTGTTTCTGTACTTGCTCTTTCAATTAATTCATCAATTTTCTTATCAGACATAATACTGTTATCGCCATCTGATTTAAATAATGCACGTACTGCATAATCTGGGTTACCCGTAACTGTCGTCCAGCTTGATAATGCCAAATCATAGTTTCCAGCATCTTTTTGAGCTGTAAAACTACCGTAATCAGGTTGTATGTTTAGTTTTACTTCAAAGCCGTTTTTAATTAATTGGTCGCGTACAATGTTCATATCCGCTTCACTAGAACTCATGCCTAATAATTCAATTACAACGTCACCTTGCTCTGTTTTGGAATCGGATTTGTCAGTTGCTTTATCAACATCTGATTTAGTATTAACACAGCCCGCCAATACTAAAACTAGAGTAAACAATAAAGCTAATAATCCTTTTGTGTTCTTCATATTTTTTCCTCCTTGTTGAGCTTGCTTTAATCCATTCTCGGATCGAATGCATCTCTAAGTCCGTCACCTAAAAAGTTGAAAGATAATACGAGTCCTATAATTGCTAAACCCGGTATAATCGCCAAATAGGAATTGGACTCTAAATAAGTACTGCCTATCTTTAAAATATTGCCCCATTCTGGTATATGGGGTTCTACTCCAAGACCTAAAAAGCTCAAGCTGCTTGTTGCAATTACTGCTGTGCCTATCGTCAGTGTAGCTTTGACGATCATAGGTGCAAGTGAATTGGGAACAATTTGCTTAAAGATGATTGATAGATTGGAAGCTCCTAAAGCTCGAGCCGAGTCTACATATTCGTAGTTCGATACCATCATTACATTAGCTCGCATTGTTCGGGCATAAGTCGGAATCGAACCAACACTTAAAGCTAGTATAAGATTCGTAGTATTTGCTCCAAATGCTGCAATAATAGCGATGGCTAGTAATATTCCTGGTATTGCGTACAAGATATCTAGCAAACGCATAATGATGTTATCTGTACGCTTGCTATAATAGCCTGCCAACGCTCCTAATGCTCCTCCAACCACGAATGGAATTAGGGTCGAAGCAAAGCCCACTATTAGGGATATTCTTGCCCCGAAAATAATTCGAGAAAATAAATCTCTTCCGTAATTATCTGTACCAAATGGATACTCAAAGCTTGGCGGCTGGAGCAATGCCTCATAGTTGTTCTCTACTGCAAAATCATAGTCAAACGTAAACCTGCTAGTTACAGACAAAGCGAACATAAGAATGATAAAAAACATTCCTAATATAGCAGTAGAATTACGAGTGATTTTATCCCACATCGTGTTCCACTTCACTATGCGTGAAAGACTGTTACTTCGGGTTTTAATGATTAAACTAATACCAAGCACAAAGTTAAAAACATTACCCGTTAGAGACGTAATGATTAATACAATGGCTAGGCCTTGCATCCACCCTGGTGCCCCTTCATCTCTGACATACTTGGCAACAGCTATCAAAGTAAATACTTGAAGAACTAAAATAACGATTAAAATACCTATTGAGGTTAAAAAAGTGTCTGACACATATGGTTTAAAAAGATTAAATGCAGAAATAACTAGGATAAACAGCTGGGTGAAAATCATCCAAATGCTAAATGTATATTCCGGTGTTTTCTTTTCTTTTATCAAGTTAAAACCAAACGAGGATACAAAGATATTAGCAGTTAATATCGCAATTATTTGGACATAGCCAAGCCTTCTTGTAGATGATTTTAAATGTCCTAGATTCAAAAGCTCTCGCTTCATTCTCCAGATAATAAAAAATTGAAGTGCTGTAAAAAAGGCATACACAGCAAAAATACTACAAGCAATCGGCTTAATCGTGCCCATCTCAAAATCAAAACTATTAAATAATAAAAATATAGTTACTAGAAGAGAAAGTACTCCTGCAAAGTTCGCCTGTGTATATTCTCGTGACAGCTTTAATGCATGTTGTTTTTTAGTTACCACTTTTACACCTACTTCTTACAATTGCTTCATCTTAGATTTTATACGCGGATCAAAAAACGCATATAAAATATCGATGAGCACATTAACCAAGGAAATGGTTATTGCAATATAGATTACTCCACCCATAATAGCCGGTATATCGGGGATAAATTGTTTATCGACAATATAGCTACCAATCCCGCTAATATTGAATACCTTCTCTGTTACAGCCGCTCCTCCAAGCATTCCACCAAACAGTAAGCCGATAACAGTGACAATCGGAATCATTGCATTTCCAATGGCGTGTTTCCAAAGCACTTGGCGTTGGTTTAAGCCTTTTGCTTTTGCAGTGATAATATAATCCTCATTTATAATTTCTAATACGGAGGAACGAGTCATCCTAGCTACTGAAGCAGTAAGTCCTGTACCAAGCACAATCACTGGCATAATAATTGATAACCAGTTTTGCGGACTATAAGTTGCAGGAAGCCATTGTAGCTTAATAGAGAAGTTCAAGATGAATATAAGTCCTTGCCAAAAGTTTGGTATGGACAATCCAATTAAAGCAATGAACATAAAGGCATAATCTAAGAAGGAGTTTTGTCTAGTTGCAGATATAATTCCTACAGGAATTGCTATTACTACTGCCATTAATAAAGAGAAGATTGCAATCATTAATGTAACTGGGAACTTATTGGCAATACTTGTTGCAACATCCTCATTACCTGTAAAGGATGCTCCTAGATCAAAGGTTGCAATTCCTTTTATTGTATTCCATAGCTGATTGAGATAAGGCAGGTCTAACCCATGCATTTGATTGAACGCAGCCATCTGTTCCTTAGTGGCACTTTCTCCTAAAAGGTTAGCAGCTGGATCAAAAGGCGATAAATATAAAATGGTGAACACCAAAACCGAAACGCCTGTTATAACAAAGATACTCATGATCAATCTTTCAAAAATAAATTTACTAAACGCATTACTATAAAGACCCAATAAAATATACATCAGTAAGCCAGGAATAAACGAAACAATTAGAAATGCAGTATTCTCTAATAAACCTAAAAAATATGTTGTATAAGTGAGTGGCTTTGTACCATTTAACTCATGTATTTCATTCATTTCATTGGATACAAGCTTTTCTACTCTATCTTCCACGAGTTTATTTATTTCTACTGTCATTTTTTCTTCATTAATTTTTTCATTAAAAAAGGCATGCTTTCGTTCATACTGCTCCTTAAACTCCTCGTATAGTTCCTCTTTTATCCCCCTTGCCACAAGTGAAGACTTTAGATCGCTATTTAAGGAAGAACTAGGATCCTTCTGCTTTTTTAGGTAAAAAAGTAGAAAGGTTATTATATGAACTGGCAAGCCAAGTAAAAATAATAAGATTCTAAAGAAAGAATGATGTTGTAGTCTTCCATAGGTCAAACTTAGTGCGTTGGAAGAAGATTTTCTTCCCATACCAAATACCCCCTCCCTATATTGTATAAATCCGAGTGGTATAGTATAGTATAGATTCGAACTACTATTAAGTCAACGCAAATAATTTGGTTCTATTAAGCGTAGGGTTAAATGCGCCATAATTGTGCGTGTTTAGTCTTCTTTTTTGTAGAAACCGCTCATATTACTTAAAATATACGCTCTCTACTGAAAGAGCATGAATCATAAATAATAAATTGAAGATTTTAATCAGATAGGTGGTTTTCATGGAAACTATTTTAAAAGTAAAAGATTTACAGATTTCTTTTTTAACAAACGACAATGAATTTGAGGCTGTTCGAGGCGTAAGCTTTGAAGTAAGAAAAGGAGAAACACTTGGCATTGTAGGAGAATCAGGTAGTGGAAAAAGTGTCACTGCCCGCTCCATCATGCGCCTGCTGCCTTCTCCCCCCTCCTTCATGAAAAATGGCTCCATTGAATTTTTAGGAGAATCTCTTGAGACAAAAACTGAAAAGGAAATGGAGAGTATTAGAGGAAGAGACATCAGTATGATTTTCCAGGATCCCATGACATCTTTAAACCCTACCATTCGAATTGGCCCACAGATTGCAGAAAGTCTTATCAAGCACCAGCAGCTTTCTAAAAAAAAGGCAAAGAACCAAGCAGTTGAAATCTTGAAGCTAGTAGGCATTAAGAATAGCGAAGAGCGCTACAACCAGTATCCTCACGAATTTTCAGGTGGTATGCGCCAAAGAGTTATGATCGCTATTGCACTTGCCTGCAAGCCAACGCTATTAATAGCAGATGAACCGACAACTGCACTAGACGTTACCATTCAGGCTCAGATTTTGAATTTAATGAAGGATATGCAGCAAAGATTTGGCACCTCCATTATTTTAATCACTCATGATTTGGGTGTAGTTGCAGGTATGTGCGATCGAGTGGCAGTTATGAAAAATGGCGAAATTGTAGAAACCGGGACAACTGAAAAGATATTTGAAAATCCTCAGCATGACTATACAAAAAAATTATTAAATGCACTTCCTCGTTTAGATGAAAGGAAGAAACCCAAGAGACCACCGCTTCGTTCCATTGGTTTAGAAAATGGCAAGCCGTTATTAGAGGTCAAATCTTTAAAGCAGCATTTCCAATTAGGCAAAGGGAATGTGCTGAAGGCCGTGGATGATATCAGCTTCTTCATCAAACCTGGAGAAACCCTTGGACTTGTAGGAGAATCTGGCTCAGGAAAATCAACTACCGGTCGGTCCATTCTTCGGTTACATGAGCCTACGGATGGAGATGTGCTTTATCAGGGAATCGCCATCAACCGTTTGAGTAAAAGTGAATTAAAAACGATGCGACGACATATGCAGATTATCTTTCAGGATCCGTATTCTTCCTTAAATCCTCGTTTAAAGGTGTTAGATATTATCGGCCAGGCATTAGATATTCATCGTTTGAGCAAAAATGCAGAGGAAAGAAAACAACGTGTAGAAGAGTTACTAAAAATGGTAGGGTTGGATTCCTCCCATGCCATGCGTTATCCACATGAGTTTTCAGGTGGGCAACGACAACGAATCGGCATTGCCCGAGCACTGGCAGTAGAGCCTGACTTTATCGTCTGTGATGAACCACTATCAGCTTTAGACGTTTCTATACAGGCACAAATTGTAGAACTACTAGAGGATTTACAGCATAGACTAGGTCTAACTTACCTTTTCATCGCACATGATCTATCTATGGTTAAGCATATTAGTGATCGGGTAGCGGTGATGTATGCTGGTAAAATTGTGGAGCTTGCGGAAAGTGAAGAGCTTTATTCTAACCCACAACATCCTTATACAAAATCCCTATTAGCAGCAATCCCTATTCCTGATCCTAAGGTAGAAGCTAAGAAAAAAAGGAAGCTTTTGGAGGAATCAAATGTAGAGGATAGATATCAATTGAAGCAATCTAAGCTTGTGGAAGTTTCCTCCGGTCACTGGGTAGCAATTCCAAATGTGAAATAACTCTTGAATTTATATTCATCCCATGATAAACTTACTTATCGCTAAATTTTGAAAATTATATATTTTTATTTCTTATCAAGAGAGACGGAGGGATTGGCCCTATGATGTCTCAGCAACCAGCCATTATAGGTGTGGTGCTAAATCCAATAGACATTTTTGTCTTGAAGATAAGAAGAATGACTTCAATCTATATTGGGGGTTCTCTTCTTATGAAGAGAGCCCTCTTTTTATTTGGCAAAATGCTTCTATTCTATATTTATCCTGAATTTTTTTATCTTAGAGTCTACTTTGTGATTTATTTTCGAAATGTTGAACCTATTAATAATAAGAGGTGAATAACAATGTCCAAAACTCACATTAATACACAATTAGTTCAATTAGGTAATCATTGTGATCCAAAAACTGGAGCAGTTAATCCTCCTATCTATTTATCCACAGCCTATAAACATCATGGTCTTGGCCAATCTACCGGCTATGACTATACTCGAACTAAAAACCCTACACGAGCTATTTTAGAGGAGGGAATAGCCAAGCTAGAGCAAGGCGATACAGGATTTTCCTGTAGTTCGGGAATGGCAGCCATTCAATTGGTCCTTTCCCTTTTCCGTTCAGGTAATGAATTGATTGCCCCAGAGGACTTATATGGAGGTACTTATCGCCTTTTCAATCAATATTCTGACTCCTATAATATTAGGACTATTTATAGTAAATTTACCTCTTACGTAGAGGTGGAATCTCTTATTACCAAAAATACGAAGGCAATCTTTCTTGAAACACCTACTAATCCGTTAATGCAAGAGATTGATATTCAGCTATACGCGGAGTTAGCTAAGAAGCATGAGTTACTTTTAATTGTGGATAATACCTTCCTAACTCCTTTTTTACAAAGGCCAATAGAACTTGGCGCAGACATTGTCATACATAGTGCTACTAAATATATCGGAGGTCACAATGATGTACTGGCTGGGTTGGTTGTATCAAAAGGCATTAAATTGGGCGAGAAATTACAGGCTAACCATAACGCAGCAGGTGCAGTCCTTTCACCATTTGATTCATGGCTGTTGATACGTGGGTTAAAAACTCTCCATCTAAGAATGAAACAGCATGAAGCAAACGCAAAGAAGTTAGTAAAATTTTTAGAGCAACAGCATTTAATAAAAGATGTTCTCTATGCAGGCAAGGGTGGCATGCTCTCCTTCCGTCTTCAAAGAAGCGAACTGGTAGGTCCTTTTTTAGAAAAGCTAAAGTTAATCATATTTGCTGAAAGTCTTGGTGGTGTGGAAAGCTTCATTACTTACCCTGCCACTCAAACACACGCAGATATACCAGAATCTGAACGGATTGCTCGGGGAGTAGATAATAGTTTATTAAGGTTTTCTGTTGGTATTGAGGAAGCGGAAGATTTAATCAATGACCTAAAGCAAGTATTTGTAGCTTTAGAGAAGGAGGTTATTGTTTAATGGAGTCTATTCATCAACAACTTGAAACTAGTTTAATTACTGCTTCAACTCGAGGTAATTATGAAAGAAGAACCGGTGCTGTGAATGTTCCAATCTATTTATCTTCTACCTTCCATCAGGAAAGTTTTGATAGCTTCGGCCCCTTTGATTATAGTCGGTCTGGTAATCCAACCAGAGAAGCATTAGAAAAAACCATAGCAGAGCTAGAGGGTGGTACGCGAGGATTTGCTTTCGCTTCTGGTCTGGCAGCGATATCAACCTCTTTAATGCTGTTATCTGCCGGAGACCATATAATCATGACGGAGGACGTTTATGGTGGCACCTTTCGCTTTGTGACAGAGGTTTTACCTCGCTTTGGTATAGAGCATTCTTTTGTTAACCTTTCTAATTTAGATGCTGTTGAGCAGGCAATTCAGTCCAATACCAAACTAATATATATAGAAACTCCCTCAAATCCGAGAGTAGGTATAACTGATATTGCCGGTATTGTAGACATAGCTAAAGCCAATAATTCTCTAACCTTTTTAGACAATACCTTCATGACACCACTCTACCAAAGGCCGCTCGAATTAGGTGTAGACGTTGTTTTGCATAGTGCAACTAAGTTCTTGTCTGGACATAGTGATATCATTGCCGGCCTTGCAGTTACAAAGGATGAGTTGCTTGGTAGCAAGTCAGGTTTTCTTCAAAATTCCTTTGGAGCCATACTGGGTGTTCAAGATTCCTATACACTCATACAGGGTATTAAAACAACAAGTGTGCGCTTCGAAAAATCTACGGAGACGGCTATTAGTTTGGTCAATTATCTAGCAAATCACCCATTAGTGGAGGAAGTTTTCTATCCTGGATTATCATCTCATCCAGGACATGAAATTCATAAAAAACAGGCGGCCAGCTCTGGTGCTATATTTTCCTTTCGTTTGCCAGGCAAGACAGCTACAAAAATATTTGTTGAAAATCTAAGAATACCTGTTTTTGCAGTAAGTTTGGGTGGAGTAGAATCTATTCTCTCCCACCCCGCTACTATGTCCCATGCAGCAATGCCTAAGGAGGAACGAGAAAAGCGTGGAATTACTGATGGACTGCTTCGCTTTTCGGTTGGGCTTGAACATGTGGATGACCTGTTAGCAGACTTTGAACAATCATTGGAAATAGTTACTACACATTATAAAGAAAGTAGGAGTTTAATATGACCAATCAATTACTAGTAAAAGCACCCTTCAAAGCAGATCATGTAGGAAGTTTCTTAAGACCAGAACGCTTAAAAAAAGCGCGAGCTCAATTTGAAGAGAAAGAGATAACTTTAGAGCTGCTAACTCAGATTGAAAATGAAGAAATTATTAAACTGGTTGAAAAACAGAAAGAAGCTGGGTTACTTTCCATTACAGACGGCGAATTCCGTCGTAAATGGTGGCATTTCGATTTCTTAGGAGGACTAGATGGTGTAGAGTTTTATGAACCCGATAAAGGCTTGTCTTTTAAGGGAGTCCAAACAAAAGCTCATGGCATTAAAGTAACAGGAAAAATTGGCTTTAGCACTCACTATATGATAGAGCATTTCAAGTTCTTAAAAGAAGTTGCAGGTGATGCTGTAGTAAAATTCACTATCCCAAGCCCGAATATGCTTTATTATAGAGCAGCATTTGAGGAAGGTGTGTATAACAACGATGAGGAAATATTCGCCGACTTGATCACAGCTTATCAAGGTTTTATCCAAGCATTATACGATGAAGGCTGTCGTTATCTACAAATCGATGATACTTCCTGGGCAACCTCCTTTTCCGAGGAAGGAATTGCTTCTTTGAAAGACAAAGGATTGTCATTAGAGCAAGCCTTGTCCTTTTCTGCACGAGCTATTAATGAGTCTATTTCAAAAAGACCTGCCGATATGCTAGTGACAATGCATATTTGTCGAGGAAATTTCCGCTCCACGTATATTACGAGCGGCAGCTATGAATTAGTATCAGAAACTATATTCGGTGGATTAGATGTGGATGGATTATTTTTAGAATTTGATGATGATCGTTCAGGTGGCTTTGAGCCATTGCGTCATGTTAACAGAAAAGACCTTTACATCGTGTTAGGGCTGATCACCTCTAAGCACGGCGAACTCGAGGAAGAGGATTTAATTAAAGCTAGAATAGAAGAGGCATCCAAATACGTACCAATTGAACAGCTTTGCTTGAGCCCTCAATGTGGGTTCTCCTCTACCGAGGAAGGCAACTTATTAACAGAAGATGAACAATGGGCGAAAATTCGCCATGTGGTGAAAATAGCACAGGATGTTTGGAAATAAGTATCCACATGTGGATAACCAAAAAATTAAGCGAGGTTGGTTGGACTAAAGTCCGGCTAACCTCTTTTAACTAAAATGAACCTTCCTTAAAGAAGGTTTTTACTTTATTTGTTGGGGTAATTATAGAGTAAGACGTTAACTTCTTTAAGGAGGAATGTATGATGAGTAAACAAGCTTATGAATATACAACAGATGATATTGTAGAGGAAACTGGAGATTATATTTGTGAATCTGGTGTAACTAGAACATTAGAAGAAGGTTCGAAGTTTCCATCATGTCCTGATACAGAAGTAGTTACTTATTGGAAGCGCTCTAATAGTCATTCTCACGCTTCTGGTCAGGAAGTTTTAGAATCTGGTCGATATGTAGACGAAGATGGAGATGAAGCATTTCTGGAGGCTGGAGCAATTTTCCCAAACTGCCCTAAATCCGGTGTTCCTACAACTTGGTCACACGCTGGATAACCAATGAGCTGATACTAGTCTTTTTAACAGACATGTATCAGCTTTTTATTATTTCAAATCATTCCAGTAGCTTTGGGCTTGCACTTCCCTCTCCTGCTGGTTCTTCCTTCTAGCTTCTTCAGAAATTAACAAAGACTCATTGATGCCATTTTTTACACCCCACTTGATAACAAAATATAGCAGGATAGAAACACCCAATATCCAAAGTAGCAATTGCCCTGTAGTCATTTAATTCACCTTACTCTCCATTTATTTGTTTCGTACAACAACTAGATAGCTTGTATTAACAACCAACATTACTAAGCACATCAATGCAATAGAAAACATTTGAGATTGCTCACTAAAGAAAGAAAATGCTACAGCCAAAATAATACTTATGAGCATGAAAAGGTTAAATAGCTGATGAGCCCTGTAGAGACCTTGTAATGTGACATATTTCTCTCCATCATCCATAGATTCCATAAACTTTTTTTCATAATCCTTTGAAGTAACACTCGGAAGGTTTCTTTCTGGGTAAATATTTCTTACGAGATTTATACCAAAAATGGAAATGACACTGCTAGCAATAAACAAGAGAATAAACCCAATTTGAAGGATTGAATTATTCGACATAAGAATAGATATCGCTACAGCTAAGATTGATAGAATCAAAGATGTATTAGCTGTTATATTCAAATCAGCAAATTTTTTGTACTTAAATTCTTCCATCAAATCCTCTTGCTCTCCAACAAACTTTTGAGCATTAACCTTTTTCAACTTTTTGATTAATAGCAGACTAGTCACTAACAAAATCAAGAGAATGGCTAAAACAATATATAATAATATATTTACTGGCTGTGCCCATGCTTCATCTATTTTATTTTTATCCATCATTATAGCAAGTGTGATAGTAAAGCCAGCTAATCCTCCAAGCAGTAAGCTAATAATAGTTGTAAATACCTTTTTCATCATTCATCCTCCCCTATCAAAAAGACGTTTTCTACAGACTCATTAAAAATTCTTGCTATTCTAACAGCAATCAAAATGGATGGCATATATTCTTCACGTTCAATCAAGCTAATCGTTTGTCTAGAAATTTTAGCTAATTTGGCTAGCTCGGTTTGATTGAGCCCCTCTCTCGCTCGCAATTCTTTTAAGCGACTTTTCACAATAATCGCCTCCTCCTTTTTAATATACATAATCATAGTCATTTTGACAACTATAATTGTCATAATGACTATGATAATTTATAATATTTAATTTTAAAAGGAGGTCGCACTAAAAGCATGCACCTCCTTTATTCTTAAAGACACTTATAAATCTCTGCAATATCTTTAAGCTTATTTATAACTAGCTCTTCCTCGTTTGCCACATGAGAACTAGCAATTGAAATAAGCTCTGCATAGTCTCCTATACAGACTGAGCTTTGTGCTTGAAGAAACATAGATACATCGTTTGCGTCGTTTCCAAATGCTATAAACTGCTTGCTCTGTACTCCAAGCTTTTGTAAACCATTCCATTTATCAACACCCAATGGACTTATATCTAAAATCTTTTCGAGTCCATGGTTATAAATCACAACTGGGAGTTCTTGGAGTTCCTTTAGTAGGCTTTCTTGATCATTGCTATGTATTATGACTACTTTTACTATTTCGTTTAACTTATGTAATTCCAATTTTTTAGCTTGTTGTTTTGGATCCAAATTCCTTTTTATAGGATGGTTTTCGTCACCTGTGTAAGCGTAGTCCCATTCGCTATCTACTAGGAACTCTGCTTTATATTTTCCTAGAAGCTGTATAATTTTTTCAGAGGTTTGCTTATCAAAATGAGTGCTTGATATAATTCGTCCCTCATTCGCTACAAATGCACCGTTACCTCCAATCATCGGTAGCTGATGAAAATGTTTAGGGAGAATAGGCAATAGATCACGAATCGGTCTTGCAGAGGCTAGAATTACTTCATGCCCCATTGCCCCTAAATCTTCCAAGGCTTTCACCATCGCATGAGTTAAGGGCTTCCCTTGAAAACAAATTGTTCCATCCAAATCAAAAACAAACTTCATCCTATATCCCTCCTCTTATAAAATAATCATAACAATTTGCTATATAATAAAAAAAGGACATATGTCCAAAAAGGAGAAAAGATGAAGATTATTCAAACCCCAACAATCATTAACCAGTATCTATCTCAATTTAATATTCAGGAGAAAATTACCTCTCCCCAAAATCTCTCTTTTCAGCTACGTCACTATAATCCAGGTGAAGCTATACTTAAAGAAGGAAATGAATTGGATGGATTATATTTTCAGGTAACCGGGAGGACAAAGGTAACCTCTAGTATAGAAACAGGAAAATCGCTGTTATTACGCTTTTGTCATCCTCATGCAATTTTTGGTGACATAGAGCTCTTGCAAAAGATAGAAATACAGTCACAGGTAGAGGCAGTAGAAGAAACCTCTTTATTATTTTTAGACAAGTTATCAGTAGAATTATATTTAATGAAGGATTCTTTATTTTTAGGGGAGCTATCTAAGCATTTATCCTATAAATTGCAAACCTGCACTACAGCATCTCGCGTAAACTTGTTGGCCACAGTGGAAGCCAGATTTGCAAGCTACTTATTAACTACTCGAGATATCCACAACTACTTTGGCAAAGAAATAACGACAAACCAAACAGAGGAAATTGCTTCTCTCATCGGAACAACTCATCGACACTTAAATCGAATTATCCTTTCATTTTTAAAGAAGAAAATAATTAAAAAAGAGAAGAAAATATAAATTGTGTTGGATTGGGGATTTTTAGAAGAGCTTTCTAATGGTGTTAAATATGAATGAGGGGATAGTCTAACGTCCCCCCCTTTAGACTATATGTTTTATGTAAGTAACCACAATGTCTTGTATGTATAAAAAGAACAACCACCCTGCTATCCCTAACAAAATGGATATAAATAGATGAAGAGAATTTTGTAAGGCCAAATATACAATAAGTAACATTACTGCGGTAGCTGGGAAACCCCATAATACACCCAAAGCAAACTTACTCAAGGCGGGGGATTGTTCTCCTTGAACATACAACCAGATAATACTTAGTAAGCTTACTAAAGGCAAAGCTGCAATAATTCCTCCATATGTAGGAAATCTCCTCGAAATCTCCGTTACAATAGCTATTATAATGGCAGAAATAACGACTTTCATTATAACGTACATTTTTTAGCTACCTCACTTAAGGTCTTGAATGCTTTCTCAATTATTATTTGTTCTTCCTTAGAAAGCTGTTCTACTATTTTCATTAATTTTTCATCATCCAGGCTTGTATTTCGATATAAAACATTTGACCCTAGCTCGGTTAAGCGTAATATGACCCTTCTATGGTCCTCTCCACTCTTCTCTTTTATTATGTATTTTTTGTCTATTAGTCTTTTCACATGTTCCGAGGCAGTATTATGCGATATTTGTAAAACCATTGCCACTTCATTTATCCCGGTATTCGGTTGTTTATCTATAAGCTGAAGTATACGTACTGCTTGATGAGTTATTTTATCCACATGTGGATAATGTAAATAAAAATAAATGTCTGTCCAATACTGATTCAATTGATTGACTTGTATGCTCATTTTTTTACCCCCTTTTATATCGTATAATACGATATAAATATAACATAAGAATAACAAAGGAACAAGTTCCTATATCTTACCTGACAAGCGAACGGGAAATTTCAGGAAGCAGCTCTCATGACTATAGCTTTTCTATTTCAACTCGATTGCAAGAGACTGAGCTTAGAAACACTTATAAAATCATAAACTATTCGATTTCTAAAAGCTTAGCTAAAGAAAACCTGGCTCCCCATCATTTAATTATTTCAGAAAAAAGATTCAACAAATGATATAGTTTTATATATTACGGATATCGAACTTATTTATATTTTTTTATTACTATTGTTACAGGTGCCAGGCACCTGTAACAATAGTAATAATATTTGGGGTGATAATAGAATGGATTTGCTTTTAATAATTTTGCCGGTCTTTATTATATTTTTTATTGGTTTTATAGGACAACGGTTGATAGGATTTGATATTAAATCTATTTCCTCTGCCGCTCTTTATTTGATGTCTCCTTTTTTAGCCTTCCGAACATTTTATACACACGAGCTATCCATAGATTATGTATATATTCTTATCGCTTGTCTTGGACTAACATTTTCTCTGTTATTAATCGCTTGGTTGTCTTCTCTTTTTATGCAAACTACGCGTTCAGAGTTGTCCGCATTGATTTTAGGAAGCGTTTTTCCGAATAGCGGTAATTATGGGGCTCCTGTAGTTCTATTCGCTTTAGGAGCAGTTGGGTTTGATTATGCTGTCGTAATTATGGTTTTCCACGGGTTAATCATTAATACGATCGGAATATTCTTTGCATCGTTAGGTGGAGAGGAAAAAGCTACATGGAAACAGGCTATTTATAAAGTGTTAAGAATGCCTTTGGCTTATGCTTCAGCACTCGGTATCTTACTCCAGTTAGTAGATATAACAGTTCCTCAAGCAGTAATGGAGGGAGTTGGCCTTGCCGCGGACGCTTCTATCCCTACAGTTATGCTTGTATTAGGTATGCAGCTTGCCGTTATTTCTAAAAAGAAGGTAGCGTATCATTTTGTATCAACAGCGACCATTATACGTATGGCAGTATCACCTTTAGTTGCAGCAGTAATTGTTTCATTTATGCCTTTAGATGATTTATATAAAACCGTATTTATTATCCAATCAGCTATGCCAACTGCTGCCAACACAACTCTCCTCGCCCTACAGTTTGGCACCGAACCGGATCTCGTTTCGTTTATGACCTTTATCACTACCATTCTAAGCATTATCACTATCCCATTAACACTATTTTTCCTAGGAATATGATTCCTTCTATTATTACAGGTGCCAGGCACCTGTAATACCAGGCACCTGTAATAATAGAACTCTATAAATTATTGCTAGTCCTTCAAGTATGAATAGGATTTGTTTTTCATAGGTTAATTTGAAGGAGTGATAACAGATGGAAAATTGGCAATTTCGAGGTAGTTATAAGCCATACGTTTCTCCACGGGACCCTTGCCCTCCTATTTTAGTTAAGAAATTTGTACTTCCTCCACAGCTATTTACTAATTTTCAACCACCAGGACTGCCGCAAAATACACCAGCAGAAGCTTTAAAGCAAGGTTCTTTATGGCCACAATTTGTTGATGGATTTTATAGGGAGGAGGGAATTTCTTGACGTCCAGCGATCACCAATGGAATTTATTGAAACAGGTTCAACAAATGGACTTTGTTGTTGTGGAACTAACACTTTACACAGATACACATCCGGATGATATGGATGCTCTAGAACAATGGAGAGAAGCTATAAAAAATGCAGCTGCTGTCAGAAAGAAATATGAAGCACAATATGGACCAATTTCATTAAATACTATTCCCTCCAAGCAGGCATTAGAGGTTGGCTGGCGATGGAACTCTACTCCATGGCCATGGCAAATTTAAGAAAGGGGATAAATAATGTGGGTTTATGAGAAAAAGCTGCTTTATCCTGTTGAGGTAACCACATGCAATCCGATGCTTGCTAGGTATCTTATGGAGCAATATGGCGGTGCTGATGGAGAGCTGGCTGCTGCATTAAGATATATGAATCAACGATATACTGTTCCTGATAAGGTAATAGGTGTTCTAACAGATATTTCTACGGAAGAGTTTTCTCATCTAGAAATGCTTGCAACGATGATTTACAAGCTGACAAAGGATGCTACTCCTGAACAATTAGAAAAAGCAGGCTTAGGAGCTCATTTTGTGAATCATGGACATTCTTTATTCTATGAAAATGCTGGTGGTGTTCCCTTTACTGCTACGTATATTCAATCTAAGGGAGACCCAATTGCTGACTTATATGAGGATATAGCAGCGGAGGAAAAAGCCCGTGCAACTTATCAATGGCTGATTGATATCTCAGATGACCCTGGTATTAATGATGCTCTTCGATTCTTAAGAGAAAGAGAAAACATTCATTCCTTACGATTTAGAGAATCTGTGGAGATACTTAAAGAAGAGCGAGACCGGAAAAAGATATTTTAATTTAAAGTGCTTGGCGACTAGTTTTCTAGTTTCTAAGCCTTTTATTTTTGCTAATTATAGTTTTAGGAATGTTACAGGTGCCTGGCACCTGTAACATTCCTGCATCTGATCGTACTTCTGTATTTTTTTGGGAGAGCTTGGTTTGTATATTCAGTTTGGCTTAGGCAACAATAACTTGAAGGATAATGTATTACTTCCGCCCAATTAAAATGGCAAGGAGGAATATAGCGAGATGAAATCATTAGTCATTAAAGTTGGAGTAGTATTCCTTGTGTTCTTTGGTATTGGTATTGGTTTCGCTACTTCTGCCAAGGATAAGGGACGACCATATTACGAAGAAAAGGGTTATGTCCTTTGGGAGATTAAAACAGATGAAAAAGTCATTGCTTTGACCTTTGATGATGGGCCACATCCTACATACACTCCGCAGGTTTTAGATTTACTGAAAAAATACGATGCCAAAGCTACCTTTTTTGTAATTGGAGAAAGAGCTGAAAAATATCCGGAAGTTGTATCTAGAATTGGGGAAGAAAACCATGAGATTGCCAACCATACGTATACCCACCCATTAAGCATTTCCCCTGCAAAGTTAAAGGAAGAATTAAAAAAAACGAATGATATTATTCACGACATTACTGGTACTTACCCAATCTTTTATCGACCGGTAGGTGGACAGTATAACGATAAAATTATTAATACAGCGATAAATGAAGGTTATAAGGTGATCATGTGGTCCTGGCATCAAGATACGGAGGATTGGAAAACCCCAGGTGTCAAAAAGATAGTGAAAAAAGTATTGTCTGGAGTTCAGCCAGGGAATATCGTTTTGTTTCATGATTCAGGAGGAGACCGCTCACAAACCATCCAAGCGTTGGAGGAAATACTACCAGAGCTTCAACAACAGGGTTATAAATTTGTCACAGTTTCTGAACTTATTGAAATTTACACTATGCCTGCTAGCCCCTAATAATACCTAGTATGAGTACAATTATCTTTTCTACTCCAGAAATAAAAGGCTTGAATCATTAAATAACTAATGATTCAAGCTTTTTTCTTAGTTTATTTATTTTTATCCTTTTCAAACAAAACAATTAATGCTGGTAGTAAAATACCACGAATCAAGAAAGTATCGAGTATAATACCTACCGCTACTATGAATCCAAAGACGAATAATAATTGTATTGGCTGAGTCATTAACACAGCAAATGTAGCTGCCAATAAAATACCAGCCGAGGAAATTACTCCACCTGTGTGCGACACAGCTATTTGAACAGCTTCCTTCACAGAATGCTTCTGTCTTTCCTCTAAGAAACGAGAGATTAAAATAATATTATAATCTATACCAAGCGCGACCAAGAATACAAAGGAATACAACGGAACACGGTTACTAATCGTATCAATGTCAAAGAATAAATTAGATAAGAACATCCCTAAACCTAATGCAGCCAAGAATGATAAAAGTATCGTTCCCATCATATAAATAGGCATCTTAATAGACTTAGTTAATACGATTAATAGGATGAAGATTAGGATAGTTTCTAGTACTACAATAACTATTAAATCACGATCATTTACAGCGCGGTCATCCACTTGAGAAGCTGTCTCTCCTGCAAAGTATAACTCGCCGTTAGCATCTATAGATGAAACAATATCCTCTTTTTCTTCTACCATCTTTTCCAGAGCATCCATTGATTCAGTAGAATAAGGACTTTCCTCAAAGGTTAGTTGATATTGAACTGCTAAGCCATCCTCTGATACACCTGTTGGACGTACAGAGCTAACTAGATCTTGTTTTTGAAGTTGCTCCAGAATGCTGGCTTGAACTTCCTCTGTAACTTCTTCCTTTGATTCAAAAAGTACAGTAGTTGGTGCTAAATCACCTTTAGCAAACTCTTCTTCCATGATTTCATAACCCATACGTGATGGCATATCTTCTGGGAATGACTTCATCGTGTCAAATTCGTATTTCAGATTGAACATATTTAAAGCCGAAACAACTAAAATAACTAATATAATAAGAGCAGCTACAATTGGTTTTCTCGCAACGAATGAACCAATTTTACTCCATAGTCTATTGACCTTCTCTTCCCCTTCCCCGTATTTAGGAATGCGTGGCCAGAATGATTTACGACCAAATAATGTGAACAATGCAGGGATTAATGTTACAGAAGCAAACATAATAACAAACATTGTTGTACCAAAGATCGGAGCAAAGTTTTTATAATCTCCGAAGTTCGCAAAGAACAATACTAGCATTGCAGCAAGCACAGTTCCACCCGCGAAGAATACAGGAATACCTGTTTCTCTCATAGCCCACTTCATCGAATCAAACTTACTATCGTAATTCTTTAGTTCTTCTCGGTAACGAGAGAAAACAAATAAAGAATAGTCTATGGTTGCTGCAAATAGCAGAATAGACATGATCGATACGGATTGGACTGCTAAGTCTAAACCACCAGCTCCCAAAATACCAAGCAATTGGTTAACTACCTGATACACAATACCAGCAGCCAATAATGGAATAATTGCTAACAATGGAGAACGATAAATAACGATTAAAAGAATTAATATGATACCAACAGTTGCTAAAATTAAAACTAAATCTGCTCTTTCAAACAAATTAGTTGTGTCTACAGCAATACCTGCTGGTCCAGTAATATATACCTCTGTCCCAGATTCTTCAGAAACAATGTCTCTAATATCTTCTAAGGATTTTTCTAATTCAGCCGTTTCTAAAGACGTTACAAAGTTTAATGGCACAACTGCTGTCCTTTTATCCTCTGAAAAGAATCCAGCTAAAGCTTGAGGTGGCAGGCTACTAAAAGGAACAACTTCCTTAACACCATTAATATTTGCAGCACTTACTTTATCCAACGCTTCCCCAAGTGCAGCAACATCGATTTCTGAGTCCTTAGATTGTAACACCAGAATAGCCGGAAGACTTTCCGCATCCTTAAAATGCTCATCAATATGATTCTGCGCAATTACTGATTGAGCATCCTCCGGTAAAGACGCTACGCTTGATACTTTATATTCTCCTGCGCTAGGTGCAAATACAGTCAGTAAGACTGTGATGGCTAGCCATACGCCAATTGTGGTCCACATCCCTTTTTTAGTGGTCACAAAATCTGTTACACTTCCTAGTAACTTTTTCAACAATTCCACTCCCTACTAGCTTATTTAAGTGACACTAGTGTCACTTTGAATAAAAAAACATTTTCATTTACATTATCCTTTTCTATCCTTTTCCTGTCAATTAATCGTGCTTGAACATCCCACCACTTAAAATTTCCTTGATAGAACCAATCCATTCTTTCTCTGGAATATTAAAATGATTAGGAATCGCAATAATTTGAAAGATCATCCCCAACAAAATAGCCGTAGGCAAATGCTCTTTAATAACTCCTTCTTTTCTTCCCAGCTCAATAAACCCTTCAAACTGCTGATACATACTAATATAGTATTCGCTTATTTTAGATTTATTATTCAATGCTCGCTTTGTTGTAGGTGCCGGGATTTGACCGATGATTTCCAACACACCGTAAATATTACTTTGCGTAAAAATAAAATCAATTAACTCATTAAATTGAGTTGGAAAATCTGCCGTTTTATTTAATTTATCAAAGTCACTTAAAAATCTAGCCATTTCATACATTAAAAACTCTGAGATAAGTTCATCCTTATTTTCATAATACTTATAAATACTTCCTCTTGAAACCTTCAACCTAGAAGCCAGCTTACTAAAAGTAAAAGCCTCATAACCATCATGGATAATTAGTTCCTTTGTTTCCTGAAAAAGATGCTCATCTGTAAATTTTCGCTCACGAGCCACATCCAACACCTCACTATTCTCTTCAGTATATTACAAAATTCTATTAGCATAAACATATACACAAAAAGATTACAGCAATGTTGCAGGTGCCAGGCACCTGCAACATTGCTGTAATCTAGTTATTTATGGTTTGCTATGGCTGTTGCAATTTGGTCAATGGAAGGGATTGTGCTTGTTTTGTTGTTTTCTGTAAGTACGGTAAATATGAGTAGTTCTCCGTCTTTTGTTTTGGCATAGCCAGCAAGTGCTTTAATGTTTTTAAGACTTCCTGTTTTCGCCATGATATTTCCTGCAGCAGGGGCTGTATTTAGTCTGTAGCGTAATGTTCCCCCAACATATCGATCCTTAGATCCAGCAATAGGTAGGCTCTTGTAATACGTGTTATACCAAGGCTCTTTTCTAATCACGTATAACAAATGAGAAAGCTCGCTAGATGTAATTTTGTTAGAATATGATAGCCCAGAGGCATCCTCGAATTTCCATTTAGAAACGTCTATCCCCACTGAAAATGCATAGTCACGCATTACCTGTAAGCCCGCGTCCCAGCTTCCTTCACCATAAACCTTTCTACCCATTTCCTTAGCTAAAATCTCTGCATGCACATTATTGCTTAACTTCATAAATGGAACGATTAAATCTTTTAAAGGCTGAGATTTTTTAGATAGTAAAGTTTTTGCGCTCGCTGGAGCTTTCCCCTTCACTAATTTAGTACTCTTGCTTAGGCTTATCCCCTTTTCAGCTAAAGATCGCTTGAAAATATCTAAAGCATACATCGTTGGGTCTTTTACAGCAATCCATTCCTTAGATCCGGATGTCCCAATAGGAGAATTCCCTGTTACAATAACTTTGTTTGTTCCCACTTCACGAGTAATTTTTAACGTATTTTTATTTCCTTTTGGTACTGTCTTGGATCTGTTGACGACCTGTAATACGCCTGTATTTGGAGTTAAGGTTACTCTTGTAGCTTTTCCATTGCTAGTCGGTTTCGCTTCTACAATCACAGAGCCCGCATCAAAGTCTCCATTTGGAGATAAGGTCAGCGCAGAAATAGGAGCTGCATAATAATAAGGCACGTCCTCTGCTAAAATACCAGCAGACAACCGAACACTCTCATACCAAGTGTCATCACCTACTAGATTTCCTGAAATGTGTTTAATACCTTTTTTAGATAAACCAGCGGCAAAATTGTCAAAATGGCTCTTCAATAACGTTGGATCTCCTTGACCCTTCAAGTAAAGATTACCTTGCAAGGTACCCTTATTTATCTTTCCATCCATTAATACAGCAGTAGAGAATTGAAAATTTTCACCTAAAGTATCCAAAGCGGCTGCGCCAGTTAATAATTTTAAGGATGAGGCAGGAGTAATGCCTTTATCCCCATTTCGCTCATAGATAACCTCTCCAGTCGATGCTTTTCTAATCGTAATACTAGTTGTTGCATTCTTCATGCGGGTATCTGCCATTATCGTATTTAATTTATTCGTTAAACTAGCATAGGATGTAGCAGCCTCTACTGATGAAGAAGCTGTAGTTGGCACTAACACAGCGCTTACTAGTAACATGATAGATACTATTGTGAAAAATAGTTTTTTCCAAACCAGCACTTTTCTACCTCCATCTTTTCTATTTTCTGTTAGTTTAACACGTAATTGTAAGATAATAAGTTAAAATATAATATATTACAAAAATACAGTCTAATTTCCTATAGTCTAACTTTTCAAGTTCTAGATATTAAAAGAAGCGGTGTAAAGTCTCCTACTCTTCTCACCCTAATCTAAAGGCCTTAAAGCTTGAGTATGTTCCAAATAAATAAACGCATTATACCGTTCACTTATTTTGGAGGGCACATAATTTCCATATGCTTCAAATGCAGGGTTATACACTACTCCAATTGCTCGGTGACCGATCCATTGGTTGAACAGATAACGATTCTCTTCATTAAAGATCAGCATCTTATCTTCTGCTCCTGCTTCATGGAGTACATCCTCCCAAGAATCCTTTCGTGCTGGGGGAACCTTTTCCTTTTTGTACGGAATACCCCATTCATCTGCTGCAACAACTGTTCCAGAGTAAGTACCAAATCCCACAGCAAATACGTTATCTTTTCTATTTTGAAGTCGAAGAATTTGACCAACGTTTAGCATACCTGCATCTTTCATATCTGTAGCTGAAGCATCACCAATATGCGTATTATGCTCCCAAATAATTATTTTTGCATTCTTTCCATCATAATCCATTATTTCATTGATCGCTTCTACCATATGTTCATCCCGCACATTCCAAGACAGGTTATCACTTCGAACCATCGCTCGGTAATACTCCTCTGCATTTTGTGTAACCATAGCGTTCATCTTTAAATTTAAGTCATTTTCTTCCTCGTCTTTAAAATTGTCTTCATGTGCCCTAATGGACTTGATAAGCTTTGACACTTCTTCTATGCACGCTTCCGAAATATCTAACGTCGATAGCGCGTACGTTTCCGGATGACGGTTAAACGGTTCAAAACAAGAAAAGGCTCTTTGAGCAAATTGTAGCTCCACTCCATTTGGATCGGTTTCCTTCAAATAACGAATGACTTCATCTAAGGATTCCCATAGACTATAGACATCTATTCCATAGAATCCCACTTTGTCTTCCTTAACCTTTTTGTCATTATAAGTCCTTAACCATGACGTAAATTCTGTAATTTCTTCATTTGCCCACATCCAAGCTGGCCATCGTTCAAATGCAGACTGGAGCATTTCTTTAACATTGGAATATTTACTGTAACCTTTTACAAATCGGTTAACCTGCTGGGTGGAGGGCCAGTCCCCCTCAACTGCTATCAACGTAAAACCTTTTTCTTTTATTAACCTTTTGGAAATCTCTGCTCTTACTTTATAAAATTCCGAGGTTCCGTGACTCGCCTCTCCAAGTAAAACAATTTTAGCTTCCCCAATTGCCTCTAAAAGAGGGTTAAAGTCCTCATTCATAGATAGTGGTAAAGCATACCTTTGAATAGACTCCTTTAAATTCTTCAATAAAAGCACTCCTCTCCCATAAAGTTTGAGTAATCTAAAATTATTTTATTCCATTTTAAATTCTAAGTAGAAATTAAACGAATTTATGGTATGATATTGTAAATTAAATGCGACGAAGAGAAGAGTAAGTAATTTAAAGTCTTCCAAAGAGAGTCCCCGTAGCTGAAAAGGGATGAAGAAGAAATTACTGAAACAAGCCTCTGAGCTTCACATAGGACCTGTTCTATACGGGGTATGATGTGACGGGTGCTCCTGTTATAGAGCTAAAGTATAAGCATATTCTATGCCGTACTTGAAAAGGTTCCATTGGTGACAATGGAACAAACTGGGGTGGCACCACGACATGATAATCTCGTCCCCAAGACAAACGTCTTGGGGGTGGGATTTTTTTATTTGTAAATAATTATCATGTCGGGAGGAATATAAATGAGTAATCGAAAAACAAGAACACTCTATTTAGGTGTAGTGGGGCTTGCAAACATTGGAGGCTGGATTTATTTACTTGCCCTCAATTTAATTATTTTGGAGAAAACCGGGTCTGTATTAGCCGTTACTGGATTATATATAATTAAACCATTTGCTAGTATGTTAATAGGGCCTTGGGCTGGAAGTGTAATCGACCGAGTATCTACAAAGCATTTAATGATATTTTTAGATTTACTACGAGCCCTTCTTGTAGGGTCATTGCTCTTGGTCGATTCGCTATGGGCAATCTATGTGATGGTTTTATTTATTCAAATGGCTGGTGCTATGTTTGAAACAAGCTCATTTACTTATATGACTTTATTGCTACCAGAAGAGGAGCGAAACAAATTTAATGCCTTGCTAAGCTTTGTTCATTCAGGTGCCTTTGTGACGGGTCCCTTCCTAGCTGGGATTCTATTTATGCTTGCCCCACTTGAGTTTTCTCTATTAGTAAATATTATTATTTTTATTTGTTGCGGCATATGGACTTCGTTCTTGCCCAATAAACTCAATGCTACAATAGAAGCAAAAAAACACCTCGATTTAAAAGAGGTGCGAGAAGATTGGTTATTAGTTTGGAAGTTCAGTAAAAAATCATTACCCTTTTTCTTAATTTATATGACTTTCCAAGGAACAATGCTGTTGACTGCTGCATTAGACTCTACTGAAGTTGCATTTGCTAAAGAGGTTCTCTCCCTCACGGACGCTGCTTATGGCTCACTTGTAAGCATAGGAGGAGTAGGCTTTCTATTAGGCGCCATATGTACGAATCTATTAGTAAGATTTCTTTCACCTAAAGCTTTAATGAGCGTTGGGACACTTTTAGTAGCAACTGGATATTTAATTTATAGTATTTCTACTACCTATTTTGTTGCAAGTCTCGGATTTCTAATCTTGTCATTTTTTCTTTCAATAGCCAATACCGGTTATATGACGTTTATACAATCTCATATCGACTCTAATATGATGGGAAGAATCTCAAGCTTATATGAAATGGCTTCCAGCTTCGTTCAAATGATTGCAGTATTGCTTTTTGGTATATTCGCAGGCTGGATATCTGTCAAAGCTGTTGTTATTGGCGGCTCCTTGCTCATGCTCATCGTGTCATGCTATCTATTAACTGTTGTATGGAAGTTCTCTAACCAAAAGATAATAGATAACATTTAACCATTTTTTACGCAGGAAAAGGCTAATACAACAGGTATCCTTTGCCTTCTCTTAAATTCTTCCTCACTCGAGAAGTGCTCACGCTTAGGTGTACCTTCGCGTAATTCCAAGATAGTAAAGCCTTCTTCACGTAACGCTGTAAAGTATTGTTCAATTGTGCGGTGAAATTTCACCACAACATGATCAATCCAAGGTTCTTCTCTTTCACCATCTATAAAATAATTGTCCACAATCCAATTCTCACGTCTCTCTCCTGTTTGCTTGCTTAAAAAGGAAGATGTCGTGAGAGGATGTTGGACACTAAACACTAATTTTCCATTATTCTTTAGACTCTTATGTATAGAGCGGAATAACTCATTTATATTAGACACATAATGTATAGCAAATCTCGAAGTAACTAAGTCAAACGAGTTCTCCGGGTAAGAATAGGATTCCATTGTATTCAAAATCACTTCTCCGTTTGTGTCTTTTAAATTTGTTGTCGCAACATCTGCCATTTTTCTGGATCCCTCAACACCTGTATACTTAGCTGCCCCATCTCGTAATAATTCCTTACCAAATAAACCATCACCACAGCCTAAATCTAATATGGACTTATTCTTAAAATTACCTACTAGCTCAAACATAACTGGTCCTTCAATTGCATTATTTGGACTATCCGGTCGACCTCTTCTATTTAAATAATTCGTAAAAAAATCTGGCTGATTATAAACATCTGACCCTTTATGTGACATACAATAACCTCCCAATAATTATAGTAAAATAGCGGTACATCAAAGTTTAGATAACGAGCAGAAAATGGTACGATGAGGGAATAAAATAAGGTTTATTTCAATTTAGAAAGAACAGGTGAGTTATGAAAAAGAAAAAAGTAAATCTCTCACAAAAACAATGGATACTATTAGGCGGATTTCTATTCCTGTTATTCTTTTTCCTATTTAACCAAGACCTGATCAATATTCTCTTAAAAGGAGATGTAGATAAAGCAAAAGAATTTTTAGACAAAAACATTGGCTATGCCTTATTTTTCATGGGACTGGTCATGCTTATTCAAAATTCATTTACTGTATTTCCTCTAATCTTAGTTATAACGATTAATATTACTTTATTTGGTTTTATAAACGGATTTTTATGGAGCTGGTTTACTAGTGTTATTGCTTCCATCATTGTTTTTTATGGAGTTCGATACATTTTCCAAAGTATGATTATTCATAAGTTTAATACAAAAGTAATTGAAAAAATAGACGTAAATGGATTTGCTTACGTTTTTCAAGCTAGACTGTTTCCTTTCGTTCCAACAAGCCTGGTGAATATATTAGGTGGGCTAAGTACTTTACGAATTTTTCCTTTTACCATCGCAACAACAGTTGGTAATTTCATATACTTCTTTGTGCTTGCTCTAATCCCCGCTGGAATTTTGTCTGCAGATTTAGATGAATATTTGATTTTAGGCATTATATTTGTATCTATTGCCTTATATTACGTATTTAAGCACATAAAGCATAAACGAAAGCCACTTGCTGAGTCTGAAAATAGTGAGTAATCATACGCGCATATGAAAAGCGCAATTTCTCTTGCAACATTGGGTCTCCTTATTACGCATCTTCAAAAAACTTAAAAAGAGGATGGCTGTGACTAATTTCCGGCCACCCTCTTTTTTTAATGGCTCTGCTAAAGGTAAAGGTAGAAGTTGTTTTTCGTAAAATGGTAATATGACAAATTCTCTACATCTAATAAAACTAATCACTATGTACTTTAAAAATCTTAAGGATTCTTAAGTATTTTTCCTACTGTTTCTTTAGGTTTGAAATGTATTCTAAAGCGGTAGAAAATTCAAACCTATGGAGTGATAGTGTACATGAGAGCTTTCAGTTTTATTTTTCAATATTTATTAAACCCTAGGGAGATTGGTGCAGTCTTGCCAAGTTCAAATTATCTTGCGGAAAAAATGGTAGATAGTATTGATTTTTATAATGCAAAATACATCGTAGAATTGGGTCCGGGTACAGGAGTTTTTACAAATAAGATTATTAAAAGCAGAATTGAACATACGGTTGTTATGTTGATTGAGAGCAATAAAGAGTTTTGTATGTTATTAGAAGAAAGGTATAAGTACGAAAGGAATCTGATTATTATTCATGGTTCTGCTGAGGATATCAACAAGTATACAAAGGACTTTAATATCCCATATCTAGATTATGTAGTTTCTGGTCTTCCTTTTGCAAGTTTGCCAAAAAGTGTCTCAAGAGATATATTAATTAATACGAAAAATCTGTTAAGGAAAAATGGGATTTTTATTACTTTCCAATATACATTATTTAAGAAAGGACTTATTGGTCACTATTTTAAGCATATTAATATAACACGTGAGTATAGAAATATTCCCCCAGCATATGTATTCGGTTGTAGTAATTAATATATGGAGAATCTTATAGAAGGTGTGAATTGATTTGAATGGAAAGGTCTTAATTGTTGATGATGATCTAGAAATTAGAAATCTAATTTCCATCTATTTAGAAAATGAAGGGCTAGAAATAACCAAGGCGAGCGACGCCCTAGAAGCATTGGAATTATTGGAAGCCCATAATTATGATTTGATTATTTTGGATATTATGATGCCTAAAATGGATGGAATCGAGGCATGTTTGAAAATTAGGGAAGCACGTAATATGCCTATCATCATGCTATCAGCTAAATCCGAGGATATCGATAAAATTAAAGGGCTGGTTTCTGGTGCAGATGATTATCTAAGCAAACCGTTTAACCCATTAGAATTAATAGCCAGGGTCAAATCTCAACTCAGAAGGTATAAAAAATATAATATTGAAACAGAAAGTAATAAGAGTGTTATTAAAATTGTTGATTTAACGATAAATACAGATACTCGCCAAGTGTGGATTAAGAGTAGCGAAGTAAGGCTTACACCAAAAGAATTTGATATCCTTGAACTTCTCGCACGTAATAAGGGCATTGTCCTAAGCGTCGAGAAAATATATGAAGCTGTTTGGAAAGAGAATTACTTTAAATCTGATAACACTGTAATGGTTCATATATATTATTTTATTTGGATAACTACTGTTATCTTAACTTTTATTATAAGTCTTTTAGTAATGATTCGTAGAAAAATAAAATACCTTCAACATATTACAGATAGTGTTCAAACCATTGCAAATGGAAAACTGGGTACTACTATTGAAATTAAGGGAAATGATGAGTTAAGTCAACTTGCTAAAAATATCAACTATATGTCAAAAGAGTTGAAAAGTAAGTTCGAACATGAGAGGCAAATAGTGAGTGCAAAAAATGAACTTATTACAAATATTTCTCACGATTTGCGTACACCTTTAACTTCTATCATTGGATATGTAGATTTGTTGAGAAAAAAAGAATATAGAGATGACGAACAATTATATGATTATTTGGAAACCATTTATTCTAAATCACAAAATTTCAGCAAACTTATTAATGAACTATTTGAATACACCAAACTTACAAGTCCTGATCTAAAATTAAACTTTACTGAAGTTGAGTTAGGCGGATTATTAGAACAAATATTAGGAGAATACATGCCAATTTTAGAAAAGGAAGGTCTGGACATTCAAAAATCGATAACTGAAGAAGATATACACGTATCGATGGATATTGAAAAAATAGTGCGTGTCTATGATAATCTTCTAATGAATGTTATAAAATACAGCAAGAAACCCTCTATATTAAAAGTAGATCTTCATATAGTTGGCATAAAAGCTATTTTTACTATATCCAATCAAGTAGAGAACTTACCAGTACAAGACGTTAATAAATTATTTGAACGCTTTTATCGAGGAGATATGGCAAGGAAGGAAGATGGAGGGTCTGGTATTGGACTTGCCATATCTAAAAGGATTATAGAGCTTCATGGTGGAACAATTGATGCTAATTATAGAGAAGGTTGGTTAACCTTTACAATTGAAAATATCATTAAAGAATAATTTCTTATGGGAAACGGCGAACTGGATATTGTTCGAATTTTTTTAGTGGATTTATTAAAATGGAATGGTGAAAGTTGATTTATGATGAAGAATTATAGTCTTAATACTATTCATAGCTAAATTTCCAAATAGTTAAACTGGATTGTGAAAGAACGCACTTATACTAACGGTTGCCTTAGTAAAATAAAATGAGCTTGGAGATACATATCCCAGCTCATTTTTTATGCACATTTTTAAAACTAACTTTAACATAGCCTTTTTCATTTATTGGTTTTATCTATCCTTAACTAATCAATTAAGTTTTTTTGCAGTCCCTTTTTGACTATTTGAATGTAGTGTTTAATTTTTCTTCATGTACTCATATACATTTTTAGTCGGGATATTAAGTAAAGAAGAGATTTCAGTGATTTTCATTCCAGCTGTTTTCATTTCTCTCACTTTGTACATCATTGCTTCTTCATATTCTTCGGCAATAATGAACAAAGGGTTTAATAATGACTCCCATATCTCATAATCAGAGAAATTATTTTTTGCTATTATTTTTGCTAATAGTGATTTTACATCATTTACCTTTAAAGATTGCTTTCCTAATATTAATTCTCTTTCTTCAAGAAAACATTTTATTTCTTTTAGAATATTTATGAATGAATCCATTGAATTCGCTATGAAACTACCAGTTCCCCAACTCCCTAATCCGTGCAACAATAATGACACTGGGTAACCTTCTTCATTTAAATCTATAATAATTGGATCACCACACAGCGTTTCATAAGCAATAACAATCCAGTTATCATCCCAGGAACCCTCTTCACCGGTTATAAGAGAATTTCCTTCTAAATCGAAACTATAGCCCACTTGATACTTACCTAATTGTTCAAAAAAGAATACCTCAAAGTCTACATAGTCTTTAATTTTTTCATACTCTAAATTGATTTGCTTCAAGTTCCTTTCAATGTCTTCTTTTTGTTGAAAGGAATTAAACATTAAATTATTCAAAGTAACAACATCCTATCATCCTTTCGTTATATAAACGAAAGGGTTATCTTTTTAAATGGTTGAAATATACATACTCCAATAGGCCTCTAGCTGTCTTTCTTGAAAAATGGTTAAGCTACTCATATTTAATATTTCTTCTTTTAAAACCTGAACTTTATCTTTTTGCTTTATATTATAAAAGTTTTTACCAAGTTCTACTCTTAATCGGTTCTTTACAGATAAATTACCAAAGGGATCGAAATAAGAATCTATTCTCGATTTATCCTTCACCCCTGTGTAGGTAAAGCGTTGGTAGTAGTTTAACTCCTTCTCAAGCTCAATGTATCTTTTTATCGCCTCGGATTCCGTAATTGTTTCCTTTAATAGCTCTAATTTAGTCTCTATTAGCTTTACTTCACTTGTATAATCATGTTCTCTTAATATGTTTAAGTTTTCTTCTACCCACTTTACATCTACTCCATAGTCTGACTGCAAGCCTAAAATATTAAAGGAACAAATAGCAAACGCATCCTTTACCTCTATATGCTCTTTGATTTCCTCTACTGATGGGTAGCCAAATTTGGAAGGTTGGATAATCTCAACGGATGGATTGTTAAATAATATATTTTCTATATCGTTCTTGTGTAGGTGGTTAACAATGATTAATAATGTTTTACCTGCATTTTCTTTGGCTATGGCTTTAATACTCATTGCCTGCATATAAGTTCTATACTGAAAGAGTCTTCTTGAAAAATCCTTTTCCCCTGATGATTTCGTTTGAATCCACTCATTCATCTGTTTAATGACTTCTTTTCTTTCGGAATAAAAGAAGTCTTCTTTTAAGTTAGGAAAAGATACAAATTTCTTAAAAGAGTTTTCTCCTCTGACAAATGCTGGTTGATCAATATCATTTATACCGAGTGCTAATTGTTGATCATTTGGGGAGGCATTCCAATCAAAGGGAAAAACAGGTATTCCCCTTTGTCGCGCATACGGTAAAATAATTTCCTGCTGCTCATAAGTAAAATCCTGAAAGTCTAATCGGGCAAATTTTTCAGGACTTCTTTCTATTCCTATTAAATCTGGCTTTACTCGATCAAAGAATGCACGATAAACGGCAGGTTGACATTCTCTTGAAACTAGCTGATATGCATGGCTTACTCCTAAAATTATCAATTTAGATTTCATATCATCTTATCCCCCCACCTTAGTTGCTAATCAGCGATCTATATTTAAAAATTCTGTAAATTCGTTTATACTTATTTTAACATATTTTCTATATCCCTTTCGGTCAATTTATTTAATTCTTTTATGAATGCTAAATGCCCCCTAATCTCTATTTGATATAATAAAAAAGAAGGAAAAATTTATGTAAATATAGGAGATAGTAGCTATGAAAATTGCCATATTCACAGATATCCATGGAAATGGACTTGCACTGAAAGCCACCTTAAAGGATATTGATGCAAGATCAGATATAGAAGAAATCTGGTGCTTGGGCGATATGATTGCAATGGGACCAGATACAAACGAAGTGCTAGATCTTTTATTTTCTCGACCTGATATCCGAATGATTACAGGTAATCATGATGAGGCTGTACTATCTCTCAAAATAGGAGAAGGTCATCCAGATAGCTATAAGCATACTCGCGAACATCATCATTGGATAGCTGACCAATTAAGCGATAGAAATGCAGACAGACTTAAGAATCTTCCACGTATTCTTGAAAAAAATATAAATGGAGTGCATATTCTCGGCATTCATTATCATATAGAAGAAAAAAAGAGATTCGCCAATATAAAGGATGAGCCCTTTTACACCATTTTAGATGCCACATTAGAAAACATGGAGAAAATGTTTAAATCATATCCAGCAGACATAATCTGTTTTGGACATCATCATCCTGAACATTTTTTCTCAAATGACAAGCAGATCTATTTAAATCCAGGAGCTCTCGGAGTATCAAAAGGAAGCACTGCTCCTTATGCAATTATTGACGTTTCAACTGGCAAAACAACTGTTACTATTCACCATGTAAATTATGACAAAAGAGAATTTCTGGAAAAATTTAAGTTGCTAGATGTTCCCCAAAGAGAAATACTTTTTAAATTATTTTATGTAGGAGAATAAGCGCTCATGTTACAAATTATATTTTAAACACTAATCCCTTGAAGCTAAGTAAAGAGGCAGTGAGTTAATTCTTGTAATAATCCATAACTATAAGGATACCTTGTTCTGAATGAATTCCGTTTTGGTAAATATTAATTTAACTAAAGATGTTCTCTTTTATATCTGAGATTATATACAGTTTTCACTTGATATCAAAGAATTTTAGTTGTTCGGAGCAAAGGCGGCGACTCTTAGGGGACACGCGCGTGGGAGAGACTACAGGCTCGACTCGTACCCCCAGGAAAGCGTCCGCTGTAACGGATAACAACGACTTAGTAGTAGAAAAGAGTCCCGGAAATTTACTTATAGTAAATTTTCCGGGACTCTTGAATTTCTAAGGTGGATTTTGTCCGAGCCTCATTTTATTTTAATTCATCTTTGATTATATCAATTAAATGTTAATTAATAGTATTTTAATGATACTCATTAATGCTTTTTCACTTTAAATCAGTAAAGTGTATTGACCCTATTCTGAATAGTTCTTATAATTAACAACAATCTGTAAGGATGGGAGACAGCGATAATGAAAGATTTTATAAGTAAATTACTTACTGGTATGAGTATTGGAATTGTGGTAGCCCTAATACCAAATGCATTGCTTGGCGAAATGCTAAAATTGTTAATTCCACACTTTCCTGTTTTACAGCCAATATTCGATATAACTGTATATCTAATGAGTATGCTTTCTATTTTAATTGGGGTGATGGTTGGAATGACCTTTAAGCTGACTCCTATTCAAACAGCTAGCGTTGGCTTAGCTGCTATGGTTGGAAGCGGGGCCATTACAAAAACAGCAGATGGTTTGTTTGCCTTAAGTGGTATAGGAGTGGTATTGAACACAGGTATAACAGCTGCATTAGCGGTATTATTTGTGAAATTTATCGGAGATAAGCTGAAAGCTTATGCGATTCTTTTAATCCCTACCTTAACTATTTTGTTTCCAGGTTTGATTGGTTACAATCTATTGCCGTTCATGAAAAAATCAACAGGCTTATTAGGTGATGGCATCGCTTATCTTACAACCTTACAACCAGTTGTTATGGGAGCAGTAATTGCAGTTGCATTTTGTCTTATCATTTTATCTCCTATATCAACTGTTGGTGTTGCAACTGTCATTATGCTATCTGGAATTGGCTCTGGGGCAGCTAATTTAGGGATTGTAGCCACAGGTGTCGGCCTAGCAATTGCTAGCTACAAAGCAAATAACCTAGGTACTGCACTAGCACACGTGCTTGGTTCTCCTAAAATACAAATGCGCAACTTTTTTATGAAGCCTAAAATTGTTTTTCCAATGATTATAACAGCTGCCATCCTAGGTGGATTAGCAGGAGCTTTAAATATACAAGGTACACCGATGAGTGCCGGCTTTGGATTATCTGGTCTTATTGGTCCTTTAAATTACATAAATCTAGCTGAGGGCGGATGGAACCTAGAGAATACTGCAATTATGCTGAGTACTTTTCTGATTCTTCCCATTGCATTAAATATTGGGTTGATATATTTGTTTTCTCGTAAGCTGAAAATGATTAAATCACAGGATTACAAGCTAGATTTTGAATAAGTGTACATACGAGGATTTTTTGTGTGACTTAATTAGAATTAAACTCCTATCAGCATCATACTATTTTTCAATCATAAAGAGCTATCCTATTTGAATCAGACATCTACTAACGTTTATGACTAAAAAATAAAAAGAGAGATAGCGATTATGCTATCTCTCTTTATTTATTTATAACTATCAAACAAGTCTTGGACTGTATAATAGGATTTTTTTAAACGTTCCTCGTATTCTGGTAAATCCCAGTTATCCCATTTATAGCTTTTCAAAGTCTGCAACTTGCCAGCTTCCATGGATGGCAACGTATCTTGAATACTGTCCTGCTTGTCCATGAATAAGGCTCCTATATATATTTCATCCACAAACTTGCTTGCCTCTATTCCGTCCCTATATAAATCACCAGTAAACTCTTTTTGACTTGGATCCTTTGCACGTATTAATAGCCAGGGGATTCTAAGCTCAATCTTACCGTCCGCTATATAATAGTCGGCCAAAGAATCATAATCATCGGCTTCTGGGTCTCCATTACCTTTTTTCAGCTTACCAGCTTCATAGGCTTCAAAGGGAAGTGTAGTATTTTGTTGAGGCAAGTATAATTCCTTGTTTAAGGCATACTGCTCTACTACAAATTCACCGCTATCTAGTGAAGTGGTACTTGGCTTTGGCTTAAGTAAATTTAAAACATGACCATATTGATACGAGAAAAAATCATAATATTTATCGACCAACAGTCTAGATTCACTTTCCTTAAGATTTAGTATGAAATCTATGCCGTTATTAAAAGAAAGATCGGATATACCGTTAATCTTTGTATTCCCTTGATCAGGAACAATATCCAAAAGGAAGATAGGATATCCATCATTTTTGGTCTCATAGTCAAGCCTTAGATAAAGGTACCTTTCGTCATGGTCCACATATAAAGAGTTGATACTTCCATCTTCTTTTTTATATAGAGGCTCTACTTCCCACTCATCCGTTTCTCCATCCACTTTTACTTTATGTCGATCAAAACTTAACAAACCAAATTGTTGCTCATTTGTTTGAGCATTAGACCAATAAGGGCGTCTATCTGGATTATCATAGTCAACTGTATTCCAAGTTCGCTTAAACCATTCATCCTGCCAGGTGAAAACCAAACCACCTAGTAGCTTCTCTGCCATGATATCTTCAAATAGACGGCTAATTATTTTTCCCTGCTCGTCTTCAGAAAGGAATCCTTGATTCCACCCAAATGGGTTTTTATGTGTTAGCCCCCTCGAACCAGGCACCCCAAATTCGGCTATTAAAACAGGGAGACGATGTGCCTCATGCAATTCTTTTAAATATGCAGCATAGCTATTAAATTCTCCACGATGGTCAACAAAAGTTTGATAAGATTCTTCATAATTAAAGAAGTCCGGATAATAAGGATATACGTGATATGAAGCAAATTGGTTAGTTAGCTTCATTTCATTTTTAGTATAAATTACGTTTGGGTCCACTCCTACTAAGTCTTCCTGCTCAGCAGGTTCTGCAGGATGATCTAAAATATCTGTTGTCACCCAATTTGTAAAGCTCATAGGTCTAATCCAGTTATAACGTTCCTTTTCGTACTTAACGATAGTATCCATTTGCTCCGCTAGCCAATATTCAAATGGCTTTGCTCCCTGAGTTTCAAAATATGTACCGCTATATTCTCCTAAGGAGCTATACTTCTCGTTCGTATTTAACACCATATAGGGATACCACTCAATTCCAAGCACCCATCCGGCGATATACTCAGAAACGTCTGCAGTATATACACCTGAAGCATGACCAGCCCTTTCCTTCACTGTTTTGTTTCCATGAATAACATCCACAATGGTCTTCATCTCTGTTTGAAAATCTTTTAAATTTTCTTCATCGAAGGCATCTAATGATTCCTCGAGCTTTTCTTCATTGATCCAGACCCCGTGTAGCACATAGATTTTATTGTCATGTTCTTCATTATAGCGTTTTAGGGCATTGTAAAAGCCTGGTGGATGCAGTGTATAAACACGTACCATGTTCGCGTTCATTTCACCTATTTGTTCAAACCAGCGATAGTATTCTTCTTCAGTGATGGCAGCTTCACCTGGAAAGTAGCCTGGTTTTCCCATACCAATGTTTACTCCCTTGACTGTTAAAGGAGTCCACTTGTCATTCTCAAACACTTCAAATGTCTCACCCTGAATTCTTGCGGTATAGCGTAAGTCAGTTTCCATTACGGTTTCCTCACTTGTATCGAAGTCTTCTAATATAACCTTCATCATAGGAAAATATGTGGACCAATAAAAAGCATTTTCCGCAAATCTCTCTGCTAAGTTATAGATATGAGAAAGACCCTTCAGCTGATAAAAAGACGGTACCTTTGCAACATCATTAAAATCTCCTGCAAAATAATAACTGGAAGAATGCGAATGTGTTTTCTCCAAAACTGCTGCAAACTCTGTAGGTATAGAGTACTCCTCTAGTAAACTCTTACCAGCCTCTGTTAGATCCCATTGATAGTTAGCTAAAACCTTTGCACCCTCTTTGGGAAGGACAATGTCAAACCAATATTGGTAATCTGTACTTTGCTCTAGGTCAAACTTTGATTCCCCAGTCTCCGTAAAGGCTACTTGAATTCCTTTCTCCCCAAAATGTTTATCACTTTCTAAAACTAAAACTTCATTTTTGTCATTTACTAAAACAAAACCTCCGCCTTTATAGTTCCAACTTTCTACGGCGTCAATCATCCACTTAGGAATCTCTTCATTGCTTTTTGGGTCCAAATCTGCGAAGTATCGCCCTGTCCACCCAGTCCAATTGAGTCCTAGATAATTTTCTATACTCTCTCTAACTTTAGGCTCGGTAGGATATGCAAAAGTATTGAACTCGGCAATTAACAAGCTTTTTTCTTGATCATTTAGTCTTTCAAGAATATGATTCCATTCCTCTTGCTCAAGTCCTCCATACACCTTATTGCTACCCTCATAGACACCGTAAGTATCTGCCAAATAAATCACGTCATAATTTGAGTAATCTTTGGGTAATTGTCGTGTTTGCCCCTCTTTTTTGTTCGGTATATACCCATAGTAGTCTGATGTAGCATCATATTCATCGTTGCCATTTGAATATTTCAAATGATTCAATAGCCAAGTAAGCCCTAAATGCTCTCGATAAGACTCATCTGGTACCGTTTTATCTATGATAGCTATACTCATCTTATTAGCTGGCTCTATAAACCAAAGAATAATTGGTAGAAGTAAGATGAAGAGAATAATAACACAAACTAAATAAAATCGTTTCATCTCCACTATCCTTTCTGAGAAAGACCTTTACGCTGCATAGTTCCCCACACATTTTTCCCTAGCATGAAATGGACAATTCCTTCACATCTCCAAAATAGAGTTAGTGGCTTGTACCAAAAAATTTCTGTGAGGGAGATAACAATTAACCGAAAGACATCTCTCACTTTTGGGAATGTATTTGTGCTCCATGCCTCCAATAATATCGATAATGCTGAAAAAATTGCCCCATAAACCACAAATAATAGGGAGAGTAAAATAGCAATTTCATAATAAATGTCTCCTAAAAAGAAGGCAAAGATAATATATACATATCCACCTAGCTCAATAATTGGCCCCAAGCATTCAACAATCCAGAAATAAGGAAAAGAAATCATACCAATCCCACCGTACTTTGGATTGAAGGTCATCTTTCTATGCTTCCATAGGCTTGTAATTAAACCTTGATGCCATCTTCTTCTTTGCTTTCTTAAAGTAGCTAAATCTTGTGGAGCCTCTGTCCAACAAACCGGATCTGGAACAAATTCTATACGTTTCTTAGAATTTCTTTCCTTTAATAGGCGATGTAGCTTAACAACCAATTCCATATCTTCTCCAATGTTATGCTTGGAATATCCTCCAGCCTCTATGACCCATTGCTTGGAGAAAACACTGAAGGCTCCGGATATAATTAGTACCAAATTAAATTTACTAAGAGCAATTCTTCCCATAAGAAAAGCTCTCAAATATTCAACTACTTGCATGACAACCAAGAAATTATCGGATAGGCCGGTTTTAAAAATAGATCCTAGTTGAATATCTGACCCATTAGCTATACGGATATTCCCTCCAGTCGCTATTACTTCGCCGTTAGACAAAATAATTGGCTTCATCACCCTCAACAGAGAGGTTTCTTCTAGTATAGAATCACCATCTATGGAGCAAAAATAAGGATACCTCGCTACATTGATGCCAGCATTTAACGCATCTGCCTTTCCCCCATTCTTCTTGTTTACTAACAGTAAATTAGGGTGAATATCGGATTGGTAAATATCTAGTATAGGTTCCGTAGTAAGCTGATCTCTTATAATTTTTTTTATCTTTTTCATTTTAAATTGTTCGATTACTTTCTGTTGTGTAGTGTCTGTAGAGCCATCATTGACTACTATTAGCTCTGTTTGTGGATAACGTAGGCTCAAGAGAGAATGTATACTATCAATTACACCCGCTTCTTCATTGTATGCGGGCACAATAATAGACACAGGCTTTGAATAGATGACATCAATATAATCATCGTCTAGTTCATCCTTGTCCAGCTTAGATTGCTTTCTTAGCTGGTGGAAGGCCATTAATAGCATAATACTGTAAGTTAAAATAACGATAAGCATATAAAATAATATTATTCCCGCAAAAAATAATAGAATATATTCAAGAATATTAGCTAAGCCCATTATGGTTTTTGTCCTTTCCCTAGTGCCTCATAGGCCATATCAATTGCGTATCGATCACTAGAATTTTCTATATACTCCTCCAAACTCTCTCTCCCATTTTTATCATTCATCATAGTTCTGGCAGCCTGTGATCGAACCCACCAGGACTCGTCCTCTAACAATATTTGTAAATGGGGTAACGTGTAGGATAGTGGTAATAGCTGAAAAAGCTTAGCAATCATTAATCTCTCCTCCCAAATAGGAGATTTCACAAACGGCAAATAAGTTTCCGGATTTATAATAACTCCAATTTCATAAATTGCCCTTAGGGACCTTATACGAATTTCTACATCCTCTTGCTTCAATTGCACTTCTAAATGAGGTAAATACTCAATATCTCTTTTAAGTCCCATCGTTTCAATTAAGGAGTAGCGACAAGTCTTAGGTAAATCACCTATTTTATCCGTTAAGTTGTCTATTAGCTCTGGTGTGAGATTTAAAAGAAGCTTTTTATACTCATATTCTGATAGAGGAACAGTACTGACTAACATATGTTGTAAAAATAATTTCTTATTAAAAAGCGAATATATCTTTAAAAGCTGAAAGTATTCTTCTCTTGAAATTCTTTTTCTACCTAGCTTTTCACAATCCTTTTGAAGAGAACTAATCCTAAAATCCTCTATACGAAACATAGCGTTCATTCGCTTGCTCCAACTCTTACTATGCAAAAGAACGCTATAGTAATCCTTTAGGTATCTATTGGAAAATTCACTGATTTTATCTTGTATAGATTCGTTAGAGAGATTTTTTAAATATGTAGCAAAAATTTCTTCTATGCCCATTATCTCTTCTCTACTGCGAGGAATGAGATACTTGTTAAAAGGTATCCCGTCTATTAAAAAGCGATGCCAATCCCCTTCATAGTCGTGAACATAAGACTCAATTTTCCCATTAACTTTTACTTCTCTTATTCTCTTAAAAATTAAATATAATCCAATTGATATTAATATCAGGGTTAATAGAAAGATAAGCAGAAGGACAAACTTAATCGATATCTGAATCATAGCCATAGCCTTTCAAAGGTTCTTTTAATTTGTGCTTCAAATAACCTAAGATTAAAAGGTTTTATTAAATACTCATCTACCCCTATTTCATAGGCATAGAGCATGTCCTCCTCGGTTTTTTTCTTAGTCATCATGAAGGTTATAAAACGCTGACTATTAGGGAGCTGTTTAACCGTATGTAAAACTTCCAAGCCATTTTTTCTCGGTAAAATATCATTCATAATAATAATGTGCGTATGACTAGTAAAATACCAATCAGATTTTAAAAACTCATAGCCATCGGAAAATGCTTTAATCTCTAATTCGAAATAGTCCACATTCATCTTTTCCAACGATGAGCTAAGTACTCTACGGAATATCTCATTTTCCTCTAATATACTTATCTTAATTTTTTCCATATCTTTTTCTTTAAAATCCTGTATGTAATTAACTTCAAAGGAGCCACCGCGATTAATTACTTCCTTTAGAGCCCCTACTCCAACCTCTAACAGTTTTTCAAAATCTACACGATTGTTTCCTATCTCTACAACACTTGCATAGAGAGTTGAGGTCGACACTATTTTTGAATCTTTAAATAATCTGTTAAGAAATGCTTGCGCTTCTCCTTCACCACTTTGAGATAGTATAATACACCAGTTGTTTGGCTCAATTAACTCAAAAAGAAAATCCGTTTTTCTAATCTTGCTGCCTAAATATGAAGTTAAATCATTTTGCTGAAATATTTCTTCCTTTAAAGAAGCCGATAAAAAAACTGCAGTAATAGTTGTGCGAGAGCGGACGACATTAGCTTTTAATACATTAAAGAATTCTTTAATTTGAGTAAAATTTTGTTGAGACCCAGCTTCACTCCTATTTTTAGTTAAGCTCATTCCTTCACCTCTTTTAGAAATATTATCCATTAATTAATTTTTATTTACAAATAATATAATTTTACCATTTATATACCCATTTTATTGAAGAATAGACAATTTAAAATTTTCTTTTATATGTATCCCTTACATAGTTCCTACACTTAGTAAAAAATCGTCGATTTCCGTTTCAGGTACAACGCTTTCCGCGAGCACCACGGCCTCAGCCTTCAATCCAATCGACTAATATTGAACAACCCTACGAGGAATTAAACTTGTTCATGCAAGCAATCCAAAATGTCCTCGAAGTGTCGTTTAATAAAAAAATTTTAAAAATAAAAAATACCCAGAGTGGTGAAACTCTCCGGATATTTTATCTTATTGAAGAATAGTCTGCTGACTGCTTTATCTATTTATAACTTATTGATAAAAATCTTTAGGTATTGCTCCTATTGTACGACGATGATAAAGTAATGGATTCTTTTCCTCATTTTTTATATCCACAACTTTACCTATTAATATAGTATGATCTCCTGCATCCACCTGCTTAAATAAGGTACATTGTAAAACCGATTGACTATTTGTTAAAATGGGCAGATTTAACTCAGATTCACTCCAATCACATCCTGAGAAACGGTCCTCTATTCGACTAGCGAATAAATTACATAATTCACTTTGATCATCAGCTAATATATTTACCGCAAATTTATCTACCTTTAAAAATTCTTCATATGAAAAAACTCTTTTATCAATGGACCATAATATAAGTAATGGATCCAGAGAAACAGATGCAAATGAGTTAACCGTCATCCCCATTGGCTTGCCTTGCTCATTTAAAGCAGTGACCACCGTGACTCCTGTTGGATAGTTCCCCATAGCTGCTTTGAAATTTTCTATTTGTTTAGATTCATTTTCCATCTGGCAACTTCCATTCTTTTTTCTTTCATCATATCAAATGACCTATATTCTTTCACATAATAAGTTTTATCTTTTGTTTAAATTTTGTTCCTACGGGTAAAGTATCTATGTAGAACAAACAACTGGAGGGATTTTATATGACAGTCAAATTAACCGTAGAAAATGCCGTACAGGCTAAGCAAGAAATCGAACGATTAGAAACTCAAGGATACCATAAAGACCATATCCACATTTTCGCTCATTCAAAAGAACGTGCAGATGATGTAAATGATGCATTAGATACATCTGATGTTGGTATGAAGGAAATGGGATTCCTACAATCCATGAAAAATATGTTCACTTCACGTGGAGATGAATTAAGAGCAAAAATGAGCGGAGCAGGCTTAACTACTCAAGAGGCAGAGGCTGCTGAGAGAGAACTAGATGAAGGTAAGCTAGTTATTGTCGCTCACGACCCTAAATAAGAATAAACAAAAACAGCCCATTGTTAAACAATGGGCTGTTTTTTTGTCTTACGAAGCCGCACCAAGGTTACAAGTAATATGTACAGTGTGGGGGCTAAAGTAGTTAGTATTACAAGTCCTCTCCATCCTAATTGTTCCCATATCGGTCCAAGTAAAGTACTCCCGGCTCCTACTCCTATATAGTAGGACACGAGGTATAGACTAGAGGCGCTTCCTTTATGATGATTTGCCTCCCTGCTAACTGAAGAGGCCGCTAAAGAATGGGCTGTAAAAAAGCCTAAACACGCCACACATAAACCAACCACAATTATTCAAACGGAGCTACTCATTGTAAATAGTACACCTACACTTAATACTAAAACTCCTGTTATTAGTACCTTTCTTTGACCAATTTTGCTCGCAAGCCAGCTTGCGAGGGGAGAACCAATTACTCCAAGGCCATAAGCGAAGAACAAATTAGAAACAGCATCAATGGAAAGTAAAAAAGGTTCTTCAGTAAGATGGAATGGGATATATGTCCAAATCCCATTAAAAGATAATTGAAGCACAATTCCTAAACCGAACATCAAAAGTAAAGATGGATTTTTTAAATGATAAGTAAAACCTTCTAAGTCTTCTCTCAAGCTAGCTTCTTGAGGCTGAAAGTTCCTAGATTTAGGTAAAGCAAACAAGACTAAAATAAACACAAACACACCACTGGCCGCTAAAATATAGAAAGCTTTTTCCCAAGAGAAATGCTCAGTTGCATAGCCTGTAACTACTCTACCTATCATTCCTCCTAAAGCATTGCAGGAAATATATAAGGCAGTGGCTACGCTTATAAATTTCTTATTTATTTCCTCACTTATATAGGCAAGAGCCGTAGAAGGTACACCTGCCAATAAAAAACCTTGAACAAATCGTAAAAAGATAATCCAACCAAAGCTCTCTGTTAGAGGCATGAGAATAAAAGGTAGGAGTGATCCAACAAGGGATATTTTCACAAAGATAGTTCTTCCTATTCGATCTGAGAAAAAACCTAAAACAACTAACCCTATAATTAGACCACATGTAGTTAAAGACATCGCCATACTTGAGTATGAGACCTTAACATTAAACTCCTCCGTAAACATTGGAAGTATTGGCTGGACCGAATACATAGCACCAAAGATAAACATGGATGCAAACCCCAGGCTCATTACTATTCTCCAAAATTGAAAATCTCTAATAGAATATCCTTTAAAATTTCTTGAGTCACTCAATATTATCCCATTCTTTCAGGAAGCCACTTGCCACTCACTACAAGAGATTTGCTCCTATAGGTGGTGTGATCATACCTAGCTCCGTATTTAATTGTCATAATTATAGCAAAAATAATAATATTTTTCCTAAAGAATATAAGTTTTGGTAAATAAAATAGGGAAAGTATTGGGTTTTTAGAAATAGCTCTAGTAGTTTAAATAACGAGTGTAGTACGGTAACTTATATATTTTCCCTTGAGTCCTTTGTGTTTTAAGTCCGTTTGTTGCACAATAAACATATGAATCTTGAAGAGGTGAAATCATGAAACCAGTAATACTTGCTGAAAAACCAAGTCAAGCTAAAGCCTATGCAGATGCTTTTTCAGTTAAGCGTCATGAAGGCTATATTGAAATCTTACCCTCACCTATTTTTCCTGAAGGAGCTTTTATCACTTGGGGAATCGGACATTTAGTAGAATTGAAGGAACCTAAGGCATACGATCCCAAATGGAATAGATGGTCACTTGCAAGCCTGCCTATATTGCCTGAGCGCTATGAATTTCAAGTGGCTAAAGGAAAATCCAAGCAATTTACAATCGTAAAAAAATTGATTAAATCTACCGACACGGTTATTAACGCCTGTGACGTTGATCGCGAAGGATCTAATATCTTCTATAGTATTTATAACCAAACAGGTGCAAGAGGAAAAAATATTAAACGTTTATGGATTAACTCTTTAGAAATAGATGAAGTGCGAAAAGGATTCGCCAATCTACAGAACAACCAAAAGGATTTACTAATGTATGAGGAAGCAAGAGCTCGACAAATCAGTGATTGGCTTGTCGGTATGAATGCATCTCGCCTATATTCTCTCTTATTGAAAGAACAAGGGATTCAAGATGTATTTCCAATCGGCCGAGTTCAATCTCCTACACTATATTTGATCTATCAGCGTCATATGGAAATTGAAAACTTTGTATCAGAGCCTTTTTATGAGATAGAAGCCGTTTTTACAGCTGAGCATGGAAGCTATAAGGGAAAGACAAAAGCAAAGGAGCCAAAAAGAGAAATTATTCAAGCTCTTTTAGCAAAGCACGGCATTCAACCTAATTCGCCAGGCATAGTTACTTCTGTAGTGACGCAAGATAAGCGAATTCCGCCTCCACAGCTTCATTCGTTATCGACTTTGCAGGCTACAGCTAATAGATTATGGAAAATTAGCCCTGCTAATGTATTAAAGGCAATGCAAGGACTCTATGAAAAAAAACTAGTGACGTATCCTAGAACTGATTCTCGCCATATCACGCCCAATGAGTTTGCTTATATAGTTGGGCAAGTAGAAGATTATCAAAGACTCATCAATCAACCGTTTCCTATAGCCTCCCGTTCTCCGAAAAAACGCTATGTAGATAGCTCTAAGGTACAGGAGCATTATGCGATTATTCCAACCAAAAAGATTCCTTCTCCATCGGTTCTTGCCAAGCTTTCACCGATGGAGCGAAATCTTTATGAAGAGATTGTTCGAACAACTCTAGGTATGTTTCATACTGACTATCTTTATACGGAAACTAAGGTAACAACCGACGTAAATGGACTACTTTTCTTTACAACTGGAAAAACTGAGGTCGACAAAGGCTGGAAAGCTCTTTTTGTTCGTTCTTCTAATGAAAAAGAAAAAGAAGAACCCACTCTTCCTCCTTTAACTGAGAAGGAGCAGGTTTCAAGCAAAATTGAAATTAAAGAAGGAAAGACCACACCTCCCAAACCATACACGGAAGGTCAGTTAATAGCGATGATGAAAACCTGTGGAAAACTTGTAGAGGACAAGGGTGAAACCGAAATTCTAAAGGAAGTAGAAGGATTAGGTACCGAGGCTACTCGTAGCGGAATTATAGAAACCCTAAAAAAACATAGCTATATACAGGTAACTAAAAATATTGTTTCAATAACAGATAAAGGTCGCGTCCTATGTCAAGCGATCGAAGGCAATCTACTCTCTAGTCCTTCTATGACTGCAAAATGGGAAAACTATCTTCGTAAAATAGGGAATGGAGAAGGTTCTCAGGACCGTTTTCTTGGAAGCATTGCAAAGTTTATTTATAGCCTAATTAATGAAACACCAAGTCAGTTAAAAAATAAAAATATTACTATAAAGCTTCCTCCTAGGGAGCCAAGCTCAAAGTATGCGAGGTTTAAACTGGAACCTATCGCTCCATGTCCTAAATGTGGACAAGGTTCTATTGTAGCCCGTAAGAATTTTTATGGTTGCACTAATTATAAAAATGGATGCACACAGACATTCAATGGCTTCTTCTTAAAGAAAAAGATAACCCCAAGTCAGATAAAGCTTCTTTGCACAAAGGGTATGACAAATATTATTAAAGGTTTTGAGGCAGAAAATGGACAAAAATTTGATGCAAAGCTTGCTCTAGAAGAAGGCAAAGTAAAGTTAGAATTTAAGTGATTTTCTTTTAAAGTGAAATGGTAGGATATACTTAAAAAAATCCCCAATATACTACCATCAGTAATACCCAATTCTAGCAGTTATTGCCGATACTTTCTCGTGTAAAAAAACAGAGGTTGCCAATTTGTAATTAAATTGGCAGCCTTTTAATTTAATAATCTTTTAATCGAAAGGATATGCATAGACTGTTTCACCCTGACGGCCTCTAGTTGTAACAGCCTGAGATAAAGAGTTTATAATGGCTTCCTCCGTCGCTTCTGCTGCTGCTTGAAAGAGATCATTCATAACAGCATGGTCATCTCTCAGCACATACCTTGTTTCAACACTGATTTCAGAGACATGAGGAATTTTATGGGCGGTAGAAAAAGCAATGACAATGTCACCACTTCCGTTGCTAAAATGACTGCCTGTTCTTCCTAAACCAATACCACACCGCTTTGCAACTCGCTTAAGCTGATTGCTGCCAAGCGGTGCATCAGTTGCTAACACGATTATTATTGAACCATCTGCAGGTGTTGGATAGGCTGGTACAGAATTCTCTTCTGTTGCCTTGTAACGCTCCGCTTGAAATTCTTCTTTCTGCCCGAAATTACTTAAGACCATGCATCCAATCGTATAGGCAGTATCACTGGATGTATCATAAACTACCCTAGATGATGATCCTATTCCGCCCTTATATCCAAAACAAATCATTCCCTTACCAGCCCCGACAGCGCCTTCTTCAGCAGCTTCCATCTTAGCATTTTGGATTGCCTCTACTGCATGCTTTGGTTCCACTGGAAGCTCACGAATAGAGTTTAATCTTCCGTCGTTACATTCTCCAACGACAATATTAATAGTTCCGGTAGATACTCCAATATCAGGATTTGCTTTTAACATATACGTTAATGCACCTTGAGTAACCGCTGGTACACCAAAAGTATTAGTTAGCATTATAGGTGCTTCGATTACACCTAACTCATCTACTTGTACCAAGCCGGTAGTTTTGCCAAATCCATTTAATATGTAGCTAGCAGCGACTACCTTATGATGAAACAAATTATCGTCATGAGGTAGTATAGCTGTAACACCGGTACATGCATACTTTTCCTCTCCAAGTTCGTGCTCGAGCGTTATATGGCCCACTTTGACTCCAGCCACATCTGTAATGCAATTCTTCTGCCCCACAGGAAGATTTCCTATTGTGACACCACGTTGTCGTATTTTCATCGGCTTCATACCATCTATCCCCTTATATTATCTGGTTCCTTCCATCTATTTTGATGTGCAGATTCAACAAAATCAGATTTCTCTCCATATATTTCAATAATATCCTTAATTTCTTCTGCCCAATATTGTTCGTTCCGATTATTGGCAAGACTAGGGTAACCAGAGCCTCTTTGTAAATAATCCGAGCTTGCGACTAAATACCATTTTTCATCTTCAAGTGGAATCTCATTTAAATAGATAGTTTTAATATGTTTTCCATCGTGCTCGATTTCTAGTCCAGAGACATGTAATCCCCCTACAAATCTCCCTCTAAATCCCGGTCCACGTCCTTCAGCCAAACAAATCTGAGCATCTAAGGATGATTCAAGGGCTTCCTTTAAATTCTTCCCTTGAATCTCAAAAAGAGTAGGGTTCAACGGAGACGGGCATACTTCAATTAGTTTTTTTCTAGACATCTCACGGAAAATACCAGCGTTACAAATACCGCTGTTGATAAGGCCAATATCCGCCTTAAGCATATCCTTCAGGCCATCAGCTATTAAATTACTAATAGGATTTTCCTCCACTACATCATGCCATAGAGGAAGGGCTAAAGAATATAGTGGCTGACTTAATGTGTTAATTGCTTTATCTTTATTTACCTTTAAGATCGAAACAATTTGTGGATCCTCTTGTATTTCCTTAGTTGGTATTGTCTGAGAGTTAATAAGCTGAACCTTTCCATCCGACACTTCTATTTCGACTATTCCTAAATATTCCCCATAATTTCCGGCACTGTTCATAATTGTTTCATTAATAAGCTTTGCCTCGTTGAATAGTTTATGGTCATGAGCCGAAATGATAATATCAATTTCCTCTATTTCATTTGCTAATGGTTCGTCAGCAAAAGTGCCAACATGACTAAGCAAGATACATACATCATATTTACCTTTGTTTCTATGAATTTCTTCCTTAATGGCAACCGTATAATCGGTCATGTGAAGGCCTAGCCCCTCATTAAACACGCCCATATCTGGAGAAGAACCTGTAATTAGAAGACGTAATCCATTTTTCTCTAGAAGAGTACTCTTACAAACACCTTGAATAGCTGTTTTGTCTTTTTTCATTAAATTATTACTAATAAAAGGAATCGTACTTTTGCTAGCCATATGCTCTAATGTATCTACCCCATTGAACATTTCGTTGTTACCAATTGTAATCGCATCGTAGCCTGCAGCTTCTAGCAATTCAATTGCAGCAATCCCTTTTGTTCCCTGCAATTCAATACTTTTAAAGTCCGCAAAATCTCCCCCGTCTAACACAATGGTATCAGCGTCTCGATGCTCTCGAATTAAAGAAACTATTTTTTTATAATTGTCGAAGTGACTATGTAAATCATTCGTATGTAATATTTTTAATCTTGTCATGAACTCCAGCCCCCTAATTATTTTCTAATCATACCATATTCTAACAATTCTATTAACTTAATAATTTTAAAAAATATAAGCGTATTCCCCTAAAAACAGGGAATAATATTACTAATATTATTAAGGAGGTAACCAAATGGAAATATTTAAAGTAAACGGAGAGTTAGACAAGAAAAAACTAGCAATTAGTATTCTAGTACCCATCATCGGAGGTTCGGTTACTGGCTGGTTAGCAAATAGAAATGCACAAAAGAAGTATAAAAAATTAAAGCAGCCTTCCTTTGCTCCCCCCGCTCCTGTCTTCCCTATTGTGTGGACTTCTTTATACGCAATTATGGGATTAGCTAAATATCGTGCCGACCAAAAAGTTGAGCAGGAGGATTCCGATTCTTCCGCCATTCCCTTCTATGACTTACAGTTATGTTTAAATTTCCTATGGTCTTTCTTATTTTTCCGTTGGGGTCTCAGAGGAACAGCTCTTATAGAAATGACCATTCTGTTAGGTGCAATCGCTATGACAGCATACGAATTTCAGAAGAAAGATACTACTGCAGGTGCTCTGATGATTCCATACATCGGTTGGGTGACGTTTGCTTTAGGCTTAAATTACTCTGTGTGGAAACTAAATAAATAAAACCAAAACACCAGATGTCTAAAATAATCTGGTGTTTTTATGTCTTGTTGATTTGATATACTTAATAGAATAAAAAGACAAACATAGGAGTGAGAGAATGGAAAATTTTAAGTTAACCATGAAGGAAGCCGTCCTATTGGAAGTTTTACGAAGCAATGGTGTATCAAACAAGGAACTAATAGATAATTTAGAAAGCCATTCATGGGAGGATCTCTACTCTAATGAATATCAAACATTATTAAACGTGTATGTACAAAACAAACCTCAATTTAAAGAGTTATTAGAAAATGGGTACTCCGTAAAATTTATTACCATTAATGGATTGAAAAACTTACTAAAGATGAAATTTGAAAAAATAGAAGACCAAGATTATAAGATTAATAATCATACTATAGAATTATTAGAACTCACTCCCCAGCAGCTAAGTACCTTAAGACAACTTCTTTCTATCAACTGGGTTGTAGAGGAATATGAGCGTGAAGCATTAGACCCTGCCTCGTCTATAGTAAAAATCTATCCTATTGTAGTATTCCAATAATTAATTACAAAAAACAGTTAGGACCTGTATTTTTCCAGGCCCTACTTTTATTTGTTATTTGTAGCTTGATGAAGCTTTAACTCCAAATCAGCCCACATAAACTCTTTTGTTTTTTCATCCCATTTCATTGCTATAGCCATGTAGTCTATTACCTCTATTTTCCATTTTTGAGCAATAGTAATATTAAACAATATACTCCCTGTCCTTCTTAATAAATAGTCTACTGCAGTTATTGCCATCTCATGGTCAATTGCATAATGGAGAGTTAATTTCATAATCATCGGTAAGTTTGTTTCCTCTAATACATTATCCGCTAGCTTAAGAATTTTATCCGTATTAGTACCATACATTGCAGCCAGCGAGGTTGCTTCTTCGTTGGTTAAACCTAAAGTCATTAAGTCTTTTGTTTTCCTTGATATGTAGCTCGCATAGTCTGTCGGGCTTTTAAATTCACCTCCAGATAATTTCAAGGTTTTAGTAATTGAATTTCCAACCGAAATGCCGCTTTTTTGTAAATCCTTACACAATAAATCAGTAATCGTTTCAGCCATCTTTCGGTAACCAGTTAATTTTCCTCCTGCAATTGTTATAAGACCTGTTTCAGATGTCCAAATCTCGTCTTTTCTCGATATTTCAGAAGGCCCCTTCCCTTCCTCTCGAATCAATGGTCTAACCCCAGCCCAGCTAGATTCAATATCATTGATTGTAAGTTTCGTTTGAGGAAACATAAAATCTATACATTGAATTAAATAGTTTTGATCGTCCTTATCTATGCTTGGATTGACTAAATCTTCTTCAAAGACAGTATCTGTAGTTCCCACATAAGCTTTGCCTTCTCTAGGAATGGCAAATACCATTCTTCCATCTGGTGTATCGAAGTAGACAGCCTGCCTTAAAGGAAATCTTTTCTGATCTATTACTATATGAATACCCTTTGTATGCAGCAAACTTTTTCCTGCTATTTTTTTGTCTAAACCAATTATACTTTCTACCCATGGCCCCGAAGCATTAACTATTTTCTTCGCAAAAACATCGAATTGACATTCAGATATAAGATCATTCACTGTAATCCCACAAATCTTCCCATTTTCCGAATAAATTAGCTTTTCGGCTTTCACATAATTAAGGAGATCAGCTCCCTTTTCGTAAGCTTTTTTGGCAACCTCTATTGTGAGTCTTGCATCATCTGTTCTATATTCGACATAGTACCCTCCGCCAACCAAATCCTCCTGCTTTAACAAAGGCTCTTTTTCAATGGTCTCATTTCGAGTAAGCATTTTTCTTCTTTCATGTCTTTTCACTCCTGCTAAAAAGTCATATACCATGAGACCAACAGAAGTTGAGTATTTTCCAAAGGTCCCCTTTTTATAAATAGGTAAGAGCATCCACTCTGGATGAGTTACATGGGGCGCATTAAGATAAACAATCTCCCTTTCTTTTCCGACATCTGCGACCATTTTAACCTCTAGCTGTTTTAAGTAGCGAAGACCACCATGGACAAGTTTAGTTGACCTGCTAGAAGTTCCAGCAGCAAAATCCTGCATTTCTACTACTAACACTTTTAAACCTCTCGTAGCACAGTCTAAAGCAATTCCCGTACCAGTAATACCTCCACCAATGACTATCACATCATAGTGGTTCTCCTCTAGTGTCGACAGTCGTTTCTTTCTTTCGATATATGAAAAATTTTTCATTATTTTCTCCTTTGCATTAAAAAAGACCATTACAATAAACTTGCACCTAGGCAAGCCTTGTAATGGTCTTCTCTACATTCTCTAACCAAAATTATTTTCTTCTGAATATTGTAAATATGTTACAATGGTTTAAAAACTAATAGATAGAAAAGGTGAGCAACGATGATTTTAGTAGACATGGTAGAGTCACAGATAATAGCTTCCGTTACTAATGAACAAGATTTAAAACAAGCAATTAATAGCAAGGCAAATATTGTCTTTCTGCTAACAGGAAACCTGCTGACAGCAGGCGGTTACATTAGTCAACTAAAACAAGCGAATAAATATGTCTTTGTCCACCTTGACTTCATAGATGGCATTTCTAGTTCAAAAACAGCTTTAACCTTTGTAGCAGACCAATGGAAACCTACAGGTATCATTACCACAAAGAGCCATGTGGTTAAGTTGGCTAAAGAAGCCGGACTAATGACAATCCAACGAATATTTTTGCTCGATAGAAGTGCGATAACTAAAGGAATTGAAATGGTAAACTCCTGCAGACCAGATGCTGTAGAGGTAATGCCTGGTATTATGCCTAAAGTAATTGACCAGCTCTCTACGAGCCTTGTTTTTCCTATAATAGCTGGAGGTCTTATTGATAACATTTCTGAGGTTCATCAGGCCCTAGAAAATGGTGCCTTAGCTGTCTCTGCTGGAATCCCTGAAATGTGGAATTTTAATCTATAAAGTAAGGATATCCCGTACACTTTCTAAAATGTATTTAGGTTTATGGACAGGATTTTCTAACATATTTAGAGTTGTAATCCCTGTCATCACTAAAACTGAATGCATTCCTGCATCATTACCCATTTTTATATCTGTTTCTAATCTGTCTCCTATCATATAGCAATTAGAAGCTTCCATTTGTAATACATCATTCAATACATAATTAGCCATCAGAGAGGAGGGCTTTCCAGTAATGAGCTTGATAGGTTCACCCGTAGTTCCTTCTAGAGCACCTATCATTGCCCCACAGTCTGGTATGTCCCCCTCTCTAACAGGACAGGTTCGATCGGGATTGGTAGCTATAATTTCTGCACCATTTTTCCAAGCTTGATAGGCTTGGTTTAGCTTATCATAAGTAAAATCTCTATCCCAGCCTAATACAACATGGGAAGCTCTAGCTGAACACTCCGCTAGTTTTATATTTTCTCCTCTAAGCTCCTCGAATAAGGGGGCTTCTCCAATCACATATACGGAGTCCTCTGGCTTCATAACCTTTTTTAAATAATGAGCAGTAATATAGTTTGAATTAATAACTTCCTCTAATTTTACTTCTATATCTAACTTCTTTAACTTTTCTACATAATCTTTTCTACTCGCTATAGATTTGTTTGTGAGAAAGATTACCTTATCTCCTCTTGCCTTCAAGCTTTTAATAGCTTCAGGAACTCCTGCGATTATCTCATTATCAATGTAGATTGTACCGTCTAAATCAAATATATATCCATTCAACGTCTTCACTCCAATAAACTATAACTGTTGTTTTCTTGACAAGAAATTAGCTACCCCTTGTAAAAGGAGCACGAGTACTATAAGAACGATGGACATCGCAGCAGCAGAGTAATACTCTGCACGTAGTATATTTTGGAATATAGCTAAGCTCATTGGCGCCCATTCAGGTGGTGCAAGTAATATGGATACGCTCGCCTCTTTAATGACGGTTATAAATACCAATACTGATCCAGCCGCTATCCCAGGTAGCATAAGCGGCCCAACAATGGTTATAGCAGCAGTTAAAGGAGTCGCTCCAAGATTAATAGCCGCCTCTTCAATGTCTTGCTTAATCGCTCTCATCGCTCCCATAGTAGACCTGACCATATATGGTAGTCTTCGAATTGTATATGCAATAATTAATAAAACAGCTGTACCAGTTAATTGCAAAGGAGCTGTGTTAAATGTTTGAATCAAAGCTATACCGAATGCAATTCCAGGGACAACTAAAGGTATAGAAGCCATGAAATCTAACTTAGATGAATTTTGTCTTACTACAAAATAAGAAACAAAAGTTGCTATGATAACACTTAATACAAGTGCTCCTGTCGCTAGCATAATACTGTTTTGAATATTCCCCATAGAGGTGGAAAAAATTGTTTTATAGTGATTTAGTGTATAACCGTTAGGCAGCAGATCTTTCCCCCAAGTTGTAGCCACAGATTGTAGTGCTACTGATAACATTGCTAAAAGTGGGATTAATACTACTAAAAAAGAGTAACCTGATAAAACTCTTGTTAATAATTTGTTTTCTATTAATTTCTGTTTTTTTGGTTTACCAGAAACAGAACCGTAGTTTCTACTTTTAGTAAATAAGTGTTGAAGCCAGAAAAAGAATGCAGCAACAATTACCATAACTACCGTTAGAATCGCAGCACCACCCCAGTTAAAGAAACCAGCTATTTCACGATAAGCCTCTACTACTAAAAGGTTTAACTCTTTCGGAGCTAGCACAATAGGGGTACCAAAATCGGAAAAACTCACCGTAAAAATTAATAATGCACTCGAGATAATGCCTGGAAGTGCCAATGGAAAAGTCACAAAAGTAAATGTGAACCAACTCTTTGCACCTAAATTTTGTGAAGCCTCTTCTAAACTAATATCACTTATTTTAAATGCCGCAACTAATGGCCATAACGCGTAAGGGAAGAAGAAAAACACTTGCACCATTACTACACCTGCCATGGAGTAGGGGTTGAGAAGCATCCCCTCTCCGCCTAATAGGTTGTAAATTTCCGTTACCCAGCCTGCTCTCCCGAACATTATGATAAAAGCGTAGGCTGATATAAAAGTTGGAACGATAAGTGGAATTGTACACAAGGCGGAAATTGTTTTTTTAAAGGGCATTTTAGTTCGTGCTATCCCATAGGCCATAGGAATGCAAAGGGTAATGACAATAACAGTTACTAAAAAACCCAAATATAGACTGTTTTTTAAGGCATCTAAATAGCCTGAGTTTGTAAATATATTTTTATAATTGTCTAATGACGAGCCTTTCAACTTTTCAATGGTTGAACTAAAAATTGTGGGATCCGTTATTGAACCCAAAATATTTATTGGCTGTCCTGTGAAGCTCACAAGAAATACCGAAAATAGTGGTAGTATCATGAAAAGGCCAAAAAATACGTATATAAATATTTTTACTACTGATAATCCACTGAAGTTTTTTAATGATTTCTTCATATCAATAGCACCCTTTCAAACTCTACTGTTAGCTTCACTTTTTTTCCTTCTTCAAATATATTAGCTCCGGTGGAGTAAGTTGTATCAACGATCAATTGATATTCCCCAACTTGAATATCATAGCGAACAATCGAACCTAGATATGTAGACATAAGGACTGTCCCTTCTATAACATTCGTTGTAGAAGAATCTACTATACTATCGACAGGCTCAACCATCACGTGCTCTGGACGTATAATGATATCCACGTCTTTCTTAGCAGTGCTATTAGAGGATTTCAATTTAAAACCATCCCCACTAACAATTAGCAAGCCATTTTCATCCCCTACAACTTCACCCTTCAATATATTGGAAGTACCAACGAAGTCTGCTATAAAAGGTGTTGATGGATTACTATATAGATCTGTCGGAGTACCAATTTGCACGATTTCCCCTTTGTCCATAACCGCAATACGGTCAGCCATACTCATCGCTTCTTCTTGGTCATGTGTAACAAAAATAGTTGTAATACCTAAATCCTGTTGAATAGATCTGATAGTATTCCTCATAGAGTGGCGAAGCTTTTGATCGAGATTAGAAAGTGGCTCATCCATTAATAGAACGGCAGGTTCCATCACTAATGCCCTAGCTAGAGCAACCCTCTGCTGCTGACCTCCCGAAAGCTCGCTAGTTAAACGATTTGCATATTTGTCTAGCTCAACATATTGAAGAATCTTCATAACTTTCTCTTGAATTGCTTTTGGCGTTTTTCCTAATCTTTTATTTAGTAAACGCGCATAAATACCTAGTTGTTTAACTGGATTACTAGAGTTTAACTCTTTAATGTTTAAACTGTAGGCGACATTGTCAAATACGTTCATATGAGGAAATAATGCATAGCTTTGAAAAACCATGCCACAATTACGCTTGTTTGCGGGAATGTTCTCTACTTCGTTATCTCCTATGTAAATTTTTCCTGAAGTAGGACTTTCAAAACCGGCAATACATCTCATTGTTGTCGTTTTCCCACATCCCGAAGGACCAAGAAGAGCGAAAAACTCGCCCTCCTTGATATCAAGGTTAATATCATGAAGCGCAGTAACGTCCCCAAACTTTTTTGTGATGTTACTTATTTTTACTGATCCCATTTATATTCACCCTTATTTATTGAAATTTATCTTTCCACTCGTTTCTTACTCGGTCATAGTTTTCGTTAACCCAATCTATATCGAGATCAACTGCTACCTCTTTTACCTTCTCCAAAGTCAAAGGTGTTTTAGATTCTACGTTAGGATTAATCGGTATATGATACCAATCCGCCATGATTTGTTGAGCATCCTCAGATAGAAGGAAATCTATAAATTCTTTACCACCTTTAGCATTTGGGCCACCCTCAATTAGTGATGCAGGATTTACAAGAACTGGTGTCTGATCAGGTACGATAAAGTCTACGCTTTCTCCCTTACTTTTTTGTTCATACGCCATAAAGTCAAAGCCAATTCCAATGTGGGCTTCTCCCATTGCTACTCCTTTTGTTGGAGCTGAACCAGAGTCTGGCATGGAGTTAGACTGCTTGACTAATTGTTCAAAGTACTTCCAAGCCTCATCTTCACCTTTTCTCATCATTTGATCCATAACCATTAAAGTTGCTGTTCCAGAGGCTGCAGGATTTGGAAACTGGATTTTCCCTTCCCATTTAGGGTCTAAGAGATCTTCCCACGTTTTTGGAGCCTCTTCCTCAGTCACTAGCTCCGTATTATAAGAGAATCCCAATACGAAAATTTCAATTCCAACATACTTACCGTCTTCATGTTTCATCTTGATGCCGTCTTCGACTACGTCCCAATCTGCTGCAAAATCTGGAATATACTCTGCTAAAATTCCACGCTCGACTGCTGCTTCAAAAGGTAGTATTCCTCCTCCGCCATACCATACATCAGCTTTTGGATTATCTTTTTCTGCTAACATTTGATTAACAAGTACATTTGTTCCAGCGTATTGTACATCTACTTTTCCACCGTGCACTTCTTCATATTTAGCTGCCAACTCTTTAGTAAAATCAGGTGTTTCAGGAGAATAAAGCGTTATTCGTTCTCCTCCACTTCCCCCTTCACTAGTGTCATCGCCTGCACAGCCAGCTAAAATACTTCCCGCAAGCAATACGCTTGCTACTAGACCTGTCATTTTCTTCACTGTATATCCCCCTTTGTTTTAGTTAACGGCAAAAAAATAAAGATGAACACCAAATGTAAGCCTTTACAAAAAGGCTTACATTTAGGCTTTCATCTCATAGTCTCTGCCTAGTTATTTAACTTAATTTAAAGTATACAACAAATTCTGACAATTACAACACTTAAAATACAAAATATTTAAACTATATTGCAATACTTTTTATTCAGTTAAGTATTTCTTTGCAGAATCTTTTTTACCATTTTAAAGTAATTCTATTTTCCTCAATATATTTACAGCCCCCCTACTTCTATCCTGTTTTTACCCAGAAAACTAAAAATTTGTAGAAATTAAATAATTTATTAATATTCCTCTGCTATACTCCTTTTGAACATAATACATTACAAGGAGTGAAATGAATGGTAAGAAAAGATTTTTGGACAGGTACTTTTAGTAAAATAACACTATCTTTACTGCTAGTTACTTCTTTGGTTTTCCCGTTTATCTTCGTGACCGAAACCCAGGCTGCTGAACCCATTACTGTGGCAGAGGCGATTAGCAACAATTCTGGGATTGCAACAGTACAAGGCTATATAGTAGGAACTGCCTCCTCCGGGACTTCCTATGATCAGGAAGCTCCCTTTACAGTTGCAACAAATATAGGCTTAGCTGACTCTCCTGAGGAAACCAATCCTGCTAACATTCTACCAGTGCAATTACCTACCGGAGCAGTCCGTGCAGGTTTAAATTTAGTAGACAACTCAAGCTTATTTCAAGGAAAGGTTACTGTGACAGGAACATTGTCTGCCTATTTCTCTGTTCCTGGAATGAGAAGTGCCAGTGCTTATACAATCATTTCTGAAGGAGAAACCCCTCCTACTGAGGTTGAGGTATTAGAAAATATTTCTGCAGCACGAGCTATCACAGATCAAAATAAAGTTGTCCGTGTGACTGGGACAGTTACAACTGGTCAAGGATTATGGGGCGGAAAAGCTTTCTATATTCAAGACGAAACAGGTGGGCTTTATGTATACACTTCCTCAGCAGATGTACAACCTGGAGATCTTGTTGAGTTGGAAGGAAAGGTAAGTCCTTATAGTGGAGAGCTTCAAATTCAACCAACAACTATTAGTAAGCTTTCTTCAGATAATCCACTACCCTCTGTTCAAGAAATCACGCCAGCCGGAGTGAATGAAAATACTCAGGGTGAAAGAGTTTTACTAAACAATGTAACTATTTCTAATCTAGTAGCTACTAATGATTATGGAACGTTTGAGTTCACAGCAACACACGAAAATGGCGAATCAGTCATTATTCGAAATGATAATCGTAATGGTCTAGACTATGAGACATTTACTAAACAATACAACAATGGTGATTTAATAAATGTGTCCGGTATTGGATCTATTTTTAATACCACTTTCCAAGTTAAAACACTTGGCTTAGAAAACTTTGAACAAGTGAACAAGCCTGCTGTATATCCAAACATTTTCCCTGGAACTGTTTCAGAAGGAACAAAAATTACATTAACAACCCCCTGGGAAGCAGCTAGTATCTATTACACATTAGATGGCTCTCCCCCAACTGCTTCAAGTAAAAAATATGTTGAGCCTATCACATTAACAAAAGACACAACAATTAAAGCTGTTGCAATAGGCGATATTACATCAGAAGTCTTTATATTTACGTACAATATCTTAAAAACAGAGAACCTTTCTATCCGTGATATTCAAGGACAAGGACACTTCTCTGATTATGAAGGTACGATAGTACAAAATATTACAGGCGTAGTCACTCATCTATACAATTCAGCAAACTTTGTTATTCAAGACATAAATCCAGATGATAATAATCATACATCTGAAGCTATTATCGTAAATAAAGCAAATAATGGATTAAAGGTTGGAGATTTAGTAACAGTTGCGGGTACAGTAGAGGAATGGTATTACGATGGCTATTCCGATATGAAAACAAACGACCTACCCATCACAAGAATTAGAGCTTCAGAAACGAGTAAAATAGGAACTGCAGAATTGCCAGCACCACTAGTAATTGGTGATGATATTAACCCACCTACTGAAATCATTGATAATGATGGCCTGACTTCCTTCGATGCATTAGAGGATGGAATTGATTTTTGGGAATCTGTTGAATTAATGCGATTAGCCGTACCAAATGCTAAAGTTGTAGGGCCGCAGGATTATGGCGAAATTGTGGTAGTGGCAGGTAACTCGGCTAATACTACATTTAATGTTTTAGGCGGAATTAATATTTCTGCTAATGATTATAATCCAGAACGAATTACAGTTCTTATTGATAATGATAACTACGATGCTAAATCAGGTGATTATTTTACGGAAGACATCATTGGAGTCTTGGGGTTTGGTTTTGGAAACTTTAAGTTATGGGCAGAAGAGGAATCACTCCCTCCAATTACACGCATTGAAAAACCAGTGACGGTGACGGATATTGTTCCTACCGAAGAAAAACTAACGGTTGCTTCATATAACGTAGAGAATTTCTCTGCTAATGCAGAAAACACTCCTGATGAAAAAGTAGTAAAAATAGCTCGATCATTTGTTGAAAATATGAAAGCACCGGATATCATTACTTTAGTTGAGGTTCAAGACAATGATGGTCCTACAGCCTCTGATAACTCAGATGCATCTGCGAGCTATGAACGATTGATCGCAGCTATCATAGCAGAAGGCGGACCAGCGTATGAATGGACTGATATAGCACCTGAATACAACCGCGATGGTGGACAACCTGGAGGTAACATACGAGTTGGCTACCTATACAATCCGGATAGAGTGACACTTTCTGAAGGCACAAAGGGTGGTTCAACTGACCCAGTTGCTTGGAGTGAAGAAGGAAATTTAACCTTAAACCCTGGACGTATCCTTGACTTACCTCAGGAAGACACTCGTAAACCACTAGCTGCCCAATTTGATTTCCAAGGGGAAAAAGTAGTTGTAATTGGTGCTCACTTAAATTCTAAGGGAGGAGACCAGCCTTTATTCGGCAAAAACCAACCTCCTGTATTGGGTTCAGAGGCTGAGCGAATTGAGCTTGCAACAATGATAAACAACTTCATCAAGGCAGGACAAGCTAAAGATCCAGACTTAAATGTAATTGTTGCGGGAGATATGAATGACTTTGAATTCACTCCTGCTCTTGCCGCTTTAAAAGGTGGAATTTTAACAAATATGGTAGAGAAAGTTCCAGTAAGCGAACGTTTCTCTTATTATTATCAAGGTAACAATCAAGTATTAGATCATATTTTAGTAACGAATAATTTAGCAGAAAAAACAGCGGTAGATATGATCCACATCAATGCAAACTATATGGATATCCATGGACGTGCTTCTGACCATGATCCAGTTCTAATCCAAATAGACTTGGAGAAGCAAGAGCAAGAACCAGGGGTTCCTAAAATCTTAAACCTAAAAGTTGATAAAAAGCATATTAAATTAGACTCTGGTAAAACAGCAACTATTAAACTATCTGCTATGGTGAAAAATAAAGGGAAGAAAAACTCGACTATTGATGTAACCGCAGATGCAACCTATACAGGCTATGATAAAAATATAATCTCTGTTGACCAAAAAGGGGTTATCACTGCTAAAGCAGCTGGAAGCACTACAATTAAAGCTACTTATAGCAATAAATCGGTTTCTATTAAGGTTACAGTAAAAGCTAAAAATGGCAAAACTAAATAGTTACTCTTGACCATGAAACCTGACCAATATATGTTGGTCAGGTTTCTTACTAATGATCAGAATCAAAATAGAACTACCATCTGCCTCTTTACTTTTTAATTTTCATATATTCTACTACCTTTAAGTCGATGTATCCTCTCTCTTGTAATCGCTCATCAAAATTTTCAATAAGATGATATGATTGCACAGCGTCTAACAAGTCATCACGTTCTATTAGATCTCGGTCCAAGTGTCCATTTTCAAACAGTAAATTTTGTATTTCTTCTTCTAATTCTCCTTCTATTGCTACAATATCCTCTATTGCCGAATGCTCAAAGTATAGGCGATGAAGCTTCAACAATCTTATTAGTTCCTTTACCGGATCACTATGGTCATCTACTCGTAAGTCTATGAATCTATCTGTATATCCTCCGTAGCTTCCTTTTTCTTTTACAATATAGAGAGCTGCAGATTGTTTGCCCCTACTGTCGCCACCCGCTAATTCCCCTGCACACAGGGCCGCCAATAACCGGTCGGCTAGACTACCATCTGTTTCTATAAAAGTTTTTTCCATTTCATTTACAGTCTCTGAATCTACTAGAATATTTCCCTGAATCGCATAGTTAGTACCCGCTACACCACCGGCCCATTCAAAGCATTCTTCTCCTGTGAATGTGATACTTCGACCATTCGCATTCACAATACCAACTTGTCGCACAGAAGACTTATCATCGTCCTTAATAAGTTCTTTTAACACTTCTTCTGGCTCGAGCCCTTGTTTTAAAAGGCTTAATCCTCTTTTACCATATTCCAGGTTAGCCCAAGACTGAGTCGCAATTGCTCCCACCCCTGCTTTAGCAAAAGGAACTACTGCACCGACACTTAAAAATTTGGAAGCCACCGCTATACCTAACTCTTTCGTTTCTGGGTCAAAACCAATTATCGAAAACGTCATACACATCCCCCATTCCTACATAATTGTATATATTCTAATCTTTCTATAAGAAAATGAAAAGAAATCCTATCCTCTCCAAAGGGCTGATAGGATTTCTGCGATTATTCATTATCTACAAACTTTCCATAACTAGGTTTCGCAATTCGTTGAAATTCGCTAACTAGTAAATGAAGATTACTTTTAAGCAATTCTCCACTCATTGGAAGTCCATGTCCTGTAATAGCAGTATTGGGATTTAATGATTTTAATACCTTCACTGAGTACTCCGCATCCTCCCAATTCGTTGTAAAATAACGAGGAGGACCACTTATTTCTTGCTCTTGAGTCAACACTTTGTATAAATACTCCTGTTTAACTGTAACAAAAGCATCCCCCGCTATAAGAAGCCCATCTTCCTTACGAAATAGAGAAATATGTCCTGGTGAATGTCCTGGTGTATGATACCATTTAAAACTAGGCAAAAAAGGAACAGAGCCATCCTCTGGCAATGCTATTACATGACTCCCCAAATCTATTGCTTCGTTAGGAAACATAGATGACATTTTTGCCACCATCCCGCCTTCAACCGTTGGATCCGGTTCTGGATAATCCTCTTTCCCCGTTAAAAATGGTAATTCCAATTGATGTGCGTAGACAGGTATATTCCATTTTTCTATCAATTCTTTTATCGCTCCTACATGATCGAAGTGACCATGGGTTAAAATGATAGCCTTAGGTTTTTTACGCTCCCCAAATCTCTCCTCCACTACCCCGATTATCTTCTCAGCCGAATGAGGCATTCCAGCATCTACTAATACAAAATCATCCGAACCTGGCTTGCCTACCAAACAAATATTTACTATTTGAACTGTGTAGCAATAGACATCTGACAAAATTTCTAGTCCTACCCCACTGCCAACCGATGTAGTTGGAATGTATTTATAATCGTCCCCATAAGATATCGAATTGTCCATTATGTTCAAGCTCCTCTCCATATTTTTTAGTTTCTCTTCCCTCCTAAAATTTATACTTTATTATCGTTTACACTGATTTAGTGCATTCTAAACATTCTCTTCTTCTTTTGTTATAAAATACCTATTAGAATTTATTTTTTGGCATAAGGAATCTGCAGACGAATGCCAAAAAGAGCGATAGATAATCAACTAATTATCCATCGCTCTTTTTTATTTTAATGTCTAACCAATTTTAAAAAATCTTGCTCTCCTACGATTTCTAAAGGAATTCCTTTTTGGATTAGCGCCTCTGCTTTTAGCATTTTTGAACTCTTCACTCCTTCTACGTATTTAGTCAGTGCTTGATCACCTACTATTAAAAAGTTAGTATCTACATCAACAGCACCTTTGCAAATAGCACCACGGTCAACTGCATATTGGGCTGCGCTAGACCTTGTCATAGAGTCCATTTTTCCTGTGAAGACAATATGCGCTCCGTAAAATGGATGTCGGGGATTCGGTTCATTTATTTGAGTCTCAATATAGGTTAAGGGCTTGTCCTCTATACTTTTCTTTGCACGAGAATTTGGTTTTTTAAGTGTCACGGAATCTCCAATTTTAATCTTATGCAAATGAGACAGCTCATTAATAGAACTGGTTCTTGTTTTTTTCATAGCTTCTAATACAATCAAAGCTGCAGCTCTGGCATCCTCTAAAGCATCATGATGCTTTAAACTTATACTTAAGTAGTTTGCCACTGTGGATAATTTATGATTATACAAATCAGGCCATACTTTCTTTGCAATTCTATAGGAACAAGAATATTGGTATTCTGGTTGAGTTTCATAGCATCTGCTCACGGAGTCCTTTAATACTCCTATATCAAAGCTTGCATTATGGGCTATGATCATTTGTTTGTCTATATAAGGCTTAAGCTGCGGCCAAAACTCTTCAAATGTTGGAGCATCTTGCACCATATTTTCTGTTATTCCATGTACTCTTGTATTAAAATAGTGAAACTCACTAAGTGGATTGATAAGCGTTTGTACTTCTTCATGTATTTTGCCATTCTTTACAACCACAACCCCTACTGAGCAAACACTAGATCGTAGACTATTTGCAGTTTCAAAATCTATCGTAACAAAATCCATTTATACCACCTCAAATATCTTGAATACTTCTATTATCTCATACTAATAATAATTAAGAGAAGCGCAAACACTTAGGTTACCCTGACAAGATTTTCGAGTAAATTTAAATCATTTTATTTCTCCATACATCACAATACATGAGATTGAAGCGACAGGCGGCGACTCCGGTGGGATCAGTGAGAAAGGTAAGACAACACAAACGACGCGCTAGCGACGGTGATGGCTTATCGCTCACCCCACAGAAAGCGACCGCCGAAAGCGGAAATCAGTTATTTATTGTTCAAGCTTTTCCTATAAATTTATTAATAGGATAGCTCTAATAACGATACAATTTATTCTTGTGATAATTTCTCCGCGCTACTTTCTCATTACTACACCATATTTGATTGAAGCGACAGGCGGCGACTCCTGTGGGATCAGTGAGAAAGATAAGACATTACATACGACGCGCTAGCGACGGTGATGGCTTATCGCTCACCCCACGGAAAGCGACCGCCGAAAGCGGCAATCTGCCATCTATAATTCATACATTATGATTAAATTATATTTCTGAAATTATGTAAGTAATCCTTACTAAACTCAAAAACCCCTCTAATAATAGAGGGGTACTTCGAAAATACTTATTAATATAATCGATTTATAGGAGAAGTTTCATCTAATTTTTGCTGACGTTCCAGCTCTTCTTCGCGTTGTTGTTTATTGATTCTTCTTTCTTCCTCATCAATTTCAACCTCATCATCACTAAATGCCGCTGGCCCCAAGTTCGGATCGGCACCTGGAGAATGTGCCCCATATGTTTTTTCTTCCATTGTTACACTTTCATCAATGGTAGGACGCTTATTTTGGACCAATTCGTCTTCTTGCATAGTATGCCCAAAATGATTTTCATCTCTTGCTAGTAGAGGATCAGTCGCAAAAGTTTCTCCCCTCGCAAACTTATCCTGTTGTTCATCCAACCGTCCATCAGTTTTGTTAACTACTTCATTAGTAGAAGGAGTAAATCCACTTTCCTTTGCATAGTCGGATATAGGTGCCTCTCCCTCCGTGAAACGGTTTTGCACAACATCAGTTCCAACAGTATCAGTATACTCTGTTGTTGCTGCAACTTCAGAGTCAGCAGCGTTATTTAAATAACCTTCGTCAAGAGTGTCAGAGTCAGTATATAATACTATACTTCCTGAAGACACCTCTCTTGCATATTGTTCTGCTTCTTCATCGTTTAAATCTAACTTTTTTAAGCCTTCTACGATAGCAGATTCTCCTGTAAACCAAGATTTAAACTTATCCATGAAAGTTCCTGCTTCATGTGTCGACACTTCTGAATGGCGACTTAATGCATTCAAATCACTGCTTTCTGAAGATATAACGTGAATATCACTTTCTTCAAAACCTTGTTTTTGTAGCGCCTCTAGTTTTTCATACATCTCTTCTTCTGTTCGAGCAATTTCAATTCTTCTATTAGAATTTAAATTCATTTGTAAAGCCTCCCTTTTAATTTATGTGGTGGTTTGTGTTATTAGATGAATACCCCCTCTTTCACATCACTAACCTATTTATCATCCTTTTAATCGATTTGTAATAATTGACATAAACTCTTCTTAATAATATTTAAATCAACTAGGTTTTCAAAAATAAGAAAAGGTATCGCTAGGACTTTCCTAACGATACCTTTTGGCTGTAATTTTTTTGTTTTATTTCACAAACCGTCTTTTATTTCTTTAGATCCTTATACTCTATTTCTTGACCATCTTCATATTGTACCTCTAGATCAAACTCTGTATATTCACTTATTCCAAAAGCTGTTAAAACTTTTTCCATTACTTCTTCCTTCTCCATGTCCTTCGTTAAGGCAAGATCAGTAAAAATAGGCTTCAGAAACTCATATGCTTCATCTCCATGTAGTTTCTTAGAGTCTAAAGAGTTTACATATTCTGCTTCTACTCCAGTGGCATCTACTTCAAAAGAAGCTTCAACAGCATCACGTTGTTCTGCAGTATCGATATCTAGGTCAAAAGAGGTAAACCCAAATTCACTTTCAACCGCATCAGCAGTTGGGGGATCGCTTACCTCTTCTTTATCCCCACATGCTCCTAAGATTAGAGCTGTTGAAAGAAAAGCGCTTCCTAATATTTTTCTTTTTAACATAACCATGATAATCACTCCTCAGCTAATTTCTAATTATATTATTAGCATTCTCCGGAAAACGTATTCTTAAACATATTAATTCAGCCAGGATAACGTTTATCGGTAGCGGAAGTATTTTTTGTCTTACTATGGTTTTTTTCATCCTTCACTTTTTGGTTTAGTTCTTCCATAGGTATCGGATCGACATTTTTCATTTCTTCGTCTCTATCAAAAATACTTTCTTTCTCTGTATCCAGTAAATCTGGATTATCCAAAATACGTCCAGGAATATCTTGTCTTTCAGAATCTTTATCCTTGTTAATTGAATGATTTTTATCCATCTTTACTCACTCCTTCGTGGTTTCTATTTATATAACCTTTCTTAAATTTAATAAACATTTTTAGAAAATATCGATATTCTATAAGACTATAGTTCTATCACTATATATATTGAACTATTTTTGTAAATTACTCTCTTTTTTTTATTTTTTCCTTTATCTCAGGAATTTTTTGCTGTAATTTATACTTATTTTTATAAATTAGGACTAATTTCTAAAAAAATAATAGTATAATACTATATTTATTTACTCTGAAATTGAGTACATAAGATTACAGTAAATAAATGGATAGGTATCTTAATGATTACTTTTCTTTCCAAATTGATTTATTTAAGTAAAATGCTTGCTTACACACTCTATTTTAAATGTTCTGAATATATGATAAGTTCAAATAGACATTATGAAAATATGAGGAGGAAAGGGAATTGGGAATTAAGAAAAATACTACTATTCTAGCTGTGGTCACTTCACTTATGTTCAGTACGACATCCGTTGGTTTGGCAAGTCCAGCATCTGCTAAACAGATTGAAAAACAACTCACCAATACTCAGGTTCAAAGATTACCACAAATACCAGAGAGGTTACTAGTTCCTGAGAATCCTAGCGAAAAAGTTCGAATCATTGTCGAACTCGAGAAGGCTCCGGCAATTGAGACTGCGACAAAAAAAGGAGTTCTCTACAAAAATTTATCTAAGTCAGAAAGAAAGTCTGTCGAATCTGCTATTGAAACAGACCAACGAAATGTAAAGGATAAAGTAAAGAGAGTTTCAAAGAATATACAATACAAAGAAGAATTTAATGCTATATTTAATGGCTTCTCGGCAGAGGTAGATGCTAGAGATGTTGCTGGTATTGGATTGATTGATGGCGTTAAGCGAGTGTATGAATCTACTGAATATGACCGTCCGAAAATAACACCACAGATGGTTCATTCGAAGGAACTTGTACAAGCGCAGCTAGCATGGGAGAAATACTCCTTTAAAGGAGAAGGCATGGTTGTAGGTGTAATTGACACGGGAATTGACCCTAACCACCGCGATATGATTCTTTCTGATGAAAATACGGGGGAAATAACTTCTGCAGAAGTAAGCACATTATTAAGTGATGGCTCTATTGAACCTGGCTTGTATTTCACTCCTAAGGTTCCATTCGGTTATAACTATATGGATGAAAATACAGAAATTCGTGACATTGGTCCCGACGCTTCAATGCATGGGATGCATGTATCCGGTACTGTAGGTGCTAATGGGGATGAAGAAAACGGCGGTATCAAGGGGGTTGCTCCAGAGGTACAGCTTCTTGCACTTAAAGTATTTGGTAACGACCCATTGTTCCCTTCCACATACGGAGATGTATATGTTAAAGCAATGGACGATGCTATTAAGCTAGGCGCGGATGCTTTAAATATGTCTCTTGGATCTACTGCGGGATTTGTTGATAGTAACAGCCCTGAGCAGCAAGCAGTTACTCGTGCACAGGATAATGGTTTACTTGTAGCAATATCTGCAGGTAACTCTGACATGTTTGGTTCAGGTACTTGGTATCCATATGCCTCTAACCAAGACTACGGATTAACAGGTTCTCCTTCTGTTTCGGAAGATTCATTTGGTGTTGCTTCTTACGAAAATGATTCTATCACTGCTTCTAGCTTCCAATATGCTTTTGATGGAGCCGAAAGTGGAAAAGCAATGTTCTTATTAGCAAATGACAAGGACCCTGCTGCTCTTCCTGCCGATTCTTACGAAGTAGTGGAAGCTGGACTCGGTACACCTGAGGACTTCGCTGGTAAAGATGTATCCGGAAAGTTTGCTTTAGTATCCCGAGGTAGTATTTCATTTGTAGAGAAAGGTTTAAATGCTCAAGAAGCAGGTGCTGTAGGAGTTATTATCTATAACAATGCAGAGGGAACTATTAATATGGCTTCCGACCCTGCTATTCGCATTCCATTTATGTCTGCTTTACAAGCTGATGGATTAGCTATCAAAGCTGGCATTGATGCTGGAAAAACTGTCACAGTATCATTTGATGGAGAGTATATTGATACTCCAAACCCTTCTAAAGGTAAAATGAGTTCATTTACTTCTTGGGGACCAACACCTAACTTAGATTTCAAGCCTGAAATTACAGCTCCTGGTGGTAACATTTTTTCAACTTTAAATGATAATAACTATGGATTAATGAGTGGTACATCTATGGCTGCTCCTCATGTTGCTGGTGGTACTGCATTAGTATTGGAACGTGTAAATGAAGAATTTGGATTAACTGGTGCAGAACGTGTTCAGTTTGCTAAAAACCTTATGATGAACACAGCTAAGCCGATTGAGTTAAAAGCTGGAGAATATGTGTCTCCACGTCGTCAAGGGGCTGGGATTATGCAACTTGCAAATGCTTTAGAAACAGATGTATTAGTAACTAATTCATCCACTGGCGAAGCAAAAGTTGCACTAAAAGAAATTAGCGGAAGTCAATTCAACTTCTCTTTAAAAGCTAAAAATTATAGCGATGAGGCTAAAACTTATAACGTCGATGTTCAATTACAAGTAGATCGTCCAGTAAATGCAGGAGCAAACTACGTAACTATTCCTAATAATGAAGCTTATGGCTCCTATGTTTTAGAGGAATCAGATGCTAGCATTTCAGTTCCTGCTACTGTCACGGTTCCTGCAAATGGGGAAACTACCATTCAGGTTTCCGTTGATGCTTCTAACTCTGATTGGTTATACCAATATTTCCCTAATGGCTACTTCATTGATGGTTTCGTACGTTTGACTGACCCATCGGAAGAGACTTCTGGAAATGTACCATTAACTGTCCCATTCTTTGGCTTCAATGGTTCTTGGGATGATGCACCAATCTTTGATGAGTTCCTTTGGGAGGATTTAACTTATTGGGGATTCCAAGCATTAGCTGATGACAAAGGTGACTTTATCAATGGATCTTCTTTAAGCGAAGAATTCGATCCTACTAAATTTGCATTCTCCCCTAACGGAGATGGCACATTAGACAAAGTAATTCCTGTTTATTCTCTAATGCGTAATGTGAAGGACTTCCAAATCAATATATTAGATGCAAATGGTAAGAAACTCCGTACCATTCGTACTGAAAAATATTTAAGAAAACACTACATCTCTACTAATGCATACACGTTCTCTAGCGTTAATGCCTGGGATGGAATGATCAATGGAAAACCTGCTGCAGACGGTCAATATAAGATTCAGCTTAGAGGTGTCATTGATCATGCAGGTGCCGAATGGCAAACTATTGAGTACCCTATTATCTTAGATACAAAGGCTCCTACTGCTGAAATTACATTTGATGCAAAAACAAAAACACTGACCCTTGCTAATGCAAGCGACCAAGGTGTCGGAATCGATCGTATCGAAGTTTACTTAAATGATGAAGAAATTACAGAAGCTGCAACACTTGAGAGCTATGTAGTAGAGCAAGCTAAAACTGGAGATAAGATAACAGTTAAAGTATGGGATATCGCTGGAAACTCTACAGTAGAAGAAATTATTGTAGAAGATGCACCTGAGACTGAACCAGCTCCGGAGGAAGAAACAAAGGAGCCAGTTATCTTTATACAAACACCTGAATTTTTCGGCTACTATCAGACTGGTGATGTTTTAGTAGAAGGAACAGTAGAAGATGACTCTAAGATTAAGTCATTAAAAATCAATGGAGTACCTGCTAGTTCATTTGATGGAAAAGCATTCTCTCATACCTTGTCCTTAAAAGATGGAGTACAAAGTGTAAACGTAGAAGCTATTGATGAATTCGACAATAAAATGGCGATTACTCGCAAAATCATTGTAGACACTCAAAAACCAACTGTAGAAGCTGTGAAGAAATCTCTTCCAAAAGGGAAACTTAATGCTGATGCAGAAAATCCTGTTATTCAAGTGAAGGTTGGAGATAACTTCGACGAAGTGCGTCTGTATCTAAATGATAGCGAAGTCTTCTATAACCCAGTTTCTTCACCATACGCTATGAATGGCTATAGTAAAACTGTAGATGTGGAGCTTCCTTTAGAGGAAGGAAGCAATGAATTTGTATTAAAAGTAGTAGATTTAGTAGGTCATGAATCTACACAAACCATTACAGTTGAAAAGAAAGTGAATGGTAGTGGGAATAGTAACGGAAATGGGAACAGCAATGGTAGCGGCAACGGTAATGGAAATGACAATGGCAATGGTAACGGTAATGGCAAAGGAAAAAGCAATTAAGTTTTAAAATTATAACATTCTATTTTTTTAAGCCAATCATGATTAGTCATGATTGGCTTTTTCATTAGAGCAATCATTCTCTGTTTATTCTTTGAGCCAAGTCACTGGATTTAGACAAATAATTTGAAAAATTCTTAGAAAAAGGCTATGTAGAAATTGTCTACATAGCCTTCTAATTAAATTTTCATCTCTGCGTAATATGCATTTAATTCCTGATAATATTTGTTCAATGAGGAAGTTGAAACGTCAAAAGCTTCTGCAATTTCTTTAACTGTAAAGTTTAATGGCTCAAAGAAACCATTTTCTTGCCCAAATCGGATTGCTCCAGCAGCTATAGCCACTTCTTTTCTTGCATTTGGCTGTTGCTCAAACAAATAATCTTCGACCACTTCTATTAACTTCTTATATTCTCGACTGTTTTTTTCAAGAAAATCCATAGCCTGTTGGAGTACCCCTGCTTCAAAGAATGTGTACTCCCCGCCCTCATAGCCGTTTTCTCCAAGAGCGATCCAAAGCTTCATACCATTCTCTTTTAGGAAAACTTGCTCAGTCTTATCATCGAGTGCTTTAAATTTTTTCGTAAAGTCTTCAAATACTACCTTGTGGTCAGTAGGGAAAAATACAAGACTAGAGACAGCCAAGTAATGACCGTCTCCTTGTCCATCTGGCAGTATAAAACAATATATATGCATTCCAACTGGAACAGGCTTATCATTTTCTCTTCTTAATAAAATTGTTTCATTAGACAATACATGTTTAACGGTCAAGTACTGCTCTTCTACAACAGTTACTTCTCCTACAAATGCACGTGGTTCATTCCAGCTATCCAGTACCTTTAACGTGGAAGGTCTAGCTATTTTCTTTCTTTGTTTTTCTAGATATCCTGTCCAAATATCTATACGCTGGTGAAAGAAGAACTCATCCATTGCTATAGCTTCAATCATTTCTTGCTCCATAAAACTCTTCAAGGATTTGGTCCAATCAGTTGCAAAATCACCGAAAGCAGCATAATCCTTTCTTTCTGGATATTCATCATAGAAGGTTTGTAGCACACGTTCTAATTCTTCGGTTTTTACTTCTTCTATAGAAATAGTCTCTTTAGACTCACAGCACTTTTTATATTTTTTTCCACTACCACATGGACAAGGATCATTTCGTCCTACCATTTAAAACACTTCCTTCTTGTTTACTAAGTGCTTATTTTAACACGAAATACCCCTTAAATTAAAATCTCCTTTGAAATAGTTAAATGGGAATGACTAAAAAACGTAAGTCTATAAAAATCAATTCCGCACTCCGTTCAATTCCTTGGTAAAGAAATAACGAATAAAGTACCCTCTTTTCCATTGCTCGTTACTTCTACTTTGCCACTATGCAAATCAACAATTTCCTTTACAATCGCTAAACCCAAACCAGAACCATCTTTTGTTCGAGAACTATCTATACGATAGAATCGCTCAAAAATCTGGTTTATTTCCTCTACTTCCATACCAATTCCACTATCCTGAAAGGATATATTTACATATTCATTATCTTCTGTAACTCTTATAGAAATTTCTCCATTAGCTATATTATATTTAATAGCATTTGTTAGTACATTATCCCAAACATTTTCCAACAGATCTGCGTCGCCATAAAACATAACTGGTTCCATTTCATAAGAAAGATCAATATTCTGTTCCTCTAGTCGCCATCTATATTTATAAATGACTTCCTTGAGCTGTTCATCTAATCTGAAGTTCGATTTTCTGACAGGTCTCGCAGATTGGTCAAGTGATGTTAATAATAACAATTGCTTAGTCAGATTAGATAATCTTTTCGTTTCCTGTTCAATAACTTGTAGATAGCTTTCTCTTTCTTCCATATTAAGATCAGTTGATTTTAACAAATCCGCATATCCTTGAATATTTAAAAGAGGTGATTGAAAATCATGTGACACATTACTTATAAAAGCCTTTCTGGACTCATCGTTAAGCTCTAGCTGCTTAACCATATTAGAGAAATTTCTAGCTAGTTGCCCAAGCTCATCTTTACGTGTAATGTCTAAATCTACTCGATAGTTCTCTTCCATTACGTGTTTGGTTGCATCATTCAATTGCTTAATCGGTTTAACGAGTTGCTGTGCCAGTACTAGCATCGAAACAAGAATTATTACTGCAAGTGCAAGTAAGAAGCCGAGTAGTAACAGGTGCATGTCAGAGAACAATAACTGATTATTTGGTCGAATAAATAAACCGTAAACCATCCCTTCATGCTCGTAGGGAATACCAACTGTATTACTAACACTATTCGCATAATGATTAAAGATAAAAAGTTTGCCTTGATAATCACGCATACCGTGATAAATATTTCCATTTAATACTTGGAAACGGGTTTCATCGCTTAGCTCCTTGTCCGAAAATGGTTCTCCAAATGAATATTCTTCCCCCTTTTCATTAATGACATAAGCTTGATAGCCCAGCTTAGTAATAGATTCTAAATATTTATCAAAACCTCTTCCGTGCATTTTCTCTAATACAGTAGTGATTTCTATTGCTACTTCAACGTTCTTCTCATCATTTTTTTCTTTAATTTGAATGTTATAAACCAGACTCACAATTAGTAATCCAGCTAAAATACTAATCGTAATAATAAATAAAGTCGCTAATGTATATTGTCTATATAGAGATTTCATTGTCCACTCACATCCAACTTATATCCGAGCCCACGAATCGTTTGAATCTCTATCAAAGCCCCCGCTCGCTCTAATCTTTGCCTTAAACGCTTAATATGGGTATTTAACGTTTGGTCATCTCCTTCATAATCATAGCCCCATACTTTTTCCATTAAATTAGTTCGGGTGAAAACCTGTTCTGGCTTGGAAGATAATACACTTAAAAGCTCAAACTCCTTTAACGGTAGTAAGAGGGTTTGTTTACCTACTGTAACCTCATGGGTAGAGCGATTTATCGTAACGTTTCCACTTACCATAATTGGTTTAAAAGACTTGTCGAGTCTACGTAAGATAACAGCAATTCTATAGAGCAATTCCTTTGGTTCAAAAGGCTTTAACAAATAGTCATCTGATCCTGCTAAAAACCCTTGTTCCTTATCCTCTAAAGCTCCCTTAGCAGTAAGCAATATAACCGGAATATCATATTGATTACTTAAAATTCTCGTTAAAGTAAAGCCATCCATCCCCGGCATCATCACATCAACCACCGCTAAATCAGCCCAACTATCTTTTAATAATGAAAGAGCTTCCTCTCCATTTTTTGCTGCAATCACTTCATAGCCAGCCCTCTTTAAGTGAATCATCACTAGTGTTTGTATATTTAAATCATCATCCACTATTAAAATATTCATTGAAATTCCTCCTTCCCTCTGTACTATCCATATTACTAATTAAATTATACTTTCTATTTTAAAAAGAGGGTTGTTTTGTAAGTTCACCTTACAAACACCCTCTTTTTCGCTTCCTTGGTCTAGCTAGCTTATGTGCCTCACCCTTCGGGGTCAAATCGTAAAAAGCTCCGGTGGCTGGGGGGCGGCCTCCTCGCTTTTCCCCATTTGCCTGTCGGGGCAGAGACAGGCGCTTACGCTTTTCTTGTTATTTTTTATCTTTTTCGTACATAAGTATTAAGGATGGAAGTAGCATTCCTCGTACTAGGAATGTATTGATAATTATTCCTATTGGGATGATAAAGCCAAAGACGAATAAATCTGCTATCGGCATAGTCGTCAATGCTGCAAGAATAATACTCGCTGAAGAGATTACACCCTTAGTAGAAACGCAATCAGTAATAAGTGCAAAATTTTTCGTAGAGTATTTTCTCCTTCAAATTTCCTTCAAAGGGTTAGTGTACATCTGTTATATGAACTCTCTATGAACTTTTCTTCTACTTTTTATTGTTTCTATTCAAATATGAATTATTCAAGTCAAAGTTTAATAATTACTTGTTTAATACTTATGAAGTCATTAGACTGATTGCTTGAGAGGAGAGATTGAAATGGAAAAAACATGGAGTATACGACTAATTCGATTTGCAGCACTATTCGGCCTTATTGGAACTTATCTTGGCTCGCATATGGCTGGTCAGATGGATTACTCATTAAGACCGATTCACGCTCACGTACTTTTAGTAGGGTGGTTATCTGTATTTGCATGGGGCATCTTCTATCAAGTGTTTACAGTAAAGCATAAATGGATGGTTACTTTACAAAGTATAAGTGCCATGATTGGTGCATTAGGTTTAACATTGGGGATGTGGATGTATAATATAAATCCATTCAACCTTAACGAAACATTGGTCATGGTCTTCTTTATCGTTGGAGGAACAATCTTACTTTTTGCATTTTTTATGTTTTTAGTTATCACCTTCTTTACTGAAAAAACAAATAAAGCATAAGGCAAAAAGAAGCTATCTCTGTTTAAACAATCAGTGGTTTTGTATATACAAAAGGTCCTTAAGTAAGTCTTACTTGAAGGACCTTTTTATTATTGCGCTGTATAACCACCATCTAAAACAATTGCTTGACCCGTCATTCCTTTGGCTGAATCACTTGCCAAGTACAAAGCCAAGTCTGTAATTTCTTGAACATCCAACAACCTTCTTTGAGGAACAAGCGGATATAGCACTTCTTCAAGCACCTGCTCTACTTCAATATTCCTTGTCTTTGCTAAATCTTTAAACTGATTGCGTACAAGATTGGTATCTACATAACCTGGACATATTGCATTCACTGTTATTCCATCGGCTGCAGTCTCTAATGCTGCTACCTTCGTTAAGCCGATAACTCCATGCTTAGCCGAATTATATGCGGCCTTTCCAGCAAATCCTATTAATCCATTTATAGAAGCCATGTTAAGAATTCGACCAAACTGTTGTTTTTTCATATATGGTAATGCATGCTTCATCGCTACAAAAGGAGCTGTTAGCATTATTTTTATTAGCAATTCAAACTTCTCTGTTGGGAAATCTTCTATAAACGATACATGTTGCATCCCCGCATTGTTTATCAATATATCTATTCTCCCAAATGATTTTACTGTATATTCTATTGCATTTTTAATGTCCTCTTCTTTCGTTACATCACAGACGATTCCCTTTACTGGCCCATTTAGAGTGAAGACAGCTTCGTCTAATGACTCGCGATCCACATCAGAAATAATCACGCTCGCTCCGGCCTCTAAAAATGCCTTAGCCACATCAAAACCAATTCCTCTGGCAGCCCCAGTTATAAATACAACTTTATCCTTCACTTGAAATCCCCCAATCCTTAAATTGCAGTCCAGCCGCCATCAACTTTTAAGGTTTCTCCTGTAACGAAGTTCGCCATATCAGATGCTAAGTACAGTACTGCACCAGAGATATCCTTCGGCTGAGAAAGTCCTTTTAAGAGAATGCGATTTTCCACATCCTTTTTAAAGGCTTCATCTTCAAACATCTTGGCAGTCAATTCTGTTTCTATAAATGTTGGTGCTACTGCATTAACGTTTATGCCAAGCTTTGCCCACTCAACTGCAAGTGCTTTCGTTAATTGGACTAGACCACCCTTACTAGAACAATATGCTGCTCTATTGTAATAGCCTACAAATGCCATCTGAGATGCTATATTTATAATTTTACCATTTTTTTGTTTACTCATGTATTTAGCCGCTGCCTGACTTGTAAAGAACACAGATTTTAAGTTTAAGTCTAAGACAGTATCCCAGTCAGCCTCTGTTACTTCTAAGGCAGGCTTTGCAATATTTACTCCTGCATTATTTATAAGTATATCTATTGTTCCAAATTCTTTTGCAGTCGTTTCAATTAGATTTTTAATGTTCTCGATTATACTTAAATCTCCTTGCACTGCCATACATCGATTATTATATTTTTTTAGTTCTTTCAGCGTTTCCTCTAACACCTGATTATCTCGACCAGAAATTACAACATTTGCTTTTAACTTAGCAAATGTCAGGGCTATATCTTTCCCTATCCCTTTACTACCGCCAGTTACGATTACTGTTTTATGCTCTAATTCTGAAAAGAAGTTATTCATTGCTACCTCCTAACTTCAAGTCACCCTTAAGAAAATGAATAAGCATTTGTTCACGTTCCACATTTTTTAACATAGAGAATTGCTCGTCCCATGAATAGAACCCTTCACCACTCTTATCTCCAAACTTATTCTCTTCCACTAACTGTGTGAGCACGCGACCAGATTTTTGATCGGTACTCAAGTCCTCAAATAGATAATTTGAAATAGCTGAAAAAACATCAAGCCCTCCCATATCTGCTGTCATTAATGGACCAGTTACCGGAAGACGACGCCCTATGCTATAAGTTACTGCAGCATCTATGTCCTCTTTAGACGCTACACCTGTATCAAGTAGTGATTGGGCTTCTCGAAATAACGCATACTGTAAACGATTTCCTATAAACCCTGGTATCTCTCTATTCAATAATACTGGTTTCTTATTCATATGTTGTAGTACCTGCATAGCTCGCTGAACTGTACCATTATCCGTCTTTTCACCTTTTACGACTTCAACTAGCGGGATTAGATGACCGGGATTCCAAAAGTGAGTTACAACAAAACGATTAGGGTAATCCATTCCCTCTGCTAGCAAACTTGGCATGAAGCCAGAGGTATTGCTTGCAATAATTACGTCTTTATCAACTAGTTCCTCTAATTTTTTGTACATGCCCTTTTTAAGATCTAGTACTTCAGGTATGACTTCAATAATAAAGGTTGCTTCTTTTACAACCTCTTCTAGAGAAGGAGATAACACAATGAGGTCCATAATGCGTGACGCTTCTTTTTCATCAAACAATTCATTATCCTTCATCACTTTTAATTTATTGTGGAGACCTTTTTTAGCAATCTCTAAGTCCTGTTCACTAACTCCATATACCTTTACCTGCATGCCTGCCCAAGCTGCGGATAGAGCGATAGAGTGCCCCATCGTTCCACAACCTAAAATTGATACGATTTCCATTTGTTCACACCCCTTAATTGTTTCTATAACAATCAATACCCAACAAACATCATACCTATGTTTGTCGGGTATTATAATGTATTATTAAATCCCTACTCCAAAGGAGAATAGAATTACGGCTAATATTACACCGAGAATCGGTACAACAACTGTTAAAGCACCAAAGGCCGGGTAAGCATCCTTATGCGTTTCTCCACAGATAGATCGAATAGTAGTAACAACATAGCCTCCTTGTGGCAACGAATCTAGAGACCCAGAAGAAATGGCAACGGATCTGTGAAGGGCTTCTGCATTTACGCCTAGGTCTAAATAATGTGGGGCCAAAAGAGGTAAGGCTATAGCTTGTCCACCCGAAGATGATCCCGTTAAACCTGCAATAACCGCCACAGCAACTGCTCCACCAATCAGTGGACTACCTGGAATAGATGTCATTACATCAACCGCCGATTCAAATGCTGGGGTTGCCTTTACTACACCCCCAAAACCTACAACAGCAGCAGTATTTGCAATGGCGATTACAGCTCCCATTGCCCCTTCTGCAACAGCTCCACCGAAATTATGAAAATACTTTTTATTTAACAGGTAGGTAGCAAGAATACCACCAGACAATGCAATGATTAATGCTGACGTTTCAAGCTCTTTATGTAAGAAAAACGAGATGATTAACACTACGCCTAAAGGAACCATACTTAGTAAAGGATTTGGCAACTCTTTACGAGCAACCGTCGTTACATCTGATTCCCTGCTAACAAACTTTTCTCCATTAGACATTGCTTTTTTAATCATTTTTTTCAGCCACCAATAACCAAATGCCATCATGAAAACAGCTACAATAAAACTTACTTCCCATCCTGCATAAGGCGATGTCTTTAAAAATTGAATAGGAATCCAGTTTTGAATTTCTGGTGATCCCGCTGAAGTCATAGTAAAGGTTGTAGAACCAAAACCAAGTGCTGCCGGTATAAACCTTCTTGGCAAATCCGCTTGTTTAAATAAACTTAAAGCCATTGGATAAACGGAGAATGCCACGACAAACAAACTAACTCCCCCATAAGTTAAAACAGCACAGGCAATCACTACAGCTAACGCTGCACGTTTAATACCTATTTTACTGACGATCCATTGGGACACACTATCTGCTGCCCCGCTATCCTCCATGACTTTACCAAAAATGGCACCAGCTAAGAACATTAGCCACCAAGATGCTATGAAGCTAGTAAACCCTCCCATGTAATTAGTTAAGAAATTGGCAGCACCTTCCTCTACAAGCTGTGGAAACAACGGAAGCCCATTAAATACCCCAACTAGCAGAGCTGTTAGTGGTGCGGCAATGAGAAGGTTCATCCCCTTCATAGTTAAATAAATCAATAAAGCTAGCCCACCGAATAACCCTATGAGACCTAACATACTTTCTCCCCCTAAACCCCTAAGAATTATTTATTTCCGTATCTTCTTACTCTTAGTAACGCCTGCTCAGCATGTCCAGCAAAGTTCTCTAACTGACATAAGCGTGCAGCATACTCCCCTATATATGCACTTGCCTCTGGTGTTACTTTTTGATAGGTTACTGTTTTAATAAACTTACCTACCCATAAACCGCCCGTATATCTTGCCGCACCCTTAGTCGGTAACGTATGATTCGTACCAATTACTTTATCCCCATAGGCCACATTTGTTTCTGGTCCTAAGAAAAGACAGCCATAGTTCGTCATATTTTCTAAGAAGTAGTTTGGGTCCTCTGTTAAGATTTCTACATGTTCAAATGCCAGACGGTCTGCCTCCACTCGTGCTTCCTCAATAGAATCTACAAGTAAGATTTGTCCGTAATCCTCCCACGATACTCTAGCAACATCTGCTGTAGGCAAAACTTGTAGCTGGCGTTCAATTTCTTTCAAAGTTTCTTCTGCAAGTTTCTCCGATGTTGTTATTAAAGCACCCGGAGAGGTCGGACCATGTTCTCCTTGACCAAGAATATCTGTAGCAACCATCTCAGCGTCCGCTGTATGGTCTGCCACCACTAACGTTTCAGTCGGACCAGCAAATAAGTCAATTCCCACACGTCCATAAAGCTGACGTTTTGCCTCTGCAACAAATGCATTACCCGGCCCTACGATCATATCTACTGCTTTGATAGATTCTGTTCCAATGGCCATGGCTGCCATAGCTTGAATACCACCTAGCAAGTAAATTTCATCTGCACCAGCTAAAGACATAGCAGCAATAGTGGCATGTGGAATTTCCCCGTTAATCGGCGGGGTACATGCGATTACTCGTTTTACACCTGCAACTTTTGCAGTTAAAACACTCATATGAGCCGAAGCCACCATTGGGTAACGTCCTCCAGGAATATAGCAACCCACACTATTGACTGGTATATTTTTATGTCCTAAAGTAACTCCTGGTATATTTTCTACTTCCACATCATGCATGGATGCTAGTTGTGCCTCAGCAAATTCACGTATATTTTTTTGGGCAAATTTTATATCCTCTAATACCTCTGAAGGTACTTTAGCTACGATTTCTTCAATTTGTTTTGTGGATAAACGAAATGATTTTGGTGACCACTTATCAAACTTATCTGATAATTCACGAACTGCTTGATCTCCTCTTGTTTCTACATCCTGTAAGGCTTCTGAAACTATTTGTGATACCTTTAAATCATTCGCACTTACCTCTTCTTGTGACTTTCCGGCCTTTATTACTTTAACCATTTGTTCTTCCTCCCCTTTGTTTGAAAACGCATTCAAAATAATCCATTTTATTTTTGCATACGTATGCAAAAATATATACAAATAAGATTATTCTAAAAAAATCAATTAGTCAACTATTATATGTCGAATTTCGTACAATTAACCTTCCATCAATCTCTATATTTTTGGTGAAACCAGAGTATTCGTTGATTTCTGCGGTTAAATAATCAACTGTTCTTTTGACCATTTCATTTATTGGCTGCTCCCATGTTGTTAAGCTATACGATGGCCAAGCAGACATCTCAATATTATCGAAGCCAACAACCTTCACTTCATCTGGAACAGATATTTGATGTTTTTTTAAAGCATCAATCACACCCAGAGCCATAATATCATTCGCTACAAATATTGCCTCCGGTATTTTACCTTGAGAAACTATTTCCTCAATTGTTTCGTACCCGCCTTCATATGTATAATCGGAAATATATTTTTTATATTTCACTTTATTTTCTTCTAATACCGTTACAAAACCTTTCTCACGCTCTTTACTAGTTGATGTATTTTCATTACCCGAAATATAAATCATATTAGAGCAACCCGTCTTCAATAAGTACTGTGCAATCTGTTTACTTGCCTCTAAATTGTTACAGCAAACAGAAAAAAATTTATTACCAACAATTTTTCTATTAAATAACACTAAAGGAATTCTGTTGTTAAATAGATCTTCGTTAGCCTGTAAGGACAACGTTGCGTCAGTAATAATAACACCCGCAACATTATAATTAAGTAATGTATCGATATCATCTTTTTGAATCTCATCGTTATTCGTATACACAAACAAAATACTGTAGCCTAACTTTTTAAATGCGGTTGTAAATTGTTTTAAAACCTGGGGATAAAAAGGGTTTTGAACTCCCTTCATAACTAGACCAATTATCTTCGTTCTATTTGTTATTAGGCTACGAGCAAATTCATTCGGTCTATAACCCAATTCTTTTGCAGCAGCTAACACCTTCTCACGAGTCTTTTGAGATACAGTCGCTCCTTCAAAATACACACGTGAGACAGAAGATTGAGAAACGCCAGCAAGCTTTGCCACGTCCTTTGCAGTAATTCCTTGTTTCACCTTACTCACTACCTTCTTAAAAATATTACTTATTTCAAACTATACAATGAGATTATATTTTTGGAAATAATAAACACTAATCTTCTTTTAAAGTTTAGTGTTTACTAACGAACTCAATCTTCTACTTCCTTACCTCCCTTAAAAAACAAAGAGCCTCCTACCAAAAGGACCCCACTAAAGAGAAATACTCCAATCATCCCGACAGAGCCACCAATTACGCCAAAAAAAGCTGGTGCGATTAATTGAAATAGACGATTAATAGTTATTCGTAGGCCTAAAACTTCTCCCGTACGTTCGGGCGGGGATGCATTATAAGTTGTTGTCATAGATATAGGCTGTCCACATCCAAGACCTAATCCCATCATAATAGCGAGAAAAGCAATAATGATGGAGGAACTAGTTAAAGGCAACAATAAAAAGGCAACCCCTGCAACAAATATAGATACAAATAATATAAATTCTCTCTTGTATATTTCTAATAGCTTAGGCAACACAAAACGAACAAACATAGTTGCCAACCCTTGTAGAGCAATTATCCATCCTATAGTTGAGGTAGACAAATTCATTTGTTTCCCTAGTAACGGAAAATATGCAACAAATATGTCCTTTGAATATAAAACCAAGGCACTTGAAAACAAAGCCTTTCGTATAAGCGGGCTTTCTAGAAGCTTTATCGAATCCATCATTTTAGTAGGGGTACTATGTATTTGACGCTCTACCTTGGGGATTCTTAGGGAAAAGACAATCCCTGCTAGTCCAATCCCTACACACGAAATGTATACAATTCGAAAGGAAATATGTTCCGACAAGTACCCCCCCATTAGAGGTCCTACTACCGCTCCAAATGCAACACAGAGACTAAACATGCTGAAATAATAATCCCTATTTTTTTTGGTTGTTTGATGTCCCAATTGATTTTGCAAAGCAATAGGAATACTAATATTTCCTATTCCTAAAAGCAGCTGACTTGCAAACAAAGACCAAATAGTAGAATAAACGGCAGGAACAATCATACCGGCAATCAAGCTGACAAAGCCTATAATAATGGGAAGCCTATCCCCTATCTTGTCTATAATTTTTCCGGCATGGATCGAAAATAATAATGGCAAAAAAGCAAATGTGGAAGTTAAAATACCAATGATCCAAATAGATGCTCCATACTCATCTGCGGAAAGAGTAATGACCGGTCTAGTTGCGTTTACTACAGTATGAAACAAGAATATTAACAATAAGACTCCTTTAAGATTCATTTATCCCCCTCCATCCATAGAAAGTAATTATTCAATATTATACCAATACAATACTCTGAAACAAAAAATCATTTAGAACTCTGCTTGAATGTACTCCTAGGTATTGGGTTCAACTATGGATTCACTGCTTACCGTTTGATAAAATAAATATGGTAACACAATACATATCTATCACTTAAAATTACTGAAAGAAAGGAATAATAATATGGATGAATTGACAAAGGAAATTATGAAATTCAATGAAGAAAGAGGCTGGGGTAGCAATACAGATGGTCGTGCTCGTAGTCTGGCTATATCTGTTTCATTAGAGGCAAGTGAGCTCTTAGAGCACTTTCAATGGCTTTCCTCTGAAGAAGCTATAGCAAATAATAAACAAGGTATTGAAGAAGAGGCAGCAGATGTTTTAATATACCTTTTACAGCTGGCGAACTTATTAGATATAGATTTAAAGGAAGCTGCAAAAAAGAAAATCCAGAAGAATGCGTTAAAATACCCTATACCTAACTAAAGTTGATCTACCACTATGAGATAAAATGTATAGTGGTAGTTTTTATATTAAATCTACTCATTAAACGTATGGATTACCTCTTGAACTAATGACCAAATCTCATAGTTATAATCAGGATCTACTATATACCAATACTGTATATCTCTTATAAAAGCTTGTTTTTCTTCTAGTGTTGCCTCTTGAAGAAATTGACGCATCCTTAATAACTCTTTTGCATCACTATTTCGACTCTCCAAAAATTCATATCTTTCTCCACTATTTTTCCCTATAACACCCAATCCATCAAAGGTAGTGATAACTACTTTATCCTCCCGTTTCCGCTTCGCTGAAGTAATAGTAGTAATAACATCTACCTTTTCTCCTAAAGGATAGATGTTTTTTAATGCAGAGAAAACTTTTTCTTGTTTTATTTTCCATGAAAATGGAAGATCGGCTATATATTCATCTAGTATTGCCTTTTCTTGTTCTTTATTTGAAATAGTACTTAATTGCTCAAGCATTTCAGCATGGGGTACTGAAAATACTAGACTAATAAATCTCTGGAAATTGTCTGCTAAATAACGTATTGGTGGGTCGTTAGTAGGTGAAATGCATACAATAGAAGCTTTCATTAAATCGGTAGTTTTATGAAAGTCGGTCAGAAAACCAAAATGAATCCCTCCCCCTCCACTTTCAGCAAACGGTATTAAATCAGGTGGTGTGATTGAGTAAGGAGAAGGCTCGGTAACTGGTCTGAACCCAATCATATCTAAAGATAAATTTTCCTTAGTGAGATTCCTCTCTAACTGAATCAGCTGCAAGATTTCTTTCGGAATTAAGTAATTTCCATAAGCTACTTTTAAGTCATCAGACATAATCTTTGCTCCCTCTACATAATATTTATTAATTACCTATTCTAGAAACTTTACAAATACCCTTTCTAACATTTTTGCTTATACCAACAACAAATCACAAATAGGAGGATCTATTATGAAAACAGCAAAACTATTAATTGCATTTACAGCAGTTAGTCTTTTAAGCACTACATTTACTGGTGTTACCGAGGCTACAACCAAAGAAAATACTAAGGTTACCCAAACAGTTACGCAAAACACCAAAATACTAACAGAGAAAATAGCAATTGATTTAGCAGCTAAATATCATGAGGCATATCTATTCGTTAGTAGTGGCGGGGGGTATAAAGATAGAGAATATAATACTTTTCTTTACAATGACTTCGCTTATCGGTACCTATCCAGTAAGATTGATACAAAGACTAAGCTCTTGAAGTACTTAACTCAAACTATGACCTCAAAAGCAGCGGAACAGTTTATAAAGGATTTAGAAATCCTGGAGTATAAAGGAAAACTTGCTCAAAAAGAAGCCGACATGGGGTCCCAAGAGAAATGGGAAAAAGCTACAGCAGAAATTATTAAGAAAGATTCCGATAAAGCTAAATATCGACTAACTGTTCCCTTTGGGGAAGACGCTGATAAAACAACCTACGTTGTAGAGTATCAATTTGTTGAAAAGGTTGGCTGGCGTATTAGCAAGCAGCCAGCTGTTGATCTTGACATCCCAGATAAAGCAAATCCCATTAATATTCTTTTCACCAACCTTTTAAACAACCCACAAATTTCTCAGAAACAGCTATTGCCAACTTCTTATTTTGATGTAAATGAATTTAAGACGGGTATAAAAAAAATAGAGTTATCAAAGCTTAAAGAGGTAGATAGGGGATCTTACCACGTAGAGTTTGTTGCCACAATTTTCGTTGAACTCGAAAAAGACTATAATGGCCCCTTAGTCTCTGGTGAAAATAGAATGTATTTTATCGTGGAGCCCAATGGATATATGGACTTTAAAATTCATCAGGCCGGGCTTATTAGTATGTATTAAGAGAAATTAGCGAAGAGACAGTAAATCGTAAGTGATTTACTGTCTCTCTTAAGATAAGAAATTCTAAAATTAAAAGCTGTTTACGGGATTTCTATTTCAATTTTTACGTCCTCATCCTCAATCCAAGAAGGATAAAAATCTAAGTCTAATCTAATCTGATTGCTATTTGAAGGAATCTGAAATTCAAATTTTGTTTTTCCCTCTGGGAGATCTGTAAAAGAGCTGTTCACATATTGAGAGCTTGGATAATAGGGCTGGTCATTATACTTTATTATATATTCCTCTCCATTTGCATCTATTAATTTTGGAAAATAGACAAACTCTTTATTTCTATCTGCATCGATAATAAAGCTTCCTTTATTATTTTCTATTTTTAAATCAGAGAAGATAGAATCCTTTGGTTGCTTTATAAATTCAGAAGAATTTGTATCAATGAGTAAGTAAGCCTCATCTTTATCCATTGCTGCTATTTTCCCAAACTTTAATGTCAGCTTTTTAGGGTTATAGAAATAAAAGCTCTCCGGCATTGAGACGGTAAATTTATTTTCCTCCCAATAATAGCTATCTGAGTAAGCCGACCATTCTCTGCCATCTTCATCTACTAATTGTATTTTATTAAATGCACCATATAAAAACTTTTTAGTATTACTTGAATTTGTCTCTAAATACACTTTCATACCAGTGGGATCTACGGAGATAAATTTCACTTTTATTATTTGCCCCTCAATCTTCATTTCCTTGTTTACAGTAATAGTTTTGCTATCCAAATTATCTATTCTTTTAAAGGAAAAAGGTATTTTAAAGTTTTCAATTGTATCTCCATTTATAAGTCCCAATTCAAAATTATGTTCTTCTGTGGGTAGAAGAGACCTATAGCTAGTTTCTATACGATGGCTAGAGCTAAATACCTTCAATCCCTTCTCTTTAGCTAAAGGATAAAAGCGATTATGGATTTCCATACTATACTGATATGGTGATCTATTGTTTGATTTTATTCGCAAATATTTATAACCTAGCTCACTCAAATCCTTTTCCTTAGATTCCACCGTATAAAAAACAACCATTCCCTTTTCATCAGCAATTACCCCATCCAACGTGACCGTAATTCCATGCTCGGTTTGAGAAGCATTTATTTGTTGATAAATGTTATTTTCTACAGCTGCAACTAGACCCTTGTCATTTTGAACAAGAGCTACTACCCGCTCCATGCCAGGAATTGCTGATACCTTGTTTGCAAAGGCTGGAGAAACGTTTATAGAGGTTACAAATGCTATAAATAATAGAGCTACCATTGCGACAGACCACAGACTCCGATGAGTAATTATTCTCTTCCTTTTTTTCTCTTGTTTTGCTTTTTCAAAGCCGTTTCTTACGGACATCTCTACCTTGTCCAAAGGAACATCTACCTGATTGATCACGTTTTTTCGTTTCTCCAATTTTTGTTTTTCCTCTTCAAACACGTTTCATCTCCCCTTTCTCCTCAAAATGATGTCGAAATGAACGAAGTGCCTTATGTAATCTAGTTTTAATCGTTCCCTCCGGTGTCTTCCACATGGCTGCTATGTCTTTAATTTTGACGTCCTCAAAGTACTTGAGATGGAGTAACTCTCTTTCGTAGTCAGATAGATGGGCAAGTGCCTCCTCTATTTCCAAAAACGTATAATCTTCTTTTTTCCCGAATACTAGTAGTAAGCTTTCCTCACAAATCTCTCTCTTACTTTTTTTAATCGTATCCTGACAATAGTTCATCATGATCCTTGTTACCCAGGTTTTAAAATATGCTGGCTCTTTAAGTGTTTTGATATGTTTAAAGGCCCTATAGGTTACTTCCTGAACAGCCTCTAAAGCATCCTCTTCATTTTTTAAGTAGGACATGGCAGTTCTATATAATGCCTCCTGATGAGTATGCATCAGATCTAAAAAAGCATCCTCGTTTCCCTTTATCGCTTTCCTTTCTAATTGATGCTCGCTCAAAACATCACCTCATTTCAAATTTCCCTATTAATTAGACTATTTAAAGCAAGAAAAGTTTTGACAATTTTAAACAATTATATTTACTTCATTATTTTAAGAAGATTGGCGTAAGTACAAAGTAATGGGCGATATAAAAAGTTTTTTAATAATAGTGGAATTAAGTGTTTCTCCTAAAGATATACTTAAAGGTAAGTACTTGAATTAATTTCACCTATAATTTGGGGTTAAAGTATGTAATTATTTGTTCTACTTTACTATTGTTAACGCTATTTTTATTAAATAGGAATTATGAATTGATTTACTTTTACATTTTTATTAGTTTTTTTCAAGAAAAATCAGTATATTACTAATTTTATTAGGTATATCCAAGATATTACTGACAAAATGGGGTATACTTAATAGTAATGAGTTTGTGGATTTGTAAAGGAGGCACTTTATGTCAGTCGCTAGTGAAGCATCACAAGTAAATCTCGATTTTTTAATTAATGAATTAGGTCTTCAACAGGTTTCCAATACTTCCCTATTTCGTAAAGGGAATTATTTTGTCATTTCTCCTTCCGTTCAAAATAAATCAAATACGTTTGAACTAGGTGAATCACTTATGAAAAAATTCAATCCTGAAACGGATGAAGGTTATTTGCTCATTCGTCTTAAAGAAAAATTTTTAATGTGCAAATTACATCCCTTCCAAAGAAAAATGATGACTACAGAAACCGAAAAGAGTACGAAAAGTAAACCATCCTTTTGGAAGTTTCATGTGATTGAATCAATCATTCCACGTATAGAAAATAGCGGTGATAGAGAGCTGACTTTTAAAATTCAAGCCCCTACCAATAAACAGCTAATTTCTTTTTTTGGTAAAGAAAATGTTTAATAAAAACCAGATCTAGAAAATAGATCTGGTTTTTTTTGTATTAATTTAGGTTACGTTAAAGATATAGCTCGATATGTAAGGTTGAATTCTAGTGACAGGAATATAAAAATGAGCTTGGGAATGTCTCTCCAAGCTCATTGTACTTCACTTTCTTTGTTTTTCTTAACACTCGATTCACCTATAAATAAAAATAGCTCTTTAAACACAATACAAACGTGTATTAATGTATTGCATTAAGCATAATTCCATTCTTTTCCGATATCGCAATCCCCATATGGATTTATTCCATTATACGGTCCAACATACATAACTACCTCATTGCGTATGATCCATTCCATACCATGTTCTTCTTCCCATTCGCAATTTAATTCTAAATCAATGACAGGTTCTGTTGTATTCTTAGGCTTCGGAATACATATAGTGTTTGGTGTAATATAAGGTAAAACATCTGTCGGTTTAGTGAATTCTATAACATCTTCACCAATATCATCAAGAAATTCATTACAGTATCTAATAGATGCGTTACAAATCTCATCTATTAGTCCATCACTTAAAGTGTTCAAGTAAGTTATACATAGTTCCGCGTATTCAATATCTGACTCTTGTTCTATATATACAGTAATATTTTGATCAAATAATTCTAAGTAGGCTTCTCCTTCTAATTCGAAATATTCATTGGTTTTAAGGTTTTTAATAACCACTATAATTACTCCCCCCTTGCCAAATTAGCATTCATCCTTCTAATTATAAAATTTTAAAAAAAATTAAATCAATAAAGATGTTGCAATCATTGCTTAAATATAGAAGTATTAATTGTTAAATACAAGCTCAAATTTTCTATTTGTATAATCAATCACCAAACGCCCATCCTTAGCAATATCACTACCAAAAACACCATCTAACTTAAAAAAAGTAGCAAGATCTGTCAACATCTCTCTCACGTTTTGTAAGCTGATGGATTGATTCCTATTCAGATAAACTATTAAACTTGCTATGCTGTCTAATTCTCTTTCTTTTACACTACCGACGCCACCAGAAAGTATCATTCTTTTCTCTATTTTAAGATCATCGACTTTCGATAGAAGAGGTTGTCCAAAATGGGTTTTATTTGCACCAGTGTCTAAACCGAAATACAAGGGTACTTGATTCTTTCCTTTGACTTTTATAATGGGATACCCACAGAAGAAAAGGTTATTCTCCACCCCTTCTTTTCGTACCGGTTTCTGAATAATAACCTGTTTTCGTGCATAGTCTATTTCCAGAAAAATATGTTGTATAATATCCCATCCAATGATACCGTCAATCTTCATTATTTCTTTCGTTTTAGGATTTTGAATCATTAACAATTCATTCGCTAAAACCAATGTAGGCTGATTAAGAATCGTCAGGCTCTGTATGACAATTGAATCGATTATTGCCAAATCGGTACTGAAATTTTGGTTTGTTGAATTTCCAACCTCTAATTCTTCAATTTTCTGAATGTTAATATCGCAGTCTTTCACTAAAGAACTTGAGATGACCGTCATCCCTGCTCCAGTATCTAGCCAAAAGCATTTCTTATTCCCATTAATCATAATATCAATGGTCGGAGAGCCGGAGCTGCTTAGCTTCATTGGAACACATATTTGTTCTTTTAAGAAGGAGAAAGAAGTAGTTTCATACTGGCTACACGCTTTTGCAATTAAACGATTGCTTTGATCAATGCTGTGATCATCCAGAAGTCCAAGCGTCTCTAGTTGTTTCCATTCTGATTTAGTAAAATACAGCTCAAATAAAATCTTGGCACAGCTACTTCGTAATGAAGGATCCTGACACTCACAATATAGATTCTTTAACCTTTCTGCACCTAAACTTTCTTTTCCATCTGTAATTAATTTTAAAGCAGATACAAACTTTTTTTGTTCATCATTAATTTCCACCATTGCAAAATCAAACTTCTCCAACTCTACTATAACCTTCAACTTTTCCCCTCCACCAAATCTTGATAGTTACTATTTCTATATAACTCTAATAATTCCTTCTAATAGAACTAATGTATTATTTTAAGTATTGTTCCTTCAAAGAATTATCGAGAATTTAATATACTAACTAGCGAAGACGAAACTATTTTACTTGATATAGGGTAAGTTGCCCGTGAATTTGCAGAACTAAGCCGTTCCTCTAAAAAGAAAAAATAATTTTCAATAGGTAGAGGAGGACGACAGAACATAAATTCTGTACAGGTCCTCCCTCTTTTAATTCCACTATTAAACCTCATCTCACCGGTAGGATTATAAATTTATATTATCTTTAAACCAAGAGGTATTCAAGTTTTTAATTAACTATTTTGAAAATTTAATAAAATCAATCAGAATCACCTCCTGATGGAAAGTTAAGGAGGAAACATATGATGGAGTAATCATTATCGTTAAGAAAAAAAAAAACCGTAGTAGTCTCATTAAACTCGCAGATGGCCAGCGATTATAGTAATCCTCCATAGTGATAAATAGTTCTAAAAAAGTGGTCGGACATACTAGAGCAGATTGACTGTTATCCATTAAAATAACTATTCTTCCATCCGCTAAATAATGCGAAATAGTGTCTGGTTTTATCGTCATATAATATTGGGGAAATGGGGAATATGGATTGTCTTCAATCAAATCTTGTCCAAACGATTTTTTAAATTTTTTAGTTTCTTTTTTTCCACCAAATCATCAATATATAAGAGAGCAATTTTAGTATTGGTGACGTTGCCTATTATTAGTTCTTCATCTTTGAGCATGGAATTTGTATTCTTCTTTTTACAAGTGAAAGATTTGTTTCCAATGATTCTGTAAAAACATCCTGTGGACCAATGAATGTACTTTCCATCTCAGAAATAGAAACATCTCGAGTGTTCACACTGTAAGTGTCCATATTCAATAATCGATTTGTTTCATGGAAGTACAATAGAGTTTCTCCGATTGAAAGCCTATTTGTAATGTCAGCTATATTAAAAGGATTTACGCTTTCTGCAACTTGGTGTATTTGATGGATGTAATTTGCTATAGGAATCATGACCATCATTTCTAAGGTCATTTTTTCTGTTAAGGAGTTTGGATAGATTAGTGTTACAACTCCTTCACTTGTCGGTACTTTTTTATAAATAATATCATTATTTTCTCGTGTAACTTTTTTATAATATTGAATATTTTTTTCTACTAGATCTCCCTTTGATGCTCCGCGATTCGTAAAATAAGCAAGCAGACTCTTCTGGACTAATATCATTTTTTTCATAAGAATCACTTGCCTTTCCTATAGATTTGATTAGTTTGTCCATTTATTTATTATGTATTCAAACAAACCTTGTCGATAAGAAAAGTGCAAGCGACTTCATTTAGTTGGTAATTGTTGTAGAATTTCTTCCAAAATGCAAAAAAACACTCAAGACCTTTTTGGTCTTGAGCGTTTCTAGTGTTTAAAATTTAACTACCTCTGGCTCTTTGCCTTTTGAATTCATGACGCGTACTTGCGTTGGTACAATCTTTATGATGACTAAGTCTGGATCCTCTGGGCCTTCAAACCAGCCTTTTAATGCATCATTCCAAACTTTTTCTTTCATAGACTCGTCATCCGATACTTCTACTTTACCTTCAATTTCTAAAAATGAATCACCAAGTCCATTTCCATCATATCCTAAAAGGATATGTGTATATGGGTTTTGTTCAATATCTTCTACTTTATGAGTTTTTTTACTAGTGGCTGTGTAGAGGATGAAATCATCATTAAAAAAGGTCATATAACGAGAATGTGGTTTATTTTGTTGCACAGTGGCCATTGTTCCTATCATATTATCGTTTAGAATTCTCAGTGCTTGTTCTTTAGCATTTGTCATTTTTAAATCCCCTCACTTTTATGTTTATTAGTATTATTCCTTCACATGATAATATTAAACATTTATCACATTACCATGTTTTTAAAAATTGTGTTGAGGACGCTCTACCCTTTTGTAATAAGCTTAATTTGGAATCATAATCTAAGTCGAATTGGGTAGCACTATATTCATCGGCTGGTATAAAAATAATATTCTTTTCAATTTTCCTCGATATATACCTTGTATCATGCGCATCTTTCATCGTTGTAAATAAGCCTTCAAATAGGTCTAGCCCATTTTTTATTTGCTTTGGTTGTGGTTCCTCAATGTTTGCACTAAGTCGGATGCCTAATACCGGTCTCTCTCTTAACCCATTATCAAATATCCACATTGGAAAATTACTTAACACGCCCCCATCCACAACTACGACGTCACCAAGGCCTGTTTGTAATTTTATTGGCTCAAAGAAAAAGGGAATTCCACAGCTCATACGCAAGGCTCTACTTACTAAAAAGGTATCAGGCTCTATGCCATAATTTTTTAAATCATCAGGAAGAATAATCATCTTTCCATTTGTTAAATCGGAGGCAACTAATTTTAAGGAACCTTTAGGTAAATCTCCAAACGTATAAATACCTTTAACAGCCAATTTTTCTAGAAACCAATCCTCCAATGCCTTTCCCTGGTATAGACCCAAACCCCAATACAAATTGAGCCATTTCATAAAAGGAAGAGGTATCACTCTCCTACGTTGGTCTAAGAGCTTTTGAAAATTTTGTTCCATCATAAGCTTTTCCATCTCTCTGCCATTATATCCGGCGGCTACCAAGCAGGCTAAAATAGCACCAGCACTTGTTCCAGCGACTCTTTTAAATCGATACCCCTTCTCCTCCAACACCTGGTAAGCACCTACTAATCCAATTCCTTTCATACCCCCGCCTGAGAATACTCCATCTATATACATACACAACCCTTTCTTTTCTAAAATGTTGTTATATCACTCTAAGAGAGAGGAAGGATGATTAGAACAATAATCGACAAATATATTGTCTATGTATGGATTTTTCACTTGTGCTTAAGTTTAAAATAACACTTTTCTTGGTATGGCTTTGAACAAAACTGTGATGACCTTACAATGACCTCTACGTGTGCATTGGGATGTCTTATCTGTCTCACTGTTCCCGCCAGCCTGCTGCAACAATCAACAAAAATAAATGTTCATTTTTGTATACTTTTTTATTCTTCAAAGAGCCAGCAGATATCCTCTACTGGCTCTAAAAATTATTATTTTAATTTTGGACTAGCGTATTCTTGTTGTTTGCCATTATTTTTTCTTTTCGCAGCTTCATTTTGGCCGACCACACCTAAATCTTTCGGACTAATATCATAACCATAACCGTATTCTTCACGATCTAAAGTGTTTTCCTTCTTTTTCTTTTTATCCGTCATGAGACTTCACCTCCTGAAGAATAACTTGTACTATTTTGTATTATTTATGCTAAAAAAGCACAAACATCTCTTTCTGCTTTGACAAGCAATAAGGAAGCTCCTGCCACTATTTCTTATTTATTTCAGTAAATTTTGGATCCTCCACTTTTGCACAAATATAAAAAAGTCAGCTTGAAACAGTATGTATTTTACCGTTCAAACTGACTCTTCCTTTACTATTTCTTTTCAGTGTCTTTCTTTTCCCCTGGCTTAGTAATATCTTTCTTATCCGCATTGTCTTTATCGGTTTCTTTAAAGTCATCTGGATTTAAATTTGAATTATATTGAATATCATTTTCTTTCTTATCTTTTCCCATATAAGGCACACCTCCTAATTAGTGACTATGCTCGTTCTTTATTTTTTCTTTCAATAGCCGCTTCGATAAACTTAGCAAATAATTTTTTGGATGGTTCATCTCCAATAAGAGCAAACTCTTCTGGATGCCATTGAAAACCATAGATAAATGTGTGGTTCTCACTCTCTACTGCCTCCACTATGCCGTCGGGTGCAGTAGCAACGACCTTTAAGCCGTCCCCTACTCTGTTTACCCCTTGATGGTGAAAAGAGTTAACCTTAAATTCTTCCTCCTGAAACATTTGAAATACTTTACTTTTCTTATCTAACTTTACAGGATGGGATCTATGAGTTCTTATAGCATTTTGTCTGTGCAGGAATGAATATTCCTCCCTTTGATCATGTATTGATTGATGTAAAGAACCACCCATCACAACGTTTAGCATATGCAGACCCCTACATGTTCCTATATATGGCTTGTCCAATTCTAGAATTTTTTGTACAAGTGCAAATTCCATCTCATCTAATTGTGGAGTTATTCGTTGTAATGTGGGATGTGGTAATTCACCATAATATGCCGGGTCAATATCTTCTCCGCCTGTAATAATTAGCCCATCTATTTGTTGACATAGCTGATTCATATCCTTGTCAGGTATTAATGGTATTAGTAAAGGAACTCCTCCTGCTTGTAAAACTGTATCTGAATAAACTGAAGATAAGTAATAACTTTTATCATCTTTAACTTCAGCTGTAATCCCTATTATTGGTTTCATATTAAACTCTCCGCTCTTTATAATTTGACGCCTTATATTAATACCCTAATCTTAGAGTATACAAACTACTCATCCCTTTTTATTTTCACGTTTGTTTTTAAATTCTTTGGGGAATATATTTACTAGACAGCGTTAAAGGAGGACTTACAATGAGTAATAAATACGAAAAAATTGAAAATGAAATTTCTGGACAAACTCAGGATCGTCAACCAGGTTTTGAAAATGAGATGAATCCTAAACCTATCTTTGATGATGAAAATTATAAGGGATCTGAAAAGCTAAAAGGAAAAACTGCTTTAATTACTGGTGGAGATAGCGGTATTGGTAAAGCGGTTGCTATTGCATTTGCAAAAGAAGGAGCAAACGTAGCTATTGCATATTTAGATGAGCATGAGGATGCAAAAGAGACTGTGAAGCTAATTGAAAACTATGGCGTGAAGGCGCTAAGTATTGCTACAGATATCAGCGATGATGAAAACTGCGAGAAATTAGTAGAACAGGTTATTGGAGAATTTGGCCAATTAAATATTTTAGTAAATAATGCAGGGAAACAGTTCCCTACAAAAAATTTCTTAGAGATTACTCCTGATCAGCTACAGGAGACATTCTCTACCAACATATACTCTATGTTCTATTTAACACAGGCCGCTCTTCCTCATATGTCTAAGGGAGACACAATTGTAAATACATCTTCCGTCACAGCTTACAGAGGTGCGCCTGAGCTAATCGATTATTCAGCAACCAAGGGAGCTATTACTTCATTTACACGTTCTTTAGCACTAAACTTAGTAGAAAAAGGAATTCGCGTAAATGCAGTTGCACCTGGTCCAATTTGGACTCCACTAATTCCGGCAACTTTTGATGCTGAAACAGTAGAGAAGCATGGTGATAGCAACCCTACTGGCAGACGAGGACAACCAGCAGAAAATGCACCTGCTTATGTATTCTTAGCTTCCAATGATTCAAGCTATATTACAGGGCAGACAATTCACGTAGATGGTGGAGATTTTGTAGGTTCATAAAACTCCAATTAGTAAAGAGGAAGGGACTGTGAGTATTCACAGTCCCTTTTATAAGCCATTTTCACCTTTTTTGGGGCGGTTTCCAGCTATTTAGGGTCGCTTTTCTACCTTTTAGGGGCGTCCCCCCTTGTTTAAAAAGCTTTACTTCCTTTTATGAAACCTTTTTAATTTTATTACATTAGACTCCTTGAAACCTTTTTACCATCATAAGTATAAAAGACAGGCTTTTTATCCATGTACGTTTCCATATGAATAGATCGCCCCCAAAGCTGATAAATGTACGGAAGCACATGCTCCAAATAATGTGCATCAAGTTCCGTTCCTTCATAATTATGTTTTAGATGTAGTTCTCCATTTCTTGAGTAGTCACCATTTTCCACTACTATATATGGATAACTTCCATTTTCCCGAATAGCTATAATTTCATCTCTAACATTCTCATAATCCTTATCTGTGATTTCATAGTTCCCATTTTTCTTTTCAAAAAGATAAAGATCCTCCTGCTTAACCAATTCCTTCGTAAGGTAATTTCGTATAAAAGAAATATCAGATTCAATTTCCCTTACCTCAAATATTTTTTCTCTTCCCTGTCCCGCAAGGATACCATGCTTTCTCATTTCTTCTGTTGGGGAATCATATCTTCTCTCTATATCTTCAAAGATTTTAAGTCCTAAATAATAAGGATTAATAGATGTTTTAGAAGGTTGAACCACATTTGCATTTAACTTAGCGAATTCAATTGTTTCATCTGAGGTTAAATCCATTTCTCTTATAATCCGCTGATGCCAAAAAGTTGCCCATCCCTCATTCATAATTTTAGTTTCTAGCTGTGGCCAAAAATAAAGCATTTCTTCTCTCATCATGGTTAAAATATCCCTTTGCCAATCTTCTAATTCTCTACTATATTGCTCTATAAAAAGTAGTAAATCCTTTTCAGGGCGCGGAGGAAACTTTTTTCGATAAGGAAGAATAAGCTTAGGATTATCCTTCTTATCTATATTCCACAAATCATCATATTCACTCTTTTTAACTTCCTCTGTTTCTTCTTGTTCTAAATCGTAGCTTGGTAGCTTAGGACGCACAATAGATGGATCAATATGTTCCTGAATCGCAAGGACAGCATCTAAAAAGCTTTCTACCTCCTCTTTTCCATGAATCATTTCATAGTGGGCAATTCTCTCAGCAGTAGCAGTCATGCTTTCGACCATGTCCCGTCTTGTATTGGAAAAGCGGACGTTATGTTTGAAAAAGTCACAATGGGCAAGCACATGAGCAATGATTAGCTTATTCTGTATTAAACTATTTGTATCCAACAAAAATGCATAGCAGGGATTAGAATTAATTACTAATTCATAGATTTGGCTTAACCCAAAATCATATTGCATTTTCATTTTATGAAATTGTTTACCAAAGCTCCAATGAGCAAATCGAGTTGGCATCCCGTATGCTCCGAATGTATAAATGATATCTGCGGGACATATTTCGTATCTCATCGGAAATGTATCCAAACCAAAACCAGTTGCAATTTCAGTAATTTCAGCAATTGCATATTGAAGTTTTGTGTCCATCACTTAACTCCCTTTTTAAAAATACTTTTCAATGCTTCGTAGACATCTTTATTGTCTTTAATCACGTAGTGACGGAACTTGGAATTATCTATTGTTTTATAGGTATTCATCAATGATGAGTATCTGCTATGCTCATTTACTTCCCCATAGCCAAAAATTTGTGAAACACTCATCAATTCGTTAACTAGCTTTAGACATTTTTCATTATCACTTGTCATATTCTCACCATCCGAGAAATGAACAGGATATATATTAAATCGTGAAGGAGGGTACTTTTCCTTGATAAGCTCAAGTGCTTTTTTGTAAGCAGAGGAACAAATAGTGCCCCCACTTTCTCCTTTTGTAAAAAATGCTTCCTCAGAAACGACCTTTGCCTCCGTATGATGAGCGATAAATTCAATTTCTACTGCTTCGTATTTAGAACGTAAAAATCTCGTCATCCAAAAGAAGAAGCTACGTGCACAATACTTTTCGAATGCTCCCATAGAACCACTTGTATCCATCATAGCAAGAACCACTGCTTTAGATTCATGCTTAACTACTTCATCCCATGTTTTAAATCGTAGATCATCTTGATGTATAGGAGCAATGGAAGCTTCTCCTTTTAATGCATTCCTTTTGATGGCTGTTATAAGTGTTCTTTTTTTATCAATATTACCCATTAATCCTTTTTTGCGTATATCATTAAACTCGATATGGTCTGTGAGAATTTCAGCTTTTTCTTTATCTTCCAGGCTAGGCAGCTCCATATCACTAAAAAGGGCATTTTCTATTTCTTCCATACTAACTGTCTCATAGTAATCCTGACCTGCTTTGTCCCCCGCCTTCTTACCATTGCCGGAAGCATTACCTTCTCCTGGACCTTTCGCTACAACATCACCGACTTTACTGTCACCCTTACCTTGACCCACATGCTTAGAAGTATCATAGTTATATCTAATCTTATATTCATCCAACGATCTAATCGGAATTTTAATAACGTCTCGTCCATTTGACATGATAATACTCTCGTCACTTATTAAATCTGGGAGATTATTTTTTATTGCTTCCTTCACTTTTTCTGCATGACGTTGCTGATCTTGATGTCCTTTACGATGTAGCGACCAGTTTTCCTGTGAAATAACAAATTGATTTTTTTCTTTTTCATCCATCCTTAACACCTACCTATATTTTTTTATCATATGCCGGTGCGACAGAGTTATTGCCAAAGTATAAAAAAAACAAGACCAATGAAACATATTAGTCTTGTGTTTATGATGTTATCGATTAAGAAGACTTCCTACATAGCGTAATAATTCATTTGCTGATATGGAGTTATAGCCATGCTCATCAATTAACCTAGCAACTACTTCATTTATCTTTTTCAAATGAGCTTCATCAGGTGTTTTAGTAGAGGTAGTAATTTTCACTACGTCTTTTAAATCTGCAAACAGCTTCTTTTGAATAGCTTCTCTCAACCGTTCATGAGAGTTATACTCAAAACGTTTGCCTTTCCTCGCATATGCGGAAAGCCTGATTAAGATTTCTTCTCGGAAGCCTTTTTTAGCGTTTTCAGAAATACCAATTTGTTCCTCAATAGAACGCATTAATTTTTCATCTGGATTCATTTCTTCTCCAGTTAGAGGATCTCTCATCTTATTTTTATTGCAAAATGCTTCTACGTTGTCTAAATAGTTATTCATCATCGTAATAGCAGACTCTTCATATGAATAAACAAATGCTTTTTGGACCTCATTTTTAGCGATTTCGTCATATTCCTTCCGAGCAATTGCAATATAATTTAAATACTTTTCTCTGTCCTCATCTGAAATAGAGGCGTGCTGATCAAGGCCCTCTTTAAGTGCTCGTAATACATCTAATGCATTAATAGACGGTACCTCTTTACGAATAATGGCAGAGGATATTCTATTAATCACGTATCTTGGGTCAATTCCATGCATACCTTCACTCGAGGATTCCTTCTTCATTTCTTCCACATCTATTTCATTGAAGCCTTCTATATTTTCTCCATCATATAATTTCATTTTCTTTACGATATCTACACCCTGTTTTTTAGGATCCTCTAGTCTAGTTAGAATAGAGAAAATTGCAGCCGCTCTTAATGCATGAGGTGCAATATGCACATGAGCCATATCGCTTTCATGAATCATTTTTTCGTATATACGTTCTTCTTGGCTAACCTTCAGATTGTACGGAATAGGCATTACTATAATACGAGAATGCAGGGCTTCATTTTTTTTATTGGATATAAAAGATCGATACTCCGTTTCATTCGTATGGGCAACGATAAGTTCGTCAGCGCTAATCAACGCGAATCGACCAGCCTTAAAATTACCTTCTTGCGTTAAAGAAAGTAAATGCCACAAGAACTTCTCATCCAACTTTAGCATTTCTTGAAATTCCATCATTCCTCGATTGGCTTTGTTTAGTTCTCCATCAAATCGATAAGCACGTGGATCTGACTCTGAACCAAATTCTGCTATCGTTGAAAAATCTATACTGCCTGTTAAATCTGCAATGTCCTGTGACTTAGGATCAGAAGGAGTGAAAGTGCCAATACCTACTCTCTTATCTTCTGAAAAGAAAATTCTTTCTACTAAAACATCTTCTACTCTTCCGCCATACTCCTGCTCCAAGCGCATAGAGTTAAGGGGCGATAAGCTTCCTTCTATACGAATACCAAACTCTTCGAAAAAGTCCTCCCGTAGATGTGAAGGAATTAAATGAAGCGGATCCTCATGCATTGGACAGCCTTTAATAGCATAAACTGCTCCTGCATCCGTTCTAGAATACTGCTCAAAACCTCTCTTCAACAAAGTTACAATCGTCGACTTGCCACCACTTACTGGACCCATCAACAGCAAAATTCTCTTTCTAACATCTAATCGCTTCGCTGCTGGATGGAAATACTCTTCTATGAGACGCTCTAATGCTTCATCAAGACCAAACATTTCATTTTCAAAAAAGTGATATCTTTTCTTTCCGTTCTTATTCGAACTCCCAGCACTTTTAATCATACTATATACTCGTGCATGTGCTGTTTGAGCTACCTCTGGTCGTTCTTTTACAATGTCTAAAAATTCACTGAATGTACCTTCCCATTTCAGATCATTTTCTGCTTCCCGGTAATTTCTCACTTTGTTTAAAATGTCCATGTTTCCCTCCATTCAGGGCTTAGTTTATACATTGTATGAAAAGATTATATAAATGATACACGTTTATAAGGGTTCCTTTTGCTTGGAAAATTAATAGCCAACCCAACCAAGCTACTTTAATAATTCTCGATGATAGTTAAGGATGTCCTCCATCGAATTTTCAAATGGAATACTAGGATTCCATCCTATGTCTAAAAGCGCCTTAGGTTCAACCGCTTGTATTTTTTCTGGAATATTCTCTACAGCATTGACGTCCAATGGCACGTTAGAAAGGGCCATTAAGCAATCAGTAATATCCTTTACAAACCTTGGCCTTCCAGAGGAAATATCATAAACCTCTCCTGACTGGCCATATTGTAATATTTTCTCATACGCAAGAACTGCATCTCTTACATCAATGAAGTCTCTCTGAGCGTATAAATTATTTACTGTAATGCTTCCCGCTCCTTTAAGTATCTCCAGTTCAGCCACCTGCTTTGCCAGTATGGAGCACACTCCATTAGATACTCCTGGTCCTATTAAATTGGAGGGCTTGGCAATAATAATGTTCATATCAAAAAGTGCTTCCCATGATTGGGCTATTAGTACTTGAAGCGATTTGCTTAGGCTATAAGGGTGAGAAAGAGAGGATATATTACTTAAATCAAATTGAAGAGCTGATCCTACTACAATTGCTTTGCAAGGGGGACTATATTGTCGGAGTGCTTCCATAAAAAAAGCAGTAGATAGAGCATTTGCTTCAAGAGAAGCAATTGGGTCTAACCAAGATTCTTGCACATGATTTTGCCCAGCTAGATGCAGTAAATAGTTTGGTTGCACTCTTTGAATCAATTTATTAACTTCATATTTGTTTGTTAAATCACATTGCTCAACCAAAATGTTTTCTTCGTTTACGTAAGTCTTTATGCTTCTTGAAACAGCTATCACATCATAACCATTTCTTTTAAAATGTTGGCAAGCATGACTTCCCGTAAAACCAGTGGCACCTGTTATCATTATTTTCTGTTTCATAGTCACTTAACATTCCGCTCAACTTCAAAAAATGGATTACTCATACTTTTCCATCTCCTTTAAAGTGTCTTCTGTTTGAGAGACAAAAGCACGGATTTCTTCTAATCCATCCTCTATCGTGTAATGAGGTTGCCAATTTAATATATCAGCAGCCTTTTTGTTACATAGACAGCTGTGCTTAATATCTCCTTCTCTTGGGGGAGTGAATACTTTTTTGACACTTACATCAAATTTGTTGGATAAAAGCTTTAGTATTTCATTAATAGAAGTCTTCTGTGAGGTACTAACTTGGAGAGTTTGTTGGTCACCGCTATTCATTGCCGCAAGATTAGCTGCTACAACATCCTTTACATAGATAAAGTCTCTCGTCTGTTGACCATCCCCGTGAACATTTAAACTTTCTCCTTTTTTTATACGGTCAAGAAATACAGATACAACCCCTCCTTCTCCCTTCGGTATTTGCCTAGGACCATATACATTCGCGTATCTTAAAATAGTGTATGATTGTCTATAAAGCTCATAATAAAGTCTTATGTAAGACTCCGCAGTGAGCTTGGACAAACCATAATAAGAAGAAGGAATCGTTACATCGGCTTCAGAAATAAGCGCATTGTGTGAATTACCATAAACAGCCGAAGTACTAGCAAATATAAACTTTCTTACCTTGGCATTTCTTGCTGCTTCCAATAAATTAATGGTACCAATAATATTGACATCAGCATCATAATTGGGATGCTGTACAGATCTTCCAATATCCGCCTGCGCTGCTAAATGAAATATTGCCTCTGGTTTCACTTGTAGAATAATTCGCCTTGCTTCTTCACTTCGAATATCTACTACATACATATGGGCTTCTGGGTTAACTTGATGTAGCTGACCTGATACTAAATTGTCTAAAACATGAACTTCTATCCCTCGAGAAATAAGCTCATCAACAAGATGGGATCCAATAAAGCCTGCACCACCTGTTACAATTACTTTCAAAATTTGTCCTCCTTAAGATTTTCCTTATCATATGCCGCAAAATAGTATCGTTCATGGACATATTCCCAAAGAAATCGATGAATGAAGGAAAAGGGTAGCTTGGGTATTCCATTCATCGACAAAAGAGGATTTTGAATTAGATAAATTAGTTAAAATTGGGGCTTCATTAGAATAGAGTTATGGTTACTATGAGAGAGTTTAGAAATTAGACTATCTGTATTTTTACTAGGTATACTATACGATTCTGGTATATTTTTAATTATTTGTTCCCAAATCTGATTATCTACAAAAACTTTAGAGGTTTTATATGATTGAGGGAAAAGTTTATCGTAATAATCACTACTCATGGGTGTCATAACTTTCTCAAACAAAGAGGTAGGAATAATATAATCTTCTCTTATATTCTCCATAATCTTTTTCCAAACTTCCCCTTCTACAAATAGGTAAGGCGTAGAAGGAGGATCATGGAAGAAATTATTGTAGTAGTCGGAACTCATAGTTGATAGCAAGTGAAGAGATTGTTCATTGGGAATTATATAACCACTCGGCATTGAATCTTGAATTTTATTCCAAACCGTTTCAGATACCAAAATATGCTCTTTCGACTGCTGTAATGGGAAAAGACGATCGTATTTTCGACTAGTGGCAAAAACATTTTCTTCTATTTCTACCTTGTCTTCTTTAAGATGTTCGATCTTTGAAGGAAAAATTGATTTCCAAACTCTTTGACAAAAATCCCTACCTTTTACTAACCACGACAATATCCAAAGTTTAATTTGTTGAAACATCTGTGACATCCTCAACACCGTTCTTCCTCATGGATATTGCTTCATTATAAACATTTAATAGATCTTTGATCCCCTGTTCAATGGACCAATGTGTCATTCCCCATTTTTTTGCATTAGATCCTAAGTTTTTTCTGAGCTGCTCATCCGATAAAAGCAAGTCAAGATTCTCAGCCAATAGATCAGGATTTGCTGGAGGAATTAATAAACCAGTAACTTTATGTTCTATCATTTCATTTATTCCACCAACATCACTTACAATGGATGCTCTCCCAGCAATTTGGGCTTCTATAAGAGATAAAGGTTGGTTTTCTAATAAGGTTGGCAAAACAAATATATCTGATTTCCCTAAAAGATACGGGATATCATCTCGTTTTCCTAAAAAAACAACATAGTCCTCTAATCCAAATACCTTGCTTTTAACTCTTAACTTAGATTCATCATCTCCAACCCCCGCTATCCAACATACCCAATCCTGACGTTTCTTTTTAAGTTTCCCTAATGCCGTGATGAGATGCTGTACTCCTTTTAAATCTGTTAATCTACCTGTATAAATAATAACTTTTTTATTTTTAGCAGCAGGAACACTAGACTTCACCTTCATTTGCTTAATGAAATTTTCAGTATCAAAACCATAATGAAGTACTTTTACTTGTTCATCTGGTACATTAAATTCGTTTACCAAAATATGCTTTAACCAGTTATTTGCAACAATTGTTACTTCCGGAGAAGTTGCTCCCTCTTCTTCTAAAGCATCATAATAAGTTCTAGCCATGTAGGCATTTGGAGTCTTATGAATGGTAGTCAACTGATGGTGAATTTCATGTGCTACTGAGCCGTGTAGAGTCGCAACCAGCGGAACATGATCTGGACGAATCCGATTTATACAAGCACTAGAAATAACATCCTGCGTGTGAATTATGTCATATTTCTCTAACCCAAAATACGCCACTCCCAATTCAAACACATACCTTTGGAACTCTGTATATTCAATAAGCTTGTTTTCGTATAATTCCGGAAAATTTTGCTGATTAATCTTAGCCTGTAGCAAAGGTAGCAACTTGTCTCTCGAAACAATCTTATTTTGATTATAAAGACAAATATTTATATTATTTTCGTCGTAGCCGATTATGTCCACCTCATGGCCATTTGACTCTAGCTTATTTTTCAACTGCACCATGTAATTCCACACTCCGCCTAAATGTGGAACAGGCCAGTACGTCGCTAACAGTATTTTCAATGTATACATCCCCCTATTTTAACCACTTATTCTAATTTATTTTTCCACCATGTAAGAGATTGGGCGCATTTAACTTTTTTTAGCATTTATATTTTTATCATCTGCAATATGATAGGACAACCTGTTAATGGAACATCTTCAGTCAATAACGTTATTTTTCCCTGTGTAATTTCATAATTTGCTTTAGGCTGTAAAATTCCATTTATAAATAAATTCATGTAGGAAACTGTAGAAGGATCAGGTATTTTTTGAACTCCATATTCCAACATTGCATCATTCTCTGAGTAAATCCTTTTACTTCCATCTGACAAGACAAAAAATTCATAAGTATTAACTTCCTTAGGGCTAAAAACCTCTCTTTCTGCTTTGTTGACAGACACAGGAAATAATAACGGACGCGAGTGTCTCTCAATGGATTTTCGTGGTATATATGGCTGGTTATTCATTATATCCCCCATCATACAGATAAATTTATATGCCATATTGTATCCATAAGTAAATCATTATGTGTACACATAAGGTCTTTATTCCTATTTTCAAAAAAGTACATGTCCCTGTTTAACATGAATTCCTTTGGACACATATGTTGTTAAAGAAGTTCAAAGGAGGAAAATACTTGTCATTAAAAATAATTAAACTTGCTATTGGCCCAAAACAAAGTGTTTCAGCTTCACCGATGGTAACGCGGCTTTTTCATGAAGTTCCTGAGATCATAACGGATGTCAGTACCCATAAGATTGATACATCTATGTTTTTAGATGATCGTGGAGAGGTTGCTCAAAATTTACCTTTACTCAATTTAAATAATAGCTACTTTAATGTATATATAAATGGTGTACTTCAGATGGATGACAATTTTGCCTATACTGCTGGAGAAGATGGAGTAGGCTCTTTATTAATTTCTCTACCAGAGGATGCTGAAATTCCTAAAGGAACGCCAATTATTATGGAAATCATTAACTTCGCTCCTGAAATTAATACACCAGAATGATATAAATAAAAGAAGGCTCGTGAATTATTCACGAGCCTTCTTTTATTTTGTCTATTTAAATGAAGCGCTATTAAACATGGACTCGCTCCAGTAAAGAAATAAGTAAAACTTTTTGGACACTCTTTTCTCTATTAAATATTTAAAAAAGGTAGGAATCAGCCCCTGTTCTCTTTTCATTTGCTGCATCTAATACAAATAGGAATGAAAAGTATGGTTATTATGCTTTCTTCTCATTCTTAAACCTTTAAAAATATAAGGAGGTGAAATTATGGAACTATCGAAGCTAAAAGGGGGCTACGATGCAGTTTTCAGTTTAGGAGATTTATGCTTAGCATCTATTCAGTTAAAAAAACATAATCTGAGACCCTTCTCTGGTGTCCTTGATTGGATGGCGAGTCCTACTTTATCAACAGTAAATGAACTTTTAGAAAATCGATTCATTGGATTCATGGATTACGATAACTTACGTGTTATAGGCTATGCTGACTCTAATATTTGTGTGTCAGATGATGCCTACAACCTAGTTTCTAACCATGATTTTAGTAGAGAAAAAAATACCCTAGAATTTTTAGGATCATATCTAGAAGTGATGGAGAAATACGAAAGAAGAATCCAAAGGTTTCTTCATCAAATGCAGACAGCTAAACGTATACTTTTCGTTAGAACAGAAGGAACTTTAGAGGATGCAGCATCACTTCAAAATACTTTATCTGAAATGGTCAAACACGATTTTAATGTATTACTAATTAATCATACTCCAGTCAAATGGATGGTCGAAAAACACTGTCCTTTAGAAAAAGTCTGCATGATGGAATTTCCAAATGAAGATATTTGGGAAGGGAATGGAGAACTGTGGAAAGAGGTATTAAGTGATATTTATTTAACAAAAAGTAAATGACATATCAAAACAAAATAAAATTAATTCAGGAGGAAATGCAGTGTTTACAAATTCAACGATACTGATAACCGGGGGGACAGGCTCATGGGGTATTGAGTTAACTGATCAGCTACTACCTTTTAACCCGAAGAAGATTATTATTCTCTCAAGAAATGAGGATAAGCAAGTTACCTTACGTAGAAGCCTTGATGATTCAAGAATACATTTTTTCCTTGGTGATATAAGGGACAGAGAGGCATTAAATCACGCTTGCCAGCAAGTTGACTATGTTTTTCACTTAGCTGCCTTAAAGCATGTTACAGTATGTGAGGAAAACCCTTTAGAAGCTTTTAAAACAAATGTATTAGGTACTTACAATGTTATCGAGGCGTCTATTGCCAACAAGGTGAAAAAAGTGATTTATGTATCGACCGATAAAGCAGCTGATCCAGCTAATACTTACGGAATGACTAAAGCACTTGGTGAAAAATTAATTATTCATGCTAATAACACTTCATCAACTACTAGATTCATGTGCCTTAGAGGTGGAAATGTATTAGGAAGCAGCGGGAGCGTAGTTCCTTTATTTATAAAGCAATTACAAGAAGATAACCAGATTCTTATCACAGACAAAGCTATGACAAGGTACTTCGTTACACCTCAATATGCCATTAAAACTCTACTGCAAGCAGCTGAGTTAGGTAATGGAGGAGAGATATTTGTCATGAAAATGGATGCATGTAAAATCCTCGACCTAGCAGAGGTGCTTATTGAGTATTACCAAAAGAAAGATGTAAGTCTAATAGAAATAGGTGCTAGAAGAGGAGAGAAAATTCACGAAGCTCTAATAGCTGAAAATGAGAGACCATTAGCGAGCATCTTTAACAATAACTTAATCCTTATATCTAATACAGGTTCTAATAATGAACAAGCTATACCTGACGTGCTACTAGATACTAATAACATAATCATGACTAAGGAAGAAATAAAACAAATGCTTATAGAAGGCAATTTCTTATCATAAGCAAATCAAAATACCTACTACAAAATTAGATTATAACTAAAATCCAACTTTATCTGATCAACTCAAGAGACAAGATCAAATAAAAGTTGGCTTTTAGTTATTAATATCCACTAAATTTTAGTTTCAATTTACATAAAAACAAAAACTATAAAGAATAGATTTTTAGAATGATATTGCTAAGTCATTTCTTTCTTCTTTTAAATAACGAGTACGAGATAAATGCAAGCACACCTAAAATAATTAACACCGGCAAATTACCAAGTAGTAAAACAAGAATACTGGAACCTATGGATAAAAGAAAATTAATACTTGTAACAAATTGCTTCTTTATCTTCTCCCATGTATTTAAGTCATCATTTTCAATGCTTGGAACAACTATTTTATTTTCATACAAGGTCATTTCAATCGTTGATAACGAAGTTTGGTTTTCTAGAAACTTCATTTTCCCTACTATTATTTCTATTTCTTCCTGTACCTTCGCTAAATCATCTGAAATTTTAAGTAAATCCTCGGTTTTTTCTGCCTTTTCCATAAACACGAGTAAACGAGCTTCCACTGCTCTTTTTGATTTTAGTCTTGATTCTAAATCAACATATTGCTCAGTTACATCCTCTCCAGTAACATTATGCTCTAGTACCTTGGTTACTTCGGATTCTGCTTCTACTAAAAAAGTTTCAAAATGCTCCTCTGGAACTCGGACAACCATTTTACCATAACTGTTAGACTCACTCTCTTGATATACGGTTGATTCTACAATGTATCCATTATACTTTTTTACTTTTTGCGTGATTTTTTCTTGGGCAACCGAAAGCTCTTTAACATTTGCACTTATGTCTGCATTATGAATAATCATTCTTTGTGTTTTTGTTTCCTTGGAACTCTCTGTCTCTTTGCTTTGATCTGTTAAGCTCTCTTCTTTTGCTTCTTCACTTATATTCGCTACTTCATTGGAATAATCGGCTGAATCTGTTTCAAGCATATCACTTTTAGCAGATTCTTCGTTTGCACTACAACCTACCAATAAAAAGACGAATAGGAAGCTAACAAGTTTAATCCACTTTACCATTTCCAAATATCCCCTTTCTTTGTATAAATAGACGGATATAGTTTCGTTTAGTTACAGTCATTTGTTTTAGTACACTAACAGGATATTTTATTAGCAGATGAGAAATTTTTACTTTTATAGTAAAAACACTTAATTTATTTAAATATTTCGATAGAATAAAGAAGAGAATTTTTTTGTTGAGATAAAGCAGTTGAAAACATCAGCGCTGAAATTACCCTACTCTTAGCAAAAGAATTATTTAATATAAATTACACAATGACGTGAGGACTGTGAAAAATGATTCATTTAAAAGGATATGGCCTAACATTAGAACAAATGAGAGCTATTTTATATAAAAATGAAAAAATAGCTTTAAACACGGAAGCTGTTAACCGCGTACTTAATAGTAGAAAAGTTGTAGAAGATATTGTTAGTAGTAAGCAAACTGTCTATGGAATTAATACAGGATTTGGAAAATTTAGTGATGTGAGTATAAATGAAGAAGATGTTCATGCACTCCAGCTACACCTTATCCGATCACATGCCTGTGGAATCGGTGCTCCTTTTGATGAGTTGGTTTCTAGAGCAATGGTTGTACTTCGCTTGAATGCGTTATTGAAGGGGTTTTCAGGCATTCGTTTAGAGGTTTTGGAAAGACTAGCATATATGGCTAATCATAGCATTCATCCAGTAATTCCATCTCAAGGCTCACTTGGAGCATCAGGAGATCTAGCTCCATTATCTCATCTAGCTCTTGTTCTAGTCGGTGAAGGACTAGTTTGGGAGAATAACAAACATATCCCTTCAGCAGAGATATGGAAAAGACATGGCTTAGATCCAATAGTTCTAGAGGCAAAGGAAGGTCTAGCTCTCATAAATGGAACCCAAGCGATGACTGCGCAAGGCGTGATTAACTGGCTAGAGTCTGAAACTCTCGCTTACCAAAGTGAGTGGATTGCTGCTATTACTATGGAGGCTTTGCATGGAATAACAGATGCCTTTCATCCCGCAATCCATGAAGCAAGAGGTTATATAGAACAAGTAGAAGTGGCTAAGCGAATGCTCCAATGGTTGGAGGGAAGCAAACTCGTCACTAAGCAAGGGGAGGAACGAGTGCAGGATGCTTATTCGTTAAGATGTATCCCCCAAATCCACGGAGCTACATGGCAGGTTCTTTCCTATGTGAAGGAAAAGTTAGAGATTGAAATGAATGCGGCTACAGATAATCCGTTAATTGTTGAAGACGGACGTTCTGTTATTTCGGGAGGAAATTTTCATGGGCAACCCATCGCGTTTGCTATGGACTTTTTAAAAGTGGGTATGGCAGAGCTCGCAAATGTTTCGGAGCGTCGTATTGAACGATTAGTAAATCCACAGTTAAACAATGGGCTTCCTCCCTTTTTAAGTCCTGAGCCTGGCCTACAATCTGGAGTCATGATTATACAATATGCAGCCGCAAGTCTTGTTTCAGAAAACAAAACACTTGCCCACCCTGCTTCTGTCGATTCCATTCCATCTTCAGCAAACCAAGAGGATCATGTAAGCATGGGAACAATAGGTGCAAGACACGCTTTTCAAATTATCCAAAATACTCGTCATGTTATTGCTATCGAGGCTATTTGTGCTATTCAAGGTACTGAATATCGCGGGAAGGATCTTATGTCTCCAAGACTACTGAAGAAGTGGCAAGAACTCCGTTCATTCATCCCATCTATAAAAGAAGATCGCGTCTTTAGTAATGACATAAAACTTATGCAAGCATATTTAAAAGAAGAAACTATAAAAAGCAAAGTGCTTAATCATAGTTAAAATAATCTCTTGTATAGAATTGTGAAAAGGCATCCTCTACAGTGTTCCTTCTAGTCGCTAGTAGAAAAGCCTTTTCACTTTATTCAATCCTCTTGAACCATATTCGATTTATGGAATAACTCGCCCCCCTTAGACAGGGACCATGCATTCATCCTTCTCTTCTTTAAACGTTTCCTAGCCATTCACATATAATAAGATGAATAACATTTTAGGAGAGTGGTTCTTTGACACTTTGGATTGATGTGTCTGTTAGCAAGCGTCAGCTAAAGCTTTATGATGCAAGCAAATTACTTAAAACATACCCCATTGCAGTTGGAAAAATTTTAACTCCTACCCCTACAGGCAACTATATAATTATTAATAAAGAAATTGACCCTGGAGGTCCTTATGGAGCGTTGTGGATGGGTCTCTCAAAGCCCCATTATGGCATTCATGGAACTAACGACCCTAGCTCCATTGGTAAAGAGGTTTCGTTAGGTTGTATAAGGATGTACAACGATGATGTTATAGAACTTTCTTCTATGGTCCCTATTCAAACAAATGTATACATTCATAAATGAAAATTTCCAAGTAACTCGCTATATGTTACTAATTACAGACGAAGTGTAAGCCGTATATTAATAAAATTATATCTTCCAATTCACTATGCTAATTAAGTTCCCCTGTACAAATGATCCTACACTTTCCACTTCGTCCAATTTCTAAATATATTTTGTAAGTTTCTTCCCTACTTTTGACTTTCAACCCTTTTACCCTATTCCAATTCGTTTTAGCGATTCATATTAGCATATGACTTCTTGTTCCTACTGTTCCTTCTTATTTGTTCCTCTATGATTGTCTACATATCTTTGTTAAATTAACTTTTTCAGTTGTAATGCTTCCTAAATTTTTTTGATAAACCATAGATCACATCACTGTATGTATTTTGTACCTATTACTCCTTTTTAAGTTTACCTCTTGAAAAGAGAGGTAAGTAAATAAGAAAACTCATTTTAGGGATGACGTTTGTTAATTAAGAAAAAATTTCGGAGGTAATATATATGTTTGCTAAAAATAAACGCGCAAAAATCGGCGCTTTTTCATTGATTTCATTAGGCCTGCTTGGTGCATGTGACAATGATTCAACCAATAAAAACGATGAAGGTCCTGAAGATATCAACGTAGAGGAACAAAATATGGAACAAGAAGTGGATAAATAAAAGGTAGAGATAACAGACGAAGAGATAATGGATATGGATAAAGAATATTTTTTAAAAAATTCAATTAATTGGTTTAAGTTTATTCTTTATGGGTATTTAATAAAAGGAAATATTTTGTTTATCCACAGGATTAAATGAATAAAAAGAACAAAAAGTTATTGAATATACTTGAAAAATATTTAAAACATATAATATGTTTCATTTTTTTCAATTAGAAGTAAAAAAAATGTTTTTACATTAAAATGTTTCGACAAAATCCGCCTTTTTTTCTTACTGTGGATAAAATTACACACAGAACTCACACTAGAAGAGTAAGCATTTGAAATTCTTATAAACAGTTTATACACAACTTATCCATACATTACTGTGGATAAAAAGAACGATTGTTCTATCTGAGATTATTTGGTAAAGTATCTATTATAATAATTATTTAATAAGAAGAACTTTTCTCATATATTACTATTTAACTAACAGGAGGAAAAAACATGAGTAAAATGTCAGATGATTTATTATTAGAATCATATTTTACTGCTAAGGAACTAGAACTTTGCCCCGACTTTTTAGCTCTATTAGAAAGCGAAATTCAACGTCGCTCACTCAAGGTTGATTTATAGTTTTTATCTAAAAGTGAAACTTTCTTTCCATTCCTTCGTATATAGTATAAGGTAATACAGTAGACCCATACTATATCAGCTATTACTATTCAACGGAGGTTAATACATTGAAAAAATTGCTCGTCGCTTTACTTACCATCACACTTGTCTTTTCATCTGTCGGTAGCTTCGTCTTCCAAGATGATATTACTGCTGAAGCAAAAAAGTATAAATCCGGAAAAAAAGGATTTAACTCAAATAACAACTCTAATAACACTAATTCAAATATTCAAAAGGATAAAAAAGATGATACAACAGCAACAAACAAAACTACTAACAACACTACTCCTAAAGGAGGATTTTCTGCAGGGGGACTAATGAAGGGTCTTTTTGTTGGTGGTTTAGCTGGATTACTTTTTGGTAGTCTATTTGCTAATATGGGTATCCTAGGATCTGTATTAGGCTTCTTAATAAATGCAGTGGCAATCATTGTTATTATTGTGCTTGCACTTAAAATCTTCAACATGTTTAAAGACAAGAAGAAAAAAGAGGATCCACACACATGGAGAAACTAGTTATACCAGAACAAAATATTATTAATGCTATTTGCGTCCATTTTGGTCGTAAATTTAATACTACTCCTGAAGAGGTTGAAGTAGAACTAATCTTTGATGATGAGGTTGGTTTTTCCGCAGAAGCTTATATAAATAATCAGCAACATAACTTAAGCACATTAGACATTATCGAATCTCTTCGCCAAACAATGAGAGAATTTTTAAATCTAGATCCTATTACTACAGGAATCGAGCTTGTTTTTGATGAAGAAGAGGGAATTATCGCTATAGTAAGCTAAGAAAAAACCGAAGAATCTTTCTTCGGTTTTTTTCTTGGCTTATTTTTCCTAGCACTTATGTTTTTCATTGCACATTAAAAACCGATGGCTAAAATAGCCATCGGCCGTAAAGTTTAATTATTTTTGTGATCCGTTCATTTGTCCTTGAGCTTGAGCTACTAAACGCTTAGTAATTTCTCCGCCAACGGAACCGTTAGCACGCGCTGTAGATTCTCCTCCAAGTTGCACACCGAATTCTTGAGCGATTTCATATTTCATTTGATCAAGAGCTTGTTTAACACCTGGTACAAGTAGTTTATTGTTGTTGTTTGACATTTTTCTCACCTCCTTGTGAGATTAGATTGTGCCATTTGACTTTATTTATACCAACGAAAATAAGAGGAAATTATTGTTATTTTATAAACCACCGAAACAGAAATTTTTTCTTTTTTAAAGAACAGCTTTAATCAAGCATTATTTATTTATCTTTGGTTAAGCTTTTTATAGAAGTCAATCAATTTAATAATTCCTGTTTTTATGAAAAAGTACGAACTATCAAGATAGGAACAATGATATACAGATGCTTTTTTAAGAATATAATAATTGATTTCCACTCTAGACGGAGGCTTTCCGTGGGGTGATCGATAAGCCATCACCGTCGCATACACTCCTGTTGTGATGGTTTTTCTGCCTCACTCATCCCTCCGGAGTCGCCGCCTGGCGCTACTATCAACAAGTATGAAATGTACGTATTTAACTGGTAAAGTGCTATTAAAGTAATTAAATTATTCAATCTGATTTAAGAATGATTTTTATTTAAACGCACTAATTCGCAAGCTACTTATCTGTTTCTAAACTATTTTTAATTCACTCTTAGTACACTTTATATTCTTACATCATGAATTTCCTGCTCCGCCCATAAATCCCCACTATCAGGTAGAAGTTAAAGAAAACAATAGTTTTTAAAGGTTTTTGTAGCTAAAATAACAAAGCATTACGTTTTTAACTTTCCCCTACTATAAGAAGTATATGAGGTGTAAAAGCATATTTAGCAAACTTATTTAGTAATAATGCACGCTTTGTCACCCTATTTCATAACTTGTAGGGAAACGTTAAAAGGAGTGGGTATTAACATGATTAAAGTACAACCAATAGAAATAGAGGGCAATACTTTTATAGCTGTTTCAGTTGAACTTCCTAAAACTAACTTACTTACCGTGTCCAATGATAAAGGTTATATTATGTGTGGGGCACTAGACATAGGATTGCTCAATGAAAAATTGAAGGATCGTCAAATTATTGCAGGTCGCGCAGTTGGAGTTAAAACAATTGACCAGCTTTTAAACGCTCCATTAGAATCAGTTACATTAGAAGCAATAGAAATGGGAATCACTACTGGAATGGTAGGAAAAGATGCATTATTAAGAATGGTCTAGATAGGAAAATGACTTCGAGTAATTAGTAGGACCGGCAAAATGAATCACTTTTTCTTTCAAATAAAAATTGAACAGAATTTATCACTTCCATACCCTAAGGAAGTCGACGCCTTTTTATAAATTTCATTCATTTTTTGGTGTATCACCAATAATAGAAAAAGTGTCAGCAAGGAAATTCCTTACTGACACTCTTTTAAATTTTGCCGAATTAGTTTGTTAATAAGTTATCAATTTCTTCTTTCTTATCTTCGTTTCCTTTTGCTGGCTCCTCTACATCAGCAGGTTTTTCCACTGACGGCTGTGAAGTCGGTGCATCTACGTTAACATACAGTTTACCTGCTGCTTTTTGACGTGTTTCATTCGCAAAGCCATCAACTGTAATAACCTCAATTACCGCTCCATTAGCTACAGTATCAGCTGGTACTGTCCAATAACCTACATAATGTCCATTTCCAGTTTCCATCATTGGAAGTTCTGTAGCATTTTGTACATTACCCACATTTGTAAGTGGCATATGAATAACAAATGTAGATTTTAATCCTGGTTCACTGTCAAATTCAATTTTAACACTACGTCCAGTTTTAAGGTTTAAATCAGTCGCTGGTTTCAGATTAGAAATTTCTGGAGCTATGGAGTCAGCAGTAACTTTAATTGTTTTTGTTTCTATGTTTCCTGCTCTGTCCTTCGCTTCTACAGTGATTTCATTTAATCCTTCCTCTAAAAGGACACGTTTAGAGAACTTACCATTAGTTACTGTTGCAGCCTGTCCATTTACATGAACATACTCTAAGTTAGCATCTGCAATTGTACCTTCAACAGTAACACTCTCACGATTTGTTTTCTCGCCATCAACTGGTTTAGTAATAGTTAGTTCAGGCTTTTGAGTATCTAAAATAACAGTTACAGGAGCAGACTCCCCAGTTTCACGATCATCCAAATTAGAGACAACTGTAAATTCATTTTCACCTTCTGTTAATACTGCATCAATAGCAAACTTACCATCAGTTCCAACTTCTGTAGATTCTACTACTTCACCATTTTGCTTCAACTCGATTGTTGTAGTTGGTGATGCAGATCCCTCTATTGTAATCTCTTCTTCATTAGTCACTAAACCTTCTTGAGGAGAAGTGATAACTGGGCCAACTACCTCGTAGCTTACACGAGCTCGGATCATGTAGTTACCCTCTGCGGTAGGTGAAGGCGACCATGCACCTGAAACTCCTTGATAGCTTCTGCCAGCATTTGTACCATTTTCATCCGTTCCTAAGCCTGGAGAATTTGGGTTTGCAGTCGTTTGACGATAAACCATATAGAAATCTCCAGTTACTACGATGTTGTGTTCTGTTAGGTCAACAACAGTCCATTCACCATTTCGAAGTGCTGTCGCGTCTACAGGACCAGCTAGCATTTTACCTGGTGTACCATCAGCTCCACTTGCATCCCAAACTTCCACTGCAAATGCAGTTCCACCCGGTACAGGCCATTCAGTAGTCCAGAATTTAAACACACCATCTGTTACAATTCCACTTTCTTTTCCTTCAGGAAGTGACATTTTTACAGCCCATGCATTTCCAGCTGCATTAAATGCTCTAGCATTTTCTGCTGTTCCGTCATCATAACCAATTTCCCCACCTGGGTAAGTGTAGAAAGGCTCTAATGCGATATCTTTTGTAATTGGTTCACCGTCAATACTTACTGGAAGTTCTTGACCATGATATCCACGAGCAATAACTTTAAGAGTGTAGTCTCCTACATAAGCAGTGATAGAGTAGTTACCATTCTCATCCGTTACTACAGGAGTAATATTAGCATCCTCTACAAGCAATATAGTTGCTCCAGCGATTCCTTCGCCTGTAGCAGAATCTGTAATAGTACCACTAACAGTATTTTGCTCTACTTCGTCTAAAGTGAAGTTAGCTGTTGCAGTTCCATCTGCTTCAATCACAACTGATTTTTGCTCAGATGTGAAACCGTAAGCTTCAGCTTTCGCTGTAAATGTTCCAGCTCCATGAGTCATTGAGTAAGAACCATTTGCTGGATCCGTATAAACAGAGCGACCCGATTCAAGAACACTTACTTGAGCACCAAGAGGTAGCAATGTCGGCACAGCTGCATCTTCGCCTACTGGTGGAGCAGCTTTTACTTCAGGTAGTACTGGTTTGATCTTTGTAGGATCTACCGTTTCTTTTTTAGCATCAATATCTTTTTGGTTTTCTCCTTTATTTCCTGCATTTCCAGCATTTCCTGCATTACCTTTGTTTCCAGCATTGCCTTTTGATACTTTACCTGTTTGAGATACATCAGTTAAAGCGACATCATCAATGTACCAACCGTCTCTTTGTACACTTCCATCTGAAAATGCATTAAATCCGATATAGATACGTTGACCAGCATATGCAGATAAATCAACTTCCGCATCTTCCCAAGCAGTGGAAATTCCCGTAACCATTAATAATTGTTCCCAGTTTACTTGATCAGTAGAAACAAATACATGGCCATAATCCCAAGCTCTTCCAGAAGATGCTTGTTCAAAGTTATGCCAATGCTTGAACTGAAGATAAGAGTTTCCTTCAGGTAAATCGATTGGCGGTGCTACAAGCGTGGCATTCATACTGTTTGCATAAAGACCATCTAGATTAGTAGCATATACTTTTTCACCAGATGCAGCATTTCCAGGGCCAGATGTTGGTACTCCCCATTCCCAGCTATCTTGGTTTCCAAAAGAATACCATCCAGTTGGTTGTGATTCAAAATTTTCTGAGTAACCAACAGTAATCCCTGGTTTTACTTGTACAGTATATTCATCACTAGTTACTTCGTTATTTCCAAAATCAGTTACAGTCCAAGTATATTTGAAGGCAGTACCTGTGATTAAATCTCCAGGAATCACTACTGAGTATACTCCAGACTTATAGTCTCCAGATGTGCGACCAGCTTCAATTTCTTGCCATGCACCATTAGCATCTTGGTAATTTAAAACTACAGAAGAAACACTAATATTATCTGTAACATTAGCAGTTAATGTTAAACTCATTCCTTCATAAGTTTCAGTAGGAGCAGAATGTTCAAGTACTGGCGCTTCGTTGTCATCGCCTTCTTGAGTTACTTGTCCTTTTAAAGTTCCAAGACCTGTAAGGATCGAGGAAACAGCTGCTTCAGCATCAACTAATCCATAGCCATAGCCATGGTTTGGAACTGCCGTATATTGGGTATCAGTTAATGGAATAGCTGTATTTAATAAAATTTCTTCCATTTCATCTACAGTCAGGTTTGCATTAACTTGTTTAAGCAATGCAGCTACACCAGATACCGCTGGTCCTGACATAGATGTTCCATTCCAACCACCTTCATAGCCACCACCTGGAATGGATGAACGAATGTTCACACCAGGTGCAGAGATATCAGGTTTAATCTCTGCGTATGGAGATGGACCACGAAGAGAGAAATTTGCAACTTTATTATTAATGTCGATTGCTCCAGTAGCAAAAGACTCAGGATAGTTAGCAGGTGCTGCTACAGAGCCTGCTCCTCCTGGATTTGTAAGAGTAGTATTACCCGCAGAAAACTCAGGGAAAATTTCTGCAGCACGCCAGTTATTTACAACGTCTCGGTACCACTCGTCAAGTCCTGGTCCGCCACCCCAAGAGTTATTTACCACATCCGGAGCTAAATCTACACGTGTATTTCCATTAGCATCAGTTGGGGCTAAAATCCATTGTGCTGCTTCTAAAAGGTCCGCGTCAGACCCACCAGATGAGGTAAACGCTTTAACAGCAATGTACTTAGCACCTGGGGCAACCCCAATTTGGTTTGAGCCATTTGGTTCGCTACCTACCATTGTTCCAGTTACATGCGTACCATGTTCCAAGTCATCATACGGTGTAGCACGAGCTGCTGAGGTTGCATCAAACCAGTTAAAGTCATGGGACACTTGTCCAGTAGCTTTGTTATAGCCACGGTACTTTTCTTTTAGAGCTGGATGATCCCATTGAACTCCAGTATCAATACTCGCAACAACAGTACCTGCTCCATCAATACCCATTTCCCAAACCTCTGGAGCCTTGACCCGTTCAATACTCCACTCTACATTTGCAATTTCTGCCTTAGGCATTACCGCATTTTCTGTTTTAGTGGTAAATAACTGTCGGGTTTCATTAGGAAGTATTTTCTCTACCTCAGGAAAAGTAGCTATTTTTTCGGCAATTTCTTTCGTTGTTGTTACCGACATACCATTAACGATGTAATAGGATTCTAAGTCACTAGCGTTTCCTTTTTCAACTTCCTTCTCAAGAAAATCCATCACAGTTTCTTGAGATTCCATAGAAGTAGACTTTAACTCTGAAACAACCGCTGAGCGCTGAACAAGCTTCGTATTATGAGCGGAAAGGTTTTTACCTTCGGCATTTTCCCTAGCCTCCGCTGCCACTCCTGCCGTATCAGCCTTTTCTTTAAATTTAATCAAAAAGGTTACTTTTTCATCCTGTTTAAAGCTTTCTAGCAATCTACTACTCAGTTTGTCCTGAACAGATATATTACTAGGACTCGACTCTCTCATAGATTGGTGCAGTTTGCTATTAGCCTCTGCACTAGCCACGTTTGGAGCGATCAGTGAAAATGTCATAAGTATAGATGCTGCGATACTAACGGCTTTAGTACGTTTAGTTCGACTATTTTTTCTACTACTCAACTTCCATTCCTCCTCTGATTTTTACTTCATGTCTTTCCCTGCCCGAATAAGTGTCTATACTTTTCTAAAAACACAAAAACACCCTTTCCCCCCTTCCTAATTAATTTAGGCAGAATTCCATGGTGTCTACGAAAGCTCTTGATGTAATTAAAACTATAAAGCAGTAAATATAAATATATTGTCGAAATTTGACACGAATTAGTACATTTTTTCTAATTTGATTGATTAAGACTACTTTCAACTTAATTTAATTAGGTATAAAGAACTTTTTTATTTCTTTGAATTTTCAATGCAGGCTGTACTAATCCTTTGATATGTAAGAATTACCCTTTTATTGAAAATTTACATAAAATCTCTATTAACTAAAAAATAATTAAATAATACTATATTATTCTAAATATTTAAAATATTTTAAGCGGTAATTTCACTTAAAGGAAAAAAGAACTACTTAACTGTTCAAAGGAAACCCTTTTAGAATATAGCTTTACAGTTTCATAAAAAAGTACAACGATTATTAAGCACTATTTATTAAGAAGTTCTAAATACCTGTAATTCTTAAAATGTTTTATTATAGCTACCATTTCAACAGGATTCTCCATTCCATAATTTTAAGAAGAGGTTCTATCTTTCAGAAAATCTGACAAATAATATTTCTCTTAGAAAAATCAAAAAGCGTTAAATACAAGGAATCTCCCTTGAATCTAACGCACTTCTAATATTATTCTACCTTTCAAACGGATTTACTAACGGCCACATACGTACCTTCTTCTTTTTAGAGAAATGTAAAATAGGTTTATCGGACTCGACTGGAATACCTTGAGATGAAAGCATTGTGTTTAAGCTAATATTTGCTTCTGCTTTCTGAAGTAACCAGGGCTGATGCAGAATATCACAGCGACGTAATTCTCCCCTCTTATTGACTGTATATAAGCAATAGCGTTCAGCCATCCATTTTTCAAATGAACTCGCTGGAGCATTATAAGGATCTGAAATTGGTCTGTAGCTACAATTTAATGCCGCTCCACTTTTGTCTAATCTGTTACTTTTATACTTAATAAAAGGATGATTGTAATCCACTTTCATCTCTGAAGTTACATAAGGTAGATGGTATAACGTCCTTGCCCCTCCTACCACAAGAATATTGCTAGCATCCATACTTAAGAAGTAAACACCAGGTTTTTCATCAATAGTTACATAAGTTCTCACATTAATTTCAGGAAAGTTCGCCATTCCTGGTAAAGGTGGGACACCTCTCACTCTACTCCCGGTAATACGAAAAGCTACAATACCCACCCAACCTGTTCCATTATAAGTATCTAATGTTAATTCATCAGGTATTAAGCTTTGGAGGACTTTTAAATCTACTGGATAATGAGCAAACAAAAGATTATTCCAAGTTTGTGTTATTATCCAAGGTATATCGGGCATAGGCCAAAGACGATGACTTTCATCCCATTGAGCTGATTTATCGCTCAAGAAATTTCCCATGTCTTCTATCCTCTTTTCTTTTTAATTAATATATACCCATTATATAAATGGTTATACAAATTTCCATTTTTCTATGTATTATTAAGAATAAAATGCTATTTTTTTAAAATAAATTTACGCAAAAAAATAGCCCCACTTCTTCAACAGTGGGGCCCGATTTCACTTATGGAAACCAGATGAGAAAAACGAAGGGAGATCTTCTTCAGTGATTAACTGTTTCTCATATCGGTATTATACACCTCTAGGTGAATTTTTAAACCGCTAGTTATTTACATAGAAACCAAAATATTAAAGATAAAAAAATATTGAGATTTTCAATGTAAAAATTATGAATGATATAACGATTTTTTTATTAGTGACTGCCTATAACATCCATTTTTTTATCCATAACGACTATAGGCCTTTTTATTAATCAGAAAAGTTTTATTTTAATATTTTTACTGTAACTGTCTTGCGTCCCCAATTAATAGCATCTTCATAGGAAGACATATATATATCAATTGTATTTCCTTTAATAGCTCCACCAGTGTCCCCAGCAATAGCCTCTCCATAACCTTCGACCCAAACTTTTGAACCTAAAGGAATAACAGAAGGATCAACTGAAATAACCTTTTGATTTGGATTGGCATTTAAATCGATTCCAGTGGAAGTAATTCCGGAACACCCTTTACAGGAAGCAGTATATGCAGTAGAAGTTACAGTAATCTCTTTTTCAGAGGTTGACGCCACTGGTTTACTTGAACTAGTAGACGTTGAAGCCGCTGGTTTACTTGAATTAGTAGTGTTTGAGTTGCTGCTTGCAGGACTTTGAGCTGCACTTACCTGTGATTGTACTTTGCCTGCACTAACAACTAATTTGTCTCCAGGATATATTAAATCGTCTATTAGCTGGTTACTAGTCATTAGTTCAGTCACACTCATACCATGCTTGCTGGCAATTCCAGAAATAGTGTCCCCTGAAACAACTGTATAAGTATCAGTGGATTCCCCTAATTTTAATTGTTGAGCTGGGTATATAAGTGTTGTATCGAGATCGTTCCATGCTTGTAAATTTTCCACACTAACATTATTATCTTGTGAAATGGACCAAAGTGTATCGCCTTTTTCTACCGTATGGACACTTGATGCAAAAGCTTGTCCTGCTGTCCCTACTGATAGTGCTGCTATAGCTGTTAGTGCTACAATGTGTTTTTTCATAAAATGAATTTCCTCCTTTTCACTAACGACTCCTAGCATAACACTTAAAGATGTCAAAGCTATTTCAGAATAGTGTTAAAGAGATAATAAATACATGACAGAACCCAAAGGAGTATTACAAATGGTTTCTTACATGAAATCTTTCTAAAAATTTCTAAAAATGATTTTATGAAGAAATGCGCAAGCGCCTGATGTCTGCCCCGACAAGCAAATGGGGAACAGCGAGGAGGCAGTTCCTCAGCCACCGCAGCTTTTTCCCATTTGACCTCGAGGGGCAAGGCGCTGAAGCTAGACAATAAGAAAAGCGCAAGCGCCTATGTCTGCCCCGACAAGCAAATGGGGAACAGCGAGGAGGCAGTTCCTCAGCCACCGCAGCTTTTTCCCATTTGACCTCGAGGGGCAAGGCGCTGAAGCTAGACAATAAGAAAAGCGCAAGCGCCTATCTCTGCCCCGACAAGCAAATGGGGTTATGCCATATGATTTATGAGAAAATCCTAAAAAACTTTTCTATACAAAAAAGCACCTTCCCTTAAAAGGGAAGATGCTTGGCTAGAAAGTTTTATTGAAACTATACTTTAATGGTAAAAGCCGCCTTTGCCGTATCTTATATGAAAGTTTTAAACCACCACTCCTCAAAGTGGGTGTTCGCAGAAACCTTCTATGCATGTCTTCATTGTCTAAAAAGAGAACGAAGCTTGTCATTCCGGCTCTATATAAAACTCCCTGTTACAGCATAAAGGTTAAAACTTAATATTCATACGAACAATGCAGCTTATAGTCATATAATAAACCCATTTTCCCTTAATTTCAAGTGAAATAATTTCTAGTCTTGCCAATTAAGTAAATGTGCTTAGTTAACATTTATGTATAATGGTAATACATACTTGGTTGCGAGGAAGTGAATAAAGATGCCTTATGATCGCAAAAGAGAAGAATGGGAAGAGGACATAGATGATGAAGAATTGCAGCGCTTGGTTTTAGAGGCTCAAGCCGAAGCTCTTCAAAAGGCTGCGAGAGAAAAAAATAATCCAACTCGAAAGCGTCCTTTTCCAAAATGGATCTTTTACGTAATGGCTGCTGTATTATTCGTGAATACTTTTGGTCTTATTTTTCAAATATACTCCATTCCTGCAATTGAATTTTTAAAAACATCTGCGCGCCTTTCAGCTCAAGATGAAGTTTCGGCAGATAAAAAGGCTGTTGTAGTTGTTTTAACAGATGACAGTAAAGGTACTGGTTTTTCTGTTTCAAGTGAGGGAAAAATTATTACAAATAATCATGTAGTAGAAGGAAATAAAAATGTGACAGTTGGCTTCCCTGAGGCAGGCCGTTTTAAAGCAGAAGTTATCCAAACTTTCCCTGAAATCGATTTAGCAGTTTTACAAATCCCTGACGAAGTTGGTCTTCCATATTTAGACTTGGCAGATAGTATGTCGGCTAAGAAAGACGATCATATTACATTCATTGGAAACCCTCTTCGATTTACAAGTATTGCAAATGAAGGAATGCTTATTGAACCTTATCAATTAGTTGACTGGGAAGTGCCGGTCATGATGATGAAGGCACCAGTTTATAGAGGTAATAGCGGAAGTCCTGTATTCAATGAAAATGGCCTAGTAATTGGTGTAGTTTTTGCTACATTAAATCACGAGGAGCATGGAAAAGTCGGACTTTTTATACCTATAGATGAGTATTACAAGGTAACTAAATAAAGTAAAAAAATATTTTTATGTGAGTTAATCTCGCAAATCCCATCCCTAACCATAGGCAAACGACGCGAATGTGACGATGATGGCTTATCGCTCCCCACGCGGAGGAAGGTGTCCACCTAAAGTGGAAATCGATTATACTTTATTCATTGTAAATATATAGATACCATTAATTATTTTTCTATTGTTCGTTTTTACATAAATAGAAATTATGAAATTGATTCAAAAAGAGAAGCCCACCACATAAGGTGAGCTTCACTCTTTAGTTCAAATATTTTTTTCTCCAGTTCAATCGTTCTTTTTCATTTAACTGTTCTTCTAGAACTTCATCCCACCGATCCGTAAGCGTGTTCCATACTCTTGCAAAGAATAGGTCATCACTTTCGTTATAAACGATGTATTCTAAGCATGGGATGTCATCAATATACAATTCAGAAGATGTAATAATCTCGGAAATGATAATCAGCGGAGCGTCTCCTTCTGTCACTTCAACTTTAGATTCTTCAACCGCTTCTAATAACAACCTATCTTCTAATAGTAGTTTCTTTTTTTCTTCTTTCGCATATCTATATACTTCAAGCAACTCCTCGCCCTCAGAAGCAGGCTTAATCTCTCCTTTTAAAAAGGCTTCGTGGCTAGGACTATACAGGATATTTTGTGTGCCAGGTTCCTGCTCTTCTTCAAAGATCCCCTCTTCCAGCTGCTGGATTCCCTTGCTCGTTAAAGAAATAGAATCCTCTTCCTTCTCTATCAAACCTGATTTCTTCATGACATCTATTAAATCATCGATGAATAAATTCTCTACAAGTAATAGCTCACTAAGCTGCATAGAAGATGTGATGTCTGTCTTTTGAAAGGAAATCAGCATTATTTTCATCAGGACATCCATCTTCGTACGCTTAATACGTTTGTACTCAACCTCAATTGTATGAATTGGAACACACCATAGAAAAGATTCCATTATTTTTAGTTTTGAATTCTGTTGAATTTCCTGCTTCAAACGATTTTGTAATGATTGCATCATTTAACTCCTATTTGGCTCCCTTGATCGATCATTTCAGGATTACGGAAGCCTTCCTTCTCTTTTACAATTCTTTTCAGACGGCCGTACATTTCTCTAGAGCTTTTTTGTTTAGCCCGTTTCGTGAACATTTCTACACTACCGACTAGGATTAACAGCTCTCTAGCCCTTGATAAAGCTACATTTAGTCGTCGGTAATCGTTGGCAAACCCGATATCTCCACTCTTATCTTGGTTGTTTCGTACCATACTCAATATGATGACGTCCATTTCCATTCCTTGAAATTTATCGACTGTTCCTGTTCTAAAATTTAAATGCTTTAAGTTCAATTCCTGTTGGATGAGACGATCAATTCTTTTTACCTGTTCCCCATAAAAACTAATGACTCCTATGCTTTTCTTTTCATGTTGCTCCATTTTTCCCTCTGCCTTAGCGGTTTCTGTTGCTTTATTCAAATCAATAAGAATTTTTCTAATGGAATCGAGCTCCGCCTGATTGAAGCGACTCTTACCGTTTTTCATACGTTCTTCAAAGTATCGCTTCTCATTAGGCATGTCCACCCAAAGAAGATGGTCTTTTCTTTTAACTATATTTGAATCCAGCAAATGATCGCGCATTGCATCTGAATCAGATAGACCGCATTGTAATCGGTAATTTTCTTCTTCATAGAATGGAGTAATGGTTTCCATAATACTCTCATGCATTCGATATTGAATGGCAAGCATGGTTTTATTGCTTTTAGGCAGGTTTTTGAACAATCGTTCGAATAGAGACTCCTTCAACAGCTTTTTCAATTCCTCTTTTTCTTCCAAGCTGTCGCTCTCTTCCAAAATAGCCTGAAGGGTCTCATCCAATGTATCCTCCCCAACAAGTGGAGGTAACTGATGATGGTCGCCAACTAGAATAATCTTCTTGCCCTTGAGCATAGGCAGTAGCAATTCCGGTGGGGTCGCTTTCGAAACCTCGTCAATAATCACTACATCGAAGGTTGGGTAGTTTTCCATGAATTCCTTACGAGCCGAAGCTACACAAGTTGTACCAATTACATTTGCATGACGGACATATAATTTACGGATTTCCTCTAAATCATGGTCATTCGCATCCTGTAGCAAGGAGTACCATTCATCTTGAAGAGCTTGTGTAACCGGCAGACTATCCAATTGCTGTTTAAGCTTTCCTGCCTCTTGGACTAGTTCTACTATCTTTTCTTTAGATTTTTTTAAAGCCGTTTCTGGATTTTGTAGAATAATTTCATCCAAAGCCTTTAAATGTCTTTCTTGCTCCAAGCCCTGTGCATTCACTTTCTTGCTTTCTAATTCTTTTTCTTGGAGAATTGTTTCCTTCTCTATAACTTGAGTGTTTATGTTCTCCCAGTCACTCTTTTTATGAACAAGTTGTTCCATATAGGATGAAATCTTTTCGAATGTACTGGTAAGTGTTTCTCGCTTCTTCTCCATGTCTGATAAGCTAGAACTCAATATGGCTAACATTGGAATATTTTCATACATCTCTATATCTTCATAAGTTTGTTGAATTTTTTGTTCTAACATTGCAAGACGATTCTTTTGAGTTGATCCCATATCGATTAATGTATTTGTCTGTTTTTGTAGAGTGATTAATGCATTGTCCAATTCGCTACCTACTTGTGTTTTAATAGCTTGATACTTAGAAATAGAATTGTTTTTCGAAAATTGTACATTTGCTTGCTGCTTCAATACGTATTTTTCTCGAACGTACAAGCCCTCAAGTAAAATAGCTAATTTTTCAGTAGTAAGCTCATCCTCATCTGATGTCATAATATGCTTCAGTCGGTTCATAAATTGATGAATCTCTTTCACTGTATAGGTTGAATCAAATACGATTCCACTTCTTCCCATATTATTTTTTACATTTTCAACAGGGAACTTATACTTTCTTAACAGTTTTTCGATAAACTCGATTGCTGATTGCAAACGAGCATATAAATCTTGCCAATCCGCAGAAGATTTAATATTCTCAATCAACACATCTAGTTCTTCCATCTGTCGTTTTACAAGAGATGAAGGTGTAATTTCACAACGCTCCATCCTCTCTTTCAATTCATCAACCTTACGAATTGTCTCAATTTCTTTCCTAAAAGTTTCTAAAGCACCCAATTTCTTATGGAGCAGGTGATATTGTTCTCTCGTTTCTTCTATTTCTTTTTTTGTTCTTTGTAAGGAATCCATTGTCTCTTTAAACAGTATTTTTTCATGTGTATTTTCTATTTCTTTTGTCAGCTGACCTATTTGCTCAGTTACCTCTTGGGCAGTTGGATTTTCTTCTACGAATTTATCCATTTTTTCTATTTCTTCAGCCAGCTGTTCCGAGCGAGTACGAAGAGGTAGCAAGGAAGCCTCTATTTCCTCTCGTTCCTTTTTTAACAATACCAATGCTTTTTTTAGCTTTCTTATTTCATTATTACGTTCATCGTGCTCAGCCTGTGCTATGACTTTTCTTTCGATAGCCTCCTCTAAGCGTAGCTGCTCTTCTTTAATACTTTTCTCTTCTGAATAAATGTCGGCTAGCTGTTGCTTTAGAGTTCCCTCTTTAGAAGCTTGTTTCTCTAGTTCAGCCTTCAGTGTGGCTAGCGTTTGCTCTTTCCAATACTGGCCAACATTTTCTTCTATAAATCTTTTCCCTTCCTCTTCTATACTTTCCGTTCGGCCAAAACGCAAGATACGTATCTCTTTATTGGAAAGCAGTCTACTCAGAGCATTGTCTACTGCTAAGTTGGACTGTGATGCTACAAGTGTGCGAAGCCCTGCTTTAGCATTTTGCTGACATATTTCGGAGATAACTGTTGTTTTACCCGTCCCTGGAGGACCTTGTATCACGTAAAGATCCTCTGCTGACATTGCCCCAACAACTGCTTCCTGTTGAAACTCATTTAGGCGATTATGAAATTCAAGTTCCTTTTGTTTATTTGTAATCCTAATAGTAGGGCGGTCCTCAAACAGAATTTTTTCAAGATTAGCATTTGCTGCCAAACCATTTTGCAGGTCTTCAAAACCCTTTCGCAGTCTACGTATTTGACTTAAAGTCGCAAAGTTACTAAAGACCACTTCCTTGAACTTAGGGTGTAAACTATTTTTTCTTGCCATTTCTCTATATTTCGGCCTTAGCTCTATCTCAATTATATTCTTGCCACGGTCTGCCTTTAGAACATCACCTATATCATTTTGATAACCTTTAAAGCTAATACTTAGACCTTTTATTTTGTTCCATTCGTCCCCATTCACTTCACTGCCCATTAAAGAAACTCTACTAAAGTCTTCATTAAACTGAATTCTAGAAAAACTAGCAGTAATATCGGCAATATCGGCGTTTAGTTCCTGTATTTTTAAATAGCCTTCCCAGCTCGAGATCCGCTTTTTAACATATTCGGAGCGTTCTTCTGCTACAGGCAGCTCCCTTATTCTTGTATGTAGTTGTATAGGAAGTCCTGCACCATTATTTTTTTCGGTGACAAATGTAAGGCTTACCGGTAGTCTTCTATTCGTTTGGATAGGAACTCGAGCACCTCTTAAATGGAATCCAGTTGCCAAAAACCCATTATTCTGTAGCACACAGTCCATTACAGCTACTTTGCCACCAAGTTTTTCTGTCAGTGCGACATTCTCTATGTTGTCAAAATATAATGCAATAGATATATTTCCTTGATTGTTAACTGGACGTTTCTCAATATAAACACGAAACTCTCTTTGTATATTAAAAAAGTCATGTTCATCAGTTGACCATTCCTGGATTCCTTTGCGAGCATTATTCGTTATCATCAGGTTGCAGCGCATTGTTTTTTCTAGGGTTGAAGCATTACTCATGAACAGACCTCCTTGGTTAATTTTTTTAGTCCAACTTATATATGTTAGCATTTTTTAAGGAAATCTTAAATTATCATTTAACAATTTGATTTGGTGATATTTAGAAATAAACATTTTAGTAAAAAATTATTTTAAATAAAGCCTTCTCAAAAATACCGCTATGCCCAATAACCTGAGGTTCAATCCTTTCCTAGGAAAGGTGGAATTAATAAACTAATTTTAGTGCAACAATTAAATTTAAAGCTTTAAATATTATATAAATATATTTTTAGAAAAATGTAAATTTTGTGAATTTTTTATTGATATTTGGATTAATTTTCCCTATCATTAAATATACAGTTTTCTAACTTAATATTCAGAAAACTAATAAAGTTATAGGAGGAAGGAAAATGCCAAAAAAAGCTGGAAGTGTATTAGACCCTGCTAGTCCTCAAAAAAACTCTAAAAAAATGAAGAAAAGTGGAACTGAGCCACCACTTTACAACTATGAAGCTATCGCACAAAGCCCGGATTTTAAAGCTTTAAAGAAGAAAAAAAGAAACTTTATTATTCCAATCGCCGCTTTCTTTCTGCTATTTTATATTTCTTTACCGATTCTGACTTCTTATACAACGATATTGAATAAGCCTGCCATTGGAGATATTACATGGGTTTGGGTGTTTGCCTTCGCTCAGTTCATAATGACTTGGGCTTTATGTATGATTTACGTGAGCAAAGCTAATGGATTTGATAAAGATGCTGAAGCAATAATTGAGAAAGAAAAGGCTGGTGACTATGTATGAATATGAGTGGAGTTGGTCTAATATTTTTTGTAGGAATTGTAGCTTTAACCTTATTTGTAACATATATTGCCTCCAAAAGAACAAACTCTGCAAGTGAATTTTACACAGCAGGTGGAGGATTAACTGGCTGGCAAAACGGTATAGCCATTGCTGGAGATTACCTCTCCGCTGCATCGTTTCTTGGGATTGCTGGTGCTATTGCTCTCTTTGGATTTGACGGTTTCTTCTACAGTATAGGTTACTTAGTAGCATACTTAGTAGTTCTTTATATTGTTGCCGAGCCACTTCGAAACCTTGGACGCTACACGCTTGCAGATATGATTACAGCACGCTTCAACCAAAAGAAAGTTCGAGGGGCCGCAGCGATAAGTACAATTACGATTGTTTTGTTTTATATGATTGCACAGCTTGTTGGTGCAGGGGCACTTATACAATTATTACTAGGCATTGACTATTGGGTTGCTGTATTAATCGTAGGTACTATGATGACAATCTATGTTCTTTGGGGTGGAATGGCAGCTACGAGTTGGGTACAAATTATCAAAGCAGTTCTGTTAATGATTGGGACGGTTGTCATTTCATTTTTAGTATTATTGGAGTTCAACTTTAATATATTTGGAATGTTCACCGAAATGAAAACGGTTACAGCACAAGGTGAAAATTACTTAAATCCTGGTGTCAAATATACGAATGGCTTGGATACCATTTCTATGATGATTGCTTTAGTTTTAGGTACTGCTGGCTTGCCGCATATCCTTATGCGCTTCTTCACTGTAAAAGATGCAAAGACAGCTCGCTCTTCTGTTGTATATGCCACTTGGATTGTAGGTATCTTCTATGTGCTTACTATTTTCTTAGGCTTCGGGGCTGCGTATTTTGTAGGTGCTAGTGACATTATGGCAGCAAACTCGGCAGGAAACATGGCAGCGCCATTACTAGCAAAAGCACTTGGCGGAGACTTTCTCATGTCCTTCGTGTCTGCAGTAGCCTTCGCAACCATTCTTGCTGTTGTAGCAGGCCTTGTTTTATCAGGGGCATCTGCATTTGCTCATGATATTTATGGACAAATTATCAAAAAAGGTAAAGCAACAGAAAAAGAGCAAATGAAAGCCGCTCGTCTTGCATCTGTTGGAGTTTCTGTACTTTCTATCATACTAGCTTTAGGTGCGCAGACGATGAACGTAGCATTTCTAGTTTCTCTTGCTTTCTGTATTGCGGCGAGTGCTAATTTACCTGTTATCATCTACACCATCTATTGGAAAAAATTTAACACTACTGGTGCTATGACTGCGATTATTACAGGTCTGGTAACTGCTTTAGTATTAGTTTCATTGAGTCCAAACCTATGGGGAACAGACGGCACACATCTTTTCAATGGCACTGCTCTTTTCTCATTGACTAACCCCGCAATTATTTCAGTACCAGCCGGCTTTTTAGGTGGATTTGTAGGTGCCTTGATTGGTGCCAGGGCAGATCAGAAAAAATATGCTGAGGTGGATGTCAAAGCAAATATTGGTTTAAAATAATGAAAAGGCGAAGAGATAAAACTCTTCGCCTTTCTTTATTGTCTTAACGTGCGTCAGGAAATATACGATCAACTGTATCACGGAATTCATCAAAGAACCCTTCTACTGGTTCACCTTCTCTGATCTTTGTTCCGTACTCTTCCATTTTACCAACAAAATCAGGATCTAAAGAAACGTATACGTTTTCAAAGGTTAAATTACCTTTACCTTCTTTGGCTTTATCAGAAATACGAGTTTTTATATCCTCGCTCTCTTTCACTCCGTCCTTTAGCCTTACTGCAACATACGCATTTGTGTCCGTCACTAATACGTGAGCCGCATCCACTTCATCCAGTTCCGCAACTTTTGCTGCCACATCATCTGCTACATCAACTTTTTGGTCACCATTAGTGGAAACATCTTTTCCTTTTTCATCTCCAATATCTCCGTCATTACCAGTGTCAACAGTTGCATTTGGATCCATATTCTCATCTTTGTTTGTATCTGTTGTCGTTGTATCGGTTGTTGTGTCATCCTTCTTATCATCATTTCCACAGGCTGTTAGAAAACCGATTATAAGAATAGCAATTAATATTTTCATTTTTTTAATCATTTTATTTTCTCCTTTTCAATAAATTATTACAGTTGTATGATGTGAATTAATCTACACAATATACACCCAAACAAAAAAATAGATTATTTAAATAATTTAAAATATACAAGTTATAATCTGTTATAATTTTTAGAGATGAAGAATTCTAACCTTTTCTAAACTGATAATATAGTTAAAAATTTTCTTTTAGCAGCGTTATTACTTATCTATTTACTATGCAAAAAAAAATATAAAAGAGGTGTTGTTATGAATACTGTTCTATTGGAAAGCTTAGAAGCTAGCTACGACGACATGGTAACGATTAGAAGGTATTTACATATGCATCCTGAGGTATCCTTTCAAGAAGTACAAACTGCTAAATATATTCAAGAATTTTATTTACAGCTTGGTATACCTTTCGATGCCAATATCGGTGGAAATGGTGTCGTGGCAAGAGTTAAAGGCTCAAAGACTGGAAAGACTATTGCTCTACGGGCCGACTTTGACGCTCTACCTATTCAAGATGAAAAGGATGTTCCATACAAATCTACCGTTCCAGGTGTAATGCATGCCTGTGGTCATGATGGACACACTGCTGCTTTACTTATACTTGCCCGTACACTCAATGAGATAAAGGAAGAACTTAGCGGAGAATATGTATTTATACATCAACATGCGGAGGAATATGCTCCAGGTGGAGCGAAGCCAATGATTGAGGCTGGTTGTTTAAAAAATGTAGATGTGATTTTTGGTACACATTTGTGGTCTCAAACACCTCTTGGTACGGTCGCCTACCGTTCTGGTCCTATCATGGCTGCAGCTGATCGTTTTATCATTAAAATTCAAGGTCGCGGTGGTCACGGTGCTAATCCGCATGATACGAAAGACGCCATCCTAGTTGCTTCTCAGCTAGTAGTAAATTTACAGCAAATAGTCTCTAGAAGAGTTAATCCCACGGAGTCTGCTGTCCTTTCTGTCGGCTCATTTGTGGCCGACAATGCATTTAACATTATAGCCGATTCCGTAAAATTGAGTGGGACCATAAGAACATTTACACCTATTGTAAGAGACTTAATGGAAAATGAGTTACGACGTGTGTTGGAAGGCACTTGTATGACAGCTGACTGCACTTATACGCTCACATACGAAAGAGGTTACCCTCCAGTTATTAACCATAAAGAAGAAACAGAATATCTTTCCTTAATAGCTAGACAGATTCCTGATGTTAAAGAAGTAGTAGAATCTGATCTTTTAATGATTGGCGAAGATTATGGATACTACCTTGAACAGATCCCAGGAACATTTTTCTTTACTGGAGCGATGCCCAATGGAGATGTATATCCTCATCATAGTCCAAAGTTTGACTTTAACGAGAAGGCGATGCTAACAGCAGCTAAAACTTTGGGGCTAGCAGCTATTAGCTACCAGGAACAATAAATGTAAGTAAAAAACTTTGCCTAAAGCAAAGTTTTTTTAAATAAATTTTTAGCAGATCAGCTCAATAGTTTTAAAATTTCCAATTTTCGATACAACACGTTAAAATATAAAAGAATGGGTAATGTTAAAAAAATTACCATTTAATGAAACTTTTCCAACGTTAATTACGTAAAATTAATTAAATTCAGAAATTAGGGAGGTTTGTTTATTAATGGCTATTAATCTAGTAAAGGGACAAAAGATCGACCTTACTAAAGGAAGATCTTCCTTAAAGAGTGTAATGGTAGGACTCGGCTGGGATCCTGTCAGTCAAAAGAGTGGTGGGTTTTTAGGAGGTCTTTTTGGTGGAGGTTCTAGTGGTGCTGCAATAGACTGCGATGCTTCTGTTCTGCTTTTAAATGAAAATAATAAGCTCTCGTCTAAACAACAATTAATATATTTCGGAAACAAAAGTTCTAATAATGGAAGCGTCGTACATACCGGTGACAACCGTACCGGAGCTGGGGATGGAGACGATGAAATTATCAACGTAAACCTTAAAACGGTTCCAAGTTCCGTTCATAAGCTATTGTTTGTCGTTAATATTTATCAAGCAAAACAACGTAAACAAGACTTTGGCTTGATTAAAAATGCATTTATTCGTTTAGTAGACAATGATACAAAACAAGAACTGGTGCACTATAATCTATCAGACAATTATTCTGGAAAAACTTCACTTTTCCTAGGTGAACTGTATCGCGCTGGAGAAGAGTGGAAATTCTCTGCAATTGGAGAAGGAACAACCGACTCTGATATTACATCTATTGCAAACAAATATTTTTAAGGAGTGTTAAATAAATATGGCTATTAATTTATCAAAAGGACAAAAGGTAGACTTAACCAAAACTAATCCAGGCTTAACAAATATTATTGTTGGACTAGGATGGGATACTAACAAATATGACGGTCGCAACGATTTCGACTTAGACTCATCCGTCTTCCTATTAAACGGTAGTGGAAAATGCAACTCTGAAGCTGATTTTATTTTTTATAATAATACTTCAGGTAGTAATGGGGCAGTAGTTCATACTGGAGATAATCGAACTGGTGAAGGCGACGGCGATGACGAGCAAGTTAACATTGAACTGACAAAGGTCTCAAGCTCAATTGAAAAAATTGCATTTAGCATTACTATTCATGATGCAGACTCTAGAGGACAAAATTTTGGTCAAGTAAATAATTCATATGTACGAATTGTCAATGCGGACACTCAGGAAGAACTTATCCGTTACGACCTGGGAGAAGATTTCTCTATTGAAACAGCTGTCGTTGTAGGTGAATTATATCGCCACAATAACGAATGGAAATTTAATGCAATTGGAAGCGGCTATCAAGGAGGGTTAGGAGCTTTAGTTTCTGACTTTGGCTTAAACTAGTTAAATCTTTTCTAAAGCAAGGGTCTTTTTCCTTGCTTTTTTTTTACAAAAAGTAAATTTCATAGAATTTGGGTGACCTATAGCCCCTTCTTCATTTAAGGAGTGATTACCATGAGACATTTTAAGGGTTTGAGTGAAAATGAGATTAATAATTTTTTTCATATACCCCCTAACGAATTTTCGAAAACGACGGATAAGCTAAAATTGGGGATTGCACTAGGAGCTACTTTATATATCCCTGGCCTTATGAGTAATTTCTCCTTAAAGTTCGTTGAGAACTCTTTTGAAAATCTCACTAGCGGAATTATTTGTTTAGAGGATTCTATTTCAGACAACGATTTAATAGAAGCAGAAAATAATGTAGTGGAACAGTTACGCACGTTGGCAGAAGCAATCGAGGAACATTCAAGCTTACAGAATAACCTACCCCTACTATTTTTAAGAATTCGGAATACAGAACAGTTACTTAGGCTTTCTCGAGAGTTGGGAAACAGTCTTGGACTCATTACTGGTATTGTCTTTCCTAAATGTAATTCTAATAATGCTTCAGATTTCTTTTCATGCCTGGAATCTTTAAATAAAGAAAAATCCTTTTCGCTATACGGTCTACCTATTATCGAAACAAAAGAAATTATTTATAAAGAATCTCGACAAGAGGAGCTCCAAAAGCTATATGCAATATTCCTGCATTATGAACGTCTAATCTTAACGATTAGAGTTGGAGCAACAGATTTTTCTAGCCTCTTTAGCCTTAGACGCCCTTACAATCGAACTGTTTACCAACTACAGTTGATCGTAGATTGTTTGACAGAAATTCTAAATACTTTCAACAGATATGATAATAACTTTATAATTTCTGGTCCAGTATTTGAATACTTTGATACTAAAAGCGAGAAGATTTTATTTGAAGAGGTGCAATTGGACCTTTTGAATGGTTTCTATGGTAAAACATGCATTCATCCAAACCAAATAGACATCGTTAACGCTGTGTATCCTGTTTCTAAAGAAACTTTTGACGATGCTAGCATGATTGCAGGAAATCGATATGTAACTAATGGAGTTTTAAGAAGCCCTACTAAAAATAAAATGAATGAGGTAAAGCCTCATTATAGTTGGGCTATAAAAATACTAGCGCAAGCAGAGATATATGGGGTGCTAAATGAAAATGTTACCACACACGACTTTATCGGCTACATCAAGAACTTATAATTTACATGGAAATTTAAAGCTAACCATTGAGATTCAAAATAATCCGTATAACCTTTCACCAGAGCAACTTTTTGAAATGGGAGTAAGAATAAATAAAAAGAGGCAATTTCTATTTATTAGTCGCCTTCTCGGGAAGCACTTGGCAGTAGACCCTTCCCTTTCACTAGGTACGGGAACAGTTCTTGCTTCTATGTTAATGGAGAACGAAGGTTTATCTTCTCATCCTCAGTTAATGGATATTATTCATATGATTGATTCAGGGAAGCCTGACCGTGAACTTAGCCTAAGCTCTTTAAAATATAAAGTAAGATTACCGACAAATACGGTCTTTATAGGCTTCGCAGAAACTGCCACCGGATTAGGTCATGCTGTTTTTAATCATTTTGAGGAGGCGCAGTATATTCATACTACGCGAGAAGATATCGTCAATCTCACCCCTTCTTTTGTTTTTGAAGAAGAGCACTCACATGCTACCTCTCACCGAGTATACGCTTCTGAGAATTCGTTAAAAGGAGCAGAGACGATTGTGCTGATTGATGACGAGATAACCTCTGGCCTCACACTTTCCAACTTAATAATATCCTTAAATAAAAAGTTCCCAAAAAAACAATTTAAAATTTTATCTATTCTGGATTGGAGAAGTCTTGAGAATAAAAACAATTTTCACAGCCTAATGAATAAGCACGGGATTCATGCGGAAATAATTTCAATTCTCTCCGGTCAATTCACATTGCATAATACAGAGATAATCCATGAGGATATCATACCTTACCTAAAAGGTAGAGAAGACTTCAATCTACCTTTAGAAGATGACTTTTCCTCTCAGTATACCGCTCCTTATTTTAGCGAGCATGCTATTTATAGCAATTTTACTGGTAGATTTGGTCTTACGAGTGAAAACCATGCAGCGATAAATGATTGGATACATAAATTGCTTGATACGCTGAAACTTGATAGGAATAAGCCAACGCTTGTTATAGGTTTAGGAGAAAATATTTATATTCCATGTCGTATTGCTCTCGCATTAGGTAAACACACTAAGATACAAACAACGACTCGTAGCCCGATTTTTGCCAAAGATAAAGAAAACTATCCTATTAAAAACAAGTGTAAATTTATATTGCCTGACTCTAACAATATTGAACAATACTTATATAACCTTACAGAGCATGAATTTGAACAAATCTTAGTGGTGGCCGAGTCTGTTAAAAACAAGGATACCTGGTCTCCGTTACTGAACTACTTACAAAGCAAGGGTCCCGTTACATGGTTATCCCTTACAGCTCCAACTAAAAGAGGTGGAATAAATGATGCTTAAAACTGCCGATTTAGTAAAAACAAGCTACTCGCCTGAAGATATAACCTTCCTCTTAAAGGATATGTCCAAAATTCAGATTGAATCCAATGTAGACACTCGAGAAAAGGCATTTTCTTTAGGACATCATTATTCTGAGTCTTTACCTATAGAATATCGCCCATCCGAAGAGTATCTTCGTTTATACAATCAGGCTATGCTTCAACTTTCCAGCTATGTAGCTCAATTAGTAGGCATTGTCACCAGACGCGTCCATAAATATGCCAAAACGGATCACGTCGTCATTGTTTCTTTGGCGCGTGCCGGAAGCCCAGTAGGGATTTTAATGAGAAGATATGCCCGGTCATTTTTAGACTTAGACTGGCCACATTTTAGTGTGTCCATTTTAAGAGGAAAAGGGATTGACGAAAATGCTATTAAAACAATTCGTGAGTTATATCCTAATTATCACTTACAATTTGTAGATGGTTGGACTGGAAAAGGTGCTATTCAAAAAGAATTGACCAAGTCTATTCAAAAATTGAATCAGCAGGGTCTACATCTAAATGATGACCTTGCAGTCCTTTCCGATCCAGGGGGATGTGCAACTCTATATAGTACAAGAGAGGATATTCTTATACCGAATGCTTTTTTAAATTCCACAGTATCTGGTTTAATCAGTAGAACTATTTTAAATAACTCTTTTCAGTCGCCAGAAGATTACCATGGGGCCAAGTATTATGCTGATCTTGAGGAGGAAGATGTATCAAATGCTTTCGTAAATCAAATCTCTGCACACTTTTTGGCTCAAGAGAAAGCTATCTTAGCGCGGTCAAAAGAATTCCCTATTAAGAATGAAAGAACATGGTTAGGCATGCAGGTAGCTCAGGAAATAGCACATAAATATTACAAAAACTCTGACCTAACCAAAGTGAAGCCTAGCGTTGGAGAAACTACCAGAACGTTATTAAGGAGAAAGCCATACAAAATTCTATTAAGAGATGAAAGTGATGAAGCTGTTAAGCATATTTTAAGCTTATGCCAAGAAAAAAATATACCTATCGAAATAATTCCTGACCTTTATTATCGTGCTATCGGTCTTATAGAATCGGAGGAACTAATATGACTATTCTATTTGCAAGCGATTTAGACCGTACACTTATATATAGTAAAAAATCTAGAGGACACGAAGTAAGTGAACATGATTTAGCTATAGTCGAATGGCGCGAGAATAATCCCGCTGCATTTATGACCAAGGAGGGGCTGGAAATTTTCAAGGAACTTTCCTCCTCGATTGAATTTTTACCGGTTACTACTCGAACCAATAAACAATATGAACGTTTATTTGGATTATATAATCCACAGGAAAAACCGACATATTCTATTGTCTCCAATGGAGCCGTAATATTAGAGAACGGAAGGCCGATCCCTGAGTGGTCGGATAAAGTAAAGGAGGAGCTTGAGGCAGACTGTACATCAATTCCTCACGTTCTTTCACAAATAGAACCTTATATCCAAAGAGGTTCCATCTTGAACTCCTTACAGGCAGAGAACTGGTTTGTATATATGATTATCGATGAAGACAGGTTTACTGTTGAGGATTTTGAAGACCTTTCCCAACTATTTTTCAAACAAGGATTCACCTTGTCTAAACAAGGGAGAAAATTATACGTAATGCCTAATTGTATTAATAAATCGCTTGCACTGGAGTTTGTGACAGATCGTTTAGAGGCAGAAATTGTAATTGCAGCAGGCGATTCCTTGTTAGATTTAGATATGGTTTTGGGTGCTGATTATGGCTTTATCCCACAGCATGGGGAGGTTATTTTAAATAATAGGACCCTTCCCTCTCACGTTCAAATAACCGATCACACTGGTGTGTTGGCAGGTGAAGAAATAATTAAAAAAGTGTCTGAAATTTGTTATAATATGTATGAATAGGAGGTAAAACCCATGGTGAAGTTAAATCCAATAAGGATGCAGTCGTGGGATTCATCTAACATTGGGAAATGGCTAAAGAACTCTTTAGAGGATCCAAGTATAGTTACAATCGATCAAGATAGCCTGATGTATCCCCAGTTATTATGCCAATTTATTGGTGTCTCTTTAGATGAAGATGAATATTTTACTATTCTGCATACACAGATCAATGATTCTGATGGTAAGCTGATTAATCTTACTAATTCTCTTAATAAAGAAATTTCATCTGATAAACTACGTGCTATTAATCAGCTTTTTGAAATCCATCGACAAGAAAAAGGACTTTCCCCTAATCGAATGGTTGCATTTTTGGAAGGTCATTTCTTGCTACCAAGGCTCAATGATAATGATTTAAACAGACGTATAAGAATTGTCTTAATAGATTTATTAAAACAGCTCCAATCCAACTACGTCGAAGGGACTCAGCATCATGAATACCGACGGATAACGATTGACATGATTAAATGGATATTCAATCATGTCGAACCTGTTCTAGAAAAACTAGATTTTAAAACCGGTCTACCCGGTTTCCTTTGGTACGGTGATGCCACCCCTAGCGAGAGATGGTTTCTGAAATATTTAGCAGCTTATGGATTTCATATAGTAATATTCAATCCCTGTGATGAATCCTGGCCTAAGCAAATGTTTGGAATAGATGAGGAGCATTCCTTTAAATTCCCAAAAATCGCAAGTAAGCCAAGTGAATTTCCAAGTGAAATGCCTAAAATTGCTGGTACAGTTGCCTTTAAGGCTACTCAAGAGATAAATGAACTCTTACATCACGATGACTCCGGCCTATATAAGCCCTTTCAGTTTAAATCACATTCAATAAATTCCGTGAGGTTAAAAACTACCGAGGATGAGGCATTTTTAATAGCCAAAGAGCGCGCCATGATTAGACCTCACTTTCAGGTAAGTAATCAGCTAGTAACTATTCCTGTCGTCTTTGCAAAATACATGGGAATTGACCGCAATCGAAAGCGTTTTTGGAACAACGTTCATTCCTTAACCTCTCGAGAAGATACCCATGTAATTCGTCAATTTCCATTCACTAAGGAACAGAAAACAAATCCCTTGTTCCATTACCGCAATGCTTTAAGTTCAGATGGAACATTAAATCCAGAGATTATGAAAACTTCTAACTGGTGGTCTTATGGTAAATTGCCAACTGGTACACAAACAGCCATCGGTGAAGCCATAGCTAAGCATGTTCGTGATCCAATTCTTATCCCCCAAGGTAATGAATCATTTGAGGAACTGCAGCTATATGCATTTTCTCAATCCATGTATTTACCTAATTTTGTAATTCGTTTGTTTCAGACATTCGATTATCCTCAATTTGTCCCTACTATCTTCTTATATAACGAAGAAAAAGGACCGGAGTTGAGTAGAGCAGATGCAAACGCTTTATGTATGATGCATTATCTTGGTTTAGATATTATCTTAGTAAATCCTCAAGGACATTTGGATATCGAAAAGTGGGTCCAGGAAGGAATGTTTGATTTGCACTGGATGGATGATAGATCCTTCAATGAACCTTATAAGGAACAAAATGTTGTAAGTAAAATTTTCAAAAAATTTAGATGATATAGGGGCTGAAGTAATTTGGAACTACAAAAATTAGAATTGGAACAGAAAGAACAACTTTTAGAGGAAAGCAATGAACTTAAAACACAATTGAAGAGAGACCCTCAGGTTTTACAATTGGTGGCGAAAATTGACCCTAAAAATCAGGTGGAGTTATTAGAGTTTGGTCGCGAACCTGCCAATGAAATATCTGCTTTTACGGGCCGGATTTTAAACACAATAAAATCTAGTAGTATGGAAGAATCCAGCGAGCTTTTAAAACAGCTAGGTAAAATTATGGATAAGTTCGATAAAAAAGACTTTGTAGAAAAGCCATCACTCTTAACCAAAGTATTCAAAAAGGGTGAAAAGCTAATCGAAAAGCTCTTCAACAAATATCAAACAATGGGAAAAGAAATAGACAAAGTCTACATTGAAATTACGAAATATGAAAAAGAGATGAAAACGTCTACCCAAACGTTAGAAGACCTCTATGATAAAAACTTCAACTATTTTATGGAGCTAGAGAAATATATTGTTGCAGGGGAATTAAAGGTTAACCAATTACGTCAGCAACTCCCTACCCTGCAGGAAAAGGCGGAAAAAGGAGATCAGCTTGTTTTAATGGAATTGAACTCCCTGCAAAATGCTATTGAATTGCTGGATCAAAGAATTTATGACTTAGAAATGGCCAAACAGGTTGCATATCAGTCTGCCCCTCAAATTAGAATGCTACAACGTGGCAACACTAAGCTGATAGGAAAGATTAACTCTGCCTTTGTCACAACGATTCCTATATTTAAAACCGGGTTGATAAATGCTATTTCCGCAAAGAGACAAAATCTGGTCGCCCAATCCATGAGTGAATTAGATCGTCGCACAAACGAAATGCTGCTAAGAAATGCGAATGATATTTCTAAGCAGAGTGTAGAAATTGCTAAGCTGTCTGGTCAATCTAGCATTAAAATTGAAACTATTGAGCAAACGTGGGATACGATTATGCGAGGGATGAACGAAACAAAAGCAATTGAGGAAGAAAATCGCAAAATGAGGGAACAAGGTCGTCTTCGACTAGAGGAACTACAAAAGAAATATGAAGATGGTCAGAGGAAATAACTAATTGTCTAATACTATCTAATTTTAAGGAGGAATTTGAATGTCAGTTATTAACCTATCTAAAGGACAAAAGATTGATCTTACAAAAACGAATCCTGGATTAACAAAAATCATGGTTGGATTGGGTTGGGATACTAATCGCTATAGTGGTGGTCATGATTTTGACTTAGATGCCTCTGCTTTCTTAGTTGATCAAAATGGGAAAGCACTTAGCGACAAAAGTTTCATCTTCTATAATAATCTTCAAAGCGAGGACGGCTCCGTTGTTCATACTGGGGATAATCGAACAGGTGATGGTGATGGCGACGACGAACAATTGTTAGTTAACCTACGACAAGTGCCAAGCGCTGTGCATAGGGTAGTCTTCACTGTTACCATCCATGACGCAGACACGAGAAGTCAGAACTTTGGCCAGGTTTCAAATGCCTTTATTCGAATTGTAAACGACGAGACACACGAAGAAATAGTTCGATATGATTTGGGAGAAGACTTTTCAATTGAAACTGCTCTCGTGGTTGGGGAGATATACAGACACGGTAATGAATGGAAGTTTAATGCAATTGGGAGCGGTTTTCACGGCGGATTAGCCTCTTTAATTACAGAGTTTGGTCTCAACTAACCTATGTAATAAATAGCATCGCACCATGAAAGATTGGTCTAGAATCAACACAAAATAAGCGCTCCAGTCATCTGAATAATATAAGAAATCTCTCGAGTTCATTTGAAACTTGGGAGATTTTTGTTTAAAGCCCTTTTTATTTTTGGATTACCTAATATGGATCGAATAATATTATGTGATTTTCTTTTCTTATTTGTAGGGATATATATAGGTATTTGTAATTTTCTTATTATTCCTTAGTTTGATAAAATGAGATTAAGATGAAAATTCTAAAATTGAAGACTTTAGTTTAAACCAGTTAATACTTTATTCCTCTTCTATGTTGTGGACAATAGAGGTATTCAAAAGAAAGGAGTTTAAAACATGCGTAAAGATTTATCAGTAATTTTCCCTTCCTATCAATTATTTTCGGAATACCCTAATAATAAAGATAACAATTTCCTTACTTTTCATGATGCCCCTAATAATCAGTGGATACAAATCAATAAGGATGAAGTATCTTCTCGGGATTATGCACTACTCTCTTCTTTCTACACAGTAGTCGATTTAACGTTTCCTACTAATTATTCACTTTCCGAAAAATGGATTCGTTTCCTTCATGGTTCTGGTGAACTCCCTATTGAAGCTGGTACTGAACTTCGTATTATCCAACTTGTCATAAAGAATAGAGACTTTCTAAATGAAGATTTAACTAAGGCAGTCCAATTGTTTTTTGAAGATGCTGTGCAGCTGGTTTTCATCTCCAACGATAATGCCTTGCTTATTGAGCAAAAGTCTACTTATGTTCAATCTACAGAGGATCTTGCATCCTTTATCTTTGCTCTAGAAAGTGATTTCTTCATAAAAGCAGACCTCTTTGTAGGAAAGTTTAATACTGTAAACGAACAAACCCCTTCACGTTACACTTTGGAAAGAGAATGGTTCTCTAACGGTATCGTAAATTACTATCCCGGAAGAATTTATACGCTTGAAAATATATTCCCGACTATCTTAATAAAAGAAATGTCCGAGAGCTTAAGACAAATCATTCACCAAGAGGTGCTCATCCCTATTGAATTCGATACGGAGTTACTGCAAACCGTACAGGCTTTTTTTGAAAATGGCTTTAACGCCTCTATTACTTCAAAAAAATTACATATTCACCGAAACACCCTTCATTATAGACTATCTAAATTTCAAGAAATCACAGGTATATCAGTCCGTGACTTTGACGGGGCACTTATTGTATATTGCGCAAGCTTGCTCGTAAACTATGAATAACAACATGCACAATACATTTTATTAAATCTTGTGCATATCATCCATATCAACCATTATTTCCTATTGGTAATCTTAAAGAAAGGTAAAAACAATTTTAGGGGGATTACTAATGGAAAAAATGGTTCTTGAAAATATCTTTAAAATTTACGATGACACTTCAACTGCAGTTTCAGACTTTAATTTACATGTTCAGGACAAGGAATTTATCGTTCTTGTTGGTCCATCAGGCTGTGGTAAATCTACAACTCTTCGTATGATTGCTGGACTTGAAGAAATCTCTAAAGGTGAGCTTCGTATTGAGGGTAAGCTAATGAATAATGTTGCACCTAAAGACCGTGACATCGCAATGGTTTTCCAAAACTACGCTCTTTATCCACATATGTCTGTTTATGATAATATGGCCTTCGGATTAAAGCTAAGAAAATTTCCAAAAGCAGATATCGACAAGCGAGTGAAAAATGCAGCAGATATTTTGGGACTTGAGCCTCTTTTAAACAGAAAACCAAAAGCATTATCAGGCGGACAGCGCCAGCGTGTTGCACTTGGTCGTGCAATTGTTCGTGACGCAAAGCTCTTCCTAATGGATGAGCCTTTATCTAATCTAGATGCTAAATTACGTGTCCAAATGCGTGCTGAAATTATTAAGCTTCATCACCGTCTTAAAACAACTACTGTCTACGTTACGCATGACCAAACGGAAGCAATGACGATGGCTTCTCGTTTAGTAGTTATGAAGGACGGTCTCATTCAACAGGTGGGAACGCCAAAAGACGTTTATGAAAATCCTGAAAATGTATTTGTTGGAGGCTTCATCGGGTCACCTGCTATGAACTTCTTCCAAGGGCACGTAAAAGATGGTTATTTTATTGCTGGTGAGCATAAGATTAAGTTATCTCCAGAAAAGGCTTCCCTGTTAAATGGGCAAGGCTACAATGGGAAGGACGTTATATTCGGTATCCGCCCTGAACATATTTCTGCTGATCCAGAGGATCTTACTCGCACACCAGAATCTGTTGTAAATGCACATGTAGATGTATGCGAGTTAACTGGAGCAGAGTTCATGGTTTATTCTACTCTAGGAGAACAGCAGTACGTTGCTCGTATCAATGCAGATTCACTTTTAGAAACTGGGCAACACATCCAACTTACATTTGATATGTCAAAGGCACACTTCTTTGACAAGGAAACGGAAAGTCGTATTCGATAAAATCTTTGCCCACAGCCCATTAAAGGGGTGTGGGCTTTTATAATAGGTAGACCCTTAACCTTATACAACAATTATCTATAAAAAACTCTACTCAAAATAAAGAGCCTCGAAAACTTTACGACCTGGAAAAGTTTTCGGGGCTTCTATTCAAATTACCTATAGTTGTTTTCTGTTACATCGGACGCTTTCCGGGAGCACGGCATCTATCTCCTCGTCGCTTTGCTCCTGCTTAGGCTTTTATGCTCGCGCTGCTCCCCCAAGAGTCGCCGCCTCCTCTTTCAAACACATGCCCCAGCATTTTCTTATACTTTTTATTTTCTACCCCTAGTGTATGTCCTTGAGGCTTTATTCCTTAATGATAAACTCTTCCGATAACGGCACCATATTCTCCTTTATCTTCTTCCCTTCCCACGCAGTTACTTTTACTTGATAGCCTTTAATGTTTTTAGGCAACTTAAGCTTTGTGGACATTTTCATCATTTTACCTTTTGGGATTGTTCTTGAGCTTTGGTCTTGATCAACTACTTTTCCGTTTTCATCTATTAATTCCATTAGCACTAATATATCTTGATTTTTATTTCTAGTGTTAACAACCTCTACGGCAGCAGTAATCTTTTTTTCCTTTGTTAGCTTGTGTATTTCCTTTCCTTTCTCATCCTGGAATTTTACACTCACGTCCATTGCATATTCCGGATTCTCTGCTTGCTGCTCCCAATGGATACTATATACTTTCTTTGACTTACCATCTGTAGCAATGACTGTAATAGTAGAAACTTTTCCCTCATCAATAATATTTACCTTAGCTTCTGTTTGATTTGCTATAGCTTGTAAGCTTGATCTTTCTAGTTCCGGTAAGCTATATCGGCTCTTTCCTGGTGAGAAATCAGAAATAGCTCTTCCACCAATTAGAATAGATTTTAGCGTTGCATCTGTTTCGGGTACTGCAATCATTTGCAGCTTGTTGCCTAGTGCGTAATAAATGCTTCCGTTCATCCCTACCGCCATATTATTTATAAAGCGATCTACGATAACTTTATGTGACAGAGTTTCTGGATCAATAGCAACTAACTTTCGGGAAAGTGTAGTATAGAGCATTCCATCTGGTGCCCATTCTAGTCGGTAAGGTAGCCATTTACTGCTATTATATAAGCTTGGATGAATGGTTTTGCTCTTAACAACTTCCAGCGTTTCTGGATCTATCGCAAATATCGTCCCATCTACTATGCCCCATAGGTTACCATCTGGCCCAATAGAGATTTCTCCAATCATTCTCGGAGTTTCGTCTATTCCAGGAATAGTAGGTGTAAATTCTGCTATTTTTTGTGAAGTAGCTACATCCCAAACAAATATCTTAGCCTCTTTTGCTTTTGGGTCCAAGCCTAGCCCACCCCAAATGGACGTGCTACCATATAGTTTCCCGTCCTTATAGGCTAATCCAATAATACTTTGATCTTCTACTACATTTCTATATTGTGACCATTTACCAGTATTTTCATCAAATATGGCTAAAACTCCACCTAATACACCGTAATCTGGTACCGTACCGACAAATAGCTTATTATCTCCGGATGTCATCGTAAATGGTCTATCTTGATGGTCCGTTATATCATATTCAAGTTTAGGATTACTATTTAAATCTATATCCTTGCTTGGATCATAGCTATACATCATAGCCCCAACATAAGTTCCATAATATACTTTGTTGTTTAGAAAGCCGATACCTTCTGGTTGGGCAAAGGAAGGTATATTCACTTCTCTTTCATTGGTAAATGGGTTGTATATACTTAGTCCACGTTGGTAGCCACCCATATATAATTTGCCGTCTTGTCCAGCTTCTAGCGCCTGAATCTCTACGGATTGAGAGGCAATATTCATGTCAATAAACGTTATCTCATTATTGACCGGCTCATATAATATATATTCGCCATACTGCGTAATCATTGCAAGAACCGTCTCTCCATTGCTTAAAGTTATCCATGCCATATCTTTTACTCGGACTGTGTCAGGCAATAAAGGAATACCTTCAATTTCTTTTGTTTCATTTTTACTAGAATCGTACTGATACAATTTCTTTTCAAACTTAAAGTAAATTAAATTATTATCGTGTGGAGAAGGTTCTGAAATCATATTGCTGTAACTAAACTGATTAATCACTTCGTGCTTCTCTATATCTAGAACTAGCATAGTTACCGATCCAGCAGAAACAAAAAGCTTATCATTTACGATAAAAATGTTTTCTATCATTCCATCCAGACCTGAGTGACCATCAATTATAATTTCTTCTTTTTCCCCTGTTGATCTATCAATTTTTATCAAATGCTTTTTAGTACCTACTCCAACATAAATGGATTCGTCATCTACTCCAATACCTCTGGCATATTGCTGTCCTTCCTTCGCACTACCAAAGTTACGGAAAACACCGCTTTCTATGTCGTATTCAAATACACCTGCATGGGGATAAGTAGATCCATAAATCTTCCCGTCCGTTGTCCCTTCTAAATCCCATACCCAGTCATCAGATGGATTGACCCCTAATTCTTCTACTTTCTTCTCTTCGGGTAAATATCGATAAAGCTTACCATCCCCGGTCCCTGCAAAATACACATTTTGATCGGAACCGACAGTGATTGCCCATAAGGCTTCTGTTCCTTCTATTACTTTAGAAAATTTAAGCTCTCCTGTCTCCGCATTTAAAACAGAAAAGGTGCCCGGAAGGCCGTTAGAATGATAATATACCTCATTTTCTCCGAGACTGTTTTTTTGAATGACTGCTGCTTGTCCTAGCTGCACGTTAACCATTTCACCTAAATCGACTGGAGAAGCATATTCTCTTTCTAAAGGAATATCTTCCGCTGCTTGCTCCCAAGATACGTCGTCAAAGTAAGCTTCTGTTAAGCTAATTCCTCCTGAGTAGAAAGCTAATCTTGCATATGCTGCATTCATAGGAACCTCCGTGAAGACTTTTAGTTCTGCCCACTTGTTTTTAGGTAAGTTTCCGAATAACTCTGTTTTGACATTGTTTGTGAGCTTTCTATTATCTTTGTCGTAATAGTGCACCTCATACACAATATTATGAGTTTGCTTTACCACATTTGTCATGACCTTTGCAGTATAGGATTTACCTGGAATGACTGATACTCTGTCACTAAATATCCTACTACCTGCTTTGTCTGATTCGTCTTTAAAATGTAGGCTGTGAAGCCCTGTGTGAGAAATGGTGTTGATAATAGTTGCTGGAGTACTACTGTTATTTTCCATTGACCAGCCCGGTATAGTAGACGGGTCATTATTTGCCTCTTCAAATCCGGGGTTTCGTACCTCAATTGGCACTTCCTCCGCATGAGATATGGATAGAGGTGCAAAGTTCCCTAGTGCTACACTGGTGCAAATCACTGTAGTTATCATAATTTTCAAGAGCTTTTTCATTTCTTCTTCCTCCCATATTTATAGTTTTTAACACTAGTATTCTAGGATTCTTGCGCATACTATCACGCAATGTGTAAGTAAAAATAAATTAATCCTGCTTATGATCAGTAGTTAGATTCTGGAACATGGAATGGATAGCAAATGAAACTTCGAGCATATTTCATTTCTCGCTAGTTAAATCCTTCAAATAAATTCCGTAGGTCTTCCAAATATCAAAGTCTAGTTTTTTGTAGAAATCTACTAGTATCGTCCAATCAATAATAATAGTTTCAATTTTTCTTTCCTGTAATATCGCCATCGCTGCCTGTACAATTCCTAATCCATATCCTTGCTTTTGTTCACTCGAATCTACTCCAAGTGGTCCAATTCCTCCAACCTTAGTTGTAAAGGAAGGGCTCCAGTAAACATTCTGAGCAATAGTTGGAGATGCATCGTCATTGATTCGACAAAAACCAATGATACGTCCATTCTTTTTGAGAACTACAAATTCTCTGCCACTTCCCTTAGATTCAAAATATTTTATCGCCTCATATTCCCATCTACCAGGAAAAGACTTGTTTAAAAATGTTAGAAACTCTTCCTTTTCCTCCGCTTGTAGAATTGAATAGGAAACTGTATTGTCTTCTGGCATGGAATAATTCTTACTAAGGTGATTAATCAGGTCATATGTGTCGATTCTTTTCAAATAGCCCTTCTTTTCCGCCCATTGTTGCGTCTCTTCATATTGAAGAGGGACTCCAGAGAAATAATGAAAAGGATCTCCGCCCAGTTGAATTTCTTCTATGCCATTATCTCTTAGTGTTTCTTCCGCCTTACCAAGTAGCTTTGTTCCTACTCCTTTATTTCGATAATTTTTATCAACCAAGAGGACCTGAATCCATCCCCTTTTTGAATCCATTTTTATATCTACTTGCTCTTGCCACTTTTTGGCTATAATAAATCCTATTAAGTTGTTTTGTTCATCTACCCCCATGGCGCAACCATCTTCTAGAACATTCTTGTCTTCCAAACTATTTTGGTTAAAAAGCTTCTGACGCATTGGATATTCTTCTCCCAACTCTTTGTTCCAGAGCTCTACCATTTCCTCTAGCCTACTAGCTTTCCAAGGTATTACTTTCATTTCACGTCACCCTTTCTCCTACTGTCCGAATGTCTCTTGCATACGTTTAATAGGGTCATCTTCCATGTTGCTACTCCACTCAACAACCTGGTTTACTTTCTTCAACTCTTGTTTTAGTTCCTGATAATCTATATCTTGGACGGATGTATTATGTTTGATAGCTAAATTTGCTGCAACACTTGCGGATTGTCCAAGGATCATGAAAACGGGCTCCATGCGGATTGATCCATATGCGATATGTGAGCTTGATAGACAAACTGGAACGAGCAGATTAACACACTCTTCTGACTTAGGGCGTATTGATCGATAGGAAATCTCAAAAGGAGAAATTGGGACCTGCACATCCCCCTCATTGACACACCTACCATCAATCACTACACGTCTACAGTTATGTGAATCCATATGGAAGGATGCTAATCCAACAGGGTCTTTAACAAGGGATTGTCCAAGACAGTTATGGTCTGTCATAACATAATCTGAGATCATTCTCCTTGCTTCTCTTATATATAGCTGATGTGGCCAATGTCCCGTTTCCGTAAATTCATCCTTTGGCAGCCCCCAAGATGCTACCTCCTCACGAATTGAATGTGGGACTCTTTCATCATTAGATAGAAAATAGAGCATTCCAAGATCATAATTTACGTGATCCTGAAAAATTTCCTCCCGTTTTTCGTAGCTACCCTCCGGCCATTCATAATTGTTTCCTATATTGTCAGTCGAGATTGCCCCATGGTTATTCAAATCTGACTTATCATTTGGAAGTGGAGTATGAAGTTTCATAGCGTCCCATACGCCAGACTTAATATAACGTAATAATAGCTCATAACGTTGAGGCTCATATTTAGGGGGTTTTGGAAAAGGAATGCGATTTTTAGGGTTATTCGTTAAACAAATTCGAAAGTTGTAAGCTTGAATCCGATGATCCCCCTGTCCCTGGTATCCTAGAGACTCTTTACTGTCTTCGCTTATACCTGGTAATATTCCACTTTCCTTCTGACCCTCTATCACATATGGATCAATCCACTTCTCAAATTTATGGTGTGGTGCTCCAAACTGTACGCCATTGTAGATTTCTTTATAGGTGGCATTAGATTCTCTCCCTACAAAAAAGGACACACCAGATTGAGCTAGTAAATCGCCTTCATAGCTACAATCCATAAAGATTTTTCCTTTAAAACGATTATTACTCTCCATTACTATGTCAATTATTTTTTCATCCTCTTTAATGACTTTTTGTAAATGCTCATTAAGAAACACGGGAATATCGTACTTATCCATCCATGAGGCAAATATAGATTGAGCAGCCTTAGGTTCGAATCTCCATTGCTTTTCTTTGTTATAGTATCTAGCTATCTCATCATAAAACTCTTTAGCGATCCCACCTATTGCACTCTCTGCGCCAAGATCTGTAGCACCTAACCCACTAGCAGTCATCCCACCGATATTTCGACTGAATTCTACCACTGCAACAGTCAATCCATTTCGTCGTGCCTGGACAGCGGCAGTTAAACCTGCTGGAGTTCCACCGTATACAATTAAATCCTTTTCTATTATTTTAAAGTCTAATTTCGGCAATGTTGGCTTGTAATAGTATAGTGATTTAAAATCCATTATCTTACCTCCATCTTTTATTTATCGAGCCATTCCTGTAGAGTTTTCTCTGCAATAGTTTTTACATAATAGAAATAGAATTTGGACATTTCCTCAGAATTATATGATTGGTTATTATCCTTTGAATAAATAGGTAGTAGCGTCTCTACCTCAGTAAAATCCCACTCGTCAAAAAACTGACCTATCTTTTGTAAATAGTTTAAAATCTCCTGAACCTCTACGATATTTGTAACCTTCTCGGGGTCTACTACTCTAGCCGGGAATAACGGAATGTTCCATTGAGTGTAAGGTGCAATGATTTCTTCTAACAATAGAAACGTCCGCTTGAACTTCTTCGGATCCTGATAGCTTTGGAAATATAAGTCTAACGCTCGTTCTAATTCCTCGCCCCAAGCAAGCTTCGTATATATATAATTATTGAAATGTTGGACCCACTTCCATGGATATCTTTTGTCCATTTCCGAGGAATGTTCTTTCAAATGTGGTGGTACAATCAGATTTAACATTCCTGTTATGTTTTGCTGCTGATAATCCTTTAGGTCTTCATCAATTCTTCTTGCTAGGGGTGGGAATAACTCGCTTAGCATGAAATGGTCACTATAATATTCTAAAACGGTTAGATTTCTACCGTTCTGTATGACTTGTGCGTTCCAATCCTTTAATGCATGGGTAGCTCTTTGCTGATTAATCTCTTGGGATTTTATACTATCGGCGTAGTTTCTACCCCAGTACGCAAATAGAATATCAACATCAGACGAGACATTAGTGTCATTTCCACGTTCTAGCATATTCCACGAAAGTCCAGCATTATAGACTATATGCTCTACCTCTACTGACTGGCCACTACTCTTTAATAATTTATTTAAATTTTCAGTAAACAAAATATAACTGGACATGAAGTCTCTACCGTTTTTCTCACCAATACCAACATCCTCTGGCCACAAGGATATTCTTGAGATGACTTCATTCTCTTTACAAATGTCTGCTATTTTTTGAATGACCTGCTCCTGTATTGCCTTGTCTTTTGTAATAAATTGAAGATTTTCTTGTTTATCACTCTTAATTTCTATCTCGTTTAATAAAAATTGCAGGGAATGACCACCTAACGTCACCTTCACACCTCTTTTTTGTAACGTAGGTGCGACATAAGCTTTTACTTTTTCCCATAAAAAGAAAGTAAAAAAATATTCATTATGACCATTTTTTACTCCCCAATCAATTAATGAGTTAATAAACATTGGATCATCAATCGTTTCAATAATATTTCCCCTTCTTTGAAAGGACGGTTCAAATATAGAAAGTACCACTTCCTCTTTCAACGATGCATGGACTAATTCTTCTTGATTCAAATGAATCCATCTGTATCCCATGTATATTTCACAGTACTTGTAAATTCCATACAAGACAGAGCGTGGTTCCTCCCCAATAATCCATGTATTTGAGCCTTGTTTTACTATGGCAAAGCCATCTAGTTTTAAATTTATAGCTACTTTGTCCACATTTAGTAAAGCTTCATATTGTTTTCTAGTGACTAACAGAATTCGTTTTTCATCTTGGGCGCTCTCTTTCAATTTTTCATTATATTGAAGGGTACTTTCTATACCTGCCTTCCTTAACAATCTCCTTATCTCTCCTACTGCAAATAGAATTGTTTCTTGTTCGTCAAAATAAGTAATCAAACACATCTCTTCACCACCCTTTATAGTTAATATATTTCTTCTTAGTTACAGTAAAAGGCACATGATTTTCTCTTAGTTGATGAAAACATGCGCCTTTGAAACTCTATAATTTTATTGGTTGTTTTAATTTGCTGGATTCATATGCGGCCAAGGCAACCTCTAGTGATTTTAAACCATCAAACCCAGTAATTGACGGTTCTCTTTTTTCTTTAACACATTGAACGAAGTCCTGTATTAATCCAAAGTCCATGTCATTTCCATAAAAAACATGCTCAAGAGACTTTTCTCCACTAATAAACATACGGAAATGCTCTTTAAAGGCATCTACCTTAACAATTTGTTTGGTACCAATAACTTCTATTGTTGCATCACCCCAAGCAGGATACTCCGAGAATCTTGACCAACTTGGATCATGAGAGGCTATTACTCCGTTTGCAAACTCTAACGTCAGTAAACCAGCATCATCTATTTCAATATGATGAAAATAAGAGTCAACTATAGAAGACACTTCCGTAATTTCCTCTTTCAAATACCAACGCATAATATCCACCATATGTACAGTATGATCAAGCACTGCTCCCCCTCCAGCCTTTTCTTCCTCTATAAACCAGCCACCAGGGTTTTGTCCTCTGTTAGTCGTACGAAAAGAAATAATATCTCCCAACTCTCCCTTTTCAATCATCCCTTTTAAATGCTGAATCGGAGAACTAAATCTAACTGGGTACGCTATTTGCAGAATGACGGCTTGTTCTTGGCAAACTTGTATCATTTCCTTTGCATCTTCTATGTTAATGGCGATAGGCTTTTCACATAAAATATGCTTTTTTGCTTTTGCGGCACTTATCACCATCTCTTTATGGCGAAAATTTTCACTACAAATGATAACTGCATCCATCTCTATGGAAAGAAATAATTCCTGATCCATATAATATTCTGTATTAAACAAAGCAGCTGCCTTTTGCCCTCTCTCCACCAAATCATCAAAAACAGCAACAATCTGCACATCTTTAATTTTTGTTAGTGCATCAGCATAACTATTTGCATGCATATGAGCAAAACTCATCATACCTACCTTCATATAAGTGCACCCCCAGCTACGAAATTCTTATAATATCGTACTTTGTCAATAAGCACAGCATCTATCTTTTTAGCAGAGGAGACTAAATCGTTAGCAGAGTATTGTAGCGGGAGTAATTGCCCCCTTAACTCATCACTATCGAATTCAACTATCTGTTTGATGCCACTCCATTCCAATTCAATACGATTAACATTAGCAAACGTAAATTCCACATGGGCCATGACTCCACTTTCAAAACGTATCATCAGAATAATATGACTTATTACAGTCTCAAGCTTACTCTTTTTTATGTATTTCTCTTTAGGTTCACCAAATAATAAGGACAGGACGTAAAGGTCATCTGCTATAAGCTGGGGATTATTCCCTTTGGATATTCTTCGAAAACGAAACACACCGTTTGATGTAATACCTTTTTCTATAACTTCTTTTATCTTTTGATAAAATGGATGACACTCTAAGTCAAAATATACTTTAGCATTACTATCCTCATTCACATGCTTAAGTAAGTCTGACGGAATATAAAACTCATGTCCTCTTTTTTCTAGGGCTGTTAAATTTGACTCTGTCGCATCCATCACAAAAGAACTTTTTGTACTATTAATCATCACTAGTTGTTCAACAGAATGAAGTTTATCTGCTTGCGCTAATTCTATATTGTTAAAGCTACTCAAAATAACACTCATAATGTTTCACTCCTTCATTTCAACAGCTTTCTCAGACGGCGTACAGCTTCCTCGTTAGCCATTTTTGCATCCTCAAAACCTTCATACTCGATGGAGAGCCAATCCTGGTAACCATATTTTTTTAACCCCTCTACTATATAGGCAAGATCGACTTTCCCATCTCCTGGGATAACTCCAATTAACTCTTTTCCTTCTGTAGAACGGAATCCTTTTACGCTTTCATGAGTGTGCTTCTCTCTAAAATCCTTAAAATGAACATGAGCAATTTCTTGCTTAAGTCGATCAAATGCTTTCGTAGGCTCTTCATGGACTAATAAGAAGTTACCTGTATCAAAGGTTGACTTCACATACGGACTGTTGACTGCTCTAAGAATTTCATGAATCTGTAGACTTTTTCCTGCTAGTAATCCATGGTTCTCAACAGCTAAGACTATCTTTTCTTGTTCTGCTATCTTTGCACTTTCTTTTAAACCTTCAATTATCCAATCAAAACATTCTTCATAGATAAGACCCTCTCTAATATCCCCACAGAAAACACGAACAGTATTAGCATTCAATTCTTTAGCCACACGAATGCCCTCAATTACCTTCTCGACCTCAGCTTTTCGCTCAATCTTTTTTTGATGAACGAAATTATTTGTAATATCATAAGCTGAAACTTCTAGATTGTTTCGTTGTAAATTCTCGACAATTCCTTTAATTTCTTCATCTTTATTTGCTGGGTTTTGCCAGTAAATATCTAACAGCTCTACCCCGTCCAAGGAAATCGTTTTTGCATACTCAATAAATTCTGTTACTCTCCAACTCTCTCGCCGAAGAGTAGAAGCTAAACTATACATACTTATACTGATTTTCATCATCTGACCCCCTATCTATCACTCCAACCAATTCTTTCTTACAAACTCTAGTTTCTTTTCTTCATGAAAGGGATTTACCTCATGTGCGTATTGAGGATAGATTTCAATTTCCTTATTTGATGTTCGTAAATGATTATAGGCTGCAAAGACAGTAGAGGGAGGGGTAACAGGATCCTCCAGTCCAATAGATATTAAGGTCGGGCAAATAATAGAATCACAAAAGTGGACACAATCTATATAGCCTAGTGTTTGCATTACTGATTCATAGGTTTCATATTGCGGATCTGTATACTTAAAATAATTCACAAACTCCAGATAAGGACCTGCTTGAGAAATCTCTATTGCTCGCTCAAAGTTTGCTAGGAATGGATAATCTGCAACAACTAGCTCTACCCCTTGATCCAATCCTGCAAGACCTAGAGCTAATCCTCCTCCTTGGGAACTTCCAAGAAGTCCAATCCTCGTTGGCTCAATTGGAGTTTCAGACGACCTTATCCAATTGAGCTGAAATAAAAGATCCTTATACACGTTCGTATAATAATAATTTTCAGGCTCATGAATACCATTCAACATCCAGCCCAGTGTCCTACCCCCATTGTTATATTTAGCATAGTCCGGGGAACTACCTTGTGCGCGGACATCAAATGCATAAACTGCAATGCCCATAGAAACCCACTTTACGTAATCCAAAGGTAATCCACGGCTACCTGTGTAACCATGAATACTCAGCATTACAGGACACTGATCTACTCCCTTTGGTTTTATGGCCCACCCTTTTAACGGTGTACCATCCCAGCTTACAAACAACAAATCCGCGACCTCCATTGTAGGAATCACATACTCCTTCCAATCGATTGAGACCTTCGGCTGTAAGCTATTTATTTGTTGCTGTTGTTCGACCCAAAATTCACCAAAATCTGACGGCTTGTGAATAAGCTTTGGTTGATATACTTTAAGTTGGTTTAATGGGAAATCTGCGATTTGTCTACCCATATTTATCAAGCCCTTTCTCTAATTGAACCAAATGCTCACAAATAAACTTCTTTACCAGTTTGAGCCGACTCATAGATAGCATTTAACATTTTCATTACTTCTACCCCGTCTTCAACAGGAGCAACAGGAGATTTGCCTTCCAAGCAACATTCTACAAAATGATTAATTTCATTTGTAAAGGATCCAGCGAAGTCAAAGCTTTTATTGTCAACCTGAGGAAGTATATTCAAAATCGTATCGTTCTGCTCTGTTACAATAACCAGCTCTGGTTCTATTTCAGCTCCACCTTTGTTTCCATACAATTTCACGCTCAGTTGATCCTCCTTTGCCTGAAGCGTAAAACTCACATCTACAGCTAAGGAAGCACCGTTTTCAAAACGAATCAATGCATTTGCTAAATCTTCTACATTATTTAAAGAGGAATCATAATCAGCAGCCTTGTAAAAGGAAAGATTCTTAATATTACTGCGGTTACCTAATTTCGAGTAGGTATTGCCGCTAACTGAAATCGGACGTGGTTTCCCCATCATATACCAGCATATATCAATCATATGAACACCCAAATCCATGAGAGCTCCTCCCCCAGATTTAGACTTATCACTAAACCAGCCACCTGGATTGCCTAACCTTCTTAAACAAGAAGCCTTTGCATAATAAATTTCTCCTAAATAATCTTGATCTATAAATTCTTTTAAGAGATTCGTGTTATCACCATGTCTTCTAACAAACCCGACTAGTAAAACCTTTCCAGATTTTTCTGCTGCTGCTTCCACTGCTAAAGCCTCTTCTACCGTCATACATAATGGTTTCTCAACTAACACATGTTTTCCAGCTTCCATTGCTGCAATAGCTATTTCAGCATGAGTATTATTCCATGTACAAATACTTACAGCATCCACATCTTTGTTGGCTAATAACTCTTTATAGTTAGAATACAAATGAGTGACCCCATATTGGTGTCCACACTCCGTAAGCCTTTGTTCATTTTGATCACATAATGCTATTAGTTCTACCTGTTTATGTAGGATATAAGGGGTAATATGAAATTGCGAAATTGACCCTCCACCAATTACACCAACCTTTAACATTAAAACTCTCCTCTCAGTTTATAAAAATCTACTTATCGAAAACTAATAAGCTTCGTCAACGTTTTCGATTTCTTATTAATCAAATCTTTATATGCAGCTGGCGCCTGATCTATGTTCACTTCTTCTGTTATAAATGAATCAATCTTAATACGCTTTTCTTTTACTAGTCTTAAATATTCCGCTACATTTCTTCCCTCTGTCCACCTTACATATCCATAAGGATAGTCCACCGCCTGCTTCTCATAGACAGGATCATATCTCCCTGGCCCCCCTGCCCTGGAAATAAGAATTTGAGCCTCTTTTCCAAACATTAATTCCCTAGGGAAATTCGGCTCGACATCACCTACAATAACTATTTTTCCTTGACCACGTATCCACTCTAAGCTTTGTCCTGTAAGTGTAGTTCTCTTGCCGCCTGTACAAAGCAGTACAGCATCTGCTCCTCTGTTGGCAGTGTGCTTTTTAATCTCTTCTTCCATCTCGTCTAGCTTAGAAAAGGAAGTAATTCCTGACTCTTCTGTTAACATAGCTCCTCGCTCTGCTTGTGTATCGAAAGCAATAACATCGTAAGCTGCAGCATGAGCAATCTTTGCAATCATTTGCCCTAACAATCCAAGACCAACAATCACTACTATTTCTCCAAAGGCTAATTTAGCTACTCGAAGTGCATGAATAGCGATTGCTCCAATTCCAGCTAGAGATGCTTCTTTTGGATCCATCCCCTGTGGCACTTTCGCACATAAGGTCATTGGCACACATAGATACTCGGAATGTCCTACGTAAGGTGCTCCATAGCAAGCGACTATATCTCCTTTTTGAAAGCCGGTTATACCATCACCGCATTCCTCCACAATACCAACTGCGCTATAGCCTAAGGAAATCTCTCTTTCATTGCTTGCTGTTATTAAGCTTAGCTCCGTTCCTGGAGAAATCGCACTGTACAACGTTTTAATCAAAAGAAAGGAAGGCATAATATCCATTTTGGGTCTGTCCTCTATAAAAACCTTTTGATCTTTAGCAATAACTGACTTCACTTCACTCACTCCTTACTTCAAAACCTATTCAGTTAGGCTTCATTATTTCAAACCTGACATTTGTATTCCTTCTGTGAAATATCGTTGAAAAAACAGGAAAATAAGAAAGGTTGGTATAAAGGAAACTGCTGAACCAGCCATTTCTATTCCAAAGTTACCTTCCTTCCCTAGCATGGACGCCAATCCTAGTGTTACTGGGAACATTTTTTCCTGCGTTAAATAAATTAGTGGTTGAAATAAATCGTTCCAGTTTGATATAAAGGCAAATGTTCCTACAGTAGCCACTACTGGAATAGAAAGTGGCAAAATAACTTTAAAGAATATTTGTAAATCATTTGCTCCGTCTATATAGGCAGCCTCTTCTAAATCATTTGGTATTCCCTGTAAAAACTGTCTTACTAGGAATACTCCCATGATTCCCCAAAGCTCAGGAACAATGAGTGCCCAATAGGTGTTGATCCATCCAAAATCGGAGAACATAATATATTTTGGAATGATTAGCAATTGCTGAGGAATCATAATAACCCCCATAAATACCCAAAATATAAATTCTCTCCCGAAGAATTTTTTCTTCGCAAAAATATATCCTAAAATTGCACAGAAAATCATCTGACTAGCTACCGGGATAACTGTGATAACTATGGAGTTGAAAATCCATCTGACAAATAGACCGTCCCTCATAATATATAAATAGTTTTTTAGAGTTGGTTCATCCGGTATCCAAAAAAGTGGATCTAGCTGGGCATACTCTACATTTTTAAAGGAGCCTAAAATCATAATGATAAAGGGCATGAGAAAACAAAACCCTAACAATAACAAAGCAATGTAGGAAATAACCTTTTTCATAGTTTTTCATCCCCCTTCTAATAGAGATTAGATTCTTTCCCTAAGAACCTTCTTTGTAAAAGAGAGATCATTAGGATGATGAAGAATAACACATAGGAAAGTACTGCTGCATAGCTTAAATTTAAGCTAGTAAATCCTTGATTGTATAAGTAATAAACAATCGTCGTCGTTGCATAATTTGGACCGCCACCTGTTAATAGGTAGGCAGAGTCAAAGATTTGGAAAGAGCCAATGGTTGTGGTAATGGCAACATAAAAGTGTATAGGCTTCAATAAAGGAAAAGTTACCTTCCAAAAGATTTTAGTAGTGGATGCCCCATCCATTTTGGCAGCTTCATATAAACCCTTATCTATTGATTGAAGTCCTGCAAAATAATAAATCATTGTGCTGCCTGCTACTTTAAAAATGCTTAGTGCCGCTAACACTGGTAAAGCCTGGCTAGAATCAGATAAAAATAATTGAGGCTCAATGCCTATTAAGCCTATTAGATAGTTAATCATCCCTTCTTCTGTTCCTCTAAATAACCAACCCCATATACCGGCAATAATTACAAAAGAGGTAACAACCGGCAAGAAAAATATCCCTTTAAAGAATCCAGCCATCTTTACTCCTGAATTAATAATTAAAGCAAGTATCAGTCCTACAGCCATTGTTGGTACTATATAATATACGGAGAATTTTACTGTGTTCCATATGGCTTTCCATGCGAGCTTATCGCTTAAAAAATATTCCCAATGTTTAAGACCTACAAATTCTGGATCTCCAATTACCTTCCAATCCATAAAAGTCAAATAGAAGCTCAAAAGGAATGGATACACTTGGAAAATAGCAAAATGTATTAATATGGGGATAAGAAAAATATAGACGATCGCATTACGATCCCACTGTCTTTTTAATCTTGCCCGAAGAGTCATCCCGCTTTTCTTGGACACTAAAGGCTTACCTAATGTATTTACCAGTGTAAACACCCTTTCTTATGTAAATTAATCAATAGAGAGCTTGATCTGTTTTAGATCAAACTCTCTATTAGATTTATTTTACTTTTCCTTTAATCGCTTCAGCTGCTGCATCCGCTGCCTCTTTTGGAGTTTTCTTGCCTTCCATCATTGTTTGAAGCTCCGCTTGGATTAACGGCATGATGTTACGTCCTTCTGGATGTATAACCCCCGGCATTGCAAACTCAGTATAAGTTGCTAGCTGAGCTAGATACTTCTGCTCTCCAAAGATATCCTTTGCAGATTCACGTGTTGGAATGTACTGAGTAACCTGATTAAATTTACGTTGGTTTTCTGCACTCGTCATAACTTTTACAAATTCAGCTGCTGCATCTGGATTTTCTGAGTTAATAGGTACTACGAACATACCAGTAGTTCCATAAGTAACTTGTTTTTTGTTCTTTAATGGAGGTGCAATAACAAATTCAAATGTATCTTTACTTAACATACGGCTAATTGATGCCCCAGATCCTTGAACAGAAAGCATTTTACTGCTATCCCATAAAGCGTCGTGCTCTAATGCAGTAATAGAATCCTTTGGAATCCACTCATTTTTATACATTTTGTTGATAAATTCGAAGGCTTCTACTCCAGCATCGCTGTTAATCTTTACTTCATTGTCAGCTGTAAGCACTTCTCCACCTGCTTGCCATAGATATGGATACAACGTTCCATTCATCGAACCACCGCCTTGGAAGCTAGATGCATAATATCCTTTTTCTTTTGCTTTTTCAGCCCATTTTTCAAATTCTGCCCAAGTTGCTGGAAGCTTTGATGGGTCTTCTCCAATTTCTTTAATGATGTCCACGTTATATAGGAATGTATATGCTTCCTGAAGAATTGGTAATCCATATACCTTATCCTTCCAAGTAGTTGAAACTAATGCACTCTCCACAAAATCTTCCATGTCATTATCTTTTAAATATGGATTAAGATCCAATAACATCCCCGCTTCGGCATATTGCGGCATTTGGTCAGGAATAGCATAGAATACATCTGGCCCATTATTAGCTGCTAAAGCAGTCAGCACTTTTTGGTCACGATTCGCCCAAGGTATTTGTTCAAAGTTCACTTTCACTCCAGTAGTTTCTTCATAAGAACTAATTATTTCCTTCCACATCTTACCTTCTACTTCCTGGTCACCTGTAAAAGGGTGTGCCCAAACTGTTATTTCCCCTGAGAAACCATCTTCTTTATTTCCTGCTTCTCCGGAAGTTTCTATCTTTTCACCCGCATCCGAAGCATCTTCCTCACTACAAGCTACCATTAGAGCACTAAATATTAATAACAATAAAAAGAACCACAGCTTTTTCATTTCATTTACCCCTTCCCATTTATAACGATTTTCTCTTAGAGCGGACAACTAGCTATTTTTAAAAGACTACCTCCCTTCAAATAAGCTAATCCTTTTAATAAGAAAAGTAGCCAGTGCCTATGTCTCTAGCAAATGGAGCTAATCACTTAACTAGAAAAATACTCAATAAAAAGTTCTACTTCTTATTCCGTAAAATAGTAAGCGCTGTCATAGCAAAATTATTAATTTTTTTAAATATTTACTTTTTACTTACCTTTGAATATACTGAAATTACTAAATTATCAATTAACTTTTAATTAATCTTATATGATTAGTAATAAAGAGACAATGTCTATAAATAGTCTTTAATTGATAAAATGTTTTATTTAGTAAAATTAAATCAATTTCATAATTCCTATTTTTTTAAAAAACACGAACAATCGAACTATGATATAAGCCTTTTGCGATGGCTTATCTGTTTCACTCATTCCCGCAGGAGTCGCCGCACCTGTCGCTACAATCAATATATTAGGAATCTTCGTGTTTAATTGGTAAAGAACTATTTACGAAATTAACTCAATTTAATATTAAACTTTTAAATTTGAGAATTGAAAGGCGTGATATATTCTGAATTGGGATAGCTTTAATAACATCGCCTATAGGATGCTTTCACTGATCTATTTAAATTTTTTATGGATTTTTTTTAGCATTGTAGGGTTAGGGGCTTTTGGTTTATTTCCTTCTACTATCGCTTTGTTTAGTACTATTAGAAAACTGCTAAACAAAGAGAACTATGAATCGATTAAAATTTTCCCTACGTATTGGAGATTTTTTAAAAAGGATTTTTGGAAGGCAAATGGCTACGCCTTAATTTTTGTTCTCGTGGGTTATTTTCTAGTTTTTGACTTTCAATTTATTCTGTTAAATGATGGCCAATTTACTTTTTTAATACCAATTCTATTTTTTATTCTTCTCTCTAGTATTCTTATTTTATCGTTTTTCTTTCCTGTTTATGTTCATTTTGACTTAAAGTACTTTGAGTACATAAAGCAATCCTTACTCATAGCTATTACCTCTCCATTAGAGCTTTTAGGCATTTTAGCAAGCACAGTTGCTATGTATTTTTTTCTTACATTTTTGCCTGGGGCAATCCCGCTTTTCTCTGGAAGCCTACTTGCCTACGTCATAACCTTGTTGAGCTTTAGAGCCTTCAGAAGAATCGAGAAAAGACAAGAAAAGAACAGAAACGCAGATTCTATCTCTTTGAATGATAGTACTAAGTTTGAGGAAGTCCCTTCTCTAACTAAAGAGAGCTCAATCTATTAATAAGATTAAGCTCTCTTTTTCTTTATTTTAATTTTTCTTCAATTGCCTTGGCTGCTGCATCTGCAGCTTCTTTAGGAGTTTTCTTGCCTTCTAACATTGTTTGTAGTTCCGCTTGTATTAAAGGCATAATGTTTCGCCCTTCCGGATGAATGACCCCTGACTGTGTAAATTGAGTGTAAGTGGCCAATTGTGCTAAATATTTTTGATCATCGTAAATATCCTTTGCCGATTCTCTAGTAGGAATGAATTGGGTTTCTCTATTAAACTTCCTTTGATTTTCTGCATTGGTGATTACCTTTATAAACTCTGCAGCAGCATCTTTATTATCTGAATTAACTGGCACAACAAACATCCCAGTAGTACCATAAGTAGCCTGTTTTTTATTTTTTAATGGCGGTGCTATCACAAAGTCAAACGTCTCTTTTTCTAGCATTCTACTAACTGATTTCCCTGCCCCTTGAATAGACAGCAGCTTACCGCTATCCCATAATGCATCATGATCTAAAGCAGTAATAGAGTCCTTTGGAATGTAGCCGTTGTTATATATTTTATTGATAAATTCAAATGCCTCTACTCCGTTTTCGTTATTAATCAACACTTTGTTATCTTCTGTTAGAATTTCACCGCCTGCTTGCCATAGATAAGGGTAAAGTGTCCCATTCATTGAACCTCCGCCTTGAAAGCTAGAGGCATAATAACCTTTTTCTTTAGCTTTAGCAGCCCATTTTTCAAACTCTTCCCAAGTAGTAGGAAGCTTTGAAGGGTCTTCTCCAATCGCTTTCACTACATCCACATTGTACATAAAGGTCTCGACAGATTGAAGAATTGGTACACCGTACATTTTCCCCTTCCATTTAGTAGGGATTAAAGAGCTTTCTACAAAATCGTCCATATCATTGTCTTCCAAATAAGGGCTTAGATCTACGAGCATCCCTGCTTCAGCATATTGAGGCATCTGATCGGGAATGGCGTAAAACACATCGGGTCCATTATTGGCAGCAAGAGCAGTCAAAATTTTTTGATCGCGATTAGCCCAAGGGATTTGTTCAAAATTAACTTTCACACCGGAAGTCTCCTCATATGAAGCAATTAACTCTTTCCACATTTCTCCTTCTTTTTCTTGATTGTCAGTGTATGGATGAGCCCAAACGGTTATTTCCCCTTTGTCATTAGAACCAGACGTTTCAGACTCATCATTACAAGCAACTAGTAATAAACTACAGAATAGAAACAAAGAAAATAACTTTTTCATTTCACTTTCCCTCCTAACTATTTGTATTCAGATTACATTTCTTTATTTTCATAAAAACCAACCTTCTCAAATTCCTCCTTTCATTTTCATCCGACTGTTCTCAAGGATAGTAAGCAATAATACAAATTACACCAAGGTATATATTAACAAAAATTACAGATTCTAAATCAAATAGTGACCTAATAGTATATGATTGACTAGAAAGAAACAATGTCTAGAAATGGTCTGTAATTCCCCATATTAAATAAAACGACATTATTGTGAATGAATTAAGAGCGTGGAAAAATAACCCAAGAGTTTCACATCGAGGGTATCAATGGCCTTTTCCGAGTCTAACAATCGCTCTTAAACAAATCGTTTATCATCTGTCTCTGCATGGAGGGAGAAGTGTAACCATCCACGTAGAAAGCGTAGCGCCTGAAACGAAAAAAGACTATAGACAGTTTCAAATTTCTTTGAATTTGTCTATAGTTTGCAACATCATTAATAATGATACTTCTTTATAATCCTATAAAATATCCAACCAAATTTTAATGGCAGTTCCTAAAATGAGTAATGCAAGTATGAACTGTAAAACTTTCGTATTCATACTCTTGCCTGCTTTGGCTCCAAGTGGTGCTGCTATTAAACTAGCTACAATCATAATAACTGCAGGATAATATTCAACCTGTCCCGTTGATACTTTACCTATTGTCGCACCAATAGAAGATATAAAAGTAATTGCTAAGCTTGTAGCAATTGTCATTCGTGTTGGTATTTTTAATACTACTAGCATAATTGGCACTAACAGAAATCCACCTGCTGCCCCTACAATTCCCGATCCAATTCCTACTATAAAAGCTAAAATAGCTGCTAAAAACTTGTTAAAGGTGACTTCATTTAAAGGCTTATCATCCACCTGTTTTTTTGGTACAAACATCATGACTGCCGCTATTAACGCTAAAATGCCATACACAATGTTAACTGTCTCCTCGGTTAATCCCTTTGAACCGAAGCTACCTACAAAACTACCTATTAAAATAGATCCACCCATATAAATAATAAGTGACTTATTTAAATATCCACCTTTACGGTAAGCCCATACACCCGCTATAGAGGCAAAGAGCACCTGTACTGCGCTAATCCCTGATACCTCATGTGATGTAAATGCTGTAAATCCGAACATGACTGGTATATATAATAGCATCGGGTATTTAATGATTGATCCCCCAATGCCTAGCATACCAGACACATATGAACCGACAAATCCTATAAGAAAAATTGTAATGATCCAAGGTATATCCATATTTATTCCTCCTTTTAAGAAAAGACAGACAAACTTTGAAAACAGCTTTTGTTTCCTTATTTATGAAAAAAGGGGACCACTCTAGGGTCCCCCTATCCACTTATGCTTTTTGAATCCAAAACTTTAGAACTCCAGCTTCCTCTAATTGCTCTAAAATAGTGTGACCTCCAGATGAAGCCCAGGCAGGAATATCTGCCAAAGCTCCTTTATCGGTTACATGTACTTCTAATATTTCACCGGACTCAATTGTATCCATTGCCTTTTTAGTACGAACGATCGGCATTGGACAAGCTAAACCTTTTGCATCTAATACTTTTGTTGAATTCATTTTTCATTTCTCCTTTTAGTAAATAGTTTTTTTTTAGACTAATTAGCGTACAGCACAACGGTTTGGACCTATTTCCATTTCTGTTTGTTCTTCTGAGGTCGGCGTTATTTTCCCCATATTGACTTGACGGATTTCTTGATAGGCATTAGGTTGTGGAGGAAGATTATCAGTAACAATGCTACGGAATTTATTTTCATCCTCAATATTTAAACCATGGTTTTCTAAAAACAAATCTCCTAATCTTTTCGCAACAGTTCCATCTACATTTAATTCATCAATTATCATGAAGTGAGCAGGTAGAACGATTAAATCATCAGAAAGCTCGCGATAGCGTGTATACAATGTTTCTCTTAAATCTCCAACCCAGTCTTCTGCCAGACCAGCTAAATCTGGGCGTCCTATGGAATCAATAAATAAGATATCACCTGTTAATAAAAACTTGTTATCTACAATAAAAGAAGTAGATCCTATTGTATGCCCTGGTGAATAAATTGCTTGGATAGCAATAGTTGTATGACCAATTTCCACTTTTTCACCATCTACTAACGGTGTGTAGTCAAATACGACTTCTACTGCGTCCTTTGGTGGCAAGTAATAAGTAGCACCTGTCTGCGCAGCAATTTGACGGCCACCAGAAATATGGTCTGCATGTAAATGCGTATCAAAAATATGTGTAATCTTTGCTTTTTTACTTGCTGCGAAATTGATAAATACATCAGCCATGCGAGTAGCATCTATAATTGCCGCTTCCCCATTAGAGATAACCATATAAGATAAGCAGCCTTTTCCTAAACGAACAAATTGGTAAAGTTCGCCTCCATCCTGTAGGTCACTCACTTTAATTGGCTCGAGGTATTCACTCCATGCCTTCATCCCACCTTGTAGATAAGCAGCGTCACGTCCTGCATCTGAAAGCATTTCTGCTACCATAATGGACGACCCTTCCTTCGCACAAACGACTAAAATCTCTTTGTCATCAGGTATCTGAGGTAGAATTTCTTCTACACCATCCAGTAATTCAAAATAAGGTATATTTAAGTATTTAAATTTATGTCCTTCTATTTTCCAATCAGCAAATGCATCCGTGTTACGTACATCTAAAATGAATAGATTTTCATTATTAATTACTTTTTTTGCAATTATATCTGCTGTCCATTTAGTTACTGTCATGTCCAAATTACCCCCATAGGTATTATTTTCGTTAAAAATTTTTAAGCATTTTGTACGGTTAGAAAGTCAATGTCGGAGACGCGTCTTTTGCAAATTCTAGAAACGTCACTGCTCCTCCCACTTCGATACCATTAACAAAATCCTCCTTTGTTAATCCCATTACATCCATAGTCATTTGACAAGCAATAAATTTAACCCCTAATTCCTGCGACATTTCCACCAGTTGAGGAATATTAGGTATATTCGCGTTTTTAAACCCTTCCGCTAGGCTCTCTCTGCCTTCAGGCATTGGTAATCCCTGCATTCCTTGTTTATGGATTAAATTCAACCCTTCGAACGTAAAAAATATTGCTACCTCTTTTTCTGTTGCTGCTGCAGCTGTTGCTATATTGAACACTTTATATGCATCAAAAAGTCCACCATTACTTGCTATGATTGCTACTTTGTTTGTCATCATTTTTCCTCCTAAATTGTTTTTTTAACGCTTCCGCTCCACTCTGTCATACCTGGTATGACATTCCAAACTTTTGCAAATCCATTTTGCACTAGTGTTTGTGCTGCAAGATCGCTTCGCTTGCCTGTTCTACATATCACATAAACCGGCAAGTCTTTATCAAGTTCATCCATTCTTTCTTCTAACTCGCCCATTGGAATAGACTTAGCTCCATCTATGTGTCCAAAAGCAAACTCAGCAGTCTCGCGAACATCTAAAATTGTTCCTCCATCTGCCACTTTTGCTATTAGTTCATCCAAGGCAATGATTTCTTGATGCTGATTTTCTTCCATAGCCTCATTTGAACATTTACGAATGTAATGCTTTAGTACATCCCCATCTTCAATTGTTCCAATGTATTGATGCCCCACTGTTTTAGACCACGCGGCAAGATCTGCCTTAGAGCCCTTGTCCGTAGCTGAAACTTCTAAAATTTGACCATCTTCTAAACCAGCCATGACCTTTTTTGTCTTTACTATAGGCATTGGACAAGCCAAACCTTTTGCATCTAATTGAACATCTGCTTTTAAACTCATTTATACTCTCCTCCATACCTAATAGGGTATTATATTTTAGAAAAAATTTTTTTAGTTTATTTCACCTTCCCAAGCTAACATTCCACCAGTCATATTTGTAACATCATAGCCTTGGCTATCTAAAAACTGTGTGGCACGTCCACTTCTACCTCCAGATCGGCATACAATAACGTAGGAATCTTTTTTCGAGAGCTCATTCATACGAAATTCTAACAGACCTAGTGGGATGTGAATAATCCCTGGTATTGCTCCTTGCTCCACTTCATCTACTTCTCGCACGTCAATTAAATTTACTTTCTCACCCTTTACTAGTTTTTGTTCTAATTCTTTTGCTGTTATCTCTTTCATTTAAACTTCCTCCTCTTATCTCCATGCACTCATGCCACCACGGACATTTGTGACACGATCATAGCCTATTTTTTTTAATTGTTTACACGCATTACTACTACGCATACCACTTTGACAAATCACTACAATCTCTTTATCCTTCGGTAGCTCATCCAATTTAGATCCCAATGGGATATTTTTAAACTGTCGAATGTTTCTCCCTTTATATTCAGCCGGAGTCCTTACATCTATGAAGAATTTATCTTTGTCATTTAATATATTTTTCAGCTCTGTAGTAGTAATATTTTTAATACCTTTTGCAGGCAACATCTTCCATGCAAAAAATACTACTACCAATGCAACAAATATCCATTCCATTTGTCTCTCTCCTATATAAATAGATTTACAGTGCCATCTTCAGCGTCAGCCAAGTACGCTGCTACTCCCGCATACTGAACACCATCGAGTAATTCTTCTTGTTGTAATCCCAGCAAATCCATCGTCATAGTACAAGAAACTAATTTTATATCTTGCTCCTGTGCCATCTCTATTAACTGAGTTAAAGAAAGTGCATTATGCTTTTTCATGACATGCTTAATCATTTTAGGTCCCATACCAGCCATCTGCATTTTAGATAGTCCAAGCTGCTCTGCTCCCCTCGGCATCATTTTGCCAAACATTTTTTCTAAAAATCCTTTTTTAACCTCAATATGCTGTTGTTTACGTAGCGCATTTATTCCCCAAAATGTGTGAAATATTGTAACCTCATGATCGTAAGCTGCTGCACCGTTTGCAATAATGTATGCTGCCATCGCCTTATCATAATCACCACTGAATAAAACTATCGTAGTTCTTTTCTTTTCCATCTCAATCTCCTTCATACCTGACGGGGTATTATTTTATTTAAATAAAAAAGCCGGACTATCGGCTCTTTACAACCAAATTCATTGCCTCTTGAATAACAGAATTCATTTTATCTTTATTTCCTTCTGCTTCTTGCACACATTCTAAAAGATTGTTACTAACAATTACACCAATTGTACGATCTGCTGCAGAGCGAACTGCTGAAAGCTGGGTAACGACTTCCTTGCAGTCCTTGCCCTCCTCCATCATCCGTAAAATTCCACGAAGCTGGCCTTCCATTCGTTTAATACGATTAATAGTTTTTGCATCGTATGCCAACAAGCACACCTCCTTCTGAAAATTTGATGAATGTTATAACCGTTATATTATACCCCTCTAGGTATTTTGTCAACACCAATAAAAAAGTAATTTTGTCCCTTAGTGATAATTTCCCTTATATATCTGCAAAAAGGTATGTGTACTAAACACTAGTTGATAAATTAATTATTTATTTTTAATCAAAAAAAGATGGATTGTTTAATTTACATATATGTTGTAAGATTCACTAGTTATATTAAAATATTTTTACTTACTTTAACACACTTAATCTAAAGGTAAGGTGAACTATAGATGAATACGAAAGCTTTTTTACTGGCGATTTTGACTGTAGCAATTTGGGGATCTTCTTTTGCAGCAATTAGCGCCAGCTTAAACGGAGGTTATTCTCCCGGTCATTTGGCATTATTCCGTTTTTTGATTGCCTCGCTTATATTTTTACTCATTGCACTCTGGCCAGGAAGTAAATTTAAACTACCCGAAAAGCAGGATGGGTGGAAAATAATAATCTTAGGCTGGATTGGTATTAGTTTGTATCATATATGCGTCACTTTTGGACAGATGACTATTTCTGCAGGGACTGCAGGCATGTTAATTGGTTCTGCACCAATCGTTACCACTGTGATGGCTGTAATTATTTTAAAGGAACGTTTAGGTAAGGTAGGATGGGTTGGTTTAGCTTTCGGCTTTATCGGAATTATTCTTATTGCTTTTGGAACTGGGGATTCTTCCTTTGATATCTCTCCAGGAGTATTCCTAGTTTTAATAGCAGCTATTGCAACTTCTATTTTTTTCGTTTACCAAAAGCCTTTATTTAAAAAGTATAGCGCTATTGAACTTACTGCTTATTTTACATGGACAGGTACTTTGCCTTTTCTATTTTTTGCTCCAGGACTGTTTGATACACTCCAAAGTGCAACAACTGAAGCTAATTTATCGGCTATTTATATCGGAATATTTCCTACCGCACTTGCCTACCTCACATGGGCAATAGCTTTATCTCAAAGTAATGCAAGCTCTGTTTCAAATACATTATACGCTGAGCCGGTTGTAGCTATAGTCATCACTTGGATTTGGCTTCACGAGCTTCCATCTCCTCTTTCTATTGTTGGAGGAGTAATTGCTATTAGCAGCTTGTTGTTCGTCAACCTTTATGGAAAAAAACAACGGCTATCCCTACAACAAAAAAAGTTGGTCAAGTCTCATACATGATTGGCAAGTGAGTAGGTAGTTCTTCAGCTACCGCTACTTTTTCTCGAGGGGCAAGGCACTAGACAAATCTTTGCTTCTTGTCTTTTAAAAAGGTACCTAGTGACTGAAAATTCACTTAGGTACCTTTTTTTTAGTTTTATCTACACGATGGTATTCAGATATTTGGATTACTCGGACATCCTCTGTATTTAACTCATGGTAAATTCCTCTACTATCTCGAAAGGAAATATATTGGTCTCTCTCACTTTGGATAAGGTCCTCAGCTTCTTCTTGAGAATCTAAGTGTATAAACCTCCTAATGTAGTGGTTTTCATCAAAAAAGTAGGTTACTTTAAATTCTTTCATATTTGTTCTCCTATTGCGGCTTGCTTCTTACATTAGCCATGATAAATTTGCTATGTGGGAGACTAGGTATACTCACCATACTATAACTTAAATCTTGATTTGGAATTTCATAATCAAGTTTATTTGAAAGATATTGAAGACTCACCTTCATTACTTCAATGGTTACCCATTCTCCAGCACAGCGATGTCCCATATTGAAGTCACCTCCGCCTTGTGGAATAAAGCTAAATGGACTCTCATCCCACCCCTCGAAACGTTCAGGATTAAAAACTTCAGGATTATCCCATAGGTTTGGGTCATGGTTGGTACCATATAAGTCCAATAGCGTTAACGTACCCTTTTCAAATTGAAAATTGTTCCATATAAAATCCTTCTTCACTCTTGCAACAGCCATTGGAAAGAATGGATAAAAGCGACGTACCTCTTGGACAAACATTTGTTGAAATTGTTCTTCATTCTTTAAAAGTCTTGATTTATTTTCTGGATATTGATGAACAGCTAATCCAGTGAAGGTAATATAGACGGAAATTGCTACAATTGGCCTGATAATATTCAGTACTTCCACAGCAACGATTTCTTTGTCCAAAAGTTTACCATCTATATCCCTATGAATTGAAAAGTTATACAAGGCAGAGCCTTCCCGTGGTGATAACTCCTTATTTCTAACTTGCTCCACCATTTCTCCAACCCAATCCTCTAATTCCTTCCTTGCATGCCTTCCCATCCAATGTTCGGGACCTAACGCAGACGCAGATTCAAATAATTTAGTCAGTTGCTCCGTCCGCTTTTTAAGTTCACCCTCATTTAAAGGAACGCCTGCCCATTCACATGCTAGTTGGCATAATAACTCTCTGGATTCATCGTATAAATTAATCTGTTCTTTTTGCTCCCATTCGCTACCCTTTAAATCCCAATTCTTATGAGTCAGACTTTTTAAGTGCTCCAAATGTGAAGATGTCATTATAGACATGAACATACCTTTTCGGTTTCTATGCTCTTCCTCGTCTAAAGTTTGAACTCCCTCCTCACCAAATAACGTTTTTTGAAGTCTCTTTGGTGCAGCTCCATTCCTCATAAATTTGTCATTGTCATAAAAAAGTTTTGATGCTTCCTCTCCACCCAAACATATTGCCTTTTGTCCTAGGAGACGAGTTTCAAAAATATTAGAGGCGAAACTCTTCCGCCTATTAGCCAAGTACATATATCCTTCCCGTAATAATGTGAGGCTATGATCCAAGCCCTCTTCTTTTGGCATTTGACTTGAATTCGTCATTTCAACCATCTCCTTATTAGCAACTATTGTTGGTTTACTTTTCCCTTTTTAATCTGGTTAAAACTAGCAAGGGGCTAACACTAATGTTTTAAAAGATATAAGGTTGGTATGCTAAAATAAATGTACAGTCTCCAGAAGGGAAGAAACCATTATGAAATCACCTTTTACATACAAATACTTACCACCTAAAACTATCACTCCCAACCAACCATCTCTATTTTTACTGCATGGTATGGGTAGTAACGAAGAGGATCTGCTCCAGCTTGTAAAAGAATTCGAAGGAAGCCATCATATATTTAGTTTGCGTGGACCCATCGTGTTTAGTCCTGGATATGCATTTTTTACTATTGAAGAAGCGGGAAAACCACATAGAGAGGTTTTTGATAAGGTCGTGACTTATCTGCACCAATTCATCGCAGAGGCCATAGAAGAATATAATCTGGATCAAAACAAAATAAATTTATTAGGTTTCAGCCAAGGAGCTGTATTGGCTCAAACTTTAGCTTTTACTATGGGTAATGTTATTAATGGAGTAGTTGCTTTAAGTGGTTATTTACCCGATTTCGTTAAAGAGGAATACAGAAAGCATCCTATTGAACATTTGAACGTTTTCATATCTCATGGGGATTATGATTATGTCATTCCATCTCAATGGGGAGCAGAGAGCAAAGAGTACTTTGAGGAACAAGGAGCTAATGTGACGTTTAAAACATACGAAGATGGTCATGGTGTTATTCCTGAAAATCAGCGTGATATCGTTACTTTTATAAAAGAACTATAAGAAAATTTCTATGAAAAATGCTCTAAGCTGATTTGCTAATAATCAACTTAGAGCATTTTTATATAACATCTACAATAAAAGCAATATTAAAAATTAAAGCCACAGAAATTTGGAATACCCCTACTCCTCCAGCATATATAGTTAAATTCCATCCCGACTTTATAAGTTCCTTTATTTTTACCGCCATCCCTATCCCTGCTAGTGCGATAATTTCTAAATATCCTCCTAGCTCTTTTATAGGATTAGTAATGGTAGCAGATGGCTGCAATAAACTATTAATACAGCATAGTAGAAGGAATCCTGCCACATACCAAGGAATAATTTTACCAAAGCTAAACTTATCTTTCGTCGCTACCTTACTTTCCTGTTTTCTGAATTTAATCTGCTTTAACACAAAAACTACTGCGACTAAAAAAATAATTCGACTTATCTTAAATACCGCTGCTTGGTCCTTTACCTCTTCTCCAACAATACTCCCACTCGCAACTACTTGTCCTACCGATTGTAGCGTACCTCCTATGAGAGCAGCAGATGGTATCACAGCATTAGAAAATACAAGATTTGTGATTACCGGCAAAAAAATCATTAGAACAGACCCAAGAAGGTTAACCAATGTCACAGATAAAGCAATATCAGAGGATTTGGCCTGGATTGCTGGCCCTGTCGCAGCAATGGCCGAGGACCCACATACAGCATTACCACTAGCCATTAGTAAGGAGAAGTCTTCTCCAAATCTTAGCTTTTTACCAAGCCAGACAACAAAAATGATGGTTAAAGACATTTGAATAACGATAAAAGAAAGCCCTGACACTCCCATTTCCATGATTGTTTGGAAAGTTAAAGTCGCACCCAATAAAACGATGGAGTAATACAAGAGATTACTTTCAGAAAATTTCACTCCAGCAGACCATCTTGGAGACGAACTAATTTTCAAATTCCCAATTAAAATACCGATTAAAATAGCAAACAGTCCACTTCCCAAAGCAGGAAATAACTCCCCGATAAACCTTGCTATAACCGCAATGATCATACATAAGAACAACCCTGGTAAAATTCGAGCAATTTTTTTCATATCTATCCCTCGCTACTAAGCTTTTAAATAAAAAGCATTAGTTTTCTTTATACTAAACTTTAGAATAAGACTTTTATTATCGTAAGTAAAATGAAAAAAAGCTATTAAGTACTTAGTAGATACCTGACTCCCTAAATAATTGGAAACTAAAAAATCCTCCAACTTGTAAGAGGGAGGATTTAGTATATGCTTTTTTAACTACCGTAAATAATCGTCACATCACGATGATCCTTTAGACAGCTAGCTGGAAATTCCTCTGAAATACCTTCTTGCTGGATACGCTTAAGAGTTTCAGTTTTATTTTCGCCAAAAGCCAAGAGAATAATTCGCTTAGCTTCCATAATAGTTTCAATCCCCATGGTAATTGCAAGCTTGGGAACTTCTTTTTCTTCAGGAAAATATTTGGCATTATCCTGCCTTGTTTTCTCAGCAAGCTCCACAATATGGGTTCTTGTTTGAAAAGAAGTACCAGGCTCGTTAAACCCGATATGACCATTTACCCCAATCCCTAACAACTGAAGATCAATACCACCATTCTGCTCAATTAACTTATCATAATAGGCACATTCCTTCTCCAAATCCTCTGCTAAGCCATTCGGAAGATGAACATTTTGTCGCGGAATATTAATATGCTTAAATAGGTGCTCATACATATAATTATGGTAGCTAGTAGCCTCCTCCTCTGCAATTCCCACATATTCATCCAAGTTAAAGGTATTTACCTCCGCAAAGGAAATATCGCCCTTCATGTAGCATTGGACTAGTTCTTTGTAAAATCCTTCTGGGGTTCCTCCTGTAGCCATCCCTAACACACTTTGCGGCTTTTCAATTAACTGCTTCTCAAAAATAGCGGCTGCCATTTTGCTCATTTCATCATATGTATTTACTTTTATCCATTTTATATTATTTGCTTTAACCATTAGAATAACTCAGCCTTCCTCTACAAAAAGTGTATTGAACCTCAAAGGAATCGTTTAGCAATACAATGTCCGCATCTTTTCCAACTGCAAGACTTCCTTTTCGATTATCTATCCCTAATCTCTTTGCTGCGTTTGTCGACGTTATTTTCACTAGCTCATGTAAAGGTAGATTAGTTAAACTTTGAATCCTTCTCATACCTTCATTCATTTTAAGCACACTTCCAGCTAGAGTTCCATTTTCCAAGGTGGCAGTACGATCAACTACCTTAACTTTTTGATCACCAAGTGTATAGATTCCATCGGGAAGTCCCTTCGCTCTCATGGAATCTGTTATGAGGATGATTCTATCAGTGCCAATTACCTTCATTACTAATTGGAGCATATCATCGGAGAGGTGGATGCCATCAGCGATTATCTCACAGAAAAGCGAGTCATTCATGAAGCCTGCTCCCACCATGCCTATTTCTCGGTGATGAAGACCTGTCATCGCATTAGTAAAATGGGTTAAATGGGATAAACCATTTTGCACCGCGTCATTAACCTCCAAATAAGAAGCCTTTGAATGTCCTGCGGAAGAAATCACCCCCTGTTCTTGTAAAAATTGAAGCATCTTAAATTCTTCGTCAAGTTCCGGGGCTAGTGTGACAACTTTTAATTGAGCAACCTGTTCTCCAAACCAGGTTTTCAACAATGAAACAGATGGTTTTTGTATATGCTGAATAGGCTGAGCTCCTGCCTGCTCCGGGTGAATAAATGGCCCTTCCAAATGGAAGCCAAGCATTTCTGCACCCTGTTCCTTATTAGACTTTTTTAAGAAGCTTGTGTTCACATCTACCGATTGCTGTATACGTTCCTGAGAATGAGTAATAGTTGTTGCTAAAAAAGATGTCGTGCCTTCTTGGGGTAAGTACGCGGATATTCGTTCTGTTGCATCTATCTCTCCGTCCATAAAGTCCGCCCCCACTGCTCCATGGATATGAATATCAATAAAGCCAGGCATTGCCACGTAACCCTTCCCGTCCAGTATTGCTCCCTCATATCCTTCTATTTTACCCTCAGATATACAAGCGATCTTTTCGTTCATTATTAAAATATCTCCATCAATCAATCGGCCATCTTCTGCGCAAATCTGAACGTTTTGAATAAGATAGTTACTCATTAGAAACACCTTTCCATTGAATATTTTGACCACTAAAAAATTATATATTTCTAAATAATCATACAATATATAACGAAAGATTAATATATCTTCAGAGCTTTATTTAAATAAGATCTTCTAATCCATATTTGTATGAATCCATTTCATGATTAAAAAGACGAGCCACTGGAAGGTAATACAAGGTATGATTGATTTCCTATTTAGAAGACCCTCTCCGTTGGGGACGATAAGCTCACTGGAGTCGCCGTTTGCAGCTAAAAGAAACAGTGTAAAAATGTTGGGATTTTAATAGTAAAGTGCTATATATGAAATTAGCTCATATTACTCAAAATTATAAAATATTCATTAAAAATAATTGTTTCATCAAAGTTTTAATGTATGATATAGAAAAATAAGGAGGAATATTATGGCATACTCATTTTCTTTAAAATACCACCCATCTATTGATCAAATAATTATTCATACCTTAAAAAAAGAAGGGTTAGATGAAATATCATTAGATTCAAGGCTTAAGAATATGTCTAAAATTGAAGCAATGGATCGATATTTTGATTCCGAAGAGATACAAGTAAATACCGAATCAATTGCCCATTTTGTCCACCATGCTTTTTATATTGATTTAGACAAAGCTTATCTGTTAGACAAGGAAACTTCAGCAAAGCTAGAAGATCCTTCTCCAAAGGCAGCTATTACTTGGTATTTATCCAATCATCAACAAGAATGGACCGGCGAGCAAATTCGTGCTCTATTAAAAAAGCTTTTTGGCATTAACACAAATGGTCTTGCATTCTTAGAAAATAAAGGAATCTCCTTATATTCTAAAAAACAGTGGATTCTTCGACAGGACAGTGATTTGTTTATTGTATCTACTGGAGCAAATGACATAGATGTATACATAATAGCAACTGATTTTTTTAAACTTAAAACTGGATTAGACGGCTTACCAGAAAGTTTACATGAAAACTTAAATAGTCTTGGTTTTACCTATGACCATGAAAAAATGTGTTATTACTATTGTACTTCTGATAACCAGCCAGTACCTGACGCATTTAAAAAACAGGTCCTTGATAGTTTAATAGAAGTGATAAATACTAAGTACAGCCATGCCATGTAAATATATAAGGAAAGCTCTTACCTGAGAAAAACAGATAAGAGCTTTTATATTTTATTTTCCAAATGATGACAGGAATTTAACCCGATCTCCCATCGGAGGAATGTTGTTATCCACCAAAGATATTTCTAATATAGCCGGGCCATTCATCTGAAGGAGGCTATTAACTACTTCCTCATTCAGGTCTTCCATTTCTTCTATACGAATACTAGGTATGTTCATTGCTGCAGCCATTGCAGCAATGTTAATTGGCTCTTGTGCAAATGTTGGATGAACACGTTTGTATTGCAGATTATGTCCATGGTATACCATGCCTAATCGGGCATTGTTCATAACAACAAATAGAACAGGAATATTGTATTCTTTAGCAGTCAAAATTTCCATCCCATGCATGAAGAAACATCCGTCTCCTGTAATTGAAACTGTAGGACGATCTGGCTCCGCAAGTTTTGCACCTATGGCAGACCCTATACCACTTCCCATAGCACCGAAATGAACATTTATATCGAATGTGCTATATTCAAGAACATCCATATGATGAATAACATAAGCCATAAATTCCCCAATATCTATTGTGTATCGAGTAGAAGAAGGAAGATAAGACTGCAACTGTAGCAATACATTCTTAGTGCTATACTCATCTAGAATTTGGTCATTATTTTCTTTTCTATTAAACGCCATTTCTTTTCTCTTAAGCCCTATAGACTTAAGCTCCTCTATTAACGCAGAAAGGCTTAGTTGAATATCACCTAGGACAGGGATATCAATTGAATACTTGCGATTAAAGACGGTTTCATCGAAGTCCATTTGAACCGTAAAGCGCCCATCAGTAAGACTGCTATTATAGTTATTAGTCGCTGTTTCTCCAAGGCTTGAACCAATAATTAAAAGTGACTTACCGTCTCCATCATTTATAAGATTAGTGGCTTGTTCTGTAGCTGCAAATCCAAATACTCCAGCAGATAATGGGTGATCTTGGCGAACATAGCCTTTTGCGACAGGCGTTGTCATTATTGGCCATTCCAGCATTTCGGCTAACTCAAATAATAGGTCTACAGAATTTCTAACTCCTTGCCCTACAAATATATAACCACTTTTTCTTTCCACTAGCTCTTTAGCTACCAGCTTAATCGTTTCAAGGTTTGGTATTACTTCTTCTCGTACTAGTATGGCAGGAATCTCTTCAATGCCACTAGGCCCTTGTTGAACATCAATTGGCATAGCAATATGAACTGGTCCAGGTACTCCAGAAACAGCAATTTTTGTAGCCTTTACAATCTCCTTTAACAAATCCTTTGAGTCTCTTACTGTCACACTATACTTCGTTACAGATTTATAAATAGGATCCGCATCAAGCTCTTGAGAAGCATTTAAGCCTTCCGTGCTCACAGGTACAGCTCCCGTTAAAAACAAAATCGGCAAGTGCTCTCTCATCGCATTTGCTGCACCTGTCACTAAGTTAGTGCCGCCAGGTCCACTGCTTCCAATACACACACTTAGCTGATTGGAGTACTTTGCATAGGCTGCCGCCATATAAGAGGCTGCCCCCTCATGCTTAGTAACAATTGGCGTTATCTCCGGCATATCATATAATTCATTGAAAAAAGCATTCACAGAGCCTGCTGGTATTCCAAATACGTGTTGTACACCAATCCCCTTTAAATATTCCAACACAGAACGAACAGCCTTCATTTCATATCCCCCTATTAAATCAAATATTTTTCTTTTAATGCCTCTGCTTTTAAAGGAACACTAAAATAATATCCTTGCATTAAATAGCAATCCTTTGACAACAGAAAATCTAACTGTTTCTTTGTTTCGACACCTTCCGCAATTACGTTAAGCTTCAAATTCTGTGCTAGTGTGATGATCGTATTGGTAATGGCTGAATTACTATCATCACCTTCTCTAATATCCTGAATGAATGATTTGTCGATTTTTAACGCATCAATCGGAAAGTTCTTAAGATATCCTAATGACGAATAGCCTGTGCCAAAGTCATCTATCGCTATCTTCACGCCAATCTCTTTTAGCTGCTCCATCATTTCAACCGTCAAGTCTTTGTTTTTGATGATTTGATTTTCCGTCAGCTCTAAATGTAAAAATTCGGGCGCCAAATTTACATCGATTAAAATCCTCTGAACTACTTCTACTAAATCATTTTCTTCAAATTGTCTACTTGATAAGTTAACGGAAACGCTCAATGAATGATTCCCCTCTTCGTGCCATTTCTTCAATTGCTTACAAGCATTTTCTAATACCCATTCTCCGATTGGCACTATTAAACCAGTATCCTCTGCAATGGGAATAAAATCAGCTGGAGAAATCATCCCTTCTGTTGGGTGAATCCATCTCAAAAGGGCTTCAACTCCTATAATAGAGTTTGTCCTACTATCAATTTGTGGCTGATAATATATATCTAATTCATTTCGGTCTAGCGCTTTATATAGGGCATTTTCCAGCTTAATGCTCTCTAATGATCGGTTATTCATCTCACTCTCAAAGAAGTGATATCCAGTTCCGGATTTTTCCTTAGATTTATACATGGCAGCGTCTGCATTTTTTATTAAAACTTCTCCATCTTCACCGTCTTTAGGAAACATACTGATTCCTATGCTCGTTTTAATGTATACTTCATTTCCCATTAAGGAAAAAGGCTGAGAGAATATGTCTGAGATATGGTCTACTACAAGTAACACATCTTCTATACCATTAATGTCAGGCAGAACAACAGTGAACTCATCGCCCCCCTGTCGGGAAGCAATTGCTTCTTTTGGAATTATAATTTTCAGACGGTTTGCCACCTCGCGAAGCAACAAGTCGCCATAGCTGTGTCCTAAACTATCATTAACTAACTTAAAACGGTCTAGATCCAAGTACAAAACTGCCACCTGTTGTTCTTTGTTTTCTAGTATTTTTTTTAACTTATCGTTTAACAAAACTCTGTTTGGGAGATCAGTTAAACTATCATAATATGCAAGATATCTAATCTCTTCTTCCATTTTCTTTCTTTCAGTGATGTCCTTAAATGTTACAACTTGCCCTATCACGTTTTCATCCTCTTCTATAGAAGAAAGTACATATTCTACAGCTAAAATTGTTTTATCTTTCTTACAAAACATTTGTACTGTCTCTCCGTATGGCGAATGGTCTGGCTCATGACAAATAACTGTAGACGATGGTGTTCCAATTAGTTCTCCCTTTTCGTATCCAAGCATTTTTTCACTAGCGGGATTACAAAATGTTATTCTTCCATCCAAATCTATTCCAAAAATTCCCTCACCGGCAGAGTTTAATATTAACTCATTTTCTTTACTTAAATGTTGCAGCTCATGAACTACTCTTTCCAATTCTGTGTTTTTAACGCGAATTTCCGATGTTCTCTCTTCTATGATGGTTTCCTGCTTGTCCATGAAAAGCAGATTAGATAGGCTTGCCGCAGTCGCATCTACGATAGATTGGGTCAGAAGAATGTCGGACTCCGAATACTCCAATTCTTCTTCATCTAGATTCACAACTGCGATTAACCCCAGCACCTCTCCCATTGTTACTAATGGAAATAGGAACATCCCTTTTATACCAAATGTTTTACAGGCCTCATGATTAGGACGTTCGTCAGCAAATACGTCTGGAATCATTATGGCTTTTTTAGTTAAAATAACCTCCTGAAATACAGGGTCATTTTCGTCTACCTTCAAAGTTTTATGCGTTTTCATCCAGTCTTCTTCTGTCCAGTCACTATTCTGACTCAGGCTGGCTGGCTTAATATTTTTTTCAGCCATAGGATCCAATAAATGAACCCCGATGTTATAGTTGCCTAACACCTTACCGACATAAAAGAAACAGCGGTCTATGACTTCCTGCATGGTTGAACACATGGATAACTCTCTGGTATGGTCCAAAAGTAATTGTTTTTCTGCTATAAGGTTTTCCTTGCGCGTAAGATTTGTAGCATTTTGAATAGCTACTCCAGCCATATTGACATAAGCCTCTACTGTTTGGATTTCATCTTCCGTCAAATTCATAGGCGAACCGTAATCGAATAAGAAAACAAGTCCAAAAAGCTCACTTTCAAATGAGATAGGTAAAGCTAATAAAGACTTTATCTGAAAGGATTTTACGGCTCTTGGATCTGGCCTTGAATCCTTCGAAGTGTCGGGTATGTAGATAGTTTTTTGCGTTTCTATCACTTCTTTTGCAAGTAAGTCATATTCCGTTTCGATCATATGCATATCTAACGTAAAACCATTGATATAATCCGGTTTTCCAACGAAGCCTCTAAATTGTCCATCCTGCTGCGGCAAATAAATTCCTACAGAATCGCATCGAACAATCTCCTCGGATATAGCCTTGACGACTTGCTCCAATACTTCTCTTAGGTCTAATGTAGTATTAATCAACTTAGTTATATGTGCTAGACGAGAATATCTCGTTTGCTTTTTCATAAGGGACCTCCATTTTTGAATAATCTATAAGTCTTTCATTTTAGTTAAATTAATATCTATAATAACACCTTTTTTTGTCAATAAATCTAGTAATATTATTATTTATCGAGAATTAGGAAGAACTAAAACTTTCTCATCAAAAAATATATTGTAAATATTAATACTTTTCCCTATTAACAAAATATTAAAACCAAAAATATAGAGCTTAGTACCTAAATCTCCTGTTCTATATTTATAAGTGATTTATTAGCGAGTAATTATATAGGTGTATAGGTGTATTATAAACTAAAAAAAGGATGAACTTAGAGTTCATCCTTAAAATAGTATAATAGGTTTTTCATTGTAGCGAGTAGATACCCATTGACTATATTGAAATAGACGCAATGAGAATTTACTCCTCTTAATATTTCCTTGAAGATGCTCTTTGTGCAAGGTTCTGTGACTTCTCTGCAACATTGGGATCCTTTTGCGCAAGATTTGAACTCATCTCTGCAAAGTTCAGCGGCGTCTCCGCAAGGTTCGCCACACTCTTTTAGGTTTATCACCAAACCATTCGCTGTTTACGCCTTACCTCATTATTGTCTCTGTAATTCCTCTCTCCGTCTTTGCCAATTCCTAAATAATGTTCCTTTACCTCGGTATTCGACAGAAGACTTGGAGCGTCACCTTGCAAAACTACTCTGCCATTTTCCATTATATATCCATAATCCGCGATAGATAATGCCACATTGGCATTCTGCTCTACAACTAGGATAGAGGTACCTTCCTCCTTATTTATTTGCTTTATATTTTGGAATATTTCCTTCACCAATAAAGGTGCTATCCCTAAGGACGGTTCATCCAATAGCAGCAGCTTAGGCTTAGCCATAATCCCTCTGCCTATAGCAAGCATTTGCTGCTCACCACCTGAAAGGAAGCCTGCCTTTCGGGAAGATAGAGGTTGAAGCTTTGGGAAATATCCATATATTTTTTCTATATCCTTTTTTATATTTGAACGGTCTTTTCGAGTGAATGCACCCGCCATAAGATTTTCCTCTACCGTTAAATCTTTAAAAACGCGTCTACCCTCCATGCACAAGAATATACCCTGTCTTACAATTACATCAGGAGTATGTCCCTTTAATGACCTACCTTCAAATTCGATAGTTCCGTCTGTTAATTGCCCATCCTCGGCATAAAGCAGCCCCGAAATAGCTTTAAGTGTTGTCGATTTCCCTGCACCGTTACTACCTAAAAGAGCCACGATATCTCCGGTTGGAACCTGAAGGGTTGTTCCCTTTAAAGCTAAAATAATTTTTGAGTATACTGCTTCTACATTATTAACTTTTAGCATGCCAGTTCCTCTTTTCTATTTTAGTCCTTATAGCTAAAGTAATCCGTCAAAGGTTCCCATTTACCACCCTTCACAATTCCTAGACGAGTTTGCTCCGTACCTGTATGATTGTCAGCGCTAAAGCTTACAGGTGCTCCAAGTCCACCAAGATCAAATTCTTTTAAAGATTCAATACCAGATCGGATCTCTTCTCCTGTTATATCACCATCTGGATGCTTTTTAGCAGCTTCTTCTATACCAGCAACCATGATTTTGGCGGCCGACCAGCCTTGGATAAACTTTTGATTGATATCCTCTATTGTTTTTCCCTCAGATTTTAAATATTCCTCCACCTCTGTCATTCCTGGATGATCCTCGTATGGTAGGGCGTGAGAAAGAATACCAATATAGCCCTCTGCCACTTCTTCTCCTACCATTGTAATAACTCCTTCACCAGAGGCCCAATTCAAGCCGATGAATTGAGTGTCTATATTTAGGGTTTTAGCATCCCGTAGAATTGTTGCCGTTGCACCCCATGTTTCTTGGATAATTGCATAGTCTGGATTTTTCTTCTCCATATTCAGTAATTGAGATTGCGCCTCTGTAGCTTGAACATCCACTATTTGTTCATCTACTATCTTAATACCAATTTCCGCTGCATAAGCTTTAATATCTTCAATTGGTGAACGTCCAAATGCTGTATCATTATATAATAGTGCTACCGTTGGATCTGATCCTTTATGATTATCCTTAATCCACTTAAGCACAGATCTTCCTTGGTCTGAATATGATGCTGCAACTAAGAAGTTATAAGGACTTTCCTCTAGATTTTTCAAGCTCTCTGAATAAGATGCAGAGAAGAATGGAAGCTTATCACTTGCCACTTGCTGACGTAATGCTTCTGTATCTCCAGTTCCCCATCCAAGAACTGCAGAGACTTTCTCCTTATCACGTAGCTCTTGATAAATCTTTTGGGCTTCTGGAATAGAATAAGCATAATCCTTCCCGTTTAACACCAAATCAACACCCTCTATTTCTCCTTTATCCTTTGCATATTTAAAATATGCTTTCTCTCCTTCAGCGTATGGTGTTCCCACGTCCCCAGTTCCGCCAGTAATATCGTACAGGCCACCAACAACTACCTTTCTAGCACCATCACTGCCTTCGGATGCACCCTCCTCTGAACAAGCGCCTAATAGCAACACGAACAGAATACCCATTATTGTGAATATAAATTTATTACTTCTCAACTTCATCCTCAATCCCCCTTGCTTCTAATGAAAAACTAACTAGCTAATATGAAAATGGCCAAAGCCTAAAGTACTTCTTTATATTGATCCATATATGTGCGAGTCCCCCTGGCTCAAAGATTAAGAACAAAATTATCACCGCTCCAAATACAAAGTCTTTAAAGGCTGAAAACAGCTGATAGAAATCAGGCATAAATGCTGCCAAAATATCTATGAATGAGCCTAGCATTACAGGCAGCAGCGTGATAAATGCCGCCCCTAAAATAGAACCGAACACACTTCCCAAACCACCTATTAAAATCATGGCAAGGTACTCAATAGATACATGGAAATTATAGAGCTCGGGACTTACAATCATCGTATAGTGTGCAAGCAATGCACCAGAGATTCCTACAAAAAATGAACTTATGGCAAAAGCCATCACTTTATATTTAAATAAATTAATCCCCATTATTTGTGCGGCAATATCTCTGTCTCTGACAGCTAGAAAAGCTCGGCCAGTCCTCGTTCTCAATAAATTAGTGGCATACATGATTGTGAGTAATAAAATGATGACACAAAGATAGTAATACTGTGTATTACTTGTCAAAGACACATTTCCCACCTTCGGCCGATTCAAGACCATCCCAGCAGTGCCGCCCGTCAAACTATCCCATCTACTAATGACGAATAAAATAATAACTTGTGCAGCCAAAGTAGCAATCGCCAAGTACAATCCTTTCAAGCGCAGGGACGGTATTCCAAACAGTCCCCCTATTAAAGCTGTAATAATGCCAGCTAGTGGTAGAGAAATCCAAAAACTCAATCCATATGTGGAAGTAAGAATAGCTGAGGTGTATCCCCCCACTCCTAAAAATGCTCCTACTCCTATAGAGATTTGGCCTGTAAAACCGGTCAATATATTAAGTCCGATTGCCCCAACTGCCGAGATAGCACATAAAGTAAGCAAGCCTATCCAATAATTGGTGGTAACTAATGGGAGCAGGAGGACTATCGCTACTATTAATAGACCCTTGACCTTGCCAGAGGTCGTCCCAAACATTTTGGCGTCATCTAAATAGGAGGTTTTATAATTTCCACTTTCTCTAACAAACAGGTTTCTCACAGGTTCACACCCTCTCAATTGTTCTACTACCAAATAATCCGTATGGTTTTAACATTAAGATGAGTAAAACCACTATAAATGGAGCAACCTCCTTTAAACCTCCTCCAACGAGTGGATCTATGTATCCTCCCGCCAGATTTTGAAGAATACCAATTACAAAACCACCTACAATTGCTCCAAGAACACTGTCCAATCCACCTAGTATTACAACTGGAAGGACGGTCAAACCAATAGCTGACATAGTGGGGCTTAGTCCATTGATATTTCCTAGTAATATTCCACCTACCGCCGCAACTACAGCAGCTATAGTCCAGGTCGCTGCATACACATATTTCACACTTATGCCCATAGACATAGCAGCCTGTCGGTCATCCGCTACCGCTCGCATGGCGATTCCCATTTTAGAGAATTTGAACAGCAATAGGAATATCGTGAGTAGAATTATCACAATTGCGAAGGACCAAAGATAAACGGGACTAATAATAATCCCAGAAACATTTATAGGCGTCGTCGGGAATATTTTAGGGAACATTCTTGTTTGATGACCCCAAATCATATGAACTGCTCCTCCCAACAAACTAGACAGTCCAATAGTCGCCATAATAACGGACACGACAGGCGCATTTTGTATTGGTCTAATAACTAATCGCTCCACGATTAGCCCTAGGAGTGCGCTGAATATAAGTGTTATCAGCAATGCAATGAAAAATGGAATACGGTAAGCAGTTATCAAAACTAAGCAAATATAGGGACCTATAATAACAAACTCTCCATTTGCCAAATTTAGTGCACCACTTGCCCTATAAATCAACACGAATCCTAATGCTACAAGTCCATAAATACTTCCTACGACCACACCAGTGACAAGCATTTGAAGAAAAAATGTCATAAAGTCACCTCCTGCTCTCTATTTAGTTGAACCACTCGCAAAACCTCATTCTCACTCATCCCCATAGAGATGTTTTCTTTTTCTGTATACATACCATCTATTAGCATCTCATAACGATTTTCTATAAACTTCCTTCTAATTTTATAGGTTCGGGTGAGCTCTCCATCATCCACAGAAAACGGCTTGTGTAGAAGAGTAAATTTTTTTACCCTTGCAAAGGCAGGCAATTCATTCATTAGTAATGACACCTGTCGTTCAAGAAACTCTATTACTTGACTGTGTCTGGCCAACTCCGCATATTCTGTATAAGTTATTTTTTTCTTATCTGCCCATCTCCCCACGCTTATCCAATCCATATTTATAATGGCAGTAACATATGGCTTATTTTGACCAAAGCAAACTGCCTCTAGAATGTAGGAATTTGACTTCAACTTACTTTCTATCAATCTTGGATATATAACCTCACCATTTTGGTTAACAATAATATCCTCTATTCGATCTAATATATATAGATGGCCATCATCCTCAAGGTGACCGCAATCCCCTAAGGATATCCATCCGTCTAATCCCTGTTCATTTTCCCCATTTACGCTGCCGTTTGTAACAGCAGTATTTTTAATATAAACTGCTCCATCCTCGCCAATTTTAGCCATCGTATTTGGTAGAGCCTTCCCTGAACTCCCGGCTCTTACTTCTTTATCTCTTTGGACAAAGGCTATTCCAGCAACCTCAGTTCCCCCATAGGTTTGCTTAAGGTTTACTCCGATGCTGTGATAAAAGTAAAACGCTTCTGAATGTAATGCCGCTCCTGCAACATAGGCTCTTTTAACTCTTGCCAATCCTAAATGGTCTCGGATAGCACTAAAAATGACCATATCTCCTAATATATACATGGCTTTATCAATGAATCGAAGAGATTCTTGGTTTAATTCTGCATAAGCTACCTTGTCACCGAATTTCTTAAAGTATCTAAAAATAGTCTTTTTAAATTTGCTAGATGCTTCCATTCTGTTAGTAAAGCTAGACATAATAGATTGATAGACTCTTGGCGTCGCTAATAATGTGTGTGGCCCTATCTCTCTTAAGTCTCCTAAAACTGTTTGGGGTCTTTCAGGGAAGTTAACTACTGTTCCTTCTATTAATGGAGTTACTATTCCTAATATCTGTTCATGAACCCATGCAAAAGGTAGGAAGGAAAAATAATCATCCTTCGTTTTCACTTTATCTATTGCTAACAGACCCACTGCTGCCTGTATAAGATTTGCATGAGTTAAAATAACTCCCTTAGGCGTTCCGGATGTAGCTGCACTATACGCAATGATTGCTGGATCATCTGCGAAAACCTCTGGAAGTGGTTCTAAAGAGAATTTTGCTCTTTCTCTCAACAATGCTATCCCATCCGTTAATAAATCCTCAAAATCTACCAACTTCGGATGCTTATAATTCCTCATCCCCTGTTTGTTATAAAAGATTATTTGCTCAATTAAAGGTATTTGCTCTTCAATTTCTAATAATTTATCTACTTGCTCATGATTTTCAACAACTACAATACGCGCTTGACAGTCATTTAAGTAGAATACAAGCTGTTCGGGTAAAGATTCTGGATAAATCCCTACTGCTACGCCACCTAAACTTTGAACTGCAAGCTGAGTATAAACCCACTCAGGCCTATTATCCCCAATAATCGCAAGACTTTCTCCTTTATAAAAATCAAAATATTCATATAAAACAATAGACAGTTGATTTACCTTTTTAACATATTCTCCCCAAGTTACCTCATTCCATATTCCTAGATGCTTTTGTCTTAGAGCAATCTCTTGCTGATGGTTAGCAGACCTTTCCGCTAAAAGAGTGGGTAATGTTTTTCTATCCATTCCTAGTTTCCCCTTTCTAAATAACGGTTTCTTCTCCAATATAGGCCTTTATAACGTTTGGATTTTCTTGAATTTCTGCTGGAGTTCCAAAACCAATACGCCTACCAAAATCTAACACAGCTATATGGTCAGATAAATTCATTACAACACCCAAATCATGCTCAATTAATACTACCGTTATATCCATAACCTCATGCATTTCCAAGATAAAGTGAGACATAATATCTTTTTCAGCATTATTCATCCCGGCCATTGGTTCATCCAATAATATCAAGTCTGGACTTAATGCCAGCGCTCTTCCTACCTCCACTCTTTTTTGTAATCCATAAGGCAGCGTGCCGACTGGAATATGACGAATATCCTGTAACTCTAAAAATTCAATTACCTCTTCTACCTTCTTTCTATGCTCTATCTCTTCCCTTGCTGCTTTCCCAACGTATAACCCGCCACTTAGAGGACCTGAGTTCATCAATGAATGTCTTCCAAGCTTTAGATTATCAAGAACGGACATATGGGCAAATAACGCTATATTTTGAAATGCTCTAGCAATCCCTAGTGCAGTACGATTATAAGGCTTCATATTTATAATTTCCTGTCCATTATATAAAATGGAGCCACTAGTCGGATGATAGAGACCACTGATACAATTCAACATACTAGTTTTCCCAGCTCCATTTGGCCCTATTAATGAAAAAATCTCCCCTCTGTTTATATGGTAGCTGACATCCTCTAGCGCCTTCACTCCACCAAATTGTAAAGAAACATTTTTTATCTCTAATATAGGATCCACTAGGACTCCTCCTTTTATGTAAGGGTTTACAGTTAAGCTTTTTTTGAATATTACTGTACATTCAATAGCTTTGTCAATGAAATTAATGCGACTTATTTCCTAATATTTTGTCGTTATATGTTTGAAACTGTTGAATTAAAATGAGTGGTGGTAAATATCTTTTATTCATCAAAATAAAAACCCCCTATGTCTAGTCCCATAGGAGGTTTTGTAAAATCATTATTCGACAAATAATTTTTCTATTTTATAAAAACATTCCCGCTATTGCTGCACTCAATAATGACGCTAACGCTCCAGCGATAACCGCCTTAAATCCTAGGCGTGCAATATCCTCTCGTCGGTTTGGAGCCAATGAACCTAATCCACCTAACAATATTGCCATAGAGCTCAAATTTGCAAAGCCGCAAAGAGCAAAGCTTACAACAAGATTTGTTTTTTGGGAAAGTCCCGCCATCTCATCAGTAAATGACTTATAGGCAACAAACTCATTCAAAACTAGCTTTTGACCTATAAAGGACCCGGCTTCCACTGCCTCCGACCACGGGACGCCTATTGCAAAAGCTAGTGGAGAAAAGATAAAGCCTAAAATACCTTCTATAGTAACTCCCTTATAGCCGAATAGCCCAGTAATTCCGCCAATAAGGCCGTTTAAAAGAGCAATCAAAGCAATAAATGCTAATAACATTGCCCCCACATTCACTGCCAGTTTCATCCCATCTGCTGCTCCACTTGCAGCAGCATCAATAACATTTACTTTTGAATCATCCTTTTCCAGCTTAAAATTTGTATCATCAATTGTTTCAGTTTCAGGAAAGATTAATTTTGCCATTATCAGTCCCGCTGGTGCAGCCATGAAGCTCGCAGCAAGTAAGTATTCGAGAGGTACGCCTAATAATGAATATCCTACTAAAACAGATCCCGATACTGATGCAAGTCCTCCAGTCATAACGGCAAAAAGCTCTGATTTTGTCATATTTGCAATAAAGGGACGAACAACTAAAGGAGCCTCTGTTTGTCCAACAAAGATATTAGCAGCAGCCGATACTGATTCAGCTCTACTAGTTCCTAAAAGCTTTGAAAGTCCTCCTCCAATAATTTTTATGAAAAATTGCATGATGCCCAAATAATATAAAACAGAAATCAAAGCTGAGAAGAAAATAATAATGGTCAAAACCTGTATAACAAAGATGCTACCAAACTGATCAACATCAGATAGTGAACCAAATAAGAAAGAGATACCCTCGCTAGCATACCCAGTTAAATTTTGTACCCCTTCTGAAAGCATAAGCAATGCTTTCCGCCCTAAATCCCACTTTAATACGATAAATGCAAATACAAGCTGTATGGCTAAGCCAATTAATATAGTCCTTAAATTTATTGACCTTTTGGCATTGGAGAGAAGAAATGCTATCGCTAAAACAACAAGAATACCAGCCATTCCCCAAAGTATATTCATATGCAAAACACCTTCTTTTTTAGTGTGTTAATAGCTTTACTCAATTTAGACATATTCTAGCTATTCCCTATTTTCTTCGAAAAAACCGGTTAATCATTTTATAATAATTTATATTGACACACATAAAAAAATCGAAATCTTAGAAATAGGATTTCGACGGAGTTATTATTCAATTGTCTTAAAGTTTAGAAATACTGACGATGTAAAACTTTTCAAAAAAGCCTGCTTTCTTTTAAGAAAGCAGGCTTTTTTTATCTGAATATATTTTTTTTAAATAAATAGTCATAGGAAATATCAATAAAAATATACTCGCTGTTATTGATTGGAACTGAGAAAGTTCTCGTCATTTCTCCTGTTTCAATATCACTATAAACATCCGAGAACACGCCACTCTGATCATTTCTCATTTTAATGATGGTTTTCAAAAAGTATGGTCGCCAGCTCCAATTTTTGTTAATTGCTTCTTCTTGAATTCGCCATTTGGAATCAATTCGAACAATATTCGGTGATGTCTGGAAGCCCTCCTCATCACAAATATAAAGACGGAATGAGTATTCACCCAATTCTTCCGCCAACTGCAATAATTGATTTACATCCTCACTAGATGATTTAATCGCTTGGACCTTTTTCTCTAGTTTGTTTTGTAATTCCTTCAATGCATTAAAATTCTCTTCCAATATCCGTTTTTCAGTAGCAATAAATTGACGACATCTATCCTTAAAGCTTTTCTTTAGTTGATTACGAGGAATTAGTACTGTACTTGCTTCAGCCAAATATTTCCCCTGATAGTATCTGCCACTATTCTTCCAAGCAAATTGAAGTTGATGGACAGTATCGATACCTTCGAACAACATATTTGCTCCAATTTTACGCGCCAATGAACTAAGTGATGTAAAGAGGTCATTTTGTACTCCCCATGATTCATAGCTTAGCTGTTCAATATTTACTTTAAGTATATTAGGTGCAAGCATTTGAATATAGTCTAAATGACTCTCAGAGCCTAGCTGGTTAATGGCTATTTTTATTCCATAAGTTTTGAAATAGCGCACTACATTATTTAATTGATGAAAATCACCTTTAAAATCATGTTCAGATATCACTAAAACCACTCGAGAAAGTTCTTCCTCAGGAATATAGTGCTTGATAATTTCAAAGAAGCTTTCTCCGTAATCTAGCACAAGCAAATTAGCATTACATGGCAGATAAATATCAAAGTTCTTTGGCTGATTAACAAGCTCTCCCAAAGCAATATGGAGGATTTTATGCTCCACATCATTTCTATATTCTTCGGGAACCTCCTCATCGTAAGCGAAACTATTTAGGTCGAGGAGCTTGTCATCGTATTTTAGTTTGCCAGAAACCTCGTATGCAACAACGACATGCTCGTCTGCGCTAAAGATAGGTTGAAAATAAACCTTTACATTATCTAAGTTAGTTAGAACATCGATTGCATCCATCCTGAACCCCCCTTATCTCCATAAATACATGATAAGTCGTAAAAAGGTATTATGCAAATGGACTTTCCGTATTTTTATACAAAAAAAATTATAATTATTAAAACTGAAACTTAACTGTAACATTTGCTTTAATCGTGATAACGCCCTGTTCAATAGGAGTTGCTCCGACAGCAGAATCCAGTGACATCATTCTATACGGCACTATAGGGCTTCCTTCGTTGTTTTCCACTATTTCTATTACTTGAGGAGCAACAGAAAGCCTCATCGTATCTGCTATCGTCTTAGCCTTTGACTGTGCATTAAGTAATGCCTTGCTAAGTGCCATTTGATAGTATGTTTCTTCGTTATCTAATCGAAATTCTATAGAAGAAATTCGATTAGCTCCATTACTGACTGCTGTATCAATTACTTTTCCAACTAGGCCTACGTCAGGTATTTTCACTGAGATGGCATTAGTCACCTCATATCCTCTGAAAACCTGTTTCCCATCTACAAAATCGTAACGAGGGAAAATATTATATACAGCGGTTTGAATATTCTCTCTCGGAATTTCTAACTCCAGTATAGATTGAATAACCTGATTCATAATTGCTGCATTTCTTTGTTGAGCTTCCTCTACTTCGTTGCCTTCCGTACTAACTTCTACCTGCAGGAAAGCATGATTCGGCGGAACCTTTACCGTTCCCTCCCCATTAACGGAAATAGTTCTAATTAGAGGACAAGGCTGTAAAGCATTTGTATACATAAGATCCCCTTCCATATTGCATATACAAATAGCATATGCTCCTCATCCAAAAAACTTGTTTAAAATAATAATTTCACAAGCGGAGAATATTGGACTCTTGTTACATTTCTTTCTTGCAGTATCATTGTTTCTTTAGAAATGCCTCCACTACTTTTGTATAAATAACCGGTTGATCCTCATGCACTAAATGTCCTGCAAAAGGAATTATGGCCACATGTATGTGCTTGTTTTCTTTCGGATAAATTGTTGCTCCCACGGTTTCATGAGCATTGTTTTCCCCTACTATGTAAAGTACAGGGAATGGAATCGATACATTGATAACATATCCTCAAAAGGATACCAATCCTCTTTTTTCCCTAAGTAGATGAACCGCCTCCAATCAGATAAATGTAGTTGATTGAAATAATGGACGAACTCATCGTTTAGCAAAACCTTTTCCTGAGTCCTTACGTCCTGCATATGTAAATCAAGCCAGTTATTTGGTTTAACAGGCATAATGCCCGAAACAGTAAGTGTATGAACGCTAGCTGGAAATAGCCTTGCAAATTGTACAGCCACAATAGCTCCAAGTGAACATCCAACCAAATGAACCTTAGCTAATCCATAATGCTCGATGGTTTCTAATAAATCATGTGCAGAATCTATAAAGAAGTCTTCTATTTCATCTGAAGCCGACTGACCGTGCCCTCTTAAATCTGGAGAGAACACCCGATAGCTTTTGCAGAAAAACTCCCTTTGATATTCAAAATCAGTATCCCCTGTCTGTAGTCCAGTATGTAAAAAGATAAGCGGCTCTCCACTTCCCTGAATATGTGTATGTAAAATCATTTAGTAGCCCCTCTCCAATCAATTGCTCATGTTTAGTTAAAGATGGATACATCCGAATAACCCTTACAAAATATGGTATATATAAAATTATACATAAATAGAAAAGTTAAATATATATAAATTAAAAATATTTAGTTAATTTAAAGTGTGCTCCTATTTTTTCCTTCAATATTTCCAACTCGTATGTTTATATTAAATAGTTTTCGGGAAATTTTAAGCAAGGAGGCGATAGGGATGCCGTGGAGTAAAAATGATTATCCAGATTCAATGAAAAATCTTGAGCCAGACATTCGAGAGAAGGCTATTGAAATAGCCAATGCATTATTAAGAGATGACACGGATGAAGGAAGAGCAATTGCTATTGCAACTGCTCAGGCTAGGAAGGCAGTGAACGGAGATGATAGCGGCCGACCAAGATATGAAGTAAAAGCCCGAGAGGATGACTGGGTACTACTAAAGGATGGTGGAGAACGCGCTATTTTCTCAGAGGATACCAAGGAAGCCTTGCTTGAAAAGGCAAAGCCTTACGTCAATGATCATAATGGAATTCTCGCTATTTATCAGGAAGATGGGGACTTAGATAGTACGTTGTATGAATAGTAATAGCTATAAAAAGAACTTCAGACAAATGAGGTTCTTTTTTTGTTTAACACTTCGTTATTTGTTCCTTCACTATTTCCGCCAATGCAATAACCGTATCAAATGAATCTCCGGGAAATTCAGAACGGACAAACTCTACCTTTAACTCTTCGCTAACAAGTTGTGTATCTCTTCCTATTTCAAAATAGGATTCCATGTCAGTTACTATGGATAAAAGCTCGCATGTTACAAATCCTCGAGAGCCCGCTGCTGCTAACGACCTGATAGTATCCTTGACATCTGGACCAAGCCATCCTACCTTACTGCTAGCACTGCGATAAGACATCATCCAGTTAGATACCCCAGCTTCTCTTGCAACAGCCTGAGCCATTGCTTGAAATTGTTCAATATAATCATCGTTTCCTTCTGGGTAGAGAGGTTGGCTATGGACGGTAAATAATACAAATGCATCATCCTGTACATGTGCCGGAAGCCACTTGTAGGCGCACCTCACTCGATCGGCGTAAACAGAAATAATAGCTGGGTGAGTATTCCATTTTTCGATATGAATAAGCTTTTTATTTTCTCCTGATCGATTTAGGAAATCCTCTACTTCTTTTTGATACACACCAGCTCCACTTAGAGAAAATATAGGGTTTACTGAGAAAGTAACAACGGTATCTACCCCATCTTCTATCATTCTCTTAAGCGTCTCATTTAAATAAGGAAACGTATGCTTGTAGGCATTATATACTTTTATGTCTTTAGGATAGTTAGACAATAATTTCTCCAACCCTTGAGCAATGCGTTCGGAATGTGCACCCAATGGATCATTGGATCCGAACTCTCGATATCTTTTAACAAAGTCCCCTATCATCTTTATGGTTACCTCTTTCCCTTGAATAAGGTGGGCAAAAAAATCAGGTAAATCATCTTTTGATTTTGGAGCTCCATACGCATAAAAAATAATTCCAATCATTGTTCTTTTTACTCCCTTCTAGTCTAGTAGACATTATAAGAAAAATAAAAGAGCATCATAGCTTTTATCATTTGAACTCCAATATGATGAAATCTAGACAAAAGCATCTACTTTATTTCAAAAGGCCAGTCGTTTGACTGACCTTAATATATATATGTTTATTTTCTTTGTTGCTTGCGGCTATTAAAATCTCTCTCTATTCCCTGCTTCCATGAACGATCTATGTTGGTATCTTTTCGATAGGAGGATACTACGTTACTAACAGATTCGTAGTTCAAGCGAGTTCCTTCTTTGTCTGCATGGTATTTTACTGCAAACTCCTCTGCAATCCCAAAATTAGCCGCAGTAGCAATTGCATCAATATTGGCGCCGAGAAATATGAATTCCCACCCATACTTTTCTTTCTGATGTGAAATCATTGCTCTAATTTTTTCATATGTGTACTCACAGCTAGAGTTTTCCATCCCATCAGTCGTAATAACAAATAATACCCTATCTGCACGTTCCTCGTGGCTAGTTCTTTTTTGTATATTCCCGATTTTCTGTATGGATGATCCTATTGCATCGAGTAAAGCTGTCATCCCCCCTACCTGATAATCTTGCTCCGTGATTGACGAAACGCCCTTAACATTTATCCGATCATGCAATAGGTCATAGTTATCGTTAAACAATACGGTTGTAACGATTGCATCTCCTTCTTCCTTCTTTTGGTTCGCAAGCATGGCATTGAACCCTCCAATAGTATCTGTCTCCAGCCCTGCCATTGAACCACTTTTGTCTAATATAAAAACTAGTTCTGTTAAATTATTTTTCATTATATTTCCTCCATTTGTTTTTTGTTTACAAATGTAGAATATCAATTACTACTATATAAAAGGTCGCTTTCGAAGGGACATTCATATTTCTCCCCACAAATTGGCAATCATTTTTTTCGAGCAAAAACATTGTCATAATTACTGTTCCAATGTAATATAATCCTATCAGTTTAGTATGAATTAAAAAGAAGGCGGGATAAACGTGATACAAATGCTCATTACAGGCTTATTTTGTGGAGCCCTATTGGGATTCGTCATGCAACGTGGTAGATTTTGCTTGACTGGCGGTTTCCGTGACATGTACTTAACAAAAGACAATCGCATGTTTTATGCGTTATTAATAGCAATTGCCGTTCAAAGTGTAGGTGTCTATACATTAATAGAGTTAGGCATTTTTGAATTTAATGCTGGGACTCTACCATTATTAGCAATTATAGTAGGTTCATTTATTTTTGGTATCGGTATTGTGTTAGCAGGAGGATGTGCGACAGGTACTTGGTATCGTGCTGGAGAAGGCTTAATCGGAAGCTGGATTGCTTTAGCAGGATATATGCTAATGGCTACAATCATGAAAACTGGGGTATTGGTACCTTTAAACGATAAAATAAGCTCTCCTCAGCTATCAACTAACTCAATTCCCGAAACACTTGGAATCAATGTATGGATTTTAATAGGAATATTAGTTGCTATTGTAGGATGGATTGTTTATAAAGAAGTGACGAAACCAAAAGTCTTCATTCCATCATTGAAAGCTAAAAGAACTGGGTTAGCACATATTTTATTTGAAAAACGCTGGCATCCATTTGTAACAGCAGTTTTAGTTGGCGCTATTGCAGTTTTAGCATGGCCATTAAGTGTGGCAACAGGACGTATAGGAGGGCTAGGGATTACTACTCCTTCCGCTAACATCCTCCAGTATTTAACTACCGGTGACACTGCGTTTATCAATTGGGGCGTATTTTTAGTGCTTGGTATTTTCATCGGCTCATTTATCGCAGCAAAAGCCAGCCGCGAGTTCCGCTTCAGAATGCCCGATGTTAAAACGGGTATTAATAGTTTTGTGGGTGGTAATTTAATGGGCTTCGGCGCTAGCTTAGCTGGTGGATGCTCTATAGGTAATGGTTTAGTTATGACTGCCATGATGACTTGGCAAGGTTGGATTGCTTTAGTATTTATGATTCTCGGAACATGGACTGCGGTATACTTCGTATTTGTCCGTGGACGCCAAAAAAACAAAGCAATGAAAGCAAGTGTAAAAACAGCTTAATAAGTGCGAGAGACTGCTCCTCAACCACCAATTTTAAAAATTACTTATCATAAAAAAGGAGAGATTTTATATGAAACAAGTATTAGAAGTTATGGGAATGGTTTGTCCTTTCCCTTTAGTAGAAGCAAAAGAAGCTATCGCTGAATTAAACTCAGGTGACGAGCTTGTAATTGAGTTCGATTGTACACAGGCTACTGAAAGCATCCCTCGTTGGGCAGCAGAAGAAGGACACAACATCACTAACTACGAACAGCTAAGTGATGCAGCTTGGACAATTACAGTTAAAAAGAAATAATATATTAGGGGATCCAGACACTAGTCAGGATCCCTCTTTTTCTTTTATGCTCCTAATATTACTTGGTCAAAACTAAACAGGGCCTCATTAATCTCGTATATATTATAGTTTTCTTGTTGGATAAAATACTCAATAATAACATCAAATTTATGACTTCTAGATAGCGTATAGCCTGCTTTTCCTAGTAGTTCATTTGTTTCTTTTAGATCTAATTGTAGAGCAATAGCAAAGGCAACTACAGTTTTCTTTAATGGGGTATAATCTTTGTTATTTCTGATTTTAGAAAACAGACGACGATCAATATTCGCTCTTTTGTATACTGCCACATCACTCATACCCTTCGCGTCTATGTAGCAAAGAAGCGTCTCGGAGAAGGACTTATCCATATGCTCTACCATTTCCTCTAGAGTCTGATTGGATTGCACCTCCATTAAATCTTCTTGTAGATACCTTTCCCTTCTATTCCTCCCGAAGCTTAAATCCATCTCGTCTACATAATGCTCATCGATAAATTCTTCGATAGACCTAAACAGTTTCTCACTTAATTTAAACGCTTTTTTATCAAACACAACGATATAAACAAGCATTTCATGTTTCATTAAGAAGGAACTTATCGTAGAAATTGCAACTTGTAGTGCCTGCTCCTTTGGATAACCGTATATACCGGAAGAAATTAAAGGGAAAGCAATAGATTCACATCCATATGATGAAGCTAAATCCAATGAATTTTTGTAGCATGCCTTTAGTAGCTCCTCTTCTTTATTTGAACCACCTTCCCATACTGGCCCTACTGTATGAATAATATATTTAGCTTTTAATTGAAAGGCTTCGGTCATTACAGCTTCGCCTGTAGGACAACTCCCTAGATTATTACAAGCCTCTTGTAGCCTCGTCGATCCAGCCGCCTGAAAGATTGCTCCGCATACACCGCCTCCCATTTGGAGGTCTCGATTTGCCGCATTAACAATAGCATCTACATGCATTTTCGTAATATCGTTTCGAACGATTTCTAATGGCATCCTCTCTATCCCCTTTCCCTCACGGTCATTTTCTATTAAGTTAAATGATAGACAAAACAGAACAAGTTGAAAAGTATGACATATTTTTTTATTTTATTGCAACTTTTTAAATACTCCATACGAGGATAATGTGAAAGGTGGGAAGAAATGGACATTGAAATGCTTTATTTACAGTATGTGAACGATATTTATCGTTACATCTATTCTCTGTGCAAAAATAAAGCTATCGCAGAGGACTTAATGCAGGACACGTTTTATAAAGCCCACGTCGCTTTACTTTCCAATGAAATTAGAGATATCAAGCCGTGGTTATTTAAAGTGGCCTACTATACATTTATAGATTACATACGGAAGGAAAACCACACGCAGCCTTCTAACAATATTGAAACCCAAACTATAGATACCCCCGAGACAGTTGTATTGGAGGAAGAATCATACCGAGCGCTCTTAAAGTTATTGGATCAGTTATCTCCATATGAAAAGCAGGCAATAATGCTTTGTGACGTACATGAATGCACTTATGAGCAGGCAGCTAATATATTAGACTTGAAATTAAATACAGTGAAGAGCCATTTACTTCGTGGGAGAAAGAAAATGAGGTTGTTACTGACAAAGGAGGAAACGAAAAATGGATGAATATGAGAAATTACTTGCGAACTCCAAAAGAGATTGGGAGAATGCAACTGATACAAATAAATTACAAAAATCTATGAGAAGAAGTATTTCTTCATCTAGGTGGAAATTGATTCTTGCAACCCTTACGACTGGATTACTCATTGTGCCAATCAGTTATCTTTTAACCTTTATCTACTATGCATTTGGTACAAGCTCTACAACACTAATGGATGTTGCGAGCAACACATTATACGTGACGGAACCCAACACTTCACTAGAGGAAATGGAATTTGACATGGAATTTACCCCCTTTTCTATGAAGCTAGGATTCGACCAGTATAAACGTATCGGAGAAGAGGATTATATAGCGAACACTTACACCTTACAATTTACGCTAGGGAGTCTTTCTAAAAAAGAAGTGGATACATCTCTTGAGCGAGTGGGTGCTAAACATCCTACAGAAACAAATCCTTGGTTGACCCACCCAGATAATCGCAATGAAATTGATAATTCTCGTGAATGGAAGGTTCTCGAAGGCTTACCTGATGAAACAGTAGCAGAGGCCTACATTTCGTTAAACGATGTAGTAGATGTAGAAGAAATAGAAAAACTAATGCCTAATGTAGATATCGTGTGGGCAGCTATTGATACTGGTGTAGAAGACAAAAATTTAAGTAAGGATGGAGATGTCGTTTCTCCAATTGGTTATCCTATACAGCTTGATCAAACTTATTGGTCACCTTTTAGAGATGTGGCTTCCAATGAAGAGGCTTTTATCGATATTCTCCAGTTTATCGTTAAGCATGAAGAATTAGCGACAGAAGTGTCTAGCGCTAAGAATTTAGCTCTATCTGAACGCATTGAATATATAGAAAAAAATGGTGTGAAGACATACGCAGTAGTAGTGACAGGTCCAAAACAAGACCTGCTTGGATTAAAGGATCTAAGCGTTATACGGACATTAAAAATTGGTGAGGTGAAATTATGGAATTGGTCACATTAAAACGTTTCGATCGTATATTAAACATTGCAGGCTGGATTGGAATTTTAAGTGGATTGGCTGCTCTATTTTTTCTAAACATCGGGATTTTAACAAACTTTGCTATTGATATAAATAGCCTTTACTCAATTGCAGTTGGACTTACGATTATTTTAAGCGTTTTGGCTCTATTTTCAAGAACTAGCCGATCACTAGGTGTATGGGGTATTGGTTTGGGAGTATTTCTCATGCTATTTCAAACAGTTATTTTCTTTTTAGGCTGGATGGTTATCCCGTTTCCGTAAGAAATGCTAAACTAGTTTCATGAGGAGGGATTTAATATGCAGAAGCTACAATGGGAAAAGTCCTGGGACAAAGCAGTAGCTACCCAGGATCGAGAACAAATTGAACTCATTTTTCTGAAAACGAAAGACCTGATGATCGAGGATATTCTTTTCACTCCTATTCGGGAAGCAATCAATTATAAAAAAGAGTTTCTTGTAACTGTCCTGGTACATAATTTTACCGATCAGAAGCTCATCTTTGACCAGACTCGGTTAGTCTATGCCATTGGCAACGAGATAAAGGCAAGACACCTATTCACACTAACGATGCTTATAATCCCTCCTAAAGCTAGTATGCCTTGGACATTTATATTTCCAGAAGGAAGTTATATCGCTGCAGGCTTTTTAGAAAATGGAAGATTACAAATACATTCTATTTAAAAAGGATGATTGTGACTTAAATCACGACCATCCTTTTCAATTATCTTCGTGAGTAGTTATTTCATACTCAAAATGGCTAACATTATCAAATCCTTTAACACGATATAAGAATCTTCCCATATGATCCTTGCCAGTTATATCTAAAATAACCACAATTTTTCTAGGATTGTACGAGGCTAGATAAGCGAGACTTACCTGTTCTTCTCTCATTTGGTTGTTGAGATACTTTAAATATAAGCTCCGATCATTACCAACCTTATTTATAGCGGGAGTATAAAGACTTATACTCTCCTTAGGCTCCAAACTTCCGATACTACATAAATCCTGGAAGAGTGGGTTAATAATAAAACTTAAATTGGTTAGTTCTTCATCACTTGAATTAGTCACCTCAATTGTCACGCCATCTTCGTAATGATAATATTCCCCCTGAAATAACCGTTCATTTAAATAGAGAGCTCCCAATACAAAGAGCACAAACGATATGAGAGCTCCTAAAAGGATGTAAATTTTTTTCTTCAACAAGAACCTCCACTCTAGTTACACATCTTATATTTTTCTTTTATGACAATTTTTTATAAGCTCGTCTCGTTGCATATTCTGAGCAGCCATAACAAAGTTTCAGCTTCTTTCCCTCTGGACTTTAAAACAAACGGTAAGGGCCTGCTTTTCTATGACAAATGGAGCATTTTGTAGAAAATATTTTAAACATTTTGTTCCTACTAAAACTATATCTCTGTTAATCTCTTACTTTTACTTTTTCTACACCCTGTGTAATTTTTTAATGTTGCTTCTCCAAATAATCCAATAACCCCATAGCACCAACCTCGGTGTCAATTTGGATGATTTGATATACTTCATGGTCATCAGGAATCTCTTGCCCTCTTAAATGATCCTTTACTAATGCCTGAAGTCTTTTTGCCAGCTCCTCATGGTCTTTTTGTTCTCTTTTAACGTCCTTTGCCGTTTCCAAGAATAACGGAAGCCATTCAGAAACCTGCGCTAGTCCTGCTTCTGCATCAGCAGTCATTCCAAAGTGACCATAGTAAATATAGCTTAATTTCATATTTTGGAATCGCTCGATAGCTTTTTGCATCGCCTCTGGATTGAATTGATTTGGTGAAGTGGAAGGTAGCACTAGATCAACACCATCTTTAGCTAGCTGCTCGTAACGAACTCCAACCGTGTCTCCTGAAAACATGCCATTACTGACCGGATCATAAATGCCAAAATGATGATTGGCATGACCCGGAGTATCAAAGAAGGTCAGTGTACAACTTTCTCCAATCTGTAACGTTTCTCCTTCTGCCCTGGTTAACAGTCTTTCCTCTGGAATCGCAACAATAGGATCAAACAAGTCATCAAATTTTGAACCATATACTGCTCTTGCGCCTGCAATAAGTCGCTCAGGCTCAGCCAAATGTCTGGCACCCTTTGGATGCACAACTACTTTCGCATTAGGACATTCCTGCAATAACAGGCCTGCTCCCCCAGCATGATCTAGATGAATATGTGTCACAATAATATATTTAACCTCATCTAAGGAGAATCCCAGTTCCTGTAAACCTTCCTTCAAATGCTTGACCGAGGGACTTGGTCCTGTTTCCACTATTGTTAATTTCTCTTCCTGAATGACATATGTACCTGTTCTTTCTGTTAATCCCATATCATAACCATCGATTAAATATATTCTGTCATTCAGCTTTAATGGATATCTGTTTTTCATCTTACTTCCTCCTTTTTCACTCTTAATTGTCCATCGCGGAAACTAATGGCCACATTCTAACCTCCATACTTTTGGAATAATGTAGGACTGGCTCATCGCCTTCCACCTGGATTCCCTGCTCGGAAAGCATGGTATTTACTCGAATTTCCGCCTCCGCCTGCTGTAATGGCCACTTCCTATGAAGTATGTCACAACGGAGTGGCTCCCCTTTTTTACTTAACGTATATAAGCAATAGCGCTCTGTCAGCCACTCCTCAAAACTGCCTTCTTCTGCATAGAATGGTTGGGAGATAGGACGGTAACTGCATTCTAGCTTTGCATTTACACCATGTCGCCGCTTGCTTGAATATTCGATGGTCGATTGGCTTCTAACTACCTTCATATCTGCATGCATATAAGGTAAATGGTATACCGTTCGGGCCACCTTCACGGCAAGTAAATTTTCCGCATCCAAACTAAAGAAAAACACGCCTGGCTTTCCATTTATCGTGACATAAGTTCGAACATTCAACTCAGCAAAACAATCGGTCCCAGGAACTCTTGGTGTTCCACGCAGCCTAATGTTTGTCATATGGAAAGGAACGACACCAATCCAACCTTTGCCATTAAACGAATCTAAAGGCAGTACGTCAGGTACGATTTTTCGTAAAACATTAAGATCAATAGGATAATGTACAAACAACAGGTCATTCCATGTCTGGGTCATCGTCCAAGGTAGTTTAGGGAGTGGCCAGGACCGGTGAATAGCATCCCATTTATCTTTTTTGTCCTCCATAGCTTTACTCCTTTTCTTTTACAATGTCTATTATCTCCATTGGCTGTTTTAACTTAGGAAATCCGTAGAGTTGATTGCTTACGCTAGACGGTAAAAACCATATAGCCTGGTAAGGTCTCATCCCCACCTCAATTGCTCCCCTTAGCTCATCGGAACCCCCATCTCCTATAAATAAACAATGCTCAGGATGCACATTTAGATTGTTGCAGGCAATTAGGTAGATTGCTGGATTTGGTTTACGCTCTCTCACTAGGTAAGAGAATACTACGTCATCAAAATAAGACGGCAACAAACACTTATTCCAGGCTTCTACCTCTTCTGAAGTACAATTACTAATAAGTCCAATTTTAATATCCAAGGCTTTAAAATTTTCTATCATTTTTATAATAGATTCATCTATATTCTCAAAGGCGACCGACTTAACAAATACCCTTTGCTCATGTATTATTTTGATGGCCTGTTCATCAATTGGTAGGCCGTTTTCTTTTAATATTTCTCTTAAAACACTAGGATGATCGAGATAAGTTCCGTCCATTCTTTCATTAACTCTCGCATGCCATTCTCTTTTATAGAGCGATTCCTCCAATCCAAGAGATTCTACAGAGTAGCTTGCTTTCTTACCTCCCTCTTTCCATTCCGTAATAAGTGTCTCAAACAAATCAAAAAACACCGCTTGAATCAAAAAGGTCACCCCTAAATTTTGTGAGTTACAGGTAACCTTCTACAGATTATAAGCAAAAACCTTCCTACTGGGAGATTTGAGGCCAATTATTTTGAATTTACAATGCATTCCTTTAGGGTGTATATATAGTTGATTTAATGAAAAGGAGATGTTACTTAATGGGAAATACTTCTATGTTTGATTCATACAAATTACCATCTGGCGTTACATTAAAAAATCGAATTTTAATGGCTCCAATGACAACTTATTCATCCGAGAAAAATGGCGATATATCAGATGACGAACTAATCTATTATGCTCGACGTGCTAAAAGTGGAATCGGGGCAGTTATTACAGCGTGTGCTTATGCAGAGCCACTTGGTGCTGGATTCGAATACTCAATAGGTGCTGAATCTGACGATAGAATTCCTAGTCTGAAAAAGCTAGCAAATGCCATTAAAGACAATGGAGCAAAGGCTATACTACAAATCTTCCATGCCGGGCGACAATCTAATTCGAAGGTGTTAAATGGCGAACAGCCTGTATCTGCCAGTGCTGTTGCTGCTCCACGCGACAATGCAGAAGTGCCACGCGAAATGACAGCAGAAGAAATTGAAAAAACAATTGCTTCTTTTAAAGAAGCAACGCGAAGAGCTATTGAGGCAGGATTTGATGGAGTAGAAATCCATGGGGCGAACACTTACTTAATCCACCAGTTCTTCTCTCCACACTCCAATCGTAGAACAGACAAATGGGGCGGAAGCTTAGAAAAGCGCATGACATTCCCGTTAGCAATTGTTGAGGCTGTTCAGACGGCAGCTAAGCAGTACTCAACAGAGCCATTCATAATAGGATATCGTTTTTCACCAGAGGAGTATCAGGATCCTGGATTTACAATGGAAGATTCTTTGGAGCTTGTACATGTTTTATCTGAGAAAAATCTAGATTATATTCACGTTTCCCTTGGGCATTTCTTTGGTTCCTCTAATCGTGATGAAAACGATACTACTCCACGCATTAAACTTATCCAGGAAGCAATTGGAGACAAAGTTCCTGTAATGGGCGTTGGTACTTTGGAAACTAGAGAGGACGTTGAAAAAGCATTAGAGGTGACTCCCCTTGTTGCGATTGGACGTGCACTAGTAACTGACCCTGAATGGTTTTCAAAACTGGAAAAAGGAGAAGACGACACCATCTTCCCAGCTGTGTATGTAAGCAAAAAAGAGGAACTGGACATTCCAGATCCATTATGGGATAAAATTATGCAGGTTAAAGGTTGGTTTAAGGTTGCAGACTAACATTTAAAAACGGCTCCGGAGATTAATTTTCCGGAGCCGTCATTTATCATCGCATATAAAACAAACCACCGCTAATAATCTCAATACCAACTCGAGCCGCATACTGCTCCTCGAGAGCCTTTTTCTCCATTTCGTAGCACTCTGGCTTCTCTTCTACACCTTCATAAAAGTATTCAAGTACCTCTAGGCTCCTTCGCCATCTTTCTTTTGCTTCTTCCGCCCATGTATGATCGTCGTTAGCAATAATACCGTCAATTACTGCATCTAACCGCTCTAAACCACGTAATGGCTTAATGATATATGGCAGATTAAATACATTGTCTGGCATAGCCACATCAAAACTAATTTCTTTCATCGAATCGTGGAAATCCTCCCTAACAATTCCAGTCATTAAATTTAACCCCAAGGAGAAGAGAGTTTCCTTTGTCTGATCACTATAGTAGGTAACCTTATAATTGACCCCTAACCAAGGTGTAAATATGACTTGGGTATCACTTACTACCTTTTCATACATATGGACAAATGACCCGAGCTCCTGTGCCGCTTGGAACATTTGGTTAAGCCTGTTCGAACCAAAATGGATTACCTCTCCTTTTATATCCTCTTGCAGCTTCGTTTTGTCTGTAATGAATGTCAGCTGCATAGGACTCGACTCGGCACCAGTTGCTTCTACATATTGCCAATAATACGGTCGATTCATAAGCTTTTTATCCATCTCTTCCGTCAATTGAACGACCACGTAATGGTCGCTCTCACTTAATATCGGGCAATTATTTTCTTTAAAAAATTGAAGTAAAAAATCGTGAACTTGTTTTGGGTACATGCATACCCTCCTTCCATACCCTACCTGCACTATATTGTTTTTTTATAAGTCGTTAGAATATCATCTAGTTCGCCGACTACCTTTTCAAATACATCGATTTTGGTGTAAAGCAAATCTAGAATATGCTGCTCAATCGTATCCTGAATAGCCAAATTATAGATGTGGACATCATGCTCTTGCCCTAATCTATGCACTCGCCCAATTCGTTGCTCTAGCTTCATCGGGTTCCAAGGAAGATCATAGTTGATAACATGATGACAAAACTGGAGATTGATACCTTCTCCACCCGATTCGGTTGCTATTAGCACCTGTGCCTGCTCCTTGAACAAATGCTTCATCCAATCACGCTTGTTTTTGTTGAACTTCCCGTTAAATAAAACACTTGTAATTCCCTTCGTGCTTAAATACCATTGCAGATAAATTTGACTTGCACGGTATTCCGTAAAAATAATCACCTTGTCATTTGCTTCTGCAATAATCTCATAAGCTTTTTCTGCTTTAGAGTTAACTTCAAGAGACATGAGCTTCTGCATCACACTTTGCACATAAGCAACCTCTTCGCGGTTGGTACATTTCTCCACCATGTTATTAAGCGTTAAACAGGTTGCTTCCTTGCTGCTACACATTTCCTTTTGAAGTGTAATCATAGAAAAAGCACCAGAAAACACAGAGGAAATATTCTTTAAATCGGAAATCATCTCATATGCTTCCTTTTCCTCTTTTGTAAATTCAATTGGAATTATATTCACCTTACGAGTTGTCCATTCAATTCCAGTATCCTGCCTTCTGTTTCTTACCATTACCTGATTCACCAGTTCCCTTAAATACTCATCATGCTCTAGGCTGTGTTTGCTTGCAGAAAAAGACTCCTGGAATGTCTCATAATTTCCCAAATGACCTGGCTTCAATAGAGAAATAAGATAAAATAATTCAAATACATCGTTTTGAACAGGCGTCGCTGTTAACAGCAAGCAGAATTTCTTTTTTAACCCTTGAACGAATTCATATATTTTCGTTTTATGATTTTTCAGCTTGTGCGCCTCGTCAATGATGATCATGTCATAATTTTGAGCATATATGAGTTCTTTATGCGGACTTTTTTTGGCTGTATCCATGCTCATAATGACAATGTCATTGTGGTCAAGGGAATAACTCTTTTTGTATGGGATGGCAGGTATATGAAATTTGAAATTCATCTCTTCCACCCATTGATTAATCAAAGATGCTGGTGCTAGTATTAGAGCCTTTTTAACAAGTCCCCGTACCATATATTCTTTCAATATTAAGCCTGCCTCAATCGTTTTACCCAGACCTACCTCGTCCGCTAAAATTGCTTTCCCATTCATACGTTCAATAACTGTCTGCGCCACCTCTAATTGATGGTTTAAAGCCTGAAGATTTGGCAAATACTTTGGAGACTGAAGTCCCGTAAACTCAGTTATTAAATTATTTTTTACTATGTCATAGCTCATATTATAGAGATTCCAATTATCCCATGACTCTTCATTTTCCAATCGTTTTGTTAAGCCTTCCTTCCAGGAAGACGATCTTTCAATCAACATAAAAAACACCTCACAGCAAATCATTTTTCTTAGATTGCCCAAATGTGAGGTGTGTATGATTTATTTTCGAGAATATAAAATATAAAGACTCTCAAAATGGAAAATTCATTCTTAAAATAAACTATCTATCGTGTTTTCTCTTCCCTTTAAAGCTTCCCATGTTCTATGTACTGTAAAGTTTTGAGCTAAAACGTTAGATCTTTTGGTTATCTCATCTGGATATCCAAGTATTTCTAGCAATTTTATAGCATTTCTTGAAATAGAAGGCCCATCATGAATTTTATAATCAAATTGTACTTCTCCACCTTCAACCTTTTCCCTAAAGTGATAATTATCATATATACTTTCCGCTATTTCGGTCAGCTCGATGTCATGGGTTGCCAACAAATTTATACCTTTATTTAGAGATAGCCACTCCATAATGGAGGCCGACGCTGCTATTCGTTCAATGGTATTTGTCCCTTTTAGAATTTCATCTATAAACGAAATACAAGGCTTTCCTCCCGTTATGAGGCGAATAATTCGCTGTAACGATTTTATCTCAGCAATAAAATAGCTGTCACCATTCAACACATTATCCTGAACCGCCATAGAAGTTACGATATAACTAGGCTTCATAGTCCAGCTTTTTGCAATTGCTGTATTGATTGTTTGTGCTAGGATGGCATTAATAGCCACAGCTTTAATATATGTAGACTTCCCAGAAGCATTAGAGCCTGTGATAAGCGTAGATTTCTTTAAATGAGAAGAATTTAAAACTGGCTTTACTAGAAGAGGATGCGCCATTTTTTCAAATGTAAGTACCTCTTGGTCTGTAAAAGTAGGTGTACAGTATGTATCTAATGTATTACGGTAATAACTGACTGCTATTGCCGCATCAAGCTTTCCTACTAAAGTCCAAACTTCTTCATATTCCTTTTGGTGAGCAGAAATTGTTTTGAAAATCTTATTATAGGAAATAAAATCTAACAAAAAGAGGATACGCACGTATTCTAACAATAAATCAAACTCACCACTTCCTCCACTTCCTAAGGTTGCAATTCTGTTAAAGGTAACTACCTTTTTTAAAGGCTGAACACTTTTTTTTAGTCCATCTATATATGGCATTAGCATCAAATCTTTAATAGAAGCTATTCGCTTACCAGCAATTATAATAGCAGCAGCATACCCCACCGAATGAAGGTTATTTTCTATCTTTGTCTTGTTTCGATAATAAATGATTCCATTTAAGATCAGTGAGCCTATAAAACTTAATATTCCATATTTAATACTTATAAATAGGAAAAGTAGAGAAGCTATGGGCAGAAGTGCAAGGATTACGTACATATAAGTATTTTTTATTTCAAACTCTTTGAAGTCAAAGAAATAGGAAGATGAATTTGTATAGTTTTCTTTGCCAAGATCAGAAAGTATTAGAAGTATTTTTTCTCTCAAGTTTACGTTTTCTGTAAGTAGCGAATACAATGCTTCATTGCTTTCTTTCTTGTTTGGGTCGATTGCTCGAAGCTCATTAAATAAGTATTCCTCCCCTACAGATAATTGAGTGTAATTTAGCTTTTTGAAAACCTCATTCATTCCTAAATCAGCCCACGTCAGCTCATCCACACCATCATAAACTTTCAATTGTTTTTTCTCATTAAACCAATAGGAGGATATGGAGTTCAAATCTGCTTCTGGTGAGGAAAATATACCAGAAGCCCATTCTTCTCTAAACTTCTTTAATTTCTTTCTTTCTCTAGTAAGTAAATAATAAAAAATGAAGGCAATTACCACGATTGCGATAATGAAAAATGTACTCATTAATAGCCCTCCTATTAAGACTGTTCAGACCTCAGCTTATTCACTTCATCTGTCCAAGCTTTAATTTTTTGATGGATGCGATTATATTCGTTTTCCACCGTCTGTTTTTTTGATTCACTTAAATCATCATTCCACTTGGATAATGTGTCTTTTCGTTCCTGCACCTTAGTTTGTAGTGCTTCTGCTTGATGTGCTGATATTATTTCTTCCGTTTCCATCCATGTCACCATTTGACTCAATCGATTCCGTTCATTGGAAATGGCAAAAGAAAGGGAAAGCGAAATTTTACTAATATCATACTGCGCATTAGAAATAGCAAAACCATTGGGTGCATTTAATTGAATATAAGCCACATCTAAGACACTTGGAATAACCCACTTTTCTTCGATACTTTTATTCAATTCGTCGCTATTTTCAGCAGAAATATATTCTCCTTTTCCCGCTTCAGCTACAGCCTTTAATTGATCTTGACCTTTTTGGTCTACATTAAAGCCAACAATATTTACTTGACGGTTTTCATTTCCTTTAGCAAACTCTTCGGCCTCTTTAATAGGATCCCCGTCGCATGTCTCTGCTCCGTCACTAACAATATAAACAGTTAATGCACCTTCAGAATTCTTACTTGCTTCATTTGCTGTTTTTATTGCGGCAGCTAATGGAGTCCATCCTTTTGCCGCGACATCATCCACTACAGGATCAAATTTATCCGTACTATAAGACTGCATTGGATAAATCTCATCTATCTTTGTACAAGAAAGTTCCTTATCTTTATCCTCCTGTGAACCTTCATGGCCATAGACATAAAGAGAAACTTCACTAGAAGCTCCAATCGTCTTTGCAAAACGCTTCATAGCAGTTTTTGCTATCCCCATCTTTTGTTTGCCATCTACGGACAATAGCATACTTGAACTTGCATCGAGTAATAGTATCGACTTTGGTGTAACTTCCTCATTACTTCCACCTGAGATTGTTTCTTTAGTAGGCTCAGGTAAATATGGTTCATTTAAAACGGCTACATAATTCATCTGTTTATCTAACAGATCACTATACACAGTGCTACCGAAATAATAGAGAAGCATTTTAAATAATGTTTCCTCATCTTTTATCATGTCCGTAGTATTTTTAAGCTCTTCTTGTTCATCTAGTGTTAGCTCTCTTGCATCCTTTGGCCAACTGGATGTTTCGTGTTCAAAAGAATAGTCTAGTGCGAACAAACCTGGCTCAGAATTCTTCCATTCCTCTAAATCTGTCGGAATAATAATTTTTTCAATTGCGAGGAGTTTTTCTTTTTCAGTGTTCTCCTCTTCTGTTACTATTTTTTGATTGTCACTTATTTTTTTATTTTCTTCACCTGCTTGAGATTCATTCGAGCAAGCTGATAGGAACAATATGAGCAACATAGTTAATAAAGTAAATAGTCGATTCATGAAATTCCTCCTTGCTTTTAAACTTACTTATAATTCCATACGTAACATAATGGAAAAATGTTTCATTTAAGAGAAGAAACAACTTTTATTATTACGGATATAACCTTAAAATTTGTTTTAGAAGAAAAAGGAGGTTGCTTTTATTTTTTAAAAATGGTATACTAGTTCTTGTCTTGTTGCTAGTACAGTAACATCATATGGAGGAATACCCAAGTTCGGCTGAAGGGATCGGTCTTGAAAACCGACAGGCGGGTCATACCGCGCGGGGGTTCGAATCCCTCTTCCTCCTCCATTTTTATTTACGTTGTTTGTAAGTGTAAAATATAGTATACTAGTTTATAATGCGTAGTTGATTTAAATTTCAACTCTTTCTTATTGTCGCGGGGTGGAGCAGTTCGGTAGCTCGTCGGGCTCATAACCCGAAGGTCACAGGTTCAAATCCTGTCCCCGCAACCAAATGGTCCCGTGGTGTAGCGGTTAACATGCCTGCCTGTCACGCAGGAGATCGCCGGTTCGATCCCGGTCGGGACCGCCATTTTTTTGTAAGCAAGCAGTTCCTATGCAACTAAGTGATATAACATACATATTTTGTATTATACTTAACTGACTATGAGATACTAAGCTTCGTTTACTTGATACAAATTTAGGCTCAGTAGCTCAGTCGGTAGAGCAAAGGACTGAAAATCCTTGTGTCGGCGGTTCGATTCCGTCCTGAGCCACCATTTATGTTTTAATATGCGGGTGTAGTTTAGTGGTAAAACCTCAGCCTTCCAAGCTGATGATGAGAGTTCGATTCTCTTCACCCGCTTCCAATAAAAAGAAGACCTATTGATGCAAAGATCAATGGGCCTTTTTTTTTGTCGTTTCTTTTTCAATTTCTTTCATTCGTTGGAATAATAACTCCTTGTTAGGACAAGATAGTAGGAGAAAATGATGAGAGGCGGTAATGACTATGACTACAGAATGGTTTGACAGAGTAACAGAGGAGCTACAGGATCATTTGAATTCGATTTGCGAGCAGTACGATCAAGTCGGCCACATGAACATTAATCGCGCCTCTAAACATCCGCGAATTGAATTTTTTGTTAGTACGTTAGAGGATGAGCGAGACTATTTTTGCACTATTCTATTTGATCCTTATAATGAAGAGTTCTATGTTGAAAGTTTCGATGTTGAACTTCTCCAACCTACCAGAATAATGTTAGATGACATTACTGATATTATAGAAGCTGTTCATGAAAGCTTTCACGAATTTCTTGAAGATGACAGTGAAAGTGAATTAATTTATTTGGATGATGATGGTGACAACGATGACGATGATGATGACGATGAAATCATGTTAGAAGAAATTGATGTGGATTGGGAAACACCTGAGGTTACTGCATTTTTAATAGATGATAATATTGAGGTAACATATCAGTTCGGTATAGACAGTGCCAATGGCGATGGTGTTCTCCGTAGAAGAAATCGTAGCTGGGTAGATGATGAGGAGTTCGTCGATGAAAGTACCTTTACTTTTAAAAAAGATGAGGCAAGTACAATTATAGCTATGATCGCAAGCCATATGGATAAATTAATCGGATATGATGAAATTATTGATCTTTAATTATTTTACATCTTCAATTGGACAAGTGCCAATTGAAGATGTTTTATTATGTGTTAAATAATCAACCACTGTCTTACTTTATCCTCAAATATATTTGCACCTATGCCAAGAAGATCCTCTTTTACATACATTGTCAATCAATTATCACTTCAAAGGAATAGATTGTCGTTGATTTGTACTCATTCCCTGCTAGTAGAATTGAGGAAGGAAAATGAGGATGATGAATGGAGTCAGGTGGACCTTGTGTTTCTAAGCATACACCTAAATAGTTTCTTACCTGTTCTCCTCTCATTGTTTCAGAGCCAGCCAAGTTATTTCCAGAATAGAGGACTACTGCAGATTCTGTCGTTTCTACTATTAGTTTGCGACCACTTTCCTTTTCTGTTAATACGATTGTGCCAGAATTATCTTCCAATAGAAATGGATGATCATAACCGTGACCTACTAGCATAGTTTGAGGATGAACCGAGTCTACTCCATCAGCAATTTTACGAAACTTCCGAAAGTCAAATACAGTGTCATCTACTGGAACTAAATTTCCAGTTGGGAGAAATTCCTCATCCAACTCCAAGTATGTAGAACTTTCTATCATTAGTTCATGGTCCAATACATCCCTCTGTAGGTTTCCACTAAGATTGAAATAAGAGTGATTTGTTACGTTTACCACAGTATCCCTATCACAAATACCTTTGTACGTAATAGATAGAGTGTCTCTTTCATTTAGAATCGTATAAGTTACTTTCATCTCTAAATTTCCAGGGTATCCCTCTTCCCCATCTTCACTTAAGTATGTAAATTCAATCGTTGTTTCCTCTTTTCCTTCTAACACGGTAGCATCCCATAATACGTGACTGAATCCTTTGGCCCCTCCATGTATATGGTTGTTTTTCTCGTTCTTTGGAATATTGTAGACATTCTCTCCTAAGCGGAAAGTTCCTCGTTTAATACGACCAGCGACTCGACCTACGACAGCTCCTAAATACTTGGCGTTTTGACCGTACTCCTCAATTGTATCGAACCCCAATACTACATTTTCATATTGCCCTCTACGGTCAGATGCTAAAATTTTAGTAATTACACATCCATAATTCATGCAAGATATTTCAAAACCATTTTTATTTTTTACTGTAAACAATGTAACAGGCTGGTCGTCGTCTATTAATCCAATTAGCTTCTTCTGCACTAACACTTTGCTTCATTCCTCTCCTATGTAATTTCACTTCCAATCGCCTTATAAATAAGAGTCCCAACTATATAAGTTGAGACTCAATTTATTCATCCTTACTCACGGAATTCTAAAAGATTTTTATTCAGGTCTTTCGTGTGAAAATAAACCTTTTGATAAATAGGAAATAATTTCTTATATTTTATTACATTGGCTTTAATAGGAGTAAACTGCTTCTCCACCTTCAAAAACTCGTCTGCACAATCCTTTAACGAATCGAACCATCCACAACCATAGGCTGCTAACATCGCAGCACCCATTCCTGGGCCCTGTTCACTCGTTAAGCGAACAATTTTGGCATTAAAAATATCTGCCTGCATTTGAAGCCAATCTTCATTTTGAGCGCCACCGCCAATGGACACAATAGTATCTATTAACTTACCGTTTTGTCGAAAGATTTCAATAGATTCTAGCAGAGAGAATGTAATTCCTTCTAAAATTGCACGAGTAAAATTCTTACGTTGGTGAGAACTGTCCATCCCAATAAAACTTGCACGAACTGCCGCGTCTGCATAAGGAGTTCTTTCTCCAACTAGATAAGGGGTAAATACTAACCCATTTGAACCTACTGGAACAGAACCTACCTCAGACAATAGTTGTTGGAACGATTCTTCCTTTGCAAATACCTCTTTAAACCAAGTTAAGCTGTATCCTGCTGAAAGCGTTACACCCATTGTATAAAAAGCATCCGGCGCTCCGTGATTAAAATAATGAACCTTTCCATCAAAATTTTTATTCGATGTTGCTTCATAGGATAATACAACTCCGGATGTACCTATGCTGCATAGAGTTTTTCCATCTTCTAAAATTCCAGAACCTATCGCTCCACATGCATTATCCGCACCACCAGCAAATACACGAGTAGTAGCTGAAAGACCAGTGGCTTGGGCAGCCTCCAAAGAAAGTGAACCAACTTCGTCGTGGGATTCTACCAATGGAGGGCATAGACTAGGATTGATATCTAATAATGTACATATAGCCGTGCTCCATTCTTTTCTACTAACATCTAGTAGAAGAGTTCCAGCAGCATCCGAATACTCCATATGTAGTTGTCCTGTAAGTTTAAATCTTAGATAATCCTTAGGGAGTATAAATGTCTTTGCCTTCTCAAATATATTTGGCTCATGTTCCTTCACCCATAATATTTTCGGTAGAGTAAAACCCTCTAAAGCAGGATTTTTTGTTATTTGTAGCAGTCTTTCCTCGCCAATCACATCATAGATTTGCTGACACTGAGCGGAAGTACGAGTGTCATTCCAAAGAATCGCAGGCCGTAATACTTCATTTTGCTCATCTAACAGAACCAGACCGTGCATCTGACCAGAAAAACTTAACCCTTCTATATTCACAACATCGTCCGAGTAATCCTTCAAAAGCTCCTCTAACCCCAAAAGTGTTTGGTCAACCCAGTGCTGAGGATTTTGTTCGCTGTAACCTGTTTTTTCCTGTATTAAGGGGTATGATCTCGAAACACTTTGAACGACTTTTCCGTTTTTATTTATGAGTAATATTTTTACAGCACTCGTTCCTAAATCTACTCCAATGACATATTTCATACTTCAGCCCCCCTACCATATGAAAGCGTATTATTTCTTAAACGCCTGTAATAAATACTGATTGATTGTCGCCTTAATCTGCTCTAGACGACCGGAAGTCTGTTTAATATCTTGTAGCTCTAAAGCATATGCTTCTAGTTTATGGAAATCTGTTTTACCTTCAACTATCTCTAATCCAATGCCTTCTTTGTACGTTTTGTAACGATCTTCTACAACATTTTCAAGCACTTTATCATCTATTAGATTTTGAGCCACTCGTAAACCTACTGCAAAAGCGTCCATTCCAGCGATATGTGCATGGAACAAGTCCTCTGGTTCAAATGATGCTCTTCTAACTTTTGCATCAAAGTTTAAACCACCTCTGCCTAGTCCACCATTTTGCAAGATTTCATACATCGCAAGAGTTGTAGTCCATAAATCTGTTGGGAATTCGTCAGTATCCCATCCAAGAAGTGGGTTACCTTGGTTAGCATCAACTGAGCCTAACATATTATTAATGCGCGCATAATGAAGCTCATGCTCAAATGTATGACCAGCAAGCGTTGCATGATTTGCTTCAATATTAAACTTGAATGATTTTTCCAGACCATAGCTTTGTAAAAATGCATGTGCAGTGGCTACATCATAATCATATTGGTGAGTAGATGGCTCTTTTGGTTTTGGTTCTATTAAGAATTGAGCATCAAAGCCAATTTCTTTAGCGTAATCTACAGCCATATGATAAAAACGAGCCAGGTTATCCAATTCTAGTTTCATATTTGTATTCAATAAAGTGTCGTAACCTTCTCGCCCACCCCAGAACACATAATTTTGTGCACCAAGCTCCTTACCAATTTCTAACCCTTTTTTCACTTTAGCAGCGGAGTACGCAAATACATCGGCATTACTCGAAGTTGCAGCTCCATGAACAAAGCGAGGATGGGTAAAGTTATTTGCCGTATTCCAAAGCAATTTTGCTTTACTAGTTTTCATATAATCCTTTATCATGCTTACAATCACGTCTAAATTATGATTGCTTTCCTTTAAATTAATTCCCTCTGGAGCAATATCAACATCATGGAAGCAGAAAAACGGGACATCCATCTTTTCGTAGAACTCAAAGGATGCCTCTACCCTTGCTTTTGCTAAATCCAACCCCCTAAAATTGTCCCAAGGGCGATTCATACTTCCCGCTCCAAATGGATCTGAACCGTCCATTGTAAACGTATGCCAATAGGACACGGCATACCTTAAGGCCTCTTCCATTGTTTTATCGCCAATTTTCTCCTGCGGATTATAAAACTTAAATGCATAAGGATTTTTCGAAGTAGCACCTTCGAATCTAACTTTTTTTACATTTTGAAAATAGACCATCATTTATACCTCCGGATTATATTCTCAGCAACCAGATTTAGGATGTTATATCACTGAGCGTATTTTAATTTAGTTTGTAAATTATCTGAACAAAGTTATAACTTTCAAATAAAAGTGGTGACATTCTTCAAAAGTAGAGTGTATGCTATTAATAATTATTTAACTTATTAAAAAAAATAGAAAACAAAGGCGGATTTCTATGAATGCAACTAGTAGCTTTATTTATAACGCAACCGAATGGATTACTAAATTTGCTTATTTAAATGTGCTATGGATACTTTTTACTCTGCTAGGTGGCGTAATTTTCGGTTTTTTCCCCTCCACTATTTCGATGTTCGCAGTTGTAAGAGAGTGGCTAAAAGGTGAAACCGATTTACCCTTGTTCAGTACTTTCTGGAAGCATTATAGAAATGAATTTGTTAAAAGCAATTTGTTAGGAATCTTTGTTACCATCATCGGAGTAGTTATTGTGTTAGATATTTTTTATATTCAATCTACCAATAGCAAGCTTTTAAGTTGGACATACCTTCCTCTATTTGCTTTTATGCTACTATTCATTATGTTTTTGTTTTACCTTTTTCCATCCTTTGTACATTTCAATTTAAAGCTAGGACAGGTGATAAAAAATTCCTTTTTTATTATGCTAATCAATCCAATTACTACGCTATTCATCTTTCTCTGCTTATTGCCCTTCTTCTATTTAATAAGCATTCTTCCAGCTATCGGATTTATATTTGGCGGAAGCGTCTATGCTCTTATATCTATGAGATTTGGCCTCCTTGCATTTCAAAAAGTAAGTGAAAAACAAGAGGCATTAAAATCAAGCAATGGGTAATAGCTTCTATATACGTGAAGCTATTAGCTTTACCCTTTCACAGCACTTGCCGAGATACCTTCCACTACTTTATTGCTAAAGAAAATAAAGGCGATAATGATTGGCAATACGCTTATGATCAGCGTAGCTCCTATCGCTCCCCAATCCGTCATATACTGTCCAATGAAATTTTGGATACCAACCGTTAACGTTTTGTATTTCTCAGAGCTTATAAATGTATTGACGAACACAAACTCATTCCAGTTATAGATCATATTAATGACTACTGTTGTAGCCATTACTGGTGTGGTCATTGGAAGAATAACCTTAAAAAACATCCGATTAACTGAGCAACCGTCTATAACAGCAGCTTCCTCAATTTCCTTTGGTAGCGTGTAATAGAACCCGAGTAAGATCATCATGGTAATTGGCAGATTATAGGCTGTATATGTAATAACAACACCGAACGGGTTATCTATTAAATTTACACTCAAAAACATACTGTAGAGTGGGATAAGCGCTGAATGGATAGGAATCATTAACCCGATGATAAACAGACTTAGTACAGCTCCGCTTAGCTTCCACCTCATTCGAGTAATAGCAAAAGTAGCCATACTTGCAAAAAGAACAGTTAACACTATCGCAAGAGCTGTAATCCAAACACTATTAAAAAAGTAAACTCCTATACCTCCATCCCAAACTTTTAGATAATTTTCCCACCTAAACTCAGAAGGTAAGGCAAATGGTGATCCCGCAAATATTTCCCGATTATCTTTTAATGAGAAAATAAATAACCATATTAGCGGGATGATTTGAAACAATGCTACTACTATTAGACTGAAATATAGAAAGAAGTAGCCAACGCGTTTCATATACAAACCTCCTTTAATATTCTATTCTCTCTTTTGGTGTAGTTAATTTACGAATAACAAAAGTTACAATTAAAGTAATAATTAATAGAAGGAATCCAATCGCACTTCCATATCCAAAGTTATAGCTTGAAAATGCTAGTTTATACATATAGGAAGCCATTACTTCACTTGCACCATTCGGACCACCAGAAGTCATCACATAAATTAAATCAAAGTATTTTAACGACCCAATTATCGCTAATACGACTGTCACACTTACGACTTCTTTGATTAATGGCAACTTAATCCTTGTGGCAATTTGGAATGCTGTAGCACCATCCATTCTTGCTGCTTCAATTAATGACTCTGGGATATTCTTCAATGCAGCATAGTAAATCAAAATATAAAATCCTGCATATTGCCACAAAATCGGGATAAATATAGCAAACAAAACGAGAGACGGATCCGCTAACCAAGCAGGAGGATTTTCCACTCCTATTTGCTTTAGAAAAACATTTAAAATACCGTTAGATGGGTTATACACTTTAATCCAGAGCTGTGCTATCGCCACAGAGGACAGTAACATCGGTATTAAATATATTTTTCTTAAAAGATCAGATCCTTTTATCTTGGATGCCAAAACAAAAGATATTGTTAAATAAATGGCCAAGCTCAGCGTGGAGAATATCGCTAACAAGAATGAATGATAGGCACTATTCCAAAATTTCATATCCTGGAGACCTTTTATATAATTCTCTAATCCGACGAACGTTTTTTCACCTATCCCATCCCATTCCATTAAGCCATAGTATCCCGATAAAATTAGCGGAATGAATACCAACACCAAAACTAGTAATAGCGCCGGAGAAATATATAACGCTATTAGCAGTTTGTTAGACATTACCTTGTTCATAACAAGTAACTCCCTCCTTATCAGGTAGACAAGGGCTATCCAACTAATAGGATAACCCTCACATACACTGACAAATCTTCTTAAAGCTATCTTCTATTTTGAAAGGGCATCCTCATGTGCTTTTGAAAATTCTTCTGGAGTCATTTCCTTTCCAAAAAGAGCTTGAATAGAATCTAAATGAACTTGTGCCACATTTGGACTCATTTGAACATCTGCAAATAGAGTAATATTACTTGCCTCATTTAGTTCATTCAAAATATTGATATACATCTCTGGAAGATCCAATGAATCTGCATCTACTTTAGTAGCAGGGATTACGCCAGCCTGTGTAACAGCTTTTTCTCCCCATTGCTTAACAAAGTATGCTGCAAAATCCTTTGCTTCTTCTTTTACATCTGAGTTCTCAGCTACGAATAGCCCTACCCCTGGTCCTCCAACAAAGCTATCCATATCTCCATTACCGTCAACCGTCGGGAATTTCAGATATTCAACAGAATCTCTAAATTCCTGCGGAACAGATTCATTTGTTGTATAGTTCGGTAGATCCCAAGTAGCTATCAAATACATTGGAACCTGCTCACTCATGAACATACTTTTTGCTTCTTCATCTGCTAAACCATTAAACCCATTGACGAATGCACTCATATTCACAAGATCTTGTACCTTTTTCGCTGCCTCTACTAATGCTGGATCTTCAAAAGAACCTGAACGATCAATTGCCTTGTTTAGAACTTCTGCTCCTCCAAGACGATCCGCTAAATACATATACCAAAGTGATCCTGTCCAAGCATCTTTGTTTCCTAAAGCAATTGGATCAATACCATCTTCTTTAAAGACTTTTATAACATTTTCTAATTCTTCAAAAGTCTTTGGTGCTTCTAAATTATGTTCCTCAAACATGGCTTTATTATAATAAAGAGTTACAATGTTTAACTCTAATGGTAAACCGTATGTTTTACCGTCTAGGGCATAGGCTTCCGCAGTTCCTGGAACGAAGCTATCGCTTAATTGATCTTTAATGACATCATCTAAAGGAGCGAACATGTTACCACCAACATATGGCTCTAAGAACCCTGCTGCCCAGGTCATCCCTACATCAGGAAGCTCTTTAGATGTCGATAAAACTCTTAACTTGTCTTTATACTGTTCATTACTTAAAACTTCCAGATCCACCTTGACTCCTTCATGTTCTTTTTCATAATCCGCAATAATTTCATTTACTACATCGTAATGCTGCTTGGAACTTCCTTCGGGCCATAAATGCATAAACTTAATCTCTTTGTCCCCATTTGCGTTTGAAGATGTTTCGTTTGAATCTGAACATCCTGCCAATAAATAAAATACAGAAGCAAATAATAGAATTTTAATCATTTTGTTGATTTTCATTCTTATTTCCCCCACCCCAAATTATTTTTACAACAATATTCTGACTATTGTATGCGTTTTCATTGTAGCAAATAACACTATGTTAGTCTAGTGGATAAACAAAGTTTTTTTCTTTGTCATTTATATGTTAGAATGATGAAAATGATATAGAAAGAGCTGAATAGGATGAAACTGAGTGCTAACCAAACATGGAATCATCATGTGGTGAAAAAAGGGAACAAATCGCTAGTTCTAGATAAAATAAAATACAATTCCCCTATCTCCAGGGCCTCTGTTGCAAGTCAGGTCGGATTAAACAAAGGAACTGTGTCATCTTTAGTAAATGATTTACTAGACGAACATCTCATCTATGAATCTGGGCCTGGAGAATCCAGTGGTGGAAGAAGACCAGTTATGTTGCTTTTCAATGAAAAAGCAGGTTACTCCATCGGAATAGACATAGGTGTTAACTATTTACTTGGCGTGCTAACAGACCTTAACGGAAATATTCACAAAGAGAAGCAAATAACATTTAAGAATTTATCCTATGAACAGATTGAGATAAAGTTATTTGAAACAATAGAGTTCCTCCTCACTGCCACTCCTGAATGTCCTCATGGCGTTATAGGAATCGGTGTTGGCGTACCTGGGATTGTGGATAAGGATGGTAACATTCTACTAGCACCGAATTTAAACTGGAGAAATGTAAACCTGAAAGAGGTACTAGAAGAAAAATATAATCTTCCAATCATCATAGAAAACGAAGCCAATGCCGGAGCATACGGGGAAAAACATTTCGGTGCAGGTAAAGATTTTGAAAACGTCATATACGTGAGTGCTGGTATAGGTATCGGTGTTGGGTTAATACTCAATGGCTCCCTTTATAAAGGATTTAATGGATTCTCTGGTGAATTAGGTCACATGACCATCCAAGCAGGGGATGCTAAATGTCGCTGTGGAAACGAGGGTTGCTGGGAGTTATATGCTTCAGAACAAGCTCTCATTAGACATGCTGAGAAATTGGATATTCCTTCTGATACGCAAGACTTAGAAGGTTTAGTAAACCTAGCAGAGAGTGGAAATGACGAGGTCATTAAACTGTTTGAACAGACGGGAGACTATTTAGGTATCGGTATTAATAACATTATTAATATCTTTAACCCACAACAAGTAATCATCGGTAACCGTTTAGCTTACTCTGAAAAATGGTTAAAGTACTCGTTAAACAAGAGAGTCTCGAATCAAGCTTTATGGTTCCAACAAAATGATTTGCAAATCGATTTTTCAGAGCTCTCGACACGATCTACTGCTCTAGGGGTTGCTGCTTTTTCCATTGAAAATTTTTTGAGTGTCAGTATCCTACAAGATAATGCATTAGAATAAAAACTTTACTAGCCTTAGAATTATCTAAAAATTATGACTTGCCGTTTTATTTTTTCTAGTGTTAAATGTATTGGTATATTGGAAAATTTATTTCGAGATTATTAGAAGAGACATCAATACTGCGAAGTCTATCTTCAAATGTATTGTATAGAAACTACATAAGCTTGAAGTAGACAAAAAATAATCGGATGCAAAGGATGATGACAATTGACAACTATACGAAATCCCATTTTACCCGGGTTTAATCCAGATCCAAGTATTTGCAGAGTTGGGGAAGACTATTATATTGCCGTTTCTACATTTGAATGGTTCCCCGGTGTTGGTATTTATCATTCAAAGGATTTAAAAAATTGGCGTTTAGCTTCCCGTCCTCTTAATCGTATTAGTCAATTGAATATGATGGGGAATCCTAACTCCGGTGGTGTTTGGGCTCCTGCATTATCCTACAGTGATGGCCAGTTTTGGCTAATTTTCACGGATGTAAAAGTCACAGAGGGACAATGGAAGGATTGCCATAACTATCTTGTTACATGCGACAAAATTGACGGAGAATGGTCAGAGCCTATCTATCTGAACAGTTCTGGTTTTGATCCATCCTTATACCATGATGAATCTGGAAAAAAGTACTTAGTAAATATGAAATGGGATCACCGTCTTCACCATCACAATTTTTATGGTATTGAACTTCAGGAATATGATGTAAAGCAGCAAAAACTAGTTGGGGAATCTACTATTATTTTTAAAGGAACAGATATTAAGTTGGTAGAGGCCCCTCACCTTTACAAGATCAATGACTATTATTATTTATTGACTGCAGAGGGTGGCACAAAATACGACCATGCTGCAACTATTGCACGTTCGAAAAAATTAGAGGGGCCTTACGAGGTACATCCGGATAATCCGTTAATAACTTCATTTCCCTATCCACGAAATCCTTTACAAAAGTCTGGTCATGCTTCTATCGTTCACACCCATACGGATGAATGGTTTTTAGTTCACTTAACTGGCAGACCACTACCAAAAGATAACCAGCCATTACTCGATCCACGAGGATATTGTCCACTGGGAAGAGAGACGGCCATTCAAAGATTAGAGTGGAAGAATGATTGGCCTTATGTCGTTAATGGTAACGGACCATCACTTGAAATTGAAGGGCCAGCTATTGAAGAAGTAGCATGGGAAAAAGATTTTGAGGAGAAGGACAATTTTAATGGCGAACGCTTAAATAATCATTTCCAATCACTGCGTATACCACTTGGAGAACATATTGTTTCATTAAAAGATAACCCCGGCCATTTAAGGCTTTACGGGAAGGAATCATTAACATCAAAATTTACACAAGCGTTTATAGCAAGACGTTGGCAACACTTTAACTTCACTGCAGAAACAAAAGTAGCCTTTAACCCGAATAGCTTCCAGCAATCGGCTGGTCTTGTTAATTACTATAATACGGAAAACTGGACAGCACTTCAGATTTCGTGGCATGAGGAAAAGGGAAGAATTCTTGAGTTAAGTACATGCGATAACTTTGTGTTTGACCAACCGCTCCAAGGAAGAGAAATTATTATTCCTGAAGAGTTGGAATATATATATCTACGAGTAGATGTTAAGACGTCTATTTACGAATATTCGTATTCATATGATGGCGAAAGCTGGACACTAATCCCTATTCCATTTGCTTCACATAAATTATCCGATGACTATATTCAAGGTGGCGGCTTCTTTACCGGTGCATTTGTCGGTATGCAGTGTCAGGATACTTCGGGGCAAAGTCTGCCTGCCGATTTTGATTATTTTATCTATAAAGAAACAGAATAACATTGAAAAAGCCTTCTAAATGAAAGAAGGCTTTGATAACGAATAAATTGTCTATTTCCAAGTGTATTTAGTAGTCACTAAAATATAAAAATTTTAGCACCGCAATTGCGGTGCTTTTTTAGGTGATGAATTGTACTAGCAGTCCTTTAATACCCCTCATATAGCACTCCATAAATAAAATATAATTTAACTTATTATTTCTATCACTTCACCCGTTTTAATAGATTCCAGACAAGCTTCTATCACTCGCATGTTCTCCACACTAAATCCCCCAGTCACTTCGGGGTTTGTGTTGTTTAAGATGGCATCCGAGAAATGTTCCACTTCTATACGGTAGAGGTCACCATGTATATTTTCTTCTCGTGTCATGTCATGTTGTTGGATTAAAATTCTTCCTAAACCACCATTCTGGTCTGGCCGAAATGCGAATGGTACTTTAATCGTCCCTAAAGACCCAACTATTTCATATTCATTTCTTCCTGCCATGTCAAAGCTACAATTGAAGGTAGCATGAATACCATTATCTAATTGTAAAATTCCAAAAGCACTTATGTCGACTTCGGTTTCACTATCTAGATCTGCCAAGCAATGGACCTTCACTGGTTCTGCACCCGACATGTATCGGATTGCATGAATACAATAACAGCCTACATCAAATAGACTGCCTCCCCCCATTTCTTTATTCATTCTAAATTGACTTTTACGATTACCCATATAAAATGAGTGACTTGATGTGATTAGTTTAATTTCTCCTATCGCACCAGATGAAACCAGCTCTTTCACACGATTATGCTGTGGATGGAGCTGATACATGAAAGCCTCCATGAATTTCACATTTTGTTCCATACAGATTTCTACCATCTCTGACGCCTCTTTTGCTGTAAGAGAAATGGGCTTTTCACAAAGTATATGCTTTCCTGCCTTAGCTGATTTAAATACCCACTCCTTATGCAAATGATTAGGTAGCGGAATATAGACCGCATCAATTATTGGATTAGCGAGAAGCTCCTCATAGCTTTCATAAGCAATAGGAATATTTAAAGCTCTCGCCACATCGTGAACATTACTTCCTCTACCCGCAATAGCAACCAATTCAGCATTGCTCGCCCTTTTGATAGCCGGAATAAGCTGCTCTTGCGCAATTCTTGCTGTACTTAAAACTCCCCAACGAATTTTGTTCGCCACTGTACTCGCCTCCTTGTATTTTCATAGAGTATTTCTTAATGCTTTGTTCGGCAAAGTCTGAGTATTTTCCTCCTACACAAAAATATACTTTTAGAAAGCCCTCTCCTAAATTCATTTTCTGTTAAAATGAGTATAGTTGTTTATCAAATAGAACTGGAACGGTGAAGAAAACTTGAAAACTTTTAAGAAGATGTATATTGAAATTACAAGTGTTTGTAATCTTGCTTGTAGCTTTTGTCCACCAACTGCTCGCACGGCCAACATCATTAAATTGGATGCCTTTAATAACATCCTTGATCAGATAAAGGACCATACGAGATATATTTACCTGCATGTTAAAGGAGAGCCATTGCTCCATGCTAGAATTGACCAGCTTCTAGACGCAGCTCATGCCAAAGGGTTTAAAGTGAATATTACTACAAACGGGACACTTATTAAGAAGAACCGAGAGAAATTATTAGGAAAACCTGCGCTACGCCAAATAAACTTCTCTCTTCACAGCTTTGATGGCCATGAGGGATCTGAGAATCGAGAAAAGTACCTAGGAGATATTCTTGAATTTGTTCGTGATTCGAGAGAGCATAATACTATCATTTCCTATCGTTTATGGAATCTCCAACAAGATCAGGTGTCTGATCTGGTACAACGAAGAAATCGTGAAACCTTAGAAATTCTAGAAAACGAATATAACCTAGACTTCAAGATCGAAGAAAAGGTACAGCCAGGCAAAGGGATTAAAATTGCACCAAACGTTTTCCTGAACCAAGACCATGAATTTCAATGGCCAAGCCTTCAAGCCCCTGAGGACGACGGCAAAGGATTCTGCCACGCCCTTCGTAGCCAAGCCGCCATCTTAGTAGACGGAACAGTTGTCCCGTGTTGTTTAGACGGTGAAGGTGTCATTAACCTAGGCAATGTCAATAAAACCCCCTTCTCCGAAATCATTGAAAGTGAACGAGCAAATGCACTTTATGATGGATTCACAAGAAGAGAAGCCGTTGAAGAAATGTGCAGAAAATGTGGATATAGACAGAGGTTTGGGGTTTAATTTTGTTCATCTATATAAGAAATAAGTAGCAGCCCATCGAGAACTTGTCTCCGATGGGTTTTTATCTGTCTTAAATATAGAAGTAAATGAATCGTATAAGCGAGGCTGTAGAAGATACGGATAGCGCACTTGTCATCCTTAATAATCGAACAGCCGAAATTGTACATGTATTAAAATTAATAACAGATATCGCAGAGCAAACGAACCTACTTGCATTAAACGCAGCGATAGAAGCAGCCAGAGCTGGTGAAGCAGGAAAAGGATTTGCCGTAGTGGCTGGTGAAGTGAGAAAGCTTTCCGAACAAACAAGAAAATCTGTATCAGATATTACAGGTATTGCTGTTGAGATTGAGGGTGACACCAAAAAAACCATTCAATCCATTAATGATGCAAAGGAAAGAGTTAAATCTGGTATAAGGATTGCTCATTCAACGAAGGTGACATTTCATGATATCCTAACAGCTGTTGAGCAAGTTAAAGACCAAGTAAGTAATATCTCACTGATCTCCAACAAAATTCAAACTCAGGTTACTCAAGTTACTACAAGAGCACAAGAAATGTCCGAAGCAACAAAAGTGACATCAGACAATTCTGCATCTGTAGCCTCTGCATCCGAGGAGCAATTAGCTTCTATGGAGGAAGTAACTGCAGCAGCTGTTTCCTTAGCAAATCTTGCAGAAGATTTACAGATAAAAATTTCTAAATTTACAGTGTAACTATCAAATGCAGCAACATTAAATGACCAACACGCACTAACCCATCCGATAAACACTCGGATGGGTTAGTAATTTAAAATGTTACTTATTCATTTAAGGCCTCTCTATATTAATTAGACGGCACCCTTCTCGGCAAGTTCAACTAACTTTTTCTGTGGTATTTTCCAAAGTTCAACCCATTTCCGGATAGAGGTTACGAGTATAATAAAACCAAGGACTAGCATAATTACAGACAGTGTCCCATTTAAAAAGCTAAATCCAGGATTGTCTGAATTCCAGTACACATTTTTTACCATCCAATACCCCGCCACATTTACAGTGACATACAGATAAGAAAGAGGTATCAGGCATGTAAGTATATACCATCGTTTATCTGCAATCTTTAGTACAATAGTTGCTCCTATTATTAAACCAATAGAAGCCATCAGCTGGTTAGATACTCCGAATAGTGCCCAAACCGAACTAATATCACCGGAATAAAGTAAATAGCCCCATAAAAAGCAAGCTAAGGCGCTGGCAAAAATATTTGCCCATAACGAATCCGTCCTTTTTAAAGGTTTAAAGAATGTCCCCCCGAAGTCTTGGATCAGATAACGAGCAACTCGTGTTCCCGAGTCGATCGCCGTTAGGATGAAGACTGCCTCAAAGAGGATAACAAATTGATAAAAATAAGAGGCCATTTTTTCAAAGATAGGAATTTCTGTAAAGATATACGTCATACCTACAGCAAGCGTAACAGCCCCGCCTGTTCTTCCTTCCAAGTCCATTCCAATTTCCTCACTAAGCTTATCTAGATGAACTGTTTCCATTCCTAATGTAGCGTATTTCTCTGGTGTGGAGTTTATAGCAAAATAATCTCCTGGCATTAATGATACAGCAGCAATCAAAGCCATAATTGCAACTAAACACTCTACAAGCATTGCGCCAAAGGCTACCCCTTTAATGTCGCTCCAGCGATTAATCATTTTTGGAGTTGTCCCTGAACCAACGAATGCGTGGAACCCTGATATCGCTCCACAAGCAATGGTAATGGAAACGAATGGCCAAACCGGACCCGCAATAATTGGACCACCACCATTGATAAACTCTGTTAATGCAGGAAATTGAACTGCTGGGTTTACATAGAACACACCAATGATTAATGCTGCAAAAACACCAATTTTCATAAAAGTACTTAAATAATCGCGAGGTGCTAGCAATAACCAAACTGGTAGAGCTGCTGCAAAAAATGCATAGATTGGTAAAGCTAAAGCGATTGTACTCTTTTCTAATGTTAAGAAATCACCAAATGCAGTTCCTTGAATATTAGGTCCCCAAATAATAGCCGCCATAATAAGTCCAAAGCCTACGATCGTAGCTACTTTCAAGTTTCCTGTTTTCTTATGATACAACCCAACTGCCATTGCAATGGGAATTGTAATTCCTACTGCAAAGGTTCCCCACGGATTTCTCTCTAATGCGCTCAACACGACTAAAGAAAGACCCGCCATCGTTATCGTAATAATAAATAGCATTGCTAATCCTGCACAAAAGCCTGCCACTGGACCGAGCTCTTTTTTCGCAATTTCAGATAATGATTTCCCATCCTGACGCATGGATGCAAATAGCACAACCATGTCATGAACTGCTCCCCCTATCACCGCACCTATTAGAAGCCAAAGCAAGCCAGGCAAATAACCAAACTGTGCCGCTAATATCGGTCCAACTAATGGTCCCGCCGCAGCAATCGCAGCAAAATGGTGACCAAACGTGACCCATTTGTTCGTGGGTACGTAATCTTTCCCATCCTCCAGTTCATGTGCCGGGGTTGGTTTGGAATCATCTAATTTTAATACTTTTGCAGCCATAAATGTGCCATACAAACGATAAGCAATTAATAAAATACAGATAGATCCAATTACTATAGTAACCGCATTCATTATTTCTTCTCCTCCATCCTATTAATCTACAATAATCATACTAAAAAAGAGAATGATAAATTCGTATAATAAATTGAATTATATAAATATATATAAATTTCAATTATTTATATAATACATGAATAAATAATAGAAAAAAACCATGAAATAATAACTAAATGATTATTGTTGATAATTATTTATAGATCTGTACAAGAAAAACTGAGGATTCATTTGTTTGGTTAAGTCTATTGAAATCATAGTTTATCGTGATTTTTAAGAAAAGAGGACATTACTTTAATGGAACCTAACTACTTGAAAAGAATTCTGTCCAAACGTATACTTAAAGTAACTACTGAGTACATTAAAAAAGACTGATTGATATTAGTGCATCAATCAGCCAAATATAATAGTTGGTTCCCAAAGGGATTGGCTGGTAAAAGGATTAACCCATCAGAGCTCTCAACTCAAGGATGGGTTATTTTTTATGGTTAAATGACAGTATTACAACGACCAATGTTGCGAATGCTACTGCGAACATTAATGCTTCGAATACCGACAAGGCACCACCCCCTTCCTATCGGGAGTGAGCCAACCACCCTTGAGCTACCGCACTATTATCTCTTTATTATACCACACATACGTTCTATTTTAACGAATAGTAAAAGGTAAAAGTTAACCATTAGAGAGTATTCTTCTCTAAATTATTATCCTTTTACCTTGTCTTTGAACAATTCAGTTTAAAACATTATTTCCACTAACTCAAAAAACTATTTTCAACCTTATTCACTAATATAAATCATATAGCTACTTCCAGAAACCTTTGCAAGAAAGATATCAGGATCCTCAAGAATAGAATAAATCTCAGTACCAACCTCTAAGGCATTTGAAGAATAGTCGCTGCTTGGTACAACGTCTGAAGCAACTTTTTCTTGTACTTCTCCAACCTTTTCTCCAATGGTAAATTCACTCCCAGCAGATTCTCTAACCTCAGTAAATCTATTGCCATTTGCAATCAACATCGCTGGGCTATCTGCATGGACTTGTATCACTTCGCTTTGTACAGTCATTTGGTCATATTCCGTACAGCCTGTAATAATCGGTAAAATACAGCATATCACTAGAACCATCCATGATTTTCGCATTTTAATCACCTCTCGATTAGCTATAAACTTACAGCTTTGTAAAATCTCTGTGTACAGAAGTATAACCAACTATTACAGATATATGATTCACCATCTTTAACATCCATTAATTACCACTAAAATACTATCTCTTTTTAATTACAAAGTTTTATTATATTAACTAATACCCTTTTTTTCATAAAGATAACAGATAATAACATTTGGAATAGAAATTTAACTACTAATGTAAAGCTTAATTAAAGGCTATGTTAAATGCTAGGGTTGATTTATGATGCAAATAAATCTCTAAATCAGAGAGTAGAATTGATTTCCGCGACAGCCGGACGCTTTCCGCGGGGTGAACGATAAGCCATCATCCATCGCTTACGCGCGTGGTTGTGATGTCTTATCTGTCTCCCTCATCCCGTTGGAGTCGCCGTAATCACTCCATTCAATAAATGGAGAACGCATTTATTTCATACATAAAGCTCTATTTATGAAATTAACTCACATAAAAAAAGCAGGAAAACTAACTCCATCCCATTTTCTTAATCTATTTATGTTCATAATAGTCATTTGAATTTTCCCTTTGTAATGTTTACAAGTCAAAATCAACCAATAACTTTAACAAAGCTTAATAAAAAAAACAGCCGAAATTTAATTTCGACTGACTACTTCTCATCCTTCTTCATTGGTAACTAAGTTTCTCCCTCTCATTTTCAGAATCATTGGTATTACTACCCAAAGAACAGCAAAAATTAGAAATACTAGAGAAATAGGACTCTGTAAGAAGACTATGAAGTCACCATTTGAGCCTGTTAACGCACGTCTCATATTGTTTTCAATCATTGGTCCGAGTACTAAACCTAATACTAGAGGAGCAAGTGGATAATCGTTCTTTGCAAAAAAGTAACCTACCACTCCGAAAAAGAGAAGTAACATTAAATCAAACACCGTGTATTGGACCGCATAGACACCAAAGATTGAAATTGCAATAATACTTGGCAGAAGATATTTCTTAGGTGTTTCAATAATTTTTGAAAATACCTTTACTAAAGGCATGTTAAGTACTAGAAGCATAATATTTCCTAAAAACATGCTAGCGATTAGCCCCCATGCTACTTGTGGATGATCGTCGAATAGAAGTGGACCTGGCTGAACATCATACATGATTAATGCTCCCATCAAAATAGCAGTAGTACCGGATCCCGGTATTCCAAGAGTTAATAAAGGTATTAAAGCTCCACCAGATGCAGCGTTATTAGCAGATTCTGGTGCTGCCACTCCCTCAATTGCACCTTTTCCGAACTTCTGTGGATTTTTGCTTACTTTTTTCTCCATGATATAAGAGAAAAAAGATGCCAATGTTGCTCCTGCACCAGGCAGAACTCCTATAAAGAAGCCTAATAACGATCCACGAGCAATTGCACCTGAGCTATCTTTTAAATCCTTTCGCGTGGGTAGGATTCTACCTATTTTTATCAATTCAGTACCCTCGTTATCTTTTTCTAATATTGTTTTAAATACTTCTCCAAGTGCGAACATTCCTACCGCAATTGTTAAAAATTCAAGACCCGAATATAAATTAGGATTATTAAATGTAAAACGGCCAACTCCAGACACTGCATCTATCCCTATCGTAGCTAACAATAATCCCAATACTGTCATCGTAAGAGATTTTGTCATTGAATTGCCAGCAAGTCCACTAACCGCACACAAGCCTAATAACATTAAAGAAAAATATTCAGCTGGTCCAAACTTTAATGCAATGTCGGATAATGGTTCTGCAAGGAGCACAAGACCGATTAATGAAACAATCCCAGCAATAAAAGATCCGATAGCTGCAATGGATAAAGCAGCCCCGGCCCGGCCGTTCTTCGCCATCTGGTATCCATCCAATACCGTTACAACAGAAGACGACTCACCTGGTGTATTCAAAAGAATAGATGTCGTAGAACCACCATACATGGCTCCATAATAAACTCCTGCTAACATAATTATAGAACTAGTAGCGGCAGATTGTGGGTCTAGCCCGCTTGTAATAGTGGCCGTGACCGGGATTAATAAGGCGACCCCGCTCATAGGTCCAATTCCAGGCAGTACTCCAACTGCTGTCCCTATCAATACTCCAAAAAAGGCAAATAGTAGATTATGCCATTGAAACGCAACCGAAAATCCATCAGCAAGAAAATGTAGTGCTTCCACTATTATCACCTCTCAATAAAAAATTGTTGGAAACTCTGGTAAAGAACCTTCTAGTATTTTCACAAACACAAAATATATTCCAAGAGAAAACCCTCCAGCTATTAGGATAGTTTTAAGCCAACCACCCTTTTCCATTACCTGAAATCCAATGACTAAAAATAAAAATGTAGTAATTACATATCCTAACTTTTCAAGCAACAAGACATATAAAATAGCAGAGACAAAAATAATTAAAAACCTTTTATATTCTATTTTTACTTTTTGAATTTTCTCAGAAGAATGATTACAAGTTTCAAAAAAGAGGCGAAAGCTAAGGAGAATTAATATTACCCCTAAGGCTGTTGGGAATACGTCTGGTCCTACATTACTCCCATAAGCTGTTTCTGGAATTTTTAAGCTTCCAGCTATAAATGCAACCCCTATAAGTAAAAATAAAATACTTATCATACGATCAAAACTTAGATTCACTTTGCCATCACCTCCGAAAAAAATTAGGGGAAAGAGATACTCTCGTTCCCTCTGCATGATTATTTAGCCATATCAAGCGCATGAAGCAGTTCAGCTATTTGATTACTTTGCTCATCTAAAAATAATTTGAAATCGTTTGAGTTTTTATAATCACTTTCCCACCCAGCGCTTTCCATTGATTTCTTCCACTCTTCTGTTTCTACCATTTGCTGAATTTTATCGTCCCAAAAGCTAAGCGCTTCCTCACTCATCTCTTTTGGTCCGAATATCCCTCGCCAAATCATAAATTCTGCATCTATACCTAACTCTTTCATAGTCGGCACATCACTAAGCTCTCCTTCTATTCGCTCTGGTGCCGCAACTGCTAGTACTTTTACTTTTCCTGCCTTTACATACTCTGTGACAGATGATGCATCTGTTGCAATAGCTCCAGCATTACCACCTAGTAAAGCCGTCATTGCTTCACCGGTGCCATCATACGAAACATATTTTATAGATTTATGATCAATTCCAGACTTATACGCTGGTAAAATAGAGACTAAATGATACATGGATCCTGGTCCCGATCCTCCAGCGAATGTTACGGAAGTTGGATCCTCTTCTAAATCCTCCAATAAAGCTGGGAGGTCGTTATACTTAGAATCTGACCTAACAACAATGGATCCATAGTCTTTCGTCAATTGAGCTAGAGGTGTTGTATCTTTATGTCCAAAAGGACTATTACCTTCCTTTTTTAAATTATTTATTAATACAGGAGGGGAGCCAGTAAATAGTTTATAATCGTTTTTAACATCTTGTGTGGCATAACTAGCAATAAATACTGTTCCTCCGCCACCGGGTTTGTTTTCAACTGTCATCGTCTTATCCAATAATTTAGATTCCGCCATCACCTTTGAAAAGGTCCTTGCTGTCCGATCCCAGCCTCCACCTGGACCTGACGGTGCTACAACAACAATTGGTTTCTCTGGATAAGTTCCATTACTTTTTCCAGCTCCACTCGCAGTATTATTTCCATTCCCACTACAACCCGCTAAAGTCAAAACTAATGCAATCCCTACCAAAACACCTTTCCATTTTGCAGTTTTCTTCATAACTTCTTCACCTCTTCGAATAGTATGAAAGCGCCTACATTTTTATTTAAATGAATTCTCCTCGGCTTCCAGACACGAGGAGAATATATGCTATTTGGCTAATTCTGTTCTTTCCCTATTAATATAATTAGCTGCTGATGCTCCTGCCAACTTCCCAAATACAGCACCCGACATTAAACCTGACCCGCCAGGATAGTTTTCGTAAAAGATTCCACCAATCATTTCACCTGCTGCAAAAAGTCCATTTATCGGCTCTTCTCTTGCATCTAATACATGACCTGTCGTATCTACGTGTAGTCCGCCAAACGAAAAAGTGATGCCACACGTAACTGGAAAAGCATAGAACGGACCTTGTTCTATTCGAAGTGCCCAATTGGATTTAAGAGGGGTAATTCCCTTCGTTCCCTTCCCGTCCTTCTCCGCTGGCTTGTATTCGCCTTCCTCTACTGCTCGATTGTATTCGCTCACCGTATCTAAAAATTGCTTTTTATCCACTGGTAACAAATTTACTAGTTCTTCTAAAGTATCCGCTTGAAAAAAAGTAGCTTCTTCCAGATCGTATTCTTTCCTTAACATAGGTCTAACCTGCGCATCATAGAGTTGATATGCGACATGGCCAGGTTGCTTCAGTATTTCACGACCATATTTGGCATACGTATAATTTCGTAAATCTGCTCCCTCATCAACAAAACGCTTTCCATCTTTATTTAGCATGATGCTATATGGATAAGAGTGCTTTTTAAAAATATCGCCGGGTTTTGCAAAGTCACCTACTTTGGGAGCATTATAATCTGTACCAATTGAATGGCAGCCTTCCCACTCCCCATATTTTTGTGCTCCTACTTCTAAAGCCATCGTAATACCATCACCTGTATTGAATTCAGTTCCACGGACAATGGCAGCTTCCCATTCTTCCCCAATATGCTCACTTCTCCAATTCTTATTGGCCTCAAAGCTACCACACGCTAAAATCACACCAAATGTATTTACAGTAATCGATTCATTTTCTTTTTGCACAACAACACCTGTAATTTGCTCATCTTCTTTATTTAATTTTATAGCACGGGAATCATACCAAATCTCAATACTAAGCTCTTGAGCTCTTTCAAAAAGCTTCTTTATTAATCCAACGCCTTTGTTTTCTGTTTTAATCGGCAAACCTCCCCAAAAATGTCGTTTGCCGTCTTGTAGAAAAGATTGATTATCATAGTTCAATTCAAAGTTAATACCTTGATTTTGCATCCATGCAATTGTGTCATAGGACTTGGAAACAAGCTGTTGACCTAGTTGAGGATCGCTTTTCCCACTCGTTACTCGCATTAAGTCATCATAATAATCTTGTTCCGTGTACTCTGGCATCACAATATTTGCTGCCTCATCGTCTGTCAATTTGGGTATTATTTTTCTGATAGCGTCTAAATTATTGTAGGCAACTCGAATCGCTCCATCAGTAAAATAAGAGTTACCTCCGCGTTTTTCTATTGGTCCTTTTTCTAAAACCAGGACACTGGCGCCACCCTCCTTCGCTGCAATTGCTGCACATAAAGCTGCATTTCCAGCTCCTACTACTACAACATCATAATTATGTGTATGAGACATGCTAATTCCTCCTAATAAGTTATAATGAATCTTAAAAAATATAATAAATATAAAATTCAGAAAATAATAATATTACTTTTCTATTTTTCTTCATAGAAAAATCTTATAAGAGCGCCATATATGTGATTTACATAGCATTTAATGTTAGAATAAATTGAAAATTCTTTTTAAAAGAGAGAGGAGTTAGTTATATTTGGACGAAAAAGATTGGCATATATTAACTACACTTCACGATGAAAGAAATATAACAAGAACTGCCCAGCGTCTCTATATTTCTCAGCCTGCATTAACGTATCGAATCCAACAATTAGAAAAAGAATTCTGCACAAAGATTGTTTCTCGAAGAAAAAAAGGGGTGGAGTTTACCGTAAAGGGGGAATACCTTGTTCAATATGCAAGTCAAATGATTTATCAGCTTCGCCATACAAAAGAACATATTACCAATATGGATGAAGCAGTGAAAGGTACGCTTAGATTGGGCGTTTCTGGATTGTTTGCCCGATTTGAGCTTCCTTCATTATTAAAAGATTTTTTAAAGGAGTACCCGCAAGTTGATGTCAATTTGAAAACAGGCTGGAGTACCGAGATACAGCAGATGCTGCAAAAAGAAGAGGCACATCTTGGAATTGTAAGAGGAGATTATAGCTGGAAGGAACATAAAATATTATTACGAGAAGAAAAAATTTGCATAGCATCTAGTAGGAATATAGATTTTAAAGATCTTCCTTCTCTTCCAAGAGTAAATTACAAAACAGATCCATCCTTAAAAAATACCATTGATAATTGGTGGCAGGAAACTTATACGAAACCACCAATGATTTCCATGGAGGTTGATAGAATTGATACTTGCAAGGAGCTAGTCCTAAACGGGCTCGGGTATGCCATTTTACCAGAAATTTGTATCCAAGAAAATGACCTGTTGTGTGTGTCACCTATTAAAATAGAAGACAATCGTTTTCTGACCCGCAATACTTGGTTATTTTATAGAGATGTTACTTTAGAGCTAGCCCAAGTAAAAGCATTTATCCATTTTTTAAACGAAACAAAACAAGAAGTAATATTATGAATCTGTTTGTCACGCTTTCTTGCCATTTTTCACTATAATGACAGTGATTATAGTGATTTCCAGATCTATTACATAAATAGCTATCTTTATGAACATAGAAAAATTCTAGTAGGGAAGATCAGCTAATTTCATTTAGTTCGTCAACAACTAGTAACTCGTGGATATAGATAGTGTTCAAGATAATTTAAAAAGAAAAAAGTGCCAACCTACGGATTAGATATCCTCTTAGGTTGGCACTTTTCTGCTTAATTCACTTCACTTTGGAGCTAATTAGGCCCTACATAAAGGTTTGTTGACAGTCTGAATGAGTTCAAAAAGAAAATTACATTATAAAACATTTTTATTAGCACTTGATACAAGGTATGCTGGCATTGGTTCGTGCAATTTCCAAATAATACTCACAGGTTTACTACCCTCATGCTTAACATAATCAGCTGTTCCAAGAAAAATAAAGGGAGAGGTATACGGTCCTTCATTCCTATATTCCCTTATAAAGATAGAAATCTGATTATTCGTTTTCCGATGATTAAAGAGCCTAATTGCTGTTGGGCTGGTATCTGAGGTTCTACTTTGAGATTGCCAATGAAATAATTGTTCATTAATTGCATAGTCTTCATATAAAGTCGAAGGAGAGAAATCTTTATCGGATTTATTTAAAGTAACGAAAAAAACATCCGTTTTTTCCTCTTCAAAATACTTAACTCCTTCTCTAAAAGCAGGCTTTTGTTTTTCATTATAGTAACCAAACGCGGCTAATATTTGGTCTATAGTATAATGTGCATGTACTCTTAGAGGAGACACAAAATCGAACGGAGATTTTTTCTCAAGTAATCTTAAATTTTCAAAACAAACCTCGATTACTTGCAGAATTTCGTCCTTTAATGCTTGACTCGTTAATATTTCTCGAAGTCCTTCCTTTATGGAAGAAAAACCTAAATCCCTAGGAGGCTTAGAGAAAAATGAATAGTACAACATTGCTTCCATTCTTTGCTCTTCCTCTGTATTAACATCAGTCTTTTCTATATATTTTTTGTAAAAACTTATCAAATCTAAGGAATCCAAATGAAATATTTTATGGATTTTTTTCATCAAAAGATCCTCATATTCCGCTTTATATTCTTTTGTAACCCCCGCCTCTACCTTCATCCTTTCAAAGCTACGGTTTTTTTGTGACCCATAAACATCTGCTAATGATAGATGATAATATTGTAAAAAGTTTTTTAAAGTTAGGCGTCTTCCAGAATCAGCTTCGAAGTGTTTAATTTTTGCAATAAGATTTTGTTTATTAATTCGTGCTGCCTTAATATTTCTTAATATATATTCTTTTGCCTGTTTCTCCATTTGGATAACAGAGCCCTTAGGTAAATGGAAAAAACCATTTTCAATATAATGATGAATAGAATGTTTTGTTTTCCCTACTAACGATCGGAATTTCTCTTCAAAAGGATAATTCTTATGGGCTTGTCCAACAAAATCAAGTACAGTTAAACATTCTTTATCATCCGCTAGTCTTAATCCTCTACCAAGTTGCTGTAAAAAGACAGTTAGACTTTCTGTTGGACGTAAAAATAATACCGTGTTTATTTCTGGAATATCTATTCCTTCATTATATAAATCCACAACAAAGATAAAATTTATCTCACCGCTTACTAATTTTCTTTGAGCTACAACTCGTTCCTCAGGTGATGATTTACCATGCAATGAAATGGAAGGTATATTTTTTTGATTAAAATATGTTGACATATATTTTGCGTGATCTACTGACACGCAAAACCCTAACGCTTTTACTTCATTTAGAGAGGTAACATACCTTTTTATACTTTGTATAACTAGATCACTCCTGCGATGATTTGCAGTATAAATATTTGTTAGCTCTCCTATGTCATATCCTTTTCTTGACCATTTAATACTAGTTAAATCAACGTTATCAGTTACACAAAAGTAATGGAATGGACTTAATAATTTTCTATTTATTGCTTCTGTTAACCTCATTTCAGCAGCAATTCGATCATTAAAATAGCTTAAAATACTATCATTATCCATTCGTTCAGGTGTAGCTGTTAAACCAAGTAAAATAGTTGGTTGATAAAAATCTAATAATGCTCTGTACGAGGGTGCTGTGGCATGATGAAATTCATCAACAATAATATAATCATAAAAATCAAAAGTTGTATTTTCACTCATCTTTTTGCTATTCCAGCTTTGAATACTCATAAATAATTGATCAAAAGACTTAGGCTCGTGCTTCCCAACAAACATTTCACCAAAGTTAGCATCCTTCAAAATCGTTCGGAAAGTCACCAAACTTTGTCGTAGTATTTCTTCTCTATGTGCTATAAATAATAACTTTGCGTTAGGTTTTTGTTTTAGAAATCGTTTAAAATCAAAAGCAGATATTACTGTTTTTCCAACTCCCGTCGCAGCCACTACGAGATTTTTCATCTGACCGTGAATAACTCTTTCTACTTCCAACTCATCTAATATTTCTTTTTGATAATGATAAGGCTGGATATCAAAATAATACTGTTCGGTTTCTTCGGCTACAGTCTCTTTTGACAATGAGTACTGCACCATTTCCCAATTTTCGTGTTCATCAGGTAAGAGAGATTTAAATTCCTCATCGTTCCAATAACTTTCAAAGGTTGCCCCAAACTTTCGAAGGACATCAAAAGAATCCCTTTCGGTTATCTTTAAATTCCATTCTAACCCCGAAGTTAATGCTGGATTAGATAAGTTGGAAGAACCGATGTAAGCCGTACTAAAGCCAGAATCGCGTTTAAATAAATATGCCTTTGCATGAAGTCTAGTTCGTTGCTTATCTAAGGATACCCTTACTTCTGTATTAGGTAATTTACTAAGCTCCACAAGTGCTTTATAGTCTGTTGCTTCCATGTACGAAGTCGTAATAATTCTTAGCCTTCCACCACGTTCTATAGTAAAATCCCTAAGTTCATTTAATATGATCCTGAGTCCAGACCATTTAATAAAAGAAACTATCCATTCAATTTCATCAGAGGAAGCAATCTCTTTTTTTAATTCTTCTAACATGTTAGGTTCATATTGAGATCCCGTGAAAAGAGAGCTTTGAGAAATTGAAGTGATTGGTCGAGTTGGCTTCTCTTTACGAACTGTACGTACACTGTTTAGCTTTTTATATACGGAAGTAAGTATTTCTCCTCTTTCATCTAGTTGTAGATTTACAAAATCCTCATCGTGTAATTTTGAATTTAACAATTGAATAATTTGATTACAAGTTTGAATTTGCAACAAAAGCGCTTCTTCATCTTCTTTTGCATCTTCCCGGATATATGAGAGAGCTTTTTTAGTAACCTCTGAAATATATGAAGCAAAGTAGGTTTTTGCCTCTTCGAAATCCATTTTATCTAAGTCAATTGCGTACATTTCAGGAGAAAGCTTCTTTAACTCTGAATAAATGTTTTTATTTATAGGTAGGTCGTAAATGCCTTCTTTCAAAGAAACACCTCCATAGAAAACTTAATCTAAATCAAGTTTATTATATGTTACCCCTTTTTACTCTAATATTTATAATTTGCTCTAGATTTCCAATCACTTTAGCACATACCGACATTTTGGAAAATTAGAACAACCTTTAAAATCACCATATTTACCCGTTCTAGTGATAAGTTGGCTTTTACAACGGGGACAAATATCCATATTTAGTTTGGTTTTTATTTCTCGAACATGGACTTTTCTTGATTCTTTTCCTTGTATATTCGCGTTTATTAATATTTTTGCAATCTGTTTCACTCGATAAGGAAGGATTACTTTCTGTTCATAGGATTTTATCGTTTTAAAAAGACCTGATATGTATAAGACTCGTACATGGTCAGAACTTATTTCTAGATTTTTAAAGGTAGCTTCACTACTAAATGCTATTATTGAATAATAAGGTCCATCGTATATTTCTTTTAGTAACGTTTGTATTGCAGTTAGATGAGCAAAGTTCTGCATAATTGGATTGAGAAAATTATATTTGTTCTTATAAATTGCTTGCTTCCAATATTTTTGCTTCTCTTTACCATAAATCCATCCCTTATAATTTTTTGTCTCAATAACGAATATACCTACCGTTGATAACACAACATGATCAATTTGGGTGGTTCCTTCCTCGTAAGGAAGCAACAGGTCATGAAGTACAATATATTCCTCTTCATTTAACCCCTTTAAACGACGTTTTACTTGCCACTCTCCAATAGATCCCTTTACAGATGGATTATTTAAACTAACTAAAAGAGTCACAAAACATATTGCTATTAATATGACTATCATCTTGTTTCACCCCTTTCCCAGTAGACGATAGTTATACTTTAGATGAAAATTATTCCATAAACAAGCCAAGAAATAAAAAACAGATAATGAAGAAAGAGTATCTGCCAGAGGGTAGACAAAAGGGTTGGAAACCATTTCGATTTCCAACCCTTTTCCAATTAATCTAGGTTAAATCGGTGAAAAAGTCCGTTGCAGCTTATCATTTTGGTTCTTTACGCCAGGTTGGGTTTTCCATGTCAAACCGGCTAGTTTCTTAGAATTTAAGGCAGCAAAAATCAGCATCGCCTGCATGGACAATTTTTTTAATTCCTTTAGGGTTGGTTGTCCATCGTATACCATGCTTTTCTTTACTCTTTCCATATACTTCTTTAATGGTTGTGTCGCAAGTCTTCAGCTACATCCAGGTAGTCATGCCAAATGTGGCGTTGAATCATTTTTTGGTGATTCTTACTATGCGTGCACTATCCTTCCTTTGTGGTTGATCGGTATGTAAGATCTGCTCGAACAGATCAGTATCTGCGAAACGTCGGACATAGTTTTACCTAACATGGAGAAGTGAGGAACCTCTGTATGAAAGCCGAATCCTAGAAACCAACGGTATGCCACATTCGTTTCAATTTCCTTGTTTGTCTGGCGTATGGAACGGATACCAAAGGTGTAATAGATGAATGTCACCTGGATCAGTACTACAGGATCTATGCTGGGTCTCCCAATGGTTGAGCAAAGATCTTCAACTAATCGATAGATAAAGGAGAAATCAATTGCCGCATCCAGTTTGCGCACCAGATGGTCTTTAGGAAACAACTGCTCTATGGTCAGTATCTCCAACTGTTCGCGTTCATTGAGTTTGATTCTTGGCCATCCTATCCATCCCCTCATTCCTTTAATAGGAAGCACTGTTGATTGGAGCGGAGAGCGGCGACTCCAGCGGGAATAGCGCGAGCTGAAGACCCTGGACTGAGCGTAGCGAGGGAAGCGGCTGAAGCCGTGCCCGCGGAAAGCGTCCGCTCGCAGCGGAGATCAACATTTCTAGCTTTATCTCTTAAAAGAAAAAAGATTGTAGGCAAAACACCAAAATTCATGGTGTTTGTCTACAGTCTGAGAGCGGCTGAAGAAACAGCATCTACTTTATTTTCTAATTTTCCAAATATAACAATATTCTTTCCAATCCGATACTTAAAAACTGTATTTAAATCCTTTTCATTTGTACACCTTATTTCTATTATTTCCAACCGTTAAATTCTAAGAATTTATCTGGTATTCTTAATTCAAGCTGTTGTTCCAGTTCTCTTAAAAAGACATTCATATCTGCTTTATCGAACCATTGCTGACTATTATCTAATCCTATGCTAGACTTACCATAGTTTATAGCACAACCAAAGCTGCCTCTATCATAGGTTAACGTAATGATGAAGTATTTATATGCTTGAAAATCTATGGAAAACGTTTGATGAGGTGTATCTGTTAAGTTATAGATTGAGTAATTATCTACTCGGTCTCCGAAATACTCTCTCATTGCTTTAGTAAATATCTTTGCAGTGTCCTTTGCAGTGACAGTATTATCTTTCTGCATACCACATTCCTCCTTCTTCAATTAGTTCAGTAAAGCCATGCTCCTTTTTTAAATATTCCCACTCCTGGTTAAGATAGCTTCCTTTGTAGTCATTGGGATTGTGAGAAAACCTTATTGCTTTGCCACTAGCAACAGCATCATCTAATGCTGGTACATTTAGGTAATCAAACATCTCTTGGTCGGACAAGTTATATTTTCTTTGAATTGTACCCCAGTCGCCTCCCAAATCAAAGTAAGTGGAATTATTTCCAGCTCTAGCAATATAAGAATCTGGTCCCGGCTTAGTCCAGTCTTCTTTTCCATTCTTGACAGAGGGCGTATATTTTCCAAGCGTCATAGAGCTTGCATCTGGATTATGAATAGAGGCACCTCTTATATGTTGAAATTCCTCTACTGGTATTTTATTACCTACTCTACCATCGACAATCTTTATTCCTCTAGCCTCAAGTACATCATCTATTTTATTTGTAGGGATATCATCAACATTGTCACCTAGTTTAGCTAATTTCCCCAACTTTGTTAACTTACCTACTGGTATAAATCCAGCAGCCGCTAGCCCTCTTTCCCATAAAGAAGAATCTTGACCAAAAAGAGCTTTAACGTCATCTAAAATGAGAAAGTCTAATATCCCTTTTGTCAATTTCATTTCTTCCTCTACCTGTGCATCCATTAACTTTCTTAGGAATAATTCCTTTTCCCCGTCAGACAAGGATGAAATATATTCAATATATTCATCTTCCCCTAATTTATAAGCTTCTTTTGGAGACAATATTTCCTCTTTTACTTCCGAGACAATCTCGTAATAAATGGTGCCGTCTCCTTTTAAACTATATTCTTTAATTACAAGTCCATTTTCATATTCGTGATAATTTATTAAAGTGAAATCACCAAATAATTCTCGCTCTACCGTTCTTTCTAGCTTACCCTTCATTAAATTAAAGGTATCTGCCGATAGCTCAGTGCCAATCAGCTTTTCATGTTCATTTTTAATTGAACAACTTAAAATAGGATACGTTTGAGTTTCTAATGCAACTGTTAGCTCGCTATTGACCGATAGTAAATTCCATTTATTATTTTGAAAGTCTTTATCTGTTAGTCCACTTTGCATTAATGCCTCTATATCAGTAACCCAGTTTTCCATTAAGCTTATACCATTTTCAATAGATAACAAGGCAGTATACTGTGTATTATCAAACTCATATAGTTTATCTAATGTGTCATCTTTTTTAGTTCTAGATCTTACAACTCCATCCTGCACATCACTATCATCCAGATGAGGTAGCGAAACAATATCAGAGACCTGATCTATAATGCTATTTGTCGCTTCTACTAAATTTTTTGTAAGATCTGAGATCATCTTGAGTCCTTCTTCTATTTCACCATCCATATATCTTTCAACCATATGTCCTGCGGTACTTGGTTCAAGTGAAAGTAATGCGTTCTCGGTGGACTGCAGCACTCGTTTATATTCCGTAGTAAAAAGTTGAAAAAATTCAAGGAAGGGTAAGTGACACTCCTCATAAAAAGCCCGGATGGAATTCCCTCCGTGCCCTTTTAGTACTTCGTTCATACCAACTAACCCTTTAATATTTTGATGAATAGTCTCTGTTTCCGTTTGAAGTCTATCAAGCATAGAAATATTATCTTTTAACCCTATTTGTAATTGATCGACATCTAATACCTTCATAAGCTCCCTCCCATATCCATTTTATTGATAATATTGTATTCCATTTATTAGGATAAATGGAAATGAGAGATAGATATATATATAAAATAATTCTTATGTCGGAAAGTCAGATGAAATAATCATTACTAAAGACTTCTCACATTGTATATTTATGATGTGTTTTATCTTGTTTTATTAAAGTTACTCTCCTATCAAAACTTCTAAAATGTCTTCTTCGCTCATACTAATGAGCATATCCTTTTCGGAATGAATAACTTCCTCGATTAGACTTTGTTTTCTGTGTTGAAGCTGGGTTATTTTCTCTTCAATGGTACCCTTCGCAACTAGTCGAATGACTTGAACCTCATTTGTTTGTCCCATACGGTGGGCGCGGTCAGCAGCCTGCTGTTCAACAGCTGGGTTCCACCATAAATCGTACAGGATAACCGTATCTGCTCCAGTAAGGTTGAGACCAGTACCCCCTGCCTTTAATGACACGAGAAATAAGTCACCCTCACCGTTATTGAAACGTTCGCATAGACTGACACGTTCAACTGGAGGGGTTTGTCCGTCTATATAAAAGTAAGGTGCACCCTGTTTGACAAGCTGTCTCCGAATGATTGCTAGCATTTGAGTAAACTGTGAGAAGACAAGCACTCGTCTACCGGTCATACGACAATCCTCTAGAATCTCCATCAGTTGTTCATACTTTGCCGAGCTACCCTCATAGCCTTCAACAAATAGGGCTGGGTGGCAGCATAACTGTCTAAGTCTTGTGAGTCCCGCTAGAAACTTGATACGATTTTTTCGAAAGGTTTTTTTCTTCAAATGCTTCAGAGCATCATGCTTTAGCTCTGCCAAATGAGCTGCATAAAGCTTTTTCTGCTCCACCTGAAGCTCGGAGTAGATAACCATCTCGGTTTTCTTAGGCAGCTCTTCTAAAACATCTTTTTTCATACGACGCAATATAAATGGGCGAACCTGCTTCGCTATATGCTCTCTTCTCATTTCACTGAATTCTCTTCTGTTTGGCAATAGACCAGGAAATACTACGTAGAAAATAGACCATAGCTCGTCTAAGGAATTTTCTATCGGTGTTCCAGTAAGTGCAAATCGATGCTTGGCCTGCAGCATTTTTACCGCCCTAGCCGTCTTCGTCATAGGATTTTTAAATGCTTGTGCCTCATCAAAAAACACCGTATGAAAGAACATATCCCGATAACGGTCAGTATCCATTCTCAATGTAGGATAGGAGGTAACAATGACATCCGCATCTGTTGCAGTGAGCCATGCTGTATTTCTGTCCGCCTTACTACCGTCAATAATTCGTGCATCTATATGGGGTGCGAACTTCTCTAACTCGTTTGTCCAGTTATAAAGAAGTGAGGCTGGGGAAACTACTAATATTGGTTGTTTCCGTGCCCGAACCTCAGGTAGCACTGATTCTATAAAAGCAATGCTTTGCAGCGTTTTCCCCAGGCCCATATCGTCTGCGAGTATTCCTCCAAATCCATAGGATGCCATAAGCTTAAACCATCTGTATCCTGCTTTTTGATAATCTCGTAGCACATTTTCTAACCCTCTTGGCACATCCTCTTCCAGATTTGCAGGGTCGTTTAAGTTTTTTAGAAGCTTCGCAAATTGTAAACCAGGCTCTAGTAAATCTCCATGACTCAAAGACTGTGCAATTTGCATTCCTTTTAGGAGTGGAACTTTCATTCCTTCTCGGAAATGTTCACTGCTTACCTCCATATCCTCCATGAATCTTGCGAGATCCAAAAATTCGGGTGTTTCAAGCGATACTAAATTGCCATTTGGTATTCGATAAAATTTTCTTTTCTCTTCAATGGCTGTCATAAGGTGCTGAATTTCTTTTTCTTTTATACCATCCAGCTCGAACCGAAACTCTAGCCATTCTGTTCTTTCCTTCATCTCAATTCTTATCTTCGGACCCGTATATTCCTTTATAACTCGTATCTTTACAGCAGTAGAAGCATATACCTGCACCCAGTTTTCCACGTTAGGCAGTACATAGTATAGGAAGTTATATTCGTCTTCCTCATCCATCAAGTAAAATCCCCCTGGTGTTTGGGTAAACCCACAGTCCAATAGGAGCTTCATGATTTCAAGCTCCTTTTCTCTTTGACGCCGCACTCCAGGAAAATGAGTAAAGGATTCCTCTGTTTCTTCACAGGGATTGACTAGCAGATGGCCGTAATGGAATTCTAAGCCTGCTAGCAGTCGATTTTTTACCCTATCTAAAAATAACTTGGCCTTGAGTGGTGTCTCACCCATCCTTTTGGAAATAGGCTCCGCTATATATACCTGACCAAGCTTCATCAAGCCCGGCAGGACTGTTTTCATGAAATGGTCTATATTCTTCTCAAGAATGACTAGCTCGTGCTTCCCGGACTGATCTAGCATACTTTTGAGTTCAGCGAGTCTGCTTGCTTCCTCTGGCTGGAGTTTATACAGCACCCCCTTGGAGAAGGCATAGCCGTAAGATCGGAAAACAGTCACTAAATCTAGACCTTTTACGTTTAACTGATAATCAGGCTTCTTCGCTTCATCAAATTCAAAACGAATAGGCAGCTCTTGTCCAAGCTGAATTCCTTCATAATATAGATCATTATGCAGAAACTTGACCCTTGGTGCTTTTACAAGTAAAGGTAGGAGTCGTTCCCAATCCGATACCGAGATAAGTAAGATATCCTCTTGTATATTAGCCTTACTATTTAAGCGCTGACTTTTCATCAGTAATTGAAGTACATCATCCGTTTCCTTTGAAAAGCTATAAATTTCCGGTGAGTAGAAGCTGCCTGTAGAATATTCGAAAGGCCTTCTTCTTTCCATCTCGTTTAAAAACTTCGCTACTTGCTTGATTTCATGAAAGGATCCGAGACCAATAGCTAACTGAATACCGAATCCATATGCTTCATCATCCAAGGGTACTGAACAGCAAGTAAACTCCATCTCCAAAATCTTTCTTTCATCAAAATGTAATTGCTTACCTGTAGGAGGTGATGTCTTTTTTTCGAATAGATTCAGCATTCTTTCTGCCAAATATCCATCCATTCGCTGCTTTTCATCGATTGATATGAGGGTAGCGGCAATATGCTGACAATAGGTGGAAATGAATCCTACTGGGGGACATGTACAAGTAGCTACAACCTCTCCAGCAGAGTCAGCTTTTATAGTAACAATGAAATCTTCTCCAGCCTTCACAGTAGCTTCCATCACTTTTTGATTGTTCGGGCTAGGATGAAGATGTACCTTATCCGCAAGAAAATAAGCCTTACCCTTTTTATAAGCAGTAATGCCACATAATTCTTTAATTTTCTTTTCGTTTATTGTACTTTTCATCATCTAAAACCCTTTCTATGTTTCTGTTAGCTCTATTTTAGCATGATAGGAATGTTTGTGCGTCCTGTACATACCTTTACCATTTCTAAACGAAAAGAAAAGGACGCCCATTGTTGGACACCCTTTTCCTCCTCTTATTTAGCTTCTAAAATTTCTTGTAAGTTTTCTACTGCCAGCTTATTACCTCTATGCTAGAATTTGCTCAATTGATGTTGTCTTATCAGCCACTAAATCATAAAAACCGATGTGTACGTTTTCTTCATATACCCAAAATAAATCTGTCCCATATGGTGCTTCAAAAATTTCTAGCATCTGAGGTGCCAGTGAATAGATAGTTTCGGCATTCACAATGACAAAATTATCAGGATTGTTCACATATTCATCATCGTCTAACTCCGAAAAAATATTCCATCCGTTTAATTGAGGAATTGTACTCGGTTCTCTAAAGCTATATCGGATGGGTACACCATTCAATACGTTTTTGGATATCATGAAACCGCCATATGCATCATTTCTATTATCCATGCTCATACTCCTTTACTATTTCCAAGAAGTCATTTCTCCAAGGAAACTCTTTCGCGTAGTCTAGAATCGATTTATTAAAAGTATCCTTTATATTTACATCGGATCCCTTTTCCACTAAATAATAATAAATATCCTTCATATCCTCTGTAGTGTTTTTATTGACTGTTATCGCATATTTTAATGGTATAGAGTTAAATTTGTCCACGGCATTTACGTCCACACCATTTTCTACTAGTAGTCTAACAACCGTTTCCATATAATCTTTTGGACCTTTCATAATGTTAAAGAAAAAAATATGGAGAGCATTTCTATTATACAAAGAGTCTGTAAAGGAGACGTCTATGCCGTCTTTTAATAGATATTTAGTAATGGCAAGCTTATCCTCGGGATTCTTATCATTAAGCATTGCGGTAGACAACAAGTTAAACTTACTATGCGGATTAATCTGATTTGCCTCTCCGTTATAAAAATTTTTAAAATCCTCAAAGGTTCCCTTAAGTACTGCATCAAACACATTTGTAATTTTCATATCCTTATCATTTCCCTTCGAATTTACGACTTCTATTTGCTCCAGGACTCTCTATCCTAAAGTTTTCAGGATTAAACTGGAACTCTTTCAATTCTTCTAAGGTTATTTCACGATTCCTATATTTTTCAAACATAGGATGATACTCATATCCCTGTCGATGTCCAAAGTCTACTGCACCTTTTCTTGGTAGACCTGGCTTCCAATCAAGGACCTCCATCGTATTAGGATCACGTAAAATGCCATCAGGTCCAACATTGTTTTCATATACATTCCGTTCAAATTCTATTTTTTTGTCCCCTGATAATTGTGGTCTACCTCGTGGTTTTCCATTTTTAATATATGGTCCATTTTCAATAGGAGGTAACTTATCTACAATTTTAGAAGCATCTCCCACCTTATCTGCAGCTTTTGAGGCATCAACGGCATTGTCTATAGCTTTTACAGCTGTTGCGCCACCTTTTACTGCTTTTCCTACAGGAAGAGGGATAAGGGAGGCAGCAGCTATTCCTTTATCCAAAAAAGACGCATTTGGATCGGTTAATGTTCGGAAATCATCCATAAATAGAAAGTCAGCGGTAGCTTCAAAAAAGTTTTTGTCTTTAGGTTTATTCGCCTGTGCTTCCTCTACCTTGGATACTATTTCATATTGAATTGGGGCTGATTCGTTAGTTTGAAATTCTTTTACAATAAGTCCGTTGTCATAAATATGATACCTGACAAACAATGTAGTTTCATCTGGCTCACCCTCAACCGATTTAACCCTACCATTTTCCATAATACTCCGTATCTCAGAATCGATTTCTGTTCCTACTAACTCATCTATATTATCTATTCGCTTCGAAATTTACATCTGTTAGACCAGACATAAATATGGATTCTATTTTAGAGATCCATTGATTCATCATCTAAATCCCTTCCCAGGTGTCCTTTTCATTTGTGCTACACGCTTATCTCTATTTTATCACTTTTGAAATTTAGGCTTGATTATAAATACCTTTCATGCCTTACATTTAAAATGCAAAAAAGATTGCCCCTACCTAGGGACAATCCTCTCATATATACTTAGTTTAAAATAGATTATTCACCTTACAAAGCGAACATTTAGGAAATACCAATGGCAACAGCCACTAGTAATGCAAAGCATGCAATAATAGCCCAGCCAAGAATCATTTTCCATATAAATTTTACCCATCGTTCATAAGGAATACCAGCAACAGCCAAATAACCCATCAAAGCTGAAGAAGTAGGAATAATTGAATTGGTAATAGAGTCTCCATATTGGAATGCTAATACCGCCACTTGTCTTTCAAGGCCTAGCAGATCTGTTATAGGAATCATTATTGGCATTGTAGCTGCTGCCTGACCACTACCAGAGGATATAAATAAGTTAAGCACTGCTTGAATAAATAACATGCCGATCACACTAATTGATTGAGGAAGATTACCAATACCTTCTGCAGCATAATACACGATAGTGTCTATAATCTTCCCTTCCTCTAATACGACGGTAATTGCACGTGCAAATCCAACAATTAATGCACCAAATGTTACCGCTTTTGCTCCGTCAATAAAAGAGTCAAAAATACGTGTAGTGTTTAGACCACCTAGTAATCCTGCTATAATTCCCATTATTAAAAACGAGGCTGCCAGCTCAGTGATAAACCATTCCCAGTTAAAAACTCCATAAATATTAAATCCTATTCCAATAGCCATTGTCAAAAAAACTAGCTTGTGTTTACCTGTCAGTTTAGCAAAGTTTTTCATATCTGCATTAACTTCTTTTTGTTCAATATCATATATAACGCTAAGTTCAGGGTTTCGCTTCACCTTGAAGGCATAGCGCATCACATACCAAATCGCAAAGCCCAAAACTAATATGTATACAGCGAAACGAAAGCCAATACCCGAAAATAAAGGTACATCGGCTAACGACTGTGCTACACCTACCGTAAATGGATTTAACATACCTCCAAAAAATCCACTAGCAGCTCCAAGTGTAATCATTGCTGTACCTGTCACTGCATCAAAACCCATTCCTCGAGCTATTGCTATTCCAATTGGGACAAAAATGATGGCTTCCTCTGCCATCCCCATAGTAAATCCTCCTATAGAAAAGAGAATCATACTCATTGGAATCAGAAGCTTTTCTTTACCTTCTAAAGCACGTACTCCTTTATACACTCCAGCTTCAATAGCACCAGTTTTATGGATGATTCCAAATACACCACTTACTAAAAAGATATAGAAAATAATTTGTGCGCCTTTTTCTAAACCCATCGGAATAGCTGTAAACAGCTCAAAAAAGCTCACTGGATCGCTCTCTATTTCTTTGTAACTTCCATCTACTACAAGCGTTCTCCCTGATTCTTCATCTTCTACTCGTTCAAACTCTCCTGCGGGTACTACATAAGAAGCTAGTCCGGCAATTATAATAATAGTAAATATTAATGTATATGTGTGCGGTACCTTAAACCAGGACCTTTTCTTTTTTTCTCTCATCAATTACGCCCCTATTCATAATTTCAGATATTTCAATATTAATCGAATGTTATATTAAAATATAATAAATTAAATAGTAATAAAAGTATATATTTTTTTACTTACCCTAATAAAATTCCTAAAACAAGATAAAAACTTAAAAATATTATTATTTATTAGTAACCTTTTAAATCCTCATTATGCCCTAACATACTCTATTAATTTTGAATTTCTCTATGTTTTATAGAATTCTAACCCAACCAATCAAATTCTTACTATTATAACAATTCTAAATATTAACTTTACATCATCCTTATAAAGGCTTTAATATAGATATATGTTTCACAATTATCTTTAGGGGGTTTGGGAATGGGAAAGACTTTTAAAAAACTATCTATTTTGCTTTCCATTATGATGTTAGTTTTATTGGCAGCTTGTGGAACGGGAGAATCTTCAACTTCAAGTGGAGAAAATAGCAAAGGCGAGAATGGAACGATTTCAGCAAAAATTGGGGTTATCTCATACATGACAGGTCCTGGTGCTGCTTATGGAGAAGCAATCACAAATGGATTGAAATTAGCTTTAGAAGAAATTAATGAAAAAGGCGATGTAAAAATTGAGCTTGCAATTGAAGATTCAGTCGGAAAACAAGAGCAGGCATTATCTGTGGGTCAAAAATTGATGAGTCAGGACGATATTGTTGCAATCATAGGACCAACATTAAGTACAGAGATGAACGTTGTTGGACCTGAAGCTGATCTCAATGGTATCCCAATTATGGGGACTTCCACTACCGCGGCAGGTATTCCTCAGATTGGAGATTATGTATTCCGTAATTCTATACCAGAATCCCTAGCAATCCCTGCTGCATTGGAAAAAGCGGTAGACAAATATGGAGCTAAAAAAGTTGCTATTCTATATGGAAATGATGATCTATTCACTCAGTCCGGATTCGATACGATGAAGGCAGAAGCTGAAAATATGGGGCTTGAAATTTTAACAATCGAGACCTTTCAAAAAGGACAGTCCGATTATAATGCGCAACTTACTAAGATTAAAAATCTTCAGCCAGATCTAATCTTGGCTTCCGCTCTATATAATGAGGGTGCAGTAATCATGGACCAAGCAAGAAAAATGGGGATTGATGTTCCTTTTGTTGGAGGTAATGGATTCAATTCCCCTCAAGTAATTGAAATTGCCGGAGAAGCATCTAACGGATTAATTGTTGCAACTCCTTGGTTTGCGGATAAACCAGATGAAAAAGTTCAAGCTTTTGTAGAAAAATATGAAGAAGCGTATGGTCACAAGCCTGACCAGTTCGCTGCACAGGCCTATGATGCTCTTTATATTATTGCAGAGGCATTAAAAAATGCTGGAGAAGCAGACAGAGATGCGCTTCGTGATGCTCTGGCTGAAATTAAGGATTTAGAAGGCATCCTAGGGAAGATTTCTTTTGACAAGGACGGAGACGTAATAATGGATCCTACAGTTCTTATCATCCAGGATGGAGAATTCCAGTTGTTTGAGTAGTTCAAAATTTAACTAATACAGGTAAGGGTGCATAGCCCTTACCTTATTTTGAAAGGGTGAGCTTTCTTGCTTTTAGAACAAATCATTAACGGAATAACACTCGGAAGCATTTATGCGATCGTTGCCCTTGGATTTACGCTTGTCTTTGGAGTACTAGGTATCCTTAACATGGCCCATGGTGAGATTTTCATGATTGGTGCTTTTATAGGAGTGTTAGTAACAAGCGTATTAGGCTTACCACTGTGGGTAGCCTTTCTTTCAGCAGTAATTGTGACTGCTATCTTAGGGTACTTGTTAGAAAGAATTGCACTTCGCCCCCTACGCGGTAAACAGGGAGTTTCGCATCTAGCCCCTTTGATCAGTACGATTGGGGTTTCCATATTATTGGAGAATCTCTCCCATCATTTATTTGGCGCAGGTAATCATCCGTTCCGCCATTCTTTTGCACAAATTCAAATTCAAGTTGGTTCAATTACAATTTATTTAGTACAAATTTTAATTTTTGCTATTTCTATTACCTTGATGGTTGTACTTTCCTACTGGCTCGCTAAAACGAAAGCTGGAAAGGCATTACGTGCGACTGCTGAAAACTTAGAGACTGCCAGTTTACTAGGTGTGAATACGAAGCGAACCATTACAACTACCGTCATACTGGCATCCGCTCTAGGTGGAATTGCTGGAATTCTAGTAGGCATGGCCTTTAACTCTGTTAACCCTCAGATGGGCTTATCCATGGGTTTAAAGGGTTTAGCCATCATCATTCTAGGAGGAATGGGAAATGTAAAGGGTGCGATGGTTGGAGGATTACTCCTTGGTCTTTCAGAAACAATGATTGTTGCCTATGGAGACTCCGGATACAGAGATGCTGTTGCATTTATCGCCATTATTTTTATCCTTCTCATAAGGCCACAGGGTATTTTCGGCAATAAAACCGCTGAGGCAGGAAGGTGATGATGACATGCTAGGAGAAATCTTAAACCCATACCATCTACAAATTATCTCTTTCATTCTTATCAATATTATATTAGGGATAAGCATTTACATAACGCTTTCCTCTGGACAATTATCTTTAGGAAATGCAGGCTTCATGGGTATCGGAGCCTATACGTCTGCACTACTGACTATCAACTTTGAGGTTCCTCTGTATATAAGTATTATTTTAGGCGCTTTAGTTGCAGGTGCTTTTGGGGTTCTAATCGGTATACCTGCTCTAAGGTTAAGCGGGGTTTACCTAGCTATAGCAACATTAGGCTTTGGGGAAGTAATTAGAGTAATCTTTGTAAACTGGGACTCTGTCACGAAGGGCTCGGTTGGATTGTCAGGTATACCCCATCTTGGTAGAGAACTTTTTCAATTTTTAAGAGACTTAGGCTTTGACCCAGATATGCTTGGTCTTAAAAACAATCAAGCTATCTATTTAATAGTTGTACTTGTTTTACTAATAATTACTATTTCCATCATTTGGTTCTTTATCAGACAGAACAAGTCACGTGTAGGCAGAGCATACGCTGCTATTAAAATGGATGAAAAAGCCGCGGAAGCGATGGGTATTAATATCACTTACTACAAAGTACTGTCCTTCACCCAGGGAGCTATTTTAGCAGGCTTCGCAGGCGCTTTATATGCCCATGTATTAGCTTATATTAGTCCAGCAGATTTCGCTTATCACCGTGCAATAGATATTTTAATATTCTCCATTTTTGGCGGAAGTGAGGTTATTTGGGGAGCAATATTCGGCGCAACCTTTATGACACTTCTTCCAGAAGCATTACGATTCATCAGTGAATATAGATACATGATTTACGGAATAATTCTTATTTTGTTGATGGCTTTCCGCCCTCAAGGAATTATAGATGTCCCCGTATTAAATTGGCTAAAGAGAACATTTACATTTAAAAGGAGGGACTCCAATGGTATTAGAGCTAAAAAATATAACTAAAAACTTTGGTGGTATCTCTGCTTTAACTGATGTTTCTTTCCAAATCAACGAAGGAGAGATATTCGGCTTAATCGGCCCTAACGGTGCTGGTAAAACAACTATGTTTAATGTAATTACGAATATGTTCGCCCCTACCTCTGGGGAAATTCTATTTCTCGGAGAAAATATTTCTGGTATTAAGCCACATAAAATCACTGATAAAGGCATCTGTCGTACGTTTCAAAATATAAGGTTATTTTCTCAAATGTCTGTTTTGGAAAATGTTTTAGTAGGTGCCCACTGTCGAAATAAATCTGGTGTTTTAACAAGCGTACTTAGAACCAAATCTCAAAAGCATGAAGAAAAGAGTAACCATGAAGTCGCTTTAGAATTACTAGAGTTAGTAGGTCTATCTAGATATGAAGATACCATTGCAGAAAATTTAGCTTACGGTCAACAACGAAGATTGGAAATTGCCAGAGCCTTGGCAAGTAATCCAAAGCTTTTATTATTAGACGAGCCAGCAGCTGGCATGAATGAAACAGAAACAGAGAATTTATTTGATTTGATCAAAAAGGTTCAACAGCGTGGAGTTACTGTTTTATTGATAGAGCATGACATGCCTTTTGTTATGAAGCTTTGCGACAGAATTACCGTTTTAAATTTTGGGAAGAAGCTTGCTGAAGGTACTCCAACGGAAATACAAAACAATCAAGATGTAATTGAAGCTTACCTCGGCTCAGAGGAGGATGAAGAAATTGCTTAAGGTATCTGGTATTGAAACATTTTATGGGAAAATACAGGCTCTTAAAAATGTGAACCTAGTAGTAGAGCAGGGGCAGATTGTAACCCTACTTGGTGCAAATGGCGCTGGGAAAACGACTACGATGAAAACAATTGCCGGTCTGTTAAAACCGCAAAAGGGAACAGTTGAATTTTTAGGAGAAAACATTACAGGTATGAGACCAGATCAGCTTGTTCGAAAAGGTATCGCCCTTGTTCCAGAAGGGCGAGCTATCCTTTCTACGATGACCGTTCTCGAGAACCTAGAAATGGGAGCTTTCCACAGAAATGATAAGGACATAAAAAAGGATATCGAAAATGTTATGCAACAATTTCCTATTTTAAAAGAACGTGAGGACCAATTAGGAGGCACCCTTTCTGGTGGTCAGCAGCAAATGCTTGCTATAGCTAGAGCTCTACTATCTAAGCCGAAACTTTTGCTATTGGATGAGCCTTCTATGGGTCTTGCACCTTTAATCGTAGCGGATATTTTTAAAATGATTCGTGAAATTAAAGATAGCGGTACAACCGTTTTGTTGGTTGAGCAAAATGCGAAGCAGGCTCTTAAAGTAGCAGACTATGGTTATGTCATGGAGACAGGAAAGATAATCATTAACGGTGAAGCGAGTAACCTACTTGAGGACCCAAGAGTTGTCGAGGCATATTTAGGGAAAAAAACTAGTTAAATTTTGAAAGGATGATATGTATGACCAGTTCTATTTCTCATGTGGAATTACCACATTCTATTTCTCTGTTAGAGCAAATGGCTTCTAAGTATATTGAAAAAGGGCCGTTTACCTATGTCCATAGCGGAGCCGGCAATGAAAGTACGCTTCGTGCCAATGAGGCGGCCTTTGAGGATTGGTATATCGTGCCCCAATATTTGAATGATGTGAGCTTTAGGGATACTTCAGCTACTTTACTTGGTACTACCTTTCCGTCCTCCTTTGCACTTGCACCAATCGGCGTTCAAAGTATTTTTCATCCAGAGGGTGAGCTGGCTTCAGCACGGGCTGCTGCAGCTTGTGGAGTACCATTTATAGCTAGTACATTATCCTCTTATTCTTTAGAAGATATTGCCGCCAACCTAGGAAACACCCCTCGTTGGTATCAGTTGTATTGGTCAAACGATGAAGAAATGGCAATAAGTATGGTACGCCGAGCAGAAGAAGCAGGTTACACGGCTATTGTAATAACGATTGATACCTCTCTTCTTGGAAATAGAGAGCGTGACTTGAATAATCGTTATTCTCCTTTAAAATTGGGAAAAGGAGCTGCAAACTACTTACACGACCCTGTCTTTCAAGGTAGGTTTGCTAGTCCTCCTTCTGCAGACGATCCAGAGGTCATCAAGAATATTGTAGATATTATCTTTAATCCTTCATTAACATGGGAGAATCTCAAAACTATTAAGGAGCATACAAAGCTCCCTATTTTGCTTAAGGGTATTCTTCATGAGGAAGATGCAAGAAAAGCTTTACACCACGGAGTCGATGGAATTATAGTCTCAAATCATGGAGGCAGACAGCTAGATGGGTGTATTTCATCACTAGAGGCCCTACCATCCATTGCGGAAGTCGTCCAGGGGAAGATTCCGGTATTATTGGACAGCGGGATCAGACGGGGCTCTGACGTCGTAAAAGCAAAGGCACTTGGAGCAGATGTAGTTCTACTTGGCAGACCTTTTATTTATGGCCTAGCTGTTGCAGGAGAACAAGGAGTAGAGCATGTTTTACGTAATATGATTAATGATATTGATGTAACTTTAGCTTTATCTGGGTTTGCCTCGATGAAAGAGGTCAACTCCTCTCTTATTAGAAGAAAGAAATAAGTTTAGTCAGAATAGCTAAAGGCAAGAATGCTGAAATCATGCATTCTTGCCTTTCTAAATTATATGGTTATAAGTTAGAATTCTGTGAGAAGTTGGCGGATTATCAGCTTTAATCAATAGTAAACGTCCTATTCAGCCAGATTTCCTCCAAATTTAAAGCAGCTCTATAAAATATCGTTAATACGTTGAACATAAGGCTCTTTATCATAGGCAGAGTATAGCAGGCTTGCTACGCGTATTGGGTCTCCAAAGAAAAATCGCTCATATATAGTTTGCCTCGTACCGAATGGACTCATCGTGAGATCCCAGGCTAGTCGAAACAATTTTACCCGCTCTACAGCAGAGGCAGCCTTAGCCTGCATATAATGATCGAGATCCTTTCTAATGGGTGAGTTAAAATCATTTTCTGTTGGAATAGACATAAGCCCGCTTGCTCCTAATAGCTGAATGATTTCTGTCAGCCTTGGGTAGATACGCGGAAAAATAGTAATAGCTGCGTGCAATGTTAATCGATCTGGCTCCATGAGTCCGAAACTATTGACCTTCGCTTCCATCTCCGATTTCATTAACAGAGCTTTTAATGATTCCAATGCTACGATTACCTCTGTCGCCTTTTCCTGCACGTGCTGGTACTCTGCTATATTAATAGTTTTAATAATTGATTGTACAATTCCTAGGACAAATTCAGTTTTAATAATCTGTCTAGCTATCACCTGATGAAGGGAGAACGAGTGGAAGGAGCTACTAATCATAAAGTCATTTGCAACGGTCGTATCATCATAAAAAAATACACGCTCCCAAGGGATTAACACATTATCAAAGACTACAATGGTATCCATCTCTTCATACTTGGAGCTAAGTGGATAATTGAAGGTTGACTCGCCACCAACTAGTGACTCACGACATATAAATTTTACTCCCTTCGTATTACTTGGGATAGAAAAGCAATAGCCCTTTCCTTCCTCTAATGAAGAACCTGTAGATAGTACTAATATTTCATCGGTAATTCCACCCTGTGTAGCAAGAAGGCGCGCACCTTTTATAATGATTCCTTGATCATTTTCACCAATAACCTTTGCCGCAATCGGCTCCTCTGCAGTTTCTAAATAGTAATACGCTCGATTCACTTGGGGCTCGATAAAGCTATGAGTCAAAGTTAAATCATTTTCTCGTACATATTCATAGTAAGATCGGAAATACTGAGGGAAACAGTTTTTTTTGCCTTCTAATAATTTAACAGAAGAGGCAAATGCCATTAAGGTCGTATTCATATAATCAGGACTTCTACCCATCAATCCATGAGTTACTCGAGCCCATTCCTGCACCATCATTCGTTTTTTTGCCAAATCTTCTTTTGACTTAGGCTCTAAAAAGGACAAGCCGACTAAATTTCCCGTGGTTGGCGAAGCATAGGTTAATATTTCTTTGTATTGAGGGTCATGCTGCATATCAAACAACGCCGCCTGGGTCTTCATAATGCCTTTGAATGCCGGATGCTCTGATATGTTGCCTGTTACTTGCTTTCCATCAATCCATACTTCAGAATTCAACCTATTTATGCGTTCTATATACTGTTTTCCATTAATTGCAGGCATAAACACACTCCTAAATGTAACTTCAAATTATTTAATTTATCTGCTTATATTATTATTTTTTTTCTAAATTGGTGACAAAGAATAAGGGGTATCATTTGACTTACTAAATTCAGTATTCTAGGATAACTATTCAAGGAATAATTTTTTCATAATTATAAATAGTGATATATTCTCTAAATACAATTAAATAAATAATAAAGGAGTCATGCAAAATGAAAAAGTTATTAGTTGCTATGGTAGGTTTGTCACTACTTGCTGGTTGCTCCGATGGACAAGAAAAAGCTACAGATGGAACACTCACCGAAAACAGCTCTAAAGCAGAACTACCAAAGCAAAACCAAGTACTAAAGGACTTTCCTGAATTCCCAATTCTAGATGACATTATTGATTTACAAGTATATGTGGCAGATATTGAGACGGATAACAAAGGGTCACGAATAATTTTCTTTGAAGATTCTGATGGCAATAAAACATATAAAAGTGTTTTTGTTAAAGACGAGAATTATTTAAAAGTCATTCAGCTTAATGATGAAGGCATTCTTTACAATGAAATATTATAAAAAAACAGTCCCCGAATTCCCTCGGGGACTGTTTTTTTGTATTCAAGCTATAATATTTCATTAAAGTAGTCATTCTTCAATTATCCGTGTTTTATCGGCAAAGTGGATTTTATGATATTATTTCTTAATCAGAGCTTTGCTTTTAAAGTTTTTCCCATTTGATTAATGTAAGTAGTAATGCCATCAAACGGATTATCTATTGTTTTTCCATGACAAACCTCTAGCTGTTTCGGCCTTATATCATTTATGGCAGAAATTCCGCTTTCTGTAGCCTGCTTCATATCTCCAGTAAACATTGGCATAGGTTGATGCAGTTTTCCATTGCGCGTCGTAAATAAATCTCCGGCCAAAAGAACATCATCTAGCTCATGGTAGTAAACCACATGCCCTGGGGAATGACCCGGAGTATATACCGGCTTAAGTGCTCCTAAATTTTGAAGCTCTCCTGCTACTTCATACAAAGACTGTGTCAGTCCGTTAGGAAGATTCTGCTCGAGCTTCTGTCGTCTTGGGTAGAGTATTTTGCCCTCCGCATACGGAATTTCTTTTGCGTGTGCAAATACCGGAACTTCCTTCCCCTTTACAATGTGCTCAACTGCACCCACATGATCTGCATGCCCATGCGTCAATACTATTCTTTTCAAGGGTCCAGCGTTTAGCTGTTCAATAAACCCCAATATTCCCTTAGCCATTTTTGGTAAGCCAGCGTCCACTAACGTAACACCGTCCTCCTCCACTACTACCCATACTTGAACAGGTATAACTAGCCATATCATCCAAGATCTTATGCTCCAAATATTTTCTGAAACCTGTTTAATCTTCAATTTTTTCTCCCCCTATACATTTCCCCTTCATACCCTCTAACATAATCTCTACTGCCAAATCGAATGTCGGAATCAATCTTTCCATTAGCACTTCAAGCGGCTCGTGCTGGTAGGAATAGGTGCTAAGTATGCCATTTAAATTAAAATAAAATATACGAGAATAGGCTAGAATTTGCTGTTCTGATTTAATTTGCAGACAATTTGTAACAGCTGTTTTTAACAAATTAAATATAGAAAGACGTAATTTATTTATTTCCGTCACCGGCTCTTCATCTACCCTAGAAGACATTTCGTTAAAAAATATGCTATACATGCTCTTGTTTTGTAGACAGAAGTAAATATATTTTTTGCTAATTGTTTTTAATTTTTCTTCTGCTGATACATTCGTTTGTTGAAGCGTTTGTTCCATTTGAATGTATAAATCATTCAGATGTGGCATGGACAACTTGTAAAGAAGAGCCTCTTTATCCTTATAGTAAAGGTAAATAGTGGTATGAGAACATCCGGCCAACTTTGCAATTTCTCGTATGGTAACAGCATCAAAACCCTTTTGAGAAAATAATTGCTCTGCTGCATTGATAATTTCTTTCTTCGTTTCGTCTGAACGTGCACTTTGTCTATTTGTCATCTAATCACCTCAACTAACCATTGGTTATATTATAACCAATGGTTAGTGTTGTGTCAAAAATTGCTCTAAAGTCCTTTAAGACCTCAGAGCATTTTCTTTGCTTATAAATGGAAGCAACTCAAACATAATCTTTGTCTACGCCTGTAAGGTTACTCCTCTAATGTCTCTTGTTTCTCTTCTCCTTTAACAAAATAGCTAATTGTGTTACCCTCTGTATCGATTTCGATAGCTTGGTCCACATCTACGGCAATTCTGTGCTCAGCAATTACTTGTTCATCTGTTTTAGAGTATTTATAAGTTGCTAGTGTTTTATTTTTATCGTCACTTTCTTGTGTGATGAGTAGCTCAGATCCATTATTAAATGTTATTTTATCGTTTAATATTTCTATTTTCATATTGGTTTCGATAGGTATGTTTTGTGAGATTGCCCACTTTTCCTCAGTCTCATTATACTTCCCTATTAGTAGGCCTTGGGGTTCCTCTTTAGCTTGCGTATAAGGAATAACGACTTCTGGAATAGTATCCTCGTCAAATTGAACAATTACTGCTTGTCCAAATTCTGGCTCAGTTAGTTCATTTTCCTCCCACCATTTGCTTTGGTTAGATAATGCTAGCCATTCTTCATCTGTTACCTCAAGTGAGAACTCCTCATCTTCAACAACGTCTTTCTCACTTCCCTCAACATCGTTATCTTTCTTCACTGTTGTCTCTTCATCTGAGCAGGCTGCAAGTAGTAAACTAAGTGCAGCTAAAAATAATACTTTTTTTAACATACTAGACCTCCTTTAAAAGATGAATGTGCGTAACACTTTGTGTTTAATAACAAAATTCGACATTCATTTTATCTATATAGCCTAAAAACATGGCTGATAAACTCAATACAGGAAAATTTAGTATTTAATTGATTGGAAACATGAATTTTAGATATTCATTCATTTTAAGAACCTTCTTTGAAGAACCACTCATAAATAAGACCAAATCACGAGTGAGTTGGCCTTAGAAGAGTTAAATTATTGCTTTTAGGAAGAAGTTACTTGCCCGCCGTTTACGTGAAGTGTTTGGCCAGTTACAAACCGAGAATCATCTGAAGCTAAATAAACAAAAGTAGGTGCTAGCTCAAATGGTTGACCCTGCCGCTCCATAGGATTGCCAACTTGTGTGACCTCATCTGCAGAAAAGCTAGCTGGGATCAGTGGTGTCCAAATTTTTCCCGGAGCAATTGCATTGACTCTAATCCCTTGGCTTACTAGGTTATTTGCAAGTGCCCGAGTAAACCCTACATTAGCAGCTTTAGTAGCGGTATAGTCCATCAAATGCTTATGTCCCTCATATGCTACGACTGAGGCAGTTCCTCCATAATGGAGAAGGGTTTTCTGAAGTTAATTAATAGGAAAGCCAGCCTGCATCTGCTGTTATGACAGTTCCATTAACAAAGCTTGAATCGTCAGAAGCAAGAAATAATGCTACAGTTGCTATCTCTTCTGATTTACCCATTCTTGGATTGTTGCCCATTCCTAATCGAATACGCCCCATTCCTTTTTCACTCACACTCGTCATAGAATTATTTATGTTAGTTTCTACCCCACCCGGTGCGATTGCATTACAGCGAATACCTTGGTCCGCATACATATATCCAGTATTTTTAGTGAACCCCACCACTGCATGCTTAGAAGCAGTATAAGCACCGCCAGCTCTAGATCCTTGCAGTCCACCAACAGAGGCTACATTGATAATAACTCCCTTTTGCTTATCTAAGAATATTGGTAATACCTTACGTGTGGAACGCATGACACTCGTAGTATTAACTGAAAATATTCTTTCCCAGTTGCTATCTTCGATATCCCCAGCAGGCTCAAAGTTGTCCATTATACCTGCGTTGTTCACTAAAATATCAACAGTGCCATACGTATTTACCGTCGTATCAATCAGATTTTGAATATCATCTTCCTTTGCAACATTCGCAGTTATGGCTATTGCCTCTCCACCATTTGCTTTAATCTCGTCGACCGTAGCCTTCGCCGTCTCTTCGTTTAAATCCGAAACAGCGACCTTAGCCCCCTCTTTAGCATAGAGAACTGCAATCGCCTTTCCCATACCTGAACCCGCACCTGTTACTACCGCTACTTTGTCTTGAAGTCTCATTCCAACTACCTCCTCGGTTTGATTGAATGCGCTTACATTATTTTTTTAGTAGTTCACAAATCATCTCTTACTAGCTTTAGTTTAGTTAAAAAAATCCAATTTTACAATAGATAACCTGTGAACATTTTTGAAAAAATTAAACGTTTTTAATTCAATTCATAGAAAAGCCCAAAGACGAATTAATCGTTTTTGGGCTCTCCAACTTACGCTTTTTGTTCAGGCTCCTCTACAGGATCACTTATTAAGCTTGCCAAAACGTGAACGCGTAAAATCATTCCTTTCATCGTTCCTTCCTCGTCTGTTACAACAAGAGGATACTTAGAATCGAGGACTTGCTGAATCAAGTCTTGTACATATTCTTCAGGATGGACTGTATTCACATCCTTTGACATTGTTTCTTGTAAGGATTTCTTCTGCTTCATGCCCTCGATAGCCTGGTCAATGGTAATGATACCTTGCAACTGACGCTTTCTGTCTACCACAAAAGCACTCGAGTTCCCATTCTCTCTCATCACCTGGATTGCAACATTTAGTCCATCCTTTAATGATACTAATCCGTTGGGCTTAGACATAATATGCTCTGCTTGAAGAATTTTAGTGCGATCAATATCTCGTATAAACTCTGATATATAGCTACTTGCCGGATTTTCCAGAATCTCTTCTGGAGTGCCAATTTGCTCAACTTTTCCGTTTTTCATAACCGCAACACGGTCCCCAATTTTAAAAGCCTCGTTGACATCATGTGTGATGAAGATTATTGTCTTTTGAAGGCGATTTTGGATATCAAGAAGCTCTAGCTGCATTTCTCTACGGATTAATGGGTCAAGTGCACTGAAGGGCTCATCCATTAGTAGTATATCTGGATCGTTAGCAAGTGCTCTAGCGATGCCTACTCGCTGGCGCATACCTCCAGAAAGTTCATCTGGATATTGGTTTTCATAACCTTTAAGACCAACTGTTTCTAAATGTTTCTGAGCAATTTCCTGGCGCTCGTTCTTAGACATTCCTCTTATCTCTAAACCATACTCAATATTTTCTAATACCGTACGATGGCTAAACAGCCCAAAATGCTGGAATACCATAGCTATTTTCTTTTGACGATAGTATTTTAACTGTGTCTTATTGTAATCCACGACATTTTCTCCATCGACGTATATAGCGCCAGAAGTAGGTCTATTCAATAAATTTAAACAACGAATTAGGGTAGACTTACCACTTCCTGATAACCCCATAATCACGAAGGTCTCTCCCTCCATGATTTCCATTGATGCATTGTACACTCCGACCGTATGCCCTGTTTTAGCTAATATCTCTTCCTTTGGTACACCCTTCTCTACCATCGGAATAATTTTTTTAGGTCGAGACCCAAAAATCTTCGATACGTTTTCTAATTTTAATTTTACTGTCATGCGGCATCCCTCCTATGTTTCTGAAGGCGATTCGCAATTCCTCCGGTAACGCGGTCGATGATAATCGCTAGGAAAACAATACTGATCCCAGCTTCAAAACCTAGTGAGATGTCTATTCGGTTAATTGCAAAGAGTACTCGTTCTCCAAGTCCCTGCGCACCAACCATAGAACCAACAACCGCCATTGCTAGCGCCATCATTGTTGTTTGATTTATACCTGCCATAATTGTAGGTAAGGCTTGTGGTAGTTGTACTTTCATGAGCATTTGAGAGGAAGAGGAGCCGAATGATTGTGCAGATTCTACAATCTCTTTATCTACACTTCGGATACCTAATTCTGTTAAACGGATTACTGGTGGTAATGCATAAATGATTGTTGCAATAACTGCTGGTACATTTCCGAGCGGAAAGAAGAAAATTACTGGTATTAAGTAGACGAAGCTTGGCATTGTCTGCATCGCGTCTAATATCGGACGCATGATTCTGGACATTGATTTACTAAAAGCCATTCCAACTCCTAGTGGTATGCCTATAACAAGAGACAAAATTACGGAGATTAAAACAATGGAAATGGTGGTCATTGTTTCTGGCCACAAATCAAAGGATCCAATTAAGAAGATAAATGCTGCATATAGCAGTCCTCCATATAGATTATTAAAAAACCATCCAATTAAAAAGATGATAACAATAAATAACCACCAAGGAATTGCTAGTAGACCCGCCTCAAGACCTTTAATCATGGAAGACGAGATGATAAAGATAAAATCAAAGAATGCATCAAAATTCATGGCAAGAAAATCCACGAATTTCTCTACTACATCCCCTATTGGAAATCGTACGTTTGGAAATTCTGTCATAGAATGGGACTGTAAAAGTACAGCCACAACCACCTTTCTTTAGTTAGATTAAGTAATGAATTATTTCAAAGAAGCTTTTACCTTTTCAGCCACTTCTTCGGACACCCAAGCTGTCCAAATATCTTCATACTCTTTCATCCACCAAATAGCGGCTTCATCTGCTTCAACATCATTTTCCTGCATATAGTCTAATGCACTTTCCGTTAAATCGTTACTAGTTTCATATTTACTTAAAAAGTCTACTACGTCCTTAGCTTGTGTTGGTAAATCCTTATGAACTGCAATAACTACATCATTTGGTGGAAACTCAGTTCCTTTTGATTCATTCCATTTTGCTTCGTCGTAAGGTGCGTCTTCTAATAGAGTTAAATCGTAGCTAGCTGTTACCCACGTTGGTGACCAATAATATCCTACCCAAGGCTCCCCTTTTTTATATGCTCCTGCTAAATCTGCAACAATTGCAGAATCAGAGCCGGGTGCTAGATAGTTATATTGTTCGTCAAGGCCATATGTTTCAAGTTTCGTCCCCAAATACTCACTTACTACCCAACTAGATGGAGCTCCGACCACTCGGCCTTTACTGCTATCTTCGGGATCTTGGAAAATTTCTGGATACTTCTCTAAGTCTTGAACTGTCTTTAAATCTGGAGCGATTGGTTCAATTCCTCGTTCTGCATCTCCCTCTATCACGTAAGTTGGAACATATAATCCTTGCGCGTTATCAGCGAAATTAGTAGCTACCTTCATGATATTTCCACTTTCAATTGCTTTTTCGTAGACATCTTTAATGTTATCGGTCCATACTTCCATATAGACATTTATGTCGCCCTTTTCAAGTGATTGCATCGTAGCTGCTGTTGTTCCACTTGTTACCTCGGTTTCATAACCATAACCTTCTTCGATGATAGTTTGAGCAATGCTGTTGTGTAGGCGTATACTATCCCATCCTGCATCAGCAAACTTAATCACCTCAATACTGTCTTTGCTTGTCTCGTTACCACAAGCTGTAAGTACTAAAAGCATGCAAAGTGAAAAAAATAACATAATTTTTTTCATTAGTCTGACTACCTCTTTTCATTCAATTTTTAAATTAGACGTTCGATCGTTCCTCCTTCAATACCTATAAAATAACTGCTAAAATTTCAAAACAATTAAACTTCCTAATACTGAATTTAAAGGACGCCTAATTTATAACTACTAATACTACTAAACAAATTTGTATATTGCAAATTACTTAAAGAGATAGTTGTTAATTTTTTATTTTAATCTGAATATTTAGCATTAATTTAGTAGACCAATACGATTAGATAAATAGGTAAATATTGTACAATATTCTCGTTTAAAAACAGTAATTTTTATCAAGTATTTGATAGATAGTGCTTTTGTATAGTTTTAATTGAAAAGTGCATGCTCACTTGCTTTCTACTAGATTAGGACATAGGATAGTAAGCTTGATTTCAGGTGGACACTTTCTGTTGGGTGAGCGATAAGCCATCCCCGTCGCATACTTACACCTTTCTTACCTCATAAAAAATGCCATGAATACTGGATTCATGGCAGCCTAGATTATAATTTTTTTCCTTTAAACAACTCGATTGTCAGGTTCTTGTCCCTCTAAAACATTTTCAATTGCTTTAGCATTTATTTGCATCATAGCAAGTCTCGTATGAATACTTGCACTGCCTATATGGGGGAGGACTGTAACATTAGGCAAGGTTAAGAGTGGATGATCTAAAGGAACAGGCTCCGTCTCAAAAACATCTAGTCCAGCGGCCCATATTCTTTTATTTAGGAGGGCATCATAAAGGGATTGCTCATCTACGATTCCGCCACGTGCAACATTAATAAGAGCAGAGGTTTCCTTCATCAATCCTAACTCTTTTTTTCCAATCATCCTTTTAGTTTCTGGAGTTAGAGGCGTCAATATTACAACAAAATCAGATTCTTGCAATAATGTTTCTAGCTCCACATATGTAAAGTTATTTTGTTGCTCTGCCTCTAATTTTCTTGTTCTATTATGATATAAGACTTTCATATTAAAACCCTTCGCACGTCTTGCTACCGCTTCACCGATTCTTCCCATGCCTATGATTCCTAACGTAGCTCCAAAAACGTCCATTCCCGTCAGCTGCATCGGTGTCCATGATTTCCATTTACCTGCACGAATATCCTGTTCTGCTTCGGTAATACGACGAGCAGTAGCCAATAACAACGCAAAGGTTAGGTCTGCAGTTGTCTCAGTTAATACACCAGGAGTATTTGTTACCATCACCCCTTTTTCTTTCGCTGCTTCCACATCAATATTATTGAAGCCAACCGCTAGATTACTGATAATTTTTAAATTCGGTAGACTTTCTATAAGTTCCCGGTCCACTTTATCAGAGAGAACAGTCCACAGGGCATGGACGTCCTTTGCTTCCTTTTTTATATCTTCATAATCCATTGGAGTTTCCTCGCTGTGCCACATATTCACCTCAAATTTTTCTCTTAATGGCTGTACAATTTCCTCCGGTAATTTTCGAGTAATAAAAATTTTGTCCATTTAGTTTCCTCCTTATGTTTTCTGATAATTTAAGCATGGACGATTAGAGAAAAGAATTCAACCATATTTACAATTATATTTTTATACGCTATACTGTGGGCACATAAAGAAAACAAATTGTGTAAATTTATACACAACTGTAAAACTACATACCGTTTCTGCACTAGGGGTGCCCACTTTGGCTGTGATGAGAGCTTTTTAGCTCCGATCCCTTATTACTCGATCAGGATAATACCTGCGTGAGGAAGTGCGGTGACTTTCCTTTTTTCATAAGGGTTAGTGGCTGCATCTTCACGGATGTAGCTTTTTTTTATGAAAAAATTGAGGGAGGTTTTTAGGATGGAATGTGGTTTAAGTCCAATTGTAGGGTTTCGTTTTTCCCTACATCCGATGAGCAATGAATTTGTAAGTATTATTAAAGGTGCACTACAGAATACAGATGTATCCAATGTGTGGATGCATACGGATGATGTCTCAACCGTTATCAGAGGAAAACAAGTTCATGTATTTAATGTGGCAAAATCTATTACTCTGAATGCTGCCAAAACAGGGGTACATGTAGCTCTTTCTGGAACATTTTCAGCGGGTTGTCCCGGCGACACCACTGCTGACGTTTATTTAGACAAGGGAGATAAAGTGACAAATAAGGATGAAACAAACCAATATGTTTCTTCTCAATTTGCTTTATACCCTATGAACAATCCTAACTATATGGATGTGATCTACAGAGAGATTGAGCACGCTAAAGTGAAGGGTGTATTCAATGAATCTATGCATTATGCTAGCGGGATTCATGGGGATATCCATGACGTGTTTGCTTATTATGAGGCAGCCTTCAGCAGAGCTAGATCAGAAGAGCACAAGCATTTAGTGATGACTTTATCGATGAGCATTAATAGCCCTTCTCACGGAGATGACCTCCATGCTTAAATCATGGAAGCTAAAAGAAATTGTTTTAATGTCGGTCTTTGCAGTAGTGTTTGGGATTGTTTATTTACTCTTCCTTCATGTAGGAAACATTTGGTCTGGCTTCGTCGGACCAATCGCATATGAGTGGATTTTTGGTGTTTGGTTTATCGTTTCAATTATCTGTATGTACATCATTCGGAAACCTGGGGCGGCGGTTATCTCGGAAACTATCGCAGCAGCAATAGAGGTACTTTTAGGTAATGCCGTCGGGCCACGTCTTATCCTTTCTGGTGTCATACAAGGTCTAGGTGCCGAGGCTGTATTCGCCGCTACACGTTACAAACGGTTTGACCTTTGGGTTTTAATGCTTGCGGGAGCAGGATCCGCAGTTTTTAGCTTTGTGTATGGCTATTTCTTAGGAGGATTTGCCGTTTATACCACTGGATATGTAGTTTTCATGCTAGTTGTTCGTATTTTTAGTGGAACTCTCATTGCTGGTTTAGGTGGAAAAGCTGTAGCTGACGGCTTGCTTGCCACTGGTTCGTTAAGAGGATATGCTATTTCGCGTTCAAAAAAAGGTGATATTCGTGCCTAAAGTTATCCATTTTGAAGATGTCACCTTTTCTTATCCAGACAAGGATACTGCTGTTCTATCAAACTTTTCTATGTCTATCGAAAAAGGAGAGCGTGTCGTCATAACCGGACCAAGCGGCTGTGGAAAGAGCACTTTACTTTATTTGTGCAATCGTCTCTATCCAGAAAATTGCGATGGCATAGTGTCCGGTAGAATAGAACTTTTTGGTAAAGAAAATGATTCCTATCGACCTGGCGAGGTCAATCATCGTATCGCAACAGTATTTCAAGATCCCGATGCACAATTTTGTATGCCAACTGTAGAGGAAGAGCTTGCTTTTACTTTAGAGAATTTACTCGTCGCACGGGAAGAAATGGAGACGAAGATTTCTGAAGTATTGGAGTTAACTAGGTTAACGGATTATCGACATTCCATCATTCAATCGCTTTCTGGAGGTATGAAGCAAAGGGTTGCCACTGCTTGTGCAATGATTATGGAGCCAGAAATATTATTGTTAGATGAGCCTATCACCCATCTGGACCCGTATACCGCAAAACAATATATTGAATGGTTGGACTTACTTCAGCAAAAATCGAGTATAACCATCTTAGCGATTGAGCATAGACTCGACCTATGGGACAACTTCTTTCATCGAACAATTAAGTTAAAGGAAGATAGAATTCCGTATGAAAGCTATACCAAAAGGAAGAGCATGGTTCAAGCAGAAAAGTCTCTGCATGTGGAAAATATTAGTACAAAGCATTTTTTACAGCCAACTTCATTCTCTTTAAATAAAGGAGAAATCGCAGTGCTAGCTGGACCAAATGGCAGTGGGAAATCTACATTATTGAAGGCTCTTTCAGGTATTTTACCCTCTAATGGCAAAGTAAAGCCTAGCATGTTAGGCTATGTACCTCAATCACCAGAATTTTTGTTTATTACAGGGCAAGTGAAGGAAGAGGTTTCTTTCGGTGGTGTTCAAAATACGGAGGAAATGTTGGAGCGACTGAATTTATCTACTGTTTCAGATGCACATCCTTTTTCAATCAGTCATGGGCAAAAAAGGCGCCTAGCTATAGCCATTATGCTTTGTCAGAATCGTGAAGTGATACTGATGGATGAGCCTACTTCTGGCCAGGACTCCGCTACTTTAGCCGAACTGTTTAAAGTAATTGATAATCGTTCTAAGGCAGGTACTACCTTCCTAATTGTTACACATGATATGGAGTTTGCTTATAAGGTTGCAGACACCATTTTACTAATGAAAGACGGAGCAATTACAGGAAAATATCACTCTGACAGCTTTTGGGGTAAAGAAGATTTACTGCTAGAACATCAATTACTCTCACCTAGACGAGGTGCTCTCTATGCACACTAGCCTACATAGGATGAATCCGTCTGTTAAGTTTGTGATAGTAATGATTTGCATGCTGACACTTGCGTTTTTTTTCAATCCATGGACTCCACTTATTTTTTGGTTAAGTATTATTGTGGTGCAAATCTTTTTAAGCCATATATCCTGGAGAAAATGGGGCTTACTGATGCTACCATTTTTTATAGCAGCATTTGGCTATCTTTGGACTACTCTTTTATTTGTAGACAGTAGGACTGGTCCTGTTCTTTGGTCTATCGGTTCTGTTGAAATAACTATGAGTCAACTGAATCACGCCTTGTCCCTAAGCTTTCGCGTTTTAGCTTTTTCTAGCCTAAGCTTGTTATTTGCTTTAACTACCGATCCAATTATATTTATACGTAGCCTAATGCAGCAGTTAAAACTATCTCCAAAAATTGCTTACGGAATTATGGTTGGTTATCAATTTCTACCCCTCTTAAAGGATGAATTTATACTAGTTCAACAGGTACAGAAACTTAGGGGATTGGATGACCAATCAAATATTTTCAAGAGAATAATAGGTTTACGGCGCGTACTAATCCCCATGCTCGCTGGAGCTGTTCGTAAAGCGGAGAAAGTTGCATTTGCTATGGAAGCAAGGGGTTTCACAGGAGAACCAAGAAGGGTTTTTTATCATAAGGTTACTATTGAAAAGAATGATTTCATGTTAGCATTCTTGTTTATTAGTTTATTATTAATCAGTTGTTTCAGTAATTTTTGGTTAGCGTAAAAACAAAGAGAGTGACACCAGACTTGGGTGACACTCTCTTCCTTTAAATACAATCATATTTTATCAGCAAACTTTTGTTTTATATTCTCTTGCCAATGAAATAGTTCTTCTGCTCGCATAGGTTTAGCAAAATAATAACCTTGTAAAATAGGATTTTCGCAGGATGCCCTTAAAAATCCTACCTGTTCTTTTGTTTCCACTCCTTCAAAGACTATTTCTAGTCCGAGTGACGTTCCTAGTGCAATAATAGCCTGTACTATTAAAGAATCTTTATGAGAATTTGGAACTTCCTCAATAAATGTTTTGTCAATCTTTAAGGTAGAGATTGGTATTTGCTTTAAATAAGAAAGTGAGGATACCCCTGTTCCAAAGTCATCCAGGGCAACAGAGAAACCTTTCTCCCTAAATACTCCTACCGCCCGCATTGCTTCTTCAATATTACTTACAAAGCTAGTTTCCGTAATTTCTAACTCTATTTCATTTGGACAGATTTCATAACTACTTGTAATACTTATCAAACGTTTTAGTAGAGCTGAAGAGGTAACATAATGTCCAGGTATATTAATCGCTACTTTTCCTAGTGAAATATTTTCTTTCTTCCATTGGTACATTTGTTTACAAGCCTGTTCTACAATCCAGTCCGTTACCATTTCCATCTTCGAATTTTCCTCTAGTATAGGGACAAAGACAGCCGGAGACAAAAAACCATATTTTGAATTATTCCATCTTAGAAGAACCTCTACTCCTGCTACTTCCACATTTCGTAGATTTATTTTTGGTTGATACACGAGATATAACTCTTTGTTAATCATTGCTTTTTCAATTCCATCGACTAATTCTTTTTCAAACGTATGCGTATGTATGACCGGATCAAACATAATTACTTCATGTTTATGTTCAATGGAAGAGTCATTAAACACAGCTAGGGCATTCGAATAGATTGAATGAAGGTCTCGATAATCCTTTACCGCGGAAATAGCACAAACCCCTGGAAGTACTATTTTTTTGTTTTTAATTGTAATGGGTCTCTTTAAAATCTCCGCTATTTTTTCCATTGCTATTAGCATATCATGGATATTTGTGTCATCAGTAGTTCTCATAATATAAGCGAAACGATTGCTTTCAAATTTAAATAAACGAGCTGATGGCGGCTTGTAATCCGTGAAGATTTTAGTTAAATGTTGAATGACCTCGTCACCAAACATGAAGCTAAACTCTTGATTTATTTTTCCAAAGTCATGTAAATGCCAGACTGCTAGTGTTTGACCAATAACAGACTTTTCAATGTATGATTCAAAGCTTCTACGATTAGGTAGCATTGTGAGATTATCAAAATAATTGGCTCTATATTTTACGTACCTATCCATCATACTAGATAAAAGTAATACCCCTATTAGCATTCCAAGGAAAAAGGTTACAGTTACACCTAGAAAAGTATTATGCATCGAGTGATTTTCTGCAGTTGCGACTAAATAATCTCTCGGGGCGTAAACACTTATTGCTAATATTCCTACATAATGAGTTGTAGCAATTGCACAGCCCATTAAAATGGATGAAAAAGTTTTAGTAATAAAGTTTTTTGTCTTTTTAGATGAATATTTAATGGAAAATAAAGCAGTCTGCGTAAACATGATAGAGATACACAAAGCGATAAATATAGTAGGTCTATCGTAAACGTATTGCACATCCATCTCCATGGAACGGATTCCAATATAGTGAACTCCTGCTATCCCTAACCCCATTAAAATACTTGCAATTATATATTTCCACCAAGATTGAATTGGTTTATTTACCCAATAGAAAAAAATAAAAGATGCTAAAACACCTGGAATTAATGACACAAAAGTCAATATCCAATTGTAATGCATACTGATTGGCAACGTAATAGCGGTCATACCTACAAAATGCATAGCCCAAATTCCCAAACCAAGTGAAATAGATGCTAATATTAACCAAAATAAATAGTGAAAAAAACTATTTTTTTGGACTCTTTCATTTAGCGATAGCGCAGTAAATGAAGCAATACAGGCAACTATAATTGAAATTATCACACCGACCATTGAATACTCCGGTTGTAACTCTATAGAATATATGGGTGATATAGCACTAAAAAACAACTTTGTCATTCCTTTCGACGAACAACTTATCTGTTAAACTATACCATATCAACCAGACATATAACATAAAAACCATAATGTAATTGTATAATTTTGATTAAACATTTTAGTTTATAATATTTTTGTAATATATGTTTGGCGAATTATTGAAAATTGGTTCTTTATGATTATTTATTTTTGTTATATAATTATTGTGAATATTCCAATACTGTTAAAAATAGGTATTATCAGAAAATTATATAGGAGGCTATTAAATGTCATCAGTGGCTCTGCTAAGAGGAATTAATTTAGGAAAGATTAATAAAGTAGATATGAAATCTCTAAAGCAACTCTTTGAAGAATTGGGCTTTCATAATGTACGTACATATATTCAAACAGGAAACGTTATATTTGATAACGGTGATTGTAGCGAGGGAAAATTAGAGGAAGCACTAAGAATCACCTATGGGTTCTCTATTCCAGTTACTTTAAGAACGAAATCTGAATTGGAAGAAGTACATAACCATCCACTTTTCTTAAATGACCAAACCTTTGTCATGTTTCTACAAAGGAAAATTACCAACGAACAGATTACTATACTTAAGGAAATAGTAGAGGACGAGTTTGTAGTTCTTCATAGACGTAATTTGATCATTAATCATTCCAAGAACTATCACCAGACAAAGTATACGAATGCCTTCTTTGAAAAGAAGCTCCAAACGGTTTGCACAGCTAGAAACAAAAATACAGTGATAAAAATATTAGAAAGAATGTAGTATGTTTGACATAAGAATTTCTTATACCTTTTTATGAATTAAATAAATTTTTATTATCAGAAAACTTACGGTAAAGTAAAGTTATTCATAAGGGGGTATGAAGCATGTCGTTTACTTTTAAAAAAATCGATCATATTCAATTAGCTGCTCCAAAGGGCTGTGAAGAAGAAGCTCGCCGATTCTTCACTGGAATTTTAAGATTGCCAGAAATAGAAAAACCACCTCTTCTAAAACAGAAGGGCGGTGTATGGTTTACATTAGGTAGCTATCAAATTCACATTGGAGTTGAAGAAAAGTTTTCTCCTGCCAAGAAGGCACATCCAGCATTCGAGGTGGAAAACTTAGAAGCTCTAAAAGAGCATTTATCCGAACAAGGAGTAAGCTTTGTAGTCGATGCAGAGCTACCAGGAGCTAATCGCATCTACATTCATGATCCATTTGGTAATCGAATCGAGATTTTAGAGTGGATGTGACTTAAAAAAAGCGCAGTCGTGACAAAAATGTTCTTCGATTTCCACTCTGCTTTGGTTTACGCTTTCAGGGGTAGCCAATAAGCCATCACCGCCGCTCACGCATCTTGCAGGAACACTTATATTTGAAAAAACGCCTATGGGAAAATGACTCCCACAGGCGTTTTTATTTTAATTAATTATCTTGTACTTCGTTACGTTTTTTCTTAAATAGCTTAGAAAGAACCTCATAAACGATTGGAACTATAATCAGCGTTAACAATGTTGAACTTGCTAGACCACCGATTACGGTAATACCTAATCCTTTAGAGATTAAACCACCGCCACCACCTGAACCAACCGCAAGTGGAACAAGTGCTCCAATTGTTGCAATGGCAGTCATAAGAATTGGACGTAAACGTGTTGCCCCAGCTTCTAAGATTGCTTCACGCATTGTCATACCATCACGTTCCATATGAATAATACGGTCCACAAGCACGATAGCGTTCGTCACAACTATACCTATCAGCATGAGGAGACCCATCATAACAGATACGGAAATTGTTTCATCTGCAAGCCATAGACCTGCAAATGAACCGATTACTGCAAATGGTAACGAGAATAGGATAGCAAATGGCGCTACACCTTCACCAAATGTTACTACCAAGATGAAGTAAACAATCGCAATCGCTGCAAGCATCGCCACTCCAAGCTGAGTAAATGTTTCATTCATATCTGCAGTTACCCCTGCAACTCCAACTGTTACACCCTTAGGTAAGTCTAATTCTTCAATCGCTTCATCTACATCTGCTGAAGCTTTTGAAATATCATCATCTAGGATTGTAGCTGATACAGTAGCATAGTACTCTCCTTTACTACGCGCAAGCGTATTTAAAGCGTACCCTTCTTCTACTGTTACAATTTCAGACAATGGGATTGTTGTTCCCATTGCTGTCGGAACTTCTTTTGCTAAAATATCATCAATTGATTTAGGTGTTTCTGTTTGTTCTTGTTGTACGATAACCTCTAAAGTATTACCGTCTTTTTCAACTGTAGTTAATACTTCCTGAGTAGTAGTAGGACTTAACATCATAACGATTTGACCTGTTGTTAACCCATATTGTAATAATTCATCCTGTGCTACTTGGAACGTATACTCTACATAGCTATCTTCGGCACTTGAAGAAACATCTTTTAATCCTTCTGTTTCTCCCATTACCCCTTCAACCATAGATACAGCTTCATTTAGTTTATCTAAATTTTCGCTATAGAATGTGTAGCTGATTTCATTTGTTGACATAGACATACTCGAGAAGTTTTGGCTCTTCCATTCGCCGGTTTGACCAATGTTAAAGACATACTCCTCAATTTCTTCACGAGCACCAGGGAAATCTTCCATGTCTTCATCAAAGATCAAGTACATTAACGCTCCGCCTGTACCCCCGCCCATCATAGCAGTCATGTCATTTGCACCGTCACCGTTAATAGATACTTGAGCGATATCGATATCTTTGCGTTTTAGCATCTCTTCTTCAACTTTTGTAACGTTAGCTAAGGTATCTTCTTTTAGTTCACCAGCTTTTGGTGTGTATGTTAAATACATTACTTTTTCTTCTTCACTTCCTAAGAAACTAAAGCCAATTAAAGGAGTAAGCATTAGACTACCTACTAATAATGCAATAGAAACAATAGAAGTAATAATTTTATGGTTCAATGTCCATTTTAGAATTTTCTTATAACCTTCAGCTAATTTGCCTTGCTCTTTGTGATTACTTTCTGTTTTTTCAGCATAAAGTTTTTTCTTAAATAAGAAATGAGACATTGCTGGTACAATCGTAATTGCTACCAATAAAGATGCACCAAGAGCAAAAGTCATTGTTAATGCGAATGGCATGAATAATTCTCCAACCATTCCACCGACGAAGATTAACGGTGCAAATACTGCCACTGTTACTAATGTAGATGAAAGGATTGGCTTGAACATTTCAATAGTCGCTTCACGAACTAAAGCACGACCTGATAATGGCTCACCTTTTAAATGTAAACGACGATAAATATTTTCTACTACTACAATGGAGTCATCAATTACCCGTCCAATCGCAACCGTAATTGCTCCAAGTGTCATAATGTTCAACGTTATATCTAACCAATTTAATAGCAGTAAAGCCATGAATATAGATACTGGTATAGATACAATTGAAATAATAGTAGATTTGAAATCGCGCAAGAATAGCAAAATGATTAATACTGCGATCAAACCACCAAAGACTGCTTTTTCTACCATCGTGAATACAGATTCTTCGATAGGAGCACCTTGGTCTAGAGATACATCAATAACAATACCATCAATGTTCTTTTCTTCTTCTGCGATTAAATCCTTCACTGCATTTACTACCGTTACTGTGTTAGCATCTTGATTTTTTACTATTTGAATTGCGATGGCATCCTTGCCATTAGTACGTGAAACAGACTCTACTTTACCAACAACCTCAACCTGTGCAATATCCCCTAATTTAACAAATGGAGATGGGTTGGTAGCAGATGGAGTCACAGGAATTAGCATTTCTTTTAATTCATCAGCAGTCATAAACTTACCATCGACTGCTACTGCCTGCTCACCTTCTTCAAATTCAAACAATCCTAATGATACAGCCATATCACTTGCTTGAATCATTTGCTTGACAGTGTCTTCTGTTACATCCAATTCAGCCATCTTCGCTTCGTCATATGTAAGCTCCACTTCTTCAATATGTTGACCTGTTATAGTCGCCGATGCAACGCCATCGATTTTATCAATTTTTGGAAGTAAAATATCTTCTACTGTCGATGTTAGTTCTACAATATCCTCTTCTGTACTACTTACACTAAGTGCAACTACTGGCATCATATTCATACTGATTGCTGTTATAGTTGGCTCCTGTGCACCTTCCGGTAAAGATATTTTATCCAAGGCAGATTCCATGGCGCGTTTTGCTTCATCCATGTCAGTGCCGTATTCGTATTCCACTTGAATGCTAGACATACTCGAATATGAATTAGAATATACAGACTTAACATCTTCTAATCCTTCTAATGCTTTTTCAAAAGGCATCGAAACGTCTTCCATTACTTTTTCAGGAGTCGCACCAGGATAAACATCCATCACCATTAAGAACGGAATCGAGATATCTGGAATGGTCTCCATTTTCATTCTTGTACCTGAATAAATACCAGAAACAGTTATAATAATCGTTAATAACCAAACTGCTAGTTTATTTTTCAGGACAAAATTTACTAACCCTTTCACCCTTACACCTACCCTCAATTGACTTATCGAACTCATTTATTTATAATAATGACTAATTGGTCATTTGTCAACAATATGCATTAGGAGCGATTATATATGGTAAAGAAACAACTAATTATGGATAAAGCGTTAGAACTGTTTGCTAAACAAGGTTTTGAAGCTACATCAGTCCAACAGATTACTGACCATTGCGGAATTTCTAAAGGTGCCTTCTACCTTTCTTATAAATCTAAGGATGAACTAATCATCTCTTTTGTAGATTGCTTTATGAAACAAATAATTGCTGATATTGACTCATCAGTCAAAGATTGTTCACATTCTGATGATATGCTATCTACATTTTTTTACACTACCAATAAAGCGTTTCAAGATAACTCTACTTTTGCAAAGATTTTCTTTAAGGAGCAAACCCATACAGTAAATGAAAACCTTTTGAATAGATTGTCTTATTATGATAGTAAGGTAAATGACATTATTTTATACATAATTGATCATTTGGTATTAGAAAATGAAAAGACTAAGTTTGATTTGCTAATTTGTATAAAAGGATTTATGAAGGTCTACGTGGATCTTTTCTTAATCTACGAATTACCTCTACTAGATCTAGATATCCTCACTAAATCGCTAGTAGAGAAGACAAACATCTTAGCTAAGTATTCTACTATTCCTTTTATCACCAAGGAAAGTGCACAGATCTTACAGGATCATATTGAAGGTACTGATAATAATTCAAAACAGATTATTGAATTAATCGAGCAGCTCATAATAGAAATTGAGGAGCCGATTGAAAAAGAATCATTGGAGCTCTTAAAAAATTGCTTACAAAGTGAAAACAATAGCCTCGCCATTATTAAGGGTTTATTGGAAAATATTAAAAACAACCCGCAATGTAAGTGGGTTGCCTATTTAATAAGAGAGAAGTACTCCATTTAACAAGAAAACGTGCATCCCTTTGGGTTGTACGTTTTTTTAAGGAGAAAGTATTATATGTTGCGTTTAACAATAGATGGTTGATTTTCGCTTTAGGCGGACCCGTTCCACGGGGGAGTAAGCGATCACAACCGTCACTAACGCGTCGGTTGTGATGGCTTATCTATCTCCCTCCTCCCGCTGGAGTCGCCGCCTGCCGCTCCAATCACAGTCGATACCAACTTCTTTTAATAAGGGTCTGTTAAAGAAAAAGATTGATTAATCGTTAATGATTGCGGAAAATTTGTATCCCTCTATAATTTATAGAGGGATATTTCACGAACATCGAGAAGAGAATAATGATATCTAAATGCTTTCGAAGAGTAAAATGTAATTGATTTCCACTTAAGGCGGACGCTTTCCGTGGGATTAGAGATAAGCCATCACCGCCCTCCACGCGCGCGGTTGTGATGGTAACTAAAAAGGAGGATGTTCATGACGTAGGTCACGAACATCCTCTCTAAATATAGACATTTGCGCTTTTCTTACAAGTCGTCAAAGCCATTATCGATGGCATTAACTTTTACATACTGGCGTGACTTTTGCTCGAAGAAGTCTGTTTTCGTGCCATCTATATTATCCGCATAGGCACGGATCCATTTCATAGGATTCTCTACATACTCCGGGTAGATTTCATGAAGACCGATAAGACGCAGCATTTTATTAGCGCGGTACTTAATATATCCATGCATATCTTCTAAATCAATTCCCTCAATGTCCTTGAGCACATAGTTTGACCATTCTATTTCGAGCTCCACTGATTCTTTGTATTGATCGTACACCCAGTTCATCATGTCCTCATTATTTAGCTCAGGATTTTCCGCCAGTACAGCACGGAATAACTCTGAGATAAATCGTCCATGCTCTAGTTCGTCTCTATTAATATAGCTAATCATTGTAGAGGTACCTACCATTTTGTTGTAGCGCGCAAGGTTATAAAAATAGGCAAATCCTGAGTAGAAAAATAAACCCTCTAGTAACGTTGTATAAGTTAATGTTTTTAATATATTTTCTGTCGTTGGCTTCTCCACAAACTCATTATAGTATTTCATAATATTTTGGTTGCGCTTTAATAAAATCTCATCCGTTCTTCCAAATTCGAAGGATTTGTTTTGTTCATTAAGCGAAACAACGGAGGACAGCACATAAGAATAACTTTCATTATGTACAGCTTCCTGCTGCGCGATTACTGCCATAATAGATTGTACGGATGAATCTGTAGCGTAAAGTGACAGCAACAGAGCTGTACGAGTCTGGGGCGCATCTAATGTAGCAAGTAGACCAATTATTTTCAAATAGGCCTCCTGCTCCGATTTTGTTAAGCTATCAAATTGCTTAATATCATTCGACATATTAATCTCATCTGCTTGCCAATAGTTCCCTAGTAAGCGTTTATAGATTTTATGCCAATACGGATAAGCTATATCATTCCAGTTTAAAATTCCACTCGATTTCCCATTAAATATCCCTGTGGATTTGTTTGGGTTTCTAGGTTCTAATGTTTTTGCCTTTAACATTTTCCAAAACTCCCTCTAGCCAATTTATAACTATTTTTTCTTGACTTCCTCTTGGTGATTGTTCTATTTTTAAACCTTCATATTCACAAGCATAAAACTCGGTTAGTTTGTTTACAGCATTGCAAAATAAGTCGTCGCCACCGAATTGTGTGTCTCCTGAACCAAAAATATAGACATTTTTCGGTTTATAGCCCACTGCTCGAACAAATTCCTTCACTTCATCCGGAATACCACCCTCGTCCCAAGTGAAGGTTCCTAGAAATAGGAAGTCATATGCAGATAGCTGTGGCACTATCCCATCACCTATTTCATACATGTCCACCATATAACCTTGTTCCTCTAAATTCACTTTTAATAGTTCAGCTATCTCTTCAGTATTCCCGCTATAGCTCAAATAACAAATGATGGTTTTCATTAGCTCGAACAAGACTCACATTCTACCAGTTCTATTGAAGTGGAACGTACATAATAAGTTGTTTTTAGACCACTATTCCAGGCATCTAAGTGTAGCGCTAACAATTCCTTAGCCTTAATAGTATTTTGAACATATAGATTTAGCGAAACACCTTGGTCGATATGTCTTTGACGGGCAGCATTTTGTTTTAACGTCCAATGCTGGTCGATAAAGTAAGCTGATTTGTAATACCATGTCGTCTCTGAATTTAAATCTGGGACTGTCACTGGAATTTTATAATCTTTCTTTTCCTCTGAATAGGTCTTTTGGAAAATCGGATCAATACTTGCCGTACTTCCCGCTAAAATGGAGGTAGATGAGTTTGGTGCAACCGCCATCAAATATCCATTTCGGATACCATTTTCAGCTACTTGCTCACGCAGACTTACCCATTCCTCTCCGTCATATTGACGGTTTTCAAAATAAGCCCCTGTTTGCCAATCAGAACCTTCGAATAAAGGGTAGGCCCCTTTTTCCTTCGCAAGATTTAAGGAAGCTTGAATCGTCAAATAGGCAATTCTTTCATATAAATTATCAGCAAGCCCTACTGCTTCCTCTGATTCCCAACGAATTTGCTTAAGGGCAAGTAAATGATGCCAACCAAACGTTCCAAGTCCAATTCCACGATACCTTGCGTTTGTGCGCTCTGCCTGTGGCACTGGAATCATGTTCATATCTATAACATTGTCTAACATTCTTACCTGGATGTTTATCAATCGTTCTAGTACATCCTCTGGTACTGCTTTACCTAAATTAATAGAAGAAAGGTTACAAACTACGAAATCACCAGGTTTTCTACGAGTTACAATCACATCGTCCTCTAGCTGGATGGATTCAAATTCAGTGGCACTTTGGTTTTGAAAAATTTCCGTACAAAGATTACTACTATAAATCATTCCAACATGCTTGTTTGGATTACGGCGATTCACTTCATCTCTATAAAACATAAATGGGACACCCGTTTCTAACTGGGATCGCATAATTCGCTTCATCAAATCTATTGCTGGAACTGTTTCTCGTGAAAGGCGATGATCCATTACACATTCTTCATACTTTTCTCTGAAAGAACCATCTCCACGTTTTTCATCATAAAAGTCTTCTAATGAGTAACCTTTGAGCTGACGAACCTCGTGAGGGTCAAACAAATGCCATTCTCCTCTTGCATCAACCTTTTCCATGAACAAATCTGGCAAGCATACACCAGTAAAAATATCATGTGCTCGAAGTCGTTCATCGCCATTATTTAGTCTTAAATCTAAAAATGTAAATATATCTTTATGCCACACATCCAAGTAAACAGCTACTGCACCTTGACGTTGGCCTAGCTGATCTACGCTGACAGCTGTATTGTTTAGTTGCTTTATCCATGGAAGAACCCCACTAGACGCTCCCACAAAACCTCTTATAGAAGAGCCACGGCTACGGACCTTGCCCATATAAACGCCTATTCCTCCTCCAAATTTAGAAAGTGTGGCTATGTCTGTGTTGCTATCATAAATTCCTTGTAGACTGTCATCAACCGTGTCGATAAAACAGCTAGAAAGCTGCCCGTGTGGCTTTCCTGCATTAGAAAGAGTCGGAGTAGCAACCGTCATATATAAATTGCTCATCGCCCAATAGGCTTCTTTAATTTTTTCTATGCGGTTTTCTTTTTCGTCCTTCATTAGCGTCATTGCAATAATCATCCAGCGTTCTTGTGGCAATTCTACAATAGTCTTATCAAAATCCTTCGCTACATAACGATCTAAAAGCGTTTTTAAAGCTATATATGTGAAGAGGAAGTCTCTTTCAGTAACGAGGATTTCTGCTAATTGCTCTAATTCCTCTGTAGAATAGGTTTCTATGATACGAGAATCATAAATTCCCTTAGCCGATAGCTTTTGAACGTTATCTGCAAACTTTGTATAGACTGCATCTGCCGTTGTATTTCTTCGTTCCGCTTGTTGCGAATATACTTCTGCTAAATAGATTCGAGCCGCCACAAATGTCCAATAAGGTTCATGTTCATCAAGAAAGCTCAGCGACTCTAAGGACATGGCTTTAGACCAGCTAGCAATATTGCCCTCTGGGTGTTTTTGTAGCCACTTGTCATGTGACCTCCTTAATGGTGCTATCTTTTCTTCCCCAAACTCCTGTGTTAATTGGTATAGTACCTGTTGTTTTTCTGTGTTTGAAATAGTGGTCATTTAGAATTCCTCCCTGTCTTTACATAACAAAAAAGCGATGGCTCTAGCCTCTTCGGCTGAGTCATCGCTCACGATTTTAAAGTAGGAAACAACAAGACGTATCGTTCGTTTAAAGATAGAGTCTCTCGCCCCCACCTCTCAACCCCCGAAGAAAGTGTTGCTTCACCGATAAACAGGCAGGTCTACTGGCTCGTGTTTCTTCCTTCTGCTGGCCTTCCCACGAAAAATCGCAGTGGCATATTCAACAGTCGTCCACACTTACAGTTGCGGGGACAGCTTCGGTATTTCACCGAATTCCCTTTTAAACCATAACGGTACCTTTTCATCGTATAAATACTATATATTGTGTTTTGATTACTTATATACCCTAACATATTGTGTTTAAACTTGTACATAGGTAAAAAGACTAGACGTTTGATACACAGCTTTATTTCTGTACATTAAACTAATTTCATATCCCTTTAATCGCTCTTTCTAATCTCTATTCTATATAAATTTTATAAGCTTTCGTAGCCGTATTATGAAAACTTACTTTCGTATTTATTCATACAGGCTTACCTTGCAGCTTTACCTTCTTTTTCTTAGCTTTCATATGACCGCTCCAGGAGAGGTTTGTACCCATTCGAAGAATCATTTCCAAGGGACCTCGTTTGAATACCTTCAAGTAGTAGTAGCTACCTATACATTGTAGAACAAAAATTACAAAGCCCAGCAAGACACTATTTAGCATGCCCAAAGAGCCAAATTGTCCTAAACCGTATCCGTAATAGATAAAAGTACAAATAACACTTTGCATAATGTAATTTGTTAAAGAAAGTTTCCCAACACTTTCAAAACCAATGAAAACCTTGTTACCTGAGAACTTTATAAATAGGATAGCAAATATACCAATATAGGATATACACAGTAATTGTGTACCCATTTGTAATAGAACTGCTGTCCAATTTGTTTCTTCTCCAATAATAGCGATAGATTTTAAAAGTAAACTAATTGGCAAAAGAGCCATACTTAATATATACCATTTTTGTTCTCGTTCCATGTGTAGAAATAAGCCACCCTTTGCAGCTGCCATACCAAACAAAAACATCGGTGACGTCAACAATGGTCCAAACAAAAGCATAAACAAGCTAAAAAATACTTTCTCCCCTTCACTTTCAAAATACAGTGGATCCTCTGTATTTCTGTGTTGCTTAATTTCCTCATAAGAGCCATTTTGATAGACTTCATTTGTGGTTTCTATGTATAATGATTGCTTTTCCAACTCTTCCTTACTTTTTTCTTCCATTCCGTAACTAAGAGCACCAGTCAATACAAACAAAACAGTTCCCCATATAATTAAAGTTTTCTTTTTTCTATTTAAAAAAAGTAATAGGAATAATCCCATTAACCCGTAAAAGGCTAGAATATCCCCTTCCCATAAATAGGTTGAATGAAGTAAACCTAGAATAAAAAGAAATATAAAACGTCTCCATAAATGCCTTTTTACTTTTCCGTTCTTTTTTTTAATTGATTCTGCTAGTTTTATTAATGAAAAACCAAACAAAAAAGTGAATATCGGCATAAAACTACCTTCTACTGCTATTTTAAGAATAGCATAAATAGTCTTGTCTGTGGCAGAAGCCGTAAAGTACTCTAATTCTTCCTTTCCCCATATACCGTAATGGAAAATTAACAAATTCGCTAATAATATACCAAACAAACTGATTCCTCTTAAAGCATCTATAAAACGCACTCTTTCTTCTTTCATCATGAAACCTCCTAAAAATATCTCTTAGTTAGTATAAAATGGTAAGCTTATAATAAATTGAAACTAACCTTACAGAAACCTTAAATATTTCTAGGAGTGATTTACTAATGGAAGAAACTAATATTTTGATAGTTGAAGACGAGCTTGCTATCGCTGAGATGGTAGAAATTATTTTAAGAAAAGAAAATTTTCGACATATTGTTATTTGTGAAACTTACCAGAAGGCAAGTAATTATATTTCTAATATGCATTATGATTTATATATTATCGATATAATGCTTCCGGATGGAGTGGGACTTGATTTAGCTAAACAAATTCGGTTTAAATCCGATGCTCCTATATTTTTTCTAACAGCAAAAGAAAGTGATGCTGACAAAATAAGAGGATTTATGAATGGAGCTGACGATTACATAACAAAACCTTTTAATCCACTGGAATTAGCTGCTCGAGTGAAAGCACACATGAAACGCTATACTTCTTCCTTTAAAGCTTCCGATGAAAAAGTATATAAATTCGGCCATTTTTTGTTAGATAAAGGAAGCGCAGAACTTACTGTGAACGGAGAAAAAAGCATTGTTACGGGCAAACTATTTCATTTACTACTCCTATTTTGTGAAAACGCCGGACAGATTTTATCTAAGGAGCAAATTTTTCTTTCTATCTGGGGAGAAGACAGTTATATAGATGACAACACAATCATGGTACATATACGGAGACTCCGAGAGAAGATTGAACAAAACCCTAGTAATCCTAAACAGCTGATTACAATTAGAGGGATTGGCTATAAGCTCGTAAACGAGGAGAAATAGTAATGAGACTTTCAAGTAAAATATCTCTAAGATTTTTAGTTTATTTTGTTGTATTTTATGCTGTATTATTTTTAGTCACATTTGGAATGTTTGCTTATATCATTTTCGACCTGCTTTCAAAGGAAGCTATCTCAGATATTCGTGCATTGGAAGCCTTTGAAATAGAAAGTAACATTGCAAAACAACCGGATGGCAGCTATGTATTTTCGGAGGACTTTATTAAATTGGCTAAGCAAAACTCCGGCCATTTATATCTTGTAGACCAAGCAGGTGAAGTACTTGCAACTACTGAACAAGAAATACTATCTATTGAATGGGTTGCCATACAGAAACAAGATCACGCTGTTTGGGAGTTAACAGACCAGCTGTTCTTACTTTTCATAGAAAACCAACCTGTAGATTTGTTGCTTGGTAAACTTTACATTAATAATAAAATTCAAATGAACGATGAGCTGGAAAAGGAGGTTTCATCTGTAAATGCAGCCGTTGAAATATATAACCAAGATGGGATAAGAGAAGAAATCCTTTATGGTGATGTATATAAAGCATTAAGTAGCATGGAGATAGTTACAAATAGTCAGGATTACTTTGAAAGAAAAGAAATTACTGCCTTTCAAACGATGGAAAATGGAAAAGTCCTAGTAGTACGAATGCCAAATACTAATTACCATCCCTTTGAACCAGCCTTAATAGATACTATGAAAAAGCTAGTGTTCTCCATTTTAGCGTTCCATCTCTTCCTGTTTATCTTTACTATTCTTTTTTCCATTTGGATTGGATATCGATTTGGTCGTCCCTTACTATATTTCTTACATAGAATTGAAAAATTAAGCGTAAAGGACTACGATCCTCCAAATGACAAAAAATTACGTTCCCCAAAATCCGGTAGATTTAAACGAAAATACCGTATATACGAGGAAGTGGACAAGTCACTAGCTAGATTAGCAAATACATTGAAAAGTAACGAAGAGAAAATAATAAAAACGGAAAAACTAAGAGAGGATTGGATCACTGGTCTCTCTCACGACTTAAAAACCCCTCTTAGTTCTATTTATGGATATTCTATAATGCTATCATCTAATGAGTACACATGGACCCCCATAGAGGTACAACGTTTCGCTAAAACAATGCAGGAAAAATCTATTTATATGAATGCGTTAATCGAGGATTTGACATATACTTACCAGTTGAAAAACGATGCGATTCAACTTAACAAAGAAAAGTTGAATCTCTTTGATTTTTTAAGGTCCTATGTTTACGCCTGTGATTGGAATGATATTCAAGAACCTATAGGAAACAAGGATATTACCGTCTATTTAGATGCAAAGCTATTTGAACGGGTTCTCGACAATCTTGTAGGAAATGCAGTAAAACATACTCCGAAGGGCACCAAGGTACACTTAGAAATTTATGAAAAAGATAGCTTAGCCTGTCTGGTCATCCGAGATGAGGGACCTGGTATTCCAAAGGTAGCTTTAGACAACTTGTTTAACCGTTATTATAGAGGTACAAATACTACCTCTGAAATTTCGGGCACTGGGCTTGGTTTAGCAATCTCCAAGCAACTAATAGAAGCACATAACGGAACGATACTGGTAGAATCCTCAAAAATAGGAACACTAGTGACCGTCACTTTTCCAATAGAATAAAAAAGCATTGGGAGCTCCCAATGCTTTTTGTTTTTCTTATAAAAATATAATAACTGCTAGTACTGCAGCTAATACAATACGATAAATTGCGAACGGAGTTAACTTGACTTTATCGATCAGTTTCAAGAAGAAGCGTATCGATATTAATGCAAAAACAAATGCGCTGACAAAGCCCACTGCATAGAAGCCAATGTGATCCATCTCTACATATTCCCAGTTTTTCAAAAGAGAAAGGAAGCTTGCCCCTGCCATAATCGGCACAGCCATGATGAAAGTAAAATCTGCCGCCGTTTTATGGTTCATCCCTAATAATACCCCACCGGAAATAGTTGATCCAGAACGAGAAAACCCTGGCCATAATGATAGACATTGTATAAGCCCTACAAGAATCGCCTGCTTATATGTAATCTTGTCTAGTGTATTCGTTTTCGGATGCTTAGGTCCTAACTTATCTGCTATAATCATTAAAATAGCACCAAGCACTAAACCTATTAAAACCGTCTTTGTTGTAAATAAATGCTCATCGATATAATCCTCAAATAACACACCAAGTACACCAGCCGGAATAAGACCAACAATTACGTGAGTCAGTTTTAACTGTTCACCTTTTGGCGCATCCTTTATTCGATATAAGCCTATTAAACTTAGTAGCCTTTTCCAAAAAACAACAACTACAGCGAGAATCGACCCAAGTTGAATAACAATTTTAAATGTATTTGCTGAATATTCCCCTAAAAAATCTTTTGTTTGCAGCCACATATCATCCACAATAATCATATGACCCGTAGATGATACTGGAGCAAATTCTGTCATACCTTCTACAAAACCTAATATTAGTGCTTTAAATAATTCTAGAATTTCCATAAGATCTCCTTAGTCACGTTTTTTAAAATACCATACTAAAAATGCAATACCTACAATTGCTAAAATAATATAAACTACGTTCGAATAGATATCCATATACCCTACGATATCTTCCCAATTTTCACCAACTGCTGATCCTACTGAAACTAAAATAGTATTCCAAATAAGAGTACCTAAAGTAGTAAATAGAAGGAACAGCCAAAACTTCATGTTTGACATCCCTGCAGGAATAGAAATCAGGCTTCTTACTAATGGAATAAGTCGTCCAAAAAATACTGCCCATACGCCGTATTTATCAAACCAGGCATCTGCCTTATGAATATCTTTTACAGTCAATCTCAAGAATTTACCGTATTTCTTTACAATCTTCTCTAAACGCTCTACATCTAATAACAAACCAATCCCATATAGAATGGCTGCCCCTATCACTGACCCTGCTGTAGCTGCCAAAATAACACCTAGCTTGGTCATGGAAGTAGATGTCGTCATAAATCCTCCGAGCGTTAAAATGACCTCAGAAGGGATTGGCGGAAAAACATTCTCTAATAAAATCAATAAAAATACGCCAAAATATCCAAACTGGTTCATCCATTCTGTGATCCAGGCTTCCATTAAACTTCCACATCCTCTAACTTAATCTCAATCGACCAAAGCTCTGATCGACTACCTAGTCGAATTGGTGGTCCCCAAAATCCAAAACCAGAAGATACAATCGCGTGCATACTCCCTTTTTCCCTATACCCATAATCCAGCTCAAAAATTCTTTGAGTAAACAAATGATTCGGCCACATTTGTCCACGATGCGTATGGCCAGAAACATGAAAGTCTACCTTTTCTTTCTCTGGTATAAGTAAATTGGAAGGTGTGTGATCCATCACAAACCAAGGTAAATTCTTTTCTTTGGGAGCCAATTCAGATAACTCTTTTCGATTTCTATTTGTTAAATCCTCACGTCCTGTCAAATAGAACGTATCTGCCACTAAGATTGTTTCATCTAATAGCATTTGCACACTAGATGCTTCCATTTCTTCTATTAAGAGTGGAATTTTCTTTCCGTAGTATTCGTGATTTCCCAAAACCCCATAATTACCATACGTTGATCGTAGCTGCTTCATCACCTCGGACATGCCTTTTTTTACAAACCAAATCGGGTCATCGTCCACTAAATCTCCAACCAATAAGACAAGATCAGGATTTTGTTCATTTGATTTTTTTACAAATCGCATTAAATGCGCTTTATTGGACAATAAGCCAAGATGGAAATCAGATGCAACGACAACTTTTAGACTGTCCACTGATGCATCCTTTTTTGGCATGGTAATTTTAAGCTCGCGAACAACTGGCGAGAAAGCGTTATATGTTCCTAGTAGCATTATTAACACAAAAAATAATAAAACAATCCCACCTATCAGCTTTAACTGCCCTGGAAAAACCCATGCAAATATAGTTGCAACAGGAAAAAGGAGAATCCCATATTGCATGACGATAAGCCAATAAGAACCTATTATACTAAAAGTTCTAAGTCTGTGGTCAAGCCTTGCGATAATAATCGCAAAAGCAAATAAGAACCAGATAACTAAAAACAGCCAAGAATTGATGGTAAAGAAAGCTTCTAACCATGTTGAAACGCTCCAACCAAAGTAAAAAACAATAGACGAATATATAATGATAGCTAATATAATAGAGCCAATTTTTTTCATTGTGAAATTCTCCATTTTTGTCTTTTCCCATTAGTATAGCAGATTTGAATAATTTACTCTTTCTCAGCCTCTAGACCGAGAAGAAAATCATGTTTAAGACCGTTTGGCTAAACACAAGGAATTGGTAAGCTATATATACAGACGAGAGGAGGAACAAACATATGAAAAAATTTGGTTTAGTTACACTTGGAATAATCGCAGGAATTGTCGCTTTGGTGAATCTTGGTCCGTTGTTAGGATTAGGGATATCCGCGCTATTCGTCTTTGCAGGTGTACATTTTTATCTAAAGAGCGACTCTAGCTTATTGAAAATCTTTTGGGCAATTGTTGGAATTATCGGGTTATTAACAGCTATTTCTAACATACCTGGATTTGTTGGTATCTTATCTATTGTCGCACTTTATTTCATCTGGAAGAAGTGGAAAAAGGACGACATCTCCCTTTCGATACCCAAAACTGATGACCCATTCGTAAACTTCGAAAAACAGTGGAACGAACTTAACAAATAAGGAGGAAACTATCATGACATCATTACTACAACGATTAAAGTATTCAGTCGAAGCAGATCTACACCGATTATTTGATAAAAAAGAGGAAAAAAACCCAATTGCTATGCTTAACCAATACATTCGTGAAGCGGAAAAGCAAACTGAACAAACAGGTAAATGGTTAGAGCGCCAAGGCAAACTAAAATTAGAGCTTGAAAAAGAATTAACAGAAACATTACAAATGGCAGAGAAACGTCAAAAACAAGTGGAGCTAGCTACCGCTACAGGCGAAGAGGATCTAATCTCCTTTGCTCAAGCTGAGGTAAATGCTTATAACGAGCGTGCTAAAACTTTACAAAACAGCATTCGTCAAACAATGGAGGAGCTCTTTGGATTAGAACGTAAGTATGAAGAGATGAAACACAAGGTGAAAGATATGAAGGTCCGACAATTACAGCTGATGGGGAAAGAAAATGTAACTCGCGCCCACCACCAAATGGATCAATTATTAAAGCCTGAAGAAACACAGAAAAACTTTGGTACTTTCCAAGACATGGAGCAATACATTGAACGTCTAGGACAGAAGATCGAAAAAGAGCATGAAATCACTTCAATGGAACAACGTTTAGAACAATTAGAAAAAAACGAACAACCAAAGGCTGAAATTGTGTAAAATATAGAAAAGGTTGTCCATTTTTTAGGACTAATGAGGAGAAGGCAAGCGCCTTCTCCTTCTCATGCATTACTATGCGAAGAAGGGAGAATACAAGCATGAAAGAAAACCAAACAAACAAGCTAGCTTTTTTTCTTATTTGTTTTGTTTTTCTCATTTTTATAGAAGCTACTATATTTGGGAATGGCAATATTATATTAGTCCTTCTTGGCATAGGAATGATGTACTTTAGCTTGCGAAAGCAGTCTAAGTATATTTTCTGGCTAGGTTTTATTTTTCTTATTTTGGCTGTCTTTTCGATGTGGAGTCTACGATTATTTTTAGTAGCCATCATTGTTTATTCCCTTTATAAGCTTTGGAAAAATGAACCCATCAGCCAGGTGATTAAACCATTTGGAACGGTATATGAAGAAACACCGAATAGTATTATTCAAAATAAGCTATTCACATCACAGTCTACTCCATTTCAAGCCTATGAATGGCAAGATGTACATGTGCAAAGCTTTTACGGTGACTACTTGATTGACGTGACGGAAACGGTGCTCCCAAAGGGTACCTCCCTTATTTCTATTCGTCAGTCTTTAGGTAAGGTCACTATTTATGTACCATATGAGATCCCAGTCCGCATACATTATACTACCATTATCGGCGAAGCCCATATTCTTTCTCGTGGTGCTCGTCGTTTGTGGAACCAAACCGTTCTTGTAAAGGATGGGTATTCGGAAGATGTTGCTCATTCTGCTGAGCTAGTGATTACTGTTTCTACTTGGATTGGAGATATCGAGGTGATCCGGAAATGAGAATATTTTTGGGGCAAGGAATCTCCATCTTTACCTATTTAGTTATTATTATCGCTTTGCTTTTGTATGTTATTTGGGGATGGCCTAATGAAGAGGCATGGTTGTCGTTATTAGAGACGACCTATGCCCAAATCCCTTTTGGTGTGTGGATTGTATTTGTTCTAGCCTTCATAAGCTTTGGTTTTTCATTGAACACACTCCAAAAGGTACGGAGCCAAGAAAAGAAAATAGAAACGAGCCTACGACCTTTACTTGCAGAAACCTTTGAACCGAGTAAGAAAAAATATACTCAAACAAAGCGAATGCAGGCGACTGTTACTCAACTGGAACAGCTAATATTAACTCAGCGAAAAACTTTGCAACGTATTACCAACGAAAAGGCAGAAACCCAGGACAGAATTATTCAGGAAAGACTAGTCCAAGAAAGACAAAGACTGGCGAGAGAGCTTCACGACTCTGTTTCTCAGCAGCTCTTTGCAGCCTCCATGCTCCTCTCTACTATGGTTGAAATAGAGGAAGCTAAAAATGGAGAAGTGCCAAAGACATTAATGCAAACGGAAAAAATTGTGCAACAGGCCCAATTAGAAATGCGTGCTTTACTTCTTCATTTACGTCCTGCTGCTCTACACAATAAAACTCTGAAGGAAGGCTTAGAAGAGTTACTTCAGGAGCTTCAGGAGAAAGTGTTTTTTACTATTCGATACAGATTAGAAGAGGTTTCCTTATCTAAAGGCGCTGAGGATCATTTATTCCGTATTGCACAGGAAACTCTATCAAATACGTTAAGACATGCTAAAGCAACTGAAGTAGACATTCTATTTGTTGAAAGAGACAATCTTGCCATTTTCCGTGTACAGGATAACGGGGTTGGCTTTGAAGTTGGAGAAGGTAAAAATGGCTCTTACGGAATTCAAAGTGTCAGAGAACGTGCGGTTGAAATTGGAGCTACTTGTAAGGTAGTATCTGTTCCTTCTCAAGGGACAATTGTAGAAGTTAAACTGCCGATTGAAAAGCCAGTAGCCCAACCAATAAATTTAGAAAAAATTACAACCGCAGAGAGGAGTGAATAGAATGATACGTATTTTGTTAGCTGACGATCATGAAATGGTACGAATTGGGGTTTCGGCATACTTACAGGCACAGCCAGATATGGAGGTCGTTGCGGAGGCAGTGAATGGTCAAGAAGCCGTTGACTTGGCTCTTGAGCACAGACCTGACATCATCCTTATGGACATGGTCATGCCTATTTTAAACGGTGCAGAGGCAACTCGGGAAATTATCCAAAAATGGCCCACAGCAAAGGTAATGGTTGTCACTAGTTTTATAGACGATGACAAGGTATACCCCGCACTAGAGGCAGGAGCAATTAGCTATTTATTGAAAACCTCGAAAGCTTCTCATATAGCTGATTCTATTCGTAAAACTTTAAGTGGGAATGCCGTATTAGAGCCAGAGGTAACCAATAAAATGATGATGCGAATGCGCCAAGGCTCCGGGCATGCACTACATGAAGATTTAACCGATCGAGAAAGAGAGGTACTTCTTCTCATGGCTGAAGGTAAAACTAATCAGGAAATAGCGGACACTTTATACATTGCTTTAAAAACTGCAAAAACACACGTAAGCAACATATTATCTAAGCTGGAGGTCAATGATCGAACTCAAGCTGTCATTTATGCGTATGAGCATAAGTTAGTCTCTACAAAAAAATAACCAATCCTCTCGAGCTGTCATATGCTATTAAAAAGACAGCCAAAGGATGATAGACAACATATGAATCCCAAAAACAACGACAAATCCAGTGAGCAACCAAACTTAGGCGCAACTTTGGACTTCTTGGGCTCTGTCGTCGTGACATTAGGTTTTCTTATTGGCACGATTGGAGAAGGAATTACCCTCCAAGAAAACTTAGAAGAAGAGCAATCCGAAAAAAAATCTAAGAGCAATCAAAAACTTCAGCTTTCTCAAATAGAAAAAAAATTAGACTACGTCATTAATGAACTTGAAGCATTAAAAAGAAAGAGATGACCCTATACATAAGAGGGTCATCTTTTTGTCTGTTTTAGCAGTGCCAGTAAAACTATATATTTTTTTGAACTACTGATGAATCATTTTTTGTCAGTAGTACCACTTTCATCTCATACTTACTAAACTTCGTTAAAAATTCTGGTTTCATCTGTTTTTCAAAGTAGCTTGTCCATTGAAACATTTTTAGAAAAATAGAAAAGGTCGGTTGGTAGTTAGCCTCTTCCAATCTAAGCACTTGACGGGCATACCTCTTTGTAATTCGGAAATACCTAATAGACACAGGAATATCTAGAAAAATAATGTAATCGGAGGCTTCTAATCCTGGGTCCGTCCAATCTATATGTACACCCTCGATTATCCATTGGTCGAGGTTCACTGCTTCTTTTAGTAGCTCATCCCTTTTTTCCACAGAATTCCTAATATCCCCTTGCCCTTGATGATTTCTAGTCCAAACAAAGTTATCTGTTTCAAAATGGGGAATTCTATAATGCTGTGCCAACTGGCGAGCAAGTGTTGTTTTGCCACTTCCTACAGAGCCTACAATATATATTTTCATATTTTACACCGCATTTGCTTGATTGATAGAATGAATAACTCCGGCATGAACCCCCTCATGCCAAACAATGAATTGGACAATTGCTTCTACTGTTTCCATGCTATTTAGATTTCCTATTTCTAATGTTTCAATTAAATAATCCTGAAGATTAGGTGCTAAAAGTGCCAGCACACGGTCTAGCTGATCTTTTAAACTAACTATAAGCTCTTCCTTTGAGGGTGGGACCTCCTGCCAGTCATCCGGATCTGTCCCTGGAGCAAAAAATTGTATCCATTCGGGATGAACAATACTGTAGGTTGGAATTGCTTTTTGAACCAATATTTCCATTTGTACATAGATGTGTCCTACGTTCCATCGAACGGTGTTGGAGAATCCTTTAGGCTTTATATCCCACATATCTTCCTTGCACTGTTTAATCCTTCCTAGTGTATAGATTCTCGCAAAGTTAAGTTGGTATAAAGATTCCATGGCTTCCCACCTCCTTTTAATTTGAGTATATCATTTATGGGAAAATTCTGTCTCCTACTACTTGTTTTATATTTTACTAGGTGGTATCTTGTACAAGAAAGGAGAGATTAATATAGACCAACCACGAAGTATTCCTAAAACAATCGAAGTTTACAAGCGCTCCATTCATCGTCTTTCTACTCAACACCCACTAATACCGCACATAGAAAATCGGATTTACAGTCTTGAAGCTGGTTACGCTGGTGAGACTTACGTTGATAATTTTTTAAAACAGATCCCCTTTTCTAAACATTACTCAATTTTAAAAGACCTCCACTTTTCTATTTCTGATTCCATCTATCTTCAAATAGACACCATAATTCTTACCCCAAAGTATTTAGCAATCCTTGAAGTCAAAAATATTCGTGGGAAAATCTCCTTCCAAAGAAATCCCGAACAACTTATACGAGAAATCGACGACCAAATCACTGCATTTAAATGTCCCGAGCAACAAGTAATACGCAATACCCAAAAGCTAGCTTTACTACTACATCCCCTAAAATTTCAAATTCCAATTAAATCTTTTATTGTATTTGCATCTACCAAAACTATAGTGGCACAACCTCCTAAACAAGTGAAAGCAGTTATGGGCTGCGATATTGCCACCCACATCGATTCACTCAATGCACTCCCTGATGTCTTATCCATTACTAAATTTCAACAACTAATAAAATATCTAATGACACATTCGACAGAGTTTGTTCCGAAGCCTCTATCTCATAGCTATCCGTTGGAACTTACAGATATAAAACGAGGAATGCTATGTTCACAATGCTTTCAATTTATAGAAGGTAATTGCCCTACTTGTGGAACATTAAAAAAGATAATGCAGCATCAAGCATTAGAGGACTGGTTTTATTTGTATAAAGAATCTATCTCTAACAAAGAGTGTGTGGACTTCCTGAATCTAAAAGATAAGCATATGGCGTCATACTTAATGAAGACCTCTAAATTATATCCGGTAAACAACACGAGAAGCAGATATTATGTAATCCAAAAAAGATAAATGCCACTGTCTCTGAATAATACATGTGTTTACAGAGTGTGGCTGGATTAGGGTCTCATTTACAATTCCTATTCCTTCTCTCGAGATAGTTTTACGACAATCGGGGGCTCGATTACTACAATCAAGCTCTACTTTACGACAATCACACGATACTTTACTACAATGCACTTCCTCCCCCTTACTTCGAGACAGTTTGACGACAATCTGGAGCTCCTTTACTACAATCGAGCTCTACTTTACGACAATTACACGCTGGTTTACTACAATCCATTTCCATACTAAAAACCCCCTCCGCAAAAGGAGGGGGTACATTTTCTAACTAGATTGTTTGTATTTTCACAGTAACTTTAAACAAGTCTCCGTCTACTTCCATTCTTAGAATTCCGCCATGTAGGTCTACGATGGATTGTGCAATAGCAAGCCCTAGACCAGAGCCATCTGTATGACGAGATGTGTCGGCGCGCTTAAATCTCTCAGTAAGTTCTGCCACATCATCACCTAGCTCATATTTAGCGATATTTTTAATAACAAACACCGCGTATCCATCCACCTGATCTAAATTTATATAGACCCGTGTGTTAGGTAGGGAGTACTTCAACGTATTAATAATAAGGTTGTCTAGAACTCTCCACCATTTCTGACCATCTACGTAGGACATGATCGGTTTTGTGCCGATAGTTACTCGGTAATCGAGACCTGATTTATCAATATCCTCCTGGTGCTCGGCAACTGCCTGTTGCAAAAGCTGGGTTAAATCTACCTTACGTTTGTCTAATTCAATATTTCCTGTAGCCATTTTGGAAACTTCAAATAGATCCTCTATCAATGTTTTTAAACGTAATGACTTTTTGTCTAAAATCGCGATATACGAAGCTCGCTCTTCCTCCGTAATATCGGGATTTTTCAATAGGTCAGTGTACGTAATAATAGAAGTTAAAGGTGTACGCAAATCATGGCTGACATTTGTGATTAGCTCGGTCTTCAATCGTTCACTCTTTACCTGCTCTGTTTGAGAGGATTGCACACGACCTCTAAGCTCATTAACATTAGCTGCAAGCTCTGCTATTGGTGATTTGCCTTTTACTTTTATTTCCGTTCCATTGTTACCTTTAACCATCTCTTCTGTCTTTCCTATTATCCTGTTCAAGTAAGCCATCCGAGAAGTTAAAATACCTAATACCGGAATACCGATAAATAATGTAGCTGGAATCCAAACCAAAATTAACTCCCATAACTGAAAGGTTAACATTGTTCCAAATCCCCAGAAGAAAATCACTACTAACAGAATAATCGTTTGTACCCCTATAGAACGTCTCAGGAAGAAACCTTCTAATGAATTAATCCAACTTACTGTTAAGCTATTTTTCCAATCTGCTGTATTAAATGATTTTTTCAGCCATGGCAATTGATATAAGGTTAATGCCGTTAATATAACTGCTGCAATAAAACTACCGATTGGAATATCATATCCGCCATAATAAAAGATAGATAGCATTGCTTCCTTAGAAAATAGGATTGCTAGATAAGCACTAACGAAAACTAACACAAAACGAACATCAATAGGCAAGCTCTGAAATTTTTCTCGCCCTGGCTCAAATTGGAATGTATCTCGATTCTTCCTCCATAAGGAAACAAAAAATATTGCTGAAAGAATCCCTATAACAATGACACCGTAGAATATTAGCTGTTGTGTTTTAAAGTAATTGTATTGATCAGCTCTATTTCCACTTAGCATACTTGCTTCAGATATGGCAATTGTGCCTTCAAAACGAGAATACTGATCTCCAATGGCATCTCTCAGATCCCACTCTTCACCATCATAATAATTACGTTCCATTTCTGCTAAATCATAAACGTTACTTTTCTTTAAAAATCCATTATCACTAGAGAACACTTTCTTAAATGCATTTTTCTTCCCAATATCGCCATTGGTAAATACTTCTCCAGTTTCAATATTTTTTAATTCGTAGTTAAAATCATCTCTTTCAATGAGAAATCTATTCTTGGCCTTAGTTAAGTTTCGAAAGTAAGCATCCACTTCGTCTTCTTTTTCTCTTCGAATCTTATCTTCTACATATTCATCGCTTTCAAAGTTCTTTCTAATATCGGCAATCTTTGCATCACGTTCTGCTATTATACCGTCTTTTAGTGAGTTTTCCTTGGTCTGCTCCTGTGCTGCATCACCATCAGTTGAGGTCTCCTCTGTTGTTGTAGAATTTATTCTTTCCTCATAATTTTGCTCAATTGAATAAATCTGCTCCTCTAAATTTCCAAAACGATTTCGATACTCTTCAATCTCACTAGAGGACACTGTTATACTTTTCTTTACTTCTTCTATATCTGGGACAGCCAATACTAATGGGACTAGTGCAGATTCATATTCACTTAACTCTTGTTGAAAATCATAACTATCAAAATAAGAAGTACCAACGTACTCTCTGGCTTTATTTGTGAGAGTATATAGAGCACCAATTGCTATTACTGCTAACACACTCAATATAACTACTTTTCCTAGCGGACGTTTCATCTTGCTCCCCCTTTCATTAATTCAATTGCTTCGGTAAATGTTCTACTAATATCCATGATGGGAATTAGGTGAATTGTGCAATAAAATAAGCAAAGTGCACCACATAAAATAGCAGTTATAGAAAATATCAGACTCCATTTACTTGTCGATTTTATAGCCAACTCCCCACACCACCTTTAAATATCTTGGGTTTTTAGGATCCGTCTCAATTTTTTCACGTATTTTTCGAATGTGGACGGCTACAATATTTTCTGCGTTATAAGCTGGCTCGTTCCAAACTCTCTCATAAATCTCATTAATAGAAAAAACTCGACCTGCATTAATCATCAGCAACTCTGTAATCTTATACTCAATAGGTGTAAGCTTAACTGCTTCGCCTTCCACGGAGAGCTCCTTTGCTTCCTGATTTAATATAAGTCCATCTACCTCTACGGTTGCTTGTTTCCCTTGATATGTCCCAAGCTTTGTATACCTTCTTAGTTGAGACTTCACTCGAGCTACAAGCTCCATTGGGTGAAAGGGCTTCGTCACGTAATCATCCGCTCCAACAGACAATCCATGAATCTTGTCTGAATCCTCGGCTTTAGCGCTTAACATAATAATAGGTATATTTCTTTGCTCTCTTATTTTAAACGTAGCAGAAATCCCATCCATTTGAGGCATCATAATGTCTAGTACAATGACATGAACCTCGTTTTCCTCCAACAGCTCCAGTGCCTCTAATCCATTTCCCGCCTTCAATACACGGTAGCCTTCATTTTTTAAATATATTTCTATTCCATCTCGAATATCTTGATCATCGTCCGTCACTAGTACAGTAAACTCAGGCATCCTTATACCTCCTCCGCATCGCTTTCTTATGTTTCTTATTGTAACCTTCATTTCTTAACATTCCAGCAGTATAATTCTGAAGAAAATCTTAAGAAATTTATATATTTAATTGATTTCTTTGATATTGTTGACTTGCAGAACTTTACAGTTTTACAATATTTATTTTAAATACGTCATGAGCATTTTTAAACGGGGTACACTAAATATACTTTTCCTCATAAAAATACCACCTAACATATTCTCTAGTCGGTGGTTTTAAAGATATGAATTTAATCAGTCTCTATATTAGCTTATACATATCGTTGTCTTTAGAAACATTAATGAAGAATTGCACCAACGCACTCAAAATGTTGTCATGAATTGACGTTCTGCAGCATAGTGCTATGGCTGTTGCTAGAAGAAAAAGAAATAAATTATATGAATTTTCAATTAAATAATCAACAATATACGTTGCTAACATTAATTATTCAGCCCCATCATCTACTACTACAAAGTTGGCGGAAAAAATGAATATAACCAAGAGTGCAATCAGTCAACAGTTAGTTAAACTTGAGGCAGAAGGATATATTATTAGAAAGCAAAAGTGGAAGATAAGCGTACATTTTCAGTGGAACTTGGAGAAAAGGGGTTATTGTATAAAAAAGAGTGTGACGTATTTATGCCACAGGTTCAATTGTTTGATTGACTTTCTCAGCTATATTTTCATTCTTCATGCTCTTGACTGTCACCTTTTCTTCTCCAGTTTTTCGGGTTTAACTTGTTTTTGTATTTGTTCACCACTTCTTTCCCAACAAATACAGCACCTATCAAGAATATGATTTCGCCAACTACTATACATACGGGAATGATAGTAGCCTTTATATGGGTTGGCAATGAGGTGAAAGGTACGATGGCTGCGGCCCCCCAAAATATAGGATAAAGGATTAGAAGTACTATTCCAAGTTTAAATAGAAATGGTTTCTTTTGTTTATTTTTGTTTTCCAATAGTTCTTTTTCCAATGCTAAGCCCTCCCATATAATTTATTTTAGTTAACTTAACTAAAATAAATTATATGGGAAAGATGGTTTAATTACTAGGTAATGCATCCTCTAAAATCAAGCTATTATATAAAAGTTTGTTCTATAAATACGTTACGATTTTCACCTTTCCTAATTCAACTTTCCTACTGTATAAGTTCAATAAGGAAAGTGCATTTTATTCCTATCAAATATTAAAAGAACACCCGATTGGATGCCCTCAATGTTACTTTTTATTAAATTACTGCCCTTTAACCGTTACGATAGTAGGACTCTACGATCCGAAGCCATCTCAAAACTGCTAGTCTCTAACTATTGAGGTTCAATGAGATCAGTGTCTGGCGGGATATACCCAAGTTGTCTTCCTATTTTAACGATTTGTCCTTTATGGTGAAATTCATGAGTGATGGTATGGGTAAAAAGCCACAATGCTGTAAATTCCCCTCTTCCATCAACCTTATTAATTTCATCCCATTTACCACTAAATTTTTTTAGAAATTCATAAACCAAGTCATCCGTTCCCCTGAAAATCTCGCGCATTTTCTCGACATTGTTTACTGATTCTATTTCTATTTTGGAAAGTGATTTCCCAAGTGCACGATTTCCTAACCATACTCGATAACAGTTAGCTACATGAACATGTAGACTTTGAACTGAATCACCACCGAAATTTTCAAGCTCTTTAACATAATCTGCAGGTGACAACGTTTCGCAATAATCAAATAAAGATTCCCTTGTACGTTGTATCCAATCATACTGGGTTTTGAAAACATCCATCTTATCGCCCTCCTTTAAAAAACATTTTTTAATCAACCAGCCTCACTAACCTATTAAAATTATTCAACATCCACTTAAATAATCCCTCTTTCTTCAAAAAACCTTCTCAGTTATTTCTATATTTTTCGTTCAAATCATTAATAAGTTCAACCGCTCCATCTACATGTTCAACATCATAGACTTCCATATTTAGTTTTAATTCTTTTTGAATAGCTACCGCTTCTTTTGCATTTTCGCTCGGGATAATCATAAAGTGAAAATCGTATTTATCTGCAGTTTGTAGCTTTTCCTTCAAGCCTCCTATAGCTGATACGTTTCCGTCTCCATCTATTGCCCCTGTAACAGCAATTTTTAACCTATTTTGCAATTCGCCTTTTATAATGAGTTCTGTTAGTAATAAGCTAAGCCCCGAGCTATCTCCTATAGCTTGATCATGTTTAAAATAATCGGTAAGCCTTACCTCTTCTTTCCCGAAATATTGCTTCAGATTCTCTCTCATCTTGTCTTTTGGAGATTTTTCATTTAGGTGTATCCAACTTAATAGCGTCTTATTTTTTTCTTTATAAAGTATTTGATTCGTCAATTTAGTAATCTTATAAAAATCTTCATTTGTTCTTATCAAATATTCCTGTGCCTCCTGTTTGCTTTCCATATTATCTAAAGGTATAGAAGCAACGCTTACTATATAGATCCCTGAACCTACTACTGTCTGCCTTGGCTCTAAGTATACGTCTGCTACCTGTGTTTTTGAAATAAACCCTAACAGCGGCAGCTCATAGCAAAATAATAGGAGAAGTATGGATAGAGAAATTCCAATTTTTCGTCTCGTTGCTCGTTTTTTTCGAAGCACAATCATTGAGATAGATAAAACAATAAGGCTAATCAGTAATATTAGTAAAAACGAGATTCCATCAATGTAATCTTGAAGATATAATATTAGAAATAAAAGATAAAAAAAGATCGTTAAAATGACTTGGACTACATTTAATGAACGAAATTTATCAATAATTTTCAACTCCAATCTAAAATTATATGTTGTTCACCTTATATGTCATCGTTCTTATATATAAATTAATTAACAACTAAATAAGAATATTTCACCCTATAAAATACCATTTTTATCTAATTGTAGCATCTATTCTATTATTTTTCCGTCTTATCTGAAACTTTCTCGCGCAAAAACTGTCTAATGTTTTAAAGGAGTGAACAAGATGAAAAAAATGCTATGGAGTTTGCTAACTGTTTTTATGCTCTTAATTCTTGCAAGCTGCGGAACTAATGATAATGATGAAAATAATTCTACGACGGGAAGCGAGCAGCAAGAAACTGAGTCTAAAGTGTCTACTCAGTTAAACGTGGACGCTAATGGAGAAGCAGTTTTCCTTATAAAAAACGAGTCAAATAAAGAAAGTACCTTGTCATTTACCAGTGGCCAGGAAGTGGAATATCAGCTACTGGACCAAGATAAAACAGTAGTATATACGTACTCTGCAAATAAAAGCTTTACACAAGCAATTCAAGAAAAAAAGCTTCAGCCAAATGAAGAAATTACCTTTGAGCTAGACCTGGAAAATGAGCTCGTGGATGTACCTGCTGGAAAGTATACGCTGGTGGCTTGGTCATTAGCACCTGAACTTAGTGACCAAAAAGTTGAAACTACTTATGAATGGGCTGGTACGGAAAAAGCAGAGGAGAGCGCCCCTCCTGCAGAAGAAATAAGTAAAGTTACTCTTTATCGCGAGGACGATAATGCTGAATTCGTGGAGCCTTATGAGGTAGAAATCGATCCATCTGGTGATATGGTGAAGCAAATATTTGAGGAAATAGATACAACTAAAGTCGGTTTGTTGGACTATCGATTTGAAAATGACGATAAAAAGCTAGTGCTTGTTATGGATAAAACTACAGGAAACGTACAAGGTACGGCTGGGGAGTATTTATTCATTGGTAAAGTCCTTCATTCCTACTTTGAGAACTTCCCTAAATTAGAGGAGATTGATTTCGTGCAACAAGATGGAAGCCCGGCTGTTCTTCCACATATGGGAGCAGTTAGCACCTTTACAAGAGATGAACAATATACAAAACCAAATTAATGAAATGAAAAGAGCTTGGATTGCCTCCAAGCTCTTTTTATTTATTCACTTCTTTTGTTTAGACAGCGTTCGCATTCGAATAATGGAGATTCTACTTGCTCTTGGATGACACATCCACATTCGCGACAAATCTTTGAATTTTTTTCACTTGTAGGTTTATTCATTCCAATCACCTCCTATAGTTTTGCATAGCCTGGAATTGTTAGAAATTCAATGAAGTTATCCTCTTTTACAAGAGTCAAAAAAAGCTCTGCTGCCTCCATATATCTACCGGACAAATAGATATCATTGCCGAAATCTGCTTTTAGCTTTCCTAGCTCCTCTGTTAGAACTTGCTCGACAAGCGGCATTGTAATTTTCCTTCCATCCTCTAGCTTTCCTTCTGGATGTCTAACCCATTGCCAAACCTGCGTACGAGAAATTTCTGCCGTCGCTGCATCCTCCATTAAGTTGTTAATAGGTGCAGCTCCATTTCCTTGAAGCCAAGAAGCGATATACTGAACCCCAACACTACAGTTTAATCGAAGTCCTTCTTCCGTAATTGTTCCAGTTGGCACTTCAAGTAAATCCTCCGCAGTTACCTGCACATCCTCTCGTTTACGATGGATTTGGTTTGGGGTTGGCATATGCTCATCGAATTGCTCCCATGCTACTGGTACTAGCCCTGGATGGGCCACCCAAGTTCCATCATGACCATCAGAGGCTTCTCTTCTTTTATCTTCCCGTACTTTGGCAAAGGCTGCCTCGTTTGCCTCTTCGTCATTCTTAATGGGGATTTGGGCTGCCATGCCACCGATTGCGGAAGCATTTCTCTTGTGACAGGTTTGAATACAAAGCTGCGTATATGCTCTCATAAACGGAGAAGTCATTGTCACCTGGCCTCGGTCTGGTAAGATTACCCCTGGCTGATTGCCGAGGCGCTTGATGTAGCTGAAAATATAATCCCAGCGTCCACAATTTAATCCTGCAGAATGTTCTTTTAGCTCGTATAAAATCTCATCCATTTCAAATGACGCCATAATTGTTTCTATTAATACAGTTGCTTTTATAGTCCCCAGTGGAATACCTAGCTTCTCCTGAGCGAAAACAAAGATATCGTTCCACAGTCTAGCCTCTAGATGACTTTCTAGCTTTGGCAGATAAAAGTACGGTCCTGTTCCCCGCTCGATTGCCTCTTTTGCGTTATGGAAAAAATATAAACCGAAGTCAAAGAAGCTGCCGCAAATCGGTTTTCCATCTATATGAATATTTTTCTCCATGAGATGTAGACCTCTTGGACGCACGAGCAACACTGCTGTTTCATCCTTTAAATGATAGCTTTTACCCGTTTCAGGTTGAATATAAGAAATCGTCTTTTTAACTGCATCCCTCACATTGATTTGACCCTCAATCATATTCTCCCACGTAGGAGATGTTGCATCCTCGAAGCAGGCCATGAATGCTTTGGCTCCAGAGTTTATGGCATTGATGACCATTTTCCGATTGACCGGCCCTGTAATCTCTACCCTTCTATCCTGTAGATCCTGAGGGATTGGGGCAATTGTCCAATCCCCTTCTCGGATATGCTTCGTCTCTGCTAGAAAATCTAACTTTTCACCATTATCTAGCCTTTCTTGGCGTTTTCTCCGAGCAATCAGTAATCCCTTTCTTCGATCATCAAATGTTTGATGAAGTGAAGCGATGAAATCCAAAGCCTCTGGCGTTAATATTTCGTACATTCCTTCAACTTCATTCCCTACTACTTCAATATTTTTTGCAGTTGTTTGTTCCATTCCTTTACCCTCCCATTTCTTCAATGATCAAGCAAATTGTGCTGTTTCTGTGGATCCCTTCATTGCAGTTGTAGAGGAAGTTCCACCAGATATAATTTGAGATACCTCATCAAAGTAGCCAGTACCAACCTCACGCTGATGTTTGGTAGCTGTATACCCCTTTGACTCATTGGCAAACTCTGCTTGCTGCAATTTAGAATAAGCTGCCATGCCTTTAGTTTTATATTCATGCGCAAGCTCAAACATGCTGTGATTCAGTGAATGGAAACCTGCAAGTGTAACGAATTGGAACTTGTAACCCATCTTGCCTAGTTCTACTTGATACTCAGCTATCGTTTCTTCATCCAGATTAGCCTTCCAGTTAAAGGATGGAGAGCAGTTGTATGCAAGCATTTTATCTGGATATTTAGCATGGATGGCATCAGCAAATTGTTTTGCTTCCTCTAGGCTTGGATGGGACGTTTCACACCAAACTAGATCTGCGTATGGTGCATATGCTAAACCACGTGCAATTGCTTGGTCGATACCTGCCTTTGTTCGGTAAAAGCCTTCTGGCGTTCTTTCCCCAGTAATAAATTCATGGTCATTTGAATCGATATCACTTGTAACCATATCTGCAGCGTCTGCATCTGTACGTGCGATTAAAACGGTTGGTACCCCTGACACGTCTGCTGCTAGACGAGCTGCTACTAAATTGCGGATAGCATTTTGCGTAGGAAGTAGAACTTTCCCTCCCAAATGACCACATTTCTTCTCGGAGGCTAATTGGTCCTCTAAGTGAACGCCTGCTGCCCCAGCTTCAATCATTCCTTTAATTAATTCAAATACATTTAGTGGTCCACCAAAACCAGCCTCAGCGTCTGCAACGATCGGTGCAAACCAATCAAACTCATCCTCACGCCCCTCTGCTTGGTCAATTTGGTCTGCCCGTTGTAGAGCTTGGTTAATACGCTTAACTACTGCTGGCACGCTGTTTGCCGGGTAAAGGCTTTGATCTGGGTACATTTGACCTGAAAGGTTAGCATCTGCTGCCACCTGCCAGCCGCTCAAGTAAATTGCTTGAAGACCTGCTTTTACCTGCTGTACTGCTTGGTTTCCTGTTAGGGCTCCTAAGGCATTTATGAAATCTTCTGTATGAAGAGATTTCCAAAGGCGTTCTGCTCCCTTGCGCGCCAATGTATGCTCGATTTGTAGCGATCCTCGAAGTTTAATAACCTCTTCTGGAGTATAAGGGCGCTCTATTCCCTTCCAACGGCTATCCTCTTCCCATTGCTTTCTAAGCTCTTCTACTTGTTGTTGTCTATTTATCATAATTCAACACACCTCTCCTTAATTTTTCGATAATTGAAAATATGTCTTTTTTACTGTATCATAACAGCATCGTTTCTTGTAATCTAATATATAACAGAAGGATTTATTCTGTATCGGTTTTTGGATAGGTTGCTTTTTTAAAGGGATGAATTAGAAATAGGATGGATGAATGCAAATAATTGACCTTGGAGGTGTATAAATGGAAATAACGAAAAACCAATTAAAGAGATATAGTAGCCTGCTAGAGGAGTGGATTCCTAAGGAGGCTTCCATCGCAATTGCCGTTAAAGACCAGTACATCTATTACTACGCAGGAGAGCATGATCTCCAGTTAAAAGAAGGACAGAAGGTACAGCCAGGAAGTATTGCAGATGTAGTTTTGAAGAGTGGATGCAGAGCGGAAGCTGTGTTAGACGATAAATTGTTTCATATACCTTATTACGGGGTGGGATACCCAATAGAGATTAATGGCGAAGATGCAGTATTAGTTGTAATACTCCCTCCACAACATAGCGTGAAGAAGTTTCAACCCTTTCGATTTCTTACAGGAAAAAAGGAAGATGAATGGAAGCCAGTGCCCATTGAAAAAATAGAATACATGGAAAGTTTGCAAAAGAAGACCTGGTTTTACGCAGACGGAGAGACGTATAAAACAACTATTCCTTTAAAGGATCTTCAAAAGCGGCTACCCGATAATTTTATACGTATACATCGCTCTTATATCGTCAACATCTCCTTTATTGATCGAATCATTCGAGACTTTTCATCAAATTTATTAGTTGTATTAACGAACGGTACGGAATTACCCGTTAGCCAATCTTATATGGCGGAGGTTAGGAACGTTTTGGGATTTTGAAAGCTGAACGGTCATAAATACTTGTATCCGGTCATAAAAAAATCTATACGGTCGTATTTTCCTTATGAACGGTCATAAAATTTTTTATGCGGTCATAAATCTCGCTAAATGGACATAAACAAAAGGAGCTGCCAATTGGAAGCTCCTTTTTAGTTTCAAACCTCGGTTGTTTTCACGAAAAGTTTTCTATATTATAAAAATAATACATATTTGGAGGATAATCATGGAAATATTGAACACTTATATAGCAGCAACTAATACCCACAACTTTGAAGAAGTACAAAAAGTATTGCACAAAGATGCCGTTTATTTTTTTTCTGATCAAACCTGTACCACTCATCAAGCAATTCAGACTTATTTTGAAAATGCTTGGACCATTGTAAAAGACGAAAACTATGAAGCTCGCAATGTATACTGGCTTCATCAAGGTGAAACTTCAGCCACTTGTATTTATACTTACTTTTATGAAGGGTACATCAATGGAGAGTATTCAAGTGGAGAAGGTAGAGCTACGAATGTGTTCGTGAAGGAAGAAGGAAGGTGGTTACTCATTCATGAGCATTTAAGCAATAAAATAGTAAAGGAGGAGAAGTATGATTAATACAATTATTGCAATTATCCCTCTTATTCTTTTCTTTGCATTCTGGATTTTTATTATCTGGTTTGTCATTACATTGGTTCATTCGAGCAAAGAGCGCAATGAACTATTAAAAGAGATTTCTAGAAAGCTAGACAATCTTCAGAACACAAACAAATTAGATTAAAAGAGAGGGATAACGATCCCTCTCTCAATGCTTTGGTAAAGCCAATGTTTCTTCTTCTATATGACTCTCCGAACTTTCCATGGCATCTGTATCATATACATGTAACTGGTATGTGAAAGTTCCGTCTTCATTAACCTTTACAGACATAACCTCTTCCTTGTTAGTTAAATCTGTAATAATTGGTTTCACTTCATTCTTATCGATATCCAACATGTACAGCTTTCCACCAGCCGTTACCATTCCGTATCCATATCCGATAATTACAAATAATCGTTGTTCGTCAATCCACGCTACATCTTTTGGTGTATACTGACTGTTTTGCTCTGCCTCAAGCAGTTTAAAAATAAGCGAATCTTTAGTTTCAATGTTTTCAATCACTAGTGTGCCAATGCCCTCCTCTCCTGCTTGTTCTCCAAGACCTTCGATTGTCGCTCGAAGTCCACCATTTGGAGAAGGTACCCAAGTAGAGTGGAACTCAGGTTCGTAATCAGATTTTATAGTCTTTGCAAATGTCTCTGGAGTTTTGTTGTCAACATCATCAGTCTCCTTAGTATGCTTAAATTCTGTAATATCCTCTATTACCCCAATCACATAGTTGCCTTTCTCTTCATCCCAGTATTCAGATATCCCTTTTACATATCCATAATTAGGAGCATAGTAGCTTCTAGCACGATAAGCATCTGCGGTTGTTTCTACTACCATGACATCGGTAAAGGTGCCTAAGGGCGTTGTAATCTCTTCATTTAGTGAGACAATAACTCCTTCACCAAGTGTACCTCCATATCCATATTGATCTCCTGCTTGAAAAGGAGCTTCTAAAATTATTTCTATGGTAGGCAAGGACTCTAACTCTTCGAATGTCATATTTGTTGGAGAAGTAGCCTCCATCACTTCTCTGTACACTAGTTCCAACTTATTTTCTTTTATTCGATAAATATTTTCGAAAGTTTCTCCTGCATTACTTATTATTTGTTTTATATAGAATTGATTGATCCAAATTGTATCTATAGTAGAACCACTATCCTCATATCCTCCTGCAAATACAGATTTGCTATTGCTCGGGAAATACTCTCTTAAAGTCCAAGTAAGGTCTTCTTCCTGATTCGGTTCCTCTTTGTTTTCCTCGTTAGGAGTAACCGTCATAGGTGATTCCTCTGAAGGCTGCGCTTGCTTTTCGGTTAAAAAGTTAGGAATTATTAATATACTAGCGACAGTTATCATGCCGAGAAACGCAAGAATAGTTGCATAATAGGTCAATCGCTCTGGTGTTCTTTTTACGCGCTTTCTCTTATTCTTTTGGATTTGTTCCTGCACTCTAGCAGCACGGTCAGAGGTGTCCCCTATTTTCAATAGCAGTTGTCGTTTGATATCATTCATGTATAAGCACCTCCCATTCACCATGCTTTAATTTTTCCTTCAAAAGTGCCCTGGCCTTCCTGAGCCTTGTCTTTATAGTATTATCTGAAATGGTCAATAGCTGTGAAATCTCCAGCACTGATAACTCTTCAAAATAATAATGAATGATAACCTCGCGATATTTTAAGGGCAGTTCCAGCACGGACTCTGCCAGTTCTGACTTTTCATCGTTTTCTACGATTCGATTTCTTGATTTTTTGGATGGTGTCTTAAATGAATTAGTTAATATATGAGTTCGATATCGCCAGCTCTTTAAATAGTCCTTGCATCGGTTAATGGTCATTCGTCCAAGATACGTCTTCAAGGATGCACGTTCCTCAAACTGCTCGAATTTTTGATAAAAGGCCAAAAAAACCTCTTGAACAATATCCTCTGCTGCCGGCCATTCCTTTACATATAAATAGGCAATCTTCAGCAAATAATCCATATGCTCTTGCATGACCTGCTGAAATCTCTGTTCCTCTAGATAACCGTTCACTTCCCATCCCCCTTCCCATTACCTTTTACTAATAGACGAGGCTCCCTACTCGCACGTTTTAAAATGTGGATATATTAACAAAAGCTGCTTCGATATATGCACGAAACAGCTTGTTACTTTAGAATGATTATCTCTTTTGTATATGGGTTAAACACTAATGAAATTTTTTTTGAATCCTGAATAGCTTTTATAGAATAAACTTCTTTTCCAGTTTCAATTTGAATTGATGTGGTTAAAAAACTTTCTATTACCTCTACCTTGTACTCCCTCTCCACTATTTCCTGTGCTTCTACATACGTATAATTAGGCTTAACAATTTCATAGAACAAAGTAATGCAACCAATTCCAATTAAGCACGATACGATCGTTTTAAAGAGTTTTTCTTTTTCATCCATCAACACTATATAAATATGAACATACGATAATAATATTAAAGGTATCGAAGCTGATAAAAAGTATAAAGTTGGATCAATTCGTAAATATTGGCGTGAATCATAAAGTAAGTGGAGAAAGAAAGCAATTGAGACAATAAAATAAATGATTGTTGCGAATCTGTTCTTCATCGTCCAACCTCCTCCCTTTTGGAGCCACAATAATAAAACTAAGCTTTCCTCTCCTAATTAGGACTTCTTTTTATATTATTCAACAAGTCGCACTCATTCACCTTTCCCTGAAAACAAAAAACACAGCCCCTTTTAAAAGGCTGCGGTTCCAATTAAGATTTTAGTTTTATCACATTAAATTTAAATAATATCGTAATACCAACATTGTTTACAAAATGAATAAATAAAGGGACCAATAAATTGTCTGTATAAAAATAACTCCAGCCTAACACTAAGCTTGGAACTGTGATATTTAGCAGCATCCACGGCTTCCTATAGTACTGTATGTGAAATGCAATAAACAAAAAAGCAGTTAAAATAATTGCAAGCCATTGATGTTCCAAGGTTAAAAATAAGACATTTTGGATAATTCCTCGAAAAAGTAGTTCCTCAAAAAGTGCAGCTACAAACATAAACGAGACAATTTCAAAAATCGAGTTGTTTTGATATCCCTTATTCGTATCATTTATATGTTCTGCTGAGGTTAAATAGGTAAGTAAAATTCCATATAGGGTTAAAACAATCGATGCGAAGATTATTAAGATAATCATTTTCGAAACTTCATTAAATGATAAGACGCTTGAAAGTGCCAAATAGTCTTCTATCACCATAAAAAGGAGGATTGCCAAGCAACATAGATTCAAGCCCATAAATGCTGGTATAGCACTCTTCAGATTCATGTGATTTACTTGTCTTTTGCTTACATTTTTCAACCTATACCTCCACCTGTTTCGATTCTTTGTTTGCTTTACTGCCTACAGTCAGAATGACAATACTTCCAAGCAGGAGGCCAATACCGACCCAAGAAGTAGCACTCAATATCTCACCTACGACAACCACACCAAGAAGGGCTGCTGTAGTCGGCTCTGCCAGAGACAAGGTCAGTGCAGAGGAGGCTGGGATTTTGCGAAGACCCCAACCATACAAAACGTAGGCCACGCTTGTTGTAGCTAATCCTAAATAGAAGATGATTCCCACGTTCCCTGCATCAGCTAGCCAACTTATGTCATACACAAAGAGAAATGGTGTTAACAGAAACGCACTAAGCGAGAATGTCATCGCTACCACGGGTATCGCTTCTTCCTTTTGCAAAAGAGATTTGCTTGTTAATGTATAAAAGGCAAAAATAAGTCCGGCGATCAATGAATACGAAATGCCGACGGGATCTATAGTGACTTCACCCTTCGTTAAAAATAAAAACAGACAGCCTACTATTGCTAGTCCAGTAGAGAGACCCCATACTCTTGTCGGTCTCATTTTAAAGAAGATCCACTCAACCATTCCGGAGAATACCGGTGCACTTCCTATAGCCACCACACTAGCAATCGCCACTCCTGTTAAACGAACCGATGAGAAAAATAATAATTGAAACAGGGATATGCAAATAGCAGCGTATAATGTTTCTTTCCATGGCCAAGAGCGAAACTTAAATTTTTTTAGTAAAATCATAACGATCAGCAAAGGAATTCCTCCCGTTGCTGAACGCCCTGCGCTAATAATAAATGGATGTGCATTATCTGGTAAAAATGTTTGGGCAGTGCCTGTCGTTCCCCAAAGCATGGCACCGAGTAATACGAATATGTATGGTATAACAGTCACTCATTTCATCCTTTCTGCTATCACTAAAATATAAGTAGGAGCGTTGAGTTACTTCTTTTTCTCCATTATACTAATATGTAGGAGGGATTTGTACATGTACATGACAGTAGAAGAAACGGCTGATTTCTTGTCTATGCCACTTGTTCAGGTCAAAAGGTATATAGCCGAAAAAAAGATACGTGCTGTCTTTGACGGAGAGCAGTATGTCGTCAATAGTGCACAGTTCGAAACCCATTTAGAGCAAGTGGAAGAATTGAAACGCCAAATCGACGAGTGGCGAAACACTCCTATTCCAGAAGACATAGACGTAAAAGACGAAGACTAACCGTTTTAAGCATACATCAAACAAAAAGGACGTTTCCTTGGGAAATGTCCTTTTGTTTTTTTATATAGTAATGAAAAAACCTGCGCGTTTTCCAATGATCTCTGCATAATCCTCTACCATTACACTAGCAGTAGGATACATACCAGCTCCAGGTCCTACCAATGTTAGTGTTCCAATATAGTTCGTATCTAAGGATACAGCATTATTTACACCTTCAATAGCATATAACGGATGATCTGGTCCCACTAATTGAGGTCCTACTGAAGCATAAAGCTCTCCGTTTTCATCCTGTTCGATTTCTGCCACATGGCGGTAACGGAGCCCGGTATCCTTCGCTTTACGCACATCCTCTAATGTAATTTCATCGATTCCTACTACACGTACCTCGTTCCAATCAGGCTGTTTTCCAAACGCTAATGCACTTAAAATCATTAATTTGCGAAATGCATCCTGACCAGAGATATCATTGTAAGGATCTGCCTCCGCATACCCTAATAACTGTGCTTCTTTTAACGCATCTTCAAATGGAGATTCTTCTAAACGCATTTGTGTCAAAATATAATTGGACGTTCCGTTTAAAATACCTTGAATCTTTTTTACTGAGTTTACTTGAAGTAGATTTTTTAATGTCTTAATAATTGGGACTCCACCTGCAGTGGTCGCCTCATACCCTACAAAAACTCCTCGTGACTTTGCGCGTTCCTGCAATGGGATACTATATTTTGAGAACATGACCTTATTTGCTGTAATGACGTGACAGCCCTTGTCTATCGCTCTACATAAATAGCTATAAGCCGGCTCTTCGTTAACTATTGCTTCAAAAACTACTTGAAGCCCAGGAATATTTTCAATATCCTCAAAGTCATCTGTCACTAATACGCCTGGGGTCTCGGGTCTTTCTTTAGCTAAATTATTAATGAGAATCGCACAAATTTCGATGTCCAATCCTAATGACTTTTTTAAGTCTTCTCGTTTTTCATTCACAATGTGATAAATCCCTTGGCCGACTGTTCCAAATCCTAAGATTGCTGCTTTTATTTTTGCCATGCTGTCTCCTCCAAATGAATCTGTACAATTGAATTTAAATAATCGTACTTGAATAAAATTTCAATTAACTAATTGACTATTTTACATATTGTAGACTATTTCCACTCAGTTAACAACAAAATTCTATATAGAGAGGACATTTGTTTTCTCTAAAAGTACTTTTCCAAGTGCTTCTTGTAAATCTTCTACTGCCTCCAAGCCTACAGACAAGCGAATTAGATCCTCTGTAACCCCTGTTTTTACTAAATCCTCCGGTGTAAGTTGTTGGTGAGTAGTGGAAGCTGGATGAATAATTAGAGATTTTGCGTCTCCCACATTTGCTACATGTGACCAAATCTCTATATTATCGATAATATGTCTACCTGCTTCTCTACCTCCCTTTGCTCCAAATGTCAAAATAGAACCGTATCCATTCTTTAAATACTTTTTAGCAAGTTCATGTGTAGGATGGCTTTCAAGCCCTAAATAGTTAACCCATGAAACTTCCTCATTGTCATTTAAGTACTCCGCAATTTTCTGGGCATTTTCGTTATGTCTTGGCACTCGTAAGTGAAGTGTTTCTAATCCTTGAAGAAAGGAGAAAGCTGCTTCTGGGCTTAGAGAAGGGCCAAAATCACGTAGCAACTGGACTCTTAGCTTTATAGCAAATGCCACGCCTGGAACATCGATTCCGTAGCGCAAACCATGATAGGTTACGTCTGGCTCTGTAAAGCCCGGGAATTTTTCAGAATTCCAGTTGAAGTTACCTCCATCAACTACTACTCCACCAATTGTTGTACCGTGACCTCCAATCCATTTTGTCGCCGAATGGATAACAATATGAGCGCCATGCTCAATTGGATTTGAACCAAACGGAGTAGCGAAAGTATTATCTACTAGTAATGGAACCCCCACTTCGTTCGCAATGGTAGCTACCTGCTCCACATCCAGTACATTTAAGCTTGGATTTCCAATAATTTCAGCAAAAAAACCTTTTGTCTTCTCAGTAACTGCTGATCTGAAATTCTCAGGATCCGTTGAATCTATAAACTTTACAGTAATTCCATAGCGAGGAAGTGTATGAGCAAAAAGATTAAAGGTCCCTCCATATAAGTTTTCAGCTGCGATAATTTCATCTCCAGCGCCTGCAATATTTAAAATAGAAAATGCAATGGCTGCCATCCCTGATGAAAGGGCCACTGCGGCAGTACCTCCTTCAAGTAATGCAATTCTTTGCTCAAAAACATCAACTGTTGGGTTTGTTATTCGGGAATAGATGTTACCAGTCTCTTTTAATGCAAATAGATTTTGAGCATGCTCAGTGTTTTGAAATACATATGAGGTTGTTTTGTGAATCGGTACCGCTCTTGATCCTGTGACTGGATCCGGTTGTTGTCCACCATGCAATAGAAGTGTTTCTTTTTGAAGATTTGTCATTTTGAATTCCTCCGTTATTAGTAGATTAGATGGATGCTTGGAGGCGGGAGAGGATTATAGAACTGCCAATGTAAAAACCCCTCTTCACTTAAGAAGAGGGGTCAAATTGACATGTTCCTCCTCTTATCTTCCAAATTCATAAAAGAATTTGTAGGATTTAGCACCTTTCCAAGTAAAAGAACTTGGTGGTTGCCGGGCATCGTAGGGCCTATTCCCTCCGCCACTCTTGATAAGAGTATTAGATTAGTGTTCCATCTTGTTACACAGTATAAATCCTCCGTTATTTATAAGTCAAGTTATTTTATATAAAATTCTGAAACTTCATCATTTTATAATCGTTTAATATAATAGATAGAATATTATTTTTGGGGGTGTCATAGAATGATTATTTGGAGTGTTAGCATTCTTTTAATAGGCTACTTAGTTGGTTCGATTCATGGATCAAAATTAGCCCAATGGATGAGTGGTGTTAATATAAAAAAAGAAGGCTTAAATAATTCAGGAGCTTCCAACGCCACCATAGTGCTTGGATGGAAGTATGGCGTTTTAGTAGGAGCCATAGATATTTTAAAAGGCGCAATTATGATTATTGGGGCAAGATTAATTGCTCCGCAGCTGACCTCACTTAGTACCTCTGAGCTTGATTTTTTGCTGTATATAGCTGGTGCTGCTGTAATCTTAGGGCATAACTTTCCTATTTACACGAAATTTAAAGGCGGTAAAGGCACAGCTTCCATCATTGGAGTACTGCTAGCGTTACATTGGCCGGTTGGATTAGCAGGACTATTATTGTTAATCTGCATCACACTTTTGACTGATTATTTATTGATAGGTGTATTCTTTTTCTACCTTATCTTTATAGGAGCCTCTATATGGACCGCAGATGGAATAGGCCCAATCATAGTTGCAGGATTTCTATTTCTAATGGCATCGTTCTTACATATAGAGAATGTTCAGCGGTTAATTCGAAAAGAAGAAGTAAAGATTTCCTCTGTTATGAAGAAAAAAAAGCCATCACTGTAAAAGGAGTGGTTAAATGAGCAAAAAAAAGAGGTGGATTGTGCTAGTTCCTTTAATAATAATGGCAACTAGTGGATTCGGTATGTGGATGCTTACAAGCAAATGGCTAGAGGATGGGTTAAAACCTAAGGCAAACGGCTCCAATGAATACGCAATTGTATTAGGGGCCAAGGTTAAACAAGGCCAGATCCCTTCTCTTGCACTACGATATCGTCTAGAGGCCGCACTAGAATATGCAAACACATATCATAATGTAAAGCTCGTTGTGACTGGAGGACAAGGACCGGACGAGGATATAGAGGAAGCAGCGGTTATGAAGGAATATCTCATGGAGAATGGAATCCCCGAGAGTCGAATAATCGTAGAAGATCAATCCACTTCTACGTATGAAAACCTTCTGTTCTCCCAACAGCTTCTACCCGATAGCGTTACCTCTGTCACAATTATTACGAGCGATTTTCATCTACAACGGGCAAAGATTATTGCAGAAGGAATAGGATGGAATGCAGATGTGGTTGCTGCTAAGACACCACAAATTTCAGAGGCAAAATTGCGATTACGTGAAAGGGCTGCCTTGCTCAAAACCTTTGTATCTGGAAAATAATAAAAGGGAGAGATGCAAAAATTATAATCTCTCCCCAGCTAAAAGAACGAATTGACTTCTTTACTCAAGCTCCCTTTGTTGCATCGATTCTCCTCTCTATCTTTCTATCCACTATAAGCTCTTGCAGAATTTACTTGAGGCTCTTTTTAATTCATCGTTAATCCTTTACCCAATAAGTGCTGCCATCATCTTTTCTATCTAAAAACCCATATTCGATTAAATAACGTCTTAACGTCACATAATCCTCATAGACATTTTTTAAAATCGTATTTATTTCTTTTTCAGTGTAATTTTTCTCTTGTTCAAAACGTTGAATAATAACTCTAAGTGTTGAAAGCTTTTGTTTTTCCTTTTTTGGAAATTTTAGCATTGGTCCGTTAATCCCCTCGGGAAAAAATTTGCTTTCGAGTTCAGCTTGTTCTTCTTCCGTGATATTGTAGCGATCATCCACCATGGTTGCATTCTTGTGAACAGGCAGGAATGCAGGAGCATGATTATCTCTTTCCTTCAACAGTTCCATCATTGTTAAAAATATTTTCGCCTGTCTTTCCTTTTCCTTTAGAACAAACCGATGATTTCGAATAGTTGAGGCACTCCCTATTCCTAGCTCCTTTTGGATCTCTAAATCACTCTTCCCCTCAAAAAATAGACGAATCAGACTGTTTTGATGTTCGGTCAAGCCCGTTAGCTTTTTGTTTAAACCACTTAAATACTCAAAAATTGACACATGTTTGTTGCCGATATGACGAATCATAAACTTCTCTGCTTCATATAACACGTTATTCTCGGGGTAGATGACACCCTTTTCTATCTGTTCCCCACATAGCAAACACTGAAAAACGTTTGTTTCTTCCACGTATCCCTTTTTCATCTCTTCAATTGTAGCTTCCCAAAATTTTTCTATCATGAATACAACAAACAACTCCTTAATATGTTTATTTATTTACAAACATATTATATTATTATCTATAACAAAACAAGTAAAATTATAAGTTGCAATTTATCTGAAAATAATAAACAATTAGAAGGAATAGATTAATATATATATAGGGGGAAATACATTGGTTACATTTAAAGAATACAAATATAAGAGACCAGATTTACAAGAAATGAAGACGGCTTTTCATGAACTATTGGCTAAAATGAAGGAAGCAACATCTGTTGAAGAGCAGAACTCGGTGATTGAAGAAATAAATGCAATTCGCAACAATTTTTCTACTCAGGCTAACCTTGTTTATATTCGAGCTTCTATTGACACAAATGATGAATTTTATCAAAAAGAACGAGATTTCTTTGATGAAATTAGCCCTGAAGTAGATGAGCTTGTAACGGAATACTATAAAGTTCTAGTAAATTCCCCATATAGAAACGTATTGGAACAGAAATGGGGTAGCCAACTATTTGATCTTGCGGACTTTCAAATCAAGGGGTTCTCTTCAGAGGTAATCAGTTTAATGCAAAAGGAGAATAAACTAACTTCTGACTACTCTAAGCTTGTTGCATCGGCCGAAGTCGAGTTTGAAGGGGAAAAATATACACTCGCACAACTCGGAAAATTTACGGAGTCTACTGATCGTGAAGTAAGAAAAAAGGCTAGAGAAGCTTCAGCTGGATTCTTTCAAGAAAACGAAGAAAAATTTGATAGTATTTATGATCAACTTGTTAAAATTCGTCATGAAATCGCAACTACACTAGGCTATAAAAACTTTGTTGAGCTTGGCTATGTTCGTATGAATCGAATCGACTATAACGCGGAAATGGTTAAAAAATTCCGCGACCAAGTACGTGATCACATTGTTCCTCTCGCAAATAAGCTATATGAAAGACAGGCTAACCGCATTGGAGTAGATAAACTTAAATTTTACGATGAACCACTTAACTTCTTAACAGGGAATGCTACTCCACAAGGCTCTCCACAATGGATTATTGATAATGGGAAGAAAATGTATGAAGAGCTATCTCCAGAGACAGCTGAGTTCTTTCAATTTATGATCGATCGTGACTTGATGGATTTAGAAGCTAAAAAAGGGAAAGAAGCTGGCGGCTATTGTACGTTTGTAGATGACTATGAGTCTCCATATATCTTCTCTAACTTCAATGGAACCTCAGGAGATATTGATGTTCTTACTCACGAAGCAGGTCATGCATTCCAGGTATATACTAGTCGCAACATTGGGATTCCGGAATATATTTGGCCAACCTTCGAATCCTGTGAAATTCACTCGATGAGTATGGAGTTTTTTACTTGGCCTTGGATGGAACTTTTCTTCAAAGACCAAACAGAAAAATATAAATTTGCTCATTTAAGCAGTGGGCTTCTCTTCTTGCCTTATGGAGTAGCTGTAGACGAGTTCCAGCACGCTATATATGAAAATCCAGAAATGACTCCTGCAGAAAGAAAGGCCACGTGGAGAAATATTGAACAAATTTACGTACCTCACCGTGATTATGATGGCAACAGTTATTACGAAGCTGGTGGCTTCTGGCACCGTCAGGGACATATATACGCAAGTCCTTTCTATTACATTGATTACACATTGGCGCAGATTTGTGCATTCCAATTTTGGAAACGTTCCAGAGAGGATCGTGAAGCCGCGTGGAGAGATTATTTACACCTTTGTAAATTAGGAGGCTCTATGTCCTTCACCAAGCTTGTAGAGGAAGCTCATCTCATTTCTCCTTTTGAAGAAGGTTGCGTGGAATCAGTTATTGGTACGATTGAAGATTACTTAAATAGCGTAAACGACGCTGCTCTTTAATATTAGAAAATAAGGGGTTTATACTTTATGAGCAATCCTGCTGGTTTTTGGGTACGCTTTTGGGCAAGTCTGTTAGATGCAATTATTATTGGAATACCGTTATCACTAATTAGCTTCATATTTTTAGGAGAAGGTGATACTTGGCTTACCACAATTGGTCAGACATTCTATTCCTTTGCAGTACCTATTTTTTGGGTGGGATATACGGTAGGTAAAAGAATCACAGGTATTCGAATCGTCCAGATAGACGGATCTAATGTAGATATTTGGACGATGGTAAAGAGAGATTTAATCGCAGGGCTTCTTTATGGGTTGACTTTAGGTATTGGTGTCATTGTAAGTGCCTTCATGGTAGGTTTACGTGAAGATAAGCGAGCTCTTCATGATTTTATAGGGGGAACTTATGTAACACATAATCCTCCTTATTATGAAGATTAAACGCCTATATCTGCCCCGGCAAGCAAATTTAGAAAAGCGAAGAGGCAGTTCCCGAGCGGTGAGCGGTCTCAGCTTTTTGAGATTTGATCTCTAGTGTCCGAAGTATAGGACTGGGACAGCATGTCTCAGTCCTTTTAGTGTGGTTATATAGAATTTATTAGACTAGGACCTCATACAATATCAGGAAAATATTTGTAAATAACAAATTTAAAGGGGTGCAGTTATGTGGAGTAAAATCTTATCCATTGCTATTGCGTTAATGGGAATCATCTATATATTCTTGATTCCTCATGATCCAGTTGGATTAAAAATCACGTTCAAATTAATTCCTATGCTGCTTATTATTTTATTTGCGTTCCATCAAGCGCCTGGTTTGCCAAAGATTTATAAAACACTCATTATTTTAGGACTTTTTGTATGTATGCTTGCAGATGGATTAATTTATTGGTTTATAGTTGGTCTCATCACATTTTTGATTGGACATATTATTTACATTTTTGCCTTTAGAAAAATTAAGAAACATTCAATTCCTAAGTGGGCAGCCGCATTATTATTAATATATGGTCTCATTATGACCATTTGGCTAGCAGGAACGTTATGGTCAGAAAAGGAAACCATTTTAGCTGTTGCTGTAGTTCTCTACATAGCAGTGATATTAACTATGGGATGGAACGCTTTCCAAACAGGGAATAAATTCGTCATTATTGGTGCTACTTTGTTTATATTCTCTGACTCTATTCTTGCAATTAACAAATTTATAATAGACGTTCCTTATGAGCATGCGCTAGTAATGCTTTCATATTACGGAGCACAATTTCTATTTGCATTCAGTATAATTTCCCATTATTCCGCTACACGGAATAATCTGTTAAAATAAACATATGCTTTGCATATTGGAGGAGATTTTAACATGAAAGAAATACTGATTGAACGCTTAACCAGATACGCAAAAATAGATACTCAATCCAACGCTTCGAGCACTTCTTGCCCTTCTACCGAAGGTCAATGGGACCTACTTCATTTATTGGAGAAGGAATTAGCAGAGCTTGGAATGGAAGAAATAACATTAGATGAGAATGGTTACTTATTTGCTTCTCTTCCTGCTAACACAGATAAAGAAGTGGCTACAATTGGCTTCTTAGCACATGTGGATACAGCAACAGACTACACAGGCAAAAACGTAAATCCTCAGCTAATCGAAAACTATGATGGACAGGATATTCAACTAAATGATCATACTGTAATGTCTGTTACAGACTTTCCAGAACTAAAACAGTATGTAGGTCAGACATTGATGACTACAGATGGAACAACTTTACTAGGTGCTGATAACAAAGCAGGAATCGCTATTATTATGACTGCTATGGAATACTTCCTGCAAAATCCGGAAGTTAAACATGGGAAAATCCGTGTAGCATTTACACCAGATGAGGAAATTGGTCGTGGGCCACATAAATTTGATGTAGAGAGATTCGAAGCAAAATATGCGTACACAATGGACGGAGGTCCACTTGGGGAACTGCAGTATGAAAGCTTCAATGCAGCTGGCGTTAAAGTGACCACTCATGGTAAGAGTGTGCACCCTGGCTCTGCTAAGGGAAAAATGGTGAATTCCATTACAATGGCTACTAAATTCCAGTCTCATATGCCTACAGATGCCGTGCCAGAAAAAACAGATGGCAATGAAGGATTTATTCATCTGATGAATTTTAATGGAGATGTAGAAAAATCTGAGTTAAGCTACATTATTCGTGATCATGATCGCGAAAAATTTGAAGCTAAAAAACAGCTTTTCCAAGATACTGCTGAAAAAATTATAGCCGAATATGGAGAGAAAGCAATTACTGTTGACGTAAAAGACCAATACTATAATATGGGCGAAAAAATTACCCCTGTTATGGAAATTGTGGATATAGCGAAGAATGTTATGGTTGCATTAGATATCGAACCATTAATCATTCCTATTCGCGGAGGAACAGATGGTTCTCAGCTTTCCTTCATGGGTATGCCAACTCCAAATATTTTTACAGGTGGAGAAAACTATCACGGAAAATACGAGTATATCTCTGTAGATGCAATGGAAAAGGCTACAGAAGTGATGAAGGGAATCATTCAATCTTTTGAAAAACAGGCCTAAGTAGGTGCTTCCATGCGTGAAATATTATTAGGAATTCTAGCCTCACTATTTTTTGCTGTTACATTTATACTTAATCGTTCTATGGAAGTATCGGGGGGGAGCTGGCTTTGGAGCTCTTCTCTTCGTTACTTTTTTATGGTCCCATTTTTATTCTTCATTGTTTTCTTTAGAAATGGATTACCAACTATGGTTAAGGAGCTTAAAATTGCTCCATTAACTTGGTTAATCTGGAGTTTTGTAGGATTTGGTTTGTTCTACGCTCCTTTAACCTTTGCCGCTGCCTATGGTCCTGGCTGGCTGATTTCTGGAATGTGGCAATTTACCATAGTCTCAGGAGTATTATTAGCCCCCTTTTTCCTTGTAAAGGTTGGAGATCGACTCATAAGGCAGAGGATTCCACGGGTGTCCCTTCTTATATCTTTGATTATTTTGGTAGGTATTGTACTTATACAAGTACCTGATGTCCAAAACTTAAACGGGAGCATGTTGCTTTTAGGAGTTTTACCCGTTCTAATAGCCACTTTTGCTTATCCACTCGGAAATCGAAAGATGATGGAGCACTTAGAAGGCAGGCTTGATACATTTCAAAGAGTCCTTGGAATGACTATTGCTTCTATGCCATTATGGATTATACTTGCTCTCTATGCAGCCTTTACTGTAGGACTTCCTTCCAGCAGTCAAGTATTTCAGTCCTTTATCGTGGGAGTTAGCTCTGGAGTTATCGCTACCACCCTCTTTTTTATGGCAACCGATCGAGTACGAAACAACCAAGGAAAATTAGCGGCAGTGGAGGCTACACAATCTACAGAAATTATCTTTGTAATAATTGGAGAAATGATTTTATTAAGTATCCCTTTACCTCCTGCCTTAGCATTAGTAGGCTTAGGAGTTATTATCTTCGGTATGGTATTACACTGCTACTATACAACGGTTCAAAGTACTAAACTGATAACTTCTAATACTAGGCCAGATAACTAGAAAAAATAAGAGACACTCGTTAAGTCCTTTGACGAGTGTCTCTTTTTATATTTTGATTAACTCCTTGTTACACTGTAGCTTCTGCCACTTGGTTTTTTTCTGCGATGTAGCGAGCTACATGCTTGTAGCTAACAGCAAATACGATAAACGTGAGTACAAGGAATGCTACTAGGCAGATTAGAAGCACAAATGCATTTGCCATCATAAATCCAGGATCACCTAAAGAAATAACAGCTTTCAGACCTGCATTTGAGTATGTCAGCGGTAAAAACTTACTAAGTGCCTGTAAATTTTCCGGTAACATAGGTATCGGCAGATTGGATCCTGTTGTAGAAAGCTGAAGTACGATGAAAGCTAGAGCGATAAAGCGACCAATGTTTCCTCCTATTGCCACTAAGAAGAAAATAATAGACATAAACGCCAAGCTAACAAAGATTGTAAACAATATAAACAATCCAACGTTATTTACTTGAAGCTTTAAAATGAATAATGAAAATAAGGATACCATTAGACCTTGTGCTATAGCAAATAATGAAAGCTGCATTAGTTTACTTGCGTACCAACTAAACAGTGAACCAGGTAAAGTAACGGGACGTTTGAAGTCAACTATAAATGATAATATTAAAATGCCAACAAATAAAGCTAAAGAAATAATGTATGGGGCAGTAGAATCGCGATAATAGTTATAGCTATTCACCGTTTCACCTTTAAAGCTAACTGGATTAGAGAATTTAGTAATGTTGGCTTCACTCACTTGAATACCGCTAACCTGATCAGCTCCACCAGCTAAACCAGTTTGAAGCTCCTGACTTCCAGATTGCAATTGATTAGCACCATCATTTAGTGATGTTACACCTAAAGTCATCGTCTCCCAACCAACCGCAACAGTTTGGTTTCCATCACTAATTTGTGTAAGTCCTGCTTTTAAGTCGTTTACTGCATTTCCAATCTTCGTCCAAGAACTAGCTACAGTAGCATTTCCATTTGCTACCTGATTTGCTCCTGTTTTTAGTCGAGTAATTCCAGCATTAGCTGCTGTTTGCCCTTCCACTAATTGATTGATACCAGCATCCAGCTGCTTAGATCCAATGGTTAGCTGAGTCGCTCCTGCCACTAATGCATCTGCTCCCTGCTTTAACGGCTGAACCTGTTGATCAAATTGAGCAAGACCTTTTGTAATCGCATCACTCGTACCAACAAGAGTCATAAACTCAACATCTGTTGCAAGCTCAGGATGTTTTGCTAAATAACCTTTCAAACCTTCTGTTAACCCTTGAGAACCTCCTGAAAGCGTTTTCGTGGATTCCGTCACTTTAGCCATTCCGCCTGCTAACTGCTCCGCTCCTGGCTTTAACTGTTTCTCTAAGCCTGTCGATAATGTTGTACTCCCTGTACTAACGGTCTTTAATCCATTTAGTACTTGGTCAGATCCTGCTTTAAGAGAGTCTAAGCCTTGAACAACCTCTTTTGAACCTGCAGCCAACCTTTTAATATCTTTCTCTCCGCCTTTAATCGAACTAAGTAATTGGCTAGCGCCATCCTCGGCTGTCTTAGCTCCAGATGCTAGCTTTTGGATATCTCCAGACTTCTCATTTAGAGATTGTAATAATTGACTCGTACCTGCGGAAAGATTAGCAGTCCCCTCATATAGTTTGCTAGAACCATCTGCTCCCGAAGCGAATCCATTAGAAATATCACCAAATCTAGCAAATAATGTTTTGGTGTAAGTCTCAGTAATTTTGTTTCCTAGCTGTTCTCGAATTTTTTCTGTTGCACTTTTGGTTACCTGAGCAGCCATGAAATTTAAACCTTCATTTTGAGTATAAATTACTTCTGCCACCTCTGGATTAGCATCAAGTACAGTCGTTACTTTTCTAGAAAAATCCTCTGGAATTTCAATTGCCATATAATACTTCTGACTCTTCAGCCCCTTTTCAGCTTCTTCCTTCGATACAAAGTTCCAACCAAGTGAAGGATTTTTCTTCAAGTCTGCCACTAAATCATTCCCCACATTTATTGGAGCTCCCCCTGATTCAGCGCCGGCATCATTATTAACAAATGCCACTGGTAAATTGTCAAGATTGTCATACGGTCCCCAAGTAGCAGATAACAAAACAGCTACATAGAATACTGGAATTAACAAAACTCCAATTAGTGAAAATAACACCCCTTTTTTCTCTGTTAACTTGGATAACTCCTTGCCTAACATTTGGAACGCACCCATACATAACCCCCTATTTAAATTAAAAAATGCAGAAATAAAAAATGAATGGCCATTCATTTTTATTTCTACATTAATTATATTTTAAATTTTTAGATTTTTCATTATTTTTGTTGAATAGTAATAATAGACTACAAATATCAAAATATCACTGTTCTACAATATGATTTTCCAATGCTCTTCGGACACTATTCACAAAGTCTCCACCAGCTCCCCAATCAAAACGGAGAAAAGCCCCTTGTCCTCCTCCAGAGGCAACAGCATGAACTTTTGTGTCTCCTTCTAGGTTATCCAATGTAATAGTTAGAGAAGCTCTATTGCTAGTTCTATAATAAAATTTTTCTATTACACAAACAACAACCTCTTGACTTCCCACAGAACGTTTATAAACGTCTAGAACCTTACCAGAAATAGACCCTGTAACAATTGATTCTTCTATCACTCTCAGAGCATTAATAGGTGTAATTTTCACATAAAAATCTCGCACATCTTTCATTGTAAACTCCCCCTTTCTAAATTTACGGTTAAAAAGGTAAAAGGTTCCAAATACTAACGGGAGTATCTATTTGATTTAGCGCAAAAAATAATCAGCATCTTAATTGCAATCTTTAGGTAGGCTATAAAATTGTCATGCGGTTCATTCCATTTTCTCGTAAATAACTACTGTTGAATCGCTCATAATAATTAATATACAAACAAATTGGACAAGGACCTTTATAATAGCCATTCCTACTGCTCCAGCATCATCAATAATATATGATTATTATTACTTGCACTTCCATGAAAAAATTTATCGCTCTAAAAGTTAATTGGGAATGCATCTACAATTTCAAATCTTTTTTAATCATCTCCTGTCATCACAAGTAATGAGGATTCTGCTTCTAATTTACCTTTACTCTCTTACGAATCCTTAATGATCGATCTCTTAATGTCATTGTCCACTCGCTATCCATTAATACCTTCACATTTCCTTATAATTTGTCCTGTTTTGCTTTCTTTTATGTCTGGTTCATTCTGTTATTCACAATCCAGATAACATTAAAAAATTGAAGATACAATCCCACCGCTACTATTCCAACTAACCTTGAAAGCCAGGCGAGGTAAAAAATTCATAAAAAAACGACATCACTTAGGATGTCGTTCAAAATATGCACGAACTTAACGTTGAGGGGGTTAAGTCTGCAAAAATTCAGCCACAATTTGGAGAAAAGTTGCTGGTAAGAACCTTCTCACTATTTGAGCAAGCTCTATACGATAATGATAATCATTTTCAATTGGGTTGTCAACTATTTATAAATTTTGGTTTTTACTTGGAATTATAGCTCTTATACTTTTTATAAAAATTTGATTAAAATCTAATATGCATATTCCCTAAAACTTTGGGAATAGCTAAGAACAATCCAAAAAAAAGGAGTGAGAAAGAATGGATCGCAAAATAGACAAACAAGTGGAAGTCGCATTGGAAAGCTTCAGTACTGATGAAAAAAATGATATCCTAAAAAACTTTACTACGTTTAAGGACTATCTATCTGACAAAGTGAGAATCGGTGAAAAAATGGGTCTTAGCGATGATACTTTAGCGAAAGCTACTGAAAAAGTTGCTGGATACCTTGCTGCTAACGAAGAACCGAAAAACCGAGAAGAACACCTATTACAGCAATTGTGGAAAAGTGCAGATAAAGATCAACAACATGCGCTTAGTCATATGCTTTTAAAGCTTACAAGAAATGAAGGATAGACGGGAAGAATCAGATGGTCGCTTACTCGATAATCCCGATAGGGTAAAGACAACGAAAATGAGTCTGTTTGATATGCATGAAGATATGCAAACCGTCGATGCAATTTCTGTAGAGGATTTAAACATACAGGTGCAAGATGAAAGAAATCATACCCACACAAAAGACCGTTCTTCAAGTGAAGAACGATTTCCCCCAAGATAAGTTTCAAAATGCTCCTAGTAGCAACAAAAAAGAATGCTCCGTTCCCCTCGGAGCATTCTTTTTTTTATTATAAATATACTAAGCATATTAGCACCGATAGCTGTTTTTTTACTATAGCCTAATGTGTCTAAAAGAAAGCTAATACATATCGCAGCTGTAAAAGTTGGTAAAATATAGCCGCCAGTAGAACCAAATAACCCCGCTTAATTGATTTATATATTTAATTATTTTAGGTGCACGAGGTAAGACTATTTCTTAATGCCAACTGTTTAATGCATTTTCTACCGATTCTAATTTCACCGTACTTTTTTGCATTGGAGGTGGGCAGGATTTATTGTAGGCTAAAATCTTTTCATTCACCTTTGTAACTCGGAAGTGCAGGTCCTCATTAAGACCCTGTGCATACTTCGTAGCGATATGCTGTAATTCATCACGGATCTCATGCTGTAGCTTGAGCCAATGTGGTTTATATCCGGCATCCTTAGCTACTTTCTGAAAGTGCTGAAAGATGTCCCCCTTAAAATACTCTTCAGAAAGCGGCTTTCCAGCGCCCTTTAAGTTTTCCATCCCACCAGTTTTTTCATAGTTCCTTAGAATGTCCCCCATCAAATCATTCACAGGAGGAATATATTCGTCTTTGTCCATCATTAATCCTCATTTCAAAGAGATATGTGGAGCTTTTTCCGACAAAACTAATAAGAATTTCTGTTGCTCACTAGGCGAAATAATCACACTACCAAGGGATGCTTTTTTATAGTGAATCTCAATTGCATCCCTGGAAGAAAGAATCCGATAACCAGCTAGAATCTGTGAAGTTTTATTTACCTTCGTAATATCTTCATATGGAATTTTACTTCTGAATGGTCCCCCTTTAATAAATAAATAATTCTCCTTGAAGGAGTATTCAATATCAAAGGTCAACCACAAAATAAACGCAACACACATGACAAACAATGAACTAATAATAATTACAGCTTTTACATCTACATTATCTGACCATAGTTCATAAACTACAGGTACCAGAGTAGCAAGAGCTACTATAGATATCGCACTCATGATTATATAAGTAAAGGTTTTATCAATTTTAGATTTAAAGGTCATCCCATCGCCTCCTAAACAGATTTCGTGGCTGTGTCCTTAATACCTTCCCGGTGGGCATAAATATTTTTCAAAATCGCTTTTACTACCGCATAGGTTGGTACCCCTAAAATGATGCCCATAAGACCGGCAATATTTCCTGCTGCTAAAATAATCGTGATTACCGTTAACGGATGAATATCCAATGATTTACCCATTACATTAGGCGTAATGAAGTTACTTTCAATCTGCTGAGCAACTAGCATAATAATTGCCACATAGATAGCTAACTTAGGCTCTTGAATTAAAGCAATAATGAGAGCAGGCACTAATGATATATACGGCCCTAAGAAAGGAATAACATTCATAATCATCCCAAACAGTGCTAGCAGTAATGCATACTCTAGACCAATAGCTGTATATCCGATAAATAGCATAACTCCCACTAGAAAACTAACAAACAATTGCCCTTGAACATAAGAACGAAGTGTATCGTCAATATCCGATAAAGTTTTACGTATGAAGATTTTCTTTTCACCTTTAAAGAACTGCGTAATGAAAGGAACAAACTTTTCGTGATCCTTCAACATATAGACAAGGAAGAATGGTACAAGAACTAGTAAAAATACCCCTTGGAAAACATTCTGGATGAACTTGACTATAAAACCACCGGCAGATACTGCTATTGTTTCAATTTTTCCGCTTGCGCTATCCAAAGTTGTTTGGAGGGCCTTTGGTAGTTCTCCTATTTTCTCTCGTTGAGAAATTGTGTAATTAATAAAATCTTCTATTTCTTCTACCATTTCCGGTGTATTATTTACCAGAGCATTCACCTGTTTGGTCAATACCGGGCTTACAAGTGCTATAAAGCCCCATATAAGTAGACCAATTACGATAAATACAGATATAATACTTGCCCATCTAGGAAACTTTTTGGATTCTAGCCATTTTTGAAGAGGTCTTGATAAGTAGAAGAGCACCCCTCCTAATAATAACGGCATAAAAATTGCTTGAGCTATTATCATAAATGGAGAGAAAATAGACTTAACTTGCATGAACATAAAAATAATCAATAACGTAAATAAAATTGCAGTTCCAACTTGAAACCATAGTTTTTTAGTCAACTAACTTTCACATCCTCAATGTATGTTTAACTTAATATTCTATACGCATTATCTTTAGGTAAGTTTCACTTATATACGTATCGTAACATTTTTATAGTAAACTGTTAATAAATCTTAATTTGGAGAGGGGGGAAGACTTTTGGAATACTATAAAACACTGCGCCAATATGTTGGTCATCAGCCTCTTATACTTCCTGGGTCAGTCGTGCTAATACTAAACAATAATAAAGAGGTACTACTTCAAGAAAGAGCGACAGGAGTTTATGGTCTGCCTGGCGGTCTAATGGAGCTGGGTGAGAGCTTGGAAGATACTGCACGCCGAGAGGTCTTTGAGGAGACAGGCTTGCGTATAGGTAAACTTACACTATGTCATGTCTATTCTGGTCAAGATTATTATATTGAAAACCCAAACGGAGATACTTTCTATTCGGTTACAGCTGTCTACAAAACAAACGAATTTGAAGGTATTCTTACTCCAGATGGCTTGGAAACTATCTCTCTTCAATTTTTCCCTCCAAATAACTTGCCCGAAGGTATTGTAGCATCTTATCGCACCTTTATAGAGAACGAGCTATTCTAATCACTAGTTATTAAACTTAACATACTAGGTGAAAATCTGTCTCTTTTGATCCAAGAATATACAAAGGAATAAAATGATTAGTAAAAAGTCAGCGGCCTAATGGATGCTGACTTATTTTATCTTATTCATGATATGCCTACTTATCTTTATATTCAAATCGTGGGAATTTTACTACTTCCCACTTCGTCTTGCGTAAGGATGAAATAACCTCTTCCCCAACATTTAAATTACTTTCAACAATTTGTTTTGGTGTAAGAGCCATCCATTGTGTGAGAGACACATCTTTATAAATTGGAGATTTAAAAACCTCCAAATACCATAAAGGAGTAGTCCCGGTATTTTGAATATAATGTCCATAACAAAATGGCATATAGCCTACACTACCAGAGCGAACATCAAAAGTTCTTGCCGTTCCATTTGCTGCATAACCAGTCATTCTTCCCTGACCAGTAAGGAAATATTGAAACTCATCATTATTTTGATGCCAGTGAAGTTCACGCATCGCTCCTGGTAGAATTTCAACTAATGCAGCAGAAATGCGTTGGGAAACAGGAAATTCCTTGAATCGACTACTCTTACCGAGCCACCTGGAGAAGTAATAGGTATTTGGCCTAATAAGGAGTGAGAAAATTTCCTAGTTCCAAAAGGGCTAACGGCTCTACTTCACTTATTGGACCTGGCACAGTGGATTGATAAATGTTGCTTCAGTTTTAGGTATTTCTTTAAAAGCTGTTTCCGGTATACCGAAATTAGCAGACAGTACCTCTTTAGGAGTATGGGCAAACCAGTCTGAAATAGTAAAGGTATCTAAATCCGAAAAATTTCCGTTATCAAAAACAAGTAAAAATTCACAACCCTCTTCTAGCCCTTGTATGGAATGTGGTATGCCAGGTGAAAAGCCTGAGTAAAAATAAATTCACTTATGCGGATCTATTGAGAAGTGTTCCCCACAGGATATTCCCCAACCAATTAGAAAATCTGATGGAGCTGGCGCAACTGATTTGGGACCAAGAGACATTATACGAGGAGTTAATATGAGACTAACCCCAGGAGGCGTTAGGGAATTGCACTGGCATAAGGAAGTCGAATGGTCTTATATGCTGGCTGGTAGAGCACGTATTACAGCTGTTGATGAGAATGGGAAAAATTTTATAGCTCATGTAGGAGCAGGTGATATATGGTACTTCCCATAAATAAGAACCTATTTTCAATCTGAAATAGATTCATGTTTTTAAATGTAAAATATGAGTTTGGGAGTACTTACAATCAAACTTTATTATAAAAGTAAGCCTTCTGTGATTTTTTTATACGATATATTCCATTTCTCACAGAATTTCTCCCTATTTTTTATTTTACATAAATTAATTACTTTTAAGTTTTAATAAATCATTATTCGCTCTCTCTAAATTATGGTGGTTTTTAGTTAAAGTAAATACTAAAATCGCATTTTTAATAGCTTCTTTAGCATCTTGCAAATGATCCATTCTCTTAGATAATATCCCTATCATGTGATAAATTTCTCCAAGCATATAGGATAAGTGTCGGGATTCTACATAATAAAGAATTTCATTTGCAATATTTAGGGCATCCTCATAGTTTTTTAGTTTACTCATAGTAAAAGCAAAATTATATCCGACTCTAGGTAAAAGAGTTAAGTCCTCTACAATCTTTCTAGCTTTAATTTTTTGGAAAATTATCTTGTACGTTTTAAAGGCAGCATTCAAATTATTAGCAGAAAGATATACAAGTCCTTTTGAATTTAATATTGAAATATCAAGTTCTGAGCCGCAGGTTTCTAAACTTGCAAGACCGTCCAAAATACTCAAAGCTTCAAAATAGTTTTTTTCTTTTTTATGGAAGAGTATAGCTCTATGCCATTTTATAAATCTGCTAAACTCTATTTTAGAATACTTTGAGATTAATTTTTCTAAAACCATTTCACTTTCTTCTAAAGTAAGTTCTAAAGATAGATAGTCTTCAGCATAAGTAGACTCTCTGCAAAGTTCTTTTAGTGCTTCGATTTCCTCGTTATAAGGAAATAAAGCTTTAAATGGAACAAGTTTCATACAAATATCATTTAATATTTCTATTCGTGGTAGCTGTTTACCTTTTTCTAGCCTATATATAGTTGATTCATCACACATGTTTTCTGCTAACACCTTGATAGAAATACCCTTAGATTTCCTAAAATAAGCTATTTTATCGCCAAAACCCTCCATTTAGACTCTCCTTTATGTCACATTTTTGCATAACATCCTATATATTCTATTTTTATTATACTTTATATTAAACCTAAGACATAAGTTAGGGAGGAAATTATGAAAAAAAAAAAAATATATTAATCGGATTCCTTTTAGCATTTGTTTTCTTCATTAACATCTCAGCTAATGTAAATGTTAGTTTGTCTACCCCAAATAAGACAATGATAAGTATTTTAGAAGACGACTTAATAGAGGGAAAGCACTGAAAAGAATTCTTAGTAACATTAATTAACGAAGTTAAACTACTATATAATAGGAGGAATTCTATATGGCAAAAAAGAGTATTTATTTAATCGCATTAGTTTTATTATTCTCGACTCTATTTTCTCCAATTGCAAATGCTGAAAAGACGGAGAATGAAAAGTCTTCGTTTTATCTTGATGGTGTAAAGTTTGAATTAGAAGTAGAAAATTCTTCAAAATCCGAAGTTAGTTTAAAACTAAACGGAGAAAAGACTAGTGACTCTATCGTTGTAAATCTTGAAACTGAAGATTTTACAATAACTGACGTTAACGGAAATACCGTTACCTATAATGCAAATGATTTTGTTGTGGAAGATGATAAGAATGAAAATGCAGAGGAAGATACATCAACAGATGATATGAGTAGCATTAAGGCGGATAGATCATACATTACGGATCCTTACAGTGCATTAGGAATGCCGACAACTGCAACTATGACAACGGGTAAAACATATACTAATAATGCTTTAGACGTTACTCCATATAAATTCACTTGGAATGCTTATACAAAAACCATGAAAAAATATAGCTTTTCTAAAAGTACAGCAATTTCTACAATCTTAGGAGTGATTATTACTGTATCTGGAGTTGGCTTCACAATTGGAGCAGTTACAAGTATCTTGACGGGGTTAGGGGTATCGGTAGTTAGCGAAATTTTAGCTCACGCAACAGAACTTGGCATAGGAGTAAAGACATATTACACTGCAAGAATATTCTATGTTTATGGTAAAGGACATACAATAAAAACAAAAAAATGGGATAACTATTTAGAAACTACACACGAAGGGAAAAACTCTTTAGAATATTATAGTTCTGATGATTATGCTACATGGTATAATGCTCGTATAGACTCGCAAGTAGCGGACGTAGCATATCAACAATACCGTTACATTGCAAGTTTAAGAAGCGAGGGTCCTTACGGCCAAGAATTTGCTTGGTATTAAGAATAATAGTCTCATAGATAAGGAGCATAAAGACATAAATCATGAAGAGAAAAGATATATTTATTTTGATTTTTTACTTCATTATCGCGAGCTCATGCTCATTTTATTTTTTTAATAGAACCACCGTTTACGAACATATTAATTCAATTTCAAGCTTTATTTTCTTACCACTTCTTTTGTTTATAGCATTGAGTTTCTACGTATATATCTTAGTTCTTAAAGATAGACAAATCCTTTTTTTTAAACTGTTCATTACATTTACCGCTATATTAGTAGTTCTAGTCATTGTATTTGAATTAACTAAACCAAATTATACCTATAATGAAGCTAAGGGAATAATAGAAAAGGAATATAATGTAACAGTAGTAGAAACTGAAGTTAAGTCGATATTAGATAGAGACATTGACAAAGAAGTTTATAAAATTACTGCTCTTAAAGATTCACAAAGATTAGTGTTCACGTTCAACCCATATTCGAAAGAGATATTTATACTTAAATAATCTATTTTAAAGAGTAATTATTTAAGAAAATAATAAGAGCATGCTTGCAATTACTGCAAAGCATGCTCTTATTTGAGCCGCATCGCTTAATACGATTTTAAGAAAAGAATAAAAGAAGGCATACTTAAGAAGACTCAGTTCATTAGTTTTTAAAAAGGGAGAGCACCTAATTTATTGAACTATTGTAGGTAGGTTTACTGGATTAAGATGCTTCAGGTATCGTGTAACATAACTGTGTATCCTAAACCCTTAAGTCTTCGTAAGGAATGACGAGCAATTGAGGTTTGTCTCTTTATCAAAGTAGTCTTGGCCTAAGTCTACCTACATTTCTTTTCGAGCTAAGAAATAATATGAGATGCATAACCTGGCATGAGGGACAACTATTCCTGTTCGTTTCTTACCTTACCTCCTTCGGGAGGCTCCAACTTATTGAAACGGAAGAATTGGACTAGTTGGAACGCAGGATGAAGTGACAGTTTCATTTTTCATTTATGGTATGAACAAGGGGAGAAGTAGCTATAACTTCAAGGGCTTAACTATCTGTATAAAAACAACGTTAAAGTAAAACGAACTTGGAAATACGTTTTCCAGTTCATTTTTATGTGTATTATTAGAGCGACCCCTACCTTTAACATATAACATACCTTTAATTTTAATAGACTAAACAAAAAATACCAAGAGATAACTCTCTAGTGGTATTTTTCGCTGTTCTAATAAATTGCTTATTTATGGGCAATATGAACTTTTAGAAGTTTACCCTTTATCGTTGTATTTCTCATCTTTTTCAAAACAAGAGGACCTTTTCCATTTAGGATTTCAACGTAGGAAACATTATCTTGAATAGTAATAATACCTATATCATCCGCAGAAATGCCTTCAATTTTAGCTATTGTTCCAACAAAATCTACTGCACGGATTTTCTTCTTCTTCCCGCCATTGAAATATAACTTAGTAATATTAGCGTTCAGCTGCTCGCCCTTCGACTTTTTAAATTCAGGCTGCTCCTGCATTTTCAAATCAAATGCCGCGCGATTCTGAGCTACTGCTTCTGCCTTCATTTCACTTCCACTAGGAATTTCAAAGCCAACAAACGCTTCTATTTCTTTCACAAATTTATCTTCATGAGGAGTTGCTAGCATAATGGATTTTCCACTTCTGCCTGCTCGTCCTGTTCGACCTGTCCGGTGAACATAGCTTTCTTGCTCTAATGGCACATCATAATGTACAACATGGGTAATATCTTCAATATCTATACCTCGGGCTGCAACATCCGTAGCTATCAAATAACGGAACTCTCCTCTTCGGAAATCGTCCATTACCTCAAAACGATCCTCCTGCATCATGCCTCCATGAATCTTATCTGCTGTATAACCTTTTTGATCCAGTGCATCTACCAGCTGATCTACGCGCTCTTTCGTACGGCAAAAGATAATACAGCTATCAGGATTTTCTACGATAGTTAATTTTTCTAAAAATGCTAACTTCTGATCATCCTTTACAACATATTTTACGTGTTCAATTTTAGGGGCGTCTTCTTCACCTGCGTCTATTTCTATTGATACTGCATCATTCATATATTTGCCGCTTAACGTTTTTATTTCTTGTGACAAAGTAGCAGAAAATAGCATTGTAGTTCGTTTTTTAGGAAGTAGCTTTATAATAGATTCCACTTGATCTAGGAAGCCCATATTTAACATTTCGTCTGCTTCATCGATAACTAAGTATTCTATCTTGGACACATCCAATGTTCCTTTTTCCATGTGGTCAAGCACTCGACCTGGTGTACCTACAACAATATGTGTTTTTTGTTTTAATGCCAGCTTTTGTTTTGCAAAAGGCGATTTTCCATATAACGCTAATCCTTTAATTCGCTTATAGCGACCGATATTCGTAATATCCTCTTGAACCTGTACTGCAAGCTCTCTTGTTGGAGTTAACACTAATGCCTGAGGCTTATTTTCTTCCCAGTCCACTAACTCACATAAAGGTGTAGCGAAAGCTGCCGTTTTACCACTACCGGTTTTGGATTTCACTAGAATATCTTGCTTTGACAACGCTACTGGTATCACCTTCTGTTGTACCTCGGTTGGTTCTATATATCCTAATTGTTCTATAGCTTGCAATATTTTATCATCTAACTTAAATTCTTTAAAATGCATCATGCATTATCTCCTCTATATGAAACCGTTTTTATCTTGCCATCTATCTCTATCATGAACAAATTCGTTATTCTCAAACCCTTGGATCTATACGTTATATCTAAATAGGTTATATTTCTAATACTTCCCCAAAACTTCTCCTTAAATTCTAAAGAGAGTTCGACAGCTTTCGCAAGGAAACTCTTTTTAATAATCTTAATCTACAATTTTCATCATAGAACTGTGGTATAATTACCATATCGCTCTGTGAGTGAAAATAATTGAAAAGAGGCAGATACATGAGTTTCCAACGACAACCTAAGGACGTTTCACCTTTCGTGGCAGCACGGAAAATTGATGAGAAGATCTCTTTTACACGTAATGATGTTGAAGTACAAGGTACTATTTTTAAAATTTTAGAGCAATCTGTTATTGTCGAAATATCTATGGAGGATGCGAAGAAAATTAATGTTCCTTCCAACCTTACAGTAGTATCTCATAAAAATTATACGGTGCTATAACGAAGTATTTCTTCCAGAAAAGCTTGACCATATTTGTCTCGCTTATTAGCACCTACTCCATGTACATCTAATAATTCATCTTCGGTTTGCGGACGCTTTACACACATGTCTTGTAATGTTTTATCAGAAAATATAACAAACGGTGGAACACCAGCTTCGTCCGCAATTTTTTTCCGAAGTACCCTTAAACCTTCAAATAATGGGTCATTCTTAGCGATTTGCTTTGTGACCGCCACTCCCTTACGAGTTATCTTTCTCTTTCCTAACAACACATCTTTTCCTGCATCTGATATATAAATTGTCGGCATACTACCCTGCTTTACTAATAGTAATCCTTCCGCAATCATAAACTCCATAAGCCCTAAAACTTCTTTAGAGGATTTATTTTTTAAAATCCCATAAGTAGATAGCTTAGTAAACCCAAAATCTACTACTTTTTTGTTTTGAGAACCAGTTAATACCTGAGCGATAATCGTCTTACCAAATTTTTGTCCCATCCTTACCACACAAGATAGAACCATCTGTACTTCCTTTGTTACATCCTGCACTTCTCTGGAATCCGTACAATTTCCACATTGACCACAAGGTTCTCCATTTGGCTCACCGAAATATTGGACAATGTACTGCTGTAAGCAACTTTCTGTATGACAGTAGTCTACCATTCCTTGTAGCTTTTCTAGCTCTTGGGGAATTCGTTCACGGTCCAAAGCCTGATCTATTAAGAATCGTTGAGTTTGTACATCTTGTGATGCATATAGCACGACACATTCACTTGCGAGTCCATCACGACCAGCTCTTCCAGCCTCTTGGTAATAACTTTCCATGTTTTTTGGAAGCTGATAGTGAATGACATATCTGACATTGGACTTGTCAATTCCCATTCCAAAAGCATTTGTAGCCACCATAACTTGTGCCTCGTCTGTTAGAAATCGCTCCTGCTCCTTATTTCTAAATGCCTCAGGCAATCCAGCATGGTATTTAGCTGCTTGAACCCCTGATTTGTTTAATAAATCATACAGCAAATCTACAGTTTTTCTTGTTGCTGCATAAATAATACCAACTTCGTGCGCATTCTTTTTAATAAAATCCTTCAGAAATTTATTCTTGTCTTGTCCAAGTACAACAGAGAACGAAAGATTGGCACGAGCAAATCCAGTAATGACGGTATTGTCGTCATTAATTTGGAGTAAACGACAAATGTCGTCTCGTACAGCTGGTGTTGCTGTCGCTGTTAGTGCTAGTACAACAGGGGGGTCTGTAAATACGTCCTTTAACCGATGGATAGCACGGTAGCTAGGTCGAAAATCATGTCCCCATTGCGAGATACAGTGAGCCTCATCAACTGCTATTAATGGCACCTTCACTTTTTTTAATTGGTTTAAAAAACTTTGAGACTCCAAACGCTCTGGTGCAATATATAGCATTCTATATTGGCCATTCAAAACCTCTTCCATCGTTTCTCTGACTTCTTCTGCCTTCAATGTACTATTGATAAAAGTTGCTGGTATCCCAGCCTGCAACAATGTGTCGACTTGATCCTTCATCAGAGAGATTAGAGGAGAGATTACTATCGTTGTACCATCTAATAATAGGGACGGAATTTGATAGCAAAGAGACTTTCCGCCTCCTGTTGGCATTACGCATAGGCTCGACTTGCCATCCATTACATAGTTTATAATAGTCTCTTGTCCTTCTCGAAAAGAGTCATACCCATAATATTCCTGTAGTAGTTGTGTTGCATTTTCTAGCATGCTGGTCGCTCCTATCTAGTGAAGTAAAAAGGGAAACAGATTATTTTCCGCTTCCCTTCTTTTTATTCCCTGTATTAGTTTGATTTGTTTGGGGTTTTGGATCAACTTTGTCGATGTCTGGTTTTAAGAGGATATATCCTAAGAGAGAGGACACAATAGCTGCACCAAGTGCGATAAGGATCTTATTTATAATAGTCACTTCATTATATTCTTCTTGAGATAAAATAATCGATGCCAATACAGCCACAATTACCATGATCGGTATGATAACTTTTGATTTTTTCAAAGCGAACTTCCTTTCCGACATATAGTTTAGTATACCATAAAATCATAGGGAGAATGTGAGTACATGGGTGAAATATGGAATGAGTTTGTTATCTTCTTGAAATGAGCCAATTAAAGTTATATAAGATATGCCACGTATTTTGTACCTACTCGACAAGCTCTCCTACAACTCATTAATTGTCTCGTATAAGCACTTATCGTCTTCTTCTCCATAAACTCCTTAAGCTCCACACCAAATACCCCATTCCTTTTTAAATCTAGTTTCTTATGTGATAATAGAGAAAACACATTTTAAGGATGAATTTGATGAGAAATGAAATAGATATAAAAGTAAAAGAGTTGTTAGCAAATGATTTACAGAAGGGCGTCCCTGTTTTATTGAAGGATGGCTTTCATGAAATAGATTCGCTAGTAGAGGGCACAATCTTAAAGCTGCGTAATCCCGGTGGAAAATTTATCGGGAAAGGCTACGTCGGAAAGCAAAATAAAGGGATTGGCTGGTTACTTACCAAAAATGAAGCCGAAGCAATTGATACTGACTTCTTCCTAAAGAAAATCACCAATGCTTTGAAGCATCGGGATGATTATTTTAATAGCGATGATACAACTGCTTTCCGCATCTTTAATGGGGAAGGAGATGGAATCGGCGGTTTAACTATTGATTATTTTGATGGTTTTTATTTAATCAGCTGGTACAGCCAGGGGATTTTTGCATTTAAGGAGCTAATTTTAGAAGCATTGGAATCTGCTGTCCCTTCCTACAAAGGAATTTATGAAAAGAAACGATTTGATACTAAGGGACAATATTTAGAGGACGACGATTTTGTCAAAGGCAATCGAGGAGAATTCCCTCTCCTAGTAAAAGAAAATGGGGAAAATTTTGCAATATACTTGAACGACGGTGCGATGGTCGGAGTCTTTCTAGATCAAAGGGAAGTCAGAAAAAAAATTCGTGATGAGTATGCCAAAGGAAAAAATGTTCTTAATACATTCTCTTATACTGGTGCATTTTCTGTTTTTGCTGCAGCTGGTGGTGCTAAGAAAACTACTAGCGTCGATTTAGCTAAGCGTAGTTTGAGCAAAACAACTGAGCAATTTGAGATAAATGGAATTGACGTTGAGAAGCAGGATATCATCGTCATGGATGTCTTTGATTATTTCAAGTACGCGAAGCGCAAGGAGCTATCCTTTGATATGGTCATTTTAGATCCCCCTAGCTTTGCACGTTCGAAAAAGTATACATTCAGCTCTGCCAAAGATTATACAAAATTATTGAAGGATGCAATTGCTATTACTGAAAAAAATGGTGTAATAGTTGCCTCCACGAACAATGCAACCTTTGGAATGAAAAAATTTAAAAGCTTTGTAGAAAAAGCTTTTAAAGAAAGCAGTCAAAAGTACGTAATTGAGGAAGAATTCTCTTTACCAAATGATTTCCGTACTTCCCCACTTTTTAAAGAGGGTAACTATTTAAAAGTACTTTTCATACGAGCTATATAAGAAAAGTGTAAGCGGCTGTTCTGCACCGACAAGCAAATGAGGAAATGCGAGGAGGCAGCTCCTCAGCCACCGCAGTAGTTCCTCATTTGACCTCGAGGGGCAAGCCGCTGGAACTGGACAATAAGAAAAGGGTAAGCGGCTGTTTCTGCACCGACAAGCAAATGAGGAAATGCGAAGAGGCAGCTCCTCAGCCACCGCAGTAGTTCCTCATTTGACCTCGAGGGGCAATTCGATGGAACTGGACAATAAGAAAAGTGTAAGCGGCTGTTCTGCACCGACAAGCAAATGCGGAAATACGAGGAGGCAGCTCCTCAGCCACCGCAGTAGTTCCTCATTTGACCTCGAGGGGCAAGCCGCTGAAACTAGACAATAAGAAAAGGGTAAGCGGCTGTTCTGCACCGACAAGCAAATGGAGGCATTTCTTCATTCGATGCAAATATCCTTGGTTGCGCTGAACCGGACAAGTAAGTAATGGGACAATGTTTTATCATTACTGCAAGGTTCCGGGTGTTCTCTGCAAGGGTTAAGTAAATTTGTGCAAGGTTCTAACCCTTTTCCGCAAGGATTTGGACCATTTGTGCAAGGTTTAACCCATTTCCCGCAAGGTTTACAATGCGCTCGATAAGCTACTTTGTTTGGCGCTCCAAGCAAATATAAAAGGGATGGTCGTGATTCAAGTCACGGCCATCCCTTTTTTTTAGATTAAGCTCTTTACCACTTTAGATGTTGTAGCGCCATCTGCTTTTCCTGCTAGTAATGGTTTAGCAATTTTCATTGCATCTCCCATGTTCATTCCCTTAGTAACTCCAGCTTCTGTTAGAGCTGCAGCAATTTCTTCCTCACTTAATTGTTTAGGCAAGAAGCTCTTCAGTAATACCAGCTTTGCTTCCTCTTTTTCGATTAAATCTTCACGTCCTGCATCTTTTGCGCCATCCAATGCTTGGTTTGTTTGTTTTACTTCACGGTTTACTACCGCTACTTCCTCTTCTGGAGTTAAAGAGGATCCTTTTTCTTTTTCTGCTTTATCTAGAGCTGCCTTTAAAAGGGTTAATACTCCCTTAGAAAGCACATCTTTATCACGCATGGCTTGTTTCAATTGATCAAATACTGCTGTTTTTAACATTTTAATACTTCCCTTCTACTTTACATCTCATTTATTTTATTATAGTCCACCTCTTCTTCTGCTGTAAAATTTAGTTGCATTTAATATATAAGCAAAGTATTATATAAGCGATTACTTATATACAAAAGGAGAAATATCATATGACACAGGAAATAGAACGAGCAGCGAATATATTCAAGCTGTTGGGTGATAAAACACGACTCAGCATGATTAAGATGCTTGAATCTCAAGATTATTGTGTTTGTGAATTTGTGGAGATATTCAAAACTAGCCAGCCTGCCATTAGTCAGCACATAAAAAAATTAAGGGATGCCGAGTTAGTTCAAGAGTCTAGACGGGGCCAATGGATTATCTATTCACTAAATAGAGATAATGAACTCTTTTCGCTTGTGAAGAGCATTCTTGCACACCTGCCGAATCAAGACTTTAACCTGAAGCAACTAGAGGAACAAGGACGACGTATTTCATGCAAGTAATTATTGGAGGTTTATAGATTGTCACCACTTATTTTAGCAACGATTATTTTTATCGTCACACTTATCTTTGTCATTTGGCAGCCGAGGGGCTTGAATATTGGTTGGTCTGCCTGCGCAGGGGCAATTGTAGCATTGTTAGTTGGGGTCGTCGGATTTAATGATGTCCTAGAAGTTATAGATATCACCTGGAATGCGACCCTTTCCTTTATTGCCATTATCCTTATATCTTTAATCTTGGATGAGATTGGACTTTTTGAATGGGCTGCTCTTCATATGGCTAGAGCAGCAAAAAGCAACGGTATTAAAATGTTTGTCTATGTCAGTCTCCTAGGTGCAATAGTAGCAGCTTTCTTTGCTAATGATGGGGCTGCTCTAATCCTTACACCAATTGTATTGGCAATGGTTCGTAATTTGAATTTTTCGGAGAAAATGATATTTCCCTTTATCATGGCCAGTGGTTTTATAGCAGATACGACTTCTTTACCGTTTGTCGTCAGTAATCTGGTAAACATTGTTTCTGCTGATTTCTTTGGCATTGGTTTTATAGAATACGCTTCTCGAATGATTCTACCGAATATATTTTCTTTAGCTGCAACTATCCTTGTATTGTTGTTTTATTTTAGAAAAAGTATCCCAAGAACGTATGATTTAACAAGGTTAAAAGAGCCTAAAGAAGCTATAAAAGATAAGAAAATGTTTCATCTATCCTGGTTTGTGCTTTCTATTTTATTAGTTGGTTACTTTACAAGCGAATTTATAGGACTTCCAGTTTCATTTGTAGCAGGTTTGGTTGCAATATTTTTTATTGTTATGGCAAGAAAAAGTACGGTTGTGGATACTCGAGCTGTAGTAAAAGGAGCACCCTGGAATATTGTCTTTTTCTCTATTGGTATGTATGTAGTCGTTTATGGCCTTGGAAATGCTGGTTTGACACATGCTTTGGCAAAGATTATTGAGGGAGCAGCAGAACACGGATTATTTACTACAACGATGTCTATGGGCTTCATTGCCGCATTCTTATCATCAATCATGAACAATATGCCTACTGTAATGGTCGATGCCTTAGCTATAGCCGAGACGAATACTACGGGCACGATTAGGGAGGCACTTATATATGCCAATATAATAGGTTCCGACTTAGGTCCTAAAATTACACCTATCGGATCACTCGCAACCCTTGTTTGGCTTCATGTTCTTTCACAAAAAGGCGTTAAGATTTCTTGGGGAGTATATTTTAAAACAGGTCTTATCTTAACAATACCTATATTATTCATTACACTCTTAGGATTATATTTGTCCTTAATAGCCTACTAAAAATAAAGGAGTAGATCTAATATGACCAACAAAATAATTTACTTTTTGTGTACGGGTAATTCCTGCAGAAGTCAAATGGCAGAGGGCTGGGCTAAACACTATTTAAGCAAAGACTGGACAGTAAAAAGCGCTGGAATTGAAGCTCATGGTCTTAATCCCAACGCTATAAAAGCCATGAAAGAGGCTGGCATTGATATTTCTAACCACACTTCGGATATTATTGATGAGGAAACACTTCATCAAGCAGAACTAGTTGTCACTCTATGTGGAGATGCTGCAGATAAATGCCCCGTCACACCTCCTCACGTAAAGAGAGTGCATTGGGGGTTTGATGATCCTGCCAAAGCAGATGGCTCGGAAGCACAAAAATGGAGCACCTTCCAGCGAGTTCGTGATGAAATTGGAGAAAGAATTAAGCACTTTAGCGAATACGGAAAGTAAATATAACTTCGAGCATAAAAAGCTCGAAGTTATACAGAAAATAGTTGTATTTTACAAATAACTAGCATATGCTATATTCAGAGGTGAAACACATGGATAATAAACGAGAGCTTTTTCAAATACTTACACGTAGATTTGGATTATTAAATAAAAATTGCTGTACAATAGGGGCGGTGGACGTTTCCACCATACAAAGCCATATTCTCTATGAAATCGATAAACAGCCAGAAAGGTCCATGCAACAAATTGCTGAAGCTCTTGCAGTAGATATCACCACCTTTAGTAGACAAATTCAAACATTAGTTAAGATGGAATTAGTAAAGAAAACACCATTACATACGGACAAAAGAGTTTATCTACTTTCTTTAACAACTCAAGGCAAGTTCGTCGCTACAACTATAGACCAATCGATGAATGACTATTTAGAAGAAGTATTTTCCCATATGAATGATTTTGAAAAAGAAACTGTCATTCGCTCGATTCAATTATTGAATCAGGCGATGGCCAAATCAACTGTTTGTTGTACCCCACTACTTTAAGCAAGTGAAAGCTTGCTTAAAAAAACAGTAATTACTTGCAATTTACAAATAATATATTGGAGGTTATTTAAATGAATAAAATACAATTAAAGCCTATTAGCACTGGATGCTGTTGTTCTCCTTCTGAAAAAGTTGAACCGAGCAAAGATTTACCTATTGCCATTATTGGTGCTGGACCAATTGGTTTAGCTGCTGCTGCTCATTTGGTAAATGCAGGAGAACGTTTCATAATTCTTGAGTCAGGTCAAAATGTTGGCCACCATATTACTTCTTGGGGGCATGTTCGTTTATTTTCCCCATGGCAATATAACGTGGATAAAGTTGCGAAGAAATTGTTGGAGAAACAGGGGTGGATTGCTCCAAATCCTGAGGAACTTCCTCTAGGTCAAGAACTGGTTAGCAATTATTTAGAGCCTTTAGCTAGTCTTCCAGAAATAAAGAGCTATCTTTTCCTTAATACGAGAGTATTATCTATTAGCAAAAAAGGATTAGATAAAATGAAGACTGCTAATCGATCAGATGCCCCCTTCATACTTTACACGGAGCAAGGCGGACTATCGAATAGAATCGAAGCGAGAGCTGTTATTGATGCAACTGGAACTTGGTCCAATCCAAATCCCATTAATGCAGACAATATATGGACTAATAAGGAAAAAGATTTAAAAGATCATATATATTATGGAATTCCTCATATTCTTGGATCAGCTTTACAAAAATACAAAGGAAAACGAGTAGCGGTTGTTGGTGGTGGTCATTCGGCTATCAATACAATTCTAGAGCTCGCTCAGTTAAAAGACAATGTGAAAATCACATGGATTATGAGAAAGAAAAATGTAGAATCTGCATATGGAGGAGAGGAAAAGGACGCACTTGCAGCTCGAGGGGAATTAGGAAGTAAAATTCACCAGTTAATCGATTCAGGCAAGATTCAAGTATTTACACCATTCCACATCCACCAGCTTATCAAGACAGAGAAAGGTATTGAGATTGGTGGAGAATTCGCGAGCAAAGAGATGGTTCTCCCACCTGTCGATGAAATAATTGCTAATACAGGTAGTCGTCCAGATCTTTCCATGACAAGAGAGATTAGATTAAGCATTGATACTGCTACCGAGAGCGTAGAGGCTCTGGCTCCGTTAATCGACCCTAATCTTCATAGCTGTGGAACAGTTCGTCCTCATGGAGAAGAAGAATTACGACAGCCTGAAAAGGGATATTACATTGTTGGTATGAAAAGCTATGGTCGAGCACCTACATTTCTAATGGCTACAGGATATGAGCAAGTGCGCTCTATCGTAGCATATCTGACGGGAGATTTGGTTTCTGCCAAAAATGTTGAGTTAGATTTGCCAGAAACCGGTGTTTGTAGTGTGAATTTGAATGACCCAGCATCTACTTGTTGCTAGGAAAAGCGTGTAGGCTCTATAGTTTTTTCTAATATAGAATCAAGAAGCTATACTAAACTTCACAAAAATATATCTCTTTAAAAAAATCCCGAGAACTTATGTCTCGGGATTTTTACGTATATTTAAACTTCCGCTTGTACTTCTACAACGGTTTCTTCAACTTCCGAACGAGACATTTTTTCTTGTCCATTCTTTAGTGCTTTTAATGTTTTATGAGCTAATGCAAGAGGTAGCTTGCAGAATAGTAGGATGCTTTTGCGATTAATGCTTTTAATATATTCATCCGCTTTAGCTAGGTTGCCCTCAGCATATTCAAACATATCTGCTCGTGTCCATCCTTCTGGAAAAAACTGAACCCCGCGCTCACTATCCTCTTCCTTATTACGTAAAATATTTACTGCCTGTAGGCCTCGACCATAAGCAATTGCTAAATCACGGTCTGTTTCAATGTCAGCATTCCATTTCCATAGGTCAGAAAGCATTACACCAACAAGCCCAGCTACATAGTACGTATACTCGTCCAAGTCTTCTTTTGTTTTTACTTGCCATTCCTTCTTTGTCCACTTTGCCATTCCTTCTGCCATTTCAGCAGTATAGGTCTTAACAGTCTCTACTAGATCTTTCGGACAAATTTCAAGCCAATCTCCCAGTCTTAAGGAAACTGCTGGCAGAGTTTCTTCATAGGGAGCTACAAGCATTTCATATTCTTTTTTATCAAAATCATTTACCAGCATTTTGCTAGTTTCTAATAGTAAACGCTGTTTTGCTTGTGAATCTAATGTTTCATGGTCTTCAATCTCGTCAATTGCACGCATACAGAGATACGCAGAGGCAACCGCCTTTTTTAGAGTAGGTTCTAAAAAAGTAATTGGTATATAAAAGGTTCTGCTTGTTTTCTTCAGCATATCCATTGCTTCTTTTTGTAATGTTGCTACTTCACGCACAACTAGGCCTCCATTTCACAATCTACTCTATCCTCTATTGTATCGGATTTTCACAAAAAGATAAAACGACTCCTTACAGTTGTCGTAAATCTGTTACAACTTCGCTTGTATAATATTGTTCGCTTTCCACAAATCTAATTAGTTTGGAAGCAACTTCCTCCGCACTACTTAACTGACCGGTATTCTTATATTCCTTGAAACGATCTACTAATGGAAACTCACTTTCCGTGGATTCCCGAATTCTACCTTGCATATTTGTATCAATAATTCCTGGCGCAATCGAAACCAATTTCACTCCATTAGATTTGCTTGCCTCCTCCAGCTGAACTGCTTCAGTAAATCGATCTAGACCAGCCTTCCCAGCACAATAGCTGCTCCACCCCTCATATCCCTTACGGCCCGCGCCAGAAGAGATTTGCATAACTTTCTTTGGAATTTCTTTTTGTTCTGTCATCTTTATAAATGTTCCCGTCAAAATCATAGGCGCAGTTAAGTTTACTGCAATACTTTTTGCCACTAAATTGTTATCTATATCTCCCGCTGTCCCGATAGGTTCAATTGTTCCTGCGTTATTGATAAGTGTTATAGTCGTTGCACCCTCTATGACTTCATTCATCAACTCTTCCATAGTTTCCGCTATTTTTTCAGTTTTAGCTAAGTCTAATATGAAGTGATGATAATTAGAATGCTCAAATTTACTTTCTCCTCTAGCAATCCCATATACCACTTTATTGTTGTCTAGTAATTGCTTTACTAACTCTTGTCCAATACCGTTAGTTGATCCCGTTACGATAAATACATCCATTTCATTTCCCCCTTCAATTGCTATTACTATTAGCATATCTTTCCTTTTAGCTACTTTCAATTATGTTTATGTACAAGTTTGGAGAAAATAAAAAAAGACCTCGAAAATATTTTTCTAGGTCTAGTCAGAATCACCAGCAAGCTTTCATTAAATAAAGTCCATTAACAAGCTATTAAACCTTTCTCTTTCCTCCCAGAAGGGACCATGACCACTGTAGTAAAACGGCAACAATTGTGAGTTTGAAATTTGCTGATGAATTTCCTCAGCTTGAGAAAAAGGGATAACCCTATCATGGATGCCATGTACAATAATCGTTGGTGAAACTATTTGGCGTAGATCCTGTTGAACATTTTCATCTCTAAGTAACTCGATGACTGCTGCTGTAGACCACCCAGCTGCTTGCAATCCCATGTGAAAGAACCAATCACAAAACTCCTCCGTAGCATATTGAAAAAAGAAACTATCCGTTACTTCTCGCATCATCTTAGGTCGATCATTCAATGCTAAATGTAAAAAATGGTCAGCTGTGTCTTTTGTAAAACCTGTTGGTGCTGCAGAATCCACTAAAACAAGATGTGTAACACCTTTTCCATTGTGCCTAGACATATAGCGTATAGCTATTGCCCCTCCTGTTGAATGACCTACTAGTGCAAAATCATCTAATTGAAGTGCATCTACTATTGCTAGAATATCATCCGCCAGCCTATCATACGTGTACCCGTCTATTGGTTTATCAGACTGGCCAAATCCTCTCCAATCCAGACCTATACAGCGATACCCCATATGTGGGAGCACATCAAACTGATACTCAAACTGCTTGTGACTTAACGGCCAGCCATGAACAAACAAGATGGTTTTTGAGCCGGTAGGATTTATGTCTTCCACATATAAATTCACACCTGGTTCTACGTTTACAAAATACCCTATACTACTTCCTCCATTGTTCAATTGATTTTCATTAGCGTATTCATCTCATTAGACATGAGTTACTTTTGACATAAAAAGTCCCATTCTAGCCTTGGGAGGGCATAGAATGGGCTCAGCTATTAAGAGTAAGTCACTCTCTATTCAGTTATTCAATACCTTCTATCGTTACTTCCTTCACTGGTAAGAATAGCTCTCCAGTTTCTAAGTACTTCACCTGTACCTTGTCGCCTACTTCCATATAAACAACGAATGGCGCCATTTCTGAAGAGACGATGTAATTTGTTTTATTGTCTAGCAAGAACGATACTTGCGTGAAGTCCCCCACACGTTCTTTAAATACACGTACTACTGTGCCAGAGACTGATTTTTCCTCAGCGCTTGAACTGCCATCTACTGTACTTCCTCCACGCTGAATTGCTGTTTTATAGAGTTTTAATGCCTCATTCGGTGTATTACCATACACCGATATTTCTGGGTTAGCAGCTGAGACGATAAAGTAATTCTGTAAGAATCCGTTTGAATCCAGTACTGGTGTTAGCCAGCTTGCCTCTCCGTAGAAATTATACAGAACTGGCATTTCACCGGACCATTTCTTTTCAATAAATTTCTTTTCAATAATTTGAAGTGCCCCTTGAGAGTCCATATAGGAATCCTCAAGGTTTCCCGTGTAGTAGGTCGCTTTGCCTGTTCGTCCGTCCGTCAAGGAATAGCCAAGCATAGAATCTACACCTTCTTTTGGACTCGTAAAGTCTGTAAAATAATACATTTCCCCATTTTCAGTGAAGATTGGGCTGACGTTTGCCTCTGTTCCCTCATCTGAAGGCAGTCTCACGTCCTTTTTACCAATCAAGCTATTGATAAACCCATGTACATATTTTCCGTAATAGCTATTTTGTAAGCTAACAGTCTCTGGTGACACCGCACCATCGATAAATTCTGGGACATCTGCAAGCGCAAATGATTCTGTTTGGCCTGTCGAAGGGTCTACTACGACAATACCTTCTACATCAAAACCGTTACGAGCTGTGATGAATTTACCATATGATCGTATATAATACGGCTTACCATCTTCATCAATTTCTAATTGTGCATCTCCATAAAAGATTTTATTCGGATGCTTCATACGCATATGTCTTTCCAAGTTTTTATGAAGATACGAAGACGGTGTATAAGTCATATCTGCTTTTACAAATTTCGGATTATCCGCAGAATCGGTTGCACTCATTGTAAAATACCCTGGAGTAACATCCCCATTCCACCACTTGAAGAATCCTGAAAATTCTACGGGTGCAATATAAACGTACTTGCCATCTACTTTTTGAATTTGTAAATTACCCAATTCATAATAGCTTGTGTTTGGCACTTGCCCAAATGCCTTCTTCATTTTATTACGAGCAAACTTAGGAGGAACACTCGCTGGCGTCTTTGTTTCATCGAATGCTTCAATTTCCACTTGTTCATCCATTTTCGCTACTTCGTACTTCTTATCAGCATTCCATACAGGAGCTGAAAGCATATAAACCGTTAAAGCTAAACTTCCTAGTAAAAGAACTCCTTTTACTTTTTGTTCTGCACCTCTCGCCAAAAATGTTCCTGCAAAAGTTATAATCACTAGCCAAGGCCATAAGGCAGTCCAGTTTCTATCTAAATTGGTTACATAGTATATAATTGCGACTGCAACGAACGTTAGGATTGTTAGTAAAGCAATAGAAGAAATTTTATCCTTTCGATCGCCGCTAAGCGGGACAACTAGTAATGCAGTGACAACTGCGACTACGGCTGAAATAATAAATACATAAGCCATTTATCCATCCTTCTTTCTTTTATTCATACTTCTTTATACGGTCGAAAGAAGAAATAGTTTCAAGCTTTACGTTATATTGATTTTTGAAAGTAGCCATAAGAGCTGATTAATTTGGCGCCATTTTACCGTTTCTATACGCTCCTTATACGATTTTCATAGCTATTTTTTTCTCATATAGGATTTTCTTTAAAACAAAAATACCCTATAAGATGACCTTTTTTCAAAGTGTCTATCTTATAGGGTACTTAATGTTGAGATTCAAGAAATTATTTTAATTCATTTAAGATTTCATCTAATTTTTCTGTTTCTGTTGTTACACCGTTGCTTGAGAAGTACCAGTTAACACCGTCTAGGTATACGATTTTGCCTTCTTTGTAAGCACGAGTTTGTTTGATAATATCATTTTCGATGTCTGCTTTAATTGTTTCTACATCAGAAGCAGTACGATCAATAATTAGTAATACTTCTGGGTCAACAGAAAGGATTGACTCGTAAGAGAAATCAGAACCGTGTGATGAAGCTTCAATGTCAGTAGTCGCTGGTTTAAAGCCAAAGTCATTATATACGTAAGCAAAACGAGAATCTGCTCCATTATCGAAACCAGAGATTTTCTTATCGTTGTACATTGCTACTAATGCATTTTCATAACCTGCTGCTTTTTCTTTCACAGCATCTACTTTCTCTTGTAACGCTGCTTTTAATTCTTTAGCTTCTGTTTCTTTATCAAAGATTTGAGCTGCTAAGTCAACTGTTTCATTTACAGCATCAATATAGTTTTGGTTATCAGAACCGATGAATACTACGTTCGGTGTGATTTCTTTCAATTCTTCATAGAATGGAGATTGACGACCAGAGATAAAAATAACATCTGGTTCAGCAGCTGCTACTGCTTCAAAGTCAATTTGTTTTAATGTACCAACATCAGCAACACCGTCAACAACATATTTTTCTTTTAAGTGCGGAGGGATGTTACCTTTACCACCGCCAGCTGCGATTCCTACGATACCTTCCACACCTAAAGCATCAAGTGTGTCTAAGAAACCATAGTCCAATGTGATAATACGTTCAGGCATTTTTTCTAATGTTACATCTTCAAATGTGATTGTTGTACCTTTTTCTTCATCTTCACGTGAAGCAGTTAAGGAAGATACTGTCATTGGGAATGCAGAAGTTTCCGCAACCTCATTTTCTGCAACAGGTGTTTCTTTATCAGTAGATTCTCCAGCTGATGAGTCGTCATCTGAGTTACATGCTCCCAGCATTAATGTTAAAGCTGCTAACGCAGTTAAAAATTTCCATTTCTTCATCTTTTGCTTCCTCCTAGAAATACTATCTTTAATTGAAAATGATTATCATTTTCAATCGTCTGTAATCAGTTTAAATGAAACGCACAAAATTTGTCAACTCATTTTTGCAATTAATTCTCATTCTCATTTAAACCGCATTAAATACGTGCATAAGTGACTAGACTCATGCACGCATATTGAATCTTCTACCTATTAGAGATAAAACATTTTGCTGAAAATTAATGGGAATTGAAGTATACGCAAATACGGCAACCATCTTGCACTTGTACAGGAATATCCATATCATATACATCACGTAAAGCTTCCGAGTTAATAATCTCATGCGTTGGACCATCCTTTACAAGACGGCCATCCTTTAATGCTACGATTCGATCAGAGTATACAGAAGCAAAGTTAATGTCATGTAATACAATGACTACAGTTTTCCCTAAATCATCTACAAGCTTGCGTAAAATTTTCATAATTTGTACAGAATGTTTCATATCTAGATTATTTAAGGGCTCATCTAATAAAATATATTCTGTATCCTGAGCAATAACCATTGAAATAAATGCACGCTGCTTTTGACCACCCGATAACTCATCTAAAAAATTATCTTGCATCTCGGTTAAGTTCATATATTCCAGTGCTTGGTCGACCAATTTTTCATCCTCTGCATTTAGTCGGCCCTTGGAATACGGATAGCGACCAAAGGAAACAAGCTCGCGAACAGTTAAACGTATATTTAAGTGGTTTGCCTGTTTTAAAATAGCTACTCGCTTTGCAAAAGTATCTGACTTCATTTTCTTTACGTCCGTTTGATCTAAAAATACTTCCCCTGTATCAGCATCTAATAGTCGGCTCACCATTGATAACAAAGTGGATTTACCAGCACCATTTGGGCCAATAAAAGAAGTGATAGCCTTTGGTTGGATTTTTAATGTTACATTTTCAACGACCGTTTTTTTCCCAAAGCTTTTAGAAAGCTCTTTAATTTCAATCATTCTGCTTTCCTACTTTCCTTTAGTAATAAGTAAATAAAGTAAATCCCACCGACAAAGTTAATTATTACACTAATCGTTGTATTCAAATGGAATACATGCTGCACGAGAAATTGTCCTCCGACAAGCGCTATAATACTAATCAGGCTCGCCCCAACAATCAATACAGAATGTTTATAGGTGTCTAAATATTGATACGCTACATTCGCTACAATTAAACCTAAGAATGTAACAGGTCCAACTAACGCTGTTGAAGTTGCTATTAACACAGAAGATAATATTAAAACTTGTAGTACGATTCTGTCATAGTTAACACCTAGATTGATGGCATTATCTCGACCTAATGATACAACATTCAAATCTCTCAATAATCGAGAACCATACAAAAATGCAAGTCCCAGTATAACTATTGCAATAAGTAACAATTCTGTTTTCACATTCATAAAGCTTGCAAACAATCGAGCTTGTAGACTTTCATACTCTACAGGATCAATAATAACTTGCATGAATGTTACTAGACTTCCTAACAAGGTTCCAATAATCATACCCGCTAACAATAGAAGGAAAATTGGATATTTATCTGCTCGGAATAAAAAACGATATAAGATTAAAGCGAAAATTACCATCGCAATAATAGATACACTAAAGTTTAAGTAACGGCTTACGACGAAAACAGAAGCTGAACCTGCTGTAAAGTATATTACCGTTTGCACTACTTGATACATAGAGTCAATACCCATTACGGAAGGTGTTAATAAACGGTTATGTGTTACAGTCTGGAATATAACCGTCGCATATGCAATTGCCGTTCCAGTAATAACCATCGCAGCTAAACGCTCTAAACGCTTTGGAAAGGCATAACTGAAACCACCCTGAATATTATAAAATGCAAACAACGCCATAAATATTAATGCAATAACAGCTAAAATAATTAGCTTGGTACTATTTTTTCGCATATGCTTTCCCCCTAAACAACATAATTAAGAAGATCGCACTGCCAATTACGGCGACTGTTGTATTTACCGGAATTTCATATGGATGGACAATTAAACGGCTTATAATATCACATGCGAGTAAGAATGCAGCACCCATGAAAATAGTATGCGGTATTGTCTTGCGTAAATTATCTCCCAGATACAAAGAAACAAGGTTAGGAACGATTAAACCTAAGAATGGGATAATACCTACTGTTAAAACAACCGTTGTAGAAATTATCGCTACAATAACAAGACCTATATTTAACACTGTACGATAACTTAGACCTAAGTTTTTTGCAAAATCCTCACCCATACCAGCTACAGTGAATTTATTTGCATAAATATAAGCAATAATAATCGCTGGTACAGCTACGTATAGTAATTCATAGCGCCCAGAGACAACTAATGTAAAGCTCCCTAAAAAGAATGATTCAACGTTTTGTAAAACATCTGCTTCATATCCTAAGAATGTTGAGATGGCCCCAATGATATTACCGTACATAATACCGATTAAAGGTACGAAAATAACATCCTTAAATTTAATACGCTCAAGCAATTGCATAAAGATAAAAGTTCCAATTAGAGCAAATGTAAAACTAAAGAAAATCTGTCCCATATAAGACATATTTGTAAAGAATATCATCGAAACTATAACACCTAGTTTTGCTGCATCAAGTGTACCAGCCGTTGTCGGTGATACGAATTTGTTTCGGCTTAAGCTTTGCATAATTAAGCCCGCAATACCCATTCCTGCACCAGCTAATATAATTGCCATTAAGCGTGGCAATCGACTCATTAAAAAGATTTGGGTCTTTTGGGAGTCCCAATCAAGCAGATCACTCGGTTTAATATCAATGGCTCCTATAAATAGCGAAATAAAGGATAGGATAATAGTTGCTACTACTAATATCCATAATCTCATTTGTAATCCCCATAAAAAATTATTTTTCTCAATTTTATTGATAACGATTATCATTATTGAGTCGTCTTTCATTATAAACAAGGAATATAGTAAAATCAACCTGTTCTACTCGATAACACTATTAATTTTCACTATTCTTTGTACTCTAAAATTACGAGACTTCATAAAAAGATATGGAAGAAGGGCAATTCGACTCTCGCTTACTTTCCCTATCAAGCGAATATAAAAAAACTGCCCATTTTTATTAGGCAGCTATATTACTTATTAACTTTTTGTAGTAGCATTTAATTACTTATTAAAATTTTATCATCCTGTTCAAATGTAAATCTTATATATACTTCTAAGCATCTCCATGGTTGCGATTCTTCAGCGAAATCCATTTGCTCGTTCATCATTTGGGACTTCATCCATTACCCTAAGCCCCCCAAACATACAACTTATTATTTGAAATGTATACTTCTACATACTAACTTCTTCTAGACATATCGTCTTTTTCTTTTTAACCTCAAAGCCCCTCTTCCAGCTGATCGTCACCATAAAGGCAGACACGACCAATACGCCACTTAGAACATAGAAACACATGACAATTAGACCTGAAGAAACCATTCCAGTAAAAAGGGCTAGCAATAAAATTCTTATGAGTAAACCAATGGAACGAAACAAACTATCAACCCTACCAATGATTTCGTTTGGAATTTGATCCATCAGGAAGGAATTCCTCGCAACCCGAGCTCCACTGTTTCCAATCGCTAAAAACAACATTAATGTTAAGTAAATAGGTAGTTCAACAAAGACTATCATGGAAATCGCAACCGTATAAATAAGCACTCCTAAAATGATTGTCTTCTCATTTCCTAGTTTTTGCGCCAGAATAGGAACAACAATACCTGCTAGCACTGCACCAGCAGCATATATCATCCCTTCTAAACCATATACACTTGCATCCGCGTCTAACACCTCAACTAGATAAACAGGAAACAAATAATTTGTTAGCATGACCCCTATAAAAGGCATAAAAGAAAATACTAAAAAGACAAACATGGTTGGACGAGCCAACATATAAACTAAGCCTTCCCACGTTTTACCTTTCTCCACCTTTTCTGCCTTCGGTCGTTTTACTCTTGTGTAAGGTAGCTTAACATAAAAGTATATCGCTGCTCCGTACGTCAATACATCTAATAATAAAATATAATGTAAATCCCATTTCATCAGTAAAATACTCGCCACTCCCCCAGCAATCATACTAGAAAGCTGGCCCTGTACCTCCATCGTTCCATTTAAAGACTTATACTGATCCTTATGGAAAATTTCTTGATTCATCGCAAACATGGTTGGATAAAAAATTGTGTAATATAGACTACCAATCATATAAATTAGTGTATAGTGCCAGATTTCATAGGATAAACCTAAAAATCCAATAGAGGCAAAAAACAATAATACAACTAAACAAACCACTTCGCTGATTAAAAGTAATTTCTTTCTGGACATTCTATCCACTAAAGAACCTACAAAGGGCGTAATTATAAAACTAATGATTGTCATAGAAATTGTAATGTACCCAAATACAGCATTGCCATCGTCACTCGTCACTAGCATCCAAGGAATTGCAATCATCGTTATTCCTGAGCCAATAGAGGAAGCTATATTAGCAAATATAATTAACCAAAATCGTGAATCCTGATATAAAGTTTTCATCGTCAAACACCCCTTAAAATATTCTTACTATTTTAAATATAAGGGAATCGAAGTATCGCGCATTCAGTCAAAGGTCTTGAATGGTTCTCATACATTTGACTGAAGAAAAGAGAGGATGCAGCTCTTCATCCAACACAATACTCCTGTTTGTAACAAGTTTGCACAGGAACTTCATAAAAAATTTGAAAAAATATATACCTGATTTTCTAATAAAAAAAATCATTTTTACCTTAATGGGTCGTAATCCCAGTAGATAAAAATGATGTATTTGCCTTACATATTATTTTAAGACCTCAAGTGAGATAAAACCTTTTGGTTACTTCAAAACTATATAGGGAGCTTTGTCGATTATAGACTCCCTAATGAATTTTCATTAAGGGTCTAATCGCTTTATATAGTTTCCTTAAATACAACAAACCACTCTTCATCTTTTTGGAAGATGCTTGTGCCTACCCAGCCCGCTGCTAGTAATTTTTGCTGTTCCTCTATGCCCCCCATTTTTATATGGAGCTCTTTTTCGCCAAATGTTATAAAATCATTTCCAGCGATTCTCTTGTAAAATATGTAACGCAGCATATTATCATACTTACGTTTGAGAGCTTTAATAACCATTCCTTGGCTTAGCTTGTCTTTTAAACTGGCAAAGTTAAATGGTGCTACCGTCGCACAAATATAGATGTATGTAGAATCCTGCATAAGCTCCATTACAAGGTCCGCTAGTTTTCTTTGGAGACCGTAACCGCGGTATTCAGGATGGACATTCGTAATTTCTTGATAAACAACGTCACCTAATTGTTCTTCCGAAAGACCAATATCATATCCTAAATGATGCTTGTCCATTGCTGGAATCGCAAGGGTACGAAATGCGATTAGCTCCTCACCAGCAAATACACCTACCATTAAACGGTGCTCTAGAGAGTCTTCGAATTCCTCCTTTGTAAGGGGCTGTAAAAACTCTTTATTATCTAAGTTTTGCAAGACAATGTCCTGTAAGGCTAAAATTTGTTCTATATTGTCCTTTGTTAACTCTCGAGCTGGGTACTCTTTTTCCCCAAGACTGACTATCCACTCTTTCATTGATGCACTTCCTCTTACTTCATTACTTTATCGGAGAACTCTGTTAACTCTTTTAACACTTCTTCATCCACGTCTATACCTAAACCTGGTCGCTCATTAAGTTTAATAAAAGGAACATCATAGCGCAAATTTCCAACGTCCTTCGAGAACTTAAGTGGACCCGTCAATTCGACACTCGTAAATGCTTTTTTAGAGAATGCTACATGAAATCCTGCGGCTGAGCCAATGGAAGACTCGACCATAGAACCGATTTGACATTCTAAGCCTGCCATTTCAGCCATATGAGCAAGCTTCATAGCGGGATATATACCGCCACATTTCATCAGCTTAATATTCACTTTGTGTGCAGCTTGCTTCTCTATTAACTCACGCATATCACGAAGCCCTCTCAAGCCTTCGTCCATCATAAGGGGGGTACTAGTTTTTGCCTTGACCTCCACCATTCCGTTAAAATCATCTGCCATTACAGGCTGTTCCAGCCAATCTAGTCCTGTATGCTCTAGCTGACGCATCGCAGAAATAGTATTAGCACTATTCTTCCAACCCTGATTTACGTCTACTCGAATGGCAATCTCATTGCCTACTTTTTCTCTAACTGCTTGGATTCGTTTTACATCAGCCTGTACTTCTGTTCCTACTTTCATTTTAAATGAAGTATAGCCCTCTTTCATACGTTTTTCTGCTTCTTCTGCCATAGATTCTGGGGAGCCTATGCTCAATACATGAGTAACTGGAAATCTTTCATGATAACGCCCACCTAGCAATTGGTATACTGGAACACCTAGTTTTTTACCGACCACATCGTAGCAAGCAATGTCTAAGGCTGCTTTAGCTGCTGGTGCTTGGTAGACAGCTTTATCCATCTTTTCATGAAGTCGCTCAAATTCCATCGGATTTTCTCCGATTAAAGCTGGTGCTAAAGTATTTTTTAGCATAGCATATGTGCTCTCCCATGTTTCTCCTGTTACGTGCTCGTCTGCGACTGCCTCTCCATACCCAACTAGACCTTCTTCTGTTGTGAGCTTCACTATGATAGAAGGCATATCATCGTACGTATGATAACTAATGATAAATGGATCGATTAATGGTAATCTAATAGCAGATATTTCTATTTCTTTAATTTTCATATTTTTCTAACTTCCTTTACATATTTTTATTTTTTGGTTATAGTTGTCGTTAAATAGTCGTTAAATACATAAAAAAAGGGGGATATCATGCAATCACGTATAGCAGTTCTTGGCTCTACAAACTTTATAGATCGCTTGAAGCATTTCGAACATGAGATGCCTTTTATCCGTTTGGATTATTATCACTATAATACTCCAAAAGAGGCGAAGGAACTAGTAAAAAATATAAAACCATGCGCCGCTGTATTTTTCTCTGGTTCGCTCCCCTACCTATATGCGAAAAAAGAGAGAGAGCTCTTGCCTGTACCTTCCTATTATTTAAAGCAGGACAGTACTTCCGTTGCTACTACATTATTAGCAACTTGTCATACTCCTATTCATCAAATTTCCATGGACTTAATAGAACCAAAGCTTGTAGAAAGTGTCTTACAGGATATCAACCAAACAGCTGCCGTTCCCTTTCTTATGCAAATTGATCCTGCATTCTCTTTAGAAGAGGTGGTGTCTTTTCATATTAGCCTACAAAATGCCGGAAAAACAAAGCTTGCAATTACTTCTGTCCACGCTGTTTATGAATCTTTGATGCAAAGTGGAATACCTGTCGTTCGAATGATTGACCCAAAAAACTCTATTTTAAAAGCGATTGAAGAAACCAATTCATTAGCAATTCTCGCAAAAAGTGAAGCCTCCAAAATTGCCGTTTGCTCTATTTTACTAGACCAAGAGGACTCTAGCTCAGCAACCTCCTTGAATAAAGTAACAGATTCTATAGACGCTTCGATTGTTAAAGTCGATGACCTGCTTTATATGCTTTTCACTACTCAAGGAAAGGTTCAACTTGCCTTGGAGAGCAACGTGGTGAATAGCTGGTTCGACCTTTTTAGCACCCCCGTCCGCATTGCCTTTGGGTATGGCACGACAGTGTTAGAAGCTAGTGAAAACGCTAAGGATGCCTTAAAACATGCCACAAAAAACAATATCTATCTAATGAACCAGGAAAAACAACTAACTGGGCAACTCCTTCAAAATGAAACTAAAATCGACTTAAGAACGAACGATCCTAGGCTTGTTATAGTAGCCAAAGAGACAAAATTAAGCCCAGCTAATCTTTCTAAAATTATGCAATTTAGTCGCATCCACCATTCCGTCGAGTTTACTGCACATGATTTAGAAGTCTTTTTAAAGGTCAGTAGGCGAACAACTGAAAGGATTCTTAAAAAGTTGTCGGATCACGGTTATGCATCCATCGTTGGTGAAGAAATGACCTATCAGCAGGGGCGACCTCGAGCGGTATATGAATTTAACTTTCCTACCTATTAAATTTAAAGCCTGCTGAGTTCTAGGTAATTTTGCTGAACGGTCATAAATTTTTTTATCCGGTCATAAATCTCCTCTATCCGGTTATAAAATTTTCTATCCGGTCATAAAAAGCTTTTTGGCATTAAAAAGCCACTTAAAAAGAAAAGGAAAGCTCAGCTTATCACTGAACTTTCCTTTTTTATGCTTCTGCAATCTCTTTGTTTAAAATCTCTTGCTTTTCTTCCTCTGAGATTTTCACAATGGAGAAACCTACTGCTGCATAAATAATAGATAGAATTGGCACTGTATAGTTTAATATAGCATATGGTGCATATTCAAAAGCACCTACCCCTAGTGTCCCTAATATGAAAACACCACAAGTGTTCCAAGGTATAAATACCGATGTCAAAGTTCCTCCATCCTCTAAAGCTCGTGATAAGTTTTTAGAGTGCAGTCCCATATTCGTGTACGCTTTAGAAAACATTCTAGCTGGTACAACGATCGAGATATATTGCTCTGAACAAGTAGCATTCGTTGTAAAACAAGCTAATATAGTAGCAGCTACCATAGAAAATGCTGTCTTTGCAAGCTTTAAAATCTGATTCATAATAGACTGAAGCATCCCTGAAAACTCAAGTATCCCACCAAAGGTCATTGCAACAATCGTCATTGACACCGTGTACATCATAGAATCTAACCCACCACGGTTAAAGAGTTCATCTACCATTGCGTTACCTGTTTCAATAACGTATCCACTTTGAAGAGCACTAACAGCTGAAGCCACGTCTCCTCCTTGAACAAAAATCTGAGATAGGAATCCTAGTAAAATACCAACTACTAAAGCTGGAATAGCAGGTACCTTTAGAGCAACTAATACAATTACTGCTAACGGAATTAGCAATAACCACGGTGATATAACAAAGCTTTGATCAAGCACGTCTATTGTTTGCTGTATGCTTTCCTGATCAATGCTGCTGTTTTTATATTTCATTCCTAATAGACCATAAGCTACTAACGCAATAACTGCTGCGGGTATAGTAGTGTAAAACATATGTCGAATATGTACGAATAAATCTGTTCCTGTAAGACCAGCCGCTAGATTGGTTGTATCGGACAACGGTGACATTTTGTCTCCAAAATAAGCTCCAGAGATAACTGCTCCAGCTATCATAGCAGCCGGAATTCCCATACTTAAACCGATTCCCATACCTGCAACCCCAATTGTCCCCATCGTGGACCAAGAGCTACCAATTGCAAGCGATACTATCATACAAATCACACAAATTGTAACTAAGAAGAAAGCTGGCGTTATGATTTTTAGTCCGAAATAAATCATCGTAGCAACTACACCACCGCCGATCCATGCTCCTATGATAAGACCTACCAATATAATGATGACTACCGCTGGAAGCGCTAGTTTAATCCCCTTGTACATCATTTCCTCGACTTCATCCCATTTAAAGCCATGTTTCCAAGCAACAAATGCTGCTATGATTGTACCAACTATTAACGGAATGTGAGGCCCTTGCTCCAACTTAACTACAGTAATAATCATTGTTAAAATCATTACTAATAAAGGCGTGATCGCCCATATCAAGGACATTTCTTTTTTCTCTAATGGTTTCTTTTCTTCTACCATACCAATTCACCCCTTCGCGACTTGTTCAATAATTTACAATTGTCGTTTATTAGTCGCTATTAGGGATATATTAATCTTTTATTAAAATTACGTCAATCTTTTTTAGCAATTTTTAAAAGCGCTTTCATAAGCACTTGAGCACCGATATAGAGGGCTTTGCGATCAAAAGTCATATGAGGATGATGAAGACCAGGAGAAAGGTCTGCTCCTATGCCAATCATTGCAGCCTTTAATTTCGGCTGTCTAATCGTATAAAAATGGAAATCATCACTACCAGATGTGATTACCTCTTCTGCTAGGTTCTCTGTTCCAATCGCTTCAATGATACCTTCTCTAGCTATTGAAGCGGCTTCTTTTGAAACTTCTGCTCCAGGAGTAATATCTTGCCACTCCCATTCTATTTCTATATCAAAAAGCCCTTGAAGAGAAAGTAAGTGTTTCTCAATTTGCTCTTTCATTTGTTTAAGCACATTGTTTTTTTGAGCACGTGCATCGATCGAGAAGCTTGCTGTACCAGGGATAATATTGGAACTTTCCCCACCAGCCTGTATTTTAGTCAGTTTTGCAGAGTATGCCTCAAAAGGAGAAAAGTATAGGTTTTTTAAAGATTGATGGATTGCAACTGCTACATCAATCGCATTCTTTCCTTGATGAGGTCGAGCTCCATGTGCATCAATCCCTTTAATTTTCCCTTCAAGGAACATTGCTGCACCGTGGTGGATCGCTGGTGCCACCTTACCAAAAGGTAGCTCTTCCACGGGTCTTAAATGCACTCCAAAGAGATGGGTAACATCCTCTAGTGCCCCTCTGTCAATCATAGAATTCGCACCATTTCCCTTTTCCTCCGCAGGCTGGAATATAAAGCGAATACGTTTATCCAGCTTTGCATCCTTCAATAAAAGAAGAGCTCCTAAAACCATTGAAATATTTGCATCATGACCACAAGAATGATTTGCTCGGTATATCCCGTCTACCTCCTGCCATAATGCATCGATATCTGCACGAATTGCAATCACTTCTTTTCCCTCGCCTATTTCTGCCAAGAGGCCTGTTACATCTTCAAATCGTCGGTAAGGAACTTCTAGTGAATCAAGGATTTCAGCAATTTTATTGGTTGTTTCGAATTCCTTCCAGCTAACTTCCGGATATTTATGAAAATGTTCAAACCACTCTAATATTTGAGATTCTACCTGCATCTTTTCTCGCTCTCCCTTTACTGTTAATGTATGTACAGACCCCTATTAAGCCTTTATTTTATAATTTCGCAGACTCTGCCTATTTGACCGTCCGTCAATCTTACTTTAATGCCGTGTGGATGAAAGGTTGAATTCGTTAAAATATTTTGAACTACTCCCTTTGTTTTATTGCCTGAGCGCTGATCCTTTTTTAAAATTATATACACTTCTAGTCCTGCATGAATATCTTTTCTATTTTGTCCGTTCATATAATTCACCTCTTTTTGTATCGTACCACTTTCATGCTGTGCTTACATCCATTTGTTTAATACTATATAAATTGTAGAAAAATAATTCCTATCCCTTAGCGGTTTTAAACATCACTCAACTACAAATCACTTGTAATTGTCGCTACGTTTTTGGAAACATCCCAGGTCTAGGTATAAGGCTGTCATATGAGATATTCTCAACATACATATAATTTAGCTAATAATCAAAAAATCCTCCCTATAAAAAGGAGGAAAATGATTAGTTGTACTGCTTCTCTACATACTTGGTAACACGAAGCTCTGAACCAAAGCGCTCTAATTTTGGTATCCCTATAGGAATCTTATTACATACTACTAGGCAAATTTTTTCAATATATTATTTATGTTGTTGCTTCAACCACTCTATTGCCACATTCGCATGTAAACTAGCACCATATTTAAAGATTTCTTCCTTTTGTTGCATGCGTGGATTATGAACCGGTGCCTCTCCTTCTTTACCTGTCCCTAAAATAAGAAATGCAGACTGTACAGATTGAGAAATATAAGAGAAATCTTCTGAACCACTCATTACTCCATTCTCGATAATGTTCTCGAGGCCCATTACTTTTTCTAGGGTGGGCATTATTTCTTCAACGAATTCAGGGTTGTTAAATGTGGTTGGTGTATGGAATTCAATCAAACTGTATTCTCCGCGCCATGCTTTTACTACATGGTCAATCATCTCCGGTATTCGTTTACATAAATGATCCCGTGTCCTATGACTAATAACTAAATTTGTTGAAAGTACTCTATTTGCTTTGTATGCTAAAGTACTCCACTCATAAAGTTTATCAACAATTTCAAGTAGAGATTCAACCCATTCAGCATTACTTTTTTGTCCTTGTTGAATGTAATATTTCCAGTTTACGGACTGTTCATTGTTGCCCAAATCTTTCTTTAATTGAAGTTCCGAAAAATCTGTACCATGGATGTCAGCGAGGATAGAACCTATTTTTTCACTATGACTACTATTAATTACACTTGATTCAAGAGTTATACTCTCTATCCAATCGAAAACAATATAGAATTGACTATCTATAGTTTGAATAAAATTTCCATAAATTATTTTAGCTGGAACAGCAGGTACTTTCTTTGACACCAAATTTGCAACCCTCTCTGAATTAATATAATTCATCATTGCATCTGGTCTTAACATAATTTGAGGATTTAAGATTTTTACGGCATATTTTCCTTTATCTGTTTCAATAGCATACGTCTTATGTAAAAGACCGCCTGATATTGATACTGGAACCCCAATTATTTCACCAAGTTGGGATTCATCACTTAACTTTTTAAATAATTGATTATTAACCATATCTCTACCCCTTATAATCTTTTATTAAAATAAACTGCCCCATTAATTCAATAAGAAAAAAGGCTTTACTTCTTCTTGAAGTAAAGCACCCGTTAGCCATCCATGTAGCGCAAAACCAGCGCTACACCACAGAGAATGAAAATGTGAAAAACGGGTATAGGATACTATGGCTGGCGAAGAAGGTCGATCAACTATGGTGCCATTGAGCCCATCCGTTAGTCTGACTCCAACGACCACGGTGCATCACAGACTGTCGCACTCTATATGAGTAGCACTCATGGGAGATTAATCCTACTCTGGTTATTGCACCAGCCTGCCTTTATTCTTACAAGAATATGGAGTTGATTCTTGATTTACCTTTTAACTTAATATAAACATTCTAAGGCTCAGCTTTTTTTAAAAAATCTTATTCTGAGTCTCTTTTGTTATGCATTTTTGTATATTTTGAGCATTTTTTAATTTTCATGGGAGTTGAATAAGATTTTTTTAGTCAGAGATGATGATTACATTTTCTGCAACTTGCTCTTGGTCGGTAGAATTTGGGTTTTCAATTAAATCAAAGGATACTTTTTGACCTTGTTTAAGGAATATGAACCCATTCGGAAATCTTTCTTTATCAGGTAAAATCGAACTGAAATGAACAAAAACATGATTTCCATCCTCACCGTCAAGCATAATACGACCATAACCCTTTTCTTCTTTAAACCATTTAACAATTCCCTCTCGTTTCATATCTGTTCGACCTCCAATTCATTTTTTTACTCAACTAAACTGCCGCGCTAGTTAACTAAGAAAAAAGGCTTTACTCCTTCTTAAAGCACCAGTTAGTATCAATTTCTACCCCAATACCTTTCAATTTCATTTGAGGCTTTCCTCGTCTCTGAACCCATATACTTATAAGCTTTTTTTAATAGCTTTTTAGAGTCGCCAAGTTGTGCAAGTATAGTAACGCTTAGTAATTCTTTAACTTCATCGTCTCCTGAAGTTGCCATCAGTTCAAGGTAATCAAACAATTCCTTTATCTTTGGTATATCCTTCTCTTTTCCAATGAGTTCAATAAAATAATTGCTGCATTCACCGAAGAAGACATGATTTAATATTTCTCCATTAAATTCAATATGTTCTTGCAAATAACGCTTATACTCTTCAAATTCATCTGTAAAGTGTACTGCTAAGTTTTTATATTCCATTTTTTCTCCCGTTCCTGAACAATTGTATTTATAATTTCTTATTCAACTAAACTGCTTCGTTAGTTTAAGTGAAAACCTTCACAATCTTATTCAAATCTTAACATAACCATCCAATTTGTTCCTATCTGTTTTTAAATAAATTAATAATTGAAAGCTCGGATCTCCTGACATCCTTTTCTCCACCTCGGTTGAAAACTACCCTTTTTTCCTTTAATTCATCCTATTTGCTCGATATTCCGGCATTTTTGCGTTCATCCTTCTTTCAACAACATTAACTCCTAACTAAAACGACCAAAACCCTGTCATATAAGGGTATTGGCCGTTTTAAGTACAGCAGGTTATTTGAGTTAATTACGATTATACGAATTGTTTGTAAACCTAATAAAATTATTTGAAGTTTCCCCTATTTCGTCTTTCACTTATTTCTAAAAGGATAATAGTCAGTATTCTGTTAACATTAAAACGTCGAAATTGGACAGAAAAAAATCCTGTGTGTAAAATTATTGTTCTTTTTTCATTAAGTCCGGAAATTATTGCCTCAAAATTGGACAAAAATTTCTAGACTTTTTAAAATACTTTATATATCGTGTAAATTATTCAAATGTAATTGTATCTCCAATAATAAATGTTTCACTCTGAGAACCGTCGCCATTTGTCCACTCAACAACTATCTCTGATTCATTAAATATTTCTTTAATATCCTCTTCACTTAATCCTTTTGAATAAAAAGTCAGCTCATATTGATATTCAGCAAAACTCTCCTCAGAGTTATCTTGTGAAGTACCCTTCCCTCCCCAATAACGCTTTATTTGGTCATGATTATCTAATACACCGCTCCAATTATCAAACATTTCAATTTTTCTTTCTGTATCACTTTTATGCTCCATATAGAAATTGAAAGTAAGTTTTTTAAAGTCTTCTTTTTTTGATTCGCTGTATTCAACTGGTCGCCCTAAGGTATTGAAATCTTCTTCTGTTAAGTTAGAAATTACCGTTCCAATTGTGATTTCAGGTTCTGCATTGTTACAAGCGGTTAATATGCTGCAGATCCCTATTAGTATGATTATGAGCCTCTTCATAACTATTTCCCCTTTGAATTTAGTTATTACATATTTTTTATTATAGTTTATCAGTATCCCTCTTCACATAATATTCATTTATGAATATTATAAACAATTAAATGTTCTAAAAATTATAATATTTTTATAGAGGTTAAAAACAATTATAAAGGAGCTGAAGATTTTGAAGAAGAAAAATTTATTGTTTGCATTATCTCCATTTATTTTAGGCCTATCTATAATGGGTAGCTCTACTACCGAAGCTAGTAGCATTTCTGAGAAGGAATATGAACAGAAAACTGAAGTTCAATTATCAAATATTTTTAATGAGACTAGCTTATCTTCTTTAGATTTAAAAGGCACTAATCTTACCAAATCAATTGCCCAACTATCTGACGAAGAGTTTGATCGTTTTATGTATAATGTCGTTAAAAACAACGATGAAAGTACCGATACTTTAACAAAAAAACTCGATGAAGTTGGAGTTGAATTTGCAATTAAACCTAAAGGGAACGAAGGAATCTCAATTAATGCTGTTAAGTCTAATGATGTGACTTTAACTGCTTATTCTTCAAAACGTTCTGGAGATTCTTATTATCGCATCAGTGGAATGTGGGATGCATCAATTGGAGAAGTTTATTCTGCAACAGAAGATCCAGTTTCTATTGAATGGGACCCAAGTGCCGCTACATATTATGGCTCAGCGGGAGATAACAACGTATCTTCAGTTTCAGATGTAGGGCAAAAAGGTCAGGGAATAGTTATGTTCACAGTTGTTGACGATGGTCAGTTTGATGGATACGCAACTGTATATGTAACTAAAAAATCATCTTCACAATTATTCTATGGTATTAAATATATTCATTCTTACTCAACTTTTAATGCTGATGTCGGTGGCGAAGCAGGTATTAACTTCGAAAGAGGTGGAATTACAGGTGGGTTTACCTTTAATATCCAACAAAAAACAAACGTTGTTACATGGCAAAAATGGGATGACAATACCCTATACTATTAAGTAATTTATGGCATATAACCTTAACCTCTATTAGTTCCAGGTGTACAATAACTCCCATTAATTTGTTAGAAAAATATATTCATATTTTTCTCTAGCTATTAGAGGGAGTTATTACGAATATATTACTTTGTAAAGGGCAAGATAAGAATAACCCTCTAAATTTTGGATATTACAATGTTAATTCTAATTTAAGTGCTTCCAGCAACTTCTCCTCTTCTAATACCTCGACAATGTTTAACCCTTTCTTAATCCATTGTTTACCTTGTTCCTCACTCCCAGTTCGTTCCATGCAAATTCCTTTACGAATGTAACATATAGCAAGCGGAATATAAGCATTTAATTGTTTGCATTTGGGTTCTATATTTAAGATCTCTGTTAATGCCTCTGAGTATTTTTTATTAGAAATATATAGATATGATAGGTTAAGTATTATGTTTATTGACATACGATCGATGTTTTGGAAGTCTTTATACCGGTCAATACTTTTTTGTATAAAATTCCTTGTTTCCATTATTGTTTCTAATGGAAATATAAACATAATTGCATTAAAAAGATAGATGTCGGAAATATATAGTTGTTCCATTTTTTTTAATCTATCCCAAATCTCAAAAGCAGGTATACGAGCTTGCTCAATGTCATTGTCGTTATTCAAGTGAATCAATGCACTACATAACGTTCTAATGTCTTTTATATCCTCATCGTATCTACTATTTAGAATTAGTTCACATTCATTATAAATTTCTTTTAATTTTAAATTACTGTTATAAGGGGCATAAAAAAATTTAATTAATAGTTTCCTTTTATCTGAATAACTATAACCATTTTTGATAAATTCAAATTCCTCTAAATCCAACCCGACTTTATCAAGAATCATCATAAATGAGGTAGCTCTTATTTCAATTGCATCTACCTCAAACTTCGAATAATTACTTTGTGAAATATGAGCACTTTTAGCTATTTCTGCTTGGGTAAATCCTTTGGAAGTTCTTATTTTTTTTATTAATTTACCTAACATGTACCAATCCCCTCCACTAATATACTTATTAAATTGGTTTTGTATGTTATTCAATTATGAATATTTTGGTAGATTCATTATATTTTACCCTATTTTTGAAAATAGGAGGTGAAAATTATATGGATCAAATCGTAACGATATTAGTTTGGTTAACAGGAGTAGGATTTTGAATTCTTAATTTTGAAAAACTATAAGAGATAGCTCTTTTTCTATTAAATAATACGGCCCTATCTGGGGCCTTTTTGTTTGGTATAAAATATACAAAAATACACCTCACTTGTGACATAGTGTGCATGTCAGTATGAGATGTATTAGCAGTGTTCAATTAATTTAAGAAAGTTTTGAAAAATAAAAATAAGAATGTTCATATTTGATTAGCGGGCATCAAAAAAACCGTATTGTACCAATAAAACAATAGGCACCCTTTGTTAATTTTGTATAGTGACCAAAGTCTTCAGAGCCACGGAAAGCCTCATCTAATTCAATTAATTCTATGTTTTTGGATTTTGCAGCTAAGCGAATCTTATCGGCACTTTCTTTATGGTTTATAGTTTCTGGGAATTCGTCGTTATAAGAGAAACTTACTTTTAACCCGTGTTCTACACCTTGAGCTTTCGCGAAGTTTTCAAGATTTTCTTGAAGTTGTTCCAACTCTTCTTCGTATAGAGCTCGAATTGTCATTCGAAGATCTCCTTTAGAAGCTGCAATACCAAAAGCTTTTTCACCAACATCAATTTGTACGACCGTGCATAAAACAAGACCTTTGCTTTTTTCTGGAGATGTAAATTCGGAAATTGCTTTGATAATATTAGCAAAAGCTAAAGATGGATTGGTACCAGTTTCTGGCTGACTTGCATGGGCAGGAGAACCTTCCAAATGTATCGTCATCCCTTTTGAAGCACAAAAACTTGTACCATCAATAATCCCAACAGCCTTATAAGATAATCCACTCATATTATGGTAAGCAAAAATTTCATCAATATTGTGTTCCTTAATTAATTCCACGCATTGAATAGCACCATCTCCAGTCTCTTCAGCAGGCTGGAAAAGAAAGAAAATATTTTTGTCTGCACCCTTCTCATTAATTTCAAGTGCAAATCCTGCTAATGTTGCAGCATGACCATCATGTCCACATTTATGTGCTTTTCCGGGAAATTGAGAAGCCCAAGGAAGATCAATGACCTCATCCATTGGTAGTGCATCATAATCTGCACGGAATGCAATGCTAGGCTTATCTAAGCCGGCACGATAAACCGCATAGAACCAATTTCCTTTATCTACGATTTCTAGTTTTGTATACGCTTTCAAAAAATCTATTAAATATTTTTTTGTCCAAACCTCCTCGTTAGAGAGCTCTGGATGCTGATGTAATGTATGTCGTAATTTTTTCGCTAGTTCAAAGTTTTTTTGAATCAATTAACCCATCTCCTTTAAATACATCTTCGTTTCAAAAGCAAAAGTAACCATTATAATATATTTATGCATATTGTATATTAAATTCATTTTCTCATATTGTATATTATATTTTATGTTTTTAATTTTTACAATAAAATAATTATTTACATTATTTGAAGTAATGTTTATAAATCAAACCCTTACATAATACAAAAGGATTCGGAATAAGTTCATTCCGAATCCTTTTGTATTTGACCATTAACTGTCACATAAAAAATAAACAGACTCAATTGACTTGAGTTGTCTACTGTCCTTTATATTTTCTACAATGGTATTATCTCCACTTTATCTGTATCCCAATGTACTTCTTTTATATACCTTTCTAATTCACCTAACTCACCATTTTTAAAAAGCTCCATCATCTTTCTATGTTCATCGTTCGTCACTAAGAGCCTTTTTTTCAGCTCTTCCTTGTCTTCAAAATGATAAACGCTCTTTAAAAATCTTTTTTCTGATTTTAATAGAAGGCTTACAAGGCTTTTGTTTGGACACACCGAAAGATAGACATTATGAAAAGCTTCCTGCATTTTATGATACATTTGGAAATTTTCCGTATTTATTGCTAGTTCAATACTCTGTATATAGAAATCCATTTCCTTCATGTGGTTCTCAGTCAAGAGCGGTGCTGAAAGTGAAGCAGCTAAGCCATCCAATGCACCAATAATAAAATACGTTTCTTTCGCTTCTTCCTTTGTAAGTTTTTTTATCACGAACCCTTTTCTTGGCACATTATCTAATAGACCTTCGGAAGAAAGCTGTATAAGTGCCTCTCTAACTGGAGTTCTACTAACCTTTAAACTTTCACTAATCGCGGTTTCATTTACTTTACTATTGGCGATTAATTCTCCATTGTTAATCTTTTCTACTATATAATTATAAACGTGGTCTTTTAAAGATAAATATTCTGTCATAAAAATACTCCTTGCATTATTTAATATATAAACTAAAACGTATGAATTTGAACTTGGAGCGTATATAGGATAATTATTAATCTGTATTCTTAAGTAAATAATAACGAGTTACCTAAAAGCCTACTTTAGATTAATTAACCTAAGCTTTTTAGGATAGGTTCTTACTTAATAATCTACCATTGTTGAGTATGGAATATGAAGTATTTAACTATTATTGTACATCAATTGGAAAAATTAAGCTTTACTTTTAACACTAGTTTGCAATAGACCCTCTGCTTAGATGTTATTCTTTTTTACACGCTATTTTCCAAAGTTATTGTATGTTTAAAGCTAAATGAATAATTTTACTTCGGAGGTGGCTGGTTCTTTCTAATCATCTATTAAGCCTCTTTGCAGTTATGTTCTTTGGAAAAAGCTAGAGTTCATGCTATACTGTGAAAGAATTTTTTATTACAAAAGGAGTGTTTTATAATGGCGAAAAAAGGTTATTTCCTTATGGAATCTGGGGACAAAATTGAATTTGAATTATATCCAAACGAAGCACCAAACACAGTAGCAAACTTTGAAGAATTAGCTAACAGTGGTTTTTACAACGGTGTAGTATTCCACCGTGTTATTCCTGGCTTTGTAAGCCAAGGTGGAGATCCAACTGGTACGGGCATGGGCGGAAGCGGCAAAACAATCAAATGTGAAACTGCTGGAAACCCACACAAACACGAAGCAGGTAGCCTTTCTATGGCTCATGCAGGAAAAGACACTGGCTCAAGCCAATTCTTCATCGTGCACGAACCACAACCACATCTAAACGGTGTTCACACTGTTTTCGGTAAAGTAACAAGCGGTTTAGAAGCTGCAAAAGCTATGAAAAATGGCGATAAAATGGAAAAAGTTGAAGTGTTTGACGAAGAGTAAGTAAATAACAGACAACTGTTTAGGCTTTGGAATTTTTGTTCCAAAGCCTACATTTTTACTAGTTATTTGATGTATGGGAACAGATACAAAAAATGAACATCTCTGTGATTTTTATTCCATACGTTCTCTTTCCCCCAGCAAGATCCTTCTGCACCATTCTTTTTTCTATTTCATATACATAATTATCTCTACCCCACCAAGTACTTCGTTTAGGAGGTTTTAGCATGAAGGATTTTCATTGCTGTGCAACTTGTATTCATTTCATCAGTGAAAAAACGAAAAATGGAATGTTTTATAAATGCAAACGGTTGGGCTTTCAAACTGCGCCCACATATAAATTTAATTGTTGGAACCCGAAAGAAAACGTTCGAAAGCTGATGGAAAAGGAAAATCAATAGATGCCTATATTTAAAAGTGAACGACTGCTACCAGTTACCATAAATTAATGGCCGAATAGAGAATCCTTAATTGGCTCTTATTAAACTTCCGAGAGCCTGCTTTGTAATATCATATTTTAGACAACGTTATTTAACTCCTCCATAGCTCCAATCTATAGATTTTGATTCTACACACAAAGTTCTTCATTAATCACTAAAAATAAATATCATTTTGTAACATATTTACTTTCATAGTTATAATTGTTTGTTTTTAAAATAAATGGTCGTTATATTACAATAAAATAACAATAAGAATATAAATTTGTATATTTATTCCTTTCCATTATTTTTGTTGATATAATCATATACATAAAAAGTCATAGTCGGAGGTGTACCTATGTTTCTTATTACCCGTCAATCAAATGGTACAACAGAGACCTTGAAAAATTCCAATAGCCAATTAGATAAATCTTTTACGAACTATGAAGATGCACATAACTTCGTCCAAAAGCTAAATCAAAATATTATTCCATCTAAACATTGGACGGTTACAGAAAATATGAAAGAGGCGAAGAACGAACAGTTATAATAACTGCTCGTTTTTTTATTTTCATTTTTTTCTTCTATTTTAAAAAAATATGGAGAACTACCACATATTCCTCAGTCTAACCATAATTCCCCACATAAAATAAGATAACTCTTAGCGAGGAGGTGTTAATAATGAGTTATTCAAATTATTGTGGCGGCTATGGTGGTGGTAATACTGGCGGATATGGCGGTTACTGTGGCAACACTGGCGGTAACGTTGGTGGAGTCGGCTTCGGATCAGGATTCGCTTTATTAGTAGTATTATTTATTCTTTTAATTATCGTAATTGGTACTTTTGGATATGGTAACGGCGGCGGTAATGTTGGCGGTGAATCCTGCTAAGTAAGGATTCCTGTACCTCCTAGTTATTTCGTTTTCATTCATGAGACGGGCTTATAGCCTGTCTCTATTTACATAAAGTATAGTTGTTATAGTTAGGCATGCTCGTTCTCAGGAAATTTCATTTCTCTTTAAAAGTGGATAAGCTACCATTATCTTTTTACAACTAAAAAATAATTTATTGTTTATCCATTTTTCTCCACGTTCCTCACATTCCAACTACACCAAATATTTAAATGTTTTTTATCCTAAATCACATCTTTTCACTCTCTTCTCCCTCCATTCCTTTTCAAAAAAACTTTAAGGTTATTCGGATTAGACTGTGCATTTTAACTTAGATCAGAAACTAATTACTGAATAAAATACATAAACGGAAAGTTAAAACATTCATTACAGACAGGAGATTATTCCCTGTTTTTTAGGAAGTTGAGGAGAATTTAAGTTGATATGCTTTGCAATATTAGCACATGAGAATGAAGAAGTGCTGGTTAATCAAATAAAAAATATTAAATACTATAATCCAGGCTGTAAAGTTATCCTTTACAACGGCGGATTGGATACCAAATTTGGATTAAAATCCAATATACCTATTTGTCCCAAAAGTAGACCTTTAAAAAAAGAAAAATTAGGTCGCTTTTTTTTGGATATCATGACGTGGCTTGAAGAAATACAAATAGACTATGATTATCTAGTTAATTTGGATTCAGATGTTATGTTTATAAAAAAAGGATATGAAAAGTATTTAAATAAACATATGCAGGGGTATGACTGCATGGGAATTAATATGGGAATCCAACGTTCACCCCTGGATGCTCCCCACTGGGTTCCTGGAATGAACATGTGGAGCGAATGGGCAATATGGCAACCTTTTTTTGGAACAGATTACTTTTGCGGCTCCCTTAATTCCATGCAGGTATACCGTAAAGAAATTGTTAAAAAAATGATCACCAATTTAGACATTGATAAACTAGAAACACTTTTCCAGGTAACAGATGTATATGCGCTCGAAGAAATACTATATGCGACCCTTGCTGTACGGTGCGGCGGTAAACACAGACCATATCCTAGTGAATGTGCGGAATTTGTAGGATGGACCCCTCTATCAATTAGCGAAATAGAAATAGCTCTAGAGAATGAAAATGTGTTTTTTGTTCACCCTATCGAACGAACAATGGATAATCCTGCTAGAAAATGGCTAACAAATAAAATAAAGTTATTTTCACGATTCTTAGAATTTTATAGGATATAGAAAAAAAAAAATAGATTACCCAAGTTCTTTAACCATTAGTTGGGCCTGTTATCAGGGAGGAGTAGAAACTGCACTTTATAACCGTTTGAGAATTTTGACTTCTCTGGATGTTAATGCACATGCTTATTTTTATCATGGTGGTTCAGGCGCATCACTCTATAAGGATATTCCCTATCATATATCTTCTATAGAAAAAGATTTAGGGGCTTACATCCAAAAATATCAATTTAACATTGTGACATTTATCAATACACTTTATAACATTGAAGAACTAGAACGTATTGACTATCAAGGCAAAGTAATTTTTGAATTCCACGGTTATAACTCAAGTATTTCACAGGAACTATACAAAATAAATAGTGGACAAGATAAAGGCTATGTAAAGGCTATAGTTGTACCAAGTAGTTATGTAGCGGAAATTGCAAAAGCTAATCTAACAAATAGAAAAGATCTGCCTATCTTTGTTGCAAGAAATCCAATAGATACCTCTGTTTTTTATAAACAATCAACAAATGCAATAGTAAATATGTATCCAAAGTTAAAAACTTGGAAAGGTATTCCTATAATTGGTTGGGTCGGTAGACTAGATAGCAATAAAAACTGGGAGAAGCTATTAAGTATTTTTACTGCAATTAAAACTAAAAATTCATTAGTTAAATTAGCAATTGTGAGCGATATCACTTCCAGTCCAGATGTCCACCTCTTCAATGAAAAAGTACTACAGTCTAATCTCTCAGACGAAATAATTTTACTTCCTAACGTACCATTTGAAAAAATGCCCTCTTACTACTCATTAATAACTCAATCTAGAGGAGTATTTCTTTCTACTTCTTTATCTGAAGGATACCCACTAAATTTACTAGAAGCACAAGCGTGTGAATGCCCAATCGTTTGCACAGATATTGGTGGCAGCAATGAAATAGTAACTGATAAATTAACTGGCTTTACATTTCCTGTTATAAACGACAATATTGCAATATTACAGACTCAAGAACTCCTAAATAACAGCAAATTACGCAAAAAAGTTGGAAAAAGGGCAAGAAAAAGCGTCCTCTCCAAAAATAACCTTGATCAAAATATTAAGGAATACTTAAATTGGATTACTAATTTAGGTAACCATGAGTTTTAGGGAGGTGTAAAGTTATGAAAAAAAAATTAACCATTTTATTTATTACCTTTGATAACAAACGTAACGTCGATAGAAACTCCTTTTATTTAACACAAGAACTTGCAAAAATATCAAATTTAATTCTATGGCATGAAGCCGGCAATATTAGGGATATTTTATCAAAAATAAACGATATTCCAGACTTCATTATATTGAACGATATGAAGGAAGGTCCAGAAGTAACAGGTTGGCCTTCGATATCCATTCCTTTTGGTATTATTATACATGATCTTCATTACGCTATTAACAAAAGAAAAGAGTTTATTTGGAATAATGATGTCCCTTATATCTTCTCTATTTACCGTGACAAGTTTTATGAATGGTACCCTGAATTTAAAGAGCGGTTACGGTGGCTTCCCCAACATACGAATACAAACATTTTCAAAGATTATAAGATAGAAAAGGATATTGACTGGTTGCTAATGGGAGCAGTTACAGGATGGGTTTATCCACTTCGTGAGAAGATTGTCCAAACCATGTATGGGCACAATGGTTTTGTTTATCACGAGCACCCTGGATATCGGGATATATATGAAGAGAAAGAAAATAATATATTTATTGGTGAGCAATATGCCAGAGAAATTAACCGCGCTAAAATGTTTTTTACATGTGATTCTATTTATAATTATCCCATTACTAAATACTATGAAGTCCTTGCTTGCAAGACTTTATTGCTTGCTTCCTCCTCCAAGGAGCTAGCTGACTTAGGTTTTATCCCTGGGGTCAATTATGTAGAGATTGATGAAAATAATTTCATAGAAAAAGCTTTTTACTATTTACATCATTCTGAAGAGCGAATGAAAATTACTGAAGAGGGATATAAAATGGTCCATGAAAAATATTCTACAGCAAAACGTGCAATGCTATTAAAAACAATGATCTATGAGATTCTAAGCGAAAGACAATTATTGAACAAGGATCAAATTGATCTTTGAATAAAATTATATTGAGCAACTTGCCGCTTTTCCAAATAAATGATTAAAAAAATGTTTTCACATACATTGTCTTATTTCACATTCTTAGATGGAATAAAATAACCTATCTAGATAATTGGGGATTCCTATATCCTTTGTCTCTTTGTATATGCGCAATATAAAAATAGTCCCTAGAGCATTTTATACTCTAGGGACATCGTTTTACAGAAGAAACGAAATAGCAAGAATGAGAAGAATGGGACCTAAAATAAATAACCAGGCTAATGGTCTTGCAAAGTTAATGGACCAACCGACTCCAAAACGTTTTTCCACAAAAATGCTAGGGTCGTCTTTGTTAATATAGAAAATACCGCCCTTCCAAAACTGATCATCGTCTACAGATGTAATATGATGATTTACTTCTGCTTCATCCTCCCCTACTTTTATACGTGAACCACCTTGCCCTACTTTTATTGTAAAAATAGCAACGCTAGCAAAAGCTAGGACCAAAAACCCAAGTGGCAGGACAAGCATAACTATCGAGGAGGTTATTTCCGGATGAATGGTTTGTAACTGAAAATACCCCATCATCAAAGTAATCGCTACCGACATGACAAAAGAAAGCCAGCTTGAATATTTTCGAAATACTAGCTGCTGCTTTACAGAGGTTTTTTTGTTTCGAGGGCTTATACTTGTTCCTGATAATTTTATCCCCTCGCTTGTAAATAAAAACATTCCCTGAACAACCAATAATATCAGTGGAAGAGAAATGGCAGTAAAATAACTTTTCTTACTAAATGCATCTGCTTCCCCTGTTGGACCCCAATGGGTAGGAATCAATTCCGGCATCTGTGGATATTTCATAATTGTATAAACGATAAGTCCGATTGTTACAACCATTGGGACGATAAAAGCCATTTTTGGAAGTAATTGAAGCTTTTCATGGAACTTCAAATCCACTACTCTCACTTCGTTTTTATCTGAGTACCAACGACGCTCCTCTTTTAACTTCTTCATTCTTGTATGCATGATAAAGTAATAAGCGATACTCAAAAAAAGAACGACAAATTGAATCCCCACACTAACAAGGGCAAGAGTCTCCTCTGCAGGCTTTTGACTGAGCGCCCATACTAAATAGATCGCAAAGATAACTAAGCCAACCGAGAGAACGACTCCGGTATATCTTTTTTTTAGTAGAAGTATTTCCTTATCCTTTGCATGCTGATCAGGAACATTTAAACCGAAGATGAGCGTTGGCTTTAAAAATACCGGAATGAACGCCTGTAATATCGTAATAAATAAAAGAATAAATCCAAATAACAATAAAATCATCATTACCCCTCCTTAATATGTTGAACAAGCTCTCTTACCATCGCAACCATTTCTTCCTCTGAAAGCTGTAATACCATTCCCTCCGCTAATAATGGGCGAATTTGTTCTGCAAGCAATTGCTGTTGTATTTGTGTTGCTTTTTCCAATCCTTTTGGCTGCACAATGACCCCAGATTTTGGGACAATTTGAATGAAGTCCTTTTCTTCTAAAAGGTGATATGCTTTGTTAACTGTATGCATATTCATCCCCAAATCTGCTGCAAAACTTCTTACAGATGGTAGAGAATCCCCTGGCTTTAACTCACCCCTAGCCATGCCTTCTATCAATTGTTGAGCTAACTGTAAATAGATCGGTACGGATGAATTTGGTTTTATCTCTATAAACATATTATGCCTCCTATTTACGTTGTTCTATTAATATTATAACACACTGTTCTATGTATAGTATATCAAAACTAATTAATCATTCTCCTGTGTTAGTTGGATGGTTCCTGGTTGTTTTACGACAATTGATCACTGGTTTACTACAATCAGAGCTTATTTTACGACAATCAGCCACTAGATTACTACAATCAACCGATAGTTTACTACAATCCACTCCTAAGATGAGCGCTCTCGACCATCTTTCCTGCATTTCACTTAGCTTATTTCCGCATAAAAATAAAGCCGCCAAGGTCGCTTAAGGACCTTGACGGCTTTATATAATTAATTAGGCTTTAACTGCTAAGTCTACTAAACGTTGAGCAGAAGCTTTTACTTCTTCCATACCTGAAGAAATGATTTCTTGTGCTTTATCAGGCATTGCGTTATGTCCTTCAATAATTACTTCATCAATAATTTGCATACCGAAAACTCCACCAAATACTGCGCGCATGTAGTTTACAGCCATTTCCATTGGTGCTGCCTCAGGTGTAGAGTAAATACCACCGCGAGCGTTTAGGAAGATTGCTTTTTTATCTGTCATCAATTGAATCATGTTGCCTTGCGCATCATATTTAAATGCAAAGCCTGCAGCATATACATAATCAATGAAAGTTTGTAATTTAGCTGGAATAGTTAGATTCCATAATGGGAATGCAAATACTACAACATCTGCAGCAGTTAATAAATCCATTGCTTTTTGTTTAGCTGATAACAAGCGAGATTCAACATCAGTTAACTCTCCACCATTTTGTACTTTACCGAAAGCATTGAAAAGATCTTGTCCAAAGTATGGAGTGTCTTCTTCATATACGTCATAAACAGTTACGTTTACGTCTTTACCTTCAAGCTCAGCCATGAATGTTTCATACATTTTACTTGAAATTGCCTCTGTTGCTGGACGATTATTTGCTTTTACTACTAATACGTTCATTTTAAAACTCCTCTATATATCTATATGTTTTTTTAGGTTTTATTTATCTCACTTTCGAGACTTCTCTATATTATATTAATATAAGGTGACTGTCAAAAAGTTAGCTCATGTTAGTTATTTGATCATTACAATAGATTTCTCCAGAATATTTGCAGCTATACCAAATAAATTATTCTTATTTTTCATCCATTTGGAAACTTTAACTATTCCTGTATTTGTTATACTATTTATACAAAGGGAGGTGCCATGCTTGGAGGATATTATTGCTATATTTATTTTTTCTGCTATTGGCTTATCCTTGCTTAGCGTAATTGCTATTGGAGGCTACGTAACAGTAAAACAACAGCAGCATAAGCAAAAGGAATTAGAGATAGAGCTTTTGCGTTTAGAAAATGAAGCTTTTATGCTTTTGGAGCGAAAAGCTATACGAGAAGGAAAACAGCTGGAGGAATAAATGGAGTTAATAAATAGAAAAGGTGCTCCTTGTAAATACCTTCACAAAGAGCACCATAATTGGTTTGAGTTATTATAATCCTATTACATGAGTTGTGTCCGGAGATCTTCGGTCAAATATAAAGCCGTTTGCCCGATAAAAAGCATCAGCTTTTGTTGATTCGGTTTTAGTAGTGATTTCATTGAATTGGCCTTTTGCGTCTTCTAAAATTACTTTAAATAGCTCACTCCCGATTCCCTTTCTTCGGTAATCAGGCAAAGTATAAAATCGGTGTAATCTAGCAGAGTCTGATCCCAAGATATCACGATTCAGGCCACCAATCGCAACTAGCTCTTCTGCTTCCCAAGCACCATACAGTGCTTCTCCCTGTTCACTAAATCTGTTTGTACCATCCTCATATTCAGATGCCAGTCTGGAAACAAAACGATACCCTTCTTTTTCGCTTTCTTCAATTAGCTTGGATACGTCGACCTCTTTCAAATCAGAAATTCTTCTCACTTCGATTGCCATATACGTTCCTCCATTCTATTATAAAAAACGAACTCCTAGTATCTTTCTAGATAAGACCACTAAACCCCTTTATACCTATTATTATATTTTGTTTCCTACTATATTATACAGTCACAGATTATACATCAATGGTGAATCCTCTTGTACAGTTTTTCCATATGTTTCGCATTATAATGGAGACAATATGTTTACACATTCTTTCTTGCTCTAAAAATGAAATATAATAAAAAAACCATGCTAATTAAATAGCATGGTTGATTAAAAATTATGTTAAATAGCAGCTAATCTAGCTTCTACTTCTTCTTCAGTTAAATTATGTTCTACAATATAGCGATTTCTTGGGTGCACACGACACTCATGTGAACAGCTACGAAGATATTTGTGTTCATTTTCTTCAGAACAAAGAATTTTGTCATTACAGTCTGGATTTGCACAGTTTACATATCGCTCGCAAGGTTCTCCAGTGAAATGATCTTTCCCTACCACTACATGCTCGACTTGGTTAATCGGCACAGCTATACGCTCATCAAAAACGTACATTTGGCCATCCCACAGCTGACCACGAACCTCTGGGTCTTTACCATAGGTAGCAATACCGCCGTGTAATTGAGCAACGTCTTCAAATCCTTCTCTTACTAACCAGCCAGAGAATTTTTCACAACGAATTCCGCCGGTGCAATATGTTAATACCTTTTTGCCTTCAAACAATTCCTTATTGTCATGAATCCATTCAGGAAGATCACGGAAGTTACGAATATCCGGACGAATTGCCCCACGGAAATGACCTAAGTCAAACTCATAATCATTACGAGCATCTATCACTATTGTATCTTCTGCTTGCATTTGCTCATAAAATTCTTTTGGAGACAAATATTTTCCTGTTAATTCATTAGGATTGATGTCTTCCTCTAATCCTAAATGAACAATTTCACGCTTAGGTCGAACGTGCATTTTTTTGAATGCATGTCCATCCGCTTCATCTATTTTAAACACCATATCCGCGAAACGATTGTCCGCTTTCATCATGTCCATGTATGCGTCTGTTTGTTCAATTGTTCCGGAACAAGTTCCGTTAATACCTTCGTTCGATACTAAAATACGCCCTTTTAACCCAATTTCCTTACATGCAGCAAGATGCTCTTGTGCAAATATTACTGGATCTTCAATCGGGACATATTTGTAGTAAAGTAATACTCTGTATGCATTTGTGTCCATTTTTTACTCCACCTTTTTAAATTTTGTCCATCAATTTATCATAACAAATTTAATGTGAGAAGTTAAATAGTTAGTTTTATCAAAATTTGACCACGAGGAGTTTTCCATGTAATGCTACAGGCTTGAATCTCAAGTTCGCTCGACAAAATTTCCAAGAAACTTGGTGAACGGTCATAAATAATTTTATCCGGTCATAAATCCTTGCTGAACGGTCATAAATATTTCTATCCGGTCATAAATCCTTTCCGAACGGTCATAAAAAAATCTATCCGGTCATAAGTCTATACTCGCTGGTTCCAAACGGGATTCTTTTACTTGTTTTCATGGATTTTTCATTCTTTCATTAACATTTATAATATCTAATACCACTCCATAGTGGTCGCTAGGTAATATTTGTGCTTTGGCAGTTGGATTATTCCCAAACACTTCCACACTTATAGATGGTAGTTTCAAATTCTTATGTAGCTTTAATAAAATCCAGTCATATCGAGCTTGTATGGTTAAACTTGATTCGTTTTTTATGTTTGGATTATTTATATAGTCTAAAGTAGGCTGAGCTTTAATATTATTTATTTCTTCATTTAGCTGTGCTGCATCTATCCATTTATTATTAGTTAGGTATTGATGAATACTTGAATTAGGTTCATCATTAAAATCTCCGCAAAGAACCTCGTATGATTTATTGTCCTCTAAAATCCATTCATGTACCGCTCTAATCTGTTCTTCTCTTACTATAGTAGATTTCCAATTTAAATGAACATTTGTTATTCCAAATTCGTAGGATCCATATTTGAAAGTAATTCTATTTGCACAGTAATTTGTTTCCTTAATATTTTTGCTCCAAATTACATCTTCACTACTTATTGGATATTTACTCAAGATAGCTAGTCCTTCATCTGGAGAATCAGGATATTCGTTAAAAATACCATATGGATATCCGGTAGTGTTTGCTATATATTGAGCGACATTTAAATTCTCACCTTCTTCAATGCACGCCTTTACTTCCTGTAAAGAAATAATATCAGGATTTACTTTTTTTATTTCTTCACAAATTGCTATTAATCGGTCCTTCCACATTACTTGCTTATTCCAAATATTAAAGGTCGCTATTCTCATTACTTCTCCTATGGTATTTTGTATTTGGCTGTCACTTTTAAAGGAATGTCTTCGTTTAGACTTAAGTTGATTCTCTCTTTAACCATAAAACAAGCAGAAAGCCTTTGCTCTCTGCTTGTTTTCTTATTATTTTGTTTTGTTTGCTATATCGATTGCACGATTAGTTCCTTCTGCAGCTGCATCTAGCGCTTCTTTAGGATCCATCCCTTGGTATAGATTCTCTAAAGCTGTGACGATTTGCTGACGAGATTCTGGGAAAACCGAGATTAAAGCTCCCTGAGTAGCAATAGAAGGCTCCGTGCTTTGAAGCTGCTCCACCGTTACTTTTAACTGTGGCATCTCTTCCCAAGCTTTTTTTACGATGTCTTCTTCATATGCGGATGGGTTGATCGCAAAGTAACCTGTATCTAAATGCCATTTTGCTTGGACCTCTGGAGTAGTTAGATATTTCATGAATTCCCAGGCCGCTTTTTGCTCAATTTCTGCGATTCCCTTAGACATCCATAGAGATGCTCCTCCGATTACAACACCTTTACGATCTACTTCATCTGCATAAGGAATGTATGCTGCCCCTACTTCAAATGGTGCGTTATCAATGATTCCACGTACACCTGCGGAAGAATCCATATACATAGCCACTTTCCCTGATTGGAAGGCAGCTCGGATGTCATCCCAGTTCGTTCCGAAGTTACCAAATGTGCCAGCTTTATTCATTGTATTTAGGAATTCAAATACACGTTGACCCTCTTCTCCGTTGAAAACTGCTTCGGTTGCGTCACCTGCGCGACCATTTTCTTCATTTACATACAGTCCACCTTGTGTCGCTACTAGCTGCTCGAAGAACCAGCCGTATGTCAGCATAGAGAAGCCCTTCATTTCATCTGTTTTAAGCTTAGCAGCTGCATCAATTACCTCTTGGAAAGTTTTAGGAGGATTTTCAGGATCTAAGCCAGCTTCCTTGAAAGCATCCTTGTTATAAAGCATTACCGGTGTAGAAGAGTTAAACGGCATAGAGTATAATTCTCCATCTAAAGAATAATAATTTAAAATGTTTTCCTCTAATTGAGACAAATCATAGTTATCTTCATCGATAAATTTTTGCATTGGCTCGATGAATCCACTTTCAATCATATATTTAGTCCCTACCTCAAACACCTGCGTTATGGCTGGAGCATCTGCAGTACCACCAACACTACGAAGCTTAGTTAATGATTCTTCATAAGATCCTTGGAATTCTGCCTTAACTTCATAGTCATCCTGTGATGCATTAAAGTCTGCGACAAGACTGTCTAGAGCAGTCTGCCCTGATCCTGACATAGCATGCCAGAAGGAAATGACTGTTTTACCTTCTTCTGATTTTTCAACATCTTCATCGCTTTTTTGCACAGGTTCTGTTGACGATCCCTCATCACTATTTGTACAGGCAGCTAATGCTAGAATACCTAATAAAATCATGAACAACCACGTAAACTTAAACTTCTTTCCCATTTCATACACCTCTTTTTTTAGTTTGGAACAACTGTTATTTTAAAGCCCCTTGCGTTAACCCCTTTTGCAATTGCTTTTGACCTAAAAACAATAGTAGTAGTGTTGGAATAATAACTACGATTACCCCTGCCATCACCACCCCCCATTCTGTTGCAACCTCTTGCGACTGAAGCTGCTTCAAACCAATTTGTACCGTTCGAACGGAGTTATTGGTTGTAACTAACAGCGGCCATAAATACATATTCCATGTTGTTAAGAACCCATATGCTCCTAGTGTTACTAAACTAGTTTTAGAAACTGGTAGAATCACACGAATGAAAAAAGCGAATCGGCTCAGTCCTGCAATTTGAGCAGCCTCGTGTAGCTCCTTCGGTATTGTTTTGAAGTGCTGTCTGAGTAAAAATGTCCCGAATGCTAATGCAAAGAACGGTAGTGTCATACCTTGATATGTGTTAATCCAATTCAGATTTTGAATGGTAAAGAAATTTGGTATCATCGTCGCTTCCCAAGGTATCATCATTGTGGAGATAAACAGGAAGAATACAAAGTCCCTTCCTTTAAATGGGATAAAAACAAATGCATAGGCTGCTAAACTACAAACAACTAGCTGCCCTAGCATGACCCCAAACGAAACTATAAAGCTGTTGATCAAATAATTTAACAAAGGCAGGCGATCAAACACCTTCACATAATTATCAAAGCTAAAGGTAGAAGGGAGGAATTTTCCCTGTAAAATTTCTCCTCCAGTCATGAAGCTTACCATTAAGGCATAGATAATTGGGAAAAACATAATAAGGGCAGTAATGATCAATAAAAAATAAACGACCGAGCGCTTAAATATTCTCATTGGTAATGCACCTTCTTTTCCCCTAGCTTAAACTGTAATATCGTAACGATTAAAATACATACAAACAAGAACACTGCCTGCGCACTTGCTGTACCGAATTGGTAGTTAACAAATGCCTCTCGATAAATGGAATACACTATAAGATTAGTAGATTGGGAAGGTCCACCCTTCGTTAAAATATCCACCTGTCCAAACGTTTGAAATGCATTAATGAGTGAGATCGTAATGATAAAAAACAAGGTAGGAGATAACATCGGGATAGTTATTCTTCTCAAACGATACCAATAGCTTGCTCCGTCAATACGTGCACTTTCATATAAGTGCTCATCAATATTTTGTAGTCCTCCTAGCAATATCAGAAAGCAGAAGCCTGTGTTCAACCATATAGTAGTCAATGACACAGATAGCAATGCCCATGTCGGGTCTAGCAGCCATTCAACTTGTGGAAGATTTAAAATGGCAAGCACTTTATTGAACATTCCAATACTCGGATGGAACAGGAATAACCATACAACAGAAGATGCTGCCACAGAAACTCCCATAGTAGAAGCATAGATCGTACGGAAGAACCCAATTCCTTTTAGCTTTTCATTGGCAAGGAGTGCGAGCCCTAGCGCTATAATAATTCCTGTAGGAACTGTATACAATACAAATAGGAATGTGGCCTTTATACTATTTAGAAATGCTGACGATTCAAGCAAATACGCATAATTTTCAAGACCAACAAATACTGCAGCCTCTCCTGCTTGATTGGTTAAGAAAAAGCTTAAATAAATTGTTCGAAACATCGGATAAAAAACAAACACGGAAAATAAAATAATAGATGGCAATAAATATAGGAGAGCAGTCCGGGCATCCAATGAACGCTTCCAAATGCTTTTCTTTTGCTTAGATTTAGCGGCTGTCATATGCTTCGATTTCACTACTGTCATACGAATACCTCTTTACCAAATACATGGTTTTCTACATCAGAAGGTTTTTTAATAATCTCCTTCGTCACGCTATCAAAGAAACAAAAGGAATCATAATTCATAATTACTGGAATTTTATCACCTACAGCTATTTGCCATTGGCCGCTCCATTTTACTTGCCATTGCTGATCATTCAATAAAAATGAAAACACCGTTTCATTTCCTAAAATCTCGACATTTACAATTTCGACAACTACTTTTTCCTCAATAGTTGATTCCTTAGTTGCGGCTTTAATATGTTCCGGACGGATGCCAACAATTACATTGTCTGTGAGGTAATGTGCGTCCTCGGCAGGCACTGGGATAGTAATTAAATCATTCAATACAATAGCGTGCTTCTCTTTACTTCCAACGCCTTCGGCAATATTCATTGGTGGTGAACCAATAAAAGTAGCTACAAATGGATTAGCTGGATTATTATAAATATCAATTGGCTTGCCTATCTGTTGAATGGATCCTTCATGCAGAATCATAATGCGATCACCCATAGTCATCGCCTCAATTTGGTCATGTGTTACATAGATCATTGTAATTCCAAGTCTGCGTTGAATCTGTCTTATTTCCGATCTCATATGTGCGCGAAGCTTCGCATCTAAGTTGGATAATGGTTCATCCATTAAGCAAATTGGTGCTTGGTTTACGATAGCTCGAGCAAGAGCAACGCGTTGTCTTTGCCCTCCTGAAAGCTCTCTCGGCTTGCGCTTTAAGTAATCAGAAAGTCCAAGCATCTGAGCAACTTCCTTTGTTCGATTAGCCCGTTCTTCTTTAGAAATTTTCTTTACGTGCAAACCAAACTGAATATTTTCCTCCACAGTAAGATGAGGATATAAGGCGTAATTTTGAAATACCATGGACAAATCACGCTTACTTGGAGGTAAATCATTCACTTCCTGCTCACCAATTTTGAGCACTCCTCCTGTTATCTCTTCTAGCCCTGCGATCATTCGTAGCATTGTACTTTTTCCACACCCCGATGGCCCAACAAGTACAAAGAATTCCCCTGGTTCAATCGTTACGTTAATATTAGAGATAACGCTAGATTGTTTGTCATACGACTTAGAGATGTCAATCAGTTCTACTCGCTTCAAAAGATTTCCCCCATCCTCTATTCAATTATGTAACTATAAACATTAGGTTTATAGAGTTTACTATGAAAGCTAGCAAAAAATGATTCTATTCAGCTTCCATAGTTATGTTATCTTTTCATAACTATATTACTAAACCGAATATTCTAAAGTAAAGAAATTTACAATTTTTACAGAATATTTACTTTTAGATAAAAAGTTTACACCTTTGGAGGACATATTTATGCGCAAAAGTAGTTTAATTTTATTGATTTTCATTGTGCTCATTGGCGGATGTAAAGGGAGCGAAGTAACACCTATTGCTTCAGATGAGTTTTTTGTCATCGCGCATAGAGGGGCATCCACCTATGCACCAGAGCATACAATGGTAGCTTACGAGGTTGCTGAGCAACTAGGTGCGACCTATATTGAAATTGACCTACAAATGACCAAGGATGGCGCACTAATAGCCATGCATGACGAAAAAGTGGACCGAACCACAGATGGGGAAGGTTTAGTAAAGGATTTCACATTAGAAGAATTAAAAGAATTGAATGCAGGAAAGTGGTTTAATGATGCGTATCCAGAATTCGCTAACGATGTGTATGAAAAGGTTCGAGTTCCCACACTAAGAGAAATATTTGAGAATTTTGGGGATAGAGTAAACTATTATATTGAAATGAAGTCCCCCAAAATATATGAGGACATGGAAGAAGAATTGCTTGCTATGTTAGAGGAATATAACTTGCTAAATCACCAATCAGAAATACCAAAAGTGATTGTTCAATCCTTTAATCGTGCTAGTTTAATAGAGTTTCATGAGCTGGAGCCAAGTATCTCCCTTATTCAATTGCTCAGCTATAAGGAGAAAGCAGAGCTAACTAACCAAGAGATTAAAAGCTTAAACATCTATGCTAGCGGCATAGGTGTAAACGTGAATGCCGTGGACGGTACCTTTATTCATGAAGCCCAGGAAAATGGGTTAAAGGTTCATCTGTTTTCCCTTAAAAGTGAAGCAGACATAAAAAAAGCCTTGATTTACAAGGCTGATGGTATTTTCGCAGATGCTCCCAATATAGCAATAGACATTTTACAAAATACCGAGGATTAAATCTATTGCTTTAAAGCGTGCTCACAAATTCGCTTAAAATGTATTTCAAACTTTTCATTATCTTCTCTTTGACGTTTCCGTGGTCCCTTCGTTCGACCACCTGCTTGTCTGATTTTTTTAGATATATGTCTACTATCTAACAGCTGATCTATGTTTTCTGGTGTAAACCATCTTCCATTTTGGTCTATCGCAAAGCCTTGCTTAGCTAGAACCATCGCTGCTAATCCATAATCCTGGGTGACAACAATGTCGCCCTTTTTTACTTTATTTACAAGTACAAAATCCACCGCATCCGCACCTTTAGAAACCATGACTGTTTCTGCTCCTTCTCTTTGCATATAATGTGCAGTGTCACATAATAACGTTACCTTCAAATTGAACTGTTTTGCTATATCTATCGTTAAGTCCACTACTGGACAACCATCTGCATCCACTAGTACATTCACCATGTCGAGCACCCCTATCAGCTATTTATCCCTCATTGTATACTAAATGAGCATTTTTATGAATTTAGGAAACAACGCTTCTAGCTTAGCTTATAAAAAAACGCTAGAATCTACTTGCAAAATTTCTGATTTTTGCTTTTACAGAAACTCTCCACTTCCTTGGGCAAGCAGGCTTTTTATATCTTAAAGTAGAAAAAGCATTACAATTCTTTTTAAGTTAAAAAGGTATGAAGAAGTATATCTCCATACCTTTTGTCGATTGGATTTATTTATATTCACCAAGTATTTCTACTGCTTTTTCTGTGATGGAGGTATCTACTGCTTTATCAAAGTCTACATCTCCACTAATTGCACCATTTTCTTTGTATGCATCATATTGCTTAACAACGTCATCTAAAAACATTTTACCATCAGGGTCTAAGCCTGTGACAAATACCTTTTCCCATAATGCAGGGTCCTTTAAGGAAGTATGCTTTGTCATGATTTCAATGATTTCCGCTTTTCCTTCCCCTTTTATAAAGGCATCATTATAATCACGAACTCCTTTTAGATAAGCAGCCATGAATCGAAGGGATACATCTTGTTCCTCACTCATAAATTGAGGAGATCCTAAAACCATCGCTATTTGAGATTCCGGTGCATAATCCGTTGCATCTCCAAAACGCTCATGGAATCCATTTTCAATTCCCTGCGTGATTAATGGTTCAATTTGAAGTGCAGCATCTATAGATCCATTTTCAATGGCACCAAGCATGCTCCCGAAATCACCAAGCAGTACAAATTCCACATCTTCCTGCGTCAAACCTGCGTGCTTCAGCATTTCTAGATAAATATATTCATCGATCGAGTTTTTGGAGGAAACGGCAATACGCTTTCCTTCAAAATCCTTATACTCCTTGATGACGTCCTTCATATGGTTTCCAATGACGAAAGTGAAATACGATTTACCTGGGACGTTATGACCCTTATCTGCAATAATTTTCACATCAATTCCCTGCGCAATGGCATTAAAAAATGAAGCAGTAGAAACTCCACCAGCGATATCTACGTCCCCCGAAGCAAGGGCAGGAAGCATCTCATCACTATTTGCAAATTGGGCAAATTCTACTTCAATATTGTAGTCCTCAAAGTAACCTTTCTCCTTGGCAATGTAAAAGCCTGCTCCTGAGGCAGCACCATCCTCGGCTATAATTACTTTCGCTTTTTTATCCAGTGGAGCTAAATCTCCAGATGGGTTATCCTTACTGACTTGATCGTCACTGCTGCCAGAACTTTCTTTTTCCTTCGAACTACAAGCACCAAGTAATAGAATAGTGGACGCAAATAGTATGAACCAGCGTTTCTTCACAACTTTCCTCCTTTATTTTCTCGATTTTTGAACTTCTTGCTGTAAATGATTCCATATAGATATAAATTGTTCAGCCATCTCTGCATTTGCCCTAACCTGCTCCATCGTACGTGGTCTTGGCATAGGAACTTTTATCTCTCTAACAATCTCACCTGGATGAGAGCTTAATAATACTATCCGATCACTCAGTAACAATGCCTCGTCAATGCTATGAGTGATAAATAAAACGGTTTTTTTATTTTCAGACCAGATAGATAATAATTCTTCCTGCAGTATAAATTTGTTCTGTTCATCTAAAGCAGCAAATGGTTCATCCATTAAAAGTATTTCTGGGTCATTGGCAAAAGCCCTAGCGATACTAATCCTTTGCTTCATTCCTCCAGAAAGCTCCTTTGGATAAAGCGTTGAAAAGTTAATTAATCCTACCTTTTTTAAGTAATAGTCAGTTTGCTTCTTTACAAACTCCTGAGGTAGATGCCTCATTTTTAATCCAAAGGCGACGTTTTCTTCAACTGTCAGCCACGGAATAACTCCTTTTTCTTGAAAAACCATGGATTGTAGAGGACGGTTGCCTGCCTCTGCATCAATTGAAAAAGATCCAGAGCTCGGTGTTTCAAGTCCAGCAAGAATTCGTAGAAGAGTTGTCTTTCCACACCCACTTGGTCCAACTAAACAGATGAATTCCCCTTCATTTACTTGAAGGGAAATGTTCTTTATAGCCGTGACACTGTTATTTTTTTTATAGAAAACCTTAGTCATGTTATCAATCGATATTTTTACTTTGCTACTCATTTACTCACCTCCATGGTACGATTCTCTTTTGCAGTCCACGCAGGAGAAGGGAAAATAAAAACCCAAAAAAAGAAATGAGTACTAAACCAACGAACATTTCTTTTAACATGAATGCCTTATAAGAGGTCCATATTAAAAATCCAATACCGGATGTAGCTCCCATCATTTCTGCTGCAACGATGGTTAATAATGCGATTGCCTGCCCCATTTGAATGCCCTCTAGCATCACGGGCAAGGCTCCAGGAAAAGCAATTTTTACGAAGAAGTTCTTTGGACTTGCCCCATAATTTTTAGCTACGTCCAAATGTACTTGGTCTATGTTCAACACACCAGCAACTGTATTAATAACAACAGGAAAAAATACACTTCCAGCAATTGTTACTACTTTAGAGAAGTCTCCAATACCAAAAAGAATAATGATAATTGGCATTAAAGCGAGAGTAGGAATTGGCATAAAAGCCATGACAATTGGAGATATAAAATGTCGAATAGGTGCATACAATCCCATTAACAACCCGATGACCACTCCAGGAATGACACCAAGCAGGAAACCCATCGCAATTCTATAGAGCGAAACTGATACATGGGTCCAGAGCATCCCGTTTGTAGCTAGTTCAAAAAATGTCGATACTATGGCTGAAGGAGGAGGGAAAAAGCGAATATCTAAAATTCCCGTTCGCGAAAAAACCTCCCAAAGGATTAAGATGAGTATTGGTGAAGTAATTGTTAAAAGTTGCTTACCTCGTTCTCTTAGTTGTTGCTTTTTCCATTCCTTTTGTTCCGTTTCATAAGGCTCGTAATCCCTGTCTACAAGCCCTTTTTCATCGCGCATCTTTCACCACCTCTTTCTAAAAATAATATGTCGAATGGCGAAAATGTGTGAAAGAGCCTATAATGAAAATTGACTTAAATTGTAGAATTTGTTAATTTAATATCATTAAAAGGAGGAAGAATATGACAGACAAACAGTTAAGATCTAACCGAGAATTGCCATATTTTATTTTATGTATCCTATTTAGTCTGCTAATTTATGTTATAGCTATAGCAACTATTTTTGGGATTGCTATTTTTGTAGTCTTGTTTTTAATCAGTACATATGCACTTATTATGCACCTCGGCTATGTTAGGGCAAATGGAATTCGAATTAGTGAAAGGCAATTTCCTGATGTGTATGAACGCATAACACGTATGTCTCACGATATGAAACTAAAACGTGTACCGGATATATTTGTGGTTCATTCAGAGGGGGCATTTAACGCATTTGCAACACGCTTTTTAGGAAAAAATATGGTTGTTCTATATTCAGAAGTTTTTGAGCTGGCTAGAGAGCAGGGCGAAGCAGAGCTTGATTTTATCATCGCCCATGAGCTTACACATATTAAACGAAATCATATATGGAAAAACATTTTAATCATGCCAGCTCGATTACTTCCATTTCTATCACAAGCTTATAGCCGTGCTTGTGAGTATACATGCGACCGCCAAGCAGCTTATTTCATCCAAGACGGGGCAGCAGCTAAGCGTGGACTGACCATTTTGAGTATTGGAAAGGAACTTTATAAAGAAGTAAATGAGGATGCATATTTAGAACAAATTTCGACGGAGTCTAACGTAATTACATGGCTTGGTGAAATACTTTCTTCCCATCCAACAACTCCTAAAAGAGTCCAAGCAGTCGGGCATTTTATGCAGGTAGAAGGAACTCCTACCTATTATCCTAACGCAAACAAAATAGCTCTTGGAGTTGGTGCCCTGTTTGGTATTTTCTTCATTGGTTATTTTGGAATCATAGCTATAGTTCTAGCAGGATCTCTAACCTATGCTAGTATTTTCCCTGAAGATTTTTTTGAGAATGAAGCAGCATTAAATACTTCTGTTTCAGAGGAGTCAACAGTTGACGCATCCTCCGCACCATTACCAATGGAATCCCTTAATATGACTCCTTTAATGGAAGCTGTTGTGAATGGCGATTATATAACGGTTCAGGAGCTTGTGGCCAGTGGAGTTGATTTAGAGGAACGAGATGCAGAAGAAACAACAGCTTTACATCATGCAGTATATGCAAACGATACTAGGTTAGCATATATTTTACTCGAAGCTGGAGCTAACGCTAATACAGAGGATCTCTATTCAAACGCTCTCACTGCTTCTTTTTATGAAGATAACTACGAATTGGCAGCCTTATTACATGTGTATGGAGCCGATCCTACTAAGATTGATCCAGAAGGATACTCTGGGACTAATATTCTAGGGGTTAGTGAGGAACAATTCGCAGATACAGTAAAAGGGTTAATCCCAGAATAATTTTATAGTAGACCATTAAAGGGCGCTACTGGAAATAGGAGAAATACAAAAGCAACTTTAAAAGCCTTAAGTTGAAACAGTCTTATTCTATAACATTATCGTCTAAATTTAAGGTGTCTGGTCGTGATATGACCAGACACCTTTTTCGGTAATTTTATGAGTAAAGCCATCCATATTCTTTCTTCAACTAATAAATAATAATAAAAGCTAAGTAATCAAATATGATAGATTTCCGCTCTAGCGGACGCTTTCCGTGGGGTGAGCGATAAGCCACCATCATTTCCTCCAGAACTAAAGCGCTTGGAGCTCTTTTTCCTTCTATGACAAATTATTACGTAATGATGTTACATTATTAATGTTTGTCTTCCAGCTATTCATTAATATCATTTGTCTTTGCTTTAGATCCTCAAACGGTTCTTCTATCACTTCAATGCGGTCAAATTTTTCTAGGAAGATGGAGGTGTCCCTTAGCCTCTTATATCCTCCGAATCCCTCGTCATCATTTAGTAGCCATACTACCCGCTGGATTTTAGCAAACAATATTCCTCCCGTACACATCGGGCAGGGCTCGAGTGAGCTATAAAGCGTAAACTTCTTGTTTTTTATTTTAGCATCAAACATTGCTGATCCTGCGTTTCGTATGGCTTCAATCTCAGCATGTGCCGTAATATCCTGACTTGGATGCACTCTGTTTCTGCCTTTTGCAATGAGGTTAAAATGTTCATCTACAATAACTGAACCAACTGGATAGGTATTCTCCTCTAAAGCTTTTTCTGCTTCCTCTAATGCCATCTCTAAGAAGTGTCGATCTATGTCCATGGTGCTCCCCCGTTACTTAATCACAAATTTTGTTTGGCTGTAGCCTTCTTTTAGCTTTTCCACTTCAAGAATCGCAGGAATGGCCGACTTAAGCTCACTAACATGAGAAATTACACCAACCATTCGTCCAGATTTCTGAAGGTCTACTAGTGTATCTATTGCGTTATTTAATGATTCCTCGTCTAGAGAACCAAAGCCTTCGTCGATAAACATCGTTTCAATCCTTACACTTCCACGATAACCCTGGATGACGTCCGACATACCGAGAGCAAGGCATAGGGAGGCATTAAACTTTTCTCCTCCTGAGAATGTTTTTACATCACGAATTTGACCGGTATAGGCATCATATACATCTAATCCAAGCCCACTTTGTTTCCCATGGGTTTCCTGTCTATCGCTTCTCATTAGTTGGTACTGGCCATTCGATAAAAACTTCAGCCTCTCATTGGCTGCATGAATGATTTGCTCTAAGTACTCAATTTGTATATATCGTTCAAATGAGATCTTTAAAGGATTTTGCCCTCTAAGCAAATCATACAAATCGAGGATATGACCTACTTGTTGCTCTAATTTGGCTATACGCTCGCTAGATAATGATAATTTTTCTTGTATTTCTGTTCCAGCTTTTACGTATTCCTTTGTACTGTTTAGAGTGTTTAACGCTGATTCGTATGCATTTTTATGGTGAGTTAGCTCCTCTTCAAGTAACTTTAAATCAGCCTTACTTTTACCTTCAAGCTTCTTCTGCCCATCCTTAACTTGCTCAGTAAAGGTATGTACTGCCTGTTTGTAAGCTTCACAGCGTTCCTTTAGTGTCTCTCGGTCACGTTCACCCATTTTTGCTTCCTCATAAGCTCTTGTCGTCTCAAAGCCCGCCTTAGATAATGCTTCTTTGAACTGGTGATCGGCCTTCTCTTTCTTGCGTATGGCTTCCTTCGCAGATTGAATGGCATGCTCGAGCTTCAACTCAGCTTTCGTATTCGAATCCTCAGCTTCTTTATATTTCTTTTGCACTTGCTCCCACGTATCTTCTAGCTGCTCCTTAAGTCTTTTAGCCGCTCCAATTTGGTCCTGTAGGTCGTCTAAATTAGCCACTGTACTTGGAATAGAACTCTGTTTTGAATCTACTACTGCTTTTACCTGCTCATATTCACCTTTTATCTGAAGGTATAATTTTTCTATATTATTTTTCTCATCTTCTAATTGCTCTATTTGTTCTAAGTTCTTTTTGTATGCTTCTTTTAAGGAATTTAGGTTTACTTTATCGGAACGTAGCTCTCCTATTTCTATTTCTAGCTTTTCAACATCTAGCTTCACTTGCTCTATTTCTAAAATAGATAATTGAAGCTCTTCTAATTGCTCTAATATTTTTTCTACATTTTTCTGAGCATGTTCTCTTTTGGTACGGACGGTTAAAAAGCTAGTTTCCTTTTGGGTTAAATTACCTTTAAGCATTTGCATTTGGACATCGTTTAATATATCTTCATGAATTCGCATACTAGTTGGCTTATGTTCGGTACTGCCACACACAGGACAAGCTTCCCCGTCAACGAGCTTAGAGGCCAGAATACTTGCTTGGCTAGTTAGCCATTTCTCCTCTTCATGTTGAAGTGTTAGCTTGGCTTCCAGAAATACTTTTTCTTCCGTTTCTTCTAGACGCTTCAATTCTTCAAACGTCTTCTCCTGCTGTATAAATTCCTGCATTAGCTGATAATGCTCTTTAATCTGAGAATATTGTTGAACCTTGTTATCTAACAGATCGACCCGCTCTTCTAGTTCTTCTTTTTTCTCTTTCAACAAAAGGATGCTTGCCTTAGCTTGCTGGTACTTGCCTATTTTTAAATCTAGCTGTGTTTTTAATTTATTTTGGCTATCGTCAGTTTCTTTTAATTGCGTTTTCTTTTGCTCTAGCTCTTCCATTAATGGCAGTAGAGCATTTAGCTGGATTAAAGCCTTTACACTTAGCTCTCGCTCTTGTTTCCTGTTTGATTCTTGAAGAAATTCTTTCTCCATTTGGCTAAAGAAATTAGCCTTTAAAGCTAGCTCTTCCTTTGCTTTCTCCATTAGGCTTGCCTTTAGATTTTCTTCCGTCACTGTTTCTCTATAGTAGTTTTCGATTGCTTCTATTGAGCTTGCTCTCTCTGCAGCCTCTAACCTTTTTCCTTCTTCTACATACGCAATCTCCTGCCCAAGAAGCTGTTGTAACTTCTGCTCTTTGAACTCTAGCTCTTCCAGTTGTATATTTGTATTTTTAGCATTGTAGTATGCAGACTGCTTGGCAATTTGATTTTCATATGCTTCCTCACTGGAAACTTCATCTTTTTTAATCTTTTGGCAGTAAAACTTAGTCTCCTCCTGCAAGGCATCTTGTAATTGGAAGATATTAAATTGACCATCCTCCAGTAACTCAAAAAGTCTAGATTCTCGTTTCGGAAACGAAGCCACAATTTGTTCGGAATAACTATTGCGAGTACTTTCTTCTTTTTTAAGCTCAGCTTCAGCGACTACTTTTTTCTCTTTTAACCTTTCATTAATCATTCTATAAGGTTCGGTTTTAAAAATTTTTCGAAGGATTGCTTCCTTGTTTTCTGTAGAAGAGGTTAACAGTTTCCTAAATTCCCCCTGGGGAAGCATGACGATTTGGCTGAATTGATCTTGCGTAAGTCCAATGATGTCCTCAACCTTTTTGTTAATCTCTGAAACTATTTGTCTTTCGACAACAGGTACTTCTCCTGTCTCCTTAATCTCAAAGAACTCATATCTTTCACCTGTTGAGCTTTTATTTCCTTTTTTAACATGAGGAAGCTGTCTAAAAATACGATATTTCCTATTAAATATTTCAAAAATCAATTCAACAGAAGTGTGCGTATTGTCCAGTGCAAAGTCGCTTCGCAACATTTTTGTATCTTTTCTATCTTCCCCGCTTCCGGAGCCATATAGAGCAAAGCTTATGCCATCAAATATAGTAGTCTTTCCCGCTCCAGTAGCTCCTGATATAACAAATAGGCGATGGTCCTTCAAATCCAAAAAGTTAATGGTTTCTGTAAATTTATAAGGACCGAATGCGGTCATTTTCAATTGAATTGGCTTCATGCTCCGCTCCCTCCTTCTCTCTCTTCAAGCATTAAGCCGGAAAGCACTCCCTTAAATAGCTCCTTAGTTTCCTCTGCCGGAGCTTGTCCCCTTATCTCCTCATAAAAGGATTCAAATAACATAAAGTCATCCATTTTATGGCGGCTTCTCTGTTCTTCTGCTTTACCTAATCCAATGGATTGAAATACCTTTCTTTCTACATGCATCGCATTAGGATACACAGTTCGAATTTGCTCCATTGGCGAAAGTACTGGTGTATCGTCTAGCAACTTAACAAAAATATAATCCTCACTTGTCGGGTGCTGAAGAATGTCAGTTAAATAGCCTTCCACTGTACGCATATCTCTGTTAGGGATTAGCAGCCTCTTTTCTACCTTTAAATTACCCTCTTTATCAAGTTCTACTATTAAAAAACCTTTTTTATGATGTTCCTCCGATATTGAATATTTTAAAGGTGATCCGGCGTATTGAATGGTTTCATTTTGCACATAATGTGCTTGATGAAGATGGCCTAATGCCGTGTAATGAAAGTTCTTAAATAGAGAAGCGTCGACATACTCGGCTCCTCCAATTGCTAGTGGTCTTTCTGACTCACTAGTATTTTCCTCCTCTTGTCCTTGAGGTGTAACAAAGGCATGTCCTACTAATACATGTCTTTTAGTAGAATCCATTTGTAATTCTATTTCTTCCACTATTTTTTTCATGGCTAGCTGATGACTAGTAATTGTCTCATCCTCCATTATAAATCGAACCTGTGAAGGATCCATATACGGTACTAGATGAAACTCTACTTCTCCATAGTCATCATTTATTGTCACTGATGTAAGTTCTTTTGTTAGTTGTCCCACTATATGTAAACCAGTTTCTTTCATAATGTTGCTACCAAAGTTCAAACGACCTGGGCTGTCATGATTTCCAGCGATGCTTAGTACAGGAGTCTGATGTTTTAACACGATATCAGCCAGTATATCATTCAATAAATTTACAGCATCAGAAGGTGGCACAGCTCGGTCATACAAATCACCAGCTATAATCACCACATCTGGTTTTTCTTCATCTATTGCTTTTAAAAACTGGGCTAGCACAAGTCTCTGATCTTCGGTCATATAGATACCTTGTACTAATTTACCTAAATGCCAGTCTGCTGTATGAAATATTTTCAAGAGAAAATACCCTCCTATAAAAAGTTAGTATGTTTATTTATATCTATTTTATCATTTATAAATAACAGGTTATATTAACTTGCTAAGATTTCCTAATGAAGTTAAAAAGTAAAAATGTTATGATTATGACCAGAGGAGGATGTTATATGTCAGCAGAAACTTATCAAATAATAGCCATAGCCATATATATGGTGGCCATGCTTGCTATTGGTTATTATTCGTACAGAAAGACGGTTAATTTGACAGATTATATGCTAGGCGGACGTTCACTCGGTCCAGCTGTTACTGCATTAAGTGCAGGAGCTGCCGATATGTCTGGTTGGTTATTGATGGGGTTACCCGGAGCAATATATCTTAGTGGGATGGGAGAAGCTTGGATAGCGATTGGTTTAACCATTGGAGCATATTTAAACTGGTTATATGTGGCTCCACGATTACGTGTATACACACAAGTTTCCAATGATTCCATTACTATTCCAAGTTACTTAGAAAGTCGTTTAAAGCAATCTTCTCGTTTATTACGAGTGGCTTCAGGCCTGATTATTCTTTTATTCTTTACATTTTATGTATCTTCAGGAATGGTTTCAGGCGGAGTTTTCTTTGAAAGCTCTTTTGGATTAGACTACCACACGGGTCTGTTAATTGTATCTGGAGTAACAGTAGCCTATACACTATTTGGGGGATTCCTTGCAGTTAGTTACACAGATTTTCTTCAAGGTCTTCTCATGTTCCTTGCTTTAATAGCTGTTCCAATAGTGGGAGTATTTACAACTGGTGGGTTAAGTGAAACTGTAGAATCGATAAAAGCAGTAGATCCTACTCATCTTAGCTTATTTGCAGGTACTACCTTTGTTGGAATTGTTTCTGCCGTTGCATGGGGACTTGGCTACTTTGGGCAGCCTCATATCATTGTTCGTTTTATGGCTATAAGCTCTGTAAAAGAAACTAAACAAGCTCGTCGCATCGGTATCGGTTGGATGATTTTAAGTTTAGCTGGAGCAATTGGAACTTCTTTAGTTGGAGTTGCATATTATCAACAAAATCCAAACCTTAGTTTAGATAATCCTGAAACTGTATTTATTGCTCTTGGGCAAATTATATTCCATCCATTTATTGCAGGCATTATGCTAGCTGCTATTTTAGCTGCAGTAATGAGTACCATCTCATCTCAGCTAATAGTTACTTCTTCGGCCCTAATAGAAGATTTGTACAAAGCAGTGATTAAAACAGATGCTTCTGATAAAACGTATGTTTTATATGGACGCCTTGCAGTACTAGTTGTATCTATAATAGCCTTGGTAATTGGTTGGGATCAAGAGTCTACTATCTTAAAACTTGTTTCCTTTGCTTGGGCTGGCTTTGGAGCTGCTTTCGGACCGGTTATTTTACTTTCTTTGTATTGGAGAAAGCTAACTTCACAAGGCGCAGTATGGGGAATGGTCGTTGGAGCAATAACTGTTGTCATTTGGGGTACTAACGAAACACTTTCAGATACATTATATGAAATTGTTCCAGGCTTCCTTTTAGCTCTTATTTTCACTGTTGTAGTAAGCTTGTTAACCTACAAGCCTAATGCAGAGATTGAAAAAGAATTTGATGAAACAGTTCGATTGTTAAAAGAAGAACGTAGTAAAAAATAAGCAAAGGGCTAACCGCATATCAACGGTTAGCTCTTTTTCTATATATTGTCCTATATGATATTTGTCATAGTGTTGACTTGACGTTTATGCCTACTCCTAATACCAACACTTCTATATAGTTAACCTAACAAGTTCTATATGTAGGAGGAATAATAATGAGTAGAGAAAAAACACTCGAGTTACGTAAAAATGTAAAGCCATTTGAAAATTCCGAGTTAAAGAAAAGTATCGTCCAGTTGGTTAATACGATTCCACCATTTTTTATCCTCTGGTTTTTAGCCTATTTAAGCCTCGACATTTCTGTATGGCTGACTGTTGGATTGTCTGTCATTGCTGCAGGATTTGTCGTTCGTATATTTATTATTTTTCATGATTGCACACATGGATCCTTCTTTAAGAACAAAAAAGCTAACAATATAACAGGAACTATTACTGGTATTATCACATTATTTGCTTACGAAAAGTGGAAACGTGAGCATAACATTCATCATGCAACTAGCGGTAACCTAGATAAACGTGGAGTCGGGGATATTTGGATGATGACCGTTGAAGAGTATGTAGAGGCTTCACCTATGAAGCGACTTTCTTATCGACTATACCGCAATCCTATCGTTATGTTTGGCTTAGGACCTGCATTACTATTTTTAGTAAGTAATCGTTTTAATCGTAAAGGCGCTCGAGGAAAAGAGCGTAATAATACGTATATCATTAACATTTCAGTGATTGCAATTTACTCTTTCATGATTTGGATGATTGGCTGGCAAGCCTTTGCAATTATTCAAGGAACTATTCTTTTTGTAGCAGGAGCATTAGGTATTTGGTTATTCTACGTACAACATCAGTTTGAGGATTCCTATTTCGAGGATGAGAAAGAATGGGATTATGTGAAAGCTGCCATCGAAGGAAGCTCTTATTACAAGTTACCACGTGTACTACAATGGGTAACTGGCAATATCGGCTTTCATCATGTGCACCATCTAAGTCCAAGAGTTCCTAATTACAATTTAGAAAAAGCACATGAATCGACACCACCTTTACACAAGGCAACAACCATCAATCTTCGTACTAGCTTACAGTCCATTCATTTCCGTTTGTTTGATGAAGAAAATAAAAGCTTTGTAAGCTTTAAAGAGATTAAGCATTTGCTGAAGCAATCCAATCTAAATGCTAAAAATACAACATTTGAAGGAAAATAAATCCCTAATTTAACCATTCCTTTTTACGAGGGAATGGTTTTTCTATTATAATATAGGAAAGCGTATATGCGAGAGGTGTCTTATAAATGACAAAGTGGTATCAAATTTTCCCTAAATCTCCCTGGTTAAGTATTTATGCTTGGATAGTATTTTGTATCTTCCCTTTCTTCTTCATCTTTCGTTCAAATGAGCTTTCAGAAATTATTTTCGGCTTACTTTTAACCGGCATATTCTTTCTTGCATATCGTCTTTCTTTTAAGTCTACAGGTTGGTTTTTATACGTTTGTTTAGCTATTGAAATAACGATTAGCTTATTTATGACCTTCTTTTACGGCTATATATACTTCTCTATTTTTCTTTCTTTCTTTATTGGTAATATCACACAAAAGGTAGGCTTCTTTTTGATATATAGCTTAAATATTGTTGCAACCTTAACTGTAGTCATCATTGGTTTCTTTGTAGAAATAGAGCTATTTATCTCTCAATGGCCATTTTTAGTCATATGTATGCTTGGTGTAATCCTATTGCCTTTTAGCACCTATAATCGACATAAACGAGAAATGTTAGAAGGCCAATTAGAGGATGCTAATAAGCGGATTGCTCAGTATATGGTTATAGAGGAACGAGAAAGAATAGCAAGAGATTTACACGATACGCTTGGTCAAAAGCTATCAATGATAGGATTGAAAAGCGACTTAGCTGGAAGATTAATGGATAAGGACCCTGAGGCAGCCAAGCATGAAATTCAAGATATTCACCAGACTGCACGTTCCGTTTTGAAGGAAGTACGGGAATTAGTTACAAACATGCGGGGTACTAAATTAGAGGATGAGATTTATCGAGTGCAACAAATATTAAACGCGGCGGAAATTTCTTGTAAGTTTAGTGGTTCTCTCAACACTGTTAAACTCCCTCCAATTGTAGAAAATATGCTAAGTATGTGTCTGAAGGAAACAGTCACGAATGTAGTAAAACATAGTGGAGCTACATCGTGTTCGATTTCTCTCAAGCAGTCTGCTAAAGAAACCCTACTGAAGGTACATGACAATGGCAAGGGTTTAGATCTTAGTAAGGATTGGATTAAAGGACATGGATTGCAAGGTATTAAGGAACGATTGGAATTTGTAAATGGCAGTCTTGATATCTATTCAAAAAATGGCACTACCATCAATATACGAGTTCCAAATGTAATATTACAAACACGGCAGGAGGATTAGACATGATACGAATTGTTATAGCTGAAGATCAACGGATGGTGTTAGGGGCACTTGGCTCTCTTCTCAATCTAGAAGAAGACATGGAAGTAATCGGTAAAGCAAATAATGGAGAGGAAGCTCTTAAACTTATTCAACAGCTTCAACCTGATATTTGTATTATGGATATTGAAATGCCTATTAAAAGTGGACTAGATGCTGCGGAAGAGTTAAAAGATAACCCTTGTAAGGTAATTATATTAACTACCTTTGCCCGCTCAGGATATTTTGAAAGAGCACGTAAAGCAGGAGTTAATGGTTATCTTTTAAAGGATAGTCCTAGTGAGGAGCTCGCAAATTCTATCCGTATAATTATGGATGGCCGCAGAATTTATGCTCCAGAATTAGTAGATATGGCCTTTGAAGAAGAGAATCCTTTAACCGAAAGAGAGAGCCAAGTTCTTGAACTAATTGCCGATGGCAAAAATACAAAAGAAATTGCAAATGAGCTTTTCATTACAACAGGGACTGTCCGAAATTATATATCAGTGATTTTAGAAAAGCTTCAAGTGGGTAATCGAATTGAAGCAATCTCTCGTTTTAAAGAAAAAGGTTGGTTCAAATAATAATTCTCCATTTTTATAGTTACTTTTTTCCATATTTCGCGTCTAATACTTTACACACTTTTGAATTGTACTAGTCAAGTCAATAATCCTTTAATAAAAGGAGGAGAGTGAAATATGAAAAAAAAGTATCTTATTTTAACCCTTGTCCTAATTGCATGTGTCGTACTATTAATTGTTTTTGTCCCAAATGTATTTAGCAATGTTGAAGCTCCCGACAAGGAAGTATCCGAGGAGAATCAAGAGGCAATTATGACGGAGCGGGAACAGGAAAGCACTGACAAGCAAGTGCATTACACGATTAACTTTGACGAAGATCGTTATAAGCTAATCGTAGGCGACCAGTCGGACGTTCTTACAACAAGAGAGCCTTTAGAGGAAAAGTATCCAGAGGTTTCTATGAAAATTGAACAAATCAAAGATCAAACACCGGATGAGCTGCTCCCCATTTTAGAAAAACAAATAGAATTGGATTATACCAGTCCGAAAGAAACAGAGACTGTTACAGAACCAGTGAGAGGATACTGGTTGCACGCAATTAGCCATGATACTACGGGGTTAACTAATTGGGATAGTCCGGTCGGCGACATTTATATCATTGACAATGGTAATGGTGGCAGCTTTGTTATTACACAGAAGTATTTTCTAGAAGCTGCTGAAGGTCACGGTTCGAATTTCCGAAGTATACTAGAGACATTTCAAATAGTAGATAAATAAATATAAAACCCCCTGCTTTTATTCACTCTAAATGTGAAATTTGCAGGGGGTTTTACTTACTTTTTAATGTGACAACGACTAACTCAGGAGTATTAAATACACGAATAGGTACCAAACTGTTACCTAAACCACGGCTTACAATCATTGTTGTATCCTCTGCTTCATAGGTTCCTGATGTATATTTAGGAAACACTCCCTGCCCAGGAGCAACTAAACCTCCTAATCCGGGAATTCGGAATTGGCCTCCATGCGCATGACCAGAGAACACTAAATCCATTTTATAATCTACATAGTCTTGAAATACCTCTGGTCGGTGGGACAGCACTAGCGTATAATCCTCGCTATCTTCAAACCGCTTAAGCTGCTCATTAACTGAGAAACCGCTTAAGGGGTCTTCAATGCCGATAATACGCATCTTTTCACCGTTATATTCCATCATTTCTTCTTCATTGGTTAAAACATGGACACCCACATTCTGTAAGGAAGTTTTAATATGATTTACATCATTGGTGGCAATTTCATGATTCCCTGTAACATAGTAAACTGGTGCTATATTAATAATTTGATTGACTAAATCTAGACTATTCTGTAAGTCATAGCGATTGCTGTCAATTATATCACCCGTTATAAAAATAATGTCCGGGTTTATGTCCTTAATCTTATGGACGAGTTTAACTTGTTTTTCCCCAAATGTTGCATCATGTAAGTCTGAAATTTGTAGTATTGTCCAATCATTAAAGCTAGCTGGAATCTTTTTTGATTCAATTGTAACTTCGTTAATACTTACGCGAGTGTTCCCTATGTAAAGCGACACAGCTAATATTACTACTAATAAAAAAATCCATTTTTTCATCTAAAATCTCCTAGTTTGTATGTACAAAGAGGTTGTTCACGTGAGATTCAAAATAATCCCCATACATTTATATGGGGATTGCTAAATTTGTCGACTTTTCTTATTTCCCAGGAAATAAGTGCTAGTTCATTCCACTAGTGGCTGAAAAAACAAAGAAAAATATAATAGCATAAAGCAAAATAGTTAACACTATAGAAATAGCCATCCAAATAAGTGTTGCTCGTGCATAGTTACGTCTTGGATCTGGATTTCCAAACCCCCAGATAAACAGCATAACTAAATTGGCGATTGGAATAATCATAATAAGCATTGTAATTAGCCAATCTCCTACGGACATCTCAGTAGAAGTCTTTGAAGTCGAGCCTTCTGGTTTGTACTTTTGTAGCTGCTCCTCTTCATATGTGTTCAAATCAATTCCTCCATTCCCTATTATAATTACATGAGAAAATCATGTCTATTTCCATTTTACGTTATAAAAGGTAAAATAGTCATCTAATTATAGAAAAGAATTATTGAATTTTCATCATACTCATCGGAGTTACAATTCCAATTAATTGATTGCTTAATTTTCCATTCTTGGTAATGAGAAGAGCTTCTAATCTCTTCCCTCTTCCAATTGCAGATTTGAATATTTCCAGCGCCTCATAGACAGACATATCAGCTTCTACAAACCGATGATTCTCTCTATTACTTTCATGCTTCAGAATTTCACCCAAAGTAGCTTTTTTTCGGGAGAAGTTCTCGGATTCAGCCTCACTTGCCATCCACATAGTAATCCCTACAGGTGTAATGAGCCCCTTAAATTTATCATCACTATATACAGGAAACTGATTATATTTTTTGTCCTTAATAATCTTTAGTGCATAGATTAAAGAATCTGTTTCTTGAAAGGTAGTCACATTACCTGAGAACATTTGAGCCACAGTTATAGGTTTACTAAGAGCGCCCTCTAGTTCTTCCATCCTTGCTACGACCTCTTCATGAGGTTCAGCTATAGCATATTCCATTGTTGTTCTATGATGTACAATGGCATTTCTTAAATCGCCATACTCTCGTAAATCTGCTTCATATCTTCTAATAATAGCGTTCTTCTTTTTCGCGAAGTCAATTAGCCTAAAAAAAGATAGGTGCTCCTGCGTACCAACCATCTCTCTCATGATTTTGTCTAAACGGTTATAGGATGTAATGAAACGATCCGAGTTACGTAACTCCATGCTTTAGTCACCTCGTATTATATTTTTGCTTTAAATATATTCTTTTTAGCAAAATACACTGCTCCAATCAGTAAAATGCCAATTACCAATATAGTGATTAACATGCTCCACATGAAAGAACTCTGTGGTATATCCCCATTTAAGACTAGCCCCGCATACATCGGTAGCTTCCATGGAGAGATAGTCCAGTATGTGCCTAACAATCCATCTACAAACTGAACAAATATTACCAAAATGACAGATATGGTAGAAGCAATCCCTGTAGAGAATGCAGCGCTTGAAAACAAAACAATACTTACGACAAATAAAAGCCATATGATATAAGTACCTGAAAATCCAAAGAAGCTGGAGAATTCAATTGTTCCAAAAAGAATCGACGTATAATATAGACTTGCCATAATTCCTATAATAAAACTTCCTACAACGATTATACTCATTACAGCTAGTTTGCTACTTACATAGTCGGTAAATGAAATAGGCCGAACATATAACAAAGTAGCTGTTCCATTTTTTCGTTCCCTAGATACTAGCCCTGCAAACGCTAATGTCACTACTAGCATTCCGATTAATTGATATTGATTAATGGTGGACATTAGTATTTGCTCAGGCGTCATTGGAGGGAATTGAATGACTGTACCCTCTGGTAGATTGCCAACAGAGCTTAAAATCTGTGGCATATAGTAATTAGCTACTGGCTCAGTAATTCCAAAGAGAACAAATACGAGAGGAATCCATAGAAGTTTGAAATTACGAGTATTTTCTCTCCATTCCTTTTGAAATAACACTAGAAATGTCCTCATTGTTTGTTCACCACCTGCATAAATATTTCCTCGAGATTAGCTGCAGCCTTCTCTATCTTTTGGATATTCCAGTCATCCAGGGCAACATACGCTAGAATCTCTCTCATTTCAGGCTCCATTCCTCGTAAAGGAATCCAGACAGATTTCCCTTTTTGAATGGCTTTCCATGGGGAACTACTCACAAACCTTCCAGAATCTTGCTCGTTAGAGAAAAAGACTTTAATCATTGGATTGGCATACTTTTCACGAACCATCGATAGAGATCCTTGTTCGACTAGTTCTCCGTTTCTTAAAAATAATAGTTGATCTGTCATTTCCTCTGCATCATTTAAAATATGCGTGGAATATAGGATAGTCGTTTTTTCTTGAAGCTCCTTTAAGAGATTCAATATCTCTCGTCTACCTACTGGGTCCAAAGCCGATACTGGCTCATCTAACAAAAGGAGGGATGGTTGGTGTACAATAGCCTGTGCTAATCCTAACCTTTGTTTCATTCCACCAGAAAATGTTCCTATTTTTTTCTTCTTTGCTTTTTCTAAACCTACAAAATCTAATATTTTCTCTGCTTCTAATTTGGCCGTTCTCGTCTCTATCCCACTTAATTTTGCTGTCATCTCGGTAAACTCAAGTGCTGTGAGCCACGAAAAAAATTTAGGATACTGGGGTAAAAAACCAATCATGCTCCTAAGATCACTCTTATTTCCATCTAACTTAATATCACCAAATGTTGGCTCCACAAGACCTGTCAGCATAGAGAGAGTAGTCGTTTTACCCGCCCCATTAGGCCCAATCAAAGCAGTAGAAGTATTTTTCATCAATGAAAAGGATACATCTCGAACTACTGTTTCTCTTCCATATTCTTTTGTTAGTGATTCTACGCTTAATAATATTGTCATTCGTTACGTCTCCCCACTATAAAATATAAAATAGAACCTAATATTCCAGATATTAATATAATTATTGCCCATAGCCACTTAGGACCATTTGTTGCATATATTCTTATAAGGTCAATAAAGGCTACCAACATTAAAATGAATTGTAAAATAATAATTGGTAATACTAATTCCCAAGGTATAGTTGAAAAATTCAATATAGTTCCTCCTTTTTAATTCCTACCTTTATAAAAGAAAGGTTTCATAAATTATGTTATAATAAAAAATTGGGGGGTGAATTGAATGGAAACTATTATAAGAAAAGCTAAAAGAGAAGACGCCGAAGCCTCAGTTCCGCTGATCATGGAGGCAATTGGAGATATTTCTATGCAAATGACTGGTGAAACTGAAGAATCAGCAATTACCCAGGAATTCATTCACTTATTTACTCAAACCAGCAATCGTCATTCATTTTTAAATACATACGTTGCAGAAATGGAAGGTCAAGTTGCTGGAGTTCTAGTTTTTTATACTGCTGAACAAGCAGTTACTTTGGATGCTAATTTAGAGAAGTATCTTTCAGCCAAAAGTGGAACACAGGTTACAATCGATAAAGAGACGTTACCTGGAGAATGGTATATAGATACTGTAGTCGTTGATCCAACCTATCGTGGACATGGGATTGGAACGAAACTGTTAAATTTTGCTGAACAAGTAGTTAAAAATAACGGTGGCGGGAAACTCTCCTTGAATGTAGAAACTGAGAAAGAGGCTGCAATACGCTTATATAATCGTCTAGGATTTGAAAATGTTTGTCCTTGGACCATTATCGGCGAGCCTTTCTATCACATGGTGAAAACGGTAGGCCCCTGATTGAAGGAGAAGCAAGGTTATGAAATTATGGATTTACCCATTAATGGTTGTCTTCGCAGCCAGCTGTTATGGGACCTTATCAACAATGGTGAAGTTAGCAATTGGACAAGGATATACAGCTTCTGAAGCTGTTTCCAGTCAATATATTGTTGGTTTCCTATTAGCATTACTCATCTACATGGTTACACAAAGAAAAATACCACGCCTTTATGGCGGGTTTAAAATTGTACTGTTAGCAGGTATTTTTACAGCAACTACGGGTATTGTCTATGGACAAGCTCTTATATATTTACCAGCCTCTCTAGCAGTAGTCATGCTCTTCCAGTTTACTTGGATTGGCACATTGATTGATTGTATTATAAGAAAAAGATTACCTTCTCGAGCAGAAGTTATCTCTCTTATTATTTTATTTGCTGGTACTTTACTAGCTGCAGGTGTACTAGACGTCGATTTAAGTGGAATCGACTGGAGAGGCTGGGTTTATGGTTTCGCAGCCGCGGTATCCTTCTCACTTAACATGAACATCAATACTAAACAAGTAGAGGGAATGAATACTACTACTCGTCTGCTATGGGTTTCCTTTATCGCTGCTTTGATGATTTCGGTTTTCCAAAGCCCAGAAATTATGTGGAATGGGAAACTTTTCACAGAATCTCTTCTTTTCTTGGGACTAGGCTTAGGATTACTAGGTATCATTATCCCAATTTATTTCTTCGTAATTGCTGTACCAAAAGTAGGCGGTGCAGTTTCATCTATTTTAAGTGCTATGGAATTGCCAGTTGCTGTTATGGTATCCGTACTTGTTCTAAGTGAAGCTCTTACCTGGCTACAGGTACTAGGAATCGTTGTCATATTGATAGGTATGTGTATACCTACAATTGCAGACATCCGAAGAAAACAAAAACAACAGAAGGCTATATTTTAACTTGAAACGCTGAACTACTAGTTCAGCGTTTTTTTTATGATAAGAAAAGATTTAGGAATAGCTTTCTATCACTCATTTACTTAAGGTAGATACCTTCATTTTCTTATTTAATAAACTTAAGGATTCCTTCAACCAATCCATCTGCTAGCGGGAGGCTCGGATCTGTATATGTTGCCATATTTCCTGCTTCATCGTCTGGGGATTCCTTTAATACATGATTCATTTTCTCAATGATCAATAGTTCAGAATCTCCCTTTGCTTGATGTAAAAGTTTTGCATCGTTACTTGGAACTTGCATATCTAATGTACCGTTCACGATTAATACTCTTGAATCTAATTGTTGAATTTGTTCAGCTGGATTGTATTGTAACCATGAAATCATATATGGTTGAACAGACGGACGAAATATGCTTTGTAATTCATTAGAGACTTCATCCACCTGTTGACCTTGCTTAAGCTTTTCTAATATTTTTTGAGATTCCTCCATAAGATTATTTGGTAACTGAGCGCTTAATTGCTCTTTTAATATCTCATCTATTGGTCTTCCCGCACCTGCTAGTGATATAAAGATAGAGGCTTCTACCTCTTTTGCAGCAACCATACCTATAAGAGATCCTTCACTATGACCTATGAAGCCTATATCACTAAAGCGTTCGTCATCTTTTGCAAAGTTTGCCCAAGCTTCTGCATCTTCAATATAGTGATGAAATCTTAGTTCTTCTTCCTTTGTGGCAAGATCAATGTTTTGTCCTACTCCTCTTTTATCATAGCGAATGCTAGCAATTCCCTCTGCTGCTAGTTCTTCTGCAATCATTTTTAAGCTATTATTTTTCCCTACCATAACTAAGGAGTTTCCATTACGATCGGTGGGTCCTGAACCTGCAAGAATAATCATAAGCGGAAAAGGTCCTTCCCCCTCAGGAACTTCTATTTGACCAATCATTTTGCCACCCTTTACTTCAATTTCTTCTAAATGCTCAGCAGTTCCTTCAAGTTCATTTACTTTGCTCACTTCAAACGGGAACGACTGCCCTTGTTGTGTAAACGTCCCGGCGATTTTTTCATTTTCCAGCTTTCCTAGAAAGGATATCTTTTGTCCCGGTAGCGGCATGTTAAAAGTAATATCAGTATCGTTTAGAGTAATGTTGGTAAGCGGGTGATCATTTAAACCCTGGATAGGGATACTAATACTTCCTTTTTCTTTTGTAAACTGTATAGTGATTGGTAACGGCTGATCAGGCACATTAATAGATCCTTCCCATATCCCTTCTACAGTCTCTAAGGAAACAGTTTTCTTTGATTCATCCTTACCTTTGGACACATCGTTCACCCCCTGTTTGTTACTACAAGCTGAAAGTATTATAAAAAGAAGTATTAAAGTTAATATAAGGCCCTTTTTATTGATTATTTCCATCCCCCTTCTGTTCTATTTTAAGTATAACAGTAGTGCATAAAGGAGTAAATATTTTAATTGTTGTTTAAAATAATTATTATAATTATTCATCATAAGCTTAAAGGGTTTAAATTTGCATGTCCCTTGGGCTGCGAAAACAGATGGGTGGCAGATTTCTTCGTCACCCGCAGTCGATCGGTTCTCGCGTATGCTATACGCTCCGAGCCTCTCTTCCTTGCTTCCTCGAACTCTTTGCCCCTCTGCTTTCTCGTACACTTGCTTAGATAAAGATGATTGCCTTCGGCCTTTTTCTCTTTATACAAAAAAGCCGCCACCGATTACTCGGTAACGACTTCCTATAGTGCCCAGCGACGTCCTACTCTTGCAGGGGAACCCCCAACTACCATCGGCGCAGCTACGAAACCAGATGGACGGCAGATTTCTTCGTCAGCTGCAGTCGATCGGTTCTCGCGTATGCTATACGCTCCGAGCCTCTCTTCCTTGCTTCCTCGAACTCTTTGCCCCTCTGCTTTCTCGCACACTTGCTTAGATAAAGATGATTGCCTTCGGCCTTTTCTCTTAATACAAAAAGCCGCCACCGATTACTCGGTAACGACTTCCTATAGTGCCCAGCGACGTCCTACTCTTGCAGGGGGAGACCCCCAACTACCATCGGCGCTGAAGAGCTTAACTTCCGTGTTCGGTATGGGAACGGGTGTGACCTCTTCGCCATCATCACTAGACTTTTCGGCTTTCAATCCACTGCGCATTGCGTTGTCAACTTCGCTCGTTCAGTCAGTCACGTACGTAAGTACGCTCCTTCCTTCGCTCACTCGTTTCCTAGCACTGCTTGTGTTTTGAAATCCTCTTGAGTTGTTCACTCAAAACTGGATAAAAGACATCATTAATGGAAACAAACAATTTGGTTAAGTCCTCGATCGATTAGTATTCGTCAGCTGCACGTGTCGCCACGCTTCCACCCCGAACCTATCTACCTCATCGTCTTTGAGGGATCTTACTTACTTGCGTAATGGGAAATCTCATCTTGAGGGGGGCTTCGTGCTTAGATGCTTTCAGCACTTATCCCGTCCACACATAGCTACCCAGCGATGCCCTTGGCAGAACAACTGGTACACCAGCGGTGTGTCCATCCCGGTCCTCTCGTACTAAGGACAGCTCCTCTCAAATTTCCTACGCCCACGACGGATAGGGACCGAACTGTCTCACGACGTTCTGAACCCAGCTCGCGTACCGCTTTAATGGGCGAACAGCCCAACCCTTGGGACCGACTACAGCCCCAGGATGCGATGAGCCGACATCGAGGTGCCAAACCTCCCCGTCGATGTGGACTCTTGGGGGAGATAAGCCTGTTATCCCCGGGGTAGCTTTTATCCGTTGAGCGATGGCCCTTCCATGCGGAACCACCGGATCACTAAGCCCGTCTTTCGACCCTGCTCGACTTGTAGGTCTCGCAGTCAAGCTCCCTTCTGCCTTTACACTCTTCGAATGATTTCCAACCATTCTGAGGGAACCTTTGGGCGCCTCCGTTACACTTTAGGAGGCGACCGCCCCAGTCAAACTGCCCGCCTGACACTGTCTCCTACCCGGGTTACGGGTATGGGTTAGAATTTCAATACAACCAGGGTAGTATCCCACCGACGCCTCCTCCGAAGCTGGCGCTCCGGGCTCTAAGGCTCCTACCTATCCTGTACAAGTTGCACCAAAATTCAATATCAAGCTACAGTAAAGCTCCACGGGGTCTTTCCGTCCTGTCGCGGGTAACCTGCATCTTCACAGGTACTATAATTTCACCGAGTCTCTCGTTGAGACAGTGCCCAGATCGTTACGCCTTTCGTGCGGGTCGGAACTTACCCGACAAGGAATTTCGCTACCTTAGGACCGTTATAGTTACGGCCGCCGTTTACTGGGGCTTCAATTCGCACCTTCGCTTGCGCTAAGCACTCCTCTTAACCTTCCAGCACCGGGCAGGCGTCAGCCCCTATACTTCACCTTACGGTTTTGCAGAGACCTGTGTTTTTGCTAAACAGTCGCCTGGGCCTATTCACTGCGGCTCTTCTAGGCTATACACCCAAAAGAGCACCCCTTCTCCCGAAGTTACGGGGTCATTTTGCCGAGTTCCTTAACGAGAGTTCTCTCGCTCACCTTAGGATTCTCTCCTCGACTACCTGTGTCGGTTTGCGGTACGGGCACCTCCCACCTCGTTAGAGGCTTTTCTTGGCAGTGTGAAATCAGGAACTTCGGACTAAGTCCTCGCCATCACAGCTCAATGTTACAGAGTGCGGATTTGCCTACACTCACACCTCACTGCTTGGACGTGCATAACCAACAGCACGCTTACCCTATCCTACTGCGTCCCCCCATCACTCAAACGGTGGGGTGGTGGTACAGGAATATCAACCTGTTGTCCATCGTCTACGCCTATCGGCCTCGACTTAGGTCCCGACTAACCCTGAGCGGACGAGCCTTCCTCAGGAAACCTTAGTCATACGGTGGATGGGATTCTCACCCATCTTTCGCTACTCATACCGGCATTCTCACTTCTAAGCGCTCCACCAGTCCTTCCGGTCTGACTTCAACGCCCTTAGAACGCTCTCCTACCACTGATACCAAAGGTATCAATCCACAGCTTCGGTGATTTGTTTAGCCCCGATACATTTTCGGCGCAGCGTCACTCGACCAGTGAGCTATTACGCACTCTTTAAATGATGGCTGCTTCTAAGCCAACATCCTGGTTGTCTAAGCAACGCCACATCCTTTTCCACTTAACAAATACTTTGGGACCTTAGCTGGTGGTCTGGGCTGTTTCCCTCTTGACTACGGATCTTATCACTCGCAGTCTGACTCCCAAACATAAATCATTGGCATTCGGAGTTTGTCTGAATTCGGTAACCCGGGATGGGCCCCTAGTCCAAACAGTGCTCTACCTCCAAGATTCTAACGTTTGAGGCTAGCCCTAAAGCTATTTCGGAGAGAACCAGCTATCTCCAGGTTCGATTGGAATTTCTCCGCTACCCACACCTCATCCCCGCACTTTTCAACGTGCGTGGGTTCGGACCTCCAGTAAGTGTTACCTTACCTTCATCCTGGACATGGGTAGATCACCTGGTTTCGGGTCTACGACCACATACTCATTCGCCCTATTCAGACTCGCTTTCGCTGCGGCTCCGTCTTCTCAACTTAACCTCGCATGTAATCGTAACTCGCCGGTTCATTCTACAAAAGGCACGCCATCACCCGTTAACGGGCTTTGACTATTTGTAGGCACACGGTTTCAGGGTCTATTTCACTCCCCTTCCGGGGTGCTTTTCACCTTTCCCTCACGGTACTGGTTCACTATCGGTCACTAGGTAGTATTTAGCCTTGGGAGATGGTCCTCCCGGATTCCGACGGAATTTCACGTGTTCCGCCGTACTCAGGATACACTCTGGAGGGAATGAATTTTGGACTACGGGGCTTTTACCCTATCCTGCGGACCTTTCCAGGTCGCTTCATCTAACTCATTCTTTTGTAACTCCGTATAGAGTGTCCTACAACCCCAAGAGGCAAGCCTCTTGGTTTGGGCTCTTCCCGTTTCGCTCGCCGCTACTCAGGGAATCGAATTTTCTTTCTCTTCCTCCAGGTACTTAGATGTTTCAGTTCCCTGGGTGTGTCTCAGATGCGCTATGTATTCACGCAAATGTACTGCCCCATTACGGGCAGTGGGTTTCCCCATTCGGAAATCTCCGGATCGAAGCTCACTTACAGCTCCCCGAAGCATATCGGTGTTAGTGCCGTCCTTCGTCGACTCCTAGTGCCAAGGCATCCACCGTGCGCCCTTATTAACTTAACCTAAAAGTTAAAAGTACTACACTTGCGATCACGTAAGTGATCACAATTTGAATATCTTGCGTTTGTTTCTTTTTTTGATGTCGTTTTATCCAGTTTTCAAAGAACAAAATTATTTCGTTGGTGGAGCCTAGCGGGATCGAACCGCTGACCTCCTGCGTGCAAGGCAGGCGCTCTCCCAGCTGAGCTAAGGCCCCGAAATAAAAAAAGGTATGGTGGGCCTAAATGGACTCGAACCATCGACCTCACGCTTATCAGGCGTGCGCTCTAACCAGCTGAGCTATAGGCCCTCTTTGAATTTCCATATCTATTATATGTTAATATACATGAACATTCAAAACTGAACTGCAAAACGTTAAGATACAGATAAAGATCTGTATTCCGAATATATCCTTAGAAAGGAGGTGATCCAGCCGCACCTTCCGATACGGCTACCTTGTTACGACTTCACCCCAATCATCTGTCCCACCTTCGGCGGCTGGCTCCCAAAAGGGTTACCCCACCGACTTCGGGTGTTACAAACTCTCGTGGTGTGACGGGCGGTGTGTACAAGGCCCGGGAACGTATTCACCGTGGCATGCTGATCCACGATTACTAGCGATTCCGGCTTCATGTAGGCGAGTTGCAGCCTACAATCCGAACTGAGAACGGTTTTATGGGATTAGCTCACCCTCGCGGGGTTGCGACCCTCTGTACCGTCCATTGTAGCACGTGTGTAGCCCAGGTCATAAGGGGCATGATGATTTGACGTCATCCCCACCTTCCTCCGGTTTATCACCGGCAGTCACCTTAGAGTGCCCAACTGAATGCTGGCAACTAAGATCAAGGGTTGCGCTCGTTGCGGGACTTAACCCAACATCTCACGACACGAGCTGACGACAACCATGCACCACCTGTCACCGCTGTCCCCGAAGGGAAAAGCCTATCTCTAGGCCGGTCAGCGGGATGTCAAGACCTGGTAAGGTTCTTCGCGTTGCTTCGAATTAAACCACATGCTCCACCGCTTGTGCGGGCCCCCGTCAATTCCTTTGAGTTTCAGTCTTGCGACCGTACTCCCCAGGCGGAGTGCTTAATGCGTTAGCTGCAGCACTAAGGGGCGGAAACCCCCTAACACTTAGCACTCATCGTTTACGGCGTGGACTACCAGGGTATCTAATCCTGTTTGCTCCCCACGCTTTCGCGCCTCAGCGTCAGTTACAGACCAGAAAGCCGCCTTCGCCACTGGTGTTCCTCCAAATCTCTACGCATTTCACCGCTACACTTGGAATTCCGCTTTCCTCTTCTGCACTCAAGTCCCCCAGTTTCCAATGACCCTCCACGGTTGAGCCGTGGGCTTTCACATCAGACTTAAAGGACCGCCTGCGCGCGCTTTACGCCCAATAATTCCGGACAACGCTTGCCACCTACGTATTACCGCGGCTGCTGGCACGTAGTTAGCCGTGGCTTTCTAATGAGGTACCGTCAAGGTACGAGCAGTTACTCTCGTACTTGTTCTTCCCTCACAACAGAGTTTTACGATCCGAAAACCTTCTTCACTCACGCGGCGTTGCTCCATCAGACTTTCGTCCATTGTGGAAGATTCCCTACTGCTGCCTCCCGTAGGAGTCTGGGCCGTGTCTCAGTCCCAGTGTGGCCGATCACCCTCTCAGGTCGGCTACGCATCGTCGCCTTGGTGAGCCGTTACCTCACCAACTAGCTAATGCGCCGCGGGCCCATCCTGTAGTGACAGCCGAGACCGTCTTTTAACATTTCCTCATGTGAGGTAATGGATTATTCGGTATTAGCCCCGGTTTCCCGGAGTTATCCCAATCTACAGGGCAGGTTGCCCACGTGTTACTCACCCGTCCGCCGCTAAATCAGAAGAAGCAAGCTTCTTCATCATTCGCTCGACTTGCATGTATTAGGCACGCCGCCAGCGTTCGTCCTGAGCCAGGATCAAACTCTCCATAATAGAGAACTTAAAAAGCTCATTTTGTTTTGCTGGCATCATCATTAAATGATGTCAAAAATTGTTTTGCGTCAATACAACCGAAGTTGTTTGATGCTATATGTCTTAACGTTTTGCATGTTCAGTTTTCAATGTTCATGGTGGAGCCTAGCGGGATCGAACCGCTGACCTCCTGCGTGCAAGGCAGGCGCTCTCCCAGCTGAGCTAAGGCCCCAATATTATAAATAACTGGTCGGGAAGACAGGATTCGAACCTGCGACCCCTTGGTCCCAAACCAAGTGCTCTACCAAGCTGAGCTACTTCCCGTATATATGGCGCGCCCGGCAGGAGTCGAACCCACAACCTTCTGATCCGTAGTCAGACGCTCTATCCAATTGAGCTACGGGCGCTAATGTTTCATAAAAGTGGTGCCGAGGACCGGAATCGAACCGGTACGGTAGTCACCTACCGCAGGATTTTAAGTCCTGTGCGTCTGCCAGTTCCGCCACCCCGGCACTTTGATGAATCTTTGGAGCGGAAGACGAGGTTCGAACTCGCGACCCCCACCTTGGCAAGGTGGTGTTCTACCACTGAACTACTTCCGCTCGGTTATTAAGTTAAATGGTGCGGGTGAAGGGAGTCGAACCCCCACGCCTTGCGGCGCTAGATCCTAAGTCTAGTGCGTCTGCCAGTTCCGCCACACCCGCATATTTATTTCACAAAAAGTGAATGAGCCATGTAGGATTCGAACCTACGACCCTCTGATTAAAAGTCAGATGCTCTACCAACTGAGCTAATGGCTCGAAAAATGGTGCCGGAGAAAGGACTTGAACCCTCAACCTACTGATTACAAGTCAGTTGCTCTACCAGTTGAGCTACTCCGGCAGGAGTAAAGTTATGGTGGAGGATGACGGGCTCGAACCGCCGACCCTCTGCTTGTAAGGCAGATGCTCTCCCAGCTGAGCTAATCCTCCTGGGTAATATTAATTTCTTATTACAAGCCCAGCGACGTCCTACTCTTGCAGGGGGAGACCCCCAACTACCATCGGCGCTGAAGAGCTTAACTTCCGTGTTCGGTATGGGAACGGGTGTGACCTCTTCGCCATCATCACTAGACTTGAATAATTTAATTGAAAGACAAGTTCTATTATAACAAGTTTGTAGAGTTTTACAAGCCTTATTATCAAAAAAATATTATTCTTTCAAAACTGAATAAACTGACATCATTAGAAACAAACAATTTGGTTAAGTCCTCGATCGATTAGTATTCGTCAGCTGCACGTGTCGCCACGCTTCCACCCCGAACCTATCTACCTCATCGTCTTTGAGGGATCTTACTTACTTGCGTAATGGGAAATCTCATCTTGAGGGGGGCTTCGTGCTTAGATGCTTTCAGCACTTATCCCGTCCACACATAGCTACCCAGCGATGCCCTTGGCAGAACAACTGGTACACCAGCGGTGTGTCCATCCCGGTCCTCTCGTACTAAGGACAGCTCCTCTCAAATTTCCTACGCCCACGACGGATAGGGACCGAACTGTCTCACGACGTTCTGAACCCAGCTCGCGTACCGCTTTAATGGGCGAACAGCCCAACCCTTGGGACCGACTACAGCCCCAGGATGCGATGAGCCGACATCGAGGTGCCAAACCTCCCCGTCGATGTGGACTCTTGGGGGAGATAAGCCTGTTATCCCCGGGGTAGCTTTTATCCGTTGAGCGATGGCCCTTCCATGCGGAACCACCGGATCACTAAGCCCGTCTTTCGACCCTGCTCGACTTGTAGGTCTCGCAGTCAAGCTCCCTTCTGCCTTTACACTCTTCGAATGATTTCCAACCATTCTGAGGGAACCTTTGGGCGCCTCCGTTACACTTTAGGAGGCGACCGCCCCAGTCAAACTGCCCGCCTGACACTGTCTCCTACCCGGGTTACGGGTATGGGTTAGAATTTCAATACAACCAGGGTAGTATCCCACCGACGCCTCCTCCGAAGCTGGCGCTCCGGGCTCTAAGGCTCCTACCTATCCTGTACAAGTTGCACCAAAATTCAATATCAAGCTACAGTAAAGCTCCACGGGGTCTTTCCGTCCTGTCGCGGGTAACCTGCATCTTCACAGGTACTATAATTTCACCGAGTCTCTCGTTGAGACAGTGCCCAGATCGTTACGCCTTTCGTGCGGGTCGGAACTTACCCGACAAGGAATTTCGCTACCTTAGGACCGTTATAGTTACGGCCGCCGTTTACTGGGGCTTCAATTCGCACCTTCGCTTGCGCTAAGCACTCCTCTTAACCTTCCAGCACCGGGCAGGCGTCAGCCCCTATACTTCACCTTACGGTTTTGCAGAGACCTGTGTTTTTGCTAAACAGTCGCCTGGGCCTATTCACTGCGGCTCTTCTAGGCTATACACCCAAAAGAGCACCCCTTCTCCCGAAGTTACGGGGTCATTTTGCCGAGTTCCTTAACGAGAGTTCTCTCGCTCACCTTAGGATTCTCTCCTCGACTACCTGTGTCGGTTTGCGGTACGGGCACCTCCCACCTCGTTAGAGGCTTTTCTTGGCAGTGTGAAATCAGGAACTTCGGACTAAGTCCTCGCCATCACAGCTCAATGTTACAGAGTGCGGATTTGCCTACACTCACACCTCACTGCTTGGACGTGCATAACCAACAGCACGCTTACCCTATCCTACTGCGTCCCCCCATCACTCAAACGGTGGGGTGGTGGTACAGGAATATCAACCTGTTGTCCATCGTCTACGCCTATCGGCCTCGACTTAGGTCCCGACTAACCCTGAGCGGACGAGCCTTCCTCAGGAAACCTTAGTCATACGGTGGATGGGATTCTCACCCATCTTTCGCTACTCATACCGGCATTCTCACTTCTAAGCGCTCCACCAGTCCTTCCGGTCTGACTTCAACGCCCTTAGAACGCTCTCCTACCACTGATACCAAAGGTATCAATCCACAGCTTCGGTGATTTGTTTAGCCCCGATACATTTTCGGCGCAGCGTCACTCGACCAGTGAGCTATTACGCACTCTTTAAATGATGGCTGCTTCTAAGCCAACATCCTGGTTGTCTAAGCAACGCCACATCCTTTTCCACTTAACAAATACTTTGGGACCTTAGCTGGTGGTCTGGGCTGTTTCCCTCTTGACTACGGATCTTATCACTCGCAGTCTGACTCCCAAACATAAATCATTGGCATTCGGAGTTTGTCTGAATTCGGTAACCCGGGATGGGCCCCTAGTCCAAACAGTGCTCTACCTCCAAGATTCTAACGTTTGAGGCTAGCCCTAAAGCTATTTCGGAGAGAACCAGCTATCTCCAGGTTCGATTGGAATTTCTCCGCTACCCACACCTCATCCCCGCACTTTTCAACGTGCGTGGGTTCGGACCTCCAGTAAGTGTTACCTTACCTTCATCCTGGACATGGGTAGATCACCTGGTTTCGGGTCTACGACCACATACTCATTCGCCCTATTCAGACTCGCTTTCGCTGCGGCTCCGTCTTCTCAACTTAACCTCGCATGTAATCGTAACTCGCCGGTTCATTCTACAAAAGGCACGCCATCACCCGTTAACGGGCTTTGACTATTTGTAGGCACACGGTTTCAGGGTCTATTTCACTCCCCTTCCGGGGTGCTTTTCACCTTTCCCTCACGGTACTGGTTCACTATCGGTCACTAGGTAGTATTTAGCCTTGGGAGATGGTCCTCCCGGATTCCGACGGAATTTCACGTGTTCCGCCGTACTCAGGATACACTCTGGAGGGAATGAATTTTGGACTACGGGGCTTTTACCCTATCCTGCGGACCTTTCCAGGTCGCTTCATCTAACTCATTCTTTTGTAACTCCGTATAGAGTGTCCTACAACCCCAAGAGGCAAGCCTCTTGGTTTGGGCTCTTCCCGTTTCGCTCGCCGCTACTCAGGGAATCGAATTTTCTTTCTCTTCCTCCAGGTACTTAGATGTTTCAGTTCCCTGGGTGTGTCTCAGATGCGCTATGTATTCACGCAAATGTACTGCCCCATTACGGGCAGTGGGTTTCCCCATTCGGAAATCTCCGGATCGAAGCTCACTTACAGCTCCCCGAAGCATATCGGTGTTAGTGCCGTCCTTCGTCGACTCCTAGTGCCAAGGCATCCACCGTGCGCCCTTATTAACTTAACCTAAAAGTTAAAAGTACTACACTTGCAATCACGTAAGTGATCACAATTTGAATATCTTGCGTTTGTTTCTTTTTTGATGTCGTTTTATCCAGTTTTCAAAGAACAATTTAAATGCTCATCATAAAAATGAACACTCAAAACTGAACTGCAAAACGTTAAGATACAGATAAAGATCTGTATTCCGAATATATCCTTAGAAAGGAGGTGATCCAGCCGCACCTTCCGATACGGCTACCTTGTTACGACTTCACCCCAATCATCTGTCCCACCTTCGGCGGCTGGCTCCCAAAAGGGTTACCCCACCGACTTCGGGTGTTACAAACTCTCGTGGTGTGACGGGCGGTGTGTACAAGGCCCGGGAACGTATTCACCGTGGCATGCTGATCCACGATTACTAGCGATTCCGGCTTCATGTAGGCGAGTTGCAGCCTACAATCCGAACTGAGAACGGTTTTATGGGATTAGCTCACCCTCGCGGGGTTGCGACCCTCTGTACCGTCCATTGTAGCACGTGTGTAGCCCAGGTCATAAGGGGCATGATGATTTGACGTCATCCCCACCTTCCTCCGGTTTATCACCGGCAGTCACCTTAGAGTGCCCAACTGAATGCTGGCAACTAAGATCAAGGGTTGCGCTCGTTGCGGGACTTAACCCAACATCTCACGACACGAGCTGACGACAACCATGCACCACCTGTCACCGCTGTCCCCGAAGGGAAAAGCCTATCTCTAGGCCGGTCAGCGGGATGTCAAGACCTGGTAAGGTTCTTCGCGTTGCTTCGAATTAAACCACATGCTCCACCGCTTGTGCGGGCCCCCGTCAATTCCTTTGAGTTTCAGTCTTGCGACCGTACTCCCCAGGCGGAGTGCTTAATGCGTTAGCTGCAGCACTAAGGGGCGGAAACCCCCTAACACTTAGCACTCATCGTTTACGGCGTGGACTACCAGGGTATCTAATCCTGTTTGCTCCCCACGCTTTCGCGCCTCAGCGTCAGTTACAGACCAGAAAGCCGCCTTCGCCACTGGTGTTCCTCCAAATCTCTACGCATTTCACCGCTACACTTGGAATTCCGCTTTCCTCTTCTGCACTCAAGTCCCCCAGTTTCCAATGACCCTCCACGGTTGAGCCGTGGGCTTTCACATCAGACTTAAAGGACCGCCTGCGCGCGCTTTACGCCCAATAATTCCGGACAACGCTTGCCACCTACGTATTACCGCGGCTGCTGGCACGTAGTTAGCCGTGGCTTTCTAATGAGGTACCGTCAAGGTACGAGCAGTTACTCTCGTACTTGTTCTTCCCTCACAACAGAGTTTTACGATCCGAAAACCTTCTTCACTCACGCGGCGTTGCTCCATCAGACTTTCGTCCATTGTGGAAGATTCCCTACTGCTGCCTCCCGTAGGAGTCTGGGCCGTGTCTCAGTCCCAGTGTGGCCGATCACCCTCTCAGGTCGGCTACGCATCGTCGCCTTGGTGAGCCGTTACCTCACCAACTAGCTAATGCGCCGCGGGCCCATCCTGTAGTGACAGCCGAAACCGTCTTTTAACATCTCCCCATGTGAGGAAATGGATTATTCGGTATTAGCCCCGGTTTCCCGGAGTTATCCCAATCTACAGGGCAGGTTGCCCACGTGTTACTCACCCGTCCGCCGCTAAATCAGAAGAAGCAAGCTTCTTCATCATCCGCTCGACTTGCATGTATTAGGCACGCCGCCAGCGTTCGTCCTGAGCCAGGATCAAACTCTCCATAATAGAGAACTTAAAAAGCTCATTTTGTTTTGCTGGCATCATCATTAAATGATGTCATTTCTTTTGCTTGAAGAACTAGTCTATCAAGCTATATTTCTTAACGTTTTGCATGTTCAGTTTTCAATGTTCATTGCGCCATTTCGTTTTGGCGACTTTAATATCATACCAAATCTACTTTTCAATGTCAACAACTTTTTTTAAATTGTTTTTCGTGAAATTCGAAGTAAAAATGAGAACTTGATTACTATACCACCATGTGTGCACCTATTACAAGGGTTTTATACAAAAAAATAAATAAAACTTTCGGCGCACTATATATAGTGATATAAATTAAAAGAGATACTACCAATGGTAGTATCTCTTTCCTTGTTCCTTTTAATCTCTATGACGCATTGTAGGGAATAATAGGACATCGCGAATAGATGGAGAATTTGTTAATAACATCACCAAACGATCTATCCCGATTCCTAGTCCTCCTGTAGGTGGCATTCCATATTCTAAAGCTTCTAAGAAATCCTCATCCATTTCATGTGCTTCATCATTTCCAGCAGCTTTTTCTTCTAATTGCGCTTCAAAGCGTTGACGTTGATCGATAGGATCGTTCAACTCCGTGAACGCATTAGCATGCTCACGACGAACTATAAACAACTCAAAGCGATCAGTAAAGCGTCCATCTTCTGGATTTTTCTTCGCAAGCGGAGAAACCTCTACTGGATGACCATAGATAAATGTTGGTTGAACTAAAGTCTCTTCTACTTTTTGCTCAAAGAATTCATTTAACACATGACCTACTTCCATAGAAGGTTTCACATCTACACCATGTTCTTTAGCCAATGCATGAGCATCCTCTTTCGTCATCTCTTTCCAGAAATCAACTCCAGTTGTCTCTTTAACCGCATCAGCCATATGCCAACGTCTCCAGCCAGGCGCTAAGTTAATCTCATCGTCTCCATATTTAACGGTAGAAGAACCTAGAACTTCCTGCGCTACATGCGCTACCATGTTCTCTGTCAGGTTCATAATATCTTTATAATCAGCATACGCCTCATATAACTCAATCATTGTAAACTCTGGGTTATGTCGAGTAGATACACCTTCGTTACGGAACACACGACCTATTTCGTATACCTTTTCCAGTCCACCTACAATTAGGCGTTTTAAATGTAATTCGATTGCAATACGTAAGTAAAGCTCCATATCTAACGCATTATGATGCGTAATAAACGGACGAGCTGCTGCCCCTCCTGCTACAGTATGTAACAATGGTGTTTCTACTTCTAAGTAGCCCTGGCTATCTAAGTAACGACGCATCGATTGAATGATTCGACTTCTAGTGATAAATGTATTTTTGCTTTCCTCGCTAGTCATTAAATCTAAATAGCGTTGGCGATAGCGTTGTTCCACATCTTTTAAGCCATGAAATTTTTCCGGCATTGGACGTAATGACTTTGTTAAGAAGGTAAATTCTGTTGCTTTTACTGACAATTCACCTACCTGAGTTCTAAATACATTTCCGCGAACTCCTACAATGTCTCCTAAGTCAGCTGTTGTAAATAGTTCATAGGCATCTTCACCGATTGCATCTTTTCGTACATATATCTGAATTTGCCCACCCAAGTCTTGGATATGCGCAAAGCCAGCTTTCCCTTTTCCACGCTTGGTCATAATTCGACCTGCAACCACTACTTCGTGAGATGTTTCTTCTAACTGTTCTTTTGTGAACTCATCAAATTCAGCAATAACTTGATCACTTAAATGAGTTCTTTCATATTTACCACCAAAAGGATCTAATCCTTTTTCTTGTATGGTAGTCATCTTCTGGCGTCTCACCAAAAGTTGATCATTTAATTCTTCCATGTTAGACATTTCCTTCACTCCTTTTGCAATCTATTATTCGCAAGTATCATTTACGTTGCATTTATTGTACACAATTTCAGGGTTCTCTTCATCTTTTATTTCACAATCGAAGATTTTTCATTTTTCTGACGTATGATAAAAACGGAAAGAGCCGCCACTTGTCGTGACAGCCCACTAATTAAGCAAGAATTGTACTAGCCTCATTATATTCCTTTGAGGATTCTTCTGCAAAGAATCGTAAGTAGTCCTTAAGCTCTTGAGCAGTTTCTGTTTGGTTAATCATATTTCTTGCTGTACCATTCCCTCGAATGCCTTTAAGGTACCAAGATGCATGCTTACGCATTTCACGAACCGCAATGCCCTCTCCCTTTAAAGCTGTTAAACGATCAAAATGTAATAAACACACATCTATTTTCTCTTGGACTGTCGGCTCTGGTTTCAATTCTCCTGTTTCTAGGTATTCCACTGTACGATAAATCATCCATGGATCCCCTAAAGCAGCGCGTCCAATCATTACTGCGTCGACACCTGTTTCCTCTAACATACGCTTCGCATCTTGCGGTGTATTTACATCACCGTTACCGATGACTGGTATATTTACTGCTTCCTTTACTTGGCGGATTAAATCCCAATTTGCATGACCTTCATACATTTGTACACGAGTACGTCCATGAACGGCAACCGCTGCTCCACCAGCTCGTTCCACAGCTTGAGCATTTTCAACCATGTATAAATGCTCTTCATCCCAGCCAGTGCGCATTTTAACACTTACCGGTTTTTTTACGTTATCTACAACTGCAGAAACCATTTCATATATCTTGTTAGGGTCTAGAAGCCATCTTGCACCAGCTTCACATTTTATAATCTTGTTAACTGGGCACCCCATGTTAATATCTATAATGTCTGCAGAAGTATGTTCATCTACATACTTAGCAGCTGCTACAAGTGTTTCCTTCTCACCACCAAAAATCTGAAGTGATAGTGGATTTTCTCGCTCATCAATATAAAGCATGCTCAAAGTCTTTTCGTTCTTAAACACGATCCCTTTATCACTGATCATTTCAGCGTAGACTAGTCCTGCTCCAAATTCTTTTACTGTTAGGCGGAATGCTGAATTACAGATGCCAGCCATAGGAGCTAAAACTACTCGGTTATCCATTACGTGCTTACCAATTTGAAATGGTTTAGTTGATGCGTTAGTCATTATTCTTCACCTTCTTCTGCTACTCCTTTTAGTTCTTCTAGCTTTATATCGAGTATGGCAGCTATTTTTTCCAACTGTTTTTCGGTTGGAACACGCTTACCTTGTTCTATTTTGCCAAGTATAGACACAGACATATCCATTTCTTTTGCAAGTTCTACTTGCTTAATCATCTTTAACCTTCGAAATGCACGAATGCGTCGACCCCATCGAACGATTTCCATAAATGGACGCCCTCTTTCTGATCATGCACTATATTCGAAAAAGCTTGTTTTGTACTTGGATGGACTAATTCAGAGTTTATTTCCACAAGCGGAACAAGCACGAACCCTCTTTCTGTCATCCTAGGATGAGGAATGATTAGGTCTTCCGTTTTCATATTTTCTTCATTATACAACAAAATGTCAAGGTCTACAGTTCTCGGACCCCAGCGAACTAATCTCTTTCTTCCGAGCAAGTCCTCTATTTCGTTGCATTTTTTTAATAATTCATGAGGAGAATATAAAGTCTTAAGCTCTACGACTATATTTAAAAAAGCGGCTTGGTCCACGTATCCCACTGGATCTGTCTCATAGACCGATGACATCCTTTTTACCTCTATCTGTTTTGTCTCTTTCAATAAACCGACTGCCTCTTGTAAAAACTCTAAACGATTTCCAATATTAGAACCTAGAGAAATATATGCTAAATTCATATTGTACCTCTCGTTATATCGACAGCCACCGAAGTGTAGTGCCCAATAATCGGAGGATTTGGTTTCACTAAATGTATTCGACATCCACTTACCTTTTCTTTATACTCCTCCAGTATTCGAGAGGCAATTCTCTCAGCCACAGCTTCTATTAACAAATAAGGTTTTCCTTCCACTATTTCCTTACAAAGCTCAAATACCTCAGCATAGTTAACCGTTTCGTCTAAATTATCTGTTTCTCCAGCTTTTTTTAAGTCGCAAGCAAGCGTCACTGTCACTTTAAAAATTTGACCAAGCTTTGTTTCCTCTGGAAGCGCTCCATGAAAGCCGTAAAATTCTAAATCGTTTAAATGAATATAATCCATTCGTTAACCCTCCACTTTCATATCGGTGCCTTTGCCCATTAAAGCATCCATCATTTTTGTCATTCTTGCAATCTCCATGACATCATGCACTCTTACTATATGACAGCCAAGCTGGACACCATAGCAAACAGTGGCTCCTGTGCCCTCCATTCGCTCGTCCACAGGTAAATTTAACACATTGCCAATCATGCGCTTACGGGATGTAGCAAGCAATACTGGGTAGCCCATATCCACTAGGTCAGCTAAATGCTGCATCATTAAAATATTTTGTTCGTGAGACTTCGCAAATCCAATACCGGGGTCTAACCAAATATTTTCATGAGGAATACCTGCTGACCTTGCAATTTGAATGCTTTCTTCTAAATCCCGCTTCGCTTCTGTCCAAAAATCTACATAGTCTTCATTATCTCGATTGTGCATTAGAATAATAGGGACATTCAATTCTGCTGCCACCTCGGCAATCTTGGTATCTCTCTTGGCTCCCCAAATATCATTAATAATGTGGGCACCAGCTTCTATAGCTGCTCTTGCAACAGTAGATTTATACGTATCAATAGAAATAATAGCATTTACCTGCTGACTGATAGCCTTAATGACAGGTACCACACGTGCAATTTCTTCTTCGTCAGATATGAGTGTGTATCCCGGTCTTGTAGATTCTCCTCCCACATCTATTATCTTTGCTCCTTCTGCCACCATTTGTTTTGCTCTAGCAACAGCTTGTTCTATCTCATTAAACTTTCCTCCATCTGAAAAAGAATCTGGCGTCACGTTTAGAATACCCATTATGATTGTTTCATTTCGAAAATCTAGAGTGACTCCTCCCATTTCAAGTGGATGCGAGTTGTATTGTAAATTCATGCTATGTCCTCCTTTCTCCCTCTATACATTCTACGTATTGTTTATGAAGCACTTTATAAACAGGGCCCTGGTTACCCAAAAACTGTTTCTCCCCAATACTTTTAATCGGAACTATTTCCTGAACTGCGTTTGTTATAAATACCTCATCCGCCAATTCTAGTTGAGACTTTGTATAAAGACCTTCCGCTATATCCATTGTACAGTTTTTTAAAATCCATTTCCTAGTCGTGCCATTTAAAATACCAGTCTCTACTGAGGGAGTATATACTTTACCGTCCTTCACCCAAAAGACATTAGAAGTAATGCCTTCTGCAACAAAACCTTCTGCATTTACAAAAATTCCTTCCTGCGTGGCCAAAGAATCTATTTCAAATCTAGCTTGAACATTGTTTGCAAAGTGATGGGATTTATGACGTATGGAGCTTTCTGGAGAATTTCTGACAGTCTTTAACCAAATTGCTGACTTCTCTTTTCCTCGTACGGTAGAAGGAAGAGGCTTTCGAAATATAATAACGGTTGGTTGAGGATAATCGCTTGGCTGAAGACCAATGTCATGAATGCCTGCAGAGACATTTAATCGAAAATATCCATCTTCCCCGTTATTCGCTGCTGTTAATAAATTCACAGCCTTCAGAATAGACTGCTTCTCATATGGTATTGCTATTCGAAAGTCTGACAGCGCCTTCGAGAGTCTTGACCAATGCTCGTCCCACAAAAAAACTTCGCCATTGTAAGTTCGAAACGTTTCGAAAAAACCTAGACCATACAAAAAGCCATGATCATAGGCTGATACTGTCAGTTCACTTGCTTTAAATAGCTGTCCATCCTTCCATGCCTCCATTTAAAGCATCTCCTTAGCGTAACAGTGATCTTTTACAAAATTTTGGATAAGCTTTTTCCCTTCCTCCGTCATAATAGATTCGGGATGGAATTGTACACCTTCTACCGCAAACTCTTTGTGACGCAGCCCCATTATTTCTCCCTCTTCCGTCCACGATGTAACTTCAAGACAGTCTGGAAGGGATTTTCTTTCCACTATTAAAGAATGATAGCGAGTAGCATGGAACGGGTTAGGCATATCCTTATTTACACCCTTATCATCATGAAAGACTAGAGACGTTTTCCCGTGCATCAATCGTTCTGCGCGAATTACTTTACCGCCAAAAGCTTGACCAATTGATTGATGCCCTAAACAAACCCCTAGTATAGGAATTTTTCCTGCGAAATAGGTTATTACATCTAAGCTAATGCCTGCCTCATTCGGAGTGCAAGGACCGGGAGACACCACGATGATTTGAGGTGACAATCGTTCAATCTCTTCTATAGAAAGCTCATCATTACGGACGACCCTTACCTCTACACCCTGCTCTCCGATGTATTGCACAAGGTTGTAGGTAAAAGAATCGTAGTTATCAATCATTAATATCATTTGCTTCCCCCTTCTGCCATTGCCTTCGCCTGCCATAATGCCTTCGCTTTGTTAATCGACTCCTTATATTCTGCGCTAGGCTTCGAATCAATCACAATACCTGCTCCAGCTTGAATATGTGCCATTCTATCTTGAATAAACGCCGTCCGGATAACAATATTAAGCTCTATATCCCCTGAATAACCAAGCCATCCTATAGAACCTGTATACAAACCTCTTCGCACAGGCTCTAATTCTTCAATTATTTCCATCGTTCTTATTTTAGGAGCGCCAGTAATAGTACCACCTGGGAACATTGCCCGTACTATATCTGCTTTTGTGACACCAGGACGTAACTCTCCTTTTACATTGGAGACGATATGCATGACATGAGAATATCGCTCAATCGCCATGAACTCATTCACTTCAACGGTGCCATAGGCAGAAACACGTCCTAAATCGTTCCGTTCCAAATCAACAAGCATTACATGCTCAGCACGCTCTTTTTCATTCTCAATCAGCTCATTAGCCAACAATATATCCTCTGCTTCGTCTTTTCCTCTAGATCTTGTACCAGCAATAGGACGTGTAGAAAGTTCCATTCCCTTTTTCTTCACTAACAGTTCTGGAGATCCCGATACAACAGCAAAGTCCGGAGAATGTATATACGCCATATAAGGAGAAGGATTGAAAGTACGTAATGCCTCATACATCTCGACGGGTGATGCCTTTAACTCTTTTGATTGGCGAACTGATAAATTAACTTGGAATACATCTCCTTGAGCAATATAATCTTGAATTTTTAGAGTAGCGGCTTTAAATTCCTCTGCACTAACAGATACATGTAGCTGAGCTGAATCCTCATGAAATTCCGTGGCAGCTCCCGGTAGAAATATTCTGGACGATATGCCCTGGTCAGCTGCCTGTCTGTATTGTTCCTCCATTTTAACTAAGTCCTCTTTACTGTTGGAGAGCTTCATCAGTGTTACCACTTCTGTCTCCACATCTAAAACAGCCCAGCAGTCTAGCAGGTAAAAATAGATATCCGGTATTTGCAAATCGTCTTTTGAGAGATTTGGTAGGGATTCTATCTTTCTAGCATAATCATAGCTAATAAAACCAGCAGCCCCTCCTTGAAAATCGGGAAGCTTTTCATCGTAAAGGATTTTATATTCAGCAATGAGTCGCTCTAGCTCCTCTAAAGGTTCACCTTCTCTAAATTCTTTTTCTCCTTCTCTCCAAACAATGTGGATTCCCTTCTCATCAGACTTGACAGTAGCTAAAGGATTCCATGCTGCAACAGAAAGATGCCCACCTCTCCCGCTCTCTAAGAACAAATGATGTGTTTCATTTTTGGTAAGTTCTTTATATCCATAAAAAAATGCCTCTTTAGACATTTGAAAAGAATGTGTATCAAGGTGTAATTCCACTATTTTTTATCCCCCTAAAAAAACAATCTGACTTCATCTTAACGCGAAACTGTTGCTTTTTGCCACAAAAAAGAGAGGAAGTAAATAAACTTCCTCTCATGAAATCAACTATTATGAAATTAACATCCCAAGCACTTAATTAGTCTTCGAATTGATAAAGAGGTGTGCTTAAGTAACGCTCACCGTTATCAGGGATAACAGCAAGAACTTTTTTACCTTTGCCAAGCTGTTTTGCCAGCTGAAGCGCTCCATATATAGCAGCTCCTGCAGATACTCCGCCTAAAATCCCTTCGTTTTTAGCTACTTCACGAGAAGTTGCATAAGCGTCCTCGTTAGAAACTTGAATAATGGAATTGTATAACTCTGTATCTAATACTTCTGGTACAAATCCTGCTCCAATTCCTTGGATTTTATGGGGTCCTGGTTTACCACCAGAAAGAACACTAGAATCTTTTGGTTCAACAGCAGCAATATGAATGTTTGGGAATTTTTCCTTCAACACGCCACCAGCACCTGTGATTGTACCACCAGTACCTATTCCTGCAACAAATCCATCTAATTGGTCAAACGCTTCAACAATTTCAGGACCAGTTGTTAAACGATGTACCTCTGGGTTAGCTGGGTTATTAAATTGTTGGGGCATGAACCAGCCATTTTTGTCCGCTAATTCTTGCGATTTCGCAATTGCTCCCTTCATACCGTCTGCTCCAGGAGTTAAAACTAATTCCGCACCGTAAGCACGAAGTAGGTTTCTACGCTCTAAGCTCATTGTATCAGGCATTACTAATACCGCTTTATACCCTTTAGCTGAGGCAATCATCGCAAGTCCAATCCCTGTGTTTCCGCTAGTCGGTTCGATAATAGTACTGTCAGCAGTTAATTTACCCGATTTTTCAGCATTTTCAATCATTGCTAGAGCAATACGGTCTTTTACGCTGCTACCTGGGTTGAAGTATTCTAATTTTACGTAAACTTCAGCATCTTCTGGGTTAGTCACTCTGTTTAGTTTGACAATCGGTGTTTTACCTATTAAATCCGCTACACTATTCGCTAACTTTGCCATTCTACGATTCACTCCTAATCCCTACTTGATTGATAGGTTTTATTTCCTATATCATATCAATCTTAGAGAACTACTGTCAATTAATACAGTTCGCCAAATAAAGTAAATTTTTTCGAGGTAAGATCCACTAAATTATTGGAGCCTCTCTTAATTTTATGCGACTTCAAACAAAAATAGTCTACCTACAATTCTCTCGATCAATACAAAACTACTTATTTTCTTTACGATAAATAAAAAGACAAAGAAAACCAAGAATTGAGATTCTCACTTTTCTTTGTCCATCGCCTATTGCATTAAAAAATATTTTTGTTTATTGTTCACCGTATATCCACTCTGCTTTATATTCCTGCCAGAATGATTCTTGAGTTACGGATTGGGGTATTTGGCTCAGCGCAAGCTCTCGCTTTATATGACCTTCTACTTCATCATAAGAGAAGGCTTGCCCTTCAAATATATTCTGTACAAGTGCTATCGCGTACCTGCCATCCTTAAGCTCAATTACCCCACTCGTTTTTCCTTCTTTAACCTTAGCTAAAGCTTCAACTATAGCCTCATCTATCGAATCAGTGCCTTTTGAAATGTAGCCGACATCTCCCCCTAAGCTCGCGGAGCTAGGATCTATGGAGCGCTCTCTTGCTAATCCATCAAAGGAAGAGCCATCCTTTAATTCTGTTAAAACAGCATTACCTTCCTCTTCTGTAGCAATATAAATTAAACTAGTACGATAGGAAGTTGGGATATTGTAGAGATTTTTGTTATTTTCATAGAAATCTTTCATCTCTTTCGCCTCTACGTTAATATCTTTTGCCAATACCTTTTCTAAAATTAGACGAGCGCGAATTTTTTTCCTTAATACCTCTTCGTCATATGCTTGAAGGGAAGTGTCTGTGCCTTCCCTTGTAGAACGTATTAATGCCAGTTCTAAATTTATTTCATCATCTGTTACCTTAATATCATTTTTCTTAGCTGCAGCTTCCATTACCTCTGCATTAACCATGTCCAAGAGTACTTCTTTCCCATACACCATTTCCATTGAAGCCATCCATTGCTCTTTCGTAATAACCTTTCCATCAACTGACGCGACTTCTTCAGATGCTTTTGCTTGTCGATCATTTGGTATTAACCAAGCTATAAACCAAAGTAGGTTGCCAAGTAAAAGTATACCAAGTACTACAAGTACCGGTTTAGTTTTTAAATGTCGTTTAGGTTGAGATGGAATATTATTATGAATTGATTTCATCGATAAAGGACTCCAGTTCATTTACTGAGTAATTATATTTTTCCATACAGAAGTGACAATGAGCCTCTGCTCCTCCGTCCTCTTCTATCATGTCCCGGATTTCACTTTCTCCTAAGCTAATAATAGCACTGCCAAATCGATCTTTAGAGCAATTACATTCAAACGCCACAGGCATATTATTTAATATTTGTACATTGTCCTCCCCTAAAATTTCAAACAATAGTTGCTCGGGAGTTAATCCTCTTTCGATTAACTTGGACACTGGTTCCATTTTATTTAAATGTTCTTCAATAATTGTAATTGTTTCATCATCTGTTCCTGGTAATAACTGAATGATAAATCCTCCAGCCGCCAAAATAGAGTTATCTGGATTTACTAAAACCCCTAACCCTACAGAGGAAGGAACCTGTTCAGATACTGCATAATAGTACGTGAAGTCCTCTGCTACTTCGCCAGAAACAATTGGTACTTGTCCTGTAAAGAAATCACGCATACCTAAATCCTTCACAACAGTCAAAGTACCTTCTGTTCCTACTGCACGACGAACATCCAGCTTACCAACGGCATTCAAGTCAAAATGTACTTGAGGATTGGTTACATATCCACGAACCTCACCTTTTGCATTGCTATCAATGATCATTGGACCAATAGGACCGTCGCCTTCCACTTTAACCGTTAACTTGTCCTCACCTTTTAACATTGCCCCCATCATAACGGCTGCTGTCATTGATCTACCAAGTGCTGCAGAGGCAGTTGGCCACGTTTGATGACGTCGTTGCGCCTCTCCTACTGTATCTGTTGTGCGAACTGCAAATGCTCGTACACTGCCTTCAAAAGCCAGAGCTCTTACTAAATAATCATTCATTTATTTTATACCTCTTTCTTCTAAATTTCGTTGATAAATTAAATATAACCCTTTCAATGTCAAGAAGGGATCAATGATATCCATGACAGTCGACTCATTTCCTATTAAAGAAGCTAGCCCTCCTGTGGAGATAACTTTTGGTGCCTTTTTAGAAACTTTTTTCATCCTATTTACGATGCCCTCAACCTGCCCCACATATCCAAAAACAATCCCTGACTGCATGGCAGAAACTGTGTTTTTTCCTATAACATGCTCGGGAGTAGTAAGTTCAATCCTAGGAAGTTTACTAGCCTTTTCAAACAATGCTTCTGTGGAGATTCCGATGCCGGGCGCTATTGCTCCTCCCATATACTCTCCTTTTTCGTTGACATAACAGTATGTTGTTGCTGTTCCAAAATCAACAATTATTAAAGGAGCACCATATTCATGAATTGCCGCTACTGCATTGACAATACGATCTGCACCGACCTCACGTGGGTTTTCATATTTTATATTTAATCCCGTCTTTATACCGGGACCTACTACTAAGGGTTTTATACCGAAATATTTTTTACACATTGCCTCTAATGAAAACATGATTGGTGGAACCACCGAGGAAATAATAATACCTTCTATTTGTTCAAAGGATATATTCACATGGGAAAAAAGTGCTTTGACCTGCATCCCGAATTCGTCCTCTGTTTTACGACGGTCTGTTTCCATTCTCCAGTGATGGATCAGCTGATCATCTTGATAAACTCCTAAAACAATGTTCGTATTTCCTGTATCAAGCACAAGTATCATGAAGCTTTTCCTCACTTTACGTAGATTTCCAAAACATCATACCATATTTCCCACGGAATAAAAAAGCTGAGTGACTCGTCTAATGACGAAAATCACTCAGCTTTTATATATTATTATTTATCTGTAGGTCGTTTTTCTTGAATTGGACCTGATGTATCATCTGGACGTTCCTCTTGAATAGGACCTGCCTCGCTAGTTTCTCCATCCTCTTTTGGTAAGTCACCAATAGTAGGGTCAGAAACTGCACCTGTAGCATCAGATTTCTCATCTTTACTTAAATCAACAGCTTGGTTATCTTGGTCGTATTCACGAACCGGAAGAGTTCCATGCTCTTGTAAATGTAAGATTTGAGCAGCATCTAACGTTTCAACCTCTAATAACGTATTTGCGATTAAATCTAACAAATCGCGTTTCTCTGTTAAAATCTGTTTAGTTCGTTCGTATTGCTCTTTAATCATCGTTTGCATTTCATGGTCGATTTCATAAGCAATCTTATCCGAATAGTTTTGCTCTGAGTTAAAGTCGCGGCCCAAGAATACATTTCCTCCTTGAGTTTGACCAAATTGCATTGGTCCTAACTTGTCACTCATACCATATTCAGTGACCATTTTTCTCACTATACCTGTCGCACGCTGGAAGTCATTGTGAGCACCTGTAGATACCTCTCCAAAGACGATATCCTCAGCAACACGTCCACCAAGTAATCCTGAAACTTTATCCAGAAGTTCTGGTTTAGTCATGAAGTAACGGTCTTCTTTTGGAAGCATTACTGCATATCCTCCAGCTTGCCCACGAGGGACAATGGTTACCTTATGAACGATCTCTGCGTCATCTAGAGTTAACCCAACAACTACGTGCCCAGCCTCATGGAAGGCAACAATTTTACGTTCTTTTGGCGATATAACCTTACCTGATTTAGCTGGTCCAGCGATAACGCGATCCGTTGCTTCATCAATATCAGACATATCGATTTTTTTCTTATTTCTTCTAGCAGCAACAAGTGCAGCCTCGTTCAATAAGTTTTCTAAATCTGCTCCTGAGAATCCTGGTGTGCGTTGAGCAATCGCTTTCAAGTCCACTGTGTCATCTAAAGGCTTGTTACGTGCATGTACTTGAAGTACTGCTTCACGGCCCTTCACGTCCGGGCGACCTACAGTAATCTGACGGTCAAAGCGTCCAGGACGAAGAAGTGCTGGGTCTAAAATATCTGGTCTGTTTGTAGCCGCAATGATAATAATACCTTCATTTGCTCCAAAACCATCCATCTCAACTAGCAATTGGTTTAGTGTTTGCTCACGCTCATCGTGACCTCCACCAAGACCTGCTCCACGTTGACGACCAACTGCATCAATTTCATCGATGAAAATGATACATGGCGCATTTTTCTTCGCATTCTCAAACAAATCACGTACTCGTGATGCCCCGACACCGACGAACATTTCAACAAAATCAGAACCACTGATTGAGAAGAAAGGTACTCCAGCTTCGCCAGCTACAGCACGAGCAAGTAATGTTTTACCAGTACCTGGGGGACCTACCAAAAGAATCCCTTTCGGTATACGTGCTCCAATTTCCACGAATTTGCGTGGATCTTTTAAGAAATCTACAACTTCTACTAGTTCTGCTTTTTCTTCATCTGCACCTGCAACATCTGGGAATTTAACTTTTTTCTTGTCGTTATCATACAGTTTTGCCTTACTCTTACCGAAGTTCATCACACGGTTACCACCGCCCTGAGATTGGCTCAATAAGAAGAAGAATAAAATGATGATAATCAAGAAAGGTAGTAAGCCAGTGAAGAATTGTACCCAGCCACTTGTTTTAGAAGTTTCAATTACATCAATTTTCACTGAATTTGCTGTTGCTAGTGAATCTATTCTATCTAGCAATTTTTCACTATTATAAGGAAGTTTAGTTAAAAACTTTTCTCCTTCCTCATATCCTTTCATGGAACCTTCTACAAAGTAAACACCTTGTTCTGGTTGCATTGAAAAGTTGGTAACATCACCTTTTGAAAGTGAAGTCATAAATTCATCATAGCGAATATTTTTAGTAGGGGTATTATTTGTGTTAAACGTAGCAAAAATACCTACAATCACAAAAAATATCAATAAATACAATATGGCGTAGCGCAATGCTCGATTCATTCCTAGCCTCCTCACAAGGTAAACAGAAAAACTAATGATTATCTTAACATACGTTTTTTTTGGCGTACAATGAAAAGCCTTCTTAAAAAGGAACTTAAATTTAAGGCTATGTCCTCTATTGCTGTTTTTCTTTCAAAATTCTAATTTTGCTAGAAATGAGCAATTAGACGTTTACAAAACCTAGCTTAAAAAGAATAAACTTCTTTTTTTAGCACACCAACATATGGTAAGTTTCGGTATTTTTCTGCATAATCTAATCCGTAACCAACAACAAATGCATCTGGGACATTAAAACCAACATAATCTGCTTCTAAATCTACTTTTCTACCCGTAGGCTTATCCAACAGTGTGACAATTTTAATTGATTTTGCTTTGCGGTACTTAAATAGGTCCACTAAATAGCTTAACGTCATACCGCTATCAATGATATCCTCAATAATTAGAATATCGCGCCCTTCCACACTTGTATTCAAGTCTTTTACAATTTTTACTTCTCCGGAAGAAACAGTAGCATTTCCATAACTAGAAACATCCATATAGTCCATTTCAATATATGTATCTACACGTTTCATCAAATCAGACATAAATGGCATTGCACCTTTCAAGATTCCTATTGCAAGTGGAAACTTGTCCGCATAGTCAGCAGTCAGTTGTGCCCCAAGCTCAATTGTTTTCTCTTGAATCTGTTCTTCTGTCAATAAAATCTCTAGTATGTCTTTCTCTAGCATTTTTTAGTCCCCCTAATGATTAATACGCTTTAAATACATTACATAATTTTGCGAGTTGTATTGCTTCGAAAATTGTTCTCCATAGCGTAAGCCAATTACTGCAATTATATCATTTTTAGCTGTTACTAGTAATGGCCAAGATAAACGGGCCTCAGGAGAGATTTTCTCATCGATAAATAAACGGGAAACTTTTTTAGAGGAGGACATTCCTTTGATATGGATCCGGTCGCCCTGAGTCTTTTGTCTAATAGTAAGCGGCAAAGATTCACCCTCTAATTGTACAAAATACTTTTCACCGGTAATTTGGTCTGTTAAATTTCTCGTCAAGTAGATGAAAAAACCTGCACCACAATCAATCCAACAATCTTCCTTCATTACAATTTCCTGACTAACTACAGGTTCCTTATGATACGGAGTAAATTGTATGTGATTGTAATGGCGTGTGAGAGTAACAGCATTTGGCAAGTTTAATACTGTGTTGCCATCATGATTATTGCAAGCTGTAAGAATGGATTCAATCATTCGATCGTTAAGTAGTATATCGGAGTTTTTGTATAGATACTCTAATAGTAGTAGAATCACTCTTCTTTGTAAAGCAATGGGAACTGTAGAAAAGCTTACAGAATCTATAACAAATACCCCTTCCTCATTAACTGTCACAAGCTGTTCATACTTTTCATTAGCCACCTCTTGAAGATACTCTTCATCCTGAAGCTGTTTTTCTACGAAATTCATTATTCGATCGCTTACATTTGGATTTTCTTCCTTCAAGAGAGGCACTAATCGATGACGGATTCGATTTCTTGTATATGTATGTTTGTCATTGCTTGGGTCATGTCTATGAAGTTGATTTTTGTCTAAAAGATATTCTTCAATTTCTTGCTTTGTAACTCCTAAAAAAGGACGGATAATTTGTCCCCTAGAAAAAGGCCTTTTTTTAGGTATCCCGGTAATAGTGGAACTATTAGTACCTCGGATTAGAGACATTAAGACAGTTTCAATTTGATCGTCAGCATGATGCCCTAGTAAAAGCTTATCGTAACTATTGGTATTCATAACGTGATTAAAGAAGGCATACCGTTCTTCTCTACAAATTACTTGGACATTGCCCCCCTCTTCCTCCACTCTTCGCATAACCTCTAATGCTGCAGAATAGAAAGGAAGGTTTAACTGATTCGCCAACTCTTTAACGAATTCCATATCTTCTGCAGATTCCTTACCTCTTAACTGATGGTCAGTATGAACAATGCCTAACTCACAATGATAAAAGCTTTCCAATTCCTTCATCGCAAGTACAATAGCAACAGAGTCTGTTCCACCAGAACAAGCGATAAGAAGACGCTCTTCTTTCTCAATCAATCGGTATCGGTCTATATATTGCTTCACCTTCCGAACGAATGAATGCATCTTCTCATCTCTCCCTTCAATCTATCTACATAATTCTCTTCTATATAAGCATTTATACTAGTCTAGTGTACCATTTTTTCATGGAACTTAGATGCTTGTCTAGGTGAAAATATTGACCATTCCGGAACAGTATGCTTTACGTGCATAAAAATAACCGTGCGATCATCTCCTGGTAATGAGTAAGTTTCTTCTAATATTTTTACGAATTTCTCTGCGTTCATAGAAGGATCCTGTAATACTTTTTTATAATATGCCTCCTGCTTCTCTATAGTTGTATTTGCTGAAAACACCCCATCCGATAACATTAATAATATATCGCCGTCCTTAATATCGACCTTTCTCGCCTCTATCGAGAACGTAGGTAAGAAGCCGAATGGAACGTGTTTACTTTCTATTTTCCTCATCTCATTTCCTCGAATTAGATAAGTAGACATACTGCCTGCTTTCCAAGACCATAGTTCCCCCTTCTGAAGATCAATTAGTGCCAGATCAACGGTTGCGTAGCTATCAGAGTCATCCTGTAGGCTCATCATATAATGCAACGTATGCATGGTCGTTTCAGGATCCATTTTTTTGTTAAGGCATTCTCTCATAAATTGCATAACCCTTCTGCTTTCACGGTGTGCTTCTACATTGTTGCCCATTCCATCCGATAAAATAACTGCAAGTAATCCGGGATGTAAAGGAAATACAGCATGAGCATCCCCAGAATAGATTGTATTTCTACTTGAGGAAGTAAATATATCGTGGGAAATATTAAATCTAACGGATGATTTAAATGTCATTTGAATATGCTCATACGGCTGATGCACTTCTTTCATGGAGGTTATCTCAAAAGGCTCCTTCCATAGTTCATAGAGGATTGGTATGATCAATCGTTCGCCTATCATTTTGCCTCTCGACTCTACTGGCAAACAGCAGACTACCTCCATCTGTCCTACATCAATATTTAAAATGTCTATTTGATAAAACGGAATATTACATTGTTGAAATTTTTGCTTCACTTCCTCTTCATGTGATGTATATAACGATACATTATTTTCTAAGTTGTTCATTAGCTCACTCATATGATTTCCCATATCTCTCAGCTTTAGTGCGAACATTTTCTTACCGTGCTGCATTTCATATGCTAGCTGTCTTTTCGCCTCTCTTTCCTTTAACTCTTGCAATATTTGAAGTGGTTTAACGCATTTATATTGCATCTTCTTCTCCAGCTGAATTCTCGCTTTTCTTGGTTGGTCCTCCCATTGTTGTATAAGACTCGGTATTCCGTTAGATTTCTCCCCCCAACATTTTTCATAATGAAAGCAAGACTGACAAGCTGCTAATGGCTCCACTACTTCCTCGGTTGCCGATTTAGGTTCAAAACGATCCGATATAAAACGTGTGATAAAATCTACAAAATGCTGAAATTCCTGTAGCTGATGATTCACCTTCTCTGTCATCCACTTTTGCCTTCTCAAAAGGACATGAGTCGTATCTGGGTATAGCTGCTCCTTCACATCTTTAATCCACTTCGAGGGAATCATAAAAAAGATTAGTGAGGCGGCTACTAGAGAACCGATATAAACGGAATCTAATGGCAGTGTATGATCATATAAGATAAAGAAAAAAGTTGCACCTAGCATACTAAATGCTTGCCAAAGCCGGCCAAATCTTTTGTGCAAGCCTGCTAAAAAACCAGTCAAGGCATAAACGGCAATCATTCCACTGAAGCTTAAGGTGGAGATACTTAATATCGTACCTGCCAGGACTGCTACAACAGTAGAAAGCTGAACACCCCCTACCGCGGCAGCTACAACAATTACTAAATGCGCAATAATTAACGGAACAGAGACGTAACCAACTATTAAAGAAGACATGCCAGTCAAGACTAATGCCCCTATCAATAAAGCTGATCCCATCCTTTCCATAGTCCATCTCTTATGGAGGAACTCAGGTAAAGGAAGAAATAACTGAAATAAAAAGATAGTCATGAACAAACTTAAGATTCCCTCATAGCCTATAGCTAACAAAATAGACATTGGAACGGCGCCGCCATACGATACAAATTGCCAAATCAATTGAATAAGGACAACATCTATCAGGACAAATAAAGGTATTGGGATTTTCTCTATAAACCTTTTTCCTTGAAGTGTAAAAAATACCGCTTGAAATACATGGATTAGTAATTGTCCTAGCCCAAGCGTCATACTACCCAAAAGTGCTCCTGCAAACGTCCAAGGTATAAAACGTTGAAACCTTAAATTAACCAACGCCCATATAGGTAAGAAAAATGGGACCGATGCCTCGAATAGAACAACCTGGGCTAAGAAAAAAGAAAGAACAAAGAATGTGACCATTAAAGAGATGGTGACCTTTCTTGCCTGAATATTTTCTACTACCCTTCTCCACGCAAAGCTTCTTTTTTGTTCTTGTTCGTAAATCGTTTTCATATTTGTATACCTCCCTATTCAACTCATGTTCGAAGTATACCTACTGCATTTCAAAAAGTATGTCTCTTCCTGACACTCCTCTCAAAAACTTTTCGACCTGATATACCATGATTTGAATATTAAAATATGAGGCCTACACTTAAGGTCCATACTTCTTTAAAAACCTAGTAATTTAGGTGCTTTTGCAGCCACGTAAATTGTCAGTTTTTTTTGTAGATATATTTTTTAAAATATCTTTTCAAAAAAGTATTGACACTTTGTCCAAACGCTTGTAATATGATATTTGTTCGTTAAAACGGCGGCCTAGCTCAGCTGGCTAGAGCGTACGGTTCATACCCGTGAGGTCGGGGGTTCGATCCCCTCGGCCGCCATTATACGGCCCCTTGGTCAAGCGGTTAAGACACCGCCCTTTCACGGCGGTAACACGGGTTCGAATCCCGTAGGGGTCATCTTAAAAAGAGGTTGCACAAATGCAGCCTCTTTTTTGCTATCCTTTAATAAAAGGGGGCAAGAAAGTGTTTAAGGAAAAAAACGATCCAATTGCAGTGGCTAATCACTTTATTCAGCAATATTATCCTCACTGTCAGGGTGCCATTTTGGCTGGGAGTATTGTTCGTGGAGAAGGTACTTCCACATCTGACTTGGATATTGTAATTTTTGATAATAGTATTCTTTCAGCTTTTAGAGAGTCCTTTTATGTAGAAGGGTGGCCTGTAGAAGTATTTATCCATAATTTAAGTTCCTACAAACATTACTTTGAGTTGGATTGCGAGAGGGCTAAGCCATCGCTTCCGAAGATGATAGTCGAGGGAATGGTTTTAAAGGATGATGGGTTATTATCGTCTATTCAAGGAGAAGCCCGCTTGTTATTGTCGAATGGACCGAAGGAATGGTCAAAAGCTACCATTACATTGAAGCGCTATTTTCTTACAGATGTTTTAGACGATTTTATCGGAAGTACAACCCCCGAAGAGGATATCTTTATTGTCCATACCCTCCTAGAGCTAGCTAGCGAATTTGTGTTAAGAGTGAATCGTCAGTGGGTTGGTACTTCTAAGTGGGGATATCGCGCATTGAAGCAATTTGACGAATCGTTTGCTCATAAATTTATTGAAGTCTTCGACGCCTATTACAAGCATCGGGATAAAGTAAAAATTATCGAGCTTGTCGACGAAATACTAGAACCATTTGGTGGTCGCTTGTTTGAAGGTTTTTCATTAGGTAAATCTACCAGTAACGATCACTAACCGTTTTCCGACATAGAAAAGTACTTATTTTGTTTTGAGCCAACCAAATATAGGCCCACTATAAAGTGGGCTCAAACTGTATACATTTTCAAAGAGGTCGGAGTTTCTCTATGAGAAATTTTCTTCACAATCTGTATTCTGCACTTCTTAAAGCCCTAAAGCTCTATCTATTAATTAATGTCTCCGACATAGACCTGTGCTTTTCCTTCCTTAAAATAAGTAACTATATGTTGTCTCAAGCCTTTAGGAGAAAAATTATATTCCATTAGCTGGAAATAGGTATCCACTCTAAACCGATTTGGCCTCTATCAGGTAAAGTACTTTTTGCGAAGTTTAACGGCTCGACTTTACATAAAAACATAAACTCCGTCTGATGATAATCTCCGTGTCTCCCTGCTAATTCATGGTTCTTCCCAATATATTCTCGCACAAATATTATATCTCCAATGATAATCTCTGCTCCTGCCTCTTCCCTACACTCTCTTTTGAGGGCTTCATGTAAAATTTCCCCCGTCTCTTGCCCTCCTCCCGGCAAAATATAGTAGATTTCATTATTTTCATGGAGCTTATAACTAATATTCTCTTATCATCAATTATAATAGCCTTCGCTGAGTTTCTCTTTATCATTCATTAATCCCCCTAGCATACTTCTTTCCCAAAATTTTATTAATCTCCTAAACATTAAAAACCCGCAGACCATATATTGCTTTCAAATTGGTCTACGGGTTGCAATTTTAACTATGAATTTAACTACTATAGCCTGGTGAAATCTGTTTTTGATGATGTAGGTCGTGCTCCAGGAAGTCAGTGAAATAGTTGCGTATAGTGCTGGAATGATCCCCAATATAAAAATATTTATCCCATTCTATTTCATCAATCTTCTTAAGCTCTCCCATGATGGCTTTGCGCTGTTCTTTTGCATGAGCAATGGTTTCTTTAAATGTTTGTTCATTAGCAAGGGCTGCAGCTTTTGCATTGAAGTCTTCGAAATTTGGATACGCTTGATGTTTTTCTCCTTCTTTCATTAAAGGTAGACGTTCCTGTAACGTAAACTTGTCCCATTCCGCCATATGCATAATAATTTCATTTGGCGTCCATTTTCCTTCACGGTAAGGAGTGTTCCCTTCTTCTTCACTTAAGCTCTCAAGAGAATCCAACCACTCTAAATATTGCTGATGCGCTTTTAGTATTTCATCTTTAGTCATGCTTTGCCTCCTAAACTGATAGTTCGTAATATTTAACTACCCAATCACTCTACAATTAATCATTTTTCATTTAAGTCAATTCACATTTCCCATGAGATAAACCCAAAGTACGGGTGCCGTTAGGGGTTCTTGTCTGTATCGAACATTCAACTAGATGCTTGTGTGTTCTATTAATAAAATTCATTTATTTTAAATTACATATATATTTTACCTCATTTGTTCCAATAGTGAAAATATTTACCATACAAAAAAGGCGTTAGCCATGCTAACACCTTTCCACATCTATTAAACATTTTTTCTACCGATAAAACAGACAGCATATTATCCTCGTTTTGCGCCTCTACCACCGCGTTTAGACTCTGTTGCGCGTTTTAACGTAGACAAACGATCTTCACTATCCTTTAAGAATCTTGCCATTTTTTGCTCAAAATTCTCTTTGCTCGGACGATCACGATCGTTCGGGCGGTTATTATTGCGTGGACGCTGAGGACGTTCTGGTCTCTCTGGTCTTTCTGCTTGTGGCTTTGCTTTACGAATAGATAAGCCGATTTTGCCATCCGCTTCAACATTCATCACTTTTACTTCGACCATATCGCCTACTTTTAAATGCTCATTAATATCCTTCACATAGTTATCTGCAACTTCACTAATGTGAACTAGACCTGTTGAGCCCCCAGGAAGCTCAACGAACGCTCCGAAGTTAGTGATTCCTGTTACTTTACCTTGTACCTTGCTGCCTACTTCAATTGACATAAAAAAAATGCTCCTCCTTAGAATTTAAGCGGTTCTTTATAAATGAATTTGTATATTTTTTATACAGACCCTATCTTTTATTATAGCTAACAAAAAAAGAGTGTCAACAAGACCACTCTCTTCAAGTTAGATTTTTTATGTTATTTGTCACTTTCCTCTGGTAAGGAGAAGATAATTTCTCCTTCTTCTGAAAGGAAAAATTCTTTTCTTAATAGCTTCCCAATGTATTCATCATCGTTTAACTTAGATATTTGAATTTTAAGCATTTCTTGGTCTTCTTGCGCTTTTGCCAGTTCTTCTTCTACCTGCACCTGCTGTTCTTTTTTCTCAGCCAAGGTTTGATGACTGTTAACCAAGATGGTAACTAAAAATCCTATTACTGCTATAGAAACAATGAAGAAACTTACTAAGCGTCTAAACAACCGAACTTTTTTAGATTTAATACGAGAATCGCGACGTTGAACAGAGCGTAAATAGTCTGTATTTATAGATGCCACTTGTTTTTCGTATGGTTCTTCTTTTATTTGCCTCTGTCTCACATCGTTCTCTCCTATCTTTTCTTAGATTTCTTGTATCTTTTATTATAACTCATTTTTGGCAATTTCTGTAGGGCCAATTGCTTTATTTTTTTATATAGAATAAGAAACGGCGTTAGGATAAAACGAATAATGAATAGTATTAAATGCATAATTTTTCTAAGAATCGTCAAAATGATACGAATTATAAACCAAATCGGCATTACTACTAAACGCAAAAAGATTCTTCCAGCTAGTCGAAAGACGGGCTGAAAAAATAACTGATACAGGAGAATTCCAAATACTTGAGCAAGTGGATCATAAATTCTCCATATCCCGTCGCGTACATTGAAAAGAATATAAAAGGTTGCTAGTCCCATAAGAATCCAGACTATTATTTCTAAAATTACTCGGTATTTAAAAACAAAGGAACGCCTCGGAGTATGCTCCGTTATAAATCGCGTTCCTTCGATTATTGCACCTACTAAGATACCACTAGCAATCATTAATAATAAACTATAAAACTGTAGAGAAAGTGTCATCCGAATAATTTATGAAGTAATCCTCTAGCGCCGTCTGAACTTTGTTCCTCATCATACTCCATTGATCGTACAATGCCCTCCAAAGTTAGAAGCCCTTTATCAACATCTAGATGGACAATCTTCAAGTCCTCTCCTTTAATATGAAGGGTTCCTTGAGATGTACGTACATAAAACTCTTGCTGATCAAATCGTTCGATTGTTTTTACAGATGTTAAGTCCATTCTTTTACGATTTCTTAGTGAAATTAAATGATCCCCCGACGGAATTGTGATAGTTTGATTCTCTGCTTGATATTGCATATACTCTCTCCTCTCCTTGTCCTAATCTATTGTATGCAGCATTGAAAAGATGCATGACTTGTTATCACGCTTTTTTTAAAAAGAATTTATTCGTGATAGATTTAGTTGGATAAGGAGATTACATTTTAGCAGAGGTATTGCTACGAAACTTGTTACACTTGATCTAAACTAGTTGACCAGTTAATTATTATCCTCTTTAAGAATCTACCATTAATCTTCGTCATCAATAAATTGAGAGTCGACCTTTTCTAATCTCTCCTCTTTAATAATCGTAAACATGGAAGCAGCATCCTCTTTTTTGGCAGAATCTTTAATCCCGTCCACTGAAGCAGTGACAACCTTCTGTCCAAAACGAATAGATAATTCGTCTCCAACCTTTACATCTGAACTGGCCTTTGCCACCTTCCCATTGATGGTGACACGCCCTTGATCTGCTACTTCTTTGGCTAACGTTCTTCGTTTAATCAGTCTTGAAACCTTTAAAAACTTATCTAATCTCATGTACTCACTACCTCTCTAATTTTTTTGCGTCGTTCCAAAATTGGTCAAGCTCCTCTAAATTATATTCTTCAAAGCTTCTTCTACCTTGGTTGACACATTTTTCTATATATTCAAATCTTCTTTTAAATTTTTGATTGGCCTGCATCATAGCAAGCTCTGGAGATAGCCCATAGAAACGTGCTAAATTCACTACAGTAAATAATAAATCTCCTAACTCATCTGTTTGAGCTTCTTTATCGTTTGACTGGAGCTCAACCTTCCACTCCTGTAATTCTTCCTCAAATTTCTCCCAAGCTTCAGAAACCTCCGGCCAATCAAAACCTACTTTGGCTGCTTTTTTTTGATAGTTAAAAGATGTTAGCAAGGAAGAATCTGTTCGCAGTCCATCCTCAAGTAGAGATTTAGTTGACTCCTTACCCTCTTGCGCTTTAATCGTCTGCCAGTTACGTAAAACGTCATCTGTATTGTTTGCTACTGCATCCCCGAAAACATGTGGATGTCTTCGAATCATTTTTTCAGTTACAGAAGCTAAAACATCCTCTAAACTAAAGTATCCATTATCTTCCCCAATTTGTGCATGTAAAAACACCTGTAACAAGACATCTCCTAGCTCTTCAACAATATGATCGTCGTCTTCCTCATCTATCGCCTGAAGTAGTTCATATACTTCTTCTACTGCATATTTTTTCAAGGTTGTATGAGTTTGTTCTTTATCCCAAGGACAGCCATCAGGACCTCTTAATTGGGCTACCACTTCTCTAAGGGTCTGCCATTCCTTTATACGATTTTCTTTTTCATGAATTGGTGGAACGTATAGAGTAGTGAGATTATTTAATTCCATTTCTCGGTCTAGCTCAAATAAAGGCACCTTCTTTAAAATCTCCTCCGAGGAGCCCGCTGCCGTAACGATGGTCACCTCATAATCGTCAGGATACTTCTCCATTAAAGTTAGCTTCACCTCGGAAGCACTAAACGCATCATATACTTGTCCTATTAACACATGGGCATTCATCTGAACTTCATCTCGTTTAAAGCTCGTTCCATCTAATAATTGAAATCCTTCAATAGGATCAATACGAAGAGCACCAAAGATAGGATCTAAAAAGCTCTGTCCACCTTCTATTTTAATCTTTATCTTACCTTGCTCTTCCGCTTCTATTAAAAGCTGTACGGTTTGTTCTGCTACTAGTGGATGTCCCGGAACAGCATAGACTAGTGGGAAATTTTCTGCCTGCTGTAAAAGACTTTCTACAATCTCTTTGTACACATTCTCAAATTGATCATTTTTTTCATAAATTTCATCAAAGCTAGTCCACGACACTCCCTCTTTTTGTAGCTCTTGAAGCACGGGATGCTGTTCCGTCCGAACATATAAGTGTGCTGTATTTTTTAACTTTTTGTAAATTCCTAGAGGAAGCTGGTCTATATCGCCGGCTCCAAGTCCAATTATCGTGATTTCATTCATCTTCTCACAACCTTACTTTTCTTTATTCAACCAAAGCTGAAGTTTGGCCATTCTTCTTCCAAAGGGAAGTAAAAACCATTCTTTCTCCCCGATAACTCTCTTCTTCGTCAATATAAATATAAAGACACCGGCTCCCAATGATACGGCACTAATTGAAATTACTATTGCCTGCATTCTGCTTGAGAGACTCGCTAGGAAGATATTCTCTGCCAGCTTAGTGTATGCAATCACGGCAAGAAGCATCATAAATGCCGCTAGAGAAACTCCTTTATAAAATTTTAACGTAGCAAAACGGATTCTCCAGAGATTCTTAAAGTAGAAAAGCATTAAGAAACATATAAGAGCTAAACTAATATTACCCGCTAAAGCAGCACCTAATACACCATAGCTAGGTACTAGTATGTTGTTTAATATCCATTTACCGCACACACCAAGCAATAAGATAGTAGTTGGAATTCTAGTTTTACCGCCACCCTGAAGCATAGCCATTAGCGTTAAGATTAAAGACATCCAAATAATCTGAAATGAAAATACCATTAGAGTAATAGATTCTGCACGCGTTTTAAACAACATCTCATTCAAATAAGGCAGTACTGCGATAAGTCCTAACGCTGCAGCGACTCCAAATGTAAATGCTACTCTAAATGTCAGCTGCATAAAAGGTAGGGCTGTTCTTCCTTTTTCTTTATTTAAACGATGAGCAACAAGAGGTACAATGGCAAGTGAAAGAGTGGAAGCAATGACAATCCCTAGCTGTACTAATGGTTGGCCCCTATCATACACACCCTTTTTTTCCATCGCTTCCTGTCTTGCCATTCCATTATCTACTAGTATTTGAAATACCGTAAAGGAATCCACCAATTGAAGGAGTAGGAACAGCAATGCACTAATACTTGCACTTACACTTAGCATCGTCAATTCCTTTACAATTGGCCAAATAGGCACCAATAATTTGTTTTCTTTAGTATGTGTTTTTCTTGTTATTTTCCAATAGATTATCCCTAAAAAGAATACCCCACCTAATTCTCCTGCAACTGCACCATACATAGCCATACTTCCTGCTTTGTATAGATCCATGCTGTTTAAGAGGACCACCCAAGTTCCAAATAAGATAACAGAAACTCGAATTGCCTGCTCGACTACTTGAGCATACGCAACGTATCCCATTCGCCCGTCAGCTTGAAATTCTCCTTTTAAGACAGCAAGCATTGGCATAAGCAGAATAACATATGAACCTACTTTTAAAAGCTGAGCTAGTTGGATATCTCCCATAAAATTAGCCAATAAATTGGCACCAAAAAATAATAAGCAAAAGAATACTACCGAAATAATTGCTATATAGTAAAAAGCAATCCTTCTTATTTGGGGAATTGCAAAGGATTTACCAGAAGCTCGATAGTCTGACATAATTTTAGATAGGGCTACAGCAAAGCCAAAAGATGTCCAAGTGGTAATAATCGCAATGAAAGGGTAAACCTGTTGATATATATAAAAGCCTTCATCCCCAACTAGATTTTGAAAGGGTACCCGATAAATAGCACTTAACAGTTTCACGATAATAGCCGCGACTGTTAGCATGGCAGCACCCTTCATATAAGTTTTCATATTCCATTCGTTGCTCATCTGTTAATCCTTCTTCCATCCAGCAATAGCACTATTATACATGAATATAAAGAAACCTTCCTCTTGTATAAGAGGAAGGTCGGTTTAATTTTCCATTTGTTTTGCTAAGAAATTAGCTGCAGTTTCGATAGCCTTCATTTCTGCTTCTCCAATAAAGTGCACTTTAGAGAAAAGGAATATAGCACCTATTGGATCTCCAGATGCGATAATTGGAGCGATGCAGTAAGACTTAACTGTTTCTACCACTCCCGGAACCCATTCCACAGAGTTTTCATGTTTTTCAATAACCATCGTTCTATTGTTGACGACGTCTTCCACATCTGGACTCAATCTTCGTTTTAAATAATCCTTTTTAGATAACCCGGCTGCCGCGATCATTTCATCACGGTCACTTATAAGCACTGGTGTGCCCAATGTTTCATATAGTGTTTCTGCGTATTCTTTTGCAAAGTCACCAAGCTCACTAATTGGAGAATATTTTTTTAAGATGATTTCCCCTTCACGGTCAGTGAAGATTTCTAATGGATCTCCCTCTCTGATACGAAGGGTTCTACGAATTTCTTTGGGTATTACAACTCTACCTAAATCATCGATACGACGTACTATGCCAGTTGCTTTCATGTAATGTGTGCCTCTCTTTCGACAGAATGGAAATTAAAGTTCATTTCTGCCATAGTATGGCTCACATCTCCTAATAATATGCAATACGTTAATTTACTTCTAATATCTTTTTTGATTTAGGCAATAAACTCATGATATCTTCTAAAACATCAAACGCATTATACTTCCCAGTTTTACGTTCATCGATCGTTAAAACTAGATTTGTCTTGTCTACATTAAAGCCTATGGCACGACCATATTTCATCGATTCCTCCAGAAGCTTCGCTCCATCAATTGTCTTGGTACCCTCTGCACTTAAACGGATAGTAGTAACTTTATCGGATTCTTTGATAGATTCTACACCGGCCTCTTTGCCCCAAACCTTCATCCTAGCAATACGGAGCAATCTTTCAGCTTCTAAAGGAATATCTCCAAAACGATCCTGTAGTTCATCTACTAGATCGAGGTACTCTTCTTCTTTTTCCATTGCTTTAACACGCTTATACATTTGAATTTTTTGATATCCGTCAGGAATATATTCATCTGAAATGTAAGCATCTGTTCCTAATACTATTTCGATTTCCTGTAATTCTTCCTTTTTAATACCGGTTTGTTTTTCTTGGATAGCGTCTTCTAGCATTTGCGTATATAGATCAAAACCTACTGAATCGATAAACCCATGCTGTTGGGAGCCAAGTAGATTTCCAGCTCCACGAATCGATAAATCTCGCATTGCTATCTTGAACCCGGAACCTAGCTCTGTGAATTCCTTCACTGCCTGTAGTCTTTTTTCCGCTACGTCAGTCAATACTTTATCTCTTTGATACATTAAATAGGCATAGGCTACACGGTTGGAACGACCCACTCGACCTCGTAATTGGTATAGCTGGGATAGCCCCATCTTATCAGCATCATGAATAATTAATGTATTAACGTTCGGTATATCAATCCCAGTTTCTATAATAGTCGTCGTAACAAGCACATCATATTCACCCTCTAAGAAACTGATGATTACGGATTCCAACTCTGTTTCAGACATCTGTCCATGTGCGTATCCAACTCTAGCAGTTGGAACAAGCATTTGAATTTCATCCACTTTGCGTGTAATGTCTTCTACTCGATTGTAGAGGAAAAATGCCTGTCCTCCCCTTGCTAGCTCTCTTTCAATTGCCTCTCTTACTAACGCACCGTTATATTCCATTACATAGGTTTGTACTGGAAAACGGTTTTTAGGAGGAGTTTCGATGACGGACAAATCACGTACGCCTATCATCGACATATGAAGTGTACGAGGAATTGGTGTAGCTGTTAGTGTAATAACATCTACGTTGGTTTTTAGCTGTTTAATCTTCTCTTTATGCTTCACCCCAAAACGCTGCTCCTCATCGACGACTAATAGTCCGAGATCTTGATACTCCACGTCTTTTGACAAGATTCTGTGCGTACCCACAGCAATGTCTATAAGGCCCTTTTTCAAACCATTAATAGTTTCCGCCTGTTGCTTTTTAGTTCTAAAGCGACTTAACAGACCTACTTGAATCGGAAAATCTTGAAAACGCTCCATCATCGTCTCGTAATGTTGCTGTGCAAGTATGGTCGTAGGACATAGGAATGCTACTTGTTTACCTTCCATGACTGCTTTAAACGCAGCACGAATAGCAACTTCTGTCTTACCATAACCAACATCCCCGCATACTAAGCGATCCATCGGCCTCGGTCTTTCCATGTCTCTTTTAACTTCTTCTATTGTACGAAGCTGGTCTTCTGTTTCCTCGTATGGGAATGCTGCCTCAAAGGTATGTTGCATTTCCCCATCTGGTTCGAATGCATATCCCACCTCGGCCTCTCGTTTTGCATAGAGCTTGATAAGCTCATCTGCAATATCCTGCACTGCTGCAGATACTTTAGATTTTGTTTTCTTCCAGTCTGCTCCACCCAGTTTATGAAGCTTTGGATCCTTTTCTCCGGAAGCTACATATTTTTGTATTAAGTCAATTTGATCTACAGGGACAAATAACTTATCTTCTCCACGGTAGCGGATATGCAAATAGTCTTTATGGATTCCGTTTACAAGTAATGTTTCTATTCCTATATACTTCCCTATCCCATGATGGATATGTACAACGTTGTCTCCAGGTTTTATCTCTGAGTAGCTTTTAATACGTTCTGCGTTTGTTACTTTTTGTGTTCTCGCTTTTTTCTTATGCTTTTGCTTAAACAATTCAGAATCTGTAATAACCGCAATTCTTTGCAGAGGCAATTCGAAGCCAGCCTCTAAATCACCCTCAACGATAAAAATACCAGGTTTGTCAAAGTCCTTTGCAGTTGGCCCAATCTTAGATACTATTTCATAGTCTTCTAGTACAGTATGAACTTTTTGTACACGGTCCTTACCGTCTGCCAAAATGACTACTCTAAATTTACCTTGGGCAAACCTCTCCGTTTCGTTCTTCAACAAATGCATTTGTCCATGGAAATTTTGCATTGGCTTACAAGATACATTCATCGCTTTCTTAATAACTACCCCGGAGAACGTGCGCGAGAATAAGGATAGATATACTTTAAAGTTGGGAAGCTTTTGGATAATCTCTTTTAAGTTATACGATGGTTTTACATCGTGGACTGTTTTTCCTTCTTCGAGCAATGAAAGATACCAATCATTCTCTTCCTTTTCTAACGTTTCCGTTACTTCTTGAATACGTCCGAGCTCGTCAAATAAAATAATTCCACTCGGATCAAAATAATCTCCTAAGAAACTATCTTCTTCTATTAACGAAATATACTTCATGTATTCTTTCGGTTGTTCGCCTTGTTTTAATAACTCTATATCCTGTTGAATGTTTTGATAGAACTTCTCCTTCATGTCAGGAAGCTTTACCTTTTTCAGGCTCTCCGCTAATGCGTCCTCTAGCTTTTGAGCAAGCAATACCTTTTTCCCCTTAGTCAGTACGTATTCAGTAGCTGGTAGTATACGAATATCCTTTAACTTCTTTAAGGAACGCTGATCTTCCGCAGAGAAGGTACGGATTGAATCAATCTCAGTATCAAACAATTCAATACGAATTGGATCCTCTAAATACAAGGGATAAATATCAATTATGCCGCCACGAAGCGCAAACTCCCCAGGTGCGGTAACCATCGGCTGACGGACATAACCCATATCCACTAGATTTTGCAGGAAGGTGTCTAATATAAGGTCCTCTCCCTCTACAAGGACGATGGAGCTATTCTTCCAATCATTTACATTTCCCATACGCTTTTTCAAGCCAGACACCGGGACAATGTAGACTCCTCGTTTAACATTGAGCATATGGTCTAGTGCTTCTAACCGTTGCGCACGCAACTCGGGGCTTGCAATGGATATATCTGCAGCTATCAATTCATCTGCAGGATACAATCTCACCAATTCTTCTCCTAGGAGCTTAACTAAATCCTCAGTAAGCTTCTGCGCATGTAGCAGGTTTGGTGTGACAATAAGGATTGGTTTTTCTAATGCTTTATGCAGCATTTTAGTAAAGACAGCCCTGGCACTCCCTGAGAGGCCCGTCACTAAAGTTTGATCAGTACCACTCTCTAAATCTTTCACTAGCTTTTGCATTTGTATATCTTCGATCAATAAATTACTTAGCAGTTCCATTTCCACCCACCCTTATCTAATAAACAAATAAAACGATTTATTCGGAACAGCAAAAACAGAAAAAGGCTTTGTGCACAAAATGTGCCAAAGCATTTACTGTATCCATTTTTTTAATGCGTAGTAACTCGGAAATTTCTGCAAAGAGGTTTGGCACTCTTCGCAAATACACTGGATTGTATAATCTCCCTCAGCTCCCGTTTGAATATATATATGTTGTTCTTCTGGCTCAATATTATTTTTTTGTAGAAAAGCCTCGTCTATGGAATCCAATGGTAGCTGGCCTACTTCTGTTTCACAATGGCGACATCTATAACGAATTGGCATAGCCATTAACCCCCTTTTTAGGAAGTATAGGCTTTTACTTCTTGTTTTATGCACCGTTAAAAATATTCATGACTTCTAAGAAGCTCTTATTAAACCATTGTTCACATGCATCTGCACTCTTTTGGGTAGCTATTTCTATTTCAATTTTTTCTTCCTTCGTAAAATCTGAGAGGACATAGTCTGGAACCTTCATGCCGTTTTTGGGTCGGTCTATCCCTATGCGAATACGATTGAATTCCTGCGTACCCAGATGTTGAATGATTGACTTTATCCCGTTATGTCCTCCAGCGCTTCCCTTTTGTCGTAGTCTTAGTTTTCCTACTTGAAGATCCAAGTCATCGTAAATTACAACTAATTCTTCATCCTCTACCCCAAAATAATCCATCAGGGGAACAATACATTCTCCCGATAGATTCATGTAAGTTAATGGCTTTAAGAGCATCACTTTCTCAGTTCCAATATGTCCTGTCCCATACATACCATTAAACTTCGATTGGTTAAGTGGGATACTCAAACGTTTTGAAAGCTCATCTATTACTTGAAAACCAATATTATGTCTCGTAGCTTCATACTGCTTGCCTGGATTTCCAAGGCCAACGATCATTTTCATTACATTCCATTCCTTTAACTCTTATTTCTTTTATTCTAACATAACAGTGGATATAAACATCTATAAAGCGAGTGGAATGTCTTGGTGTGTATACACGGCATGAAATCGGGAAAGTCCAAACTTCTTACTTACCTGAAAAAAAGAGATTGTCTATGACAATCTCTTCTACCTATTCCTCTGATGGTGCTTCTTCTGTGTCTTCAGCTTCTGTTTCTGTTTCAGGCTCTGTTTCTACTCTTGGTGCAGATACTGTTACTAAAGTGAAATCATCATCTTCTACTATAGTATAATTTACCTTTTCCCTAACATCTCCGACTGTTATAGTATCACCAATAGCAGTTTCTGTAACATCTACTTCAATGGAATCTGGGATATCAGAAGGTTTTACTAATACAGTTACTTCTCTATTTGGTTGTTGCAGTAACCCACCCTCTGAAACACCAATAGAAGTTCCAGTAGTATTGACCGTTACACTTACTTCTAACTCTTCCTTCATATTAATCGCAAGGAAATCTGCATGAATCATTTGTCCCTTTAGGATGTTCATTTGATAATCATTCAATACTACATTAACAGAACTGCCTTCCACATCTAGCTTCATTACACCATTTCTTCCAACCTCACGTAGTGTTTTTGTTAAATCTTTTTCATCAACCGCAATTGGTTGGGAATCGACCTTAAAACCATAAACTACTGCTGGTATGTAACCACTGTTTCTTAGTTTGGAATTTTCTTTTTGTGATCTTTTTTGTGCCTTTATAATAGTAGCCATAAACAAATCATCCTCCCGATGTATAAGTAACTATAAATAAGATACCCTTCGGAAGGATGATTCAAACATATATTAAGTTAAATAAGCATTAATCAAACAACGTACTTACAGATTTTTCTTCAAATACACGAACAATCGCATCTCCTAATAGTTTGGCTACAGATAGCTCTTTAATTTTTGGAGAATGCTTATCTTCTGGTAATTGGATAGAATTTGTAATAACCAATTCTTTAATAACAGAGTTATCAATACGTTCAATTGCAGGACCTGATAACACAGGATGTGTACAGCATGCGTAAACCTCTTTAGCGCCACTCTCCATTAAGGCATTAGCAGCAATTGAAATTGTCCCTGCTGTATCAATGATATCATCGATTAAAATAGCCGTTTTACCTTCTACATTACCAACTATGTTCATTACTTCAGCAACATTCGGGCGTGGACGTCGTTTATCGATAATAGCAATTGGTGCTTTTAAACGGTCTGCCATTTTGCGAGCACGTGTAACTCCACCGTGGTCAGGTGACACTATAACAACCTCAGAAGGATCTAGGTTTTTCGTTAAGAAATAGTCAGATAGAATAGGCACAGCCACTAAATGGTCTATTGGAATATCGAAGAAACCTTGAATTTGTGGTGCATGCAAATCTAGAACGATTGCTCGAGTTGCACCTGCAGAAGTCAGTAGATTAGCTACTAGCTTAGCTGTAATTGGCTCACGTGCACGAGCTTTTCTGTCTTGACGAGCATATCCGTAATAAGGTAAAACTACGCTTACGCTACGAGCAGAAGCACGTTTTACTGCATCTAACATTATTAATAGTTCCATTATATGTTCGTTTACAGGACCTGAGGTGGATTGAACGATAAATACATCACACCCACGAATGCTCTCTTCGATATTGATTTGGACCTCGCCATCGCTAAATCTTGTAACAGTACTTTTCCCTAGCGGAACTCCAACTTCTTTTGCAATTTCTTCAGCTAATTTTTTATTAGAATTAAGAGTAAATATTTTTAGTTTGGCATTTTCATATCGATGAGTCATGATAATCCTCCTGAATAATTGGTTATTTTAGTTTGAGTTTTTTTACGTAGCCTTCTTTATTCTCTTGTCTTGCTCGGCCAATAGCCAGTGCTTCACCAGGAACATCCTTGGTTATTGTAGATCCTGCTGCTACATATCCTTTTTTACCTATCGTTACCGGTGCTATAAGATTAGAATTACATCCAACAAATGCATCGTCTTCAATTGTCGTCATAAATTTGTTTTTACCATCATAATTAACCGTAATTGCTCCGCAACCAATGTTTACATTTGTACCAATGGCTGCATCTCCCATATAACTTAGATGAGAAATTTTACTTCCATTACCTACAACCGACTTTTTCACTTCAACGAAGTTACCAATTTTAACTTGGTCTCCAAGTTCCGATTGTGGACGAATATGTGCGAACGGGCCAATAGCTGTATGATTTCCAACTTCACTAGATAATACAACCGAGGAGTGGACAGTTGTTTCTGCCCCAATAACACTAGATACAATATGGCTGTTAGGACCAATTGTACACTTTTCTCCAATTATTGTTTTTCCCTCAATAATGACTCCGGGCTGTAATACAGTGTCAGCGCCAATAACTGCTTCACTGCTTATATATGTACTTTGAGGGTCTATGATTGTTACACCTTCACGCATATGATGATGAGCAATTCGTGAGCGCATAATTTGTTCTGCTTGAGAAAGTGCTACACGATCATTAATACCAAGAGTTTCGTCAAAATCTTTTGCTGCGTAAGCAGAAACAATTTCTCCGTCCTGCTGTAGTATACCAATTACATCAGGTAAATAATATTCACCCTGAACATTTTCATTTTTTACTAACTTTAGTGATTTAAATAGTGCTTCATTATCAAAGCAGTAAGTACCAGAGTTAATTTCTTTTACTAGCTGCTCCGTTGCTGTTGCATCTTTATGTTCTACTATAGATTTAACGTGTCCCGCCTCGTTACGAATAATTCTTCCATAACCAGTAGGATCATCTGCTATAGCAGTTAAAATGGTTGCTTTTGCTTTGGATTCTTCATGATGCTTTAGCAAAGCCTTAATAGTTTCTGCAGTAATTAATGGAGTATCCCCGCAAACAACGATTGTAGTTCCCTGAAGATTAGCAAGTGATTCTTCTGCCTGTAAAACTGCATGAGCCGTACCTAATTGCTCAGCTTGTAATGCGTATTCACTTCGATTGCCAAGCTCACTTTTTACAATTTCAGCACCGTGGCCTACGATTGTAACAATCTTCTCTACTCCTACTTTTTCCATGTTATCAATAACATGCTCTACCATTGGCTTACCACATACAGGATGTAATACTTTATATAGACTAGACTTCATACGAGTGCCTTTACCGGCTGCTAAAACAACCGCATAGGTATTTGTCATTTGATATTTCCCTCCAGTGGGCTAATTTCCTCTTTTGACTATATAGGAAATGAGGGTTTTTTTCAAGGAATTCTCTTGACAAATACATGACAAAACAAGTAATATATATATTTTTTATCCTATTCTATTAATAATTAAACAACTTTTTCCACAGCTTTGGATATTAATAGGCGTATAATACATGAAGAAATGAATCTTACATCGGGGAATAATATCAGATAATGATAGGTAAGGGATAATTGTTTTGATAGGTTAAATGATGAAGGCTAGCAGAAGAGCTTTATTGTAGTTAAAAAATAATAACGAGGATTATATTGGCAGCTTTTCAACAATATTAAAAAGCTGCCTATCTAATTTCGACAGATAATTTTACGTCATAAGCTTCCTTTAGGAGATAAACACCTTAATGATTCAGCATCTTATCATAATGCTTCTGCCGTTGCTTCTTCTACTTCAGGAACTGCATCATCGCTTAAATGATAGGCATACAACACCGCATCCTGGATTTTAGATCGAGTGCCCACGTTAATGGGATGAGCTATATCTCGAAATTCTCCTTCAGGTGTTCGCTTACTTGGCATGGCTACAAACAATCCTGCATTTCCCTCAATAACTCTAATGTCATGGACTACAAACTCATTGTCCAGTGTGATGGAAGCGATCGCTCTCATACGACCATCGGTTAATACTTTGCGTAATCTTACATCTGTGACTTCCATGTAATTTCTCCTTCCCCCTAGTTGCAAATATCTATATTAACTTACTATTCCACAAAAATTTAAAATTTCCTTCTTAGTTTGGGAATATTTTTAATATTTTATAGATTATAATAATATTTATGTAATACGGCCAGTTCTGTTTATTCATACAAAAAAACACATGGTTTCCGAGGAAAACATGTGTTTTACTATTAAACAACTGCTATTACTTCAATTTCTACTTTTACATCCTTAGGTAGGCGTGCTACTTCTACTGCTGAGCGAGCTGGTTTATGTTCACCAAAATGTTTTTCATAAGCTAGGTTAAACTCTGCAAAGTCATTCATATCCTTCAAAAATACTAAGGTTTTGACTACTTGAGTCAAGGAGGACCCAGCTTCTGTTAAAACAGCATCTAGATTAGCAAATACTTGCTCAGTCTGTTCTGTAATAGATCCCTCTACTACCTTACCTTCAGGTGTTAAAGGAATTTGTCCAGAACTATAAAACATCCCGTTTACTACCATACCTTGTACATATGGACCAATTGCAGCCGGTGCATTATTTGTTGATACTATTTTCATCATTGTTGTCTCCCCTCTAAAAAATAATTTCCCTCTGTTAAAGCGATGGTTCCGTCTTTTTCATTTACTTCATGCAATTTAACTAAGGACAAGTAGTCCTTAACTAGTTGATCTCCTTCATGCTCCGCCTCTACTAGAACGGCAATCCCTGCAAGCTCACAATTAAATTCTTCTAACAGGCTCTTCATCCCGTTAATTGTTCCACCGACTTTCATAAAGTCATCGGTAATAAGAACGCGTTGCCCTTTTTCCATGCTTCTCTTAGATAGAACCATTGTTTGAATCCTTCTAGCAGAACCAGAAACATAATTGATGCTGACAGTCGGTCCTTCCGTAACCTTACTATCTCTTCTAACTACGACTACAGGCACGTTTAAGTGTCTAGCTATAGCATGTGCGATAGGAATACCTTTAGTTGCGACTGTCATAATAGCATCGATTTTTTCGTTCGCAAATGCAGATGCAAAGACTTTTCCTATCTTATTCATAAGAGCAGGTTCGCCTAATAAATCTGTCATGTATAAATAACCGCCTGGTAGAAGGCGCTCTGCTTTCGACAACTGAACCATCAGTTCTTGAGCAACCTTTTTCACATCTTCTTCGGTCATCGTAGGGATAAATTTTACTCCGCCTGCTGCACCGGGTATGGTGACTAGCAAACCTTTACCTCTTTCCTCAAATGTTTCTTTAACTATCGTCAAGTCTTCGCTAATAGAAGACTTGGCAGATTGGTATAAGGAAGCAAAAAAAGTCAAAGGGATTAATTTATGAGGATGTTCCATTAAATATTGAGTCATATCAACTAGTCGTTCGCTTCTTTTCCATTTCATCTTATCACCTCTAATCACGAATGTTTTATAGAAAACTTAACACAATTATACGTGTTTAAGCAAGAAATTCTCTATCTCCCATTAGTCTTACTGCATAAACTTCGTCGCAAAATCCTCTTAGTCCGTTATATACTCTCTGAACTCTAGATTCTTGGTTAACAAGACCAAAGACGGTTGGACCGCTTCCACTCATCAATACTGCATCTGCACCAAAACGTTGCATTTGCTCCTTTAGGTTTGCCACCTCAGGATAGAGCTTTAAGGTGACATCCTCTAAAACATTACCTAAGGAGTTACACATTAATTCATAATCTTTTTCCTGTATAGCCTTCAACATCTGCGTCGTTTTAGGATGAACAATCTGATCCACTTTTAGGTTTCCATATACATCAGCTGTTGATACACCTAGTGTCGGCTTAGCTAATATCACCCAACAGTTAGCTGGCGTTGGAAGCTCTTGAATCTTTTCTCCTCGGCCTGTTGCCAAAGCAGTTCCTCCATATACACAAAATGCTACGTCTGATCCTATTTTTGTTCCGATTTGAGCTAGCTCATCCAATGTAAGGTTTAACTCCCAAAGTATATTTAAACCCTTCAAGGTAGCTGCTGCATCGCTGCTACCACCAGCAAGACCAGCTGCTACTGGTATATTCTTTTCAATTTTAATAGAGACACCAGATTTCACCTTATACATTTCCTTCAGTACCTTTGCCGCTTGATAGGCAAGGTTACGATGATCATTTGGAACAAAGCGGTCTACTGAAATAATATGTATGATTCCATCGTCTCTCAATTCAAGCCCAATTCGGTCTGCCAAATCAACCGTGGTCATAATCATTTCCACTTCATGAAAACCATCGGGGCGTTTATGTAATACATCGAGTGTTAAATTTATCTTAGCAGGTGCTTTTACGTAGTACATCCCATCTGCTCCTTTTCCTACTTATGCTGTTCCCTATTTTACCATAGTACTACCTTTTTGAAAAAAATGAGAACAATCAAAAAGAAAAGGCTAATAATTCGCCTTTTCTTTGCTAGTTGTACGTTATTTTTGGATATCGTGCTCGGTAAGATTTATTTACTTTGGTTGTTCATTTGTTGTTCAGCCATTTCAATTGCGCGTTTCACCATATTACCTGCATCACGGGATTTAATCCCACCCCAGCCTTCAGTTTTAACTACATCATAAAATCCAAGATCTTTTGCAATCTCTTCTTTTAATTCTTTAGACATAATTCCTCTTCTAGCCATATTGGTGAATCCTCCTAATAACAACTAGCAATATTAGTATGTCCGATATAAAGAAAAAAACTCCCTTCCCATTCAATCGAATGAGGAAAGAAGTTTTTGTCATATAAAAATGTAAAAATAAAAGTTCTAAACAATCATTTTACTACAATTGAATTATTTGCTTCGTCATAAATAGTGATTTCTACTGCTTCTGTCAAAATGTCTGCATAACTATAAGATACACGTTCAAAAGAATTTTCATCTTGATCCAAATCGATTACGAATACAGCATGATATGTTTCTCTTAGTACACCTGCTCGTTCGATTGTCTTCTTACGTCCTCCGTTTGCTTTTAACTGCAAACGTTTCCCTAAATGATGATCTAATGACTTTTTAATATCAGCTAAAGTTTTTGGCATTCCGCTTACACCTCACTGATTACAATATTAACACATAACCATTTTTTTGTCAAACAAAACATTTTATCAACATAAGCATACTCTTGTCAACGTTTTTATTATTAGTTTAGGATACTTTTATTTATTAACATTACTAATATTGTAACAAGTAAATTTAATGGAAATTAGGATATAGTTCATCTGCCAATCGCCCAAATTCTTCAATACTTAATGTTTCTCCTCTGCGAGTAGGGTTAACCCCCACTTTTTCTAACGCTTGCACGATTAATTCCTTTTTTTCCTTGCCATTTAGCAGAGAAGATTGAAGGTTATTAATAATCGTTTTTCTGCGTTGAACAAAGGAGCCTCTTGAAACTTTAAACAAGAAGTCCTCATCAATAACTTGGACTGGCGGTGTTTCATGGCGAGTTAGCTTTATGACCGCAGAATCAACGTTAGGCTGTGGCATAAATACTGCCTTTGGAACAGTCATCGCTACTTCTGCTTTCATGTAATATTGAATGGCAATTGATAAGGATCCGTATGCTTTGGTACCCGGTGAAGCGGTAATTCGATCTGCCACCTCCTTTTGCATCATCACAACCATTCCCCGAATAGGTAAGCGATCCATTAACAGCTTTAGTAAAATAGGGGTTGTTACATAGTATGGCAAATTAGCTACAACCATGACATCCTTATAATCAGACAGTTTCTCTTCAAACATTTGTAGCACATTTGCTTCAAGAATATCCCCATGAATGATTTCTACGTTATTATATGGTGACAGTGTGTCATCTAAGACTGGTAAAAGACGTTGGTCTATCTCAAATGCAACTACTTTTCCTGCCTCTCTTGCCAAGTGCTCTGTTAAGGCACCAATACCAGGTCCTATTTCAATAGCTGCTGATTCTTTCGTTAAATTAGCATGACTTACAATATTTCTAAGAATATTAGGGTCTATTAAGAAATTTTGCCCTAAGCTCTTCTTAAATGAAAATCCATATTTTTTAAGTATCTCTTGTGTGCGAACCGGGGTCGCTATATCTTTTTGTGTCATTCCTTGTTGTCCTCCAAATCGAGTTGCAGAATAGCTGCTTCAAGCTGCTCCCTGTGTATTTGAAAAATAGATAGCCTTTTTTGTAGCTGCTTTCCATTGGTATAGCCAATTTTTAAAAAATCACCCAGTCTTGTTCTCCGTTCCTTGGCTTTGGGGTGCCCAATTAACCTTCCTTCTATTAACACCTCTAAAGGTATTGAAATATGAGTTTCCGAGTCAGTTTTTGGGGTATAAATATCACTAAGAGCTTGTTGAATATCTTCATCCTTGGCATGTTCAATTCCCAGGCTCTTACCGTTTTTCGCTATCGTTTTTTCCTTCGATAAAAAAGCGTGCTTCACACCAGGTATTTGCTCTTCTATAATTGCACGAATTCTTCTTCCAGGATAATCTGGGTCAGTAAATACTATGACTCCTCTTTTTTCCTGTGCGTGCTGAATTTTCATTAGTGTCTCTTTAGAAATGGCTGACCCATTGGTTTCTATAGTATCAGCATCTACTGCTCTTTTTATAGCAGTCGTATCATCTTTTCCTTCTACGACAATAATTTCATTTATACGCAAGCATTTTCCCTCTTTTCTGCTTCTATGCTAGCCTCTATCATAACGCAAAAAAGCTCTCCCTATCAACGAGAGGGAAAGCTATACGGAAAATTTATATACATATGTTATTGCAAGCTAGCACCTAGTACACCCGATAATTCATACTATGCTAACCACTTACATTCCCATTTGTATTATTTTAAAACTTTTACACGTACTTTTTTGCGACCAAAATCATAGGCTTGCGATTTGGAAGCCATAAATAGATCTATTTTGTTTCCTTTTATAGCTCCACCAGTATCTCCAGCTATTGCATAACCATAGCCTTCAACCCACACCTTAGATCCAAGTGGAATGACACTAGGATCTACCGCCACAACTTTCACGTCTGGATTTGCTTTTAGGTTAATACCAGTAGCAGTTACTCCTGTACAGCCATTACAGCTAGCCGTGTATGCTGTAGCTGTAACATAAAACTCGCTTCCTCCAGATGGGGCTGCTGAGGTATTAGTACCACGCGATACGTTGGCACTGGCAGTCATCACTTTAGTTCCCACAGAAACAACCTTTTTCTTAGGCTCTTTTGTTACCTTTTCACTTACTATGTTACGAGAAACTTCCACTCCGTTTTCTTTAATAACCTCATAAGTGCGCGCAATAGATCCTTTTTCGCCTGTTTCAACTACTTTTTCTTTTCCTTTTAGAAGAGAATCGTCTTTCTTTGTAACTACTGCAAAGTTTGTTTCTTCCTCAACTACATCGGTGACCTTTTCTACTCTCACTATTTGTATTGCAGAATTAGGAAGTATAATTTCATCCATTTTCTGTTCTACACGGTCCAATTCATTCAATGGAATCTTATGTTTTTTTAAAAAGTCAGCGACCGTAGTCGAAGTGGACCATAATTTTTTCTCTTCCTTGCCATCTATAAGCGTTACTTCATATGCTTTCTCAATTGCAATTCGATTATCGGGTCCCACCTCTGCATCTGCAGCAGGGGTAATCGCATCATGTTCGGTGTATGGAACATTTGCCTTTGCTAGTACTTCTGAAACTAAATCATCAGTAGTCTGGACAGTTTGAATTTTACCATCTACCGTAATTTCTATTTGTCTTGCCTGCTCCCACTCAATCTCTAAATTATTTTTGATTGAAGTGTTCACTGAGGGATGTAAAAAATCATCGTTAGTGATTACTAGATTATTTTCATCTAGCAGCTCACCAACTGTATTGGCATGTGTTGTTATTTCTTGTTGTTCTCCGTTAACTGTTAAAGCAACAGTTTTCTTTGTTCCTTCGTATAAAACGAACGAAACTACTGCAAAAAACAATAGTAAAGATGCTATCGTTACTAGTGTTTTCTTGCTCCTCAATGAATGAAAGAACAGGTTTTTCATGGTTTTATCTTGCATGAAAAACGCCTCCTTGTTCACTCGTGTGATTATATAGAGTACTTTTAAGCTTGTCAACACTTTAGGTTTTTACCAATTTTTACATAACTGTGCGTATACCAATTGAAAATTACAGATAAATTTTAGTCTTCGATGTGGAAAAACCTCTTGGCATTACGGGTTGTTGCTTCAGCTACTTCTTCAACCGAGATACCCTTCAATCGTGCAATTTCTTCCGCTACTAGGGCAACAAGTGCCGGTTCATTTCTTTTACCTCTATGTGGATGTGGGGCCAAATAAGGAGCATCCGTTTCGATTAACAAATGATCTAAAGAAATTTCAGTTGCCACCTCTTTTGGCTTTTTGGCATTTTTAAATGTTACTGGCCCACCAAGTGAAATCATAAAGTTCATATCAATACATTGTTTAGCTGTTTCTACACTTCCACCGAAGCAGTGCATAATCCCACCTGTAAGATGAGCCTCCTCCTCCTTAAGAATTCTTACTACATCTTCTGTTGCTTCGCGATTATGTATGATGATTGGCAAGTTTACCTTTTGTGCTAAACGTATTTGCTTGCGGAAGATAGTCTGCTGAATTTCTTTTGGAGACTTGTCCCAATAATAATCTAGCCCTGTTTCACCAATACCTACTACTTTTTTATGAGCAGATAACTCTTCAATCCATTGTAAATCATCCTCAGTACAATCGATTGCGTCCACGGGATGCCAGCCGATTACTGCGTAGATAAACGGATATTTTTCTGCTAACTCCATTGCACGTTCAATTGTTTTACGATCAAAACCAATTACGACCATTTTGTTCACATTTGCCTCCAAGGCTCTTTGAATTACTTCCTGAAGATCTTCGTCATATTGGTCTGCGTTTAAATGGACATGTGTATCTATTAGCATATTCATTCTCCTATCTGAGCTTCATTTTACTTTTTTATTTGTTTACAATCATCACAATACTATTACATTTACATTAAATGAGTCATTTTTTCAATTATTTTGATTAATTTCACCTTATAAAATGACAAGTTTCCCAAAAATATTCAATTAAAAATAGTATTTATCGAATACTATTTAGATGTTTTAGGAACTTAATCGATTTAATATTATTAACCAAATTGACTTAAATAATTTTAAATAGGAAAGGTTTTCTTTAGGTAAATTTCGATTAAATAATGTGTTAATTAACTTTAAAACAATACCATAAATAGGGTATTTGTCATTAATAATGACTCGTTTTTATGCTTTATATAGGTAACTACTCTTTGGAGAATAATTTTATATTGCTTTATTAATGACATTAATTTAATAGATATAAAAATGTCCAATCTCTCATCTAATTTCCTCCTGATAACGCATTCCTTCATGATCAACTTTAATACACAAAATTCCTAAATCATTTATACCTTCCACCATAATCAAACTGTTTATCTCCGTATATTGAAGTCCTCAGGTCAGATTAAATCTGGGTTTTTAACACACCTACTGTGCTTTTAAGATTTCTTCTAAAAATAGATATTCATTTTAAAAAAAACATAGTTTTTTTAGATAGTCAAAAAAACTATATCAGTAATTAACTTGTTCATATGATACAGAAGTGAGGTTGCAAATTAAACATTTTTTACAACCAAGCTAGTAAATAGGAAAGGAGATTTTATATGAGTCACTGGAAATGTAAACATTGTAGTTACGAAAGTAATTATCCAGTAAGGAACTGCCAACGTTGTAACGGCTTTAATTCTGAGGATAGCGCCCAGGAAAAGAATCACTGGCATTATAATAATGACTTTAGTGAAGCAACGGTCTTAGAAGATTTTGATCAGGTCTCATCTGTAGACCAAGAATCCGATGAACTAATCTGGATTAAGGATTCATGCAACATTACTGTTCAGACAACAGATACTCAAGCATCGGTATCCCTTCAAGTAGGCTTACAACTTGCAATTGCTCTAGTAGTAAGTATTGCAATTGGGGATTCTGATCAGGGTCAAGCTGTTGCAAATGACATTTTTCAACAATTTAATGACGAACAAACCAATAGACAAAAAATCATTATTGATAACTCAAATGACGTTAACATTGTAACTACTGATACAGACTTGGCCGTGAATATTCAGGCAATGCTACAAGTATTGGTTTCATTAGTAGTTAGATTAGATGTTCTTTAAATTTAATATAAAATGAAAAGAGGTGAAAATATGAATAAATGGAGAGCATTAGATCATTGCAATGACACCAGAAATAACAATGCGGATGTTCAGCAAAACGGAGAACAAATCGTTTCCAATAAGCAACAATCATATGAATGGATTATTGTAAGGGATTCAGAAGGTGTTGAAATTCAAACAACAGATACCCAAGCAGCTTTGTCGTTACAATTAGGAATTCAAGCTGCAATTGCAGCAGTTATTAGCGTTACTCTAGGAGATACAGATCAAGCTAGAGCAGTTGCTCAAGATATGAAACAATTTATAAAAACTAAACAACGAAACGTTCAAAAAACGATTGTCGAGGGGTCAAGAAATATAACAGTTACAACCACTGATACCGACTTGGCAGTGAACATTCAGGCAATGCTTCAAATCCTTCTTGCTTTAGTAGCTAGGTTAGATATTCTATAATAAATTCGAAATAAATCGAAGAGTCTAGAAAAACTTAAATATAATTATAGTACGCTCAAAATGGATTCGAGCGAATATATGTTTAAAATATTTTCTATTTAACCTCCAGCTAAGATTTTTAATGAGTCTAAAAATTAGTAGGTTTGGAAAACGAAAAACATCCCTCGTCTCCTCTTAATTCATAGTTGCATATAATAATACAAATGATATTACAAGAAGGAGTGATGGACGTGAGCGATTTACCTAAAAAAAATGCAATTCCTGAAAAGGTCATTGATTTAATAGTAAGTGATACACTGCGTAAAAATGGCGTAAATCTAGATGATGTTAAAGGAAAATTATCCACAGAGCAAAAGCAGTTACTTAAAGAGCTTGTGGAAGAACTAACCATGCAAGTTGATCAATTTGTTGATCAACCGACATCCCATAAAAAGGATGCTAAATGAATTAAATTCAATTTCCGCTGAAGAACGATATTAAAGAAATATGGAAGAGAATAACGTATATTTGATTTCCGCTATAGGCGGAAGCTTTTAAGTAGGGAGAGCGGATAAGCCATCACTACAAGCTCACGCATGTTTGTGAAGGCTTTCTGTCTCACTCATCCCACTGGAATCGTCACCTGCAGTTTCAACAATTAATGTCCAAGTTGTACTGACAATTAATATTTAAGGTAATACCTCAAATAGATATTTACTAAAGCGCCTTTAACAAAGGCGTTTTATTTTTGAATACTGCTACACAATTGACACTACAGCTTTTCCACCTTTCACCAAGGAGAAGCTTTCAAAGTAAAAATTCTCTTTATTAGTACAAAAAAACTGCCGCTCATGCGACAGTTTTTTGGATAATCAATTATTTTACTTGTGCACCATTTTCTAATTTTTCATCTACAGTTGCTAGAGTTAAAAATCCAGCTTTTTCACCAGCCAAAATCATACCTTGAGATAGCTCTCCTCTAAGTTTAACTGGTTTTAAATTAGCCACTACAATTACCTTCTTACCGATAAGTTCCTCCGGCTTATAATTCTTTGCAATCCCAGATACTACTTGGCGCTTCTCATAACCTAAATCTAATTGTAATTTAAGTAGCTTGTCTGCTTTAGGGATTGCTTCACATTCTAAAACAGTTGCTACACGTAGATCAACTTTAAAGAAATCGTCAATTGAGATTTCCTCTGTTTGCTCTTCTTCTGGTTCTTCCTTCACCTCTTCTTGTGAAGTCATAACAGAACCTCGCATTTTCTCACGAATATAAGCAACTTCCTCATCTACGTCTAAGCGAGGGAAAATCGGTACTCCTGTACTTATTACTTGTGTACCTTCAGGAATAACATTAAATTTCCCTAACTTATCCCATTCTAGATACATTTCTGTTAATCCCAGCTGCTCCATAATTTCTTTTGGGCTGTTAGGCATAAATGGTTGAATTAATGTAGCTATTTGGCGAAGGCTTTCTGCTAGGTTAGTCATGACACTAGCTAGCTGCGCTTTAGTAGCCTCATCCTTTGCAAGCACCCATGGTTGTGTCTCATCAATATATTTGTTAGTGCGAGATACTAGAGACCAAAGCTCTCCCAATACAATACTAAATTGCATTTTCTCCATATTTGATTCATATTTTTCAATTGCTTCTTTAGCAAATTGTTGTAATGTACTATCAAATTCAGTAGGTTCGCCTTGGTTTACAGGAATCTGACCACCAAAATACTTATTAATCATAGAAACTGTTCTATTCAATAGATTCCCTAAGTCGTTTGCAAGGTCAAAATTTGTACGTTCTACAAAGGATTCTGGAGAGAATACACCATCTTGACCAAATGGAAGCTCACGAAGTAAGAAATAGCGAGTAGCGTCTAAGCCATATTTCTCTACTAGCATCTCTGGGTATACAACGTTTCCTTTAGATTTAGACATCTTACCGTCCTTCATCATGATAAACCCATGTGCAAAAACCTTTTTAGGTAGAGGTAAGTCTAAAGCCATTAAGAATATTGGCCAATAGATTGTATGGAAACGTACAATATCCTTCCCTACTACATGTACATCTGCAGGCCAGTACTTTTTGAATAGAGAATCATCATCTGACATATAACCTAGTGAAGTAATATAATTAGTTAAAGCATCCACCCATACGTAAATAACATGCTTCGCATCCCCTGGAACATGGATTCCCCAATCAAAGGAAGTCCTAGAGACTGATAGGTCCTCTAGGCCTGGCTTGATGAAATTATTAATCATTTCATTTTTTCTAGACTCTGGCTCGATAAATTCCACTTTATTTTCGTAGTAATCTAGCAAGCGATCAGCATACTTCTTCATATTAAAGAAATAGGATTCTTCCTTTACTTTATGAACAGGTCTACCACAATCAGGACAGTTTCCTTCATCTAATTGAGTTTCTGTGAAAAAAGATTCACAAGGAGTACAATATAAACCCTCATATTCACCTTTATAAATATCTCCGTTATCTAGGAACTTTTTAAAAATTTTCTCTACCGCTTGAGTATGGCGTTTTTCCGTAGTTTGAATAAAGTCATCGTAAGATATATTCATAGTCGCCCATGTTTTCTTAGAAGCTTCCGCAATTTCATCTACGTAAGCTTGTGGTTCCATTCCAGCTTCCTGGGCTTTTTCCTGTATCTTCTGTCCATGCTCGTCCATACCTGTTAAGAAACGTACATCATAACCTCGTAAGCGTTTATATCTTGCCATTGCATCGGAAGCTACAGTTGTATAAGCCGTTCCAATATGGAATTTACCACTCGGATAGTAAATTGGTGTCGTTATATAAAAAGTTTTGTCTTGTGCATTCAATGATTGCTGCCTCCAATGCTGAATCTTCTATAATATTCATTTTATCTAAATGGGTTATGGGTTTCAATCTATTCATCTAAGCATTTTTGTCGAATTATATTTATTCCACATATTATTTCCAAAAATATCAATATTATTCCTAAGAATGATATAATTCATCTTTTTTAGAGGAATATTATGTAAGCGTAGTCATATTTTTATCATCAAATCTAATGAAAACAGAAGAATAATTATTGACCAATATGGTAGTACTTGGTATGATTAAGTACATAAAAGAGGTTAATGTCGAATTTTGGCGAAAAATATACACTCTTGAGAGGAGAAACTTTAATAATGAAATCTACAGGTATTGTTCGTAAAGTTGATGAATTAGGACGCGTAGTTATTCCTATCGAACTTCGTCGTACACTAGGTATAGCTGAAAAAGATGCGCTTGAAATATATGTTGACGATGATAAAATCATCTTAAAAAAATATATGCCAAATATGACTTGTGCAGTTACTGGTGAAGTATCAGATGAAAACCTTCGTCTTGTTGGTGGTAAACTGATTCTTAGCCCAGAAGGTGCAGAACAGTTAATCAAAGAAATTCAAAGCAGCTTAAAATAATTACTTAATTAAAACATCCGTTCATAACTTATGGCGGATGTTTTATTATGTTACGTGATAGCTTTGATAAACTTCTCTTTTAGATAGTCCTCTTTGAATAGCCACCTCTTTAATAGCTTCTTTCGATTTTAATTGTTTTTCATTCATTAAATGTTCCACGTGTTCCTCAATACTTAAATTAATCCACCATGCCTCTTCTTCTAGTACTTCTTCTGTATCATTGCCTTCTAGCACAATGCAAAATTCACCACGAATTTCATTAGACTCGGCCCATTCTAATGCTTCCTCTACCGTTCCTCTTAAAAATTCCTCAAACTTTTTAGTAAGTTCTCTAGCTAACACAATGCGACGTGACCCTTCCATGATCGCTTGTATATCTTTTAATGTATCCTTCAGGCGATGTGGAGCTTCATACAATAGTATCGTCTCTTGTCTCTTTTGGAGCAATGTAATTTCTTTTTTTCGTTCCTTTTTATTTCTGCTAAGAAATCCATAAAAAAAGAATGGCTGAGTTGACATACCCGAAGCTATTAGTGCACTCAATGCAGCGTTGGCTCCTGGCACCGGGACAACCGCAAATCCTTCATCTATAGCTTTTGCTGCTATATCTGCTCCTGGATCTGAAATACAAGGTAAACCAGCATCACTGACTAAAGCTACTTGTTTTCCTTCTCTCAGTATTTCTAATATTTTTTCTCCGCCAACTTGTTGGTTATGGTCATGATAACTCATTAAAGGGGTAGATATCTCAAAATAATTACACAGTTTTTTTGAGTTTCTTGTGTCCTCTGCTGCTATGTAATCTACCTCTTTCAAAATACGAATAGCCCGCATAGTCATATCTTCTAAATTGCCAATTGGAGTTGCCACTAAATACAAACAGCTACTCTGTTCGTGCTCAGTAGATTTTTGTGATTTCATTTCCTTACTCTCCTCTCATATAGGCTATTTTTTGCTTTCTAGTTAACTGTTTAAAAGCATACTCCGCCTGCATAGCCTCTTGCTTTGTATCAAAGGTTTCCTTATATACGCACTGAACTGGAATTCTTGCTCGTGTGTATTTGGCTCCTTTTCCCTCATTATGAGTTTTAATCCGCTTCGTTAAATCATTCGTATAACCGGCATAATAGGAACCGTCTTTACATTGTAATACATAAAAGGTATGAATTTTATTTGTCTCCATAGAGCATCTCTTTTATTTCATCTGTGTACTTTCCATCATCTTCGTACACATATAAAGGAGGAAGAATCTTCAAATCAGGCTTACCGTCCTTTATTCCTTCTATTAATAATGTATTTGCTTCCTTCCCCTTCTTTGGATACACAAAGCGAATACGTTTTGGTTCTAACCGATTGGCCCTCATTGCAGTAACAATGTCCAACAATCTACCTGGTCGATGTACAAATGCTGCTTTTCCGCCCTGCTTTAGCAGCTCACTCGCAGATTGCACAGCCTCTTCCAAGGTTAGATGAATTTCATGCCTAGCAATGGCCAAATGTTCCTTTAGGTTTTTTTCACTTGCTTCATGAGCAGGAAAGTAAGGGGGATTACAGGTAACCACATCGTATTTCTCTGAACCTAATTTTCCTGCGATACCAATAACATTGTCTTGTATAATACGAATTTGATCGGTTAGTTGGTTGTATTTGGTACTTCTAATTGCCATATCGGATAATCTTTCTTGCAACTCAATACCTATTATTTCTGACTTTGACCGAGCACTTAGAAATAGAGGGATTGCACCATTCCCTGTACACAAATCAACTATTTTTCCCTTTTTAATCGGCACGTATGTAAATCGAGCCAGTAATACTGCATCCAGGGAAAAGGAGAAAACAGAAGGGCTTTGTATGATTCGTAATTCCTCTGCCAATAAATAATCTAGCCTTTCATCATCCTTGAGCCATTGTTCCATAAATCCTACCTCCATAAAAACAAAAGACTGACATCCACCTTATGGAGTGGCATCAGTCAATTGATTAGACATTTTGTTTATTTAAAAAAGATAAGCAAAATAAACAATCTTCCTCCTTACGAGGACTTCCAAAGTGAACATGACATACATGGTACCCTTCCTGATATAGCCTAGCTAAGTTATCATAGCCTTCTCCTATATCAGCTTTGTTCAATCGATTTTCTCGTATCTTTTCGTCCATTGCTTCTTTTTCATGTATCTCATCTAGCCTTTGTCTTAAATGATTATTTTCTTCTTGTAACGCTTGTCGTTCTTCTATCATAATCGCTACAAACTCTTTCAACGCGCGAAACTGGAGTTGCGTGGACTCTAATTGTTTTTCAAATTCTATAATTGTATCCAAAAAATTACGGTCCATCACCTATTCACCTCATTGCCCCGTCCACTGAACTGGGTTTTTAGCATAGTTTACAATCTCATCTAACGTATAATCTAACACACGTAAAGGATCGCCCAACTCAATACGTAAAATTCTTTCTAAAATATTCATGCTGACAACTTTTCCATATCCATCTGGTGTCTCAATTCTATCACCAATGTCAGGCATTTGCTCTCTTGCCGTCTCGTATTCATCATTTTCATACTTTAAGCAACACATTAAGCGGCCGCATAAACCTGAAATTTTAGAAGGATTTAGAGATAGATTTTGATCCTTTGCCATCTTAATAGACACTGGTTCGAAATCTCCTAGAAAGGTTGAACAGCAGAGCATTCTTCCACAAGGCCCTATGCCGCCTAACATTTTAGCTTCATCTCGAACTCCAATTTGTCGAAGTTCAATTCGTGTTCTGAAGACTGAAGCAAGATCTTTTACTAAATCACGAAAATCTACTCGTCCTTCAGCTGTAAAATAGAAGATTATTTTGTTGCGATCGAATGTATATTCAACATCAACAAGCTTCATCTCTAATTCTCTTTGTAGTATCTTTTCAGTCCCCAGAGCTAATGCCTGAGCTGATTCTAAACGATTTTCTTCCACCTGGATTCGATCCTTTTCTGTGGAAGGGCGTACTACTTGTTTTAAAGGTAAAACTACATCATTTTCTCCTACTTGCTTAATAGGTACGACAACTTTTCCGTACTCTACCCCGCGAGCAGTTTCTACGATGACATAATCATCCTTTTCTAAATCATAATCCACTGGATCAAAATAATATATTTTACCCGCTTTTTTAAAGCGGACTCCTACAACTTTATACAAAACTATACCCCTCCTGCAGGTTAAGCATTAGCTGCTCCATCATCAGTGTCCGGTTCATATTCCTATGCAAATTCTGTTTTGCATCTAAAATTAGTTCTAACTGTTTAGACAATTGCTCGTATGTCTTATACAATGCTACCTGTTTCCAAAAAGAAATCATATCTGGATAAGTACAAACTGCGAGTGGAGTTGCTTTTATAGCTACTATATCACGATAAGCAAATAGTAGTAAATCTAATACTTGTTCTGCTTGTTCCTTTTCTTTTAGAAGTGGGCCAAAATCTTCTTGAATACACATTAATGCATCTTGAACACTTTTTTCACTTGCTTCCACCAATTTTAACACTGATTTCCTTGCAAGTCCAAATTGCTCGTCTTTCGCTAAATTTAGACCTTCTTCTACCTCATTCGTCATTCTACTTACAGTGGAAGCCATAGAATCTGTGATTCCTTCCTCTATTAACTTCTGCTTTAATATCGATTGAGGCATAGTAGCCAAGCCGATATGCTGACATCTTGAACGTATAGTTGGAAGCAAAGCATGCATCTTATCTGTCAATAAAATTGCTGTAATCTCACTTTGTGGCTCCTCTAAAAATTTTAGCAGCGTATTAGAGGAACTAATGTTTAATCGGTCTGCTTCATGGATCACATAAACTTTTCTTCCGCTTTCTAAAGAGGTTTTACTCATCTCATGTATCAGATCATCTATTTGATTTCTTTTTATATTTTGTCCATCTGGCTCTATCTGACTAAGATTTAAATGATTATGCGATTTTAGCCTTTTACAGCTTCGACATGTTTCACATGGAACATTTCCTGTCGAATTCTCGCAAAACATCAGTTGTACAAAAAACTGCATAACCTTTGTTTTTCCTGTACCCTTGGCCCCTTCAATTATATAAGCATGTCCAATACGATTTTTAGCTACAATAGATTGAATATGTTTTATAGCTACTGGTTGCATTCTTTCTATGTTTTGTATTGACCATTCTTCTACCATGCTCAATCTTGTTCCACCTTTCTCATAAAAACGTAAGCTCCTGAAGCTAGACACCGAATAAATAAATTGCAAAAAAGCATATACTTCCTATCTTCTAAAAAAAACCGTGTCTCGCTTTGTGCGAAAACACGGGAGCTTCTACGTATACAAATTAATAAGTAAGCCTTTAATTTCACCTATTTTATCCAACAATTCAATGGAACTCTTTTCTTGGCTTAGAATTTCTTCCGCTAGCTCTACTAATTTCTCATCAATTGTCTCTACTATTTTTAGCTTTCTACCTTCACCAAATCTATTCCACGTATGAGACTGTTTTAGCCCCATACCGAAATCTACTGCTTCTTCCAAAAACTTTTTAATTAGCATTTTAAACTTTGCCATATCACGTAGGTTTCTTGACCGAGCTAGACGATCACCAGCTGTTGTAATATCACCTAACAGCCTAGTCAGAGCTTCAGTTTGCATTCTTTGGTCATGCTTCGTTACCATTTGCCCAAATTTTGCCGAATTCGTATTATTCTGTATAGAATCTTTACGTATTTTATCTATCCCTACTCGTAAATCTTGATTAATTTTCAACGTTTTCTGTCCTTTCCTTCATTATTAAAAATGATGGAATTGTTCAATTGGGAGTACGAATACCGTTGCTCCACCGACCTCTACTTCAACCGGATACGGTATATATGAGTCTGCGTTTCCTCCCATAGGAGAAACCGGAGCAACCATCTGCTCCCGGGCACGACAATTATCTCTTATTAGTTCTAACGCAGAAGGTACCAAGGAGTCATCTGTACCGATTAAAAATGTAGTATTCCCAGATCTTAGAAATCCACCTGTACTAGCAAGTTTTGTCGCTCGAAACTTTGCTTTCGTTAACGCATTCGATAATCTATTACTATCTTGGTCCTGCACTACAGCTACTATTAATTTCATCGCTACTCACTCCTACTTTTATTTTCTGTTTATTTTATTATAGCATTTATTACCTAAAAATTCCTAATTCCATTTTTACCATTTTATAAGCCTCTTCCAACACCTCTTCCAATGATTTAGAGGCATCTATCACTTGTATTCTCTCAGGATATTGTTCCACTAATGATAGGTACCCTTCTCTCACTTTTTGATGGAAATAAAGACTTTCCACGTCTAATCTATTTTTCTCTCTGGTGCTATGAGCATTAATTCGCTTCAGTCCAAGACTCGGCTCAATATCAAATAGAAGCGTCTTGTCTGGCATCGTTTGTCCAATTGCAAATTGGTTAATGGATAATATCTCCTCTACTCCAATTCCTCTTGCATAGCCTTGATATGCAAGTGAGCTATCGATAAAACGATCACAAATAACAATTTTTCCAGCCTCTAGGGAAGGTTGAATTTTTTCCACTAGATGCTGTCTTCTAGCCGCTGCATACAACAAAGCTTCCGTGCGGCTATCCATCATTGTATGCTCGTTATCTAAAATTATGCTACGAATTTTCTCGGAGATTTTAATACCACCAGGCTCTCTTGTCATGACAACATCGTAGCCCTCTTTCACTAATCTTTCCCCAAGTAATTGCATAACAGTTGTTTTCCCTGCACCTTCAGGACCTTCACTTGATATAAAATACCCTTTTTTCTGCACTATTAATCCTCCACTACATATATTAGCTTTTCTGCAAGCCTATGCTCTCCTTGAAAGAAAGCACCTTTATCAATCCAATCTTCTAGCTCTGTTAACATAGAGATCGTAATTTTCTCCCCTGGTATAACTAATGGAATACCAGGTGGGTATGGAATGATGATTCCTTTTGCAATTCTACCTATTGACCGAGCATAGGGAATCCATTCTCCTTGCTTACAGTTTAACAAACCTATATTCATTTCAATCGTAGATACTGTTTTCAAAGAACTTTTTGATATTGCCTTAGGAACTATCGGCTCCTCTTTTTGAAGCTCATCTACTGCCATTTTTATACGCTTTCTTACTTCTGCAAAAGGATAATCTTGCTCTTTTTTCAATAATGGTAATATTATTAAAACCTGATATGTATCAGCAAGCTCAACGTAAATGTGCTGATCTTGTAACGCCCTTTGAACTTGAAATCCAGAATAATCTCCCACACGCATTAACAGTTTCAATGGATCATCTACCTCTATAATCTCCACTTGTTTAATCGATTGTAATGCCTGTTTAAATAGCTCTCTTTTATATAGTAGCTGCTTGAAATCCATTTCATTGTATCTTTGCACATAGCTCCTAGCATCGTCTAGTGAAGCCATCAGTAGATAGGAAGGGCTGCTTGATTGAAGCATCCTTAAATACTTATTTACTCGGGGCGCTTCAATAATTGAAGAGTTTATATGCAAAAAAGATCCCATCGTCATAGCCGGCAATGTCTTATGAGCCGATTGAACAACTATGTCTGCACCATATTGAAGAGCGGATTGTGGTAGTCCTTTGTAAACTAGGAAATGGGCACCATGTGCTTCATCCACTAATACTGGAAGGTTTCTTGCATGGCAGTAGTCTATAATTTTTTTAATCTCCTCCGAAGCCATTCCATAATAGCTTGGGTAAGTAAGTATTACACCTTTTGCCTGTGGAAATTCTTCCATGGCAATCTGAATAGATTTTGCCGATACATAAGTGGCTGTTTTTGTACGATCATCCCATTCCGGTGAGACAAAAATTGGTTCAACGCCTACTAATTCAATTGCATGAAAAATAGACTTATGGGCGTTTCTTTGAACAATTATTTGTTCTCCATACTGACAGGTAGCATATAGCATCGCTAAGTTTCCAACTGTTGTTCCATTCACAAGAAAATAGCTTTTTTTTGCTCCATAAGTCGATGCCAGTAATTCTTCTGCTTCTTTAATAGCTTCTTCAGGATGATGATAGTCATCTAAACCATTTAATTCGGTCAAGTCGTAGGACAGTGCACCTTTAATAGGAGCTGGAAGATTAGATAAGAGTCCATGTTTATGACCAGGAACATGAAAGGATATATTTTTTTGATTATGAAATTTTTCTAATGCTTCTACTAATGGACGTTTTTCATGCATTTTTTTTACCCCGCGAAATTTTATTATCTTTCTATTATACATGAAATAGGAGTAGATGTTTTGAACCTATTTTTGGCCTAAAAAGATGGATATTATAATATATATTTATTTTCCGGGAAATTTTTTGAAGGGTGTCATTTTCTTTTAATGACTTTGAATGATCTTTGATTATAAGATAATAGTAGGATTTTTTTGAGCGAGAGTCCTCCCTTTGACCACAAGAGTCTTGAGGATAATCCTTGTTTCTTTATTCATGTCTTACTTGCTTATTTTCTATTTAATAGTAATAGAACACTTCATATGTAAGAAATGCATATGAAATAAAAGGAAGGTGTCATTTACTCTATAAAGAATTGATTATTTTATCTATCTGGCTGTATTTAAAGATACTTACTCTAATTATATATTCCTTTGGTCTTTCTCTTTGTAATTAACTTAACCAAAACAAAAAGTCACTTGGTGACGACTTTCTATGTACCAGCGACGTCCTACTCTTGCAGGGGAACCCCCAACTACCATCGGCGCGGCTGCGAAACCAGATGGGCGGCAGATTTCTTCGTCAGCCGCAATCGATCGGTTCTCGCGTATGCTATACGCTCCGAGCCTCTCTTCCTTGCTTCCTCGAACTCTTTGCCCCTCTGCTTTCTCGCACACTTGCTTAGATAATGATGATTGCCTTCGGCCTTTTTCTCTTAATACAAAAAAGCCGCCACCGATTACTCGGTAACGACTTCCTATAGTGCCCAGCGACGTCCTACTCTTGCAGGGGGAGACCCCCAACTACCATCGGCGCTGAAGAGCTTAACTTCCGTGTTCGGTATGGGAACGGGTGTGACCTCTTCGCCATCATCACTAGACTTTTCGGCTTTCAATCCACTGCGCATTGCGTTGTCAACTTCGCTCGTTCAGTCAGTCACGTACGTAAGTACGCTCCTTCCTTCGCTCACTCGTTTCCTAGCACTGCTTGTGTTTTGAAATCCTCTTGAGTTGTTCACTCAAAACTGGATAAAAGACATCATTAATGGAAACAAACAATTTGGTTAAGTCCTCGATCGATTAGTATTCGTCAGCTGCACGTGTCGCCACGCTTCCACCCCGAACCTATCTACCTCATCGTCTTTGAGGGATCTTACTTACTTGCGTAATGGGAAATCTCATCTTGAGGGGGGCTTCGTGCTTAGATGCTTTCAGCACTTATCCCGTCCACACATAGCTACCCAGCGATGCCCTTGGCAGAACAACTGGTACACCAGCGGTGTGTCCATCCCGGTCCTCTCGTACTAAGGACAGCTCCTCTCAAATTTCCTACGCCCACGACGGATAGGGACCGAACTGTCTCACGACGTTCTGAACCCAGCTCGCGTACCGCTTTAATGGGCGAACAGCCCAACCCTTGGGACCGACTACAGCCCCAGGATGCGATGAGCCGACATCGAGGTGCCAAACCTCCCCGTCGATGTGGACTCTTGGGGGAGATAAGCCTGTTATCCCCGGGGTAGCTTTTATCCGTTGAGCGATGGCCCTTCCATGCGGAACCACCGGATCACTAAGCCCGTCTTTCGACCCTGCTCGACTTGTAGGTCTCGCAGTCAAGCTCCCTTCTGCCTTTACACTCTTCGAATGATTTCCAACCATTCTGAGGGAACCTTTGGGCGCCTCCGTTACACTTTAGGAGGCGACCGCCCCAGTCAAACTGCCCGCCTGACACTGTCTCCTACCCGGGTTACGGGTATGGGTTAGAATTTCAATACAACCAGGGTAGTATCCCACCGACGCCTCCTCCGAAGCTGGCGCTCCGGGCTCTAAGGCTCCTACCTATCCTGTACAAGTTGCACCAAAATTCAATATCAAGCTACAGTAAAGCTCCACGGGGTCTTTCCGTCCTGTCGCGGGTAACCTGCATCTTCACAGGTACTATAATTTCACCGAGTCTCTCGTTGAGACAGTGCCCAGATCGTTACGCCTTTCGTGCGGGTCGGAACTTACCCGACAAGGAATTTCGCTACCTTAGGACCGTTATAGTTACGGCCGCCGTTTACTGGGGCTTCAATTCGCACCTTCGCTTGCGCTAAGCACTCCTCTTAACCTTCCAGCACCGGGCAGGCGTCAGCCCCTATACTTCACCTTACGGTTTTGCAGAGACCTGTGTTTTTGCTAAACAGTCGCCTGGGCCTATTCACTGCGGCTCTTCTAGGCTATACACCCAAAAGAGCACCCCTTCTCCCGAAGTTACGGGGTCATTTTGCCGAGTTCCTTAACGAGAGTTCTCTCGCTCACCTTAGGATTCTCTCCTCGACTACCTGTGTCGGTTTGCGGTACGGGCACCTCCCACCTCGTTAGAGGCTTTTCTTGGCAGTGTGAAATCAGGAACTTCGGACTAAGTCCTCGCCATCACAGCTCAATGTTACAGAGTGCGGATTTGCCTACACTCACACCTCACTGCTTGGACGTGCATAACCAACAGCACGCTTACCCTATCCTACTGCGTCCCCCCATCACTCAAACGGTGGGGTGGTGGTACAGGAATATCAACCTGTTGTCCATCGTCTACGCCTATCGGCCTCGACTTAGGTCCCGACTAACCCTGAGCGGACGAGCCTTCCTCAGGAAACCTTAGTCATACGGTGGATGGGATTCTCACCCATCTTTCGCTACTCATACCGGCATTCTCACTTCTAAGCGCTCCACCAGTCCTTCCGGTCTGACTTCAACGCCCTTAGAACGCTCTCCTACCACTGATACCAAAGGTATCAATCCACAGCTTCGGTGATTTGTTTAGCCCCGATACATTTTCGGCGCAGCGTCACTCGACCAGTGAGCTATTACGCACTCTTTAAATGATGGCTGCTTCTAAGCCAACATCCTGGTTGTCTAAGCAACGCCACATCCTTTTCCACTTAACAAATACTTTGGGACCTTAGCTGGTGGTCTGGGCTGTTTCCCTCTTGACTACGGATCTTATCACTCGCAGTCTGACTCCCAAACATAAATCATTGGCATTCGGAGTTTGTCTGAATTCGGTAACCCGGGATGGGCCCCTAGTCCAAACAGTGCTCTACCTCCAAGATTCTAACGTTTGAGGCTAGCCCTAAAGCTATTTCGGAGAGAACCAGCTATCTCCAGGTTCGATTGGAATTTCTCCGCTACCCACACCTCATCCCCGCACTTTTCAACGTGCGTGGGTTCGGACCTCCAGTAAGTGTTACCTTACCTTCATCCTGGACATGGGTAGATCACCTGGTTTCGGGTCTACGACCACATACTCATTCGCCCTATTCAGACTCGCTTTCGCTGCGGCTCCGTCTTCTCAACTTAACCTCGCATGTAATCGTAACTCGCCGGTTCATTCTACAAAAGGCACGCCATCACCCGTTAACGGGCTTTGACTATTTGTAGGCACACGGTTTCAGGGTCTATTTCACTCCCCTTCCGGGGTGCTTTTCACCTTTCCCTCACGGTACTGGTTCACTATCGGTCACTAGGTAGTATTTAGCCTTGGGAGATGGTCCTCCCGGATTCCGACGGAATTTCACGTGTTCCGCCGTACTCAGGATACACTCTGGAGGGAATGAATTTTGGACTACGGGGCTTTTACCCTATCCTGCGGACCTTTCCAGGTCGCTTCATCTAACTCATTCTTTTGTAACTCCGTATAGAGTGTCCTACAACCCCAAGAGGCAAGCCTCTTGGTTTGGGCTCTTCCCGTTTCGCTCGCCGCTACTCAGGGAATCGAATTTTCTTTCTCTTCCTCCAGGTACTTAGATGTTTCAGTTCCCTGGGTGTGTCTCAGATGCGCTATGTATTCACGCAAATGTACTGCCCCATTACGGGCAGTGGGTTTCCCCATTCGGAAATCTCCGGATCGAAGCTCACTTACAGCTCCCCGAAGCATATCGGTGTTAGTGCCGTCCTTCGTCGACTCCTAGTGCCAAGGCATCCACCGTGCGCCCTTATTAACTTAACCTAAAAGTTAAAAGTACTACACTTGCAATCACGTAAGTGATCACAATTTGAATATCTTGCGTTTGTTTCTTTTTTGATGTCGTTTTATCCAGTTTTCAAAGAACAATTTAAATGCTCATCATAAAAATGAACACTCAAAACTGAACTGCAAAACGTTAAGATACAGATAAAGATCTGTATTCCGAATATATCCTTAGAAAGGAGGTGATCCAGCCGCACCTTCCGATACGGCTACCTTGTTACGACTTCACCCCAATCATCTGTCCCACCTTCGGCGGCTGGCTCCCAAAAGGGTTACCCCACCGACTTCGGGTGTTACAAACTCTCGTGGTGTGACGGGCGGTGTGTACAAGGCCCGGGAACGTATTCACCGTGGCATGCTGATCCACGATTACTAGCGATTCCGGCTTCATGTAGGCGAGTTGCAGCCTACAATCCGAACTGAGAACGGTTTTATGGGATTAGCTCACCCTCGCGGGGTTGCGACCCTCTGTACCGTCCATTGTAGCACGTGTGTAGCCCAGGTCATAAGGGGCATGATGATTTGACGTCATCCCCACCTTCCTCCGGTTTATCACCGGCAGTCACCTTAGAGTGCCCAACTGAATGCTGGCAACTAAGATCAAGGGTTGCGCTCGTTGCGGGACTTAACCCAACATCTCACGACACGAGCTGACGACAACCATGCACCACCTGTCACCGCTGTCCCCGAAGGGAAAAGCCTATCTCTAGGCCGGTCAGCGGGATGTCAAGACCTGGTAAGGTTCTTCGCGTTGCTTCGAATTAAACCACATGCTCCACCGCTTGTGCGGGCCCCCGTCAATTCCTTTGAGTTTCAGTCTTGCGACCGTACTCCCCAGGCGGAGTGCTTAATGCGTTAGCTGCAGCACTAAGGGGCGGAAACCCCCTAACACTTAGCACTCATCGTTTACGGCGTGGACTACCAGGGTATCTAATCCTGTTTGCTCCCCACGCTTTCGCGCCTCAGCGTCAGTTACAGACCAGAAAGCCGCCTTCGCCACTGGTGTTCCTCCAAATCTCTACGCATTTCACCGCTACACTTGGAATTCCGCTTTCCTCTTCTGCACTCAAGTCCCCCAGTTTCCAATGACCCTCCACGGTTGAGCCGTGGGCTTTCACATCAGACTTAAAGGACCGCCTGCGCGCGCTTTACGCCCAATAATTCCGGACAACGCTTGCCACCTACGTATTACCGCGGCTGCTGGCACGTAGTTAGCCGTGGCTTTCTAATGAGGTACCGTCAAGGTACGAGCAGTTACTCTCGTACTTGTTCTTCCCTCACAACAGAGTTTTACGATCCGAAAACCTTCTTCACTCACGCGGCGTTGCTCCATCAGACTTTCGTCCATTGTGGAAGATTCCCTACTGCTGCCTCCCGTAGGAGTCTGGGCCGTGTCTCAGTCCCAGTGTGGCCGATCACCCTCTCAGGTCGGCTACGCATCGTCGCCTTGGTGAGCCGTTACCTCACCAACTAGCTAATGCGCCGCGGGCCCATCCTGTAGTGACAGCCGAAACCGTCTTTTAACATTCCCCCATGTGAGGAAATGGATTATTCGGTATTAGCCCCGGTTTCCCGGAGTTATCCCAATCTACAGGGCAGGTTGCCCACGTGTTACTCACCCGTCCGCCGCTAAATCAGAAGAAGCAAGCTTCTTCATCATTCGCTCGACTTGCATGTATTAGGCACGCCGCCAGCGTTCGTCCTGAGCCAGGATCAAACTCTCCATAATAGAGAACTTAAAAAGCTCACTTGCACACGAAGTGCTGGCATCGACGTCGCCACACGGATGTGGCGCTTTTAGTCGATGTTCTTTGCTGGCATCATCATTAAATGATGTCAAAAATTGTTTTGTGTCAATACAACCGAAGTTGTTTGACGCTATATTTCTTAACGTTTTGCATGTTCAGTTTTCAATGTTCATCATGTCAGCCAAACTTGTTTACCTCTTGGCGACTTCTACTATATTACTCTCGTTTTAAATATAAGTCAACACTTTTTGATAACTTTTTTATATTTTTTTATAGCAGTATAGAAATAGTCACTACAGAGGCTACCCCTGGTACTCCCAACACTGCTACTACAGCTCCTGTGAAGAGGTTTATAGGAACCACATATCCTGCCATACCAAGTAATAAATGAACTCCAAACAATAATAATATAGAAAACCCTAAACGAAATAAAAATATACTTAGACTTTCAAATAAATTAGAGAAAGAGCTTTTGAATACTAAAAACAACAATAATACTAGCGAACACACAATAATGGTTAACTTCATGTACAATCCCTCCATAAAATCAATATCCTTATTGTATGAAGCTAGTACTACTAATATTCTATTTTATAATCACATTCCTAATCTTTGCTTCTTTATATAGATAGAAATGTATACTCTCTGCTATTTTTCTTTTGGCCACCGCATTAAGATCATAGTCATTCAAATAATCTTCTATTAGCTGTGCTTGCTGCCAATCTTCTTTGGTGGCTTTAATGAGGGTTACAAATTGTTGATCAAATTCTTTTTTTAATTTTCCCTTTTTAAAAAACACGTACCCCTACACTCTCCTTATAATTCCCGACGTCCTTCTAGAGCTTTAGACAGAGTAACTTCATCTGCATACTCTAAATCTCCCCCTACAGGTAGCCCGTGTGCAATTCTCGTTGTTTTAATACCAGAAGGTTTTACAAGACGAGATATATACATAGCTGTGGCTTCTCCTTCTATTGTAGGGTTGGTTGCTAGAATCAGTTCTTCTACTTGTGTGTCCTGTAATCTTTTTAATAAAGACGGAACATTAATATCCTCTGGACCTATTCCATCCATAGGAGAGATAGCTCCATGAAGTACATGGTATAAACCATTGTAATCTCTCATTTTTTCCATTGCTATTACGTCTTTAGTATCTTGTACTACACAAATCATTGATACATCACGTTGTTTGTCTTGGCATATATGACAAGGGTCTATGTCCGTGATATGTCCACAAATAGAGCAATAGCTTAAGTTTCTTTTGGCATCTACTAGTGCTTTTGCAAAGTCTAGTACTGTATCTTCCTTCATAGTTAACACAAAAAATGCCAGACGGGCCGCAGTTTTCGGCCCGATTCCTGGCAATTTCATAAAGCTTTCTATTAGCTTTGATATCGGTTCAGGATAATGCATTATTTTTCCTCCTAGAACATGCCAGGAAGGTTCAACCCTTTCGTGAATTGACCCATAGTGGCATTAGCTGTTTCTTCCGCTTTTTTCATTGCTTCATTTGTAGCAATTACGATTAAATCTTGTAGCATTTCCACATCATCAGGGTCTACTACTGCTGAATCTAGAGCTACCTCTAATACTTCTTTTTGTCCTGAGACGATAACCTTTACCATTCCTCCGCCAGCAACTGCTTCAAAGCGTTGGGTTGCCAGTTCCTCTTGAGCCTCAGCCATTTTCTTTTGCATTTTTTGCATTTGTTTCATCATACCTTGCATATTTCCCATTCCACGCATAATTATTTTCCTCCTTAGTCATCATGTACTTCTACAAATTCTTTTCCAAATAGTTTTTCTGCTTCCACGATTAAAGGATCTTCCGTGATTTCTTCCATTCCTTGTAACAGTTCCATCACTTCAGATGATTCAGAGGAAGCTTCCTGCGTAGACTCTGTAGAGTCCTTTTTCAATCCATTTTGCCGAATAAATTCTTCTCTAATCTTTAACCAACTTTCTTCCGGTACATATACAACCTCATACATCGTTCCGGTTAAGCTTGAAATAAGTTGTGGAAAAGAGGTAGAGAAAGTTTTATTCTCCATTGCCATTTGACAATGTATATCATATTTAAATTTTAACACAAATGCACTGGAAGATGCTGCAACTGGTTCTGCATCATTTAACAAAGCAGCATGTGATTTTTGAAGCTGTTGTAATATATTCGCCCATTGTGATTTAATAGTTTGAATATCTGACTTTGTTGCTGTTTTTAAAATCTCTTGTATTCGACCACTTGACACCTTCACGCCAGAGGCTTTTTGTCTTGTTCTCTTTGGTTGCTCTTGCTGTGTCCCTTGATTGGTTCCAAGTGCAAACGTACCTTGGCTCAGTTGTTGCTGCAACTGCTGAAGCTGCCCTTCTAGTAACTGAACTTTCTTTTCCAACTCAGCATTATTTGCATTCCCCACAGCAGCCTCTTGTGGGACCTGCGCTAAACGGATAACTGCCGTTTCTAAATACACTTTTGCATGATTGGAAAATCGCATTTCTTGTTGAGTGTTTGTGAGAATAGAAATACTCTTATATAGTGTTTCCACAGGAAATTTAGTAGCCAGCTCTCTAAACCGCTCATCGCCCGTAGCAATTTCTAATAGTTCCGCTTGGTTTGGAGCAACCTGAAGTACCAACAAATCTCTATAGAATGTGATAAAATCCTCCGTTAATCGAACAGGATCCTTTCCATCCTCTACAAGCTTTTCGATACTACTTAAAGCCTGTGCTACATCTCTCTCACTTAGAGCATCAGCCAACTGATAAAAAACATCCTGACCAATAGAACCCGTTACAAGCAGGGCATCTTCTATTGTCATCATTTTTCCACTGAAAGATACTACTTGATCTAGCATACTGAGTGCGTCACGCATACCGCCAGCTGCCACTTGTGCGATAATTTTCAGTACATTCACATCATATTCTATCCCTGCATCGGTCAGCACTTCTATCATCCTGGAAACAATATCAGCAGATGTAATCCTTTTAAAATCAAATCTTTGACATCTTGAAATAATGGTGAGTGGTATTTTATGTGGTTCTGTTGTTGCAAGTATAAAAACAACATGAGCTGGTGGCTCTTCTAATGTTTTTAACAAAGCATTAAAGGCACTCGTAGAGAGCATATGCACTTCATCAATAATATAAACTTTGTAGCGCGCATTAGAAGGAGCAAAACGTACTTTTTCAATAATGTCACGCATTTCTTCCACACGAGAGTTGGAAGCAGCATCAAACTCAATTACATCTGTATTGGAACCCTCTGTGATACTTTTGCAAGTTGCACATTTATTGCATGGTTCCTTGTCAGGCCCATTCTCACAGTTCAACGCTTTAGCAAAAATTTTCGCAGCACTTGTTTTACCTGTACCTCTTGGTCCTGAAAATAAATATGCATGAGTAGTTTTATTGTAAATGAGGGCATTTTGAAGGGTTTGTTTGATATGAGTTTGACCGGACATTTCCGCAAACGACTGAGGTCGATATGCGCGGTAGAAAGCTTGATACGACAACAAGTTCCCCTCCCTCTTCTTTTTAGATAAAGTATGTAAATATTATAACATAAAGAAAACTTGACTTCGCCTTACAAGTACATATAAGTATAAATAAAAAAAACTCATTCCTCCGAGGATGAATGAGTTTGATAATAATTAAATTAAAGCCGTGCACCTTCCTTCGATTGATACACATAAGCGGCACCTTTGTCGTTAACTCGGCCTAGGCAACCCCGCGGCACATGAGAATGCACCACTTAATGCTGCTTCCTTCCGGACCTGACATGGTTCATGGGCTCCCATTGCGCAGGACCCAGACGTCAACATCACGTGCAAATACCAGACCTAACATGTAAACAACCTCGAGAAGGAGTTCAGTCTCGCTAGAGCGGATTGCGAGTTACAAGACACCGCTACCTTCCCACCTAGCACGGCAATAACTAGTATACGCATTTTAAACTTAAAAATCAATGGTTACGATTTGATTTCTTTCTTTATATTTTCTATACTAAAAAAATATTATTAAATTTTTTTCAAATATGTTGACTTTAATTTTTATCCGTGATAAATTAATTCTTGTACTTCGGAGGAATACCCAAGTCTGGCTGAAGGGATCGGTCTTGAAAACCGACAGGCGGGTCATACCGCGCGGGGGTTCGAATCCCTCTTCCTCCTCCATTTTTTAACAACACACACGCATAAATTTGAGATTGAATTCGTTGCTCTTGTAACGAATTTTTCTTAGCCATATGTGTTCAGAATATTAAGAAGTTGACTATAAAAGTCAATTTCTTTTTTTATTTTACAAATTGACTCATAATAATGTCGTCTACATATTCATTTGGTCCAAATTTCACCTGTTTATGCCTTCTTCCCTCCTCTTTAAAGCCTAGCTTTGTGTATAAATGAATTGCTCTTTCATTATTAGAAAAAACCTCTAACGATATCTTCTCTATATGTTCCTGTTTCCTAGCCCATTCTAACAATTTTTTAATTAGACAAGTGCCTATACCTTTATTGGCAAAGGTTTCTTGAATACTTATTCCAAAAAGACCCTGATGACTGAATCTTTTACGTGAGGATAGATGAAAATCAAGGATTCCAATTATTTGATTCTCCTGTTCTGCTACTAACATTAAGCCTCTCTCACTACAATTCACAATTTTTTCTCTCTGCTCCACCACCGACACCGTAAATTCTTCAACTGTGGTAGCCATGAAACTAGGGTTTTCCTTTAATATTCTTTTGATATGTTTTATTATTTGTTCTGCATCATTAACCATCGCTTTTCTAATATTTATTTCTATGCTCATTTTATATTCCCCCTTTCTAATCTATTCTCTCTCCTATTTAAAATCCCTTTTAGAAAGCAAAAAGCTTCTGCAATAAATGCAGAAGCTTTTCTATTATTTACGTAAAGTAATCGTCTGTGTTTGCTCCATGAAATGGCCAATTCTTTCAAGAATTACTTCAACATCTTCTGGATTCTCTACGATATCATAGTCATTGATGTTGAGACGAAGTACTGGACAGCCATTAAATCCATCAATCCACTTTTCGTATCTGCCATGCATCTCTTCCCAATAAGCGATTGGAGTTTGTTGTTCCATTGGGCGACCTCTTTCATGAATACGGTCTATAATATCATCCAAAGATCCTTCTAAATAGATGAGAAGGTTCGGATGTGGAAAGTATGGAGTCATAACCATCGCTTCGAAAAGACTTGTATATGTCTCATGGTCTACCGGGTCCATTGTTCCTTTTTCTTTATGCATTTGTGCAAAAATCCCTGTGTCTTCATAAATGGAACGGTCCTGAATAAAACCTCCGCCATACTCAAACATTCTCTTTTGTTCCTTAAAACGCTCTGCTAGGAAATAGATTTGTAAATGAAAGCTCCATTTAGAGAAATCCTCATAGAAACGATCTAAATAAGGGTTAGTGTCTACTTTTTCAAAAGAGGTTTTAAAGTGTAGTGCTTCAGCAAGCATCTTAGTCATAGTAGATTTACCTACTCCTACAGTTCCTGCTATTGTTATTACAGCATTGGAAGGTATGCCATACTTTTCTCTTAAATTCATGTTATAAACTCCTTCTATGTAGTGTTTCATCTACTTTTTCTAAAATTATCTGTAAATCTTGGTTATTTTGAACAAAGTCCATTTCATCTCCATTGAAGCGGATAACCGGTATTTCTGGATGCTTTAATTCAAAATCATCTATAAACATTCGGTAATCGGAAGAAAGCTGCTCCAGATAGGTTGTACTAATTTTCTTTTCAAACTCTCTCCCACGCAAATCAATACGGTCTACTAACACATCTATGCTAGCATCCAGATAAATAACTAAATTAGGAACTGGCATATCCTTCGTTAAAATATGATAAATTGCCTCATATTTTTCATATTCCTCCTTACTTAGGGAGCGTTTAGCAAAGATAAGATTTTTAAAAATATGATAATCCGCTACAACAGCGGTGTCTTTCGATAAGTATTTTTTTTCAATATCGCTTAATTGCTTATAGCGATTGCATAGAAAGAACATCTCTGTTTGAAAGCTCCACTCTGCTATATCTTCATAGAATTTATTTAAAAAGGGGTTTTCATCCACGATCTCTTTTAACAATTCAAATTGATAAGTATTACCAATTGCTTTAGCCAGTGAGGTCTTACCAACACCTATTGGACCCTCTACCGTTATAAATGGAATAGACATATCTCTAACCTCACTCTAAATTTTCAAGTCGTACCCTCTATTTTAGCATAGGGATATAACGAAAAATAGAGGATATTTGTCTTTCCAAAGAAAGACAAATATCCCCTATTTTTTCTTGATACGAAATGTAGCATTTAGAAGATACCAGTTTTGAGGGAAGTCAAAGCCACTATGCCAATAGGAAATCCCCAATAAATTTAATTCCTTTAACAGATTAAATTTTGCTTGAATAGATCTTGCATCCTCGAACCACACTTCATGCTCTTTCCCGTCTCTCCAGTAATTAAAAAACGGTGCCTGTGCCTCTTCATCATATTCAATAGCAGCATTTCGATCTCTGGCTAATTGAATAGCCTGCTGTGGACTTATCGCCCTAGCAAAAGGATTACCTGGTTTATAAGGCAAAGTCCAATCATAGCCATATAAATTTTGACCCATCATTACCTTTTGAGAAGGTATCTCTGTAATTGCATATTCTAATACATCTCTTACAGGACCTATTGGAGAAACTGCCATTGGAGGGCCACCGCTATACCCCCACTCATAGGTCATAATAACAACAAAATCTAAAACCTCGCCAAGGGCTTTATAGTCATGTCCCTCATACCATTTACCAGGTTGATTGGCACTAGTTTTCGGAGCAAGGCTAGCAGAAAAAATAAAACTAGGGGCAAACTCACGGAATTCTTTTAAGAATTGTACATACTTCTCACGATCATTGGGATTTATATATTCAAAATCAGTGTGTAGATGATTTGTACCCCTTTTATTTGCCTCCTTCACGGATTCTTCAAATACCTTTTGTTTAACTTCTTCATTTGTAAAAATTGTATTGGCAAGCGTGTCACTAAATGCTCCTTCTTCAATGTTGGTCAATACAATAACCGTCTCAACATTGTTTTCTTCTGCTATCTCCGACAAGCTTCCCCAATTCATTGGAGTTAACGATCCGTCTCTTTTAACGTCAAAAGCAAAGGGCATCATATAAGTTAGTTCTGCAGCTACATTTCTTACTTTTTCAATCACTGTTTCCGAGGGGACATCGGTATACCATTCAACATATAAATTAGATTCAATAGAGGGTCTGTTTGGATCTGGCGTGGAGGGTAGAACAATCGCCTGACCTACAACCAATACATCTTGATCCGGTAAACCATTAATAGAGGCAAGAGTAGCCGCACTCGTTCCAAAACGCTTGGCAATAGAGTATAAACTATCACCAGTTTTCACTACATAATTCATACCATCACTCCTTCAAACTAAATTATGCAAGGGACATACAAAACATGCTAAAATACGCGTAAGGAGTTGACTCCAAATGGACGAGTATTATATGAATTTAGCAATTGAAGAAGCAAAGAAAGCAGCTACAATAGGAGAAGTCCCTATAGGTGCGATTATCGTACATAAAAATGAGGTAATTGCGAGAGGTTACAATTTACGAGAGACAACACAGAATGCGACAACCCATGCTGAGCTACTGGCTATTCAAGAAGCTTGTGCCAAAATCGGGAGTTGGAGACTAGAGGAAACTACTCTTTATGTAACTCTAGAACCTTGTCCTATGTGTGCAGGAGCAATATTGCAATCGCGTATCCCACGAGTCGTTTATGGTGCTCGAGACCTTAAAGCGGGTTGTGTAGACTCATTATATACGCTATTAAATGACAATAGATTTAACCATGTCTGTGAGGTAACAGAGGGAGTTCTTGCAGAGACTTGCGGTAATTTACTAACCACTTTTTTTCGAGAGCTACGAATGAAAAAAAAGAACCAAAAACGCCAGGAGCTCTGAGCATTTTTGGTTCTAAACAGAAGTTTTTTAAATTGTTTGCCTCGCTTTCCCCATTTGCTTGTCGGAGCAAACATAGGCGCTTGCGCTTTTCTTTTTGTCTAGCTCCACCGCCTTGCCCCTCGAGGTCAAATGGGATAAAGCTGTGGGGGCTGAGGAACTGCCTCCTCGCTTTCCCCATTTGCTTGTCGGGGCAGACATAGGCGCTTGCGCTTTTCTTAGTTTATTGGATAACTTTTTTGCCACCCATGTAAGGTTGTAGTACCTCTGGGATTTTAACAGAACCATCTGGTTGCTGATAATTTTCTAGGATAGCGGCAACTGTGCGCCCAATTGCTAGTCCACTTCCGTTTAATGTGTGTACAAACTCTGGTTTAGCGCCCGGTTCTCTTCTAAAACGGATTCCTGCACGACGAGCTTGGAAGTCTTCAAAGTTACTGCAAGAAGAAATCTCTTTATACTCCCCATAGCTTGGTAACCATACTTCAATATCATATTTTTTAGCAGCAGTGAAACCAAGGTCGGCAGTGCACATACGTAGCACTCGATATGGAAGACCCAAAAGTTGTAGCACTTTTTCTGCATGTCCTGTTAGAAGCTCCAACTGTTCGTAAGAATCCTCTGGTTTTACAAAACGTACAAGCTCTACTTTATTGAATTGATGCTGACGGATTAGTCCGCGTGTATCTCTACCTGCAGAACCGGCCTCCGAACGGAAACAAGCACTAAATGCAGTAAACGCTTGTGGAAGTTCTGCTCCATCTAAAATCTCATCGCGGTAGAAGTTGGTTACTGGAACCTCAGCAGTTGGGATTAAGAAATAATCCTCCTCGTTAACTAGGAAAGCATCCTCTTCAAACTTTGGAAGCTGACCAGTGCCCGTTAAACTCATACGGTTCGCCATATAAGGTGGAAGCATTTCCTCGTAGCCATGCTCTTCTGAATGAAGATCCATCATGAAATTCCATAGCGCGCGCTCTAATCTTGCACCTAGACCACGGTAAAATGCAAAACGGCTTCCAGTTACTTTTGCAGCACGCTCAAAATCCACTATTTTTAAATCTGTGGCGATATCCCAGTGAGCTTTTGTATCAAAATCAAATGAAGGGACATCTCCCCACTTACGGATTTCCACATTATCATCCTCGGAGTCACCAACCGGAACGTCATCATGCGGAATATTTGGAATACGCATCATCATGTAGTCAAACTTTTCTTCTACTTGACGTAGCTCTTCATCCAACGCTTTAATCTCATCGCCAACCTCACGCATACGCACAATTAAATCATCAGCATTCTCTTTGTTTCGTTTCATTTGAGAGATTTTTTGAGAAACCTCGTTTCTTTCTGCCTTTAATACTTCTGTTTTTGCTATTAATTCTCTACGCTTTTGGTCTAAAGGAAGAAATTGATCGAACTCAGAGATATCTTCTCCACGCTTCGCAAGTTTAGCTTTCACTTCTTCATAATTATCACGTACAAATTTTACATCTAACATATGAATTCCTCCTCTTAATATTTCGACAATTTTAACCAACCATTAATTAAATAACGACAAAAAAGCCCCCATCCCTAAAAAAAGGGACGAGAGCTACCCGCGTTGCCACCCTGATTGAACTGACACATGATCAGATCCACTTGTCTAATAACGGCTTTTCAACCGGCCACAGCTTACCTATTTTTCAGCTGCGCAACTCAAAGGACGGATTCACAAGGGTCTTTATCAGCTTCCACCAACCGCTGACTCTCTAAAAAAAACTTACTTGTTACTACTTCCTATCATCGTTTTTTAATTCATGAAATTAATCATACTTTACTATAGGTTGACCTGTTTGGCAAGTGATTCCTGAACCATTTGTATAAAATAGGCAGTTATACGATGATCGTTCGTTAATTCAGGATGGAAGGAACATCCTAATATATTGTCCTGTCTAGCCATTACAATTCTATTTTCATGAGTTGCAAGTATTTCTACGCTTTTCCCTACATCCACAATATGGGGAGCTCTTATAAAAACAGCAGGAAAGTCAGCTGCTACTCCTTGGATTTCTAAAATAGTTTCAAAGCTATTCACTTGACGGCCAAAGGAATTTCTTTCGACAGTAGCTTCTAATACACCAATATGATGGGAATCCTGATTATGGATATTCCTTGCCAATAATATAAGGCCCGCACATGTACCGAACATTGGCTTGCCTGATTCTGCAAATTGTTTTAAAGGAATTAGCAAATCAAAGCGATCTATAAGCTTGCGCATTGTCGTACTTTCGCCACCTGGAAAGATTAAACCATCTATATTTTGAAGATCACTTTTTGTTTTGACCAATACTGCCTCTACGCCGCATTCTTCTACCGAACGAATATGTTCCATGACAGCTCCTTGAAGAGCCATTACTCCAATTTTCACTATCTTACCAACCTCGATCTTGCATACGTTCTGCATCTGTTAATCGAGAGATTTCAATTCCCTTCATAGGGATTCCTAAATCCTTTGAAATATCCACTAAAAATTTATAATCGCGATAATGAGTAGTTGCTTCCACAATAGCACGGGCAAATTTCTCTGGACTATCAGATTTGAATATTCCAGATCCGACAAACACTCCATCTGCTCCAAGTTCCATCATAAGCGCAGCATCTGCTGGAGTAGCAACTCCTCCCGCTGCGAAGTTTACTACTGGTAATTTTCCTTTTTGTTTGATTTGCAATAAAATCTCATATGGCGCTCCTAATTTTTTTGCTTCTGTCATTAGTTCATCCTCGTTCATATGCACAATTTTTCTAACCTGTGCATTAACCTTTCGTAAATGGCGAACTGCTTCTACAATGTTACCTGTCCCTGGTTCGCCTTTCGTCCGAAGCATTGATGCCCCTTCACCTATACGTCGAGCTGCCTCTCCCAAATCCTTACACCCACAAACAAATGGCACTGTGAACTCACTTTTACGCAAATGAAATTCTTCATCGGCTGGTGTCAGCACCTCTGATTCGTCAATATAGTCCACACCCATTGCCTCTAAAATTCTTGCCTCCGTTATATGTCCAATGCGAGCTTTTGCCATGACTGGTATCGTTACAGCACCCATTACCTCTTCCATTATGCGTGGATCGGCCATGCGAGCAACTCCCCCTGCTGCACGGATATCAGAGGGTACACGTTCTAATGCCATTACAGCCACAGCACCGGCTGCCTCCGCAATTCGTGCTTGCTCTGCGTTAATAACATCCATTATAACTCCACCTTTTTGCATCTCTGCCATACCTCTTTTTACTATCTCAGTACCTGTCATATGTATTTTCATCTTGAATACCTCCTAACTGTTATAAAATTTAGTATAATGATATATGACCATATGAAAAGCGCCAGAAACACTAAAATGAAAGTGGTCAGATTGGATGATACTATGGATTTCCTCATGTTTCCTTTAGAAAAAAATTCAAACAGCCCATTATATGAACAACTATATAAATTTATAAAAGATGCCATAGTACAAGGCAATATTAAGGAAGGAGATAAGCTTCCCTCTAAAAGAAAGCTTGCTGACTATCTTGATCTTAGCCAAACTACAATTGAGCTTTCTTATAGTCAGCTGCTAGCAGAAGGTTACATAAATTCAGAACCTAGAAGGGGATATTTTGTTCAAAATATTGAGGAGCTTGCTTTGATCGAAATAGAAGATTCTCAAATTGTTAAAGAAGAAAAAACTCCATCCTACCATTTGGATTTTTCTCCGGGAAGGATAGATGAGGATTCCTTTCCTTTTACACTGTGGAGAAAATATGCAAGGGATTTGGTTCATGAAGAAAATAAAGAGCTTCTTCAGCTTGGACATCCTCAGGGAGACTATATACTAAGACAGCAAATATCTTCATACCTTTATCAATCTCGTGGTGTAAAAAGTACACCCGAACAAATTATTTTAGGCTCAGGAACAGAACAGATTATGCCACTACTCATACGCCTCCTTGGAAATGAGGCAGTCTATGGCTATGAAAACCCTGGTTATCCACTCTCTCATCATCTTTTTTTAGAGCATGAGGAAAAATCGGTGCCTGTCCGGGTAGATGATGAGGGATTAGTCGTTCAGGAGTTAGAAAACACTAATGCAACTGTTATGTATGTCACTCCGTCTCATCAATTTCCCACTGGTTCTGTTATGTCAGCTTCACGAAGAAGTCAGCTGCTAGCCTGGGCTTATCAACATGAGAAACGTTATATTATTGAAGATGATTATGACAGTGAATTCAGATATACTGGTAAACCAATTCCTTCTTTACAAGGAATGGACCAAAACGACCGTGTAATTTATTTAAGCACGTTTTCTAAGTCTCTGATGCCTTCCTTAAGGATCGCCTATGCGGTACTTCCAAAACCACTTATAAAGCAATACAAGGCGAAATATTACTATTATTCAGCTACTGTCCCACGAATGGACCAATATATACTTGCAAAGTTTATGGAGGACGGTCACTTCGGGAAGCATCTAAATAAAATGAGAAAAATTTATAAAAGAAAGCTAGAAATTATTACGAAGTCTCTTTTAGAATATGAGCCAGCTGTTACCCTTTCTGGAGAACAGGCAGGAATGCATCTTTTATTGACCATTCATACACAAAAGAAGGAAGAGGAACTGGTTGCCCTTGCTCAACAAGCAAATATTCAAATCTATGGTCTGAATAAGTATATAACCTTTCCCATAGAAGAAACTCACCCAAAATTGGTATTAGGATTCGGTGGATTAGAGTTCTCAAATATTTCGACAACCATACATGAGCTAATGAAGGCAATAAAAATCAAGCATTCTTAATTTCTTTCCTATACAAAAAAGCACTGACAACTCTAATTGAGTTTCAGTGCTTAAGTATAGTAAGAAGGTGGTGCAAGTGTCTAAGTCTAGGTTAACTAGTAACACTTTGCACATGCTTTCTTATTTATTAAAATAATCCGCCTACAAAGTCGGTCGTACTATCCCACAAGCCGCTAAAGAATTTGCCAATACCTTGGAACATTAAACTGAACCAACCAGCTCTTTCTACAGCTTCTGTTGTTACAACATCGACACTTGCTTGGTCACCAATAATATAACCGTAATCAGTGCCTTCTGTTTTTTCAAGGTGTACTGTTCCTACAACTGTATCCTTTTTAACTTCAGCTTCTAACTTGTCTTTTGTTGGAGTAAATACAGGCTTGTACAGATCTTTATCGCTAGATTTAATCATCATAGAAATAGGTTCTTTGACTGCAATTGCAACTTTGTCTTCTTTTCCTTTATTTACTTCTAGAGTTTCATGGTCAGGAATTTTATATCCTGCTGGTATTAGCTCTACTTTAGTAAATTGAGCAAATCCAAAATCAAACAAAGCTCTAGTTGCATCAAATCTAGCCTTATAACTTCCCTTTCCATTAGCATCTACTGCTTTCATCACTACAGCGATTACTCTCATACCATTTCTTTCAGCAGTTCCAGTGAAGGAGTGACCAGCAAAATCTGTTGTTCCTGTTTTCAAACCATCTACGCCTTGATATTCATAAACTAATCCTGGTAGCATCCAGTTCCAGTTACTCATTTCAATAGCATCCGGTGTACCCTCACGGAAGATTTTTTTAGGTATTTTAGTTGTTTCTAAAACTTCTGGGTAGTCTTTCATAAGAAGGTAAGCCAATTTTGCTACTGAGCTAGCAGGCATCACATTCTCGTCTGTTGCCCCTGTACTCTTTGGATGCATCCCTTGTAAATCAGCATTATTTAAACCAGTAGAGTTAACAAACTTATAATTTTCTAAGCCCATTTCTCCAGCTTTTTCATTCATTAGTTTTATAAAATTTTCTTCTGTTCCAGCAATAGTTTCTGCAATAGCAATAGTTGCTGCATTTGCAGAATAGATAGCCATTGCTTCATATAATTCACGAATTGAATAAGTACCATCCTCACGTAGAGGTACATTACTTAAACGACGATCTTGAGAAATTTTATATGTATATTCATTTACTGAATATTGTTGGTCCCATGAGATTTTACCTTCTTCAATTGCTTCGAAAAGAAGATACTCCGTCATCATTTTTGTCATACTCGCAATACCTAAAGCTGCATCTGCATTTTGTTCATAAAGAATTTTTCCGGAATCCGCATCTACTAAGATTGCAGCGTCCACATTTAAATTCAAACTTTCCTCTGCTTTTGTGGTAGCTGGTATTACACCTACTAAAGACACAAGCAACATCGGAAGTACTAGCCACTTTACCATTGTTGTTTTCCAAAATTTCTTCACTACTGTACCTCCACTTTTTCTATTATCACTGCTCATTTTATCATACTTTTTGAACTAGGTGCATAACACTTTAAAAAAGCACCCATTCGGCCTATATATAGACGGTGAATGGGTGCGAAAGTTTCTTTATTAAGAGATAGAATAGTTTGGTGCCTCTTTTGTAATTTGTACATCATGAGGATGACTTTCACGTAGGCCAGCGCCAGTCATGCGTATAAATTGGGCCTTTTCACGTAAGTCCTCTAGAGTGCCTGTACCACAATACCCCATACCTGCACGAACCCCACCAAGAAGTTGGTGAATCGTATCAGATAGTGGCCCTTTGTATGGCAAACGCCCTTCAATTCCTTCTGGTACTAATTTCTTTGCATCCTCTTGGAAGTAACGGTCCTTAGAACCTTTTTCCATAGCACCGATAGAACCCATACCTCGGTATACTTTAAAACGTCTACCTTGGAAGATTTCTGTTTCTCCTGGACTTTCTGTAGTTCCTGCAAGTAAACTACCAAGCATTACTACATGTCCACCAGCAGCTAATGCTTTCACGATATCTCCGGAAAATTTAATACCGCCATCTGCAATGATCGTTTTTCCGGACTTTCTAGCTTCGTTAGCACAGTCATAGATTGCAGTAATTTGTGGTACTCCCACACCTGCCACCACACGAGTTGTACAAATAGAACCTGGACCAATTCCTACTTTTACTACATCTGCCCCTGCTTCAAATAGTGCCTTTGTTGCCTCACCAGTTGCAACATTTCCAGCAACGATATCTAAATCTGGATAAGTTGCTCTTATTTCTTTCACTACTTCAATAACACCTTTAGAATGTCCATGAGCAGTATCAATTACGATTGCATCTACCTGTGCTTCTACTAATTTCTGCACTCGAATCATCGTATCCTTCGTTACTCCAACCGCAGCCCCTACTAGCAAACGACCATGATGGTCTTTTGCTGCATTTGGAAACTCAATTACTTTTTCAATATCTTTAATAGTAATTAGACCTTTTAGAATGCCATTGTCATCCACTATCGGTAATTTTTCAATTTTGTATTGTTGAAGAATCTTTTCAGCCTGCTCTAACGTAGTACCAACAGCAGCAGTTACTAATTTTTCTTTAGTCATTACATCGGATATTTGTAAAGAGTAGTCTTGGATAAAGCGTAAATCACGATTTGTAATAATCCCTACAAGTCTCAATTCTTCTTCATTGTTTACAATTGGCACACCAGAGATTCTGTATTTACCCATCAAATGCTCTGCATCATAAACTTGGTGAGTTGGTGTAAGGTAGAAAGGATCGGTTATAACTCCATTTTCTGAACGTTTAACTGTTTCCACTTGTTCTGCTTGTTCCTCAATGCTCATGTTTTTGTGAATAATGCCCAGTCCACCTTGACGAGCCATAGCAATAGCCATCTTCGCTTCTGTAACTGTATCCATACCAGCACTTACTACAGGAATATTTAGCTTAATTTTTGAAGTTAATTGTACTGATAAGTTAATATCCTTTGGTAGAACCTCTGATTGAGCTGGAACTAATAAAACATCGTCAAACGTTAAACCTTCTTTTTGAAATTTTGATTCCCACATTACGCTGACTTCCTCCTCTGTTTAAATATTATTACAAGGTTATCAGCGGTCACAGGGCATGTCAAGAATCGATAAATAATATATATATTCTGACTTTTATGACGAGTTGTATATTTATTATATTTACAAGAGATATCTTATTTTTCTTTTACTTCGAAGAAGTGGAATGTCCTCTAGCTTTAAAATTAATCTAATTTGAAATTGTATTCTAAATTGTATTTCTGCTTTCTCGCACACTTGCTTAGTTAGAAATGGTTAGGTGCCTTCGGCACTTCTAATTTCTTTATGGAACAAACAAAAAAGCCGTCACCGATTTCTCGGTAACGACTTTTTCCAGTGCCCAGCTACGTCCTACTCTTGCAGGGGGACCCCCAACTACCATCGGCTCGGCTGCGAAACCAGATGGACGGCAGATTTCTTTGTCAGCCGCAGCCGATCGGTTCTCGCGTATGCTATACGCTCCGAGCCTCTCTTCCTTGCTTCCTCGAACTCTTTGCCCCTCTGCTTTCTCGCACACTTGCTTAGATAATGATGATTGCCTTCGGCCTTTTTCTCTTAATACAAAAAAGCCGCCACCGATTACTCGGTAACGACTTCCTATAGTGCCCAGCGACGTCCTACTCTTGCAGGGGGAGACCCCCAACTACCATCGGCGCTGAAGAGCTTAACTTCCGTGTTCGGTATGGGAACGGGTGTGACCTCTTCGCCATCATCACTAGACTTGTCGGCTTTCAATCCACTGCGCATTGCGTTGTCAACTTCGCTCGTTTCCTAGCACTGCTTGTGTTTTGAAATCCTCTTGAGTTGTTCACTCAAAACTGGATAAAAGACATCATTAATGGAAACAAACAATTTGGTTAAGTCCTCGATCGATTAGTATTCGTCAGCTGCACGTGTCGCCACGCTTCCACCCCGAACCTATCTACCTCATCGTCTTTGAGGGATCTTACTTACTTGCGTAATGGGAAATCTCATCTTGAGGGGGGCTTCGTGCTTAGATGCTTTCAGCACTTATCCCGTCCACACATAGCTACCCAGCGATGCCCTTGGCAGAACAACTGGTACACCAGCGGTGTGTCCATCCCGGTCCTCTCGTACTAAGGACAGCTCCTCTCAAATTTCCTACGCCCACGACGGATAGGGACCGAACTGTCTCACGACGTTCTGAACCCAGCTCGCGTACCGCTTTAATGGGCGAACAGCCCAACCCTTGGGACCGACTACAGCCCCAGGATGCGATGAGCCGACATCGAGGTGCCAAACCTCCCCGTCGATGTGGACTCTTGGGGGAGATAAGCCTGTTATCCCCGGGGTAGCTTTTATCCGTTGAGCGATGGCCCTTCCATGCGGAACCACCGGATCACTAAGCCCGTCTTTCGACCCTGCTCGACTTGTAGGTCTCGCAGTCAAGCTCCCTTCTGCCTTTACACTCTTCGAATGATTTCCAACCATTCTGAGGGAACCTTTGGGCGCCTCCGTTACACTTTAGGAGGCGACCGCCCCAGTCAAACTGCCCGCCTGACACTGTCTCCTACCCGGGTTACGGGTATGGGTTAGAATTTCAATACAACCAGGGTAGTATCCCACCGACGCCTCCTCCGAAGCTGGCGCTCCGGGCTCTAAGGCTCCTACCTATCCTGTACAAGTTGCACCAAAATTCAATATCAAGCTACAGTAAAGCTCCACGGGGTCTTTCCGTCCTGTCGCGGGTAACCTGCATCTTCACAGGTACTATAATTTCACCGAGTCTCTCGTTGAGACAGTGCCCAGATCGTTACGCCTTTCGTGCGGGTCGGAACTTACCCGACAAGGAATTTCGCTACCTTAGGACCGTTATAGTTACGGCCGCCGTTTACTGGGGCTTCAATTCGCACCTTCGCTTGCGCTAAGCACTCCTCTTAACCTTCCAGCACCGGGCAGGCGTCAGCCCCTATACTTCACCTTACGGTTTTGCAGAGACCTGTGTTTTTGCTAAACAGTCGCCTGGGCCTATTCACTGCGGCTCTTCTAGGCTATACACCCAAAAGAGCACCCCTTCTCCCGAAGTTACGGGGTCATTTTGCCGAGTTCCTTAACGAGAGTTCTCTCGCTCACCTTAGGATTCTCTCCTCGACTACCTGTGTCGGTTTGCGGTACGGGCACCTCCCACCTCGTTAGAGGCTTTTCTTGGCAGTGTGAAATCAGGAACTTCGGACTAAGTCCTCGCCATCACAGCTCAATGTTACAGAGTGCGGATTTGCCTACACTCACACCTCACTGCTTGGACGTGCATAACCAACAGCACGCTTACCCTATCCTACTGCGTCCCCCCATCACTCAAACGGTGGGGTGGTGGTACAGGAATATCAACCTGTTGTCCATCGTCTACGCCTATCGGCCTCGACTTAGGTCCCGACTAACCCTGAGCGGACGAGCCTTCCTCAGGAAACCTTAGTCATACGGTGGATGGGATTCTCACCCATCTTTCGCTACTCATACCGGCATTCTCACTTCTAAGCGCTCCACCAGTCCTTCCGGTCTGACTTCAACGCCCTTAGAACGCTCTCCTACCACTGATACCAAAGGTATCAATCCACAGCTTCGGTGATTTGTTTAGCCCCGATACATTTTCGGCGCAGCGTCACTCGACCAGTGAGCTATTACGCACTCTTTAAATGATGGCTGCTTCTAAGCCAACATCCTGGTTGTCTAAGCAACGCCACATCCTTTTCCACTTAACAAATACTTTGGGACCTTAGCTGGTGGTCTGGGCTGTTTCCCTCTTGACTACGGATCTTATCACTCGCAGTCTGACTCCCAAACATAAATCATTGGCATTCGGAGTTTGTCTGAATTCGGTAACCCGGGATGGGCCCCTAGTCCAAACAGTGCTCTACCTCCAAGATTCTAACGTTTGAGGCTAGCCCTAAAGCTATTTCGGAGAGAACCAGCTATCTCCAGGTTCGATTGGAATTTCTCCGCTACCCACACCTCATCCCCGCACTTTTCAACGTGCGTGGGTTCGGACCTCCAGTAAGTGTTACCTTACCTTCATCCTGGACATGGGTAGATCACCTGGTTTCGGGTCTACGACCACATACTCATTCGCCCTATTCAGACTCGCTTTCGCTGCGGCTCCGTCTTCTCAACTTAACCTCGCATGTAATCGTAACTCGCCGGTTCATTCTACAAAAGGCACGCCATCACCCGTTAACGGGCTTTGACTATTTGTAGGCACACGGTTTCAGGGTCTATTTCACTCCCCTTCCGGGGTGCTTTTCACCTTTCCCTCACGGTACTGGTTCACTATCGGTCACTAGGTAGTATTTAGCCTTGGGAGATGGTCCTCCCGGATTCCGACGGAATTTCACGTGTTCCGCCGTACTCAGGATACACTCTGGAGGGAATGAATTTTGGACTACGGGGCTTTTACCCTATCCTGCGGACCTTTCCAGGTCGCTTCATCTAACTCATTCTTTTGTAACTCCGTATAGAGTGTCCTACAACCCCAAGAGGCAAGCCTCTTGGTTTGGGCTCTTCCCGTTTCGCTCGCCGCTACTCAGGGAATCGAATTTTCTTTCTCTTCCTCCAGGTACTTAGATGTTTCAGTTCCCTGGGTGTGTCTCAGATGCGCTATGTATTCACGCAAATGTACTGCCCCATTACGGGCAGTGGGTTTCCCCATTCGGAAATCTCCGGATCGAAGCTCACTTACAGCTCCCCGAAGCATATCGGTGTTAGTGCCGTCCTTCGTCGACTCCTAGTGCCAAGGCATCCACCGTGCGCCCTTATTAACTTAACCTAAAAGTTAAAAGTACTACACTTGCAATCACGTAAGTGATCACAATTTGAATATCTTGCGTTTGTTTCTTTTTTGATGTCGTTTTATCCAGTTTTCAAAGAACAATTTAAATGCTCATCATAAAAATGAACACTCAAAACTGAACTGCAAAACGTTAAGATACAGATAAAGATCTGTATTCCGAATATATCCTTAGAAAGGAGGTGATCCAGCCGCACCTTCCGATACGGCTACCTTGTTACGACTTCACCCCAATCATCTGTCCCACCTTCGGCGGCTGGCTCCCAAAAGGGTTACCCCACCGACTTCGGGTGTTACAAACTCTCGTGGTGTGACGGGCGGTGTGTACAAGGCCCGGGAACGTATTCACCGTGGCATGCTGATCCACGATTACTAGCGATTCCGGCTTCATGTAGGCGAGTTGCAGCCTACAATCCGAACTGAGAACGGTTTTATGGGATTAGCTCACCCTCGCGGGGTTGCGACCCTCTGTACCGTCCATTGTAGCACGTGTGTAGCCCAGGTCATAAGGGGCATGATGATTTGACGTCATCCCCACCTTCCTCCGGTTTATCACCGGCAGTCACCTTAGAGTGCCCAACTGAATGCTGGCAACTAAGATCAAGGGTTGCGCTCGTTGCGGGACTTAACCCAACATCTCACGACACGAGCTGACGACAACCATGCACCACCTGTCACCGCTGTCCCCGAAGGGAAAAGCCTATCTCTAGGCCGGTCAGCGGGATGTCAAGACCTGGTAAGGTTCTTCGCGTTGCTTCGAATTAAACCACATGCTCCACCGCTTGTGCGGGCCCCCGTCAATTCCTTTGAGTTTCAGTCTTGCGACCGTACTCCCCAGGCGGAGTGCTTAATGCGTTAGCTGCAGCACTAAGGGGCGGAAACCCCCTAACACTTAGCACTCATCGTTTACGGCGTGGACTACCAGGGTATCTAATCCTGTTTGCTCCCCACGCTTTCGCGCCTCAGCGTCAGTTACAGACCAGAAAGCCGCCTTCGCCACTGGTGTTCCTCCAAATCTCTACGCATTTCACCGCTACACTTGGAATTCCGCTTTCCTCTTCTGCACTCAAGTCCCCCAGTTTCCAATGACCCTCCACGGTTGAGCCGTGGGCTTTCACATCAGACTTAAAGGACCGCCTGCGCGCGCTTTACGCCCAATAATTCCGGACAACGCTTGCCACCTACGTATTACCGCGGCTGCTGGCACGTAGTTAGCCGTGGCTTTCTAATGAGGTACCGTCAAGGTACGAGCAGTTACTCTCGTACTTGTTCTTCCCTCACAACAGAGTTTTACGATCCGAAAACCTTCTTCACTCACGCGGCGTTGCTCCATCAGACTTTCGTCCATTGTGGAAGATTCCCTACTGCTGCCTCCCGTAGGAGTCTGGGCCGTGTCTCAGTCCCAGTGTGGCCGATCACCCTCTCAGGTCGGCTACGCATCGTCGCCTTGGTGAGCCGTTACCTCACCAACTAGCTAATGCGCCGCGGGCCCATCCTGTAGTGACAGCCGAAACCGTCTTTTAACATCTCCCCATGTGAGGAAATGGATTATTCGGTATTAGCCCCGGTTTCCCGGAGTTATCCCAATCTACAGGGCAGGTTGCCCACGTGTTACTCACCCGTCCGCCGCTAAATCAGAAGAAGCAAGCTTCTTCATCATCCGCTCGACTTGCATGTATTAGGCACGCCGCCAGCGTTCGTCCTGAGCCAGGATCAAACTCTCCATAATAGAGAACTTAAAAAGCTCATTTTGTTTTGCTGGCATCATCATTAAATGATGTCAAAAATTGTTTTGCGTCAATACAACCGAAGTTGTTTGATGCTATATGTCTTAACGTTTTGCATGTTCAGTTTTCAATGTTCATGTGTTTTTTTCGTCTTGTTTTGACGACTTCTCTATATTATCAAGGTTTCAAAGATAAGTCAACACTTTAATCAAATAAAACTTAAAACTATTTTAAGAAAGAGATATTCTTTAAATAGTTTTAAGTTTTTAGTCATGTTTCCTAATGAATCTATATAATTATCGACTACTTTTATAATGCTTGGTAAGTCTTTCTGGTTCTCAAAGTTTTACTTCTATACTTACATATAGATAACTCTAAAAAGATTATTAATCAATTATACTTTCTATATGTAAAGATCGTTTAGCTGCTAAGTCTAAGATTTGGCCAGTTTCAGACAATCGTATCATAGGTCTCATCGGAGAATCTCTATGGATAAAGATAATCTCTCCTAGCTCTCCATCTGATAATCTCACTCGAGTGGATATTGGTAAATCGCATACAAGAGAGATGAGTGCATTAACTGCTTCAATATTGTATTTTCCAAACTCTTCTTCCTTAATCATTTCCAATACTTTAAAAGAAGAGGCTCTTGCTCGATATATTCTCTCAGAGGTCATTGCATGGTATACATCTGCGACTGCAATTATTTGAGCAACCAAAGAGATATTTTCCATTTTTTCTCCCTTAGGATAACCACTACCGTCTAGACGTTCATGGTGTTGGAAGATTCCTAATTTTGTCTCTGGCTTTAACAGCGGACTATCTTTGATAGCTTGAAAGCTAAAAATAGTATGTTTTTTAATTTCTGAGAATTCATTTTCTGTAAGAGGAGTCTTCTTTTCTCTAATCTTCTGATCAATCTTAGCCATTCCTACATCAGCTAAAAGGCCTGCGGTAGCTATTTGATTGATTTGTCCAGAAGTGTATTGAAGTTTCCTTGCAATTGCTCCAGATAGCATCCCCACTGCCAACGAATGATGTGCTATGTATTTATCAATGGATGAATAACTATTTAGAAGAGAAAATATTTGTTTTTCTTGCATCGCTCGATCTATTAAAGGCATTACTATATGCCTTAACTTTGCAACATCCACCTTCACTCCAGCTTCCCAGGAAGAAAATTCTTTATAGAAGTTACTTACAGATTCATTATATAACGTTTTAAAGTTAGTTTTATTAAGGGATAGAGAATTACTTTTTTCTACAATAACACGTTCCTTGTTATTAAGTTCTAGAATTTCTTCTTCTGACCTATTAAAGATATTTTCAATTGACACAGGTACTTTAGTAACGTTGAAGGCTCTTAGTACTTCTAAATGCTCTCTTGTCAGCCTTGTATCTTTACGCATAATTGGGTATTTAGTGTTCACAAAAAGATCTTCGGCAACGATACTACCAATTCTAATTTCATCTAAATTTTGTAAAGTATATTCCATTTTATACCCTGCTTTTCTTTTATTTTCCTTAATTATACTAAATTTTTTTCAATTTTGTATATGTAAAAAAATCACCCTTAAACTAAGTTTAAGGGTGATTTAGTAATTATTCTTCTATTGAGGTAGAATCATCTTCATTGTTAGAAGCTACTTCTTCTACAATTTCATCGTCTGTTTCTTCTTCCTCATCTTCTTTTGCAACTTTAGCAACGGTAGCTATTAACTCATTATTTGATAATCTCATCAGGCGCACTCCTTGAGTGCTTCTTCCTGTAATTGAAATGTCATTAACATCCATACGGATTAACATTCCATTTATCGTGATTAACATTAAGTCTTCTAAACCTTCCACTGCCTTCACAGCACATAAAGGTCCATTTTTCTCAGTGATTTGGCATGTTTTCACACCCATCCCACCTCTAGTTTGTAATCGATATTCTGATTCTGGGGTACGTTTTCCATATCCCTTCTCAGTTACTACTAGGATTTCTTGACCAGGTTCAATAATTTCCATACCGACAACGTAATCGTCATCCTTCAAGCGAATTCCTCTTACTCCACCAGCTGTACGACCCATAGAACGAATATCAGTTTCTTCAAATCTTACAAGCTTGCCTTGTCGTGTACCAATTATAATTTGTTTTTTACCGTCTGTTAAACGAACTGCAATGAGTTCGTCCTCATCACGTAAAGAGATAGCTATTAAGCCATTAGCACGAATATGAGCAAAACCTGACACTGGTGTACGTTTTGTTACACCATGCTTAGTTGTGAAGATAAAATAGCTATCTTCCTCAAACGTTGCCATTGGAATCATAGCAGTAACATGCTCGTCTTTTTCAATTCCTAATAGATTAATGAGTGGTAGACCTTTAGCTGTGCGTCCATACTCTGGTATCTCAAATCCTCTTGCACGATAAACCTTACCTTTATTAGTAAAGAATAGAATTGTGTCATGAGTTGATGTATTCAATAAATGTTCTACGAAGTCATTTTCATTGGTGCCCATTCCTTGAACTCCACGACCACCACGTTTTTGACTCTTGTACGTATTTGCAGGCAAACGTTTAATATACCCTTTATTTGTTAAAGTAAGCACAGAGTTTTCAACCGGTATTAAATCTTCGTCCTCAAATACCTCTACTCCACCAGCTACAATTTCTGTTCTACGATCATCAGAGTATCGATCTCTAATTTCAGTAATTTCTTCACGAATAATTTCTATCACTCGATATTCATTAGCTAAAATGAATTTAAGTTCTTCAATTAGTTCTACTAAAGCTTTATATTCTTCCTCAATCTTATCGCGCTCTAATCCTGTCAAACGTTGTAAACGCATATCTAGAATAGCTTGTGCTTGGCGTTCTGATAAATTAAATTGTTCAGTTAAGCCTCTTTTAGCTTCCTCACCTGTTTGAGATGAACGGATCAATTTAATAATTTCATCGATATGATCTAAAGCAATACGTAAACCTTCTAAGATATGTGCTCGATCTTCCGCTTTATTCAATTCAAATTGTGTACGTCGGCGAATAACCACTTTTTGATGTTCTAAGTAATAGTAAAGCATTTCTTTAATGTTAAGTACTTTAGGTTGGTTATCTACTAAAGCTAACATATTGATACCAAAGCTGGATTGAAGAGCTGTTTGTTTATATAAGTTGTTAAGTAAAACGTGAGAGTTAGCGTCTTTGCGTACCTCAATTACAATACGCATACCATTACGATCTGACTCGTCGGCCAAATGAGTAATTCCATCAATCTTTTTATCGCGTACTAGTTCAGCGATTTTCTCTATTAAACGAGCTTTGTTAACTTGATAAGGTATTTCTTTAACAATGATAACTTCTTTTCCACTAGGTTTTTGCTCAATTTCCACTTTTGCTCGGATTAAAATAGAGCCCTTACCAGTTTCATAAGCACGACGAATACCGCTTCGACCCAAAATAATCCCGCCCGTTGGGAAATCAGGACCAGGAATAATATTCATCAATTCCTCTATAGTAATAGCAGGATTTTCAGATAAAGCTAAAACACCATTAATAACTTCTCCCAAATTGTGAGAAGGAATATTTGTAGCCATTCCTACTGCAATACCTGAAGCACCGTTTACTAGTAAATTAGGATATCTACTTGGTAAGACAACAGGCTCTCTTTCTTGTCCATCATAATTATCTTTATAATCAATTGTATTTTTATTTATATCTCTCAATAACTCTAAAGCAATTTTGGACATACGCGATTCCGTATAACGCATCGCAGCTGCTCCATCTCCATCTACGGATCCAAAGTTACCATGACCATCTACGAGCATATAACGATAACTAAAATCTTGTGCCATACGTACCATTGCTTCGTATATAGATGAGTCACCATGAGGATGGTATTTCCCCATAACATCCCCAACGATACGAGCAGATTTCTTATGAGGCTTATCTGGTGTATTTCCTAACTCTTGCATCCCATATAAAATTCGACGATGTACGGGCTTTAATCCATCACGAACATCTGGTAAAGCACGGGACACAATTACACTCATCGCATAGTCAAGAAAGGATGTTCTCATTTCTGTACTAATATTGATCCCTTTGACACCTTTATTCGGTATTTCTGACATCCTAAAGACCTCCAGTTAAACACATTCTTAAATATCTAAATTTTTCACATAAACAGCATTATCTTCAATAAATTGACGTCTTGGCTCTACTTCTTCCCCCATTAATTGTGTGAAGACTTCGTCTGCCTCCATCGCATTGTCAAGGTTGACCTGAAGTAATGTACGATTGTCAGGATCCATAGTAGTTTCCCATAATTGAGTAGCATCCATTTCTCCTAGACCTTTATATCGTTGAATATTTGGTTTTGAAGTTTTCGGCAATCTATCTATAATTTCTTTCAATTGCTCATCATTATAACAATACTCCACATGTTTACCTTGTTTCACTTGGTATAGAGGCGGCTGTGCAGCATATACATAACCTGCTTCAATCAATGGTCTCATAAATCGGAAGAAAAATGTAAGTAATAATGTTCGGATGTGTGCTCCGTCTACATCGGCATCCGTCATGATTATAATTTTATGATAACGTGCTTTTTCCAATATAAATTCTTCACCGATACCTGTACCAAGCGCTGTTATCATTGTACGGATTTCTGCATTACCTAGGATTCTATCTAATCTAGCTTTTTCTACATTTAGGATTTTACCTCTTAAAGGTAGAATGGCTTGGAAATGTCGATCACGACCAGACTTAGCAGAGCCTCCTGCAGAGTCACCCTCTACAATATATAATTCACTTTCAGCTGGAACTCGGGAAGAACAGTCCGCTAGTTTACCAGGTAGACTTGAAACCTCTAGTGCAGATTTGCGACGGGTTAACTCACGTGCTTTTTTCGCAGCAACACGAGCACGTGCAGCCATCAGCCCCTTGTCGACAATTTTTCGAGCAATTTGAGGATTTTCTAATAAAAATCTATCGAAACCTTCAGCAAATAAACTATTTGTTATAGTACTTACCTCTGAGTTACCTAGCTTCGTTTTTGTTTGGCCTTCAAATTGAGGATCTGGATGTTTTACCGATACGATAGCTGTTAAACCTTCTCGTACATCATCTCCAGATAAATTAGTATCTGCCTCTTTTAGCAATCCATTTTTTCTTGCATAGTCATTGATAACGCGTGTAAGCGCAGTTTTAAAGCCAGACTCATGTGTTCCGCCTTCATACGTATTAATATTATTTGCGAAAGAAAGAATATTAGATGAATATCCGCCATTGTATTGCATAGCAATTTCTATAGATATTCCATCTTTTTCTCCCTCTACAAATATTGCTTCTTCCGTAATAGGCTCTTTTGATTTATTTAAATCTTCTACGTAAGACTTAATACCGCCTTCATATAGATACTTAACTGATTTTTCTTGGCCATCTCTTTCATCTGCAATCGTAATAGATAATCCTCGGTTCAAATAAGCCAATTCTCTTACACGGTGAGCTAGAATATCATACTCATACACTGTAGTTTCAGTAAAAATCTCTGGGTCTGCTTTAAATCTTGTAGTAGTTCCTGTTTCTGATGCATCTCCAATGATTTCAAGAGAAGAAACAACAGCACCACGTTCAAATTTAATACTATGCATTTTTCCATCACGTTTTACATATACTTCTGTATGTTCGGACAAGGCATTTACAACTGAAGCACCAACACCATGAAGTCCTCCTGAGACTTTATAGCCTCCGCCGCCAAATTTACCGCCGGCATGGAGCACTGTCATGATTACTTCAACTGCTGGTTTTCCCATTTTTTCTTGATTGTCTACTGGGATACCACGGCCATTGTCTTCTACTCGAATCCAATTTTCTTTTTCAATCGTCACTATAATGTGATCACAATACCCAGCAAGAGCTTCGTCAATACTATTATCAACAATTTCCCATACAAGATGGTGAAGACCCTTAGAGCTAGTAGTACCTATATACATCCCTGGACGTTTTCTTACTGCCTCTAAACCTTCTAATACTTGTATCTGATCAGCATCATAAGATGGTTGTAATTCTTTTTCTTCCATTGCCAACTTGCTCACCCACTCTTTCATCACTTCAATAATGGTGAATCTTTACTTTATAACTGCTCCTTGCTCCACGTGGAACATTCTCGCCTGTTGAATAGTATCATGGGCAATTCCTTCTACACTTGTAGTCGTAACAAAGGTTTGAACATCGCCATGAATAGTCGTCAATAGATGAGATTGTCTGTAGTCATCTAATTCCGATAATACGTCATCCAGCAATAAAACAGGAGCTTCACCTACCTCCTGTTTTATCAATTCGATTTCAGCTAATTTAAGAGATAAAGCCGTGGTTCGTTGTTGTCCCTGTGATCCGTATGTTTGGACATCATAGTTATTCACAAAAAATTGGAGGTCATCACGATGTGGTCCATATAATGTAACTCCCCGATCTAACTCTCTTTTTTGACTATCAAATAACTTCTTTTCCATGCTGGCCTTCATAGCATCTTCAGACCAATCCGCTTTGATACCTATAGTAGAGTCATATACAACTGTGAGTTTTTCTAACCCTCTAGAAATACCGAAATGTATCGGTTCCGCCCACTTTTGAAGCAAATCCATAAATTGAAATCTTTTTTGGATAACTTTTACCGCTGCATCTATATATTGTTCTGTATATACGTCGAACATGACATCCGTTAACTTAGGTTTTCCTTGATTTTGTTTTAATATATGGTTTCTTTGTTTCAATATCTTTTGGAATTGAAGCAAATCATGTAAATATCTTGGAGATATTTGTCCAATTTCCATATCTAAAAATCGTCTTCTAACTAGCGGACTTCCTTTTACTAAAAATAAATCTTCTGGAGCAAACATCACTACGTTCAATTGACCAATATAGTCACTGAGTCTGCTTTGTTCTAAATGATTAACTTTAGCCTTTTTACCTTTTTTAGACAAGATCAATTCCAAAGGGATTCGCCCATATTTTTTTTGAATATCACCTTTTATTTTACCATACTCTGCTTCCCAACGTATCAATTCTTTGTCATTGGAAGTTCTATGAGATTTTGCCATAGATAAAACGTAAAGGGATTCCATTAAATTCGTCTTTCCTTGAGCATTTTCTCCAATAAGAACATTAATCTTCGAGGAAAAATCCAGCTCGATTGAATCGTAGTTACGGAAGTCATTTAATTCGAGTCGTTCAATATACATATTACTCTCCGTTCTCAGGTCCAATCATTAGAAATTTTCCTACTCCTGGAATATTCACTACGTCTTTGTTTCTTAATTTTCTTCCTCTTCTTTGATCTACTTCTCCATTTATATATACTGGATTTTCGCTCAAAAACCATTTGGCCATTCCACCTGAATCTATAGCGTCTGTCATTTTAAGTAATTGACCAAGCGTAATATATTCCGAGTCAAATCGAATCTCTTCCACTAATCATCCAACCTCTTCTCATTTTCTTTATCCCTTCATTTTACTCTAATAAAGTAAATAAGTAAAAAAGATAGCCACAATTAGTGACTATCTCTGCTTATATTGTTTTTTTAAAGATAAAAAAGTTTTCTCTTATCGGAGCAAACAAGGGTGCTTACATGTTTCTTAGTAAGTTCTTACCGGTAATATCAGTTGTAAAATAGAATCGTCATGGACAGACTTCAATACAAATGGTCTCATTGCGCCTGAGAATAGAATTTTTACGTCTTGTCCATCGATTGCCTTTAAAGCATCCATCATATATTTAGCACTGAAAGATATTTTAAGTTCTTCACCATCAATTGTTTCTGCTTGAATTTCTTCTTCAACTTTACCTATTTCGGGAGAGTTGAAAGAAACTTCTACTGAGCTTTGATCGATTGTGGAAAAGCGAACTACGTTGTTTCTTTCTTCACGAGCCAACAATGAAGCTCGGTCAATTGCTTGTAACAATGATTTACTATTTACGACAATGGTGGTTTTATATTCACTTGGGATTAAACGAGATGTGTCAGGATAATTTCCTTCTAACAATCTAGAATAGAACAATACATCTTCAGTTTTAAATAAGATTTGTTGTTGTGTCATAACAATAGCTACTTCTGAAGAAGTTTCTTCTAAAATTTTGTTCAGTTCATTTAAGCTTTTCCCTGGAATAACCACACTGTATGCTTCTTCAGGTAAATCTTTTAAAGCTGTTTTTCTTTTAGCAAGGCGATGGCTGTCTGTTGCAACACAGTGTAATTCTCCATCGTTAACCTGCCAGTTTACACCGGTTAAAACAGGACGGTTCTCAGATGTGGAAACGGCAAAAACAGTTTCTTTAATTATTGACTTTAACAAATCAGACGGAATAAAGAATTGATGTTCCTCTTCTAATTGTGGAAGCAAAGGATATTCACTAGCGTCTAGACCAATTAAGTTAAATTCTGATTTACCTGAGCGAATATATGTTTGAAATTGATTTGTTACTTCAATTTCAACATCATTGGTAGGTAATTTACGTACAATCTCATTAAATACTCTAGCTTGTAATACAATAGATCCTATTTCTATTACTTTTATTATTTGTTCTCCGTTTTTCTCCACTGGTATGAAAGTTTGAATTGTAATATCTGAGTCACTACCAGTTATATATAATCCTTCTTTTGTTACTTCTAATTTTAGGCCAGTTAATATTGGAATAGTTGTTTTAGAACTAACTGCTTTCATAACATCATTTAGTCCATTCAATAAACTATCTCTCATTACATCGAATTTCATTTTTATACCTCACTTATATAATTATTATTTATTAAAAGATTAATAGATATAGTAATAGGACCTGTGGATATGTTGATAACTACATATTTCGCTATAATCCGCCACATATCCCCATGTGTATAAGTTGTTCTTAAGTATAGCACCTAAAATACAACTTATCCACAATGTGATTATCTTCCGAGGATAGATTTAATTTGCTTTACATCGTCCTGCAAATTCATATCTACCTTTAGCATTGTGGAAATCTTCTCATGAGCATGGATCACAGTTGTGTGATCTCTTCCCCCAAATTCTTCTCCAATTTTAGGTAAAGAGAAGTCGGTTAATTCTCTAGAGAGATACATTGCTACTTGACGAGGAAAAGCTATAGATTTTGTACGCTTTTTAGCAGTAAAATCCTCTAAGCGAATATGGAAATGTTCTCCTACAACCTTTTGAATATCTAATATAGTAATGATTCTTGGACGTGCGTTTGGCAATATATCTTTTAATGCTTCAGCAGCTAAATCTATATTTATATCTTTATTGACAAGTGAAGAATAGGCCACCACACGTATTAGGGCGCCTTCTAGTTCACGTATATTTGAGTCTATCTGATTTGCAATGTAGGCCATTACTTCATCGGAAATATCTAAGCCGTCCGCGCGGGCTTTTTTACGTAAAATTGCAATTCTCGTTTCTAGATCTGGAGGAGCTATATCAGTTATTAATCCCCACTCAAAACGAGATCGCAAACGGTCCTCTAATGTCGGTATTTCTTTTGGTGGACGGTCACTTGAAATAACAATTTGCTTCGATTCTTCATGTAAAGCGTTAAAAGTATGGAAAAATTCTTCCTGAGTTGATTCTTTTCCTGCAAGGAATTGAATATCATCTATAAGAAGCACGTCGACATTTCGGTATTTGTTACGGAAATCAACTGCTTTGTTATCTCTAATGGAGTTGATAAATTCATTTGTAAACTTTTCAGAAGATAAATAAACCACTTTTGCATTCGGATTGTGTTCTTGAACATAATGTCCAATCGCATGCATTAAGTGGGTTTTTCCTAATCCTACCCCTCCATATATAAAAAGAGGATTATATGCTTTTGCTGGTGCCTCTGCGACTGCCAAAGAAGCTGCATGGGCAAAACGGTTGCCGGAACCAATGACAAAGGTATCAAAGGTGTTCTTGGAGTTAAGCATCCCAGGTGAAAAGTCAGGTTGATTGTCTGGAGGTACCGGTGTTTTTGGCTTTGGTACATCAAAATCTTCAAAGTCTTGTCCTTTTGGAACTACAAAAGAAATAAGTAGTTCATTGCCAGTCAACTCTGTAAGAATACCAGCAATTAGGTGAACATAATGATTCTCTAGCCAATCCCTTGCAAAGGAATTTGGCGCAGCTATGGTCACAGTCTCTCCTTTGTAAGAAAGCATCTTAGTAGATTTTAACCACGTTTCAAAGCTTGGTTTGGATGTTTTCTTTTCAACTTCAGAGAGAACCTTAGCCCAAAGTTCTTCTAAGTGTTCCAA